>NZ_JBNDMJ010000003.1:0-4003615 GCF_050436525.1 Paraburkholderia sp. 35.1 | reverse complement strand
CCGATTTGTCCCGCAGCGTTTCGGCACGTGAACACGGCTTGCTCCTCGACGGTCACATCATGTCGATACGTTCGCATCTGCGCCGAGACGTGGGTGATGGGGCTGTTTGTGAGGGATGAGATCAGGTCAATGAAATGCCCCTGACATTCAACATGGACCCTCCACCTGCGTGCCGTTTATCCAGCATCCAGCTGCACCCGCCGCGCTCATACCGAGCTATCGGGCCAACGATGAACCTGAACGCGAGATGCCGGAATCCCTCCGGCGTAAATCCATTCGCGGGCAAAAGACGGGTAGCCAGATCGCTCGCGCGCATGATGAAGGGAACACTGACGTACACGCCGTGCTTCTCCGAGAGTTGCCGGACCCGGCGGACCTCCGGGAGATTAAGCCCGCAAGGCTTCTCAATCAGAAACGGAATGCCGCGGGTAATCAGCCGCTCGGCGAGGTCCGCCATCTCCGAGTGGCGCTTGCCGTGGGGCTCAAGCGGGGTGTTCAGTTTCATCACTCGTCTCCGTTTTGATTGACTTTCCGGTGTTGGTTGTCTATTGTGTGTAACACCGTTCCATTAAGAATCATGTTGCGTCAATTATGAGAGTTGTCAAGGGTGCAGTTGACCGGTCGCTACAGGCGATCGAGTTGCTCGCTCGTGAGGCGCGCTGGATGCGCATCTCCGATATCGCCGCCGAACTCGGGCTGGAGAAGGGCCCCGCGCATCGCGTACTCGCGCAACTGTGCGAGCAGGGCTGGGCGGAACAGGATGAACAGACCTCCCAGTACCGTCTGACCTTGAAGCTGTCTTTGCTCGGTCAGCGGTACCTGCATGGGCTTGGTCTGCCGGGTCTGGTGCAGCCGATCCTCGATGAGGTCGCGGGTCAGTGCCGCGAGCTGGTCCGGCTGACGGTGGTCAACGAAGGAACACTCGCGTGGCTGGCAGCGTCCCAGGGCGCGGCACCGGGCCTGATGTATTCGCCGTCCATGCATAGTCCCATCGTCTTGCATGCCACATCGGTTGGCAAGGCGTGGCTGGCTGGAATGCCGAACGACCAGGCGATCGAATACGCCCTGCGTGGTGGACTCGGAAAAGCGTCCGCCGCGGGCGCATGGACGCCGAAGGCCATTACCAGCGTCGAGCAGCTGATTCCGGAGTTGGAGCGGACCAGGCAGCGTGGCTATGGCCTTGTCGTCGAAGAGGCCGAGCCGGGTGTCGTCGCATTGGCGGTGCTGGTGCGTGCGCTGCCTGACGGTGCGGTGGTCGGCACCATGAGCATTGCCGGGCCGGTCACACGGCTTCAGCCGGAGCGTTACGAGGCCTTTTACGCGCTATTGCAGCAAGCGTCCGCGAAGCTGGGTGCCGTATGGCCGCGCCAGAGCGTCGGTGCGGATGTGAGTGAGGCGGCATGAACGCGCCGGGCGCAGATCAGGCTGTCGGGCGACTCGCCGCGCTGGATGAGCAGGCAGCACGCCTTCTCGTCACAGCGCGCCAGCGAGGCAAGCGTCGCTCAGCTTATGCAATGGGGCAATACTCGTGACCGACAACGCCAAAAGGGTTCAGCCATATTCGCAGACTTACAACCGGGAATCGGCTGGAACGATAGTCTGGGGCCCCAAGGCCGCCGACATTCAATGATCGCACCGGAGTTCATTTCGGACTGCGGAGCGGACGCTTCCATTCGTCCCGCAAGGAGCGGGGCGGGCTGGCGTAATTGCCATCCAGGTACTCCGGGTCGTCGCGGACCATCTCGGTGAGCATGCGGCGCAGCATCCAGTTGCGGCCGGACATCTCGGTCGGTTGCGAAGCCATTGGCACCAGCGCGTCCATGAAGTCCGGATATCGCACCGCCCAGATCCACGCGTGCATGCCGCCCATTGAGTTGCCGATCAGCAGGCGCAAGTGCCTGATGCCCAGGCCCTCGGTCAGGAGCCTGTACTGCGCGAGCACCATGTCGTCGTAGTTGTAAGCCGGGAACCGCATGCGCAGCCCGTCCGACGGCCTGGACGATCCGCCGGCTCCAATTCCGTCCGGGAGGACGATGAAATAATTGTTGGCATCAAGCGGCTGTCCGGGCCCGAACAGCTCTCCCGCGAACGCGGGCGTCAGCATGCTGGCGCCTGTGCCCGTCGTGCCGTGCAGGACCAGGACCGGCTCGCCGGACGGGTCGCCGATGGTTCGGTAGTGTAGCCGCACCTCCGGCATCACCTCCCCGGTGTGGAAACGGAAGTCTCGCGCGATCCAGTCGCCTTCCTTCGGTGCAGGATAATCGGCCAAATTGCAACATCTCGTTAGCGGCATAGGCGTGCGACGCAATCCGATGGCCTGGATTACCCGGAAATCGGTTCAAGAGTCTGAAGCGCACCCCCCTGCCGAGCAGAAGCGTAGGCCGCATCCATGACCTGCATCATCGCCTCGGCGTCGCGCAAGGACGCGATCGGCCTTGCACCTGTGCGGCATTCACCAAGCACTCGCTTGACGAACAGTGGGTAGTAAATGTCGGTCTCTAACTGGAGACGGCGACTGCGAGTGCCGGCGGCAAGATTGTTCCGGTCCCGAATCTCGATCCGGTCGGGGCCCGATTTTGCGTACATGCGATCGGATGAAAGGGTGAAGGAGAATTCGCGCTGCTCGTCTTGAGTACTGGGAAAGCTGTATCCGGTCTCCACGAGCCCGATCACGCCGTCTTCGGTTTGCATTGTCAGCAACGAGTAGTCCTCGACGGCGCCTCGATGCGTTCGGGAGTTCATGGTGGCGGAGACTCGCGCGACTTCTTTGCCGGTCAGTAATCTGAAGAGATCGATGAAGTGGGTTGCGACATTGATCGTGGATCCGCCTCCGGAAAACACAGGATCGAGTGCCCAACCTGCGCCTGCAGCTTCGTAACGACCAGGCGCACCTACAATGAAACGGAAAGACATGTAGTTAAAGTCCGACGGTATGCAATCCTCCGCATCTTCCAGTGCGCCGAGCAACTCGCTCATCCGGAAGATCAACGGTACGGCGCAATAAAGATTGGCTTCCTCGGTCAGTTTGCGCAGCCGCGTGACCTGCGACATGTTTACGCCGCAGGGTTTCTCCAGCGCGAACGGAATTTTTCGTTCGATCACCGCCTCCGCGAGCGTCGGCATTTCGGAATGCCGCCCAAACACAAACGCGAAATCGACATCCTCGCGCTCGAGCAACTCATACGCCGACGAGTACAACGTGCTCCCAAAGCGCGCGGCAATTGCCTGTCCTTTTACTTGCTCCGCATCTGAAACGGCTACCACCTGGATACCGGGCGCCTCGAGCGCATCGAGATAGAGTGGGACATGCCAATGGCTGGCCTCCAGCAATGCGACTTTCATGCGTGTTCTCCCTTCGCACCGTCGACGAATCGACTCCGTGCTTGCGCGATGCGCGCATTAAAGCTGGCCGCACATACCAATGTGGAAACGTTGAAACTGTTCATCGCATCTTCCCTCCATTCAAACTGGTAAAACTGTCGATTCCGGGCGCTTTCCCAGAGGCGTTAGCGCATTAACGACTTGCGTTCGTTGCAGGCGCGAAAAGCACGCCGTCGTCTGGTGCTGACCTGCCAGCAGGGTGGTAATCGAACCCAAGGAAGCGTAGGGCATGCGCTGCCTGCCCTTCATGCATCGGCCCCCCGTCCTGGGTACGACAGCCGCGCGCATGCGCGGCGCGGCGAAGCTGCGTCGGCTCTGGCGCATTGATGATGTCTACGACGATGGTGCCGGGTGCGAGCCGCTCGGGATTTACCGGCATGGCGTCATTCGCGTTCATGCCGAGCGGTGTGGCATTGATCACGACTTCGAAACCGTGCGGGTCGGGAGGTCCGGAATGCGTGATGCAACCGGTTTCGGCAGCAACGGATTCCGCGAGCTCGCCAGCCCGCTGCTCGTCGACGTCGGATATGGTTAACGTTCGGGCGCCCGCCGCCGCGACTGCAAATGCGATAGCCCTGCCCGCGCCTCCGGCACCGACGAGAAGAACGGACTTATTCGCCGGATGATTGCCTTCCCATTGCATGCCAAGCACACAGCCCACGCCATCGAATATGGCGCCGACCCAGCGTCCATCTTCGTTGCAACGTATCACGTTGAGTGCGCCGACCCTGGAAGCAGTGGGATGGAGTTCGTCGACAAAATCCAGCATCCGTTGCTTATGAGGCATTGTGACCAGCAGGCCGGAAAGATTGCGTAACGCTCGTGCGCCGGCGACGAATGCGGACAGGTCTTCCGCCTTGACCCAAAACGGAACGCAGACCGCGTCCGCGCGCTGTTCGATAAAAAGCTGGTTCAGCAGTTGCGGCGACTTGGCTGCCGTCAGCGGATCGCCCACTAACCCGTAAAGTCGCGTTCTTCCCGTGATATGTGGATGCATTGCGGCCTCATGTCCGATGTTGACGGAAGGTGCAGTCATAGCTTACTGCTCACTTCCAGGGTGCCGGGGCTTCGGCGAGATCCCATGTTCCGTAGACAGCGGGCTCGTTAATCTCGATGACTTCAAGGTCATCGGAGCGCCAGATCACATTGTGCGGAACGCCGGCGGGTTGCGAGAGGTCGTCCCCGGCGTTGAGAGTCACATCGCCCTCGACGCCGGCGAAACGGAACGTCACCGATCCGCGCAGCACATACAGATAGTGCGCAGTCATGTCGTGCCAATGCCAGCCCGTGGCATCGGTGAACGGGGTCAGTGCGCGAATGTGCTTGGCGCCGATGCGACCGTTGGTCACCGCGGCGAGTCCGAGGTCGCGATACTCGGAGTCCGCGCGCAGCCCTTCCTTGTTCCAGACCGCTGCGGATGCGCTCACACGTGCGAACGGAGTCAGGGATTGCGCGAGTTCGCGCGGGCCATCGTAACGTGGCGTACCTTGGTTGTGCATGTGTCTTTCTCCTGTGTGGCATCAGATATTGGCGAGTGCCGCAGCCGCGTGTTCCTGCCCGGCTCGTCCGAACAGCGTAAGTTGCGCCGGGCGGTCGCTGCCGATATGGCCCTTGCTTTCGGCTACGAGCGCAGTTGGTTCGTCAGATCCTGTGAGCCGGCTGTTCCGGTCGCCTCACGCAACATCTCGGCGCGCAGACGATCGTAGTCGCCTTTCGGTACCGGAACCGCGTTGCGGTCGCCGAGATCGTGGAGCCGGACCCGGTACGTCTCGCGCGTGGTAAAGGCGGCGATCGCGGCCACGACACAGATGCCGAATGTCAGGGCTCCGATCTTCAGTGGAATATTCGCGGAGCCGGGGGGCGCGACCGCGACGAAGAATGCCGGGAGCAGCGCGGAAAGCGTCGTCCCGACGTTCTGTCCAATGGCCATCCCGGACACGCGCACGCGCGTGTGGAACAGTTCGGAGAACAGGCTCGGGAATACGCCGTTGAAGCCCTGATAGGCGATGCCCCACATGAGCACCGAGAGAACCATCGCCAGCCACACGTTATGGATGCTGATAGCGTACAGATACACGAACGAGAGCAGTCCGGCGCTGAGGGTGCCGACAAGGACTGGCGGCCTGCGACCAATCCTGTCTGAGAGGTTGCCGACGAAGGGAATCAGGATCACTGCGCAGATATTGCCCAGAACAGGGATCCACAGATACATGCCGGGAGGGAAGCCGATGCCGTACGCCGGCTGAACCGCGTAGGCGGTGCCGAAGACCGCGGCGACAAGGGCGATGACGGCGGTAAGCGCCATGCAGACCACGCGCACGACATCGTCCCAGCTCTGCCGGAGCACTTCGATGACTGGCGAAGCGGGAATTTCGCCGTGCACGCGCTCCTCGGCGAACGCCGGGGTCTCATCGACTTTGCGGCGAATGACGTAGCCCGCGATGAGAACGACGATGCTGAGCAGGAACGGAATCCGCCAGCCCCAGGAGGCGAACTGGTCCCTGGGCATGAAATGCGCGAGAGGCAGGAAGATCGCTGCCGCCATGAGCTGTCCGGCCTGCACCCCCTGGAGGGTAAAGCTCGCGAAGTAGCCGCGCCGGCCGAACGGTGCGTGCTCGAGAATCATTGAACTGGCGCCGGAGAGCTCCCCGGCCACCGCGAAGCCCTGGATGAGGCGAAGAACCACGAGCAGCACCGGCGCCCAGATGCCGACCTGCTTATAGGTTGGCAGGACCCCGACGGCCATCGTTGAAAAGCCCATGAGGAACATGCAGAGGAGCAGCACCGTCTTGCGGCCGTGGCGGTCGCCCCAGTGGCCGAGGACGACGGCGCCCACCGGGCGGGCGATATAGCCGACACCGAAGGTTGCCAGTGAGGCGATGATGGCGACCGTTGGATTATCAGACGGAAAGAAGAGCTGCGGGAACACCAGCGACGCCGCAGTCGCGTAAATGAAGAAGTCGTAGTACTCCAGCGCCGAGCCGATCCAGCCGCTGGCCGCGGCTATCTTCGACTGGCGCTTGCCGTGAGGCTTAACCCGGGTATTCCGATTCATGCTTGTCTCCATCGTGATTGACTTTCCGGTGCTGTTTGTCTATTGTTGTAACATCGTTCCATTAAGAATCATGTTACGTCAATTATGAGAGTTGTCAAGGGAGCAGTTGACCGGTCGCTACAGGCGATCGAGTTGCTCGCACGTGAGGCGCGCTGGATGCGCATCTCCGATATCGCCGCCGAACTCGGGCTGGAGAAGGGCCCCGCGCATCGCGTACTCGCGCAACTGTGCGAGCAGGGCTGGGCGGAACAGGATGAACAGACCTCCCAGTACCGTCTGACCTTGAAGCTGTCCCTGCTCGGTCAGCGGTACCTGCATGGGCTTGGTCTGCCGGGTCTGGTGCAGCCGATCCTCGATGAGGTCGCGGGTCAGTGCCGCGAGCTGGTCCGGCTGACGGTGGTCAACGAAGGAACACTCGCGTGGCTGGCAGCGTCCCAGGGCGCGGCACCGGGCCTGATGTATTCGCCGTCCATGCATAGTCCCATCGTCTTGCATGCCACATCGGTTGGCAAGGCGTGGCTGGCTGGAATGCCGAACGACCAGGCGATCGAATACGCCCTGCGTGGTGGACTCGGAAAAGCGTCCGCCGCGGGCGCATGGACGCCGAAGGCCATTACCAGCGTCGAGCAGCTGATTCCGGAGTTGGAGCGGACCAGGCAGCGTGGCTATGGCCTTGTCGTCGAAGAGGCCGAGCCGGGTGTCGTCGCATTGGCGGTGCTGGTGCGTGCGCTGCCTGACGGTGCGGTGGTCGGCACCATGAGCATTGCCGGGCCGGTCACACGGCTTCAGCCGGAGCGTTACGAGGCCTTTTACGCGCTATTGCAGCAAGCGTCCGCGAAGCTGGGTGCCGTATGGCCGCGCCAGAGCGTCGGTGCGCATGTGAGTGAGGCGGCATGAACGCGCCGGGCGCAGATCAGGCTCTCGAGCGACTCACCGCGTTGGATGAGCAGGCAGCACGTGTCCTCGTCGCGGCGCGCCGGCAAGGCACGCTCGTGGAGCGCCTTCCCATCGAGCTGCGGCCCGCGAATCTGGACGAGGGTTTTGCGATCCAGCAACAGGTGGGCGATCAGCTCGGCCGGCAGGCTGGCGCGTGGAAATGTGCGCTGCCGCCGGCGGGCAAACTTATCGCTGCGCCAATCTACGACGCCGTCATTCATCGAGGCGCCCAATGCCGCATTCGCGCCATGCCTGGGCATTCCTGGGTAAGGGCAGAGCCTGAACTCGCCTGTTTGCTGGCTCGCGATCTGCCGCCACGGCGCGAAGCGTATGGCGAAGCCGAGGTGCTCGACGCTCTCGGGAATGTTCACCTCGCGCTCGAACTGCTGGGCAGTCGCTATGCGCATCCGGAATCGCTGACGTTTCCTGAATTGCTGGCAGACGGTCTGTTCAATGCCGGTCTTGTCATTGGGCCACGCGTTGAGTTGCGCGATGGCGCGACGCCGGCCGATCTCCCGGTCGAATTCACCGTCAGTGTGACTCGCGCCGGACACGACACGGTCAGTTTTGCTGGCTGCCACCCTGATCGCAGCGTGCCCGCGCCGATCGTGTGGCTCGTCAATTTTCTCCGCGTCCGCGGCCTTGGATTGCATGCCGGCCAGGCAGTGATCACGGGCTCTTACGCGGGCGTGCTCGAGTTGCCGATTGGTTGTGAGTTGCATATCGGCTTCGGTGATCTCGGCACGTTGCCGATACTTTTTTTGTCTTGATAGGAGTCTTCAAATGCGTCTCGTCCGTTTCGGCCAGCCTGGTCAGGAGCATCCCGGTGTCATCGATTCGAGCGGCGTGATCCGCGATCTGACCGGTGTCGTCGACGACATCGACGGAACGACTGTTTCGCCTGCGGCTCTTGCGAAGCTGAGCGAACTCGATCTGAATCGCCTGCCCGTCGTGGAAGCGGGCACGCGCCTGGGCCCCTGTATCGGCAATGTCCGTAACCTCGTGTGCATTGGTCTGAACTACACCGACCATGCCGCCGAAACCGATACGCCGATCCCGCGGGAACCCGTCGTGTTCAACAAGCATACGGGTTCGATCAGCGGTCCGAACGATCCGGTTATCTTGCCGGCAGACGCGCAAAAGCTGGATTGGGAGGTCGAACTGGGCGTGGTGATCGGCAAACCCGCCTGGCAGATCGACGAAGCTACCGCGCTCGATCATGTGGCGGGTTACTGCCTTGCCAATGACGTTTCCGAACGCGCGTATCAGCTCGAACGCGAAGGCCAGTGGACCAAGGGCAAAAGCGGCTTCTCTTTTGCGCCGCTCGGCCCGTGGCTCGTAACGCGTGATGAAGTGCCCGACCCGCAGGTGCTCGACCTGTGGCTCGACGTCAACGGCACACGTCGTCAGACAGGCAACACACGCACGATGATCTTTAACGTCGCGCATATCGTGGCGTATCTCAGCCGCTTCATGCCACTGATGGCTGGCGACGTCATTATTACCGGGACGCCTCCCGGTGTCGGCCTCGGTCAGAAGCCGCCCGTCTTTCTGAAAGCGGGCGACACCATGACCCTCGGCGGCAGCAGACTCGGCGAGCAGAGCCAGAAGGTCGTGCGGTATGCGGATTCGCTTGGCACGGCATGGGGCCGTGGCGAATATCCGTTGGCACGATAAAACGATTCGATCTGTAGAAGGAGGAGATATGAGCCTTGCTGGAACGGGCGTCGTCGCAATCTGGCATGACCTGCTGCCGGAAGCGAAGGATGAATTCTACGAGTGGCACAACCGCGAGCACATGCCGGAACGCGCCGGAATTCCGGGGTTCAGGCGCGGGCGGCGCTACATTGCGCTGGATGCGGGCCCCGAGTACTTCAATCTGTATGAAGCCGACACCGTGGAGGTGCTCGGCGCGCAGGACTACCTGCTTCGGCTCAATTCGCCGACGCCGTGGACGAAGCAGGTCGTCGCCTCGTTTCGCAGCGTGGCCCGCTCGATCTGCCATGTGGCGTATTCCGACGGTGTGGGCCAGGGCGCCAGTCTCATGACGGTGCGCTTCGACGTGCCTTCCGCGGCGCGGGCCGATGTCGTGAAGGGATTGCGTCAACGGGTCTTGCCGCCGCTCGCCGACCGGCCCGGGACCACGGGCGTGCACCTGTGTCTGGCCGATGAGGCCGTCAGCAAGGTCGAAACTGCTGAGAAGAAGGCGCGTTCGGAAGGCACCCAGGTGCCGACATGGATCGTGATGATCGAAGGATGCCGTGCCGACTATGTCCGCACAACAGTGGACGCTTTCCTTGCCGGGCTCACTGCTTTGCCAGGGGCCGCTGCGGTTGCGCCGGACTCCACGCTCTATCAACTCGAGTACACGCGCTGCAAGACGCCGTGGAGCGCTGGCTGAAACGTCGTTTGAACACGGCTGCAACCCGCGTCACGCGACGCCGCGCAGCCGGCCCTGAAACTGTCGTTACGCATTGAGAAACGAAGGAGTAGTTCCATGTCGTCCCCTGTTGCGAGCAAGTCCGTCGCATCGACCGCGGTCAGACCGGTTCGCGTCATTCGACTCAATCCCGCTGACGATGTCGTCATCGCCCTCGATCAGCTCATGTCCGGCACGGTGCTGGATGAGGAAGCGGTGACGGTCTCGGGATTGATCCCGCCCGGTCACAAAGTGGCGACACGCGACGTCGGTGAAGGTGAAGCGGTGCACCGTTATGGCCAGATCATGGGCTTTGCGAGTCAGCCGATCCGCGCGGGGCAGCACGTTCACACCCATAATCTCGCGATGGGCGAATTCGCCCGTGACTACGCATTCAGTCAGGGCGTACGTGCCACTGTCCCGTCAACTGAATCAGCGACATTTCGCGGCATTGTGCGTGAAGACGGCCGTGTGGCAACGCGCAATTACATCGGCATCCTTACCTCGGTGAACTGCTCCGCCACGGTCGCGCGAGCCATTTCCGACTATTTCCGCCGTGACATTCATCCTGAAGCGTTGGCCGCGTTTCCGAACGTCGATGGCGTCGTCGCGCTCACCCATGGTTCGGGTTGCGCTATTGACTCCGAAGGCGACGGCCTCGCGATCCTCCAGCGCACACTTGGCGGCTATGCGTGCCATCCCAACTTCGCGGGCGTGCTGGTTATCGGCCTGGGCTGTGAAACGAATCAGATTTCGCGGCTGCTCGAAACCCAGGGGCTCAGGGAACACGACCGCTTGCGAACCTTCACGATTCAGGACACCGGTGGCACGACCCTGACTATTGCAAAAGGTATCGAACTGGTTCGGCAGATGTTGCCCGACGCGAATGACGTTAAGCGGGAAACGGTTTCGGCAAGTCATCTCACCATTGGCCTTCAATGCGGTGGGTCGGACGGATATTCGGGCGTCACGGCCAATCCTGTGCTGGGTGCAGCCGTCGATTTGCTCGTGCGGCGCGGCGGTACCGCGATTCTCTCGGAGACGCCGGAGATTTATGGCGCCGAGCACTTATTGACCCGCCGCGCGGTAACGCCCCAAGTGGGACAGAAACTGGTCGATCGCATCAGGTGGTGGGAAGCATACGCGCAGCGGCAAGGGGCGCAGATCAACAACAATCCGTCGGCGGGCAATAAGGCCGGCGGTTTGACGACCGTCCTCGAGAAATCGTTGGGCGGCATCGCAAAGGCAGGCTCCACGAACCTGGTCGAGGTGTACGAATACGCTCAGCCGGTTAAGGCGCGCGGTCTCGTGTTCATGGACACGCCTGGCTACGATCCGGTGTCGGCGACCGGCCAGGTTGCCGGCGGTGCGAACCTGATCTGCTTTACGACGGGACGCGGTTCGGCTTACGGCTGCGCGCCCTCGCCATCGGTAAAGCTCGCGACAAACACCGCGCTGTGGCAACGTCAGTCCGACGATATGGACCTGAACTGCGGAGAAGTGCTGGAAGGCAGCACAACGATCGAGCAACTTGGCGCAGTGCTGTTCCAACTGCTGCTCGACGTGGCCTCCGGGAAACGCTCTCGTAGCGAGCAGCACGGTTACGGGCAAAACGAATTCGTGCCTTGGCAAATCAGCGCAATCATGTGAGCCGCTGTTGTCCGGCACAAGTAGAGCGTGCACCGCACTGATGCTCAGCAATAACCCATACCAGGTTGGAAAAAGATTAGATGCCATTGAATGACCGATCCGCGTTGCCTGACGATCTGGAGCAGGGGGTGCTCGTGGGGCGCGCGTGGTGCCCCGATATCGGCGCGCCGTGTCCTGTTGCCGTTATCGGTGGCGAACTGGTGGATGTGTCGTCGTTCGCGCTGACGACCAGCACGCTGCTTGAGCAGCCAGGAATCGGCCTTCGGCTGAAGGAGGCCGCTGCGAACCTGCCGAGACTTGCGACACTGGACCTCGTTCTTGCCAATTCCGCCTTCGATCGGCGCGATCCGTCGACTCCTTGGCTCATCGCGCCATGTGACCTTCAGGCGGTCAAGGCGAGCGGTGTGACGTTCGTCGAAAGCCTTCTGGAGCGGGTGATCGAGGAGCGCTCGGGAGGCGACGCGAGCCGGGCCGACGAAGTGCGCGCGCGTGTCATGTCAGTACTGGGCGATCGGCTCGCAAGCGTTCGCCCGGGGTCTGCCGAAGCCGAAGCGGTGCGCCACGTACTTATTCAGGAAGGAATGTGGTCGCAGTATCTGGAAGTCGGCATCGGTCCCGATGCGGAAATTTTCACGAAAGCGCAGCCCATGTCCGTTGTCGGTACCGGCAGCGAAATCGGAATTCATGAAAATTCGCAGTGGAATAACCCGGAGCCTGAAATCGTGCTGGCGGTGACCAGCCGGGCGGAAATCGTCGGCGCCGCGCTTGGGAACGACGTCAATCTCCGGGATTTCGAAGGCCGGAGTGCGCTGCTGCTCGGTAAGGCGAAGGACAACAACGCGTCAGCTTCGATTGGCCCGTTCATTCGCCTCTTCGACAGTAGATTCGGTCTCGATGATGTTCGGGCTGCGGAGCTTTCGCTACGCGTAGAAGGAACAGATGGATATGTTCTGACAGGGGCGAGCTCCATGAAACGCATCAGCCGGGACCCGACAGAACTCGTTGCGCAAGCGATGGGCTCTCACCATCAATACCCGGACGGAATGATGCTTTATCTCGGGACGTTGTTTGCACCGACCGCGGATCGTAGCGTGCCAGGGCAAGGATTCACGCATCAGATCGGCGATACGGTGACGATATCGAGCCCGCGATTCGGTGCGCTCATCAACACGGTCAACCATTCGCATCGCATTGCGCCCTGGGAGTTTGGGGTCGGCGCACTGCTCGCCAGCATTCTTCGTCGGCATACCGGGAAAGCGGAGTCGTAGTCGCTCCATTGCCCGTGGGTCCGCTGATATTTCATTGACTATCAGCGGACCGGCGGCTGTCAACGCAGTTGTCGCGTCACTTCAAGCAACCTGCTTTAAACGCATCCTCAAACTGGACCGTTTGCGGCTGCGTGGTCCAAGCGGTGCCCATATCGGATCTTGCCCGCGCGCGATGCGGCCAAGGATCTATATGAAGCTTGCGCCTCCGTTGACGGGGATCGTTTGGCCCGTGATGAATGCGTTGCCGACGACCATCAGCACGACCTCCGCGACCTCGCTCGCTTCGCCCAAGCGCCCGACGGGCAGCCTTTCTGCGACGTTGGACGCCTTAAGCGGTCCAGCCATTTCGGTGTCGATCGGTCCCGGTGCAACGGCGTTGACGGTGATCCCTTCGCGGGCGAGCCGTGCAGCATAGCCGCGCGTCAAGCCTTCGAGCCCGGCTTTCGATGCGTTGTAGTGAACGCCAACCAAGCCGGGGCCGCGGGCGGCGGCCGACGAGACGTTGACGATGCGGCCCCAGCGCCTCGCGCGCATGCCGGGCAGCACTGCCTGCGTGCAGAGAAACGCCGATTTCAGATTGACGGCGAGCGTTCGATCGAACTCCGCTTCCACAAGATCATCGATGTCGACGATCGTCGCGGTGCCCGCGTTGTTCACGAGCACGTCGATCAGGCCGAGGCGGTTTTCCACCTCGACGATCATCGCTTCGACGTCGTCTCCGACCGATACGTCGGCGCATACCGCTATCGCGCGGCCTCCGGCGCGTTCGATTTCCGCGACGACGTCGGCCGCGTCGTTCTCGCGTTGCCGATAGTTGACGGCGACTGCTGCGCCGGCTGAGGCAAGCGCGATCGAAATGGCGCGTCCGATTCCGCGCGAGCCGCCGGTCACCAAGGCGACACGATCGTTTAAGTTGAGCGAATGAGCTGGCATCGTGGAACTCCTCGGTTGGGGGGGGCAGAACCGGTTGCGGCCTCGTCTGCGAGGCGTGTGTCGCCGAGCGAGGCGTTGCCGGAAAGCATCCTAGTTTGCCCCCTTCAAAGCGTCTTCGCCGGAAAGTCGCCCTCTTGCTTTCATCGATCTTTCGGCCGTTCTGGCTTGCGGATTCAACCGGTCGATGCAACAGTTTGATGAAATCGCTCAGCTGGTGCGTCGAAGTTTAGTGTTTTCCGAGGGCGTTCATTGAGCCGCCTTGCTACTGCATTAAGCCGGGCCTGTGAGTAGACGGAGAGAGCGGCAAGAAGCATTGGTCGCCGGCAAAAGCGATAGAATGCCCGCTCTGCAAAAGACAATATTGACGGGGTACACGGCATGGAGCGGCCGGGCGCGCAGCGTTGGCATGAGCAAACGTTTCTAGGTGTCTTTCGCGGACGACCTGAGAAGGAGCAGGCGCTCCTCCGGATATGCCTGGGCACGGTCGTGTTGATCGGCTATATCGCCGTCGCCGCGCTCCAACGCACGGCCGCCGCGTATGACACTCTGGGCGTGGTTTTCGCATACGTTGTATTCGGCGTGGCGACATACGTAGCCGCGACCGCCGCGACAGTTCGGCCGCGCCTTCGATTGACGGTCACCACCATTGCAGACCAGGCGCTTGTCATGACTGCCTTGGCGCTCGGCGGGCGCGTGGCGCTGCCCTTGCTCTGGGTCGTGTTCTGGTTCCTTGTGGGTGCCGGTTGCCGCCACGGCAAGCGGCCGTTGCTACTTTCATGTGCAGTTGCGCTTGCAGGCGTCGTGATTTTGATGCACGTCGAGCCGTGGTGGAGAGAAAACCTCGCGGTGGGATTGGGCATCATGCTCAGCATCGCGGCGACTTCCGTGTACTTGATGGCCCTCGTGCATCGGCTCGAACGGCAGGCTGCGACGGACCCTCTGACAGGACTCAGCAACCGCACTCGCCTCGAGCAGGCGATCGCCAAAGCGACTGCGGCGCGAGACGACGATAAAGGACAGTCTGTCTTGCTGTTCATCGATCTCGACGGCTTCAAATACGTCAATGACGCTTATGGGCATGCGGTGGGTGATGAACTGTTGCAGTGCTTCGCCAACGGTCTGCAGACACGCATTCGCCGCGGCGATACGGTTGCCCGCCTGGGAGGCGACGAGTTCGCGGTGCTCGCCCGCCACGTGCATGACGACGCCGGCGCGCGCGCGATTGCCGACGGTATTCACGACATCCTTCATGGGCTTCGAGAGATCGGCGGTCATCCCGTCGCCGTATCGGCCAGCATTGGCGTGCGCATGCTCGGTACCAATAGCGCGGACGAACGTCTTGATGTACACGCCCTGATGCGCCAGGCCGATAGCGCGATGTATCGCGCCAAAGCGAACGGGACGGACAAAACCTCATTCTTCGATGAGACGGGTGCCGGCGCGTAAGCGGACAGGGTTCCCCGCGGTGCCCTGCTCGTGCTGTCCAGCCAGCCCGCGCCGCACAACGGCTCGTGCTGTCCAGCCAGCCCGCGCCGCACAACTCGAATCTGCGTCTATCCAGCGAGCGCCTGATCGCTTCGCCGATCGACTGGTACGGGCCGGCCGCCGTGGTGCAAAAAACGCATGTCGATCAATTCCGCAATGCCTCGCGTCGCGCGGCATGGGCGTGTTTGCGCTCGCGGCGTTAGGCGCCGAGCGCAACGATCCCATGCATCACGGCTTGCGCTGGCTCGGCCGCTCGCCGGAAGTGAAGGAGGAAATACACGCAATCGTGTCGCGGCGCGGGCGGCATCATCCTTCGACGCAAAAGGTGTTGAGTGCGGCGCATGCGTGAGCGCGCTCGTGATCACGAAAAAGAAGGTTCGGTTTTTCCGAAGCTGCATTTCCGTTATTTCTGCTTTTTCCTCGACGCCTTCTCACCGTACTCTTGAGCCGTACCCACGAAGGAGGTGTCTCATGCAAGTCCTGTTCAAGTCCCGCGACCGTGAAGCCGTCCGTCTGCGCAGCTTCGCGCGCCAACGCATCCGGTTCGTTTTTCGCCGCATGGACTGGCTGATTTCGAAGGCGACCGTCAGCATGTCGGACATCAACGGCCCGCGCGGCGGACTCGACAAACGCTGCCAGGTGCAGGTGCAGACGCCCGATGCGACGCCTGTCGTCGTGACCTCGATCGCAAGAGACTGGCGCGGCGCACTCGATCTCGCGCTGGCCCGCGCGGCGCGTTCGATCATCCGCAGGCAGCAGGCGCGCATTGCGACTCGGGGTCCCCGTGATTTTGATGCCGTTTACCGGGGTAGCGGCCTCTAGGCGCGACAAGGCCTAGCGGACTGCCCCTAAGACAATGCCGCTCGATTCGTTCTGGAAGGCTCGGATAGCAACGCACCGCTGGGCGCTACCTATTACCGGAGCTTGGCGGCCGCCGGGTAATTCGCTTCCTGGCATTGCCATATCGGGCCCCTCAGTCGGTTGCAACCGGCGAACGCGGCGACGAATTGCCGGGACGTCGCCGCGATAAAGGCGAGATCGATTGTGCGACTGCAGTCAATACCCGCGAAACAGCGTACTGCCGGCTTTCCACCAACATCCGTTGGTAAAGTAGTGAACGAACGACCGCAGTACTTCAGGAAGAGACGGTGGCAAGAGCTGTTGTCGAATGACATAAAGGGTCGATGGGCGACCTTTGCACGGTTCCATTTCTCGGCTCGCAAGGCGCGATCGGCCCAATGGAACTATCGCATTGCGATCATCGTCAGCGCAGCTGTATCGTGGACGACGCCGGCGCCTTAGTCGGGTTCCGCCTGCTGGCATTCCGCCTGATACCAACGCCACCGTTTTGCTGGAGCCTATTCATTTATCGCCGCTGCTCAATTCGTGGTGCTTATGCGAGTGCGTGGCCATCCGGCCGGGTGCGGCCATCGCCACCCACCGGCACGTCCTCTCACGAGGACTTTCGAACGTCGCGTTCACATCGGAAACGGCCCCGCTAAACGTTGAACAGTTCGCTACGCGCCGCGTCCATGATCATCGCCACAGCCGGGTGGCTGATGTGGCGCTCGATAGAGATTGCAAAAAATTCCTCGACGATCGAATTGATCTGCCCGACTATCGTCAGGTTGTGCTCTGTCTGCAACTGGCTTTCGAGCACGGTTGGCGCGAACAGCAGGCCGCGGCCTTCGCGGCCGAATGCCATGGTCATCGCTCCGTCGTCGAACTCGCCGACGATGCGCGGCGAAATGGCGTGCGAGGCGAGCCAGTGATCCAGCTTGCGCCGCACGGCGGATTCCGTGCCGGGCAGTAGCACAGGCAGCTTGTCGAGCGACATCGGGAAGCGTTTTTTGCTGCTTTGAATCAGCGCCTGGGTTCCGAAGCAGCTTAGCGTCGAACGTCCGAGGCGGTGATTGAACGCCTTGATGTTGACGTCGACGGGAATGGGGGCGTCCGCGATGATCAGATCGAGGCGGTGCACGGCCAGTTGCGCGAGCAGCGCGTGCAGTTTGCCTTCGTGACAGATCATGCGCAGCGACGCCGACGCGCTCAGCGCGGGTTCCAGCAGCCGGTACGCAATCGCCTTGGGGACCGAATCCGCGATCCCGACGCGAAACCGCGTTTGCGCACCGGCTTCGCTTTCGCGCCGCACAGCGCTTTCGAGTTCCGAACCTAACGAAAATATCTCGTCGGCGTAATCGAGCGCGAGGCGCCCGGCATCGGTCAGTTCGAGCGTGCGGCCGGTTTTCCTGAACAGCTTCTTATCCAGCGCCTCTTCGAGAAGCTTGATCTGGCCACTGAGCGTTTGCGGCGTGATGTGCAACTGCTCGCCCGCGCGCACGATGCCGCCCGCGCGAGCCGCGACCCAGAAGTAATAGAGATGCTTGAAATTCACGAACCCTCCACCGATTACGGAAAGATACGTTTTTCTCGAAGTATCAACAATAAAAATACGAATTTTATGTTGGCATGAGCTCAGTTAGATTGAAACCTCGCCCCGAAGCGTCGGCGGGCGTTTCATGACAGTTGACAGAGGTGACATATGGCATCGGTTGCAGAATTGCTGCGTGCGAAAGCTTCCCGGACAGTGTGGTCGATCGAGGCATCCGCTTCGGTTTACGACGCGATATCGATCATGGCTCACAGGGAGGTTGGAGCGCTCATCGCCGCGCACGACGGGCGCATAGCCGGCATCGTGACGGAGCGCGATTACGCCCGGAAGATCGTTCTGATGGAACGCTCGTCAACGAATACGCCTGTGCGCGACATCATGTCGACGGCGGTGCGTTATGTCAGTCCGGAGCAGACGACGGACGAGTGCATGGCGATCATGACAGAACATCAGATTCGCCATCTGCCTGTGATCAGCGCAGGGCAGGTGACAGGAATGGTGTCGATCGGCGACCTGATCAAGAACCTGATTTCCGAGCAGGAACACACCATCCGGCAACTGGAGCACTACATCCACGGCAACGGTTTTCACGCCGCTTTTGATGGATCGAAGGCACAACCAGCGGCGAGCTTGCGTAGCTAAAAATATTACTGTTCGTAATGTATTTGCGCGCGCAAATGGAGCGCGTTGCGGGCAGTTTCGCGACTCATCGAAAGAGGTTTTTATGTACACGCAAATCATCAACGAATTACGACGTGCTGCCGGTGCAGTCACGCGCGGGACGGCCGCGCTCGGTCTGGCGGGACTGCTGGCGCTGGGCGCCGTGGCGTCGAACGACGCCGAGGCGAAGCGCGTAGGCGGGAGTCAAAGCATCGGGCGGCAGTCGCAGACGGCGTCGCCGTCTGGACAAGCGCAGCGAAGCCAACAGGCACAGCCGGCACAACAGGCCGCGCAGGCGCCTGCTGCGGCAGCGGGTAACCGCTGGATGGGCCCGCTGGCGGGTCTCGCTGCGGGCCTTGGGATTGCCGCATTACTGTCGTCGTTTGGCCTGGGCGAAGGGCTGGCGCAGATGCTGTCGAATGCGTTGCTGATCGGGGCGGTGATTTTCGCCGGCGTGATGCTATTCCGCTTTATCGCCAACCGGCGTCGTCCGGATCTTGCCTATGGACACGGTCCCGTGAACCACCAGCAAACGAACGGCTCACGGTTTCTGAATCAGATCCCGCAAGCGCGGCCTGAAGCGAACTTGCGGGGCTGGCCGAACGCGGCGATGGGTTCGACGGGAGCAGCGGACACGGAGAGGACAACGGGACTACCACTCGAGCAGGATCAGGCGGCGTTTCTTGTATCGGCAAAGACCTTGTTCATGCGCCTTCAAGGCGCATGGGACCGGAACGAGCAGGGTGACCTGTTCGAATTGACGACGCCGGAGATGTTCGCGCAAATCAAGCGGGATCTCGAAGCTCGGGGTCGGCAGGTGAGTCATACGGAAGTCACGCAACTTGATGCGGAAGTGCTTGGCACAGAACGCAATGCGGATGAAACGCTGGTTAGCGTTCGCTTTTACGGTCAAATGCGGGAAGACGATGCGCCGACTGCCCAGCCGTTCCAGGAAGTCTGGAACATGGTCAGCGACGCACGTGGCAACCAGGCGTGGCGACTGGCCGGCATTCAGCAAATTGACGGATGAGAGCGTAGTTGAAACCGGCAGCGGCCTGCTGCCGGTTACTCGTGAGGGTGGCGCGCGCCGCGGAACTACCTGAGACCAACCTTTCGCCAGCGACCGTGCGTGAGAAAGTCGAGCGCCACTTGCGGAGTGGCAAACGCTGGGCGCATCAGGCGATAGTCGGCCATCTCCGGCCGTTCGCCCGCACCAACAAATGGACACTCAAACGGCCGCTCCACCTAGGAAGCGGCCTACCTGGGTCCGTTGATCAATCGATCAATCGCATGGACATCACGAGGGTGGATACGGTACCGATGCGCTCTGTCCGAGCGCGCAAAGAGCGCAACTGCCGGCGCCGAAGCACCGAAGCACGCCCAAACGGCCCGCGTACGTCGAGCCTATCTGCGACCTCTTCGTTTCCGGGAGCAGGAGACATCTCAGCGCCCGGTTGATCGATCGATTCCACAAGCTCCCGATGGGGCGACTCTAGCAGTCGGCTCGGGATAACGGCGACACTGCGCCGCAATGAGTTACCGCCGCGCGCACAGAAGTACTCCATCGGGGCGACGCGAACCGAAGCCGCGTCGGCCGCTTAGCCGATGGCGGTGGCCGCCGGAATCGTGAAGTAGAAGCGAGCACCGCCATGGGCGGACGCGTTGTCCGCCGCGATGCGCCCGTAGTGGGATTCGAGGATCGAGCGGCAAATGGGCAAGCCTAAGCCCATGCCGTTTTCCTTGGTCGTGAAGAAGCTCTCGAAGAGGCGGTCGACGTGCTCGGGGGCGATGCCGGGCCCGCTGTCCTCGATAGCGCAGCACACGATGGAGGCATCCCGCACGGTGGTCCTGATGGTGATCTTGCGCTCCGGGCTTCCCGCTTGCTCCATCGCCTGCATGGCGTTGACGAGGAGGTTGACGATTACTTGTTGGAGCTGAATGCGGTCAGCGAGCACCTTCAACCCTCCCAAAGCGAACTGGTGCGATACCGTGACGCCGCGTGACTGGACTTCAGGTCGTAGAAACACGAGGGCTTCATCGATGAGCTCGTCAAGCGACACCAGCTTGTGCTCGGGCACTCGCCGGACCGCCATCTCGCGAATGCGGACAATGATGTCCGCACAACGCCGCACGTCGGCTGCGATGCGCGCGCTCGCTTCGAGCGCCTCCTCTATGTTGGGCACTTGCCGGTCTATCCAGTTTCGACCAGCTTCGTTATTCGTGCTGATAGCGGCGAGCGGCTGCTTCAGCTCGTGGGCGATTGAGGCGGTCAGTTCGCCCAGCGTCGAGACGCGCGCGGCATGTGCAAAGTCCGCCTGCACGTCCCTAAGCGCTGCCTCGGCACGCTCGCGGGCGGCGACTTCCGCGAGCAGCGCTTCACGCGCTTCCAATTTCTTGCTCAGGCCGACTCCAATGTGGACAAAGCCTGCGGTCACTATTAGCACGCTGACGGTGATACAGCGGTTAGTCCAGTCAATCCAGTCGAAATTTGGGTGCCCTACCGGTGTGTTTCCCGCAGAAAAACCGACCACCGTCAGCACCGCCGTGACCGCAGTACCGCCCCACAACCATCGAGCGGACCGAGTCCAGGCCAGGGCCACAATTACACATACATAGAAAACCGCAGGATTGATGTCGCCTGGCGAGTAGTAGTCCAAGCCAAAGATGAGCATGGTTAATACGCAGACCAGGGTCTTGGCCCGTGCAGGGGAGAGACCCTGAAGCGGGCCCCATTTTGTTCTCGCTCCACCAAAAGAATGGGGCTCGCGCCCGATGATTTCTGTGACCTGATGAACGCGGGATCTGGTCGCCTCCTTGATCACGGTTCTCGCTCCTTCGGATTAGGGAGTGCAAGTGCCGCACCTCGATGGCTCAATCATAGGTCACCTACCGCCAGGTTTCGGTTTTGGTAGGCGTTAGCTGTCACGAAGAGCGAACGCCCGGAGCTGACCGGGTCGAGGCCGGTCTCCACCCCGATCATGCTCGATAACGGCCATTCGCCGGCGCCGTGCTACCAGCCGGAATGGCGCTGTACGTTGTCGGCCGGCATGAAGGCGCGGATGACCGTTGAACATTGGAAGCTGCCATTGAGGTGTACAAGGGTCCAGCGGCCGGATCGGGGCGATGCCGGCCTCTCGTTGCCACGCACGCCGCTCGCTCAACATACGCAATCACGGATCCAGGCACGACGCCGACAGCCACGTCGGTCCCGCCGATGCCCGGCCTTTCTGGCCTAAGATATTTCAAAGGAGCATCCGTGCGAGGGGCATCATGAAAGCACTTATCGTTGCTGCGACATTGACGGCTGGCTGTTCCCTCGCCTACGCGCAGACTTACCCTCAGGGAGCGCTGGCTGACCAAAGCATGGGGGCCTATAGAGCGCAATTGGAAGCGCAGAAGCAACAGATCGAACTCCAGAACGAACAACTCCAATTACTGAAACAACAGCGCGACCTGGATTTGCTGAGGCAGCAGCGCGAACTGAATTCGCTGAGACAACAGCGCCAATTTGACTTGCTCAGACAGAAGCGCTAGATCGCTGTGAGGCGCGGCACCCGCCTCAAGATCCGGCTTGGCAACGGCCATTGCAGCGCCGAACGCTCAGTCTGGGTGGCGCCACTGGAGGGCATCAGGCGTTGAAGTCCTATACGCAAGAAAGGCGTTCCTGCTCGCACCAGCCGAACGTCGCGACCGACATCGTGTTCGAAGCGGGGAAGAACTGCTTGTCATATCGATCGAGGGCGGCGGGGCGGATCAGCGCAAATGTCCCCGCCGAAGGTCGCTCTCGCGCGCGGCGACCGCTCACATGACGTGGACGAGATTAATGTAACTGCTTCTTCAGATCGCTCAGTTCGGCGGGGACGGGCAAAAATAGCCTTCCACCTCGCCCCGACGGCCATAGCCATAAGTAAAGCGGACCCATCATCGGCTTTTTTATTGCTTTACCCGCTCCTCGTTCTACCCGACAGTCACCTCAGCGCGCCGCCACGGCAGCTTGCAGCCGAAACGCGATTGATCAGTGCTGACGGCTACCTACGACAATGATGACCTGCATTGCAGAAAATCTGCGGGTCCGGGAGACGAGACGATGAGTCATGTGGAAGCTCCCAATAGCATAGATATCGATGTCTGGTTATCTAAATTATCAGAAAGACCAGGCATCGAGATGAAGACTTCGATTAATGATTAGATCCCGGATTGCTTTTTATATTTAACCGACATTCATACTGGATTCGATATGTCTAACCATGTGATTTTGCCGCGCATCCTCCAGGTCGGCGCCAACGCCAGCGAGACAGTTCCCACGGTTCTGGCGACTCTCGGCTGCAGTCGACCTCTGATCATCACCGACAAGATGATGGTGCAGCTGGGCTATGCCGGGCGCATTCAGGAAAATCTCGCCGCCAATGGCATGACAGCCGAAATTTTCGCTGATACGGTCCCCGAGCCCACGGTTGACTCGATTCGAGCTGGCGTGGAGAAGGCTCGCGCAGGAGACTACGACAGTATCATTGCACTGGGCGGCGGCAGTCCGATCGACAGCGCCAAGGCGATTGGCATTCTTGCCAAGCATGGCGGAGAAATGCGCGACTATAAATTTCCGCGCATTGTTACCGAAGTTGGGTTGCCCATTATCGCGGTGCCCACCACTGCGGGAACCGGCTCGGAAGTGACCCGTTTCACGATCATCACTGACCAGCAGAACGACGAAAAAATGCTCTGTGTGGGCATCGGCTTCATGCCCGTGGCAGCCTTGGTCGACTATAACCTGACCCTCAGCCTGCCGCCGCGCGTCACCGCCGATACGGGTATTGATGCGCTGACCCACGCGATCGAAGCCTACGTCAGCCAGAAAGCCAACCTGTACAGCGACAGTCAGGCCCTGGCGGCCATGCGCTTGATTGGCCCCAATCTGCGTAAAGCCTATCGATCCGGCCAGGATACAGCCGCCCGCGAAGCCCTGATGCTCGGTTCGACGCTCGCGGGTGTGGCGTTCTCCGCTGCATCCGTGGCGCTGGTACACGGCATGAGTCGACCGATCGGCGCTTTTTTCCACGTTCCCCATGGCCTGTCCAACGCCATGCTGCTGCCCAGTGTGACCGCGTTCTCGATCCCGGCGGCGGAAGAACGCTACGCTGATTGCGCTCGTGCCATGGGCGTGGCCGACAGCCAGGACAGTACGCAGGCCGCCAACGCCAGGTTGCTCGCTGAATTGCGGTCGATCAACGATGACCTTCAGGTGCCGACGCCCGAACAATTTGGTATCGACCGCGAGCGCTTCTTCAGCTTAATGCCGACCATGGCACAGCAGGCTCTGGCCTCTGGCTCGCCTGGCAATAACCCACGCGTGCCCTCGGTCGCGGAAATGGTCGAGCTCTACCGCGGTCTCTGGTAAGCGAATTCCCCCTCAAAAAACCGCATCTGAGCTATCGAAGTGAAGGTCATTCAGATGCGACAACAACTCTTCGCATCGGGAAGCAGAACCCTATTCCCATCGCCCATTTTTGTGGCCCTTAGAGCCTTTTCCTATCCCAGCAAGGAGTATGAAATGCAGCCCTTCAACGACGACGCAGACGTGGTTCACTTCATCAACGGTCGCCGAGTGCCTGGCTCAGGCACTCGAAAGCAGCCGATATTCAACCCCGCGACCGGTTCTCCGGCACGCATGCTGCACCTCGGCGACGCGTCCGACGTAAGTGCCGCCGTAGCGTCGGGGAAACAGGCGTTCCAGGGATGGAGTAATACGCCACCCATCCGTCGCGCGCGCGTCATGCGCCGCTTTCTCGAACTGATGAACCAGCACAAGGACGAACTGGCAGCGATCATGACCGCCGAGCACGGAAAAGTGTTCAGCGATGCGCAAGGCGAAGTGGCACGGGGCATCGATGTGATCGAGTTTGCCTGCGGCATTCCGCAATTGCTGAAGGGTGACCATACGGAACAGGTGTCGACCGACATCGACAACTGGACGACCCGGCAACCGCTCGGCGTTGTCGCGGGAATCACGCCTTTCAACTTTCCGTGCATGGTTCCTTGCTGGATGTTTCCGATCGCGATTGCCGCAGGCAATGCGTTCATTCTGAAGCCCAGCGAGCGTGATCCCTCAGCGTCGCTCTACATGGCCCGCTTGCTGCAGGAAGCCGGGTTGCCTGACGGAGTGTTCAACGTCGTGCAAGGGGACAAGATAGTCGTGGATGCTCTGCTCGAGCATCCTGACGTAAAAGCGATCAGTTTCGTCGGTTCGACGCCGATTGCCAACTACATCTACGAGACGGGGGCAAAGCACGGAAAACGGATCCAGGCGCTTGGCGGAGCGAAGAATCACATGGTTGTGATGCCCGACGCTGACATTGATCAAGCCGTCGACGCTTTGGTCGGCGCAGGCTACGGCTCCGCGGGTGAACGGTGCATGGCGATCTCGGTCGCAGTCCTCGTAGGCGACGTTGCGGACAAGCTGATTCCGCGGCTCGCTGATCGAGCACGCTCCGTAATAGTAAAGAACGGCACGGAGCCCGACGCCGAGATGGGGCCGATCGTCACACGTCAGGCGCTGGAACGCATTGAAAACTACATCGCGATTGGCGTCGAAGAAGGCGCGTCGCTGGTTGTCGATGGACGTGGCCTCAAAGTTCCGGGGCACGAGGAAGGCTTTTTTACCGGTGCCACGTTGTTCGACCACGTCACGCCGGAGATGCGAATCTATCAAGAGGAAATCTTCGGACCGGTGCTGTCCTGCGTCCGTGCGAAGGACTTTACAGAGGCCGTCGACCTGGTCAACGCGCACGAATTCGGCAATGGCGTCGCCTGTTACACTCGCGATGGACACATCGCGCGCGAGTTTGGCCGGAGAATTGAGGTTGGAATGGTTGGCATCAACGTACCGATTCCGGTACCGATGGCGTGGCACGGATTTGGCGGCTGGAAGCGTAGCTTGTTCGGTGACACGCACGCGTATGGAGAAGAAGGCGTCCGGTTCTATACGCGTCAGAAGTCAATCATGCAACGCTGGCCGGAGAGTATCGAGCAAGGTGCCGAATTCGCGATGCCGACGGCGAGGTAGTCTTTCCACTGCAAAACCCGCTACAGCTCCCGTGCCGCCAGATCCCGGCACGGGAGAGCACACCACCGGTCCTGAAGTCGCAGACCTTCAAATCCGAACGGAAGCGCCCGACATCATGCGCTACGGCAAATGTCGACAACCGTGCGACCGCTCAGCTTTCCATCCATCATTTGCACGGCTGCCTCCGGCACGTCGTGCAACGCTATTCGGTGCGTGAGTTCGGCGAGCTTTGCTCGATCCAGATCCGCAGCGAGCCGATTCCACGCTATCTGACGATGAGCGATCGGACACATAACCGAGTCGATGCCCAACAGTTTTATACCGCGCAGAATGAAAGGCGCAACGTTCGCCGGGAACTCCATGCCTTGCGCGAGACCACATGCCGTTACGGCGCCGCCATATTTCGTCTGTGCGCATGCGTTGGCAAGCGTATGCGAGCCGACAGAATCCACCACCGCCGCCCAGCGCTCTTTCTGCAACGGCTTGCCGGCTGCCGACAGCGAGTCCCGATCTACCACATCGGCGGCGCCGATACGCTTCAGAAAATGCGCC
Source organism: Paraburkholderia sp. 35.1 (assembly GCF_050436525.1). Taxonomy (NCBI): domain Bacteria; kingdom Pseudomonadati; phylum Pseudomonadota; class Betaproteobacteria; order Burkholderiales; family Burkholderiaceae; genus Paraburkholderia; species Paraburkholderia sp. 35.1. The sequence continues at coordinate 3,977,824 of NZ_JBNDMJ010000003.1, read as the reverse complement.
TGCTCCGGCTTGCCCGTCGATGCCACGACCGTAAATCCCCAACTGCTCAATAGCGAGATTGCCACGCTGCCCACACCGCCGCTCGCGCCGGTCACGAGGACTTCGCCGTCGGCCGGCTTGACGCCGGCCTGTTCCAGCGCAAGGCAGGATAGCATCGCCGTGTAACCGGCCGTCCCGATTGCCATGCTTTCGGCCGTTGATAGTCCCTGCGGTACCGCAATCAGCCAGTCGGCCTTCAGGCGGGCTTTCTCTGCAAGGCACCCCCAGTGTGTTTCGCCGAGGCCCCATCCGTTGACGAGGACGATATCTCCCGCTTTCCAGCGAGAATCTGTCGATGTCACCACCTCGCCGGCGCCATCGATACCCGCGACCATTGGCCAGGCGCGTACGACCGGACCGCGGTTCGTGACCGCTAGCGCGTCCTTGTAGTTAAGCGTCGAGTGCGCGATACGAATGAGCACTTCGCCGGCTGCGAGGGGATGCTTGTCGAGGGTTCGGTCATCGAGGCGGGTAACCCCGGCCGAAAAACCGCTGTCATTCTGCTGCAGATAAAGGGCTGAAAAAGCCATGCTTGTCCTCTCTGACGGTGAACGCAGGCGGGCAGGCAAGGCGAAATGGTACATCCGGACAACATAAACCATGCAAGGATGTACCACTACGCCATGCCCGACGGCCTCCACGGAAATAATGCGACAGGTGCCGCGGCAAGCAATGTCACGTCGCTATCTGTCGCGCCGCGCTTCTGGACCTCAGCCACTCCATCGTCACCAGAAGCAGGCTGGAAAATACAATCAGAATTGTCGCAAGGGCAGCAATCGTCGGCGTAATGTTTTCCCGGAGGCCGATGAACATCTGCAACGGCAATGTACCTTGTGTCGGACCCGCGATGAACATCGTGATGACGACATCATCGAGCGACGTGGCGAATGCAAACAGGGCTCCAGAAATAACGCCCGGCGCAATGATGGGCAGGGTGACGGAGAAGAACGTCGTGACGGGCGACGCACCGAGGCTCAGGCTCGCGCGCACGTAATTCTGGTTGAACCCGGCAAGGGTGGCGTTGACAGTGACCACCACGAATGGAGCAGCGATAGCGGTATGACCCAAAATCAGACCAAGGTACGACCCGGCTAACCCCCACTTCGCAAAGAACAGATACATCCCGACGGCAGTGACGATCACCGGCACGATCATCGGCGAGATCAAAATGCCGATCAGCGCGCCCTTGCCTTTGAACGTCGCCTTGTTGAGGCCCAACGCGGCCAACGTCCCGAGGACAGTGGCCAGGATCGTGGCAAGCGGGGTTACGATGAAGCTGTTTTTTCCGGCACGAAGCCAGTCAATCGACGTAAACAGATTGTGGTACCACTTGAACGAGAACTTGTGTATCGGATAGATCAGGAATGTATTGTCCGTGAAAGAAAGCGGGATGATCACCAGTATCGGCAAGACCAGAAAAAGCAGGATCATGACATTGGTCGATCGCAAAACGTAGTGCCACGCGATCTCGGGAGCCGATGTATAAGGTGCAAAACGCAATACGGTCGTTTTCATGGTCCTAACCTACCTTCAGTTCGTTGCCAACGATCTTTCGATAAACACCGAAGAGTATCAACGTCACGAGAAGCAGAACCGCTCCCAGTGCGCACGCCATCCCCCAGTTCAAGGCCACATTCGTGAAATAGGCAATGTAGTAGCTCACCATCTGGTCGCCGGCTCCGCCCAGCAATGCCGGAGTAATGTAGTAGCCCAAAGCCGTGATGAATACCAGCAGTCCGCCGGCGCCGACTCCCGGCAGCGTTTGCGGAAAGTAGACCTTCCAGAACGCGCCGAACGGGTGACTACCCAGCGAGATCGCTGCCTTCGTATAGCTGGCTGGCACTGATTTCATGACGCTGTACAGCGGCAGAATCATGAACGGCAGGAGGATATGAGTCATCGAGATCAGCACCCCCGTCCGGTTGAACAGCAGTGTCAATGGAGACGATATCAGGTCCAACGACAGCAACGCCTTGTTGACGAGGCCCGATCCTTGAAGGATGACAATCCAGGCGGAGATCCGCACGAGGATCGAAGTCCAGAAGGGAAGGAGCACCAGGATCATCAGCAGATTTGCCTTACCCGCCGGCAGACTGGAGATCCAGTATGCCAGGGGGTAGCCGAGGAGCAGCGCGGCGAGCGTTACCAGGCCGCTAATCACGAACGTTCGCTTGAATACCTCCCGATATGCCGAGGCGCCTGGATCAACCGGAACGATGTCACCGGCAGAATTGCGACGGTAGTCCATCGTCGCGAGGAGATACTGGCTTGTGTATCGGGATGAATCTTTAGCGATTACCTGCCAGTAACCGGGATCTTCCCAACGCCTGTCGATTTCGATCAGCTTTTGTCGAACCTCGTGCGCAGGCAGCGCTGAATCATCGTCGCCGAACGGAAGTGCGCTCGAAGTCTTGTAAAACAGCGAACGGAAACCCGCCTTCTGCCCGTTCAGTCGACCGGCAGCGGTACCCGAACTGTTGTTCCCGCCGTTGCGCTCGATATCCAGCATCAGCCCGCGAAAAGCGTCATCCGGAACTGCCGATTTCCGATCCCAGTTTCGCAGCGCCGCCGTCGTGTCTGGCAACGCGTCAACGACTTCCGGACTCTGAATCGACCGCGAAATCATGGATGCAACGGGCATCACGAATACCAGAAAAATGAAAATAGCAAGAGGAGCGACCAGCGCCAGCGCCGCCATTTGCTTACGTAAATTCACGTTCCTAAGCGATCGCTTGAGCTCACGCAAATGCCAATCCTGCTGCTGAGTAGTTACCGCGCTCATGTCTCTCTCCTTCGCGTACCCATGCGTTCGAGCGATGGGTACGCGATTCGCGTTATTTCGCTGCCCACGCGGTGAAACGCTGTTCTAGCGCATCACCGTGGTCGGTCCAGAACTCTACGTCGTTGGGGATAGCGGTTTTGCCGTTCTTCGGCGAGTTAGGCAGGTTTTCAAGAGTGGCTGCATCGAGCAACTTTAAAGCATTCTTGTTGGTTGGCCCGTACGGAATGTGCCGCGCGAACGCAGCTTGAGCCTGAGGTTCGAGCACGTAGGCAATGTACTTCTCGGCTGCATCCTTATTTTTCGAGCCCTTCGGAATCACGAAAAAGTCCAGTTCATAGATGCTTTGGTCCCACGAGATACCCAGGTTCTTGTTTCCTGCCCGCATTGCGGCGTCGATGCGGCCGTTATACGCGGTGGACATCGAAACGTCACCGGCGACCAGGAACTGCGGCGGCTGTGCGCCGGCCTCCCACCACTGAATGTATGGCTTGAGCTCGTCCATCTTCTTGAACGCCCGATTGACGCCAGCCTCCGTGCCCAGCACGGTGTACACGTCTTTTGCCGGAACGCCATCTGCCATCAGTGCGAACTCGAGGTTATAACGCGCCTCCTTCTTCATGCCACGCTTGCCAGGAAATTTCTTGACGTCCCAAAAATCCTTCCAGCCCTGTGGCGTGCCCTTCGTCAGCGTCGGGTTGTATGCCAGCACGGTCGACCACACGAATGTGCCGGCAGCGCAGGGAGTCACCGATCCAGGCACCAGATCACCCTTTTTCGCGATCTTCGACCAGTCGAGCTTCTCGAAGAGTCCGTCCTGACAGCCGCGTCCGATGTCTGCCGACTCGACTTCAACGACATCCCACGTGACATCTTTGGCGTCGACCATCGCTTTGACTTTGGCCATTTCGCCCGTGTACTCAATCGCAATCGTCGGAATACCGCTCGCTTTCGAGAACGGTTCAACCCAGGCAGCCTTCTCGGCGTTCCCCACGGCGCCACCGTAATTGACCGTCGTAAGGCCATCGGCCAATGCGAAAGCGGAACAACACATCATGGCAGCCACGCCGACCGTATTTCTAAAGAACCTCATTTCGTTCTCCTTGGCACAAGGTGATTTCGCTACGCGTGGTCAATTAAAGACTCTCAGATGATCTTCATGAAACGACAACGCGATTCGATTTCCCGGTTGGACATGGGCCGCCCCGTCCTGCCCGAGCGGAACCTTCACGAAACACTCTGTTTCTCCGGGGCAGCGGCAGCGTAGCCGGACGTGATCGCCGAAGTAGATCATCCCAAGCGTTTCGCTGTTGATGACATTGCGCTGCTGTTCGGATTGCCGTCCAATCGAGAGCCGCTCGGGACGGATCACCCCTGTGGCGTGGCTACCCACATTGAGCCCGGCAACATTCAGCGCACGTACGGTCGTACCGTCTGCAATGCGCAACTCGCAATAATTACCATCCCGGCTTACGACGGTGCCTTCCACCCGGTTACTGTCACCAATGAAGTTGGCTACAAACAGATTCCTCGGCGATTCGTAGAGCGAGTCGACCCGGTCGAGCTGTTGGATCACCCCCTGATCAAAGACCGCTACTCGATCAGACATCGTGAGCGCCTCACCTTGATCGTGTGTGACGTACACAAAGGTCAGGCCAAGAGATTCGTGCAATGCCTTGAGCTCTATCTGCATGTGCTCGCGCAGCTGTTTGTCCAGCGCGCCAAGCGGTTCGTCCATCAGCACAAGCTTTGGGTTGAACACCAACGCACGCGCAAGCGCCACTCGCTGTTGCTGACCGCCTGAGAGCTGACCTGGCATTCGCTTACCCAGCTTTTCCATATGGACCATCTCGAGCGCCCGCTTGACGCGCGCGGCCCGCTCGTCTGGCGGCATCTTGCGAACCTTGAGGGGATACTCGAGGTTCTGTCCGACGGTCAGGTGTGGAAAGAGTGCATAGTTCTGAAATACCATTCCAATGTCGCGTTTATGCGGCGGAATACGATTAAGTAACTGACCATCCAGCCAGATTTCTCCATCGGTTGGGTATTCAAACCCGGCGAGCATCATGAGACAGGTGGTCTTTCCCGAGCCGGACGGACCAAGCAAAGTGAGAAACTCCCCCTTCTGGATGTCGAGATTCAGGTCTTTGACGACGAGTGTTTCTCCGTCGTATGTCTTCCGAACATTGCGGAAGCTCACAAATGTGTTGCCCTGGTCTTGCATGATCGTTACCCTCAATGTCTTTCGGTGCGGAAGGCACCTGGCAGCGCAGGCGGTAGTGCTGTGTCTGCAGATCGGCTGCGGCGACAGGGAGGCGCGCAGGGTACCTCCTTCCCCGTGCCTCGCCATGGGCGTTTTCGCGCCATGTGCTGCGTAGCTCGATTGAGGTTCTCGATAACGATTTCTGCGCCTCGCCGGGTGTTTTCGGTACCCGGGAGCTTGCGGTGTCGTACGTGCATCTTCGTCTCCAATCTTATAAATATTCGAACACCCCTTCGCTACAGCCTTTTTTCTTCTAGGGTGCTTGCTGCTATCGGCCGCGATTTGTTCCGGCTTGCCCGCAACGGTGACGTGTTCAGCTGGGCAAGTACTCTTCGCACCAGCTTTCGCCGACCGCCCCTCGCGCAATCAACGTCGCAATCTGGGTATCGCTGTAGCCCATCTTGCGCAGAACCCCTCGGGTCGAGGCACCAAACTTTTCTGCTGGCGCCAGTGCGCGGATCGGAGCAACGTGAGGGCGAATCGCAAAAGGATCGAGTTGGATGACGCGTCGTCCACTCGGATGCTCGGCATACACACTGAATGAATAGCTGGCGTTATCGATACCCGGACGATTGTCTGCAGGGCGGCTGTAGCGTTGGCGCAAGTTGTCGATATTGTCCGGAATGGCTGCCGCCACATTGGCCGCTTGCAACCGCGTCTGCCAGGTTTCGGCGGAGGCCGTGGCGAACGCGGAACTGAGAAACGCTGCGGGATCTGCCGCGTCGCGGATGCCCGTCAGCCCCTCTACGGCGTTTAGCTTGTCCAGTTCCTTTTCGCTGGCGTCCACATACAACCAGTCATCCGCGGCCCGAAAGAAGCGTGACAGGTTGCCAAAGCCCTGGGCGCTACGCCCGGAAGGCTCATCGAACGGGGCCCGCCGTGGGTAGTCGTAGCAGAAGGGAATCTGCACCAGGTTGCCGAGCGATGCCAGGGAGGTCCGGGCGCGGCTGATCTGGCCGGTTCTGGCTTTGCGATATAACGCGGCGGCAACGCCGAGCGCTGCAGCGAACCCGCAATTCACGTCAATGGTTCCGACGTGAGCGTGTTCCTCTGGCGTTGCCATGCCGCCGCCGAAGCGCAGCATGATGCCGGTGCTGGCCTGGATCAAGTCGTCGTAACCGAGATAATCGGTCCGCGGGCCGCGACGCGGTCCCCCAAAGCAATCCAGTTGACAGAAGATCACGCCAGGGTTGACGGCCTGGAGACTGGCTTCGTCAAGACCCAAAGGTGCCAGTTGACGATCCGGTGCATTCATCACGATCACATCAACCGAACGAACCAATTGGTTAAACACCTCGCGTCCGTCAGGGTGGTTCAGGTCGACCAGGACGCTTTGCTTGCCGCGGCCCGAAGACATGCCAAAGACCACTGTGTTCCAGGGATCATAGTTGGGCGTTACGGGGTCGAGCTTGATAACCTCGGCGCCGAACCGGCCGAGGTAGGAGGTCGAATGCGGACCCGCGATGACATTGGTCAGATCGAGGACACGCACACCGTCAAGCCAGCCGCCAACATGCTGTTCAGATGGGGGCGGCAGTGCCGTGGGCGCGCACTTATCCAGGATGGCCAGGGCTTCTTTGAGACTCACCGTGCGGCGTGAGTCGGGCGAGAGCATCAAGTCGGCACTGTCTTCCAGCCAGGCGATCGCGCCGGGCTGTTTCATGTTGCCGTACTGGTGGTCGTCGACATCGACCACCAGACCCGCGGCGTTGGCGTGCTCGTCATGCAACCATTCTTGAGTCGATCGGTGGGGCGCACCGGGAAACCGGCCTTCGCCGAAAATTTTTTCCCACTCGGTCGCTGTCCTGGTCAGGAACACCTCCTTCATGCGTGCCGAAATGCGCCGGGCCCAATGGTCAGGCAACGGGTAGACACCGAGCGAGGCGTCCCCCTCCCACTGAGAGATAGGAAGGTAGGGGTCGCTCACTGTCGGCAGCCCGGCAGATAGCATTTCCTCGTACAGCCCCATCGCCTGAAGGCAACGCCTGGCGTGCGAGCGGTGTGACGGGCATACCGCATAGAACTTGCGACCGTCCGCGCACTCGTAGGTGCGGTAAAAGGGGTCGAGATATTCTTGCAGTTCTTCGTAGCTGAGGTTCATCGGAAGATTTTCCGACCGCCGCCGCTCAATTTCCTTTTCGCGCAAGGTCTTGTAGCGTTCGGGATAACCGTCGATCTTGATCGAGTTGTAAGACAGCCCCTCCATCACCGCCGCGGCCAGAGGCACCTCGATTTCATCACCCACTCCCGTGCGCTCCCGCGCTTGCAGAGCGAGTGCCACCGCGGAGACAGCCAGCATGGTGCCGTAGGACGAGGCTAGCGGCAGCGGCGAAAAGCTCGGGTTTATTCCCATCAGTACGCGGTTCTGACCCATATCGGTGAAGACCCCGGAGGCCGACGCAATAATCGGCTCGAGGGCGCGCCAGTGACGACGCAACTGGTCGTTGCTGGCGAAGCCAGGGATGGACAGCGTAATGAGCTCGGGCCTTTGACGACGCAGCTCCGCGAAGTCCAGGCCCAACCGGGTCATGACGCCCGGCCGGAAGTTCTCGATCACGATATCGGCACGCGCGATGAATGCCATGGCCGCCTCGAGCCCCTGCGCGGACTTCAGGTCAAGCTGCAAGCAATACTTGTTGCGGTTCAGTACGGCATTGGCCGGGCTGTCCCAAAGCGGCCCAGCAGGGGGATCAATGTGAATGACGGTGGCGCCGAGATCCGCCAGGATCATCGCCACGGCCGGGCCGGCGATGTACTGGCCAAAGTCGATGACTTTCACGCCGCTAAAAGGCAGTTGATCATGCTTTCCCATGGCTCACCGACTCATCTCCAGGACCTGCAGATCTTCCGAAACGCAGGTCGTCATTGTGGTGGGTCGCCGCCAGCACCAATCAACCGCATTTCGAATGCGAGGCGAGGGGCCTTGGCGACGAACTGGGGATCACTGTCGGATACAACGGGGAGCCGGTAAAGCAATAAAAAAAACGAGGATGGGGCTATTTTATTTATGGCTGAGGCCGGCGGAGTGAACACGCAGGAAAATGACCAGTCGATCACTGGCAGCCCGGCGAAATGGACGTGCGATGTCAACCTGCCTGCTCAGTTCCGCGCACGCCCCTCCTGAGCCTTCGCACTCAACCAGGCCACGAACGCCGCGGCATCAGGGTTGACGATGCTGTGAGGAGAATAGACCAGGTAGAAAGCTTCACTGGTCGTAAGCCGGGATTTGAAAGGCGCTATCAGTTGCCCGGTGTCCAGCATCGACTGGACCAGCGACGAGCGCGCCAAGGCCACCCCTTGACCAAGCTCGGCCATTCTCAAAGCAGAGATCAAGGTATCGAACTGCATTCCCTTCGAAGAGTCGACCTGTCCCGCGCCTGCTTTCTTCAACCAGTATCCCCAGCCCTCCTCGTAGCCCAGGACGTGGAGTAGTTCGTGGTAACGGAGATCCTTCGGCGTAGCCAGTGGCGCCTGTTCGGAGGGCAAGAATGGGGCGCAGACCGGCAGCAACGTATCCCAGGTCAGCCGCTCGGCCTTGAGTCCCGTCCATTCTCCATGTCCATAGCGGATTTCCATATCGGCTTCGACGTCGGTCACGCTCGAATCGCCCCCCCATATGTTGCTGGTGATACGCAGATTGACCTCGGGGTGGCGTTCACGAAAGTCGGGTAAGCGCATTGCCAGCCAATGGGTAAAAAACACCAGGCTGACCCGAACGGTAAGGACTCTGCCGTGACCTTGCCCGAAGATCTCTTCAGTTGCGGCCGCCAGTCGCTCTACGGCCTCGTGGACAACCGGCAAATAGGCTAGCCCGGCCTCAGTGAGCTCGAGTCCTCTTGGCAAGCGCTTAAAGAGGACTGCCCCCAACTGCGACTCGAGTCCCTTCACCTGTTGGCTTACCGCCGCCTGGGTCAGGCTCAACTCTGTCGCCGCATGGGTGAAACTGAGATGCCGGGCAGAGGATTCAAATGCGCGCAACCAGTTAAGCGGAGGTAATCGTTTTCTCATTCTGCAGACCGTTTGACTAAAGCTGTCCGACTTCGCGGATTAGTTGCGTGTTGCGGCAACTCAGGATCCCCTAGACCCGCGGACGCGGCGGCGTTCCCAGGCGTCGACGAGTGCGTACGCACTCCAACTGGGCAATCGAACATATGTTAGCGCGGAATTTCGAGCACTCTGAAATGACAAGCCTGGTGGGGCGGTTTCAAGAGCGTTCTCACAGGCACTCGCACGCCCGCGAGCATAAAAAAACCTTGAGCTTGCAACAAGAATCTTTGGCTTTGACGGGCGGCGCGCGCCCCTTAGACTGGCTTCGCAATCATTCGAACCTCAACGGTCACGATGCGAACCACTCCCCCGCAACTCAAGGTCGACGTCTGGCGCGGTAACGACGAAGGCAGCTTTCAGCGCTTCGACGTGCCGCGCATGGAAAGTCAGACCGTGCTCGACGTCGTGATCCACATCCAGCGCCATCTGGATGCGACGCTGTCCTATCGCTTTGCGTGCCGGGTCGGCATGTGCGGTTCATGCGCGATGACCGTCAACGGCCGCGCGCGATGGACCTGCCGCACGCACGTCACCAAAGTCATGAAGCACGCCGGTGACGTGCTCGAAATCGCGCCTCTCAATCACCTGCCCGTCATCAAGGATCTGGCGACGGATATGACCGCCTTCTTCGACAAATGGCGCGACGCGAAGGGCTATTTCAAGGGCGAGCACACGCGTAACGAACCTGCCACTTGCGTCGATCCCGCCTCCGCCGAACGCAAGGCGGCCGACGCGGGGATTGAATGCATCGGCTGCGGTGTCTGTTATGCGAGCTGCGACGTCGTCGCATGGAACCCCGACTATCTCGGACCCGCCGCGCTCAATCGTGCGTGGACGCTCGTCAACGACGTACGCGACATCCAGCAGCAAACCCGCGTCGCAGCCGTCTCCAACGACGCAGGCTGTCATTCGTGCCATACGCTCGGCTCGTGTACCGAACGGTGTCCCAAGTCGCTGCAGCCGACGGCCAGCATTGCTGGCCTGAAGCGGCTTCGCGGCCATGCGCCGAAAGGAGAACCGCGATGATGAGCGGCTGGCGGTTGCAGCGCCTGTCGGCGATGGTGCTGACCTTATGCGTGGCCGTCCATCTTGTCACCATGATTATCGTCGTGCATGGCGGGCTGAGCGCGGCGAACGTGATCGCGCGTCTGCACGGCAATACGGCGTGGGCGGTGTTCTATTCAGTGTTCGTGCTTGCGTCGTCCGCGCATGTGCCTGTCGGCTTGAGAAGGATCGCCGAGGAGTGGCTCGGCTGGCGCGGGCGCAGCGTCGGGGTGGCGAGCGTGATCGTCGGCATTGCGCTGGCGATTGCCGGTCTGCGCGCGGTCTTCGCGCTGGTAGGAGGGCCGCAATGAGCGACATGGCACGCGCAGCGAAACCAGCAACAGACACGAACCACGCGGGACACCGCACCCCTGGCCGGCGCGCCGACTCGCGCGCGCGCAACCATCCCGCGTGGTGGGCCTTTCTTGTGCACCGTCTGTCCGGACTCGCGCTCGCCTTCTTTCTGCCGCTGCACTTCTGGGCGCTCGGCACCGCTTTGCACGGCGCAGCATCGTTCGAGTCGTTTCTCGCCGTGACGAGGCAACCCGCCTTCGTATTCGCCGAGTGGGGCCTCGTCACGTTGCTGGCCGCGCATCTGTTCGGCGGCGTGCGCATTCTGCTCATCGAATACCGGCCATGGAGCGGTTTGCGCAAGAACCTGATCGCGGCGACAGCGGGCGGCGCATTGGTCATCGGGCTGGCGTTTGCGCTGTCGCTCACGTTGTGAACGCACGGTCCCCCGACGGAGATTCATCAATGGACATGCAGCAGATCGAAGAGGTCGCGAAGCAGTTGTACATACGCGCGCTGAAGCATTTGCCGCCCGACATCAAGGACGGTATCGCGCGCCTCGAACGCGCTGAAACCGACGACACCGCGCGCCGCGTGCTGGGCACAATGCGCACCAATATCGCGATTGCCGAAGATCAGGACAACCTGCTGTGCCAGGACACCGGGCTGCCGATCTACAACGTGACGATCGGCACGGGCCTCGCGCTCGACGGCGTCGCGTTGAAAGCAGCGATCCGGCGCGGCTGCGAACGGGCCACGCGCGAGCATCCATTGCGCTCGTCGGTCGTGCATCCGTTGACGCGGAACAACGAACATTCGTCTTGCGGCGTGCTGATGCCCGCGATCCATATCGACTTCGACTCGACAGCCGACACGCTCGTGATCGAAATGATTCCGAAGGGCAGCGGTTCGGAAAACAACTCGTTTCTGAAAATGGCGATTCCGGCGGAAGGTGTCGACGCGATCAAACGCTTCGTGATCGACTGCGTGGTCGATGCGGGCGGCAAGACGTGTCCGCCGACGATTGTAGGCGTGGGCATCGGCGGTACCTCGGATCTGTGCGTGTGGCTCGCCAAGCGTGCCGCGACGCGCGCGCTCGGTACGCATTGCGACGATCCGGCGGCGGCCGCGCTGGAGGAGGAACTGTCGGCCGCGGTGAACCGCCTGGGCGTAGGCCCGCAGGGGCTCGGCGGCGACGCGACATCGTTCGCGGTCCACCTCGAACTGGCGGCGACGCATATCACGATGAATCCGGTTGCCGTGAACATGCAGTGTCATTCGGCCCGCCGCGCGCGCGCCACGCTGACGCCGGCGGGCGTCGAGTACGGCTACTGACACGCGGGCTGTCCGCATCGGCACGCACACCGTCAAGGAACGATCGATGACTCATCACACCCTGTCCATGCCCGCTAGCGAAGCGCAGATTCGCGCGTTGCGCACGGGCGATACCGTTACGTTGACAGGCACGCTGTTCGGCATCCGCGACGCCACGCAGATCCATATGTTCGACCGTGGCCGCACGACTCGTTTCGATCTGCGCGGCCATGCGGTGATTCACACCGCGCCGAACGTGCGCAAGGTGCCACGCTCGGACGCACATCCGGCGGGCTACGAGCCCGTCTGCGTCGGCACGACGACGTCCGCACGCATGGAGCGCTTCACCGCGGCGCTGATGGCGCAGTACGGCGTGCGCATCGTGATCGGCAAGGGCGGGCTCGGGCAGGCGTCGAGCGATGCGTTCGCAAAATACGGCGGCGTGTATCTCGCGATCGTCGGCGGCACGGCGGCGCTGGAGACGACATGGATCGAACAGATCGAAGACGTCGATCTCGACGACCTGAACCCCGAATCGCTATGGCGCTTCAGGATCGGCGAATTCGGCCCGCTGCTCGTCGCGATGGATAGTCACGGCGGCAGCGTCTACACGAAGGTCCAGCAGAGCACGCGTGAGCGGCGCGAAGCGGTGCTCGCGTCGCTGGGCATCAAAAGCTGAACGAACGCAGCGTCGTTCATCACGGGAACCGACCATGAAGCACGTGGATACCGACATCCTGATTCTCGGCAGCGGCGGCGCAGGCCTGTTTGCCGCGCTGCATGCGCAGGCCGACGCGCCGCAGTTGCGCATCACGATCGCCGTGAAAGGATTGCTCGGCAAATGCGGCTGTACGCGCATGGTGCAGGGCGGCTATAACGTCGCGCTGGCACAGGGCGATTCGATCGAACGTCACTTCATGGATACGATCGAAGGCGGCAAATGGCTGTCGAACCAGGAACTCGCGTGGACGCTGGTGACACGCGCGGTCGAGCGGATCAACGAACTCGAAAACGAACTGGGCTGCTTCTTCGACCGCAACCCGGACGGCACGCTGAAGCAGAAGGCATTCGCCGGGCAAACCTTCGACCGTACGGTGCACAAGGGCGATCAGACTGGCATCGAGATCATCAACCGGCTTGCCGAACAGGTGTGGGCGCGCGGGATCGAGCGGCTCGAAGAACATCGCGCGGTGGAATTCATCGAGTCCGAAGACGGCAGCGCACTGGCCGGCGTGCTGATGATCGACATTCGCAGCGGCGAATTCGTCTTCGTGCGCGCGAAGGCCGTGCTGCTCGCGACGGGCGGCGGCCCCACGATGTACAAGTACCACACGCCGAGCGCAGACAAGAGTTGCGACGGCATGGCGATGGCGCTGCGTGCCGGCCTCACGTTGCGCGACATGGAGATGGTGCAGTTCCACCCGACGGGCTTGCTGGCGGGCACTCATACGCGCATGACGGGCACCGTGCTCGAAGAAGGGCTGCGCGGCGCGGGCGGCTATCTGCTGACGGGCGACGGCGAGCGCTTTATGCACCGCTACGATCCGCGCGGCGAGCGCGCGACGCGCGACATCGTCTCGCGCAGCATTTACCGTGAACTGCGCGCGGGCAACACGACGCCGAACGGCGGCGTCTATCTGCGCATGGATCATCTCGGGCCCGACAGCGTGCGCCAGCGTTTCAAGGGCATGGTCGAACGCTGCGCGGATTGCGGCTTCGATCTGGCGGGCGGCCAGGTCGAAGTGGTGCCGACCGCGCACTACATGATGGGCGGCGTGCTGTTCGAGACCGACTGTTCGACGACGCTGCCGGGCCTCTTCGTCGCGGGCGAGGATGCGGGCGGCGTGCACGGCGCGAACCGGCTGGGCGGCAACGGCGTCGCGAATTCGACGGTGTTCGGCGGCATTGCGGGTGAGACGCTCGCGCGCTGGGTGCCGCGCCATGGGCGCCTCGCCACCGCCGATGCCAGTCAGATCGAGCGCGCCATCGAACGTTGCACGCGGCCGCTCGGCCAGCCTGCGGGCGATCTCGAATCGATACGCGACGACCTGTACGAGTTGATGTGGCGCGACGTCGGCATCCTGCGCGACGAGCAGGGCTTGCTGCGCGCGAGAAGCACATTGATCGACATCGGCGAACGGCTGGACCGCACGGGTGTCGATGGACGCGATCTGCGCTTCAACCTGTCGTGGCACGACTGGATGAACCTGCACAACCTGACGCTCGTTAGCCGCGCGATCACCGAGTCGGCGTTGCTGCGCGAGAATTCGCGCGGCGCGCATTTCCGCGAAGACTTTCCCGACGCCGGAGATCTGGACACATCCGAGTATGTATGCCTGCGGCTTGAGCAGAACGCCTTCGAAACCAGCCGCCGGCGCGTGCAGTTCACGCGCGTGAAGCCTGGTCAGTCGCTGCTCGACGAATCATTGCCACTGGCGGAAACGTCGGCCGCCGTCGTGAAGTGACGCTTCACGGCGGCCGTGAACGCTTCGCGTCCGTGTTCGCGCCGTTCCAGCAGGCCGACGCGGCGCGGCGCGATCCGCTCGGGCAACTCGGTCACGCGCAGCCCTGATTCGTGATTCCAGTTCGCATTCGCGAGACGCGGCACTACCGAAACGCCGAAACCGCGCTTCACCATTTCGCAGATCGATTCGAGCGAGTTCAGCTCCATGATGTCGTGCACGGAAGCGTCGAGGCCGCGCAGCGCGTCGTCGATCAGCATGCCTGTCCACGTCTGCCGGTCGAAACGGATGAACGGCTCACGAAGCAGCGTGTCGACGTGCGCGCGCGGATTGTCAGCCGACGAGATCAGCACCATCGGCTCGTGATACAGCACCGTCCACTTCAACGCGGCGGGAAAGCCGGTGGGCGACTGCGTGACGATGGCGGCGTCGAGTTCTCCGTTCTCCACGCGTCGCGTGAAGTCACTCGACAGGCCCGTGAAAAGCTTCAGTTCGAGGCGCGGGTAGCGGCGTTTCAGATTCAGCATCGCATCGGCGAACGCGCCCATCAGCGACGACACCAGCGCGCCGACCCGCACGACGCCCGCCAGTTCGTCGCGGCCCGCCGTGGCCAGAATCCGCCGATAGTTGGCGACCAGCGTTTCGGCGAGCGGCACGATCGTGCGTCCCTGTTCGCTCAATGCGACCGAGCGCGCGCTCCGTTCGAACAGCACGATGTCGAGATCGCGTTCCAGTGAACGCATCTGCAGGCTCACGGCGGCCTGTGTGAGACACACTTCGTCGGCGGCTGCGGCGAAAGAGCCGTGGCGCGCGACGGACAGAAACGTGACGAAATAGCGAATCGCACTCATGACGCTCACTCCGCTTGACGTTGCCGCATCGGCATTACTTTATCGCGTGAACAAGCGATGAGCCCAGCAGCGCCACGCCCGAAGCGAACAGCAGCGCAAGCAGCACCCGCCGAAACGCGGTGTCCGACAGACGCCGATAAAGCCGTGAGCCGAGCCACGCAAACAGCAGCGACGACGGCAGCATCCAGCCGAAGAGTACTAGCGTCTGCTTGCCGATCAGGCCCGTCAGTGCATACGTGACGAGCGTCAGCGATTGCATCGCGATGAAAAAGCTTTGGCAGATCGCGCGCTGCGTATCTTTGTTGTGACCGCGCAGCATGCACCATATGGTCGGTGCCGGACCGACGAGCCCCGCAATGCCGCCCAGAATGCCGCCGACCACGCCGACGCCGCCGTCCGCCCAGGCACCGCCTGCCGTCACCGTCGGCAGATCTTTCGCGGCGAGCATCACGCCGCAATAGACGATCATCAGCAGACCGGCGCCGATCCGAAAGCCGACGGGATCGATGAACGGCAGCAGCGTCGCGCCGATCGGCACGCCGACGATGCCTCCTGCGATGAACGGACCGATGATCTTCGGCCGTATCTGCGAGCGCACCGTATGCACGGTTAGCATCTGTCCGACCAGCGAGCCGACCACCAGCATCGGCCCGATCGCTTGCGGCGGCAGCGCCCATGCCCAGAACACCATCGCGACGAGACCGAACGCAAATCCCGCCAGCCCCGACACGAAGCCCGCGACCGCGCTGCCTCCAATCACCAGCAGCGCGATGTCGGCGCTTAGCAACGAGCCTCCCGTGCGTGCGCGCCATGCTTCACGACTGCATGCCCCAGCGTTGCACGGTGTGGCGTTCGAGTACGCGGAAGATCAGGTTCTCGACGGCGAGGCCAATCAGAATCACCGTGAACAGACCCGCGAACACGTTCGCGATGTCGAGCAGGTTCTTGTTTTCGTAGATGAACCAGCCGAGGCCGCCGGAACCCGAACTCACGCCGAACACGAGTTCCGCCGCGATCAGCGTGCGCCACGCGAAGGCCCAGCCGATCTTCAGGCCGGTCAGAATGCTCGGGAACGCAGCGGGCACCAGAATCGCGGCGACGTAGCGCCCGCCGCGCAAGCCATAGTTGCGCCCGACCATTTTCAGCGTGTTGCTCACCGACAGAAAGCCCGAGTGCGTATTCAACGCGACCGACCATGTCACCGAATGCACGAGCACGAAGATCAGGCTGCCGTTGCCGAGCCCGAACCAGATCAGCGCGAGCGGCAGCAGCGCGATGGCGGGCAGCGGGTTGAGCATCGAGGTCATCGTTTCGAGAAAGTCCGTGCCGATGCGCGAGGTGATCGCGGCGGCCGTCAGCAACGCGGCCAGCAGCAGACCGCAGCCGTAGCCGAGCAGCAATACGTGGATCGACGCCCATGCCTTGCCGGGCAGTTCGCCGTTTGCGATGCTCGTGCAGAAGGCGTCGACGGTCGCGCTGAAAGTGGGAAACAGCAACGGATTGTTGAGCCAGCGTCCGTAGCCTTCCCAGACCAGCGCGAGCAGCGCGAGGATCAGGAACTTGCGCAGCCAGCTCTGGTTGTACAGGCGCTCGAACAGTGACAGCGGCTTTTCGACGACGCTGAAATGCTGTGCATCGCTGGGTTCGCGAATGATCTCGCCGCGCGGCGCGCGCGTGATCATGTCGTCACGGGGCGGATGGACGGATGAGGAACCGTGTGCGGTAGCGTCAGACATTCTCTGCCTCGTGGATTTCGTCTTCGAACAGCATGTGCTGGATGCGTTTTTCGAGCGTGGCAGCGGATTCGCCTGCCGCCGCCGTATCGAGTTCTGCCTTGACCTGCCCCGGGTGCGGCGACAGCAACAGAATCCGGCTGCCGACCTTGATCGCTTCCGGAATCGAATGCGTGACGAATAGCACGGTGAAGCGCGTTTCCTGCCATAGCGTCAGCAGTTCGTCCTGCATCTTGCGGCGCGTGAGCGCATCGAGTGCGGCGAACGGCTCGTCCATCAGCAGGATGTCCGGTTCCATCGCCATGCCGCGCGCAATCGCCACGCGCTGCTTCATGCCGCCCGATAACGTATGCGGATGGCTGTCCGAGAATTTCGTGAGGTTGACCTTGTCGATGTAATGCATCGCGCGCTGTTCCGCTTCGCGCGCCGACAGCCGGTGCGAAGCGAGCAGCGGAAACATCACGTTCTGCTTGACCGTCTTCCACGGCAGCAACTGGTCGAATTCCTGAAAGACCATCATCCGGTCGGGGCCCGGCTTCGTCACCGTCTTGCCCTTCAGCGTGATCGAACCTTCCGTCGGCAGCAGATAGCCGCCGACGCTCTTGAGCAACGTCGACTTCCCGCAACCCGATGGCCCAAGCAAAACGAAACGGTCGCCTTCGAATACCTGAAAGTCGACGCGATACGTTGCCATCACGAGATGCCGCGGCGTCTTGTATTGCAGCGTTACGCCGGCGACATCCAGTAACGGCATGCCGCTCGGCGAGGATGTGGCGCGGGTGGCTCCAGCACGCGTGCGATGCATGATCAACTCCCTTGAAGCGATTGGGCGGTCGGAAAGAACATGTCCTTCCACGAGGCGGGTTTGGTCTTGATCAGGCCCGTGCGTGCCATGAAATCCGCGTATTTGAGCGTGTTTTCGGGCGTGGTCGTGAAGGCGACATCGGGCGACGAAATCATTTTTTCGATGTCGGCGACATTGCTCTTGTCCTTGCTGATGCGCAGGTAGGCGAGTGCGGCCGCGTGCTTGTCCCTGGTGATCTGCGCTTCGGCATCGTCGAGCGCGGCCATGAAGGCTTGCACGAGTTTCGGATTCTGTTGATAGAACTTCGTCATGCACCAGACCAGATTGAATGTCGACTTGCCGCCCAGAACGTCATACGAATTCACCACGGTGCGCACGCCAGGGTGGGCCAATTCCTGTTCCTGAAACGGCGGCGAGCCGAAATGCGCGGTCACTTCGCTATTGCCCGACAGCAGCGCCTGCTGCGCATCGGGATGAGCCAGCGAGACAGTGTATTTATCGAGCTGCCCCTGGTTGCCGGCGCCGAAGGCCTTTTCCGCGGCCATTTGCAACGTGATTGCCTGGATCGACACCTTCGCTGCGGGCAGCGCGATCTTGTCCTTGCCGGTGAAGTCTTTCAACGTTTTCACCGTCGGGTTGTTGGTGTTCAACAGCAGCGGCATCGAATTGATCGCCGACAGCGCCTTGACCTCGACGGGCGTGCCGCGCGTACGCGCCCACAGCAGCACGAGCGGCGCGACGCCGCCTGACGCGATCTGCAACGAATCGGACAGCAGCGCGTCGTTCATCACGTTGCCGCCCGCGAATTCGACCCATGACACTTTCAGATTCGGCACGCCCAGTTGCGCGGCGTGCTTTTCGACCAGCTTCTGATCCTGCATCAGCATCAGTGGCAAATAGCTGACGCCGTATTGGCGCGCGATCCGGATCTCCGACAGTTCGGCGCGGGCGGGCGCACTGGTGAGAGCTGCGCCGAGAGCGAGCAGCGTTGAGAGAAATACGGCAACTTTACGAAGGCTCATCGCTGGACACTCCTTGCGACAGGAACGGCACGGCCAATCTGTTGAAATGCGACACCGGATAAACCGGATGGGTGGGGGCTGCGTGTGCTTATTCGGTCTCGCGTGGCTGCGGCCGGCGCAACGCATGCGTCACGCGGCAAGGCGCGACATGAAGGACATGAGCGGGATGACGATGAGGCGGGGTACGCATCGTGAGTGTCTCCTTGTTGCCGGCCTGCTCGCGACAAAACGGTTTGCGCGACGCGGCCGGAATCAGGTTCACAGATGGTGTGTTGTGGGCAACCGGATCGCGCGTGAAATGCCTTGCTTCGGTGACCGTGGCATTCAGCGAATTCAGTGCCGTGTGATTTAACTCATCTGTATGAGTAGCGAGTGTAGGTGATCGTGCTGTTGATTGCAAATGCGGGAAAACGTGACGTGTGCGGCGCGCGGCCGGCGGCTTTTGGCGCTGCGCACCGCGCTTGGCTTCTGGCCTTGTCAGAGCGGCTCTTCGTGCGATGCCGAAGCACCGACGTATTCGTAGCGTGCGGTGTTCGCATGCGAGATCCGCACTTCGACGGGCGCCCGATGATACGAATACGCGACGCGCCGCACTTCAAGAAGCGGCGTGCCGTGCGGCACTTCCAGCAGTTTGCTTTCGAGTTCATTGGCTACCGCGACGCGCACGCGTTCCTCGGTGCCGAGCACGTTGATGTTGAACGCATCCTGATAGAAGTTGTACAGCGTGCTCGGCCGGCTGCGCAGCGCGGCTTCCGTCAGGCCCGGAAAACGCGCCTCGGGTACGGTGATGTTGTCGATCATCACCGTTTCGCCATGCAGCGCCAGACGGTTGATGAACGTGAACACGCGCGCGCCCGTTTCGACTTTCAGCAGCGTCGCGATATCGCGCGTAGCCTTGGCCTTCCTGAACTGCACGAGCGTTACGCTCGGGTAGGTCTTGTCGCCGTCCTGGCGGACGATGCGGAAGAAGCGGAAGAAATGACGATCACGCTGGTGTTGCGCGACGAAAGTACCGAGCCCCTGATGGCGCACCAGAATGTTGTCGGCCACCAGTTCGTCGATTGCCTTGCGCAGCGTGCCGATCGATACGCCGAAGCGTTCGGCCAGCCGCTTTTCCGAAGGAATCGTTTCGCCGCCCTTCCATTCGTGCGCGGCCAGCGCGGCCAGCATCGCATTCTTCACTTCCTTGTAGCGCGTGCCGCCGATTGCCGGCGTGGCGGCCGCACCGTTCGGTAGATTGATACCCGTCGTCAACGTATTCATCGTTCTCATCCTGTCGTTGCATCTTCACTGCTGCTGTCTTTCAATTGATTCTACTTCATACGGTTCATCAAACACATATAGATGATCTGGTTGACATATGCAAATGTGCCGCCTAAGATGGGTTCACGCAGGCGAACCAAACCGTACCAACAGACTGGAGACAACTGATGAGCCACACCGCAGCAGGTGCACCGCAACAACCCGGTGAAGGATCTTCCGCCAGCCCTTCGTCAGACCGCAAAACGATTCATATCGTGCTGCACGAAGCGAAAGACACCGTCGGTGTGGCGGTTGTCGAAGGCATCAAGGCGGGGACCCAATTGAACGCGTGGATCATGGACGACGACGAGCTCGTGACGATCTCGGCGAAACAGAACATTCCGATCGGTCACAAGGTGGCGCTAAAAGACATGGCGGTCGGCGACACGGTGTTCAAGTACGGCGTGGACATCGGCAAGGTCGTTGCGCCGATCCGCGCGGGTGAACATGCGCATGTTCACAACATCAAGACGAAGCGCTGGTAACCGGCGCGAGGATCGACCAGCTCGCGCATCGACATTGCGAGCGAGCTTCCCCACTCAACAGAGCCAGATCGAAGAGAGCCACCATGAGCGTGATTGACCAGAACACCACTTTCCGCGGGTTTCGCCGTTCCAATGGACGCGTCGGCGTGCGTAACCATGTGATCATCCTGCCCGTCGACGATTTGTCGAACGCCGCCGCGCTGGCCGTCGAAACGGCCATCAAAGGCACGATGGCGCTACCGCATCCATACGGCCGCCTGCAGTTCGGCGCCGACCTCGATCTGCATTTCCGCACGCTGATCGGCGCCGGCTGCAACCCGAATGTCGCGGCGGTCGTCGTGATCGGGATCGAGGAAGGCTGGACCAAACGCGTCGTAGACGGCATTGCGAAGTCAGGCAAGCCGGTGATGGGCTTCGGCATCGAACTGCATGGCGATCACGATACGATCATGCGTGCCTCGAAAACCGCGAAAGAGATGGTGCAGTACGCCACGTCGCTCGATCGCGAAGAATGCCCGATTTCGGACCTGTGGGTATCCACGAAGTGCGGCGAATCCGATACCACGTCCGGCTGCGGCGCGAACCCGACTGTCGGCAATGCGTTCGACAAGCTCTATGGGTTGGGCACGACGCTCGTCTTCGGCGAGACGTCCGAACTCACGGGCGGCGAGCAGATCGTTGCCGCGCGTTGCGCGAACGACCAGGTGCGCGAGCGCTTCCAGTTCATGTTCGACCGCTATCAGGACATGATCAACCGCTGGAAGACCGACGATCTGTCGGAGTCGCAGCCGACCAAAGGCAACATCGCGGGCGGCCTGACGACCATCGAAGAAAAAGCGCTGGGCAATATCCAGAAGATCGGCAAGAAGTGCAGAGTCGACGGCGTGCTCGACAAGGCCGAGGAACCGACGGGGCCGGGCTTGTGGTTCATGGATTCGTCGTCAGCCGCGGCCGAGATGGTGACGCTGTGCGCCGCGTCGGGCTTTGCCGTGCATTTCTTCCCGACCGGGCAGGGCAACGTGATCGGCAATCCGATCGTGCCTGTCATCAAGATTTGCGCGAACCCGCGTACGGTGCGCACGATGAGCGAGCATATCGACGTGGATGTGTCGGGACTTTTGCAGCGCGAACAGAATCTCGATCAGGCTGGCGACAAGCTGCTGGAATCGATGCTGCGCACCGCGAACGGGCGCTTTACGTCGGCGGAAGCGCTGGGCCACCGCGAGTTCGTGTTGACGCGCCTGTTCGAAAGCGCGTAATTTCTCCGGGCCCGTCCTCGCGACGGGCCGCGCTGCATAGCGCATGAATCCTGATCGCGCAGGCGGCTGCGATGACAGTTAGCTTCGCGTCAGCTTCGGATCCCCCGTATTCAATGGAGTTTTCGCAGCAGCGCGCGCACGCGTGACGTCTCGGGCCCGAGAAGCCCGGCACGCGCCGCACGGCGCTGTTCCATTTTCCAGCAGCAGCGAGTGGAGGAGACACCATCTTGCGCGTGCTAAAACATCTTTACGTGCAGGTTCTGATCGGACTTGCGGCAGGCATTCTCGTCGGTTATTTCTGGCCGGATCTCGGCGTCCAGATGAAGCCGTTCGGTGATACCTTTATCCGGCTCATCAAGATGCTGATCACGCTGGTGATCTTCTGTACCGTCTCCGTCGGCATCGCGCGGATGGAGAATCTCAAGCAGGTCGGGCGCGTCGGCCTCAAAACCATCGTGTACTTCGAAGCGGTGACGACGGTGGCGCTCGTCATCGGCCTTGCCGTCGCCAATCTGCTGCACCCCGGCTCCGGGCTGAACATCGATCCGAAGACGCTCGATACGCATGCAGTCAGCCATTACGTGACGGAAGTTCACGCGCAGTCGAACACCAGCTTCCTCGAAGAGATCGTGCCGAATTCGGTCGTGGGCGCGTTCGCGCGGGGCGATCTGTTGCAGGTGTTGCTGTTCTCGGTGTTGTTCGGCATCGCGCTATCGATCATGTCGCGGCGCAGCCGCTTCCTGTCGCGCGTGATCGAACAGAGCGGCGAAGCGCTGATGCGGATCGTCGAAATGATCATGCGCCTGGCTCCCCTTGGCGCGTTCGGCGCGATGGCGTTCACAGTCGGAAAATATGGCATTTCGACGTTGCAGCAACTCGGTCTGTTGATCGTGTGCTTCTATCTGACGAGCTTTCTCTTCATCGCCCTGGTGCTGGGCACGATCTGCCGCTGGGCGGGCGTGGGGTTGTGGCCGCTGCTCAAGTATCTGCGTGAGGAACTGCTGATCGTATTGGGCACGTCTACAACGGAATCGGTGTTGCCTCGTTTGATGGAAAAGCTCGAACGGCTTGGGTGTCCGAAGCCGGTAGTCGGGCTCGTGCTGCCGACGGGCTATTCGTTCAACCTCGACGGCGCCGCGATCTATCTGACGATGACCTCGCTCTTCATCGCGCAGGCCACCAATACCCATCTCACGCTACTGCAACAGATCGGGCTGCTGGCGATATTGATGGTGACGTCAAAGGGCGGCGCGGGCGTGGCGGGTGCGGCGCTGGTCGCACTGACGGCGACACTGTCGACGCACAACATCATTCCGGTTGCGGGCATTACGCTGATACTCGGTATCGATCGCGTGCTCAACGAGATTCGCGCGATCGTGAACATGATCGGCAATGCGGTGGCGACGATTGTCGTCGCCCGCTGGGAAGGCGCATTCGATGTGCAGGCCGCGCGCAAACTGCTGGCCGCGCCGCCGGAAGTTCAACGCGGCGAGCCGCAAGCGAACGCAAGCGATGTCAACGACATGGCGCCGCCCGCGTATGCACAGGAGCGCTCGAATTGAGCACGAACCTGAATACCAATCCGCGCGCGAAGCGCAAGAAGATCGTCATCAGCGAATTCATCGACGCTTGCGCAGTCGCAGCGCTCAGCGAGCACTTCGACGTGCATGCCGATGCGTCGCTCGTCGATCAACCCGTTGCGTTGAACGCGTTGCTGGCCGATGCCGACGCGCTGATCGTGCGCAATCGCACGCAGGTAAGGGCCGCGGTGCTCGATGCCGCGCCGCGTCTGAGCGTAGTGGGGCGTCTGGGCGTCGGGCTCGACAACATCGATCTGGACGCATGCGCGCAACGCAACGTATCGGTGTTCCCGGCGACGGGTGCGAATGCACGCGCGGTGGCCGAGTACGTGCTCGCCACGGCACTGATGCTGCTGCGCGGTGCATACCGTTCGAGCATGGAGGTCGCGGCGGGCAAATGGCCGCGCGCGGCGCTTTCGAATGGCCGCGAAGCGGCGGGTAGCACGCTTGCCGTCATCGGTTTCGGCGGCATCGGGCAACTCGTTGCGCAGCTCGCGCGCGCGCTGGGCATGCAGGTGCTCGCCTACGATCCGCTGCAGCCGGCCGACGCGGCGTGCTGGGCCGCGACCGGCGCACGCCGCGTGAGCATCGACGAAGCGTTGCGTGCCGCCGATGTGATCACGCTGCACGTGCCGCTCGTCGACAGCACGCGCAATCTGCTCGGCGCATCGCAACTCGCGGCGCTGAAGCGCCACGCGATCATCGTCAACACGTCGCGCGGCGGGATCGTCGATGAAGCGGCGCTTGCCTTGGCGTTGCGCGAAGGCCGCATCGGCGGCGCGGCGCTCGACGTTTTCAACGATGAGCCGCTCGCCGCCCGTTCCCCGCTGGCCGACGCACCAAACCTCATTCTCACGCCGCACATTGCGGGGCTGACCATGCAGTCGAACGAACGTGTCAGCACGCTCGTTGCGGCGCGCGTGACGGAGGCCCTGCTTGCGCAGCGTGATTCACACGTGACCGAAGGAATTTCACGATGACGCGAGTCTCAGCCGACGAACTTCTCGAACTCGCGACGCGCGCCGTCCGCAACGCGGGCGCAACGCCGGAGACCGCGACGGCCACGGCCCGCGCGTTGGTGTATGCGGACTCGTGCGGGTTGTCGTCGCACGGTGTTTCGCGTTTGCCGATGTACGTCGCGCAGTTGCGCAACGGGCGCGTCGATCCGCAGGCGAAGCCCTCCATTGTTGCGACGCGCAACGCCGCCGTGCTCGTCGATGCCGCCGATGGCATGGCGTTTCCCGCCTGCGCGCTTGCTGTCGAGACCTTGATCGGCCGTGCGCGCGAACACGGCAGCGCAGTGGCGAGCGTGACCCGCAGCCATCATTTCGGCGTCGGCGCATATCACCTGGAGGCGATCGGCGCGGCGGGCATGGTGGGCCTTGCGTTCAGCAATTCCCCGGCGGCGATGCCCGCGTGGGGCGGGCGTCATGCGCTATTCGGCACCAATCCCATTGCCGCCGTGTTTCCGCGCCGCAATGGCGACGCATTGATGGTCGACCTGTCGCTGTCGCAAGTGGCGCGCGGCAAGATCATGGTTGCGGCGCGCGAAGGCAAGCCCATACCGTCCGGCTGGGCGACCGCCCGCGACGGTACCCCGACCACCGACGCCAAGGCGGCGCTCGACGGCATGATGCTGCCGTTCGGCGGCGCGAAAGGCGCGATGCTCGCGCTGATGGTCGAACTGCTGGCGGCGGCGCTGGCGGGCGCGAACTTCGGCTATGAAGCGGGCTCGTTCCTGACCGAGGAGGGGGCACGCTCGCGGATCGGCCATCTGTTCTGGGCCATCGATCCGGGCGCGCTGGCGGGCAATGAGATATACGTAGAACGGGTCGAGGCGCTTGTCGCGGCGATGTTGCAGGATGCGGATGTCCGTTTGCCAGGGCAACGGCGGCATGCGTTGGCCGACGCGGCAAGCCGCGATGGAATCGAGATTCCCGATGCGTTGCTCACACAGTTGCAGACCTTGATCGCGTGATGCGCGAATGCGCCGAAAGGAACCCGGCGCACTTCACGCGGGCGCCGGGCCGCTCGTGCCACGCACGATCAGTTCGATCGGCAGACACTCGCGCTGCGGCGGCACGCCGTCCGAGAGCCAGCGCAGCAGTGCGCGGGCGACGCGTTCGCCGAGTTCGTAAGTGGGCAACAGCACGGTAGTGAGACCTGGTGTGATCTGCGAGACGATGGGCAGATTGTCGCAACCGACAATCGATAACTGCTGCGGCACGGCGATACCGGCCGATTGCGCTTCGAACAGGCAACCCAGCGCGAGCACGTCATTGCCGCAGAAAATGGCGCTTGGAGCAGGGCGCAATTGCGTCAGTAGCTTGAGCCCGGCGCGACCGCCTTCGAAGCCGAACGGCTGTTCGATGATGTTCGCATCAGGCAGACGGATCTCGTGCTGTGCAAGGGTTCGCCGGAAGCCTTCGATCCGCTGACGCGCGCGGTCGTTATGGCGCGTGAAGCCCGAGATCACGCCGAAGCGGCGATGACCGAGTTCGAGCAGATGTTCAGCGGCCAGTTGCCCGATCAACTGGTTGTCGAAGCCAATCGACGGCGGTGTATCTGCGTCGCCGCTGCCGGCTGCGCCGGGCCGCTCGGCGTGCGACCAGGTCAGCAGCAGCGCGACGTGGCTCGCGCGAATCAGTTCATAGGTTTGCGGCGCATGGTCGGTGCCGACCAGAACGATTGCGTCGACAGCACGTTCCAGCAGCGCGCGCACGACTTCGATTTCCGCGGACAGGTTGTACTCGTGCGCGGAGATCAGCAACTGATAGCCGGAATTCGACAGTGTGGTTTGCAAGCCTTGCACCGCACGCGCGAAGATCGCGTTGTCGAGCGTCGGCACGATTGCGCCGACCATTCGCGCACGGCCCAGCGCAAGCGCGCGCGCCGCGCCGTCGGGCACATATCCCAGCGTGGCGATCGCATCACGGATGCGCGCGCGCGTGTCCGCTTTCACCATGTCGGGGTTGGAGAGAGCGCGCGACACAGTTGCCGTCGAGACGCCGGCGAGTGTGGCGACATCGCTGATACGGGCGCGTGGCAAGGTATTCATTGCGGCAGATCAGACCGGTTTGGATAGGCTCCATTGATTGTAGTGCCCGATTGCAAGCGAACGACAGTACAACATCATTCGAATCGGTATAAATCCCGATGTGACCCGTGATCATAGCGTCTATATTCAAATGCAAGCGGTTACATTTCATTGCGCGGCGCGTTGCATTTCACGCCGCTGAACAGGCAGGAGACAATGTGTTCCCCGCATTCCGTTCACCGCGCTTCCTGTGCAGCATCGGTACGCTCGCAGCAACGCTCGCCGCGTGGTACGTGCTGACGGCTCTCACAGGCATCGTCGCAGCGTCGAGATTCCCCACTCCGTTCGATACCTGGCAGGCGCTTGCCCAGGTGGTGACGGTCGGTTATGCCGACGGCCGTCTCGATCAGCACATCGTGCAGAGCGTGAAGCTCGTTCTATACGGCTTCGCGACGGCGGCGGTGACGGGTGTGCCGCTCGGCCTATGGATGGGCTACTCGGCGCGCGCGCAAGCGTTCTTCAACCCGATCTTTCTGCTGTTGCGACCCATTCCGCCGCTCGCGTGGATTCCGCTCGCGATCGTCTGGCTTGGACTCGGCGACTCCGCAAAGGTGATGGTGATCTGGTTCGCGGCGTTCGTGCCATGCGTGATCAACAGTTTCGCGGGCGTGCGCAATCTCGACGTGCCGATGCTCGAAGCCGCCGAGATGCTGGGTTTGCGGCGTTCGCGCTTCGTGCTGGAAGTGATGATTCCCGGCGCGCTGCCGATGATTTTCACAGGCTTGCGCCTCTCATTGCAGGCTTCATGGACGACGCTCGTGGCGGGCGAACTGATCGGTTCGGTCAAAGGTCTCGGGCATCTGCTGACGCAAGGCTCGCTCGACATCTATCCGGCGATGATCGTCGTTGCGATGCTGACGGTCGCGCTGTGTGGATGGTTGATGACGCTCGCGCTTGGGCAAATCGAACGGCAACTCATGCCTTGGAGAGCGAACAGATGAAACCGGGTCATCTGCGCGGTGTCGCGCATCCTGACATCGAGTCCGTCGGCGTCGATCGCGAGTCCGGCAGTGCGGCACGCACGTTGCGCCAGCGCAAGATGGTCAGCGAGCCTGGGCGTGCTGTGGCTCGACGCAACGTGCCGCTCTGGACGCTGAATGCCGCGGGGCTGATCGCATTCTTCGGCATCTGGTGGCTGGCATCGGCAGCAGAACTCGTCCCCGCGATCTTTCTACCGACGCCGCTTGCAGTCGTTCACAAGTTTGCCGATCTGCTCACGCATCCGTTTGTCGGTTACACGCTCGAAGTGCATCTGTGGTCGAGCTTGCAGCGCTATCTGATGGGCTTTTTGCTGGCCGTCGCGCTGGGCGTGCCGCTCGGTCTGATGATGGGCTGGTTCCGCTGGCTCGACTACTGCGTGACGCCGCTGTTCGAAACCGTGCGTTTCATCGCGCCGATTGCATGGGTGCCGTTTGCCGCGTTGTGGTTCGGCACGGGCATCGGTGGCCCGGTGCTGATCATTTTTGCGGGTGCGTTTCCGCCGTGCGTCGTCAATGCTTATCGCGGTGCGCAGCAGGTCGACGCCAGGCTGCTCGAAGCGGCGCGCATGCTCGGCGCGTCGAACCGGATGATCGTCTGCGAAGTGCTGCTGCCAGGCGCGTTGCCGTCGGTGATCGCAGGTGTGCGCGTCGCGGCGGGACTGGGCTGGATGTCGCTGGTCGGCGCCGAACTGATCGTCGCGTCGAGCGGCATTGGCTACATGATGGTCAAGGGACAAGCGGCAATCGACACGGCGACGGTGATGAGCGCGATGATCGCAATCGGTATGGTGGGCGCGGCAATCGACCTGCTGCTTGGACGCATCGAAGCGTACGCGATGCGCAACCGGCGCGTGGCGCGGCACTAGCACCGTGGCTTCACTCTCTCAAACGTGACGGAGCGCACGATGAGCATGATTCGTTTCAATGATGTGTCCCGCATGTTCAGGCGCGACAAGGCGAGCGTCGTCGCGCTGGAACACGTCGAACTGGAAATCGCCGACAAGGAATTCGTTGCGATCGTCGGGCCGTCGGGCTGTGGCAAGACGACGTGTCTGCGGATGGTCGCGGGTCTCGAGTTTCCGACTTCGGGCAGCGTGACGGTGGCGGGCCGCAAGGTGACACGGCCAGGACCCGATCGCGCGGTCGTCTTTCAGCAGTTCGCGCTGTTCCCATGGAAGACAGTGTGGGACAACATCGATCTCGGCTTGCGCGCGAAGGGCATGGCCGCCGACGCAAGACGCGAAACGATCGAGCGCTATCTGTCGCTGATGAATCTGCGCGGCTACGAGCAGGCGTATCCGCATCAACTATCGGGCGGCATGCAGCAGCGCGTCGCGATCGCGCGCGCGTATGCGCTCGACCCCGGCGTGCTGCTGATGGACGAGCCGTTCGGCGCGCTCGATGCCCAAACCCGGGTCGTCATGCAGGAAGAACTGGTGCGGCTCACGCGCGTGAATCCGCGCACGGTGCTGTTCATCACGCACGCGGTCGAAGAGTCGGTGTATCTCGCGGATCGCGTCGTCGTGATGACGGGCCGGCCGGGGCGCGTGAAAGAAGTGATCGATGTGAAGTCCGTGCGCGAGCAGCATGGCTGGGACGCGTGCAAGCGGATCGAAGACGTGATGGATCTCGAATCGTTCGTCCGGTTGCGCACGCATATCTGGAAGTCGTTGCGCGACGAACACGGCGCTGTCGAACGTGTCGCTGCATGAAGCTGCATAAAACTGCCACCGGTTCCAACGGCTGAGTGCAATACCCCATAAAACAGGAGACCAACATGAAACGTCTGCGTGCGATCCCTTTCATTGCGTTGCTCTGCGCGGGCAGTGCGGCGTTGCCGGGCACGGTGTGGTCCGCCGATCTCACTCCGATCAGGGTCAGCTATCAGCCCGCGCTGTATTGGGCGTTGCCGTTCTATGTCGCAACCGAAAAAGGGTGGTGGGCAGAGGTCGGATTGAAGCCCGAGTTTTCGGTGTTTCCCGCCGGCGTGCCGCAGATTGCGGCGGCGGCGTCGAAATCCTGGGACGTGGGCGGCACGGGTTCCGTGCCGGCCGTGCTCGGCTACAAGCGCTTCGGCATTCAGGTGATCGGCCTGACAAACGACGAATCGCAGGGCAACGTTCTGATGGCGAGCAAGGCGCGTTATGACGCGGTGCGCCGCAATCCGGCGTCGCTGAAAGGCCAAACCATCGTGTTGACGTCCAACTCGACGGGTGATTACGCGGTACAGGCATGCCTGAAAAAGTATGGGCTGACGAAGGCTGACGTGACGCTCAAGAACATGGGCCAGGCCGAGATCATTTCCGCTGTGTCGTCGGGCAATGCTGATTACGCGGGCGTGTGGGCGCCGTATGACTACACGCTCGAAGAGAAGGCGGGCGCGCGCGTGTTGTGCTCCGGTAAGGACGGCGGCGCATCGGTGCCCGGCGCGCTCGTCACGCGTGGCGAATTCGAGAAGCAGCATCCCGATGAGGTGGCAAAGTTTCTCGCCGTCTATCTGCATGCATGGGCGTGGATGAAGGCGCACCCTGACCAGGCCGTCGCGATGATGAAGAAGTTTTACCAGGAGGGCGGCGTCAACATCAGCGACGATTCGATGCGCAAGGAATTCGCTACGCGCCCGACCTTCGACCTGAAGCAGCAACTCGCCGCGATGGACCGCACGAAAGGCGCATCGCAGGCCGACGATTCGTTCACGAAGATCGCGCAGTTCATGCATGCATCGGGCGCGCTCGCGTCCGTCCCCGAAGCAAAAGACTATATCG
This sequence comes from Paraburkholderia sp. 35.1, assembly GCF_050436525.1. Classification (NCBI taxonomy): domain Bacteria; kingdom Pseudomonadati; phylum Pseudomonadota; class Betaproteobacteria; order Burkholderiales; family Burkholderiaceae; genus Paraburkholderia; species Paraburkholderia sp. 35.1. The sequence goes on along the minus strand of NZ_JBNDMJ010000003.1, from coordinate 3,947,706 downwards.
ACGACAGCGCGATGAAGCGTGTGTTGGACGACCCTAAACTCGCGGCGTTCGCAATGGACGGCAGCAAATGACGCGCGGTCGCGATCGCGCAAAAAGGCCACGGTGTGGCCTTTTAAAAGCCCCTCGCTGCAAGCGCTTGCATTATTTTTAACATCGATGAAGGAGAAGGCGATGAGCGTGACTTACCTGAAGAAAGCAGCCAAGACGCCGGAAACCGAGACCGCGACGGCGCAACAGGTCGTTGGTGAAATGCTTGCGCAGATTCAGGCGCATGGCGAAGACGCCGCGCGTGCGTATGCGAAGAAACTCGATAACTGGGACGGTCCGATCATCGTCTGCGCCGATGAGATCGAACGGCGTGCGCTCGAAGTGCCCGCGCACGTGAAGGCCGATATCGATTTCGCCGCGCAACAGGTATTCGACTTCGCGCTCGCACAGCGGCGCTCGATTGGGGATTTCTCGGTCGAACTGTATCCAGGCGTGACGGCAGGGCAAAAAGTGGTGCCCGTCAACGTGGTCGGCTGTTATGCGCCTGCTGGCAGGTACGCGCATATCGCGTCGGCATACATGGGCGTTGCGACTGCCAAGGCAGCGGGCGTGAAGACGGTGATTGCCTGTTCGAGCCCGTTTCGCGGAGGCGGCATCCATCCGTATGTGCTGTATGCGTTCAAGGCGGCAGGCGCCGATGTCGTGATGACGCTGGGAGGCGTGCAGGCGATTGCGTCGATGGCGTATGGGCTTTTTACCGGCAAGCAGGCGGACGTTGTGGTGGGGCCGGGCAACAAGTTCGTCGCGGAGGCGAAGCGCGCGCTCTTTGGCAAGGTTGGGATCGACGTCTTCGCGGGGCCGTCGGAAGTTGCGGTGATCGCCGACGCCAGTGCCGACCCGGCGATGGTCGCGAGCGATCTGGTCGGCCAGGCCGAGCATGGCCACGAGTCGCCGGCATGGTTGTTCACGACGTCGAAGGCGCTCGCCGACGAGGTCATTGAGCGGGTTCCGCAACTCATCGATGCGTTGCCGCCGACCGCACACGATGCCGCAGGCGCCGCGTGGCGCGACTATGGCGAAGTGATCCTGTGCGACACGCGAGAGGAAGTGGTGGACGTGTCTGACCGCTATGCATCGGAACACCTCGAAGTGCAGGCTGCCGATCTGGACTGGTGGCTCGAACATCTGACGTGCTACGGCTCGCTCTTTCTCGGCGAAGAAACGACGGTCGCATTCGGCGACAAGGCGAGCGGTCCGAATCACGTTCTGCCCACCAAGGGCGCAGCGCGCTATTCAGGGGGGCTCTCGGTGCACAAGTTCGTGAAGACGCTGACGTGGCAGCGCATGACGCGCGATGCGGCGAAGCGCATTGGCGAAGTAACGGCGCGTATCTCGCGGCTCGAAGGCATGGAAGCCCACGCCCGTACCGCTGACGACCGCTTGCAGAAGTACTTTCCCGACGAAGCATTCGTGCGTGGCGAACCGGTACAGGTATGAACGCCATCGGCATGTGCAATCGGTACGACGAAGGAGGACACCGTTGAATATCGCTCGACTATTCGACCTGAATGGCAGAACCGCGCTCGTGACCGGCGGCAACTCGGGCATCGGCGAAGCGATGGCGCGCGCGTTGGGCGGGGCGGGTGCACGCGTCGTGCTGGTGGCGCGGCGAAGTGATGCGCTCGACGAAGCGGCAATGCGGCTGCGGGATGACGGTATTGATGCGCACATGCACGCATGCGATCTGAGCGACGCGCATGCGGCGCGCGCCTGCGCGCTCGATGCATCGGCACAGCACGGCCAGATTGACATTCTCGTCAACGCGGCGGGCGTCAATCTGCGTCAACCATTCGATGAAGTGACGCCGCAAGCGTGGCAACAGCAGCTCGCACTGCATCTTGGCGCGCCGTTCTTCATGACGCAGGCGCTCGCACCCTCGATGAAGGCGCGCGGACATGGTCGCATCATCAACATCGCGTCGCTGCAGTCATACCGTGCATTCAACGATAGCGCGCCATACGGCGCGGCGAAGGGCGGTGTCGTGCAATTGACGCGTGCTATCGCGCAGGCGTGGTCACGCTACGGCATCACGTGCAACGCGATTGGGCCGGGCTTTTTCCCCACTGCGCTGACGGCTCCCGTTTTCAACGACGCGCGCGTCGCGGACATGCACGCGCAGAACACGTGCATCGGACGCAATGGACAACTCGACGATCTGTATGGCGTCACGGTGTTTCTTGCGAGTGACGCGTCCGCGTACGTCACGGGCCAGACCATCATGGTCGACGGCGGGTACACCGCGCGGTAGGCGGTAACGCAATTGCACGACGGAGAACGCTTGTGAAAGCACTTGTCTACACGCAGCCCAATGAGGTCCAGTTGCTGGATCGGCCCGAACCGCTGGCAGCCGACGGCGAGGTGATACTCAGGATCGATGCGGTCGGTATTTGCGGCTCCGATATGCATGCATTCCACGGCCACGATCCGCGACGCAAACCCGGCCTCATTCTCGGTCATGAGTTCGCCGGCACGATCGTGGAGACGCGCGCACCGCATCTGATGAAAGGCTTGCGCGTCACGGGCAATCCGTTGATCACCTGCGGGCACTGTGAATATTGTGTGCAGGGGCGCGACAATCTGTGCGCGAACCGGACGATGGTCGGCATGACGCGTCCGGGTGCATTTGCACAATATATGTCGTTGCCTGCGGGATGCGTTGTCGAAATTCCGCAGGAGATGCCCGCAACGCACGCCGCGGTGACCGAGCCGGCTGCTACGGCGCTGCATGCGCTGAATCTGTCGATGCGCGCGCTGCAAAGACCGTTGCCGGAAACCCGCGCGCTGGTCATTGGCGGCGGGGCGATTGGATTGCTGTCGGCGTTGCTACTGAAATCGTATGGCTGCCGGTCGGTGGAAATGGCGGAGGTCAATCCACTGCGTCGACGATCGGCGGAGCAGCATGCGCAGTGCGAGACATGGGATCCGTTGGACGCGCCGGCGCCTGAAAGCCGGTTTGAGTTCGTGATCGATGCCGTGGGTGCAAAGCCGACACGCGCGCTCGCGTTATCGTCGGTGAAGCCTGGCGGCGTCGTGATGCACATCGGCCTCCAGGATTGGGCAAGCGAAATCGATATGCGCAAGCTGACGCTCGCTGAAATCACGCTGCTGGGTACGTACACCTATACGATGGCGGATCTTCGCGCGACGGTTTCGGCGTTGCACGAAGGCGCGTTCGGTTCGCTGGATTGGCTCGACGTGCGGCCGCTCGACGCCGGAAGCCAGGCGTTCGACGATTTGCAGAACGGCAGGACGGCGTCAGGGAAAGTCGTCCTGACGCCGGGCTTCTAAATTTAGTATCCCGTTCCGCTGATTCGCGAACAAAGTCTTTGTAGCTTGGCGAGGCTGGAATCAGCGGAGGCGGTCCACGTGAATGGTACCTACGCCATGGCGCGGGTAAGCGCCCGCCGTTTTGCAAGGGTCTCGTAAAGAGCGCGTACGCCGAATCGCCAGGGCGCGATTTCGGTTGACGACTGCACGGTGTTGACAAGTGCGCCGAGCTCCGGTGTTGCAATCGTCACCTTGTCCCCGAGGTGATGCGTGAAGCCGCTGCCCGGAGCATGCCGGTCTTCGATTGGAGAGAACATCGTGCCGAGGAACAGCATGAAGCCGTCTGGATACTGGTGATGCGGCCCGGCAGTCTGGGCCACAAGTTCCTCTGGGTCACGGCTGATCTCGCGCATGTGGCTCACGCCTTCGAGAATAAATCCGTCGTCCGCGCCTTCTATCCTGAGCGACACGCTGGCCGCCCGCACCGAGTCCATGGTGAAGCGTTCATCGAACAACCGAATAAAAGGACCGATCGCGCATGAGCCGTTGTTGTCTTTCGCTTTGCCGAGCAGCAACGCACTGCGGCCCTCGATGTCGCGGAGGTTGACGTCGTTGCCGAGGGTTGCGCCGACGATCGTTCCGCGGCTGTTTACCGCCAGCACAATTTCTGGCTCGGGATTGTTCCAGCGGGAGGCCGGGTGCAGCCCAACGTCCGCGCCGTAGCCGACCGCCGACATCGGTTGAGACTTGGTGAACACCTCTGCGTCCGGCCCAATGCCGACCTCCATATATTGCGACCATGCGCCGCGCCGTTCCAGTTCCCGCTTCAGACAGTCGGCAGCTGCCGTGCCGGGGCGAATCCTGGAGAGATCAGTGCCGATCAGTTGCGCGATCGTCGCCCGGACCATGTCGGCTTGAGTCGCGTCGCCGTTGGCCTGTTCTTCAATGACCCGTTCGAGCAGGCTCACGGCAAAGGTCACGCCGCATGCCTTGATGGCCTGAAGATCGCACGGCGCCAGCAATGCGCGGCCGATGTTCTCGACGGGACCGAGCGCCTCGCCCTCGACGTGATGCGCAAACTCGACGAGGTCCACGTGCTCGAACAGATCGGAGGTCGTCGGCGCCGACGCCGTGATGTCGAAGGCCTGACCGGCGCGAACAACGACGACCGACGGCCCGTCTATCGGCGCGTTTCGCCAGATGCGTCCCACCAGCAGGGCATCGGATAGGTCAGTAGGTACAAAATGCGGAAGATCGTTCGATATCATGGACGGCCTGGCTAGCGAGAGTTGGGAACCGCGAGGGAGATACGCTTCAAGCGAGCGATACGCGTCGCGGGTCGGCCGGCCGAAGCCTGCCTGGCAGCATCACGCGACTCAGTGCTTCCGCGAAGAAGAAATCGCCGAACATCGTCGCGCCATCGACGCCTTCATTGTGCGGCTTCGAATAGCAGGAATTCCTCAAAAGTCCCCGCTGCGCAGCTTCGTAGGCAAACTCGTCACGACATAGAGCTTCGAGCATCGCGAGTCCGTGTTCGCGCCAGCGAAGCGCATCAGCAGGGTCGGGATGCAGACGGCCCATCTCGATCAGCGCTGACGCCATCACCGCTGCTGCGGCAGTGTCCTTGATTTCCGCGTCCGCGCCAGTGGCGTCGAAATCCCACGGTGGCACAGGACGTCCATCGAGCCGGCGCAGATAGTACGCCGCTAGCCGCCCGGCAAGGTCTAGCCAGTTGCGCTTGCCGGTTTCACGCGCCGTGTTCACGTAGCCATAGACGGCCCACGCCTGGCCCCGGCTCCACGCCGATTCGTCGAATGCGCCTTGAAACGTGTAGCCGCGCTGGCGCGCACCGGTTGTCACGTCGTACTCCACCGCGTGATACGTCGAATCGTCGGGGCGGATAAACGCCTTGGCGGTCATGACAGAGTGCGCTTCGGCGGCGAGGCGATAACTGCCGTCCCCGGAATGGTTCGCCGCCCAGTAAAGCAACGATAGATTAGCCATCGTGTCGATAGCCGAGGCGCTGCGTCCGCGCGGATCGTCAAGCGGGCCCCAGGAAGCGAGATAGGCGCCGCTGCGCGTGGTGACAAGACGCGCGCGCAGTTTGTCCGCGGCTTCCATCGCAATGTGCGCGTACCACGAGTCGCGGGTGATTTCGTAGCCGGGGACGGCGCTGCTGTCGAAGATAAAGCCGATGTCGTGCGTGTTAGGGTCCTGCGCGCGCTGCGCGACGAGACGCATGCGCTCGCGGGCCCACGAGAGGTATTTGTCGTTGCCGGTGTGCAAATACGACGTCAGCAAAAGTCCGACCCAGAACCCGCAAAACCAATTGCCGTGGCTCCACGCTGAACCGCTGTAGCCTGCGGACAGCGACGCTGGAAGCCGGACCCACTTTCCGTCGGGCGCTGTGATCTGGGGGAATTCGACGCCGAGCGTCGGCTCGTCCTCTGCAACTTTGGTCGCAATGCGATCGAGGATATCGGTGAAGAGGGCGGACCGGTCAGAGGACAGTCCTTGGTCTTGGTACGAAGCATTCACGCCTTTGTCTCCTGATGACTTTCGCGTTTCCCGAGTGACGGGGGCACGCAAATTCTAGGAGCGCGGCGGTTCCAGCGGTTAGGACGAAGCGCGGCTTATATTGGACTTTCCTACGTCGCAGCCGGACGCCTATCGTCCCACTGCTTCAAATGCTCAGTTTCTCCAGGCCGCGGCGGAAGTCGATTGGCGAGCGGCCCGTGTGCTTGCGGAAACATCGGCTGAAGTAGGCCGGGTCGTCGAAGGCAAGCTGTGTTGCGATCTCCGCCACATTGACCTCCGAATGCAGCAACAGACGCTTCGCTTCCAGCATCACGCGTTCACGAATCAGCTTGGCCGCCGTGCTGCCGAGCGCCTGGCGCGTTGCATCGTTCAGCGCGCGTTCTGTGACGTTCAGCAGGCATGCGTAGCGAGCGACGTCGTGGACCGTGGTGAAATGTTTTTCCAGCAGGCTTTTGAAGCGTCGCGACAACAGCACGCTACGCGACGAATTGACGTCGGTCACGGCGTCGCCGCCCAGGCGCACGGACTTGATTAGCAGAACGCGCAGATATGACCAGATGACGTCCTCGTAGCCTGCCTGTTCACCCTGATATTCCGCATCGATTCCATCCAGCACATGATGAAGGTCCTGAGCTTGTGCGTCGCTCATATAAACCGTGTTCGGAATTCGCTCGAAATCGTAGACCGGAATTTCCGCCTGCGAATGGCGGTTCTGCACCTTGAAGGCGAAAAATTCGGACGAGAAACTGATCGCGTGCCCGACTGTATCTTCGGACAACGCGAAGTCGTGGATCTGGCCCGGCGCCATGAAGAACAGCGTATTGGGCCGCACCTCGTAGCGAATCGAGTCGATGATGTGGTGACCGCTGCCCGACACGACCCAGACGATGTGATAGAACTCGTGCCGATGAGGATACGGCAACGTCGATTTCATATCTTCGAGGGGTGCGAAATGAAAGTCGATCGACTTGATTCGCGACCCATACTCATAGTTGGCGATCTTGAAGACCGGCAACTGACAACCACAACCTCTACGCATTTAATCTGTCTCCTGCATCCAGCTCACTCCTTGGCTAAATCAAGCGTGCTGTTTCTCCTTCGCCGGTCGGCATCGAACGTAGTGTAATTGTAAATAGCAAATCGGCGTGACGGCTGTTGTCGAAAACCCGCAAAGGTTTGGCCTCGCCTGCCGATTGTCAGATCATTGGAAACGCAATTCCTTCAGCGCCGACAGTCCGGTCAGCACCGGCTTGCCGTCCTGATTGCGAACCATGGTGTCCATCACGAGGATGCGCTTGGCGGGTTTCTTCTCGACTACGGTCACATGGATCCTGATCGTGTCGTCGATGAAAACGGGTCCGAGAAAGCGCAACTCCTGCCCGACGTAGACGAAGCCGGGACCGGTCAACCCGGTATGGGTCGTCGACACCAATGCCGCGGTCAGCAGGCCGTGCGCCACGCGGTGGCCGAATGGCGTGCGTGCCGCGAAGTGCTGATCCATGTGTAAGGGGTTGAGGTCGCCCGACAGATGGCCGAAAGCGTTCACGTCACTTTCCGCGATGGTACGCACGAGTACCTGGCAGCGGCCAATCTGGATATCGTCAAAGCGCAGCATCTCGTGGCACTGATTCAGATGAGTGTTCATGCAGTTCTCCGCCCGGTCAGCGCCGCGCCCGCTTCGACCAGCGTATCGATTTCGTCCGGCTCGTAGCCCAGTTCGGCGAGCACCTCGCGGGTGTGTTCGCCTTGCCGCGGCGGCTGACGGGTGAGCGGTGGTGCTGCGCCGTCGTATCGAACCGGATGCGCGAGCAAACGAATCGGCCCGGCCTGCGGATGCTCGACCTCCATGATGATGCGGTTGTGCGCCACTTGCGGGTCGGCCTCGACCTGATGGTAGTCGTTCACGGGCGCGTACCAGATGTCGTGCTCGTCGAAGGTCGTCATCCAGTCGGCCGTCGTGCGCGCGGTCAGCGCGTCATAAACGATGCGGTTCAATTCGTCGCGGCGGCGCACGTTGTCCTTTGGGTGCGAAAATCCGGCCAGCACGGGCTGAGACAAGGCCGCCGCCAGCTTCTCAGTGGGCGTGAGCGAAACGGCGATCCAGCCGTCGAGAGTCCGGTAAACCCCATAGGGCGACGGATGGAACCGGCTGCCGGTCGGCGGGTTCGTGCGCGGCCAGAGTGGTCCCTTGTTCAGGTAGTAGGTGAACGGCTCGATCTGAAGATCGAGCGCCGCGTTGAGCAGGTTGCTTTCGACCAGCGTGCCTTTGCCGGTGCGTTCACGCGCCTGCAAGGCCGCGACCACGCCGAAGGCCGCCAACGCCGCCGCGTGCTGGTCGACGATCGCGGATCCGACTGGCGTGGGCGGGGAATCGGCCTCGCCGGAGAGCATCGTCATGCCACTGATGGCCTGCAGCAGCAGGTCCTGCCCTGGCCGCTTGAGATACGGTCCCGATGACCCGTAGCCGGTGCACGAACAGTACACGAGCCGCGGGTTGATCTCGCGGACATCGTCGTAACCGAAGCCCATGCGCTGCAGGACGCCTGGCCGGTAGTTTTCGATCAGGACATCGGCTTCCTTGATCAGCCGCCCGACGATCTCTCGCGCGCGCTCGTCGCGCAGATCCAGCGAGATGCTGCGCTGATTGCGGTTGCCGAGCAGAAAAAACATGCTCACACCTTCGACATACGCATCGAAGCCGGTCCAACCGCGCTCGAACGCGCCGCCCGGCGGTTCGATCTTGATCACGTCCGCGCCGACGTCGGCCAACATCTGCACGGCGGCGGGGCCCTGCAAGAAGTGAGTAAAACTTAACACCTTGATGCCTTCCAGCATGACTTGTCTCCCGAGCGCGTGTCCGTATCTGTTTGACTGAGGGTTCAGGCAAGCAGGTTTCGCGAGATGATCATTCTCTGAATCTCCGAGGTGCCCTCGACGATCTCCAGCACCTTGGCGTCGCCGAATGCGCGCGACACTGGGTACTCGCTCATCACGCCGTAACCGCCATGTATCTGCAACGCCTGATGAGCCGCCTCCATCGCGCGCTCGGTGGCGAAGAGCTTGGCCATCGACGCCTGCTGATCGAAGCGAACGCCTGCATCTTTGAGCGCGGCGGCATCGTAAAGCATCAGTCGCGCGGCGTGCGCGTGGGCCGCCATGTCAGCGATCTTGAACTGCAGCGACTGGAACTCGGCGATCGGCTTGCCGAATGCGCGCCGCTCCTTCATGTACGCGATCGACCGATCCAGTGAACCCTGCAGGATGCCTAGCGCGAGCGCGCCGATCAGGATTCGGCCCGTGCTGATCTGGGCGAGCGTCTGTCGCAAGCCCGCACCGCGTTCGCCGAGCAGGTTGGCGGCCGGGATCGTGCAGCGCTCGAAGAACAACTCGTAGGTGCTCGATGCGCGCCAGCCGATCTTGCGCAGTTTGCGTCCGTAGCTGAAACCGGGGGTGCCGTTGGGCACGATGAAGTTAGAAATTTCCTTGCGGCCGTCGGGGCGCGTTCCCGTTACCGCGGCGATGACGACCGGCCCGGTCACTTCCGTGCCGGAATTGCTAATGAAGGTCTTCGATCCATCGATGATGTATTGGTCGCCTTCCAGCGTCGCACGCGTCGCGATGTTGGCCGCGTCGGAACCCGCGTTGGGCTCCGATAATCCGATCGCGCCGACTTTGCGGCCGTCGAGGATAGGGCGCAAATAACGATCCTTTTGCTCGTCGGTGCCATAGTTGGAAAGCAGGCTTGCGACCGTCGAATTGGCCATTAGAGAGTTGGCGATTGCGCAATCTACCCGTGCGAGTTCCTCTAACACGATTACATAGGAAAGCCATTCGCCACCGCCGCCACCCCAACTCTCCGGATAAGGCAGGCCGGCGAAGCCGAGCTCGCCGGCACGCTTCCAGATGTCGTAAGGAAAGGCTTCCGCTTCCCAAAGCTCTTCCGAGACAGGAGCGATTTCGTTTTCCGCGAAACGGCGCACGGCGTCGCGTATCGCGGTGTGTTGTTCGTTTAACCAATGCGGCATGTTCGACTCTGTGAAAAAGCGGGAGATGGGTTGAAGCCGGGGGCTGCGTTACAGCACCTTCAGATAGGTATCGCCAGATGCGACCAGCGTGCCGTCCTGGCGCGTGACGTCTGCTCTGAACACGCAAATGTTGCGATCGTCGTCCTTCTCGCGCAGCGTAAGCCGGGCGGTGACCGTGTCGCCGATAAATACCGGCGCATTGAACGTGATGTCGTATCGGTAAGAAACCGCACCGGGGCTCGGCGCCTTTTGCGCCATATAGCCCATCACAGTCGATAAGAAGCCGACCGACAGACATCCTTGCGCAATGCGCTTCTCGAAGCGCGTGGTTTTGGCGAATTCCTCGTTCAAATGCACCGCATAGAAATCGCCGACGATCCCGGCGAAGCCGTAGATATCGAATTCAGTTACGGTCTTGGCGAAATCGGCAGTGTCGCCGACCGCGTAACAATCCATGTGCGGGGGTTTGGCCATGGTGGTTCTGGAAGTGAGAGTCGGTTGCGGAGCCGGCCTGTTCTTTGTTGATTGGGGCCGGCGGGTGTGACTCAAATTTAATGAGTGCGGGTTGCTGACCGTTAGGACGGTTTGGGCGAATGCTTGGACTTTTTTGACTGCATGCGCCGGATAAATCGCCAGGCAGTCTGGCAAACGCGTGCTATCGAAGACGCCGTAAAAAAGTACAAGAAATCGGGCGACCGGTCCTAACGCCCGTTGCGTGCACTCACGAATACTTGGAGCGCCTGCAGACGGATCGGCCTGACGCGGCGCGAAAATTACATTCCAGTACGGAAGGAGACGAAATGAAATCATTCTTCAGCACGCGCCGCGCATGGCGCACCATGATGGTGGGTACGCTGCTCGCAGCGGGCGTCGTTGTCGCCAGCGTTGCCCGTGCGGACGAGCCGATCGTCATGAAGCTGGGCCACACCCTCGCCCCGGACAACCACTATCAGCTGACTGCCCAGGTGTTCGCGAAGGAGGTCGCGCAGCGAACCCACGGCAAGGTCAAGATCGAGATCTTTCCGCAGTCACAGCTCGGCGGCGAAGTGCAGATGGCGCAAGCGCTGCGCACCGGTACCCAGGAGCTCATGATTTCCGCACAGGCGCCGATCGGAAACACGATCAAGCAGTGGCAGATCTTCGATACGCCTTATCTCTTCAGCAGCATCGACGACGCCAACCGGGTTCTGCAAGGACCGGTCGGCCGCAAGTTTCTCGACATGATGCCGGCGGTCAACATGATCGGCTTGACGTGGCTGTCGGTGGGCGAACGCAATTTGTTCACGGCTAAAAAGCCCGTCGGCTCGCTCGATGACATGAAGGATATGAAAGTTCGAGTGATGCAGAGTCGCGGCTATATCGCGGGCTATAAGGCACTGGGCGCAAATCCGACGCCGCTGCCTTATAACCAGTTATTTCTGGCGCTTTCGCAAGGCCTGGTCGACGGCGGCGATACGTCACCGGAGCAGTTCATCCAGGACAAATTTTCCGATGTCGCGAAGCATTACTACCTGACCCACGTGAACTACCTGCCCGTGGTGCTGGCAATCAGCAAGAGCGCCTGGACGCGTCTTTCGCCTGACGAGCAGCAGGCGTTTCATGCCGCTGCCGCCGTCGCCGCGGACTATGACATGAAAGAATACAAGCACGAGTACGACGACGCGCTCGCAACGATGAAGAAGAATGGCACCCAGGTGACCGAGATAAACACGGTGCCGTGGGCCGCCGCGACCGCAAGGGCGCGCGAGGGCCTGCTCAGCGACATTCCCGATGGCCAGGCGCTTTATCAGGAAATCAAGGCGGCCGACAAGTCCGCTGTCGCTTCGAAATGAAGGGAGAGTGCCATGGAAAAGCTTGCCCGTCATCTCCTGTTTATCGATGAGCTGGTCCTGAAGATCACGCTGTTCCTATGCGGTGGACTACTTCTCATGATGGTGTTCGTCGCTGGCCTCGGGGTGGTCTTCCGCTTCATCCTGCACAACTCGCTGTCGTGGTCCGACGAGCTCGCGGCTTATCTGTTCGTGTGGCTCACGTGCCTCGGTGCGGCGGCAGGAGCCAAGCTGCGGGTTCATCCGGAGGTGCGGGTACTGGCCGACCGTTGTCCGCCCGCCTTCGCGCAGACACTGGCGGACCTTACCGACTGCGTAGTCCTCGCGCTCGGCGTGGTCTTCCTTATGTACGGTGGCGACATGCTGGAGCTGATGGGCACCGAAACTGCGACCTCTCTGCCGATCTCAATGGTGTACCCATATCTCTCGATTCCCGTCTGCGGCGCGTTGCTGGTCTTTCATTCCGCGGTCCGAATCGCGGTTTCTCATCTCGCGCCCGGCGCGCAAACGAGGCAGTCTCTGTTGCAGGGCGTCTCCGAACATATCTGAGGTGAATCAACATGTGGGCACTCGCTCTAGGCGCCGGGTTCCTCGGCTTGGGTGTACCGGTGGCCATTTGCATCGGCATTGCGGCGACGATTGCATTGACGCTGAATGGAACCCCGCTGCTGGTGATTCCGCAGCAGCTGTTTTCGAACCTGAATAACGTCGGCCTGCTGGCCATCCCGTTCTTCATGTTGACAGGCGCAATCATGGATGCGGGCGGCGTCTCGCGCCGGATCATCGACTTTTCGCAGGCGCTTGTCGGCTTCATGCGCGGCGGCATCGGACAGGTGACGATCGTTGCGAGTATGTTCTTCGCCGACCTCTCCGGTTCGGCGACTGCGGATACCGCAGCGATCGGCTCGGTCATGATCCCCGGGATGGTCAAGCAGGGATATTCACGCGCGTTCGCAGTCGCGCTGCAGTCGGCAGCGGGCTCACTCGGATTGCTGTCGCCCGTGTCGATGAGCATGCTGGTGTACGCCTACACCGCCAACGTTTCGGTCGGAACGATGTTCGTCGCGGGGATAGTGCCGATGCTGCTGGTGGTCGTTTCCTTCATGCTCGTGAACTACCTGACTGCCGTGCGCCAGAACTATACGGCGGTCGAAGCGTTTTCCGCCAGGCGGCTGTGGACGACTTTCAGACAGGCGATCTGGGCATTGCTGACGCCCGTGATCATTCTGGGCGGCATCCTTGGCGGCGTCTTCACGCCGGTAGAAGCAGGCGTCGTCGCCGCGTTCTATGTGACGCTGGTGAGCGCCTTCATCTTCAAGTCGCTCAAGCTGTCGCAGTTCGGGGAAATACTCACGCGCACGGCCATCAATACCACGCGGGTATCGTTTCTTCTCGGGCTCGCGTTCGTGCTCGGCCGTTATCTGATTGAGGCGCAAATTCCGTTACACGTCGCCAACAGCTTCCTGGCCGTGACGACCAGCGCGTTCGTGTTGCTGATCCTGATCAATCTCTTCCTTCTGGTAGCCCATACCGTACTCGAAACGATCTCGAGTATTGCGGTGGTGATCCCTGTGTTCCTGCCGCTCGTCGTGCAAATGCATATCGACCCGGTGGTGTTCGGCGTCATCGTACTGGTCAACTCAGCCATCGGCATCAACCTGCCGCCGATCGGTTTTTGCCTCTTTACGGCTGCGTCCATAGGCGGCGTGTCCGTCGAAAAAGCGACTCGGGCGATTCTGCCGTTCATCTTCGCGCTGGCGGTCGACCTGCTGCTGATCATCGTCTTCCCGCATATCCCACGCTTCCTGCCGAACTTGCTGGCAATCAAATAACACGAGAACGGAGGCTCATCATGAACACGACTCACGTCGAGCGAAGCGGCGCGGCGCCGGTCCCGCTGGCCGCATTCGAGGACCTGAAGTACCTGAAGCTCGAACAACCACTTCGCTTCGTCTGGTTGATCACGTTGAATCATCACGACAAGCGCAATGCGCTGTGTGTGCCGCTGCTGGTGGAACTGGCGCGCGTGCTCGCGGCAGCCGAAGTCAGCGACGAAGTCAGGGCTGTCGTGCTCACCGGCGGCGAGGGTTTCTTCAGCGCCGGTGCGGATATTGCCGACATGGCGGCACGCGGGGTCGCAGCGTATGCGGACCCGGTGCGCCTCGCGAGCTGGAAGGCGATTGAAACCTTTCCGAAGCCGCTGATCGCCGCGGTCAACGGCTTCGCCATCGGTGGTGGCCACGAGCTGGTGATGCTGGCCGATATCGTCGTCGCGGCGGACGACGCGACCTTCTCGCAGCGAGAGATCGTCATCGGCGCCCTTCCGGGCGATGGCGCCACCCAGCGCCTGCCGCGGGTGCTCGGCAAGACACTGGCGATGAAACTCGTGCTTACCGGCGAGCCGCTGACGGCAGCCGAGGCCGAGCGCCACGGACTTGTGACCGAGGTCGTCGCGCCGGCACGCAGCATCGCACGCGCCGTCGAGATCGCGTCGCTGATCGCCGCCCGCGCGCCGCTCGCGGTTCGACTGGCCAAGCGCGCCGTGCTCGATTCGTTCGAGACCAACCTTCAACAAGGCCTGCAGTGCGAGCATCAGGCGAATCTCGACGTGTTCAAGACCGAGGATCGCGCCGAAGGCCACCGCGCATTCGTCGAAAAGCGGCCGCCGCGCTTCAAGGGTCGCTGACCATTGGTGCCTCGCGCATGCGCCTCTCGACGCGATCGGCAACGCTTTCCTTTAGTTCTGACCGGCATCGATGCAGATATCCGCGCCGCGGTCTTCCGAATGTTCAGGGCGAACGCGGAGTTCAGTAGAACCCTGTTCCACCTCACCCCGACAGCCGGACTCACGACGTAACGGAGATTATATGAACGGGCTGAATGGTATCCGCATTCTCAGCTTCAATCATTTTCTGATGGGGCCTTTGGGCGTGCAGCACCTCGCCGATTGCGGGGCCAACGTCATATCGGTCGAACCCGTCGACGGCGCATTTCAGCGCAAGTGGGGCGGCGCGAACCGCGCCATCGATGGGCAGACGATGCTGCTTTTGATGGGTAATCGCAATAAGCGCAGTCTGGCTTTGAATCTCAAGGACCCGCGGGCGATCGATATCGTCATGAGCTTGCTGCCTCAAGTCGACGTGGTGGCCGAGAATTACCGCCCCGGTGTGATGGAACAGCTGGGATTGGGTTACGAGGCACTAAAGACAGTCAAGCCGGACATCATCTATGCGTCCGGCTCGGGATTCGGTCCGGATGGACCCTATGCCAGCCGGCCGGGGCAGGACCTGATCATTCAGGCCATGTCGGGTATCGCGACAATCACCGGAAGCCGGGAGGACGGTCCACGCGCGGTGGGCGTGTCTGTCGTGGATCATCACGGCGCTGCGCTGTATGCGAACGGTATCCTGACGGCACTGCTCAACCGCGAGCGTACGGGCGAGGGCTGCCGGGTCGACGTAAGCTTGCTGGCGGCTGCGCTCGATTTGCAACAGGAGTCTCTCACGTGTTTCCTGAACGGCGACGGCCATGACGACGTGCGACAGGCGGGGCGTGTATCAGGTTGGTACTTCCCCGCACCGTACGGCATATATGCAACTGCGGACGGTTTCATCGCACTGTCGCTGAGTCCTCTCGACATCATCTATCAGATCCTCGAGATCCCGGAAAAGAAACGGATTCCCGCGAAGCGCGCATTCGACGAGCAGCAGGAAATCTCCGACCGGCTTGCGCGCCGGCTTGCGCAGGACACGACGGCACACTGGTTGCCACTATTCGAACGGCATCATGTCTGGCACACGCGCGTCAACGACTATGCGCAGGTGGTCGCCGATCCGCAGGTGCGCCACTTGAAGAGCTTCGAGACAGTCGAGGGTGCAACCGGCACCCCAGTGACGCTCGTCAATCACCCGGTGCGCTACGACGGCAGCGCGCCAGCTATCCGTATGCCGCCGCCACGGTTGGGCGCGCACACGATCGACATCTTGTCAGGGGTGGGAATGAACCGGCCGATGATCGACTCGCTGCTGGCGGACGGCGTAATCGGCGTTGCCGAGGACGCCGAGGCCGTTGCGGCGGCCGCGGCAAAAGGCGGAGTCGCGTGAAGCGGGGTTGAAGCCAGCCATGCGGCGAGCGTGCCGTACGCGTCGATGAAAACAGGGGAAGCAGGCATGAGTGACAGGTGCAGGGAAGTCAGTACGGATGTGCTGGTCGTTGGCAGCGGCGGCGCTGCGCTGCGGGCCGCGCTCGAGGCGGATTCCAGCGGCGCTGACGTGCTGGTCGTGATCAAAGGGGAATTTCGCAAAAGCGGCGCGACGTTTCATAGCGTAGCTGAAGTAGGCGCCTTCAATGTGCCGGACGGAGCAGGGGATCACAGCGATAATCCTGATGTTTTTCTCGCCGATATCCTGCACGCCGCTCAAGGCATGGCGGACCCGCGCTTGAGCGCGATTCTCGCGAACGAAGCGCATGAGTCTCTGCGCTACCTCGAACGATACGGCGTAAAGTTTGAGCGCGAGGACGACCACTACCTGGTTTTTCGCGCATGCTTTTCTTCCAAACCGCGCTCGCATGTGATTCATGAGCACTTCAAACCAATCGTGAAATCGCTGGGGACCGAAGCGTCCCGGCGCGGCATCAAGGTCATGGACCGGTTGATGATCGTCGACCTGCTGTCGCAGGACGGCGAATGTCTCGGCGCATACGCGATCGATTCGGATGGAAACCCGATGCTGATCCGTGCCAAGTCGACGATTCTTACCACTGGGGGTGCAAGTCAGCTGTTCGCCCAAAACCTGTATCCGTCGGACATTACCGGCGACGGCTATGCAATGGCTTATCGCGCGGGCGCGCGACTGGTCAACATGGAGTTCATGCAGGCCGGTGTGAGCGTGCTGACGCCTTTCGTCAACCTGTTCGGCAACTACCTGTGGGACGCGCACCCGAATCTCACCGACCGCGATGGCAGGGCGTTCGTCCCTGACTATCTGCCGACGGGGCTGGCTCAGGAAGACGTCATTCGGCAAAAAGAGCGGCACTTTCCGTTCAGCTCGAGCGACATCTCACGCTACGTCGAAATTTCGATTCAGAAGGCACTCAACGATGGCCGCGGCACGGCTGAAGGAGGCGTGTTTCTCGACTTCGCCGGATGCGATCTCGAATCGATACTGGCCGACAAGAGCCGCAGCATTGCAAGGATGTGGCCGCTAACCTGCCAATGGTATAAGGAGCACGGCGTCGACCTTTATCGGGACCGAGTGCAGATCACCTGTTCCGCGCATGCGATCAACGGCGGTTTATATATAGACGAAAACGCACAGTCCAATCTGAAGGGTCTGTTCGCTGCGGGTGAGGTGGCAGCGGGTCCACATGGCGCAGACCGTCTCGGCGGCAATATGGCCCTGACGTGCCAGGTCTTCGGCCGCCGGGCGGGCCTCGCCGCGGCCGAACGCGCGAAAATGATGACGCACCGCGCGATGACCGGGGCCTTGGACGACAACCGCACGGTCGCCACGCAATTCCGCCGAAATGGCAGGCACACGCTGGACGAACTGAAAGCACGGATTCAGCAGTGTGCAAACCGGTATTTGCTGATCGTGCGCGAGGAAGCCGGGCTTCGGACGTTCAGGCGTGTCTGCAGGGAGACGCGAAACCAGTTGTTTCACGACACGGTGATCGGCACGCCGGCTGAGCTCATGCGGGGCATCGAATTGGCGAACTTGATCCAGGTCGGTGAATTGATGGCTTCGGCGTCGCTTGTCAGGCGCGAGAGCCGGGGTGGTCATTACCGCGAAGACTTTCCCGAGCGCAACGCGGACTTCGCCTGCAACATATTCCTCGAGCGCAACGTGCCTGAAGGTCTGTGGTTAGGGCGGCTG
The DNA here is from genome assembly GCF_050436525.1 of Paraburkholderia sp. 35.1. Classification (NCBI taxonomy): domain Bacteria; kingdom Pseudomonadati; phylum Pseudomonadota; class Betaproteobacteria; order Burkholderiales; family Burkholderiaceae; genus Paraburkholderia; species Paraburkholderia sp. 35.1. The sequence goes on along the minus strand of NZ_JBNDMJ010000003.1, from coordinate 3,930,123 downwards.
GCGGATCTGTCGTCGTGAGTCGGTAGCGAGCTAATCACCTTGCGCGGTTCGATCAGGGGGTCTGAACTGGTCGAGCGTTTCGACGCCGCCCGAGGTCAACCGCACGATACGTTCCGTGCGCAAACCGCCGACGTTCGGCACCGTGATGGTCGCCTTCATGGTAAAGACCATGTTTTCCTGCAGCACGGTCCTGTTGCCCGGCCCGATCCACGGCGCTTCTTCTTCCGGGTCCATGCCGGTGCCGTGACCGGTGCCAGGGCCGCGCGCTTCGCTCGGATTCGCCGGACCGTAGGTGAAACCGCGTCCGTCATCGGCCACGTACCCACGATAACGCGCACCGATGTCGGTCATGATCCGGCGACGGGGTTGCTGAGCCTGGTGTGCGCGTTTTTCCTCGCCGAGACTTTCAAGCGGGATCTGTCCGCGGAGCCGGAAGATGAAGCGGCCACCGCGCTGGGTGCGCATGCGTGCTCGCATTCGCCGCGTCCTTTGTCGCGCTGAGCGCTGGTGTTCTCCATCGCATTGCTCCGTCGTTACGATGGCTACACCTTCGCACCGCGTACGTGCGTTCAAGACCGGATGCGCTGAGGATGGTGACCGCCAGTACCTGTCGCGTGGACTCTTTCCAGCTGACTCTGATCGTGGTTCTTGGCAGCACACTCGGCGGAAAAGCTCTCCAGAACGCCACGAAGTCAGTAGATGTTTTTGATGTTCATCAACGTTGTCGCGGCCTGACGCGGGTTTCAGCCGATGCCGCGGTTCTATGTTTAGTTCGATTGACATCAACCGGCTCGACGTACCCAACAGCGACGCCGTGGCCCACGTTGCCGAGCCCATTTATGCGGCTCTCGCGCGCGGCGTGCAGCGGGAGCTCGCGGGCGATCCCTATCACGGTCGCGGACGACGTGGCGACGCTGGGCAGCACGATGTGGTTGCTGCGCGACCGGCGTGCGGCGCGTGGTCGGCAGGCTGGTTGTCGAATGAGCCGGGGCGCTGGGCACGTTCAGGGCAATCCCCACATTGTTGACGTGTGTCAATCGGGTGGCTGCCGGGACGCGCACGATGATCCCGTCCGTGCGCAATAGCGCCCGCGCGGCGCGTTTTTGAAAGGAGCCCCTGCCATGCAGAAACACCTGATCGTGGTCACGCATCCGGTGGAAGACAGCTTCACCATGAGCGTGACGCGCGCCTACCTTGGGGAACTGATCCGCATAGGCCATGACGTGCGCGTTCACGACCTGTACCGGATGGGGTTCGATCCCGTGCTTTCCGCGCAGGAATTGACCGGGGGAAGCGACGCGCACCTTCGCATGGCCGACGTCTTGATCGCGCAGAAAGACGTGCTCGCGGCGGATGTCATGACTGTCGTCTATCCCCTCTGGTGGATGGCGATGCCTGCGATGATGAAAGGCTACATCGACCGCGTGTTCAGCCGAGGTTTCGCGTATGAGACGCAACCGGGCGGCGTGCACGGCCTGCTGTCCGGACGCCGCGCCGTCGTGGTGACCGTCTCCGCCGCACCGTTGGCCTCTTTTGTGGCGGACGGCCGATGGCAAGCGCTGCAGCTGCTGCAGGATACACACGTTTTCCGCGCATCCGGTTTCGACCTGATCGGGCACCTGCATTTCGACGAAGTCGGTCCGGCCATGCCTCCTGCCATGGCCGCCACTCATTTCGCGCAGGTGCGTGAATTCGTTCGCGGGCATTTCGCTTCGGTGCCGGCGGCGTGAATTACAAATGAAACGAACCCGCGGTGGGGCGCTTCAAGTGTTCACCAGCGCGCCAGATCGACGACGGCACGGCCGCGTTGACCTGCAAGGTTGCCTCGCACGGCGAGCGGCGGCTCGTCTACGGAGCGGCCAAAGCGGCGCCGGGCGTGCGCACGCTCGTCAGTCTGCCGAACGTCGAATGAAACGCCCCACGGGCGCGCTGGGCGCCCGTGCAGCGCAACGCTCACTGGCCACGCGTGGCCGTGATGCAGGGAGCACTGCCATGTATCGCTTCTTTCGCAGATTCGAACGGCTGGCGTTCGGTATCGTGGCGGCGTCGGCCATCGTATGCGAGCTTACCTTTGTCCTTTGCCCTCGACCATCGCAAGCGGCAATGAGAGGGATAACGCAAAGCCCTGCTCAGGGGCAGTCCGAATCCGTAATTCGCCGCCGAGCGCTACGGCACGCTCGCGCATGCCCAGCAAGCCGAACGAATTCCTTGCAGGTCGCCTATCGCTCAAGCACCCTCGACCATTGTCTATGATGCTGACGATACAGTTCGGCCCGTCTCGCACGATTTTGAGCGTCACTTCGGTCGCGCCTGAATGGCGTGCGACGTTGGTCATCGCTTCCTGGACGACTCGGAACACCGCAGACGCGCTCTCGCCATTGAAATCGATGTCGTCCGCGCCGATGTGACGGATGACGCGTACACCATGCCGCGCCGAGAACTGGTCGCTGAACCATTCGATGGCCGGGATCAGGCCGAGATCGTCCAGCATCGCGGGACGCAGGTCCGCAGCAATTCGCCTCACGGACCCAACGAGCTGATCGATCAACGCGTATATGGTGCGCAGATCCGCATCGGCCAACGCCGTCATGGCGGCCTCGGCGCGGTTTTCGATTCTGGCGACCTCAATTTTCAATGCAGCCAGTTGCTGGCCGAGATCGTCGTGCAGCTCGCGCGCGATACGGGTTTTTTCCTCCTCGCGAACGTGCTGGATATTCGCCGAGAGGTGCTGCAATTCTTCGCGCGACTCTCGCAGCGCTTCATCCGAGCGTTTCCGATCCGTCACGTCCATGATCCAGCCAACCATCCGATAGGGCTCACCGGCGCCGTTCCACAACGCCTGGCCGCGAGAGTGTATCCACTGGAACTCGCCAGATCGGGTGCGTAATCGATATTCCACGTCGTAGGCACGCTTGCGTTCGAGATGCGCCGCGAGGCTGGTTTTGACCCGATCGATGTCGTCTGGGTGAATCGACTCAAGTAAAAGCTGCGTTCGATTCGGCAGTTCATCGCCGGCATACCTTAGGATTTCCTTGAAGTGAGGCGAAAGATATATTGCATCGGTTTGCAGATTCCAGTCCCACAAGCCTGCAGTTGCGCCACTTATCGCAAGCTGAAACCGCTCCTCGCTTTCTTTGAGCGCCATGGCTGCGCGATGACGTTCAATCGCGTATCGGATGACCCGGCTCAACTCCGACGGGCGCATCTCCCGCTTGGAGAGGTAGTCCTGAGCGCCGTCCTGGATCGCCAGCAGGCCGACCGACAGGTCATCAAGGCCGGTGAGAACCAACACTGGCAACTCGGGCGCCTGCCGGTGGAAGGTTCTAAATGTGTCAAGGCCCTGTGCGTCCGGCAACCCCAGGTCGAGCAGCACCACGTCGAAATGGCTAGTCTGGGTGCGCGCAAGCGCGTCCGACAAGCACTCTGTGTGTGCCAGCCGGTGCTGAAAATCCAGCACATCCGTGAGCGTCTCGCTGATCAGCAGAGCGTCGGTTGGGCTGTCCTCGACCAGGAGGATCTCGATTTCGGCAAGCGCATTCATGACTTGACGGGAGGTAGGGTGACGACGCTAAACCAGAAGTCCTTGATGCTGCGCACGACATCGGCAAACTTGGCGAAATCAACGGGCTTGGTGATGTAGCAGTTGGCATGGAGGCCATAGGTTCTGGCCACATCCTCCTCCGACTTGGACGTGGTCAGCACGACCACTGGGATGGTCATGAGTTCTGGGTCTGCCTTCAGCTCCTTGAGCACTTCCCGCCCGCTCTTTTTGGGGAGATTGAGATCGAGGATGATCAGACCGGGGCGAGGCGCAGCGCTATGCTTGCCCTCGCGCCGCACATATTCCATCGCTGCCACGCCATCTTCCGCGACGTGCAGGGGATTCAGCACTTTGTAGTATTCGAGGGCCTCACGCGTCATCATGACGTCCGTGGGACTGTCCTCGACGAGGAGGATGTGAACCAGATCGTCCGTTGCGTCGGAAAGCATTGGCTACTCCTGCGGAGTGGACTGAGCTTGAACTCTACCGTCCGTCTTGGCATTCAGTGTGAAAAAGAACGTCGTTCCGCTGCCGGGAGCAGACTCGACCCAGATGCGGCCACCATGCTGCACGACGATTCGCTTGCACAGCGCAAGTCCTATCCCGGTGCCCGGATATTCGACGCGCGAATGCAGGCGCTGAAAGATCAGAAAAATGCGCTCGAAGTATTGGGGATCGATTCCAATCCCGTTATCTTTCACCGAGATCAGCCAATCGTCGCCTTGACGCACGGCATCGATATTGATTTGCGCAGGGCGGTCGCTACGCCGGAACTTGAGAGCATTTCCCACCAGATTCTGAAAGAGCAACGTGAGCTGCGTGGGATTTGCGATCACGGTGGGCAGGTCTGCGCGACTAATCATCGCGCCAGACTCCTGGAGGCCGACGCTCAGGCTTTTCAGGGCCCGATCGAGTGCCTTCCCGCATTCGGTCAGTTGGCGCGCGGCTTCGGATCGGCCTACACGGGAATAGGCGAGCAGGTCGTCGATGAGCGTCTGCATTCGGATTGCGCCGTCCACCGCGTGCGCAATGAACTCATCAGCACGCGCATCCAGTTGCCCCTGATATCGGCGTTGCAGCAGTTGCAGAGGGCCTGCGACGGCGCGCAACGGTTCCTGCAAGTCATGGGAAGCCACATACGCAAACTGCTCCAGGTCCTGATTGGAACGGGCCAGTTCCTCGGTCCTTCTCACGAGCTCCTGCTCCGCGCGCTTGCGCTCCGTAATGTCGACGATCGCGGCGAGCACAAACACTTCCTCCGAGGTTCGGACCGGGTTGAGTCCGATTTCAACCGGGAATTCCGAACCGTCCTTGCGCAGCCCGTAGAGATCGCGGCCGGTGCCCATCGAACGAGGTTTCAGGTCGTCGAAGTACGCGGCCCGATAGCCATGATGGCCAGCACGGAAGCGCGCAGGTACGAGTGTTTCGATGGTCTTTCCAAAGAGCTCCTCGCGCGCATAGCCAAACAGCTTTTCGGTCTGCGCGTTCACGAGAACAATCCGGCCCTCGCGCTCCACCATCACCATCGCATTGGGTGCCGCTTCCACCACCTGCCGGAAACGTTCCTCCAGCCGTCTGCGCTCGGTAATGTCGACAACGGCCGCCAGCACGAATACGCCCTCATTGGTCGTGACCGGATTGAGTCCAATCTCGACCGGGAATTCGGAGCCATCCTTGCGCAGAGCGAAGAGGTCGCGGCCGATGCCCATCGGGCGACTCTTCAGGTCGTCGTAGAACGTACGACGGTATCCCGAATGGGCGGAACGGAAGCGCTCCGGTACGAGTTTATCGACGCTATACCCGAGTAGTTCGTCGCGCGAATAGCCGAAGAGTTTTTCCGTCTGTGCATTCACCAGGACGATGCGGCCGTCGCGGTCGGCCATCACCATGGCGTTGGGCGCAGCCTCCACGACCTGCCGGAAGAGTTCATGGGTCAGGCCGCTCAGTTGCTTGTACGGTTCCAATTCGATCTCCGGATTCGTTTTCGAATTGACTGTCGGAATACAGTCGGCCATTGACCGCTCAGCAAAGGCGCCTGCCTGTCAGCCGAATCATTTACCGCGCAGGATTGCTCCGCCGAACTTGGTTTCTGCTTCCACGCAGCGTTCGGCCCGCGCATTCCATTTTATAACCGCGACGCCCGCTCGGGTCTACGGGGGGACGACAGCGGCAACGTACCAGGTCGTCCTCAGGGGGCGATTAGTCCAAGTGAGCGCCAAGAGATCTGTCCAAAGTTCCATCTACCCCGGTCAGCCAAAGCCGCGGGATGGATGACCCAAACTGGCCGCTGTGAGAGGCATCTCTCATACGCACCACAACTCGCCAACTCTGCGAGACGCCAGAGTTTCAGTGGCTGACTTCCCGAATGATGTTCACGATCATGTGGAACAGCTTGTCGAGATCCTCTTCCAGTTCGACACCCTTGAAGGGATCGCGATTCGAGCCGAACGCCGCATCGATTTCCGCCCAGTCGTCTGCGGTTAGGACGTGCAGGGCGACGGGTAAGACTACCTCTTCTTCGATCCGACGGTGATTTGCGCAAAGGCTTGCGTATTGTTCGACCTGGCTGCGAAGGTCAGCGAGCGCGGAGTTCCCCGCCAATTCATAACGGGTTAATGCGTGCTCGAGATTCCGAACCCTCGTCTCGCCTTCGGCATGTTGACGAGTCAGTTCGTCCAAAACGTCATTGAGTTCATTGGTCCGCTCTCGTATCCGCATGAACAGGTGCTGTTCCTCTTTCGGATGATGAACACGTTCTGGATACTCCCGGACGTAGTAAAGCATTGAGCGAAAGACCACGAAAGCAGGTGCAGCGCCATCTTGCTCGCGAAGCCGAACAAACTGGAGCATCCCGCCGATCACCGTCGTCAGTTGCTGATGCTCCTTGAGGATGATACTGGGTCCATCCCTGCGTCCCCAGGCGTTCATGAGACATCTCCGTCAAAATTGTATTCAGCGTAACAGCCCAGCACTGCAGCACTGCAGAACTGCAGAACTGCGTATGCCGCAACTTAGCTAGCTAGCGCCGCTGGTTACAGACTGAACCCGCCAGGACCGAGCGCATTGATCGCGATCAAATCAGCATGACCGCGCCTGCCGGCAAGGCATGCCTGCAAAACGGGAACGCCGATGAGATGAGCCATCTTTTCCCGGTAGCGCGGATGCATGCATACGAGCGTCGTCAACACCACGAACGCACCGGGCAACGCAAGGAAACCGAAAAATACGAGTCGCTTTAGCATGGCGGATTCCGGGCGTAGGGTGAGTGGGGATGCAGCCAGCTTAGGCGTCGCGTGTCGGCGGGGCTTGATATGTGTCAATCGTCGCGGGTCGAATGGGGTAATGGGGCACAAAACTGACGCGCCCACATCGGTGCGGTCTGCCGTCGTATGCGCGGGATCGGTGGCACAGCATCGCGGCCCTCAGTCGGTCCTCCGTTCGCGTGGCGTATGCATCCAGTGCAGTAACAGCGTCGCCGCCCCGAGCATGCCGCCAACATGCGCAAAGTGGGCGACGCCGCTTTGTGCGCCGGAAATGCCAAGAACGAGTTCCAGCACGCCATAGCCGGTAGCGAATAGCCACGCGGGCATCGGCACGGGCGGGAAGAGCAGGATCACACGGCGGTGCGGGAACAGCAGTGCGTAGGCGATCAGCAGGCCGAACACGCCGGCCGAGGCGCCGATGGCCGGTACACGCACCGTCGCATCAGCGAGGCCTGCCAGCAACTGCAGCAGCGCCCCGCTCATCACGCTGGTGCCATACAGCAATGCCAGGTGCGTGCGACCTATCGCGGCCTCCACGTCGCGGCCAAACATGTACAGTCCGAACATGTTGACGGCGAGGTGCATGAAGTTGCCATGCAGGAAACTGTAGGTCAGCAACTGCCACACGTGAAATGCCGGCGTACTACTACTGCCCGCTGGCCAGAGCGCGAAGAGTCCGATCAGCCGCTCGGGAGCGAGTTGCTCAACCAGAAATGCGGCGGCGTTCAGGGCGATTAATAGACCGATCACGATACGGTGCTCGCGAAGTCGTGTTCGTTGTCATGCTCTTGCGCCGTCTTATCGGTAGGGTGTGCGATCAGAGAAGGTTCGCCGCAACGCACGAGGATTGCGTTCCGGGCGGCTTCACGGAGTCGGGTCATTGCGCCGAGGTCCGAGCCGTCGGGAACGATGGGCGGCAAGATGGCGACCTTGATGGACCCCGATCGCGGCAACCATACGCCGTCCGGCAACACCGCGCGCACTCCGGCCAGCGCCACCGGCACGACGGCGCGGCCGGCGGCGCAAGCCGCCCGGAACGCGCCCAGGTGAAATGGCCTTAAGCCCGCGCCGCGACCGAACGTGCCCTCCGGAAAGAAGAGCAAAGGCGAGTCGCCGTCCGCCTGCTGTACGAGCCGCCGCTCGTCGTCGACACTGCCCCGGTATTCCCGTCGCTCCACAAACGAGGTGCCGATCGCGCGCAGAAAACGGCCGCCCAACCAGTGGCGGTCCAGGCCCCGCTTGGCGACGAACCGGACAGGCTGCGGCAATACGGCAAGCAGGATCAAGCCGTCCAGATAGCTGCTATGGTTCGCCACCATGACGAGCTCGCGCATCGCCGCTGACCGCGCATCGATCTCCAGGTCGACGCGCAACCCGGTCAGCCGCAAAAACAGACGGCCGACGGCGGCTGCCCGACGCCAGTTGCGCGGCGTGTCGACCGACAGGAAGACCGTGCCTATGAGTGGCGAGAGCATGCCAAGAACCGTCCAGCAGTAGAGCCCGTATGCCGCGGTGCGCGGCCTGCCGCACGATCCGTCGCAGGAACGGCAAGAGGGCGCCCACGAGGACGTTGGCGAATTGGCGCCATACAGGACTCGCCGGTGACGGCCTGCCGCCGCGTTCGAACTGGTCGAGGGTGGCGGCGTGTCTGATCTTGCCGCTCGGTGTCTTGAGAATGGTGTCCGGTGTGCCGAGGCACACGTGCTCGGCAGGCGTGCCCAGCACTTCGACTGCCGTGGCGCGGACGCGCGCAAGCAGTTGCTCGCGCGCGGCGGCTTGCGTCAATGCCGTTTCCGCGAGGATCACGACGCGCTCGGTGCCGCTCGCGCGATCCGTGCTGCCGCATACGGCCACGCCGCCGGCAGGGATACCCGGCAGCCTGCCGATCGCCTCCTCGAGTTCGTACGGGAAGATGTGGTGACCGCCGCGAATGATCAGATCTTTGGCTCGACCCGTGATGAAGAGTTCGCCGTCGGCGAGATAGCCGAGATCGCCGGTGTCGAGCCAGCCGTCGTGGATCAGCCGCGCGGTCTGTGCGGGGTTATGAAAATAGCCCATCGTCGCCGACGGGCCACGAAATTCAATGCGACCCACCTGGCGTTGCGGCTGTTCTGTGCCGTCCTCGTCGACTATTCGGGTCTCGACGCTGTCCAGCGCTTCGCCGCAGCCCACTACTTCAATCGCGTCTGCGTCAGAGGGGGCCGGCAATGCCTGTCCTGTGGCGCCGAGCACGTCGCGTTGCACGCGGTCCACATGCAGCCCGCGGCCGGGACGCGGAAAGCTCAAGCCCAACGTGTTTTCCGCGAGCCCGTAGACGGGCGTCACCGCGCGCGCGTCGAAGCCATAGTGGCCGAAACGCGCCGCGAACGCGCGGACAGTAGCGGCGCTGACCGGCTCGGCGCCGCAGAAGGCAAAGCGCAACGACGACAGATCGAGACCCGCCAGGATGGCTTCGTCAAGATGTTGGGCGCAATGCGCATAAGCGAAATTCGGCGCGGCGGTGAGCGTGCCGCGATAGCGCTGGATCAGTCGCAACCACCGCTCCGGGCGCGCCAGAAAAACGGTGGGCGGCATCACGACCAGCGGCATGCCGAAATACATGGGCCCGAACCACGCGCCGATCAGCCCCATATCGTGGTAAAGCGGGAGCCAGCTGACCAGCACGTCGGCGGACGTCACCTGCATGCGCGCGCCCATCGCGCGGATATTGGCAAGCAGGTTGGCATGCGTGAGCATTACGCCTTTCGGGTCGCCGGTGCTGCCTGACGTGTATTGCAGGAGCGCAATGTCACTGGCCGCCAGTGGCACGGACGTTTCATTGCGGTCGACACCGATTTGCGCCGCCGTCAGGACCTGTTGCAAAGCGGGCACATGCAGCTTCAGAAGACGGCCCACGCCAGCCACTTCAGGCGAGGCGATCAGCGCTTTGGCGCCGGCATTCGACAGCACGGCTGCGTGGCGCCGGACGTGCTCTTCGATCTGCGAGACGCGAGCGGGCGGGTAGATCGGAACGGGAACGGCGCCGCTCATCAATATCGCGACAAACGAGACGAAGTAATCCCAACCGCTCGCCAGCATCAGTGCAACCGTATCGCCGGGGCCGATTCCGTGGCGGCGCAGACCCGACGCAGCCGCGGCGGCGCGGCGATGCAGATCGCCGTAGGACAGCTCGGCAGGCGTCATGCCATCTTCGAGAAAAACGATGTGCGTGCGCTGCGGATGCCGGTCGACGTGCCACTGCAATACCTCGATCAGCGTCGTCGCCTCATGCGGTTCTTCGGTCAAAACCGACGCCGGCGCCTGCGCGCGCTGCGCAATCGACGGCTGTTCGCCGCCGGAAGCCGCCGGCTCCTCTGAGCGTTTGATGGCCTGTACGAGGTCGGCGGGCGTTAGTGCGGTGGAAAAGGCATCGAGCGGCACGCGGACATGAAGCGTCTGCTCAATCCGGTTAAACAGTTCAGCGCGCGCAAGACTGTCGAAACCAAGATCACGCTCGAACTGCGAGTCGAGATCGACGGATCCTGGGGGGGCCGCGTCGGCGTGCGTTTCCGCGTAGAGCGTTGTGACCACGCCGAGAACTCCTTCGGCCAGGTGCGTGCTGTCGAATAGTTGATCGGTTCCCATCGCGGCTCCCCCGTCGCAGGCACTACCTTGACTTGTCGAGTACGTCCAGGTTGACGAGCGGCACGTACTTCCATGTCACCGCCGCCTTCGACGTGTCGTCCATGGCCGAGCGCCCGCCCGCGCGATCGAACATGGGAGCGAACGGCGCCATGAAGCGGTGTTCCGCAGAGCGCGCGAGCGGGAGGACGACGTCAGCGCTACGGCAAACGCGAGTTACGCCTGCTATTCGACAGCAGACGGCCGGCGCCCAGTTGATCTGAGTCAAGCGACACAGCGCCGCCGCTACACATCGAGCGAGAACTTCACGCGTGGGTCTCCGGGATGATCCATGTCAAATGACACGCTGCCGTGCCGGCCTAATCTCGAACCATACGAGCGCTCGCGGGCAGCTTGGTGCCCACGACCGAGGACGGCCTTTTCCGCCCATTAAACGACCCATCTGTTCAGGAGCGTTGCCATGCGTGCATCCGATGTCATGACCGGTACGGTCATATCGGTCACACCCGACATGACCGTGCGAGAGGTCGCGCAAATATTTGTCGACAACGGCATTAGCGGTGCGCCGGTGCTGGATCCCGACGGCACCGTCGCCGGCATGATCAGCGAAGGCGATCTGCTTCGCCGCAACGAAATCGGCACCGACGTGCGCCCGCGAACTTCATGGCTGCATCTCTGGTCTGCCAGTCACGAGGCACGGGACTACATCAAGACCCATGCGCCAAAAGTGCGCGACGTGATGACAAAGGACGTGGTGACCGTTCAGCCCGACACGTCCCTGGCCGAAGTGGCCGCCATTCTGGAGACGCGGCGCATCAAACGTGTGCCCGTGACCAAGGCGGGGCAGCTTGTGGGCATTGTGAGCCGCGCCAATCTTGTGCAGGCGCTGGCGAGCGTCCCGGATGAGCCGACATCGGATGTGACGCTCGCGGATGGCGAAATTCGCGCAATCTTGATGGACGAGCTCGCGGGCCGTAACTGGGCATTCGCCGGACGCAATATCGTGGTCACCAACGGAGTCGTGCATCTGTGGGGCATATTCCATTCGATGGAAGCCGTCGATGCGGTTCGTGTGGCGGCGCAGGCCATACCTGGCGTCAAGGGCGTGGAGGATCATACGGAGCCGTATCCAGCGATGCCCGGCATCTAGCAGATGGTGGCCGAAACGGCGCGGCATTCAAGATGGGAGGCGTGCCTTGCGACGTGCCGGGGGAGCCGGCGACGTTTCCCGCGTCCGCCGCCGGGCATGCCGCAGTTGGCGTGGCTGACCGCGTGGAGAATCCGGCGGACAAGACGGCGATACTTCCGATGCATACCGAGTAACGGCCTTCGGATTCAACTCAGTGGGCTCGGAGGTATGAAAGCAGAATCGTCGGCGTCGACTTCGACGCGCGAGCCAGAGCCAATATGGCAATCTGCCGCTGATGCGGCAATGAATGAGTTCGCCCCCGGTTGTTTTGCTCCGATACCAGAGCTCCGATACCAGATCATGCGTTCCGATCCAGCGTCGAGCACATCGAGCGGTGTTGACTCGCGTGTTGCGCCTGTTGCGCCGGTCGTGGCCGTTGAGGCTGGCGTGCCAACCTCAGGACCATTGCCGCGGGCAACGGATCAACGGTTGCCGTCTGCCAGCCAGGCTGGTGTGACAAAGGCGCGTCACGGGGAGGGCACCTTCCTCTCTTCTGCGCATTCAGCGCGATGCTATGACGTGAGCCTTACACCATCGGACGGGAGAGGCAGGTGCTATCGAGTAAAGCAATAAACCCGGATGTCGAGCCGACCGCCCATGGAGGGCGCGCGGCATCAACTGCAACTTATCGGCGCATTTTCATTGGTGCGCGGGGTGGTCATTTCCCGGGCGCTCTGATTGACTATGCATCCGCGTGGGCGGGCCGCGAGACGGTACTGCAAGTCGCCGCGGCGCTAGCGCGGCCTGCCGGTGAGGGCACGCGGTTACGCGACTCGGGCGATGCGCGCCGTACGGCCGAGGAAATATTGCGGACTGCCCAAGCCCTGCTTGCGATGCGTGGGCTCAACGCAAGCACGGCGCCTCTTGCGTTGTCGCACCCCGACGCGAACAGCGTGCATGCACTGGCCGAGGCGGCTCGCCGTTGGGGCGCCGACTTGCTGCTGACTGACTGCGCCGGGCCGGCCAGTCTTGCGCGTGAGGTGCATTGTCCGGTACTCACGTTGCCTGCTGGGGGCATCGGACGGTGCCACGTGCCGCCCGCGCGGATTTTTGCGAGCGGCAGTCTCCGAAGCCATGCGAATCGCCGCCGATCGCGCAGCAGTGCGAGTCGGCTATGTGGCATGTTCGCCGCAGGATCGATGGGACAGGTTAAGCCACGAGGCTGTGATTCTTCAGCCGGCGCACGAGGGAGATGACATCGCGCAGGCGATTGGACTGGCCGCTCGGGAATGGCGCGCCGACCTGCTCGTGATACTAAACTGGCGCGCGACGCTGGCGAAGTCGTGGCACGCGCGAGCGCCTCGTTCGCGGACGCCGGCATCGAGATGGAGTCGGTCGTCATCGAAATTTCACGGCAAGGCGGCTACACCGCCAATGCCTTGATCGATGCCGCGAGCGAATGAAAGGCGGACCTGCTCGTCGTAGGTGCGCATCAGCATCACGGCCTGTTGCGCTGGATCGAAGGAACCGTCTCGGAGTTCGTCACTACTGAAGCGCCGTGTTCGATTCTCATCGTGCCTGCCAGCTACGAAGCGCCGATCCAGCCGTCACCGCGCCGGGTCCTGTTCGCGCTGGACGGAAGCGCCGCCTCGCTGGACGCTTTGCATTTTGGACTCCAACTGGCGATGCCGGAGTCCCGCCTCCGTGCAATCTACGTGATAGACCGTGCCGCCCACCTCCCCGATGCCGCGCCGATCCGGGTTCTCGAGGATGCCTTTGTCGAAGAAGGAAAGGTGATTCTGGCTGCGGCGGAAAGGGTCTTTGCGGACTTGTCCAATGCCTCCGAGAGCGCTTCGAATCACTGCCGCTGTCTTGCCGCAGCGCTCCACCGGCGATGCGCAGTTGAAGTGCCCGCAGTGCCGGGGTGGCGTTGCCCCGGTAGGGCGGACTTCGATCATGGGAACACCGGGCGCAGCGTCCGACGCGCGGGCCAGCGGTGCGCTCCATGATTGACCTCGGTCAATTGAATCGTGCGGAGGCGCATTAGTCTGAGTGCGTGACGTATCCGCGGCGGGACACCGTGTCGCGTTGCGATAATTGCTGAGGAGAATTTTCCATGAAGCCGGACAGTCAACTGAAACAGGAAGTCGAGGACGAGCTGATGAACAATTCAGCCGTCGACGCAAACGGAATAGGTGTTGCCGTGGTCGACGGCATCGTGACGCTCAGCGGGCACGTTCCGGACTACGCGAAGAAAGTCGCGGCTGAGAAATGCGCACTCAGAATAGCCGGAGTCGTCGCGGTGGTGGTCGGCATCGACGTTAAACTTCACGAGTCCGAACAGCGCACCGACGAGGACGTTGCCTTGAGCGTGCGCGCCGTTCTCGACTGGATCACGGGCCTCGAAGAGCAGGCGATCAAGATCAAGGTCGAAAAGGGTTGGGTGAGCTTGAGCGGTGAAGTCGAGGACGGTTACCGCAGCCACATCGCCGAGAAAAACATTGTCCACATGCGTGGTGTGACGGGCGTGACGAACGACATCCGGATTCGTGGCTCTGCTTCCCCGATCGAGATCGAGTACAACATCCGCAAAGCCATTCAGCGCCATACCGATCGTGAGTTGAAGCATGTGGGCGTCGAAGTCGACGACGGCAGGGTGATCCTGTCGGGGCGTCTCAGTTCGTCCATCGAGCGCTCCATCGTATCGGGGGCTGCGCGTTCCACGCCTGGCGTGAAGGCTGTCGTGGACCGTATGGTGATCGGCTGACGCGGCGAAGCCGGCCGCTGGCGCGTTCATTGCCGTGCATGGCTGACTCTGGCGGGGCGGACAGTGCCCCCCCGAGTGCGGCCATGCCGACCATCGCGCCGGGACAGCAGGCAGGAGTGGCTCTGCCGCCGTGGCTCGGCTCTCCGGTCTTGTCCAGCGACTCATTGAAAACCGGGCTGGCCGATTTGCTCCGCGCTTTGCGGAACCCGCCGTACCCGGTTCAGGTTGACGCCCATGCGGGCAAGACGCGCGCGCATCTCCGCATAGGTGGCTTCATCCATCGCTGGACTACGTGAGAGCAGCCACATCATGTCGCCGTCGGCCACGCAGCGGATCGTGTAACGGTAGTCGGGATCCACATACGCTGTGACGACCACTACTTCCAACGGCCAGATCAGTCCCACGCGCCATTTCGTGTTACCGGTTCCGGGCATCACCTTCGCCACAAAATGGCTTCCCGTGACCGGCGCGTCGAAGTCGTGACGCCGGCCGAGATATTTATCGTCGATCCTTCCATCGCCGCGCAGCGTCCACTCGTCGTAATTGCCGACGTAATCGTGCTCACTGAGAACCGGCGTTTCCGCGATCACGTACCACAGTCCCATGTACCGGTCGAGGTCGATCGGCGGGCCCGACCTACATGCCGACGGGGGCGCTGGCGGGTGCGGCGGGACTGCCGGATCGTACGCGCAACCGGCAACGCAGATGACGAACGAGGCGACGCACGCAAATGATTTGTGCATAGGGGTGTTGGACATCTCTCTCGACGTCAATCGGACGGCGCTGTTCGCGTTGCTTCGGCAAGGAGTCGAAGTTGAATACTTCGATCACCACTTTCTGGAGCGATTCCTGAAAATTCCAATCTGAGGGCGCACATCGATACGATACCGCGCCCGAAATTTGCACGAGCATGCTCGTGGACCGGAATGTAGGAGGAGAACATCGTCTCTGGGCGATCGAGTCTTCATTCATATTCAGACGCAATCGGGGCGCGCACCCAGCCTGAACCTGAAATGGCCGCTGTGCAGCAGCAGTTGTTTTGTGTCCACCAGGTGCAGAAGGTCGCGGGCGATATTCTGTATTTCGGACCGATGGCGGGTGAACGCGTTTAGCAGATCTGCCGAAGAGGGCGATTTCGCGCCAAAGTGATCTTCCAGCGCTTCGGCTGAAATCGCGCAATCAATGCTTTTTCCGTCGACGCATGCATCGAATCCAATGGTCAGATTCGAGCCGCGATACTCCGGTGCGGTGGGGGGAAAGGTGATGCGCATCGCTATACTCCTTCCGGATCACGAAGTGCCGTCCTGCGTTCATCATCGGCGCGATCTCGCATCAGTTGCTGATCCATATCAAAGGGGGGGTGAGGCATGCCCTACTACGCCAACTCAGATCTACGTTCGTCCGTGCAAGCTCACTTGCCCCCGCATGCGCAGGACATCTATCGTGCCGCCTTCAATCACTCTTACGCAGCGCATGCCGGGGATGCGCGACAGGAGGAGATTGCTCATCGAATTGCGTGGGCAGCGGTGAAGCGCTCCTACATCGGGCAAGTCGCTGGTCTTTCATCTGCCTCCGGATAGGTCAAGGCTTATTCGACACCCGGTCCTACCGTGCAAAATTGATATGAATCAAGCATTTTTTGACGGACGGCTGACAGCCTGAGCTCTGCGCGGCAAGTGAATTGAAGGCGAAGATGACGAGTGCAACGGAAACGCGGTGGTGATTCCAATGAGCACGATCGCCGCGCATCGATGCTTGATCGACATCAACATCTCCAACGCCCGCGGAGCGATGCTGTCTTCCGTATACGCCGCCGCGTTGGGATGCCTGCTCGACCGGCACGGAAAACGACCTCGAGCGCGCCACTGCGATGGCGCGCCACATGGTTGCCCGTTACGGGATGAGCAAGCGGATCGATCTCGTCGCTGTCGGCGATGCTGACGGCCAGGTGACAGGAAGGATGTTCCCCGCCTTCAATAGTGGGCAATGCAGCGACAGCACAGCCCAGTTAATCGACGAGGAAGTCAGGCGGCTTCTTGCGGAAGCGAACGACCGTGTCACACAGACGCTGGACGAACGGCGTGCATTGCTCGAGCGCATAGCGCAGCGGCTGGTGCAGCGCGAGGTGCTTGATCACGACGCACTGGCGCAGTTGATCGCGGACCAGCACGCGGACAGTTCTGCTCGTGCCGATACGACAGACGTTGCGAATCATGTGGCCGATGCGGGAGTAGTCCTTCCGGCGTTAGCCGCCGGCATAGGCGAGTGAGTTTGCTCTGCCCGTCGGCAGCGCCGGCAGTGCGGCCGGCTAACGAAGGAGCGCGCGCCAGACGGGGCGCGGCCGGTCACGGGCGCGCAGGGGGATAAATTCAACCGGCTACCTGAGGGCTGAATGTTGTCAATTGCGTGGCGTGGCCAGAAGGTGAATAAATCTCCAGGACACGCGGGACTACCCTTATCCGTTGACGTGTAAATCCTTGATGCGCATCAATTCGTCATCGGACTGCGAGGGCATTCTCTGTTTGACAGAATGAGTCGCTTGCGCCGAGTGGCGCAATCAAGCGCTCGCGACATCGCGACTAAGGCGCGTGCTCTCCTGCGCGACGTGTGAACGGAGGTTGACATGAACTGGCTGACAGAATATTTCGCTCAACAGACGAAGTCCCTGACAATTTCGCTGTGGGCTTATCCACCACTGGCGCTCGGTCCCGACGGGCCGGTGACCCGCCCGGCCCATTCCTTGCCCTATCCGGGCGTCCAGCTTGTCTTTACGCCAGGCGAAGTGATCAAACGCGGCGATCTCTTTTACGACCTGCCCGCACGCTATGACACGATGAAGCCCTTGGCGACGGACTTGAGCGGGGTTGTGCGAGACGAGCCGGCGTTATCTTTCTTTCGCGAGATCACGATTTATGCGCCGTCGTGCCTGAATCGTGACTGTCTGATCACGGTCAATGGCGCCTTTTCGTTCGTGCCGATTTTTGCTTCGGACGGCGCCCCCGGCTTTCTCGGTACAAGCACCGCGCACGCTGAGCTTCCCGCATCTTCTCCTCAGATGGGACTGCCCTGGTTCTTCCAGGGCTACGTCAGCATTTGAATTCGCTGATTTGTTCGCTCACCGGTCCGCCCGACCGGTGGCCGGACGGTGGCATGGCAATGGAGCTGGACATGGCTTACGACACTTCTCACGTCGTCTGGTTCGAGGAATTGCGGCGCGAGGACGTGCCTCGCGTCGGTGGCAAGAATGCCTCGCTGGGTGAAATGGTATCGAACCTCGCCGCGCGCGGCGTCAAAGTGCCACCGGGCTTCGCGACCGTTGCGGATGCCTACTGGTGCTTCATCGACGAGAACGCGCTGCGCCCAAAGATTGCCGCCGCACTCGACGATCTGTCGGAAGGGCGGCTGAGCCTTGCCGAAGCCGGCGATCAGATTCGCCGGGCGATCTTGCATGGAACGTGGCCCGACCGGACAGCGCAGGCCATCCGGGCAGCCTACCAAGCGTTGAGCCAGCGTGCCGGGCAGGCTGAGGTCGACGTAGCCGTGCGCTCGAGCGCGACGGCGGAAGACCTGCCGGACGCGAGCTTTGCCGGACAGCAGGAAACCTTTCTCAATGTCCGCGGCGAACGCGCACTGCTCGAGGCTTGCCGGCGATGCTATGCGTCGCTCTTCACGGACAGGGCGATCAGTTACCGGCAGGCAAAGGGTTTCGATGACCTGAAAGTCGCGCTGTCGATCGGAGTGCAGCTCATGGTGCGCTCCGATCTGGGGGGCGCCGGCGTGATGTTCTCGATCGACACGGAGACAGGCTTCGACAAGGTGGTGCTGATCAATGCCGCGTGGGGGCTCGGAGAAAATGTCGTGCAAGGCGCGGTCGATCCCGACGAATACGAGGTGTTCAAGCCACTGCTGGACGACCCCTCGCTGTCGCCCATAGTCGGAAAGAAAATGGGCGAGAAAGCACACAAGATGATTTACGGGGCCAACGGCGCTCACCGGACGAAGAACGTTCCGGCGTCGAAACAGGAGCGCGCCTCGTTTGTCCTGAACGACAGCGAGATTTTGGCGCTTTCGCGCTGGGCGTGCGAAATCGAAACGCACTATGGCCAGCCGATGGACATCGAGTGGGCCAAAGACGGCGCGACAGGCGAAATGTTCATCGTTCAGGCCCGGCCTGAAACCGTGCAGTCACGCCGCGAAGCAAGCGCGGTGAAGACCTACCGGATCGGCAAGACGGGGCGCAAGCTGTTGTCCGGTGTGAGCGTCGGCGAGGCGGTGGCGGCGGGCAGCGTTTGCGTCATCGAGCATGTACGAGATATGGGGCGTTTTGTCGACGGAGCCGTGCTGGTGACTCAAACCACCGACCCCGACTGGCTGCCGGTCATGAGGCGCGCGGCCGCGATCATCACGGACCACGGCGGGCGCACATCGCACGCGGCAATCGTCAGCCGTGAGCTTGGCTTGCCGGCGATCGTCGGGGCCGGCAATGCCACGCACGTCCTGCACGACGAGCAGCAGGTCACGGTGTCGTGTGCGGAAGGTGACGAAGGCTTTGTCTACGACGGGATCGCCGATTACGAGGTGGAGGAAATCGACTTCAGCAGTATTCCGGCGACGCGCACCCGCGTGATGCTCAATCTCGCGAATCCCGCTGCTGCATTCCGTTGGTGGCGCATCCCGGCCGACGGTGTCGGGCTCGCGCGCATGGAATTCGTGGTGAGCAATCACATCAAGATCCATCCGATGGCGCTGGTGCGCTACGACACGTTGCAGGACGTTCATGCGAAGCAGACGATCGCCGAGCTGACTGCGGGTTATGCGAGCAAGACCGATTACTTCGTCGAGCGTCTGGCGCTCGGGCTTGGGCGTATCGCAGCGGTTGAGTTTCCGCGCCCCGTGATTATCCGCATGAGCGACTTCAAGACCAACGAGTATGCCCATCTGATCGGCGGGGCCGAGTTCGAGCCGCAGGAAGAGAACCCGATGCTCGGCTTTCGCGGCGCGTCGCGTTACTACTCTGCGCGCTATCGCGAAGGCTTCGCACTCGAATGCAGGGCGATTCAACGCCTGCGCAACGAGATGGGTTTCACCAATGTCATCGTGATGATTCCGTTCTGCCGGTCCACCAAAGAGGCCGATCAGGTGCTCTCGGTGATGGCGGAAAATGGGCTCGCGCGCGGCGCAGCGGGGTTGCAGGTCTACGTGATGTGCGAAATCCCCTCGAACGTGATCCTGGCGGGAGCGTTCGCGCAGCGTTTCGATGGCTTTTCCATCGGCAGTAACGACCTGACTCAATTGACGCTCGGTGTGGATCGGGATTCCGCCGAGCTGGCTGAATTGTTCGACGAGCAGGACGATGCCGTCAAATGGATGATTCGCAACGTGATCGCGCAAGCGCATCGCGTTGGCGCGAAGGTCGGGCTGTGCGGACAGGCGCCCAGCGATCACCCCGAATTCGCTGGGTTCCTGGTCGAATGCGGGATCGATTCGGTATCGGTCAGCCCCGACAGCTTCATCGCGGTCAAGCAGCGTGTCGCGGCTGCGGAAGCCGAGGTTAAAACCCACACGGCAACCTAGGCGCGGCGGGTGCGGCAGCGTTTTCACGGAAAGGTCCATCATGGCGGAGATATTGACGGTCACACTGAATCCAGCGGTGGACGTGGCGACCTCCGTCGAGGTGCTGGAGCCGACCCGAAAACTGAGGTGCGCGGCGGCGCGGCGCGATCCCGGCGGTGGCGGCATCAACGTGGCGCGTGTGCTTCAGCGCCTTGGCGGCGATTGTCTTGCGCTGTATCTCGCGGGAGGCCTGACTGGGCGCGTGCTGCAAGACCTGCTCGCGGCAGAACAGGCAGCGAGCGTTTGCCTGAGGATCGAGGGGGAGACGCGGGAGAACTTCTCCGTCTTTGAGACATCCACCGGGCGGGAATTCCGCTTCGTCTTGCCGGGACCTGCGGTCACGGAGCGCGAGTGGCAATCCTGCACCGATTACATCGACGCGCTGGATTCGTCCCCGCGCTATCTCGTACTCAGCGGTAGCCTGCCGCCGGGTGCACCCATCGACATTTATGCGCGCATCGCCAGGTGCGCTCGCGCGCGCGGCATGCGGGTCGTGCTGGATACCTCGGGACCGTCACTCGCTGCGGCACTCGAAGCGGGGGTTTTTCTCGTCAAGCCGAGTTTGAACGAGCTGCGTGGATTGACCGGAATGCCGCTTGTCGAAGAACGGGAGTGGTGCGAGGCGGCACGGCGGATCGTCCGCGACGGGCGAGCATCGATCGTAGCGCTCACGCTTGGCGATCAGGGCGCCCTGGTCGTCACCGGCGACCGTACGCTGCGCGCACCGGCACTCCCTGTGCAGGTGTCGAGCTCCATCGGTGCCGGTGATAGTTTTGTCGCCGCCATGGTTTTGGCTCTCAACCACGATTCGAGCCTGGAAGTTGCCTTCCGGTATGCGCTTGCCGCTGCGTCGGCGACTTTGCTGGTCGCGGGTACCGGATTGTGCGAGCGGGCCGATGTCGAACGGTTTTATCTTGCGCTGGCGGATTGCCAGTCGTTTGGCATCTCCAAGGCGGACGGCGAGGAGTAGAGCGACTTGGCTGCTGCGATCCAAACTACGCTGGACTGGCGGGACGGCATGCGCGGGCCCGAGATCACAGTCGATGTTCGTCGAGGCCGGGTAGCGGGATAACCCCGTTGTGCAGCCAGTTCGAGAAGTCCGGCGCGACTAAAGCCGGACATGTCTGTGTCTCGGGCACGCTCCTTCGTCATCATGGCATTGGCGGATCGACCGCGGGTTGCGGGTTCGAGCTCCAGTGGCCGGTACACACTCAGCGTGGAGGGACGGCGATACCGGCGCCGCCGTCACGTGTCGCATGTCGCATGTGCGGACAACGGGAGCGGATTTCAATCCGCGAAGCCCGGTTCTCGCGCGGCCACGCACGCGACGTGAGACCGAAATGTCGTTCTCTTTGACGCTCGTCAATCGAATGGTCTCGCTCATGCCTACACTCATCTGCAACAGGGTAGGCCCTTGATATGGAGACTCACTTGCGAGCCTCGGACATCATGACGAATCCGGTCGTTTCCATCGCACCCGACAACTCGGTCTACGACGCGGCGAAGCCGCTGATCGACCACCGGATCAGCGGGATGCCAGTCGTCGACGACAACGGCGACGTGATCGGCGTCGTCAGCGAGGGCGATCTGCTCAGACGCGTCGAAACGGGCACGGAAAAGCCACGCCGCTCGTGGCTTGCCGAATTCATGGCGCCTACGCGTGAACTCGCGGCCGAGTATCTGAAGGAACATTCTGCCGGTGCTGCGCGGTGGCACGCGAAAGAGCTCGACGGACACCGCTGGGCGATGGCCGCCGACCGTCTGATCGTCACGGAAGGCATCGTGCATTGCTGGGGCGTCGTGCGTTCCGAGGAAGAGCGTCAGGCGATCCTCGCGGCGGCTGCGCGCGTACCGGGCGTGAAAACCGTGAAGGATCGACCTTGTTCGAGACGACCGGCCCGTTCATCCGGTTGGATTGCGTCGACGGCGCTTCGGGTGCGGGATTCGAATTGCGTCACATCAGGTCGCATTTTGCGCGCGCGGGTCATTCTGCGCGCCACGCGCACTGCTCGCATAAGGCCACTTGAAAGATGGGGTGCCACCATGACGACTAGCCGGAAACCACACGCACCCGACTCGCTCTGACCTTGCTAACGTCAGACAACCAGCACGATCACTGTGTGGTTTCAAAGGAGCTGCGATGGTAGAGCATCCGTTGTCGAAGGGCGACAAGGTGGTCGTTACCCATGAGGCCCTTCAGTCTCTCATCGATGTTCTTGTCACCGACCGGTATCAGGTGATGGGGCCAACCGTGCGGGACGGCGCTATCGTGTACGACAGGATCGCGAGGGTGGCGGATTTGCCGGTCGGCTGGACTGATCGTCAGGAAGCTGGGCGTTATCGCCTCGTGCGGCGCGATGATGCTGCGCTGTTTGGTTTCGCCGTCGGTCCGCATTCGTGGAAGCGTTTCTTGCATCCGCCGGTACAGACGCTCTGGGAGGCGCGAACCGGAGAAGAAGGGCTCGCGATCACCACAGCGGACGAACCCCCGCCGAAATTCGCGTTCATTGGCGTACGCTCCTGCGAAATTCATGCGATCGCGATCCAGGACCGGGTCTTTTGCGAGGGACCTTACCCAGACCCGGTTTACGGCCTTCGTCGCCAGAACGCGTTCATTGTTGCGGTGAATTGCGCTCAGGCCGGCGGGACCTGCTTCTGCGTTTCGATGCAAACAGGCCCGCGGGCGGAGTCCGGCTTCGACCTGGCGCTGACCGAACTGCTTGACGAAGACGTCCATGAATTCCTGGTCGAGGTCGGTACCACAACCGGCGCGCAGGTTCTGGCGCAGATTGCTCATCGGCCAGCTTCGGACGCGCACTGTACGGCGGCCGAGGCGGTTGTCGCGCATACGGCGACCCAGATGGGACGCACCCTGGAGACCGAGGGCATCAAACAGCTGCTGCAAGGCAACCCAAACCATCCGCGCTGGGACGAAGTGGCCGAGCGGTGCCTGAGTTGCGGCAACTGCACAATGGTCTGCCCGACCTGCTTCTGTACGACGGTCGAGGATCACAGCGATCTGGCCGGACAGTCCGCCGGGCGCGTTCGCAAGTGGGACTCCTGTTTCACGATGGACTTCTCCTACATCCATGGCGGCAGCGTCCGGAAGACAGCCCGCTCGCGCTATCGGCAATGGATGACCCACAAGCTCGCGAGCTGGATCGACCAGTTCGGAACATCGGGCTGTGTCGGGTGCGGCCGCTGTATCACCTGGTGTCCGGTCGGTATCGACATCACGGAGGAAGCGGCCGCCATTCGCGCCACCGATACCGCGGCAAAGGAGGGTGAACATGGAGGGGCTTGAACATATTCTGAGTGAACACCCCTTTTTTGCGGGTTTTGATTCCGCGCATAGCCGATTGATCTCAGGCTGTGCCAGAAACCACCGCTTCAATGCCGGACATTATCTGTTCAGGGAAGGCGAGCCCGCGAACGAGTTCTTCCTGATCCGTCATGGCCAGGTGGCGCTCGAGATCGTCGCGCCCGGGCAGCCGCCCATCGTGGTGGCGACCCTCGGCGCCGGCGAGATCGTGGGGGCATCATGGCTGGTTCCACCCTATCGGTGGACTTTCGATGCCAGGGCCGTCGAGCTCACGCGTGCGATCGGCATGGATGCCAGGTGCTTGCGAGACAAGTGTGAGTCCGACCACGATCTGGGTTATGCGTTGATGAAGCGCTTTCTGCCGATCTTCGTGAAGCGGCTGGACGCAACGAGGCTGCAATTGCTCGATGTCTACGGGAAGCGCTGAGATGGCTGCCGCTTGGGCCCCGGATCCGTTCGTGCCACAGATCTATCGTGTCGCGCGGACACGCCGCGAACTCGCCGACACCACAACGCTCGAGTTCGTACCGCTCGCCGGGAAGCGACCCGCTTTTGTGCCGGGGCAGTTCAACATGCTCTACGTGTTCGGTGTTGGCGAAGCGGCGATCAGCATGAGCGGCGACCGGAGCGACGACCGGTCTTTCGTGCACACTGTTCGCAACGTCGGTGCTGTCAGTGCGGCGCTCGCGAAGCTGGAAGGGGGCGCGACGGTCGGGCTGCGCGGCCCGTTTGGAACGGGCTGGCCGGTCGCCGCCGCCGAGGGCTCGGATATCGTCTTCGTAGCCGGCGGCCTTGGCCTCGCGCCGCTGCGCCCGGCAATCTACGACGTGCTGGCCAACCGGAGCCGCTATGGACGCGTGATCATTTTGTTCGGAAGCCGCAATCCGAAGGAATTGCTTTACCGCCGCGAACTGGAACAGTGGCGACAGCGGCTGGATGTCCAGATCGAGGTCACCGTCGATCACGCCGACGCGGGGTGGCGTGGCCACGTCGGCGTCGTGCCGGCGCTGGTAGCGCGTGCGGCCTTCGATCCGCGCGAGACCTTTGCGCTGGTCTGCGGGCCCGAGATCATGATGCGCTTCACGGCCAATGCGCTGCGCGATGCCGGCGTTTCCCCCGAGCGTATCTATCTGTCGATGGAGCGCAACATGAAATGCGCGATCGGCCTGTGCGGGCACTGTCAGTTCGGCCCTGCATTCATCTGCAAGGACGGGCCGGTGATGCGCTTCGACACGATTGCGGGCATCTTCGCGGTCCCGGAGATCTGAGATGGGCGTATCTGCAACGACCCCGCACAAGCGGCCGCGGCTCGCGGTCTGGAAGTTCGCTTCCTGCGACGGATGCCAGCTCTCCTTGCTGGATTGCGAGGACGAACTGCTCGCGCTTGCCGATGCCATCGAAATCGCCAACTTCCCGGAAGCGTCCAGCACCATCGGGACCGGGCCTTACGACCTCTCGCTGGTTGAAGGATCGATCACCACACCGCACGACGCAGAGCGCATTCAGGCGGTGCGGCGTCAGTCGAAACATCTCGTGACGATCGGCGCCTGTGCGACCGCCGGCGGGATCCAGGCGTTGCGCAATTTTGCGGACGCACGCGAGTTCGTGGCCGCGGTCTACGCGTCACCGGAATACATCACGACGCTCTCGACCTCGACACCGATCTCCTCACACGTGCCGGTCGACTACGAGCTGCGTGGCTGCCCAATCAACAAGATGCAGCTCATCGAGGTCATCTCGGCATTTCTCGCCGGCCGCAAGCCGGCGATCGCGAGTCACAGTGTCTGCGTGGAATGCAAGCAGCGCGGCACGGTGTGCGTAATGGTGCAGGGCACGCCCTGCCTCGGGCCGGTAACGCATGCCGGGTGCGGTGCGATCTGCCCGGCTTTCCGGCGTGGCTGCTACGGTTGCTATGGCCCGATGGAGACGCCGAACATGGGTGCGTTGACACGCGAATGGCAGGCGCTCGGCGCGAGACCGCTGGATATCCGCCGCGTGTTGCGCACCTTCAACGCGACGGCACCCGAGTTTCTCAAGGAGAGCGAGGCTCATGGCGACGAAGACGATCCGGGTTGACTACCTCACCCGCGTCGAGGGGGAGGGCGCGCTCGATCTGCATTTCAAGGACGGGCAGGTGATATCGGCGCAGCTCAATATCTTCGAGCCGCCGCGCCTGTTCGAAGCGTTGCTGCGCGGGCGCGGTTTTGCCGAAACGCCCGACATCGTGGCCCGCATCTGCGGGATCTGCCCGATCGCCTACCAGATGAGTGCGGTCCATGCGCTCGAAAACGCCTTCGGCATCAAGGTCGACGGACAGCTACGCGTGTTGCGCCGGCTGATCTACTGCGGCGAATGGATCGAGAGCCATGCGCTGCACGTCGTGATGCTGCATGCACCAGACTTCCTGGGTTTCCCGGACGCGATCCAGATGGCTCGCGAGCACGGCGACGCAGTCCGCCGGGGCCTTGCCTTGAAGAAAGCCGGCAACGAATTGATGCGGCTTCTGGGCGGACGCGAGATTCATCCCGTCAACGTGAAGGTGGGCGGCTTCTACCGCGTGCCGGGCCGCGATGAGCTCGCGCCGGTCGCCGAAAGTCTCCAGCGCGCGCGCGACCATGCAGTGGATCTGGTCCGTTGGGTGGCGGGCTTCGATTTTCCGGCGTTCGAGCGCGACTACGAGTTCGTGGCGCTGCGGCACCCGGACGAATATCCGTTCAACGAGGGGCGGCTCGTCTCCACCCGTGGTATCGATATCGACATAAGCGACTTTGACACCGAATTCGAGGAGCGGCACGTTGCCCACTCGACTGCGCTGCATGCTGTGGTGAAGCAGCGCGGCGCGTATCTGGTCGGGCCGCTCGCCCGCTACGCCATCAATTTCGATCGTTTTCCGCAGCCGGTGCGGGCGTTGGCCCATGAAGCCGGGCTTGGCCCGGTCTGCCGGAACCCGTTTCGGAGCATCGTGGTGAGGGCGCTCGAACTGGTCTACGCGTGCGATGAGGCGCTGCGACTAATCGCGGCCTATGAGCCGCCGGAGTTCCCCGCTTTGCCGGCCGAGCCGCGCGCGGGCACGGGCTTTGGCTGTACCGAGGCGCCCCGTGGGATCTGCTGGCATCGATATCGCCTCGATGCAGACGGAGCGATCATGGAGGCGCGCATCGTGCCGCCGACCTCGCAGAATCAGCCGAGTATCGAGGCGGACCTGATGGCTGTCGCGACCGCCTCGCTGGATCAACCCGACGACGTGCTGCGGGATCGATGTGAACGCAGCATCCGCAATTACGATCCATGCATCTCGTGTTCCGCTCACTTCCTCAAACTTTCGGTGCAGCGGACATGACCCGAACCGTCGATCAGTGTGGCGCGCCACGCAAGGTGTTGGTGGTTGGCATGGGTAACCCCGATCGAGGCGATGACGGCGTCGGAGCACTCGTCGTGCGCAGCATCGCCGGACGGCTGCCGGCCGAGGTATCGCTCGTCGTACGCAGCGGCGATGCGCTGTCGCTGATCGAGGACTGGGCCGGTTTCGATGCGCTGGTGTGCGTGGATGCTGCCGCGCCCGAGGCGACGCCGGGCCGCATCCTCCGGATCGACCTCGCCTCGGAGCAACTGGTGCGGGAGATGTCGTTTGCGTCGAGCCATGCGTTCGGCGTGGCCGAGGCAATCGAACTTGCCCGCACGCTCGGGCTTGCGCCACGCGAGATGGTCGTCTATGCGATTGAAGGCGTCTGTTTCGACCGCGGCGCGCCGGTTACCCCGGAAGTCGCGGCCGCTGTCGATGAAGTGGCCGGGCGTGTGGTGACCGAGGTGGAGCGGCTTAGGCAACCCCTCAGGAAGACCGTTACGGAGATCGAACCTCATGCATGAATCAGGCATCGTCCGAAACCTGGTGCACCGGCTGGAGATTGCCGCACAGGAGAACCGCGCCTTGCGAGTCAGCGGGGTCGACGTTTGGCTTGGTGCGCTCAGCCAGTTTTCGCCGGAACACTTCCGCGAGCATTTCACCGACGAAGCGCGCGGCACCCTGGCCGAGGGCGCCGCGCTGCGTATCGAGGTGTCGCAGGAAGTCCGCCATCCAGATGCACAGGACGTGATGATCACGGGCATCGAGTTCGACGTCCCGGACGGGGAAGGGTGACACGCCATGGACACGACGGGCGTCGATATCGCCGAAGCGGGGACGCGACTCCGGCTGCGGCTGGATGTCACCGGCGCGGTGCAGGGGGTGGGGTTTCGGCCCTTCGTTCATCGGCTTGCCGTCGGCGAGGGGCTGGGCGGCTTTGTACGCAACACGGGCGAGGGCGTGTCGCTCGAAGTCGAAGGCGCCCCACAGGCGCTTGAGCGCTTTCTGGCCAGACTCGACGCGGAAATCGCGCCGCCGGCGGCCATTCATCAGCGGCAAAGCTGCCGGCTTCCAGCCCAGGGCGAGCAAGGCTTCGTGATTGCCCCGAGCGCGACCGGCGGCCCACGCTCGGCCATGGTGTTGCCCGATCTTGCCGTCTGTCCGGAGTGCCTTGGCGAGCTTTGCGACCCGAACGATCGCCGCTACCTGTATCCGTTTACGACCTGTGTGCACTGCGGACCACGCTACAGTCTGATCGAGGCTGTGCCGTACGATCGCTCACGCACGGCCATGCGACACTTTCCGATGTGCGCGGGCTGTCGCAACGAGTACAGCGAACCGGCGTCGCGCCGTTTTCACGCAGAAACGAATGCCTGCCCCGAGTGTGGACCCCAACTCGCGCTATGGGATACGGCGGGCGCCGTGCTGGGCGAGCGGCATCAGGCCCTGCGGTCTGCGGCCGAAGCCGTGCGCCAGGGCCTGATCGTCGCTCTCAAAGGACTAGGGGGGTTCCAACTGATTGCCGATGCCCGCAGCGACACTGCGGTGCGCCGTCTGCGGGAGCGCAAGACGCGTCCGGCCAAGCCGTTTGCCGTCATGGTTCGGAGCCTGGCCGATGCGTCGATGGTCGCCGAGCTTTCCGAGCTCGATCAACGGCTCCTCTGCTCGGCTGCGGCGCCGATCGTTCTGGTCAAGGCGCGAACGGATCTGCCTGGGATTGCACGAGGCATAGCGCCGGCCAACCCGTTGCTCGGGATCATGCTGCCCTGCACGCCGCTGCATGCCCTGTTGATGCTTGAGCTTGGCTTTCCCGTTGTGGCCACGAGCGGCAACCGGGGCGGCGAGCCGATCGTGACCGACGAGCGCGAAGCACTCGAACGGCTTGCGGGCATTGCCGATCTCTTCCTCGTGCACGACCGCCCGATCCTGCATCCGGTGGATGATTCCGTAGTACGGGTGATAGCGGGACGCGAGGCGGTGTTGAGGCGCGCGCGGGGCTACGCGCCGCTGTCGCTCGCCCTGCCGTTTTCGGCTGGCGCCGAGCCGGGACTCGCGCTCGGCGCGCATCAGAAGAGCACGATCGCGCTTGCCGTCGATGGACAGATCGTGCTCGGCCCTCATATCGGCGAGCTCGCCGCACCCGCAACGCGTGAGGCCTTTGCGCAGGCCGTCGAGGCTATGACGACGCTATACCACGTACGCCCCCGGCATGTCGCGTGCGACCTCCATCCGGACTACTACAGCACCCGTTTTGCGGATGCATCAGGACTGCCGGTGCGACGCGTGCCGCATCATCTCGCGCACGTGCTGGCCGGCATGCTCGACAACGATCTCGCGGGCCCTGTGCTCGGTGTTGCATGGGACGGCGCCGGCTATGGTACGGACGGTTCGATCTGCGGTGCTGAGTTCCTGGCCGTCGACGCGACCCGGTACAGACGGGTTGCGCATCTGCTGCCGTTTCGCCTGGCCGGTGGGGAGGCCGCCATGCGCGAGCCGCGCCGTGCCGCGCTCGGCGCCCTCTATGCGACCTTTGGCGATGCCGCATTGGCGATGACGGACCAGAAGCCCGTCGCCGCTTTCGCCGCGAGAGAGCGACAGACGCTCGGCGTCATGCTGCGCCGCGGCGTCAACGCGCCTCTGACATCGAGCGCGGGTCGGCTCTTCGACGCGATTGCTGCGCTGCTCGATCTCGTGCAGGTCGCCAGCTTCGAAGGCGAAGCAGGGATGGCGGTCGAGTTTGCCGCGCAGCGCGCGCTGAGGTCGGTATCGCTGGCGTCGCTGCGCCTGTCGGAAGACGCCAGCGGCCTCGTGCTCGACTGGCGTCCGATGCTGGCCGCCGTCGTGGCCGCGTGCCGCGACGGCGTCCCCACACCTTCAGTGGCGGCGGCGTTTCATGACGCCCTGGCCGAGGCCATCGTCTGCGTCGCCACCCGCGTTGGGCTCGAGCGCGTGCTGCTGAGCGGAGGTTGCTTCCAGAATGCGCGACTCGTCGAGCGGGCGGTTGAGCGGCTACGCGAGGCGGGCTTCGATCCGTACTGGCATCGCCGCATTCCGCCGAATGACGGCGGCATTGCCGTGGGCCAGGCCGCTTTCGCCGCCCGGCCGCTGAGCGGGGAGAAGATCTGATGTGTCTCGCCATTCCCGGACAGGTTCTGAGCATCGCAGGCGATGAGCCGCTGTTGCGGCAAGGACGGGTCGCCTTCGCCGGCATCGTCAAAGCGGTCTGCCTCGCCTACGTCCCCGAAGCGCAGCCTGGCGACTATGTGCTCGTCCACGCCGGTTTCGCCATCGCCTTGATCGACGAGGTGCAGGCCCTGAGAACGCTGGCTTACCTGGCCGGATTCGAGCCCGAGGATCCCAGATGAAATACGTCGACGAATTTCGCGACCCGGCCGTGACCCGCCGTTATGCCGACGCGATTGCTCGCATCACGACGCGGCCGTGGACCATCATGGAGATCTGCGGTGGTCAGACCCATTCGATCGTGCGGCACGGCATCGACCAGATGCTGCCTCGTGGCGTGAGTCTTCTGCATGGACCGGGCTGCCCCGTGTGCGTGACGCCCGCCAGCATCATTGACGCCGCGATCGCTATTGCAAGCCGGCCCGACGTAACCTTCTGCTCGTTCGGCGACATGCTGCGGGTGCCGGGTGAAACGGGCAGTCTGCTCGCCGCGAGGGCGCGCGGCGCCGACATCCGCATGGTCTATTCGCCGCTCGATGCGTTGACGATCGCGCGTCACAGACCGGAGCGCGAAGTCGTCTTCTTCGCGATCGGTTTCGAAACCACTGCGCCCGCCACCGCCATGGCTGTGTTGCAGGCGGAGCGCGAGGGGCTCGCGAATTTTTCGTTGCTGGTGTCTCACGTCCTTGTGCCGCCCGCTATCGACGCGCTTTTGAGCGACCCGGCCAACAGCGTGCAAGGTTTCCTCGCCGCCGGCCATGTCTGCACGGTGATGGGATATTGGGAATACGAGCCGATCGCGCGCCGCTTCGGCATTCCGATCGTCGTGACCGGCTTCGAACCCGTCGATCTGGTGCAGGGCCTCTACCTGTGCATCCGGCAACTGGAAGAGGGCCGCGCCGAGGTTGAGAACCAGTATCTGCGCACCGTGCAGCGCAACGGCAACCGCCCCGCGCAGGACGTGCTCGGCCGCGTGTTTGCCGTTCAGTCACAGCGGTGGCGCGGTATCGGCGAAATCGCCCGCAGCGGCTTTGGTCTCGCGCCCGCATACGCGCGCTACGATGCGCTGCAGCGCTTTCCGGATATCGCAGTGCCGCCTGAACGCTGCAGCGAATGCATCAGTGGCGAGGTGCTGCGCGGGTTGAAGAAGCCGGGGCAGTGCCCGGCTTTCGGCACCCGGTGCACACCGGAGCATCCGCTGGGCGCGACCATGGTGTCGTCCGAAGGCGCTTGCGCCGCCTACTATCGCTATCGCAGGCCGCTGTCCGCCGATGCAGCGGGTGCGCTCGACTGCACGGGGGGCCTATGAGCGAAACTCCACGCTTCGTCGCGAACTGTCCGCTGCCGGCGACAGGCGGCGACACCATTGAACTCGCCCATGGCGGTGGTGGCCTGCTGACCCAGCGGCTCATCGATGGGCTTTTTCGTCCCGCCTTCGCCGGATCGCCGGACGATCTCACGCATGACGGGGCCGTATTCGATATCGGCGGCGCCCAGCTTGCCTTCACGACCGATTCCTATGTGGTGCAGCCGCTGTTCTTTCCCGGCGGTGACATCGGCTCGCTTGCCGTCAACGGGACGGTGAACGATCTGGCCATGTGCGGCGCCGAACCGCGCTATCTGAGCGTCGGGCTGGTGCTCGAGGAAGGCTTTCCGATCGACGATCTGGGCCGCGTGGTGGTGTCCATGCGCGATGCGGCACGGGCGGCAGGTGTGCGCATCGTGACCGGCGATACGAAGGTGGTCGAGCGCGGCAAGTGCGACGGCCTCTATGTCAACACGTCTGGCGTCGGACTCGTTCTGGCGAGCTCTCCGGTTTCGCCCCGGCAAGTCAGGGCGGGAGATGCCGTGGTGCTGAGCGGCGACATCGGCCGCCATGGCATCGCCATCATGGCAGTACGCGAGGGGCTCGGATTCGAGACCACGATTGCAAGCGACTGCGCGCCGCTGGCGGCCTGCGTGCGGGCGCTGATCGACGGCGGAATCGAACTGCATTGCATGCGCGACCTGACGCGCGGCGGGCTCGCGACCGCATTGATCGAAATCGCCTTGGCGGGCAGGGTGGCGATCCGGCTCGATGAAGCGGCCATTCCTGTGTCGGATTCGGTCCGCGGCGCCTGCGAGATCCTGGGCCTCGATCCGCTTTATGTCGCGAACGAAGGGCGGTTTGTCGCGTTGATGGCGCCTGCCTGCGCGGAGCGGGCCGTCGCGATCCTGCGCCGCTTCTTTGGGGACGCGGCCATCATCGGCACCGTCGAAACCTCCGCCCGTGCGGGCACAGTTGAACTGGGGACGATCGGCGGTGTGCGCGCACTCGACATGCTCACGGGGGAGCAGTTGCCGCGCATATGCTAGTCGCACAGAAGGGGTGGGGATTGGCGTGCAGGCTCTCTTCGGTCTTCCAGTAGTCGAGCTGCGGCCGCACGCCGCACATCTCGGGGCGTTGCAGGAACGACGCGTCTTCGTCGGCCCGCAGGTATGTCGGGCTTTCGAGAAGATGGCGCACACGTGGTGACAGCTGTCGACCGGCTGCGCGCGTGGGTGCCAGCTTACCGGGCATCGTCACGCGCGGCCATGCGGGCCGTAACGGCTTGCCTGTCGCGCGCTTGACGGCGCGGCAGCGCGCGAGGTTTTGCGCAGGGCGTGACATCAGCTCTGCGCTGGGCCGGAGATCGAACATGCCGCAGCGGCGGCCGCGGACCGGCCGTCGAGCGCGGACCTTTCCGCCAGCTCGACGCTTTGCTGATACACCGGCACCGTGCAAGGCCAACCAAGCGTGTCGGTGATTCGACGGCGCAACGCATCGGCGGCGGCGGGCTCACCGTGCGTAATGAACGTTTGCGCGGGCGCCGGCGATATCGCTGCGAGCCAGTTCAGCGTTTCGCTGTAGTCCGCATGCGCGGACAGGGACGAAATCGTCTCGACATGTGCGCGAATTCGCACGTACTCGCCGTGAATCTTTACCGCTGGCTCGTGTGCGGCAATGGCGGCGCCGCGTGTGCCCGCGGCCTGATAGCCGACCAGCGCGATCGTATTCCTGGGGTCCGGCGCATACAGGCGCAAATGATGGAGCACGCGACCGCCGGTGGCCATGCCGCTGCCAGCGATAATGACCATCGGACCATGATGCGCGGCGATCGCTCTGGACTGCTCGACCGTGCGCACCATGACTGCCGCCTTGTCGATCATGGCCGCCTGCGAAGCCGTCAGGCGGTGCTCGCTCAGATGGTGCCGGTACACCTCCGTGACGCCGGTGGCCATCGGGCTGTCCAGATAGACCGGCACGTTTGCCATGCGCCCGGTCTGCTTCAGATGCGCGATGTAATAAAGGATTTCCTGAGCTCGTCCGACCGCGAAGCAGGGCATGACCACGACGCCGCCGCGCGCGAACGTCCGCTCGAATAGCGTGGCCAACTCCCGCTCGGGATCGGTCGTGGCATGCAGGCGGTCGCCGTAGGTCGACTCGACGACCAGATAGTCCGCGTGCGCGAGCTTCATGGGGGCGCGCATGATCGGATCGTTCGGCCGGCCGATATCGCCTGAAAAAGCCAGCACCGTATGGCGCCAGCAGAGCACGACGCTGGCCGCGCCCAGGATATGTCCGGCAGGCAGAAAGCGGAAGCACAATTCGTCGTTCAGTGGGGTGGGGACATCGAATTCGCGTGGCACGATGAGCCGCAGCGCGCGCTGTGCGTCGTCGAGCGTGTAAAGCGGCAGAGCCGGCTTGTGCTTCGAGAAGCCATGACGGTTCGCGAAGTCGGCTTCCTCTTCCTGTAGACGCGCACTGTCGCGCAGCATGATGTTGCACAGGTCGGCCGTGCCGGGCGTGCAGTAGACGGGGCCGCGATAGCCGCTGCGCGCGAGCACGGGCAGGTAGCCGGTGTGATCGATATGCGCGTGCGTGAGGATCACGGCGTCGAGCGTGTCGACCGGCATGGGCAGCGGGCTCCAGTTGCGCAGGCGCAGGTTTTTCGTACCCTGAAACAGACCGCAATCGATCAGAATCCGCAAGCCGGCGGCTTCGAGCAGATATTTCGAGCCGGTGACGGTTTCCGCGCCACCCAGAAAAGTCAGTTTCATCATGCCCTCGCGCGGAACCCGCCCATGGCGGGGATAAATGCCATTGCACTGCATTGGCCTGGCGCAGCTTTGACATGGATCATCGAATGCGGCCGGGCGGTTCGGCTTTCGCTTCACTATCGCATTCGATCGCGCGCCAGAATTCGCATAACTGGGGATGAACAGCGTCGTGCCAGCGTGGGCCCGTGAAAAGATCGTAATGGTCGCACTGGCCGATGGTCGCGCGCCGATGCCGTGGTGCGTCCGGCGCATGACATAGCGCGTGCGCGCAATGAGTCTGATCCGCGCCGGTGATGTCGTCGCGGTCTCCCTCGATCGTGCAAAGCGGGACTTGCCCAAGCGCGCCGGTATTCCAGGCCGACCTGACGCGCAGGGTGCGCGACCAGGATGGCAGCCTGCTGGATGAAGCTCGGATAGACCCGGCGTCCGGACGCAGACGTTGAGCGCGCTTTCGGCGAACGCCTTGGCGAGGCGCCGTTGTGTATCGAGCAGGCCGCACCACATGGGTTGCCTCTTCGGATCAGGCATGCTGCCAACGGAACCCTGCCGGCCGCCCGATAACCGCTGCGCGCCACGCCGCTTCAATCCGCGAGCGAATTCAGTGTCGTTGCCAGCGCGCCTACTGTTTGAGCCAGGATCGGCAATTCGTCCTCGTTCAATTTCAGTGCGTCGCTCAGCGAGCGATGATTGATCCAACCCCGTACGACGCATCCGAGTCCGGCTGAAGCGCAATACAGCGAAACGTTCTGTGCCATCGCGCCCGCCGCGACGGCGGAAAAAATATCGCGCTGCTGAGGCGGCATCGTCAGCAGGCGCGACATGTTGACGACATACACGAGATCGAGCGGTGCGTCGCCGACAAAATCCTGGTATCCCGTCATATTGCGCGCGTCGCTCTCGCGTTTGAGTACGAGCCGATGGTTTGGCGCGTCATAGCGATAGACTCCGTTCGGCAGCACCGCATAAAGGTCGATTTCATTGAAGGCATGGGCCGACGGCGCCGTGCGGCCGCCTGTCGCCGGACGGTTGACGCCGTCCGACGCCCATAGCAGCGCACCAAGCGTCGCGGGCATCAAGGGTGTGTCGGAAAATTCGCGGGTGCTGGCGCGCAGCGCGAGCGCTTTCATCAGCGGCACGCCGCCGGCCATGTCAGGCTTGGGCAGCGTGATCACGGCAGGCGTTTCGCCGCGGGTACGAGAGGGGGCGCGTCCGGGCGCCGGTTCATAGGACAGCAGTTGCATATCGGTCATGATCGACTCCGTTCAAGGTCAGCGCCGGTGCATGCGCAGGTGAACCGCGCACGCGTTTTCACCATAGCCGCGCTGAACGCCTGTGCTTTGATGCGTGTCAACTGAGCCTTCTCGCCGCGCATGAATCGTACGGCGCTCATGGTTGCCCGGTTCTCGTTGATGCAAATCAACCCGCATCGCAGCCGCGTACGTAGTCTCACTGCTGGTATCAGGGATGCCCGACAGTTGTTCAACGTGCGTCCGCGGTGCCCGGCACGCCGACCAGACGCAGTCGCAACCGGTTGAGCGCTGCTGCGCTTCGATGGCGAAGGGACGTGCCCCGCGCCCGCTCTGGCTCGCATGGCGGCTAGCGCCATTGAGCGCGGATTCGGCCATCAGGCGCGGCATTCATACACGATGACCTCGACAAGGATGAGCGAACGTGAGCGTAGACGATCCGACTGAATTCCCCCATGCGCCGCAAGCTATGAAGCGCTCTCCATCTCAGACGACTACCCTGGCCGGTGCCAACCAACTGTCCGGGGCGCGGGACGGCCATGGCGCGCCCGTGCCTGCACTTTCGCGCAACGAACTGGACCTGGCCGCGCACGCGGCGGTCGCGGCGCTGACAGGCGGTTTGTCGCCGGCTTCGATATTCATGGCGGCCCAAGACTGGGCACTGCACATGATGCTCTCGCCCGGTAAGGCACTCGACCTGGTGAACCGGTGCGCGATGGCGTATAGCGAGCTGACAGAACACATACAGGTCGCGCCTACGGCTCATTGGCACGCCGAGCCGGTGAGCGAGGACCCTCGGTTCTCTGCCGATTCATGGTCGCGGTGGCCTTACTGGCTATATCGGGATGCCTTCCTGCAAGTCCAGCAATGGTGGGAAGCGGCGACCACGGCGATACCGGGCGTCGAACGGCATCATGAGGAACTGGTGCGCTTCCTCGTGCGCCAATGGCTGGACGCATGCTCACCCAGCAACTGCATCGCAACCAATCCCGCGATACAGACGGCGGCGTGGCGAAGCGGCGGACTGAATTTCGTGGTGGGCATGCAGCACTGGCTCGAGGACCTGCGCGAGCTTGCCGGCGCGGCGAAAGACGACCTGGCATCCCCTTCGCATGCGTGGCTGCCCGGAAAAGACGTGGCCATTACCCCGGGCAAGGTAGTGTGGCGCAACGCTTTGTGCGAGTTGATTCAGTACGCGCCTGCAACAGCCACCGTGGCGCGCGAACCGCTCCTGATCGTCCCGTCGTGGATCATGAAGTACTACATTCTCGATCTTCAGCCGCACAATTCCCTGATTCACTATCTCGTGGACGCTGGCTACACGGTGTACACAATATCGTGGCGCAACCCGCCCGCAGCGTTTCGTGACGTCGGACTCGACGACTACCTGCGCGACGGTTTGTTTGCCGCGCTGGCTCAGGTCCGTCTACGTCATGCACAGCCGGTGCATGCCGTTGGCTATTGCCTTGGGGGCACGCTCCTCGCGATGGCGGCTGCAGCGCTGTTTCGCGATGGAAGAGGGCACGAACTGAAGACGGTGACGCTCCTTGCGGCGCAAACGGACTTTGCTGAGCCGGGCGAACTGGGCCTGTTCATCGATGCGAGTGAACTTGCCGCGCTCGACGCATTGATGTGGCACCAGGGCTATCTGGACGGACGGCAGATGTCGAGCGCTTTCCAGCTGTTGAATGCGCGCGATCTGATCTGGTCGAGGATGATGAGCGAATACCTTCTCGGACGGCGCTCGAAGCCCAACGACCTGATGGCGTGGAACGCCGACACCACGCGCCTGCCTTATCGGATGCACAGCGAGTACCTCACGCGGCTATTCCTGAACAACGATCTTGCCGAGGGACGCTACTGCGTCGATGGCCGGCCTGTCGCCTTGTCCGACATCGAAGCGCCGACCTTTGTCGTCGGGACGGAGCGGGACCACGTGTCACCCTGGCGCTCGGTCTACATGCTGCATCTGCTGACGCATAATCCGTTGACTTTCCTGCTGACGGCAGGCGGACATAATGCGGGAATCGTGTCCGAGCCCGGCCATGTGGGCCGTTACTACCGATGTGTAACCCGTCCTCGCGGAGCGCCTTACCGCAGCCGCCGCGATTTTCTCGCCCAGACCACACCTGTCGAGGGGTCGTGGTGGCTCTGCTGGAACCAGTGGCTACGCGAGCAGTCGAGCGGGGAGGTGGCTGCCCATGCAGTCGACGGCGCCCTCTGCGACGCGCCGGGAACCTATGTCTTCGAAAAATAGGTGAAATTCATATGAATGAGGCCGATAGGCTCGCTAATCTGCGGCTTTCATGCGTCTCGATTGCCGTCGGCCGACATGGGGCGACGCGATGAACGACGAGCTCTGATCAGACGCGTCAGTCCGGGCCGTTCGGCCGCGCCGTCTTGAGCACCATGAACGCCACGATCGCTTCCCCGAAGGTATCGTCGGGACGGCCGACCACTGCGGCCTCGGCCACCGCGACGCACGCTGACGGGCGCACTGCAACATTTCCCCGGCCGGATGTCGCCGCGCCTGCCGTCACGTGGCACTGACCACGCAAAGCAACCGATGCTTGACGCGTATCAATTGCAATAGCGCTATCGGGTCGATGATGGATTCGTCGCGACGGCTCGCAAGCCGACACGCGCTCAGACATCGCGTGCGTCAACTGACGGAGGACGGACATCATGGTCCGCGCAGAACCAAGAATCATCGTCGCCGCAGTGGCCATTTTCACAGCGTTGGCCGGGATTGGAGGAGGGCATGCCGGACTACGTCCTCGACGCGGTACGCAGCACCGACGGCGTCAAATACGCGGTGCCGCTGTATTCGGGCGGCGCGCTGGTCAAGCTGCGCGACGGCACTTATCAGGCCGTCACGGTGATCGGACTCGACGACGCCAGCCTGTTCGGCTGGCCGATCATGAAGCAGGGCAAGATCGAAGACATCTATGCCGAGAACGGCTTCATCGCGATCGACGATCGCCGAGTTAGTGAAGCTGAAGAACCCCACGCTCGGCACGGATTTCGAGCTGAACGATCATCGCGGCGTGGTGGTCGGCATCGCGACTGTCGCGAGCAGCGGCCTGTTCGGCACACCCACGCTCTACACCACTTACAAGCGTGCTATCACCTACATCCCCACGACCCGCTACACCACCTCGTACATCCTCGTCGAGCCGAAGTCGCCAGCCGATATCGCGCATATCAAGCAAGTGGTGAAATCGCTCGGCTACGTCGCATACACGAAAGCCGAGTTCATGGCGCGCATCGCGTGGCTACAGGGCGTGGCGCAACGGCTGCAGGATACGGTCGCGTTATATGCGGCGCTGGGTGGGGGATGGGAGAGCGGGCAATGACCGGGCAAGTTTTCGAGTGAGAGTTCGCGGGCATGGCGCCGGGAGGGCGATGCGTGGAGGGCGCGGGATCGAGGCCCGCGCAGCGTGCGCCTCAGACGTTGCTCGCCTTAGGTGCGGAAGCCGTCGACGCCGGCGCGTCACCCGGCTGGTCCCGCTCGCAACGTTCGAGCCGCAACGCGCCCCAGCCGAGCGGAGCAAACACGCGGCCGCCAGCAAGCTCGACCTGCTCGACAAACGATTCGAGCGTCACGCCAGCCATGATGTGAATCGGCGCGTTGCTGATGAGATCCTGCGTGCGCAGCCACGGAGCGTCGCCCCGATTGATCTCGATGACGCTGCGCGTCTTGCCGTCGTAGCCCGCATCGGGCGGATACAACGGACCGTCGAAGGCGACCGTCAGAATCTGCTGCGGCATGTCAGCGTAGGGGACGCCGGCATGTTGTTCATACGGCACCTGTTCCCAGCCGTCGCCCCATTGCTGATCGAGTGGCACACGCGTGAAATAGGCCCACGGGGCGCGCACGAAACAGAGTCCATACCTGTGCCGTACGCCGTCCAGATCCGCGGTCAATCCCATGAGCGCACCTCGTTGTCGTGACGGTTCAAATAAGGTTCAGGCAGTGTCGTCATCCGCGAAAATGCCATTTTCAGGCTCTGCGCCCTCGTGGTCGACACATTGAATGTGCCAGTGGCCGCTCATCAGCGTCCTGCCTGCATTGGCGCACCATTGCGCACGCCCGGCCTCACCTTCGAACGGGCCGCCGGACACGTTCAGATCAAGCCCCTCAAGCACACAGCAGGGCACCGAATCGTGCGGGCCGCACACGAGTGTATTGCCGCAGTCGACTTGCAGCGTGCCCCATTCGGGCAGTTCGAGGCCCAGGTGCCCCTCGCGCGACCATTGACGCGTTTCGTTGTCGAGCCACAGGATGGCGAATGCCATCCGATTGACACGGTCGAATGTGTCGAGGTGGATGGTCAGGCGCATGATTTTCTCCATCTGTACCAAGTGCGTCCGCAGTAAGCGGCTAGTCGGTTCGTTGCTGTTCATTGACTCAGGACCCACTGGATCAGCGTGTGGGCGTCTTCGGGCGTAAGCGGTCCACCGCGATCTGGCGGCAGCGGCATGGCCATGTCGCCCCAATGCGCCTTGCCGCCGACCCGCAGTTTGTGTTCGAGCATCACCTGCGCATTCGGCTCGTTGCGATAACGTTCCGCGATCTGCTGGAACGAAGGGGCGAGAAACGGCGCGTCGCGGGTATGGCAGAACATGCAATGCTGTTGATCGACGAGGGCGGTCGGCTCGGACTGCGCGAACGCCGCGCCGCTTGCTGTCAGCAGGAGCCCGACGACATGCGCGGCCAGGTACGGCGGAAACATGGCTTTCACGAGACGCACTCCACGAAAGGTTGCAGGCTCAGTCTACGTTCGACGACGCGGTTGCAATTGACTCACGTCAAGCCGACGTTTGCCCGCGCTCCATCGACCGTTTGCGTGAGTCATCGGGCGTCGCCGGCGCCAGCGGATAAATCAAAGTGGCCCACCGTTTGAGCGAGCACCGGAACGCTGTCGCGCGGCAGGCGCATTTCGATACTCAGCGCACTGCGGTTGAGCCAGCCGCGCGCCGCGACAGCGAGTCCTGCGGCCGCGCAGAAGAGATAGACGTTCTGCACCATCGCGCCGGCGCTCGCCGACGCAAAAGGTTTGCGCTGCGACGGTGCGATGTCGTGGATGCGTGCAAGATCGGCGACGTACACCAGAATCGTGTCGTCCAGCAAGTCGGCAGCGAAGCGGCGCGTTAGATGTTTCATGAACACGTCGTCCTCGTGCAAGCCGGAACTGCAAACGGCACCCCGTCATCGTGTACCACCGCGGCATTTAATGATTGACTCAAATCAACCGGCTTTCGCGAACATGGGGCTGTTCGAGGCCTGCCGTCAGGTGATGTCACCCGCTTGATCCGAGTCAGCCAGGATCGCCACCAAAAAATTGGCGACGTTTCAAGCGGGTCTATTCTGAACACATCGGAGCGTCGAGCGTGGCCGCACTCTGGTTATCCGCGCCGCTTCCGTCGGCTTTGTTCAAGCCACGAACTTTCACTCTCACAGGTACCGGCCATGCATATCCATTTCCCGCAGGAACGTCCCGAGTACTGCGCGCGCGATCTCGTCGTCGCCTTTCCGGCGGAGGTCGACGGTGAGCGCGTGCAGTGCGCCATTACCGCGGAGGCGCTGGAAGACCACTTCGGCGCGCCGTCGTTGCGTGAAGACGATCTGATCGAAGCGTTCGATACACACCGGCTGCCCATCGAGGCCGCCGCGCGAAATTTGCTGAAAGAAGTGGGCGCGAAGCCGGTCATGATGCACAGCGGCTACTTTCGCTTCCGCGATTGAAGCCGCGCGGCCGGGCCGCTGATCGGCCCTTTGACTGCGCCGCGCTACGACACCACTTCGGCAAGTGGGCGCCGCGACGAATGCCGCACGGCGCCGCCACGGCCAACCCCGATCAGCAGTTGCGGGACGGCGTCCAGATTGAGCGCGGCGCGCAGGCGCTCGCGCAGCGAAGCCACTTCGATCGGTTGATTCAGGTAGGAAGCCGTCATGCCTTCGGAGGCGGCGGTGAGCAGCACCCGTTCGAGCGCCTGCCCGGCCGCGAGCCATGCGGCCGCGTCGTCCGTGCCGGTGCCGATGCACAGCAGCAATGGCGAGCCGGCGACGAGTGTCTGATGCGCTACGGCGGGCTTGACTCCGATCAAACGGCGGCGAGCGCGCGCGGCTAAACGCGGGCGAGACCTTCCCTGTCGAGAATCCTGATCTGCTTGCCGTGGGTATCGAGCAGGCCGTCCTTCTGAAACTTCGACAGCATACGGCTGACGGTTTCGAGTTTCATCCCGAGGTAGCTGCCGATCTCTTCCCGCGTCATGCGCAGATGAAATTCCGCCTGCGAATAACCGCGCGACTTGAGCTTGCCCGACAGGTTCAGCAGGAACGTCGCGACCCGCTGGTCCGCGGACATCGTGCCGAGCAGCATCATCAGCGTCGCCTCGCGCACGATCTCGCCGCCCATCAGCCTGTGAACATGCTGCTGCAATGCCTTGACGTCGCGGCACATGGCTTCGAGCAAATGGAACGGGATGATGCAGACCTTGCTGTCCTCGATGGCGAGCCCATCGCAGCTATGCTTGCCTGAACCGATGCCGTCGAGACCCAGCACATCGCCCGCAAGATGAAACCCGGTGACCTGTTCACGGCCGTCGCGATGCATCACGACGGTCTTGAACGAGCCCGCGCGAACTGCGTAGATGCTCTGGAACGAATCGCCTGCGCGAAACAGGGATTCGCCATTTTTGATCGTGCGCGAAGGGCAGATCAGCGCGTCGACCCGTTCGGTCTCTGTCGCCGTCAGACCTTCCGGCAAGCAGGAAGCACGCATCGCGCAACTCGGGCAGTTGGCGC
This sequence comes from Paraburkholderia sp. 35.1, assembly GCF_050436525.1. NCBI lineage: Bacteria > Pseudomonadati > Pseudomonadota > Betaproteobacteria > Burkholderiales > Burkholderiaceae > Paraburkholderia > Paraburkholderia sp. 35.1. Next base: position 3,888,203 of record NZ_JBNDMJ010000003.1, on the reverse strand, counting down.
CGCCGTGCTTCGGCCGGGCCGGTGCGAATCCGGGATCTTTCAGCGCGTGCAGCGGAATCTGCGCGATGGTCCGGGTCTGGGAATATTCGGCAACGTCAGACATGATGGGCTCCGAGATGGTAGAGACCGCGCGCGCAATGCTCGTGGGCAATTCGCTCGATGGTGTTGCATGCAAGATCGAATTCACTGGTCTTGTCGAAGAAGTACTGCGCGCCGTTGGCGACGCACGCCTGCCTGAACCACGTGCCCGAATGATTCGTGAGTACGATCGTGATCACGGTGGACATGCTCTGCGCGAGGCTGCGCAGCAGGTCGATGCCGCTGCCGCCGCTCAGATGTAAATCCATCACCACGACGTCGGCTGCCGTCGCGCCGATGCCGTCCAGTGCCGCACCGGGTTCCTCCGCTTCACCGACGATCTCGACGCCTTCGATCGCACCGAAACGCGCGGCGATCCGTTTCCTGATCGAAATCGCGTCGTCCACGAGGAACACGCGTACGGCCGGGTGTGACGGGCTTGTGTTCATGGCTCGAAGTATCGGCCGCGTCATCTCAAAATAAAATCAGCGGGGAACGAGCTTCGGGTAGGCGAGCGGGAAGTGTTGTAGGAAATTTCCTACACACACTCTGTGACGGCAAAGCAGCCGCGCGAGGAGCCACGGATGTGACGGGGGTCACGACGGAGCGGACCCAGTGACAGCGGCGCCGTGACGGCGCTAGATTTCGTCGTCTTCCCCGAGCAGCTTGTGGCGCAGCGCGTAGCGCACCAGCGCGGCTTCGTGCGGCATCTGCATTTTCTCGAGAATGCGGGTTTTATAGGTGCTTACCGTCTTGCTGCTGACACATAATTCGGTGGCAATTTCCGTGAGGGTTTGTCCTGCGGCGATGCGCCGGAAAACGTCGAATTCGCGATCCGACAGGCGCTGGTGGGGCAGTGTGTCGGCGGGCTCGTTCAGGCTTTGCGCGAAGCGCTCGGCCATCGCGAGACTGACATAGACGCCGCCGGAGGCGACCTTGCTCACCGCCGAGACCAGTTCCGCGCTCGCGCTCTCCTTGGTGAGATAGCCCGATGCACCGGCTTTGAAAGCACGCACGGCGTACTGTTGCTCCGCATGCATGGTGAGTACGAGAATGCGCAGCGCCGGCATCTCGTCCTTGATCTGCTTGATCAACTCGACGCCGTTGCGCCCCGGCATCGACAGATCCAGCACCAGCACATCGGCCGGGTGCGAGCGAACCAGAGCAATCGTACTGACGCTGTCGCTGGCTTCTCCGGCCACTTCGAAGCCGTTTGTGTTTTGCAAAATATGTCGCAGCCCATCGCGCACGAGCGCGTGATCGTCGGCTATCAGCACGCGAATCATGTTAGCGTCTCCTGCTGTTGCACGGCCGCGGCCGGGAACGTGACGGTCAGTGAAAAGCCCTTGCCGCTGGACGTCTGTATTTCGACGGTGCCGCCTAGCATATGCGCACGTTCGCGGATCCCGAGCAGCCCGAACGATTTTTCGGCGCGCGCGTCCGAACGGCCCACACCATGACCGTTGTCCGCCACTCGCACAATGCAGGCGTCCTCTTCGCGGCGCACCGTCAGCGTGACGAGCGTGGCTTGCGCGTGGCGGGTGACGTTGGTGAGCGCCTCCTGCACGATGCGGAATAGTGTGGTTGCGCCTGCCGGCGTAAGGGGTGTGTCGCCGACTTCGATGTCACGTTTCACCTCGATGCCGTAGCGGTTCGTAAAGTCGTTGGCGAGCCATTCGATGGCCGGGATCAGGCCGAGATCGTCGAGCATGACCGGGCGCAGGTCGGCCGCGATCCGGCGCACCGACGCGACCGTCGCGTCGATCAGCCGTTGCATGTCGCTGAGTTGCCGCAGAATCCCGGACTCGGCGGTGGCTTCGAGCGCCTGTTCGACCGATGAAAGGTCCATTTTCAGTGCGGTCAACTGCTGGCCGAGGTCGTCGTGCAATTCGCGGGCAATACGGGTTTTTTCGTCCTCGCGAACCATCTGCAGATTGGCCGACAGTTCGCGCAATTCCTCGCGCGATTTGCGCTGCGCGTTCTCCGCTTTGACCCGTTCCGTGATGTCGCGCAGCATGACTGTGTACAGCTTGCTGTCACCGTCGGCCACCTGGGAAATCGACGCTTCGATCGGAAATTCTTCGCCGTTGCTGCGCAGCCCGAATAGCACGCGCTGCTGTTTGCCCATCTGGCGGTCGGCCACGCCCGTGACGCCGAACTGGTCGACATGCCGCTCGTGCGCCGCGCGAAAACGTTCCGGAATGAAGCGCGACAGCGAAGCGCCGAGCGCGTCCGCCGCGCTGCAGCCGAATACCTGTTCGGCCATCGGGTTGAAGATGACAATCTTCTGTCGTTCATCGACGGTGATGATGCCTTCCATCGACGAGCGGATGATCGCCATCATGCGTGCCTCGTTGACGCTCGACTGGCTTCGCGCCTCGCTAGTCAAGGTCGAGACGCCGCGTGCGCGGGCAAGCAGAAAGGCCACGACGGCGAACAGACAGGCAGCGGCGATGCATGCCGTCAGCAAGCTGTTTTCCCGGAGCGGGGCTTCGCGCAGCGACCATTGCGCCAGCCAGCGCCAGATGCCGAGCGCCAGTGTGAGCCCGACCACGAAGGCGAGCGCGCCGACGAGCACAGGGTGTCGTACATAGGTCGCGACTCGCGACCGCGAGGACGGCCCGGGCGCGAAGGGCGTTTTGTCGCGAAGGGGCATGCGCGCCTCGATGGATAACGGATAACTCACGACGCCGGCCGACGGCAGCCTTTGCGATGGGCGACAGACCATGCTGCGCTGTTTATTTTGCGCGATTCGCACGGATCATGCCAGTAGCTGCGGTTGATGACGCATTCGTTGGGGATGCGTCAAAGTTCAGGAGCATGTCATGTAAAAGCGGATTCTCGTAGCAATCGACGGCAGTCAAGCAGCCCAACTCGCGCTTCAGGAAGCGCTGACCATCGCGGAGGCGGCACAGTCGACCGTGACAGCGGTATTCGTCGCCGAACATGCTGCGCAAATGGTCGACGTCGGCATCGGCCTGATCGATCAGCAGAGCCGCTCGACGGTGTCGGCCGAGGCCGCGATGGCGACGCTGGAAGATGCTCGCGCGCTATTCGAGCAGCGTGGGGTGCGTGGCTTGACGCGAGTTGTCGACGCGTACGGCGAGGACATCGCGGGTGTGCTCTGCCGTATCGCCGGCGAATGCGAAGCCGATCTCGTCGTGATGGGCACGCATGGACGGCACGGGATAGGACGCTTGCTGGTGGGCAGTGTGGCTGAAGCCGTCTTGCGGCGCACCGAGGTACCGGTCCTGCTGGTCCGGCGCGAACGGGATCTGGACGAGAATCCGTTTCGAATCAGTGCGACATCAGCACCGGCACGGTCATCGACTGCAGCACCGTGCGGGTTGCGCCGCCCATCACCAGTTCTTGCCAGCGGGCATGGCCGTAGGCTCCCATCACGAGGAGGTCCGCACCGAGCCCGGCTGCTTCCGATAACAGGGTGTCGCCAACCGACGCGGCCGGACCGGCTTCGACGTCCTTGACTTCGACCTTGATGCCGTGCCGCGCAATCACCGCTGCGATGTCGGCGCCCGGAATACGGGAGCCCGTTTCCCTGCGAGCGCCGTTGACCGCGACGATCGTGGTGAGCCGCGCTGTGCGCATGAACGGCAGCGCGTCATGCACGGCACGGGTGGCTTCGCGGCTGCCGTCCCAGCCGACCATCACGTGGCCGCCGGGGGAAGTGACGCTGCTGGCGTTCGGCACCAGCAGCACCGGCCGGCCCGCGGACATGACCAGGTTTTCGGGGAAATAGTTGCCGACGTACGACTCCGGATCATCCGGATCGTCCTGGCCGGCGATGATCAGATCCGCGCAGCGTCCCCGGTGCGGCACCGCGAGACTGGCTGACTGATCGACGGCGACCCACTCGCCCGCCACCCCGGCCCGGCTCAGCTCCGCATGGAAGAGGCGTTCGAGCGCGCCGCGCCGCTCGGCGCGCAGCTGCTCATGCGTCGCGTAGTAGCTGGCGGTGCCGGCCATCACGTACAGCGAGCGCGGATCGGGACTGAACAGGGCGAATACGCCGGTCAGATGGGCACCGAAGTGCTTCGCGAGGCGCAGCGCGATTTCGAGCCGCGGATGCGCGCGACGGCTCGTATCCAGGTGAACGACGATGGTTTTGTAGCTCATTGCAAAGCTCCCGGAAAGTGAATGGGCGGCGCCCGACCATGTGATCTGAGTCTATGAGCCGATGGCGCTGCGGCGTTGATTCAGATCAACCGTGCGACTGGGGGGGGCGCGGACAGTGGAACCTGAAAACGACGGGGCGCGCCGGTCCGCAAACGCCCCGTTCACGGGCGCCCCGAGCCTGCCAGCGCACGTTCCGCCGTCAGCTTGGCGAGTGCGGCGGATGCGAGCCTTACGCGCACGCTGTCGGCACGGCTCGTGAGGATGATCGGCAGCCGCGCGCCGAGCACGAGACCAGCCGCGTCGGCGCCGGCGAAGTACATGAGCTGTTTGGCGAGCAGGTTGCCGGCTTCCAGATCTGGCGCCAGCAGGATGTCCGCCTGACCGGCCACGGGCGAATCGATCTGCTTGATTTTCGCGGCCGCCAGGCTGATTGCATTGTCGAAGGCGAGCGGGCCGTCCACCAGCGCGCCCGTGATCTGACCGCGCGCGGCCATGACGGTCAGCGCGGCAGCGTCGAGCGTAGTCGGCATGCGCGAGTTGACCGTTTCGATCGCGCCGAGGACCGCGACCCGCGGGAGTTCGACACCCAGCACGTGCAACAGGTCGATGGCGTTCTGGCAGATATCGCGCTTATGGTCGAGCGATGGCGTGATATTGACCACGGCGTCGGTGACCACCAGCGGCTTCGAATAGGCCGGCACGTCCATCGCATAGACATGGCTGATGCGCCGCGAAGTGCGTAAGCCGGATGTCCGTGCGACGACCGCGCCGAGCAGTTCGTCCGTGTGCAGACTGCCTTTCATCAACGCGGCGACCCGGCCGGTCGCGCCCATTTCCACGGCACGCGCAGCCGCCGCATGACTGTGCTCGACCGCTTCGATCGGCACACCCGCGAGGCTGAGATTGGCGGCCTCGGCAGCGGCGCGGATTTTGGCTTCGGGGCCGATCAGCACCGGTTCGATCAGGCCTTCGTCGCGTGCTTCGATCGCTGCCAGGATGGCTTCTTCCGAGCAGGGATGAACGATCGCCGTGCGCAATGCGGGACGCACGCGCGCCTGCCGCATAAACGCGTCGTAGCGGTCGTGACGTCGCAAGGCGATTTCGGCATTCGCGGTGCATGGCCACACTACCGGCATCGACGGTGCAACGACCGTTGCCGTGCCGAGCAGCACGCTGTCGCCTCTCTGGTTCGTGCAGCAGATGTCGAGCAGGACGATGCGTCCGTCACTGCGCTTTTCCTTCACCTTGACCATCGCGGTGATGCTGTCCCCCGCTGAGACAGGATGACGGAACTGCAGGGTCTGGCCGAGGCAGATCGTGCCGGGGCCGGGCAGCCGCTTGCCGAGCAGCGCGGAAATCAGCGCGGCGGTCCACATGCCGTGTACGACTCCATGGCCGGACAGCGCGCCCGCGGCGATCGCCGCATCTTCATGCGCGGGATCGAGATCGCCCGATACGGCCGCAAACAGATCGATATCGTTCTGCAGGGCCACGCGTACGAGCGACGCCGACTCGCCGATTTCGATTTCGCCGAAAGTGCGGTTGCGCAAAAGGTTGTCGTTCACGATGGCTCCGACACGACACGATGCCGTGTGAGTTTCAGGTACGTCGATTAAGTCATGCCGAGGCTCCGGTGAGTTGATCTGCATCATCTGTTTCGGAGACGCGGCTGCTGGCGTCCTGCATTCCGTCAGACCGGCGCACGCTGACCGACGGTATCGCACAGCGCTTCGGCGAAGCGTTTGAACGCATGCAGCGAGCCCCCGATGCTCTGGTATTTTTCGCGGCCGATCTGTCCGTCGAGCGTAATCAGCAGCCCCGACTCGCGCGCGAGCGCGAGGATGGCATCGAATTCAGGGATCGCGTTGCGCGCGTCCTGTGATGGTTCCGCCGATGTCGCGGCGCGGGCGAAAAAGGCTGTGTCCGACATGGCCGGTCTCCTTACGGGTCTACCTCGGCACGCGCACCGGGCGCATCGCGAGGGCAATCGATTCGGGCTGTCACGGATCCAGTATGGGTCGGCACCCGGCCGGTACAAATCAGGTGGCACCGAGCTTCAGGTAGGACGTTCTGCATGCTTGTCAGGTTTTTCCTACGCAACGATGCGCCGTCATGACGGCCAGGTTCGTCGCTTGATATGGATCATGAGAATTCGCTCAACCGCGCCTATGCTCGTGGCATGCGCTGCGAATCCAGCATGCGAATGCACAACCGCATCGCACGTTCACTGTGACCGTGTCGCGGCGTGCTTTTTCCTGCTTTTCTCTTACCCGGGAATAAACATCAGCAGTGCGGCCACGCCCATCACCAAGGTGGCGATCGCGCCGAGCACGATCAGCGGTTTGCTGGCCGTGAACGCGCCCATCACCGATTTCCTCGACACGAGGATCATCACGACTACCAACAACGGCACCGCCACCACGCCGTTGATGACCGCGCTCCAGAACAGCGCCTTCATCGGGCTGATCGGCGAATACTGGATCACGAGCGCGGCCAGCACGCTGACGGCGATGATCGCGTAGAAACCGCGTGCGTCGCGCACCTTGCGCTCGAGCCCCTCATGCCAGCCCATCGCTTCGGATAGCGCATACGCGCCTGAACCCGCCAGCACCGGCACGCCGATCAGACCGACGCCGAGGATGCCCGCCGCGAACAGGAGGTAAGCGAAGTCGCCGGCGAGCGGTCGCAACGCGCTCGCGGCCTGTGCCGCCGTGGTGATATCGGTCACGCCGGCCTCGTGCAGCGTCACGGCGGTCGCCAGCATGATAAAAAAGGCGGTGAGGTCGGAATAGAACATGCCGGACCATGTGTCCCAGCGAATCCGTTGCAGCTCGCGGGGCGCCGCGCCGGCATCCATGATGAGCGCGGCATCACCGCGATGGGCGTGCAGGTCTTCTACTTCTTCGGAAGCCTGCCAGAAAAAGAGGTACGGGCTGATGGTGGTGCCGAACACGCCGACGACCATCGCCGCCGCGTTGCCGTTCAGCGTCAGATGCGGCCACAGCATGCGCCAGCCCACTTCGCGCCAGGGCACCTGAACGGTCAACAGCACGACGGCATAGGCGAGCAGCGAGACCGTCAGCCACTTCAGAAAGAACACGTACCGATGGTACGGCACGAAAACCTGCAGCAGCAGCGTGCCGAACACGAAGCAGGCCGTCATCAGGTGCCGGTCGACGCCGCTCACCAGTTCCGCCACTTCGCCCATCGCGGCAACATCGGCGGCGATGTTCAGCACGTTCGCGACCAGCAGCAACGACACGACGCCCATCAGCACGACAGGTGGGAACGCGCTCTTGATGTTGGCGGCGAGCCCTTTGCCGGTCACCCGGCCGAGGTTCGCGCACATCGACTGAACCGCGGCCATCAACGGAAAGGCGAGCGGCATCGTCCATAGCATGTTCAGGCCGAACTGCGCGCCAGCCTGCGAATAAGTGGCGATGCCGCTCGGATCGTCATCGGCGACGCCCGTGATGAGGCCCGGACCGACATGGGCCAGCGGATGCTCCTTCAGACGCGCGAGCAGCGTCCGCAGGCTTTTGGTATGCCGCAAACTGTCGACTTCCACCCGATCACCTCGCTAATGGTCCCGCAGCGTCGCGAATGCCTTGTAGACGATCCGCGGGTCATGCTGCCCCTTGTAGACAGCCGGTGCGGCCCGATCGAGCCCGAGCAGTGCATACACCGCGTTCTGCGCCGAGCGCACCGAGTATTCGACGGTGAACACGACGTCGTCGGGCAACTCGCAGAACTGCCCGATGAAGGCGAGATTGCGCCATTCGTCAGGTACCACGGCAGGCCGGTCGCCGCGACGGCGCGGCAGGAACTGGCTCGTGATGAACGGCATCATGCAGGGAATGCAAACCGCGCGCTCGAGGATTCGGGCCGACTCCGACTGCGCCTTCAGGTGACCTACGATCTCCGTCAGGATTTCGCGGCCGGTGCAGGCCTGCATCGGCTTGTCGACGAAATCGCCGGGCTGATCGACTCGCAAGCCGTACCCCCAGAACACCTGCACGTCCGCCGGCTGACCGATGAAATGCGGCTGATGCGGCAGCACGATCGACACGAGCCAGTTCGACTCCGGAAAAGTAATCAGGCCGCCTTCGCCGGGCACATTGCCGGTCAGATCGCGGATCAGCCGGAACAGCGTCGGGTCGCGCAGCGTCACCGTGAAGGAGAGCCACTTCGACGCGTCGACATGATCGGCGAAGATGGACGGATGACCGAATTCCGGCCGGCCCGCGGCGATGTTTTTCCACAGGCTCCAGGCCCCCGTTGCGTCGACCGTATCCAGCGGCGCGGGACGGTCCATGCCGCCCAGGCTGGAGGCGGCCGTCATCGAGCCGAGCGTGACGATCACCTTGTCGGCGGGATCGACCGGCAGATCGAAGCGCCCGTGCGCCGTTTCGCCCACTATTGCGCTGACCCGGTTCAGTGGGCCCGTTTCGTCGAAGCGAAGCTCGGTGACCCGGGTGTCCTGCCGGAATGCCACGCCGTGGTCGTCGAGCCAGCGGCGCAGCGGCCGGATCATCGAATCGTACTGGTTATAGACCGTGCGCATGATGCTGTGCAACTGGTTGAAACCGGTGGACATATGCGCGAAACGCAGCAGATAGCGGCGGAATTCGACCGCGCTATGCCACGGCTGGAATGCGAACGTCGTGCACCACATGAGCCAGAAATTGGTTTCGAAGAAGGAGGTGTCGAAGTGATCGGCAATCCGGCTAGCGCCGAGCATCGCTTCCGGTTCGATCGACAGGCGGCCGAGCGTCACCAGATGCTTTTCATCGAGCCCGTAGGCCGGCGCGTCTTCGCGTTTGCCCGCGCGCACGAGCCGCGCTCGCGACGAGGTTCGCATGGTTTCGTTCCAGTCGAAGATTTCCTGCGTCACGCTTTTAGTGCCGTCCAGCGTGGGGATCGACGAGAAGAGGTCATACGTGCACAGATACTTGCTTTCGAGCATGCGCCCGCCGCGCGCGACATAGCCGTTTTCGGGATTGCCCGCACCATCCAGGCTGCCGCCCAGCTTGTCGAGCGCTTCGAAAATGGTGATGTCGCAGCCGCGCACGTGGCCGTCGCGGATCAGGAAGGCCGCGGCCGCCAACGAGGCGATGCCGCCGCCGACAAGATAGAACTTGTCGTTCTCTGCGGGATGGCCGTCACGGTCGACGTCGGCGCGCGGCGCATGTGCGTGAATCGGATCAGAGTTTTGCACGTTGTTTTCCCTTTCGAGGTTCGCTGCAATCGAACTGCAGCCGGACCGCCCTGCCGCGCAGAGCGGGCGTTGTTCCAACATACGCGAGGCTCGGGTGATCCGATTGAGTTGGATCAAGCAACGATCGCGGCGGCGCGCTCGGGCGGGCGTCGAACTCAGGTTGATTCGCAAAGGCGACGCGGGCGGCGCTGCGCTGCGTATCTCGCCTCTTTGTGATCCGCATCAAGTTCGCCCGAAGCTGCCCTCATACGATGGTCCAGTGATCAGGAAAGGCCGGCATCCACTCGATGTCTTGACGCAAGTCAAGTGGCTCAAACCGTCCCAGCCGATGATCCAATCATCCCGCCGGTTGCGTCTCGTCAACTCGCCCCCGCCACTGCGGCGGGTGAATTCGCTAAGGAACCTGCGCGAAAACGCTGGACGCCTGGGAGAGGGCACATGGGAGTCGGCATGCAAATCGTCTATCTCGGCTTTGCCGGGACGTCGCAAATCGAAGCTGAGGCGGCTTCGCAACTGGTGCGCCTGGAGCGGTTCAGCAGGTCAATCGCGGGTTGTGATCTGGTGATCGAATCGGTCCATGCCGCGCTTCCTGACCATCGGGCCAACGTGCCTCCAGGCGATGCGCGCGGTCGGCTGTTCGAGGCCCGGCTCGACCTGATCATGCGCAGCGGCGAACTCGTCCCGATCAAACGTTGTGTCGACGCCAACGCGCAAGCAGCGATCCAGGCGGCATTCAATTCCGCCGAGGAGCAACTGGCGTGCAATCCGGTGCGTAGCCGGTCCTGATCATCGCAACGAGTCGTGCGACGGCAGCGCTTTTTAATGCCCTACGAGGAGCAAGTCATGTACCAAAACATTCTGGTTGCCGTGGATGGCAGCGAGGCGTCGAAACGCGCGGTTAGTGAGGCTACCCGCATGGCCAAGCTGGCGCATGCGAAGCTGACCGCAGTGTATGCGATCGACCAGTCGGCGGCCTTTATTTACGCGGGCGCGTGCGACCCGCATCTGTTGACCGATGCCGCGCGCCAGGTCGGACGAAGCCTGCTGGACGACGCACTCGCGAAAATGGAAGTCCTCGACGTGGCCGGCGATTCTGAAATCATCGAAACCCAGGGCATCGCCGAAGACATCGCGAGTTGCATCGCACGCTGTGTCGAGCGGCGCGGCGCGGATCTGGTGGTGATGGGTACGCATGGCCGGCGCGGCATGCGGCGCATGGTGCTCGGCAGCGTCGCCGAGCGTTTCGTGCGGCATTCGCCGTGCCCCGTGCTGCTGGTTCGGGAAAGCGCCGCCGACGCCTGAGCATCGTCCTGACTATCAGACGATGCTGCGCGACTACATGGCGGCTACCACGAATCTCTGGCAACAGGGGCTCGTTTCGGCGGCCCGGCACCAAACCGCTTGCAGCGACGACATGCGCGACGCGCTCGCCGGATGGCAGGCCGCATGGACCGGCAACCGGCGGCAGGGCGCCGGCATGGATCTCGCGACGCTGCCGCTGCAGGACTGGATGCGGCGCTTCGAACAGACGGTCAGGAACGCGCTGGACGGCGGCGAGCCATTCGGTTGGCGCACGGATTCGGCGACGCCTCCCGCGACGGCACGCCGCTTTGCGCAATCAGGAGAACAGCATGTCGGCTAAGCGCATTGCCTTCATCACCGGCGGTATGGGCGGACTGGGCGCCGCCATTAGCCGACGCCTTCACGATGCCGGCATGGTGGTCGCCATGTCGCATTCGGAACGCAACGATCACGTCGCCACCTGGCTGGTGCGCGAGCGCGACGCCGGCCGCCGTTTTCATGCCTACGAAGCCGACGTGACCCGTTTCGATTCGTGCGCGCATTGCGCGGAACGCGTGCTCGACGAATTCGGCGCGGTCGACGTTCTCGTCAACAATGCCGGCATCACGCGCGATTCGAGCTTTGCGAAAATGAACAAGGACGACTGGGATGCGGTACTACGCACCGATCTCGACTCGCTGTTCAATATGACCAAGCCCTTGCTCGGCGGGATGGTCGCGCAACGCTTCGGGCGCATCGTGAATATCGGCTCGGTGAACGGCGCGCGCGGCGCCTTCGGCCAGACCAACTACGCGGCGGCGAAAGCGGGGATTCATGGCTTCACGATGTCGCTGGCGCTGGAGGTCGCGAAACATGGCGTGACGGTCAACACCGTCTCGCCCGGTTACCTCGCGACCGCGATGACCGCGGCCGTGCCGAAGGATGTGATGGAGACGAAGATCTTGCCGCAGATTCCGGTTGGCCGCCTCGGGCAACCCGACGAAGTGGCCGCGCTAGTGGCGTTCCTCTGTTCGGACGACGCGGGTTTCGTCACCGGCGCGAACTTCGCCATCAACGGTGGGATGCATATGGGCTGAAGCGGCGCGGCGAACGTTTCGAGCGGGCGGCGACCGACGACTATCGCTTGATACATGTCAATCCATGTGGCGCGAGACGGCCTAAAGTCGGTCGTATGGCAGGCCAGTTTCCCTCAACGGAGTTAGCACATACGGGCGGCCGGGTTCTGGGCAACAAGATTGATGGCACCCAGGCCGAGTACGTGCGCATTGCGCACGCCGAGACAAGCCGATGCTGCTAAAGACGGTCGGAGCGGGCCGCATCGATCCCGCGCGGCCGATTACGCACCGCTTCAAGCTCGAAGACGTGGCCGGTGCCTACGATACCTTCAGCCGTGCCGCGGACACGCATGCGCTGAAAGTGATTAATGAAGTGTCCTGACCGGCGCGTTGCGCGGACGCATGCGCACCCGCGCCATTAACCCAGCCCCCTATCCATGACCGTAATGGATGATCCAAGGAGTAACACGATGAGCAACTTGACCCGTTTTGACCCGTTTGCAATCGAACCCATGTCGGATCTCTTTCAGGGCCTGTTCCGCCCACTGCGCGGTGGCGCGGGCGGGGAGGCGCCGCTTGCCGATATCAAGATCGATGTGACGGAGAGCGATACCCAGTACACCGTGAAAGCCGAACTGCCCGGCGTCGAGAAAGACGATATCGACGTGAAGATCGACAGCAATCTCGTATCGATCAGCGCCAAGGTCGAGCGTAAGCAGGAGCTGAAGGAGGGCGAACGCGTGGTTCGTCGCGAACGCTATTCGGGCGCCGTCAGCCGTTCGTTCTCGCTGCAGAGCGAGATCGATGAAGCCACTGCAACGGCGCAGTACAAGGACGGCGTGCTGTCGCTGACGCTGCCCAAGAAAGCGGCCTCCGCGCGCAAACGCCTGCCGATCAACTGATTGGCGCGGCGCCGGGCGCACCGCTGTACGTCCCGGCGCAGCGGCAACCCTTGCATGCCAACAAGGAGCAGGCAATGAAGTCAGACATGGAATTACAGCAGCAGGTCGAAGAAGAGCTGGCTTGGGATCCGGCCGTCAGCGTCACGGACATCGGCGTCGAAGTATGCGACCGCGTCGTCACGCTGTCCGGCCACCCGGTCAGCTACGCGGAAAAAGTCGCGGCGGAAAAGGCGGCGCAACGTGTCGCGGGCGTGAAGGCCGTGGTCGTGGAAATGGATGTTCGCCTGCTGCATACGGACGTGCGCACCGACGAAGACATCGCCAAAGCCGTTCGCACGATCCTGCGCTGGACCGTCGGGCTGAGCGAAGAGTCGGTCAAGGTGCAGGTCGAAAAGGGCTGGGTGACACTAAGCGGCGAAGTCGACAATGCCTATCAGAGTCATGTCGCGACCCGCACCATTTCGCATATGCGTGGCGTGACGGGCGTATCGAACGTGATCCGTATCGTTAGCGACGCGGCCGCGCAGGATATCGGCGAGCAAATCAGCCAGGCCCTGCAGCGTCACACGGACCGTGAAGCGAAGCATATCGCGATCAAGGCACACGAAGGCACCGTGACGTTGACGGGCAAGCTCGATTCGGCGGCGGAGCGCTCGGCTGTGCGCGGGGCCGCGTGGTCGGCGCCGGGCGTGCATGCGGTCATCGACAATCTGACCGTGGGCTAGCTTGCGGCGTGGCGGCCGGGGCGCATTTGCGTGCGGCCCGCGTCACTTCATCTGGGTGAAACATCAGGAGCGACTCATGACGCTTTCCGGAAAAGTTGGCGACGGCCATTGGTCGGTATCGGTCGTGACGCATCCGACGGCGGGCGGTTTCAACTGCTCGATCCAGCTCAGTCACACGACACCGGAAGGCGTCTTCACCCACGAGTTCACGCACAGCAGCGTACTTCCGAGCGAACGCGAAGCCGTGCTCGCCGGTCTGCGCGAGGGGATGGTGTGGGTGCAGCTGAAGATGTCAAAGACGTTGTCGCTTCAGACGGCAGACTACGCTCAACTCAAACCACACTCAACGCAATAGTCAGGAGACTTGCCATGCGTGCTTTCGACATAATGACCCGTAACGTGGTATCCGTCAGGCCCGACATGACCGTGCGCGAAGTCGCGAGGATGTTCGTGGAAAAGAGAATCAGTGGCGCGCCGGTAGTCGATGCGGCCGACGCTATCGTCGGCATGATCAGCGAAGGCGATCTGCTTCGACGCGTCGAGCTCGACACCGATAAACCCGTGCGTTCGTCATGGCTCGACCTGTTCTCCGCGAGCGACGACGCTCGCAACTATGTGAAGTCGCATGGACTGAAAGTCGAAGACGTGATGTCGCGCGAGGTCGTCTCCGTGGACGAAGACACGCCGATCAGCGACGTCGCCACACTTCTCGAAACGCAGCATATCAAACGCGTGCCCGTGACCAGGGCCGGCAAGATGAGCGGCATTATCAGCCGAGCCAATCTGATTCAGGCATTGGCCAGTCTCCCGGAGGAGCCTGCGCGCGACGCCGGCGCCGACGTCACGGACCGGGAGATTCGTGCGATGTTGATGGGCGAGTTGGCCGGCCACAAGTGGGCATTCGCAGGACGCAACATCGTCGTGAGCGACGGCGTGATCCATCTCTGGGGCGTCTTCCACTCGGCGGAGTCCGTTCAGGCGGTTCGCGTGGCAGCCGAGAGCATCCCCGGCGTGAAGGGCGTCGACGACCATACGGAGCCGTATCCGGTCATGCCGGGTATTTGAACGGCCGGCCGTCGGCGAGAGAGCTGCCGCGGCTCTGCTGGGCTGTCCGGATTGGTATAAAGTGAACCGGGCGCCGCCACTGGCGCGTTGGACCCATATTGCCGCCCCCGTTCCTCATCGGTCAGCCTCCAAAATGAAATACAGGGACTATTACGAGATCCTGGGTCTCGAACGCAGCGCTTCTCAGGAAGACGTCAAGCGTTCGTATCGTAAGCTCGCGCGCAAATATCATCCTGACGTCAGCAAGCATGACGATGCGGAAGACCGCTTCAAGGAGTTGGGCGAGGCCTACGAGGTGCTCAAGGACCCCGAGAAGCGCGCCGCCTACGATCGCATGGGCGACAAATGGCGCGACGGTCAGGATTTTCAGCCGCCGCCTAACTGGGACGAAGGCTTCGAATTCCGCGGCGCGGGCAGTCAGCCGGGTGCGCAGACCGACTTCCATGAATTTTTCGAGTCGATGTTCGGCGGCGCGCGCGGCGCGCATGCGCATGCGGGGCCCAGGGCGTTCAACGTGCGAGGCGAAGATCATCACGCGAAAGTGCTGATCGATCTCGAAGACGCGTATCGCGGCGCGCAGCGTTCGATCTCGCTGCAAGTGCCGGTGATCGATGCGCAAGGCCATGTCGCACTGGAATCGCGCACGCTCGACATATCGATTCCGAAAGGGATACGCGCGGGCCAGCATCTTCGGCTAGGCGGTCAGGGCGGCGCGGGTGCCACGCCCGCGGACGCTGGCGACCTCTACCTGGAAATCGGGTTTCGCGAACATCCCCGCTTTCGCGTCGACGGCCGCGACGTATCGCTCGAATTGCCGGTCGCGCCGTGGGAAGCCGCGCTGGGCGCGAAGATCGCGGTGCCGACGCCGGATGGTATGGTCGAGATGACTATACCGCGGGGTTCCGCCGGCGGCCGACGCCTGAGACTCAGAGGCAAGGGGATCCCCGCCAATCCGCCTGGCGATCTCTACGTGATACTGAACATCGTTCTGCCGCCGGCGGACAGCGAAACGGCGAAGGCCGCTTACGAATCGATGCAACGGGCCTTCAACTTCGATCCGCGCGCGCACTTTTATGGAGGATCATCGTGAAAGAGACCAGGACGACGACCTGCCTGCAAGGACAGGTTGTCGACGAGAGTGTCGAGTTTACGCTCGTCGAATTAAGTCGGGCGAGCGGGGCATCGGAAGAGGAATTGAGGCTTTGGGTCTCCGAAGGCGTGTTCGAACCCAAGGGGGATCAACCGCAGGAATGGCGTTTCAGTGGTGCGGCGTTTCGGCGCGTACGGACCGCACAGCGGCTCGCACGCGATCTTCAAATCAACCCTCCTGGCATCGCGCTCGCCCTCGATCTGCTCGACGAAATCGATGCGCTGCGCGCGCGTGTCAATCGTCTTCGTGCTGGTTAGACGCTGGTGCGCGATGTGCGCTGCGGCGTCGCGTCAGGCTACGCGCAGTGCGTCGTCTTTCGCCGGCCGCGCTGACGCGTCGGTGGGAGATAGCACCGGCAAAGAGGCCTGTACTGCCTCGGCAATGGCAAGCGAGAGTCTGTAGCGACAGAGGTCGCTGGGTCGGCCGGTAGGGTCGTAGGTGCTGTAGGCCAAACTGGATGTGCCATCGTCCGAGTAGTCGCCGGTGTCCGCTACGAGCAGGCTGATCAGAACTTTACCCGGTTTCGTGCCGTCGCCTGGCAAGCACAGTTGAATCCTTGCAAAGAGATCGGGACTGTCGCCAGATCGGTCCAGCACGTGTTCATATACGGGCAGCAAGGTGACGCCGTGGAGGGCGACGGTAAAGCCGGGCTTGTTGCCTAACGCCTTGTACACGATACCTTTGAGTGTGAAGCGGGGCTCATGGCAGGGCGCCTCCAGCGCAACCGACAATGCCCGCGCGGCGGCGTCAAGCGAGGCCGCGCGGTCTAGCAGGTAGGCGACTTCGTCGGCATTGTGGGACATGGCGAACTCCATCTGAAATATGCGAACACCCTAACGAGCCGCCCGGACGATGTTGTCCAGGATCAGTATGGCCGCCAATCTGACGGGCATCACCACCAAGCTTAGTGACGTGTCCGCCGCCGCATTTGATGCAAATCAATCTGGCCGAAATGTTCGCTGCCCGTGTGCTGCGCTGGCTGGTCCATTACCGCTTCAGATTTATCGGCGCGGCTTGTAGACGAGCGACATGGCGGCAGAGCGTGCGATGTTGAATGCTCCCGTGGCTTCCCGATGTGAACCGCGTCGACGCTTTGTAGTGCGCGCTGGTCGTCCGCGATGACACTCTCCGAGGATGCCAGCCGGATCGGGTCAGTCTGATCGGTGCGACGAAGGAAGTCAGTCGGAATTGAGACTATATTGAATGACAGAATTTCCTTGCACATCGCGCGGGTTGGGGTGGCGCACAGTCATGGGTTACCCGGCCGGGGTTCCGGGTATTCCCTACAGGAGGCACGAGATGAGGCGCATCTATTTCCTGTTGCCCAACGTCGAGAGCGCAAAAGGGATCATCGACGAACTCCTTCTCAAGCGCGTCGAATGGCGGCATATCCACGTGCTGGCCCGCCCCGATGTACCTCTCGAAGACTTGCCCGCAGCGACGCTTGCGCAGCGCAGCGGATGTCGAGGGCACGGATCCGACCATACCTGCGTTTCCTTAATTTCCGCAGACCCGATAGGGACGTAAAGAAGCCGATAGGCGTGCACAGGAGAGCACAATGAGAGACGAATACGGGACGAAACGCCGACAGTTCGTTCATGCCTTGGCGGCAGGCGGCCTGATAGGCATGGGTGGCGGTTGGGTACGCCGCTCGTGGGCTGCCAATGCAGTGACGCTGCCGTTCGCGAACGGTCTGCGAGAGTTGACGAGTGGGTTTCCGCATAAGGGTGAGATGCTCCTCTTGCGAAGCCGCCCGCCATTGCTCGAAACACCGTTTTCCGTATTCGACGTAGGCGTGTTCACCCCAAATGACCGGTTTTTCGTGCGTTGGCATCTGGCCGGCATTCCGACCCGGGTCGACGGCGGCGCCTTCCGACTGGTGGTGCGGGGACTGGTCGGCCGCGAACTTAGCCTGAGCGTCAGCGAAATCATGAATGGCTTTCCTCACGTCGAAGTGGCTGCCGTGAATCAGTGCGCAGGCAACTCTCGCGGTTTCTTCAAACCGCGTGTCGCCGGCGGAGAGTGGGGCAACGGCGCGATGGGCAACGCCGTGTGGACCGGCGTGCGGCTCAAGGATATTCTGGATCGGGCAGGGGTTAAGGCGGGCGCCGTTCAGGTTCGTTTCAATGGGCTCGACACAGGGGTGATCGCGGCCACGCCCGACTTCATCAAAACGCTCACTGTCGACCATGCCCGCGACGGCGAAGTGATCGTGGCGTTCGGGATGAACGGCCAGGCGTTGCCGCTTCTGAACGGGTTCCCGTTGCGGCTCGTGGTGCCCGGTTGGTATTCGACATACTGGATGAAGATGCTGAACGACATCGAGGTCATCGACCGGCCGGACGAGAATTTCTGGATGGCCAAGGCGTACCAGATTCCTGACACACCTCACGCGAATGTCGAACCCGGACAGACTGGCGTCAAGACGGTGCCCATCAACCGGATGGTGCCAAGATCGTTCTTCACGAACCTCGGCGACGGTTCCGTGCTCCCGGTGATGCGGACGCGGACGGTCAGGGGAATCGCATTCGGTGGCGACGCGGGTGTGCAGCGGGTTATGTTTTCCTCCGACGGGGGCGGTTCATGGATGCCGGCGCGCCTTGAAAAAAGCTATGGAAAATACAGCTTCCGCCGCTGGGATGCGCAGTTCACACCCCATTACGCCGGCCAGTTTGTGTTGAAGGTGAAGGCGGTCAACGAGAACGGCGTTGAGCAGCCGGACACACCGAACTGGAACAGCGGCGGCTATATGCGCAATGTCGTCGAATCGGCAACTGTGGTCGTCGCGTGAGGAGGCGAACATGAAAGCGTCTGCTGCAGTGCTGCTGGTATGGGCGAGTTGTGTGAGCGCGTCTGCCATGGCCGGGCCGGACAAGCCTGGAGGCGCTGCCGTAATCCGGACCGTCGACGTCACGCTGCCCAATGGCAGCCTGACTTTCCCGCCGGGCGTTGGTTCGAACCTCGCGAACGCGCAATGCGTGATTTGCCATTCAGCCGGAATGGTCACCCGGCAACCGCCATTGTCGTTTCAGGAGTGGAAAGCGGAAGTGGCCAAGATGCGTGCGGTCTACGGTGCGCCGCTGGCTGCCGATGAGGTTGATCAGATCGCACGATATCTGACGGCGATCAACGGGAAGCCTTGAATCCTTGCGCGTCGGATACGCGGTAGTAAGAGTATTGATCACCACAACCCGCTGTCGGCATCGTGTCTGCCATCGCGGCCTTCCAAACTTTCCCTGGATCAGCAAATGGCAAAGAAAGATCCATCAGGACAAACCAGCAGGTGAAGACCGGGTGGAAATACCAGTCCCGCTGCCGAAGGTCCACGCGGTAGATGCTGAGACGTGCAACTGGAATATGGAATCGATAGGTCACGCTGGGTACGACGCCTACGTCCCGCGTGTTATCGAGAGGCGAGAAGAGAGTACTTTCTATCTGACGCCGCTGAGCACGACGAACAGTTAGGCGATTCGATCGCGCGCCGTTGAGTACCGAGCACATTTCTGACCGAGTACCAGACTGTGCTTGCCGACGAAACGCTGAGTCAGGGCAACCGATGCCAGTCCGCTGCCGATCAGAACTGCGCCACGCGCGCTCGTATCGAGATGAACGAGAATGCTTTTGTAGCTCGTCGCCGGTGCTCCGTGGCTGAACATGGAGAGACGGGCGGCAGCCCGTGCTGAGATCGAGTCCAGGGGCCGGGTAAGCGCGGCTGATGACGCAGATCAAGCGCGCTAAACCCGCAGCGAGCCGCGCAACGCGCCGAAGTCGGTGCGTGGTTGACGGTGGACAGGCGTTGGGTCCGGCATCGTGAAAGTCGGCTTGTCGCGCTGCGGATGCATGACATCCGCAAGGTGCAAAGGCAAGCCGTGACGCGCCGCGTCGTAGCGCCGTGCCGCTTCGTCGTAGCGCTCGCGCGCGAAGGCGATCTGGCCGGCCGACGAGGCGAGCCGCGACTGCAGCGCGTGAAACGGCGGGCTCGCGCTCAGACGGTGGACACCCTCGCAGGCGATCAGCAGTTGCGAAATCGCGTCGGTCAGATCGCGTTGCGCGACATCGAAGTGTTCAAAAGAAGCCGGCGAATCGAGCAGCGCGGGCGACGCCTGCAGATCCGCGACGGCCGCGCGTGACCTTGCCACTTTCGCGAGCACCGGCGCATCGGGCGGCAGATACCCGCGCGCGAGCGTGAGGAGCGCCTGCGCTGTCAGGTCGAGGCGTGCGTCGTACAGGTCCAGCACGTCGGCGAACGCCGCGGCGAGTTCGTGATCGGCAGCCGGCGCCGGATCGGTCCCGCATCCGGACATGCAAAGCAGCGCAAACAGAATCGAAACGATCAGAGCCGCTCTCATGTCGTCCTCGCTGCGGGGTGATTACGTGGCCGTGGCCGTGTGCATCGCCAGCGTAAGCGCGTCGCGCAGGTTCGGCTTGATCGTCGTCAATAAAGCGCGGTTCGGCATCGCGACGCGGGTCTCGGCGCGTGTCCCCGGCCGGTGTCGCTTGCGAGGTTTGATCAGGATCAGATTTCATCCGCGGCGTACCGCTATCGTGGGGATTCCAGAACCGATCGTGGAGTGCGCGACGCGGGCGCCGTGGGCGGACGCGACGCAAGCAGATTGGAGCCGCGATGAGCAGCAAACTCAGTGAGATCGAGAGCCGCATTGCCTCGGCGAGACAGCTCGACACGGTGATCGGCGCGATGCGCGGCATCGCCGCCGCGCGCGTCGGGGCGATGCTGGCGGCGAGCCGTCATGTGAAGGACCGGCTGCAGGAACTCACGCGCGACTACCGGATCGTCCGGCAGGACGAGATCACCGCCGAAATCGCCGAACTGGCCGCGACGGGCGCCTGCGTGCCGCCGGCTACGTCGGCACGGGGGCAGTCGTGAAGCGCGCCGCGTGCTGGCTCTGTGTGTCGATGCTCGGTCCGGTGCTGATCGCCGGCTGCGCGAGCGCGGCGCGCGAAGCGGCCTTCCGTCGCGAGGAGGTCGCGCTGTTCGAGGCGCGCCAGCAGGCCGCCGTGCATTGCGAAGCCCAGGACGATTGCAAGGCGGCGTGGGCGCGCGCACGCGCGTTCGTCGCCACGCATTCGGCGAGCCGGATCGTTCGCGCTGACGACACACAGATCGAAACCGCGCGACCGCATTCGTTCGGCTTCGTGTATCTCGCGGCGCTGAAGGAGCACACCGACGAAGGTAACACGCAGATCCAGCTGAAAGCGATGTGCCGCGGTATGTACGACACCGACGGCAAAGCGAGCCTGCTGTATTCGACCTGCGCGGATGCGATCGTCGCGGTCGAAGGCGAGTTTCGCGCATGGATGCGCTCGGCGAGATGACGCAGGCCGCCGGTGCACGCGAGCATATCAGTCCGCGCCAAGGTGACGCTGTCGTCCGATCGTTCATCGAGGGTCAGCCGATTCCTACGATCGGTCTCGACGGACTACCCGCGTTTCCGCCGTCGCTGATTTAGATAACGCGGTCCGTTGCCAATAATAGATTCGAAGGCACGCCGCATTGCACGGCGTCAAGCTCGGCGAGACTGAGGAGTAGGCAATGAACGACACTGTCATTCCGTTGCGGGCACTGGTCGAGAAATGGCTTGCGCCAACCCGCGCGACACCCGCGCATGTCGTGCGCACCGGCCGCATGGCGATCACGCGGGCGCGTTATGTCCGGCTCGAAGGCGCGATTTCTTCAAGACCCCTGACGATCGTTTTTTTCCGGAACGGCACCGGTTCGTGGGATGTGTTCCCGCCCGATGAACAGGTACCTGCGATGAGCGCGCGGTTTTAAGCGCCGATAGGTATTCGGTAACGCGCGCGGACCAATGACCGCTTGCACCGCTCTTCATCGCGCTTGACTCAGGTCAATGACCACGTTTTGCGTCGTAACACTATAAGCCAGTGGTATCTGGCGCTGACCACGGACGGTTCGCAGAGCGTCCGGACCATATACGAGAGGGGAGCGGAGGATGGGCATCGGCATGCAGATTGTCTATCTTGGCTTCCCAGGCGCGGCGCAGCTTGAAGCGGAGGCAGGTGCGCAACTGGTGCGTCTCGCGCGGTTCGAAGCGCTCTTGTCGAACTGCCATCTGGCGATCGAGGCATTACGCCCGGACCGCAGCAGCCTGCTTTACGACGTGCGACTCGATCTGATCACGCCCGCGCACGAATTCAAGCCGATCGCTCATTGCGCAGGCGACAACGCCGAGGCGGCGATTCGTGGCGCGTTCGATCTCGCGGAACAAGAACTCGAAACGATCGCAGCGCGAGCGCGCACGCACTGACCGACGGCGGCCCGACACACGCTGGCGCGCGTTAGCCTGCGTTGCAGCATTGTGCGGCTTCCCGTTCCATGCAAGCGCGAAATGCAGTTTCCCGCGCTCTGATCGATATTCGCTGCCGACCCGTCGATTGAATAATCCGGACGCCAATCATGAACGCGACATTATAGTACTAATGTCGTGTTGTGGATTGAATTGTGTAGTATATGGTGCGTTTTACGTTGTATTATCAACACATCCATATTTCCCCAAAGCCGCTTCCACCATGACCCTCGAAGCCGACATCGAAGTCGCCCGTCAAAACGCGTCCGACACGCAGACGCTTTATCGCGAGGTCTGCGCGTTGCTGTTTTTCCGTTACGGCGAAACGCCGACCGCGAACCGCCTGTACCAGCTGGTGCGCAAAGGCAGCATGAGCGCGCCGGCCAAAGCGTTGCGCGATTTCTGGACCGACGTGCGCGACAAGACGCGTGTGGACGTCGGCCGTCCGGACTTGCCGCCCGAGGTCGCAGCGGCTGCCGGCGAATTGGCGGCCCAGCTGTGGCGTCTGTCGAGCGACGCCGCGAACGCCGCGCTCGACGTGTTCAGGCACGACGCGGACGCGCAAATCGCCGCCGCGCAAGAACAGGCCAAACAACAGGACAAGCAGCGTCAAGACGCCGTCGACAAAGCCGAACAGGCGGCCAACGATGTCGCGACCCTGCGCGCGCGGATTGCCGGACTCGACGCGCGCATCGTCGAGCTGCAGACGGCCAACGACATGCTGACGGCGCAACTGGCGACATCGAAGGAAGAAATCGCGGCAGGAGCCGCCGCGCTCGCCGATGCCCGCCGCGATTTCGCCGACGAACTCGCGAAGCTGCGCCGCTCGCACGAGCAGAACGAGCAGCGGCTCGCCGCGGCGGAAAAGCGCGCCTTGCTCGAAATCGACGGTGAACGAGCGGTGGCGCAACGTCTGCGTAAGGAGCTCCAGGCGAGTCACGAGCGGGCGGCGACGCTCGAAGCCGAATCGCGGGCCGAGCGCGACGCGATTCGGGACGAGTTGGCCGCATCAAAGGCAGAACTGGCTGCCTCCGCTGCGCGGCATGCCGCGACCCGCGGGCAGCTTGCGGAAAAGGATGCGTTGCTGGCTGAACGGGTGGCGGCGACCGACCTGTTGCGCGAGCGTATCGGCACGCTCTCGCGTCAGATCGAGACGGCGCGAACAGAAAAAACGTCCGCGCGCCCTGCCCGCCGCGCCCGCGAAACATCACCCGTGCAGGGCCGCGCGACGGTGGGCTTCTCGGGCGCACCGTTCGTCAAACGTTCGACCAACGCCAAACCACGCGAAGACTGAGGACTGCCGCCGCCCCGGCGGCATGTCACCACGCGAGTCGCGATAAGTGGTTACCTTGAATTCGACAAAACCGGTTATTCCACCAAGCCAGTCGACCCTCTAACCTGATCTCACGTCAAACCCACCGCAAGGATGGACCACATGAAGATCATGCACGTCGAGGCCAGCGCGAAACGCGAGCGATCCAATTCCCGCGCGCTCGCCCGCTATTTTCTCGAGCGTCTGCGCGAAGCACGCGTCGACTTCGACGTCGATTATCTGGACTTGACAGTCGACACGCCACCGCACGTCACCGAAGCGTTCGCGATCGCCACGTACACGCCGGCGCACGAGCGCACGGCGGCGATGCGGGCGACGCTGGCGTCATCGGATGCCCTGTGCGCGCGCCTTCTCGCCGCCGACGCGCTGGTGTTCGCCATGCCGATGTACAACTGGTCGATGCCGTCTGCGTTCAAGGCGTTCATCGATAGCATCACGCGGACCGGCGTGACCTATCTGTAGCGGCCCGATAACATCCGACGCAGGAACCGACTACATCGGGTTTGCGGGACCACATTCGCTGAGAAGATCGGCACGCGTGGGACCACATTACATGGAGAATGGGCCCACTTTATGTGATAACAGCCCGATAACATCGGTCAGGAACCACATTAAGTGAGAATGCCCAAGCGGCTCAGCCAAGGTGCGTGTCAACGTCAGCTAACGTTAAGGGTTATTCGATGCCTGCCGTTGGCCACAGGAACGCGACGTACCTCGGCGCGCGCCGGCAGGCGTCGAATAACCCTTAACGATCACCGTCATAGCGGGCGCGCGCCGGGGCCGGGCCACGCCCGCGCACACTGAAGCTCTGGGTTGATCGATATCAACATAGTCAGAACGCTTCGGACGATGCTAGAAGTTGCGCGTCACGCCACGTGCGGGATGCGTCGCCGTACCGGCGTCCTTCGGCGCCGTCGACGATTGTGCAGGAGACCGGGATGAAGTCAGACCAAGCGCTAAAACAAGACGTTGAGCAGGAATTGCTCTGGGACCCGGCAATCGACGCCAGGCAGATCAGGGTAACGGTTCATGATCGCATCGTTACACTCGTGGGGGCAGTGTCGAGTTACGCGCAGAAACTCGCGGCACAGAAGGCGGCGCAACGTGTGACCGGCTGCCGCGCGCTCGTGATGGAATTGAATGTCCCGGAATCGTCGCCTGCGTCGCACAGCGATGAGGATCTCGCCACCGCGATCTTATCGGCGCTCAAGTGGCAGGAGGACTTCCCCAAGGACGCCATTCAGGTCGAAGTCGAACGCGGTTGCGTGACCCTTGCCGGCGAAGTCGACTGGGGCTATCAGCGTCATGCCGCTGAAATGCTGGTGAGCCGCATGCGTGGAGTAATGGGTGTGTCGAACCAGATCACCGTCCGGGCCGATGAAGTCGCCGCCGACGTTGGTGCCCAGATTTCTGCAGCACTTGCGCGACGTGCAAAGCGAGAGTTCGCCGGCATCGCAATCGACGTGCACGACGGGGTCGTCACGCTGACCGGTACTGTCAGTTCGCTGGCAGAAAAGCGCGCTGCGTGCGGGGCTGCGTGGTCAGCGAAAGGAGTACAGCGCGTCGTGGATAAGTTGAGCGTGGTGTGAAGCGCGGACCTAGGGCGCAATCGTGCACCTCGCTTCGACTCAAGTGTTCGACAGGCACTCGACGTTCCAAGGACGGCCTCCTACGCTGCGGAAGGTCTTCACTTCGGTGCCACAGCAGCCATTCGACTTCCGCTGGAACTTGTCGACAGCGAACGGGGCTTTCGAGAAATTCGAATGCTCCTTGCCGACCCGTTGCTGACCGTCGGCCCCACCGAGACATATATGGCGGCTCTCAAGCGATACTGTTGAAAAAGTGGCTGACCGTCTCTCTCGGGAGGTTTTCATGGGTCTTCTTACCCTTGACCGACGCTCGCGAGCGGTTCGTGGGCCGATCTGAGAGGTCGATTTTTTAGCTTGCCAATTGCAAAAGCCATGTAGCGACTTTTTCAACAGTATCGAAGCAGAACTGCCGCCTGAATGTCATGGCGACGCAACGAACGGAGGTCGCCTTCTGACCGCCCGCTGCCTGTCGGCGATCCGCAGCCACGCGACCCGCAGCTGACGGTCGGGTCGGCGCGCCATCAACGGCCGCTTGCGGGGGCGGATTCAACCGGGGTCGCGCCGATGAGCGCCACCATCAGGACAGCAGGTGATGAGCCGCCGCCACCATGCCGATGGCGACCAGATGCATGAGCCGGAGGAGCGGCTCATGCACCCACTGCCAGCCCAGCGCCACGCGCACCCAGATCGCGACGAGCCCACCGACGATGAAGAGCGCAATCAGCGTGCGCAACACAAGCACTGCATCGGCCGGCCAGATCGTGGTGTAGTTCGCTCCGCGCTTGATACAGATCAACAGTAGTACCGCACCGCGCAACACATTAGTTGATGTGTGTGGCGCGCGTCCATCCAACGTCCCACACGCTCCCATACGGCCGTACGCGTCGTAATACGCGCCATACGATCCCCTCATCCCGCTGGAGTCGCAGCCATGAACCCCATTCCCCGAAAGGTCGTCATCATCGGCGCCGGCATTGCTGGCCTGTGCGCCGCGGTTCATGCGCGCAAGTGCGGATACGCCGTCACCGTGCTCGAGCAGCACGAACGTCCCGGCGGACTCGCCACCAGCTGGCAGCGTGGCACCTATACGTTCGAAGCTTGTCTGCACTGGCTGCTCGGGTCGAATTTGCACGACCCCACGCACGCGTTATGGCGCGAAGTGTTCGATATCGACCGCCTGCATTTCGTCTACCCGGAAGAATGGATGCGTGTAGAAAGCGAAGACGGAAATAGTCTGTCCATCTACTCGAATCTCGAGCGCCTCGAAGCGGAGCTGCTGCAGCACGCACCGCAGGACGAAGCACAGATCCGCCAGTTCATGCATGCCGTCCGCAGCCTGAGCCACTGCCCGCTTCCGTCGTTGAGCAGCGCCTGGCAGGACCGCCTCACGACGGGGCTGCAATTGCTTCGCCACATGCCTCTTCTTCAAAACCTCT
Source organism: Paraburkholderia sp. 35.1 (assembly GCF_050436525.1). Classification (NCBI taxonomy): domain Bacteria; kingdom Pseudomonadati; phylum Pseudomonadota; class Betaproteobacteria; order Burkholderiales; family Burkholderiaceae; genus Paraburkholderia; species Paraburkholderia sp. 35.1. The sequence continues at coordinate 3,861,893 of NZ_JBNDMJ010000003.1, read as the reverse complement.
CGCACATTACTTCCGAAGACTATGGCAAGCGGTTCAACGACTCGTTGCTGCGAGGCTTCTTCGGCGAAGGAGAAAACGCGCAGCTCGCGGTCGTTGCGCTAGTTTTCGCGCTCGCATGGGTCAGCAACCGCAACGCCGGCTATCCAATAGGCGGCTCGCACGCGGTGATCGGTCCGATCGCGCAGAACCTGCAGCAGCTCGGTGGTGTGTTGCGCACGGGCTCGAGCGTCGAGCAGATTCTCGTGGAAGACGACACTGCAGTGGGTGTGCAACTGGACGACGGCGAGCGCATCGACGCCGACTGGGTCGTCTCCGCCGCCGACGGGCACACGACCGTGTACAACATGCTCGACGGGCGGTATGTCGGCCAGCGCATGGCGCACGTCTATCGCACGTACAAGCCCTTCCCTTCGTTCCTGCAGGTGAGCCTCGGCGTGGCGCGCGATCTTTCGCAGCAATGCGGATATGTGATGCGACTGCTCGACAAGCCGTTCACATTAGACCCGCAAACAGTGCTACATCAGATCGCCTTCCGGCTGTTCCACTACGATCCAACGTTCGCGCCTGCAGGCAAGACCGCCGTGACGTGCACACTGCCCACGCGCAACGTGGGGTACTGGTCGCGGTTGAGCGAGCACGACCCGCAAGGATATGAAGCGGAAAAGCAGCGCGTGGCGAACACCGTGATCGCGATATTCGACAAGTCCACGCCCGGTGTGCGCGAAGCGATAGAAGTGGTCGACGTGTCGACGCCCGCCACCGTGGTCCGCTGCACGCGCAATTGGCAAGGCAGCATGGAAGGTTGGCTGCTCACGCCGCAGACGGGCGTAAGACCCTTGCCGCCAACGCTGCCCGGCCTGCGGCGGTTCCTCATGATCGGCCAGTGGGTCATGCCCGGCGGCGGCCTGCCGTCTGGCCTGATTACCGCGCGGCGCGCAGTGCGCCGCATGTGCCGGAAGGACGGCATAGCCTTCGTGCTTGATGAGCACGAGAAGTCGCCGAACGCAGCCGGCGGTTTTCCTGCCTGATGCAACCCATGCGCTGGCAACGCCGCATGGCCGCGAGGACGTCAAGCCATAAGAACGCAAGGACGTGACGCGACCGGCCGCACCCTCAATGGGCGGGGCATACGCAGCTTGCCCCCCGCAGGGCTGCGATCGGCAGCACGCGACCCGCAGCGGACCTTCGGCGTACCGTCTTCGAGTGTCTGATCTTGAAACGATTCCGGCCTGTGAGGATCCGCTGCTGCGGATGCCTTTATTTCCTGCGTATCGCGAAACTGATCGAGTGATCCCAAGCCACCACGGTGGTCCCGGACTGTCCGTCTATCGCACATCCACGTTCACCTGGGTTTTTGAGTGCTGTATTCCAGATGCCGACGCTGTCGGCCAGCCCCGCGCGGGCGTTGGGCGGACGACGCACCTACGTGCTTCCCCAACGCTTGATAAACTGCGTCATCGCAAAAAATTATATCTGGATCATATGCGCGGCACTGTTGACAGAGGTGGCGCCGAGAATTCGGACAGTTCGTTGAGTGGAAAAGCTGGGGCGTGAGTCGGTCATAATGGCCGGCGACAAGGAACCAGAAGATGACGAAACGAAACCGACGGACACACTCACCGGCGTTCAAGGCAAAGGTGGCACTCGCGGCGCTTAAGGGCGACAAGACGCTGGCAGAACTGGCCCAGCAGTTTGATGTCCATCCAAACCAGATCACGGACTGGAAGAAGCAACTGCAGGAGCGGGTTGCCGATGTGTTCGAAGCGGGCAACGCGGCGTCGGCGGCACCGCCCGTTGACGTGAAGGTGCTGCACGCGAAGATTGGGCAGTTGACGCTGGAGAACGATTTTTTAGAAAGCGCGCTCAGCAAGGCGGGACTGCTGGGCGTAAGGCGATGATCGATCGTGATCACGCCCTGCCGATGACACAGCAGGCCCGGCTGGTAGGCATCAGCCGGTCGAGCGTCTATTACCGATCGCGTGGCGTCAGCGAAGCGGATCTGAAATTGATGCGCCGGATTGACGAGCTTCACCTTGAGCATCCATTTGCAGGGGCGCGAATGCTGGCACGGCTGCTGCGTCGCGAAGGCATCAAGGTCGGACGCAGGCACGTCGGCACCCTGATGAAGCGCATGGGCATCGAGGCGTTGTATCGCAAGCCCAACACGAGCCGCAAGCATGCGGCCCACAGGATCTGGCCGTACCTGCTGCGCAACAGGAAGATCGATCGGGCCAATCAGGTCTGGGCACTCGATACGAGCTACATCCCGATGGCGCGCGGCTTCGTTTATCTGACAGCCGTAGTGGACTGGGCGAGCCGTCGGGTGCTGGCACACCGGGTGGCGATCACACTGGAGAGTTGCCATGCTGTCGAGGCGCTGGAGGAAGCGTTTGCGAAATACGGGCTGCCTGAGATCGTCAACACGGATCAAGGCAGCCAGTTCACCGCAACCGAATTCACCGACGCGGTACTCAGCCGGAACGTTCTTCTGTCCATGGATGGAAAGGGTGCCTGGCGTGACAATGTGTTCGTCGAACGGGTGTGGCGCAGCGTCAAATATGAAGAGGTTTATCTGAAAGCATATGACTCGGTCAGCCACGCCCGCCGCTCAATCGGCAATTACCTGAACTGGTATAACCAGAACCGGCCTCATTCGAAGCTCGCCGACCAGACACCGGATGAAGCATACTTCGCGACGCTGCCAGCGATAAAATCGGCAGCTTGACTGCCTCAGCGATTCCACTTAAAAACTCGCAGATCCTGTCTGAACGAACGAGGCCACCTCTGACATCAAGATTCGACCGACCAAGCTGGCCTTCCTAGTTGATCCCAATAGAGCTTCGCAGGTTCGTGAAGCTATCCGTCTTGCCAGTAGCCTGTGGGGAGGGGTCTACTTTCCAATCATCCCGCTCTTTAAGCGGATGCCCGCGAGCTGGCGTGAACGGCCCTTTTCGCCTCCTGCCTCAAGCGACGTGGTGCGCGGCTATATCGATGCCTTCGATCCCGACATCCTAGTGCAGTTTTCTGAAAGCCTTCCGTCTTATATCACCGATACACGCCTGGCGATTGTAAAGCCTCAAGAAATGTGGGAGAGAGCGCAGGCCCTAGGCGAACCCACCTACGGAATTGGCGCATTCACACTGCTCGATGCCATTTACGCAGAATGCTTCAAGTACAAGTCAAAATACCCCACAAAAGTCGTTGTGCCAGTTATTCCGAATAAGCTGGGACTGTTTTGGGCAGCCGTATATGGAGAGTACGACGACGACTTTCTTTCGGCGATAACGAGCCAATACGCAGAACCACTGGAGATCGAGAGACCACCTGTTACGGCAGAGTCCTTTCCGGCACTCACGGAACCAGACGTTCTTTTCCCAAGAAGAATTACGGCATGGGGCCTTCTCAATCAAGGCCGTTTGAACTATGGACGACACGCATGTATCTTTTTCATGGATGCGAGCAGTATCGAAGACGTCGTCGACTACTGGAATCTTCGCGCCACTGGTAGGAACGTACTTCCACTGCCGAAGCAGTTTATGCAGGACGAATCATTCAGGAGGGTGGTGGTCGAATTCCTCGTCCAGGAGCGACGGCAATGGCCACACGATCCTAAACACTTCGATGTCGCGTCATTCATTCGCAGTCGCCAATCCACCATGGATGAAATGGCGGCGTATGCGAAAGCGCTTGAATTTCCTAGGGCAGACTCAACCACCGCGAACGAATCGTACTGTTCGTTGCAGCACTGGTATCCACGGATATGGGACGAATGGGCCCGTAGCAAAGACGGCGGCGTGGTCGACATCTATGCAGAGGGCGAGTACTCAATCGACATTGCAAGCCCCTCCGACCTACAAATGCGAATCAAGCCATTGGTGCCAGAATTTGCACCGCGGGAATGGTTCCATAGCCAAGGGCTTTGTGCCAACGAATTCGACTTGCGACTGTTTGGCGCAGAAGAGCATCTCGCAGAGGTCTATCCAAAAATTAAGGGGGACCATCTGGCTAGCGCGATTTCCGGTATTGGTGGTCTTAGAGGTGAATGGCGCATTGGGCGACACGGATTGGTGAAACTCGTGCAACATTCGTTCATCGAGTCGCGCACTGTGCCCTCCTCGGAAACGATCTTCTTTGCTTGGTTAGAAGACCGAGGGTGGAAGGCCGAGCTGTCACCGCCCGGCATTCTGGCCAAGCAGATTTTCAAACGATTGGGTGGCAATCCCAGACTGCTTGCGAACAGAGCAGTCCTAGGACGAATGGCACTTACTTAAGCCTACATGGAGGAGAAGACGCGGGTAAGTGCTTGAAGAGAAAGGGAGGGGGCTGATCCAGGGATTGATACGATGGTTGTTACCAGGCAAACACCGTCTCATTCCAAAGATCAGCCCCCATGGATCGTAATGCACGAAGTCATCACAGGCAAACACGAAGCAGGGTTCAAAGCCGGGCGTGCAGGGCCCAGGCGGTAGACTACTTCAACATACTGACGAGCCCGGGGCTGTTGGGCATAACGGAAGCGTATTTGCCAGAACATCGGGAACGGCTGTATCCGCCGACGGTGACACTGTCGATGTTCATGCGCCAGGCGCTGGAAGAGGACGCCTCCTGTCAGAAGGCAGTCAACGGGTGGGCGGCGCAGCGAGCTGCCGACGGGCTGCGGCCCATGAGTGTGCGTACGGGAGGCTACTGCCGCGCTCGCCAGAGACTGCCGCTGACGATGGTGCGGGAGTTGGCGCGCGAGACGGGGCGCCAACTGCATGAGCAGGCCGAGGCTGCCTGGAAGTGGCGCGGGCGCCCGGTCAAGCTGGTTGACGGCACCGGGATCTCGATGCCCGATACGCCGTCGAACCAGGCCCGTTTCCCGCAGTCCAGTGCTCAGGCCGAAGGAGTGGGCTTTCCATTGGCCTATCTGGTTGCGGTGATCTGTCTGGCAAGCGGCGCAGTACTGGAGTCGGCGGTCGGAACTTACGCGGGCAAAGGCAGCGGGGAGCTGACGGCGTTTCGCATGCTGCAAGGCACGTTTCGCAAAGGTGACGTGATCGTCGCCGATGCCTTGTACTGCCACTACTTTCTGATGGCCTCAATGATCGCCGCCGGGGTGGACGTCGTGATGGAACAGCATGGGGCACGCCGCACCGACTTTCGGCGAGGCCGGTCCCTGGGCACGCGCGATCACATTGTGACGTGGCCCAAACCCCGGCAGCGTCCTGACTGGATGACGCATGAGCAGTACCAGGCCTTCCCCGATGAGCTGATGGTGCGCGAGTCCAGGCTGCATCACCGGGTGCTGGTCACCACGATGCTTGATGCACGCAAGACCAGCAAACAGGACCTCTCGCAGTTGTACGCCAGGCGCTGGAACGTGGAACTGGATCTACGTAACATCAAGACGACGATGGGCATGGATGTGCTGCATTGCCAGACTGCCCACATGAACGAAAAGGAGATCTGGGTCCATCTGCTGGCCTACAACGTGATTCGGCTGCTGATGGCTCAGGCCGCCAGTCACCATGCCACTGACCCGAGAACACTGAGTTTCAAACACACGGTGCAGTTATGGACTGAATGGCTGGCCAGAGGTCTGACGGCAACTCACAACCAGAGTCTCCTGTTCAACCTGATCACGCACTCTTGCGTTGGGAGTCGCCCCGGTCGCATCGAACCACGAATGCGCAAACGAAGACCGAAGTCCTACCCATGGCTGAAAGAGCCTCGTCACATCGCACGTGAGCGCGTCCAAAAATATGGGCACGCTCCACGGGCTTAAGTAAGTGCCATTCGTCCTAGGACTGCTCGAACACATGAATGGCGGTTCTGTGAGCAGGAACGGAACACCGATTGACGCGAGCCGGATAACAGCGGCGCGTGAGGTGTCTGTCGGCGAAGTCAAGAGCCGACTTAAGAGTCCCTTGTTGTACGACACGTTTCTCAGCAGAGGCGTCTTCAAGCTTGGGCTGCGAACGCAGTGTCCTACCTGCCAACGCAATACCTGGTTTGCTATGTCAGCACTAAGCGAGTCGCTAGAGTGCCCGAAGTGCCTGAGCTCCTTCCCAGCTGCCGGAAATGTCGACCAGTCATCAGGCGGATGGTACTACCGGACCGCCGGACCATTTAGCGTCCCAAATTACGCAGACGGTGCGCACGCCGTATTGCTGACCATTGACGCCCTCAGTGACCGTATGCATACAACATTACGGACGACATCCGTTCCTAGCTTCACGGCAACGTCACCCGGCAAGCGTGATATGGAAGCAGACTTTGCCATGTTCTGGAGAGACTCGCTCTACGGCGAGCAGAGCGAAGGCCTGCTGTTTGGCGAGTGCAAGACATACGGGCAATTCGAGGCAAAGGACATCGACAGAATGCGTGAGCTCGCCGACACTTTCCCGGGGGCTGTCCTCGTTTTCAGTACGTTGAGAGAAGCATTGACCGCGAAAGAGATCGCCTCAATTGGCAAGCTTGCGAAGCTTGGACGAAGGCACTGGAAAGCCGAGCGCTCTATCAACCCCGTTCTGATCCTCACCGGTACTGAGCTGTTGGGTTGGAATCGGCCCCCACACTGTTGGTCGGAAGCGCAGCGTGCAAGATTCCCAAACGTTCACGGATTACTCGCCCTCTGTGACGCGACTCAGCAGTTGTACCTGAACTTGCCGCCGCTGCATCAGGAATGGCAGAGGCGCTGGGACCAACGGCGGGCACGCCGGAAGGCACCTCGTGAGGTTGAGTAGATCCACCTCACCCAAGCACACCGTCGTGACTTTGCGTTCCGCGATGTCGCCACTCAACGTGCCGATAGCCAACGGCGGGAGAACGGGCGGGCCGCACGAGATGACGAATCCGCATGAAAGGTCGTTCGGCCAGCCGACATCAAAAGCGGCAGCGAATGACGGAAATGCGACGAGTTTCAGCCATATGTCGCGGTCGAGCGAATGTCGCTTCTTGGCCGAAACTTGCCTGATGCCGTTACCAGTTTTCCCATATAGCGGCGGTACCGCTGACAACAACTTCAGCCAAGGGCAGATCCGATCAGCCACTGCCGCGCAAGCTCTGTGCATAGAGACGGCCGCTCCAATGTTGGGAAATGGCCGCATCCTTCGAGCGGGGCGAAGCATGCATGCGGCATCAGCGCAGCGATGCGACGGCCAACATCGACCGGGACGAAACGGTCAGCATCTCCCCACAGGAGCAACGTTGGAATGTTGCTCGATGCAAGCACGGACCAGCGATCCGAACGCGTCAACGACGCGTCAGACTGACGTGCAAACAGGTCGGCCCCAGCGTCGTGCGCCATCTGCACGAACGCCGCCCGCGATGCGACATCCCCGGCGGGAATTGCGTTCTCGGCGAACTCCGCGATAACACGCTGATGCTCACGGGATCGAATTCTCCGGCTAGTGATGCGGACGGAATCCGGACTCGGGTGAATTCCCGGATGGCAGTTCATCAACCAGAGTGCGAACGCCTGACCACACCGCTGCAATTCGAGTTGTATTTGACAAGGGCGTTCGAGGAGGCGTTTCGAGTCGGGCAGAAAGCGGTCGATGCAGATACGGTTCGCGACATTCTGGCACCGGATCTGGACGGACTCGAAGCTCGTCTGACGCGCAACGGTTACAACGCGAAGGTGCTGATCGAGGTGTTGGGGGCCAAGCCCAAAGAGGTGCGTGCCTTTCTCGGCGGGCATCTGCCGCCCGAGAGGACCCAGGAGTTCCATGACCGCCTACTGGCCGCGGGCGTGCCGCTGTGACGTTCTCGCTTAATGTGGTTCCTGCCCGATGTAATCGGGCTGTTCCAACTAATGTGGGCCCGTTCTCACGTAATGTGGTCCCCGGTGCGCCGATATTCTCAGCTAATGTGGCCCCAAAACACCGATGTAATCGGTCCCGGCGATTTATGTTATCGGGCCGCTACACCTATGCCGCCGACACCGGCGAGGCGAGCGCAGCCCCTCACGAAACCATCACCCCCGCCTTCGCCGTACCGATCGCGAACGTGCCGGGCAAGACGATGACCGCGCTCGTCGTCGACTACGCGCCGGGCGGCAAATCGGCGCCGCATCGGCATGGTCAGGCGTTCGTGGTGGGCTATGTGCTGGCGGGCGCGATCCGCAGCCGTATCGATAACGGCGCCGAAAGTGATCGTCATGGGGCGGCGGCACCCGCCGCCCGCGCGCAACGCTGCGTCAGAACCGCGGATGACACTCGAAACTGACCGACGACCCGTGCTCGGTCATCGCGCTGACGCCGCTGACCGTCTCCGTCTTCACGCTGCTTTGCATACCGAGACGATCGCAGTAGTCGCGCGCCTCGTTCATCGCGAGTTCGTGCGCGCGCGCCCAGGCCATGCGTCCTCCGGTCGCGCTGGCGGCGACCGTGTAGCTGCCGGGCTTGCCGCTCGCGACCACATCCGTGCTCGACGCGCACCCGACGAGACTCGCGCACGCGAGCGCCACCGCCGCCACCCCGCGCATGCGCGTGGGCAGCGGCGCCCTCTTCTTTTCCGTGCTTTCCGCTCGCGCGACGGACGCGACTTCGCGTACCCGCACCGTTTTGCGCGCCTCAGCAAGCATGTCCGAACCCTGATTCGACATCGTGGATCACCTGCATTTTTAACTGATTAGTCAGGCAGCAATTATCCGGAATCGTTCGCCCAAGATCAGCCGATACAACCGAAAACACTGTTGCGCGAGTCCCAACAATGGACACGAGCGCCACGCCGCGACGGCGTCGGCAATGAGCGGACCACATGGTTCACAAAAGACCTTCCGGAATCCCTTTTGAGCGTCTAGTCTGTAACGATGCCTGTTCGACGGACCGGCATTTCGAACCGCAGACGGACCCCACCACATAGCGGCATACACCGGTCGCCGAACCGGAGGAGACATATATGGATCTCGAGGCACGTACCCTTCAGCGCGTCACGGTTCGGCTCGTGCCGTTCCTGATCCTGTGCTATTTCATCGCCTATCTCGATCGCGTCAACGTCGGCTTCGCGGCCTTGCAGATGAACAAGGCGCTCGATCTGTCCGCGAGCGCGTTCGGCTTCGGCGCGGGCGTGTTCTTTATCGCGTACTTCTTTTTCGAAGTGCCGTCGAACCTGCTGCTCGAACGATTCGGCGCGCGCCGCTGGATCGCGCGGATCATGTTTACGTGGGGTATTCTCGCGGGCGCGATGGCGTTCATCCCGGACATCGCGCGCTTCACCGGGCTCTCGCCCGCGCACGTGTTTTACGGCCTGCGCATTCTGCTTGGCGTCGCCGAGGCCGGCTTTTTCCCGGGCATCATCTTTCTGCTGACCTTGTGGTTTCCGGCCGCGTATCGCGGGCGCGTGGTCGGCTACTTCATGGCGGCGATTCCGCTGTCGACGGTGATCGGCGGCCCGATCTCCGGCGCGCTGCTGTCGCTCGACGGCCGCGGCGGACTCGGCGGCTGGCAGTGGCTGTATCTGATCGAGGCGGTGCCGGCGGTATTGCTGTCGGTCGCGGTGCTGTTGTATCTGACCGACAAGCCCGCCGACGCCACCTGGCTCAGCACCGAGGAGCGCGACTGGCTGATCGCGCGGCAGAAGCAGGAGCGCGAGCATCGCGAGGCGGTGCGCCACTTCAGCGTGAAGGAGGCGCTGATCAATCCGCGCGTGCTCGCCATCGCGCTGATCTATTTCGGGGCGAACGCGACCAACTACGGCCTGAGCTTCTTCCTGCCGCAGATCGTGAAGTCGTTCGGCCTCACTAATCTGCAGACGGGTTTCGTGACGTCGCTGCCGTACGTGGTCGGCCTCGTCAGCATGATTTTGTGGGGACGGCATTCGGATCGCCACCTCGAACGCCGCTGGCACGTCGCGATTGCGCTGTTCGTCGCGGCGGCCGGCATCGCAGCCGCGGCCGGCCTCGACAATCCGGTGCAGAAGATGATCGCGCTATCAATTGCCGGCTTCGGCATCTTCGGTTGCCTGCCGGTAATCTGGACCTTGCCGGCCGCGTTCCTGTCGGGCGCGGCGGCCGCGGGCGGCATCGCCGCGATCAACTCACTGGGCAACCTGGCGGGTTTCTTCGGGCCGTTCGCGATGGGCTGGATCAAGGACAGCACCGGCGGCTTCGGCGCCGGGCTGCTATGCCTGTCGGGCGCGGGACTCATCGGCATGGCGGCGGTGTTGCTGCTGCATCACGACACGTCGCTCGAGACGACGCAAGGCAATCCGCATGCGCGACCGCCGGGTGAAGCGGGGGTCGCGAGGTCTTAGCGCTAGTCCCACGCGCCGTTCAATACGCACCCGGGCAGCCTGCCCGGGTCGCCTTCAATTCGCCCCGCTGCCGTTACTCGACCCTTCTGTGCCCTGACCGCCCGCATCGGGCGGCACGAGGTCGTCCGGCGTCGGGGTTGGCGCGAGCGCTGCCGCACCGCCGCCGTGCGCTTCACCGTCGACGGTATTACCCGGCGCCGGCGCGGGAGCCGACCCCGACCCCGACCCCGACCCCGACCCCGACCCCGACCCCGGCAGCAACGGCGGCAACGCGCGCGCTTCGCCCTGCACCGCGGACGCGCCCGCTGCCTCTGACACCGCCGCCGGTGCCGCCACGGCAGACGTCGGTGGCTGCACCGACACCACCGGCGCGCGCCGCGCCGGAGCACGCGCCACGACCTGCTTGTCCGGCTGCGCCGGCGTGCGCGTGAACAGGTGCCCGATCCAGTCGCGCAAGCGTTCGGCGCGCTCGGCGAACCAGCCCGGCTGCTGCGCGGTATCGAACTTCATGTGGCTGTCGACGAGCCGCGAGCGCTGCGCGCGCTGGAAGAAATCGCCGACGATCGGCAGCGCGCTATGCGCACCCTGCCCCCAGTAATCGCTGCGCAGCGTCACGCGGCTGTCGTTGAAGCCGACCCATGCCCCCGCCACCAGTTGCGGCTGCATCAGGATGAACCAGCCATCCGCGTTGCCCTGGGTCGTGCCGGTCTTGCCCGCGACATCGCCGCGCACGCCGAAGCGCGTGCGGATGCTCGCGCCGGTGCCGCGGCTGACCACGTCGCGCATCACGTCGACCAGCGTGCGCGCCGTGTCGGCGGGCAGCTCGCGACTCGGCGTGGCCGGCTTGAATTCGGCGAGCAGGTTGCCGTTGCGGTCCTCGATGCGCGTGACCATCAGCGGCTCGACGTAGCCGCCGAGGTTCGCGATCGTGCCGTACGCCGACACCATTTCCTTAAGCGTGACCGGGCTCGTGCCGAGCGCGAGCGACGGCACCGGGTCGAGCTGGCTGTCGCGCACACCCATCGCGCGCGCGAGCTTGGCGACCCTGTTCGGACCCACCGACTCCATCACCTGCGCGGTGATGCGGTTGCGCGAATAGGCGAGCGCGTCGCGCAGGCTGATCATGCGGCCGCTCGGCTCGTCCTCGTCGTTCGGCTTCCAGATTTCGCCGCCGGCGAGTTCGATCTGAACCGGATTGTCCGGCAGTTTGTCGTCCGGCTTCGCGCCGGCCTCGAAGGCCGCCGCGTAGACGAACGGCTTGAAGGTCGAGCCCGGCTGACGGCGCGCCTGCTGCACGTGATCGAACGGATCAACGCCAAAGTCGCGGCTGCCGACCCACGCCTTGATCTCGCCGGTACGTGGGTCCATTGCGAGGAAGTCGGCCTGCACGCGCGTCTTCGTGTCGCACACGCTCTGCACGAGCTTGCGATCGGCGAGCAGGCGTTTCAGCGCCTCGTCGTCGGCGAGGCCCGTGTCTTTGGCCGCGCGGAAGTCAGGCGTTTCGCGCAGGAACGTGCGCAGCAGGTCCTTGTCCGCCGAGCAGCCCGCGCGCGTGCCCCACGCGGAGTTCGCAATGTTCTGCAACTGGTTGCCCTGCAGCGTGACCGCCTGGGTCGCCATCGTCTGCAGACGCGAGTCGATCGTCGTGCGCACGACGAGTCCATCGGAATAGATGTTGTAGTCGTTGCGATCGGCCCACGCGACGAGCCATTTGCGCAGTTGCTGCGTGAAGTGCGGCGCGGGCCCGGGCGGCTCGATCTGGCGCTCGAAGTCGAGACGCAGCGGCTTGCGGGCGAGCGTGTCGTACTGGGCGGGCGTCAGCTTGCCGTACTTGACCAGCTGCGCGAGCACCGTATTGCGCCGCTGCAAGGCGCGCTCGGGGTTCAGCACCGGGTTGTAGTACGCGTTGCCCTTCAGCATGCCGGTCAGCGTCGCCGCTTCGAGCACGTTCAGCTCGGATGCGGACTTGTCGAAATAGGTGCGCGCAGCCATCTCGATGCCGTACGCGTTGTACAGGAACGGGACCGTATTCAGGTAGGTTTCGAGGATCTCGTCCTTCGTGTAGAACGCCTCGATCTTCAGTGCGGTGATCGCTTCCTTCAGCTTGCGCGTCAACGTCGGCGCGCGGCCGATTTCGTCGGGATACAGATTGCGCGCGAGCTGCTGCGTGATCGTCGAGCCGCCTTGGCGGTCGCCGGAGAACGTGTGCAGCGCGGCCGACGCGGTGCGCCGCCAGTCGATCCCGAAATGCTGATAGAAGCGGTGATCCTCGGTCGCGATCAGCGCGTTCACGACGTTCGGCGAGATGTCCTTCAGCTTGACCCACTCGCGGTTCGACGGCTTGAACTCGGCGAGCAGCTTGCCGTCCGCCGACAGGATCTGCGCGGGCTGCTCGATCTTGGCCTTGCGGATGTCGCCGATGCTCGGCGTGAAAGGAATCAGCAGCAGCACGTACAGTACGAATAGCACCGGCAGCGCGGCGAGCCCCCACGCGAACGTGCGGCGGGTCGGATGGCGCAGATGCCATGCGGCCTTCGCGAACAGCGGGTTCGCGAGCGTCAGCCCTTTGTCGAGGGCCGCCAGAAAGGAGGAAAAGAGGCGCTTCACTTGCTGTCGTCGGCTGGGAAAGGCGCAATCGTAGCAAGATGTGGGGGGTACGCCGGTTTTTGCTTCGTTCGCGGCATGGAGTGCGGCTCCGGCGGGGCCACTATAATGTCGCCAATTCCGACAAGAGGTGCTTCATGATCATCAAACCGCGTGTGCGTGGCTTCATCTGTGTATCGACCCATCCGACCGGCTGCGAAGCCAACGTCAAGGAACAGATCGAGTATGTGAAGGCACGCGGCCCCATCGCCAACGGCCCGAAGAAGGTGCTCGTGATCGGCGCGTCGACCGGCTATGGCCTCGCCGCCCGCATTAGCGCAGCGTTCGGCTCGGGCGCGTCGACCCTCGGCGTGTTCTTCGAGCGCGCCGGCAGCGAAACCAAGGCTGGCACGGCTGGCTGGTACAACACTGCGGCGTTCGAGAAGTTCGCCACCGCCGAAGGCCTGTACGCGACCAGCATCAACGGCGACGCGTTCTCCGACGAAGTGAAGGCGCGCACGATCGAAGTGATCAAGCGCGATCTCGGCCAGGTCGATCTGGTCGTCTACAGCCTCGCGGCGCCGAAGCGCCAGCACCCGAAGACCGGTGAAGTGTTCAGCTCGGTGCTCAAGCCGATCGGCAAGGCTGTCAATCTGCGCGGCATCGACACCGACAAGGAAGTGATCAAGGAAACCGTGCTCGAACCGGCGACGCCGGAAGAAATCGCACACACGGTCGCGGTGATGGGCGGCGAGGACTGGCAGATGTGGATGGACGCGTTGGGCGTTGCCGGCGTGCTCGCCGACGGCGCCAGGACCACGGCGTTCACCTACCTCGGCGAGAAGATCACCCACGACATCTACTGGAACGGCTCGATCGGCGCGGCCAAGAAAGATCTCGACCAGAAAGTGCTCGGCATCCGCTCAAAGCTCGCGGCCAAGGGCGGCGATGCGCGCGTCGCGGTGCTGAAGGCAGTCGTCACGCAGGCAAGCTCGGCGATTCCGATGATGCCGCTCTATCTGTCGCTGCTCTTCAAGGTGATGAAGGAAAAAGGCACGCACGAAGGCTGTATCGAGCAGGTCTACGGCCTGTACAAGGACAGCCTCTATGGCAGCCAGCCGCATCTGGACGACGAAGGCCGTCTGCGCGCCGACTACAAGGAACTCGATCCGCAGGTGCAAGGCCGCGTGCAGGAGCTGTGGAACCAGGTGAGCAACGACAACATCTACGAACTCACCGATTTCGCGGGCTACAAGACCGATTTCCTGCGCCTGTTCGGCTTTGAAATGAAGGGCGTCGATTACGACGCGGACGTCAATCCGGACGTGCAGATTCCGAATCTCGTGCAGGTTTGATCCAGCGGGGGCGGGCCCGCTTCGCGACTTCGCCCCTGAGGTTGCCCCTCCTCGCCTCCCTCCCCTCACTCCTTCAACACGTCAGCACGGATACGCGCCCTGCAACGCGCGCAGAATCGCGAGCCCGATTGGAAAATCCTCGGAAATGCCCGGATGGTTCGCGAAGAACGCATCGAGCAACGGATAGACCGTCTGGTTGCCGATCGCGAGCGTTGGTGGCGGACAGAACAGCTGCGGCTGTTTCCTCGCGACCAGATCGCCGTTCGCCCAGCCGAACGCGTTGATCGTGCCGGTGATGTACGCCGCATAGATCGAGTTGTTGTCGGCGTGTGCCCAGCGCTTGTATTGCGCGGCCGTCATTTCGGCGCTCGCGTTCAGAGTGAAGCACGCCGCCAGCAAAGCCAGAGCGAATTTCGTTAACCGCATCGTTGAACCTTCAATGTCGCTAGATGGCCGCCATTGTAGGCGACGCGGGGTGCACCGCGCAGAAGCCGTCGAGCGCGGGAATTCACAAGCAGGGCGTAAGCATTGAAGGCGGATTCTGTAAGCACCGACAGATTGCAGAAGCGCGCGAATCAACGATTACGGCGTGCCGTTTCGGCAATGCTTGCGATACCCGTCGCGCTCGGCCAGGCGCGCCATATAAGCGGCCAGCGCCGGCAAATCGTCGTGCTGCTGCGGCGTTTCGAGCCAGCGGTTCGCGGACAGCGCGATCGGAATATCGGCGAGCGAAAACGCGTCGCCCGCGATATACGCACCGGTGCGCGCGAGTTGCTGCTCGACGATCGCCATATGCTTCGACCAGTTCGCGCACGACGCGGCGATCTGGCGCGGGTCCTGATGTTCGGGCGAGTGCCGCACGAGCGCGAGAAACGCGTAGCTCCACGAGCGGTTCAATTCGCTCGCCTGCCAGTCGATCCATTGATCACAGCGCGCGCGCTCGACCGGATCGGCCGGATACAGCCCGTCACCGCGATAACGGTTCGCGAGGTAACGGATGATCGAGTTCGATTCCCACAACACGAAGTCGCCGTCGCGGATCACGGGGACCATCGCGTTCGGGTTCAGCGCGCGGAATTCGGCGACCTCGGTCGAGCGAAAGCCCGAGCCCCAGTCTTCCTGTTCGAACGCAAGCCCAAGTTCCGCGCAGGTCCACAACACCTTGCGCACGTTGATCGAGGTGGTCTTGCCGAGTATCTGC
Source organism: Paraburkholderia sp. 35.1 (assembly GCF_050436525.1). Taxonomy (NCBI): domain Bacteria; kingdom Pseudomonadati; phylum Pseudomonadota; class Betaproteobacteria; order Burkholderiales; family Burkholderiaceae; genus Paraburkholderia; species Paraburkholderia sp. 35.1. The sequence goes on along the minus strand of NZ_JBNDMJ010000003.1, from coordinate 3,846,515 downwards.
AGCATGAGTCGTTGGGTGTCGCGTGGATTGAACGGGTTGAAGGAATGAAACTCGCAAGCCAGCCAGTTTGCCTTGCGCGCGGCGCGCCGTCATCCGCTTTTCAGCGTCGCCTGTTCGCGGATCATGTCGTACAGCGCCTGCGCGGCCGGTGACAACTGCGCGGTCTTCCGCGCGACGAGCACCAGCGTGCGCGACACGGTGGGCTGCGTGAGCTCGACGGTGCGCACGCTCGGATACGCGCCGTTCTGCAGCGCGAGCGCGGGCACCACGGCCGCGCCGACGCGTTGCGCGACGAGTCCGACGGCGGTCGAACTGCGCTGCACCTCGTAGAACGAACGCAGCGCGAGCTCGCTCGATTCCAGCGCGACGTCGAGCAGCGCGCGATTGCCACTGACCTCGCCGGCGAAAATCAGCGGGAACGGCTGCAACTGCCGCCATGCGATGCGCCGCCGCTTCGCGAGTGGATGGTCCTCGTGGCAGATCAGCACGTAGCGGTCTTCGGTGAGCGGCACGGTGGCGAGATCGGGATGATGCTCGCGCGCGATGTTGATGCCGAACTCGACCTCTCTGCGCAACACGGCCTCCTCCACCGCCGCCGACGCGTGATCGAGAATCTTGATGCGATTGTGCGGATAGCGCGCCGAATACGCCTGCAGGATGCGCGGCAGATACTGCACGCCGACGGTCGGCACGCACGCGATCGACACGTCGCCGCGTCGCGCGATGCCCGTTTCGCGGATCTCGACGAGCGCGTCCGCCAGCTCGCCGAGCAGCCGACGCGCCTGCGGCAGAAAAATTGCGACCGATTTCGGTGAGCGCCATCGAACGCGTGGTGCGCTCGATCAGCGTGACGCCGAGATAGCTTTCGAGCTTGCGCAGCCGCTGCGTGATCGCGGTTTGCGTGACGCGCAGCGAATCCGCCGCGCTCTGGAAGCTGCCGCGATCGGCAATCGCGACGAAAGCCTGCACGCCGAGCGTGTCGATTTTCATTAGAAAAATGAAGTAATCGGGATCATAAATTCATTTTACTCCGGGCTGTCAGCGGCCGAGAATGGCCGCAACGAACCCGCGAAGGAGCAAAAGATGACCGACAAAACCACGAACGAGCATAGCGATTGGCACGCGAAGCAGTACATGTTGTTCGAGAACGAGCGCACGCGGCCGGTCCGCGATCTGCTCGCGGCGGTGCCCTTGAACGGCGCGCGGCTCGCGGTCGACATCGGCTGCGGCCCGGGCAACTCGACCGAGGTGCTGGCCGAGCGGGTGCCGGGCGCGTCGGTCAGTGGCATCGACCGCTCCGCCGACATGATCGCGGCGGCCCGTCGGCGGCTGCCGCAATTTTGCTTCGACATCAGCGACGTTTCGACGTGGGACGCGCACGGCCCCTTCGATGTGATCCTCGCGAACGCGGTGCTGCAATGGGTGCCGGACCACGAGCGGCTGTTCCCCGCGCTGGTGGCAAAACTTGCCACGGGCGGCAGCCTCGCCGTGCAGATGCCCGACAATCTCGACGAACCGGCGCACCGGCTGCTGCGCGAAATCGCCATCGACGGGCCTTGGGCGACGAAGCTGAACGGTATCGAGCGCACCATGCGCTACGACGCAAACTGGTACTACGCGCTGCTCAAGCCGCTGTGCGCGCGCGTCGACGTGTGGCGCACGGTCTATCACCACCCGCTCGCGGGCGCCGACGCGGTGGTCGAATGGTTCAAGGGCAGCGCGCTGCGGCCGTTTCTCGCCGCGCTCGACGACGCCGAACGCGGGGCGTTTGTGCAACGCTATCGCGACGAAATCGTCAGAGCCTACCCGGCGCTCGCCGATGGCACGGTGCTGCTGCCGTTTCCGCGGTTTTTCATCGTCGCGACGCGCGGCGAACGTTGAAGCCGCGCCGGGAACCGCTGCGAGCCGGTAAATGCCGGCGCTTCGGCTGCGGTGGATCGTCCCGGGGCGATCAGATCGCCGCCGCACCACGCTGACGCACCGCCCGAAAACGCCACCTGTGGCGGCGCCGCACGCTAAGGGTGGTCAGGAATTGCCGCCCGGGAATTCCGCATGCTAATGTTTGTAAAAAGCGTGTGTAAAAAGCGGAGGACGGCGCCCGCCGGCCTCACCGGGAAGCCATTTACTGCAGCGAGCGTCGCCATGAGTGATGTACGCCAACATCTGAGTCCCCGTGACCGCCTGGAGCTGTTGTGCTGGCTCACATGCGGAAGCCTCGGCGCTTATTATCTGAACGAAGACTGGCCCGACGCGGCGTTTCACGTGCAGTCCGCACACAAGTGGCTCGACCGCCGCGCGCGCGAAGCCGACTGGCTGTGCGTCGCGAAGCTGTCGGCCACCGCGGTCGAAATCGCGCGGCGCCACGCGCGCTTCGTCGATGCCGACTGGGCGCGCGACGCCGTTGAAGAAATTCTCGATACCGACGAACTCGACCCGCAAGCCCGGCTCGTCCGGCAGGTTCTGGCCGACTGCCAGAACGCGCTGGCCGACAAGCGGATCGCCGATTAGTCGCGGGCTCGTTTTTCTTCCTTTTTTACAGCGGATTGGGGGCCAATTTTTTGGCCCCTTTTTGTGTTGTTCCGCGCTTCCGCGCACGATGTGCCGCTCGCAGTCGGTAAAAAATGCGGCACCCGCCGTCGCGTACAGCCTACCGGCAGGCGGCCAATCCGCATGCCGGCTCGGTTCGGGCAATCACCACGGACGCCCGCCCTTCATTCTTCGACCATCGTCTTCAGCTTCAGCAGCGCCTGATCCCACTGCCGCGAAATCGCGTCGAGCGCGCGGCGTGCCGCGTCGAGATGCGTGGGCTCGAACGCCCACAGGCGCTCGCGTCCGACCTTCACGTCGTGCACGAGGCCCGCGTCGGCCAGCACCTGCAGATGCTGCGTGACCGACTGCCGCGTGATGTCGGTGCCGGCCGTCAGCTGCGCGATCGACATCGCACTGCCCGCGCACAACGCCGCGACAAGCCGCAGACGCGTCTCGTCACCGAGCGCCGCGAACACCGCCGCCGAACTGCGCAGTGTCGCCGCCTTGAGGCCCGCCCTCGCGGGGGCCGCCCTAGCTCGCGCCGACATATCGCTCGACGTTGACCATCTGCTGCTCCCAGCCGCCGTCGTTCAGCCGGAACGCTTGCGCGCGCCGCCCGACCGGCAACTGGTCGAAGCCCGATTCGACGACGCGCAGCAGCGTGCCCGACTCGACGTCGCTCAGATCGAATTCCACGAGCGTGGTCGGCTCAGGCGTGTAGTCGATCGTGATGTCGATCGCGGCCGGATGCCAGCGCCACGACAGATGATGCTCGGGCTCGACACGCTCGACCAGCACGTTCATCAGCAGATGCTCATAGCCTGGATAGGTGATGTGCCCCTGCGTGGATTGCCCCGCGACGAACTGCTTGCCGGTGAGATTCACGCCGAACCATTTGCCGAATTCCTCGGCGTTGGACAGCGCACGCCAGACGCGCGAGCGCGGCGCCTTACTCCGTCGCATGCGCGTGCATGACGCCGGTTTGCATCGACCACGCCATCCACGGCCGGCGCAGCGCGACGATCGCAAGGAACGCGCAAGCCGACAGCGTGCCGAACGTCGCGAAGCCCATTTGATAGCTGCCGGTGCTCTCCTTCGCGATGCCCATCACGACCGGCAGATAGAAGCCGCCGATGCCGCCCGCCGCGCCGACGATGCCGGACATCAGCCCGGTGCGGCCGGCCCAGCGATGCGGCACGAGCTGGAACGTCGCGCCATTGCCGAGTCCGAACGCGACATAGAGGCACAGCAGCAACGCAATGCCGCCCGCGAGCGACGGCATCGCCGCCGCGAACAGGAAATCGCAAACAGCGATGATCGCCAGCAGCACGGTCAGCGCGCGCACGCCCGACACGCGGTCGGCAATCAGGCCGCCGAGCGGGCGCACCATCGCGCCGGTCGCGGCGAGCAGCGCCATGAACAGGCCCGCGTCGATTTTCGACAGTTGATACAGGTTGGTCAGCAGCAGCGACACATACGAGGACATACCGACGAAACCGCCGAACGTGATGCTATAGACGAGCATGATGACCCACGTATCGCGCTCGGCGAGCACCGAGCGGTAGCGTTGCGGCAGCACCGCGATCGCCAGCAGCGCACCGATCACCGGCAGCAGCAGCACGCCGGTCTTGCCCGCGCCGAATAGCCCCGCTTCGACGAGCAGCACGAGCGCGATCAGGCCGACCAGCGTCGTCGCGAAACTGCCGAAGGCGCGCAGCACGCTGCCGGTTTTGACGCCCGCGTCGTTGGCCCAGAAGTACAGCGTGATCGCGGCGATCGCGAGCAGCGGCAAGGCGCCGCCCGCGGCGAGTTGCCAACCGTAGCGCGTCGCCAGTTGCGGGAACAGAAAGCCGTCGAGCACCGCGCCGATGTTGCCGGCCGCGGCCAGTCCCAAGACGAGGCCCTGCACTTTCGGCGGATAGTTACTGCCGGCCATCGGCAGCGCGACCGCGAAGCTGGCGCCGCCGACGCCAAGGAACACGCCGAGCACCAGCAGCATTTCGTACGACGGCACCGATTGCAGCAACGGCAGCACGATCGTCGGCACCGCCGACAGCAGCACGCCCATCAACGCAATGCGTTTGCCGTGCGCGGACTGATACAGATTGCCGAGCGTCACGCGCAGAATCGCCGCGGACAACACCGGCACCGCGACGAGCAGACCCTGCTGCGCGGGCGTCATCGCGATGCTCTTGCTGATGAACGGCGCGAGCGGCCCATACAGCACCCAGACGGTGAAGCCCGTGTCGAAATACAGAAAGCAGGCGACCAGTGCGCGCCAATCACCGCTTCGCAGGGAGTGCATCACGTTTTTCATCAGAGATCCTCAGTAAATAAAATGACGGGTAGTCCAGTTGCTGCGTTACTTGTGTTTTGCGCCGGCATGTCGCCCGGAGTTTTCACTGGGACTCGACACGCAAGCGTCATACCATCGGGCTGTCTGTTACGAGGCCTTTTTAAAGGCATCTTCTGAAACGCATCGGCGGCTCAATACACGTCGCGTGCATAACGCTTTTCGCGCGTCAGACGGCTCACGTATTCGAGTGCTTTCTCTTCGCTCATGCCACCGTGAGTCGTGATGACGTCCTTCAGCGCCGCATCGACATCGCGCGCCATCCGGTTCGCGTCGCCGCATACATAGAAGTGCGCACCGTCTTCGAGCCATGCCCACAGTTGCGCACCGTGTTCGCGCATGCGGTCCTGCACATAGATCTTGTCGGCCTGGTCACGCGAGAACGCGACGTCGAGCCGGGTCAGCAGACCGCTCGCGCGCATCGCTTCGAGTTCGTCGCGATAGTAGAAGTCGGTCGCGGCATGCTGTTCGCCGAAGAACAGCCAGTTGCGTCCGCGCTCGCCTCGTGCCTGCCGTTCGTGCAGAAAGCCGCGAAACGGTGCGATGCCGGTGCCCGGCCCGACCATGATCATCGGCGTGTCCGATTGATGAGGAGGACGAAAGTGCGCGGACTTCTGCACGAACACGGGCACGTCGGTGTCGCTTGCGCGATCCGCGAGAAACGTCGACGACACGCCCTTGCGGTGCCGCCGCCCATTCGTATACCGCACCGCCGACACCGTCAGATGCACTTCGCCCGGATGCGCCTTCGGGCTCGATGCGATCGAATACAGACGCGGCTGCAGACGCTTCAGCATGCCGGTCAGCTCGGCGGCCGAGAGGCTCACCGGAAACTCGTGCAATACGTCGGCGAGCTGCTGTCCCCATAGCCATTGCTTCAGATCCGCCTTGCGTTCGGGCGCGAGCAGATCGCCCAGCGCGCCGTTGCCGCTGCGCGCCGCGACGAACGCGAGCGCCTCGGCGCTCGGCCGCGCGATCTCGTAGTGCTTGCCGAGCGCATCGGCGAGCCGCATGTCGCCGATACCCGCGACGTGCACCGATGCCTCCGCGTACAAACCGCTCAGCGTGATCAGTTCGTCGACGAGTTCGGGGCAGTTGCTCGGCCACACGCCGAGCGCATCGCCCGCTTCGTATTCGAGGTTCGTCTCGCCCGTTTGCAGCGACACGTAGCGGGTATCCTTTGCGGCGCCCTGCCGGTTCAGGCGCAGATTGCCGACGACGCGCGACGCGGCCGGCCGCGCCCTGGTCGGCACCGCGCCCACCACCGCGTTGATCATGCCGCCCGGCGGCACCGCGTACAGCGCGGCATCCGCCTGCTTGATGCAGACGATCACGCGTTCGAGCCATGCATCGGCGCCCTGCTGATATTCAATATCGCAATCGACGCGCTCGCTCAGACGCAGCGCACCCTGCGCGGCGAGCCGCTCGTCCAGACGGCGGCCGTGACCGCAGAACTGATCGTAGTTGCGATCGCCAAGCGCGAGCACCGCGAAACGCACGCCGTCGAGGCGCGGCGCCGTGGCGGCGTTCAGTTGCGTCCAGAAGTCCTGCGCGTTGTCGGGCGCATCGCCGTCGCCGAACGTGCTCGTCATCAGCAGCACGTATTGCGCCTTCGCGAGCGTCGCGAACGAATAGTCGGCCATGCACGCGGTGCGGATTTCGAAGCCCGATTCCATCAGACGCGTCGCGTAACGCTCGGTCAGCGACTCGGTGTTGCCGGTTTGCGAGGCCCACAAGAGCGTGACCTTCGGCCGCACGCGCACGATGCGCACGCCCGATTCGCGTGGCTGTTCCTGTGCGAGATTCGGCCGCAAGGCAGCGGTCGACGTCTGGGCTGTCGTCGCGCTGCGGCTATACAGTCCCGCAAGCAGACCATCGACATAGAGCCGCTTCACCGCATCGAACGGTGCGCTGTGCGGCAGCACCGGCACGTTGACGAGACCTTGCGCTTCGGCCGAACGCAGGCCACTAACGAAACCCGCCAGATACGCGCGCTCCGCGTCGCTGAGCGACGGCATGGGCGCGGGCTCGGGCGGCAGTTGCAGCAAAGTCGTGAGGGCTTCGATACGAGGCATGGGTTGATCCTTGGCGCTGGGCGCTAAAACCGCTGCCTCGGCGGGGGTAGAGAGCGCATCGTCGTCATTGCGAGTGCTCGCGTCGCGATCCGCCGTCACCGGACTCAGCGCGACCGCGCAGACTTTCAGTTCGGGCTGCAGAGAAACCGGATCGACCGCGTCGTTGGTCACCGCATTGATGCACAGTTCGTCGCCGAACACGTCGTTCCAGTGCATCGGCGCGAAGCACTGACCCGCGCTCACACGATCGGTGACGACGGCGGGCAGGACCGCGCGGCCGCGCCGCGAACGGATCTCGACCGCGTCCTTCGCGCGAATCCCGAGTTCGGCCGCGTCGTCCGGATGAATTTCGACGAAGGGTCCCGGGTTCAGCTTGTTCAGCATCGCGACCTTGCCGGTCTTGGTCATCGTGTGCCACTGATGCTGCAGACGGCCCGTGTTCAACACGATCGGAAACTCGCGATCGGGCAACTCGGCCGCAGGCTGATACGCACGCGCGAAAAACTTCGCCCTGCCGCTCGCGGTCGGAAAAGCAATGCGCGGGTGGCCGCCATCTTCCGACTCCCTGAGTGTCTGGCTCACGCCGTCATTCAGATAGCGAAGCGGATTGCGCTCGGACGAATCGGCCGACGCGATCGGCCACTGCAGTGGCGAGTCCTTCAAGCGGCGATGGCTCGCGCCGCGCAGGTCGTAGCCGGTCGCGGGGTTCGCCGCGCGCGTGAGTTCGGCGAACACTTCGTCGGCGCTCGCATAGCTGAACGCATCGGCAAAGCCCATTTCACACGCGATGCGCGCGATGATCTGCCAGTCGGGCAGCGCCGCGCCGGGCGGTTCGATGGCTTGCTGCATCAGCGTCAGATTGCGCTCCGAGTTGACCATCACGCCTTCGGCTTCGGCCCACAACGCGCCGGGCAGCAACACGTCGGCGTAGCGGTTCGTTTCGGTATCGAGGAACGCGTCCTGCGCGATCACGAGTTCGGCCGCGCGCAAACCGGCGATCGCGGTCTGCCGGTTCGCGACGGTCGCGACCGGATTCGTGCAGATGATCCAGCACGCCTTGATGTCGCCCGCGGCCATGCGCGCGAACATGTCGATCGTGCCGGTGCCTGCGTCCGCTTTGAGCGTGCCCGGTGCGATGCCCCACAGTGCTTCGACGAACGCGCGATCTGCGGCGACCAGCGCCGAACGCTGCCCCGGCAGAGCAGGGCCCATATAGCCCATTTCGCGGCCGCCCATCGCGTTCGGTTGGCCCGTCAGCGAGAACGGCCCACTGCCGCGCCGGCAGATGCGGCCCGTCGCCAGATGCAGATTGCACAGCGCGTTGGTGTGCCACGTGCCGTGCGTGCTCTGGTTCAGGCCCATCGTCCAGCAACTCATCCAGTCTTTGGCCGACCCGATCATCTGCGCGGCGCGACGGATGTCGTCGGCGGCGAGGCCCGTGATGCGGGCGACGTTCTCCGGCGTGTACCCGGCCAGAAACGCGGGCATCGCGTCCCAGCCTTCGGTGTGTTCGGCGATAAAAGCCGCATCCGTTGCGCCGTTTTCGTGCAGCAGATGCAGCAGACCGTTCAGCAGCGCGAGGTCGGTGCCGGGTTTGATCTGCAGGAACAGATCGGCTTTCCCGGCGGTCGTGTTGCGGCGCGGATCGACGACGATCAGCTTCGCGCCCGCCTTCACGCGATCCATCATGCGCAGGAACAGGATCGGGTGGCAGTCGGCCATATTCGCGCCGCTGACGAAAAACAGATCCGCGTGATCGAAGTCTTCGTACGAGCCGGGCGGACCGTCCGCGCCGAGCGACAGTTTGTAGCCGCTCGCCGCGCTCGCCATGCACAGGCGCGAATTCGCCTCGATATTGTTCGTGCCGATAAAGCCCTTTGCGAGCTTGTTGACCAGATACTGCGCTTCGAGCGACATCTGCCCCGACACGTAAAACGACAGCGCATCGGGACCATGCTCGTCGAGCACGCGCCGCAGACGCGCGGCGGTATCGCTCAGCGCCTGCGCCATCGGCAGCGGCACCGGGTCTTCGTCGCGCGCACGACGCACGAACGCGCCTTCGAGACGACCCGACTTGCGCAGCGCGACGTGGGCCGACTGCCCTTTGGTGCAGAGCCGGCCAAAGTTGGCCGGATGCTCCTTGTCGCCAGCGATCTTCACGACCTGGCCGTCCTCGACGTGCAGCACCATGCCGCAGCCGACGCCGCAATACGGACACACGCTCTTTACGCTGGTAGCAGACATGCGCGAATGATCGGGTTGAAACATCGGAACGATGGACAAAGGCCGCTACCTCAAACCGCGACCCACACCTGGCCGTTTTCGACGCGCGTGGCAAATGCGCTGACCGAATACGACGGCGTTTCGAGGCATTCGCCGGTGCGCAGATCGAAGTGATGCTTGTAGATCGGCGACGCGACGACGATGCGCTCGCCGAGGCTGCCGACGAGTCCGCGCGACAGCACCGCCGCGTGCGAACCCGGATCGAAGTTTTCGATCGCGTAGACCGTGGGCTCGGCCGGCGACTCGACTTGGCCGCGATCGACGTGAAACACGGCCACCTGTTCGCCATTGACGAGCGCGCAAACGCCGGTGTTCGGCACGATGTCGTCGAGTGCGCAGATCGCGGTCCAGGCGCGGGGCAAGCGTTCGTTCTTCATGACTGGGCTCCTTTTGAGTTAAGCGGGAATCGGATGAGGTCAAACCGTCTCGACGACAACGGGAATCTCGATGCGCTGCACCTGCCGCTCAGCGGGCGTTGCCGGCCGGATCTGTCCGCGCTCCTCGACGAACGCGACGTTGCTATCGGACTCGCCGCTGTTGACGAAATGGCGGAAGCGCTTGCGCGTTTCGGGATCGGTGACGGCCTTTTTCCATTCGCACTCGTACGTGTCGACCACATGCTGCATCTCCACTTCGAGCTCGTTGGCGACGCCAAGGCGATCGTTGACGATCACGTCGATCAGATAGTCGAGGCCGCCTTCGAGGTTGTCGCGCCACACGCTGGTGCGTTGCAGTCGGTCGGCGGTGCGCACGTAGAACATCAGGAAGCGGTCGATATAGCGCACGAGCGTCGCCTTATCGAGGTCCGCGGCGAGCAGTTCCGCGTGACGCGGCTTCATGCCGCCGTTGCCGCACACGTACAGATTCCAGCCCTTCTCGGTCGCGATCACGCCGACGTCCTTGCCCTGCGCTTCCGCGCATTCGCGGGTGCAGCCCGACACGCCGAACTTGATCTTGTGCGGCGTGCGCAGGCCCTTGTAGCGATTCTCGAGTTCGACCGCGAGACCGACCGAATCGCCGACGCCATAACGGCACCACGTCGAGCCGACGCACGACTTCACCGTACGCAGCGATTTGCCGTACGCGTGACCCGATTCGAAGCCGGCCCCGATCAGCTCTTCCCAGATCGACGGCAATTGCTCGACGCGCGCGCCGAACAGATCGACACGCTGGCCGCCGGTGATCTTCGTGTAGAGGCCATATTTCTTCGCGACCTGCGCGACCGCGATCAGGCCGTCGGGCGTCACTTCGCCGCCCGGCATGCGCGGCACGACCGAATAGGTGCCGTCGCGCTGGATGTTCGCGAGGTAGTAGTCGTTGGTGTCCTGCAGCGACGCGTGCTCCTTCTTCAGCACGAATTCGTTCCAGCACGACGCGAGAATGCTCGCGACCGCCGGCTTGCAGATGTCGCAACCGAGCCCGCGGCCATGCTTGGCGAGCAGCGCGCCGAAACTGCGCACTCCCTCGACGCGCACGAGGTGATACAGCTCCTGGCGCGAATACGGGAAGTGCTCGCAGACGTGGTTGTTCACCGCGAGGCCCTGCTTCTTCATCTCGGCCTTCATCACCTGCGTGACGAGCGGCACGCAGCCGCCGCACGAGGTGCCCGCGCCGGTCGCGCTCTTCAACGCGCCGATGTCGGTCGCGCCCGCGCACACGGCTGCGCACAGCTCGCCCTTCGACACGTTGTTGCACGAGCAGATCTGCGCGGCCGCGGGCAACGCCTCGACGCCGAGCGCCGGCTTCGCGCTGCCGTCCGCTTGCGGCAGGATCAGGAATTCGGGGGACTCTGGCAGCTCGATGCGGTTCAGCATCATCTGCAGCAGCGTGCCGTATTCGCTCGCGTCGCCAACCATCACGCCGCCGAGCAGATGCTTGCCGCAATCGGACACGACGAGCTTCTTGTAGATCTGCTTGCGTTCGTCGCTGAACTGGTAGGTGCGGCTGCCCGGCGTATTGCCGTGCGCGTCGCCGATGCTGGCGACGTCGACGCCCATCAGCTTGAGCTTCGTGCTCGTGTCGGCGCCCGCGAATTCGGCCGGGTCGCCGAGCAACTGCTTCGCGACCACGCGCGCCATCTCGTAGCCGGGCGCGACGAGCCCGAACAGCTGGCCGTGCCACAGCGCGCATTCGCCGATCGCATAGATGTGCGGATCGCTGGTGCGGCACGCGTCGTCGATGGCGATGCCGCCGCGCGCGCCGAGTTCGAGGCCGCATGCGCGAGCGAGATCGTCGCGCGGACGGATGCCGGCGGAGAACACGATCATGTCGGTGTCGAGATGGCTGCCGTCGGCGAACTGCATGCGGTGCGTGCCCGCTTCGCCGTCGACGATCGCCGTCGTGTTCTTCTGCGTGTGCACCGTGACGCCAAGCTCTTCGATCCGGCCGCGCAATACGCGGCCGCCGCCGTCGTCGACCTGCACCGCCATCAGGCGCGGCGCGAATTCGACCACGTGCGTTTGCAGACCCATGTCGCGCAGCGCCTTCGCGCATTCGAGACCGAGCAGGCCACCGCCCACGACCGTGCCCGTTTTCGAGCGGGCGCCGCATTCGCGCATCGCTTCGAGATCGTCGATCGTTCGATAGACGAAGCAGTCGCCGCGCTCGCGGCCCGGCACCGGCGGCACGAACGGATAGGAGCCGGTCGCGAACACGAGGCGGTCGTACGGCAGCGTTTCGCCGGTCGCGACCGTCACCGTGCGCGCGTCGCGATCGACCGCGACCGCCCGCGCGTTCAGCTTCAGTTGCACGCCGTGGCGCTCGAAGAAGCCCGGCTCGACGAGCGACAGGTCATCGGCGGTCTTGCCCGAGAAGAACTCGGACAGATGCACGCGATCGTAGGCCGGTCGCGATTCTTCGCCCAGCACCGTGATGTCGAGATCGTGCGCGGACCGTTGCGCCAGGCATTCGACCAGTTTGTGGCCGACCATCCCGTGACCGATAACGATGATTTTCATGAGCGCGCTGTCCTCTGGTGTCTGGCGAAAGCGATTGCGGAAATAAAAACGGCGTCCCGCGAATCCAGCCGAGGGGCCGAATTCGGGGGACGCCGTTGTCCTGTTGGGTGCTGCGGGGCGCGTGCAGTTGTGCTGCAAGCGCGACGAACCCACGTTGGTCCGATGGCAACGCTTATCGCAAGGGCTGTGCCAATTTCGATAAATGCGCCCGAAAGCGCGGTGTGGCGGGGATTTGCAGCAAGTCGCGCGGCTTCGGAGCGGATCCCGCGCGCGACGCGTTTTGAGGCGGCCAGGCACAGGGATGGTGCGACGCAGCACTGTCGACGTGCGAAACGAAGGCGCACGGGCGTGCGATCGCCGTCATGTTTTCCGCGTGAATCGCAATGTGCGGCAACGGCTTGCGCGCCTTGATCGGATCGATGGCGTGGTCCTTGCATTGCTCTTGCGCAACGTCATCGCGGCAACGTCGTCGCGACGCGCAGACTCAACCGTCGACAGGCAATGCAATGGACAACGGCGTCCCCTCGTGATCTTCACGGGCGGGCGCCGTTTTCGTTTCGGGCCTACGGAAACCAACGGCATAAGGACACCGACATGAACACAAACACCGGCAAGGTCCCGCTGCTGAGCGCCGGCCCGGGCGACCTCGACTTGCTGACGCTGAAGGCCGTCAAGGCGCTCGCGGCCGCTGACGTCGTGCTGCTCGACCACCTCGCGAATCCCGACATCGTGACGCTCGCGCCGCAGGCGCGCGTGATTCGAGATGGACAAACACTACCCGCGTCGGCCATGGCGCGGGCAGCCTGATCGGCGCTCGAAGCGGGCCTCGCCCGCCTTTCATCCCATCAATCGCCGAACCCGAGTTCCGCGTCGACCTGCTGCCCGACGCGCAGCCAGGCCCCTGCCCCGCTCGCGACCAGCGCGTTGTTGCCGAACGTGACCGCGCCGTCGAAGCGCTCGCTGACTCGGTAACCGAGCATCGTGTCGGTCGGCTCGTTCGGCCAGTCGGGATCGGGCGCGCCGCGCGCCTGATCGATGGTCGGCATCGGACAGCGCGTGCACAGCTTGACGAGCCGTAACTCGACGCGCGCGCTCGAGTCCGCATTCGCGCCGACGGCGAGTGTCTCGACATAGTCCTCTTCATAGGCATCGAGGCCGCTGAGCACGATATTGGGCCTGAAGCGATCGATTCCGATCGACGGTGCGCCTTTGCCGTTCAGGCGCGCGTTCAGATCGTCGAGCGAGGCCTGGCCGACCACCAGCAGCGGAAAGCCATCGGCAAAAAAGGTCGTGGCGCCCCCCGTGCTGTCCGTATAGTCCGGATCGACGACGCGTTCCCGCTCGGGATCGAAGCGCAGCAAGCGCGCGGGCAGACCGAGGAACTCCGTGAACCAGACCGCCGTTTCTGCGCCGGTGTCGAGCCCGTAGGCCGCGTCGCGCCACACCGCGGTAGCGACCCTGGGTGCCGCGGCGAGCCGCGCGGCATCGAGCGGCGTGCGCAGCTCACGCATGCCCGGCGCGCTGACGATCAGATCCTCTGCGCCGAGTTCGACCTTGATCAGCGCCATGCGCGGATACGCGCGCTGCGTGAACATCGCGCCTTCGGGATCGACGATCATCCAGTTGCGGTCGTATTCGAGGCCCGTCGCCAACAGCCGCGCCTCGGTGAGCGCGATGCCCGCGCAGGATTTGATCGGATAGACGAATAGTTCGTTGATGGTAGGCATGGTTGCACGCGCGTCGGGAGCGCAGTTCCGGCGAAAATCGGGGACTGAAGGTAGATCCGTATAGTACCGAAATTAGCGTTGACGGGGACGTGCGAGCCGGACCCTCTCATCGGGCTTTTTTAAGCTTGTTTTAAAAGTGGCGACCTAGAGTCGAATCACAGCAGCATGGAGAACGCATCGGACAGACGCGTTACTCCGACTCAACCGACTCAACCCTCGTGTCGGGGGGCATGTGATGCGACGCGACAACCTCAAGTACTTCCTGATCGTGGAATGTCTGACCGTGGCGGTGTCCGCGGGCTGCATGGCGCAATCCCCTCCGAACAACGTAAGCTCTGGCGCGAATGTGCCGGCTGCCAGGCTTCCAGGCCACGACACGGCGCCCGCTATAGTGACGGACTTCTCGCGCCTCGTCAGCGAAGAAGGCAAAGCAGTCGTCAATATCAGCGTGACAGCGGCTCAACCCGTCGCCACCGTCACTCCCCTCTGGCCGCCGGCCGGCAGCGAAGACGATCCTTTTACCCAGCAGTTCCAGCAGTTCGCCTACGCCCCTCCTGGCGCGGCAGGCCTGGCTTCGCAGCGCAGCGGCTCAGGATTCATCATCGCCGCCGATGGTTACATTCTCACCGACTCCAGCCTGATAACCAAAGCAACCCGAATCAGCGTGACGCTAAAGGACGGTCGCAAGTTCAAGGCCAAGGTGGTCGGCGACGACCCAGCGAGCGGTATCGCGCTGCTCAAGATTCCCGCCACCAAACTGCCGACAGTCAAAATTGGCTCACCGTCCGCGAACAAGGCCGGTCAGTGGGTCGTCTCGATCGGCTCCCCTTATGGACTGAACGACACGGTGACGGCAGGCATCATCAGCAACATGTCGCGGGCTTTGCCAGGCGAGTCGTACGTACCGCTTATCCAGACTGACGTGACCGAAAATGCGGGCGATGCAGGCAGCCCGGTGTTCGGTCTGAACGGCAACGTCATTGGGATCGAAATGCCTATCACGAAAGAGATCGGCGACGTTGAAGGAGCCGCGTTCGTGCTGCCGATCGATGAAGCGATGAAAGTTGCCCGACAGTTGCAACTGCACCACGAGGCGGAACACGGACGCCTCGGCATCACGATTCAGGATGTCAGCTGGCCGCTTGCGCAATCTTTCGGTCTGAACAGGCCGCAAGGGGCGCTCGTCAGCTCGGTCGACCCGCGAGGACCGGCTGCCAGGTCCGGTCTCAGACCAGGCGACGTCATCATGAAGATCAATGGCGTTGATATTCCAGATTCGACCCGGTTGCCCGTCACAGTAGCCGATCTCAAACCGGGCACATCCGTCCATCTCGTGTACTGGCGCGATAACGCCACGCACGATACGACAGTCGCGCTTGGCAGTCTGAATGCCACTCCTGCCGAGACCCCGGCCATTGCGCAGGTCGCAGCGCCCGATGGGTTGACCGTGCGTGGTTTGACCGCACAGGAGCGACACGACGCAGGTGTCGAAGGTGGTGTCCTGGTCGAAAAAAGCACGGGGGCCGGCGCGCTCGCCGGCATCGAACCGGGAGACATCATCCTGATGGTCGACAGCACTCATGTATCAAGTCCCGCCCAGTTCCGGCGGAAAGCGGCGAACAGCGGTAACGCGGTCGCGCTATTGGTCCAACGCGACGGACAGCGCATGTTCGTCACCATCGACATGGGCTAGGGTCTGTTTATATATGCAAATAGACCCTGGCAGCGCAGTGGCGGCGCGTACCTCATCGCCACACTTTACGAGGAGCTCGAAATGAACCAGCACGCAATCGTCAAAGTTGGCTTGACGGCACTCGCACTGAGTGCAAGCGTCCAATACGCGTTCGCGGCAACTCAGCCTTTACCCGCGGTACAGCACGAGGGTGAGGTTACGTTCCTGAGCGGCGGGATCGGCCTTGGCCAATCCACCGCTATCAAGGAGGTCATGCCAAGGTATCCGCTCACGCTCGAGTTTGCGGGCAAGGCGGCTAGCGGCAACGAGTACCTTGCGAATATCCCGGTGACGCTATCCGACATGCACGGCAATACGATATTGCAGACCACCGCAAAGGGTCCTTTCCTGTTGGCGTCGCTGCCTCACGGCCGGTATAGCGTAAGCGCCACATATAACGGCAAGACGGAGCGCAGGGACGTGAATATCGCTCCGTCGTCGCATGTGCATGAAGTGTTCCTGTGGTCGATGTAGTGTAGACCGGCGTTTCGCGTTTCTGGCCGCACGCGATCCGATTCGCCGGCTTTCCGGCGCGTGACGACCGCGGCGGTGCATTCGTAACCGGTACTCGTGAAAAGTCGCGATGGGCAACCGAACCGACTCGGAGCTTGCCATGAAAAACGGTTCCAGCGAGCCTCTCGACGAAACCCGCCGCAGATGGCTCATCGCCACATCGGCCGTCGGCGCCATAGGAGGCGTGGCGGTCGTCGTTCCTTTTGTCGACTCGTTTGCGCCGCCAGCGAGTGCGAGGGCAGCCGGGGCGCCGGTCAGCGCCGACATCAGCAGACTCGAGCCTGGCAGCATGATGACCGTGGCGTGGCGCGGCAAGCCGATTTTCATCGTCAACAGAACCAACGAGATGCTGGCGGCCGTGCTCAAGGCCGACCCGATGGTCGCCGACCCGCATACCGAGCATCCGTTCTCGATACCGCTGCCGGCCTATTGCAACAACGAATACCGGTCGCGCCCGGATCATCGCAACATACTCGTTGTGATCGGCGTGTGCACCCATCTCGGCTGCACCCCGCTGCCCCGCTTCCAGCCCGGGCCGCAACCCAGTCTGCCCGACGATTGGCCTGGGGGCTTTCTGTGCCCTTGTCACGGCTCGACTTACGACCTGGCCGGTCGAGTGTTCAAAGACAAACCCGCGCCCCAGAATCTGGATGTGCCGCGTTACATGTTTGCGTCGTCGACGAGCGTCGTTATCGGACAGGATGAAAAAGGCGAGGAGGCATAGCCGCGGCATACGGTCGAGGACGCGGGAAGTTCCTGCTACGGTCGCGCAATACCAGCCCGCCTCGCTACCGCTACATCGATCCGTGGCGGCCGGTCGAGCGCGCGGTGTCGCGCCGGTCGCCTATTACCTACCGAGGTCGAGATCACCAATTGATGCGCGAAGCGAGCCGCTCGACAACCTCATCCCGGCCCAGTGACCCGCTGAATCCGGCGGCATCAAGTCCTCAGCAATCCGATCGCCCACCTTGGGACCCCTGCCGTGCACGGCATACGAAGCGTCGTTGACGCGCACGGATTGCGTCGACGTGGCGGTCCTGCCGCGAGCCCGGGGCTGGCAAATATCGATACTGCGGGCGACGGCGTGCGCAATATGCTCCTTCGCAATCACGCCGGACACGTCGAACGCGCCATCGACAGCGGCATCGACGAGGACCACCGCCATCACCGCGCGGCGCTGCCGGAGTTCGCTGATCACTTCGAACGCCGCATCGGATTGCTTCACGACGATGAAGTTGCGATAAGCCATGTCGGCATTCCGTTACCAGTTACGCAGGTTCCTGCGGTATTCGGAAGAAATTACTCACGCGGAAGGAGTCACGCCTCTGCAATATCAGATGCTCCTTCACGTCAGGGGATTTCCCGACCGCTCCTGGGCCAGTATCGGCGAACTGGCTGAACGGTTGCAGGCCGCGCCCAACGGCACCGCGGCGCTCGTGTCCCGCGGCGAAGCCGCCGGGCTCGTCGAGCGTCGCCCCGACGCTTCCGACCGGCGACTCGTGCAGGTCCACCTTCTTCGTTTGCCGGGCCTTCGGCGTATGGGTAGCAGGCACCCGCCACAAGGCGTCCCCGCACAGTGGAGAGAAACGGGCGATCATTATCGTGCCGGCACGGGGAAAGCCTTTAAGCCTGCTTTAATCGCCACTGCATAGATTGAAAGCGTACCAGGCCTGTCGTGCCTTCAACGAGCCAACGATCGATCCGCCACTGCCGACGCGGGTCAAGGTTGATCGCTGCAGAGCCCCACTGATCGAAGCTGACAGACAGTTGACTGGCACTCTACTGGTTCTCTCGCACAAGGAGGACACACCATGCGTACGCTGCCTGCACTATGCGCTGGAATATGTTTGGGCTTCGCCCAGCTTGCCATCGCGCACCCGACCTCGGACGTCGCCCCGAAAACCGGGTGCAAGGATTTCTCCGCGATCGCCATTCATCAACGCGCCCCGATCGCTGACTGGGTCGCACCGCCGAGCCGTCATCGTGTGGTCCGGACTGACAGCGCGATCATAGTCAATGCTGCTGCCCCGGTTGGCCTCATTGTCGGCGAGTGCGGGAAACCGACCTGATAGAGGTCGAACGCAGATCGAACGTTTCTTCGGGCGTATCAGCCAGTTTCGGCTGCCTTCCACTGGTTTCGACTGGTTCGCGGGCGGCTAAGCGGTGTTCGCGTCGCCCATGCGCGGGTCTGGCTCACTCGTGAAAGCGTGAACCGGGCCTAGTTCGCTTGCCGCTGTCATCCGACGATGAACCGAAGCCGTCGCCCCCGCTACGGCTCGCGGCGCGACCATTGTCTGGCCGCAATGAATGCTTCGAAAACCAGCTCATCGGCTGGTCTACCTCGTTATTTCTGAACCAGGCCGCGCTTGTGGACCGCCCGGCGCGTGGCGTTGCGGCGGCACTGTCGAGCGCACGGGCAGAGCCGCCTGGCGAGGCCGCCGTTTCGCGCTGCCTCGCGCGGAAGTAAAATCGTCGAATCAGGCGCGCGCCGGAGAGCCGCAAGAAGCTTGCAACGGAGCCCCGAGGATCTTCTGAAGCGCCGCATCGCCGGTTACCGAAAGAAGCTGTAGACGCCACCTTCCCATCACCGAGACAGGAAATTCATTATGCTGAGCAAACCCGTGTTGACCGTCGCCGAGACGACCCGCATTGTCGATGCCGCCCGCGCGGAAGCCGAGAAGAACAAATGGCCTGTCGCGATCGTCGTCGCGGACGACGGCGGCCATCCGCTCGCGGTGCTGCGTCTCGACGGCGCGGCGCCCTCCACCTCGTATATCGCGACCGAAAAAGCGCGCACCGCGGCGCTCGGCCGGCGCGAAACCAAGGTCTATGAAGACATGATCAACAACGGCCGCACCGCGTTCCTCAGCGTACCGCTGCAGGGCACGCTCGAAGGCGGGGTGCCGGTGATCGTCGACGGCCACGTGGTCGGCGCGGTCGGCGTGTCGGGCGTCAAGTCGGAGCAGGATGCGCAGATCGCGAAAGCCGGCATTCAGGCGCTCGGCGTGTAAAGCGCCGAGCGTCAAAGCACTCCCGAGACACAACGCGGACCGATGCCCCCTCGTCGGTCCCATAACAGATGGAGCAGTCGATGACTCAGATGAACCCGCGCGGCGGACTGCAGGTCGCCGCCAACCTCGACCAGTTCGTTGAATCCGAAGCCCTGCCCGGCACCGGAATCGACAGCGCCGCCTTCTGGTCGGGATTCGACGCCCTCGTGCACGAGCTGGCGCCCAAAAATCGGGCGTTGCTCGCCGAGCGCGACCGCCTGCAAAGCGAACTCGACAACTGGCATCGGGCCAATCCCGGCCCGGTGCGGGATCTGCGCGCGTATCGTGCGTTTCTCGAAGGCATCGGCTACATCGTGCCCGTGCCCGCCCGCGTCCAGGCCACGACCGACCACGTGGACAGCGAAATCTCCGGACAGGCCGGCCCGCAGCTCGTCGTGCCGCTGTCGAACCAGCGCTACGCGCTGAACGCCGCAAACGCGCGCTGGGGTAGCCTGTACGACGCGCTGTACGGCACCGACGCGATCCCCGAAACGGACGGCGCGGAAAAGCAGAAGGGCTTCAACCCGGTGCGCGGCGCAGCCGTGATCGCGTACGCGCGCAAGTTCCTCGATCAGGCTGCGCCGCTCGCGAACGGCTCGCACGCGGACGCAACGCGCTATAGCGTCGAGAACGGCCGGCTGGTCGTCGCGCTGAAGAGCGGCACCACGGCGCTGAAGACACCTGCGCAGTTGGTCGGCTATCAGGGCGACGCGAGCACGCCATCGGCGGTGCTGCTCAAGCACAACGGCCTGCACGTCGAGATCCAGATCGA
This sequence comes from Paraburkholderia sp. 35.1, assembly GCF_050436525.1. Taxonomy (NCBI): domain Bacteria; kingdom Pseudomonadati; phylum Pseudomonadota; class Betaproteobacteria; order Burkholderiales; family Burkholderiaceae; genus Paraburkholderia; species Paraburkholderia sp. 35.1. Next base: position 3,826,524 of record NZ_JBNDMJ010000003.1, on the reverse strand, counting down.
TGCGAACGATTCGATCGGCAAGACCGATGCCGCCCATGTCAAGGACATCGTCGTCGAAGCGGCGGTCACCACGATCATCGATTGCGAAGACTCGGTCGCGGCCGTCGATACCGACGACAAGGTGCAGCTCTATCGCAACTGGCTCGGCCTCATGAACGGCGACCTGACCGAACAGGTCACGAAGAACGGCAAGACCTTCACGCGCCGGCTCAATGCCGATCGCGAATACATCGGCGCCGACGGCAAGTCGCAGGTCAAGCTGCATGGCCGCTCGCTGCTGTTCATCCGCAACGTCGGCCATCTGATGACGAACCCGGCCGTATTGACGAAAGACGGCCACGAGATTCCGGAAGGCATTCTCGACGCGGTGATCACGACGCTGTGCGCGCTGCGCGACCGCCAGAACAAGCTGAACTCGCGCACCGGCTCGATCTATATCGTGAAGCCGAAGATGCACGGACCGGCCGAAGTCGCGTTCGCGAGCGAACTGTTCGCGCGCGTCGAAGACCTGCTGAAGCTGCCGCGCAACACGATCAAGATGGGCATCATGGACGAGGAGCGCCGCACCAGCGTGAATCTGCTCGCGTGTATCGCCGAAGCGTCGGCGCGCGTCGCGTTCATCAACACGGGCTTCCTCGATCGCACCGGCGACGAGATGCACTCGGCGATGGAAGCGGGCCCGATGATGCGCAAGGGCGACATGAAGTCGAGCAAGTGGATCACGTCGTACGAGCGCAGCAACGTGCTGGTCGGTTTGAGCGCTGGCTTGCGCGGCCGCTCGCAGATCGGCAAGGGCATGTGGGCGATGCCCGACCTGATGCACGCGATGCTAGAGCAGAAGATCGGCCATCCGAAGGCCGGCGCGAACACCGCGTGGGTGCCCTCGCCGACCGCGGCGACGCTGCACGCGCTGCACTATCACCAGGTCGACGTGCAGGCGGTCCAGCAGGAACTCGAACGCACCGACTATGCGACGGTGCGCGACGAACTGTTCGATGGCCTGCTGACGATTCCGGTCGTCGAAAAGGCGCAATGGAGCGACGACGAAATCCGCGCCGAGGTCGACAACAACGCGCAGGGCATTCTCGGCTATGTGGTGCGCTGGATCGACCAGGGCGTCGGCTGCTCGAAAGTGCCGGACATTCACAACGTCGGCCTGATGGAAGACCGCGCGACGCTGCGTATTTCGAGCCAGCACATCGCCAACTGGCTGTATCACGGTGTGATCAAGCGCGAGCTCGTCGAGGAGACGTTCAAGCGCATGGCCAAGGTGGTGGACGCGCAAAACGCCGGTGATCCGCTCTACCAGCCGATGGCGCCCGGCTTCGACACGATCGCGTTCAAGGCCGCGCAGGCGCTCGTCTTCGAGGGGCGCCAGCAGCCGAGCGGATATACCGAGCCGTTGCTGCACAAGTTCCGGCTCGAGGTGAAGAAGCAGGGTTGAGGCCGTCCGGCCGAAACGACGACGGGCGCCGTGTAATGCGGCGCCCGTTTTTCCTTCCAGGTGGTGTCACTTCACGCGGCTTCTGCCGTCAATTGCGACGCCTCGCCACCCGACGCTTCGTTCTTCATAAAGGCTTGCAGATACGCCTCGAATTCAGCCTTCACCTCGGGATGGCGCAGTGCGAATTCGACGGTCGCCTTCAGATAGCCGAGCTTGCTGCCGCAATCGAAGCGCGTGCCGAAGTAGCGATACGCTAGCACCTGCTCCTCGGTCAGCAACGACTGCACCGCGTCGGTCAGTTGCAGCTCGCCGCCCGCGCCCGGCTTCAGCGCGCGGATATGCTTGAAGATCGTCGGCATCAGCACGTAGCGGCCCACCACGCCGAGATTCGACGGCGCCTCATCCGGCGCTGGCTTCTCGACGATGCCCGACAGTTTGATCACGTTGTCTTCCCACTCGCGGCCGTCGACGACGCCGTACGAGCGGCTGTCCTCGCGCGCGATCGTTTCGACGCCGATCACCGAGCTGTGATAGTGGTTGAAGGTATCGACGAGCTGACTCATCACGGGCTTCGCGCTATGCAGCAGGTCGTCGGCGAGAATCACCGCGAACGGGCTGTCGCCCACCAGTTTTTCGGCGCACAGCACCGCATGGCCGAGACCGAGTGCTTCGGCCTGGCGCACGTAAAAGCAGTCGACGTTGGCCGGCTTGATGCTGCGCACGAGGTCGAGCAGCTTCTGCTTGTTGCGCGCTTCGAGTTCGGACTCGATCTCATAGGATTTATCGAAGTGATCTTCGATCGCGCGCTTGCTGCGGCCCGTCACGAAGATCATCTCGGTGATGCCGGCGTCGATCGCTTCTTCGACCGCGTACTGGATCAGCGGCTTGTCGACGATCGGCAGCATTTCCTTCGGACTTGCTTTGGTAGCCGGCAGGAATCGTGTCCCGAGGCCCGCTACGGGAAACACGGCTTTGGTGACTTTCAGCATGGTAGGCATTCCCACATCGGTTAGAAATTGGTGTGTTCGCGGACCTGGCGGCCAATCAATGCCGGCGCAAGACTAGCAGAAAAACTGCGAGGTTCACGCAAGCGTTTTTCTCCGATTTAATTCGGATAATTCAGGCATTAATCTCAATTCGATATTGTGAAAAATTGAGGAAATTATTACGTATCTATTGCCAGTTGGTGATCGAGCAAATCCGAAAGTCTTACCTTTCGGACGACCCCTGGCACGGGTCGCCTGGCGACCCGATGACCGGCTTCGGCAGCACGTCATTCCTGTTCGTCGACCGGTGGCAGCTTGCCTGGGTTCATCCGGTAACGACGGATCGGCTCGTTGCGCAAGGCATCGCGGTAGGCGGAGGCGGCCACCAGGATCAGCAGGACGGCCACGCCGGCCAGTAAATGCAGGTTCATGACTTCACCTCGGGGTGAGAAAATCCTTGCTTTAAATTAGCACGACAAAAGCGATAAATAATTCGATACCCCATACGTCGGCGCGCAATTACAATTCGTCACAAAATCGATGTCGGATTCAATGCGAAATGGAATTTTTTAATCATTTTTCAGGATTGCGGTGCTCTAGCATGGATGCGTCGCGGGTGCGCAAGATGCCCGCTCGAAGCCCTGTTCCGCGTCAATTTTTTCTTTTTTCCGCTTCAGATAAGGACCGCGTATGAGCGACCCAGCACTGGATGCCGCCGGCTCATCCCTGCCCCTCTCCCCGCTGCCGCGCCCGGAGAAAAACCCGGCCGCGGCGCATGCGCGCAGCGACGCGCGTGTCGATAGCGCCGGCAAGGAGCACGCGATCGACGCGATGCGAGGCTTCGCCGCGCTGCTGGTCGCCTACTTTCATTGCCGCCAGATCGTGTGGGTCGGCATGCAGGCGTTTCATCAGAGCGTCGGACATTCATTGAGTCCCAGTAGTCTCGCCGCGTATCTGACGTTTCCGATCGCATGGGGCTCGGCCGGTGTGCCGATGTTCTTCGTCATCAGTGGCTACTGCATCCATCGCGGCGGCGCGCTGCGGCTCGCGGGCAATCCCGCTTACCGGCTCGATGCAGGCAACTTCTGGCTGCGGCGCTTCGCGCGCATCTACCCGGTGCTGCTCGCGGCGCTCGTACTGACCTTCGCGCTCGATTCGTTGAGCCTGCAATTGCCGCCCGTCAGTCACAAGATTCGCGACATCGGCTGGCATCCGTTTCTGGTCAACCTGTTTTCGCTGCAGGGTGTGGCGGGTAAAACGTATGGCTCGAACGGCGCGCTGTGGACGCTGTCGCTCGAAGTGCAGTTCTATGCGATCTATCCGCTGCTGTTCGCGCTGCGGCGGCGCATCGGCATGAACGCCGTGCTCGCGCTCGTCGGCGCGATCAACGTTGCGTCCGCGTACGGGTTGGAGCGCCACGATGTGCAGTTCTTCACGTCGTACTGGTTCTCCTGGACGCTCGGTGCGTGGATCGCCGACGCCAAAGCGCGCAGCGTGCGAGCGGCGCGTGCGCCGGCATCGCTGTACGTGCTCGCGGCGGTATTGATCGCGGCAGGCTGCGTCGCGTTTCATTTCGGCCAGTACGGCGCGTTCCAGATATGGGCGCTCGGCTTCGCGTGCTATCTGTACAAGGCGCTCGATGGACGTCATGCCCCCCGGCGTGAAACGGGCGGCGTGCGCGCGCTGCTTCGTGCCGGGTCGGATGCAGTAGCGCGCCTGCTGTCGCGCGTCGGCGACTTCAGCTTCTCGCTGTATCTGATCCATCTGCCGATCTTCGTACTGCTGTCGGCGTGGCTGTTTCGTTCGTCACTGCAATTGTCGATCTGGCCGTCGTTCGGCTATATGCTGGTCGCGGTGCCGTTTGCCTATGTGTTTTATCGGCTCGTTGAGTTGCCTGCGATGAAGTGGTCGGCGAGTTTTAAGCCTAAAGGGCGCTGATAGAACGTTGACATTGGATCAATCCCGCGCGTTCGGGTGCTTCACCATCATTTGATCTCGTTGAATAGCAACGTCGATACCTGGTGCTCGTCCTGAAGGGAAAATTGAAACGGTATCTCTGGATGCGTAAATTTGAGCCGGAGTTGCTTTAGAGCCGGGACCGGGACAAATCGCTGATTCTTAAACGTGTAGTACGACACTAACAGGCCAACGCGGGATGCCTGTGCATCGTCGAATACGTAAGTGTTATTCGGAAAGGCAAGCTTCCCTTCCTTCGTCGCCACGACGGCCCGACATGACGAAAGTAAACTCGGCAGATGAAGAAACGTCGGCTTGCGCGCTAGAGGGTTGACCAGCAGCGAGATCTGCCGGTACCGACTTCCGGCTTCGCCCGAACCGTTGCCGTGCCCTTCCACGCAGAGTAAGGGCGGATGCGTATCGGTTCGCGCTGCAATGAATACGTTGGCTGATTGCGGAAAGATTTCCGGCACATGCTCTCCGGGGAATGTCGTAGCGTGCGCAAAGCGATAGGATTTGCCGTCGACTGCCAGGCGATCCTTCCAGAGCTCAATGTTTAGCGTTTTCCGTTCCAGTTTGGCTTGCAGTTTCATAAAAGTGCCTGGCTCGCCTGGGTAGGAATAGACCACGCCGGCGTTTTGATCGGTCGGGTCACCGTTTTGTTTGATCGGGTCGCCAAACACTGCCCCCGCTTGGGCAACGTACAAGGCTTCGTAGCTGTCGTAAGACTGAGCCGCATGTGCGCTGCCAGATAGGGCGGCCATAGCGGCCACCAGTATCGTAGTGATTCTCATCGGTATGCTTTGGCGCCTGTCGCTTTCAGATAGTTGGGGTTAAGCGTCCAGAAAATCGTGCTTCCGTGGGCAGCACTGGAAAAGCAATCGCAGATCCTTATTGATCGGATCACTCATCGCCCATCCCTTGCACGCCAAGCCACGACGATCAAATTCGGATGATCCTTCACCGGAAATGAACGCGTTTTCCCTTCTGCAAGCGGCACGTCCTCAACGAGCGTGCGTACGCAGTTCAACAGCTTGTCGCACATCCGCGCGCAGTTCCCTCTCGTTACAGATCGGACGCAACTCAATTTCGATTTATTTCTTGCGTCCAAGAATCGTTTTAACCGTTAAGCATTCCGGATGCTCCGACGATTCCATATCGTCCGGACAAGACAACCATTCATAAAATTCGAGCCTCTGTTTTGCAGCATCCTGCCTGCACGCCGCCACCTGGAAGTCTGTATCAGGCATATAACCGCCTTTCCAGTCGTTGAATGCCATCCCAAATAACTTGCAATCGGATTGCAATTTTTCTTCCCACAGCTTGTGATTTTTCGCGAGTTCCGCGAGCGCTTCGCCCTTAGCGTTGGCGTGGAGATTTCGATAGAGTTTTTCAGCGTCACTTAGCATGCCCTTCGTGTCTGCATTTGTACACGCCAGATAGTCATCGCGCGTTTTCGCGGATGCCTCGCAAGTCGCGTCTGCAAAGGCGGCCGACGTGCCGCATGATAGGATCACTGCAACCGTTATCTTAGTGAGTCGCATCATAATTCCCCGTAGCAAACAGTCGGCCCTCAGCACGACGGCGCCTGACCAACCCCAGCGGGTGTTTGCCATGCGCCGCTGTGTATTGCAGAAATTTCGACGGCGCTTGATCGTAATGACCGGTATTAACGAGCGCGAAAAACTCGTTATTTCCACTTCTATGATTGAAGATGAAATCAACCACCGCATCGTACTCGTACTGAAACAACGGAACAAAAATTCTGCTATTTACAATTCGCTCGGCTTCGCGTAGATCATGATGAAGCAGTTTCAGCGCTTGCGGTTCGGTAATTCCATTTCCGTAAAGCGCTTCGGAAGGTGCACCGGATATTGGTCCGATATGGACCAGATGTCCGTATCCGATCGTGGCATTTCCGCCGCCGCCACCTCGATCCTTATCGTACAAATGCGACCGAAAGGCCTCCCACTGCGCAGTGAACTGAACTCCGGCTTGGGAAACATTCCACGGCGTGCCGATCCTGTCTGACTGGAGAATTACAAGTGAACTCGGGTTTGTATCTGTTAGTGCTGCTCCCAGGGCACTCTTTCTCGTCCATGGCACTTTTCTGATTCTGTTGTTCCATTTGACCTCTGCTGATTTTCCAGAACACACCGACGAATTAATCATCCGAAGCAGCCACGGTCAACACCTTTAATTTGAGATTAAGACTTTTTGACAAATATTCACGATGATTTCGCGTATCTCATTTTCAATGCATATTTCCGCAATCGCGGTTCAACAAAAAGGGCGGCGTTGAGCCACCTTTACCGTCAGGAATCGATGCCGCCCGGGGTTCGGCCGGTGTGCCGGTGTTCTGCGTGATCAGCGCTATTGCATCCATTGCAGCGGCGCGCTGCGGCTCGCGGATAATCCTGCGTGCCAGCTTGATGCGGGCAACTTGTGGCTGAGGCGCTTCGCGCGCATGCCGAAGTCTCGATTTCGACCGCCACTCGCCGCGCGCCGTTTGATTGACACAGGCAAAGCCCCCTAAAATCATCCGTCGCCCATTCCATCTCCCTGTAGTCGCCTGCTAGCGTGGTAGCCCAACAACTCCAGGGGACATCGTAATGTCGTATCAACACGATCCGGATGCCGTGCGAGTGGTACTCAGTGCGCCTCAACTGGCGGCGGTGCTCTCCCGCCAGTCGATCAGCCCCACCGAAATGCTTTCCAACCGGCTATGGGGCGATTTGCAGGTTGTCGGCGGGGTATTGGAAATGGTCGGGGCGGCGGCTCTGTGTGTGCTGCCCGAACCGACGATGGCGAGCAAGGCGGGGTGCGTTGTGTTCGGCGTGCATGGCTCAGATACGGCGTCGGCAGGTTTGCGACAAATCTGGACGGGCCGGGATACGGCCACGCTGACCCAGCAAGGTACGACGAAACTGGCCGAGGCGATGAAGGCCAGTCCTGACCTGGCAAACAAGATCGGCCTGTCAGTTGATATGATCGTGCCGTTTGGCTTCGCTGGCTCGATCAAGGCTGCACGCGTGGCCAGCGTCACGATGGGCAGGATCAATCTGCAAATGCATGAGGCGAAGGCCATTAATCCAAGGCTTGGCGGGCATACGATTCTGAAGCATGTTGAGAAGGACGAGGCATGGCTACGGGAACGCCTTAAACGGGAACCCCAAAAAAGGGTTGTTTCATCGTTTTATAATCTTCAGGTGGCAGAGTTGGCGATATCTGATGTAATGAACTCAAATGCCTTGAAAATACAGAGCTGGATACAATCTCCGAAAAACCGCATTCCCCTTACATTGGTCAAGAAAGTTTGTGGCGATATAGGATACGGGGTAACGAGAAAAACCAACGAACTGACCAAGATGAACGAAGTCACCGTAATTTTGAAGTTTCAGGAATATAATAATATGCCGTATTACATATTTACCGCCCACGTGGGCTAAGGATAGCCAATGCTATCAGATCGCTACCCTAGAATGTACGAGCTTTTCGGTGCGTATTTCAATGAGGATTTTGATTTGTGGGGAAACACAATCCCTGAAATTGTCTCATGCTATAGAAATGATAGCCCACTGGAATATCAAAAGGAAATAGTTGATGAAATAAATTCATTCATGAATGAGCATCCGTCCGACCTCGATTCTGCGTTCGAAAGAGATTACGGCGCAGGGATTGATCCCAATCTGTGGGGCCACACTACTGCTTCATTCCTTGACGAACTCAAGCGCCTTCTGAGCGAGTAATCAACCTGTCGCTGCGCGAGGAATAAAAAAAACGGAGCGAAAGTCGTTCGAGACTTTCGCTCCGCTACGCCAAGCAAGGACTGGCCAAGCCCTCGTCTATCCTCGCGTAAAAATCACCTCGTCACCGCGCTGCCACGCCGGTCAGAATCTGCGCAACCCCATCCACATAGCTGCGCGTGCCGAAGCGCTCCTGCGCGGTCCGATAGCCGTTCCTGACCAGTTTGTCGCGCAACTCGCCGTTCGAGCGCAATTCGGCGAGCGTATCGGCGAGCGCATGCGCGTCGCCCGGCGTACACAGCACGCCGTTCTCGTAGTCGTCGATGATTTCGAGCACGCCGCCTGCGCGCGACGCCACGACCGGCCGCTGCGCGAGCATCCCCTCGACGATCACGCGACCGAACGGCTCCGGGGTGATCGACGTATGCACAACCGCATCGACCGCGCACATGCAGGCCGGAATATCGTGCTGGAAGCCGAGAAAATGCACGCGCTCGCCAAGCTTGTGCGCGGCGACGAAGGCGCGCAGTTCGCTCTCGTACTGGTCCTCGCCGAACAGCGCCGCGCCGACCAGCACCGCATGCATCTGCGGATTGAGCACCATCGCTTCGAGCAGCACATGTTGTCCCTTCCAACGCGCAAGCCGGCTGAACGAGCCGACGAGAAACGCGTCGCGCGGCAGATTCAGGCGCTCGCGCAGCAGCGCTTGCGGCACCGTGCGCAATGCGTCGAACGGTTTTGCGGCGATCCCGTTGAACACGACGTCGATGCGCTTGCTGTCGAACCGCGTGAGCTTCGCAAACGCCTGCGCCGATGCAGCCGAATTGGCGATCACGTGCGTGAGGCCGAGCCGCGCGCACCACTTGATGATCGCAAGCTGCTTGCCGCCGAAATGCTCGGCGCTGACGATGTCGCGCAAATGCCAGACCACCGGCCGTCTCGCGAGCTTGCCGGCCACGGCGCCGATCACCATCGCACGCTGCGTGTTCGCGTAGATCACATCCACCTTGCGCGCGCGTTTCGCGGTGGCACGCACGAGCGAGATGAGTCCCTTCAACGCCTGACCTTTCGGCATCGAACCGCCCTGCTTGCGCACATTTTTGAGCGCGCCGGCATCGAGTACAGTGACTTCGACGCCGGTTTTCGCGAGTGCGGTGTTGAACGGCCCGTCGTCGAACAGCACGACCTCGATGCGCGAGCGCAGCGCCTTGACGATCTCGAGCAGCGACAGTTCGGCGCCGCCGAGCACGCCGCTCTGATCGACGGCGAGAATGCGCGGCACGTTCGCGGCGCTCTGCACGGCCGGCCGATACGGCGTATAGGCCGGCAGCGTCGCCGTGCGCAACGCGGGCACCGCCGCGCGCACCTGCGAGAAAAAGCGCTCGCGGAAATGCGCGGCCGAAAACTGCGCGGCGTTGCCGCGGCAATTCTCCGGCAGGAACCGGTGCCGAAGCTCGTCGAAACGATTCACGGCAGCGATGATCGAGTCGGTATCCTGTTCATCGAAGAACATGCCGGTCGGCTTCGGCTCCGACAGATCGCGCACCGTTTCGAGCGCCCCTCCCTTGCCGTACGCGATCACCGGCGTGCCGCAAGCCTGCGCCTCGACCACCGAAATGCCGAAGTCCTCTTCGGCCGCGAACACGAATGCCTTCGCGCGGCTCATGCGGTCCTTCAGCACCTCGAACGGTTGATAGCCCATGATCTCGACGTTCGGCCCCGCCTTCGCGCGGATCTTCTCCATGTCGGGTCCGTCGCCGATCACGACGAGCTTGCGCTCGGGCATCCGCGCGAACGCCTCGACGATCAGATCGATTTTCTTGTACGGCACCATGCGCGAGGCGGTCAGATAAAAGTCTTGCTTCTCCGTGCACAGCGTGAACGCCTCGACATCGACCGGCGGGAAGATCACCTGCGCCTCGCGCTGATACACCTTCTTGATGCGTCGCGCGATGAACGCCGAGTTCGCGACGAAGCCGTCGACCGAGTTGGACGTGCGGATATCCCAGTTGCGCATGTAATGCAGAATCAGCCGCGCCAGCGCCGACTTCGGGCCGTTGGTCAGCTTCGACTGCTGCAGATACTGATGCTGCAAATCCCACGCATAGCGGATCGGCGAATGCACATAGCTGATATGCACCTGATCGGGACCGGTCAGTATGCCCTTGGCGACCGCGTGACTGCTCGAGATCACGACGTCGTACGCCGACACGTCGAGCTGCTCGATCGCGAGCGGCATCAGCGGTAGATACGAGCGGTACTTGCTGCGCGCAAGCGGCAACTTCTGGATGAACGACGTCGTCACCGGCTTGCCGCGCAGGAAGCTGCGATCGTCGAGAAAGTCCACGAGGCTGAACAGGTCCGCGTCGGGAAAGCACGCGATGATCTGCTCGAGCACTTTCTCCGCGCCCGCGTAGGTGACGAGCCAGTCGTGCACGATCGCGATGCGCACGCTTTTGCTCGCGCGCGGTGCGGTACGGCGCGGTGCCGGCTGGATGCCGGGCACGCTCGTCAGTTCGTCGAGCGCGCTGCGCGTCGCGGGCCTCAACAGTTTTTTTTCAAGGACGTCATGATTCATGCGCTTTTCCTCGGATTCAGTCGCAATAGCAGTGAACGCGCAAGATTGCGCAAGGCGGGCGTCATCGTGATCGACCACGCGACGTTCGCGCCGACCATCAGCACACCGGCGGCGATCGCGAGCGCGAGGCTCGGCAGGAAGCTGGCGAGCCACAGACTGGCGAGCAGGAAAGCGAGATGGGCGAGCATGTCGAGCACGATCTGGCGCGCGCGGATCGCGGCGAAACGCAGCAGCACCGCGTAGTCGAACAGCGCGCGGGCAGCGACCGCGACCGCCGCGCCCGTCAGCCCGAAATGCGTGATACCGAGCCACAACGCGCCGGCGAAAAGCGGCAACTCGACGAGGCCGATGCGCGCGGCGGTGGCTGGATTGACCTGCGACTGAATCAGGATGCGCGTCACGTTCGCCTGGCCGACGAGCCACACGGCGACGATCATGATGCGGCCCACGGGCGCCGCGACCGTCGCGATCTCGTTGCCGACCCACAGATGCAGGAACGGTTCGAGCACCAGCATCGCGATGAGCGCGACCGGCGTGAACACGCCGTTCAGAAATTCGAGCGATTGCTGCGTGATCGTGTCGGCGTCGGCGCGGCCGACTGCGGAAAGCCGCGGAAACAGCGTGCGTACCAGCGCGGTCGGCACGATGTTCAGACGCGTGACGAGGTTTTGCGGCACCGTGTAGTACGTGACGAAACGCGCGCCGAGCCGTGAACCGAGCATGACGCGATCGAGCGAATCGGCGACCATCGTCGTCACGCTCGCGATCAGCATCCAGCCGCCGAAGTTGAACAGCCCCTTTGCGACGCCGAGCCGCGGCGGCTGAATGCTGCGTATTTCAAGCACTTTCAGCGCGTAGCGGCCGAGCAGCAACGCCGCGAGAATCCGCGCGACGACTGCCGCGGCGAGTACGTTCTGCAAAGTCGCGCCGAGCCAGAACGCGGCACCGAGCGGCAGCAGCTGGAACAGGAACGTGCCGATGGTCTGGTTCGTGTTGTAGACGCCGAAGCGTTCCGCGCCATTGATCGCGCCCGCGAACACCCACGACACGTTCGCGATCGGAATCGCGACCGCGAGCCACGGCAGCGCCATATAGACTTCGTGCTGCAGCTCGGGCGATACCTTCGTGAAATACGCGGTGTACAGGAACGCGCCGAAGTAGATGATCAGACCGCCGACAACGCCGGTCGTCAGATTGAGCCAGGTTGCGCTCCAGAACACGCGTGCGCTTTCCTGCTGATCGCCCGACGCGCGCGCCTTCGAAATATGGTTCTGCGCGGCCATGCTCATGCCGAGATCGAGAATCCCGAAGTAGCCGATCAGCGTCCACACGAGACTGATCACACCGTAGCGCTCCACGCCGAGCAGCCGGATATACGACGGAACGGTCACGAGCGATACGAACGTCGGCAGCACGAGCCCGAAAAAGTTGATCGCCACGTTCCTGAGAATGCCTTTGTCCATCGAATCCCTTCGGTTTTGCGGTTAGATTGGGTGCGGGGCTGCGTCAGCGAGGCCAACGCACCTCAAGGCTTCCAGCGATACATCAGCACCTTGCCGCGCGCGTCTTCCTCGACGAACACCAGGTACTCGCCATCGCCGCGCTTCGTCGCGCTGATGCCGTTCGGCACGTCGACCCAACCCGACGCGCGGCCCACTTCGGGGCCCGGCCGGATCACGCCGAGTTCCTTGCCGCTGTCCTTGTCCCACACGTGCACCGCGCCGACCGGCTCGACGCCGAACACGTACTGTCCCTCGACCGTGACGCCGATGATCGTCGCAATGGGCTTGCTCTGCGTCTGCCACGGCAGCGTGATCGCGTAGCGCTGCACCGGCTTGCCGCTCGACCACTTGTCATAGCGCACCAGCACGCGCCCCACTTCCTTCCAGAAGCCCTGCGCGATCGGCATATCGGCCGTATAGCCGCTCACGTACATCGTGTCGGTGTCCGATTCATAGATCGCGCGATGCAGTTCGCTGAACGGTGCCGGCACCGGGTACTGCGTCAGGTTCGAGTACGAGTAGACCGGGTTGCCCTTCGCATCGAGTCCGCCGAAACGGAAGCGATAGATGCCCTTCGTATCCCGGGTACGCCAGATGTCGCCGGCCATGTCGACCCACCAGCCCCAGCCGCCGGCGAGCTTCGTGCCGCTCGTGTTCAGCGCGTATTCGTCGCGATCGAAGCGCCCGTCGCCATTCGTGTCGCGCCAGATCCAGTCACCGCCCGGCGGTGCATTCGGCACCTTCGCGACCGCGCGCTCGCGACCTGCGATAAATCCCGAGGGAATCGCGGTCTCGCCGTCATGCTTCGGATCGAAGCGATAGATCTTCAGATGATCCGCATACATGTCGGTCAGATAGAGGAACGTGTGCCCCTTCAACCGCCGCGCGATCGGCAGACCCGGATACTGGTCGGTATGGAACACCGGATCGTCCGGGTACTTGAACCGATTCGACAGGAACCCCGCGTATTTCCAGTCCTGTCCAGACGGCTTCGACAAATCGAGTTCGAAGCGCTTGTTGCCGGTATAGACGCTGTCGGGCCGGGCCGGATCGATCCACGCGCCGTCGACGAACAGCAGCCCCTCGACCTGCCAGTTGCGCTTGCCGTTCGGCGCATAACTTTCGAGCGTCGCGCCGAGGCCCGCGCCGATCGGCTCGTAACGCGGACCGATGCCATTGGTCGACACGTACACGTTGCCGCGCGCATCGACACCCACGCCGGTCAACCCGTTGAATCGCAACGGTCCGGGCTTGCCCGCGACGCCGCTGAAAATGCCGCCGCGCTCGCCGAGCGTGCCCGACTCCGTGTAGCGGCCGTCGCGCTTCGTGAAGAACAGCACCTGCTGGCGCGGACCGTTATCGGCGATCAGGAGGCGGCCTTGCGCATCGACGGCGAGGCCGACCGCGACCGTATCGGCCGGCAGCGTGATGATCTCGTCGATGCGCTGACCGGTCGCCGTGTAATGCTCGATACCCGGCGCGCGATCGCCGCGCGTGCCGCTGAGCACCCATAGCGTGCCGTCGGGCGCGAGCGCGATACGTCCAGGCTCGTGCACGTTCCACGTTGCTTTCTGCTGCATCGATTCGGCATCGTAGACTTCGATGCGATTGCGCGCGGTATTGGCCGCGAACAGCGTCGTGTCGTTCGCGGCGAGCCCGCCGATCTCAGCGTTCGTGCCGGTCGGCACTTCGTTCATCATCAGAAAGCCGGCCGCGAGCTGCGCGTGCGGGTCCGCGTTTTTAGCGGCGGGCTGAAACGGTGCCACGCGCTTCGGCTCGTCGATCAGGCGCCGCGAGATACCAAACCATTGCTTACCCTTGTCCGGCCACACGCCCGGCTCGACCAGGCGTCCCTTTTCATTGCCGACCGCGATCGCGACGAACGCATACTTCCGGTTGACCGCGATCGCATTGCCGCCGGCGTTGCCCCAGCCATGCGTGCCGCCCGCGAAGCCGAGCATCTTGCCGTCCTGATAGACGCTCGCTTCAGCGCCGCTTTCGTCCCACGGCGCGTTCGTATAGACCTTGCCGTCGGGCGTGACCGCGATCGCGGTGATATCGATCTGCGTCCATGTGCCATCGCCAAAGCCGAAGCTGTTGCCGATCCATGAGGTCTTCGCGTTCAAAGCGGTTTCGGCGCGCGCCGGCAGACCGGCCGATGCGGCGACGACGCCGGCAGCGCAGGCTGTCAGGGCGAACCAGCTTTTGAACGTGATACGGCGCAAGGCGGAACCTCCAGTCGATGTCCGGTCAACGCGATGCACGCGGACCTGCGCCCGCTCGGGGCGAAATTCAGTGATGTGGCAAAGCGAAACGAAGCGCAACCGCTTGAAGCGCGGCGCCTGAAGGCAGCCGTCCGCACGGCTAAGTTACGCGGAAAAAATGCGGTGACGAAAATCGAAAATAATTCAAAAATATTCGTCCGCTTATGCGTCGCAAAAGAAACGATTTTTAAAAATCGATAAAAGCGCAAGCCTCGCCGCCAGGTCGCCTCTATCGCGACGATCCCCCGTTCCTACCGATGTGATATCACGCAATGCGCATTTATTACGGATTGCCCGATGCTCACCACATAAACATATAAATCTTTCGAGAATGGCCAAAGAAATACCCTGTTTCAATCTGATTCAATTAGCCCATTCCATCGGGTTTTTTCTCGAGTTTCTTTTCCCTAGAATCGATTGCACTTCAGTTGCGACGCGAAGCGCGCGCCTGCTCGCCGGCAATCCGTGGCGAACCGCGCGGCGCTTCGCCCGGCTCATCCGCTTTACACCATGGACGGTTCATGACAGCCAGCGCATTGCCCCTCGCGCCCTCCCATTCCCGCATCGTGCAGCTCGACGGTCTGCGCGCGATCGCCGTGCTCGCGGTGTTCGCGCAGCACGCGTTGAAAGCGCCGCTATGGATGGGCGTCGATCTGTTCTTCGTTTTGAGCGGCTTTCTGATCAGCGGCATCCTGCTCGATCGCAAGTCGCGCCAGCAGTCGTATTTCAGCTATTTCTATGCGCGGCGCGCGCGCCGCATCCTGCCGCCGTACCTGCTGCTGATGGCCGTGTCGTCTCTGCTGTTCGGCCTCGCGTGGGCGCGGCACTGGTACTGGTACGCGTTCTTCGCGACCAATATCGGCGATGCGCTCAATCAAAGCGGTCATGACAGCCTCAACGTGCTGTGGTCGCTCGCGGTCGAGGAGCAGTTTTATATCTTCTGGCCGTTCGTGATCCTGCTCGTGCCCGAGCGTCTGCTTGGGCTGGTGGCGGCCGCGCTGATCGTGCTGGTGCCGCTGCTGCGCGCGCTCGCGACGCCGTGGTTCGATTCGTTCTGGCCGATCTACTACCTGACGCCGTTCCGCATGGATCTGCTCGCGGCCGGCGCGCTGCTCGCGGTTGCCGTGCGGCGCGATCGCAATGCGCTCGAACCGTTCAAGGGACTCGCGGTGCTCGGCGCTCTGGCCGCGCTCGCGGTGCTGGCATGGCTGCATCTGCACTACCCGCGTTTTCGCGCGGAGAATACGCCGTTGTCGAATGCGGGGCTGTATAGCGTGTCGCTGGTGCTGTGTACGTCGATCGTCGTGATCGCGCTGCAGAGCAAGGGCATCGTGAAGCGGCTGTTGTGCAATCGCGTGCTCGTTTATATCGGCACCATCAGTTACACGATCTATCTGATCCACCTGAGCGTGCTGTACATGGTGTGGCCGCTGCATCTGAATCGCTATCTGAGCGCCGCGATCGCGCTCGCTATCACGCTCGTGTACGCGAGCATCACGTGGTTCGCATTCGAGAAGCGCCTGATTTTCGGCGCGCGCGGGTCGAGAAAGACGACCCGCGCAGGCGCCAACGTTGCACGGCAAGCACCGCAAGGCCGCGCATGAACCGCCTGGCCGTTGTTGCTGCCCACGTGCTGGGTGTCGTGTCGGCGCTGATGCTGATCGCGCCGGCAACGCGCGCGGCCGTGGCCGGGCCGGCGGTTTCATCGCCGACGCAACTGCTGATCGACGCTTACGGCGACTCGACCACGCTCGGCATCACCTGCAGCGATGGCCACTGCGGCCCGCAAGCCCGCAACGCCGTCACGTTTCTGCAGCAAGCGTTGCAGGCGCATGACGGCGAGCGCGTGCGCGTCACGAACTACGGCGTCGGCGGCACGATGGCCTGGCAGTTGCGCGACGGCACCGGCAATCGTCGCGCGGGGCCGACGGCGGGACTGCCGTGGCGCGAACGTCTCGCCGCCTCGCCCGCGCGGATCGTGTTGATCAACTACGGCATCAACGAAGTGATGCACAACCAGACGCCCGAGCAGTTTTACGCGGCCGAGACGTCGCTCGTGCAAACCGCGCGAGCGCTCGGCAAGGAGCCTGTTTTGCAGACCTCGAACCCGATGCCCGATAACCGGCTCAACGCCCGGCTCGCCGCGATGATAGCGATGACGCGACGCGTGGCCGCCGAACAGCAGGTGCCGCTCGTCGATCAATACGCGTATGTGAGCAGCCTGCCCGACTGGAAGTCGCTGATGTCGGACGGCGCGCATCCAAAGCCGGAGTTGTACCGGCTGAAGGCCGAACAGGATTATCGGGTCGTCGAACCGTTGGTGCGGCGGCTGCTGGACAACGCGCATTGAGCCAGGCCCTTAGGCGCGTTCCGTTCTCTTTTCTCCCACAAACTAGAAGGCAAGCTATGAGCCAACCACGCAAAGCGATCATCACCGGCGTATCCGGACAGGACGGCGCCTATCTGACCCGGCTGCTGCTCGACAAGGGCTATCACGTGACCGGCACCTACCGGCGCACGAGTTCGGTCAACTTCTGGCGCATGCGTGAGCTTGGCGTGCTCGATCATCCGAATCTGCGTCTCGTCGAACATGACCTCACCGACCTCGGCTCGACGCTGCGCCTGCTCGACGGCACGCAGGCCGACGAGCTGTACAACCTCGCCGCGCAGAGCTTCGTCGGCGTGTCGTTCGACCAGCCGGTGACCACCGCAGAAGTGACCGGCGTCGGCGCGCTGAATCTGCTCGAAGGCCTGCGTATCCTGAGCCCGAAGACACGCTTCTACCAGGCGTCGACCTCCGAGATGTTCGGCCTCGTGCAGGCGGTGCCGCAACGCGAAAGCACGCCGTTCTATCCGCGCAGCCCGTATGGCGTCGCGAAGCTGTTCGCGCACTGGTCGACGATCAACTATCGCGAGTCGTACGACCTGTTCGCGAGCAGCGGCATTCTGTTCAATCACGAATCGCCGCTACGTGGCCGCGAATTCGTCACGCGCAAGATCTCGGACACGGTCGCGAAGATCAAGCTCGGCAAGCAGGACGTGCTCGAACTCGGCAACCTGAGCGCGCAGCGCGACTGGGGCTTCGCACTCGAATACGTCGAGGGCATGTGGCGCATGCTGCAGGCCGACGCGCCCGACACGTTCGTGCTCGCGACCGGCCGCACCGAAACGGTTCGCGATTTCGTGCGCATGGCGTTCGCGGCGGCCGGCTATCAGCTGGAATGGTCGGGCAAGGACGAGCGCGAGACCGGCATCGACGTCGCGACCGGCAAGACGCTCGTGCGCGTCAATCCGAAGTTCTATCGGCCGGCCGAAGTGGACCTGCTGATCGGCTGCGCGGACAAGGCGCGCGACACGCTCGGCTGGCAACCGCAAACCTCGCTCGAGCAGCTTTGCCAGATGATGGTGCAGGCGGACATCGCGCGCAACGAGCACCACGAGACGTTCTAACCCGGCATCCGTGTGCGGCGGCGCTCGCCGCCGCACACTGCCCCGTCAACCCGCCAGTTTCCGGAACGTCTCCAGCACCGCATCGCCCTTGAACGGCTTGACGATCCAGCCCTTCACGCCGGCGGCCTTGCCGCGCTCCTTCATCGCGGGGCTGCTTTCGGTCGTCAGCATGATCACGTTGACGGTCTTGTTCGCGAGTTCGCCGCGGATTTTTTCGACCATCGTCAGGCCGTCCATGTTCGGCATGTTCACGTCGCTGACGATCAGGCGGATATTCGAATCCGTTTTCAGCTTCGCAAGGCCATCCTTGCCGTCGATGGCCGTCGCGACGTCGAGACCGTTTTTCGCCAGAAAACCCGCGACTTCATCGCGTACCGTGCTCGAATCGTCCACCACCAGAATCTTTGCCATAACCATTCCCTTGCGTCACCGACGCGTCGTATCAAAACAGATCGAGTTCGCCGGACTCGACGAGATCGTCGACATCCACCGCGTTTTCAGAAAAATCTTCGGGTGACCAGCTCAGGTTGAAAACGAAGCGCTGGTCGATCGATACCGACTGTCCGCTCGCGGCGTCGCTCAATCGATATTGAAACCGCAACTGCGGATTGTCCGAGCCGAACGAGATGTAGCGATGCTTGTGATTGACCAGCAGTGGCACCTGCACCTGACTTGCATCGCGAGCGTTCTGCTGACCGAGGAAGCGGTTTTTGAACGCTCCCCAGATCAGATTGGTCAATTCGCCGAGCACGTCGTTCAGATCGCGAAAGCCCGGTTGCCCCGCGCCCATGTCGGGGTCGCGTGCCGCGCGATCGCGATCGATCATGCCGAGCAGCGGCTCCTCTTCGGCCTGCATCAACATATAGCCGCGACACCAGTTGCCTTCGAGCGGAATCAGGCTGAAGACCTCGCCGAAGATGATTCGATCGCGCACGATACTGGGCGTGTCGCGTTGCACCGTGACGCCGTCGAACAACGTGGCGAGCCGCGCTTGCGTGATCTCCGCGATACCGCGTACGAGCGCGTTCGGGAAGTCGAGGCTGAAGATGTATCGATCGACGGCTTCACGCAGCGCCGTCAGATCGGCGGCATTGAAATGCGCGCATGCCGCGTTCGTCAACGGCTTCGGAAGCCGTTCGAGCGGCGCGTGGCCGCTCGAACGCAGGATCACCGGCAGTTCGGGGCGCAAGGCATTGATGCGCGCGGCGCTCGTCGCCGCCTGCTCGACCGATCCGCCGTAGTTATCCGCCAGCAGAACGCCGCCGAGATCGATATTGGTGGCCAGTACCGAGCCGAGGCGGTTGCTGTCGCGCACCTTCAGTGCGATCAGGTTGTGTTCGTCGAAAAAGAGCTTCAGCGCTTGCGCGTGTGCCGGACAGTCGTCGAGCACGAGCACCTTGCTGACGGGCTTGCTGGTATTCATCGTGTTTCAGTCTGCGAATGCAGTGTTGAGGGGCTAGAAAAGTTCGAGCTCGCCTTCGGCCTCGTCGGCCGTGGCGAATTCAGCCTTGAAATCGAGGGGCGCCTGCGCGCATAGACATAACGTGACACCCAGCCGGGCCGCACCGCCGATCGTCAGCTCGTACGCCCACACGTGATCGGGCCGCAACTCGTCGAGATACTCGACACAGGCGCTGTTCAATTCATACGGCGTCGACATGCCAAGATCGGGAAAATGATTGACCAGTTGCTGGTTCATGTAGCCGCAGCACAGGTTGCCGAGTTCCATCAGCGTTTCCGACAGCGAACGCGTCGTGTCGCCGCTGGCGTAGTAGGCGTGCGTCGCGTCGTCCTTGCCGAAATGCAGCACGAACAGCAGACGAAAGCCGATCGACGAGATCGTCAACGCCATCGCGCAAGGTCCGGCCGGATGATCGCGATCCCACCTCGGCACCGCCGTGATCTCGCACGAATCGCCCGGCGTCGCGGGCAATCTCGCGCGCGCCGCGTGACAGAAGATGTCCGCGATGCTTTGCTTCGCCTGATCGGTAATCACGCTGCGGCCTGCTCGAGCCGGGATTGGAACTGGGTCGCCAGCACTTCGACGCCGCCGAGCGACGCCGTGATCATCTTGCCGCCGGCCTGGATGTCCTGGAACGTCGCCGCCGTCGTCAAGTCGTTGCGATGCAGGCTCTCGCGATAGCTCTTCGACAACTCCTGCGAGCGCGACGCCAGCGAGCGCACTTCGCCCGCGACGATCGAAAAGCCGCGACCCGCGCTGCCGGCGCGCGCCGCTTCGATCGACGCATTCAGCGAAACGATCAGCACGTGCTGCACGATCGACGACAGCTCCTGATTCTTCTTGTGCATGTCGCGGTTCTGCGACATCAGCGAAATCATCTGCTCGTGCCAACGCTCGAACGTGATGGTCAGCGTCTTCAGACGGCCCGCCTCGTGCGCGATCCGCGTCGCTTGCTGCAGCCATTCGTCGCTTCGCGAACTCGCGGCGTCGAGCGACGCCTGCAACGCTTCGCGATCGTGCGCGCACTGCCCGGCTTGCGCGCGCAGATCGGCGAGCATCGACTCCAGTGCGGCGCGCTCGCTGTCGGCCTGCTCGCCGAGCCGGACCGCCGCGTCGAGTTGCTGCTCGAGGGCCTGCCGCGCGAGCGCGTCGACACGCTGCGCCTGCGCACCCGCGCGAAGCTTGCGACGATAAAAAATTCCCGTCGCGAGTGCGCAGAGAATACCGCCAACGCCTGCGGCCAAAAGATAACTTTCAAGCACAACCTGCTCCCATCGCTTCGATCAATCCATCAGGCCGTCAGCCTGCTACCGCATCCGCGTCACGCTCGCGCGCTGCATCGGCGGACGCTTCGAGACTGTCCACCGCCCAGTCCTCGGGGAACGACACGACGGTCTGAAAGCGGCGATAGTCCGCGCCGCGACGATCGTCGGTGAAGCGCAATTCGATGCGGCCATGCTCGCGCCGCACGAAATCGCGCACGGCATCCATGCCGACGCCGCGGCCCGAAATCTCGCTGACGGTCTGCGCGGTCGAGAAACCAGAACGGAAAATCATCTCGGCAATCGCTTCGTCGCTGAGCGCGGCATCGGCGTCGATCCAGCCGCGTTCGATCGCGGCCCCACGGATTTTCGCGAGCGCGAGACCGCGGCCGTCGTCGCTGATGGTGATCTGCAACGCGTGATGGTCGACGCCCACTTCCAGTTCGATGACGCCGGCCGGGTCCTTGCCGTTCGCGACACGCTCGGCGGCAGGCTCGATGCCGTGGTCGACCGAGTTGCGCAGCAGGTGCGTGAACACATTGCGCAGCGTATGGCTGACCTCGCTGCGCACGCGGTAGCCGTTGTTGTCGATGCTGACGGCCGGCGCCTCCTTGCCGAGTTCGGCCGCCAGAGACGGCAGCGAGTCGAGCACGCCCGCGAGCGCTTCGTAGATCGATTCGGTGCCCAACAGACGCAGTTCCCGCTGCAACGATTCGCGCATCGACACGAGCGCGTCCCGGTCGGCCGGATCGGCGCTTTCGAGCAGGTCCAGCTGCTTCTGGATCGACTCGCGATCGACCATCAGGTAGCGATCCACCGCGCCGCTCTGGCCCGGCCCCTTGCGGCCGAGGCTCACTTCGTTGATCGTCGCGTAGGTTTCGAGCGCGGCCTTCACGCGCTGCAGATCCTCGATCAGAAGCTGCTGGTCCCACGCTTCGCTGCTGTCAGCGCGGCGCAATGCGTCGTAGCGCTGTTCGGTTTCATGGACGATGCCGGTCAGATGCTGAAGGCTGTACGTGCGCGCATTGCCCTTGACGGTGTGCATGTTGCGGAACAGCTCGGCGACGGCTTCGTGACTCGGCTCGTGATGCTGACGGATGATCCGTTCGTTCTCGCTGATGAAGCCCGTCGCGCTTTCGACGAAGTGATGGAACTTCTCCTGACTCACCGCGAGAATCTCGCCGATCATTTCCAGCCGGCGCTTCTGTTCGCCGGCCTCGGCGGCGAGCGCGCGCAGTTCGGTCACGTCGCGCACGCACAGCATCAAACGCAGCACGACGTCGTGTTCGTCGGTGATCGCCGACCAGCTCAGATCGAGCGTCTTCACGCGGCCATCGGCCATCGGCTTGGCGATCTCGTTGACGAGCAGATGCTGATTGAACTCGAAGTTCATGCTGTCTTCACCGATGCATGCCTGCAGCGCCGCTTCGATCTGCGAGAGCGCATCGCTGTTGATATCGGTGCCGCCGAACACGAGATCGAGCAACGGACGGCCCGCAATCTCGCGCGTCTCGAAGATGGCCTCGAGATAGGCGGAGTACTCCGGATGCACGACCACGCCTTCGACCACCGTCAGAATCCCCTGCTGCATGTTTTGCAGCATCGCCTGGATATCGGCGGTCTTCTGCTTCAGTTGCAGCGAGCTTTGCTGGATCTTCTCGATCATGCCGTTGAACGCGACGATCGAATGACCGATCTCGTCCATGCGTCCGACCGGCACGCGGCGCGTGAAGTCCTGGCTCGCCGCGATCTCGCTCATCTCCACCTGCATGCGGCTCAGCGGCCGGGTGATCTGGCGATACAGCAGCGCGCTGATCAGCAACAGCACCACGATAGCCGCGCCGGTCGCGGCGCCGATCGCCGTCGTCGTGGTGGCGAGCGCGCTGTTCAGTTCGTCGATCGCGGCATCTTTCTGGCGGTTCTTTTCGATTCGCAGCGTCTCGACGATGCCTTCGAGTTCATCGCGGTATTGCGCGACGTTCGCGAACAGATAGGCCTGCGCCAGTTCGTTCTTGCCGTCGGCCTTCATCTTCGCGGTGTCGTTGACCGCGTTGAAATAATTCGCGAGGCTGTCGCGCGCCTGGCTCACGAGCCCGGTTTGGGCCTGACCTTGCGCGGCCTTCGCCTGCACGTCGAGCGCCGCCTGCAACGACGCTTCCTTGCTCTTCAGCAGGTCTTGAGCCTGCGAGACCATGTTCGCGTCAGGCGCATAGACGAGCGTCATCATCGCGAGCTGCACGTCCTTGACCTGCGATACGAGGTCTGCCGACGCGAGCGCGCTCGGCACGACGCCCTGGGTGACCTGCCTGACGTTGGCGGCGCTGTTGCGGGTCTGAAGCACGGCGTATCCGCCAATGGCGGATAGCGCGACAAGCATCAGAATGACGAGAAGCGTGATGCGGTGGCGGATGGTCATCTGAAAATCCCCGAGATCTGAAAATACAAGGTCCCCGCTTTCTGGCGGGACGCCCGTGTGTTTTTGTACTTTCGGGCGCGGGGATTATCGTCGCGGATGTGTGACGTAAACGTGACGAAGTCGACGCCGGGCGCCACGTTTCAGGGATTTGAAAAATAAGGTCGGAAAATCGCGGCTAAGGGCTGATCCGGGCTCAAGTTCAACAGAAAAGTGCCGTTATTGGTGGCCTATTTTTTTGCCGGTCTTGCGGCGACATGAACGCGAGGCCCGAACGCAGCGATCCGAGCCTCGCCCCTTGTTTCATTCGATTGAACCGCCGCCGCTGCGCTTCAATGCAGCACGTTCCCCGCAATCGCTTCGGCATACACCGCCGCGACCCGCTTCGCGATCACCGCGTTATCGAAGCGTTCGCGCGCATAGCGGCGGCATGCATCCGCATCGGGCAACTTCAGCGTACCGTTCAGCGCGCCGGCGAGACCCGCGGCGATCGCAGCTGCGCCGGTCTCCGGCAACACCAGATCGGGCGACAATCCCGCCACCGCCTCGGGCAATCCGCCGACCGGCGTCACCAGCACCGGCGTGCCCGACGCAAGCGATTCGACCGTGATGAGCCCGAAGCCTTCCAGCGCGACGGTCGGCACGACGCTGAGATTGGCCGCGCGATACAGCGCCGCCAGATGCTGATCGGGCACGAAGCCGAGCAGCTTCACGTTGTGTTCGAGCCCCGCGTCGGCGATGCGCGCCTCTAGCTCACCTTCGAGCCGACCCTTGCCCGCGATCAGCAGCAGCACGTCGGGCGCGCTGCGTTTGAGCAGCTTCACCGCATCGATCAGATCTTCGAGACCCATGCGCCGCACCAGCCGTCGCACCGCCAGCACGATCGGTCGGTCCTGCGGCAATTGCAGACGCAGACGCGCCTCGGCCTGCGTGATCGGCAGATTGAACTGCTCGACATCGACGCAGCCCGGCACCACGCGCACGCGCTCCGGCGAGATGCCGTAGCGCGTCGTGAGAATCTTGCCGAACGCGTCGGACAGGACGATCAACCGCGACGAACGCGCGTATACCGACTGCTCCAGATAACGCTTCGCGCGCTGGCCGAACGAATCGGCGCCTTCGACGTGGCTCTCGTCGGCCCACGGTCCCTGAAAATGCGACACCTGCGGAATGCCGCGCGTCACGTCGAGCCCCGGAAACGTATAGAGCGCGAAGTGCGACGAAATCACATCGGGCCGCGACGTGCGGATTTCGTGGCGCAGCGCGCGGCGTGCCGCCATTAGCCGCAGCGGCAGCGATTGCGCGGCGGGGCCGAAGCCGTTGATCGCGCCACCGGTATCGGCCGCGACTTTCGGCGAGCCGGCGACGACGCCGCGCACCGCGACGCCCGCGCCCGGCAGCGCGCCGACCAGCGAGTAGTACATGCGGTCGAGGCCGCCCGCGCGTTCGGGAAACCAGTGCATCCCGATCTGCAGTGATTTGATTGAGCCAGTCGTCATGATGGTGTGCCCCTGTGTGTTGCTTGCGGTGAGTTGCTATGTGTAGACGTGGACGGCGCGCCTCGCGCGGTCATTCCACGCTCTTCTGTCCGGCGAGATGGTTCAGCGTCAGCGCATCGTTCTGCGCGACGACCGTCGCTTCCGTCTGGCTGCGACGGCGGTTTTCCTGCTGCCCCGCCAACTGCCGGTACAGCGCGATGTATTGCGCGGCCATGCGCGCCCAGCCGAAGCCGGTCGCGAGTTCGCTCGCGGCTTTGCCCATCGCGTGGCGCGCGCTGTCGTCGCCGGCGAGTTGCGCGACCGCGCGAGCGAGCGCTTGCGGGTCGTCGGGATCGTCCAGCACGATGCCGCACTCGGGCGTGATGATCTCGGCGCCGCCGGCGGTGCGCGCGGTCACGACGGGCAGCCCCGCCGCCATCGCTTCGAGCAGCGACAGACTCATCGCTTCGTAGCGCGACGGGAACACGAACGCGTCGACCGAATGCATCAGCACCGGCATTTCCTTCACGAGCCCGAGAAAATGCACGCGATGCGCGATGCCAAGCGCCTTCGCCTCGTCCGGATACGGGCTGCCCGGCAGAAAGCCGGCCACCGCGATCTGCACATGCTCGGGCAGATGCTTCAACGCGGCGAGCACGGTGCCGAGATTCTTGCGCGGCGTGCGCAGGTCGCCGACGAACAGCAGCAGGAACACATCGTCTGGTAACCCGAACTTTGCACGATCGCCGCTCGCCGCCGCGAAGCCCTGCGTGTCGACGCCGTTGTAGATGACGTCCACGCGGTTGCGCGGCGTGAGACCGATCGCGCGGATTTCGTCGGCGACCTTCTGCGACACCGCGGTGATCACCTTCGAGCGCCGGTACGCCCAGCGCTCGAGCAACGCGTTGCAGCGCGTATAGACCGACTGGTACGCGGACCACACGCCCTTCGTGAGACCGAACGGGTAGTACTTGCTCGCGAACCAGCCGCTATGCACGAAATGCGAGGTATTGACGTCGGCGCGCATCCAGGTGATGAAGCCGTTCACGTGCAGCACGTCGTAGTCGCGGCGATGCGCGCGCAGCCACAGTGCGCTCTTCGCCGCGAACACCTGCTGGCGCAGCAGATTGGTGGGCCACCAGCGGCCGATCTTCACCGGCGCCCAGCGCACGTTAGGATGCGCGAGCAGCTCCGGCGCCACGTGCGACGCGACCAGCGTCACGCGGATGTTCTCGTCGAGCGCCGCGCGCGCGATCTCGTGGTTGACGCGCCCCTGGCCGTCGTTATGGCGCACTACGTGCGTGACAATGGCGACTCTCAATCCGTGCCTCCGTGGAGAAATAGCGTGCGTGCGCGGTTCATTTTTTCGTGGTGAACCGCGGAAAGAATCGAAAAAGCGCCCATGAAAAGCAGCAGGCCGCCGGTGCCGACCAGCGAGTTCGTGAACACGAGCATCGCGAAGGTCGCAAGACACAGGCTCAGGCACGCGGAGACGAACTTGTCGTCGCGCAGCCTGAACGAGCCGAGCACCGCGCGCGTCAGCAGCCACACGATGCCGGACATGTACAGCAAGGTGCCGGGCCAGCCGAGCACGAACGGAATGTTCATCACGCCGCTGTCGAAGTTGCCGTACTGGCCGAGCTGGCCGCCGTCGTTGGACAGTTTCGTCGAGGTGCCGGTCGCGCCCATGCCCTCGCCCGAGACGTCGGTAAACGCGGTCTTCGCGAAGCTCGCGTAGAACTCGTTACGCGCCGCGTAGCTCTGGTCGTCGTGCAGATTGACGATCGTGTTTAGCCGCGCCTGCATCCGCTCGGCCACCGGGCCGACCGCGAGCAGCGGCACGCACAAGCCGGCGAGCAGTACCGCGCTCGCGACGATGCGCACGCGCACCTTGTTGTTCGACTTCACGAGCTGGATCAAGAGCGCGATGACCCAGCCTCCCCACGTCGAGCGCACGAGGCTCAGCGCGAACGAGAAGAAGCCGAGCGCGGCGGCGATCCAGCGCACGCGATGCTGCGCGGCCATCACGAACACCATCGCGCCCATCATCGCGAACGCGAACGGGCCCGACGAGTTCATCGTGCTGAACACGCGTACGCCCATCGGCACCGGGTCGCCCTGCGAGTTCATCTGCGAGCCGAGCATCCACAGCGCGTCCCACGGCGGCATGATGAAAAACTGGATCAGGCCGTAGCCGCCCATCACCAGCATCCCCCAGATGAACGTGTTGATGATCGTGTCGCGATACTGCGGATACTGGCGCGTGTGCGCCATGATGTGAAAGCCGATCAGGATCGGGTAGAGCCAGTTCGCGAGGTCGTAGGTGGCCGCGAGCGGGCCGCTCGACATCACGCCGATCAGGAACGCGTAGATCAGGCCGAGCAGGATCAGCAGCACCGGCAAGCCTCGGCGCTGCGCGAGCAGCCGGTAGTAGCGCAGCAGCGACAGCCCGCTGATCATCGTGACGGCGAGCGGCGCGACCTGGATCAGGCTCGTCGGCGTGAACGCGCCCTTCGACCAGTCGGCGAGACGCCGCACTTCGGGGCTCAGGAACCACAGCCACCACATGAAGCCGATGTAGCGCGCCGGGCTCTTGAAGTAGAGCCACAGACCCGTGAGGATCGCCAGCACGGGGAACGCCAGCGTGAGCACCGTGCCCTGATGCGCGACGATCAGCACCGCGGCGATCAGCCACAGCAGGAGCGGCGGCAGCCATTCTCGCGGGCCGCCTGACAGCAGCCCGCTCGCGGCGTGTTTTGCAGGGCCGGCGTTGGCCGCGCCTGGCGGCGGCAACGGGTTCGCGCGCGGAATCGTCGACATCGCTTATAGGCCTCCGCGCGATTCGCGCCCGGGTGCGGCGGGCTGCGCGTGCGTGGCCGCGCCGGCATGCGCGCTCGCCTGCCCGCGCGCGCTCAGCATCTCGCGCGTGATCCGCACGTGCTGCATCGCGTAGTGCTGGGTGGTCAGATCGCGCGCGAGCAGACCGGCCGCGGCTGCCTGCGCCTGGCGCAGCGCCTCGTCAGGCTCGGCGGCGAGCCGGTCGAGCGCATCGCGCAGTGCCTGCGGATTGAACGGCGGCACGTAGGCGGCTTCGTCGGCGGGGAAATAGTCGCGCAGCGCGCCGACGTCGGTCGCGACCATCGGCTTGCCGACCGCCGCCGCTTCGAGCATCACCGTGATACCCGACGCGTGCGAGTTCGGCCGCAGCGGCACGACGATCACATCGGCCCAGTCGTACAGTTCGTGCTGCTTTTTGATGCCGGAAAACAGCGCGATCTCGACATTCGACGCGCGCAGCGACGCGGGAATGCGCCGCCGCGTCGCGAGCTTCACCGTGTAGCGCGGATCGTTGCCGACCGCCTTGATCAGCGTCTCCCAGTCGCGGTCGCGATCGTTGCCGATCGCCGCGATGCGCAGCGGCGTGCGCGGCGTCCACTGCGTCGGCGCGGTGACCGGGAAGTCGCGCGTGTTCAGGCCGTACAGCAGCGGCGTCGCGTCGCGATGGAAATAGCGTTGGCACAACCCGGCGTTTTCGCTAGCGAGTGTGGTCAAGCGATCCGCCCGCGTCAACAGCTTGCGATACAACCAGCTGCGCACGATGCCGTACGACGGCCACTTGTCGAGCAGCCACACGCTTTGCGCGAGCAGCAGCGGCGACGCGCCCGGCCCCGCCTTGCGCCCGCACAGCAGCAGCATCAGCGCGGCGGCCAGCCACTCCTGCTCGGTATGCGTCCAGATCACGTCCGAGCGCAGCATCTGCGCGCGATTGCGCCACGTATGGATGAAATCGAAGCCGAGCGCGGCCTTCAGCGCGCGCCGTACGAGCCGCACGGGCCGGCTTTCGCGCGCGTCCTGCGAATAAGTCAGCGCGAATGCTTCGGACTGCGCATGGTGATAACCGTACAGGCAGCCGATATCGTCGCCCTTGCGATAAAAACGCGGATCGGCGCCGTAAAAGAGATGAACGTGAACCTTCGTGCTCATGCGGACACTCCGTTCTTCGACAGCGCGCGCCGCGCCTCATGGGCGCCTGCGCGAACCTCGCGCCAGCGCGACAGCTTCAACTGCGCCTGCTTCGACAGCAGCGCGAGCGCCGCATGCGTGAGGCCCGGATAAAGCCGTGTGCCCACCAGCGTCCACCACCACCACGCGGCTTCGCGGCGCAGCGGCGGCAACTGGTCGCGCAGGATCAGATGGAAGTTGAACGCGGCGTTGCGCAGCGCGGCCATCGTCTGCGCGTCGCGTTTGTCGTCGTCGAAACGCTCGGCCGGGAAATGATCGACCGCGATCTGCGGGTCGTACACGAGCTTCCAGCCCGCGTTTTTCACCGCGAGGCTGAACGCCATGTCGTTGTGCACCTGCGCGCCCGCGCCGCGCAGACGCGCGTCGAAGCGGATCGTGCGCACCGCTTCGCGCCGGTAGCTCATGTTGGCGCCCTTCAGGATGTCGACCTCGCGCGCCGCACCGACACCCAGATGATGATTGCCGATGATCTTGCCGTGCGCGGTCACCTTGCCGACCAGCGGCCGCTCGCCGTCGAGCACGCGGCCTTTTTCGTGCACCCAGTCGCGCCCGCCCAGCGCGCCGAGGCGCGCATCGGCTTCGAACGCGGCCGCGATGCGCTCGACCCAGTCGCGGCGCGGCGCGGCGTCGTCGTCGGTGATCGCGATCACGTCGCCGCTCGCGGCGTCGAGCCCGCGATTCAGGGCCGCGACCTGGCCGGGTATGTCCACCGGCGCGATCACGAGCGGCAGGCGGCCGCCCGTGGACGGATCGCGCAGGCACGCATGGGTCGCGTCGTCGTCGACGCGCGCGACCACGATCACTTCGTCGGGCGCGCGCGATTGCCGCTCGAGCGCCGCGAGGCAGCGCGCCAGATCGGCCGGGCGGCGATAAGTCGGTACCAGTACCGTCAGTTTCATCGTGATGTCCTCTGTTCCTGTCGTGCAGAAGTCGGTGCTCGAGTGCGGAGCCCGCGTCACGTGCTCAGGTATGCCTGAGTCGCCGCGTAGCCGCGGTCGTAGCCGACCCGCGAGCGCGCCGGCATGCCGTTGAAGATGCCGCCCTGCACGTGAACGCCCGCCGAGCGCAGGCGTTTCAGCGCATCGGCCAGCTCGAGCTCGCTGTGCATGCCCGAGCGCATCACGAAGAACGTCGAGCCCGCATACGCGCCGATGATCGACGCATCGGTCACCGCGAGCACCGGCGGCGTGTCGATCAGGATCACGTCGTAGCGCTTCGCGAGGCCGTCGAGGTACTGCGGCAGTCGCGGCGACATCAGCAGCTCGGACGGATTCGGCGGACGGCGGCCGCACGAAATGAAGCTCAGGCCTTCGATGCTCGAACCGCGAATCGCTTCCTCCAGCGAGATCTGGCCGCTCAGCAGCTCGGACAGGCCGTTTTCCTGCAAGCCGCCCACGTAACGTTCGAGCGTGCCGCGCCGCATGTCGCCGTCGATCATTAACACGCGCTTGCCCGAATGGGCGAGCAGCATCGCCAGGTTCACGCTGAGGAAGCTCTTGCCGACGCCGGCCATCGGCCCCGTCAGCATCACGATGCGGTTGCGCGCGTCCATCAGCGTGAACTGCATCGCGGTGCGCAGGCTGCGCAGACTTTCGATCGTCACGTCCTTCGGCCGCGCGTTCGCAAGCACCGGACGCAGCCGTTCGCCGCCCCGCGCATAGCTGTTTTCGAGCTGCACCTGCTCGGCGCTTTGCGGCACGAGGCCGAACACCGGCAGATGGAACGCGCGCTCGACGTGATCGGGGTCGTCGATGCCCTTGAACAGATTGCGGCGCAGGAACACGAAACCGGTGCCCGCGATCAGCCCGAGAATCACGGCCGCCGAGATGATCAGCATCTTCTTCGGCTTGACCGGCGCGCCGGGGCGCAGCGCGGCGTCGACGATATGGACGTTGCCGCCGGTGCCCGCCTTCTGCACCGACAGCTCCTGCACACGATTGAGCAGCAGCACGTAAATGTCTTCGGCGACCTTCGCGTCGCGCTGCAACTGCACGGCCTTCACTTCGGTGGCCGGCAGATTGCGGAAGCGGTCCGCGTATTTGGTGCGCTGCGCCTGCAATTCGGCCATCTGCTGACGCGCGGCGACGAGCGTCGGATGGTCGTCGCCGTAGCGCTCGGCGAGCTGCGTCATCTGCAGACGCAACGCGGCGATCTGCTGCTCGTATTGCACGCTGCCTTCGAGGTAGACCTTCGCCTCTTCGCTCGCGTTGATCGAGCCGGACTGACGTTGATAAGCGGTCAGCGCGGCCTCCGCGCGTTCGAGATCGGCCTTCAGGCGCGGCTCCTCGCTCTTCAGGAAGTCGAGCATCCTGCTCGCGTCGGCCTGCTTGGTCGACACGTGCTCGCGCAGATACGACTGCGCGAGCGCATTGGCGACGAGCGCCGCATGCTCGGGACTCTTGTCCTCCAGCGAGATCTGGATCACGCCGGTCTGCTTGCCCTGCTCCTGCACCGTGATCGCCGACTGGAACGCGGTGATCGCATCGAGATCGTTCGAGCGCACGACGGTGAACTCCTGCCCGGGGCGCGCGATCAGCGTATTGACGACCATCGTCACGCCCCCGCCCTGCGCCTGCTGCCCGACCTGGCCGCGCAGCAGCAGCGAGCCGTTCGGCGCGAACAGTTCATAGTGCTGCGCGTCGATCACGCGCAGCAGCAGCTTCTCGCCTTCGAGCGACGGCGTCACGTCGATCGAATCGACGTCGACTTTTTCTCCGCCCCATGCGTAGGACGTGAGCCCCAGCCACGCGCGCGCGGGCTGGCCCGGCGTCGCGAGGCGCGCGGCGATGCTGCCGAGCAGCGGGATCGTCTTCGGCGTAACGCTGAAGTTCAGCTTGAGCTGCTGCACGACCGGCGCGACCACGCCACGGCTCTTGATGATTTCAATCTCGGCGTCGGTCGGCAGCGACGTCGAGCCGCTCGTGATCGCGGCGCCGGTCTGCGTTTGCGTGAGCGCCTGCGACGTGCTGTCGGACTGCTCGACGCGCACGTGCGCGTCGGCCGAATAAGTCGGCTTGGCGAGGTAGCAGTATGCGACCGCCATCGCGACGATGATCGCGGTGATCGCGAGCAGCCACCAGATGTCGTCGAGGATCACCTGCACCAGTTGTCCGAGGACGACGTCTTCTTCTTCGGTCTTGATCGGACCAGCCATGTGTGGAGAGAGTTGGTTGCTCACTGTTCCATCCCGTGTCGTTGGCTTCGGCTTTCGCGTCAGCGGTACTTCTGCTTTCGTTGCACGTCCCGCACCGCCCGGACAACAGCGGCGCGGGACATTACAGGCCAAACGTTCAGCGCGTCAGCTGCTTCAGATAGAACAGCGTCTGCACGCTCGGCAGCACCTGCTGCAACACACGGTTGAACGTGGTCGACGCGGCGGTGCCCACGTACACGACGTCGAGCGGCTGCAACTGGAACTGCGAGGACAGCATGATCGAGTCCGGCTGCGTCATGTCGAGGCGGAACACCTCGGGCGTGGTCGGATGCTCGCGCATGCCGCGCATCACGTAGATCTGGCGCGGATTGGCGTCGGTGTTGAGGATGCCGCCCCCTTGCGTGAGCGCGTCGGCGATCGTCATGCGGCCGCGCGCGATCGGCACCTGGATCGGCGTCTTCACTTCGCCCAGCACGAAGATGCGGCTGTCGGTGCGGTCCGGCACGTTGACCACGTCGCCGTTCTGCAGCATCACGTCCTGGGTGGTATCGCCCTGATCGAGCATGCGATCGGCATTGAGCACATAGAGCTTGTGGTTGCGCGTGAGTCGCACGCGCTGGATGTCGGCGTCCGGGTTCGTGCCGCCCGAGCGCGTGATCGCGTCGACCAGCTTCAGCGGCACGTCGCTGACCGCGAGCGGTCCCGGCTGCTTCACTTCGCCCGTGACCTGCACCTTCTGGCTGCGATACGACAGCACGCGCACGTCGACCTGCGGATTGCGGATATATGGCACGAGGCGGGCGGCGAGCTGATCGCGCAGCTCGGTCGTGGTCTTGCCCGCGGCCTGGATGCGGCCGACGAACGGGAAAAAGATCGTGCCGTCGGCGGCGATGGTCTGGCCGTACGGATCGGCCTGGCCCGGCAGCGCGGCCGTATACGGCTGCTGCAACGCACCCGCGATCGTCTGCGTGGTATTGCCGCCCGACGACAAGGTACTGCCCTGCGGCGTGGTCAGCTCGGGGTGATCCCACACGGTGATGCCGAGAATGTCCTGCGGCGCGAGGTGGTACACGTACAGCGACGGATCGGACAGCGCCGCTGGCGGCAACGGCTGGATTCTCGCGGCGGCGGCTTGCGCCTGCGCCATGATCAGGTTCGCGTCGATCAGATGGACCGGATAGGTTTCGCTCGGCGCATGATCGTTGTCCTTGAGCCGCGACGTGTCGAGGTAATTGCCCGGTGCGGTCGCGCAGGCCGACAGAAAGGACGTCAGCAGAAGTGAGGCGGCGAGCTTCGTGCGCAAGCTCGCGAATGAGTTTTCGATGCGGGGTTTCTTCAGCATATTTTTTTCAGCCATCCCATGACCAGATGTTCGATGAGCACGAGACTCTCCCTGTATTCGTCTTCCGCGCCGCCGTGCGGATCGGCGACGTCCGAATCGGCTTCCCACTTGCCGAGCGGATAGACCTTGCCGCGCGCCGACGGATCGAGCGCTTCGACCTCGCTCACCTGCGCGCGCTCGGTCACCAGCACGAGGTCGGCCGCGCGCACGAGCGAGCGCTCGAGGCGCCGCGCGTGGTGAACGCCGGCCGCGACGCCGCGCTCTTGGAGCAGGCGCCGCATCACCGGGTCCATGCCGTGGCCGTTCACCGCACGAATGCCCGCCGAATGAAACGCAATAGGTGCGGCCCCCGAGCGCGGCGCGCGCGCCTGGCTCGCCTTGAACAGCATCTCGGCGGCGGGCGAGCGGCACACGTTGGCGTGGCACACGATCAGAACGTTGTCGAACATGGCGGACTCTCTCGCGCGGCGATCGCGGTGGCCTCAGCGGCCGGAGGCAGCCGTCGCGGCGAGGTCCGCCGCCTGCATCGAACCTTTCGCGCCGACACGCGCCGGCGCGTTGCGCAACGCATGCCGCCGGCCGATCGCGTGATACTCGATGCCGAGTTCGAGCAGCACGTCCGGCTCGTACAGATTGCGGCCATCGAAGATCAGCGGCGTCTTCAGGATGCGCTTCAGCGCATCGAAATCTGGACTCTTGAAGACCTTCCATTCGGTCAGGATCACGAGCGCATCGACGCCGCTCGCCGCTTCCATCTCTTCACTCACGAACGAAAGTCGCGCATGCTGCTGCGGCACGTCCTTCAGATCGAGCGCGAGCACGCGCTTCGCTTCGTCGATCGAGACCGGGTCGTAGGCCTTCACGCGCGCGCCGCGGCCCAGCAGCCCGGCGATCAGCTCGCGGCTCGGCGCCGCGCGCATGTCGTCGGTGTTCGGCTTGAACGCGAGACCCCAGACGCCGAACGTGCGGTCCGACAGATCCTCGCCGAGACGCGCGACGATCTTCTGCGCGAGGATCTGCTTCTGCGCATCATTGACCGCTTCCACCGCTTCGAGAATGCGCAGGTTCGCGTTGTGATCGGCCGCGGTGCGGATCAGCGCCTGCACGTCCTTCGGAAAACAGGAGCCGCCATAGCCGCACCCCGCGTAGAGGAAGTCATAGCCGATGCGCGGATCGGAACCGATGCCGCGGCGCACCGCCTCGATATCCGCGCCGACGCGATCGGCCAGATTCGCGAGCTCGTTCATGTACGAGATGCGCGTCGCGAGCATCGCGTTGGCCGCGTACTTGGTGAATTCGGCCGAACGCACGTCCATATACAGCGTGCGCTCGCGATTGCGGTTGAACGGCGCATACAGGCGCTTCATCAGTTCGCGCGCCTTTTCGCCGGGCACGTCCTCGTCGCAGCCGAGCACGATGCGATCGGGCCGCGTGAAGTCTTCGACGGCCGCGCCCTCCTTCAGGAACTCCGGATTCGACACGACCGAAAACATCGGCTCGACGCCGCGCGCGGCCAGCTCGGCGGCCACCACTTCGCGCACGCGCGAGGCGGTGCCGACCGGCACCGTCGATTTGTCGACGATCACCTTGAAGCCGGTCATATAACGGCCGATGTTGCGCGCGGCCGCGAGCACGTATTGCAGATCGGCGGAACCGTCCTCGTCGGCCGGCGTGCCGACCGCGATGAACTGGATGTCGCCGTGCGCGACCGCGGCCTCGACGTCGGTGGAGAACGTCAGGCGCCTGGCGCGGCGATTGCGCGCGATGATCTCCTGCAGCCCCGGCTCGTGGATCGGCACGCCGCCGTTGTTGAGCACGTCGATCTTGCGCGCGTCGACGTCGAGACAGAACACGTCGTGGCCGATGTCGGCCAGACACGCGCCGGTCACGAGGCCGACATAGCCGCTACCGATGATCGTCAGGTTCATGGATTGCACCTCGGTAAAAAAGTTGATTCAGGAATGCGCTCGCGCGATGCGTGGCATCGGCGCGGCCCGGCGCCCCGCGTTCAATAAGCGTTGCTGCCCGCGAAGCCCTTCCACAGCGTCAGCACGACGATCTTGATGTCGAGCCAGAAGGTCCAGTGCTGCATGTAGTACAGATCGAGCTTTACGCGGCCCATCATCTTTTCGATGCGATCGGTTTCGCCGCGATAACCGTTGATCTGCGCCCAGCCGGTAATGCCCGGCTTGATCCGGTAGCGGTGCATGTAGCCCTTCACCAGATCCTTGTAGATGTCGTCGTGCTCGAGCGCATGCGGACGGGGACCTACCACCGACATCTCGCCGCGCAGCACGTTGATGAATTGCGGCAGTTCGTCGAGGCTGGTGCGGCGCAGGAACGCGCCGACCGCGGTAATGCGCGGATCGCGCCGCGTCGCCTGGGTGATCTTGCCGGCCGCTTCCGTGTGGACCTTCATCGAGCGGAACTTGAAGATCTCGAACTCGCGGCCGTCGATCCCCTTGCGCCGCTGGCGGAAAAACACCGGCCCCGGCGAGCTGAGCTTCACCATCAGCGCGATCGCGAGCATCAGCGGCGACAGCGCGAGCAACGCGCCGAACGCGAACAGGCTGTCGAACACGCGCTTGGGCAGCACGCGCAGATCGGTGATCGGCGAGGCGGCCAGATTGATCGCGGGCACGCCGAGCAACTCGACCATCGGCTGATTGAACAGCGTCAGGCTGCCGACGTCGGGGATGAAGCGGATGTTCACGAAGTCGTTGCGCAGATCCATCACGAAGCGATGAATCGCTTTCTCCTTCGAGATCGGCAGCGCGAGCCACAACTCGCGGATCGCGCGCTGCCGTACCAGTTCGATCATGCGCTGATAGTCGCGCTCGACCGGCACGCCCGCGACCGCGTGCGCGGCGTCCGGGTCTTCGTAGGGATTGATCGTGCCGTCCTCGTCGAACACGACGACGGGCTTGAAGCCAGCTTCGGGACGGCCGCGCATCTGTTCGATCAGGAAGCGGCCGTACGGCGCGCCGCCGACGATCGCGACCGCGCGCTGATTGAAGCCCTCGCGGCGCAGCCCGCGCAGGATCGAATAGACGATCACCTTCGTGACGACCAGCAGCACGATCGACGCGAGCGCCCAGTAAACGAGCCACAGCCGCGACAGGCTGTCGGCGCGGTGCACGCTGAAGCTGATCAGCACGCCGGTCACTTCGACCATCAGCCAGCCGCCCGTGACGCGCGACAGCAGATCGTAGAGCGGCTTGCCACGCCACGACTGATAGATGCCGAGCGGCGGGAAGAACACCACCACGAGCAGGCAGCCGAACGCGAGCGACACGCTTTGCATATCGTCGAGCCATACCACTCTGCCGCTGTGCACGCCCGCCGCCAGCACCGCGGCGAGCGCGACCATGGCGATGTCGATGATTCTCGCTAGAACGCTCAGCATGCGCCGCCCCTCTGTTCGTCAGTCAAGTGCGATCCGTCGGTTGGTTGAAATGGCTGTTGCATGCGGGTTTCGTCGTAGGGCTTTTTATTTCCGATCTGCCTGGCGGCGCGATTGGACTGAATGAGCCCGAATGGCCAGACCGCAAATTCCAAATGCGAATGAGTGAATACCCTTGTTCATACCTCAATAAAGCGGTATTAAAATTCCCACGACAAGACCGCAAAAAATCTCAAATTGTATCGGTCAAAATTTCGGCATTTTTTATGCATTTTGTGCGGCAATTGTTGCCGCAATGCGGCCCGACAGAAGGTTCCGGGCACCCAATCTCAGCGCTTTCACATGGAAGCTTTCGCTTTGCCAACAGTCCTGGCGCGAAGCTCGGGCGCTACTCGTGCTGTCATTCTTGCGCATCATTAAGCGAAAAAAATGCCTGCTGATTTTTTTCAGGTAATTTTTATTTATAAATAAATCGACGAGACATTTTTTGGTGAATTTCGAATGAATGCGACGCGCCTTTTATCGGAATTGTATTTAACGCGCTTTTATTGATTCGCGACTTCGTGATAAAACTCGACGCATTCATCCAGCCTCGAGGAGAGTTCACCATGACAGCTCCGGCCCCGGTCACGCCTGCCGGCACCCGGCCCACCCCCGCCCAATCGTCCATGCCCTCAACCGCAACCAGCGTCAAGCTCAAGGTTCATCCCGTGATTCTCGCGGGCGGCTCGGGCACCCGGCTGTGGCCGATGTCGCGCGAGCAGCATCCGAAGCAGTTGATCGGCCTGCTCGGCGAAGAGTCGCTGCTGCAATCGACGACCCGCCGTCTCGATGGGCTCGAAGCCGGTTATCCGCTTGCCGGCCAGCTCGTGGTCGTCGCCAATGAAGAACAGCGCTTCACGACAGCCGAACAATTGCGCACGAGCGCCAAGCCGAGCCGGCTGATACTCGAACCCGTGGGCCGTGACACCGCGCCCGCGTTGACGGTGGCCGCGTTGTCCGTCGCCGCGCAGGATGAAGACGGCATCATGGTCGTGATGCCCGCCGATCACGCGGTCACCGACAGCGCAGGATTTCACGCGGCGCTCGCCGCCGGCGTACAGCATGCGGCCGCTGGCCATATCGTCACCATGGGCATCGTGCCGACGCGTGCCGAAACCGGCTACGGCTATATCCGCATCGGCGCGCCGCTCGGTTCTGACGATGCGCAGACCGCAGCAGCGGCTCGCCCGGTCGCGCATCGCCTCGAGCGTTTCGTCGAAAAGCCGCATCTGGAACTCGCGCAGCGCTATGTCGCATCACGCGAATACTGGTGGAACAGCGGTATTTTCATCGTGCGCGCATCGACGTGGCTCAAAGCGATCCGCCATTTTCAGCCGGCCATTTACGCAGCATGCGAATCGGCCTTCGCGGGCAGCACGGCGGACGGTGACTTCTTCCGGCTGCAACGCGATGCGTTCAGCGGCTCGCCGTCGAATTCGATCGACTACGCGGTGATGGAAAAGCTCGGCGCCGATCAGAGCATCGCGTCGGGCGTGGTCGTGCCGCTTACGGCCGGCTGGTCCGACGTCGGTTCGTGGGACGCGATCTGGGACATCAGCGAGAAGGACCCCGATCGCAACGTGAGCCGCGGCCGCGTGATGCTCGAAGGCGCGAACTCCACCTTCGCGCATTCCGAAGGACGACTGATTGCCTGCGTCGGCACGCAGAATCTCGTCGTCGTCGAGACCGCCGATGCGATTCTGGTCGCCGACAAATCACGCGTGCAGGACGTCAAGAAGATCGTCAACCGGATTCGCGAGGATGGCGGGCTCGAAGCGGCCAATCATCGCAAGGTGCATCGGCCGTGGGGCAACTACGATTCCGTCGACACCGGCGAGCGCTTCCAGGTCAAGCGGATCGTCGTGAAGCCGGGCGCGCGGTTGTCGCTGCAGATGCATCATCATCGCGCGGAGCACTGGATCGTCGTGCGCGGCACCGCGCTCGTCACGCGCGGCGACGAGCGCTTTATCGTGTCCGAAAACGAGTCGGCCTATATTCCGCTCGGCGTGACGCATCGCCTCGAAAACCCGGGCAAGATGCCGCTCGAAATGATCGAGGTGCAGTCGGGTTCGTACCTCGGCGAAGACGATATCGTGCGCTTCGACGATACGTACGGAAGGCAATGAGGCGCGAGCGGTCGCAATGACGAAGCGGGAACCTGCGGCGGCGCAAAGCGGCCGCGGGGACCGCCGGGCTCATCCCACGTATGAGATGAGTTCTTTGTAGGTTGCGGATAAGCGCTCCGCGGTGCCGCTGTCGGTCGTCACCGTGGGCGTGCTTGCCCCGCCCGCGGTCGCGGTGTCCGACGGATAGCGGCGCAGCGTCCCGCGTAATGCATTCAGTGATGGCTTCAGCGGCCCGTGCAACGGCGCGCCGTGATTGCCCGGGTGATTCGCGATGCCATTGACCGATGCCGGTTCCGGCGCATGACGCAGGCCTGACAACGAACGGTCCGCGGACCGCTGCGCAAGGTTCGCCGACGCGGGCGCGGCCGTTGCGTGGACCATGGTCGTGGCCGCCGCGTCGGTCGCGCATTCGCGATCGATCCACTGACGCGCCCAGTCGAGCGCGAACTGCTGCGCGTGCTGCGCATCCGCGAAGCGCGGGCCGACGAGGCCAGAGCGCTCGACGCGCTTGCCGTCCCTGATGATCTCCGCCCACCCGCGATACATCGCATTCGGCACTTCCTCGACCACCACGTAGATCAGATAACCGCGCGAATCGGCGACCTGCATGCCGCGCGGGGCGAGGCCCAGCGTCAGCGACGGGCGCGGGTCGTCGACCGCGACGGTCTCGACCGTTTCAAATGCGGCCGGTTCGACGCGCATCTCCGCCGCCGTCGCGGACCTCGCCACTGCGGGCGTCGCGAACGCCGATGTCGCCACCGCGCTCGCCGGCGCAAGCCCCGACAATTGCCGCGTGATGTCGCCGATCGGATCGGCCGTACGCCATTGGCTCAACGCGCTCGCGACGCCGGGCGCCTGCCACGACTCGGGACTCTTCCACGACACGCCGCGCAGATTATTGTCTTCGCGCGGGCTCGGGGTTTGCGCAACCGGTGCCGCGGGTCTGGCCGTAACGGGCGGCGCCGGTTGGGGAATGTATGCGAAGGTACGCCCGCTCTGCGACAGCAGACGGACCATCTCCAGCAGTGTGCCGTTCAGTTGCCACTCTTCGAAGCGGCGGCGGCAGGTGGGACCGGACGGATAGCGGCCCGGCAGCTTCGACCACGGCTCGCCGGTGGTCATGATCCACAGCACGGCATTCGTCACGATGCGCGGTTCGGCGCGCGGCCGGCCGCGCCGGTTCAGACGGACGGCCGGCTCGTCGGAGACGAGCGGCGCGAGCAGCGCCCATTCGTCGTTGTTTAGCTCATCGAAAAACATTGGATTTTCTCCACGCGGCCTGGCCTGGCCGCGGCGTTGGGCCTGCCACGGATTCTCAGCGTTCACGACCCGTGTGCGGCCCTCGGTTGCACAAATTTGTTTGGTCCGTTCGGCTCGCTGGAGCAGCCCGCCCACACGTGGTGCGGCTCTTCCCTATTACGAAGCACAAAACGCGGTCTCACTCGTGCGTGGGAAAATTTGTGCACGAAGCATACCATTCCAATCTTTGCATGAGTACAGTTGAGACAAGTGTTACGGATAGAAACAATCTTGTCGGTTTCGTTGCGTCGATTCTCGTATTGCCGTAACAGAAGCCGCTGCTTATCCGGCATCGGATCTGTCTATTGCAAAGCACAATACCGCATGACCGAACAGAATGGGATTTAGAAATGTCATTGCCGATCCAGCATGCATTTCTATGCGCTTTGATGGTTGATGTGAACATCGGTTTCAAGCGTCGGCGAAAGGACTGCGACGCGCCCGCGCGGTGACGTGGAGGCAACGGGAGGCGGCCGCCGCGCATGCGCGGAGTTCGAGGCGTGACAGAAGCGATGAAGTCGCTTCGAACGACGTTACGGGCGCACTGGTTTCGATGCGTGCTCACCGACGACCGTGGTCCATTCGCGCACGCGCCAACGCGTAACCAGTCCGGAGAGTACGTACGGATCGGCGGTAGCAAAGGCCTCCGCCACCGCAGGCGACGCGCCGGTGAAGAGCAGCACCGCACCGTCCGTCGGCTCCGCGAGTGCGCCGGCCAGCAGCAGTTCGCCGCGCTCGGCGGCGGCCCATGCGAGTTTCAGATGCGCGTCGCGGTGCTCGCCGCGCCGCTCCAGATAGTCGGGTACCAACTCGTACATCAACAGGTAATGCATGGTGAGTCTCCTCGCGAGGTTGAGGGTTGGCAGGGAGCGGCATGCGCCGGAGCGCAGTTGAGGATAACGGCGACTACCGAATTTCATGCCTATTTTCTATTCGGTTGCATTCGCAGCAATAAGAAAATTCTCATTGCCTGTTAACCATAGATCAAAATAGCGGGAACCGTAATTTCGTTTCAGTAAGCTTGAAATAAGCGTCACGAGCAATCTGCATTGCATGACAAAATTCGCGCTCTCGTTCATTCGATTGTTTCAAACGCCGCAGCGCCAGGTGCGCCACGCTGCTCAGGGAAAACGAGCGCGGACCGCTGTCAACCGGAATGCATTTTGAGCCGTTCTGGCAGACGGCATTTGCCATAATGGATGCGCCGATGGGCCCATGGATGCCGTCGTCGCCCGCGCGCATGAACGATCAGAAACGTTTTCACCACCGATGGAGTGTCCCATGAAAATCCAATCCGCTATCGCTACGCTGGTGTTGGGCGCGGTACTCGTATCGCCGGCGTTTGCGCAGAACAGCCAGCAAACCAAGATGGCCGACTGCAACAAGCAGGCCGGCGACAAGAAAGGCGACGAGCGCAAGGCGTTCATGCAAACCTGTCTTTCCGCGAAGCCGGCCGCCGCCGCGCCGATGAGCCAGCAGGACAAGATGAAGGTGTGCAACAAGCAGGCGGCCGACAAGAAAGGCGACGACCGCAAGGCCTTCATGAAGACCTGCCTGTCCTCCTCGGCGCCGGCCCACTGAGCGAAAGGCGTAGCCGTCCCCCACGCCGGCGCCCTCCGATCGACGCGGCGCCGGCGCATCGTTGCGCCCACGCGGCGCTCCGATCGAGTCCCCCGCTTCGTCGTCCACCCGCCGCAACGCGCCGTTTTCTTCTATGATGGCTGCGGAGACGGCCCACCCTCACTCATATAGAACCAAACAACTACGCGGGCCGCCATCTTGTCGTTG
Organism: Paraburkholderia sp. 35.1; assembly: GCF_050436525.1. Taxonomy (NCBI): domain Bacteria; kingdom Pseudomonadati; phylum Pseudomonadota; class Betaproteobacteria; order Burkholderiales; family Burkholderiaceae; genus Paraburkholderia; species Paraburkholderia sp. 35.1. Next base: position 3,784,806 of record NZ_JBNDMJ010000003.1, on the reverse strand, counting down.
GTGCTACTGAGCATCGATCGGAGGCAAGGATGGTATCGAAGCACAAAAACCGCTGGTTAAGGCGGTGGTTGCTGGTCATCATATTCTGGGCCGTGCCTGTGGCGATCGTCGCGGTCAACGAGATCCGCGAGGAAATGTCGTACAACGCGGTCGATCTCGACCGCGCGCTGACCACCTGGAATTTCACCCAGGCGCAGCGCGCCGCCGGGGCGCCCGCGCATTGCCATGGCAAGCCCGACGAGGCCAAGGCGGCCGGCTGCCCGGCCGACGTACTGGCCGCCAACGCGCCGCGCCAGCAGGACGCGATCAACGAATACAGCGTGCGCCGCTCGACGCTATTCGCCTATCTGTGGCACGCGTTCGTCGGCTATTGGATGGTGCCGGCGGCTATGCTGTTCGCGATCGGCGCGATCATCGGCATGGTGCGCCGCGCGCTGCGGCGCCCGCCCGCGGTCAAGAGTCCGGCGAATCATGGGTGAGCGGCGGCCGCGCCGCTTGCACTTCGCCGCAATTTGCTGCGCCGAAACAACACTCTCATTGCCATGTCGATGGGCCGCCGCGCGACGCGAAAATCGGTAAAAACCGGCGCATCGTGCGGCCACGCCGAAGCGTCCCCACAATCGCCGCGACTCGGGCGCTGTTCGGCGTCGCCCCTCGGATCGTCGCGCGACGCGTGCTCGGAAGTCGCGCGCAAGGCCGGTCAAATTTACTGGGAAGACCTCTTGCGATCAGGCTCAAACCCTTGTCCCATAAGGCTTTTCGCGTTGTCACGCAGCGCGCCTTTTGCACCAGCGTGTGTTATAACTCAAAGGCAACCAGGCGACACCACCACGGTTGCGCCCCGGATCCATGACGGAGAAAAACGATGCAAAGACGACACTTCATGTTGAAGACGACCGCTGCGCTTGCTTTCGGAGGCCTTGCACTCGCCGGCTGCACGACGACGGGCAACACGCCGGAAAATGCTCATGTCGACGCCTCGAAACGACAGTCGATCGACGCCAGCGTCGATGGCACGCTGTCCAAGCTGTTCACGACCGTGCCGGGCTCGCGCGAGCTGGTGTCGAAGGCGCGCGGCGTGCTGGTGTTCCCGTCGGTGCTGCAGGCGGGCTTGATCGTCGGCGGCCAGTATGGCGAAGGCGCATTGCGGGTGGGCGGCGCGACGGTCGGCTACTACAGCACCGTGTCGGGCTCGTTCGGCCTGCAGGCGGGCGCGCAGTCGAAGGCGATCATCTTCCTGTTCATGACGCAGGATTCGCTCGACAAATTCCGCAACGCGGAGGGCTGGTCGGCCGGCGTCGATGCATCGGTCGCGCTCGTGAAGATCGGCGCGAACGGCGCCGTCGACACGACCACGGCCACCGCGCCGGTGCAGGTTTTCGTGATGACCAACGCGGGCCTGATGGGCGACGTCTCGCTGCAAGGCACGAAGGTCACGCGGCTGAAGATCTGAGCGCGCTCATCGGCGCGCTTCACTGATCACTTGCGCGCATCGCGGCGAAGGCCGCGCGGAGGACCCTGCGCGGGTCGTCGCGCGGTCTTTTTGTTATGTATGCCGATGCCGACGCTCGGGAACGGAAAAACTCGCGCGATCGGGTAGGAGGCGGGGTTGCCCCCGCCGTCCTCCCACAACACCGGACGTACGGATCACGTATCCGGCGTTTCCTGACGACTGGATTGCTCCAGCGAGCTTCGTTTCGTTCGTCGTGTCGCCTGTCGTTCAATGGACACCCCAACCTCTCTCAGGCTTCCGGCCGTCAAGTTTGATCGCAGGCTCCCGGCTGTGCCGAGACTTGTGCCCAAACGCTCAGAGAGCACGCGTGACTATCCACTCTCGTCAGGTTCGGCCCTTCACTGCTCCGGTTCCGAGCCGCTACTATGGCCTCTGCTGACTCCCGCCAGCCCATCCCGGCACCTTGCGATGCCAGTAGCACAAGGCAGACTGACGGGGCTCCCAGGGTAATGCGCGCGACCTTCCTGCTTATGCCTGTCGGATCTACGTCGTGGCGTTCCGTGCAAGTATTGGGCTTTACAGATCTTGGACTGCTCACCCCGCCACACCGCCTGATATCCGCTTCCTGTTCGTCAGGCCAGCATTTTGCCTGCGGCTTCCTTCAGATTCCGCCTTACGACGGACACCCTTGCCGTTCAGCTAGCACTTCCCCTTGCCGGGTGTGCAGAGGACTTTCACCCCCAAGTCATCCGGCTCGCCACCACAGCGGGTCGGACAGCGCCAGTCACGGCGCTACGCGCCATGCCTGGCGCACCAAAAAAACGGCGCCGCGCATCGCGCACCGCCGTCCTTCGCTTCGACACGTCCCAACGATCCCGCGTCAACGGCCCGACGAATCGACCACCTTGAACCTCGAGCGCTTCTGTGCGCGAATCACCAACTGATAGGCCTCCACATACTCACGCGCCATCCGGTGCGACGTGAAGCGCTCCTCGAAACGCCGCCGCACGCCCGCGCGCGACACCTTGTGCAGCCGGTTCACGGCCGCCACCGCGCCGATCTCGTCCTCGACGATGAACCCGGTCACGCCCTCTTCGAGCACTTCGGGCACCGAGCCGCGGTTGAACGCGATCACCGGCGTGCCGCAAGCCATCGCCTCGATCATCACGAGACCGAACGGCTCCGGCCAGTCGATCGGAAACAGCAGCGCATGCGCGCCCGACAGAAACTCGGCCTTCTGATGATCGGCAATCTCGCCGATGTACTCGACGTACGGCAGGTCGAGCAACGGCCGGATATCGCGCTCGAAGTACTCGCGATCGGCCGCATCCACCTTGGCGGCGATACGGATCGGCATGCCGCAGCGGCCGGCGATGCGGATCGCCGTATCGACGCGCTTTTCCGGCGAAATCCGGCCGAGAAACGCGAGGTACTTCTGCTCGACCGGTTGCGGCGTATAGAGTTGCGCCGGCAGGCCGTGATAGACGGTGGTGAGCCAGCGCGCCTGCGGCAGCGGATGACGCTGAGCGTTCGAAATGGAGATCACGGGCGCGGTGTTGAATGTGTCGAACACCGGCTGCTGCTCGGGCAGATCGAGCCGGCCGTGCATCGTCGTGACGAACGGCGTGTCCTGCCGCTTGAATACCGAGAACGAGTAGTAGTCGAGGTGGAAATGCAGCACGTCGAACTCTTCGGCCTGGCGGCGCACGAGTTCCATCAACAGCATATGCGGCGCGATGCGGTCGCGAATGCCCGGATCGAGCCGCAGCGCGCGCGGCCACACCGCTTCGAGCTTCGCGCTCGTGACGGAGTCGCCGCTCGCGAACAGCGTCACGTCGTGGCCTTGCTCGACCAGCGCTTCGGTGATGTACGACACGACGCGCTCCGTGCCGCCGTAGAGCTTCGGCGGCACCGATTCGGTCAGCGGGGCGATCTGCGCAATCTTCATATTGTGTCTCCGTGAGCCGGCGGCTGGCGCGCAATCGCGATGCCGTCGGCGACGCCGAGTATGACAGCGCCATGACGTCGGAACAATGCGCGCGGTCCCTAACGCGGTCCCTAAGCGTCGCATGCATCGTCGCTACGGGGAATTATTCCCTGGCATCGGTCGAAAAGCCGCAGGTCTTGCAATTGCCCGGTGCTGTTACAAGCGGCTTACATCCGGTGACACGCGGCCACGCGCCGGGTTTGCGCGGGCTTTGGGCCGTCGCCGCGCCGTCATTTGTGGCCGCCGCCCTCGCCCGACCCGCGCACTGGCATGCTGCGCAAATCCCTGAGGAAGCTGTCGCGCCACACTCCGAGATCGTTCTTACGCAGTGCGGCCATGTCGATCTCGTGACGCCGCTGGCGCGCGTCGAGCGGCATTTGCAGCGCGCGTTGCAAGGCCTCGCACATGCCGATCGCATCGTGCGGATTGACGAGCAGCGCGCCAGAGAGCTCGGCGGCCGCGCCCGCGAAAATCGACAGCACGAGCACGCCGGGATCGTCGGGATTCTGCGCGGCCACGTACTCCTTCGCGACGAGGTTCATGCCGTCGTGCAGCGGCGTGACGAAGCCGATCTGCGACTCCCGAAACAGCGACATCAGCTTCCAGCGGTCGTACTGCTGGTTCAGATAGCGGATCGGCGTGTAGTCGAGCCCCGAGTAGCGGCCGTTGATGCGCCCTGCCTCGTATTCGAGATCCTGGCGGATCTTCTGATAGGTCGCGACGTCCGAGCGCGTAGGCGGCGCGATCTGCACGAGCGTGACGTTGCCGCGCCATTCGGGCGAGCGTTCGAGCAGCAACTCGAACGCGCGAAAGCGCTCGACCAGTCCCTTCGAATAGTCGAGCCGGTCGACGCTCATGATCAGCTTGCGCCCCTCGAGGCTTTGCTTCAGCTCGAGCACGTGCTGGCGGCTTTCGTAGCGCTTGGCCTGCTCGGCGATTTCGTCGGGGAACACGCCGATCCGGTAGACGCCGGTGCGCAGCTTGCGCCCGAACGCCTCGACGAAGCCGTCCGCGCTCACCGTGCCACGCGCGTGACGCGTCACGTAGTCGTGGAATGCCTGCTGGTCGGTGGCGGTCTGGAAGCCGAGCAGGTCGTAGCACGACATCGACTTCACCAGTTCCTCGTGCGGCGGAATGTTGAGCAGGATCTGCGGCGCGGGAAACGGAATATGCAGGAAGAAACCGATGCGGTTCGTCACGCCCTCGCTGCGCAGCGCCTCGGCAAACGGGATCAGATGGTAGTCGTGAATCCAGATGATGTCGTCGGGTTCGAGCAGCTTGACCAGCTTGTGAGCGAGCCATGCGTTGACGCGCCGGTAGCCCGCGTACTCCTCGCGCTCGTAGCGCGCGAGGTCGTTGCGGTAGTGGAATACCGGCCACAGCGTCGCGTTCGAGAAGCCGCGGTAGTACTGGTCGTAGTCCTTGCGCGTGAGGCCGACGGTTGCGAAGGTCACCGCGCCGTCCTGCTCGAGCATCGGCCCCGCGTTGGCGACCGTTTCGCTGACTACGTCGCCGCTCCAGCCGAACCAGACGCCGCCTGCATCCTTCAGCGCGCCGAATACGCCGACCGCGAGTCCACCCGCCGATCCCTTGGTCTCCGTCGGCGTCGCGACGCGATTCGACACGACGATCAATCGGCCCATAGTGCATGTCCTCCGTCATTCTTGCGATGCGCCGCGACGCCTGAGCAGGCGTGGCGCGCCCGTTAGTAGCAATCGGCGTGCCCGCGCATCGCCGGGCTTGCCGAGGGCGGTCGCCGCACGCGGCTCGCGATACCCAACTCGCAATTTGCCACTCGCCGCTCGCGATTCGCGATCCGCAACGCCCGCCTAAGCCTGTTCCTTCGCCTTCTGCGCGACCTCGCCCGCGCCAGTGCGGCCGATGCGGCTCGCCACCGGATCGGCTTCGGTATGCGCGGCGGTGCTGCCGGCTGGCGCCTGCCGGCTGCGCGGCAGCCAGTCGCTCGGGCCAGCGCCACCGGTCTCCAGCTCCGCCGACACCTCGGCACGCGCCCGCGGCAGGTATTCCGGGTAATGCCGATGAACGAAATCGAGCAGCCCTTCGCGCACGCGGCAGCGCAGATCCCACGCAAGGCCGGAATCGGGCGCGCTGACGAGCGCGCGCAACTGCATCGCGCGCTCGGTGCAGTCCGTCACCTGCAGCACCTGCACGCGACGGTCCCACTCGGGCGCGTTCTCGACGATGCGCGCAAGCTCCTCGCGCAGCGGCGCGAGCGGCATCCGGTAATCGACGAACAGGAACACGGTGCCGATGATCTGCGAGCTGCTGCGGGTCCAGTTGGAGAACGGATTTTCGATAAACCATTGCAACGGCACGATCAGACGGCGCTGGTCCCACAGCCGCACCGACACGTACGTGCCGGTGATCTCCTCGATGCGTCCCCACTCGTCCTGGATCACGACGACGTCGTCGAGGCGGATCGGTTGCGACAGCGCGATCTGCAAACCGGCGATCAGGTTGCCGAGCACCGGCCGCGCCGCGATACCGGCGACCAGACCGGCGACACCCGCCGACGCCAGCAGGCTCGCGCCGATCTGCCGCACGTTGGGCAGGGTCATCAGCGCACCGCCGACACCGATGATCACGATCACGATCATCACCGAGCGCGCGAGTACGCGCGCCTGCGTATGGATGCGGCGCGCCTGCAGGTTATCGGCGGAATCGAGCGGATGGGCGCGGATGATCGCTTCGCCGATCGCCGCGGCCGAGCGCACCGACAGCCACGTCAGCGCGGCGATCAGCGCGATGCCGGTGATGTCGCGCACCGGTTCGATGAAGTTGAGGGTGTCGGGTGCCTCGGACCCGACCCACGCGAACACGAGGATCACGAGGGCGAACAGCGACGGCTTGTCGATGTAGCGCAGCACGACGCTCGTCAGCGCGTGCGGCCGCGCGAGACGCTTCACGACGCGCGCGCCGATGCGGTGAATGCCGCTCGCCACGATCGCCACGACGGCCGTCACGATCAGCGTGCCGAGCCACGTATGCAGCGGCGCGGCCGCCACGCGGTAGAAGTCGTCGATAGTAGGCATAACGGGCATCTTCCTCCGGGCTCGATGAGCGGCGGCGCGCCTGCGCGACGACTGACATCCGGGGCGCACGACCGCGCCTGGGCGTTACAACGGGTTCTTCGATGCGCCGCGGTTATCGATCAGCCGCCGCTCTTGCAGGGAAACGCCTTGCCGAGACCCAGCGAAATCGCCGTGCTCGCGTTGTAGGCCGCGGCGTTCGGGTTCTCGGCGATGTACTTGCGCACCGCGTCGGTCAACTGCGCCGAGCGCGCATCCGGCGGCAGGCAGAAGTACTGGCCGACGCGCGGACCGGTGGTGCCGCCGATCGCGTCGATCGTGTTGAAGATGCCGTCGGCCGCGCCTTCGATGTAGGCCGCGCAGGCGCTACGCGAAGCCACGTCCGTCTTGGTGCACAGCTTGTTGAGGTCGCCTCCCGTAAACGCGGCTGCCGAAAGCGGCAAGGCAAGCGCGCCGGCGAAAATCAAAGCCCGCAGCATGGTGTTCCTTTCCAGGGTTGTTTATTCACGCGGTCTTTCTGCCGCGTCCGGACGGCGCGCTACGCGGCGCGCCGAAGTCGTCATTCTGCACTGTTTTACGCGGCGGCAGCAGGCCGGCAGCCGCGCGGCTCGGACAAAACGGCTGCAAAGCGGCACGGCATGGCGAGGCGCCTGCCGACAAAACGTCATTGCTTCTGCTGCTGCGTCTGCTGCATGCGCGCCGTGAGCCCTTCGACGACGTCCGGCTCCTTGTAGGTCTTGGCGAAATCGAGCGCGGTCATGCCGATCTGGTTTTTCACCGACAGGTCCGCGCCGTTGTCGAGCAGCAGCTTGACGGTGGAAACGTGGCCGCCGCGCGCGGCCATCATCAGCGGCGTGGTGCCGTTCGGCGAGCCCGCGTCGACGTAGGCCGAGTGGTCGAGCAGCACCTTGACGATGTCGTCGTGGCCGTTCGCGGCCGCGTAGTGCAGCGGCGCCCAGCCCTTCTTGTTGACCTCGGCGCCCTTCGCGATCAGCAGATTCACGAAGTTCAGGTCGCCGACCAGCGACGCCATCATCAGCGCGTTTTCGCCGGCCTTGTCCTGAATCTCGATATCGGTCTTTGGATTCGCAAGCAACGCGGCCGCGACCTTGTCGGATTTCTCGCGCGCGGCGATCACGAGCAGCGGGATGCCCTGATTGTCGACGCTGTTCGGGTCCATGCCCTTCGCGAGCAGCTTGTTGACGCCGTCGACGTCGTCGAACTTGACCGACTTGATCAGCGAGTCGATCGGCGCCGCATGCGCGGGCACCGCGACGAGCGCCGCGCACGCGAGCGCGGCGGCGCACGCGAGACGGCGCGCCGGCGCGAAAGCCCGGGCGGCCGACCCGGCGGACAGCGGTTGGAAATCAGCGGACGACGTCGAAATATTTTTCATATGGTACTTTAGGAAATCTTCCTATCCCTTTGATGTTACTCGGCTTTTTGGTTCAGATTCCGGCCGGCGCGGCGAGTCCGAACAGTCTGAAGAAGTTTTGCGTGGTGACGGCGGCCAGCGCCTCGTCCGGCATCTCGCGTTGCTGCGCGATGAAGCGTCCGACATAACTGACGTACGCAGGTTCATTCGGTTTGCCGCGATACGGCACCGGCGCCAGGTACGGCGAGTCGGTTTCGATCAGCAGACGGTCGAGCGGCACGCGGCGCGCGACGTCCTGCACATCGGTCGCGCTCTTGAACGTGACGATGCCCGACAGCGAGATGTAAAAATTCTGCGCGAGCGCCTGCTCGGCGATGGCCCACGGTTCGGTGAAGCAATGCATGACGCCGCCCGGCACGCCGGCGCGCTCCTCGTCCATGATGCGCAACGTATCTTCCGACGACGAGCGGGTGTGGATGATCAACGGCTTGCTGGTCGCGTGCGCGGCGCGGATGTGCGTGCGAAAGCGCTCGCGCTGCCACTCCATGTCGGCGATCGAGCGGCCTTCGAGGCGGTAGTAATCGAGCCCGGTTTCGCCGATCGCGACGACCTTCGGGTGCCCGGCCAGTTCAACCAGCTCGGCTACGCTCGGCTCGCGCATGTGCTCGTGATCGGGATGCACGCCGACCGACGCGTACACGTTGTCATAGCGGCTGGCGATGTCCAGCACCGACGGCAGCGTTTCAAGATCCACCGACACGCACAACGCGTGCGAGACCGAATGGCTGCGCATGTTTTCGAGCACTTGCGGCAGACGGTCCGCGAGTCCTTCGAAGTTGATGTGGCAGTGTGAATCGACAAACATGGTCAGGTCCTGCAAAAAAGGGGCTTGCGGCTGGGCGATAGCGTGGCCGGGGCCGCTTGGCACAGCTCAGGTGGCGCTGCTTGCGCAGCGCGCTTAACCGGCGTGTGCAAGACGCTTGCCAAGAATCACCAGATCGCGCTCGACGCCATCCAGCACCGCGACGCGCGGTAACGTGCCCCATGCATCGAAGCCGAAGCCGCGGAACAGCCGCACGCTCGCTTCATTGTGACCGAACACGAAGCCGAGCACCGTATCGATGCCAAGACCCGGTGCCGCGTCGAGCGACGCCGCCAGCAGTTGCTTGCCGAGTCCCTGGCCGCGCGCGCTTTCGTCGAGATAGATGCTGACTTCGGCGGTGCGCTGATAAGCCGGCCGGCCATAAAAGTCGGAAAAGCTGAGCCACGCGATCACGCGGCCCGCCTGCTTCGGATCTTCGACCACCCACAGCGGCCGCTTCTGCGGCCTGTGCGCATGAAACCACCCATGCCGGCTCTCGACGCTGACCGGCTCGAGGTCCGCGGTGACCTGGCGCGACGGGATCGTCGAATTGTAGATGGCGACGATCGCGGGCAGATCGTCGAGCGTGGCGTCGCGGTAGGAAAGGCTCATGGCGGGTTGGCTTGAATGAAAAAAGACGGCAGGCTGTCCGGCTGCGGGCTCACGCAAACAGCGCGCGATAGCCGATGAACAGTTCCTCGAATACGAGCCGCGCGTTCAACGGATGGTTCTCGACCGCGCGCTGGCGCGTGACGGTGCGCAGAAAACGCGCGAATGCATTGGCGTCGGCCTGGGTGGCGCAGCGGGTGAGCGCGGCCGACGCCTGCGGGAAATAGCGCGGCGCGCCGGCGGTGCGCTGCGCGAGCAGATCGTACATCCAGCGCTGCAGCCAGCCGAGCACGAGCGGCACTGGGAGCTTCTGCAGCGCCTCGCCGCACGCGAATGCGTCGCACCCGGCGCCGGCCGCGAGCTGCTTGAGCGTCCAGTCGCGCAGCGGACGGTTTTCGTCGCTGGCGAGCGCGAGCGCGGCGAGCGGCGCGCCACCCGCTTCGGCGAGCAGCGCGCGGGCGTCGTCGACGCCTTGCGCGGCCAGCCACTGCGCGGCGGTGTCCGGCGCGGGCACGCTCATCGGCCACTGACGGCAGCGGCTAATGATGGTCGGCAGCAAACGGTCGAGGCGCGCCGACACCATCAGGAACACGACGCCCGCGGGCGGCTCTTCCAGCGTCTTCAGCAACGCGTTGGCGGCCGCGACGTTGAGCGCCTCGGCCGGATACAGCACGACGACGCGCGCGCCGCCGCGATGCGAACCGATGCCGACGAAGTCGAGCAGACCGCGGATCTGTTCGATCTTGATTTCCTTGCTCGGCGTGCGGGTCTTCTTGCCTTCGTCGCCATCGGCTTTTTCGGCCTTGTCGTCGGCGCCGTTCGCGGCGTTCGCGAGGCCGGCTTCGGCGGCGAGTGCCTCCGGCACGACGATGCGGTAGTCGGGATGATTGCCCTGCGCGAACCAGTTGCAGGCCACGCACGCGCCGCACGGCTCGCCGTTCGGTTGCGGCGCCTCGCACAGCAGACCCTGCGCGAGGTGCTGCGCGAAACGCAGCTTGCCGATGCCCGCCTGGCCGTGCAGCAACAATGCGTGCGGCCAGTGGCCGTGCAGCTGCTGCAGGCGATTCCAGTCATCGGCTTGCCACGGATAGATCATCGTTTGTCTTTTTGAATCAATCGGTTGTAGGCGCTACTTCAGATGTCGAGTGAACTTCGCACGAGATTATAAGAAGCGGTTATATCTATTTCGAATCAGAGGCTTGCAATCAACTCCTCAAGCTGCTTCTGAATTCGAACGATGCTCTGCGAAGAGTCGATGATAGCGAATCGATATGGCGCTTCTTCGGCGCGGCGCATGTATTCGGCGCGCGTGCGCTCGAAAAACGCCGCCGACTCGCTCTCGAAACGATCCGGATTACGCACCGCGCTGCGCCGCTCGTTGGCGACGGCGGGCGGCAAATCGAACAGCACGGTCAAATCCGGCTGGAAACCGCCCTGCACCCAGCGCTCGAGCGTCTCCAGCTTGTCGCGCGGCAAGCCGCGGCCGCCGCCCTGGTAGGCGAAAGTGGCATCGGTAAAACGGTCGGACAGCACCCAATCGCCGCGCGCGAGCGCCGGCTCGATCACCTCGGCCAGATGCTGACGGCGCAGCGCGAACATCAACAGCGCCTCGGTTTCGAGATCCATCTTCTGATGCAGCACGATATCGCGGATCTGCTCACCGAGCGGCGTGCCGCCCGGCTCGCGTGTCATCACGACCGAGCGGCCGCTCGGCGCGAGCTTCGCCTCGAGCCGTTCGCGGAACCAGCCCAAATGGGTAGTCTTGCCCGCGCCGTCGATGCCTTCAAACGTAATGAATTTGCCGCGCGCCATCATTGCCCTCGAATGTATTTGTCCACGGCCTTGTTGTGTTCGCCGAGGGTGTCAGAAAAGATGCTGCTGCCGTCGCCGCGCGACACGAAGTACAGCGCGTTGCTTTGCGCCGGGTTCATCGCCGCCTGCAGCGACGCGACGCTCGGCAGCGAGATTGGCGTCGGCGGTAGGCCCATCCGCGTGTAGGTATTGTATGGAGTGTCGGTCTGCAGGTCTTTCTTCCTGATGTGGCCGGCGTAGCTGTCGCCCATTCCGTAGATCACGGTCGGGTCGGTCTGTAGCGGCATGCCGGCGCGCAGACGGTTGGCGAACACCGCGGCGACGAGCGCCCGGTCGGACGCCTTGCCGGTTTCCTTTTCGACGATCGACGCCATCGTCAGCGCGTCGTACGGGGTCTTATACGGCAGGTTCGGCGCGCGCGAGAGCCACGCCTCGTCGAGACGCACGCGCATCAGACGGTAAGCGCGGCGATAGATGTCGAGGTCGCTGGTGCCCTTGTCGAACAGGTAGGTATCCGGGAAAAACAGCCCCTCGCCGTTGCCGATCGACGCCTCGGGCGCGCCGATTGCGCTCATCAGATCGGCGTCGCTCATGCCGAGCGTGTCGTGCTTCAGCGCAGGATTGGCGTCGAGTTCAGCGCGCATATGTTTGAAGGTCCAGCCTTCGATGACCGTCGCCACATATTCGTTGACGTCGCCGCGCGCGATTTTCTGCAGCACCTCGTAGGGCGTGATGCCGCTCTTGAACTCGTAATTGCCGGACTTCAGCTCGCTTTGCAGCCCGAGCAACCGCGTCATCGCGATGAACAGCTCGGGCTCGACCAGCACGCCGCCGCGATTGAGCTGCAGCGCGACGCTGCGCAGGCTGCTGTGCGGCTTGACGGTGACGTCGAGTTGCGCCGGGGTCAATTCGAGCGGGCGGGTGGCCCAGTAGTATCCAGCGGCGATGGCCGCCGCGGCCAGCACAACGACGAGCGCGCCGGCGACGAAACATTTCTTCAGAAGGGACACGACAGGAAAGAATTAGCGTTTAGATGGCAACGAACTGATTTTTAACGGGAAAGTCTTGCGTCGGTCAACATTGAGACTGTGCCGTTTTGCAGCCCTTTCGGCCTTTTGCGACCTGTATTGTATAGATGCGGGCACCAGATGGTCACGGCCGGAAACAACAATATGAATTCCGCTGGCGTCGGTCTGATGCTAGTCGAGGCGTACGCTGTCACAACATAGGTCAGAGTTTCAAAGGTTCGACAATTCCCGACCAAACGCCTTTTCGGCTCCTGCCGCTTTTGGCCGTTATTGACAGTTTCAAACGATGGTTCAGGGGCGACCTGCACGCCGCCGCGAAAGACCCGAGCACGAGTTGCGGCAATTGGGAGACTCCACGCCCCGTTCCGCTCTGAGAATTCTTGTGGTCGCCAAGGCGGTACGACAACAACAATAGGGATTCGCATCGGAATTCATTCTTTCGGAACGCACGATCGGGTCCCGGCCATAGGTATGCCGGCTGATCTGACGTTACAGAGGGGCACATGGCGATCGACTTCAAAGTCGGAACCGACTGGGGCTGCATGCTCCACACGCGGCAGGAATATCGCGGCAACGCATTTAGCGACGAAGCGCGAGCCGGCCGGAAGCTCATTGCCTCGGCAAGCGCATGGGAGCTTACGCATGACACGCGCCAGCTACCGCGGCTCGTCGAGTTCATGCGCAATGTGCGGGGCGGCGCGTATGCGAGCGGCGCGGCACCGGCTCAACTCGGCCAGGCGCTACGGGCAGCCCTTGAGCGTGGCGATGTGATTGCAGTCGCGCCGAAGCTGCGCGCCTCGCGCGGACGCGGCGCGCCTGTCCAACAGCAGACCCGGCCGTACTATCCAACCGTTACGCCGTCGCAGCTATTCCGGAGGGCGCTGCCCTTGGTGCGTGCCGCGCGCTCATTCGAGCGCCCCAAACTGCCGCGACTGGCCGCCGACGATGGCCTCGCGATCTGGTACGCCCGCCCCGGCGACGTCTTGCCAGATGGAACCATCGCTACGCCAGTATCGACGCCGCTCGGCGATGCGCGGCCGTTTGAGTACACCGAGGATCCGCAGTTCGGCGATGTGCAGGAACTGGCCGCGCGTGGCGTCAGTGAGTTGGATGAGGCTGAGTGTTTCGCGGACTACCATTCAGACATGGAGCAGTGTCAGGTGGCCCGAGCAATGTATCAAGATCCACGCACCTATGCGCTCTGCACACAGCGAGCATTCGATAAATTCCAGGCATGCAGGGGATATTGAGATGACTAAACCGGATCGGGCTAGCGTCATTTTTTATGACGCCGATACTCAGCAGTTAAAGATGTGCACAGTTTCACGGGTTCACGTGCAAGCGGCGATTGATCGAGCGCTGGCAATCACTATCCCACCGGATGCTCCGGAAAATTCAATGTTGCCAGTGACAGACGAGGACGCTCGGAAGCTTGGAGGAATGGCGATTCTGATTCAGGCAATCGCGCATCCCGAATTGCGCGAACGGCTGAAAATCACGACTGAGCAGCCGATGGACTGGGCACCGGCCAAGCCGCCCACGGAATGACAGTGGCTCGTCCGCCTTCCTCAGTGGCCCCGCCGCAGCCACCCCGGCGGCGGCTCGTCTGTGACCGCGGCAGCGGACAGCAGATCCGGCACGTCGGGTGCCTGCCCATCTTGCGCCGGACCCTCTGGCAGAACACCCCAACATGGTCACAACATGGGCACAGCCGCAGGGTGATAACGTGCAATCCCCTGCTGCGCCAGGCTCTCGGAAAGCCTTCATTCGCCAGGGACTTGCGAAACGCGACAGGGCTGGACTGAATATAATGACTGTTTGCCTTCGCCAAAGTCAGAATTGACTGTTCCCGGAATCCATGAACACACCGCTCGTGAACGCCTCAGGTAACGCTTCCGGTCTCACTCCCGCCGCGGCGGCGCCCGCCGCCCTGCCCATCCTGCCGCGCCCGTCGGCCGAAGAATTCACCGCCGTGCTCGAGCACGGCGCGTACATGCCGCTACCGCAGTTCGGCGTGATCGACACGACCGGCGACGACGCGGCGAGCTTCCTGCACGCCCAGTTGACCAACGACGTCCAGCATCTCGACGCCGCGAACGCGCGCCTCTGCGGCTACTGCTCGGCCAAGGGCCGGCTGCTCGCGTCGTTCCTCAGCTGGCGCAGCGGCGATACGATCCGCCTGCTGGTATCCAAAGACGTGCAGGCCGCGGTGCAAAAGCGGTTGTCGATGTTCGTGCTGCGCGCCAAGGCCAAGCTCGCCGACGCGAGCGGCGAGTTCGCGGTGGTCGGCCTCGCGGGCGACGTGCGCGGCGCGCTGTCCGGCGTGTTCGACGCGCTGCCCGACGGTGTGCACGTGCAGGTCGACGGCACAGCGGGCACGCTGATCCGCGTGCCCGATGCGTTGGCGCGCCTGCGCTATCTGTGGATCGGGCCGAAGGCGCAGATCGAAGCGCTGCTGCCGTCGCTCGACGGCAGGCTAAAGCGCGTGTCGCCAGCCGTGTGGGACTGGCTCGACATCCGCGCGGGCGAGCCGCGCATCACGCAGCCGGTCGTCGAGCAGTTCGTGCCGCAAATGGTCAACTTCGACGTGCTCGGCGCGGTCAATTTCCGCAAGGGCTGCTATCCGGGTCAGGAAGTGGTCGCGCGCAGCCAGTATCGCGGCACGATCAAGCGGCGCACGTCGCTCGCCAACGTCGCCGGCGAGCTGGACACGGTGCGGCCGGGCACCGAGCTGTTCCACTCGGACGATCCGGGCCAGCCGTGCGGGATGATCGTCAACGCGGCATCGGCGCAAGGCGGCGGCGTCGATCTGCTGGTCGAGATCAAGCTCACGGCGCTCGACAGCGGCAGCGTACATGTCGGCGCGGCCGACGGCCCCGCGCTGCGCTTCCTGACGCTGCCCTACGGGCTGCCTGCCGAAGTCTGATCGTTGGAGAGGGTAAAAAGCGGCGCGATCGGGCGCCGTTTTTTATTGACTGCTTTATTCTCGTCTGTTTTTTGCCGCTTTCGTTTGCCGCCTGCGTCGGTGCATCAGGCGGCCGCCCCATGCTCTGAACGGGAGATGCTCCCCGATGTGCCTGATCGTTTTCGACTGGCGACCTGATGCGCTCGATGGTCCGCTGTTCACGCTCGCCGCGAATCGCGACGAGTTCTTCCGCCGCACGGCCGAGCCGATCGGCTGGTGGCGCGACGCGCCGGAGGTGCTGGGGGGCCGCGACCTCGTGGGCGGCGGCACGTGGCTCGGGTTATCGCGCGACGGCCGCTTCGCCGCGCTGACCAATTACCGCGCGCCGGGCGAAATGCGCGCCGATGCGCCGACCCGCGGCACGCTCGTCAGCGACTGGCTCACGAGCGCCGCGCGCGACGCCGACGGCAATCCGCACGAGACGCCGCTCGCGTATCTGCGGCACGTCGCGCAAAAAGGCGACATCTACAACGGCTTCAATCTGCTGGTCGGCGACTGGACGCGTCGCGAGCTCGCGTGGTACTGCAATCGCGGCGCCGTCGACGCAAACTGCGGTCCCGCGCTGCTCGCGCCGGGCACGCACGGTATCTCGAACGCGGTGCTCGATACCGCGTGGCCGAAGCTGGTCAAAAAGCGCGGCGAGCTCGGCACGCTGCTCGCGCGCGATCCGATGCCGCCGCTCGAACGCCTGATCGATCTGATGCGCGATCCGCGGCTCGCGCGCGACGACGAATTGCCGTCGACCGGTATTCCGCTCGAACGCGAACGCGTGCTGTCGGCGGCGTTCATCGAATCGCCGGATTATGGGACGCGCAGCACCACCGCGCTGCGCGTCGCCGCCTATGGCGACGTGATCGGCGTCGCGGTCGCCGAGCGCAGCGACGACAACGGCTCGCACCGGATCGTGCGGCCCGGCGATTTCGAGCGCAGCTTCGCGTTCAATGTCGAGCGCGACCGGATGAGCGTGGCGTGATCGTTTGAGCACCGCCTGGCCGGCGCATTCGCCGCCGGCCGCTCATCGCTTCGCGATCACCGCCCTCACCCGATGCCGAATGCCGCGCGCAACGCCGCCGCGGCGTCCGCATGCGCCTGCGCGACTTCGGGCACGAAGCCGCCCATCTTGAAGAACTCGTGGATCATGCCGGCGTAGCGTTTGAGCGTGACCGGATTGCCGAGCGCACGGAGTTTCTCCGCATAGGCATCGCCCTCGTCGCTGAGCGGATCGTATTCGGCGGTCGCGATCCACGCGGGCGCGACGCCGCGAAAATCCGGCGCACCGCGCTCGCCGTCGAGCGGCGCGAAACGCCAGTCGTCGCGATCGCCGCTATCTCGCACGTAGTGCTCGAAGAACCACTGGATCGTGTCGCCCGACAGCAGGAAGCCGTCGGCGAGGCGCGAGTGCGAGTCGGTCTGCTGATGGCCAGTCGTGCCCGGATAAATCAGCAATTGCAGCGCGAGCGCGAGGCCGGCGTCGCGCGCGAGCACCGCGCAAACCGTCGCGAGCGTGCCGCCCGCGCTATCGCCGCCCACCGCGAGCCGCGTGCCGTCGATGCCGAATTCGGCCGCGTGCGCGTGCAGCCAGCTGAGGGCGTCGAAGGCGTCGTCGACAGCGGTCGGAAACTTGTGCTCGGGCGCGAGCCGGTAATCGACCGACAGCACCGCGCACTGGCCGTCGCGCGCGAACATCCGGCACAGCGCATCGTGCGTATCGACGCTGCCGACCGTGAAGCCGCCGCCGTGGTAGTACACGAAGGCAGGCAGCGGCTCGGCCCAGCCCGGCTCGACCGGGAAGTAGAAGCGCGCGCGGATCGTCGCGCCGTCGCGCGTCGGCACGCGCAGATCTTCGACGGAGAACATCGGCGCGCTCGCGATCTCGAGGATCGGCGCGCTTTTCTCGTACGACGCGCGCGCCGCTTGCGCGCTCATCTGGTGATACTGCGGGCGTTTGGCCCGCGCGATCATGTCGAGCACCTGCTCGATCGTGGGATTCAGCGGCATGGTTTTGGCAACGCGGTGCGCGTCGCGCATCGGGCGGCGCGCAGTGCGCCAAGGGTTGACAAAAGCCGGCGCACCGGCCGCGCAGCCGGCCGCTACTGCGCGTTCTTCACCTCGGGCTTCAGCGACATCGGATCGGACGGCTCGCGCAACTGCTCGATATCCTCGTGACGCAGCTTCACGGTCGCCATGATGCCCGGATGCGTGATGATATAGAAACGCCGCGCGGCGATCGCCTCGAACGCGATGTCGGCGACATCGTCGGCGGTGAGCTTGCCCGACTGCACCGCGCGCTGCAACTGCTTGCCGGCCGCGATCTGCGAGCGCGTCGGCCGGCCCGCGTTGCGCAACTCGTCGGGACGCGCGCGCTCGGCCTCCGCGATGCCGGTCGGCACGAAGGCGGGACACAGCAGCGAACAGCCGACCTCGCCGCGCGTGCCGGCCTGCGCGAGCTTCAGGTCGTGATACAGCGTCTCGGTCAGCGCCACCACCGCATGCTTCGACGCGTTGTAGATGCCCATTGCCGGCGGCGCCAGCAGCCCCGCCACCGACGCCGTATTGACGATATGCGCGGGCTCCTTCTGCGCGAGCATGATCGGCGCGAACGCGCGCACGCCGTGCGCGACACCCATCACGTTGACGCCGAACACCCACGACCAGTCGTTCGCCGAGCTTTCCCACAGGAAGCCGCCGGTGCCGACGCCCGCGTTGTTGAACAGCACGTGGACCTTGCCGAACGCGGCGAGCGCCGCCTGCGCGAGCGCCTCGACCTGCGCGGCGTTCGATACGTCGGTCGGCACGCCGATCGCCTCGGCGCCGGTTTCGCGCAAGGCGTCGACGGTTTGCGCGAGCTGGTCGGCGTTGACGTCCGCGAGTACGAGCTTCATGCCGAGCGCCGCGCCCTTGTGCGCGAACGCGCGGCCAAAGCCGCTGCCCGCGCCGGTGATCACCGCCACCTTGCCCGCGAATTCGAACATTCTGTGACTCCCTGGTTGAGTGGCGGCTTGCCGTTGCATGATGACGTCGCGCTCAGATCAGCTTGACCAGTTGCTTGCCGAAGTTACGGCCCTTCAGCAAGCCGATGAATGCCTCGGGCGCGGCTTCGAGCCCTTGCGCGATCGTCTCGCGATACTGCAGCTTCTTCTGCGCGACGAGCGTGCCGAGCTGCCTGAGCGCCTCGGGCCACACGTCCATGTGTTCGCTGACGATGAAGCCCTGCACGAGCAGCCGCTGCGTCAGCATCAGCGACGGATGCTTGAGCGGCAGCGGCTGGCCGTCATAGCCCGCGATGAAGCCGCACAATGCGATGCGCCCGAACGCGTTCATGCGCGCGAGCGTCGCGTCGAGCCCGTCGCCGCCGACGTTCTCGAAGCAGCCGTCGACACCGTCGGGCGTGACGGCCTTCAGGTCCTGGTACAGGTTACCGGCCTTGTAGTCGACGCACGCGTCGAAGCCGAGCGTCTCGACCACATAGCGGCACTTGTCCGCGCCGCCCGCGATGCCGACCGCGCGCGCGCCCGCCGCCTTCGCGAGCTGACCGACCACGCTGCCCACCGCGCCGCTTGCCGCGCTGACGACCACCGTCTCGCCGGCCTTCGGCGCGATGATGCGGTTCAGCCCGTACCATGCGGTGACGCCCGGCATGCCGACCGGCCCGAGATACGCCGACAGCGGCACATGCGTGTCGTCGACCTTCTGCATGCCCGTGCCATTGGAGGTGCCGTACTCCTGCCAGCCGAACATCGCGACGACCTTGTCGCCGACCGCGAACTTCGGATGCCTCGTCTCGACGACCTCGCCGACCGTGCCGCCGATCATCACTTCGTTCAGCGGCTGCGGCGCCGCGTATGACTTGCTGTCGTTCATGCGTCCGCGCATATACGGATCGAGCGACAGGTAGTGGTTGCGCACCCGTACCTCGCCCTCGGCGAGCGGCGCGAGCGGCGTTTCGACGAGCTTGAAGTTATCGGGCGTGGCTTCGCCTTGGGGGCGCGAAACCAGCAGCAATTGGCGATTGATCTGGGCCATGCGGTCGTCTCCTTGGGTTGTTGGGTGCTCAGTCGCTCGGACCGGGCTTCGCCGCCGGGTCGCTGCGCAGACGCTGCCGCGTGACGTCGCGGCCCACCGCGAGGCGGCGCATGTATTTGAAGGTGCCGAGCGCTTTCGCGACGAAGTGGCCTTCACTGTCGCGGATCTCGCCTTCGCAATAGGCCATCGTCGTCGAGCGATGCAGCACGCGGCCGGTCGCGCGCAACTCGCCGCGTCCCGGCTGCATGAAGTTGACCTTCATCTCGACGGTGACGACGCCGACGCCGTCGCCGGCGAGACTGCGCGCAGCCATCGCGAGCGCGACGTCGGCGAGCGTCATCGTGACGCCGCCATGCGCGACGTCCCACGTGTTCATGTGATCGCGTTGCAACGGCAGCACGACTTCGCTGACGCCGTCGGCGGCCGACAACAACTGTGCGCCGAGACGGTCGATGAAGGGGCTTTCGGGCAACGATGCATGGCCCGTTCTGGATGAGGTGGATGGATCGGTCATGGCTCAGATATCAGATTTCGTAGCCGACGGCGCGTGTCGAGCGTACGGCGGGAAATGATACCCGCTATCGCGTTGACGCATGAGCTGCCATCCGTGCCGCGAGGCGCCCCAGTCTGCGCACCGCTTCGTCGGTCTGATCCAGATCCGCACTCGGACAGCTGAGCCGAATGAAGTGATCGAAACGCCCGGCGTTCGAAAATACCGTGCCCGGCATGATGCGAATACCGTCATGCAACGCGGCGTCGAATAAAGCCGACGACGATACGTGACGCGGCAATTCGATCCAGAAAAACATCCCGCCGCGCGGCGGCGTGAACCGCGTGCCGTCGGGAAACGATGCCGCCACCGCCGCGGCCATCCGCTCGCGCCGCAGCTGCAAGCTCTCGCGCAATCGCCGCAAATGGCGCTCGTACGCGCTCGTCTCCAAAAACCCGGCGAGCACGACTTGCGACAACTGCTCGTTGTGGCGCGACTGCGCGAACTTCAGCATACCGACGCGCGGATGCCACCGGCCACCGTTGATCCAGCCCACGCGCATGCCAGGCGCCAGCGTCTTGTTGAACGATGTGCAATGGATCACGGTGCCATCGGTGTCCCACGCCTTCAGCGAGCGGGGCGGCGGCGCGGCATCGACGAGCTCGCGGTAGGGATCGTCCTCGATCAGCGCGATGCCGGCGCGCGCGCACAGTTCGACGAGGCTCGCCTTGTGCGCGTCGGGCATCACGCTGCCGAGCGGGTTTTGCAGGTTCGGCACCACCACGACCGCCTTGATGTCGGGATGCGTGTGCAGCGCGAACGCCAGCGCCTCGATCGCGAGGCCGGTGCTCGGGCTGGTCGGAATTTCGAGCGCGCGCAGACCGAGACTTTCGAGCGCCTGCAGCAAACCGAAGAAGCACGGCGATTCGACCGCGACCGTGTCGCCCGGCTGCGTCACCGCGCGCAACGCGAGGTTCATCGCTTCGACGCCGCCGTGCGTCATGATGATGTCGTCCGCGCCGATCTGGCTGCCGGCCTCGAGCGCGCGCCGGGCGATGATCGCGCGCAACGCCGGATCACCCTGATCGGGCCCGACGGCGGTCAGCAAGGTGGGCCGCCGGCGCAACGCGCGCACCGCGGCCTTTTGCAACGCATCGGTCGGATAGAGATCGGGCGACGCGGTCGCGCCGCCGAGATTCAGCGCGTGCGGATAGCGCTGAAATTTCGACACGAGCGCCGAAATCTCCGAGTGAATGCCGACGAACTGCGCGGCGGCGCCGGGCTGCATCGCGAGATCGGGCTCGGCGGCGCAGGGCAACGCAGCCGTCGGCGGCACGCGCACGAAATAGCCGGCGCGCGGCCGGGCGTCGATCAGCGCGGCGCGTTCCAGTTCGCGATAGCTCTCGGTCGCCGTCGCGAGGCTCACGCCGTGGCGCTGCATGAACGCGCGCATCGACGGCATGCGGTCGCCCGGGCGCAGCGCGCCGTTGCCGATCGCGCGGCGGTATTGGTCGGCCAGTTGCCGGTAAAGCGGCTGGCGCTCGGCTGGCCGGTCCGTCGAGGGACCTTGCGGTGTGAAGAGGGATTCGCTCATGAACCGATGGTGCGGATAGTCCGCGCGCCGCGACAGATACACATCGACGTGATTCGGACCGATACAGCGTGACGAAACGCACCACTGTACCGGTTCAGATTGTCGACAGCTGCGCCTGTTTTCATCCGGACGGATTCCCTAAGCTGTGTGACACGAAGACGGTTTAAAGGAATCGGTCATGCCTGTGCGTCCATACCACGATCGCTTGTTACCCGGTGCCGAACTGGATTGCACCGCGGCGTCGCATCTTGCCGCCGGTCAGATGGCCCTGCACGACTTGCGCGCGCGCAGTTCGATCATCGCGGTCGAAGGTGCATTGCAACTCGTCTTCCGCGATCATGCGCTGGCCTGGCTCGGCAACGACGCCCCGCTCACGTCGCTCACGTTGCACGAGGGCGAGCGGTTTGTGACCTCGCAACGTGGCGTCGTGTCAATCCGCGCGACGCAGGCCGATCGCGCTGCATTCATCGTGCTGCCTGCACACGCTGAACACAGCGCGCGCGGTTTCGTTCTGCAAGCCGCTCGGCGTCTCGCTTGCGTCGTGCGCACACGGTGGCGGCGCGCCGCCTGAAACGTCGCTGCGCGCGCCACGTGGCCCGTTACAATGCATGACCAACCCGCTTCGTTCGAGGTGCAGGTCATGTCATTCTTTCGCGCGCTGCAGCCGGGCCTGGTCTCACGGGTGTGGCGCCTGTTCGCCGCCGGCGTCGCTGTCACGCTGACACTCGCTGGCTGCGCGGGCCTGTTCGGCGCCGACCCGTTGCGCGTCAATGTGGCGGGCATCGAGCCGATCGCTGGCCAGGGCATGGAGATGCGCTTCAACGTCAAGCTGCGCGTGCAGAATCCCAACGACTCCGCGGTCAGCTTCAACGGCGTGTCGCTCGATCTCGAGCTGAACGGCAAGCCGTTCGCCACCGGCGTCAGCGACCAGAGCGGCACCGTGCCGCGCTTCGGTGAAACCATCGTCACCGTGCCGCTGACCGTGCCGGCTTTCGCCGCGGTTCGTCAAGCCTTTGCGCTAGCCGGCGCCGCGCAGTCGGGACAGGTTCCGTACGTTCTGCGCGGCAAGCTCGCGGGTGGCGTGACCGGTACGACGCGATTCACCGATCAGGGGACGCTGAGCCTGCCGTCGTCGGACACGGGCTCGTAATGACGCCGGCCCACGCCCGCTCAAACCACTTCGAACAAACCCGCCGCGCCCTGCCCGCCGCCGATGCACATCGTCACGACGACGAACTTCACGCCGCGCCGCTTGCCTTCGATCAGCGCATGGCCGACGAGCCGCGCTCCCGACACGCCGTACGGATGGCCCACCGCGATCGCGCCGCCGTTCACGTTCAGGCGGTCGTGCGCAATGCCGAGCTGGTCGGCGCAATAGAGCACCTGCACCGCGAATGCTTCGTTCAGCTCCCACAGGCCGATGTCCTCGACCTTGAGGCCGGCTTTCTTCAACAGCTTCGGCACAGCGAACACCGGGCCGATGCCCATTTCGTCGGGCTCGCAACCGGCCACCGCGAAACCGCGGAAGATGCCGAGCGGCTGCAGCCCTTCGCGTTCGGCCAGCGTCGCGTTCATCACGACGCAAGCGGATGCGCCGTCCGAGAACTGGCTCGCATTGCCCGCGGTGACCACGCCGCCCGGCTGCGCGGTGCGGATCTTCGACACGCCTTCGAGCGTCGTGTCGGCGCGAATGCCTTCGTCGCTGCTGACGGTCACTTCCTTCGTGTAAAGACGGCCGCTCGCCTTGTCGGCGACGCCGGCGAGCACCGTCAACGGCACGATTTCGTCCTTGAATTTACCGGCTTCGAGCGCGGCCGCCGCGCGTTGCTGCGAGCGCACGCCGTATTCGTCCTGGCGTTCCTTCGAGATCGAGTAGCGCTTCGCGACGTTCTCGGCGGTCTGCAGCATCGACCAGTAGATTTCCGGCTTGTGCTCGGTGAGCCAGCCGTCGGTCATCATGTGGCGGTTCATCTCGTTCTGCACGCACGAGATCGACTCGACGCCACCCGCGACGTACACGTCGCCCTCGCCGGCGATCACGCGCTGCGACGCGAGCGCGATCGTCTGCAATCCCGACGAGCAGAAACGGTTCACGGTCATGCCCGGCACGCTGACCGGCAAGCCCGCGCGCAATGCGATCTGCCGCGCGATATTGCCGCCCGTCGCGCCTTCCGGATTCGCGCAACCCATGATCACGTCCTCGACGCGCGCCGGATCGAGCTTCGCGCGCTCGACCGCGGCCTGCGTCACGTGGCCGCCGAGCGTCGCGCCGTGCGTCATGTTGAACCCGCCGCGCCACGATTTGGCGAGACCCGTGCGGGCGGTGGATACGATTACGGCGTCAGTCATGCATGTCTCCAATTGCAGTGTCAAAAGTGGCGCGCCGGCTCACTGCCGTGCGTTCAAAAGCGCATCACCGCGCCGCCTCTGTCGTTTGATGCGAGCGATGCGGGGGAACCCCGCACCGCTCAATTCGTGGGCTGAAGCCGGCCGCGCTCAGCCGTTGAACCCGCGACCTTCGGCCGCGAGCTTCGCGATGCTCGGCGCGAGCTTCCACGCGTCGCCGTTCGGCCGCGCCGCATAGCGGCGAATCGCGCGCTCGACGTTGTAGAGCCCCACCGTGTCCGCGTACAGCATCGGGCCGCCGCGATGCAAGGGGAAGCCGTAGCCGGTCAGATAGACCATGTCGATATCCGACGCCTTCGACGCGATGCCTTCCTCGAGAATCTTCGCGCCTTCGTTGACGAGCGCGAACACCAGACGCTCGACGATTTCCTCGTCGCTGATCTTGCGGCGCTCAGCGTTGGTTTCCTTCGAGTACTCGCCGATCATTTCGTTGACCACGCCCGAAGGGTATGCGGTGCGATCGCCCGCCTTGTAGTCGTACCAGCCGCCGCCGGTCTTCTGGCCGAAGCGGCCCATCTCGCACAGACGGTCGGCGATCTTCGAGTAGTGCATGTCGGGGTGCTCGAGATAGCGGCGCTTGCGGATCGCCCAGCCGATGTCGTTGCCGGCGAGGTCGC
The DNA here is from genome assembly GCF_050436525.1 of Paraburkholderia sp. 35.1. NCBI lineage: Bacteria > Pseudomonadati > Pseudomonadota > Betaproteobacteria > Burkholderiales > Burkholderiaceae > Paraburkholderia > Paraburkholderia sp. 35.1. Next base: position 3,760,535 of record NZ_JBNDMJ010000003.1, on the reverse strand, counting down.
TCATGCGGAACGGACCCATCGCGAAGCCGAACTTCTCGATGGCCTTGTCTACCTGCGCTGGCAACGCGCCCTCTTCGAGCAAGAAAAGCGCCTGACGAACGTATTGCTCGATCATCCGGTTGCCGATAAAGCCGTCGCACACGCCCGACACCACCGCGGTCTTCCTGATCTTCTTCGCGAGCTTCATCACGGTGGCGAGCACGTCTTTTGCGGTCTCCTTGCCACGCACGACTTCGAGCAGCTTCATCACGTTGGCCGGGCTGAAGAAGTGCATGCCGACCACATCCTGCGGACGTTTCGTGAACGCGGCGATCTTGTCGACGTCGAGCGTCGACGTGTTCGACGCGAGGATCGCACCGGGCTTCGCGACTTCGTCGAGCCGGCGGAACACCTGCTCCTTCACGCCCAGCTCTTCGAACACGGCTTCGACGATCATGTCTGCGTGCTTCAGGTCGTCGTAGGAGAGCGTCGAGCTCAGCAGCGCGAGGCGCTGTTCCATCACCTCGGGCTTCAGCTTGCCTTTCCTGACGGTCGCCTCGTAGTTCTTGCGGATCGTCGCGAGACCGCGGTCGAGCGCTTCCTGCTTCGTTTCCAGCAGCGTGACCGGAATGCCCGCGTTCAGGAAGTTCATCGCGATGCCGCCGCCCATCGTGCCGGCGCCGATCACGGCCACCCGATCGATGTCGCGCACCGAAGTATCTGCCGGCACGTCGGGAATCTTGCTCGCCGCCCGCTCACCGAAGAACGCGTGACGCAGCGCGCGGCTCTCCGGCGTCTGCACGAGCGCGATGAAGCATTCGCGCTCGAATGCGAGGCCCTTGTCGAAGCCGTCCTTCACACCGGCTTCGACCGCGTCGATGCATTTATGCGGCGCCGGGAAGTTCTTCGCGATTGCCGCGACGCTATTGCGCGCGAACTGGATGAAACCGGCCGCATTCGGATGTTCGATCTTGCGCTCGCGCACCTTCGGATGCGGGCCGGCCGCGGCGCCGACCTTGCGCGCGAACGCGAGCGCGGCTTCGGCCAGTTCGGCGGGATTCGCGACGACTTCGTCGAACAGCCCCGAATCGGCGAGCTTTTCCGAGAGCACCGGCGCGCCCGACACGATCATGTTCAGCGACGCTTCCAGACCGATGGCGCGCGGCAGACGCTGCGTGCCGCCCGCGCCCGGCAGGATGCCGAGCTTCACTTCGGGCAGCGCGATCTGCGCGCCGGCCGCGGCGACGCGGTAATGCGCGCCGAGGGCAAGTTCGAGGCCGCCGCCCATCGCGACGCTGTGGATCGCCGCGACGACCGGCTTCGCGCTGCCTTCCACGGCCTTGATGACGGTCGCGAGCGTCGGCTCCTGGGTCGCCTTCGGCGTATTGAATTCGGTGATGTCGGCGCCGCCCGAAAAGGCCTTGCCCGCACCCGTCAGCACGATGGCCTTGATGGCCGGATCGTTCTGCGCGCGCTCGAGCCCTTCGACGATACCCGCGCGCGTCGACAGACCGAGTCCATTGACGGGCGGATTGTTCAGCGTGAGGACGGCCACGCCGTCATGAGTTATGTAGTCCACTGCCATCTGCGTGCCTCCGTGCGATCCATGCATTGAGGCGGCGCATGATGCGCCGCCCGTCCGGTTCATCGAGCCTGCTTATGGTCAGACTTTTTCAAGCGACGGTTCCGGGGTCAGCAGGCACGATACACCAAAAAAGAACGAACGTTCAATTTATTCCCGAGTGGGGTTTCCCCTGGGACTCGGGGTCAGCGGACAGTTGCGGCCGTCTTCGAGCGCGGACGGCAGCACGTGGTCGCGGAACAGATCGCGCAGCTTCAGCTTCTGCAGCTTGCCGGTCGCCGTGTGCGGTAGGTCGTCGACGAACACGACGTCGTCGGGGATCCACCACTTCGCGACCTTGCCGTCGTAGTACGCGAGCAGTTCGTCGCGGGTGACGTCTTGCCCCGCGCGTTTGACGACGACGAGCAACGGGCGCTCGGTCCACTTCGGATGCGCGCACGCGATGCACGCGGCTTCCGCGACCGCCGGATGCGCGAGCGCGACGTTCTCGACGTCGATCGAGCTGATCCATTCGCCGCCCGACTTGATCACGTCCTTCGAGCGATCGGTGATGTGCAGGAAGCTGTCGGGGTCGATCGTCGCGACGTCGCCGGTCGGGAACCAGCCGTCGATGAGCGGCGAGTCTTCCTTGCGGAAATACCGGTCGATGACCCACGGCCCGCGCACGTGCAGATCGCCGAACGCGACGCCATCCCAAGGCAGCTCGCGGCCATCCTCGCCGACGATCTTCATGTCGACGCCGTAGATCGCATGACCCTGCTTTTCGAGCAGTTTGCGCTGATCGGCGAGCGGCCGCTGGCTCTGCTCCCAGGTCAGCTTCGACAAGGTACCGAGCGGCGACATCTCCGTCATGCCCCATGCATGGATCACCTGCACGCCGTAGTCGTCCTCGAGTATCCGCAGCATCGCGGGCGGACAGGCGGAACCGCCGATCACCGTGCGCTCGAGCGACGAAAACCTCGCGCCCGTTTCGCGCAGGTGGTTCAGCAGACCGAGCCACACGGTCGGCACGCCGGCCGAGAACGTGACGCGTTCGCTCTCCATCAGTTCGTACAGCGACTTGCCGTCGAGATCCTTGCCGGGGAACACGAGCTTCGCGCCGGTCAGCGGCCCCGCGTGCGCGAGGCCCCATGCGTTGACATGGAACATCGGCACGATGGGCAGCACCGAGTCGCGCGCCGACAGGTTCATTGCGTCGGGCAACGCCGCGCCGAACGCGTGCAGCACCGTCGAGCGATGGCTATACAGCGCGCCTTTCGGATTGCCGGTCGTGCCCGACGTATAGCAGAGATACGACGCCTGGCGCTCGTCGAGCGCGGGCCAGTCGAAGCAGCCGTGCTGCCCGTCCATCAGCGTTTCGTAGCACAGCACCGACGTTTGCATCGGCGGCCGATGCGCTTCATCGCATAGTGCGATCCAGCCGCGCACGCGCGGGCACTGCGGCGCGAGCGTGTCGACCAGCGCGGCGAACGTCGTGTCGAACAGCACGTACGCGTCGTCGGCATGATTGACGATGTAGGCGATCTGGTCGGGGAAAAGCCGCGGGTTGATCGTGTGACACACGGCGCCGAACCCAGTGGTGCCGTAATACGCTTCGAGATGCCGGTAGCCGTTCCACGCGAGCGTCGCGACGCGTTCGCCCGGTTCGACACCGAGCGCGATGAGCGCCTGCGCGAGCTGCTTCGCGCGCTGCTCGCAATCGCGGTACGTGTAGCGATGCAGGTCGCCTTCGATGCGCCGCGACACGATCCCGGTGCTGCCGAAATGCCGCGCGGCATGCGCGAGCAACGATGACACGGTAAGCGGCACGTCCATCATCTGGCCCAGCAGCGGCGTCGTCATAAGGCGGGGTCTCCTCGGCTTGTCAGTGGATCGATGGGTTGGCGCAAGATCGTGGCGGCGTCGAGCGCAGCAGCATGGTCCGAACGATGAAGGCGGCCGCCCAGCAGCGCCGCGGGCGCGGACTTACAATATCGGCTAATCCAGAGGCGCTCAACATGTCGTTTTCCCCAAGCTTTGCAGGGCTATCCGCAGCTTTGACGGATCTTTCCAACACACTCGCCACTCCCCCAGCCAACGCGTTCGCGCGGCTCGGCGGCACGTTCCTCACGCGCCTGCCCGCCGCGCCGCTCGACGCACCCTATCTCGTCGGCTTCTCGGCCGAGACCGCCGCGCGGCTCGGGATGCCCGAGGGCATCGAGCGCGATCCGGGCTTTATCGAGCTGTTCTGCGGCAACGCGACGCGCGACTGGCCGGCCGACACGCTGCCTTATGCGTCGGTGTACTCGGGGCATCAGTTCGGCGTGTGGGCCGGCCAGCTCGGCGACGGCCGCGCGCTCGGTCTGGGCGAGCTCGAACACGACGGCGAGCGCAACGAACTGCAGCTCAAAGGCGCGGGCCGCACGCCCTATTCGCGCATGGGCGACGGCCGCGCGGTGCTGCGCTCGTCGATCCGCGAATATCTGTGCTCGGAGGCGATGCATCATCTCGGCATTCCGACCACGCGCGCATTGTGCGTGATCGGCTCCGACCAGCCGGTGCGGCGCGAGACGATCGAAACCGCCGCGGTGGTCACGCGCGTCGCGCCGAGCTTCGTGCGCTTCGGCCACTTCGAGCACTTCTACGCGAACGATCGTGTCGACGCCTTGCGCGCGCTCGCCGATCACGTCATCGAGCGCTTCTATCCGCATTGCAAGGAGGCCGACGATCCGTATCTGGCGCTGCTCGCCGAGGCGGTGCGCTCCAGCGCGGATCTGATGGTCGACTGGCAGGCGGTCGGTTTCTGTCACGGCGTGATGAATACCGACAACATGTCGATCCTGGGCCTGACGATCGACTACGGCCCGTTCGGTTTCATGGATGGCTTCGATGCCGGCCACATCTGCAATCACTCCGATACGCAGGGCCGCTACGCCTACCGGCTGCAGCCGCAAATCGCGTACTGGAACCTGTTCTGCCTCGCGCAGGGACTGCTGCCGTTGTTCGGCGAGAAGCACGACGAAAGCGTGCGCGCCGACAAGGCGGTCGAAGATGCGCAGCACGTGCTCGCCGGCTTCAAGGACCGTTTCGCGCCGGCGCTCGAAAACCGCATGCGCGCGAAGCTCGGCCTCGAACAGGCGCGCGACGGCGACGACGCGCTGGTCAACCGGCTGTTCGAAGTGATGCACGCGAACCGCGCCGATTTCACGCTGACGTTCCGCAATCTCGCGCGCCTGTCGAAACACGATGCGAGCGGCGACACGCCGGTGCGCGACCTGTTCCTCGATCGCGTCGCCTTCGACGCATGGGCGAACGACTATCGCGCGCGGCTCGCCGAAGAGTCACGCGACGACGTTGCGCGCGCCATTGCAATGAATCGCGTGAACCCCAAATTCGTACTTCGTAACCATCTGGCGGAAACGGCGATCCAACGCGCGAAGGAGAAGGATTTCTCCGAGGTGGAACGGCTCGCGGCCGTGTTGCGTCACCCGTTCGACGAGCAGCCCGAATACGCGTCGTATGCGGGCCTGCCGCCCGACTGGGCGAACTCACTGGAAGTGAGCTGTTCGTCATGACGCGCCGGCGCGGTTGAATCGCCACGGCCCTGCCTCCAGAAAACACCGGCACGAACCAGCACAAACCCGCGAGACAAACCCGAGACAGGAACCCGACCATGAGCAACCCCGACGATCTCAAGCATGACGCCCCAGCCGTACAGAAAAGCGACGCCGAGTGGCGCAAGCAGCTGACCGACATGGAATACCAGGTGACGCGCCATGCGGCCACCGAGCGCCCGTTCACGGGCCGCTACGACGATCACTGGGAACGCGGCGTCTACGACTGCGTGTGCTGCGGCACGCCGCTGTTCGAATCGGACACCAAGTTCGACGCCGGCTGCGGCTGGCCGAGCTATTTCCGCCCCATCAACGGCGAGGTGATCGCCGAGAAGACCGACCGCTCACACGGCATGCTGCGCATCGAGGTCCAGTGCAAGAACTGCGGCGCGCATCTGGGCCACGTGTTCGAGGACGGACCGGCGCCGACCGGTCTGCGTTACTGCATCAATTCGGCTGCGTTACAATTCGAGCCCAAGTAACGCGGCGCGGCAGCATCCCTGCCCGCCTTCGGCGCCGCATTCTGCACGCCAGGCGGGCGCGCTTCAACGTTCGACTCACTCTCCGACTTCCCGATCAGATAATGAAATTCCTGTTCGATCTGTTCCCGATCATCCTGTTCTTCGTCGCCTTCAAGATCTGGGGCATTTTCACGGCGACGGCAGTGGCGATCGTCGCCACGCTGGTGCAGATCGCGTGGGTGGCGTTCCGCCACCGCAAGGTCGACCCGATGCTGTGGGTGAGCCTCGGCGTCGTCGTCGTATTTGGCGGCGCGACGCTCGTGCTGCACAACGACACCTTTATCAAATGGAAGCCGACCGTGCTGTACTGGGCGTTTTCCGTCGCGCTGATCGTGTCGCAGCTCGGCTTCAACAAGAACCTGATCGAAGCGATGATGGGCAAGCAGATCACGCTGCCGCACGCGATCTGGGGCAAGCTGAACCTGATCTGGGCGGCGTTTTTCGTGCTGCTCGGTCTGCTGAACCTGTTCGTCGCGTATCACTATACGACCGATCAGTGGGTCAATTTCAAGCTGTTCGGCGCGACCGGCTGCCTGCTCGTGTTCATCGTCGGGCAGAGCCTGTGGCTGTCGAAGTACATGAAGGAGGAATGACATGAGCGACCTGTTCATGCACGCCACCACCGCCGAGCGCGCCGCGCGCTCATCGAGGCGCGCCTCGCGGCCGCGCTCGCGCCCGTCGAATCGATCCGCATCACCGACGACAGCGCGCAGCACGCGGGCCACGCTGGTGCCGCCGCCGGCGGTCATTTCAGTGTCACGATCGTGGCCGTCGCGTTTGCCGGCAAGCCCCGCGTGGCGCGGCATCGCATGGTGTATGATGCGCTGGCCGATGCCATGCAGCGCGGCATTCATGCCCTTGCCATCACGGCGTACACGCCCGAAGAATTTGCTTTGTTGCCCCGCTAGGAACCTTTCGATGACCTTGAAGAAAACCCGCCACTGGGTATTGCTGGCTGCGTTCGCGGCCGCACCTGCATTCGCACAGAACATCGCCGTGGTGAACGGCACGCCGATTCCGAAGTCGCGCGCCGATGCATTGATCCAGCAACTGGTTCACCAGGGACAGCAGGACACGCCGCAACTGCAGCAGGCCGTGCGCGAAGAGCTCGTGAATCGCGAAATCCTGATGCAGGAAGCGCTGCGTCGCGGGCTGCCGAACCGTCCGGACGTCAAGGCGCAAATCGCGGTCGCGCAGCAAACTGTCGTGCTGCGCGCGCTGATCGAAGACTTCGTAAAGAACAATCAGCCGACCGACGCCGAAATCACCGCGCGCTACAACGCGCTCGTCAAGGATGCGGGCGGCAAGGAATATCACCTGCACCATATCCTCGTCGACAACGAGCAACAGGCGAAGGAGCTGATCGCGAAGATCAAGGCCGGCGCGAGCTTCGAGGCCTTGGCCAAGCAGTACTCGAAGGACCCGGGATCGGGCAAGAACGGCGGCGATCTCGACTGGTCGGACCCGAAGGCCTACGTGCCTGAATTCGCGGACGCGGCCACGCATCTGCAGAAAGGCCAGATGACCGACACGCCGGTGCATACGCAATTCGGCTGGCACATCATCCGTGTCGACGACATCCGCGCCGTCACGCCGCCGCCGCTCGAACAGGTGCGCGCGCAGATCGTGCAGCAGATCCAGCAGGAAAAGCTGCAGGCGTTCGAAGAGAATCTGCGCAAGAACGCGAAGATTCAGTAAGGGGTCGGCGGGCAGATTGTCTTCGGATAGTCCGCCTGGCTCTGAAGCCTGAATGCGATAAAGCCGCCCGTGGGCGGCTTTTTTGTTGCCGCAAGATTTGCAGCAGCGGCGTGCGTGGCTGCCGCAACCAGGAGCCGCCGCACGCGGGCGGCAGCCCCTCGACTCATCAACCGAGCCAGCGACGCGCGTTCTGGAACACGCGCAGCCACGGGCTCGCGTCCGTGCCGATCTCGCCCCAGCCCTGCGGATGCCAGCTCATCTGCACCGCGCGATGCACGCGCTCCATGTGCGGCATCAGCACCGTGAAGCGGCCGTCGGCCGTCGTGACCGACGTGATGCCCTCGGGCGAACCGTTCGGGTTGAACGGATACTGCTCGGTCGCCTGACCACGGTGATCGACATAGCGCATCGCGACCGCGACCTTCGACTTGTCGCCCTGCTGCGAGAAGTCCGCAAAGCCTTCGCCGTGCGCGACCGCGACCGGAATGCGCGAGCCTTCCATGCCGGCGAAAAAGAGCGACGGCGATGCCTGCACCTCGACGAGCGAGAAGCGTGCCTCGAACTGCTCCGACTTGTTGCGCGTGAACTTCGGCCATGCTTCGGCGCCGGGGATCATCGACGCGAGGCTGCTCATCATCTGGCAGCCGTTGCAGATGCCGAGCGCAAACGTGTCGCCACGACTGAAGAACGCGGCGAACATGTCGGCCAGTTGCGCGTTGAAGCGGATCGTCTTGGCCCAGCCTTCGCCGGCGCCCAGCGTATCGCCGTACGAGAAGCCGCCGCACGCGACCGCACCCGCGAAATCGGCGAGGTTCGCGCGGCCCGCGAGCAGGTCGCTCATGTGCACGTCGTGCGCGTCGAAGCCGGCGCGATCGAATGCATAGGCCGTCTCCAGATGCGAGTTCACGCCCTGCTCGCGCAGGATCGCGACGCGCGGACGCGCGCCCTTGCCAACGCCCCGAAGGAAGTCCCCTTGGGGGACGCCCCGAAGGAAGTCCCCTTGGGGGACGAAGGGAGCGGCGACATCGTCGGCCGGATCGAAGCTCAGCACAGGCGTGATGCCCGGGTCGGCCGCATCGAGCAGCGCGTCGTATTCGGCGTCGGCGCAAGCCGGGTTGTCGCGCAGACGCGCGATGCGCCAGCTCACTTCGCTCCACGTGCGATGCAGTTCGGCACGCGGCGCCTCGTAGAGCTTCTTCGCGTCGCGATAGATTTCGATCACGTCGCGCTCGTTGGTCTTGCCGATCACGTGCGAGCACGCCGACAGATCATGCTCGCGCAGCGCGGCGAGCACCGCGTCGCGATCGGCCGCGCGCACTTGCACGACGGCGCCGAGTTCTTCGTTGAAGAGTGCGCGCAGCGTGCGGTCGTCGCGGCGGCCGCTGGTCTGCTTCGCCCAGTCCTTCGCGTCGCCGTAATCGGATTCGTGATGCGCGTCGAGCACGAGCATGTCGACGTTCAGCGACACGCCCGCGTGACCCGCGAACGCCATTTCGCAAACCGTCGCCCACAGGCCGCCGTCCGAGCGGTCGTGGTACGCGAGCAGCTTGCCGTCGCTATTGAGCGCCTGGATCGCGTTGAAAAAGCGCTTCAGATCTTCCGGATCGTCGACGTCAGGCACCGTGTCGCCGACCTGCTGCGTGACCTGCGCGAGAATGCTGCCGCCCAGACGCTGCTTGCCGCGGCCGAGATCGATCGCAATCAGCACCGACTCGCCGACTTCGCTCACGCGCTGCAGTTGCGGCGTCAGATGCTTGCGGACGTCTTCAACCGGCGCGAACGCGGAGATGATCAGCGACACCGGCGCGACCACTTCCTTCGCGACGCCGCTCTCTTCCCAGCGGGTGCGCATCGACAGCGAATCCTTGCCGACTGGAATGCCGATACCGAGCGCCGGGCACAGTTCCATACCGATCGCCTTGACCGTGTCGTAGAGCGCGGCGTCTTCGCCAGGCGCGCCGCACGCGGCCATCCAGTTGGCCGACAGCTTGAGTTTGTCGAGCGACGCGATCGGCGCCGCCGCGATGTTGGTGATCGCCTCGCCGACTGCCATACGGCCGGAGGCCGGTGCGTTGATGACGGCGAGCGGCGTGCGCTCGGACATCGTCATCGCTTCGCCGCTGAAGCCTGCGTAGTCCATCGTCGTGATCGCGACGTCGGCCACCGGCACCTGCCACGGACCGACCATCTGATCGCGCGCGGTCGTGCCGCCGACCGAGCGGTCGCCGATCGTGATCAGAAACGACTTGCTCGCGACCGTCGGATGACGCAGCACGCTCTGCGCGACGTCCTGCAGCGCGAGGCCGGTCACGTCGACCGGTTCGAGCCTGCGCTCGGCACGCTTTACGTCGCGGTGCATACGCGGCGCCTTGCCGAGCAGCACTTCCATCGGCATATCGACTGGCTGGTGCGCGCCTTCCTGCTGTTCGGCGTCGATCAGCTTCAGCTGACGCTCGGCGGTGGCAGTGCCGATCACCGCGAACGGGCAGCGCTCGCGCTTGCACATCGCCTCGAACACCGGCAGATCGGCCGGCGCGATCGCCAGCACGTAGCGCTCCTGCGCTTCGTTCGACCAGATTTCGCGCGGCGACAGACCGCTTTCTTCGAGCTGGATCTTGCGCAGTTCAAACAATGCGCCCTTGCCTGCACCGTCCACCACTTCGGGGAACGCGTTCGACAGACCGCCCGCGCCGACGTCGTGAATACTGAGGATCGGGTTCTTTTCGCCGAGTTGCCAGCACGCGTTGATCACTTCCTGCGCGCGTCGCTCGATTTCCGGGTTGCCGCGCTGCACCGAGTCGAAGTCGAGCTCGGCGGTGTTGGTGCCGGTCGCCATCGAGCTCGCGGCGCCGCCGCCCATGCCGATGCGCATGCCCGGGCCGCCGATCTGGATCAGCAGCGAGCCTTCCGGCAGATCGTGCTTGTGCGTGTGCTGGTCGGAGATATTGCCGATGCCGCCCGCGATCATGATCGGCTTGTGATAGCCGCGCACGAGACCCGCGACGTTCTGCTCGTAGGTCCGGAAGTAGCCGCCGAGGTTCGGCCGGCCGAATTCGTTGTTGAACGCGGCGGCGCCGAGCGGGCCGTCGATCATGATCTGCAGCGGCGAGGCGATGCGGTCCGGGCGGCCGTACGCTTCGTGCTGGTCGGCCGGATTGCGCCGCGCGAGCGGCTGAGCGGTGTCGCGGGCGTTTTCCCACGCCTCGACGCCGTCCGGCAGTTCGAGGTTCGATACCGTGAAGCCCGCGAGGCCCGCCTTCGGACGCGCGCCGCGTCCGGTCGCGCCTTCGTCGCGGATTTCGCCACCTGCGCCGGTCGCGGCGCCCGGGAACGGCGAGATCGCCGTCGGATGATTGTGCGTTTCCACCTTCATCAGCGTGTGCGTGAGCTCGACGCTGCGGCCATAGTGCTCGGGCAATTCGCTCGCGCCGAGCTGCGCCGGCGTGCGCGGAAACCAGCGCTCGGCCATGCCGCCGACCATGATCGCCGAATTGTCCGAATACGCGACGATCGTGCCCTGCGGGTTCAGCTTCTCGGTGTTGCGGATCATGTTGAACAGCGACATGTCCTGCTTCTCGCCGTCGATCGTCCAGTCCGCGTTGAAGATCTTGTGGCGGCAGTGCTCGCTGTTGGCCTGCGCGAACATCATCAGCTCGACGTCGGTCGGATTGCGGCCGAGCTTCGTGAATGCGTCGACCAGATAGTCGATTTCGTCGTCGGCGAGCGCGAGGCCCAGTTCCGCGTTGGCGGTTTCGAGCGCGGCGCGGCCGCTCGCGAGCACGTCGACGGTTTGCAGAAGCTTGGCCGGCAATTCGTCGAACAGATGCAACGCATGGTCGCGCGACGGCGCGACGCTCTCGGTCATGCGATCGTGCAGCGCGGCGGCGACGGCCGCGCGCGCTTCGTCCGACAGCGTCTTCTTGCCGCCGAGCAGGCCGCTTTTCAGCGTCACCGAGTACTCGACGCCGCGCTCGATGCGGCGCACCCGCGTGAGCCCGCACAGATGCGCGATGTCGGTTGCCTTGCTGGCCCACGGCGACACGGTGCCAAAGCGCGGCACGACGAGGAAGGTCTCGACCGCGCCACGCTCCTTGCCTTCTTCGAACGGATTGCCGTAGTGCATCAGCGCCTCGATCTTCGCGCTGTCTTCAGCGGACAGTTCGGTCTGCGCATTGACGAAGTGCAGATACTGCCCGCGCACGCCGGTGATATTCGGGTCGATGCGCGTGAGCGTGTCGAGCAGGCGGGTTTGACGGAAATCGGAGAGGGCCGAAGCGCCGGGGAAACACGAGAAGTGGGCCATGGGACTTGACGTTGCGTCGCTCATTGATGCCGGGGAGCCGCGCATGCAGGCGACGTGAGGCGGAAAGGAAGTCCGGGATTATACCCCGGGAACGGGCTTCCAGCGGGCTCCGGGGTGCGTGGGCGGCGGGCCGCGCCTGCCCGCGCGAGGCGTCGCCGCGGTGCCCGTCGCGTCGCCGCGCGGGTGTTTTGACTGCTATCATTCGCGTTTCACCAGATCGGCGCACGCGACCCGGGTTTCACCCGGCGGCGCGCCGCATGTCACAGCCAGCGGGAACGCGCGCGAGCCGCCCGTCGGCACATCGAATCAGAGCATGGATGTCATCGTCATTGGCGGCGGGGTAGCGGGCGTCGCCACCGCTTATCACCTGCGCGCGGCCGGCCACCGGGTATGCGTCGTCGAGCGTCACGCGACCGTCGCGCAAGGCGCCACCTACGGACAAGGCGGCAACGTGCTGCCGACGCCGCTCGACGTCTGGTTCGGCCCGACCTTCATGGCGAGCCGCTACAACGCGAAAAATGGCGTGATCAGCAAGACCGGCTTCAACGGCGCCGCGCGGCAGTTCATCAAGCAGCTCGGAGCATGGCAGGAACCCGAGGCGTTCGCGCGCCAGTACGCGCTGCTGCGGCCGCTGATCGAATCCTCGCGCGATGCGATGGCCGATGTCGAAGCCCGCTTCGGCCTCGAATTCGAACAGGCGAGCGGTCTGCTGTACCTCGTGCGCAGCGCGCACGAATGGGAGCTGAACGCAGCCGCGCTCGATCTGCTGCACCGGTTCGAGGTGCCGCATCACGTGCTGGGCCCGGCCGAATGCGCGGCGTTCGAGCATGCGGTCCCCACAGATCCCGAATTCGCCGGCGGCGTGCTGTTCGAGCACGAGCGCACCGCGAACTGTCCGCTTTTTACCAAGCTCGTCAAACAGGTGCTCGATACCCAAGGCGGCGTGCAGTTCATGCCGAACTGCGAGGTGACCGGCATTCGTCTCGACAGTCAGCGCGCGGCGGTCGAACTGGCGCCGCGCGACGGCGCGCCCCGCTCGCGCGAGATCGACGTGGTCCAGGCCGACGCCGTCGTGGTCGCCGCCGGTTACGGCAGCCTCGCGCTGCTCGAACGCGCGGGGCTCAGGCTGCCGCTGCATCCGCTGCGGCTGCATTCGCTGGTCGCGCCGATCGCGCACGAGGAATGCGCGCCGCACGTCGCGATCGTCGATGCGGTCAAGCGCATCGGCATCAGCCGCATGAACCATCGGCTGCGGATCGCGGGCGGCGCGGTGGTGCAAAGCGCGAGCCAGATCGACAAGCCGCTCGGCGAAGCGCTGACCAAGGAGGCGCTCGCGTTGCTCGGCCAGGCGACGCACGACTGGATTCCGGGCGCCGCGCGCATTTCGGCGGCGCTGCCGTGGGAAGGCGTGAAACTGCTGTCGCCCGATGGCTTGCCGGTGATCGGCAACGCGCTGCATCCGCGGCTGTTCATCAACGTCGGGCATGGTCCGGCCGGCTGGGGCCTCGCCTGCGGCGCGGGCAAGCTCGTTGCACAGCTGATGTCGGGACAGACGCCGACGTTGCCGCAAGACACGCTCGCTGCATTGAGGCCGGAGCGGTTCCAGTAAGGTTTCGTGCGGTTCCAGGCGGGTATGGCGGGCTGACAGCCCGCTGTCGATACCCCGCGTTCATCGCGCCGCTTCCGCCGCGCGCACCGAAACAGCCGCACGCCGTGCGCCTATCGGCACTAACATAGCGATTCCAAAGTCTGCCCGCCGCGCCGCGGGCGCACCGCCAGGTTTCGCCATGACAGACGCAGAAAACTCGCTGCTCTCCCTTTTCGATCCGCTGACCGACTCGCAGCCGCTTGCGCTGCCGCTGCTGACGCTGACCGACTTGCGGATCGCCGAATCCCAGGCCGCCACGGCCCTGCCCGAGCACACGCTGATGGCGCGCGCCGGTCATGCGGCCGCGCGCTGGCTGCTCGAACGGATCGCCGCGGATACGTCGGTGACGAAGTCGCAGCAGCGCGCGTGGCTGGTCGCCGGCCCCGGCAACAATGGCGGCGACGCGCTGGTCGTCGCGACGGAACTGCACAAGGCCGGCATCGCAGTCGAAGTCTGTATGCCGGTTGAAGTGAAGCCCGCCGACGCGCGCTGGGCGCTCGACGCCGCGCGCGCCGCCGGCGTGCCGATCGATGCGGCGCCGCCCGCCTCGCTCGACGGCTATGGCTGGCTCGTCGACGGTATGTTCGGCATCGGTCTCGTGCGGCCGCTCGACGGCGTCTTCGCGACGCTCGCGCGGCAGTTGTCGCAGCGCACGAAGGCGCGCCCGACACAAGGCGCCGTGCTCGCGCTCGATGTGCCCAGCGGGCTCGACAGCGACACCGGCGCGGTGATCGGCGGCGACGGCGCGGCGGCGGTCCATGCGACGCACACGATCACGTTCATCGGCGCGAAGCCGGGGCTTTTCACCGCGCAAGGCCGTGATCTCGCCGGGCGAGTGACCGTCGCACCGATCGGGCTCGTGGCAGGGATCAACGACGGGGGCAGCCAGGACGCTGCCACCAGCGCCTCACGTGCGGCGATCCAGCTCAGCGCGCCCGATCTCTTCGGCCCCTTCATGCCCCCACGCAACTTCGCGACCAACAAGGGCACCTTCGGCAGCCTCGCGGTGGTCGGCGGCGACACCGGCATGTGCGGCGCGCCGATTCTCGCGGCACGCGCGGCGCTCTACACCGGCGCGGGCAAGGTCCACGTCGCGTTGCTCGGCGAAGGCGCCCCGCCCTACGATCCGCCGCACCCCGAACTGATGCTGCATCCGATCGACACGCTGCCGCTCGATTCGATGGACGCACTCGCGATCGGCTGCGGCATGGGGCACGGCGAACGCGCGACGCGGGTACTGCACGACGTGCTGCAACTCGACGTGCCCAAGCTGTTCGATGCCGACGCGCTGAACCTGGTCGCCAAGGATCCCGCGCTCGCCGCGGAAGTCACCGCGCGCGGCGTGCAAGGCGATCCGTGCATTTTCACTCCGCATCCGCTCGAAGCGGCGCGCCTGCTTGGCAGCGATGCGGCGAGCGTGCAACGCGACCGTCTCGCGGCCGCGCGTGCGCTCGCGGCGCGTTTTGCGAGCGTCGTCGTGCTGAAGGGCGTCGGCACGATCATCGCCGCGCCCGACGGCCGCCTCGCGCTGAACCCGACCGGCAACGCCGCGCTCGCGACGGGCGGCACCGGCGACGTGCTCGGCGGCATCATCGGCGCGCTGCTCGCGCAGCATCTGCCACGCTTCGAGGCGGCGCTCGCGGGCGTCTATCTGCACGGCCTTGCCGCCGATACGCTGACCGCGCAGGGCCACGGCCCCGCCGGGCTGACGGCCGGCGAGCTGGCACCGATGGTGCGTACCTTGTTGAACCGGCTGTTCTATTCGGCGCCGCTTGCTTGACGCGCGCGATTGCTCTGAATACGAATCGGGTCCGCGGCGCTTGTTCACACCGATGACACATCGCGATCCCAATCATTGCGAGCGCGCGCAACGCCCTGCTGCCCGTCGCGCATCCCCGCTATACTGATTGCCTGCGCCGCGCGTCGGGTCGATCGCGGGTCGCGGCGATACTCCAGCGGGTGCGGGCGCCGCCTCGCGTTTTCGCGAAGTTCATCCGCTTCGCGAAGTATCGTCGGCACCTGTCCCGATCCGGGCCGCGTGGCATCGCTCTGACTGCATCGCCGCATCATTCTCGGCCACGCTTCATGCGCGCGCCTTCCTTCGTGCCCCTTGGTTAGACGGACGCTATGACCCAGAACTCGCTCCCCTCCTGGTCCTCGCTGCAGACGCATTACGACACGATTCGCGATGCGCATCTGCGCGACTGGTTCGCCCCCGAGAACGATCCCGCTCCCACGCGCGCCGAACGCTTCACGTTCGCGGGCGGCGGTCTCTCAGCCGATTTCTCGAAGCACCGCATCACCGCCGAAACCCTGCAACTGCTCGTGCAACTCGCCCGCGAAGCCGGCGTCGAAAAGCGCCGCGACGCGATGTTCGCGGGCGAGGTCGTCAACCCGACCGAAGGCCGCGCCGCGCTGCACACGGCCTTGCGCGCAACCGACCCGAAGGCGCCGTTCTTCGCCGAAGTGCAGGCCGAGCGCAAGAAAATGGCCGCGTTCGCCGAGCAGGTCCGCAGCGGCGCATGGACCGGCTACACCGGCAAGCGGATCCGTCATGTCGTGAACATCGGCATCGGCGGCTCGGATCTAGGGCCGAAGATGGTCGTGCACGCGTTGCATCATCTCGCGACGCCCGAGATCTCGACGCACTTCGTGTCGAACGTGGACGGCGCCGATCTGTACAGCGTGATGCAGCAGATCGATCCCGAAGAGACGCTCGCGATCATCGTGTCGAAGACTTTCACGACGCTGGAGACGATGACCAACGCGCGCTCGCTGCGCGACTTTTTCATCCAGAAAGGCTGCCCGGAAAGCGCGCTGGCGAAGCACTTCGTCGGTGTGTCGGCCAATACGGCCGAAGTCGTCAAGTTCGGCATCGCACAAGAGAACGTGTTCTCGATGTGGGACTGGGTCGGCGGACGCTACTCGCTGTGGTCGGCCGTCGGTCTGTCGATCATGATCGCGGTAGGTCCGCAACAGTTCGACGAGTTGCTCGCCGGCGCCAACGAGATGGACCAGCACTTCCGCACCGCTCCGCTCGACAGGAACCTGCCGGTGCTGCTCGGCATGATCGGCATCTGGTATCGCAACTTCTTCGGCTCGCAGAGCTATCTGGTCGCGCCGTATTCGCAGGCGCTGCATTTCCTGCCGTCGTATCTGCAGCAGCTCGAAATGGAGAGCAATGGCAAGTCCGCACGTCTCGACGGCGCGTTCGTCGACTATGCGACTTCCGCAGTCACGTGGGGCGAGCCGGGCACGAACGGTCAGCACGCGTTTTTCCAGATGCTGCACCAGGGCCCGACGATCGTGCCGATCGATTTCATCGCGCTGCTGACGCCCGAGCATCCGCTCGCGAGCCATCATCCGAAGCTGCTCGCGAACTGCTTCGCGCAGAGCGAAGCGTTGATGCTCGGTCGCACGCTTGAAGAAGCGAAGAAGGTGGCCGGCCCCGACAAGCCGGAACTCGCGCCGCACCTGACGTTCCCGGGCAACCGCCCCACCGCGACGCTGCTGCTCGACGCATTGACCGCGCGCACGCTCGGCGCGTTGATCGCGCTTTATGAGCACAAGGTGCTGGTGCAGGCGTCGGTGTGGAACATTAACCCGTTCGATCAGTGGGGCGTCGAACTCGGCAAGATTCTCGGCAAGGTGGTCGAGGCCGATCTGGGCGCGGCGAGTGCCGACGTAAAGAAGCATGACTCGTCGACGGCGGCGCTGATCGCGCGGGCCCGGGCTGCGTTGAAGCGCTGAATGGAAGTCTGGAGTGCACGATAGCGGGCGATAACGCGCCACAAACAGAACGAAGCGGGCTACGGCCCGCTTTGTTTTTGCTTCGACGACGACATGCTCGAGGTACGCGAGCGCAAGCCCGCGATCCTCCAGACCATCAAGCGAGCCGCCCCGCTTCGATCGTCACCGTCGTATCGCAACGCCGCGCGAGTTCGATGTCGTGTGTCACGAGCACGAGCGTCGCGCCGTGCGCGCGATTCATCTCGAACATCAGATCGATCACCGCGTGGCCGGTGGCCGCGTCGAGACTGCCCGTGGGTTCGTCGGCGAACAGGATCGCCGGGCGCGTGACGAACGCGCGCGCGAGCGCGACGCGCTGCTGCTCGCCGCCCGACAGCAGCTTCGGATAATGACCGGTACGCTGCCCGAGCCCAACCTGTTCGAGCAGTTCACGCGCACGCGCGGCGGCCTCGCGTGTGCCGATGCCGCCTTGCAGTTCGAGCGGCAACGTGACGTTTTCGAGCGCGGTCAGATGCGGCATCAACTGAAACGACTGGAACACGAAGCCGACCGCGCCGCTGCGCAACGCGGCGCGGCCGTCTTCGTCGAGCTCGCCGAGTTCGCGCCCGAGCAGCCGAACCGAGCCCGCGCTAGCACTGTCCAATCCCGCGAGCAAGCCGAGCAGCGTAGACTTGCCCGACCCGGATGCACCGACGATCGCGACGCTGCTGCCGGCATCGATGGCAAGATCGATGTGATCGAGAATCGTCAGTTCGCCCGCAGCATCCTTAACCCTCTTGCACAAACCCCGCACTTCAATGACTGGATCAGTTCTGTTTGGCATGGTGAAGCGTAGGTTGAAAGTGCGCGCCATCGCCCCTCGCGCCGCGGCGCTGTCTGCGGCATTCGGCGCGACCATGATGGCCGCCGCGCTGGTTTCGTTACCGTTGCGGGCTCACGCGGCGAATACGCCCGAACCCGCGAAGCCGGTGATCGTCGTGCTCGGCGACAGCATCTCCGCTGAGTACGGGCTGCCCCGCGATACGGGCTGGGTCGCGTTGATGCGTCAGCGTCTGGCCGAAGAGCGCATCGATTATAGCGTCGCCAATGCGAGCATCAGCGGCGACACGACGAGCGGCGGACGCGCGCGTCTGCCCGCGCTGATGGAACGGCTCAAACCGAGCATCGTGATCGTCGAGCTCGGCGCCAACGACGCGTTGCGCGGCGTGCCGCTCTCGACGACCGAGGACAACCTGCGCACGATCATCGAACAGGCGCAGCAAGGCCACGCGAAGGTCGTGCTCGTCGGCATGTACGTGCCGCCCAATTACGGCCCCGACTATACGCAAAAGTTCCACGGCCTCTACGGCCAACTGTCGAAGGAGTTCCACGTGCCGCTCGTGCCGTTTCTTCTCGCCGGCATCGCGGATAAACCGGACATGTTCCAGGCCGATCAGCTCCACCCGACGCAGCAGGCACAGCCGCTGCTACTCAATAACGTGTGGCCCGCTGTCAAGCCACTTCTTCGCACAAGTTCGCCGCACTGAAAGACCTGCTAACGACTTGTTTCCGGAACCTGGGGGAACATGGATCGCCGAGCCGTTCGACAGATGGGCAATCCCTGCCACCCGGCTCATTCTTGAGCGACTTCTGAGGAGATAACGTTGAAATATTTACCGTTAATCGCTTTGACCATTGCCATCTCGGCCTGCGCGGCTCAACCGCCGGCCGGCGTTCAGTCGGTGGGTCAAAGCCAGCAGCCGCCTCGCGCCGTCGCAACCTGCATCGCGCAAAAATGGGCGGATAGTTCGCAACAACAGGTAATCTCGCAAAACATCCTCGCCAACGATCAGGCCATGGACGTCTACGTCCCGGGCCAGCAGCCGCCCAACGGCGCGGCGGCGGTGGTCCGTCCTTCGTATAGCGGTAAGGGCACGTGGGTCGGCTTTCGCGCCGGCGGCGCTGGCGGCGGCAACGCCACCGGCGCGATCAGCGGCTGTCTGTAAAGCTGCCACCCGGCTGTAGATAAAAAAAGCCCCGCAAATGCGGGGCTTGCTTTTGGACGAGCAGGTAATGCTTACTGCGGCTTACTGATCGGCCGGCTGGGCGGCGCTGTCGAGCGTACCGTAGATCTTCACCTTCGAGCGCTCGCGCAGCGCTTTCAGATAGGCCTCGGTCTCCGACTGCGCGTCCACCTGCGCGATCTGCTGCTGCGCGACAGCGAGATGCTGCGCGTCGGTGGCCGCGGGCTGCACGATCTGGTTCACGCGATAGATCGCATAGCCGTCGTCGCCGAGATCGACACCGACGTAGGCCGGCAACTTTTGCGCATCGACCTTGTAGATTGCGCTCAGTGCGGCAGGTGGCACGCCCTGCGCGTCATTGCGCGACACCTTCAGCGGCGACGAGAAACCGGCGGTCGCCTTCGACTTCTCGAACTCGGCCAGTTTCGCGACGCCGTCCTTGTGCGCTGCTTCGTTCGCCTGCACGGCGATCACCTTCTGACGCACCGCGTCCTTCACCGCGTCGAATGCGGGCACGGCAGCGGGCTTGTAGTCGGTCACGCGCGCGGCGATCAGCGTGTTGTTGCCGACGTCGATGGCCTGCGTATTGTTGTGCGCCGATACCGAGTCGTTCGCGAACACGGCTGCGAGGAACTTCGGGTTGTTCAGCGGGCTGTCGGGCGGCAGCTTCGGATCCGGCTGCGGCGTGACCGTCGCGGTCTGGATCTGCAGCTTGAATTTGTCAGCGGCCGGCTGCAGGCTCTTGGCCTTTTCATAGACGAGCGACGTGAAACCTTCCGAACTGTCGGTGAATGCCTTGCTCGCCAGTTGCGTCTTCAGCTCCCTGGCGATCTGGTCTTTCACTTCGTCGAACGACTTCGTGACCGCCGGCTTTACATCGGTGACCTTGATGATGTGGAAACCGAAGTCGGTCTGGACGATGCCGCTGATTTCGTCCTTCTTCAGCGCGAACACCGCGTCGTCGAACGCCTTGCCGCCCGCGATCATGCCGCGGCCGAAGTAACCGAGATCGCCACCCTTCGATGCCGACCCCGGATCCTGCGAGTTCTGCCGCGCGATCTGCGCGAACTGGTCCGGATGCGCCTTGAGCTGCGCGAGCAACTCCTCGGCCTTCTGCTTCGCTTTGGCCTTGTCGGCCGCGCTCGCGTCCTTCGGTGCCGCGATCAGGATATGGCTCGCGCGCACTTCGCCTTCGGTGCGGAAGTGGGCGATGTTGTCGTCGTAGTACTTCTTCAGGTCCGCGTCGCTCGGCTGCACCGATGCGCTCAGCGCGGCCGGCGACATCACCAGGTACTGGATCGTCGCCGTAGCGGGCGTCGCGAAGTCGTTGCGATGCGCGTCGTAGTACGCTTGCAGTTGCGCATCGGTCGGCTGGATCTTCGCCGCGTAATCGTGCGGATGAAACGCGATGCCCTGCACTTCACGCTGCTGCTGCGCGAGCTCGGTCAAGTGCTGCGCGAGCGTCTTCGACGTGAACGCGCTCGCCTCGATGCTCGCGGGCAGTTGTTGCATAGCGAGGTTGTAGCGCACGCGCTCGTCGTACTGATCGGGCGTCATGCCCTGCATCGCGAGCAGTTGCTTGTAGCGGTCGAGGTCGATCGACCCGTCGGGATTCTTCAGCGACGAGATCACCGGATCGGACAGCAGCGCGCGGCGCACCGCTTCGTCCGATGCGCTCAGATGCAGACGCTGCGTTTCGTCGGCAAGCACACGCTGCTCGATCATGCCGTCGAGCATCTGGCGACGGCGCTCCGGCGTGTCGAACGACTTCATGTCGAACTTCGCGCCGAGCATCTGACGCCCGCGGTCGATCTGCTGGCGCATCGCGTCGTCGTATTCGACACGGGTGATCTTGTGACCGTTGACACTCGCGACGTTTGCACTTTCGTCAAAGAAGCCGCGGAAACCCTGAATACCCACGAAACCCAACCCCGGCAAAATGACGAGGATGAGCATGAACATCATCAGGCGTTGGTGATTGCGGAAAAAATCGAGCATGCGTGAGGGGTGCCAAAAACAGAACGCCCGATCTTACAACAGCGGGCAACAAAAAAGGCGAACCGGAGTTCGCCTTTCGTGGATACTGGCGGAGTGGACGGGACTCGAACCCGCGACCCCCGGCGTGACAGGCCGGTATTCTAACCGACTGAACTACCACTCCTTATACTGCACTTTTGCGACTGGAAACACTGCAGCCGAATCTGAAACTGGTGGGTGCTGAGAGGCTCGAACTCCCGACCTACGCCTTGTAAGGGCGCCGCTCTACCAACTGAGCTAAGCACCCGTTTCGTGACTCAGTGCTTGATGTGTTTTCTGCCTTGCCGCTGCCCTCCCCGTGAATCGTTCATGCAGCCGGGTTAAGCAATTCCTCAAGCAGCAAGCGCACTAGTTTAGCGCATCCTTCAGAGCTTTGCCAGGCCTAAATTTAGGAACTTTTGCTGCCTTGATTTTGATCGCGGCGCCCGTGCGCGGATTGCGTCCGGTGCGGGCGGTGCGCTTGCCGACCGCGAACGTGCCAAAGCCGACCAACGTCACAGATCCGCCCTTCTTCAACGTGTTTTTGACGCCCGCGATGACCGCATCGAGTGCACGGCCCGCCGCGGCCTTCGAAATGTCGGCTTGCTGTGCTATGTGATCGATCAATTCCGTCTTGTTCATTCAAACCCCCGTGAATATTTATTGGCAATCGTGACAGTGCTTTCCAGCACCTCCCGCCACGCGGCCGGCGCGAACGCCAGGCCGCCTCATTAGAAGCGGCCGAAACCCTTGTGTCAACCGGGGTTGAGCCTGATCGGCGGTATTTTAGAGGGGCGCTTTTGTCACAGTATGTTGCAGCGGAAAGACTGGCGATGCGGCTTGGCGACGAAGCCGCGCGGGATCGGGTAGGAGGCGGGGTTGCCCCCGCCGTCCTCCCACAACACCGGACGTACGGATCACGTATCCGGCGTTTCCTGACGACTGGATTGCTCCAGCGAGCTTCGTTTCGTTCGTCGTGTCGCCTGTCGTTCAATGGACACCCCAACCTCTCTCAGGCTTCCGGCCGTCAAGTTTGATCGCAGGCTCCCGGCTGTGCCGAGACTTGTGCCCAAACGCTCAGAGAGCACGCGTGACTATCCACTCTCGTCAGGTTCGGCCCTTCACTGCTCCGGTTCCGAGCCGCTACTATGGCCTCTGCTGACTCCCGCCAGCCCATCCCGGCACCTTGCGATGCCAGTAGCACAAGGCAGACTGACGGGGCTCCCAGGGTAATGCGCGCGACCTTCCTGCTTATGCCTGTCGGATCTACGTCGTGGCGTTCCGTGCAAGTATTGGGCTTTACAGATCTTGGACTGCTCACCCCGCCACACCGCCTGATATCCGCTTCCTGTTCGTCAGGCCAGCATTTTGCCTGCGGCTTCCTTCAGATTCCGCCTTACGACGGACACCCTTGCCGTTCAGCTAGCACTTCCCCTTGCCGGGTGTGCAGAGGACTTTCACCCCCAAGTCATCCGGCTCGCCACCACAGCGGGTCGGACAGCGCCAGTCACGGCGCTACGCGCCATGCCTGGCGCACCAAAAAAAAACCGCGGCTCTTGACCGCGGGTTTTCTGCTTCAGCGAACGACACCGCTGCAGAATGCTTTGGTGTCAGCGCGTTCTGACGCGCATCGAACCTTAGTGCTTGACGACGTCCGTCGCGGCATCCTTGCCCGGCTCAGCCCCAACCGGCGCCGAGGGCTTCGGTTCTTCTTCCGGTAACGCCTGCGGTACACGCTCGAGCGCAAGTTCGAGCACCTTGTCGATCCAGCGGACCGGCACGATTTCGATCGCGTTCTTCACGTTGTCCGGAATCTCCGTCAAGTCCTTGACGTTTTCTTCCGGAATCAGCACCAGCTTGATGCCACCGCGATGCGCCGCCAGCAGCTTTTCCTTCAGGCCGCCGATCGGCAGAACTTCGCCACGCAGCGTGATTTCGCCCGTCATCGCGACATCGGCGCGCACCGGAATACCGGTCAACACCGACACCAGCGCGGTCGTCATCGCGATACCAGCCGAAGGACCATCTTTCGGCGTTGCGCCTTCCGGCACGTGGATGTGAATGTCCTGCTTCTCGAACGCTTCGTCCTTGATGCCAAGACGACGCGAACGCGAACGCACGACCGAGCGCGCCGCTTCGACGGATTCCTTCATCACGTCGCCGAGCGAACCCGTGCGGATCACATTGCCCTTGCCCGGCATCACCGCGGCTTCGATGGTCAGCAGATCGCCGCCCACTTCCGTCCACGCGAGACCCGTGACCTGGCCCACCTGATTTTCCTTCGCGGCCAGACCGAAGTCGTACTTGCGCACGCCGAGGAACGTGTCGAGGTTGCTGCCGTCGACCTTCACCGCGCCTTCCGCCTTCTTCAGCAGAAGCATCTTCACGACCTTGCGGCAGATCTTCGAAATTTCACGCTCGAGCGAGCGGACGCCCGCTTCGCGCGTGTAGTAACGAATGATGTCGCGGATCGCAGTTTCCGTCACATCGACCTCGCCATCCTTGAGGCCGTTGTTCTTCTTCTGCTTCGGCAGCAGATAACGCTGCGCGATGCTGACCTTCTCGTCTTCCGTATAACCGGACAGACGAATCACTTCCATCCGGTCGAGCAGCGGCGGCGGAATGTTCAGCGAGTTCGACGTCGCCACGAACATCACGTCCGACAGATCGAAGTCGACTTCGACGTAGTGGTCGGCGAACGTATGGTTCTGTTCCGGATCGAGCACTTCCAGCAGGGCCGACGACGGATCGCCGCGGAAATCCTGACCCATCTTGTCGACTTCGTCGAGCAGGAAGAGCGGATTGCGCACGCCGACCTTGGTCAGGCTTTGCAGGATCTTACCCGGCATCGAACCGATGTACGTGCGACGGTGGCCACGAATCTCGGCTTCGTCACGCACGCCGCCCAATGCCATGCGCACGAACTTGCGGTTCGTCGCGCGCGCGATCGACTGACCGAGCGAAGTCTTACCGACGCCCGGAGGCCCCACGAGGCACAAGATCGGCGCCTTGACCTTGTCGACACGTTGCTGGACCGCGAGATACTCGAGAATGCGTTCCTTCACTTTCTCGAGACCGAAGTGGTCTTCGTCGAGGACGCGCTCCGCATTCGACAGGTCGTTGTTGACCTTGCTCTTCTTGCGCCACGGCAAGCCGATCAGCGTGTCGATGTAGTTGCGCACGACCGTCGCTTCCGCCGACATCGGCGACATCAGCTTGAGCTTCTTCAACTCGGCGTCGGCCTTCTTCTTCGCTTCCTTCGGCATGCGGGCGGCCGTGATACGCTTCTCGAGTTCTTCGAGATCCGCACCTTCTTCGCCTTCGCCGAGTTCCTTCTGGATCGCCTTGACCTGTTCGTTCAGGTAGTACTCGCGCTGACTCTTCTCCATCTGACGCTTCACGCGCCCGCGGATACGCTTTTCGACCTGCAGGATGTCGATCTCGGCTTCGAGCTGCGCGAGCAGATGCTCGAGCCGCTCGATCACCGGGAACATCTCGAGGATGTGTTGCTTCTGGTCGAGCTTGAGCGGCAAATGCGCCGCGATCGTGTCGGCGAGACGCCCTGCCTCGTCGATACCCGACAGCGAGGTCAGGATCTCCGGCGGGATCTTCTTGTTCAGCTTCACATACTGGTCGAACTGCGACACGATCGCGCGACGCAGCGCTTCGGTTTCAGCGCTGTCGGCGTGGTCAGGTTCGAGCGGCATGACTTCGCACGAGAACTGCGTTTCCTGTTCTTCGATGGAAAGCGTCTTCGCGCGCTGCAAGCCTTCGACGAGCACCTTCACGGTACCGTCGGGCAGCTTCAGCATCTGCAGGATGTTGGCGATACACCCTACTTCGTACATGTCCTTTTCGGTCGGCTCATCTTTCGCAGCCGTCTTCTGGGCGACGAGCATGATGTGCTTGCCGCCTTCCATCGCTGCTTCGAGAGCCTTGATCGACTTCGGGCGGCCTACGAAGAGCGGAATCACCATGTGCGGGAAAACGACTACGTCGCGCAGCGGGAGCAGCGGCAGCGTAATGCGTTCCGGCGGGAGGAGTTGGGTTCCTGACATTTCATTTCCCCATGAGTGGAATCAGTTCGTTCGATAGGTGAGGCCAGCAGAAAATATTGCAAGCCTCCGCGTGTGGGAAAAGTTCAGTGACTCCGAAGGTTCAGTGACTCCATAGTTGAGAACAACCAGCCTGACCACACGATAAACGAAAAAGCCGTTCACGTCGCCATGAACGGCCTTTTTGCAGAACTCGAAAGCCGATCAGTTCGAACCCGCGACCTTCGGCGCGTCTTCGTAGATCAGCAGCGGTTTGCCGTCGCCGTCGATAACGTTGTCGTCGATGATGACCTTGCTGACACCTTTCATTTGCGGAAGGTCGTACATGACATCAAGCAATGCCTGTTCCAGAATCGAACGCAGGCCCCGCGCGCCCGTCTTGCGGCGGATCGCCTTGCGCGCCACGGCCTGCAACGCGGCCGGACGGATTTCGAGCTCGACGCGCTCCATGCTGAACAGCTTGTGATACTGCTTGACCAGCGCATTCTTCGGTTCGACGAGAATCTTCATCAGCGCCGCTTCGTCGAGCTTGCCGAGCGTGGCGACCACCGGCAGACGGCCGATCAGCTCCGGAATCAGGCCGAATTTGATCAGATCTTCCGGCTCCACTTCGCGCAGCACTTCGCCGGCGTCGCGGTCCTGCTTGCTCTTCACGCTCGCGCCGAAACCGATGCCGGTCTTCTCGGTGCGATCGACGATGACCTTCTCAAGGCCGTCGAATGCACCGCCGCAGATGAACAGGATGTTCGTCGTATCGACCTGGATGAAGTCCTGGTTCGGATGCTTACGGCCACCTTGCGGCGGCACCGACGCCATCGTGCCTTCGACCAGCTTCAGCAGAGCCTGCTGCACACCCTCGCCCGACACGTCGCGCGTGATGGACGGGTTGTCGGACTTGCGACTGATCTTGTCGATTTCGTCGATGTAGACGATGCCGCGCTGAGCCTTGTCCACCTCGTAATTACAATTCTGCAGCAGCTTCTGAATGATGTTCTCGACGTCTTCGCCGACATAGCCGGCTTCCGTCAGCGTGGTCGCGTCGGCAATCACGAATGGCACGTTCAGAAGGCGCGCGAGCGTCTGCGCAAGCAGCGTCTTGCCGGAGCCGGTCGGGCCGATCAGCAGGATGTTGCTCTTGGACAGCTCGATTTCATCCTTCTTGTCGAGATGCTTGAGGCGCTTGTAGTGGTTGTAGACCGCGACCGCGAGGATCTTTTTCGCGCGCTCCTGACCGATCACGTACTGGTCGAGAATTTCGCGGATTTCCTGCGGGGTCGGCAGATCGGACTTGGACAAGCCGGCCTCGATGCCCGCGCCTGCAGCCTCGTCACGAATGATTTCGTTGCACAGATCGATACATTCATCGCAGATGAATACCGACGGGCCAGCAATCAGTTTCTTGACCTCATGCTGGCTCTTGCCGCAAAACGAGCAATACAACAGCTTTTCGCTGTTAGAACCTTTCTTGTCCGCCATAGATGTGTGAGCCTCCGGACACCGGATTAGATAATACGCCGTTTGCCCCCGCCACGCAGTCTGGGCGCGGCAGGGCTAGTGAGCACGATAACGGCGCTTGCCGCAGACGCCCGGACGGAAGTGGAACATTCACAACCGACCCGATGACGGTTTTGCCGCAACAGTGGGCAAAACAGCAGGGCAAAACCGTACCAGATCAGGGACGCTTGTGCGCCACCTGGTCGACGAGGCCGTACGCCTGCGCGTCATCGCCGGACATGAAATTGTCACGGTCGGTGTCACGCGCGATGCGTTCGACCGGCTGACCGGTGTGGTGCGCGAGCAGATGATTCAGCCGATCCTTCAGGTACAGGATTTCACGCGCCTGGATTTCAATGTCCGATGCCTGGCCGCGCGCGCCGCCAAGCGGCTGATGAATCATCACGCGCGAATTCGGCAGCGCGAAACGCTTGCCCTTAGCACCGGCCGCGAGCAGGAACGCGCCCATGCTCGCCGCAAGCCCCATGCACAGCGTCGAGACGTCCGGCTTGATGAACTGCATCGTATCGTAGATCGCCATACCGGCAGACACGGAGCCGCCCGGACTGTTGATGTAGAAGTAGATGTCCTTGTCCGGATTCTCGCTTTCCAGAAACAGCATCTGCGCAACCACCAGATTGGCCGTCTGGTCGTTCACTTCGCCCACGAGGAACACGATGCGTTCCTTCAGCAGACGCGAATAAATATCATAGGAGCGCTCGCCCCGACCGCTCGTTTCCACGACGATCGGCACCAGACCGAGTGCCTGCGCTTCGAGATCCCGGGACGACTGGGAGGTCAACGTGTCCAGCATTTGGGCGCGAAAGGTCATGCAATGGATCCTTGTCTGGAAATATTCTGAATATTAGCTGCTGGACACAGGTTGGTGCGACGAGCCCGTATTCAAGTGCCGTCTTCGTGTGCGCCGCACGACCGGATCCGCTACGTCACACAGATTCATAGCACAAAAAAACGGCGTGCCGGCCGTCGGTCGCTCCGACAGCCGGCACGCCGTTGCAGCGACGCTTACGCTTGCGCCGTTGCGCTTGCCAGTTCCTCGAAGCTCACTTCCTTGTCCGTCACCTTCGCCTTGCTGAGGACGAAGTCGACGACGTTGGCTTCAACGACATACGCTTCCATTTCAGCAAGACGTTGCTGGTTGGAATAATACCAGCGGACGACTTCCTTCGGGTCTTCGTAGCTTTTCGCGAATTCATCGACTTCGGCACGGATCTGCTCCGGCTTCGCCTGCAGTTCGTTCGCCTTCACCAGCTCGGCCAGCACGAGACCCAGCTTGACGCGGCGCTCGGCCTGCTCCTTGAACATCGCGGCCGGGATCGGCGCGTCCTTCGCGTTCGGCACGCCGCGCTGTTCCAGATCCTGGCGAGCCATCGCGACGAGGCGCTCCTGATCCTGCTCGATCAGCGCGTTCGGGACGTCGAGCTCCGAGATTTTCAGCAGTGCGTCCATCACCTGGTTCTTGACGATGGCTTGCGTGCGGCGCTTCGCTTCGCGCTCGAGGTTGTCCTTGATTTCAGCGCGCATCTTGGTCAGATCGCCGTCTTCGATGCCGAGCGATTTCGCGAATTCGCCGTCGACTTCCGGCAAATGCGGCCATTCGATCTTCTTCATCGTGATCGTGAATTGCGCCGTCTTGCCCGCCACTTCCTTGCCGTGGTAGTCGTCCGGGAACTTCAGGTCGAATTCCTTCGCTTCGCCGACCTTCAAGCCGAGCGCCGCTTTTTCGAATTCCGGCAGCATGCGGCCTTCGCCGAGGATGAAGCCGAAGTCTTCTGCGCTACCGCCCTGGAATGCTTCGCCGTCGATCTTGCCGACGAAGTCGACCGTCACGCGGTCGCCGTCTTTGGCGGCCGTGTCCGCGCCGCCGTCGCCATGCTCGCCTGCCTCGCCGCGAGCGAGGAAGTGCACGCGCTGTTTGCGCAGGATGTCCAGCGTGCGGTCGATTTCCGCTTCGCTGATGCTGGTCATGGTGCGCTCGATTTCAGCCGTGGCGACGTCGCCCAGCTTCACTTCCGGATACACCTCGAAGGTCGCGTCGAACGCGTAGCTGCCTTCACCCGCGTCGGTATTCGGCGCGAAGCTCGGCTGACCCGCGACACGCAGGTTTTCGGTGCGGCTGATGTCGAAAAATTCCTTGCCCACCTTGTCGCTCAGCACTTCGGCTTCCACCTGGCCCGAATACTGTTGCGTCACCATCTTGAGCGGCACCTTGCCCGGGCGGAAACCCGGCATGCGCACGTTCTTCGCGAGTTGACGGATACGCGAATCCACTTCCTTCTGCACGGCATCCTTCGGCAGGGAAATCGTCACGCGGCGTTCGAGCTTGCCGAGGTTTTCAACAACGTTAGCCATGGCTTCAATCGTCCTAAAATTATTCGAGCGAATCAGTTATCTTCTCCGTGCTGCCCGTCGATGTCGCTTCGCATCGATTTGCGCCGATTGCATCGATCACGCACCTGCGCCGCGGGCTTGCAGGCCGTCGGCAGCACGGTTGAGTCCAAAGAGCCAAATATTTTAGCAAACTATTTGCGCGCTTAGCCGGGATTCAATGATTGCATCGAGTTTTCCCTGCATTCCGGGCGTTTTGAGGGCCATTTTCGGTTAGTTTTGACACAGCGAGCGCGATTTGCCGCTGGCATCGCTATCCGGTTAGCGTCGTGCGTTCCTCGGCGCTCTTTCGTCATGCAACAGAACGTTCGCGTGGACGCTCGCACCCGCTCGCGGCCGACGGGTCGTGGCCGCGATCCCGCCTATGCCTTTCGACATATTCAGCCGACGCCCCCATGCTGATAAGCTAACGCACTCGGTCGGGCCGCCACCGCCGGTCACCGGCAGCCGGTCGCTTCATCCGCTCCGGCAACCGCTTACAACGACTCAAACCTCTCAGAGACACCATGCCGAATTCGTCGTCCTCGCCTGTCGTCGTCATCGCTCCCGATTCATTCAAAGGCTCGCTCAGCGCGGAACAGGTCGCGCAAGCGATCGCATCCGGCGTCCAGCGCGCACGCCCCGACGCGAGCGTGCGCATCTGTCCGATGGCCGACGGCGGCGAAGGCACGCTCGACGCAATGCTCACGAGCGGCGGCGAGCGCCGCACGCTTAGCGTGCGCGGCGCGGCCGGTCCGACGCGCGCAGCGCTGACGGGCCTGCTCACGGACGGCGGCGCCATCATCGAAACGGCGGAAATCGTCGGCATTACGGACCCCGTCGGCATGGGCGTGCCGGTCGAGGCGCGCAGCACGCGCGGCATGGGCGAAGCGATTCGGGCGCTGCTTGATGCCGGCGTGCGGCGCTTTTTCGTCGCGCTCGGCGGCAGCAGCACGAACGACGGCGGCGCCGGCCTGCTGACCGGCCTCGGCTTGCAACTGTTCGACGCGCAAGGCAACGTACTCGAAGGCACACCCGAGCAGCTTGCGGGCGTGGCGCGGGTCGATGCGTCGCTGCTCGACGCGCGGCTTGCCGACACGCAGTTCGTCGGCATGTCGGACGTCGACAATCCGTTGACCGGCGCGCACGGCGCGACCGCGATCTTCGGTCCGCAAAAAGGCGTGAAGCCAGAACAGGTCGCGCCGATCGACGCGGCGCTCGTGCGCTTCGCCGATCTGCTCGAAGCCGCGCTCGGCCGCACGGCGCGTGACCTGCCGGGCGCGGGCGCGGCGGGCGGCCTCGGCTTCGCATTGCACATGCTCGGCGCGCAGTTCGAGCCGGGCGCGGAAACCGTCGCGCGGCAAATCGGCCTCGACGCCGCGCTCACGGGCGCCAACTGGCTGATCACCGGTGAAGGCCGTTCCGACGTACAGACGCTGCACGGCAAGGCGCCGTTCATCGCCTGCGCGCATGCGCGTGCCGCGGGCGTGCCCGCCACGCTGCTGTCCGGCGCGATCGACCCCGCCGCGCTGCCGCGTCTTGCCGAATACTTCGGCGGCTGCTTTTCTCCGGCGCCGGGGCCGATCACGCTCGACGTCGCGATTCGCGACGCGGCGCGCCTGCTCGCCAACGAAGCCGAGCAGCTGACGCGCCTGAAATACGGCGTGCGTTGACCCGCGAAACGGTTGCCGCAACAATCACAGCGCCACGACCGTTCCACTCATCACGGGGTGACCATGAAGGACTCCGCCAAAGCCGGGCTCGAGCAGTTCCTCACGTATCGTCTGCATGTACTGAACAAACTGGCCGAGCGCGGCATCAGCGCGCGCTACGCGGCGAAGCTCGACGTGACGCTGCCCGAAGCGCGGGTGATTGCGACGGTGGGATCGTTCGGACCGTTCTCGATCATGGAGTTGGCACGCCATGCCAATCTCGACAAAAGCCAGGCGAGTCGCGCGGCCGAAGCGCTGATCCGGCAGGGACTCGTGCAGCGCGAAGCGAGCGCCGCGGACGGCCGCGTCGTGCTGGTCTCGCTGACGCAGGAAGGCCGCGCGCTGTATCGCAAAGTGATGCCGATCGCGCGCAAGTGGAACGGCGATATGTTCGAGTGCCTCGACGAAGAGGAAAGGGCCGCGTTCGGCGCGGCGCTCGACAAGGTGATCCGTGCCATGAACGCGCGGGAGTGATAGCGCGCGGCGAACCGGCCGTGTTTGAAAAGCGCCGTTTCACGGCATTGGGCGGCGCGTGTCAAAATTGAGCCTCGGCCAACGCGCCTTCACCCTCTTTTTCATCCAGGGACGCTTCAGTGGACATCAACAAACAGGTCGCGGCACTCACCGCGTCGGAACTCCAGACCGCCGGCGCGAGCCAGGCGAGCGCGATCGCGGTCAGCGTCGTACTGCGTCATCTTCGTTCGCCGGAACTGGCGAAACTGCTGTCGTCGGCATTTGAAAATCATCAGGCGGTGATGCTGCAAACGCCGTGGCCGGACCAGATGCTGCAGGCGTTCGAGTCGACGCGCCGTTTCCTCGAAGGCGCCGCGCAAGCGGAATTGCCGGGCTCGCAGGAAGTGCCGGGAACGCCGGGTGCCTGAGTCGCGCGGTCGCGATGAAAGGCAGCGGAGCAACACTGAGGCCTTTCAGAAGACCGCGCAAAAAAGAAAAAACCCCGTCGGTCCAAAGACTTGACGGGGTTTTTCTTGACTACCAATAAGTGGTGCGAGGGAGGGGACTCGAACCCCTACACCCTTGCGGGCGTCAGGACCTAAACCTGGTGCGTCTACCAATTTCGCCACCCTCGCAGCCGGGTACGCCGCAAAGCGTCGCGCCCGATTGTCCTGTGCACTCCCCAGCGCGCTGAACACGTGCCCGAAAGCGTAAGCGCGAGATTCTAACCGATTGATTCGCGCTTGTCTGCACCCGACGGTATCTGCGCGCGCGACGCCGATGCTACAATTTTCGGCTCGTCGAGACGGGCGCCGCGACGGACGTCGGCGCCCTTCTCGCCAGTCCTTCCCCACACTCTCATCCCGTGAATTTCGACGACTATTGCCAGCAGAAAGCGGCGCCCCCAGGATCGAGCACCTACTATGCGCTTCGCCAGGCGCGCGCCGCCAGTCAGCCGCTGTTGACGGCGCTCTTCGCATTGCGTCGCGAGTTCGAGGAAACGGTCAAGGAGACGAGCGATCCGGCGGTCGGCCGCACGAAGCTCGCGTGGTGGCAGAAAGAAATTGCCGCGCTGGCCGCCGGCTCGCCGTCGCATCCGGTGTCCAAGGCACTCGCGGCCTATCTGCCCGACGCGCAGGCCGAATATCCGGCTCTGCAGGAACTGCTCGCGGGCTTCGAGATGGATCTCGACCAGGCACGCTATCTCGACTATCCGAACCTGCGGCGCTATGTGCAGGGTGTCGGCGGCAATTTTGCGTCGCTGGTGTCGCGCGCGGCTGCAACCGGGTCGGCCGACGATGCCGCGCATGCGTCGGCGTGGGCCGCTCCGCTCGGCGAGGCGCTGATGCTCGCGCAGTTCGTCGCCGAAACCGGCAACGATGCCCGGCACGGCCGCATCTACGTTCCGATCGACGAGATGCAACGCTACAACGTCACCGCCGCCGATCTGATCAACCGCAAATACACCGACGCTTTCACCGAGCTGATGCGGTTCGAAACGAATCGCGCGCGCGACGCGGTGCAGACCGCGCTCGCCGCGGTGCCCGCCAGCGCGCGGCGCGCGCAGCGCACGCTGCTCGCGCTCGCGGCGCTTGCGTTGGCGTTGCTCGATGAAATCGAGCGCGACGATTATCACGTGCTGCATCAACGCATCGCGTTGACGCCGATCCGCAAGCTATGGATCGCGTGGCGCGCGAAGTAGCCTGAGCGCCGGGCGCGTCGATTCGCGCCCAGCGCCCAGCGCTCACGCCCGCAGCAACGGCAGCGGCTCGAACCGCTGCTGCAGAGTCGCAGGCGCGTCCAACCCCCACCAGGCCCGAGCACCGTCGCATAAAGCTGGCGAAAATCCACGCCGACCGGCAGGTTGCCATTCCCATCGAGCCGCGCAAGCATCGGCGGCACGCCAAACAAACCGCCCTGCACGCGACCGCCCGTCACGAAGTACGGCGCCACCGTGCCGTGATCGGTGCCGTTGCTCTGGTTCTCGCGCGGACGGCGCCCGAATTCCGCGTACGTCATCACGAGCGTATCGTTCCACCGGCCCAACTCGACGAGCGCGGCCTGCATCGCCACCATCCCTTCCGCGAACTGTTTGAGCAACTCGGCCTGTTGTCCCGGCTGGTTCTGGTGCGTATCGAAACCGTTCAGCGTTAGCCGGATCACGGCCACGCCCTGCCCGCTCAACGGCTGCTCCAGTGGCGCGCGTCCGGCGCCAGCTATCTTCAGCGTGTCCGAAGCGGCCAGCACCTGCATTGCCGTTTTGATCGAACTGCCGAACGCGCCGCCCGGAAACGCGGTCTTCAACTGAGGCTGCCTTTGCGTCGCACGCAGACGACCGGCCGGTTTCACGATGTCGTTTTCGACGTCGAGAATAGGCGCGAGCGCGGGATTGACCAGCGCGATCGCGCGCGCGCCGTTTGCGAGCGGCCCCATTTCGGCGCTGCCGACCACGACGCCGTCGGCCGCGAAACCGATGGGCACCGGCCTCATCGCGAACGCGCGCGTGAGCCAGCCGTCGCGCAGATATTGGTCGGAGCGTGACGCGGTATCCCAGCTCTCGATCGAACGGAAATGCGAGAGGTTCGGCTGCGCATAGCTGACGCCCTGCACGATCGCGAGCTGCCGGCTGCGCCAGAGCGGCATCAGCGGCTCCAACGCGGGATGCAGCGCGGTGCGCTCGTCGAGCTGGATCATCTGTTCGCGTTTGATGCCGATGTTTTTGCGCAGCACGAGGTACGCAGGATCGGCGAACGGGATCACGGTGTTCAAACCGTCGTTGCCGCCTTTCAGCGTCGAACTGTTGATCCAGGACGCGCCGCCCGGCCATCCTTTGAGGTTCGGCGGATAGAACAGGTTGTCGCCGAGCGCGCGTAGCGTCACCTCGATGTCATAACCGCTCGCGCGAAACTGCATGGCGATCGGCTCGACGCGTGCCGGGTCCGGCGTGTCGGAGATGCGACGCTGATCCGGCGTCCATGCGTTGCGCTCGGCGCGCGTTGGGATCGGCTCGAATACAGTCGGGAGGTCGCGATATCGCTTCGCGGCGCGCGCTCGTGAGTGGCGTGACATCGTGAGCCGAGGCGCCTGTATGCACCAAGACGCGCACAAAAACGCGCCGGCGCTGGCGACTCAACGGAGCAGCGGATCAGAAAGTGGACGCTGAAGATGCAACGGGATTTTTCACGCGGCAATGCGCGCGCTGGGATTAACGCTTGTACAACTCGCGCACGGCGTCTTCGATGTGCTGCCGCAACAGCCGACGCTCTTCGGGCGTCATATGCCCGTCGCGGCGACGTTGATCGAGATCGGGGGGAACCGCGGTGCGCAGCATCGCGTCAGAGGCAGGGCGATCGATGCTCGGGTTGTGGCGGCTGGTTCTGCCATTACCCGAGCGGGGCGCATGCTCGCTCGCCGCTCTATCCGCGGACGGCTGCGCATGAGCGAGCGTCGGGCCCAGTGTGCCTGCCAGCGTACCGGCAACCGCCAGTGCAATCACGCTCAGGCGCACGTTCGGCCAAACCCCTCCCTTCATGTTGTTCCCTTCGTGGCGCGGCAACCGGCTACCTCAGATGCGTATACAAACCCCGGTAACAGCCGGGTGCGAGAGTTTTGTCGAGTGAAGTATCCACCGAACAGCCGCATTCAGTAAAGCAGTCTAAACGCGCATACTTTACGTCGCGCCACACCGCGGGTAAATTTTGTAACCGACTGTAACCCCAGAAATGGTGTAACCGCGCACCACTTTCTAATCGCGCTAAGATGCCGACCATGGAAACCAAAAACCCTTCGAAAATCCTCGTCGTCGACGACGATCCACGCCTGCGCGATCTTCTGCGCCGCTACCTCGGCGAACAAGGCTTCAACGTCTACGTCGCCGAAAATGCGCCGTCAATGAACAAGCTCTGGGTGCGCGAGCGCTTCGATCTGCTGGTGCTCGATCTGATGCTGCCCGGTGAGGACGGCCTGTCGATCTGCCGGCGACTGCGCGGCAGCAACGACCGCACGCCGATCATCATGCTGACGGCCAAGGGTGAGGATGTCGATCGCATCGTCGGCCTCGAGATGGGTGCCGACGACTATCTGCCCAAGCCGTTCAATCCACGCGAACTGGTCGCGCGCATTCACGCGGTGCTGCGTCGCCAGTCGCCGTCCGAGTTGCCGGGCGCTCCGTCCGAGACCACCGAGGTCTTCGAGTTCGGCGAGTTCGCGCTGAATCTCGCCACCCGCACGCTGACCAAGGCCGGCCAGGAAATTCCGCTCACCACCGGTGAGTTCTCGGTGCTGAAGGTATTCGCGCGTCATCCGCGTCAGCCGCTGTCGCGCGAAAAGCTGATGGAACTCGCACGCGGGCGCGAATACGAGGTCTTCGACCGCAGCCTCGACGTGCAGATCTCGCGTCTGCGCAAGCTGATCGAGCCGGATCCGGGCAGCCCGCGCTTCATTCAGACCGTGTGGGGCCTCGGCTACGTCTTCATCCCCGACGGTGCAGCCTGAGTTTGTGCTCCGTTTTTGTTTCTGTGTCACATAAGAAGGGCCCATGCGGATCGACCGGCGCCTCCTGACGCTCGCGTTCGGCGGCCTTTTCTGGCGGACCTTTCTGCTGATCGCGCTGTTGATCGCAGTCAGTCTCGCCGCGTGGTTCCAGAGCTTTCGCGTGATCGAGCGTGAGCCGCGCGCGCAGCGCGTGGCTCTGCAACTCGTCGCGATCGTCAAGCTCACGCGCACCGCACTCCTCTATTCCGATCCTGACCTGCGGCGCGCGCTGCTGCAGGATCTGGAGAGCAACGAAGGAGTGCGCGTGTACCCGCGCGAACCCACCGACAAATACAAACTCCAGCCCGACGAATCGTTGAATCGCCTGATCGAGCACGACATCCGCGGCCGTCTCGGCGACGACACCATAATCGCGCAGAGCGTCAACGATATCAACGGCGTATGGATCAGCTTCAAGATCGACGACGACGATTACTGGGTCGCGCTCGACCGCGATCAGCTCGACAACGCCACCGGCCTGCAATGGGCCGGCTGGGGCGTGTTCGCGCTCGCGCTGTCGCTGTTCGGCGCGGCGTTCATCACGAGTCTGGTGAACCGGCCGTTCGCGCGTCTGGCGATGGCCGCGCGCCGGGTCGGCTCGGGGCAATCGCCCGAGCCGCTGCCCGAGCGCGGCATGGGTGTGGCCGCCGAAACCAATCGAAGCTTCAACCAGATGGTGCGCGACCTCGAACAGCTCGAGGCGGACCGCGCGCTGATGCTCGCGGGCATCTCCCACGATCTGCGCACGCCGCTCGCACGGCTGCGGCTCGAGACCGAAATGAGCCCGTCCGATCAGGCCACCAAGGACGCGATGGTCGACGACATCGAGCAAATGGACATGATCATCGGCCGCTTCCTCGACTACGCGCGTCCCGTTCAGCGTGTGCCGGAACCGGTGGACCTCTCGGTGATCGCGAGCGAACTCGCCGCACGCATGCAAAGCGAGGACAGCATGCGGCTGATCACGCGGCTCGCTCCGTCGGCGGTGATCGAGGCCGATGAAACCGACATGCGTCGCGTGGTCGGCAATCTGCTCGAGAACGCGCGCAAATATGGCCTCAGCGACGGCGACGGTGTGCCGCGCGTCATTCTCGAAACGCGCGTGTCCCACTCGCGCGTCGAACTCTCGGTGGTCGACGAAGGCCCCGGCATTCCCGAAGACCAGCTCGCGCTCGTCACGCGGCCGTTCTATCGTGTGAATTCGGCGCGCACCCAGGCCAACGGCACGGGCCTCGGCATGGCGATCGTGCAGCGGCTCGTCGCCCGTTATCGCGGCGCGCTGCGGCTTCGCAACCGCTCGCCCGGACCCGGGCTTGAAGTGACGATCGAGTTTCCGCTCGCGAAAAGCGCGTGAGCCGACGACGCGCGGCACCGCGCGCCGTCGCCATTCGAAACACGCCGCTTGTTGCGACTTCCGAAGGAGCCTTTGCATGAAAACCGTTGGCGATAAACTCGAAGCGTTCACCGTCATTGCCGCCAAGCCGGGCTTCAACCATCACGAAGAACACGGCGTCTCGGCGTTCGAATACATCACCGAGCAGTCGTTTCCAGGCAAATGGAAAATCATTTACTTCTATCCGAAGGATTTTTCGTTGGTCTGCCCGACGGAAATCGTCGAATTCAGCAAGCTCGTCAAGGAGTTCGAGGACCGCGAGGCCGTGCTGCTCGGCGGCAGCGTCGACAATGAATACGTGAAGCTCGCATGGCGCCGCGAGTACAAGGAGCTCGACAGGCTCAACCACTACTCGTTCGGCGACGTGAAAGGCGAGCTGATCGACCAGCTCGGCGTGCGCGACAAGGAAGCGGGCGTCGCGCTGCGCGCGACCTATATCGTCGATCCGGACAACACGATCCAGCACGTGTCGGTCAACAATCTGTACGTGGGCCGTAATCCCGAAGAAGTGCTGCGCATCCTCGACGGCCTGCAAACGGACGAGCTGTGTCCGAGCAATCGGACGATTGGCGGCGCGACGCTGTAAGCGGCACCGCCCGTCACCCAAACAAAAATCCCGTTCAGCTCCTGACCAACAACACCGCGGCCTGCGCCTCGATGCCCTCGCCGCGGCCGAGATAACCGAGCTTCTCGTTCGTCTTCGCCTTGACGTTCACGCGCTCGATCGGCAGACCGAGGTCCGCCGCGATATTGGCGCGCATCCCTTCGATATGCGGTGCGAGCTTCGGCGCCTGCGCGATCACGCTGCTGTCGACGTTGCCGATCGCAAAACCGGCCGCCTTCACGCGCGCCACGCATTCGCGCAGCAGCACGCGGCTGTCGGCGCCGGCGAACTTCGCGTCGGTATCGGAGAAGTGGCGGCCGATATCGCCCAACGCGGCCGCGCCAAACAGCGCATCGGTGATCGCATGCAGCAGCACATCCGCGTCCGAGTGACCGAGCAGCCCGCGCTCGTACGGAATCGTTACGCCGCCGATGATCAACGCGCGCCCCGGCACCAGCGCATGCACGTCGTAGCCCTGCCCAATTCTGAAATCCATGTGCGTCACGTCCTCAAGTGCTGAAGCTTTTAAAACTTCTTTAAAGCCTTTCTAAATCTTGCCAATGTGCCCAGGCGCGGTTTCACGAACCGGCGGGGCGGCTCAGAATCGCCTCGGCCAGATCGAAATCTTCCGGATACGTGACCTTGAAGTTCCGCAGGCTGCCTTGCACGAGCTTCGGCGCGTGGCCCGACCATTCGATCGCGCTCGCCTCGTCGGTCAGATCGTGGCCGTCGGCCTGGGCGCGCAGGATCGCCTCGCGCAGCATGCCGATGCGGAACATCTGGGGCGTCTGCGCCTGCCACAAGCCGTCACGCGATTCGGTTTGGGCGATGCGGCCATCGGCCGACGCGCGGTCGATACGCTTCAAGGTATCGGCGACCGGCAACGCCATGATGCCGCCGACCGCATCGTCCTTGAGCGAACCGATCAGCGTGCGGATCAGCGCCGGCGTGATGCCCGGCCGGGCCGCGTCGTGCACGAGCACCCAGTCGGCGTCGTGGGCGCCGAACTCGGCGAGCGCGTGCAGACCGTTGAGCACCGACGCCTGGCGCGACGCGCCGCCCACGCGACGCACCGCGAAGCGCAGATTGCCGAAGCGGCGGGCGTCGAAGTGCTGGTCGTCGGGCGCGATGACGACGAGCGTCTGCGTGAATTCGCTGCACGCGTCGAACGCGGCGAGCGAGTAATGCAGCATGTCGCGGCCGGCGACAGTGCGGTATTGCTTGGGCATCGCGGCGCCGGAACGGCTGCCGGTGCCTGCGCACGGGATCAGGGCAAAGAGACGGGAAGTCACGAGTGCGGATGCCGCCAGGTCAAAGTAAAGGACGGATTTTATAATAGGTCCTTCGCATCCACGCCCGTACACGCGTAAACTTGGCCGTCGCGTGAGCCCCGAGCCGCCCCTTTTTCTCCTTTATGCCAGACATCGACGCATCCTCGCAGTCCTCCCCGCCCGTCGCGCTCGTCAAGGCTGGCCAGCGTTTCGCCTTCGACGGCACGCGCGGTTCGTCCGACGCGCTGCTGATCGCCCGCTACCATCTCGCGTATCGCGAGAAGATGCCGCTGCTTGCGGTGGTCTGCGAAAACGCGCTCGACGCGCAGCGGCTGTCGCAGGAAATCGGCTTCTTCGCGCCCGACGCGCGCGTGCGCCTCCTGCCCGACTGGGAGACGCTGCCTTACGACACGTTTTCGCCGCACCAGGACCTCGTCTCCGAGCGTCTCGCGACGCTGCACGACCTCGGCGAAGGCCGTTGCGACATCCTGCTCGTGCCGGCCACGACGGCCTTGTACCGGATGCCGCCCGCGTCGTTTCTGGCCGCCTACACGTTCTCGTTCTCGCAAGGCGAGCGGCTCGACGAAGCGAAGCTGAAGGCGCAGCTGACGCTCGCCGGCTACGAGCACGTGAGCCAGGTGGTGCGTCCCGGCGAATATTGCGTGCGCGGCTCGCTGCTCGATCTGTTCCCGATGGGCTCGCCGCTGCCCTACCGGATCGACCTGTTCGACGACCAGGTCGACTCGATCCGCGCGTTCGACCCCGACACGCAGCGCAGCCTCTATCCGGTCAAGGACGTGCGCCTGCTGCCGGGCCGCGAATTCCCGTTCGACGAGGCCGCGCGCACCGCATTCCGCAGCCGCTGGCGCGAGACTTTCGAGGGCGATCCGAGCCGCGCGTCGATCTATAAGGACATCGGCAACGGCGTGCCGTCGGCGGGTATCGAATACTATCTGCCGCTGTTCTTCGAGGAGACGGCCACCCTCTTCCATTACCTGCCCGACGGTTCGCAACTCGGGTTCGTCGGCGATCTGGACGCGGCGATCCGGCGCTTCACCAACGACACGAAGCAGCGCTTCAATTTCCTGTCGCACGACCGCGACCGGCCGATTCTCGAACCGCACAAGCTGTTCCTGTCGGACGAGGATTTCTTCACGTTCGCGAAACCGTTCGCACGGCTCGTGCTGCCCACCAACGGCGACGGCGCCTGGTCGATCGCGCTGCCGAACCTCGCGATCGATCGTCACGCCGACGATCCCGTCTCGGCGCTGCGCGCGTATCTGAGCGCGACGCCGAACCGGGTGCTGTTCGCCGCCGAATCGGCGGGCCGCCGCGAGACGCTGCTGCAACTGCTCGCCGACAACCAGCTGAAGCCCGCCTCGGCCGACAGCTTCGCCGACTGGCTCAAGAGCGACGCGCGTTTCTCGCTCGGCGTCGCGCCGCTCGCGAACGGCTTCGCGCTGCCGGGCGACGGCATCGCGATCATCACCGAAACCGAGCTGTACGGGCCGCTCGCGCGCCGCGCGGGACGCCGCCGCCAGGAACAGGCGAGCAACGTCGATTCGATGGTGCGCGATCTGTCCGAGCTGAAGCTCGGCGACCCGGTCGTGCATTCGCAGCACGGTATCGGCCGCTACATGGGTCTCGTGACGATGGATCTCGGCGAAGGCGAGACCGAGTTCCTGCACCTCGAATACGCGGGCGACAGCAAGCTCTACGTGCCGGTCGCGCAATTGCACGTGATCTCGCGCTATAGCGGCGCCGATCCGGAAAGCGCGCCGCTGCATTCGCTCGGCTCGGGCCAGTGGGAAAAGGCCAAGCGCAAGGCCGCGCAGCAGATCCGCGACACCGCCGCCGAGCTGCTCAACCTGTACGCCCGCCGTGCCGCCCGCGAGGGCCACGCGTTCGCGCTCGAACCGAAGGACTACGTGAAGTTCGCCGAGAGCTTCGGTTTCGAGGAAACGCCGGACCAGGCCGCCGCGATCGCGGCCGTGATCGGCGACATGACGAGCGGCAAGCCGATGGACCGGCTCGTGTGCGGCGACGTCGGCTTCGGCAAGACCGAGGTCGCATTGCGCGCGGCGTTCATCGCGGTGATGGGCGGCAAGCAGGTCGCGCTGTTGTCGCCGACCACGCTGCTCGCCGAGCAGCACACGCAAACCTTCAGCGACCGCTTCTCCGACTGGCCGGTGCGCATCGCCGAGCTGTCGCGCTTCAAGTCGACCAAAGAAGCCAACGCGGCGATCCGGCAGATCAACGAAGGCTCGGTCGACATCGTAATCGGCACGCACAAGCTGCTGTCGTCCGATGTGCAGTTCAAGCGGCTCGGACTCGTGATCATCGACGAGGAGCATCGCTTCGGCGTGCGTCAGAAGGAGGCGCTGAAAGCGCTGCGCGCGGAAGTCGACGTACTGACGCTGACCGCGACGCCGATTCCCCGTACGCTCGGCATGGCGCTCGAAGGCCTGCGCGATTTTTCGGTGATCGCAACGGCGCCGCAAAAGCGCCTCGCGATCAAGACCTTCGTGCGGCGCGAGGAAGACAGCGTGATTCGCGAAGCAATGCTGCGCGAGTTGAAGCGCGGCGGCCAGGTCTACTTCCTGCACAACGAAGTCGAGACGATCCAGAATCGCCGGCAGATGCTCGA
This sequence comes from Paraburkholderia sp. 35.1, assembly GCF_050436525.1. Classification (NCBI taxonomy): domain Bacteria; kingdom Pseudomonadati; phylum Pseudomonadota; class Betaproteobacteria; order Burkholderiales; family Burkholderiaceae; genus Paraburkholderia; species Paraburkholderia sp. 35.1. The sequence continues at coordinate 3,718,892 of NZ_JBNDMJ010000003.1, read as the reverse complement.
AGAGCTGGTGCCCGAAGCGCGCATCGCGGTCGCGCATGGACAGATGCACGAGCGGGAACTGGAGCGGGTGATGCGCGACTTCGTCGCGCAACGCGCGAACGTGCTGCTGTGCACGACGATCATCGAAACCGGCATCGACGTGCCGAGCGCGAACACGATCCTGATCCACCGCTCCGACAAGTTCGGCCTCGCGCAATTGCATCAGCTGCGTGGCCGCGTCGGCCGCTCGCATCACCAGGCGTACTCGTATCTGCTCGTGCACGATCCGCAGGGGCTCACCAAGCAGGCGCAACGGCGGCTCGAAGCGATCCAGCAGATGGAGGAACTCGGCTCGGGCTTCTATCTCGCGATGCACGACCTCGAAATTCGCGGCACCGGCGAGGTGCTCGGTGACAAGCAGTCGGGCGAGATTCACGAGATCGGCTTCCAGCTTTATACCGACATGCTCAACGACGCAGTGAGGGCGCTCAAGAACGGCAAGGAGCCAGACCTCACCGCGCCGCTCGCCGCGACCACCGAGATCAACCTGCATTCGCCGGCGATCCTGCCGTCGGACTATTGCGGCGACGTGCAGGAACGGCTGTCGCTGTACAAGCGCCTCGCGAACTGCGAACACAACGATTCGATCGACGGCATCCAGGAAGAGCTGATCGACCGCTTCGGCAAGCTGCCGCCGCAGGCGCATGCGCTGGTGGAGACGCATCGACTGCGGCTCGCCGCGAAGCCGCTCGGCATTTCGAAGATCGATGCCGGTGAAGCGGTGATCGGCCTGCAGTTCATCCCCAATCCGCCCGTCGACGCGATGCGGATCATCGAGATGGTGCAGAAGCACAAGCACATCAAGCTCGCGGGTCAGGACAAGCTGCGTATCGAAACGCGCAGCCCGGATCTCGCGGTGCGCGTCGCGACCGTCAAGGAGACCTTGCGCGCGCTCGGTTCGCCGAGCCGCGGCACGGCGGCGGCGCCGGCTCGCTGAGCGCGGCACGCTGTGCGCACAGGCTCGTGAAAACCGCAGAAAACGGGGGGACGTCCCCCGTTTTTTGCATCGATGCTGCGCTGCGCCAACGCGAGTCCCGCTTTTTGGACATCCTGACGAAAATGCAATTTGGGATATGATCGATAGACACAAAACGCTGGAGTCATGTCATGTCTCACGTCGCTGAAACAGCGCAATCGTTGCAGTCGTCCGCCTCCTCCACGTCCCCCGCTTCTCCGATATCTCTGCCCTGGGTCACCCGTCTCGTGTCGATGGACACGGTGAGCCGCAATCCAAACCTCGGCCTGATCGAAACCGTGCGCGACGAACTGCGCGCGGTCGGTATCGACGCGACGCTGACGCACGGCAAGGGCGGCAAATGGGCGAACCTGTTCGCGACCATTCCCGCGCACGACGGCGAAACGAACGGCGGCGTCGTGCTGTCGGGCCACACCGACGTCGTGCCGGTGGACGGCCAGCAATGGGACAGCGATCCGTTCAAGCCGGAGATTCGCGGTGACAAGCTCTATGGCCGCGGCACCTGCGACATGAAGGGCTTCATCGGCGCGGCGCTCGCGCTCGTGCCGGACATGCAGCGCACGAAGCTCGCGAAGCCGATCCACCTCGCGCTGTCGTTCGACGAGGAAGTGGGCTGCGTGGGCGCGCCGCTTCTGATCGCCGATCTGATGAAGCGCGGCGTGAAGCCGGAGGGCTGCATCGTCGGCGAGCCGACCAGCATGCGCCCGATCATCGCGCACAAGGGCATCAACGCGTATCAGTGCTGCGTACGCGGCCAGGCCGCGCATTCGTCGCTGACGCCGAACGGCTTGAACGCGATCGAGTACGCGGCTCGCCTGATCTGCTACATCCGCGACATGGCCGACCAGTTCCGCGCGCAAGGCCCGTTCGACGAACTGTACGACGTGCCGTTCAGCACCGCGCAGACCAGCACGATCACGGGCGGCAACGCAATCAACACGGTGCCGGCCGAATGCCAGTTCCAGTTCGAGTTCCGCAATCTGCCGACGCTCGATCCCGAGCAAATCTTCGCGCGCATCGACAGCTACGCGCGCGAAACGCTGCTGCCGAAAATGCTGCGCGAGCATCCGTCGGCCGCGATCGAGATCACGAAGATCGCCGCGGCGCCCGGACTCGATTCGTCCGAACAGGCCGCGATCACGCAGCTCGTCCGCGCGCTGACGGCCGACCAGGACAAGCGCAAGGTCGCATACGGCACCGAGGCCGGCCTGTTTTCGAACGCGGGGATTCCGAGCATCGTCTGCGGCCCCGGCGACATCCAGCAGGCGCATAAGGCGAACGAATTCGTCGAGCTCGCGCAGCTCGTCGCGTGCGAGCGCTTCTTGCGCAAGTTCATCCACAGCATGTCGGTCGAGGCCGCTTAGCCCGTTTCGTTGCAGCGGCGCGCAGCCGCAGTGAACCTGCGCGCCGAGCCACGGGCCTCAGCGACATCGACGACTCCGGAGCGACCGCCATGTCCAGCGCCATGCCTCAGCACACGGATCACACGATCGACGGTGAGCCGATCCCCACGCTCGACGACATCGCCGCGCAGCACTTCGCGTTGACGCCCTGGGTCGCGCGCACGCCGGTGTTCGACCGGCTCGACTTCTCATCGCTGCGCGGCACCGTCGTCAATTTCAAGTTCGAGCTGCTGCAGGCGGGCGGCAGCTTCAAGGCGCGCGGCGCCTTCACGAACCTGCTCGCGCTCGACGACGCGCAGAAGAGCGCGGGTGTCACCTGCGTGTCGGGCGGCAATCACGCGGTGGCGGTCGCCTATGCGGCGATGCGCCTCGGCGTCAGCGCCAAGGTCGTGCTGTTCAGCGCGGCGAATCCGGCCCGCGTCGCGTTGTGCCGCGAGTACGGCGCCGACATCGTCTATGCGGAAGATCTCGCCGAAGCGTTCGAACTGGTGCGCCGCGTCGAGGCCGAGGAAGGCCGCTATTTCGTGCATCCGTTCAACGGCTATCGCACGGTGCTCGGCTCGGCGACGCTCGGCTACGAATGGGCCACGCAAACGCCCGACCTCGAAGCGGTGATCGTGCCGATCGGCGGCGGCGGACTCGCGGCCGGGGTCTCCACCGCGCTGCGGCTCGCGAATCCGAACGTGCACGTGTACGGCGTCGAACCCGAAGGCTCGGACGTGATGAGTAAGAGTTTTGCCGCCAACCATACGGTCAGAATGGGCCACATGCACAGCATCGCCGATTCGCTGATGTCGCCGCATACCGAGCAATACAGCTACGAACTGTGCCGCCGCCATGTCGATCGGATCGTCACCGTGTCCGACGACCAGTTGCGCGAGGCGATGCTGATCCTGTTCAATCAGCTGAAGCTCGCGGTCGAGCCGGCTTGCGCGGCCGCCACGGCCGGATTGCTCGGACCGCTGCGCGAACAGTTGCAGGGCAAACGCGTGGGCGTGCTGCTGTGCGGCGCCAATATCGACCCGGTCAGTTTTGCCGCGCATCTGGAGCGCGCGCGCCATAGCGAGTCACAGTTTCCTCATTAGCGACGCGCAGCAGATGCGCTTGTTGCCTTGCGGCTAAAGCACTAGCCTATCCGCTTCAGGTTGGTATGATTCGGCTATTCACATCAGGGAGGTGTAGGCATGAGCATGATCCAGGAATTTAAAGAATTTGCCCTCAAAGGCAACGTGATGGATCTGGCGGTCGGTGTGATTATCGGCGGCGCGTTTTCCACCATTGTCAATTCCGTGGTTAAAGACCTGATCATGCCGGTTGTCGGGGTCGCTACCGGCGGCCTCGATTTCTCCAATCTGTTCGTTCGCCTGGGCCATATTCCGGCCACTTACAAAGGCAACCCCGAATCGTATAAAGACCTGCAGACAGGTGGCGTGGCGGTGTTCGGTTACGGTTCATTCATTACCGCGACGATCAACTTCATCATTCTCGCGTTCATCATCTTTCTGATGGTCAAATTCATCAACAAACTGCGCAAGGAGCCGCAAGCCGCGCCGGCGGAGCCGCCGCCGCCGCCGGAAGACGTGCTGCTGCTGCGCGAGATCCGCGATTCGCTGAACAACCAGCAGCGTTAATCGTCGAATCAAGCTCGGGTTGGACGGCCTGAGCCAGTGAAATCAAAAGGCCTGTTGCGATCGGCGTCGCGACAGGCCTTTGTGTTTTCACGCTGCCTTCAGCGCGCTGCGCTTTATCGAGCCTTACCCTTCCTTTTGCGCCTTCAATTGCGCCGCGCTTTCGATCATCGCTTCGAGCTGGCCGAAATTGACAGGCTTCGTCAGATGCGATGTAAAGCCCGCGCTCAAACAGCGGCGCACGTCCTCGTCGGTGCCGAAGCCGGTCAGCGCGACGGCTGGCACGTCGGAATGTTCGCGAAACGCCTTGACGAAATCAAGACCGGTGCCATCGGGCAATCCGACATCGCTGACAACCAGATCGAACCCGTGCAACTGCGTCGCGGCAAGCGCATCGTCGACGCGCCCGACCACCGTCACCTGATGACCCAAGCCGCGCATCAATTGGGCCATCACGTCGGCGGTGTCGGCATGGTCCTCGATCAGCAGCACGGACAGCGAACTCGCCGGCTGCAGGTTGCTCGGCACGATGACCGGCGGCGCGGTGGCCCGCGCGGCGGCGGTCGGCAGCGTGATCGTGAAGGTCGCGCCGCAATGCGGACCGGGACTCCGCGCGGTCACAGTGCCGCCGTGCACGTCCGTCAAAGCCTTCGTGATCGCGAGACCGAGACCCAGGCCGCGGAACTGCCGCGTCATGCTTTGGTCGCCCTGCTCGAACGCATTGAACAGCTTGCCGATCTGCTCCGGCTCGATGCCGATGCCGGTGTCTTCGACCGAGATCTGCACCTGCATGCGTTCGTCGCGTGTGCGCACATAGATATGGCCGCCGTCCGGCGTGAACTTTGCGGCATTGCGAATCAGGTTCCACAGCATCTGTTGCAGCCGCGCGCGATCGGCGAGCACGTAGTGATGCGTCGCGTGCTTCTCGACATGCACGTCCTGCTGCTTGACCTGGATTTCGCTGCGAAAGAGTTCGAGCACGCTGTCGATCACCTCGTGTACGTCGACGGTCTCCAGCGACAGCCGCAGCTTGCCGTTCGCGACGCGCGTCAGATCGAGCAGATCGTCGATCAGCCGCGCCTCGAGTTCGACGTTGCGGCGCATCATGCGCACGCTCGCACGCGCCTGCTCCGGTAGTTCCGGGATCATCTCGAGTACGCTCGCGCCCGCGAGCACCGGCGTGAGCGGTGTGCGCAATTCGTGCGACAGCATCGCGAGAAAACGGTCCTTCGCGCGATTCGCTTCTTCGGCGGCCTGGCGCGCGGCCTGCTCGGACTCGAGCAGTCGCTCGCGCTCCTCGATCGCCTCGCGCTGCGAGTGGATGTCGGTGCAGCTACCGAACCATTTGCTGACGTTGCCATCGGCATCGCGCATCGCGACCACGCGCACGTCGAACCAGCGGTACTCGCCGTCGTGGCGGCGAATCCGCATCTCGTGCCGATAGTCGCCGCTGCGGCTCGCGACGGCCTTCAGCCAGCTTTGCCGGATCTGCTCGCAATCGTCGCGATGCACGGCCTCTAGCCACGCGAGACCATGCGAGCCATGTTCGGGCAAGCCGGTGTAGTCGTACCATTGCTTCGACAGGAAGTCGCAATCGCCGGCCGCGTCGCAGGTCAGCACGAGATGCGGCAACGTCTCCGACAGCGTGCGGTAATGCAGCTCGCGATCGCGCAGCAGCAGCGCTTCGTCGGACGCGCGTTGCAGCCGCACCTGCGACAACACGCGCTCCACGGCCTCTGGCAGATAGTCGAGATAGTCGCCGGACTTCGGCACCACGTCGGACACGCCCGCACGCAGCGCTTCGATCACGCGCGACTCGTCGGTGAAGCCGGTCACGAGGATCGCCGGAATGCGCACGCCCTCCGCGCGCAGACGCCGGAAGAAATCGAGCCCGGTCTCCGGTCCGCTCAGCTGATAATCGAGCACGAGCAGATCGGGGGCGCGGCTCGCGAGCCGCTCGCGGGCCGCCTCGACGCCGGCGCAGATCGTCACCCGGCAGCCGGCGCGTTCGAGCGACTTGCGCGCGAGCCGCAAGATGCCCTCGTCGTCATCGACGACGAGCACATAGGCGGCGTGCGGCGTGGACACTTCTTCGATCATGCAGGTGCTCTCCGGCTCGGTACGGTGCTCATCTTGTCATGAACGGCTTTCGGACAGCTTCAAGGCGGCGCGAGCCGCTGCCCCGGCGGCAGTTTGACCACTTGCAGGAAAAAGCCGAGAGCGTCGCGTGGCCGTCGTCGTCTTCGATCACAACGATGCTGACCGCTTGCGCGTGATTCATAGGCTCTCCGTGCCAACGATTCGTCATCCATGCCGCCGGGAGAAGGGCAGCGACGGTGCCCGCGCCGGCGTGCGCCGCGCTCAGAGGCGCGCCGGCTGCTCGGGCAGCACCACGAAAAAGGTCGATCCGGCGCCTTCGGCCGATTCGACCCAGACGCGCCCGCCGTGCCGCTCGACCGCGCGCCGCACCACCGCGAGGCCGATCCCCTCGCCGCTTGCGACGTCCCCGTGCAGACGCTGGAACGCGCGAAACACCTTCGACAGATACACGGCCGGAATGCCGAGCCCATTATCGCGGACGTAATAGATGCGCATACGGACCGCGCGCGGCTCGCTTTCGTCGACGGGTTCGGGCGCGAGCGCGCCGACCTCGATGCGCCCGCGGCGCGCCGGATCGAGGAAAGTCAGCGCATTGCCGATCAGATTGCTGAAGATCTGCTCGACCGCCGCCGGATCGCCCCATGCGGGCGGCAGCTCGCGCACCGTGACGCTCGCGGCGCGGTGGTCGATCGTGCCTTGCAGCCCATCGACGACTCGCGCCACCGCGCGCTCGACGCTGACCCGCTGCCACTGATATTCGAGCCGTCCCGCGCGCGAGATGCGCAACAGCGCGTCGATGATCGCCGCCGCGCGCGCGACCGCGGTGCGCAAATAGTGCAACGACTCGCGCACCTCGCCATCGAGGATCTGCGTCATGCGCCGTGCTTCGTTCTCCGGCAGACGAGCCTGTCCGACGAGCACGTCGAGTTCGTCGCACGACACGTGCAGCTCTTTCGAAAACCCCTGCAGATTGACGAGCGGCGAGCGCAGATCGTGCGACACGCTGTAGATGAACATCTCGTTGTCCTGCGTTTCCTGGCGCAATTCCTCATTGACGGCCGCCAGTTCGCGCGCGCGTGCTTCGAGCTCCGTCTTCAGCGCTTCCTGCCCGGCTTCCGCCTCGCGCAGACGCGCATCGGTCTGATGTAGCACCGTGTCGAGCGCGGCGATTTCGTCGCTGCCCGACAACGGCGCCGCGAGCGGCCGGCCGCTGCCGAGCCGCTCGGCGTTATCGGTCAGCACTTCGAGGCGTTGGCCGATGCCGCGCACGAACCCGAAGGCGGTGACCGCCCAGATCAGCATCGAGCCGAACACCGCGGCGATCAGCGCGCGCTGCTGAAGCTCGCGCCGCTCGCCGAGCGCGCTCGAGCGCTCGACGTCGAGCTCCGAGGCCGCCGCGCCGAACTGGGCCAACTCGTCGCGGAACACGGCGATCTGCTCCGGCAACTCGCCGGTTTCGAGCGCGATATAGGGGCGTAGACTGCGCCCCTCGTGCAACGCCTGCGAGATCGCGACACTCTGTTCGCGATACGCGTCGATCGCGTGCCGCATGCTGCGCACGCGCTCGGCCTGGGCCGGCGTTTCGGCGACGAGCGCATCGAGCTTCGCGAGCCGGTCATTCAGGTCGACCCACACCGCATGGCGGTCGATCAGCGAGGCACTGCCCGTCACCATCGCCGTGCGCACGCGCGCGGCCTGACGCAGCAGCGGATCGACGATGGCCGACGACTCGTAGAGGATCTGCTTGCTGTTGTCGACCCATCGCGCGGCCTGCGCGGTCCGCTCCTGGGTATCGAAGACGACCCCGAGCAGCGCGAGTTCGACCACGCTCGGTATCGCGATCAGCAGCAGACCTTTGGTGAATAGTTTCATGGTTCCGTCAGGGCGTTCAGGCTGTGGTTCAGGCTGTCACTCGAACGGCGGGGCTCGCGCGCACCCGTCGCGCCCTGCAAGGCGGGCGCCGCGCGGCTGGACGGGCCATTATCGACGTGAATCAGAGATATTTCAACGACGCGTCAGCAGGCGCTCGACCACACAAAAATGACTTTTTTATTGGGATGGGATGTTTTTTCCGCGCCGCCTGCGTCTATGATGGAGACAAGGTGTGCTGGGATGCGAATGCGCGCGGCGAGGCGGTTCGGCATGATTCGTGCGGGAGGCGGTGGGGCGATGCGGTAGCGTCGAATCATCGTGAATCCGGCCTTGTCGTATGCTATAAAACATCGACGTGCGGCGCGCGAAAGCCGGGAGTGGTCGCATGAAGACGCAGCGATTCTTGCAATTCTTTTTCAGGCGAATTTTTATGTCCTTCCCGAAAAAGCGTAGGCGCGCGAAGGTGGACGGCGACGAGTCGTTCCTCGCGGTTCTGCGGCATTTCAAGCCGTTCGGTCAACTCGACACCAAGATTGCGCGGGCTCGCGCGCAGGACGAACCGGTGCTCTATGCACACGTGCTGCCCGGACTCGACGTGCTTCTATGCAGTGTGCGCGGCGCACAGCCGCCCTACCCCGCACCAGCCGAATTGCGGCGGCGCTGCCTCGAATCCATTACCAACGCGCTGGAGCAGCCGCTCGATGGTCTCGAGAACGGCGGCTACTGGTACGAGGCCGACGGCTTCGGCTTCCTCGTGTTCGCGAGCCGTGCGCGCGGCAAGATTCTGACGGAGTTCGGCGCGACACGAATCGGTACCCGGCGCGGCGTGCGTCGCCAGGATGCGTCGGGCGATGCAACCCCACGTTCGCTCAGATAAGCCAATCGGGCACCCTGAAGTTCAGGGCTGCTGACAGGTCGTTCTCTTCGCTTCATCGAAACCCTGGCTCGACGGCAACCGCGCGTTCCTCACGCGGCATCATGCCGTTGATTCGGCGATCGCATCATCGACGCGCTCGCCGCGCTTCAGCTGCCCTTGTATTCGGCCGCGCTCGCCGGCGACGTCGTCGCTGGCTTACGATCCACCGCGGCTGGCGACGACGCGCCGCCCGAAGACTTGTTGACCGGCGCGCCCTCGAGCGATATCGGCGCCTTCGGCTGTTGCTTGACGCCCGGCGGCGGCGCCTTCGGCATCTGCCGCGCTTGCGCGAGCAATCGCGCGCACGGCAGCGGCTTGTTGTTGCTCGGCGCGAGCAGCGGGATCAGCGCCGCGAACGGATTGATCAGCCCGAGCCCGACCGCCGCGCCGCCGCGCAACGCGAGCGCGGCCGCATTGACGCCGACGTGCGGATCCTTGAAGGTGCCCTTCACGTACAGCGGCGAGCGCAGCGAAAAGACCCGGAAGCCCTTCGTATGCGGATGCACGCCCAGGTCCATCGTCTCGTCGCGCAGATTCACCTGACCGTCGATGATGATCACCGCGTCGCCGGTGTCGAGCGCGAACACGCGCGCTTCGAGCACGCCGTCGGTCGCGACGAAATCGGCGGCCGCGCAGTTGATCTTCACGTTGCTAGTGCCGAACAGCTTTTCATAGACGACGTTCGCGACGTTGAGCCCGGCCGCCTCCATCAGCAGACGGCTCACGGTGCCTTCGGTCACGAGCGCCTTCAACTCGCCGTTCGAAGTCGCCGCGAGCGCCGCCGGCGAATTACCGGTCGCGGACAGCGACGCATCGCCGTTGATCTCGCCGAGCGCGTTCTGCATCGTCTTGAAGGTCGGGAACAATTGCTTCAGCTTGACGTGCCGCGCCGACATCGCGAAGCGGCCCTTCAGCGGCGCCGCGCTGCCATCGAGATGAATATCCGACGCGAGCGAGCCGCCCGCGACGCCGAACTTCAGCGGCACGAGCGACAGCACGCCGTCGGTCATCACGACGTGCGTGTACAGATCCGTGATCGGCAGGTTCGCGTTTTTGATGATGCGCCGGCCGGTGAACTTGACGTCGGCGTCGATCGCCTTCCAGCGGTCGGTGCGGAACTCCTCGACCGGCAGCACGCGGTTGCTCGGCTGCGCGGCCGCGTCGCCGCGCCTCGCCTTGCTCGCGCTCGAATCGGCGCCGATCACTGGCGCGAGATCCGAGAACTGCAACAGATGCGACTCGAGTTCGCCCTGCAGCAGCGGACGTGGCTCGCGCCCGGTATAGGTCAACGAACCGTTCAGATCGCTGCCGCCGACCCGGCCTGTAAAGTTTTCATACGTGAACACGTTGCCGCTCGATTTGAACTGACCGATCAGACGACCCTCGGTCGCGTACGGCGGGGTCTCGGGCAAGGTCACGCCGGTCAGCGAATACAGGCGCGCCATGCTGTTGCCCTGCAGCCAGAGGCGCAGATCGAGCGCCCCGAGATGCGCCGGATCGGTGAGCGTGCCGACGAAGGCGATATGCAGATCGCCGGCTTTGACATCGGCCTGCACCGGGAACGGCCGGTTCGCGTCCTGCAGCGCGAGCACGCCGCCGAGCTTGCCGCTGCCCGACACCGGCGTGCGGTTGTAGGTGCCCTTGACGGTCCAGCCGATCGCATAAAGCGGCGTCGCGCGCCTGGCGCCAGGTGCGGTGCCGCTCGCCCCCGAGACAGCCGCGGCCGGGCTGGCGCTCCCGCTGGTGGTTTCGGCCGGTGCGGCGGCGCCGCTCGTCGCGAGCGCGCCGGAACTCGCGGCCACGCCCGACGTTGCGGATGCGCCCGATGCGCCCGACGCCTGCGCCGCCGCTTCATAAGCCGCCGCTGCGGAAGCCGCCTTCGCCTCCGAGGCCGCCTCTGCCTCGGCCTGCGCGGCGAGTTGGCGCGCGCCCGCCCGGCCGACGGCCTGAGCCGACGCGCTGCGCGAGGCCGCTTCCTGCTGCTTCAGCGCGTCGCCGATCGGGATCGGCTGCCCGAGCGTATCGACGACCATCTGCACCTCGACCTTCTTCTGCTGATCCGACAGCGCGATGTTGCCCTTCGCGAACGCGATATCGTGCAGATCGAGCTTCCACTCGGTGGGTCTGCTCGACGACGGCAGCTTGAAGGTCCAGTTATTGCGCCCGTCGACAAGACGTTCCAGATCGACCGACGGATTCACGAGGTTGATCGCCGGAATCTCGATGTCGTGCGCGAGCAGCGGCAGCACCTCGACCTCGAAGTCGATTTCGTCGAGCGTCGCGAACTGCGGCTGTTTGGTCCAGTCGGGATTGCCGATCGCGATGTTGGCCGCCGAAAAGCGCGGCCAAGGCACCCAGCCGCGCCAGCCGGTCTCGCCGACCGCATGACGCCAGCCCACCTTCAGGTCGCCGTTGATCGCAAACGGCCGGCCGATCGCCTGGCTGACCTTGTCGTCGATGTAAGGCCGCGCGCGGTTCCAGTCGAAGCTCAGGATGAAGATGACGAGCGCGACGATCAGGATCACGAGCGCCGCCAGCAGCCATGCAAAGATTTTTCCGACCCGTCGTCCGGTGCCGCTCGACCCTGCCATTGAAAAGCTCCGCGTGTTGTTCCACGTTGTGCACCGTGCAGCAGTTATCGTACCTGGCGCGCGAGCATGAATCGCCGCGTCGGTCGTGCGCTGTTGCGCCTCGTCGCTTTATCATGGCGCACGCTTTACCGACAGCCCCACCGGCACACCCTCCCCACGGCGTTCCAACCATGACCGATGTTCCCTTCGTCCTCGCCGACGGCATCGTACGGCGCGATGCGCAGCGCGGCCAGACGCTGTTGCAGCCGACCACCTTCGCCCTGCGCGCCGGCGAGCGGGTCGCGATTACCGGACCGTCCGGCTCCGGCAAGAGCGTGTTTCTGCGCGCGCTCGCGCTGCTCGATCCGGTCGATGCGGGGCGCATCCTGTGGCATGGCGCGCCGCTCGAGCGTGCGCGGATTCCGCGCTACCGGCGCGCAATCGCGTATATCCGGCAGCGGCCCGCGCTGATCGACGGCAGCGTCGAAGACAATCTGCGCTATCCGTTTGAGCTGCGGGCATATCGCGACGCGCGCTTCGATCGCGCGTGCGCGGCCAGGCTCGCGATGCAGGCCGGCCGCGGCGAGGACTTTCTCGGCAAGCGCGCAAGCGAATTATCGGGTGGCGAAGCGCAGATCGCCGCGCTGATCCGCGTGCTGCAACTCGCGCCCGAAGTGCTGTTGCTCGACGAGCCGACCGCATCGCTCGATCCGGCGTCGTCGCGCGCGATCGAAGCGCTCGTGCAGGCGTGGTTCGATGCCGCGCCGGGCGCTCACGCATCGATGTGGGTGTCGCACGATGTCGAGCAGGCGGCACGCATGAGCGAACGGCATCTGACGATGCGCGCCGGCGTACTGGCCGAACACACTTGCGTGCGGCGCGATGCGGACCAACGCGCTCCCGCCGACCAGCGTCGGGAGCCCCGCCAATGAGCCTGCAGAATCTGAGCTTGTGGGACGTCGCGATCGCGACGCTGCTGATCGTCGTGAATGGCGCGGTGTCGGTCGCGCTGAAGCTCGATCTCGAGCGCAAGCTCGCATGGGCGGCGGTGCGCACCGTGGTCCAGTTGCTCGCGATCGGCTATGTGCTCGGCTGGGTGTTCAGTTTCGCTCGCTGGTACGTGGTGCTGCCGCTGATGATCGTGATGACGCTGATCGCCGGTTTCGCCGGCGCGCAGCGCGGCAGCCACACCTATGCCGGACAACGCGCCGACAGCGTGCTGTCGATCTGGGTCAGCTCGTGGCTCGTGGCCGCGGTGGGACTGTTCGTCGTGATCCGCATCCATCCGTGGTACGCGCCGCAATATGCGATTCCGATTCTCGGCATGATCCTCGGCAACACGCTGACCGGTGTATCGCTCGGCATCGAGCGGATGACCGAGGAGCTGACCGCGCGGCGCGACCGCGTCGACATGGCGCTCGCGCTCGGCGCGACACGCTGGGAGGCCGCGCAGGCGCCGGCGCGCCAGGCGGTGCGCGCCGGCATGATGCCGACGTTGAACCAGATGGCGGTGGTCGGCGTTGTCAGTTTGCCGGGCATGATGACCGGTCAGGTGCTGGCCGGGCAGTCGCCATTGCAGGCGGTGCGCTATCAGATCGTCATCATGTTTCTGATCGCGGCGGCGTCGGCGCTGGGGACCGTGGGCGCGGTGCTGCTCACGTACCGGCGGCTCTTTTCGGCCGAGCATCAGTTCTTGCCGGCGCGGCTCGTCGAGCGTGAGGCACGCAAAGAATGACGCACAAGGATGACGCGCTAGCGCGTGCTACGCTCGCGCACGCGGCCATCACGCCGCACGCTCGAACCTTCACCGCTTCGCGGTGACGGCGATCTCCGTGCCGTCGGTCAGCGTCAGCGTTTTCGTCGTGCCGTTGACCGGCATCGTGAAACGCACGATCTGACTCACGCTCACATCGTTCGGACACTTGAGCGTCTTGCCGCCGCTCGTCACGGTTTTCACGCCATGCGGCGTCTGCGCCTGGAAGTTCAGTTGGACGGCCGCGGTGCCGTCGCTCGACACCACCGGCGAGAAGCGGATCTGCGTCTGGCGGATCATCGCGCCATTCTCGTCGACCGGCAGCGACGCATAGTCCGGGCATGCGTCCGTCGCGGCCACCGGACCGCCGGGCGGCACGGTCTTCCACGTGAAGTCGTCCGATTCGCCCGAGCGGATCGTGCGGGTCTCCTGGGAATTGCCGAACTGTTTCGACGTGACGCGAACGGTGTAGCGGATCGGACCGTCGAGCGGGGCCTTGTTGGTCACCGTGATCGGCGTGGCTGCGCGAGCAGCCGGCACGAGCGCGCAGGCGAGAGAAGCGACAACGGAAACGGCGGAGAGTTTGAAGCTGAAGCTCATACTGTCACCTCGTTGTTGTGCCGCTGCGCGCTCGCGTCGACGCGACTGCCTGTGCACTGTTCACGCACTGCCGAGGGCCGGCCGGTTCATACCGGCTGGCCTCGCCGCAAGACACGCAACCGTTTTGGCATGCTGCGTCGTCAGTCTAACGCCAAGCGCGCTGCCGCGCGTGTCGTGTCGGCCCGGGTGTTAACCCGCTTGCGGCGACGCGCTTTCTGCGCGTCGATTTCATCTCAGAAGCCGGTCAGCACCAGCTTGCCGATCGCGTGTCCTGCTTCGAGCAACCCATGCGCGCGACGCAGATTCTCCGCGTTGATGCGGCCGAGGTCCTGGCCGAGCGTCGTGCGCAACGTGCCGGCATCGACGAGCCGCGCGACCTCGGTCAGCAGCTTGTGCTGCTCGATCATGTCGGTCGTGCCGAACATCGAGCGGGTGAACATGAACTCCCAGTGAAACGCGGCGCTCTTCGCCTTCAGCAATTCGACGGGCACGGCGGCGCTGTTCTCGACGATCGTGCAGATGCCGCCTTGCGGCTTGATCAGTTGCGCGGCGGCCGGGAAATTACGGTCGGTGTCGTTGAAGATCAGCACGTAGTCGACCTGCTCGATGCCGATCTCCTTCATCTGCGCGGGCAGATCGCCGAAGTGATCGACGATGTGATCCGCGCCGAGCTCCCGTGCCCATTTCGCCGATTCGGGCCGCGACGCGGTCGCGATCACCTGCAGCTTGCCGAGCTGCTTCGCGAGCTGGATGCCGATCGAGCCGACCCCGCCCGCCCCGCCGAAAATCAGCACCGTACGGCCTGCGTCGGCGCCCTGCGGCGATACGCCGAGGCGATCGAACAATGCTTCCCACGCAGTGATCGCGGTCAGCGGCAATGCGGCCGCGTGCGTGAAATCGAGCGACGCCGGCTTGTGTCCGACGATCCGTTCGTCCACCAGATGAAATTCGCTGTTGGCGCCCGGCCGCGTAATGCTGCCCGCATAGAACACCGGATCGCCGACCTTGAACAGCGTGACCTCGGGCCCGGCCGCGACGACGGTGCCGGCAGCATCCCAGCCGAGCACGCGCGGCGTCTTCTCGAGCGTGTCTTTCGGCGCGCGCACCTTGGTGTCGACCGGGTTCACGGAAATGGCTTCGACCTTGACCAGCAGATCGCGGCCGGTCGCTTCGGGTTTCGGGATCTCGACGTCGACGAGCGCTTCGGCGTGATCGATGGGCAAATAACGGTAGAGTCCGACGGCTTTCATGGCTGCTCCTTGTGGGTTCGGTTGATGTGCACGCATGACTCGTATCGTAGGATGGTTCTTATTCTGATAAAACAGCCATAATCACTGAATCATTTTTTGGTTTTTCAGAATAATGGACGATTCAAGCCCGGCCGGCCGGTCCGTGCCCAGCGAACGCGAACGGCTCGATCTGCTCGACGTCGCGTTGTTCGTGCGTGCCGCGCTGCTCGCCAACGTGTCGGCGGCCGGGCGCGAGTTCGGTTTGTCGGCGGCGGTCGCGAGCGCGCGGATCGCACAACTCGAAAAGATCCTCGGCGCGCGTTTGTTGCATCGGACCACGCGCCGCATCAGCCTCACCCAGGACGGTGAAGTGTTCATGACGCGCGCCGAGGCGCTGCTCGACGCGGCCGCCGCAGCGCGCGCATCGGTCGGCCGCGCGCAGGCCGAGCCGCAGGGACGGCTGCGCGTGTCGATGCCGTCGTCGTTCGGGCGTCAGCATGTGTCGCCGGTGATCAGCGAGTTTCTACGCCGCTATCCGGGGGTCAGCGTCGATCTGCGCCTGACCGATCAGGTGGTCGATCTGGTCGACGCGGGAATCGATGTCGCGCTTCGCGTCGGCGTGCTGAAGGATTCGTCGCTGGTCGCGCGGCGGCTCGCGGTCAACCGCCGCGTGCTGTGCGCGGCCCCCGCCTATCTGGCCGCGCGCGGCACGCCGCATCATCCGTCGGATCTCGCGGGGCACGAGTGCATCATCCTGTCGGCGCAGCGCGACTGGCGCTTCGTGACGCCCGCCGGCCCGCTCGACGTGCGCGTGAGCGGACGCCTCGTCACCGATAACGGCGAGGTGATTCGCGACGCGCTGCTCGCGGGCTTCGGCATCGCGCTGAAATCGACATGGGACGTGGCGCCCTATCTGCGCAGCGGCAAACTCGTCAGCGTGCTCGACAGCTATCCTCTCGCGGACGACGTCGCGATCTGGGCCGTGTACCCAAGCCGCGCGTTCGTGCCGCCGAAGACGCTCGCCTTCATCGACTTCGTCGCCACGCATTTCGGCGATCCGCCGTACTGGGATCGCGAGCCGGTTGGCCTGGCGGGCGCGTAGGCGGCGCGATGCCCGCTACGCCGCGTCAGCGCTTGCCGACCTTTGCGCCGCCCTGCTTGCGATCCGAGTTCACATCGGCATGCGCGTCGTTCTGCGTGCGTTGCTGATACTCGCCGCCGCCGCGGCGGTCGGTATCCTGCTGCCCATGCTCGATGTCGTCATGCGCCTGCTTGCCGACATGGCGCGGCTCGTCCTCGTGCTGCGACTCGGGATGCTGGTCGGCTTCATGCGGCAGCGGCGCCGCGGCTTCCTGCAACGACTTCGGATCCTTGTTCGCGTGCGGGTCGGCTTGCGCGTCGCCATCGGTCGATTGCGGCAGGGTCTTCATTGCATTGCTCCTTCGCGAAGCGCGTTCGCGCGCCAAGTACGCACGGCGCATTCGCGGGTTGGATTCAGCCACCCGGACGCGCGCTCATCACGCGACGCCCAGACGTTTTTTCATCGCCGCGGTGATGCGCTGACGCGTCTTTGCGTAGCCGGCCCACGGGTCGTTTCCGAGGCCGTCCACGCGCTCGTGGACGTTGCGGATGCCCCATTGATCGCCGCTCGTCGTGCTCTCCAGTTCGTCCCACGCGAGCGGCACCGACACCCCGAGCCCCGGCCGCGCGCGCGCCGAGAATGCGGCCACCGTGCTCGAGCCACGGTTGTTGCGCAGATAGTCGATGAAAATCTTTTTCTTGCGATTCTGCGCGCCCATCTTGGCGCTGAAGTACTGCGGCAGCGTCGTCGCCATGTGCTGCGCGACCGCCTGCGAGAAATCCTTCACTTCGTCCCAGCCGGCCTGCTTTGCGAGCGGCACGACCACATGCAAGCCCTTGCCGCCGCTCGTCTTGCAGAACGACTTCAGGCCCAGTTCGCCGAGCAGCGAGCGGGTCAGTTGCGCGGCCTCGACCATGCGTTCCCAGCCGAGCGACGGGTCCGGGTCGAGATCGAACACCATGCGATCGGGCTTTTCGATATTCGACGCGACCGCATTCCACGTATGAAACTCGACGGTGCCCATCTGCGCGGCGCCGACCAGCGCGGCGAGCGTGTCGATCGTGATCAGCGGAGGATGGCCCGGATCGAGTCCCTCGTGCTGCGTGACGTGCGGAATCGACAGCTTCTGGCTGTGCTTCTGGAAGAACAGCTCACCGCCGATATCCTCGGGCGCGCGCACCAGCGCGACGGGCCGCTCGCGCAGATACGGCAGCATCCATTCGGCGATTGATTCGTAGTACTGCACCAGTTCGAGTTTGCTTGCGCCGCTCTCTTTGTCGATCACGCGATCGGGATGCGAGATGCGCACGCCGGCGATTTCGCTCTGTGCACGCGAGCGCGTTGCCGTGGTTCGGGCGGGTGCGCTTTCCTTGGCGGCGGGTCTGGCGGCACTGGCGGTCTTGCTGGTTGCGCGTTTTTTCGGCGCGCCTGTTTGCGGCGTATCGGCGGTGGCGGTTTCGGTTTGCTGTTGCACGTCGACTCCTTGTCGGGCGGTTTCCCTGACGATCTGGCGAGCCGGCTTGTCGTCGCGCAGGCTGACGAACGACGCCTGGCGCACGATGCCGTCGCCCGTCCATTCGGCGAAGTTGCATTCGGCAACGAGCACCGGCTCGACCCAATGCACGGGCGTGCGGCTGCGCTCGCGCGGCGTGCTCGCGAACGGCATGCGCTTGCTCGCGTGCGCGTCGAGCGCCTGTTTGACCGAGCGCAGCAGCGCGGCGTCGAAGCCGGTGCCGACGCGGCCTGCGTACTGCAGCCGGCCATCGGCGTCGTAGACGCCGAGCAGCAGCGCGCCGAACGCCGAGCGGCTGCCGCCCGGCTCCGAATAGCCGCCGATCACGAACTCCTGGCGGCGCCGGCACTTCAGCTTGATCCACGACGGCGAGCGGCCCGACACATAGCTGCTGTCACGCCGCTTGCCGATGATGCCTTCGAGCGCCATATCGCACGCGCTCCTGAGCAACTCGTCGGCGCTGAACGCGAAGTCGTTCGAAAAGCGCAGCACGCGATCGTCGACGCCCTCGAGCAGCGCCCGCAAAATCGCGCGGCGCTGTTCGAGCGGCACGTCGCGCAGGTCGTAGCCGTTCAGAAACGGCAGATCGAACAGATAGATCACGATGTCCTGCGGGCGATGCGCATCGAACGCGTTTTGCAGCAACTGGAAGTTGGGCACGTCGCGTTCATCGAGCACGACCGCTTCGCCGTCGAGCCACGCGCTTTGCACATCGAGTGCCGCGAAAGCCTCGATCTGCTTGCTGAACTTTGCGGTCCAATCGTTGCCGTTGCGCGTGAAAACGCTGACGGCACCGCCCTTCACTTTCGACGCGTGGTCGATGCGCGCGAGCACGCGGTAGCCGTCGAACTTGATTTCGTAGAGCCAGTCATCGCCTGGCGGCGCGCTGTCGACGAGCGTCGCCAGCTCCGGCTTCAGGCTCGCGGGCAAGGCCGCTGCGACCGCGCCTTCGATCGATGGCGATGCGGCGAGTTCGCGTAGCGACTGCGCGCTGCGCGTCGCGACGATGTCGGGGCGTTTGGGATCGGCTGCGCGGCGCGCGGATGCGGATTTCGCCGGCTTGCCCGCGCTCGTGGCCTTGCCGTCGCGCGAGGTTTTCGTCTGCGCTTTCGATAGCTTCGTTTTCCTGCCTTTCGAAGCCCCGTCGGCCAGCACGCTGCCCGGCAGCTTCTTCAGCACGTCGTAGTCGCTTTCGTCGCGCGCTTCCTCGTCGCGCTCCTTGATCAGCAGCCATTGCTCCTTGTCGCCGCTGCCGCGCATGTGGCTCCGTACGAGCGTCCAGCCGCCATGCAGCTTCTCGCCGTGCAAATGAAACTTGAGCTTGCCGGCCGCGTACGACCGCGCGGCTTCGGCCGCGCCGCCCGCCGGCTCCCATGTGCCGCGATCCCACACGATCACGGTTCCCGCGCCATAGTTGCCGGGCGGAATCTCGCCCTCGAAGGTACCGTATTCGACCGGATGGTCCTCGACGTGCACCGCGAGCCGCTTGACCGACGGGTCGAGGCTCGGCCCCTTCGGAACCGCCCACGACAGCAGCGCGCCGTTCAGTTCGAGCCGGAAGTCGTAGTGCAGACGCCGCGCGTCGTGCTCCTGGATCACGTAGGAGAGCATATCGGGCGCGGCACGCGTCGCGCGCTTGCCGGTCTTGCTCGCGGCGCGCTCGCGGGTCGTCGCGCCGGCCGGCTCCGGCGTGTCCTCGAAGCGGCGCTTGCGATGATAGTGCTCGAGCCGGTCGTTCATGGCGATGACTCCGGTGCGTTTGGTGCCATAGACGGCTCGGCCGCGCGCTCAGGCCGCCGCGCGCCGTTTGCGGGACGTTGCGGTGGTTTTCGACGTCGCGCGCCCGCTGCCGCCGCTGCCGCCGCTGCCGCCGCTACCGCTGCTACCGCTGCGACTGCGCGCCGTGCTTGCCGCGCGCGGCTTTTTGCGCGCGGGCGCGGCCGCCTCTTCATCGGACTCGGCCTCGCTATCGCTCTGATCCTCGTCCTCGTCGGCGGCGCGCTTGCGGCCCGTGGCGGCCTGCTTGCCCTTGCCGCGGCCAAGACTGCGGCGCAGCAGATCGGACAGGTCGAGAATGTCGGCGGACTTGCGCGACTCGTGCGGCGTTTCGACCTCGACGACCTCCTCGGTCTTGCCCGCCTGGATCTTGCGCTCGACGAGCGCCATGATGTCGTCGCGAAACGTATCGTGATACTGCATCGGGTCCCACGTCTCGCTCATGTCGTCGATCAGCTTTTTCGCCATGTCGAGTTCTTTCGCCGTCACGCCGGCGGCCTTCATGCCTTCGGGCGGCACGTTGAATTCGTCGAAATTGCGCACCTCGTCGGCCCAGCGCAGCGTGTTCAGCGCGAGCATCGGACCGAGCGGAATCAGCGCCGCCAGATGCTGCTTGTTGTGCAGCACGACACTGGCGACGCCGATCTTGCCCGACGCCGTCATCGCCTCGCGCAATAGCGCATAGACTTTTTCACCCTTGCGGTCGGGCGTCAGGAAATACGGCGTATCGAGATAGAGAAACGAGATGTCGGGGGTGTCGACGAACGCGAGGATGTCGACCGTCTGCGTCGACTCGGGGTTCGCCGAGCGGATTTCGTCGTCCGACAGCACGACGTAGTGATCCTTCTCGTACTCGAAGCCGCGCACGATGTTGTCGCGGGTCACGTCCTTGCCGGTCCGCTTGTTGAACTGCTTGTAGCCGATCGGATCGATCGTGCGCTTGTCGAGCAGATTGAAGCCGACCTTCTCCGACTGCGTCGCCGGATAAAGCTGCACCGGTACGTGGACGAGCCCGAAACTGATTGCGCCCTTCCAGATCATGTGTGCCATCGCGCGCTCCCCTGTCCCATGGCCCTGAGATATCAGGCGAAGCAGCAAGCGTGCCCGCGTTTCGGCGCGCTCGACACTGCCGCCACGCGTAAAGCAGGAGCGGGTCGGCTCGGCGGTGTGCCGTCATGGGGTTGTAAGTCTTGCGACGAGGCGGCAAAACCTACGGTTTTCCTGGTGCGCGCGGTCTATGCGGCGCCCGCATCAAGGCTCGAGCAGGACCGGTACCGACGCAAACCCGCGAAACCGCACGCGAGCGCCCCGCGTCGGCTCACCATCGACGCGATACGCCGGGAAGCGCTGCACGAAGCGCCCGATCGCAATCCGCGCCTCCAGCCGCGCCAGCGACAGACCCGCGCACTGATGAATCCCGAACCCGAACGCGAGATGCCGGTTCGGGTCGCGGCGGATATCGAAGCGGTCCGGCTCGGCAAACTGCTCGGGATCGCGATTGGCCGCGCCGATGCACAGCGTGACCGGCGTGCCGCGCGCGAGCGCGACGCCGCCGATCTCGGTATCGACGGTGGCCATGCGATTGCCGAGCTGGTTCGAACTCTCGAAGCGCAGGCACTCCTCGACCGCGGTGCCGATCAACTCCGGCTCGCGCAGCAGCGCGGCACGCTCGTCAGGCCACCCGCTCAGCGTGACGAGCCCGTTGCCGATCAGGTTGGTGGTCGTTTCGTGCCCGGCGTTCAGGATGAAAATGCAGTTCTGCAGCAGTTCGGCTTCAGATAGCTGCTCGTGCGGCCCCTCCCCCTGGATCAGCCGCGTCAGCACGTCGTGCTGCGGATCGCCCGGCTCGCGGCGGCGTCGTGCGACGAGGCCGCGCAGATAGTCGACGAATTCGCTGACCGCGCGATTGCCGCGCTCGAACTGCGCGTCGGTCAGCGACGGCTCGAGCGCGCCCAGTATCGCGAGCGACCAGTCGCGCAACGGCGCGCGTTCATCGTGCGGCACCTCGAGCAGATTGCCGATGACCTCGACCGGAATCGCCGACGCGAATTCGCCGATCAGATCGATACGCCCGCGCTGCGCGGCCGCATCGAGCAGGCCGTCGACGAGCCGGATCAGGGCGGGCTCCATCGCCGCGATCGCGCGCGCGGTCAGCGCGCCGGCGATCAGCTTGCGCACCCGCGTATGGCGCGGTGGATCGTTGAACACGAGACTCGTGGTGTGATGCGCGTAGAGCAGAGAGTCGCCGTATTTCGGGCGGAACTCGACGGTCTTGTCGGAGCTGAAGGTCTTGGGGTCGCGGTAGACCGCCTGCACGTCGCGAAAGCGCGTCAGGAACAGCGAGCCGTCGGGCATGCGCCGGATTGGCTCATAGCTGCGCAGTGCGTGATAGACCGGATAGGGGTCGGCGTAGAACGCCGGGCTCAGATGACGCAGATCGAAGTCGCGGGCAAGGGAGGATGCCTCGCTGGCGGTTGCCGGGGTCATGCGTTGTCTCCTTGGGGCGTCTTGTTGCGCCAGTGTGGGTTGGTGGGTTCCTGTGACCCTATTCGTTCGGCCTGCTGCGTTACGGCGATGCGCCGGACGCCGGGTTCAGCCAACGCGACGACCAGCCGCCGGCGACGGGCCAACGCACAGAACCGATACAATAGCGGGATTTTCCGCGCGCCACGCGCCTCTTTCTTCCCGCGTCACCGGTCGTCCATGAACCTCGTCATTCAAAGCGTCGCCCCCCTTTGCGCCGACCACCACAAAACGCTCGTCGCGCTCGCACGCGGCTCGCACGCCGCCGTCATCGACGAGCACGCGATTCGCATCGCCGACGCGAACCGCGCGCAACGCGCCGACGTCGAAGCGTATTGCTATGCGCATCGACTCGACTACGCGTTTGTCGAAACCGGCCGCCAGTTGAGCGACTTCGGCCTCGTCGCGATGGACATGGATTCGACGCTGATCACGATCGAGTGCATCGACGAAATCGCCGATTTCTGCGGGATCAAAGCCGAAGTCGCGGCAATCACCGAGGCTGCGATGCGCGGCGAGATCAAGGACTTCAACGAGAGCCTGATTCGTCGGGTCGCGCTGCTGAAAGGGCTCGACGCCAGCGCGCTCGAGCGCGTGTACGAGGAGCGGCTGCGGTTGTCGCCGGGCGCCGAACGCATGCTGGCCGGCGCGAAACAGGCGGGCCTGAAAACGCTGCTCGTGTCGGGCGGCTTCACGTTCTTCACCGCGAAGCTGAAGACGCGCCTTGGGCTCGATTTCACGCGCGCGAACACGCTTGAAATCATCGACGGCAAGCTGACCGGCAATGTGATGGGCGAAATCGTCAATGCCGAGGTGAAAGCGCGCACGCTGCGCGAAACCTGCGCGACGCTCGGCATCGAACCGTCGCGCGCAATTGCGATGGGCGACGGCTCGAACGACCTGAAAATGATGGCCGAAGCGGGACTCTCCGTTGCATTCCGGGCGAAGCCGGTGGTGCGGGAAGCAGCCAGCGTGTCGTTCAATTTCGTTGGACTGGACGGTTTGTTGCGGTTGGTTTGAGGCTGGCGCTCGAGGGATCCGTTATCGCTCGCGTCGGCACAACGACCGACGCGCTAGCGAGCCGCGCGAACCGTTGCGTTACCTGTTGAAAATGGCCGGCAAGAACAGCGCGAACATGCCGATGGAAATCAGGATGCTGAAGATCAATACGCCCTTCATGATGCGATCGTGATTTTTGCCTATTTCCAATGACAGGATAAATTGTTTCATAAGCTCCTCCACAAGACAGAACAAGTATAAGAGCTGCACTATCCAATAAAACTAATTGAGGTAAATGTGCAGGGCCGCGGATAGAAGCGCCGCCAGGCAGGTCATGAAAATTGACGTGCCTATCGCCCCACGTGATAGCGCGCCAACCACGGACTCGGTCTGCCGGTGATCGATAACGATGGCGAAGCCGTCCCGCCGCACCTTGAGTAAGCACGCCATCACGGCTATGGAACAGGCGAACGCCAACCCGCAGAACCCAACGATCCCCAACGCAAGCATCGACGTCTCCACGCTGCCCTGCTCCAAGGCCATCACCGCCTCATAAATCGCGGCGGCGCAAAGTCCGATCGCACACCAGAACAGTTGCCCGTCCTTGACCGACGCCGCAATCATCGTCCTGGCAACGCGCCAGCCATACGCGGGCGCGACGAGCGCGAGCGTAAAGATCGGCCCGGCAATCAGCACCGCAAGGTTCAGCAACAGCCAGAAGAAAAGATTCATCCAAGCCCCTCCCCCGAGCGCCGCAACGTTCCGTCAAGCACACGATCGTAGCGTCGCGCCGCGGCATCGAACATTCGGCCGAACGGTCGGGTCTGCCTGATACTCAGGGCAACAAAAAAGCCCGCCGGGAACACATCCCGGCGGGCTTCTCGAACAACGTGTCGAACAGGGCTAACGCGTGTTAAGCCAGCTTGGCCAGGCTCTGCTCGATATCCGCACGCAGGTCCGCCTCGTCTTCCAGACCGATATAGAAGCGCACCAGCGTGCCGCGACGCGGCCACTGCGCCGCAGTGCGCATCGACGCGATGTCGTACGGCATCGCGAGGCTATGCGCGCCGCCCCAGCTCCAGCCGAGCGAAAACAGTTCGAGCGACTCGCAAAACGTGTCGATCCGCGCCGCGCTGTACCGTTCGTCGAACACCACCGAGAACAGTCCGCCCGCGCCGCTGAAATCGCGCTTGTACACTTCGTGCCCCGGACAGTCACCGAGCGCCGGATGCAACACCGCGACGACTTCCGGCCGGCTCTTCAACCACGTCGCGAGCGACAGCGCCACGCGATCGTGCTGCGCGAAACGCAACTGCATACTCGGCAGGCTGCGCAGGATCAGCGAGCAGTCGTCCGAGGACACGCCGATGCCCATGCGCATGCGCGCCGCCTTCAGCTTCACATGCACGTCGTGGTCGACCGTGATCGTCGCGCCCATCAGCACGTCGCCTCCGCCCGACTGGTATTTGGTCAGCGCCTGCACCGAGATGTCGACGCCGTGGTCGAACGGCCGGAACGCGAGGCCCGCGGACCACGTGTTGTCGATCGCGGTGACGACCTTGCGCGCGCGCGCCGCCGCCGTGATGGCCGGTACGTCGGGCACTTCCATCGTCACCGAGCCGGGCGCCTCGATCCAGATCAGGCGCGTGTTCGGCTGGATCAGACTGGCGATGCCCGCGCCGATCAGCGGATCGTAGTAGCGCGCCGTGATACCGAAATCGCGCGCGAGCCAGTCGCCGTGGTCGCGGTTCGGCGAGTACACGTTATCGGGAATCAGCACGTCGTCGCCGGCCTTCACGAGGCCGAAGTAGACGTTCGAGATCGACGACAGCCCCGACGGCTGCAGCAGCGCATGATTGCCGCCCTCGATCGCGGCGAGGCGCTGAGCGAGCGCGATCTGCGTCGGCGTCGCATGCAGGCCGTAGCGCCATTGCGCGTCGTTTTTCCAGTCGAGCGCGCGCATCGCGGCGAGGTCGGGAAACACCACCGTCGACGCGCGCGTGACGGGCGTCGAGAACGATTCGAAGCCCGGCGTGATCTGGTCCTCGGCACGCACGATGCGGGTCTGCAGGCCATGTTTGAATGTGGATTCAGTCATGTGAAGCTCGGTGAAAAACATAGTCAAGCGAGCCTGAAGCAACGGCCGCGCTGCGCGATTCCGGATGCCCGGCGCGCGTGCGCATCAGTAGCCCGTTTGCAGGTTGCTGACGCCGCCCACTGGGTGCCCGCCGGCAGCGGGTGCCGGCGCGGGAGCCGCCGCGCCGTTGGCCCCGGCCGGTTGCGGTGAGGGGGCTGCAGGCCTCGTCGCCGCACCGCCGGCCGAACCGGCCAACGGCACCGCCTGCCCTGCCGCCAGCGGCTTCAGGTTGAATTCCTGAGGGTTCGAATCGTCGACGTTCATGCGGTCGCCTTCGAGCGAGCCGTCCGCCGCGAACTTGCCGACCCAGTTGCCGGTGATATGCGTGCCGTCGTTCGATTCCTCGACTTCGAGCGTATCGCCGTCGCGATCGCCGGCGATCAGAATCACCTCGCCGCTATCGGTGTACTGATACTCGCCGTGCACGCCAGATGGATCGTCGGTCTTGGGCCCGAGCCGCAGCACGATCGGCCGCGCGCCGAGCGTGCCCACGTAGCGCGCAAACTTCGCGAACTCGGGGCTCGGTTTCAGCGGCAACTGGATCGGCGGCGGCGCGGCCAGTGCCTTGACCGCATCGCTTTCCGCCCACGCCTGCGACGGCATCCACAGCACCGTGCCCGTACACAACAGCGCGGCGGCGCTCACCACCACGCCGGCGCGCCGGCGCAAGGCGTGCGCTGCCGAACCCTTCGTCACTTTCGCTTCCTGCATCCCGTCGATCCTTGTTGCTGGTTCCTGCTTGCCACCTATATCGCGCCGGCCTGCCGTGCGCGGTCACAGACGCTCGAAAACCGCCGCGATCCCCTGCCCGCCGCCGATGCACATCGTGACGAGTGCATAGCGCCCGCCGATGCGCTGCAGCTCGTACAGCGCCTTCACGGTGATCAGCGCGCCGGTCGCGCCGATCGGATGGCCGAGCGAAATGCCCGATCCGTTCGGATTGACCTTGGCCGGATCGAAGCCGAGCTCCTTGCTGACCGCGCAGGCCTGCGCGGCGAAGGCCTCGTTGGCCTCGATCACGTCGAGATCGGCGACCGTGAGACCCGCCCGCTCGAGCGCCTTGCGACTCGCCGGCACCGGGCCGATGCCCATGTACGCGGGATCGACGCCCGCATGCGCGTACGACACGAGTCGCGCCAACGGCTTCACGCCGCGCCGCTCGGCGACGCTACGCTCCATCAGCACGACGGCCGCGGCCGCGTCGTTGATGCCCGACGCGTTGCCCGCCGTCACCGTGCCGTTGTCCTTCACGAACACCGGCTTCAGCTTCGAGAAGTCTTCCGCGGTTGCGTTCAGCCGCACGTGCTCGTCGGTGTCGAACACGACGTCGCCCTTCTTCGACGCAATCGTGATCGGCAGAATCTGTTCCTTGAAGTAGCCGCTCGTGATCGCGTGGGCCGCGCGACGATGCGACTCGAGCGCGAGCGCGTCCTGCGCGTCGCGCGAGATCTCGTACTTGCGCGCGACGTTCTCGGCGGTCACGCCCATGTGGATCGACTGGAAAGGATCGTTGAGCGCGCCGACCATCATGTCGACGAGACGCGCGTCGCCCATGCGCTGTCCGAAGCGCGCGGCCGGCATCGAGTAAGGCGCGCGGCTCATGTTTTCAGCGCCGCCGCCGATCGCGATATCGGCATCGCCGAGCAGCACGCTTTGCGC
Organism: Paraburkholderia sp. 35.1; assembly: GCF_050436525.1. NCBI lineage: Bacteria > Pseudomonadati > Pseudomonadota > Betaproteobacteria > Burkholderiales > Burkholderiaceae > Paraburkholderia > Paraburkholderia sp. 35.1. The sequence goes on along the minus strand of NZ_JBNDMJ010000003.1, from coordinate 3,692,118 downwards.
GGCCGACACGATGGCCTGCAAGCCCGAGCCGCACAGCCGGTTCACGGTCAGCGCGGGCGTATGCTGCGCGACCCCGCCGTTGATTGCCGCGACGCGCGCGAGATACATGTCTTTCGGCTCGGTGTGCACGACGTTGCCGAACACGACGTGTTCGACTTCGTCGCCCGACACGCTCGCGCGCTCGAGCACTTCGCGCACCACGCGCGCGCCGAGATCGGTCGGCGCGAAATCCTTCAGGCTGCCGCCGAACGTGCCGATTGCCGTGCGCACACCACTTACCACCACTACGTCCCGTTGCATCGCTTGTCCCTCCTGTTGTCTCTCCAGTCTGCCTGGATGATTGCACCAGCGCGGGCCATGCTGCGCCGCGCGCGGCTTACGTAAAACCTAGTTCGCCAGCCGCCGCTCGACTGTCTCGCGCGACGGAATCGGCGCGACCGCGCCATAACCTTGCGTGGACAGCGCGGCGGCAACGTTCGCGTAACGCGCGGCGGCAAATGGATCGTCGCCCGCGACGATGCGCGCGATAAAGGCGCCGCCGAAGCAGTCGCCGGCGCCGGTCGCATCGACCGCGTCGACGACATGGCCCGGCACGACGCGCCGCTCGTTCGGCGTCGCGATATACGAGCCGTCCTTGCCGAGCTTCAGCGCGACCACGCCCGGACCATGCGACAGCAGAAAATCGACGATCTCGTCACGGCCGGTCAGCCCCGTCAGTTCGGTCACATCGTCCCAGCTCGGCAGGCAGATGTCAGTCTGGCGGATCGCCTCGAGCATCACCGCGCGCGCCCGCGCCAGCGGCCACAACTTAAGACGCAGATTGGTGTCGAAGCTCACGCGCGCGCCATTCGCGCGCGCATGCGCGATCGCTTCGAGCGCGGCGTCGCAGGCGCTGACGCTGATCGCGAGACTGATGCCGGACAGATGGACGACCTTCGCCGCCGCGAGCGCGTCGCGCGGCAGATCGGCGGGTGCATAGCGGCTCGCCGCCGAGCCCGCGCGCAGATAGTCGAACGCGTGGCCGTTGGGGCCGTGAGACACGAAATAGACGCCGGTCGACGCTTGCGCATCGATGCGCACGAACGACGTGTCGACCTGCTCGCGCTCCCACAGATCGACCAGCAGGCGTCCGAAATGATCGGCGCCGACCGCCGACACGAAACCGGTCCTCGCACCCTGGCGCGCGGCCGCAATGCAGAAGTTCGACGTGTCGCCGCCGAAGCCTTGCAAGTAGTTCGGTTGATCCTTCGCCGACTGGTTGAATTCGATCATCGCCTCGCCGAGCGCGAGGATGTCCGGTGTGTGAGCTTCAGGCTGTGCGGCCGCGCTGTGCGTCATCGCTTAGACCTCGCCCCACAAATCGTGGCCGTCCGCGCCGGTGATCTTCACCGATACGAAATCGCCGACCTTGTAGCGCTTCGACGCCTTGGCGGACGGCGCGATATAGACGACGCCGTCGATCTCCGGCGCATCCGCCGCGGTGCGGCCGATGCCGCCGTCCGCGTTGATTTCGTCGACGAGCACCTTCAGTGTCTTGCCGACCTTCCTCGCGATGCGCTTGGCCGACACCTGCTCGGCCACTTCCATGAAGTGCGCGCGACGTTCCTCACGCACTTCATCGGGCAGCGCGCCGTCGAGTTCATTCGCGCTCGCGCCTTCGACCGGCGAATACGCGAAACAGCCGACGCGATCGAGCTCCGCCTCGCGGATGAAATCGAGCAGTGTCTCGAACTGCTCTTCGGTCTCGCCCGGAAAGCCGGCGATGAACGTGCTGCGGATCGTCAGATCGGGGCAGGTCTCGCGCCAGGCCTTGACGCGCTCCATCACCTTCTCGGCGTTGGCCGGGCGCTTCATGCGCTTCAGCACTTCCGGATGTGCGTGCTGGAACGGCACGTCGAGATACGGCAGCACGTGGCCCTTGTACGGACCCTCGGCCATCATCGGAATCACTTCGTCGACGCTCGGATACGGATACACGTAATGCAGGCGCACCCACGCACCATATTGCGCGGCGAGTTCGCCGAGCGCGGCGACCAGATCCGTCATGCGCGTCTTGATCGGCTTGCCGTTCCAGAAACCGGTGCGGTATTTGACGTCGACGCCATATGCGCTCGTGTCCTGCGAGATCACGAGCAGTTCCTTCACGCCGGACTTGAACAGGTTCTCCGCTTCGAGCATCACTTCCGCGACCGGGCGCGACACCAGATCGCCGCGCATCGACGGGATGATGCAGAACGTGCAGCGGTGATTGCAGCCTTCGGAAATCTTCAGGTACGCGTAGTGGCGCGGCGTGAGCTTGACGCCCGCGGCGGGCACCAGATCGACGAACGGATCGTGCGGCTTCGGCAGATGGCTGTGCACCGCCTGCATCACCTCGCCGAGCGCGTGTGGGCCGGTTACGGCGAGTACCTTCGGATGCACTTCCTCGATCAGCCCTGAACCGCTCGCGCTCTTCTTCGCGCCGAGGCAGCCGGTGACGATCACCTTGCCGTTTTCGTTGAGCGCTTCGCCGATCGCGTCGAGGCTTTCCTGCACGGCTTCGTCGATGAAGCCGCAGGTGTTGACGACCACGAGGTCCGCGCCGTCATAGGTGCCGGAGATTTCGTAGCCTTCGGCGCGCAACTGGGTGATGATCTGCTCGGAATCGACGAGGGCCTTGGGGCAGCCGAGAGAGACGAAGCCGACTTTCGGCGTGGCGCCCGGCACGGCCGGAGCGTTCGAGGGGGTGGAAGACATGGGGAACCGCTTGAAGACGTTAAACCCTGAATTGTAGCGGTTCGCCACCGCCACCGCTCGTAAGTCTTTGAATTCTAGTCTTCAAACCGGGATGGGTTCGGCAGGACCGGGTTGATTCAGCTCGCTATTTTCGTCGCTGGAAAGGTGCTGACGCGTGGGCGCCGACGCGTCTCCGGCCGCCAGCGCCTGGCCGATTACCGTAAGAATTTCGTCAGAGTCCTGCACTCGCCGGATCGCCGCATGCAGTTCGGCGGCTTGCGGCCAGGTCCGCTGCAGGTAGCTGAGCCACTTCTTGACGCGGCCGTGCTCATGGGTCAGCGTGCCATGCGCCCGCAGCTTGTTCATGTAGCCGACGATCGAACCCAGCACCTGTTGCCATTCGTCGGCAGATGGACACGGGTCGACGAGCCCGCGGATTCGCTGCGCGAGGAACGGATCCGACACGGCGCCGCGCCCGATCATCACGTCCGCGCAGCCGCTGACCGAGCGGCAACGCTGCCAGTCCGCCACCGTCCAGACTTCGCCGTTCGCGATGACGGGCACGTCGACGGCGTCGTCGATGCGCGCGATCCACTCCCAGTGCGCAGGCGGCCGATAGCGGTCGTCGCGCGTGCGCGCATGCACGACGAGCGAGGCCGCGCCGCCGTCCGCGAGCGCCTGCGCGCATTCGATCGCCTGCGACGTGTCGGACACGCCGAGGCGCATTTTTGCCGTCACCGCGATATCGGCAGGCACCGCGGCGCGCACGGCCGAGACGATCTGGTTCAGCAACTTCGGGTTCGCGAGCAGCATCGCGCCGCCGCCGTGCTGATTGACGACTTTGGCGGGACAGCCGAAGTTCAGGTCGATACCGTAGGGCGACAGCATGGCCGCGTACGCGGCATTGCGTGCCATCCACTCGGGATCGCTGCCGAGCAGCTGGATCACCATCGGCGTGCCGCTGGCGGTCACGCTCGCGTGCAGGATTTCGGGCGCCTCGCGCTCGTAGACGCGGGTTGGCAGCAGCGAGCCTGTGATGCGGATGAACTCGGATACGCAGCCGTCGAAAGCGCCCGCGCTCGTCAGCACGTCGCGCAGCACATAGTCAGCGAGCCCTTCCATCGGGGCGAGAAACAGCCGGCTCATGAGCGGTGTGGGTGAACGGCGGGTCAGAGCAGAATGATCCGCGCGGCCTTCGCAACGGAAGACGCTGACGCGATCAGGGAGACGGTCTGAAACATAGGACGGGTCCAGCGGAAGAAACGGTAACGGCGCAAGCAGCGGTGTGCCGGCAGTGGACGCAACGGATATCGAGCCGCGGCCGGAATCCGGTTCCGACGGAAAAGCGTCCCCCCGCGCGGGCCGCCATTGTAGCGCGTCGGCGGCTGCACTCCCGCGAGCTCGCCGCCATTCACTCCTTCACTTCTTCTCCGTCTCCGGATTGGCCTGCGGCGTGGCCGGCGCATTGCTCGCATTGCTCGCATTGCTCGCATTGACCGCGCCGCCCGGCGTAAACGGGAACGTGGCGAACATGGTCTTCGCCTGATTCTGCATCTGCTCCTGCATCTGCACGAACATGTTCTTCGATTGCTCGATGTAGCTGGTCATCATGCCCTGCATCATCGGCGCCTGCATGTTCATGAACTGCGACCAGACTTCGGGGTTCATCGCCTTGCCTTCATAGAGATTCTTCGACTGGTCGGCAAGCTTCGCCTGAATGTCGATGAAGGCCTGGATGTTCTTTTCCAGATACGTGCCCATCATGCCTTGCATCGCATGACCGTAGAACCGGATGATCTGCGACAGCATCGACGACGAGAACATCGGCAGGCCGCCGCTCTCTTCTTCGAGAATGATCTGCAGCAGGATCGAGCGCGTCAGGTCCTCGTTGCTTTTGGCATCGATCACCTTGAAATCTTCCTGATCGAGCACGAGTTGCTTCACATCAGTCAGCGTGATGTAGGTACTCGTCTCGGTGTCGTAGAGCCGACGATTCGGATATTTCTTGATCAGTCGTTCGGCCGTTTTCTTTGTAGTAGTAGTCATGTAACGCCTTTAAGCTCGAGTTAAGCAAACGCGGAAACGGCGTCCGGGCTGTGCAACGGGATCCATTGCGCAGCCGGGACGCCGGCGAAACCATCCGAGCCGAAGCGCGCCGCCTTCCGGTCCTGCGCGCCGATGGCTCAGCCCATATGCAAGCCGCCGTTCAGCGAAAAATCGGCACCCGTGGCGAAGCCCGATTCTTCCGACGCAAGCCACGCGACGATCGAGCCGATTTCGTCCGGCTGACCGAGGCGGCGCACCGGAATCGTCGCGACGATTTTTTCCAGCACGTCCGGGCGGATCGCCTTGACCATGTCGGTGCCGATGTAGCCCGGCGACACGGTGTTGACCGTCACGCCCTTGGTCGCCACTTCCTGCGCGAGCGACATCGTAAAGCCGTGAATGCCGGCCTTCGCGGTCGAATAATTGGTCTGGCCGAACTGGCCCTTCTGGCCGTTCACCGACGAAATGTTGATCACCCGGCCAAAGCCACGCTCGACCATGCCGTCGATCACCTGCTTGGTGACGTTGAACAGGCTGGTCAGATTGGTGTCGATCACCGCCGTCCAGTCTTCGTGCGTCATCTTGCGGAACACGACGTCGCGCGTGATGCCGGCATTGTTGACCAGCACGTCGATCTCGCCGACTTCGGCCTTGACCTTGTCGAATGCGTCCTTGGTCGATTGCCAGTCACCGACGTTACCCTCGGAGGCGACGAAGTCGTAGCCGAGTACCTTCTGCTCGTCGAGCCACTTCGCACGGCGCGGCGAATTCGGGCCGCAGCCGGCGATCACCCTGAAGCCTTCCTTGTGCAGACGCTGGCAGATGCTGGTGCCGATGCCGCCCATGCCGCCCGTTACGTACGCAATTCGCTGTGTCATAAACCACACTCCGTTATCGTTGTCGAGGCGCCTGCCGGCGGCCTCGTGCCTCGCCTGATGCTGGTTCGCGTTGCCGCCGGGCGACCGTCTGGCAACGCGCACTCCCGACACGAGTCACCTGTTGCAACGCGCCGCGCCGCGCCGCCAGTTGGCGTGCCGCGCGGCCAGATGCCTGTGCCGGCGAAGACCGCGCGCGACCGGTCGCGAATGCGCGCGGCGTACCCAGCGTACTTTAAACGCGCTCGACCGCGAGCGCGACACCCATGCCGCCGCCGATACACAGCGACGCCAGACCCTTCTTCGCATCGCGCTTCTGCATTTCGTGCAGCAGCGTGACGAGAATCCGGCAACCGGACGCGCCGATCGGGTGGCCGATCGCGATCGCGCCGCCGTTCACGTTGATCTTCGACGTGTCCCAGCCCATCTGCTTGTGCACGGCGAGCGCCTGCGCGGCAAACGCTTCGTTGATTTCCATCAGGTCGAGATCGGCCGGCGTCCAGCCCGCGCGCTCGAGGCAACGGCGCGAAGCCGGTACCGGGCCCATACCCATCACCTTCGGATCGACACCCGCGTTCGCGTATGCCTTGATGCGCGCGAGCGGCGTGAGGCCGAGCGCTTCCGCTTTTTTCAGCGACATCACGAGCACCGCGGCTGCGCCGTCGTTCAGACCCGATGCGTTGGCCGCCGTGACCGTGCCTTCCTTCGAGAACGCCGGCTTCAGGCTCGCGAGTGATTCGGCCGTCACGCCATGACGCACGAATTCGTCGGTGGTGAAGCGCAGCGGCTCGCCCTTGCGTTGCGGAATCTCGACCGGCACGATTTCGTCGTTGAAGCGCCCCGCCTTCTGCGCGGCTTCCGCCTTGTTCTGCGACAGCGCCGCGAACGCGTCCTGCTGTTCGCGCGTGATGCCGTGCTCCTTCGCGACGTTCTCGGCCGTCACGCCCATGTGGTACTGGTTGTAGACGTCCCACAGGCCGTCGACGATCATCGAGTCGATCAGCTTCGCGTCGCCCATGCGGAAACCGTCGCGCGAACCCGGCAGCACGTGCGGCGCGGCGCTCATGTTTTCCTGGCCGCCTGCCACGACGATGTCCGCGTCACCGGCGATGATCGCGTTGGCCGCGAGCATCACGGCCTTCAGACCTGAGCCGCAGACCTTGTTGATCGTCATGCCCGGCACGGCCGACGGCAAACCCGCCTTGATCAGCGCCTGACGCGCGGGGTTCTGACCGGAGCCCGCCGTCAGCACCTGGCCCAGAATAACTTCGCTCACCTGTTCCGGCTTCACGCCTGCCCGTTCGAGCACGGCGCGCACCGCGAGCGCGCCGAGTTCAGGTGCGGCAATCTTCGCCAGCGACCCACCAAACTTGCCCACTGCAGTACGAGCGGCCGATACGATCACAACATCAGTCATTTCCATATCCTCCGGGCATCCCGGCCAACTGCGCCACAGCCCGTTACGTTAAAAATTGCGTTGCAACTTGCGTTGCTCTCACGCCTTCATCAACCAGACGCTCATTCACCTGCCAAACACCTATGCACCGGCCGACTGCGCACTATGCCGACGTCGACAGCAATGTCGTACGCGCGCGTCGAGCCTGTGCGTGAACCTACTCCCGTTGCCGCACGTAGCGGCCCGGCGCCGGCTCGATGACCGGGAATTCGTCGGAGCCCAAATTGGCGCGCGGCTTCACTTTCTTGCCGCCGTACTGATCGAGCCAGTCGGTCCATTCCGGCCACCAGCTGCCGGGCACTTCGGTCGCCGCGTCGAACCATTCGTCCGCGCTTTCGGGCAGCGTGTTCGCGTCGGTATCGAGCTTCCAGAAGCTGCGCTTTTTCTTCGCGGGCGGATTGATCACGCCGGCGATATGGCCCGATGCGCCGAGCACGAACTTTAGCGGCCCGGTCAGCAGCGGCGCCGACGCATACGCGGTTTGCCACGGCACGATATGGTCTTCGCGCGAACCGTAGATGAAGGTCGGCACGTCGATCTTCGACAGATCGATCGGCTCGCCGCAGGTGGTCAGCGCACCGGGCTCGCGCAGCTTGTTCTCGAGATACGTGTTGCGCAGATACCAGACGTACATCGGCCCAGGCAGACTGGTCGAGTCGCTGTTCCAGTACAGCAGGTCGAACGGTACCGGCGTGCGGCCCTTCAGGTAACTGTCGACGACGTAGTTCCACACGAGGTCGTTCGGGCGCAGGAACGAGAACGTGTTCGCGAACTCGACGCCGCGCATCAGTCCCGGCGGCGCGCCGTTCTTGCCGCCGATGCTCTGCTCGCGCATCTGCACGTGCGCCTCGTCGACGAACACGTCGAGCACGCCCGTGTCGGAGAAGTCGAGCATCGCGGTGAGCAGCGTCATCGACGCGGCCGGATGTTCGCCGCGCGCCGCAGCCACCGCGAGCGCGGTGGCGAGCATCGTGCCGCCGACGCAAAAGCCGAGCGTATTGATCTGCTCGCGGCCGCTGATCTTGCGCACGGTGTCGATCGAGGTGAGCACACCCTCGCCGATGTAGTCGTCCCACGTCTTGTGCGCGATGGACTGATCCGCGTTGCGCCACGAAATCAGGAACACCTGATGGCCCGAATCAAGCCCGTGCGCGACGAGCGAGTTTTCGGGTTGCAGGTCGAGAATGTAGTACTTGTTGATGCACGGCGGCACGATCAGGAGCGGCCGCTCGCGCACGGTCGCCGTGCGCGGCTTGTACTGGATCAGTTGCAGCAGATCGTTCTCGAACACGACCGAGCCTTCGGTGTTCGCGAGGTTCTCGCCGACCGCGAAACGCGATTCGTCGGTTTGGGAAATCTTGCCGCGCTGCATATCGGTGAGAAGGTTCATCACGCCCTGGCGCAAGCTCTCGCCTTTACTGTCGAGCAGCGTTTTCTGCGCTTCGGGATTCAGCGCGAAGAAGTTGCTCGGCGAGGCCGCCGCGGTCCACTGCTGGACCGCGAAGCGAATGCGCTCGCGGGTTTTCGGCTGGGTATCGAGCGCATCGACCATCTGCTGCAGATAGCGCGCGTTCAGCAGATACCACGCGGCGGTGAACGCGTAGGCGGGCGCCGCGCTCCAGGCGTCCGCGCTAAAGCGCCGGTCCTTGAGCTCGGGCGCTTTGATCGCCGACGTGGTGGCCTGCTGGATCAGCTCCATCGCCTCGCGCGAATAGTCGGTCTGCAGCTTCTGCAAACGCTCGGGCGGAATCGCGGCGGTGGGAATGCTCAGCCCCGGCAACGACGGCAACGCACCGGCGGCCAGCTTGCTGAAGTCGGGCATGCCGGGAAATGCCGGTATTTGCGGGAAGCCCGCCGTTATCTGTGCAAGGTCCGGCATCTGCGGCATTGAGGGCATCTGAAATGCCGTGCCATTGGGCTGCGCGCCGAACGAACGCCAGGCGTTCATCCAGGCGTCGAGAAATTGCTGCATGCCTGCGGCTGACGATGCACCGCTCGTACCGGCCTGCTGCGTCTGCTCCTTCGAGGAGTCGGTGCTGGGGGAAGCTGAGGAATGAGATGCTGCCATACCTGCTTTTGACCGGTAAGTCCTTGCGGACGGGTTGAGAGGCAGGTCCGTGCGCACGTGGCGATTGCTCGCGACTTCGTCACGCCCTGTCCCATGAACGACGAGGAGCTTAGAAGGAACATTCTTGCTCCCCATCACAAGGCATGTCAATGCTTGCTCCCGATTTTGCCGCAGTGCGATAGTTTTTTAATTATCGTTTTCCCTGTATGGCAAATCGCGCTTTAACGAGTCAAATGACCCTGCCGCGGGTAAATCCGAAAAACTCCAAGGGCGCATTGCACTTAAGCATATTTATTCGTTCGGTCGCCCACACAGCCGGCGGGCGATTCGCGCTATCGGCGGGCCTTCCGGCAGCGCAACAAAAAATGCCTTCCGGCAGCGCAACAAAAAATGCGTGTGAAGCCTGCGGAACGGGCCGTCAGCGACGGGTCGGCAGTGGCATTCGCGAATAACGACCCGGTGCGCATTCACGCGAAATGAAACCACGGCTCGATTTTAAAAGTATGACAAGATGCGCCCGCGCGCCATCCCGAATTAATCGGCAATTGATTGCGCCTGTTCGTCGATCCAGATCAACGCGGCCATGCGACCGGTCTCGCGATCACGGCGATACGAATAAAAACGCTCGCGCAACGTGACCGTGCACAGATCGCCGCCGCTGATGCGCGTAAGGCCGAGCCGCTGCAGGCGCAGGCGCGCCAGCGCCGGCAGATCGGCGAGATATTTGCCGGCATTCGCGGGATGCGCGACGAACGCCTGCGCGGTCGCGTCGCGTTGTGCATCGTCGGCACCGGTCATGAAGGCGTCACGCACGTCTGCGCCGACTTCGAATGCGGTGGGCCCGATCGACGGCCCGAGGTACGCATGCAGCGCGCTCGCCCGCACACCCGCCAGCGCCGCGACCCGCGCGGCGGTCTGCTCGACGATGCCCGCCGCGAGTCCGCGCCACCCGGCATGCGCGGCGCCGACCGCGCGCCCCGCTTCGTCGCACAACAGCACCGGCATGCAATCGGCGACCATGACGACGCACGCGATGCCCACGCCATCGGTGACGCTCGCGTCGGCGCGCGCCGGCGCACCATGGTCGCGCGCGTGCGCGATCGCATCCTCGGCGCGGACGATGCCGGCGCCATGGATCTGTTCGAGCCACGCGGCCTCGCGAACACCGGCAAGCGCGACGAGCCGTGCGCGATTGCTCGCGACCGCGGCGGGATCGTCGCCGGTCTTCATGCCCAGATTTCAGCCCGCCGGGCTGGTCGGCGCCGTCGCGCCAGCGGCCGAACGGCGCGTTGCTGACGCCGCCGTCGCGGGTGGTCACGAGCGCGCGCACGCGCGGCGACACGTTCCATGCGGGTTGCACGACATCGGCAAAACCCAGCTCCGGGAGATTGGTGCTCATGCGTGATCGTCCTCGTCGTGGTCGCTGTCTTCATCGTACGCGCCGTCGTCGACCGATGCATCGTAGTCCTCATCCTCGCCATACGCATCGTCGAACTCGCCCGCGTCGTCGCGACCCAGACCGAGCGCGGCCGACAACGCCTCGATGTCGGCCGGCACCTCGGCGCGCCATTGCATCGAGCGGCCGGTCTTCGGATGAATCAGGCCGAGCCGCCACGCGTGCAGCGCCTGGCGCGCGAAGCCGTCTGGCAGCGGCGTGACCGAGCGCTTGCCGCGCGCGCGTCCGTACACGGGATCGCCGAGCAACGGATGACCGATGTGCGCGCAATGCACGCGAATCTGATGCGTGCGCCCCGTCTCCAGATCGCAGTGAATCGCCGTGACCGGCTGACGCTGCCAGATCGCCGAGGCCACGCGCCGGAAATGCGTGCGCGCCGGCTTGCCGGCCGCGCCCGTCACCACGGCCATGCGCGTGCGCTCGCGCGGATCGCGGCCGATCGGCGCGTCGATCGTGCCTTCGTCGGGCAGGTTGCCCCACACGAGCGCGAGGTAGCGGCGCTTGACCGTGCGCGCCTGCAACTGGCGCACGAGGTCGGTCTGCGCCTCGAGCGTGCGCGCGACCACCATCAGCCCCGAGGTCTCCTTGTCGAGCCGATGCACGATGCCCGCGCGCGGCAGACCCGCCGCGGACTCGCCATAGCGGTAGAGCAGCCCGTTCAGCACGGTGCCGCTCCAGTTGCCAGCCGCCGGATGCACGACCATGCCGGCCGGCTTGTTGATGACGACGAGCGTGTCGTCCTCGTAGACGATGTCGAGCGGCACCGGCTCGGGCGTGAAGGCGAGCTGCTCGGGCAGCAGATCGGGCACGAGCTCGATCGTCGCGCCAAGCGGCACCGGCTGGCGGATCTTCGCCGCCTTGCCGTCGACGCGCACCCGCTGCGCCTCGATCCAGCTTTGCAGACGGCTGCGCGAGAACTCCGGGAACACTTTGGCGAGCACCTTGTCGAGGCGCTCGCCGGCCAGTTCGTCGGGTACCACGACGCTGCGCGGCGCTTCGTCGGCCGCGCGCACGGGCACGGGTGCCGCCGCGGCCGCAGAGCCTTGCGGGCTGCTTGCGGCGAGCGCGTCGCTGGAGAAATCGTCGTTGAGGGAATCGACGCCCGACGCGTCGGCCGGGTCGGCGCTTACGCTATAATCTTCGTTGCTATTCCCGGCGCCTGCGGCGCCTGGAGTATTTGAGCGGGTCATTGAATCTGGGTCACCTGGACGTAAAGCTAGACTGGAAAATGCGAGCCTTGAACACCATCACTGAAGCGGCGATCAATTTGGCGGCCATCAAGAAGGCGGCCCGGAAAGTGGCCGGATACATTGCGTGCGCCGCGGCCGTCGTCGCTGTTGCGGCTTGCCACGGCCTGCCGGAGAAGACCGACGAAACGGCAGCGTGGAACAACAACAAATTATATACGGAGGCGAACGACGCCCTGACCGGTGGCGACTGGGGCAAGTGCGCGAAGTATTTCGAGCTGCTCGAGGGCCGCGACCCGTTCGGCCACTTCGCCCAGCAGGCGCAGATCAACGTCGCGTACTGCAACTGGAAAGACAACGAAAACGCCGCCGCCGACCAGGCCATCGACCGCTTCATCCAGCTGCACCCGGATCATCCGGACATCGCCTACGCGTATTACCTGAAGGGCATGATCCACTTCAACGACGACCTCGGTCTGTTCGGCCGCTTCTCGGGCCAGGATATGAGCGAGCGCGATCCGAAGTCGCTGCGCGAGTCGTATGACGCGTTCAAGGTCGTGGTGGACCGTTTCCCGAACAGCAAGTACGCGGCGGACGCCGCGCAGCGCATGCGCTACATCGTGAATGCGCTCGCATCGCACGAAGTCCACGCCGCGGACTACTACTATCGCCGCGGCGCCTATGTCGCCGCCATCAACCGTGCGCAGCTCGCATTGCGCGAGTACAAGAACGCGCCGGCCATCGAAGACGCGCTGCACATCATGATCCTGTCGTACGAGAAGCTGAACAACCAGCAACTCGCCGACGACACTCGTCGCGTGCTGGCCGGCACCTTCCCCGACAGCCCGTACGTGACCGGCCACGCACGGCCCGGCACGGCGAAGTCGTGGTGGCAGTTCTGAGCCCTCACGCGCCGACGGCACACTGACCTTCATCTGAAAACGAAAACGCCACGACCTCGGTCGTGGCGTTTTCGTTTATGCGCGCCGCGAGACTCAATCGCGCTCGAACAGCGCAATCGATTCCACGTGCGACGTATGCGGGAACATATTGACGACGCCCGCGCCCACCAGCCGATAGCCGGCCTCATGCACGAGCAGCCCGGCATCGCGCGCGAGCGTGGCCGGCGCGCACGACACATAGACGATGCGCGTCGGCAGCGGCCCGTTGCCGCTCTGCGCGATCTCCGCGAGCGCCTTCGCGACCGCGAGTGCGCCTTCGCGCGGCGGATCGACGAGGAACTTGTCGAACTGGCCGAGCGCGCGCAAGTCGTCGGCGGTGACTTCGAACAGGTTGCGGCACGCGAACGACGTATGCCCGGCGACGCCATTCAGCTCCGCATTCGCGAGCGCGCGCTGGGTCAGCACTTCGCTACCCTCGATGCCGACCACTTCCCGCGAGATTCGCGCGAGCGGCAGCGTGAAGTTGCCGATCCCGCAGAACAGGTCGAGCACGCGGTCGGTGCGTGCCGGCGCCAGCAGGCGCAGCGCGCGGCTCACCAGCACGCGGTTGATCGCGTGATTGACCTGGGTGAAATCAGTTGGCTTGAATGGCATACGGATGCCGTATTCGGGCAGCGTGTAGTCGAGCTGTACGTCGAGAGGATAAAGCGGCGTAACCGTGTCGGGACCGCCCGGCTGGATCCAGAACTGCACCTTGTGCTCGTGCGCGAACTCGCGCAGCACCTGCTCGTCCCCGGCCGTCAGCGGTTCGAGGTTGCGCACGACGAGCGCCGTGACCGACGAGCCGACCGCGAGCTCGAGCTGCGGCATGCGGTCGTAGATAGACAGCTTGCGGACCATGAAACGCAGCGGCATCAGCATCGCCGACACATGCGGCGGCAGCACCTCGCAGGTCTTCATGTCGGCGATATAGCTGCTCTTCTTCTCGTGAAAGCCGATGCGCATGCCGCCGCGCTCCGGCAGGTAGCGCACCGCGAGCCGCGCGCGATAGCGATAACCCCAGGACGGCCCGTGAATCGGCCGGAACACCGTTTCGGGGCGCAGCTTCGCCAGATGCTGCAGGCTGTCCTCGAGCACGCGCTGCTTGACCGCCACCTGCGCGCGCATGTCGAGATGCTGCATCGAGCAGCCGCCGCAGATGTTGAAGTACGTGCATTTCGGCGTCGTGCGGATCACGCTTTCGCGGAACACCTGGACGACTTCGGCCTGCTCGAATTTCGGCTTGCTGCGATGCGTCGAATAACTGACGAGTTCACCCGGCAGCGCGCCTTCGACGAACACGACCTTGCCCGGCGTGCCGTCTTCGCTCGTGGTGCGGCCCACGCCGCGCGCTTCCATATCGAGCGAAACGATTTCGATCAGCGGTTCGTTGCCGGTAATGACGGGCGCCGGCGCCGGGGCGTGCGCCCTGGCATGCTTCGATGAGCGCCGCGGCGAGCGACGTTGGGGGGCAGTTCGGGACACCTGCGGACTTCCTGACAAACTATGGGGGAAAGGCGAGATTGTAGACGAAGCGCCGGGCTTGCCTGCGATGCGGTGCGGACCACACGCGGAGCGAGTGCGGATCGCGGCCCGGATTGCGGCTCCCCGGCGCAGGCTCTGCTCGCGCGCGCTTACTGCTCGAACGCCGCCAGATACTCGGCCCACTGCGGCGCGCCTTCCAGCGCGAGCGCGTTCTTCACGAGGTTGATCTCGTCAGCATACTCCGACGGCGAAAAGCCACCGCGCATCAGTTGGAAGCGGCAATACAGCAGGTACGTATTGACGACGTCGGTCTCGCAGTAATTGCGGATTTCCTCGATACGCCCTTGCTGGAACGCCTGCCACACCTGACTGCCGTCCATGCCCATCTTGCCCGGAAAGCCGCACATCTTCGCGAGCGCGTCGAGCGGCGCGTTCGCGCGCGCCTGGTACATCGCGAGCACGTCCATCAGATCGGTGTGTCGCGCGTGGTAGCGGCTGATGTAGTTGTTCCACTTGAAGTCGCGGTCGTCCTCGCCGAGATCCCAGAACCGGTAGGCGGGGATGCCGTTGACGAGCGCGCGGTAGTTGAGCACCGGCAGATCGAAACCGCCGCCGTTCCACGACACGAGTTGCGGCGTGTACTTTTCGATCACGCGATAGAACGACTGCACGAGCGTCGCCTCGCCGTCCTCGGGCGTACCGAGCGAGCGCACGCGAAAACCGTTGTTGTCGCGGAACACGCAGGAAATCGCCGCGACCCGCTGGAGGTGATGCGGCAGAAAATCGCTGCCAGTTTTTTCGCGGCGTGCGGCGAACGCGTGCTCGGCGACGTCGGCGTCGCTCATCGACGCGGGCAAATCTTCAAGCCGGCGGATGCCGGCGACATCGGGAATCGTCTCGATGTCGAAAACAAGAATCGGTGTCATCAGGTCAGAGAACGGCGTCTTTGCGGACACCGTTTGAGGCAAAGAAGCGCTTCAGTCGCACCAACGCTTCCTGTTGGATCTGGCGCACACGCTCGCGCGTGAGGCCCATTTCGTCGGCCAGCTCCTCGAGCGTGGCGGGCTCGATGTGATTCAGACCGAAGCGCCGCTCGATCACATGGCGGTGCTTGTCCGACAAACGCGCGAGCCATGCGCGTGTCAGTGTTTCGAGCTCGCGATGCTGCACTTCGGCGTCTGGCGACTGGCTCTGGTCGTCCGACAGCAGATCGAGCAGGCTGCTCGCCGGATCGAGATCGAGCGGCGCATCGAGCGAGGCGGTGTGCTCGTTCAGCGCGAGGATGTCGGTGACTTCGTCGGTGGTCTTGCCGGTCAGATAAGCGATGTCGTCGATGCTCGCGTCGCGGCGCTCGGCCGCCTCCCCCGAATTCATCGAGTTCTTTTCCAGATGGCGCTTCGCGCGCAACACCTGGTTGAGCTCACGAATCACATGCACGGGCAATCGCACCGTACGCGCCTGGTTCATGATCGCGCGCTCGATGCTCTGACGGATCCACCACGTCGCGTAGGTCGAGAAACGGAAGCCGCGCGTCGGATCGAATTTTTCGATTGCGTGCATGAGGCCGAGGTTGCCCTCCTCGATCAGATCGAGCAGCGGCACGCCGCGATTCAGATAACCCTTGGCAATGCTGACGACCAGCCGCAGATTGCGCTCGATCATCACCTGCCGCGCTTCGAACTCGCCGGCCTTGGCAAGGCGCGAATATTTCTGCTCTTCCTCGACGGTGAGCAACGGCTTCACGCTGATGCGATTCAGATAATGCTGGATCGTGTCGGCCGTGAGTTCGGCCTGCAGCAGTGCGCGGAAATCGTCGGCGTCGGGCGGCGCCTCGCCGGTGGTTTCGCGCGCGTCAGCGCTCTCGCTTTCGTCGAGGCCGCTCTGGCGTTCGTCGGGATCGCGCTCCTCCGCGACCTCTTCTTCCACTTCCGAAGCGCCGCTTTCGTCCACTGCGGCAGACGTGACTTCGCTGATCGTCTCAGACTCGGCTTGCGGCGGGCGGCGCTTCGATTTCGGCATGGTCGTATCGCTTATTGCGGCGGCAAATACTTCAGTGGGTCGACTGGTTTACCCTGTCGGCGAACTTCGAAATGCAACATCACACGGTCGGAATCGCTATTGCCCATCTCTGCGATCTTCTGCCCCTTCGTAACCGCGTCCCCCTCTTTTACCATCAAAGCGCGGTTGTGTGCATACGCGGTGAGATAAGTTGCATCATGCTTGATGATAATGAGATTGCCGTAACCACGCAGCCCATTTCCGGCATAGACGACGCGACCATCGGCTGACGCTTTAACCGGCTCGCCCGCGGAGCCGCCGATATTGACGCCCTTGTTGGTCGAGTCGTTGAACGTGTTGAGCAGCGGACCGCGCACCGGCCATGCAAATGCTACGTTGCCTGCCGCGGCGCTGCCGACGTCGGCGCTCGCCGCAGAGGGATTGGCCGGAGGCGCAGCTACCGCACCATTCGCGGGCGTACCGTTCGTCGCGCCGCCGTAGAGCGGCGGCATCGCGGCGCCTACCACGGCCGGCGCGTTGTTGTTCAGCGGTGCGCTTTGCACCGCGCCCGTGCTGCCGATCGGCGCGGTCGACACGCCCGGCGTCATGGCCGCGGTATTCGCGCCCGGCGGCACGACGCGCAGCAGCTGGTCGACTTCGATCTGATTCGGGTTGGTCAGGTTGTTCCACGTCGAGATGTCGCGGTAATTCTGGCCGTTTTCGAGCGCAATGCGGTACAGCGTATCGCCCGGCTTCACGCGATAGTAGCCGGGCGGCGGCGGGCCGAGCGGCACCGCCGGTTGCGCCGCGCCCTGCGCGGTGGCGAGCGTGCCGCCGCCGGAGCGGTCGACGACGGGCGCCTGGTCGAGCCGGGATGCACAGGCCGTCATCAACAGGGACAAGGCGAGCACGCACACGCTGCGCTGGGTTACGGTCAGGGGGGTATTCGGGGTGGTTCTCTGCATCGCGCGCAACATACTCATCGGTGTCAAATCACTCCGGATTTTAAGGGTACAAAGAAAACGCGATCAAGCCGCGACTCGCGCCATTGCGCGGGGCCGAGGCGCTCGATCAGCGTCAGCACCTGGCTCTGTCCTTCCTGCGAGCCGACCGGCGCAACCAGACGTCCGCCGATCGCAAGCTGCTCGAGCAACGCCTGCGGCACGTCGAGCCCGGCCGCCGCGATCACGATCGCGTCGAACGGGGCCGCCGACGGCAAACCGAGCCGCCCGTCGCCGTAATGCAGCCGGATATTCGGAATGCGCAGCGGACGCAGATTCGTCTTCGCGCGCTCGGACAGCGGCTTGATGCGTTCGATCGAATAAACCTCGCGTGCGACCTGGCTCAGCACCGCCGCCTGATAGCCGCAACCGGTGCCGATTTCGAGCACCGTGTTCAGCGCGCGCCCGGCCGCGGCGAGTTCGATCATTCGCGCAACCACCGACGGCTTCGAGATAGTCTGGTGATGACCGATCGGCAGCGCGGCATCTTCGTACGCCTGGGCCGCAAGACCCGGATCGACGAACATGTGGCGCGGCACCGCCGCCATCGCGTTCAGCACACGCTGATCGCTGACGCCATTGGCTCGCACGCGTTCGACCATGCGTTCGCGAACCCGTTCCGAGGTCAGCGCCAAGGCGTTGTTCATCGCGCCGCTGGTCGCGCCGCCGAATGCGCCGCTCATTGCACCGGCCAACGCGGCGTTCGGCGCGGGTTTCGCGCTTTGCTGCAGTTGCGACTGGAGTGGCGATGGCGTCGCGCGTGCGCTGTGGCCAGACGCATGCGTCGAGTTTTTGCCTGGCTTGACCGACGACTTTGGTGCTTGCTTGACAGGCTGCCCCGCCAATGCACCAGCCAACGAGTTCGCCGTTGTCTTTGCGACTGGCGCGGCCTGCGGCTTTGGCGGCATTGCACCGGTCGCCGCCGTTGACGTACCGAACGAAGCGCTTTGCGTCTTCGCCTGGGGAATCACCTGGGGTCGCGTCGCCGGCGTAGATTGCGCAGCAGCTGAGGTCCTCGCTTGCGCCCGTGCGGCCGCGCCGCCCTGCGTCGGTTTCGCCGACTGCTGCCGTGCGTTCAACGCCGCGCTCGCCGCGAGCGCCGCCGCGCGCATCTCACCCGGACGTCCCTCGGGCCGGCGCGGTTCGCGCACCAGGTCCTCGAGACCTAACGGAAAGCGCTTCGCGCGCTCGCCGGTCATGAACTGCCGCTCCCGGCGCGCAGCCAGTCGCGCGCCGCAGGCAGCATTTGCGTGTAGGTCAGATCGAGCTGCAGCGGCGTGATCGACACGGCGCCGTTGGCCACCGCATGGAAGTCCGTGCCTTCGCTCGCGTCGCGCGCCTGGCCCGAGGCGCCGATCCAATAGATCGGTTCGCCGCGCGGATTGGTCTGGCGGATCACCGGCTGCGACGGATGACGTTTGCCGAGTCGCGTGATCTGCCAGCCGCGCAGTTCGTCATACGGCAGGTTAGGGATATTGACGTTCAGCAGCGGATGTCCCGGCAACGGCCGCGCGAGATAATGCGCGACGATTTCGGCGGCAACGCGGGCCGCGTCTTCGAGATGCGCCCAGTCCTTGTCGACGAGCGAGAACGCGATGGCCGGCACCCCGAACATGATGCCTTCGGTGGCGGCTGCGACAGTGCCGGAATACAGCGTGTCGTCGCCCATGTTCTGGCCGTTGTTGATACCCGACACGACCAGGTCCGGTGTATGGTCGAGCATGCCGGTCAGTGCGATGTGCACCGAGTCGGTCGGCGTGCCGTTCACGTAGTAGAAACCGTTCGCCGAACGCAGGACCGACAGCGGCCGCCACAGCGTCAGGGAATTCGACGCGGCGCTGCAGTTCTGTTCGGGAGCCATCACGGTGACGCTGGCGATCGGCTTCAGCGCTTCGTAAAGCGCGGCGAGGCCCGGCGCCAGATAACCGTCGTCGTTGCTGAGTAGGATTCGCATGCGCCGATTGTAACCGAGGAAAGATGGCACGCGAACGACATGGACGGCGTGTCTGCGTGGCGTGCACAAGCGTCGTGCGAGCCAGTGTTTTCCAGTTGCGCGGATGCTTGTATCGAACGCAAAGATGCTGCTTCGCACTGAACGCGCGGCCGTGCGCGCCCGTCGATGAATCGGCATCTTGTGCGTACTTCGCGCTGTGCAATGCAATACGGCTTGCGCGAGAAGCGCGCGCGACGCATCGAAAGCGCGCTGCACGTCGTAACCCGCAGCGCAATAAATCGCACGGTCGTGCGCTTTGCTTTACACTCGAAAACAGTGCCAACCCTGAACGATACGGAGACACGATGCGCGCGATTCGCTGCAAGCAGTACGGGCCGCCCGAGAGCCTGGTCGTCGACAACCTGGCGGATCTCGAAGCGCCGCCTGGCCACGTCGTGATCGACGTGAAGGCCGCGGCCGTCAATTTTCCCGACGTGCTGATCATCGAGAACAAATACCAGTTCAAGCCGCCGCTGCCGTTCACGCCCGGTTCGGAAGCCGCGGGCATCGTGCGCGCGGTGGGCGAAGGCGTCACGCAGTTCAAGCCTGGTTCGCGCGTGGCCGCGTTCACCGGCTCCGGCGGTTTTGCCGAGCAGGCGCTTGCGCCCGCCGCGGCCTGCGTGCCGCTCGACGATGACGTGCCGTTCGAACTCGCGGCCGCGTTCACGCTCGCGTATGGCACCTCGCATCACGCGGTGGTCGATCGCGGCGCGCTGCAGCCGGGCGAGACGATGCTCGTGCTCGGCGCGGCCGGCGGAGTCGGGCTGGCGGCGGTCGAAATCGGCAAGGCGCTCGGCGCGCGCGTGATCGCGGCGGCATCGAGCGACGAAAAGCTCGCGACCTGCGTGAAGCACGGCGCGGACGCGACGATCAACTACAACACCGAGGATCTGCGCGAGCGCATCAAGGCGCTCACCGACGGCAAAGGTCCGGACGTGATCTACGACCCAGTCGGCGGCGTGTATGCGGAGCCGGCGTTTCGCAGCATCGGCTGGAGGGGGCGTTATCTGGTGGTCGGCTTTGCGAATGGCGAGATTCCAAGGCTGCCGCTGAACCTGATGTTGCTCAAGGGCGCAAGCGTGGTCGGCGTGTTCTGGGGCGACTTCGCAAAGCGTGAGCCGCAGCGCAATCGCGCGGCATTCGAGCAGATGACCGGCTGGATTCGTGAAGGCAAGCTCAAGCCCTACGTGTCGGCCCGCTACTCGCTCGACGACACCGGCCGCGCGTTGCGCGACATGGCCGAGCGCCGCGTGATCGGCAAGGTGGTCATCACGCCGTAGCACGGCCAATAAAGCAGCATCAAAAACGGCGCGGCGGCCGACTGCGATTTCGGCCGCCGCGCCGCTTGCGATCCAGGTTCACAACTTCTCTGTATCCCCGGTGCGCGGCTGCCACTTCATCAAACGCCGCTCCGCGGTCCCGACGATCGCATCGAGAATCAGCGCGAACGCGGTCAACACCAGAATCCCCGCGAACACCGTGTTGATATCGAAGGTGCCCTCGGCCTGCAGGATCAGATAGCCGACGCCGCGCGCCGAGCCCAGATACTCGCCCACCACCGAGCCGACGAACGCAAGCCCCACCGACGTATGCAGGCTCGAAAACACCCAGCTCATCGCGCTCGGCAGATAGACGAAACGCAGCAGCTGTTTGCGGTTCGCGCCGAGCATGCGCGCGTTCGCGAGCACGACCGGGCTCACTTCCTTCACGCCCTGGTAGACGTTGAAGAACACGATGAAGAACACCAGCGTGACGCCGAGCGCGACCTTCGACCAGATGCCGAGGCCGAACCACACGCCGAAGATCGGCGCGAGAATCACGCGCGGCATCGAGTTCGCGGCCTTCACGTACGGATCGAACAGCGCGCTCGCGGTCGGCGCGAGCGCGAGCCACAGGCCGACGCCGAGCCCGATCGTGGTGCCAAAGACGAACGCGAGCACGGTCTCGACGAGCGTGATCCACAGATGCAGATAGATCTCGCCGCCCGTGAACCATTCCCAGATCCGCTGCAGTACTTTCTGCGGCTCGCCAAAGAAAAACGCCGCCTTGTTCGGATCGTCGAAATAGAACGGCGGTATCAGCGTCGGGCTCGTCAGCACGTACCACAGCACGAAGCACAGCACGAGCAGCAGCCACTGCCAGATCACCAGATTCGCCCGGCTCGGGCGCAACGTCTTCCACATGACTTGGTTTGCCTTGGACGATTATTGAACACGTCTTCTTTTCGATGCGCAGGCGGGCATGCGCGGCACATTTAAACAGCGGTCAGTTGCTGCTGATAACCCTTGAGCACCTCGTCGCGCAGCACTCCCCAGAGCTGCGCATGCAACTCGACGAAGCGCGGATGCGAACGGATTTCGGCGACATCGCGCGGCCGCGGCAGATCGATCCGGAACTCGCCGATCGGATGCGTCGCAGGCCCGGCCGACAGTACCACCACGCGGTCCGACATCGCGATCGCTTCGTCGAGATCGTGCGTAATAAACAGCACGGCCTTGCGCTTCGCGGCCCAGAGATCGAGCAGCTCGTTTTCCATCAACTGCCGCGTTTGAATATCCAGCGCGGAAAACGGCTCGTCCATGAGGATGATGTCGGGGTCGAGGATCAGCGTCTGCGCCATCGCGACGCGCTTGCGCATGCCGCCCGACAACTGATGCGGATAGCGGTCGCCGAAGCCGCCGAGACCGACACGCTTCAACCACTCTTCGGCCTTCGCGCGCGCTTCCGAGGCCGGCACGCGGTGAAACGACAGGCCGGCCATCACGTTGTCGAGCGCCGAGCGCCACGGCATCAGCGCATCTGCCTGGAACATATAGCCCGCACGGCGATTCAGGCCACTGAGCTGTTCGCCGAACACGCTGACGCCGCCCGCCGACGGCTGGAGCAGCCCCGCGCCGATGTTCAGCAGCGTGGACTTGCCGCAGCCAGTCGGCCCGACGACCGACACGAACTCGCCGGGCTCGATGCGCAGCGTCGTGTCCTTAACTGCCGTGTAGCGCTGTGCGCGGTTGTCACGCGCGGCGAACGTGCAGGTGATGTTTTCGAGCGCCAGGGCGGCAACGGTCATCGTACGGCTCGCTTCGGGAATCGGGTTAGCGGGGAGTTGTCGCGGCGACGCTGGGGCGACGGCTGTGGACGCGGCGAATCGCCCTGTCCACGTCCCGTTCGATGCGCCTGTGCGCGCGCCGCGTCGTTTATGCCTTGACGGTCGCGAGCGCCTTCTTCACGAAGTCGTTGGTCCACGTCTTCGACAGATCGATCTGCGCGTTCTGGATCACCGGATCGAACGCTTTCAGCGTCTTCAGCGACGTCGCGGGACCGTCGGCGGGCATCAGGCCGTCGGGCGACATCGCTTCGCGCACGTGCTGCCACGCGTCGAGATAGAGCGCGCGGTCGCCGAGCAGATAGCTCTCCGGCACCGTGTTGATCAGTTCGCTGCCGCTCGCGTTCTGCAGCCACTTGAGCGCGCGCACCATCGCATTGGTCAGCGCCTGCGTGGTGTTCGGGTTCTTCGTGATGAACGACTGCGATGCGTACAGGCAGCCCGCCGGCATGTCGCCGCCGAACACGATGTGCGTATCGGTGAGCGTGCGGGTATCCGACACGACGCGCACGTCGCCGGCGCGCTCGAGGCGCGTGACGACCGGATCGAGATTGGCGATCGCGTCGATCTGCCCGGACTGCAGCGCGGCGATCGCGCCGGCACCGGCGCCCACGCCGATGAACGCGACGTCCTTCGGACTGAGCCCCGCTTTCGCGAGGACGAAGCTCGCCATGATCGACGTCGACGAACCCGGCGCGGTCACGCCGATCTTCTTGCCCTTCAGATCGGCGATCGACTTGTAGTTCGGCATCGTCTTCTTCGACACCGCGAGCACGATCTGCGGCGCGCGGCCCTGCAGCACGAATTCGCGGAACATCTGCTTTTGCGCCTGCAACAGCAGCGTGTGTTCGAACGCGCCGGAGACCACGTCGGCGCTTCCGCCGACTGCCGCCTTCAACGCCTGCGAGCCGCCCGCGAAGTCGGAAATCTCGACTTCGAGCCCCTCGTCCTTGAAGTAGTTGCGGCGCTCGGCGATCGTCAGCGGCAGGTAGTAGAACAGGTTCTTGCCGCCGACCGCGATGGCGACCTTGGTGGTCTCGGGCTTGCCCTGCGCGAAAGCGAACGGCGTGGCCGCGAGCGAGGCGCCCGCGAGCGCCGCACCGCCGGCGAGGAAGGTTCTGCGTTGCATGGTCCGTTGTCTCCAGATTTTTTGTCGTCCGGCTTTTTGACCGCCCGTGCGCGCGTGGCGCAAGCGCTTGGCCACGGTGTGGGGCTGCCGGTCGCGCGGCGCGAATCGTGCATCAGCGCCGCGCTTTACGCGCCTTTCTCTATGCGTTGCGCTGTGCGCATCAGACGATCTGTTGCGCCCGCAACCGCGCGATGCCGTCAGCATCATAACCTAGCGATTGCAGGACTTCATCGGTATGTTCACCCAGTTCTGGCCCCAGCCAGCGCGTCTCACCGGGCGTCGCCGACAGCTTCGGCGTAACCGTGGGCAGCGTGATTTCCTTGCCGTCCTGCCACTTGAACCGCTGGATCATCTGCCGCGCGATGAACTGCGGATCGGTGAACATATCGGCGACGCTGTAGATGCGGCCCACCGGCACGTCGGCCGCGTTCAGCACCGCGAGCGCTTCGTCGATCGTGCGCGTGGACAGCCACGCGCCGATCGCGGCGTCGATTTCCTGCGTGCGCGGCACGCGGCCATCGTTATGCGCGAGCGCCGGATCGTTGGCGAGATCGTCGCGTTCGATCGCGATCATCAGGCGCCTGAAGATCGGATCGCTATTGCCGCCGATCACGATGCTGCCGTCGCGGCACGGATACGTATTCGACGGCACGATGCCCGGCAGCGACGCGCCGGTACGCTCGCGCACCATGCCGTAGACGCCGTATTCGGGCACCACGCTTTCCATCATGTTGAAGACGGCCTCGTACAGCGCGACGTCGACCACCTGCCCCTTGCCGCCGTTCACCTGCTTGTGATGCAGCGCCATCAGCGCGCCGATCACACCGTGCAGCGCGGCGATCGAATCGCCGATCGAAATGCCGATGCGCGGCGGCGGCAGATCCGGATAGCCGGTGATATGGCGCAGACCGCCCATCGACTCGGCGATCGCGCCGAAGCCGGGCCGGTCGCGATACGGGCCCGTCTGGCCGTAGCCCGACAGACGCACCATCACGAGGCCGGGGTTCTCGGCGGACAGCACGTCGTAGCCGAGCCCGAGCTTTTCGAGCAGACCGGGCCGGAAATTCTCGACGACGATATCGGCCTCTTTCGCGAGGCGCCGCACGATCTCCTTGCCCTCTTCGGCTTTCAGGTTGATCGTGACGGACTTCTTGTTGCGCGCCTGCACGGCCCACCACAGCGACGTACCGCCGACTTCCGGGTACAGCTTGCGCCATTTGCGCAGCGGGTCGCCGCCTTTGGGGTCTTCGATCTTGACGACGTCGGCGCCGAACTCGCCGAGAAAACGCGCGGCGAACGGCCCGGCAATCAGCGTGCCGAGTTCCAGCACCTTGACGCCGGCGAGCGGACCGCACGCGTCATGCGGTGCGGCGCTCGCGCCTGATTCGGGGATAGCGCTCATGAGTCTCCTTGGTTCTGCATCGTTGTGTACCCGGTCTGTCTGGTTTGCAACGACTTGCGACGATGCGTGCCTGGACGGATATGGCGGCGGCCAACGAAAGCCGCGTGGCTACATCGAACGACGGTCGAGCATCGCGCGCGCGATCGTGCCCGCGTCGACATACTCGAGCTCGCCGCCCACCGGCACGCCGCGCGCGAGACGCGTCACGGCAAGGCCGCGCGCCTTCAGCGTCTGTCCGAGGTAATGCGCGGTGGCCTCACCCTCGTTGGTGAAATTGGTGGCCAGCACGACTTCCTTGACGACGCCATCCGACGCGCGCTTCACGAGCCGGTCGAAATGGATTTCCTTCGGGCCGATGCCGTCGAGCGGACTCAACCGCCCCATCAGCACGAAATAGAGGCCGCGATAGGTCATCGTCTGTTCGAGCATGATCTGGTCGGCCGGCGTTTCGACGACGCACAGCAGCGACGGATCGCGCTCCTCATCGAGGCAGACCTCGCAGATCTGCGCTTCGGTAAATGTGTTGCACTTCTCGCAGTGACGCAGATGCTCGGTCGCGAACAACAGCGAGCGCCCGAGCTTTTCGGCGCCTTCGCGATCGTGCTGCATCAGGTGATACGCCATGCGCTGCGCGGACTTCGGCCCGACACCGGGCAGCGCGCGTAGCGCTTCGACGAGCGCCGACAGGGCGGAAGGTTGTTTCATGCGGATCGGCGTCGACGTGGGTGGTGCTCGGGTGGGGGAATCGGGATGCGGGGGTGTTGCTCGAACCGGGCCGCGTTTTCACGCCGTGACGACGCTTTCACGCGCGGCTGCAGGTTCGATGTTTCCACCCTGCACGCGGCGCGCGGCGGCGAGCGTCTGCGTTCGCACCGCGGCAATCAACCGCCGCGGCGCTCACCCGCTTCAGCCCGTTCTCAATCAGAACAGGTTCAGAACGGCAGCTTGAAACCCGGCGGCAGCGGCAGGCCGGCGGTCATGCCGCCCATCTTTTCCTGCGCGGTCGCCTCGGCCTTGCGCACGGCGTCGTTGAACGCGGCGGCGACGAGATCTTCCAGCATGTCCTTGTCGTCGGCGAGCAGGCTCGGGTCGATCGACACGCGGCGCACGTCGTTCTTGCAGGTCATCGTCACCTTGACGAGACCGGCACCCGACTGCCCCTCGACTTCGATCTGCGCGAGTTGCTCCTGCATCTTCTTCATGTTTTCCTGCATCTGCTGGGCTTGTTTCATCAGCCCGGCGAGTTGGCCTTTCATCATGGACGTGCTCCTTCTAGATAGCGTGGAATCTGGCATTCCGGCGCCGCGCCGCGACGACGCCGTGAACGATGGATCAGTGGGCCGGCGACGCGCCGTTCGGGGCGGCGTCCGGGGTAATCGGGCGGATCGAGCCCGGCACGATGCTCGCGCCGAACTCGCGAATCAGCGACTGCACAAACGGATCGGCGCTGATCTCGCGCTCGGCTTCCTGCTGGCGCTGCGCGCGCAGCTTCGCGTCGTGCGCGGCGGCGGTACGGCGCGCCGGGCCGACTTCGACCTGCACGTCGACGTTCTGGCCGAGCCGCTCGACGAGCGCTGCCTTCAGTTTAGCGACCTGTGAGGCTTCTGCGTATTGCGGCACCGGCACGTTGAGCTTCAGCGTGCTGCCGTCGAGCGCCATCAGTTCGCTGTTGAACGCAAGCTGATACGAGATGCCCTTCAGCGGCAGATCAACGGCGAGCGCCGGCCAGTCGCCGGTGAAACCTAGCGGATCGAGCGGCACGGCAGGCGGCAGCGGGCGCGTATCGGCGAGCGGCGCCGGCGCGGCGGACGGCGCGGCCGCGCCGTCCATGCGGACGTCGTCGGGGCCGCGGTCGAATACCGGCACGAAGTCGTCGTCCGGCGGAATGAAGTACGCGTCGTCCGCGGCCGACAACGGCAGGTAGTCGTCGGGCGGCATGTCGTCCCATGGTGGGATCGACGGGCTGTTCTGCTGCGCATTGCTGCTCGCGCCGCTGTTTGCGTCGCGAGCGGGTGCAGCCTGCGCGGCGGGTTTCGGTGCGGCCGGCTTCGGTGCGGCGGGTGCGGCCGGCTTCGCGGACACTTCCGTGTTAGCACGGCCACGGTCGGACGATACTTTCATGCCGGCGTTGCGCAGCACGTCGAGCGCGGCGCTGGCGCCGCCCGCGCGGCGCGGCGCGGAGTCGACTGCGGCCGCCGGTGCCGCCGTTGCAGCGGGCGCCGCCAATTCCGCCCGCGCTTCCGGTTCCGGTGACGTGGCCTCTTCCGCGCGACCAGGCGCGGCAGTTGCAAGCGCGCTCGGTGCGGACGAAGGTGCGATGTCGGAAACTTCGTTCGAGACCGGCGCGCTCGAGCTGGCGATCGTGGCGACGGCATTCGCGGGCGCGTCTTCCCACGGCGCCAGCGGGGCTGCCGCATTGGCAGGCGCGTCTGTCACGCGGGCGACTTCGGCGTTGGGCGATTGCGGTGCTTCTTCAGATTGCGCGGAGTCGGCTGCGGGCTTCGCGATCGGCTTTGCAGTCGGCGCGGTCGATTTCATCGCGTCGCCCTGCTCCTCGCCGGCAACGCCTACCTGAGGTCCGCGAACGGGCGCAGCAGCTGCCATGGCCGTCGCGGACGACGGTGACAGCGCGCGCAGCGCGGCAACCGTCGGTGCACCCGAGCGCTGCGCACCGGCGCCGGCGCCGCCTGCACCGCTCTGCGTGCCAGCGGCTCCCGCCGCTCCGCCACCGCCGCCTGTCGGCGCCGGCTCGAACGCGAGCATGCGCAGCAGCGTCATCGTGAAGCCCGCGTATTCGTCGGGCGCGAGGCCCAGTTCGCTTCGGCCGATCGTCGCGATCTGATAGAACAGTTGCACCTGCTCGGCGCTCAACGCGTCGGCGAAACGGCGCAAGTCGGCCGCCTCCGGCCATTCGTCGAGCACCGACGAAGGCGCGAACTGCGCCCACGCGATCCGATGCAGCAGGCTCGCCAGGTCTTGCAGCGCCGTCGAGAACGACAGGCTGCGCAAGGCCATCTCGTCGGCGACCGCCAGCACCGCCGCGCCGTCGCCCTGCGCGAGCGCCTCGAGCAGGCGGATCAGATAGCTTTGGTCGAGCGCGCCGAGCATGCCGCGCACCGCGTCTTCACTGACCTGGTTCGCCGAATAGGCGATCGCCTGATCGGTCAGCGATAGTGCGTCGCGCATCGAACCGTCGGCCGCGCGCGCGAGCAGGCGCAACGCCTGCGCCTCGTGAGGCACGCTCTCTTCGCCGAGAATGCGTTCGAGATGCGACACGATATGGCCGGCCGGCATCTGCTTCAGATTGAACTGCAGACAGCGCGACAGCACGGTGACCGGAATCTTCTGCGGGTCGGTGGTCGCGAGGATGAACTTGACGTGCGGCGGCGGCTCTTCGAGCGTCTTCAGCATCGCGTTGAACGCGTGGTTCGTCAGCATGTGCACTTCGTCGATCATGTAGACCTTGAAGCGCGCATCGACGGGCGCGTACACCGCGCGCTCGAGCAGCGCGGCCATTTCATCGACGCCACGATTACTCGCCGCGTCCATTTCGACGTAATCGACAAAGCGCCCTTCGTCGATCTCGCGACACGCACGGCATACGCCGCACGGCGTCGACGTCACGCCGGTCTCGCAATTGAGCGCCTTCGCGAAGATGCGCGACAGCGTGGTCTTGCCGACGCCGCGCGTACCTGTAAACAAATAGGCATGGTGCAGACGGCCGCCGTCGAGCGCATGGGTGAGCGCGCGCACCACGTGCTCCTGTCCGACGAGCGAAGCGAAATCCTTCGGCCGCCATTTGCGTGCGAGAACTTGATAGGTCATCCGGAAATTGTATCAGTAACAATGGCGCGCAAAACCGATTCGGGAAGACGCGTGAAATGCGCGAAACGGCCACGACGACGCTCCATCCGAAGACGGCGAACGATCAATACAAAAGCTGGGAATGACTGGGGAGAAACTGCGCAGAAGCCGTGAGAACGGTCGCGGAGAAAAAAGCAAGGAAAGGTGACGAGCCCGACCCTCGGCACTGGTGGAAAACGGCTGTGGCTGCTTCGTTCCCGACCTGACCAGGTTGACCATCCCTCCATGCGAGGAGGCCCGTCACGAAGGATTCTATCATTGCCGCGCGCATTGTGCGACTGTTGACATGAGCAAAACGCGAACGACGCTCCGCTTCGAACGGCTTCGCGCGGTTTGCGGCCGCTTTCTGCACGCCGCCAGACGCCCTCCCGGCCACCGCGGCGACGCCCGCCACGCGCGGCACTTGAGTTCGCCGCGCGCGACTCCATTTAGATTGCAACGCGGTCGCCGTGAGCCGCAGAAACCGGCCGACGCTGCGGCGGCGGCCTATTAGCCCCACTGCTTTGATGAGTACTATCGCCATCGGCAACGCATAGCGAATTAAGCTACACTGCCAGTTGAAAGACCCGCATACGCGACTCTTTCCGCGCATTGCGTGAAAATCCGGCGTTTTTTCAGACGGTTTTTCTGATTTTCACAGGCATGCGCGGCGAGGCTCCGGATGCGGCAAAGCGAACGGAAGTTTTCCCAGTTTTGACGTATCGTGGCGAGCAATTCAGGCGGGCCTCGAACCGAGAGAGGTATTCATAAATGAGCGAACAAATCAAGCATATTAGCGACGCATCGTTCGAACAGGACGTCGTGAAATCCGATAAACCCGTGCTGCTCGATTTCTGGGCCGAATGGTGCGGTCCGTGCAAGATGATCGCGCCGATCCTCGACGAGGTCGCGAAGGACTACGCCGATCGCCTGCAAGTCGCGAAGATCAATGTCGACGAGCATCAGTCCACGCCGGTCAAGTTTGGCGTGCGCGGCATCCCCACATTGATCCTGTTCAAGAACGGCGCCGTTGCCGCTCAGAAGGTCGGAGCTCTGTCGAAGTCGCAACTCACCGCGTTCCTCGACGGCAACCTGTAAAGCAAGCAGTACGCCGCGGCGCTCGCGGGTCCATCGCGCGCCGCAGGCAGTTGGAGAATCGGGCGCATCGGGTGAGCAAACCGCCGCGCCCGCCGGTCAAGCGTGTTGTCAGTCGGCAACACGCTTTGCAACAAAGATGCCACGCTGCCGCACTGGCTTAAATTGGCGTGTGCTATGCTAGAATCCACAAAACGTCGAAAAGACGTGTAAGTCTTTGAGCGGTTCCGCTCACCCTCCTCCCAGATTTCATTTCGTCGCACCTTCTCCTGCGGGTTCTCCGTATGCATTTATCCGAGCTTAAGACTCAGCACGTCTCCCAATTGATCGAGATGGCCAATGGCCTCGAGATCGAAAGCGCGAACCGCCTGCGCAAGCAGGAATTGATGTTCGCCATTCTAAAAAAACGAGCCAAAGCGGGCGACACGATCTTCGGCGACGGCACCCTCGAAGTGCTGCCGGACGGTTTCGGCTTCCTGCGTTCGCCGGAAACCTCCTACCTCGCCAGCACGGATGACATCTACATCAGCCCGTCGCAAATCCGCCGCTTCAATCTGCATACGGGCGACACGATCGAAGGCGAAGTGCGCACGCCGAAAGACGGCGAGCGCTATTTCGCGCTGGTGAAGGTGGACAAGGTCAACGGCCAGCCGCCGGAGGCCTCGAAGCACAAGATCATGTTCGAAAACCTGACGCCGCTGCACCCGAACAAGGTGCTGCTGCTCGAACGTGAAATGCGTGGCGAAGAGAATGTGACCGGCCGCATCATCGACATGATCGCGCCGATCGGCAAGGGCCAGCGCGGCCTGCTCGTCGCGTCGCCGAAGTCGGGCAAGACCGTGATGCTTCAGCACATCGCGCACGCGATCAAGCAGAACCATCCCGACGTCGTGCTGTTCGTGCTGCTGATCGACGAGCGTCCGGAGGAAGTGACGGAAATGCAGCGTTCGGTGGCCGGCGAAGTGATCGCCTCGACGTTCGACGAACCCGCCGCGCGTCACGTGCAGGTCGCCGAAATGGTGATCGAGAAGGCCAAGCGCCTCGTCGAAATGAAGAACGACGTCGTGATTCTGCTCGACTCGATCACGCGTCTCGCGCGCGCTTACAACACGGTGGTCCCGGCCTCGGGCAAGGTGCTGACGGGCGGTGTCGACGCGAACGCGCTGCAGCGCCCGAAGCGGTTCTTCGGCGCGGCGCGCAACATCGAGGAAGGCGGATCGCTGACCATCATCGGCACGGCGCTGATCGAAACCGGCAGCCGCATGGACGATGTGATCTACGAAGAGTTCAAGGGCACCGGCAACATGGAAGTGCACCTCGAGCGCCGTCTCGCCGAGAAGCGCGTCTACCCGTCAATCAACCTGAACAAGTCGGGCACGCGCCGCGAAGAGCTGCTGATCAAGCCCGAAGCGCTGCAGAAGATCTGGGTACTGCGCAAGTTCATTCACGACATGGACGAAGTCGAGTCGATGGAATTCCTGCTCGACAAGATCCGCCAGACGAAGAGCAATTCCGAGTTCTTCGACATGATGCGTCGTGGCGGCGGCAGCTAACGCGCGACGTTCGTGCCGGCCGTATTAGTCGGCAACTGCAACGCATGAAAAACCGCTCGCAAACTGCGAGCGGTTTTTTTTCGTCCATCGTCCGCAGAGACAATGCGCCGCGTTTTGCGAAGCTGCTGCCGCGCAAGAAGTGGATCATCGTGCCGGGCTTCGGGGCGGCCGCGTTCGCCGCCGGGTGGACGACACGCATGTCGCCGGACGTCGGCGAGGCGGCGCTCGCCCTGCCGCTGCTGCTGCGCGGCCTGCTGTTGCTGTTCATCGTGCCGCCGGTCGCGAATCTGACGTGCCGCATCTTCTTGATCGAGGAGGAGTTCACGCACGGCTACCGGCTGAAAAACATCGTCCGGCAGTTGACCCTCTCCTTCGCGACCGCCTCGGTGATCATCGTCGAGCGGCACCGGCTCGCGCTGCATCAAAGTCGCCTCGCGGAGTCCGTGAATCCGTACAATCCGGTCTACCAGAACACGCTCGCGATCGCGTCGATCAGCCGGTCGATTGCGCAGCAGGCCAGTTTGCTCGCGTCGCTCGACGGTTTCTATTTTCTGATCGGCGTCGCGATATGCGGCGGCCCGTTCGCCGCGTAGCAAAAACAGATCGACTGAAGGTGGGCTCCAAGCATGCTGTCGAAACTCACGAACTGGCTGGGCGCACGGCGTCGCGAGCGCGCGCTGCGAGACTACGCGATCGACGATTCCTTGTGGCAGGCGACACTCGCCGGCCTACCCTTTCTCACGCATCTGGAAGCGCCCGATCTCGCGCGGCTGCGCGAGATGACGACTCTCTTCCTCGCGCAGAAGGAGTTCTCGACCGCGCACGAGCTCGAGCTGACCGATGCGATGACGGTCGGCATCGCCGCGCAGGCGTGCCTGCCGGTGCTGAACCTGAGCCTCGATCTGTATCGCGGCTGGGTCGGCGTGATCGTCTATCCGGGCGAGTTCGTGATCCGCAAGACCGTTGAGGACGAAGATGGCGTCGTGCACGAGATCGAACACGACGCCAGCGGCGAGGCGTGGGAAGGCGGCCCGGTGGTGCTGTCGTGGGAAGACGCGCAGATGACCGATGGCAGCGACGCATACAACGTCGTGATCCACGAGTTCGCGCACAAAATCGACATGTTCAACGGCGAAGCGGATGGCCACCCGCCGCTGATGCGCCGCTGGCACGCGCCGCTCGATGCGCAGGCATGGGCCGATGTGTTCGACCATGCATACGATCACTTCAGTGCGAAAGTCGACGCGGTGCCCGAGCGACGCTGGGCGCGTTTCGAACGCGAGTCGCTGATCGATCCGTATGCGGCGGACCATCCGTCGGAATTTTTTGCCGTATGCAGCGAGGCGCTATTCGTGCGGCCCCAAGCGTTCGAGGCGGAGTATCCGGAACTGTACCGACTGCTCGCGCGCTACTACCGGCAAGATCCAGCGCGCGTCGGTTTGACGTTCACGCCCATTTGAGACGCCGCGAATGTGGGCGCCGCTTGCGCCGCAAGAGAATCCGCTGGCAGAAAAATCGCCAAGCGACTGATTTTCTGCCATAATCGCGGTTTTTCGACCGTAGGCAAGTGGCTCGCGCCTGAAGGCAGTCCCATTCGAGGCTGCACGCGGGTTGGCTACCGCCAGATTAAAGGAAAGACCATGAAAGAAGGCATTCACCCGAATTACCGCGAAGTCCTGTTCGTCGACATGTCGAACGACTTCAGGTTCGTGACGCGCTCGACCATCCAGACGCGCGAAACCGCGGAATTCAACGGCAAGACCTACCCGCTCGCGAAGATCGAAGTGTCGTCGGAATCGCATCCGTTCTACACCGGCCAGCAAAAGATCATGGACACGGCCGGCCGCGTCGAGAAGTTCAACAAGAAGTTCGGCGCACGTGCTTCGGGCAAGGCAGTAAAGTAATACCGCAACGGTACCGGCTTCCGGCCGGCAACGGAGCAAACAGAAAGGGCAGCGCGAGCTGCCCTTTTTTGTCGCCTGCGCTTGTGCGCCCGCTGGTTCGCACGCCGCGCGAAGCCTTCAGCCGGAAGGAGCACGCCGCGCTTTCGCGACACTGTGTTACAGCTTGTGCATTGACGTTGCCGGGCGTTACCGGCCGTGACGTGCATCGCACGGCACGACTACAATGCCGGATGCTCGAAACGGGCCCTCGCGCCCTGACCTGCCGGGCCGCTCCGGCTGCATCGTTTATCCAGACTCCACACACCGCATGAGACCTGTCGTTCGCCTCACCGCCTCTGCGACCAGTGCGTTGCCGCGCTGGCTGCTGCTGGCCATCTGTATCGTCTACGCCTCGTTCGGCCTGTTCGGCCGCGATCCGTGGAAGAACGAGGACGCAGCCGGCTTTGGTGTGATGTGGACGATGGCGAACGGCGGAGCGCACGATTGGCTGCTGCCGAATCTGGTCGGCAAATATCTGACCGAGGACGGCCCGCTCGGCTACTGGCTCGGCGCGAGCGCGATCCGCGTCCTCGCACCGTGGGTCGACGCGAGCAACGCGTCGCGCGTGTTCACGGGCCTGCTGTTCTGCGCGGGCTGTGCGTTCGTCTGGTACGCGGCGTATCTGCTCGGCCGGCGTCCCGAAGTGCAGCCATTCAAATATGCGTTCGGCGGCGAGCCGGAACCGCGCGACTATGGCCGCACGCTCGCCGATGGCGCACTGCTGATCCTGCTCGCGTGCTTCGGCCTCGCCGAGCGCGGTCACGAGACCACGCCGCAGCTCGCGCAGTTCGTCTGCATCGCGATGCTCGTGTACGGCCTCGTGCGCATGATCGACAAGCCGATTCAGGGCGCGCTGATCTGGGGTCTCGCGATTGGCCTCGTCACACTCGCGAGCAGCCCGGTGCTGGTCGGCGCGCTGCTGCTCGGCACGCTCGCGATGACGCTGATCGTACGCGAAACGCGATTGCGCTGGCTGCTGCTCGCGGGTCTGCCCGTGGCGCTCGTGCTCGCGGTGTCGTGGCCGATCATCGCGCTCTCCGCGTTCCCGGACGACGCTGTCTGGTATCTGAACCAGTGGCTGCACGTGAGCCTGAGTTCGTTCGCGGGCCCGCCCGGCTCGGTCGCCGCGTATGCGCTGAAAAACCTGCCGCTCTTCACATGGCCCGCCTGGCCACTCGCGCTGTGGTCGTGGTTCAGCTGGCAGGGACTGCGGCGCGCGCCGCACGTGGCGATTCCGCTGTCGGTGATCGGGCCGCTGTTCGTGCTCGTCGTGCTGCAAAGCCATCAGTCGAACCGACTCTACATGCTGCTCCTGCCGCCGCTCGCGGTACTCGCCACTTTCGCGCTGCCGACGCTCAAGCGCGGCGCGATCAACGCGATCGACTGGTTCGCGCTGCTGAGCTTCACGATCCTCGGCAGCTTCGTATGGCTCGTGTATGTGGCAGGCCTGACGGGCTTCCCGCATCCGCTCGCGCGCAATCTCGCGCGACTCGCGCCCGGCTTCGTGCCGCAGTTCAAGATTCTGTCGTTCGTGTGCGCGGTCGCGGTGACCGTGTGCTGGTTCCTGCTGGTGCGCTGGCGCCTCGCGCGTCATCCGAAGGTGCTGTGGCGCAGCGTCGTGCTGTCGAGCGCCGGCACCACGCTGATGTGGGTGTTGCTGATGACGCTGTGGCTGCCGGTCGTCAACTACAGCCGGACCTATCGCGACGTCGCGCAGCAGATCGCCGCCCATTTGCCCGATGACTACACGTGCATCGCGCCGGTGCGCCTAGGCAATGCGCAGATCGCGACATTCGCGTATTTCGGCGACATGCATTTCTCGTTCGACCAGGACTGCGACGTGATCCTGCGTCAGGACTCGCAGGACTACGGCAACCCGAGCGCGATGCCCGACTACGTCTGGAAGCTCGTGTGGGAAGGCCGCCGCGCCGCTGACCGCGACGAGCGCTTCCGCCTGTACGTGCGCATCGACCGTCCCAAGCCGCCGCCCGGCAAGCGCCGCAACTGGCACAAGAAGCGCGACTGACCATGTTCGCCGACGTACGGAAGATCGCCGCGCTCGCGTGGCCCGTATTGATCGGCCAGTTGGCCATCATCGCGTTCGGCGTGATCGACACGGCGATGGTCGGGCGCTACTCGGCCGTCGATCTGGCCGCGCTCGGCCTCGGCTCGTCGATCTACGTCTCGGTCTATATCGGCCTGACCGGCATCCTGACCGCGCTGCAGCCGATCACCGCGCAGCTGTACGGCGCGCGTCGCTACGGCGAGATCGGCGAAGAGGTCCGCCAGTCATGGTGGCTTGCCGCCGCGCTGACCGTGATCGGCTTTCTGATCCTGTTCTTCCCCGGACCGCTGCTGGCGTTGTCGCGGGTGCCCGACGCGCTGCACGAGCGCACGCTCGCGTACCTGCGGATTCTCGCGTTCGGGCTGCCCGCCGGCCTCGCCTTCCGGGTCTACGGCTCCGTTGCCAATGCGCTCGCCAAACCGCGGCTCGTGAT
Organism: Paraburkholderia sp. 35.1; assembly: GCF_050436525.1. NCBI lineage: Bacteria > Pseudomonadati > Pseudomonadota > Betaproteobacteria > Burkholderiales > Burkholderiaceae > Paraburkholderia > Paraburkholderia sp. 35.1. Next base: position 3,656,331 of record NZ_JBNDMJ010000003.1, on the reverse strand, counting down.
GTTCCTGCAGATCGCCGCGCTGCTGCTGAAAATTCCGCTCAATACCTGGTTCATTTTCGGCGGCCTCGGCGTGCCCGCGCTGGGCGGTCCGGGCTGCGCGCTCGCGAGCACGCTGCTCAACTGGGCACTCGCGGCGCTCGGCATGCTGCTGCTCGCGCGCGTCGACGATTTCAAGGCACTCGGCATCTTCACGCACTTCTGCTGGCCGGTCTGGAAGCGCCAGGCCGCGCAACTGCGGCTCGGTATTCCAATGGGGCTGTCGTATCTGATCGAGGTCACGTCGTACACCTTCATGGCGCTTTTCATCGCGCGTTTCGGCACGACGACGCTCGCCGGGCACCAGATCGCCGGCAACGTCGGCGCGGTGCTCTATATGACGCCACTGTCGATCGGCATCGCGTCGTCGACGCTGGTCGCGCAGGCGCTCGGCGCGCATCGGCCGCAGGCGGCGCGCACGCTGTCGCGTCACGGCATCGCGATGGCGGTTGCGATCGCGTGCTGCTATGGCGCGCTCGTGCTCGTGCTGCGGCCGTATATCGTCGACGGCTATACGACGAACGCGCAGGTGGCGGCGAAGGCGTTGCCGCTGGTGCTGATCGTCGCCTGCTACCACCTGTTCGACGCGTTGCAGATCTCGACCGCGTTCGTGCTGCGCGCCTACAAGGTCGCGGTCGTGCCGACCATTATCTATGCGGTGGCGCTGTGGGGAGTCGGGCTCGGCGGCGGCTATGCGCTCGGCTTCGATACGACCGGCCTCACGCCGCCCTGGCTGACCGGCGCGCGCGGCTTCTGGGTCGCCAATACCGCAAGTCTCGCGATTGCCGGGCTCGGCTTGCTCGTGTATTGGCGATTCGTGAGCCAGCGCTATTTGCGCGAGGCTGCGGCGGCGCTGGTTGATTCGGCTGTTTGAGGGGATGGAGGGTTGCGAAGGCCGCGAATAGCACCGACCGGACCGTCAGTTGCGCCCAAGCCGGGGTGAGAGTCGACCTGTTCTGCATCCGCCTTTCCTTCCCCACGCAGCTCAGCCCGCTCACGCCGCGTATGCGGCCTGCCCCTCCCGATCCTTGGCCTCGAAAATTTCCCGCGCCGCGAACAGCGCATTGAGCGCGGCCGGAAAGCCCGCATAAAGCGCCATCTGCATGAACACCTCGACGATCTGCTCGCGCGTGCAGCCGACGTTCAGCGCCGCCTCGATATGTACCTTCAGCTGCGGCTGCGCGCAGCCGAGGGTCGCGAGCGACGCGATCGTCGCAATCTCGCGCGTGCGCAGATCGAGCTGCGGCCGGCTGTAGATGTCGCCGAAGCCGAATTCAATCAACAGGCGTCCGAATTCCGGCGCGACGGGCGCGAGCGCGGCGATTACCTGCTCGCCCGCCGAACCGTCGATTTCCCTGAGCTTGTCCCAGCCCCGCGCGTAGCGGTCGTTGTGTGCGTAGTCCATTGCGAGTCCTTATCGAGATGTGAGGGCGACGAGGCTTCGTCGTCCTGTCGTGCCGGATCGGGCTCAAGCGCGCCGCTCGTGGCCGCCTCGTAGTACGCGATCTTGTCGTCGATCGCGCCGAGGTTGCTCTGCAGATCGGCGATCCGCGCGAGCAGCGCGGTGCGATGCGCAACCAGCAGGTCGCGGCGTGCGCGCATCGTCGGATGGCCTTGCGCGCGCAGCGCGGCGATCTGCTGCATGCCGGAGATCGACATGCCCGTTGCCTTCAGACGCATCACGAAGCGCAACCAGTCGAGATCGGCCGGCGAGTACAGCCGGTGCCCCGTCTGCGTGCGTCCGACCGGCCGGATCAGGCCGGCCTGTTCGTAATAGCGCAACGTGTGCGTGGACACGCCGATCGTTTCGGCGACCTGACCGATGGTGAGCGCGGTTGAGTGTTTCGACATGACGGACTCAGGTTAGGACTTCGAGTGCACTCTAAGTCAAGCGTCGGACGCTGTCATTCCTTTGCGTTGCTCATTCTTTATCGCAGACGAGTTATCGCGATCGATATCGACCGATAAATTCACCGGCACTGCATGCCGCCAAAAGCTTTAAATATTGTGTGGTGGATTTACTTGTCATCAATCGATCGGTATAAATCGTCCGCTATCTCAAATCGGGCCTGCGATTTGTCCTATGCTTAAACGCAGCGCCCGCTGACAGGATAGGTCGTCCGTTCCCGGCTAACTTTTTGCCCTCAATGGAGTGCTTGCCATGCTGAAGAAGCTTTTCATGCTTTGCGTCGCTGTGGCTTTGTCGCTGTCGGCCGGATTTGCCGCGGCCGTGGAAGTGAATACCGCCGATCAGGCCACGCTCGAATCGGTCAAGGGCATCGGCCCCGTGCATGCGAAAGCGATTCTCGACGAACGCACCAAAAACGGCCCGTTCAAGAACGCCGACGATCTCGCCGCGCGTGTGAAGGGCATCGGCCAGAAATCGGTCGAGAACCTCGAAGCGGCCGGACTGACGATCAACGGCTCGTCGGCACCGCCGACCGGCGCGAAGACGTCCACCAAGCCGGCCACGAAGACCACACCGGCGGCTCCCGCGGCAACCACCGCCGCCGCGCCCGCTGCCACGACGGCAGCGCCGGCCGCGGCTGCCCCCGCCTCGGCCGCGAAGCCGTCGAAGTCGAAGAAGAAGGACAAGGCCGCAGCATCCGAAGCGGCAGCCGCTTCGGCTCCGGCCGTCGCGGCTAGCGCACCGGCCGACGCGTCCGGCACCAAGGCTTCGAAGAAGAAAGCGAAGAAGAGCAAGGCGGCATCCGCCGCGGCTGCGTCCGGCGCTTGAGCCCGGCGGGGCTGCCGCCCTTGCGTTTCACCGCGACGCGCAACCGCGCGTCGACGTCACCCGCCCGGCCGTCATACGCGCCGGCATTGAAGAGAGACCGTCATGAGCCTACTCGACACCATCGGTTCCCTGCTTGGCAAATCGCCAGAAGGCGGCGGCCAGCAAGCGCTGATCGCCGCCGCGCTCGAATTCGTCAACAACCAGCCTGGTGGCCTGAACGGCCTGATCCAGCGCTTCCAGGAAAAGGGCCTCGGCGACGTCGTGTCGTCGTGGGTCGGCAATGGCGAAAACCAGCCGATCGCACCCGACGCGCTGCATAACGTGCTGGGCTCGGAAGCCGTGACCGGTCTCGCCGCCAAGGCCGGCGTCCAGCCGGATCAGGTGACGGGTCTGCTGTCGCAGATCCTGCCGCACGTCGTCAACGCGGCCACGCCGGAAGGCGAAGTGCCGGCCGATGGCAAGCTGAACGCGACCACGGTGCTCGGCGCGCTCGGCGGCCTCTCGGCGCTGCTCGGCAACAAGGGCAACGCTTGAGCACGCTGTGCGCCATGCGCTGGCGGCTTGCAGAGACCTTCGCTCCACGGTGATGCCACCGGTTTGAAATCGGCGGCCAAAAGAAAACCGGCAACGAAGTCACCTTCGTTGCCGGTTTCTTAACGTTGGCGGGAACGACTCGCCTGCCGTCGTCCCTTCGCATCATCAAGCCATCGCCTTCAGTGCACGACGCGCTCGAACAGCAGCTTGCCGTCGTCCACTTCGACCGGAATCACATCCTTCGGACCGAACTTGCCGGCCAGAATCAGCTTCGCGATCGGGTTCTCGATCTCCTGCTGGATCGCGCGCTTCAGCGGCCGCGCACCGAACAGCGGGTCGTAGCCGACCTTGCCGATGTGCTCGAGCGCCGCGTCCGACACCACCAGCTGCATGTCGAGCTTCGCGAGCCGCTCGTGCAGACGCTGCAGCTGGATCCGCGCGATCGACTGGATGTTCGAGCGATCGAGCGCATGGAACACGACGACGTCGTCGATCCGGTTCAGGAACTCGGGCCGGAAGTGCAGCTTCACCTCTTCCCACACGGCGTCCTTCACGGCTTCCTGCGGCTCGCCGACCATCGCCTGGATCACCTGCGAACCGAGGTTCGAGGTCATCACGATCACCGTGTTCTTGAAGTCGACGGTGCGGCCCTGGCCATCGGTCATGCGGCCGTCGTCGAGCACCTGCAGCAGCACGTTGAACACGTCCGGATGCGCCTTCTCGATTTCGTCGAGCAGGATCACGCTATACGGCTTGCGGCGCACGGCCTCGGTCAGATAACCGCCCTCCTCGTAGCCGACGTAACCCGGCGGCGCGCCGATCAGACGCGCGACGCTGTGCTTCTCCATGAACTCGCTCATGTCGATACGGATGAGATGCTCTTCCGAATCGAACAGGAACGACGCCAACGCCTTGCACAGCTCGGTCTTGCCGACGCCGGTCGGCCCGAGGAACAGGAACGAGCCATACGGACGGTTCGGGTCCGACAGACCCGCGCGCGAGCGGCGAATCGCATCGGCGACCGCGCTGATCGCCTCGTCCTGGCCGACCACGCGCTCATGCAGCTTCGACTCGATCTGCAGCAGCTTTTCGCGCTCGCCCTGCATCATGCGCGACACCGGAATGCCGGTGGCCCGCGACACGACCTCGGCGATTTCTTCCGCGCCGACCTGCGTGCGCAACAGACGTGGACGCTTCGGACTGTTCTGCTCCTCGGCCTCGGCGCGCGTGACTTCCTTCAGCTGCGCCTCGAGACCCGGCAGCTTGCCGTACTGCAACTCGGCCACCTTCTCGAGCTTGCCCTCACGCTGCAGACGCACGATTTCCGCACGCGTCTTCTCGATCTCTTCCTTCAGTTGCGCGCTACCCTGCACCGCCGCTTTTTCCGCGGTCCAGATTTCATCGAGGTCCGAATATTCGCGGTTGAGCCGCTCGATTTCCTCTTCGATCAGCTGCAGACGCTTCTGCGACGCTTCGTCCTTCTCCTTCTTCACCGCTTCGCGTTCGATCTTCAGCTGGATCAGACGACGGTCGAGCCGATCCATCTCCTCCGGCTTCGAGTCGATTTCCATCTTGATCTTCGACGCGGCTTCGTCGATCAGATCGATCGCCTTGTCGGGCAGGAAGCGGTCCGTGATGTAGCGATGCGACAGCTCGGCGGCCGCGACGATCGCCGGGTCGGTGATGTCGACGCCGTGGTGCAGCTCATAGCGCTCCTGCAGACCGCGCAGGATCGCGATGGTCGCCTCGACCGACGGCTCGTCCACCAGCACCTTCTGGAAACGGCGCTCGAGCGCGGCATCCTTTTCGATGTACTTGCGGTATTCGTCGAGCGTGGTCGCGCCGACGCAATGCAGCTCGCCGCGCGAGAGCGCCGGCTTCAGCATGTTGCCAGCGTCCATCGCGCCTTCGGCCTTGCCGGCGCCGACCATCGTGTGAATCTCGTCGATGAAGACGATGGTTTGCCCTTCGTCCTTCGCGATGTCGTTGAGCACCGCCTTCAGGCGCTCCTCGAACTCGCCGCGATACTTGGCGCCCGCGAGCAGCGCGGCCATGTCGAGCGACAGCACGCGCTTGTTCTTCAGCGTTTCCGGCACTTCGCCGTTGACGATGCGCTGCGCGAGCCCCTCGACGATCGCGGTCTTGCCGACGCCCGGCTCGCCGATCAGCACCGGGTTGTTCTTGGTGCGGCGCTGCAGGATCTGAATGGAACGGCGGATTTCGTCGTCGCGGCCGATCACGGGGTCGAGCTTGCCTGCGCGGGCGCGCTCGGTCAGGTCGATCGTGTATTTCTTCAGCGCTTCGCGCTGGCTTTCGGCGTCCTGGCTATGCACCTGCGAGCCGCCGCGCACCGCGGCGATCGCGGTTTCGAGCGCCTTGCGCGACAACCCATGCTCGCGCGCGAGACGGCCGGCCTCGCCTTTGTCGTCGGCGACTGCGAGCAGGAACATTTCGCTCGCGACGAACGTGTCGTTGAGCTTCTGCGCTTCCTTATCGGCCTGGTTCAACAGACCGGTCAGTTCGCGGCCGATCTGCACGTTGCCATCGGTGCCTTGCACTTGGGGCAGCCGCGTGACCGCGTCGTTCAGTGCGGTTTGTAGAGGTTGTACATGCACGCCGGCGCGCGACAGCAGCGAGCGAGCGGAGCCGTCCTGCTGCGCGACGAGTGCCGCGAGCACGTGGACGGGTTCGATGTACTGATTGTCGTGGCCAACCGCCAGACTCTGGGCGTCCGCGAGCGCTTCCTGGAATTTAGTGGTGAGTTTGTCGATTCTCATCAAGAGACCTCCAATTTCGATTACCACCAAAATGAGGCGTTTTATTAGGGTTTCAAGCGCTTTTTTGGCCTCGGCCGCAACTATTTGACATTTGAGCGCAAGAACTGCCGCGATCCTTCCCCTGTGGTGCGGCCGGGCGGGTTTGCGCACCCGGGAGCCGGCCGGATGTTCTAGTTCTTGCGGCCCAGCGTCGCCGCACTGCCGCCGCGCGTGCTATCCGATACCACCGTAATCGGCAGCGGCACCATCTGAATCGTGGAGCCTAACCCGAGCAACGCCGCGAGCGGACTTTTCGGTTGCGCGACTTCGCCGATCGTAAAACGATCGAGCTCGGCGAGAAAAGCGAGGTTCGCCGCCTGCAACGCGCCACGCAGCCGGCACTGCGTCGTGATGACGCAAGGCCGCTGTTGGCCCTGCCGGTCCGGCAGACAGCCGACCAGCGCAAAGTCGCTTTCCGTGACCCGCACCACGTCGCCGACGGTCAGCGACAGCGATTGCGCGCCGAGCCGCAAGCCGCCGTTGCGGCCGCGCACGGTTTCGACCCAGCCGAGCTCGCCCAGCTGCTGCACGACCTTCATCAGATGGTTCTTCGAGATGCCGTAGGCTTGCGAAATGTCCTGAATCGTCGATAATCCGTCGCCCCGCACCGCGAGGTACAGCAGCACGCGCAGCGCGTAATCCGTATAGTCGGTAAGTCTCATAGGTCCCGGTATAGCTTGAAAGGCTGCGAGCAAGCGCCTTGAACGTCCCGATAACCGCGTCGAGGCAAGGGTTGCCGGGAACGAGCGCTACGCCCTAGCATGACTGGCTGGCATGAGTGGCCGGCGGGCGTCGTTCCCCGAATCGCGCTGCAATACTGTTTCGGATAGCAATAGTAGCTTTTTCCGCATCAACCGTTTGTTAGAAAAACGGGGGGGTCAAGGTTCAGTTCAGCCGTCATCGGCAACCGCAATTTTCTGGAATCCGCATGAATCCGTCTTTCCCCGCCGCGCCGCCGGTCGAACGCGCGGCCGAACCCACCGACGCCAATATCCGCGACCTCGTCTATGGCTTTTACGATCGCGTGCGTGCCGACCCGCTGCTCGGTCCGGTCTTCGACGCGAAGCTCGCGGGCCGCTGGGACGACCATCTGCCGAAGATGTGCACATTCTGGAGCAGCCTCGTGCTCGGCGCGAAGCAGTATCGCGGCAACGTGCAGCAGGCGCATCAGCCGCTCGAAGGCATCGAGCCGCAGCATTTCAGCCGCTGGCTGTATCTGTTCCTCGATACGGTCGAATCGCGCTATCAGCCGGCCGCGGCGGTCCGTTTCATGGAGCCGGCGCTGCGGATCGCGCAGAGTCTGCAACTGAGCCGTTTCGGCTGGGATTACAAGATCCCGCCGGAGCAGCAGGCGCTGCTCGAGCGGGTGGCGCCGCAGCGTCGGCCGCGAGTTGGCGACGTTGACGACGATGGCGAGCATCCGTCGCGGCCGGCTGGGGAGCCGTTTCCGGTGCCGATCATCGGACGCTCGCGGGACGAGTGAACGTCGGCCGGCGCCGACGTTCCTGACACAAGGAGGCCGCGTGCGCCGTCGCAACTCCGCGGCTCGCGACTCGTTTACTCCGGAGTCCGATTTCCCGATTCGATTCCCCAGCGCGCGAGCGCGGCATCGTCGGTCACGCGCGCGTCGACCCAGCGCTCGCCCGCGTCGGTTTTCTCCTTCTTCCAGAATGGCGCTTCGGTCTTCAGATAGTCCATCACGAATTCACACGACGCAAACGCGTCGCCGCGATGCGCGGCCGTCGTCGCAACGAGCACGATCTGATCGAGCGGATACAGCTTGCCGACGCGATGCACGATCAGCACCTCGATGCCCGGCCAGCGTTCGCGCGCACGCTCGACGATCGCCTCGAGCGACTTCTCCGTCATGCCCGGATAATGCTCGAGCTCCATCGTCTCGACCGCGCTGCCCTCGTTGAGATCGCGCACGGTGCCGACGAAGCACGCGAGCGCGCCGATCCTCGGATTGCGCGCGCGCAGCGCGGCCACCTCGGCGCTGAGGTCGAAGTCTTCGGTCTGGACGCGAACGGGCATGGACGGCTCCTGAGGGCTTTTGTCGCTGGCGTGAACGTGATGTGCGAGAGCGCGGTTCAGCCGCCGGTGACGGGCGGAAAGAACGCGACCTCGCAGCCCTCGGTGATGCGGGTGCTCGCGCCGGTCATCACGTGGTTGCAGGCCATGCGCAGCGCGCGGCCTTCGGCGAGCGTCTCGGCCCAGATGCCGCCACGCACGCGCAGCCACGCGCGCACATCGCCGACGGTCGCGATGCCGTCGGGCACCTCGACGCTTTCGTCGGACGTATTGAGCGCTTCACGCACGCTCGCAAAATATCGGAGTTCAATCTTCATCGGGATACCGTCGGTCTATGCCGCGCATGCCGCGGATGACCGGCCTCAGTTCAACAGTTCGGAAAACGGAATGAAGCGCACGGTTTCGCCGGCGCTGATCGCGTGGTTCGGCGGATTGTCGATCAGACCGTCGCCCCACACGGTCGACGTCAACACGGCCGAACTCTGATTGGCAAACAGATCGAGCCCTCCCGCCACGTTGACGCGCGCGCGCAGGAACTCGTTGCGGCGATCGGCCTTGCCCTGCGTGAAGTCCGCGCGCAGCGACAGCGCGCGCGGCGCGACCGCCTGCACGCCGGCCAGCCGCAGTACGAACGGACGCACGAACAGCAGGAACGTCACGAAGCTCGACACCGGATTGCCGGGCAGGCCGATGAAAAACGTTTCGGCCGGCTCGCCCCCATTTGCACCACCCGCACCACCCGCACCACCCGCACCACCCGCACCACGCCGCACCGCGCCGAACGCGAGCGGCTTGCCCGGCTTCATGGCGATCTGCCACATCGACAGACGCCCTTCGGCCTCCACCGCCGGCTTCACGTGATCCTCCTCGCCGACCGACACGCCGCCGCAGGTGAGAATCAGATCGTGCGCCTCGGCGGCTTCGCGCAGCGTCGCGCGGGTCGCGTCGAGTTGATCGGCGACGATGCCATAGTCGGTCACGTCGCAGCCGAGCTTCTCGAGCAGGCCGCGCAGCGTGAATCGATTCGAGTTGTAGATCGCGCCGGGCTTCAGCGGCTCGCCGGGCATCGTCAGTTCGTCGCCGGTGAAGAATACGGCGACTTTCACGCGGCGGCGCACCTCGAGCCGCGCGCATCCGACCGACGCGGCAAGCCCCAACGCCTGCGGCGTGAGCCGCGTGCCGGCCGGCAGGATCACCGAGCCCGCGCGAATATCGGCGCCCTGTGCGGTGATCCACTCGCCCGCCTGCGGACGATGCACGATCGTCACCTCGTCGCCAGCCGCCTCGGTCTGCTCCTGCATCACGACCGCGTCCGCGCCGGCGGCCACCGTCGCGCCGGTGAAGATGCGTGCCGCGCTGTTGGGCGCGAGCGGCGTCGGCGCATGGCCGGCCGGAATGCGTTGCGAGACCGGCAGGCGCCTGCCGTGCGCGAGATCGGCGATGCGGACCGCGTAGCCGTCCATCGCGCTCGTGTTCATCGGCGGCACGTCGAGCGGCGACGTGACGTCGGTGGCGAGCACGCGATTCAGCGCGTCGAGCGTCGGCAGCGTTTCGATACCGTCGAGCGCGCGCGCGGCGTCGAGCAGGATCGCCAGCGCATCGGCAGTGTCGAGCATCGGAGCGCGGGGCGTGGGTGTGGACATCTGGAGGGCGGAAGCCGCAGGTTAAAAGAACATTGTAGCGGCCGATGCCGTTAGCCTGGGCGGCCGGGCGTTATGGGGAGCTGTTTGTGTTTTTCGATGCGTGGCCGCGGAGGGTGCGGCCAGCGTTTTCTCGTAGTGCGGGCGTGGGCGTCAATCAACGTGAAGCGACACGCGGCATCCCGCGTGAGCCGTAAAGCGGCTCACGCGGCCCGCTCGCCCTTATTCGCCGGTATTCGCGACGATGAAGTCCTTCACCCGCTGCGCATCCGCGGGCACGACCTCGAAGCGCTGCGGCAGCGACTCGAGCCCCGAGAACGCCGCCGGCCGCTCCGGCTCGCGCAGCAGCGCCTCGCGGATCGTCTCGCCGAACTTGATCGGCTGCGCGGTCTCGAGCACGATCATCGGAATGCCGGACTGCAGATGCTCGCGCGCGACCTTCACGCCGTCGGCCGTGTGCGTGTCGATCATCGTGTCGTAACGCTGGAACACGTCGCGGATCGTGTCGACGCGGGTGTCGTGGCTGCTGCTGCCCGACACGAAACCGAACTCCCTTACGCGCGCGAAGTCGCCACTTGCCGCGAGATCGAAACCGCCCTTCTCCTCGACGTCGCGGAACAATTGCAGCACGCGCGCCGGATCGCGGCCGAGCAGGTCGTACACGAAGCGCTCGAAGTTCGATGCCTTCGAGATGTCCATGCTCGGGCTGCTCGTGTGATACGTCTCGGCCGCCTTGCGTACGCGGTAAATACCAGTGCGGAAGAACTCGTCGAGCACGTCGTTCTCGTTGGTCGCGACGACGAGCTTCTCGATCGGCAGACCCATCATGCGCGCGATATGACCCGCGCACACGTTGCCGAAGTTGCCCGACGGCACCGTGAACGACACGCGCTCGGCGTTCGACTTCGTCGCGGCAAAGTAGCCCTTGAAGTAATAGACGACCTGCGCGACGACCCGCGCCCAGTTGATCGAGTTGACCGTGCCGATCTTGTACTTCGCCTTGAACGCGTGATCGTTCGACACCGCCTTCACGATGTCCTGCGCGTCGTCGAACACGCCTTGCACCGCGAGGTTGAAGATGTTCGGGTCTTGCAGGCTGTACATCTGCGCGGTCTGGAACGCGCTCATCTTTTTGTGCGGCGACAGCATGAACACGCGGATGCCCTTCTTGCCGCGCATCGCGTATTCAGCGGCGCTGCCGGTGTCGCCCGACGTCGCGCCGAGAATGTTCAGCGTTTCGCCATGCTTCGCGAGCGCGTACTCGAACAGGTTGCCGATCAGCTGCATTGCCATGTCCTTGAACGCGAGCGTCGGACCGTTCGACAGTTCGAGCAGCGACAGCGGCGCGCCGTCTTCGACGCCGAGCGTCTTCAGCGGCGTGATCTGCGCGGCGCTTTCGTCGTCGCGCACGTTGCAGTAGGTCGCCGCCGTATAGGTCTTGCGCGTCAGTGCGCGCAGATCGTCGGCAGGAATGTCGTCGCAGAACTTCGACAGGATCTCGAAGGCGAGATCCGCGTACGGCAGCGTGCGCCAGCGCGTGAGTTCATCCGGGGTGACGCGCGGATAGTCGGCCGGCAGATACAGGCCGCCGTCTTTCGCGAGACCGCCGAGCAGGATCTCGGAGAAGGTATGGCGCTCGCCGGCTCCGGCGCCGCGCGTGGAGAGGTAGTTCATAGTTCGGCCTAGTTCAGCGCTTCCATGCGCAGCTTCGTGACTTGCGAGACGACGGTCTCGAGCGCCTCGATCGACCTGATCGCGGCATTGACCTGCTTTTCGACCGTCTCGTGCGTGATCAGCAGAATGTCGGTTTCGCCCTTGCCGTTCGCGTCGACGAGCTCCGATTCCTTTTGCAGCAGCGCATCGATCGAAATGCCGGTGTCCGCCAGAATGCGCGTGATGTCGGCGAGCACGCCGGTCACGTCGGCGACGCGCAGGCGCAGGTAGTAGCCGCTCGTGACTTCTTCGATCGGCAGGATCGGGGTGTTCGACAGGCTGTCCGGCTGGAATGCCAGATGCGGCACGCGGTGCTCGGGGTCGGCCGTGTGCAGACGCGTCACGTCGACAAGATCGGCGACCACGGCGGAAGCCGTCGGCTCGGCGCCCGCGCCCTTGCCGTAGTACAGCGTCGTGCCGACCGCGTCGCCATGCACGACGACCGCGTTCATCGCGCCTTCCACATTCGCAAGCAGGCGCTTTTCCGGAATCAACGTGGGGTGCACGCGCAGCTCGATGCCCTTGTCGGTGCGGCGCGTGATGCCGAGCAGCTTGATGCGGTAGCCGAGCTCCTCGGCGTATTTGATGTCGATCGCGGCGAGCTTGCTGATGCCTTCGACGTACGCGCGGTCGAACTGCACCGGCACGCCGAACGCGATCGCGCTCATGATCGTCGCTTTGTGCGCCGCGTCGACGCCCTCGATGTCGAAGGTCGGGTCGGCTTCCGCGTAGCCGAGCTCCTGCGCGGCCTTCAGCGCGGTCGCGAAATCGAGCCCACGGTCACGCATCTCCGACAGGATGTAGTTCGTCGTGCCGTTGATGATGCCCGCGATGTACTGGATGCGGTTCGCCGTCAGCCCTTCGCGCAGTGCCTTGATGATCGGAATGCCACCCGCCACCGCCGACTCGAACGCGACCATCACGCCGTTCGCGCGCGCCGCCTCGAAAATCTCCGTGCCATGCACCGCGAGCAGCGCCTTGTTGGCGGTGACCACGTGCTTGCCGTTGTTGATCGCGCGCAGCACGAGGTCGCGCGCGATGCCGGTGCCGCCGATCATTTCCGCGACGATCGCGATCGAAGGATCGTCGACGACCGCGTTGAAGTCATCGGTCAGCGCCACGCTGCCGGCTTCGCCGCCGAGCGCCGCGGTCGCCTTGGCCGGGTTGCGCACGGCAATGCGCGCAATCTCGATGCCGCGACCCGCGCGACGTTTGATTTCTTCCTGATTGCGGCGCAGTACCGTGAAGGTCCCGCTGCCTACCGTGCCGAAGCCCAGCAGTCCAACTTTGATCGGTTCCATGCAGCGTGTGTTTCTAGTAGAGGTTTGAAAAGGGTGTCGGGGGTGGCACGAGCGGCGCGCCTCATTTGACACATCAGGCGCCACATCGTACGCGACCCCGGCTCAGGCTGTGTGACGTTTGCGGTAGCCGTCGAGGAAGCGCGCGATCCGGTTGATCGAATCCGCGAGGTCGTCGACGTTCGGCAGGAACACGACACGGAAGTGATCCGGCGTCTTCCAGTTGAAGCCAGTGCCCTGCACGAGCAGCACGCGCTCTTCGAGCAGCAGGTCGAGGATGAACTGCTGGTCGTTCTGGATCGGATACACCTTCGGGTCGAGGCGCGGGAACATGTACAGCGCCGCCTCGGGCTTCACGCAGCTCACGCCGGGGATCGCCGTCAGCATGTCGTAGGCGAGTTCGCGCTGCTTGTACAGGCGGCCGCCCGGCACGATCAGGTCGTTGATGCTCTGATAGCCGCCGAGCGCGGTCTGGATCGCGTACTGGCCGGGCACGTTCGGGCACAGCCGCATCGACGCGAGGATGCCGAGCCCTTCCAGATAGTCTTTCGCGAGCCGGCGGTTCTCGCCGGTCAGGCCCGAAAGGGCCATCCAGCCGGCGCGATAGCCGCACGAGCGGTAGCTCTTCGACAGGCTGTTGAACGTGACGGTCAGCACGTCTTCGGACAGCGACGCCAGCGACGTGTGCGTCTTGCCGTCGTAGACTATCTTGTCGTACACCTCGTCGGCGAAGATCACGAGGCCGTGCTGGCGCGCGATCTCGATCAGGCCGAGCAGCAGTTCGTCCGAGTACAGCGCGCCGGTCGGGTTATTCGGGTTGATCACCACCAGCGCGCGCGTGTTCGGCGTGATTTTCGCGCGGATGTCATCGAGGTCGGGCATCCAGCTATTCGACTCGTCGCAGATGTAGTGCACCGGCGTGCCGCCCGCGAGGCTCACGCCGGCGGTCCACAGCGGGTAATCGGGCGCGGGCAGCAGCACTTCGTCGCCGTCGTTGACGAGGCCCTGGAGCGCCATCACGATCAGCTCGGACGCGCCGTTGCCGAGGTAGACGTCGTCCAGTTCGACGCCGTGCACGCCCTTTTTCTGCGTGTAGTGCATGATCGCCTTGCGCGCGGCGAACACGCCCTTCGAGTCGGAGTAGCCCGACGAGCTGGGCAGGTTCAGGATCATGTCCTGAATGATCTCGTCCGGCGCCTCGAAGCCGAACGGTGCCAGATTGCCGATGTTCAGCTTGATGATGCGGTGACCCTCTTCTTCGAGCCGCTTCGCATGTTCGAGGACGGGCCCGCGAATGTCGTAGCAGACATTCAACAACTTGTTGGATTTGAGAATCGGTTTCACGGCGGGCACTTCATCCTGGTTGATGGCTGGGGCAAACCTTGGGGCAAACGGGGCCTGGCTGACGACGCCGGGCCGCTCTGATTCACCGCTACGGGGAATTCGGACGCGGCGGCGACGGCGGCCAGCCGCGAAATGGGTCGAACTGTCGAGCGGCCGCGGCTTTCCGGGTTCCGGCGTGGGAAAAAACGCAGCGAAAGCGGGCGATGCCAACCCAGGTGGCCGGTGGGCCACGCCGATGTGCCCAGCGCGGCTTGTGGCGGCACTTGAGCGAGGGGCGCCGCAAGGCGGCTAAAAAGTTATAATTTAGCGGATTTTGGCCGACTTCCGCAATGCATCACCGCATCGGCAAGCCTTTTCGGCCTTCTCGTGTGTGACACGCGTCGAACCGCGCGGCCTGTGCGACGTGCAGCCAGGCCGGCAACACGCATGACGTCTCACGACGACTTCGGAAAACCAATTTGAAATTACATCAGGATTCCAGCGGCGCGCTCAATACCGTTACCGGCTACGGCGCCGACTACGTCGAAATCAATCTGGTGCGTCACGCGGGCAGTATTCTCGTGCTGCCGGACGCGCCGGTCATTCCCTGGCCCGTCTCGTCGTTCGAGCAGTTGAGCGCCGAGCATTTCGCGATGCTGGTCGACGCCGCGCCCGAAGTGGTCGTGTTCGGCAGCGGCGAGCGGCTGCGCTTTCCGCACCCGCGCCTGACCGCCGCGCTGACCGCGAAACGCATCGGCGTAGAAACGATGGACTTCAAGGCCGCCTGCCGCACCTACAACATTCTGATGGCCGAGGGCCGCAAGGTCGCGGCCGCGTTGCTGATCGAGGCCTGAGCGTGCCTGGCGCCGGCGCGCCCGGCCGGCCCGGTTCTGGCCCCCCGCGTCGCGCCCGTGCGCGCGCCGTCGATAACAAGAAGGGTTGATATTTCATGAACGATACGCCGTCGAGGCTACCGCTCAATCGCACCGCGATCCTGTTGCTGGTGCTGGTTCTCGCCGTGATCTGGTTCGTGCCGCTCGGCTGGCGCCATCTGCTGCCGAGCGACGAAGGCCGCTACGCCGAAATGGCGCGCGAAATGTTCCTGACCGGCGACTGGATCACGCCGCGCTACAACGGCTACAAGTACTTCGAGAAGCCGCCGCTGCAAACCTGGGCGAACGCGCTGACGTTCGCGTGGTTCGGCATCGGCGAATGGCAGGCGCGTCTCTACACCGCGCTGACGGGCTTCGCCGGCGTGCTGCTGATCGGCTTTACCGGCGCCCGCGTGTTCAACGCGGCGACCGGCGTGTTCGCGGCACTCGTGCTCGCCTGTTCGCCGTACTGGAACCTGATGGGCCACTTCAATACGCTCGACATGGGCCTGTCGCTCTGGATGGCGCTCACGCTGTGCGCGCTGCTGCTCGCCCAGCGCCCGAACCTGCGGCCCCCATGCGTGCGCGGCTGGATGTGGGTGTGCTGGGCGTCGATGGCGCTGGCGGTGCTCTCGAAGGGCCTGGTTGGGCTGATCCTGCCGGGCGCGGTGCTGGTGCTCTACACGCTGATCGCGCGCGACTGGGCGCTGTGGAAGCGTCTGCATCTGGTGAGCGGGCTGATCGTTTTTCTCGCGATCGTGACGCCGTGGTTCGTCCTCGTGCAGCAGCGCAATCCGGAATTCCTGAACTTCTTCTTCGTCGTTCAGCAGTTCAAGCGCTATCTGACGCCCGAGCAGAATCGCCCCGGCGCGTTCTACTACTTCGTGCCAGTACTGCTGGTGGGCTTCCTGCCGTGGCTGTCGGTAACCGTGCAAAGCGTGCGCCACGCGTGGCGCCAGCCGCGTCAGCCGAACGGCTTCGCGCCGGTCACGCTGATGCTCACGTGGATCGTCTTCATTTTCCTGTTCTTCAGCGCGTCGCACTCGAAGCTGCTGTCCTACACGCTGCCGATCGCGCCGCCGATCGCGATGCTGATCGGCATGTATCTGCCGCTCGTCACGCGCGAGCAGCTCCGCCGGCATCTGGCGGGCTACGCGCTGTTTTTCGTGGTCGCCGCGTTCGCGGCGCTGTTCCTGCCGCGCTTCGGCACTGCGCGCAATCCGGCCGAGCTGTATGCCGAATACCGCGTGTGGGTGCTCGCCGCGCTAGCCGTCGCGTTCGTGCTCACGCTGTTCGCGCTGTGGCTGAACCGCCGCGGCCAGGGCGGCGTGGGCGCCAACGCGCGAGTCGGTCTCGGCAGCCTCGCCGCGTTCGGCGCGGGCTGGCTGCTGCTCGGCACCATCGCGGGCACCGGCCACGACGTGTTCGGGCGCCTGAGTTCCGGCGCGCCGCTCGCGCCCGCGATCAAGGCCGAGCTCGCGAAGCTGCCGCCCGACACGCCGTTCTACTCGGTCGGCGTGCTCGACCACACGCTGCCGTTCTACGTCGGCCACACGATGATCATGGTCGCGCACCCGGACGAGCTCGCATTCGGCGTGTCCGTCGAGCCGCAAAAATGGGTGCCGACGGTCGACGCGTGGATCGAGCGCTGGAAGGCCGATCGCTACGCGCTCGCGCTGATCCCGCCGCCGACCTACGACCGCCTCGTCAAGCAAGGCGTGCCGATGCAGGTGATCGCGCGCGATCCGCGCCGCGTGGTGGTGATGAAGCCGCTCGCCGACGCGGCTGCCGCCGCCCCGGCCGCAGCGGCGGCGGCAGCACCCGCTACCCCCGCTAACGCCGCCTCGGCAGTCGTGGAAGTGAGGCCCGCGGCATCGGCCACGCCGGCCCCCGTCTCCACGCCCGCGGCAAAGCCGTAACCCTTTCGAGAACCAGACCGTTCGATGAACCCGATTTCCCTGTTCTGCATCCTGGCCGGCGTCACGCTGAATGCCGGCGCGCAGTTGCTGCTCAAGGCCGGCACGAATGCCGTTGGACACTTCGAATTCACCCGTGCGAACATCCTGCCCATCGGCTTCAAGCTGGCAACCCAGCCGCCGATCATCGGCGGACTCGCCTGCTACGTGATCAGCGTGGCGGTGTGGATCATCGGGCTCTCGCGCGTGGACGTGTCGATCGCCTATCCGATGCTGTCACTGGGCTACGTCGTCAACGCGATCGCCGCGTGGTACCTGTTCGGCGAAGTGATGTCGGTGCAGAAGCTGGTCGGCATCGGCATCATTCTCGTCGGCGTGGTCGTGCTCGCGCGCAGCTAGGCGCGGCGCCCCGCGTAGGAACCGGCGCGGCACACGCGCCGCCTAAGCGTGACGTAAGGTAGGCCGCGGTAAGCTGAGCGGTTGCGTTTTTTAAGCCGCGGCCTTGGGTTTGCGGGTAGTTTGTGGTTTACTTCGCGCCCGTCGGGCCGCGCCCCTTTCAATCGAGCGATGCATTCATGAGCCAGTCACAAGTCCCGTTTTTGCCGTTTGTCAAACCCGAGATCGACGAGGAAACGATCCAGGGCGTCGCCGACGTGCTGCGTTCCGGCTGGATCACCACCGGCCCGCAGAACCAGAAGTTCGAGGCCGCGCTGTCCGAGTTCTGCGGCGGCCGCCCGGTGCGCACCTTCAATTCCGGTACCGCGACGCTCGAAATCGGCCTGCGCATCGCCGGCGTCGGTCCCGGCGACGAAGTGATCACAACGCCGGCCACCTGGGTGTCGACCTGCAACGTGATCCTCGAAACCGGCGCGACGCCAGTGTTCGCCGACATCGACCCGATCACGCGCAACATCGATCTCGACCTGCTCGAAAAAGCGATCACGCCGCGCACCAAGGCGTTGCTGCCGGTGTTCCTGTCGGGCCTGCCGGTCGACATGGACCGTCTGTACGAGATCGCCCGCGTGCACGAGCTGCGCGTGATCGAAGACGCCGCGCAGGCATTCGGCTCCACCTGGAACGGCGAGCGCATCGGCAAGCTCGGCGACATCGTGTCGTTCAGCTTCCACGCGAACAAGAACCTGACCTCGGTCGAAGGCGGCGCGCTGGTGCTGAACAACGAGGAAGAAGCGGTGCTCGCGCAGAAGTACCGGCTGCAGGGCATCACGCGCACCGGCTTCGACGGCATGGACTGCGACGTGCTCGGCGGCAAGTACAACCTGACCGACGTCGCCGCGCGTGTCGGCCTCGGCCAGCTGCCGCATCTCGAGCGCTTTATCGCGCAGCGCAAGAAGCTCGTGCGCGCGTACTTCGCGCAACTCGAAGGCGGCGCGGCCGTTCAGCTCGGCGTCGGCCTGCCGCCCGCGGACTTCGAAAACAGCAACTGGCACATGTTCCAGATCACGCTGCCGCTCGAAAAACTGTCGATTGACCGCGCGGGCTTCATGGGCGAGCTGAAGGAGCGCGGCATCGGCTCGGGCGTGCACTACCCGGCGCTGCACCTGTTTTCCCTGTACCGCGCGCGCGGCTTCAAGGAAGGCATGTTCCCGCACGCGGAGCGCTTCGGCGCCACCACCGTCACGCTGCCACTCTTCACGCTGATGAACGAAGGCGACGTCGAGCGCGTGTGCCGCGCGGTCAACAAAATTTGCGAACACTACGGAAAATAAGCGGACATGACTTATTCGGAACATCGCGCCGTCGCACCGGAAGTGTCGATCATCATTCCGGTGTACAACGAGGAAGCCGGACTGGGCGCGCTGTTCGCGCGCCTCTATCCGGCGCTCGACGCGCTCGGCACCGGTTATGAAGTGATCTTCATCAACGACGGCAGCCGCGACAAATCCGCGGCGCTGCTCGCCGGGCAGTTCCGCGCGCGCCCCGACACCACGCGCGTGATCCTGCTGAACGGTAACTACGGCCAGCACATGGCGATTCTCGCGGGCTTCGAGCAGTCGCGCGGCGACATCGTGATCACGCTCGACGCCGACCTGCAGAATCCGCCCGAGGAAATCGGCAAGCTCGTCGCGAAGATGCGCGAAGGTTTCGACTACGTCGGCACGATCCGTCGGCAGCGCCAGGACAGCCTGTGGCGCCGCAAGGCGTCGCGCGCGATGAATCATCTGCGCGAGCGCATCACGCGCATCAAGATGACCGACCAGGGCTGCATGCTGCGCGCCTACAGCCGCCATATCGTCGATACGATCAACCGCTGCGGCGAAATCAACACGTTCATCCCGGCGCTCGCGTACACGTTCGCGCAGAATCCGGTGGAAATCGAGGTCGCGCACGAGGAACGCTTCGCCGGTGAGTCGAAGTACTCGCTGTACTCGCTGATCCGTCTGAATTTCGACCTCGTCACCGGCTTCTCGGTGGTGCCGCTGCAATGGCTGTCGTTCATCGGCGTGATCCTGTCGCTAGGGTCCGCGGCGCTGTTCGTCCTGCTGCTGATTCGCCGTTTCGTCATCGGCGCGGAAGTGCAAGGTGTGTTCACGCTGTTCGCCATCACGTTCTTCCTGCTCGGCGTGATCATCTTCGCGCTCGGCCTGCTCGGTGAATACATCGGCCGGATCTATCAGCAGGTGCGTGCGCGGCCGCGTTATCTGGTGCAGACCATTCTCGAGCAACGCGACGGCGGGGCCGTCGTGCAAGGCGTGCAGCCGGTGCCGGTCGCCGACCAGGGACACCATCCATGAAGCCGCGCGCCGTCGTATTCGCGTATCACAACGTCGGCGTGCGCTGCCTGCAGGTGCTGCTCGCGCGCGGCGTCGAGGTCGCGCTCGTCGTGACCCACGAAGACAACCCGAGCGAGAACATCTGGTTCGGCAGCGTCGCATCGGTGGCAGCCGGGCACGGCATTGCCGTCGTCACGCCGGCCGATCCGAAGAGCCCCGAACTGCGCGCCGCGGTGAGCGCCGCGCGGCCGGACTTCATCTTCTCGTTCTACTACCGCCACATGTTGCCGCTCGACCTGCTCGCGATCGCCGCACGGGGCGCTTACAACATGCACGGCTCGCTGTTGCCGAAGTATCGCGGCCGCGTGCCGACCAACTGGGCGGTGCTCAACGGCGAAAACGAAACCGGCGCAACGCTGCACGAAATGGCCGCGAAGCCCGACGCCGGCGCGATCATTGCGCAAACACCGGTGCCGATCCTGCCCGACGACACCGCCGCGCAGGTCTTCGACAAGGTCACGGTCGCCGCCGAGCAAACGCTGTGGCGCGTGCTGCCGGCGCTGCTCGCGGGCGAGGCGCCGCATCTGCCGAACGATCTCGCGCATGGCAGCTATTACGGCGGGCGCAAACCGGAAGACGGCCGCATCGACTGGAATCAGTCCGCGCAACAGGTCTACAACCTGATCCGCGCGGTCGCGCCGCCGTATCCGGGCGCTTTCACCGAGCTGAACGGACGCCGTTTCATCGTCGCGCGCGCGCGTCTGGCCGCGCCCGGCGCGCTCCGCTCGGATTTGCCCCCGGGCCTGCACGTAAGCGATAATGCCGTTTTCGCGATCTGCGGCGACGGCCGCGCGATCAACATCCACGAATTGCGGCATCAGCACGACGGCGGCGAGTCTGCCGTCAGTCCGGCGGAATTCGCCCAGCTCATCCAATCTCATTCATGAAAAAAGTCCTGATTCTGGGTGTGAATGGCTTCATCGGCCATCACCTGTCCAAACGCATTCTCGAAACCACCGACTGGGAAGTGTTCGGGATGGACATGCAGACCGAACGTCTCGGCGACCTCGTCAATCATGAGCGGATGCACTTCTTCGAAGGCGACATCACGATCAACAAGGAATGGGTCGAATATCACGTCAAGAAGTGCGATGTGATTCTGCCGCTCGTCGCGATCGCCACGCCCGCAACGTATGTGAAGCAGCCGCTGCGCGTGTTCGAACTCGACTTCGAGGCGAACCTGCCGATCGTGCGTTCAGCCGTCAAGTACGGCAAGCATCTGGTGTTTCCGTCGACCTCCGAGGTCTATGGCATGTGCACGGACGAGCAGTTCGATCCGGAAGAATCGCAGCTGTCGTACGGCCCGATCAACAAGCCGCGCTGGATCTACGCGTGCTCGAAGCAGCTGATGGACCGCGTGATCTGGGGCTACGGCATGGAAGGCCTGAACTTCACGCTGTTCCGTCCGTTCAACTGGATCGGCCCGGGCCTCGACTCGATCTACACGCCGAAGGAAGGTAGCTCGCGCGTGGTCACGCAGTTCCTCGGCCACATCGTGCGCGGCGAGAACATCAGCCTCGTCGATGGCGGCGCGCAGAAGCGCGCGTTCACGGACATCGACGACGGCATCAGCGCGCTGATGAAGATCATCGAGAACAAGAACGGCGTCGCCACCGGCAAGATCTACAACATCGGCAACCCGATCAACAACTTCTCGGTGCGTGAGCTCGCGCACAAGATGCTGGCACTCGCGGCCGAATTCCCCGAATACGCGGACTCGGCCAGGAAAGTGCAACTGGTCGAAACGTCGTCGGGCGCGTACTACGGCAACGGCTATCAGGACGTGCAGAACCGCGTGCCGAAGATCGACAACACGAAGCAGGAACTCAGCTGGGCACCCACGTCGACTTTCGACGAAGCGCTGCGCAAGATTTTCGAAGCGTATCGCGGCCACGTCGCGGAAGCCCGCGCACTCGTCGAACAGCAATAAGGGCGCGTCCTTGGCTCGCATCGTCCTGAAGATCGACGTCGACACGCTACGCGGCACCCGCGAAGGCGTGCCGAATCTCGCGCGCATCTTCGACCGCTTCAAGGCGCGCGCCACCTTCCTGTTCAGCCTCGGGCCCGACCACACCGGTTGGGCGATGCGCCGCGTACTGCGGCCGGGCTTTCTGAAGAAGGTGTCGCGCACGTCGGTGGTCGAGCATTACGGCCTCAGGCAGTTGATGTACGGCGTGCTGCTGCCCGGTCCGGACATCGGCGCGAAGGCCGCGGCCGAGATGCGCGCGATCCACGAAGCCGGCTTCGAGTGCGGCATCCATACGTGGGATCACGTGTACTGGCAGGACAACGTGCGCGCCAAAGATCGCGCGTGGACCGTCGCGCAGATGCAGCGGAGCCACGCGCGGTTCATCGAGATATTCGGCGCGCCGCCCGTCACGCACGGCGCCGCGGGCTGGCAGATGAACGGCCACGCGTTCGAGCAGATCGACGCGTGGGGCATGCGCTACGCTTCCGACGGCCGCGGCCACTCGCCATATCTGCCGGTGGTCGACGGCAGGACGCTGAAGCACGTGCAGATGCCGACCACGCTCCCGACGCTCGACGAAGTGCTCGGTGTCGATGGTGTCGATACGCACAACGTCGCCGCGTGGATGCTGAAACGAACTGAAAAAAATCCGCACGACCAGGTGTTCACGCTGCACGCGGAACTCGAAGGACAGAAACTCGCGCCGGTTTTCGAACAGTTGCTCGAAGGCTGGCGCGCCCAGGGCCACACGTTCGCGACGATGGGCGATTACTACGCCACGCTAGACCGCGACACGCTGCCATCGTACCCTGTCGCGTGGGGCGAGATTCCGGGACGCTCCGGCGAACTGATCGTCCAGCCCTGAAGGCCCGCGACGCGGGAGCCGTTAGAAGGCGCGCCGCTTGTTGCCCGCCCGTTGCCGGCCTGTTGCCCGCCTGTCACCCGCTTCCTTGCCGGGTCTGACGATCGGACAACCGCGCGCCGACCGTATTCCCGAACAACAACAACCTCGACGACAGACCGGCCGACGCCGCGGCACCTAGCGACGCCAGCCCCAACAACCGGAGAACCTCGTGTCCATCGCAGTCGACCAACCCATCCCCGACTTCACCGCCGCCGCGACGGGCGGCGAAATCACGCTGTCAAAGCTGCGGGGCAAGAAGGTGGTGCTGTATTTCTATCCGAAGGACAACACGCCGGGCTGCACGACCGAAGGGTTGCAGTTCCGCGATCTGTATCCGAAGTTCAAGAAAGCCGGCGCGGAAGTGATCGGCGTGTCGCGCGACAGCCTGCGTTCGCATGACAACTTCAAGGCTAAGCTCGAACTACCCTTCCCGCTGATTTCCGACCCGGAAGAAACGCTGTGCGCCCTCTTCGCCGTCATTAAAATGAAGAAAATGTATGGCAAAGAGGTACGGGGGATCGAGCGCTCCACGTTCCTCATCGACGCCGATGGCGTGCTGCGCCACGAGTGGCGCGGCGTTAAAGTGCCGGGCCACGTCGACGACATTCTGGAGGCTGTACAAGCGCTTTGATGCGCGTTATATTGGCCCGCAATGAGTGCCTGTCCACCCCACATTGTTCTCCGCTGCGCCAGCCCTGACGGCCGCCTGACCGGATCCACCGGTGCCGTTCGGAGCGTGAGGCGCAACGTGAGCATCATCGTCGAGCCGCTTGCCCCGAATGCCGGGGCGGCGGCTTTTTTAATTGCGCGCGACCGTTCGTTCATCGGTTCACGCGCTTCCGTCAAGGAGCCTATCGAAAACCAGGCGAACCGGCATCTCTAGACCGAATGCGCGCCTCCTCGCGCAGACTCGATGTCCCGTGAGGACATCGTCAGAATGCGACGGGCGGCGCACGATATGTGACCCGATCATTTCGAGGGAAACCATGCCTTTGCCTACTCCCCCCAACAAGCTCGGCAATCTTTTGTCGCCTGACGAATACAAGGCCAAAGCCGTCACGCCCGCGCGCTCCGCCGCGAAAAAACAGGCGCGTGAAGGGGAATCCGCAGAGTCGGCCGATTACGGCCGCGTCAATGTCGCCACACCGATGGCGCACGCTGCCAACGCCGCCACCACGTTGTGGCCCGTGCCCGCCGTCGAGTCGCCGCCCGCCGCGCAACCCGCGCCCGCGCGCGGCCGCAAGACCAGGCAGACCGCCGCGCTGTTGCAGCCGGTTCCGTCCGCCCGCCCGCAGTTCGAAGCCGACGCGACAGAAGCGCAGCCGGTCGTCGCACGCGCGCCTGCCGCGAAGCAGCGCACGGACGAAACAGCCGCCGCGCCCGCCGCAGCGAGCCCTGCCGCCACGCGCAAGAAACGTGGCGCGGGCGCCACGCCAGCCGAGGTGCAGAAGCTTTTCGTGCTCGACACCAACGTGCTGATGCACGATCCGAGCTGCCTGTTCCGCTTCGAGGAGCACGACGTCTATCTGCCGATGATGACGTTGGAAGAGCTCGACAACCACAAGAAGGGAATGTCGGAAGTCGCGCGTAACGCGCGTCAGGTGAGCCGCACGCTCGACGCGCTCGTCGCGAACGCGGGCGACATGGCCGACGGCATTTCGCTCGCGCGTCTGGGCAGCCGCGAGGCCTCCGGGCGGCTGTACTTCCAGACCCGGCTGACCGCGATCGAGCCGGTCGAAGGTCTGCCCGAAGGCAAGGCCGACAACCAGATCCTCGGCGTCGTGCGCGCGCTGCAGCGCGATCGCGCTGATCGCCAGGTCGTGCTGGTGTCAAAAGACATCAACATGCGCATCAAGGCGCATGCGCTCGGTCTGCCCGCCGAAGACTACTTCAACGACCAGGTGCTCGAGGACAGCGACCTGCTGTACACGGGCATCCGCGCCCTGCCGCAAGACTTCTGGACCAGGCACGCGAAGGGCATGGAAAGCTGGCAGGACACGAAAACCGGCACCACGTACTACCGCGTGACGGGTCCGCTGTGCGCATCGATGCTGGTCAACGAGTTCGTTTATCTGGAGCCGCAGAACGGCGAGCCCGCGTTTCATGCGCTGGTGCGCGAACTGAACGGCAAGACCGCGCTGCTGCAAACGCTGCGTGACTACGGCCACCACAAGAACAACGTGTGGGGCATCACGGCGCGCAATCGCGAGCAGAACTTCGCGCTGAACCTGCTGATGAATCCGGACATCGACTTCGTCACGCTGCTCGGCCAGGCCGGCACCGGCAAGACGCTGGTCGCACTCGCGGCGGGTCTCGCGCAGGTGCTCGACGACAAGCGCTACAACGAGATCATCGTGACGCGCGCGACGGTGCCGGTCGGCGAAGACATCGGCTTTCTGCCGGGCACCGAAGAGGAAAAGATGCAGCCGTGGATGGGTGCGTTCGACGACAACCTCGAAGTGCTGCAGAAAACCGACGACGCCGCCGGCGAATGGGGCCGCGCCGCGACCCAGGAGCTGATCCGCTCGCGCCTGAAGATCAAGAGCATGAACTTCATGCGCGGCCGCACGTTCGTCGACAAGTATCTGATCATCGACGAGGCGCAGAACCTGACGCCGAAGCAGATGAAGACGCTCGTCACGCGCGCCGGTCCGGGCACGAAGATCATCTGCCTTGGCAACATCGCGCAGATCGATACGCCTTACCTGACCGAGGGCAGTTCGGGCCTGACCTATGTGGTCGATCGCTTCAAGGGCTGGGCGCACAGCGGACACGTGACGCTCGCGCGCGGCGAGCGCTCGCGCCTCGCTGACTACGCGTCGGAGATTCTCTAGAGGTTCGCCGGTTTTTTCCGGCTTTTGATCGCAGGCCGCGTCCGGTTCGTTCCGGACGCGGCCTTTTTATTGCGCCGGCGTTCCACGCAGGCAACATTTAGCGCACAAACTTCAAGTAATTTATCAACAATTCTTGCCGCGGCCTTGTTGGGCGGCTACCATCCCGACATCCTCAGTGAGTAAATGGGCGCTTACCGCCCGTGCCGTCTTCATGCGCCGACTCGCCTTATCGCTGCTGCCCGTCCTGCTGCTCGCCGCCTGTGCCGGCGCGCCGCAGAAGACGTCGCGCGGGTCAGGCGGCAGCGTCGTCGCGAACGGCGCCTATCGCGCGCCGCCGCCCGGCTTTCCCCACTTCGTCGATCACAGCATCGGCCGCGAGGAAATCTCCATTCAGGCGATGAGTCTCGTCGGCGTGCCCTACCGGTGGGGCGGCAATACGCCCGACAGCGGCTTCGATTGCAGCGGACTCGTGCGGTACGTCGTGCTGCGCGCGGCGTCGGTGAACCTGCCGCGCACGACGGCCGAGATGAGCGGGCGCGGCGAGTCGATCGAACCGGACGAAATCGCGCCAGGCGATCTGATCTTTTTCAACACGACGGGGCGCGCGCATTCGCACGTCGGCATCTACGTGGGCAAGCTGCGCTTCGTCAACGCGCCATCGACGGGCGGCACCGTGCGGCTCGACTATCTGACCAATCCCTACTGGGCGAAGCGCTTCGACGGCATCCGCCGGATGGCGGGACCGGCGGCGCCGTTCGATACGCCGAGCTATCAGGCTGCGGCGCCGCAAACCGAGCGAGGTGCTGCGGTCGCGGCGACGGGCACGGCAACAACCGTGGCAGTTCCGGCAGCGTCGATCTACGCGGGCCCGACGGCGCTGTCCAGCGCGTCGTCGATGGCAACGGCCCGGCCGGTCGCGAGCGCGACGCCGGCGACCCGTGCAGGCGGCGGCACGCCCGTCGTGCAAGCCGATCAATTCGAGCCGCCGCCGTCGGGCCTCGGCGCCGCGCAGCTGCAGGCACGCTCAGCGGGCGCCGTGGCAGCGACGATGGTCCCCGCGGCTCAGACGAGCACGTATGAAAGCGGCGCTCGTTCGCCCGCTCAACCGATGCAGTCCGCGACGACCGCCCGCACCCTTGCCCAACCTTCACCCGACCCGATCGACGCCGCCGCCGATGCATTCGAACCGCCGCCACCCGCCTCCATCGCGGAACGCCAGGCGCGGCAGATGCAGCAGACCGAAGGCACTGGATCCGTGCAGCTCATGCGTGCGTCGACGGCTTCCCACGGCGTGCCCGCACCCACGCAAAGCAGCGACGACCCGATCGCCCGTTTCGCGAACGGCAACTTCTGACGCCGTGATCTGCTATCGTCATCGATATTCTTTCGACGGCGGGTAACGACCATGGAACTCGGGCTCAGAAATAAGGTGGTGCTCATCACCGGCGGCAGCAAAGGCATCGGTTTCGCCTGCGCGCGCGCCTTCGCACAGGAAGGCGCGAAGGTCGCGATCGTGTCGCGCGACCCCGCCAACCTTGCGCGCGCCTACGAACAGCTGAAACAGGAAGGATTCCACGTGCACCGCACGCGCGCCGACCTGCACGAAGCGCACAGCGCCGCCGATATCGTCGAGGAAGTCAGCACCGCCGTGGGCCCGATCGACGTACTGATCAACAGTGCCGGCGCCGCGCGCCGGTACGACCCCGAGACGCTCGATGCCGACGCATTCCGCGCGACGATGGAAGCGAAGTATTTCCCGTATATCTATCCGCAGCAGGAAGTGCTGCGCCGTATGGCCGAGCGCGCGAAAGCCAACGGCGGTGCCGAGCCGGGCACGATCGTCAATATCATCGGCATGGGCGGCAAGGTCGCGAGCGACATCCATATCGCAGGCGGCGCGGCCAACGCGGCGCTGATGCTCGCGACCGTCGGCCTCGCGCACTACTACGCGCGCTATGGCATCCGCATCAACGCGATCAATCCGGGCTCGACGCTGACCGAGCGCGTCGAGGAAGCGGTCCGGCTGGAAGCGGCGCAGCAAGGCATCGGCAATGACGAAGCGCTCGCGCGCGGCCAGGCCCGGATGCCGCTCGGGCGCTATGCAAAGCCGGAGGAAATCGCCGACGTGGCGCTGTTCCTCGCGAGCCGCCGCGCGAGCTATGTGACGGGCGCGATCATTCCGATGGATGGTGCGAATGCGCCGCTGATCTGAACGCGTCGTGCAACGCGCTTTTTAGTCGAACTGCGTAGGGACACCGGTGCGATGCCATGGGCGGCATGTAGCCGAAGCCCGCGCGTGCTGTTCAGCCAAACTCAGCCGAACCCGGCAGCGCAGGTCTGCATCGCATGGTGATTACAGGAAGTGGTGGCCCAGCCACCAGGCCCCGCCGGACAGCACCGCGGAAGCCGGGATCGTCAGAATCCAGGCCCAGACGATGTTGCCGGCGACACCCCAGCGCACCGCGCTCAGCTTCTGCGTCGCGCCGACTCCGACGATCGCGCCGGTGATCGTATGCGTGGTAGAGACGGGAATGCCGAGCGCCGAGGCGGTAAAAAGCGTGATCGCTCCGCCCGCCTCCGCGCAGAAGCCGCCGACCGGCTTCAATTTCGTGATTTTCTGGCCCATCGTGCGCACGATGCGCCAGCCACCGAACAGCGTACCGAGACCCATCGACAGATAGCAGCCGCCGATCACCCACAGCGGCGGCGCGTCCGCCTTCATCGACGCGAAGCCGGTCGCGATCAGTAGCATCCAGATGATGCCGATGGTTTTCTGCGCGTCGTTGCCACCGTGACCCAGGCTGTACAGGCCAGCGGAGAACAATTGCAGACGCCTGAAGCGCCGGTCGACCTTGCTAGGCGGCGTGCGGAAGTACAGCCACGACACCAGCAGCATGAAAAACGAGCCGAGCACGAAGCCGAGCAGCGGTGAAATGAAGATGAACGCGACGGTCTTCATCAGGCCATCCCAGTTCAGCGATCCCCAGCCCGACTTCGCGAGCGCCGCACCCACGAGGCCGCCGATCAGCGCGTGCGACGAGCTGGACGGAATGCCGTAGACCCAGGTGATCACGTTCCACGCGATCGCGCCGACCAACGCGCCGAAGATCACGTAGTGGTCGACGATGTCCGGGTCGATCGTGCCCTTGCCGACGGTCGCGGCCACCTTCAGGTGAAACACGAAATACGCGATGACGTTGAACGCCGCCGCGAACGCCACCGCCTGCTGTGGCTTCAGCACGCCGGTCGACACGACCGTGGCGATCGAATTCGCCGCGTCGTGAAAACCGTTCATGAAGTCGAACACCAAAGCAATGGCAACCAGGCCGGTGACGACCCAGATAGCGAGTTGTATCGATTGCATTATGCGTTTTCCAGCACGATGCCTTCGATGATGTTGGCCACATCCTCACACTTGTCCGTGATCGTTTCGAGCAGCTCGTAGATCGCCTTGAGCTTGATCAGGACCTTGACGTCGTCTTCCTCGCGGAACAGCTTCGACATCGCCGCGCGCAGCACGCTGTCGGCTTCCGATTCGAGCCGGTCGATGTCCTCGCAGGCCTTCAGGATCTGGCTCGCCTGCTTCATGTCCGACAGCAGGCTGACCGCCAACTGCACGCGCTCGCAGGTTGCCGTGCAGATATGCGCGAGCTGGCTCGCCTCCGACGTGACCGCTTGCACGTCGTACAGCGAGATCGCGGTGGCGACGTCCTCCATCAGGTCGAGGATGTCGTCCATCGTCGTGATCAGCTTGTGGATCTCGTCGCGGTCGAGCGGCGTGATGAAGGTCTTGTGCAGCAGGTCGATGGCTTCGTGCGTGAGCTTGTCGGCCGCTTTCTCGGCCTTTTGTACGTTCTGCTTGTGGGTTTCGGCGTCCTGCAGATTGTCGATCAGGAGTTCGAGTTCGCGGCTTGCCGAGATGATGCACGTTGCGTGCGAATTGAAGATTTCAAAGAACTTGCCCTCGGTGGGCATGAATCGACCGAACATTGGGATCCTGGAAATGGGTCACGTCATGGCTGACATAAAAGCGCCATATTGTACCGTTCCGCCATCGTTGCCGCACTCGCGACAGCGCCGTTACAACAGCCCACGGCGCCTTGCGTCACTCGCCGCCGTAGAAGTTCTGCGCGCCCGCAAAGTTGTCGAACTTCGTGTATTGGCCGTGGAACGTGAGCCGAACGGGACCGATCGGACCGTTCCGCTGCTTGCCGATGATGATCTCCGCGGTGCCCTTGTCGGGGCTGTCCGGGTTGTACACTTCGTCGCGGTAGATGAACAGGATCACGTCGGCGTCCTGTTCGATAGCACCCGATTCGCGCAGGTCCGACATGATTGGCCGCTTGTTGGGCCGCTGCTCGAGACCGCGGTTCAGCTGCGACAACGCGATCACCGGCACGTCGAGCTCCTTCGCGAGGCTCTTCAACGAACGCGAGATTTCCGAGATTTCGGTCGCGCGGTTTTCGCCCGACGACGAGCCGCTCATCAGCTGCAGATAGTCGATGATGATCAGTCCGAGCTTGCCGCACTGGCGCGATAGCCGGCGCGCGCGCGAGCGCAGTTCCATCGGGTTCAGACCGCCGGTTTCGTCGATGAAGATCTGTGCCTCGCTCATTTTCTGCACCGCATGCGTGAGCTTCGGCCAATCCTCGTCGGTCAGACGCCCGGTTCGCATGCGATGCTGATCGAGCCGGCCGACCGAGCCCAGCATACGCATCGTGAGCTGCGTGCCCGGCATTTCCATCGAGAACACCGCGACGGGTAGTCCGTACTCGACCGCGACGTATTCGCCGACGTTCATCGAAAACGCCGTCTTACCCATCGACGGACGGCCCGCGACGATGATCAGCTCGCCGCCGTGCATGCCCGAGGTCATACGATCCAGATCGACGAAGCCGGTCGGCGTGCCGGTCACGTCGCTCGGATTGGCGGTGTGATAGAGCGTGTCGATCCGCTCGACCACCTGGGTCAGCAGCGGCCCGATCTCGAGAAAGCCCTGGGTGCCGCGCGCGCCGTCTTCGGCGATCGAGAACACCTTCGATTCCGCTTCGTCCAGCAATTGCCGGACTTCCTTGCCTTGCGGGTTGAACGCGTCCGCGGAGATTTCATCGGCGACGGACACGAGCCGGCGCAGCACCGCGCGGTCGCGCACGATTTCCGCATAGCGGCGGATGTTGGCCGCGCTCGGCGTGTTCTGCGCGAGCGCGTTCAGGTAAGCGAGGCCGCCGACCTCTTCCGCCTTGCCCGAAGTGCCGAGCGCTTCGTAGACGGTGACCACGTCGGCCGGCCGCGTGGCCGCAATCAGCTTGCCGATGTGCTCGAAGATGATGCGGTGGTCGTAGCGGTAGAAGTCGCTTTGCGCGAGGAAGTCGGCGATGCGGTCCCAGGCCGCGTTATCGAGCAGCAGGCCGCCCAGCACCGATTGCTCGGCTTCGATCGAATGCGGCGGGACTTTCAGCGACTCGAGTTGGGGATCTTTGGACGGTGCGTTCATGGGGAGGAATTATCGGGCAATCCGGCGACGGCTGCGAGCGGAAAAAACGCAAATACGGGGATATCCGAGAGATAGTCGGGCAATCGGGTAGGAGGCGGGGTTGCCCCCGCCGTCCTCCCACAACACCGGACGTACGGATCACGTATCCGGCGTTTCCTGACGACTGGATTGCTCCAGCGAGCTTCGTTTCGTTCGTCGTGTCGCCTGTCGTTCAATGGACACCCCAACCTCTCTCAGGCTTCCGGCCGTCAAGTTTGATCGCAGGCTCCCGGCTGTGCCGAGACTTGTGCCCAAACGCTCAGAGAGCACGCGTGACTATCCACTCTCGTCAGGTTCGGCCCTTCACTGCTCCGGTTCCGAGCCGCTACTATGGCCTCTGCTGACTCCCGCCAGCCCATCCCGGCACCTTGCGATGCCAGTAGCACAAGGCAGACTGACGGGGCTCCCAGGGTAATGCGCGCGACCTTCCTGCTTATGCCTGTCGGATCTACGTCGTGGCGTTCCGTGCAAGTATTGGGCTTTACAGATCTTGGACTGCTCACCCCGCCACACCGCCTGATATCCGCTTCCTGTTCGTCAGGCCAGCATTTTGCCTGCGGCTTCCTTCAGATTCCGCCTTACGACGGACACCCTTGCCGTTCAGCTAGCACTTCCCCTTGCCGGGTGTGCAGAGGACTTTCACCCCCAAGTCATCCGGCTCGCCACCACAGCGGGTCGGACAGCGCCAGTCACGGCGCTACGCGCCATGCCTGGCGCACCAAAAAAAGCAGGGGCCGGTTTCCCGGCCCCTGCTCTTCACCAGCAATACGCTGGCTGATCCTGCCTGATGCTTGATGCGGTCGGCTTAGACGTGCTCGCCGATCACGGCCACCGTCACATCGACGAGAACGTCGGTGTGCAGCGAAACCTGAACCGGGTGCTCGCCAACCATCTTCAGCGGGCCTTCCGGCAGACGCACTTGCGCCTTTTCCACTGCGAAGCCTTGCTTGCCGAGCGCTTCGGCGATGTCAGCGTTCGTCACCGAGCCGAACAGACGGCCGTCGACGCCAGCCTTCTGTTTGATCTGAACGGTCTGGCCTGCCAGCTTTTCGCCTTGAGCCTGAGCGGCTGCCAGCTTTTCAGCGGCGTGCTTTTCGAGTTCTGCGCGGCGCACTTCGAATTCAGCGAGGGCTTCCTTCGTTGCACGGCGAGCTTTCTTGTTCGGGATCAGGAAGTTACGTGCGTAACCGTCCTTGACCTTCACTATGTCGCCGAGGTTACCCAGATTGACGACTTTTTCCAGAAGAATGATTTGCATTCGGATGCTCCTTATCGCGTCGTCGGGTTAGGCCTTGTGCTGGTCGGTGTACGGCACCAGCGCGAGGAAACGTGCGCGCTTGATAGCCGTGTCCAGCTGGCGTTGATAATGCGCCTTGGTACCCGTGAGACGTGCCGGCGTGATCTTGCCGTTCTCGCCGATGAAGTCCTTCAGCGTTTCGATGTCTTTGTAGTCGATGTACTCGACGCCAGCAGCCGTGAAACGGCAGAACTTCTTGCGCTTGAAGAGCGGGTTCTGTTGCTGACGACGCTTGTCGAATTTCTTACCAGTCGGGCGGGGCATGATTAGTCCTTTCCAATGTCCTGCAATGCTGTGATGTGAAATACCAGAGTTCGCGCGTTACGGTGCTTTTTAGCCAGAAAACCTATGAAGAGCGTTTCGACGCCCATCTGACAGTTTTCGAGCTTACCGCTCGCTTCGCCCGCGGCGACCGCCTGCATGGTCAGTTCGACCTGACGGGCAATGCCCGCCTCGACGACTTCCGTGCGGTGGTGCAACGTGCAGCTGGCAATCGGAACGCCAGCGGGGGTGTACCGCACCGGTTCGCGTTCGACGACGCTCGCCGTAAGTTGCAGCCGGTTCATGTACCTGTTTATGTCTTCGTGTACGTGAGCGGAGCGACGCTGCGTGTCTGGCAGCTTAAATAATGAGTCTTAAGCCTGCGCTTCGGTCGGCTGAGCTGCTGCCGACTTCTTGGCTTCTTCGCGCTGCACTTCCTTCATCATCGGCGACGGGCCGGTTTCGGCCTTCTTCATCTTGACGATGAGGTGACGCAGAACGGCGTCGTTGAACTTGAATGCGTGTTCCAGCTCGTCGAGCGTCGTCTGGTCGCACTCGATGTTCATGCAGACGTAGTGAGCCTTCGCGAGTTTCTCGATCATGTAGGCCAGTTGGCGACGGCCCCAGTCTTCGACGCGGTGGATCTGACCACCGTGCGACGTGATCGTGCTCTTGTAACGCTCGATCATGGCGGGCACCTGCTCGCTTTGATCGGGATGCACGATAAAGACGATTTCGTAATGACGCATTACACACTCCTTGTGCTGACTTTTGGATAGAAGCCGCCCGGGCGTCGGAACCGGTGCGGCAAGTGAGAAGCCCAAGAGTCTAACCCGAATGGGGACGGGTTGCAAGGAATTCCGCCGATTCGGTGGCGGAATCGGATGTATTTTCAAGAGCTTAGGGGGTGGGTCGCGGAAGTCGGGCCGTCCTTGCCCCTCAACCCGCTTCCGTGCGC
Organism: Paraburkholderia sp. 35.1; assembly: GCF_050436525.1. Taxonomy (NCBI): domain Bacteria; kingdom Pseudomonadati; phylum Pseudomonadota; class Betaproteobacteria; order Burkholderiales; family Burkholderiaceae; genus Paraburkholderia; species Paraburkholderia sp. 35.1. The sequence continues at coordinate 3,622,867 of NZ_JBNDMJ010000003.1, read as the reverse complement.
TGGCTGCCGCTCTGCAAACGCGCTCTGAGCGCCGCTTCGAGTCCCTTGAGCGCATCGGGTGCGGCGTCCGAGATCGCCCACCAGGTCATGCCCGCCGCGTCCCAGTGCGCGATCGAATAGCCGTCGTGGGCGAGCGATGCCGGGGCCGCGCCGTCAATGCCACGCGTCGTGGACTGCGGAAACACATACACGTCGATCACGTGCTTGCCGTAGCGGTACACGAGCACCGCGACCCGCTGGTGCGCGAGGTAGTCGAGCCGGCCCCCCTCCAGCGCGAAGCCGGCCGCCGCGAGGTCCTCGACCGGCGGCGAATAGTCGAGCCGACCGTTGAACCATGGCTTGACCGTGTGACGGTCGGTCGAAATTACGTCGATGTCGCGGCCGGAAACCTGCGCGCGCACATGGCTTTCGACGAGTTCGTCGGTGAATGGCGTGAATTCGGCGGGACGGCGCAGCGTCAGCGTCAGGACAGCGGTGGCCACACACAGCGCAATCACGAGCACCGCGAGACCGCCGCGCGCGACCACGCGGTTGGCGCCGCCGGCGGCATGCGGTCCGTTGACGCCGATTAGCCGGCCGCGTGAATCGCCCGAGCGACCCGGACCGCTGAAGCCACTGAGCCACCGGTCGAGCCACGCGGGCCGCCGCGCCCACCGACGCTGACGCTGAGGTTCGTACGTCGCCATGTCGCTCATCCCGGCGCTAGCGCTGCCGGTAGACTCCTCCTCCGCATCTTCAGGCGCCGCCGTCGTGGCCAACCCCGCAGTTCCTCCCTCGACCGCGCCGGGCAAGCCCGCCACGACCCGCGCCCGCAACGACTGCGGCGCCCGATGATACGGCCCCGCGCGCAGCGCGCCGCTCAGCGCGCGCAGGTTGTCGCTCGCGCGCCGGCAGTCGTCGCAGCTCTCGATATGCTGCTGGACCCGGCGCGCATCGGGTGCCGGCAGTTCGTGATCGGCATTCGCCTCGAGGAGCGGCCGAGCTTCGTTACAGTCCATCCGGCGTCTCCTGAGCGGGGTCGGCGGCAGCGCCGGGAATGTTGAGGGGCCGGCCGTCGGCAAACGCCCGGAGTTGCGTCACTGTTGCGGTGGCGGGCACGACCGCCGATGATGCCGCGCGGCCGTCGCCGGAACTTCGCGGTGGCCGGTCGGACGCCGCGCAGGGCGTGGACGACCCCGAGGGCGCGACTGCCGCCGACTGCACGACTCGCCCGGACTGCGCCCCCTGCTCCAGCGGCGCTTGCGTCGACCCGCGCCGGTCACCCTGCCCGCCTTTGCGCCCCCCGCCAACCGACTCCCCCCCGCCTCGCTGCTGCGCCATCAATACCTCCGCCAGCTTGCGCCGCCCACGCGCGAGCCGCGACATCACCGTACCGATCGGCACATCGGCCACCACCGCGATCTCCCGATATCCCATCTCCTCGAGCTCGCGCAAGATCAGCACCTCGCGATACTCGACCGGCAAACGCGCCAACGCGTCGTGTACCTGGCGTGCATCCTCGTCGCGGATCAGCAGCGTCTGGGGATCGTCGCCGCCCGCGCTCCAGCCGTCGAGGGTCGCGTCGTCCATCGTTTCGTCGAATTCGAGCCTGTCGTGCGACGGCGCGCGCCGGCGCCATTCCGTGTACCAGGTGCGGCGCACGATCGCGAGCAGCCACGGCCGCGCGGAGTCGCCGCGAAACGTATCGAAGAAGCGGAACGCGCGCATGAACGCTTCCTGCACGACGTCCTCGGCATCGTTCGGATTGCCGCACAGCCAGCGCGCGAGGTTGTACGCGGCGTCGAGATGCGGCAACGCCAGCTGCTGGAAGCGGCGGCTTTTCGCTGCATCGGCATCGGCGTCTGAATCGGTCTGGACCACGTGGGCCCCTCCAAGGGCATGGCGGCTGCGTCGTGCGGGTCGCTGTCGCGCGTCCCGCGTGGTGTCGTTCCCGACGTGTCTTTCACAGCAGAACTGGCCATCGACCGAGTTTATTCCCGACTCAGGCGAGCATTCGCAAGAAAGACCGCGATCGCCTGCGCGCGCCGCTCGCCAGCTAGTACGATGGCCGGTTCCAGTAGTCGTCGCTCGCGTACACGTCTTTCAGATAGTCGATGAAATAGCGCACGCGCGCCGGCACGAAGCGCTGCTGCGGATAGACCGCAAGAATGTCGTAATCGGGCAGCGCATAATCGTCGAGCACGGTTTCGAGCTCGCCGCGCGCGAGCTGCCGCTGGATTTCCCACGTCGAACGCCAGCCGAGTCCGAGCCCCTCCGAAACCCAGCGATGCAGCAGTTCGCCATCGTTGCAGTCGAGCGAGCCGCCCACCCGCACCGTCGCGAGCTTGCCGTTGCGGCGGAAATACCAGCCGCGGTTCTGCCCGCCTTGCAGATTGAACGCGAGACAGTTGTGGGCCGGCAGATCCTCGAGCGTCTTGGGCTTACCGTGACGGCGAAAATAGTCGGGCGTACCGCACACCACGCGCCGGTTCGACGCGAGCTTCACCGCGACGAAGTTCGGATCGACCGCGCCGCCGATGCGGATCGACAGATCGTAGCCCTCGCGCACCAGATCGACGACCCGGTCGGTCAGATTGAACGACATCTGCAACTCGGGTTTGTCGCGCAGAAATGCAGGCGCGAGCGGCGCGACGTGCTTACGCCCGAACGCGGCGGGCGCCGACACGATCAGATGGCCGTTCACCGCGCGGCGCCCCGCGCTCAGTTCGTTTTCCGCCTGATCCCATTCGCTGAGAAGCCCGCGGCAGCGTTCGAGAAACGCGGCGCCGTCCTCGCTGACGACGAGCCGCCGTGTCGTGCGATACATCAGCTTCACGCCGAGGCGCTTCTCGAGCGCATCGATGCGCCGCCCGAGAATCACCGGCGACACCCCTTCCTCCAGCGCCGCCGCCGCGAGACTGCCCGCATCGGCGACCCGCACGAAGGTTTCGATCTGTTTGAAGCGGTCCATGTTCGTCTCCCACCTGTCTCTTGCCGGGCTGATGCCGGCCGTGCGCCGGGCTTCACGTCATTCCATACTTTTTGTTTCGGAATAAGCGACCCGGACTGATCTTATCAAACCTTTGGCGCAGGCCTACAGTGTCCCTCAACCGACGTAATTCCCGACCTTGAGGAGACATTCATGGCCAAAATGAGAGCCGTCGACGCCGCCGTTCTGGTGCTCGAAAAAGAAGGCATCGATACCGCGTTCGGCGTGCCGGGCGCCGCGATCAACCCGTTCTACTCGGCGATGCGCAAAGCCGGCGGCATCAGCCACGTGCTCGCGCGCCATGTGGAGGGCGCATCGCACATGGCCGAGGGCTACACCCGCGCGCAGCCGGGCAACATCGGCGTGTGCATCGGCACCTCGGGCCCCGCGGGCACCGACATGATCACCGGTTTGTACTCCGCGCAGGCCGACTCGATTCCTATTCTGGCTATCACAGGCCAGGCGCCGCGCGCGCGTCTGTACAAGGAAGACTTCCAGGCCGTCGATATCGAATCGATCGCCAAGCCCGTCACCAAGTGGGCCGTGACCGTGCGCGAGCCGGCGCTGGTGCCGCGTGTGTTCCAGCAGGCGTTCCATCTGATGCGCTCGGGCCGCCCGGGCCCGGTGCTGGTCGATCTGCCGATCGACGTGCAGCTCGCCGAAATCGAATTCGACATCGACACGTACGAGCCGCTGCCGGTCTACAAGCCGAAGGCGACCCGCAAGCAGATCGAGGCAGCGCTGACGCTGCTCAACGATGCGGACAAGCCGCTGATCGTGTCGGGCGGCGGCGTGCTGAACGCCGTGGCCGAGGATCTGCTCGTGAAGTTCGCCGAAACGCTCGGCGTGCCGGTGATCCCAACGCTGATGTCGTGGGGCGCGATTCCCGACGACCATCCGCTGATGGCCGGCATGGTCGGTCTGCAGACCTCGCATCGCTACGGCAACGCGACGATGCTCGCGTCCGACTTCGTGCTCGGCATCGGCAACCGCTGGGCCAACCGTCACACCGGCAGCGTCGATGTCTATACGAAGGGGCGCAAGTTCGTGCACGTCGATATCGAACCGACGCAGATCGGCCGCGTGTTCGGCCCGGATCTCGGCATCGTGTCGGACGCGAAGGCCGCGCTCGAACTGTTCGTCGAAGTCGCCAGCGAATGGAAGGCCGCGGGCAAGCTGAAGGATCGCGCCGCGTGGGTCGCCGATTGCCAGCAACGCAAGCGCACGATGCTGCGCAAGACGCACTTCGACAACGTGCCGATGAAGCCGCAGCGCGTCTACGAAGAGATGAACCAGGTGTTCGGCCGCGACACGTGCTACGTGAGCACGATCGGCCTGTCGCAGATCGCCGCCGCGCAATTCCTGCACGTGTACAAGGCGCGCAACTGGATCAACTGCGGTCAGGCCGGCCCGCTCGGCTGGACGATTCCGGCGGCGCTCGGCGTGCGCGCGGCCGACCCGCAACGGCCGATCGTCGCGCTGTCCGGCGACTACGACTTCCAGTTCATGATCGAGGAGCTTGCGGCCGGCGCGCAATTCAAGCTGCCGTACGTGCATGTCGTCGTGAACAACTCGTACCTCGGGCTGATTCGCCAGGCGCAGCGCGCGTTCGAAATGGACTACTGCGTGCAGCTCGGCTTCGAGAACATCAACTCGCCGGAGATGAACGGCTATGGCGTCGATCACGTCGCCGTCGCCGAAGGTCTCGGCTGCAAGGCGATTCGCGTGTTCAAGCCGGAAGAGCTGAAGCCGGCGCTGCAAAAAGCGCAGTCGATGCTCGCCGAGTTCAACGTGCCGGTGATCGTCGAAGTGATTCTCGAACGCGTGACCAACATCTCGATGGGCACCGAGATCGACGCGATCAACGAGTTCGAGGAACTCGCGGAAAAGCGCGAGGACGCGCCGACGGCGATCAGCCTGCTCGATTGAGCGTTGCGTCTTCGCGGTATTCGCAGCATTCAGCGCGCTCGATGCGCGAGGGCCGAGCTCATGCTCCGCGCCCTCGCCTCATCACGACCAGCGCGCCACTCCCTGACCGACCTGAGAGACAAAAGCACCATGCCTAAATTCGCAGCGAACCTGACGATGCTGTTCAACGAAGTGCCGTTCCTCGACCGTTTCGCGGCGGCGGCCAACGCCGGCTTTCATGCCGTCGAATTTCTGTTTCCCTATCCGTATTCGATCGCCGAATTGAGCGAACGTCTGCAACAGAACCGCCTCAAGCTGGTGCTGCACAACCTGCCGGCCGGCAACTGGGAAGCCGGCGAACGCGGCATCGCGTGCCTGCCCGATCGGGTCGCCGAGTTTCAGGAAGGCGTGGGCCGCGCGATCGAATATGCAAGCGCGTTGAAGGTGCCGCAACTGAACTGCCTCGTTGGCATTCCGGGCGCGAACGTCGACGCCGACACCGCCCGCGCAACGATCGTCGACAACCTGCGGTTTGCCGCGCGCGAGCTCAAGAAGGCCGGCATCCGGCTGCTCGTCGAGCCATGCAACTCGTACGACATTCCGGGCTTCGCGCTGAACCGTTCGCGCGATGGACTCGACGTGATTCGCGAGGTCGGCTCGGACAATCTGTTCCTGCAATACGACATCTATCACATGCAGCGGATGGAAGGCGAACTCGCGGCGACAATCGAAAAGAACCTCGCGCAGATCGCGCATGTCCAGCTCGCGGACAACCCCGGGCGGCACGAACCGGGCACCGGCGAGATCAACTATCCGTATCTGTTCGCGCTGCTCGACTCGCTCGGCTACGACGGCTACGTCGGTTGCGAATACAAGCCGCGCACGACGACCGATGCCGGCCTCGGCTGGGTGCAAAGCGTGGCAGGTCAGGCGCGTGGCGCGGCGCATGCGGCGGCTTGAGGCGCCTTAGGGTTCCTGATGGAACCCTGAAGCCTCAACGCACGCCCCCTATCAACCTGGAGATTCACACACATGGCAAAGATCGGCTTCATCGGACTCGGCATCATGGGCGCGCACATGGCGCGCAACCTCATCAAGGGCGGTCACTCGCTGTTCGTGAACGGCGCGTATCCGGTACCGGACGACATCGCGAAGAGCACGAGCGTGGTCGCCAGTTCGACCGCGGTCGCGCAGGCCGCCGACATCGTCATCATCATGGTGCCGGACACGCCGGACGTCGCCAACGTGCTGTTCGCCGACGACGGCGTCGCCGCCGGCCTCACCAAAGGCAAGCTCGTCATCGACATGAGCTCGATCTCGCCGCTCGACACCCAGGCGTTCGCGAAGAAGATCAACGCGCTCGGCGTCGACTATCTCGATGCGCCGGTGTCGGGCGGCGAAATCGGCGCGCGGGATGCGTCGCTGACGATCATGGTCGGCGGTCCCGAGAAAGCCTTTGCGCTGGCCAAGCCGTTGTTCGAGCTGATGGGCAAGAACATCTCGCTGATCGGCGACAACGGCGCGGGTCAGACCTGCAAGGTCGCGAACCAGATCATCGTCGCGCTGAACATCGAAGCGGTCGCGGAAGCGCTGCTGTTCGCGTCGCGCTCGGGCGCCGACCCAGAGCGGGTGCGGCGCGCGCTGATGGGCGGCTTCGCGTCGTCGCGGATTCTCGAAGTGCATGGCGAGCGCATGACGAAGCGCAGGTTCAATCCGGGTTTCCGGATCGAGTTGCATCAGAAGGACTTGAATCTCGCGCTCGATGGCGCGCGTAAGCTCGGCATCGCGCTGCCGCATACCGCGAGCGCGCAGCAACTGTTCAGCGTCTGCGCCGCGAACGGCGGCAAGGCGTGGGATCACTCGGCGATGGTGCGCGCGCTCGAAATCATGGCGAATCATGAGGTCGCGCAGGCGCCGGACAGTGAAGAAGCGAAGGCGGCTTGAAGTCTTCGTGCTTCCTCTTCAGTTCAGCTCGCCGTTGATTCCGCCGGTTGCCGCTTCGGCATCGGCGAGCTCACGGTGAACACAGGTGGGGCGCCCGTTCGTTGCACGGCAGCTTGGGTTGCCGGCGCGGCGCAACGGGCAAATCGCGCCGCTCTGGGCTGAGAGCGGCAAGTGGGGTCCGCAGCGGCACCCGTCGGTGACGGGGAAGCCTTGGTCGGTCAGACGTCGTCGTCGGGTGTCCGGCTGTCGGATTCGCCAATCAATACGTATCGAACACCTTCTGCAACGCCGCCGGCGCAGTGTGGCCCGCGGCCAGCGCCAGCATCAGCAGCACCCTCGCCTTGTACGGATTCAGCGAACCGGCGCTGACGAAACCGAGCGCGTCGTCGGCCGCCGCGCCGTTGCGCATCACATGCCCCGAACCCACGCGCGACGAGCGCACCACCGCCACGCCGCGCAACGCGGCATCCGCCAGTGCCTGTTGCAACGACTGGTGGATCGAGCCATTGCCCGTTCCCGCCACGACGATGCCGCGCACATCCGCGGCCACCAGCGCATCGATGGCGATCCGCGACACGCCCGCATAGCTCGTGACGATCTCCACCTGCGGCCACGCCGCATCGATTGCGAATTCACTCGCGACCGTATGCGCGCGCACCACGCCGCGCTGGAACTCGACGCGGCCATCCTGCACCCAGCCGAGCGCGCCAATTTCGGGCGACTGGAACGCATCGACCGCATAGGTGCTCGTTTTCACGACGTCGCGCGCGCTGTGAATCCGGTTGTTGAACGCAACCAGCACGCCCTGCCCGCGTGCCGCCGCGTGCGCGGCGACCGTCACCGCGTTTAGCAGGTTCAGCGGACCGTCGGCGGAGAGCGCCGACGCTGGGCGCATCGCCGCGGTCAGCACGACCGGCTTGTCCGATTTGACGGTCAGATGCAGCAGATAGGCGGTTTCTTCGAGCGTATCGGTACCGTGCGTGACCACCAGGCCGTCGACGTCGTCCGTCGCGAGCAGCGTGTTGATGCGTTGCGCGAGCGTGGTCCACAGCGGCAGCGACATGTCCTTGCTGTCGACGCTGGCGATCTGCTCGGGCGCGATTCGCGCGACCGCGGACAGCGCCGGCACCGCCTCGAGCAGTTGATCGACGCCGACGACGCCCGCCTGATAGCCCGACGTATTGGCCGCATCCGGGGCCGCGCCGGCGATCGTGCCGCCGGTCGCGAGCACCGCGATGCGCGGCAGCGTCGGCGCGGTGCTATGGCCGGGGGAAATCGGGAGAGAGGGAGAAGTCGAGGTATTCATGGCGGCGATTGTAAGCGATGCGCTTCGCGTCGCCATGCGTGGAAGACCGGACGCGGGTTCGGCTTGCGCGAGCGTGCGCAACGCGCGAGCGGGCTTAAATCTCATGCGGTGCCCAATTGCACTCATCACACGTATTGACGACGGGTGCAAGTCCCACCCTAAGCTGCTCGCAGCCCTAAGCCGCCTCGCGCAACTGCGCCGCGATGTCCGCCTCGCTCAACTGCGGCGCGAACATCTCGATCAACCGATAGGCGTACGCGCGCAGGAACGCCCCCTTGCGCAAGCCGACACGCGTCGTGCTCGCCTCGAACAGATGCTGCGTGTCGAGCGCGACGAGTTCGCTGTCGCGCTTCGGGTCGTAGGCCATTGCCGCGACCACGCCGATGCCCATGCCGAGTTCAACGTAGGTCTTGATCACGTCGGCGTCGATCGCGGTCAGCACGACGTCGGGCAACGCACCCGCTTTCGCGAACGCCTGATCGATATGCGAGCGGCCGGTGAAGTCCTGGTCGTAGGTGACGATCGGGAATTCGGCGATCTCGTCGAGCGTCAGATTCGCTCGGCCGACGAGCGGATGATCCTTCGGCACCACCACGACGTGATGCCACGAATAGCACGGGAACGTGACGATGTCGGGAAAACGGTCGAGCGCCTCGGTCGAGATGCCGATATCCGCCTCGCCGTTGATGATCATCTGCGCGATCTGCTGCGGGCTGCCCTGGCGCAGCGCCAGATGCACTTTCGGGAACACCGACGTGAACTGCCGAATCACCTTCGGCAATGCGTAGCGTGCCTGCGTGTGGGTGGTCGCGACGACGAGGTGGCCGCTGTCCTGATCCGCGTACTGACGCGCGACGCGGCGCAGATTCTCCGCATCGAGCAGCATCCGCTCGATCAACTGATGCACGGCCTTGCCCGGTTCGGTGAGCCCGGTCAGACGCTTGCCGCGGCGGATGAAGATGTCGACCCCGAGTTCGTCCTCGAGATCCTTGATCTGCTTCGATACGCCCGACTGCGACGTGTAGAGCACGTTCGCCACTTCGGTCAGGTTCATGTTCTGCCGCACGGCTTCGCGCACGAAGCGCAATTGCTGGAAATTCATCGTTGTGTCTCCGGTTCCGCCAGAGTTGAGTTATTGGAGCCGCACATGCCAGGCGAAGCACGCGGTACGGCCGATACGTCCTCTCTTGTCATCAGCGCCGCACAGCGGCGCCGCCATCTCACTGCGCCGGAAACACCCGCAGCGCGCGCGGCACCGCGGTCACGCCGTCGCCGATCGCGAGTTGCAGATCACGCCACGTTTCGCGATCGAGTTCGGCTTCGAGCAGATTGCCCTCGCGACCGGCGAGCTCGACGCGCACCGAACCGCCGAGCGTCACCACGCGCCGCACGTCGACGACAATGCCCTCGCGATGCCCCGCCGCCTGCGGATACAACTGCAGATCGTGCGGCCGCACATAGGCGAACGCCGGGCCCCTAAAACCCGCCGCGATCGCGACCGGCAGCGCCGCGCCATCGACGACGAAGCCTTGCGCATCGACGCTGCCGTGCAGACGGTTCGCCGCGCCGAGAAACTCGTAGACGAACGGCGTCTGCGGATGGTCGTACACCTCCTGTGGGCTGCCGACCTGCTCGACATGCCCGCGATTGAGCACGACGATGCGGTCCGCCACTTCGAGCGCTTCTTCCTGATCGTGCGTGACGAAGATCGTCGAAATATGCAGATCATCGTGCAGACGACGCAACCAGCTGCGCAGTTCCTTGCGCACCTTCGCGTCGAGCGCGCCGAACGGCTCGTCGAGCAACAGCACCTTCGGCTCCACGGCCAACGCACGTGCGAGCGCGATGCGCTGGCGCTGGCCGCCGGACAGCTCCGACGGATAGCGCTGCGCGAGCCAGTCGAGCTGCACGAGCTTCAGCAACTCATGCACCTTCTCACGAATCACCTTCTCGGACGGACGTTCCTTGCGCGGCTTCACGCGCAGCCCGAACGCGACGTTTTCGAACACCGTCATATGCCGGAACAGCGCGTAGTGCTGGAACACGAAACCCACCTCGCGCTCACGCGCGCCGAGCGCCGCGACATCCTGGCCTTGCAGCTCGACCCGGCCGCCGTCCGCGTATTCGAGGCCGGCGATCACACGCAGCAACGTCGTCTTGCCGCAACCCGACGGCCCGAGCAGCGCGACGAGTTCGCCCGGCGGAAAGTCGAGCGACACGTTGTCGAGCGCGACGAAATCGCCGAAGCGCTTTTGCAGGTTACGAACGGTGATACCCATTTACAGCTCTCCTTGCTTGAGCGGATGTCGCTGCGACGCAGGCGTGGCGTTGACGAAAAACGAATGGGAAGCGGACTGCGCGCTATTGGCCTGCGAAGCGCCAGACGGCGACACGGGCCCCGCATACGCAGGCACTTCGCGCGCCGCCGACAGTTCCGCCGACATATGACGCTCGGCCAGCAGCTTGAGCCCCAGCGTAACCAGCGCCAGCAGCGCGAGCAGCGAGGCCACGGCGAACGCGGCCGAGAAGTTGTACTCGTTGTAGAGGATTTCGACGTGCAGCGGCATCGTGTCGGTCTGCCCGCGAATATGGCCCGACACGACCGACACCGCGCCGAACTCGCCCATTGCGCGCGCATTGCACAGAATCACGCCGTACAGCAGACCCCACTTGACGTTCGGCAGCGTGACGCGACGGAACGTCTGCCAGCCCGATGCGCCGAGCACGTGCGCGGCTTCTTCCTCGTCGTTGCCCTGCGCCTGCATCAGCGGAATCAGCTCGCGCGCGACGAACGGGAACGTGACGAAGATCGTCGCGAGCACGATGCCCGGCACCGCGAAGATGATCTGCACGTTGTGATCTTCGAGCCACGGGCCGAACCAGCCCTGCGCGCCGAACATCAGCACGTAGATCAGGCCGGAGATCACCGGCGACACCGAAAACGGCAGGTCGATCAACGTGGTCAGCAGCGCCTTGCCGCGGAATTCGAACTTCGCGATACACCACGACGCCGCAAGGCCGAACACGAGGTTCAGCGGCACTGCGATCGCCGCGGTGAGCAGCGTCAGTTTGATCGCCGACAGCGCATCCGGATCGGCGAGCGCTTCGAAGTAAAAACGCAGCCCCTTGTTCAGTGCCTGGTAGAACACCGCGGCGAGCGGCACGGCCAGAAACAGCGCGAGAAACAGCAGTGCGAGGCCGATCAGCAGCCAGCGCACGAGCGCCGGCTCGGTGACCGGATCGGGGCGACGCGCCACGCTCGCGGGGTGGGTCGGAACGCGGCTCATTGCACACCTCCACCAATAGCGGCGACGCTCGTGGCCACTGGCGCCGATGCCGTCTTGCCGCGGCTCGTGCGCCGCTGCAGATACCACTGCAGCGTGTTGATCGACAGCAGCATCAGGAACGACACGACCAGCATCACGACCGCGAGCGCCGTCGCGCCCGCATAGTCGTATTGCTCGAGCTTCGTGATGATCAGGAGCGACGTGATCTCCGACTTCATCGGCACATTGCCGGCGATGAAGATGACCGAGCCGTATTCGCCGAGCGCGCGCGCAAAGGCGAGCGCGAAGCCGGTCAGCAGCGCCGGCAACACGGCCGGCAGCACGACGCGGCGAAACGTGAGCCAGCGCGACGCGCCGAGACACGCGGCCGCCTCCTCCTGCTCGCGCTCGAACTCCTCGAGCACCGGTTGCACCGTGCGCACGACGAACGGCAGGCCGATGAACGTCAGTGCGACCAGCACGCCCGCCGGCGTGAACGCGATCTTGATGCCGAGCGGCGCGAGGAACTGGCCGATCCAGCCGTTGCCCGCATACACGGCCGCGAGCGAAATGCCCGCCACCGAGGTGGGCAACGCGAACGGCAGATCGACGACCGCATCGACGATACGCTTGAACGGAAACGTGTAGCGCACCAGCACCCACGCGACGAGAAAGCCGAACACCGCGTTGATCAGCGCGCCGCCTAGCGCCGAGAAAAACGTCAGCCGATACGACGCGAGCACACGCGGCGACGTGACCGCGCGCACGAACTGATCCCAGTCGAGCGTCGCGGTTTTCAGAAAGGTCGCCGCCAATGGAATCAGCACCACGAGGCTCAGATAAGCCACCGTGATGCCGAGTGTCAGGCCAAAACCGGGCAATGCGCTCGGCTTGCGGAAGGTCAACGTGGTCATGCTGGATACTCGTTCATGGTTGATGCTCGCGCGGTTGTTCGTTTTGCCGTGCTGCCGTACTGCGGTACTGCCGCACTGCTGGCCACCGGACCCCGGTTAGCCGAGCGCGCCCATTGGGCGCGCCTTTTTCCCCTGGCTGTGATTCAGGCGGTGGTTCTTACTGCGGCTGATAAATCGAATCGAACACGCCGCCGTCCGCGAAATGGGTCTTCTGCGCGTTGGTCCAACCGCCGAACGAATCGTCGATCGTGTACAGCTTCAGCTTCGGAAACTTCGCGGTCAGATCGGCGGGCACCTTGCTGGAACGCGGACGATAGAAATTGCGCGCGGCGATCTCCTGACCTTGCTCGCTATACAGGAAGTTCAGATACGCCTCGGCCAGCTTGCGCGTGCCGTGTTTGTCGACGACCTTGTCGACCACCGCGACCGGCGGCTCGGCCAGAATGCTCACCGACGGCACCACGATCTCGAACTTGTCCGGACCAAACTCCTTCAGCGCCAGGAACGCCTCGTTTTCCCACGCGATCAGCACGTCGCCGATACCGCGCTGCACGAAGCTCGTGGTCGCGCCGCGCGCGCCCGAATCGAGCACGCCGGCGTTCCTGTACAGCTTGCCGACGAACTCCCTGGCCTTCTGGTCGTTGCCGCCCGGTTGATGCTCGGCGTACGCCCACGCGGCCAGGTAGTTCCAGCGCGCGCCGCCCGAGGTCTTCGGATTCGGCGTCACGATCGACACGCCCGGCTTCACCAGATCGTCCCAATCCTTGATGTGCTTCGGGTTGCCCTTGCGCACCAGAAACACGATCGTCGACGTGTACGGCGATGCGTTGTCCGGCAGACGCTTTTGCCAGTTCCTGTCGACGAGCCCCTTGTTCGCGAGCGCGTCGATGTCATAGGCGAGCGCAAGCGTCACGACGTCGGCCTGCAGTCCGTCGAGCACCGAGCGAGCCTGCGCGCCCGAGCCGCCGTGCGACTGCTTGAAGGTGACGGCTTCGCCGGTCCTGGCCTTCCATTCCTTGCCGAATGCCTGATTGATGTCCTGATACAGCTCGCGCGTCGGATCGTAGGACACGTTCAACAGCGTGGTGTCGGCGTGCGCGACGCCGCTCGCGCCCAACATGCCGAACGCACCCGCGGCGCCGACGGCGAGCGCCGCGATCAGTTTTCCGGTTCGAGCCGCAAGCCCCATATGCCGATGGTTCATTTCAATTTTTCTCCGCGTGATGGTCCGCTGATGAGCGTCTGGTGTTGTTCTGCGTCGCGGCCACGTGCACATGAGCGCCAACCGGAGGCCAGTCTATCGAAGCGCTTTCATTATTAAAAATAATGTTTCTTCATTTTTTAATACTCAAAAGTGGTAACGACAGATGCGCCGGCGGTTGGGACGCCGACAACGCCGTCATGTCGCCGATAAACGACGCCCCAGCGTGGCCCTTACGCCGAACTTAAAGTAAAGCTTGAAATGCGCCGAATACTGTATAAAAATACAGTCACCTGTTCATACATACAGTGGCCATGACAAAACTCACCGCACGACAGCAGCAGGTTTTCGATCTGATCCGCCGCGCGATCGAACGCACCGGCTTTCCGCCCACTCGCGCGGAAATTGCCGCCGAACTCGGGTTCAGCTCGGCCAATTCCGCGGAAGAGCATCTGCGCGCGCTGGCGCGCAAGGGCGTGATCGAACTCGCGGCCGGCGCGTCGCGCGGCATCCGCCTGCTGTCCGGGCAGGAGGACGCGCCGTATCAGTTCACCCTGCCGCATGCGGGCCTGATGCAGTTGTCGTTGCCGCTGATCGGCCGGGTCGCTGCGGGTAGCCCGATCCTCGCGCAGGAACATATCTCGCAGCACTACGCGTGTGACCCGGCGCTGTTCTCGAGCAAGCCCGACTACCTGCTGAAGGTGCGCGGCCTGTCGATGCGCGACGCGGGCATTCTCGACGGCGACCTGCTCGCGGTGCAAAAGCGCACCGAAGCGAAGGACGGCCAGATCATCATTGCGCGGCTTGGCGACGACGTGACGGTCAAGCGTCTGAAGCGCCGGCCGAACGGCATCGAACTGATCGCCGAAAACCCCGATTACGACAACATCTTCGTGGAAACCGGCAGCGCCGATTTCGCGCTCGAAGGGATCGCGGTCGGGCTGATCCGCCCCAGCGAGTTCTGATCTTTCGCTGTCGCCAGAACGCTTGCGCCGGTTTGTCCGACCCAAGCCGCATTTACGCCTGCATCTACGCCCGCATCTACGCCGAATCGCCTGGAGAGACTCATGGAACGCCTTGCCCGCCTGTTGCCCTTTCGCCAGTTCGGCCGTCTGCGCCATCTGCGCAAGCTCACGCCCTGCGCGCTAATCGAGGCGCCCGCTGCGCGCACGCCGTCGCTGTTCGACGCGGCTGCCGAAGCTTCCGGTCTACCGTCGTCATTGCCGGCGTTCGCGCGCGTGTCGCTGAATTCGGCGCTGAACATCGCCGAGCCCGCGCGTCGGGCGCCGGTGCGGGTCTATCATGGACCGTCGCGACTGATCATGGTCGGCACGGTCGACGCCGTATGCCGTATGATCGATCGCTGCATAGCCGACGAAGCCAACGTGCACGGCGCGGTGTTCGAAGCCTGAGCGAATCCTGAGTACGCATGCAACAAGCACTTCGGATGTTCAGAGATTCGCGTGGGATGGGATCGTTTCGACCTCGCCGTGCTCGACGTTAGATCATCACTGACGTGGAGTCCCATTCGATGACAATTCGGAAACGCATACAGGGCAGCGCCACCCGGCCGCTGCTGATCACGCTGATCGTGGTGATCGTGATTGCCGCGCTGGGCTTTATTTATGCGTCACCGTATCTCGCGGTGAACAATCTCAAACGCGCCGCCGATGCGCGCGACGCGCAAACCGTCAATCAATACGTGGACTTTCCCGCGCTACGCGATAGCCTGAAGCAACAGGTGGGCGCCATGCTGACACGCCGGCTCGAGGCGGATGCCGGCAACAAGATGGCCACGATCGGCGCGGTGATCGGCGTGACGCTGATCGGCCCGCTCGTCGATGCCTATGCGACACCCGACGGCGTCGCGGCGCTGCTGAACGGCATGCCGCCGCGTGGCACGCCGGGCGAGCAACCGTCCGCGCCGCCAGCCGCGGGCGGCGAAGCGCCGGCCGCACCAGCCGCGGGCGACACCACCACGCAGGCCAGCGCACCGCCGCCCGGGCGTCAAAGCACGGCCGGCTATCGCAGTCTCAACGAGTTTGTCGTCACGTACCGGCGTGGCGAAGGTAACGCGAACTATTCGGCAATCTTTCGTCGCGAAGGTCTGGTCACGTGGAAGCTCGCGGCGATCAATCTGAACCAGTGAGATCGAAGCCTGGCCGGATGGGATGCGTGGCTGGCCATCGGGGCCGGCCACGCGACAGGGTCTATTCACATCTGGGCTAGATGACGGGGCGCGCGAGTTCGCGTCCCTCACTAGCCCATTACGCCGCAGCCGCCTGCTGCTGCTCCTGCGCGGACGAGCACGCCACCAGAATGCTGCACGACACGCGGTCGAGCAGCGGTGTGTTGCCCGCCCCCATCCACCACCGTGACAAACCAGTCCGGCAGCGATGACCCACCACCACGAGGTCGACCTGCAACTCGTTGGCAAGATTGGCGATCTCGTCGATCGGATGACCGAATGCGAAATGCCCTTGCGCGCTCACGCCTCGCTCGGTCAGCCAGTTCACGCCCTCCTGCAGAATCTCGCGGGCCGTTTTTTCGAAGCTGCTGCAGGCGACGTCCGTCAACAGGCCCGCGCTCTGCGCGATGCTCGAACGCATGTCGACGACCGACAGCAGATGCGTTTCTGCCTTCAGTTCCAACGCCAGATCGGCACCGCAACGCAGGGCTTTCCGGCCTTCGCGCGAGCCGTCGTAGCACAACAGGATTTTCTGGTAGCTCGCCATCTGTTTTCTCCATTCGCGCGGAAAGCGCGGTCTGAATCAATCATGGTGCGCCGCAATTCGGCTTGCAAGGGATGGAAAACGCTAAGTGCATACTCGGTGCATGCCGATCCTGTCTGCACAAGCGTTGGGCGACCCGACGCAGCGTTTGCACGCGTATGCCGCAATGCAAAACTTCGTTTGCGAACGCTGCGTCGACACACTGCGGGGCGGTTGACGTGCCAGTCGTGCCACCGCCAATCAGCGGCGCCAATCGACACCGACGAGCGCATCGCACACCACGCATGACGCGTTCCCGGACACCCGCTCGCATCAGCGATCCGATACCTGGAGTAAGCGGCTTCGCGTGCGCAATGCGTGCATCGCAGGTATGTTGTGTCTTGCGCGTACGTTGTGTCTTTTTCCGGAGCCTTGCTCGAGCCATGCCCACCGCCCCCATCGAATTCCATCAGGTCAGGAAAAGCTACGGCGAAAAAACGGTCGTCGACGGATTGTCGTTTCATGTGAACACCGGCGAATGCTTCGGGCTGCTCGGCCCCAACGGCGCCGGTAAGACCACGACATTGCGCATGCTGCTCGGCATTGCGGCGCCCGACGCCGGCGCGATCCGGCTGTGCGACGAGCCGATCCCGGGCCGCGCGCGCCTCGCGCGCTCGCGCGTCGGCGTGGTGCCGCAGTTCGACAACCTCGATCCCGATTTCACGGTGCGCGAAAATCTGCTCGTATTCGGTCGCTACTTCGGTCTGAGCGCCGCGCAGTGTCGCGCGGCGGTGCCGGGTCTGCTCGAATTCGCTCGCCTCGAGAACAAGGCGGACGCGCGCGTGAGCGAACTGTCGGGCGGCATGAAGCGGCGCCTCACGCTCGCGCGCGCGCTGATCAACGATCCCGACGTGCTGATCATGGACGAGCCGACCACCGGTCTCGATCCGCAAGCGCGCCATCTGATCTGGGAGCGGCTGCGCTCGCTGCTCGCGCGCGGCAAGACCATTCTGCTGACCACGCACTTCATGGAAGAAGCCGAACGGCTCTGTCATCGACTGTGCGTGATCGAGGAAGGCCGCAAGATCGCCGAAGGCGCGCCGCGCGAGTTGATCGAGTCCGAAATCGGCTGCGACGTGATCGAGATCTACGGCCCCGATCCGTTTGCGTTGCGCGACGAACTCGCGCCGCTCGCCGAGCGCACCGAGATCAGCGGCGAGACGCTGTTCTGTTACGTGAACGACGCGCAGCCCGTGCATATGCGCCTCAAGCAGCGCGCCGATTTGCGCTATCTGCATCGGCCGGCGAATCTCGAGGATGTGTTTCTGCGGCTCACCGGTCGCGAAATGCAGGACTGAATCCATAGCGAGACACTTGATGGACGCACGTACTTACGAAACCCACGACGGCACGCCATCGGCGCAAGAACCGTTCGGTGCCTTCCCCGCCAATGCCACGAACTGGATCGCGGTGTGGCGCCGCGATTACCTGGTGTGGAAAAAGCTCGCGATCGCGTCGATGTTCGGCAACTTCGCCGATCCGATGATCTATCTGTTCGGTCTCGGCCTCGGGCTCGGGCTGATGGTCGGGCACGTCGACGGCGTGTCGTATATCTCGTTCCTCGCGGCGGGCACGGTGCCGTCGAGCGTGATGATGTCGGCGAGCTTCGAGTCGATGTATTCGGGCTTTTCGCGCATGCACGTGCAGCGCACGTGGGAAGCGATCATGCATACGCCGCTCACGCTCGGCGATATCGTGCTCGGCGAGGTGGTGTGGGCCGCCAGCAAATCGGTGTTGTCGGGTGTGGCGATCATGCTGGTGGCGGGCGCGCTCGGCTATGCGAGTTTTCCGTCGATGCTGCTCGCGCTGCCGGTCATCGTGCTGGCCGGTCTCGCGTTCGCGAGCCTCGCGATGATCGTGACGGCGCTCGCGCCGTCATACGACTTTTTCATGTTCTATCAGACGCTCGTGCTCACGCCGATGCTGCTGCTCTCCGGCGTGTTCTTTCCGATCTCGCAACTGCCCGGCGCCGCGCAAGCGGTGACTGCCGCACTGCCGCTCGCCAATGCGGTCGACCTGATGCGCCCGGCGATGCTCGGTCGGCCGATGGAGCACGCGGCGCTCCATGTGAGCGTGCTGGCCGCTTATGCGATCGGCGGCTTCATCGTGTCGGCGATCCTGCTTCGGCGTCGCATGATGAAGTAAGCCGAACGCGCGGGCGGCGCGTTGCGCCTGCACCCGCGCAAGACGACGCCGCGTCGGTCGTCGCACGGCGTGTTTGCTATCGTTGTGCGCGCTCAGTCCTCGTCATCGGTCCACGGAATGTCGACGTCGGAGATGAACGCGACCGTCGCGAACGGGCCGCCCTCGTGACGCCCGATCTTGCCATCGGCGCGCTGCCATTCCACCCGGAACACGGTGACCGGATCATCCGCGATCAGCCGCACCGTGCGCAATTCGTCGGGATCGGCGTCCTCGACCGGACCGTCGAGCGAAATCAGCAGCGCCTGTGGCCATAGACCATCGGCGGGATCGTAGATCTTGTCGCCGTCGTGAATCAGCGTGAAGGCTTCCACGCCGATGGTCGCCGACGCATCGACGATCATCTTGGCGAGCGCACGCAACAACGCGGTCGCCCGCGCCGAGTTCGCCTGACGGATCGCGAGATCACCGCGCGTGAGAGCCTGCTCGAGTTTTGGATTGGTTTTCTGTTGCGCCATGGCTGTGTTGGTCCTATCGCTCTGTCGTGGGCAACGCGCCATCGGGACGACGCGCCGCGTTTCTATTTGGGTCCATCTATTGCCGCTTGTGTGCATTGCAGCATCGCGGGCTGGGCGGCAGGTCCGCGGTTCGACTGTCATTGTTCCGCGTTTGCCCTGATCGTGGCGCGCACCATCAGGGTCGTTTTCTCAGGGCCGTCCTTGCCGTCCACCACAGTTTAGGTCGTGATTCGGATTCCGGGAGAACATTTGCCGCTTAGTGCGCGGCATGTGTCGCATTTCATGCATCGGCTCGCGGGCGCCGCGGCGTACGTTTACCGCGTCCACCGGCGAGCTTCGACGCCTGCGCCCCAGCCGGCTTCGCATCCGCGATCCGCGCGATCAGATGGTCGCGAAACGTGCGCACCGACGGGGGCAACTCGCGCCCCGCCATCGTCTGCACCTGGATGCTGCGCTGGCGCATCTGCGGGTCGGTGAGCGGAATCACGACGAAGCCGTCGTCGGCATAGCGGTCGCGCACCGACAGCAGCCCCGTGAACATGATCGCTCCGGACCGCTGCGCGTAGCGATAACTCGCGCCGCTGTTGTTGCAGATCAGGTCCGGCTCGAGGAGGATGCCTTCGAGCGCGCACGCGATGTCGATCAATTGGCGAATCGTGGTGCCCGTCTCCGACAACACGAGCGGATAGCGACTCACCTCGGCGAGCGACAGTTTCGCGCGCGCCGCAAGGGGATGATCGGCGCGCAGCAGCACGAACACCGGCGCGCGTTCGGTGTGCTCGACCTTCACGCCCTTCTCCGGCGCGAGGCTGAACGACAGCGCGATATCGACGTCGCCGTCGCGCACGTGGCGAGTGGCGTCGGCCGGCGACATCACGGTCAGCGTGAAATCGATGCCGGGGTGCTCGGCGCGGAAATCCGCAATCGCGGTGGGCAGGAAGTCGACCGCAAAACCCTCGGCGGTCGCGATCTTGATCCGGCTGCCGTGCAAGCTCGCGAGGCCGCTAATCTCTTTCATCACGTGCTCGGCTTCGAGCAGGCTGCGTTGCGCGTACGCAAGCAGCCGCTCACCGGCCTCGGACAGCGTCATGCCGCGCGGACGCCGCTCGAACAGCGTCACGCCGAGCTCGCTTTCGAGCCGCACGATTTGCCGGCTGATCGCCGATACCGCGACGTGCAGCCGCTCGGACGCGTCGCTCAGCGAGCCGCCGCGCGCGACTTCGACGAAATAACGCAACGCGATGCCATGCAGTGAACGTGCCATCCTGGACGCCTCGATCGAATCAGTTGCAACGGTGCCATGGGTGGGCGGGTGCCGCGGTTCAAGCCGACGCGCGACGCTTTGCTTTTCCGGCAAGGCAAGCTTCGAAACACGATCATTGTGACAAAAATGGCGCGCTTCTAGAATCGGTCGCAATCACGTTGCAGACGATTCGCCTGAACGCCGCGCCGAGCATCGAGCCATCGAGCCTCGCGGCCCTCCGCCCCTTCACCCATCCCCCGCATCGGAGACATCGACATGAGCCGCAACCAGGCCATCGAGCTTGCCACCCGGCACTTCGAATCCGGCGCTTTTCTCGCCGATCTGAACCGTCGCGTCGGTTTTCGCACCGAAAGCCAGGAAAGCGATCGCGGCGCACTGCTGCTGTCCTATCTGACCGACGAAATCCAGCCCGAAGCGGAGCGCCTCGGCTTCAGCACGCGCATCGTCGATAACCCGGTCGATGGCTTCGGTCCGTTCCTGATCGCCGACCGTCACGAAGGCGATCATCTGCCGACCGTGCTGATCTACGGCCACGGCGACGTCGTGCGCGGCTACGACAGCCAGTGGCGCGCGCCGCTGACGCCGTGGGCGGTGACCGTGGAAGGCGAGCGCTGGTTCGGTCGCGGCACCGCCGACAACAAAGGCCAGCACTCGATCAACCTCGCCGCGCTCGCGAGCACGCTCGCCGCGCGCGACGGCAAACTCGGCTTCAACACGAAGCTGTTGATCGAGATGGGTGAGGAAACCGGCTCGCCGGGGCTCGACGCGATCTGCCGTGCGCATCGCGACGAACTCGCCGCCGACGTGCTGATCGCCTCCGACGGTCCGCGTCTCGCAGCGCGTCGTCCGACCGTGTTTCTCGGCTCGCGCGGCGCGGTCAATTTCAGGCTGTCGCTGAACCTGCGCGACGGCGCGCATCACTCGGGCAACTGGGGCGGCTTGCTGCGCAATCCGGCGACGGTGCTCGCCAACGCGCTCGCGAGTCTCGTCGATGCGCGCGGCGTGATCGCAGTCGACGGCCTGCGTCCGCCGCCGATCCCCGAGACCGTGCGCCGCGCACTTGCCGACATCACGGTGGGCAACGGTCCGGGCGACCCCACCGTCGATGATAACTGGGGCGAGCCGGGTCTTTCCGCGCCCGAGCGCGTGTTCGGCTGGAACAGCTTCGAAGTGCTGGCCTTCAAGGCGGGCAATCCGGAGAACCCGGTCAACGCGATTCCGCCGTCGGCGTTCGCGGTCTGCCAGTTGCGTTTCGTGGTCGGCACCGATTGGGAAAACCTCGGCGAGCATCTGCGCGCGCATCTCGATGCGCACGGTTTTCAGCTGGTCGAAATCGACGTCGAACGCGGCGCGCCAGCCACGCGGCTGGATCCCGACGATCCGTGGGTCACGTGGGCGATCGCGTCGCTCGAAGCGACCACCGGCAAGAAGTCCGCGCTGCTGCCGAATCTCGGCGGCACGCTGCCGAACGAGGTATTCGCCGACACGCTCGGACTGCCGACGATCTGGGTGCCGCATTCTTATCCGGCCTGCTCGCAGCATGCGCCGAACGAGCACCTTCTGGCTCCGGTGGTGCGCGAGGGCCTGCAGATGATGGCGGGACTGTTCTGGGATCTCGGCGAGAACTCGCCGCTTGCGGCGAAGCGCGAGACGGTGGATACGGCAAAGGCCGCGGGTTGAGTTCGGCCGACGCCAAGTGATTCGCTGCGCCTTGCGCGGCCGCCCCGGCAATCGACCGGGGCCACCGCGGCAAGCGCGTCGCGCTTACCTCGACATCAAGGCGCCGGATTCGGCTGCAGCTCGTGCAGCCTGTCGATTTCCGCCAGCACTTCCGGCGACAGCTTCACGTCCGCGCTGGCGATGTTTTCCTTCAATTGTTCGAGCGAGGTCGCGCCGATCAGATTGCTGGTCACGAATGGCCGGCTATTGACGAACGCGAGCGCGAATTGCGCGGGGGTCATGCCGTGGCGCTTCGCGAGCTCGACGTAACGCGTGGTCGCCTGCACGGCTTGCGGCTTGCTATAGCGCTGGAAGCGCTCGAACAGCGTGATGCGCGCGCCGGCAGGACGCGCGCCGCCTTCGTACTTGCCCGACAGCCAGCCGAACGCGAGCGGTGAATACGCGAGCAGACCGATGTTGTCGCGATGCGCGTACTCGGACAGACCCACTTCGTACGTGCGGTTCAACAGGCTGTACGGATTCTGGATGCTGACGATGCGCGGCAAGCCGAGTCTTTCGGCCGCGCGCAGAAACTGCGCGACGCCCCACGGCGTTTCGTTCGACACGCCGATATGGCGCACCTTGCCAGCCTTCACGAATTCGGCGAGTACCGTCAGCGTTTCCTCGATCGGCACCGTGTACGCGTCGTCGACCCACGGATACGACGGACGGCCGAACGTCATCGTGCTGCGATCGGGCCAGTGCAGCTGATACAGATCGACGTAGTCCGTTTGCAGACGTTCGAGGCTGCCGTTGAGCGCCTCGGTCAGGTTCTTGCGATCGAACTGGTTGCCCTCGCCGCGAATATGACGCGGATTGTGCGGCTGACGCGCGGGGCCCGCGATCTTGGTGGCGAGCACGATCTTCTCGCGCGCGCTCTGGTGCTGCGCGAGCCACGTGCCGATGTAGCGCTCCGTCGAGCCTTGCGTTTCGGCGCGCGGTGGCACCGGATACATTTCCGCGGTGTCGATCAGGTTCACGCCGTGATCGAGTGCGTAGTCGATCTGCGCGTGCGCTTCCTGCTCGGTGTTCTGCTCGCCCCACGTCATCGTGCCGAGACCAATCAGGCTAACCTGCACGTCGGAGTCGCCGAGTCTGCGGTATTCCATCTAACTTGTCCTGTTGAAGAGGTGAACGGAAAGCGCAGACGTTATCACGCCGGCGCCTTACCTGCAGCAAGGCTAGAATGCGGGGCCATGCGTTGCAGCGCGCCGCCTGGTGCTTGCGCGTTGCGCGCTTTGCGCTCTCGATGCGCGTTTCATCATGACTTCGTTGCCATGAATCACGAACACCTCGAATTGCTGGTCACGCGCGTGATGCCCTACGGGAAATATAAAGGCCGCGTGATCGCCGACCTGCCCGGCCACTATCTGAACTGGTTCGCGAGCCAGGGCTTTCCGCCCGGCGAGATTGGCCGTCTGCTCGCGTTGATGCACGAGATCGATCACAACGGTTTGAAACCGCTGCTCGACCCCTTGCGCAAACCGAAGCCCCTGGAGCGTTGAGACCGTCGCCGTGAAAGCGTTGCCAGGCCGGCTGAAAGTCGCGGCGCAGGCAAACTGCAAGCAATGTAGGACAGTACAAATTCATACAGGTTTTTTCTTGCGGATCGCGTTTGCGTGGCCTTTAATCGGCATAGGTCGTCGCGCTGTGAAACGTCGAGAGTGAAGCGGATCAGTCGTCATTCGCTGAACGATTTCGATGTGTTCCGGCGCCGTGCGATCCCCCCGCCTTCGTGACTCCCTGCATGTCCATGTCGCAATTCAGCCTGTCGGCGTTGCTCGAATTCATCGGCCACGATCTGTCGCCGGTGCGCGCGGTCATCCTGTTCTTCGTGATCGGCTACGTCGTGGTCGGACTGCCTGTGCATTTTCGCCAGGGCGCCGCCTCGCGCGACATTTGGGGCACGGCCGCCGGCGTGACGATGGCCGCGATCTACGCGGCGTTCATTGCCGGCGTGTACCCGTGGCTGCATCACGTATCGGTGATCGCGCGTTGAGCGTCGGCCGCCGTCAGGTCGGGACCGAGACCTTCCCATAGCGGTTCACGCAATTCGCCTCGCGGCTGCCAGCGCCGCATCGACGTTCGATACAACGGTCGGCGCATCTGTGCGGAACTCGCGGTACTGACACTCCGCATCGTCTCGCGAAATGCGAGGCAACGTTCGTCTCACTCGAGCCCGCAATGCGCGAGCATGCGACGCACGTTCGCCTCGCAAGCGTCGACCAGCTCCTCGTGCTCGATCTCGATCATCACGCCCGCGTGTAGAACGCGCCGCCAGTGCGTTATCAACGCATCGTACGCGCGCTGACAGCGGCCCGGCTCGCCGAGGTGGCAGCCGAACGCCACGTCGCGAAAAATGCGCGAGAAAATCGATAGACAGGGCTGTAATCGCGAGCGGCGGCCATGATTGGTGCGCGCGTTCGGCAGCGCGAGATGAATGAGGCGACGTTGATGAAGTTGAACGGGTATTGGTCGGCAAAGCGCGCGAGCGGGCCAAGCGATTCCGCCTCGTTGTCGCGCATGCCCTGGCGATACAGCACGTCGCCTTTGAGCAGATGATCGAACGGGGCGGGCAAGCGAATCGCTTCCGACTTAAACGACGAATCGTCCGATGGAAGTTAGCAGCCACGCCCGTCAGTAACGTATCAGATCGTTAACGAAGTGTTACCGCAACGCCGCTCGGTAATACGCGAGAAGATTGGCGAAACGGTCGAGCGTCGCGGCAACGGCTCGCGTGGTCGAAGCCCCGAGCGCGCACCGCCGCGCCGGCGCGGGTAACGCTCGGACACAAACGCGGCTGAACTCCGTTGCGCGCGGTTTTTCTGAGGTTTACGTGAAGGAGAAAATCGTGACCAGGCTCATTGCATCGATGACGCTGCTAGCGGCCGCGGCAGCGAGCATCACTGGATGCGTCGTCGCGCCGCCAGCGGACTACGGCTATGCGCAACCCTACTATCCCTACGCGTATGGACCGCCTTACTACGGACCGGCGTACGGCTCGGTTGGTATCTATGGCGGTTTCGGAGGGTCGTGCTGCTATTACGGACATGGGTATTGGCACGGGCGCGGCGGATGGCATGGCGGTGGCGGGCACGGCGGGCACGGCGGATGGCATGGCGGGGACGGCGGATGGCACGGTGGCGGATACGGCGGCATGCACGGCGGCAGCAGCTCGTGGAGCAGTGGCGGCGGGACGGGGGGACATGGACACTAAGGCATTGACTCATTGACGAACCGGTGCCCGCCTCTGTCGCGACAGTGATATGGCTCCAGCGCCCGGCGGTTTCTGGCCTTGCGGTAAAATTATTGTTTTGATTCAAGCCGCCTGGCCGCTCCATGTCTTTACCTCGCACTCCCAGCCCCCGCCGCGTGTCCGTTGCCCCGATGATGGATTGGACGGATCGTCATTGCCGCTCGCTGCATCGAATGATTTCGCGCCATACCTGGCTTTACACGGAGATGGTGACGACCGGCGCGCTGTTGCATGGTGACGTGCCGCGTCATCTCGCATTCACGCCCGACGAAGCGCCAGTCGCGCTGCAACTCGGCGGCAGCGAGCCCGACGATCTCGCGCGTTCGGCCAAGCTCGGCGAGCAATGGGGCTATGACGAAATCAATTTGAATTGCGGCTGCCCATCCGAGCGCGTGCAACGCGGCGCGTTCGGCGCATGCCTGATGAACGAGCCGCAACTCGTCGCCGATTGCGTGAAGGCGATGCGCGACGTCGTATCGGTGCCAGTCACGGTCAAGCACCGCATCGGCGTCGATACGGTCGAGGAATACGGCTTCGTCCGCGATTTTGTCGGCACGATCGCGCAAGCCGGCTGTGAGGTCTTTATCGTTCATGCGCGCAACGCGATACTGAAGGGCCTGAGCCCGAAGGAAAATCGCGAGATTCCGCCGCTCAAGTACGACTACGCGTATCAGTTGAAGCGCGATTTTCCGCAGCTGGAAATCGTCATCAATGGCGGTATCAAGACGCTCGACGAAGTCGACGCGCATCTTCAGCACGTCGACGGCGTGATGCTCGGGCGCGAGGCGTATCACAACCCCTACCTGCTCGCCGATGTCGACGCGCGCTTCTACGACTCCGCGCAGGCGCCGCTGACCCGCGAGCAGGTCGAAGCGAAACTGATCGAGTATTGCGCGACCGAAATGGCGCGCGGCACCTATCTCGGCGCGATCATGCGCCATGCGCTTGGGCTGTATCGCGGCGAAGCGGGTGCGCGTGGTTGGCGTCGAGTTTTGTCCGACAGCAAGCGACTTGCGGCCCGTGATCTGACCATCTTCGACGAAGCAAGACAGCATCTGCGCGAGCCCATCGAAATTTTTGAATAAAGGACTAGGCAAACCACCACCTAGTCCCTATAATCTCGTTTCTTCGTCGGCGAGACAGGTTTTTAGAGCAAGTCAAGCGGATGTTAGTGGTGGCTGTAGCTCAGTTGGTAGAGTCCAGGATTGTGATTCCTGTCGTCGTGGGTTCGAGTCCCATCAGCCACCCCAAAGAATTCACTAGAATCAATCGTTTATCGAAGTTCGTGGATTTCATAACGTGAAATTCGGAACGAAAACGAGGATTTCGGAATAAGCCCGCCATCGAGCGGGCTTTTTTGCGTCCCGATTTGGGCGAAGAGCGACACGCTCTCGCACTGGAGTTTGGCTGGCGCCCGAGTCTTGACCGAGTTTTTCTCGCCTTTCGATTAGTGATGTCAGGGAGGGACTCGAACACTTCGATGTGGCCTTTCGCGCCCGGATCGCTGCCATTCTTCAGTACAGGGAGGCTCAGGAAGGTTGCACCTCGTCAGCGCTCACTTCCGAGCGAACCGCGGCGGCGCTGGAAAGTCCATAAATGGACTCTCCAGCGGGCTAATATCACATTGAATAGTAGACGGGCGCCTGACGACCGGCGAGAATCATGTCATGGAAACGAACCGGATCACCATTTCACTAGAGGATGACTCGCCGGGCTACGAAATTAGTCCCGCGCGCGTTCCCTTGGCAACGCTGGCAATTTTTGCCGGCGAGGTCCGGGAATTTCTGAAAGGAAGCGGAAAAGATGGCGATGCAGACGCTGCGGAAGTAGCAGTAGTGCAGGGATCGTTGGCCGTCCAGTCGCTGGATTTTATGTCGCCGAGCCTCGTTCATGACCTGGGTATGTTGGCCACTAACGCTGATCTAGGCCGGATCGATTCCAAACGGCGTACGATAGTCCAGCGCTGGCAGTCCTCGGCTCACAAAAGAGCATCGCTAAAAATTAAAATTCAGGCCGATCGCGTAGGCGTCATTGCCATATCGAACCAAACAAATTTTCGGGCCGAGAGCGATCAGCGTCTTGTAAATGTCGAACGTTACATCCGCGGCGAAGTTGTGGATCTTGGCGGGGCGACCCAGCCAAATGCGCACATAAAGCTTCCTGATGGGAAAACATTGGTCGTGCGCACGGACCGAGAGTTGATTCGGTCAGAGACCGAAAATCATCTTTACAAGCAAGTGCATCTGCGTATCCGTGCGAAGCTGAATCTCGAAACTGGCGACCTCACCGACGCCAAACTGGTCGAGTTCATTCACTATTCGCCGCGTTTTGATCCGGATGCGTTCGCCAAGCTCACAGCCAATGGCGAGGAAGCCTGGAAGGATGTGGAAGATCCGGCCGCATGGGTGCGACATATCCGGGGGTCTTCCGATTGAATTCTGTGCTGTTGGATACGAGCTTTTTAATCTGCCTCAGCAGTCCAAGTCGACCTCACCACGAACTTGCAAAACAGTACTTCCAGCGATTCATCGCGTCGGGAGTCACAATGCATCTTTCCACGATCGTGATCAGTGAATATGAGGTTAGGCAGCGGATCAACGATTTAGGCTTGCGAAATTTCATCGTGATGCCATTCAATATCGATGAGGCAATTACCGCGGCCAAGGTTTTCTCCGTCATGCATGCTCAGCGGGAAACCGGAGACGAGCGGGATGCAGTGAAAGATGACGCAAAACTGCTTGGCCAGTGCGTCGCTGGTGGCATTACCCATTTTGTGACTGACGACGCACCGTGTGCTCAGCGCATATCGAAATTCCGCGGGCAAGCCTCGATTACAGGGCTGCCTCATGCGATAAGCTTGCACGACCCATTTTGGGAAGGATGGTTCTCTGACGGAAATCAAGGGCACCTCGCCCTCTGACTCTCGAAGCGCGGCCTGAGGCTCCGCTGCGAGCGGGGTTGCTCTCCCATTCCCATTGGGGCAGTTTGCGTCGAATCATGGAACGATGGCTAGACCAAGATGCTCTTCAGTCAACGGCGCGGCTACATATGGTTCCAAGAAAATCGACCGCCGTCTGCTCTAGTCGATTAGTTAGTTGGCTCGACCGAAGTACACCCGCATTTCGCCTCGCGAACTGACACCCGATCAGGCGGCCATTCGATGCTCGTAGAATGGCCGCTAGCGATCGTCCAGGATGGCGTGCAACATTGCCACATTTGCCGGTTCCGGACTCAACCACGCGTCGATGTTCTCGGGCTAGTTCGGAACGATGCATCGGTCATAACCAGTTGCCGAGACTTCTGGACGGCGGCTCGTCGGCGACCGCTCACGACGGCGGATTCAACCGGTGGATGCAATAGTTTGCTGGAATCGTTCGGCGGGCGTTTCGTAGTCCAGCGGCTTTCGAGTCGCAAGAGACATGGCAGCATGCTTGGGGCCGTAACCCTTGCTGGCTACGCGAGTGCCACTACTGAACTTGCTGTACCTCCCTCGTTGAATCACTAAGTTCCACGAGGCGGCCTCAACTCTTGGATTTGTTCACCGACTTTCCAAACCAGAAACCAAGCACCGAGGTCAGCGCGTAATCCAAAGGCTTTATCGACTCCGTGTTTCCGTCGCGCCACAACAAGTAGACCACTGCTCCCACGATGATGATGCTGATTACCGAGATTACGATCGTGCCAAAATTAATGGATGTGACTCTCCGGGTCCACATAACGGCTTCCCGAAGTGCCATCTCGTGATCGTAAAAGACCTGTGCCTCACCATCACGAATCAGCACTGACCAGTATTCCTGCTCCTGAGACGGAGGCGTCACGAATTCCACCAGATAAAGCGTTCCGCCTGCGTAGTCCTTGATGCGATTGTAGATACGCGGGTCGTTCGCTTGTTTGTTGTATGCGTAAAGCGCCTTTATGGCGACTTCGTCTTCCGAAAGACGAGAACCGCCGATCATCTTTCGGCGTGACTTTTCGGCTCGTGCGGCACCAGGTATATCTGCCATTTTAGCCACCTCACAAGAAGACTCTCGCTGGGTCTAGGCCCCTGTTTGTTGACGGGCAATTCACAGTTAAGTGGAAGAACCTCGGAGATACAAGGCTGCGCCGAAGGAAGAGCGGTCGCGGCGATGAAAAGTCTCGCTGTGGTGCGGCGACAGGTCTTCCTATTCACTGATGCTGGGCGTCAGCGGAAGGGACCCTCCTGCCGCTGGATCGCCTTCCACCCTAGGCGCACGGTCGAACCGGTGTCCCGTCACGCCGCCAATCGATGCTCATAGTACGGTCGATATCGATCATCCAAGATTGCGTGCAGCGCCGCCAGATTCGCCGGATCCGGCGACAACCACGCGTCGATATTTTCTGGTTTGATCGGCACGATACAGCGATCATGTCCCGCTGCGGCCACCTCGGGCGGCGGCTCGTCGGTTATTGCCGCAAACGACAACAGATCGGGCTCCCCCGGCGCTTTCCAATGTGACCACAGACAGGCGACCAGCATCTGGCCGCCCGTATTCGGTCGGAATTCAAGAACGACGCTCTCGTCTTGCTCGCCCTCCTCCAGCTCGCGCCCCTCCATCTTTGCCCGGCTGACGTTCTCATAGAACGTGGACACGATCATCACCCCGTGCGAGTAGCCGAATAGCTGCTTCCAGAAGCCTTCGAGATTGTCGCGACGCGCGTTGTAGGTGCCCGGGTACTTCGTGACGTAGAACGGCGGCTTGCCCGCTGGCCGACACTGGTACCGCATCGGCTTGATGACCCGATGCCCGTCCTCGATGACCATGACGGGCGCATAGCCGCCAGGGAAAATCCGGGAATCACGATCCTTTAATTCGACCCGCCGGATGTCGTCCAGGCGTCGCCGGGCCGCGTCGATCTTGTCCGTTGCGATGCGCCTGCTTTCCGTGGCCGCCTTGGTGGTTTTGGACTGGAGAATACGCTCGGCGTCTGCGAGCCGCGCGCGCTGCTTGAACATTTCCTGCTCAAGTGCTGCGGTCTGCTCCAGGTTGAATTCGTCGATCAGCGCCTTGATCTCGCGCTCGATTTCGTTGTTCGGGTCGGCAAACGCCGCGTCGACGGCCTTGGGAATCTTCACCTTCTTTTTCTGTGAGCGCTCGAAGTACAGCTGGGCGAACTCCCGGAGACCTATGTCCGCGCCGAACTCCTTCACATAGTTGCGATAGTCCGCTTCTATTTGTGCCGAGTAGCACATAGCGCCACCTCGAATTTTTGGGATAACCCAATGATACTGCTGCCGGCCCCAGATATACTGTACATTCATACAGTATTACGCACCCCATGTCTCACATCCGCTACCCTGACGGCGCCACTGACCGCCCCTGCCGTTTCTGCGAGCACTGGGGCGGTGAGGTTGCTGGCGGATCGCACGCGTTGTACGTGCGCGGCGGCGCGGCCGGCAAGTCCAAGCGAGCCCAGACAGCGGCTGCGTCTATTGGGTCAGAGCCGTCGGCGCCAATGACGACTCGACTCAAGATGATCAAGCGAGCAGGAAAAAGGCATGGCGCTAGCCCACTTCGGGGCAGCCGGCTTTCAGATGCACCGCCAGCTTGCGAATAGCTTTTTCCGTCGATAGAATCGTTTCCCGTTACAAATTGTAACAACCATAAATCCACAATACGGGAAGCAAAATGAAAAAAGCGACATTGGGCACTCTCGCATGCGTCGCCGCACTCAGCGGCTGCGCATCTATCGTCGGCGGAACGAATCAAGTCGTCTCCGTGCAGACAATAAAGGGGGCAGACGAATTCACCGGCGCTGCTTGCAAACTGGAAAACGACAAGGGGACGTGGTTCATCAAGACGCCCGGATCGGTGACCATTCACCGAGCCTACGGAGATCTGAGTGTGAAATGCGAAAAGGATGGCGTTGATCCGGGCATCGCAACCGTGAAGTCGAGCACGAAGGGCATGGCCTTCGGCAACATCCTTTTCGGTGGGTTGATCGGCGCTGGCGTTGACATGAGCACCGGCGCCGCATACGACTACCCAGCGCTCATTACCGTAAGCATGGGGTTGACCACGATTATTGAGCCGCCGAAGAAGGCCGACGATCAGAAGGCTGCCGCGAGCGATGCATCTTCGGCCGCTGGCCCCACCCTTGCCGCAGCGAAAGACCTAAAGCCAGTAACTAACACCACGAAGTGATCACGTCGCCGGCAGGAGGCTCAGATCACCAATAGCCTTCCGCCGGCATGCCCTCTGCATTCGCGGCGACAGGAAGCAGGCGCAGGCTCAGTCAGAGCCGGATGCGTCCATTGGCTACGGGCGATCGGGGCAGATGATGATCTCGAGGAGCGTCCACGTCGACGCTAGCGCGGTGCGGAATGTCTGCCCAGCGACCCAAGGCCGCGCGACGATTTCAGAATTGTCCGACCGTTGACCACGGACAAGATAGGGGACTTTAATGATGATGGATTGCCTCCCCTGCGACCCGGATTTCCAGTTGCCAACCTTCCGCCCCGTTACGGCCGTTCAACGTTCTGACGTTCAACGGCAGCTACGTATCCGTCAGCGCATCCCGTCTTGAACGCACGTAAGTGCGGTGCCAAGGTGTTGCCATCGTAACGACGGAGCCATGCGATGGACGACACATCGGGAGAAACGGCTGTACCAACAGGTGCGCGACGCCCCCGGCAAGGCGAGGCATTCTGGCGCGAAATGGTCGTGGCATGGACCGCAAGCGGACTCGGCACGCGACGTTTCTGTCGTGAGCGCGGGCTGGCCCTCAGTACCTTCGGCCTGTGGCGCAAGAAGCTCTCGGGCGAGGCTCGGGCGGAGGTGCGTCCGCTCGAGCTCACGCCAGACGCGGCATTTATCGTTTCCCATCCGGACACCACACCAGCCATTCAGGCGCCGCCACCGGCATTGGACGCTTCGTCGTCTTCAGGTGATCGGGTGACGTTGTCGCTCGCCGGTGTTCGCGTCGAGCTGACGGGCGTTCATGCCGAGCGCATCGTGCGTTTCGTGCTCGGACAGCTTGGAGGTGCACGGTGCTGATCGCAGCCGATGTCCGTGCGTATATCTGTCGTGAACCGGTCGATATGCGCAAATCGATTGATGGGCTGTCATATCTGGTCGAACCGCTGCTTGCCCAGAACCCTGTCTCGGGCAATCTGTTCGTGTTCGTCGGCCGGGATCGCTCGAAAGTCAAATGTCTATACTGGGATCGCACCGGCTTCGCACTCTGGTACAAGCGCCTTGAACGGCGCCGCTTTCCGTCACCGTTGGCGCTCGCGCAACGCGGCTTCACGCTTGCCGAACTCAACGCCTGGCTCGAGGGCATTGAGATTCCGGCACGCGAGCCGCATCGCGCCGTCGCGGTGACGCGTGTGAGTTGACTTTGCGCCCGCCTGCGCAGATACAAGGCTCCCCGGTCTTGTAAACGTCGCGCGAGTTGGGCATCATGATAGCCATGCCGCCCACCGCCATCACTGTCGCGGAATTGCCGGTCGAGCCCGATGCGCTGCAAGCCTTCGCGCTCGAGCAGAACCGGCTGGCGTGCCTGCTGTGGGAGCAGCTGGAAGCGCTGCAGCACCAGATTGCCCAGGCGAACCGCGCCCGCTTCGGCGTCAGTTCCGAGCGGCTGGCGGGCCAGGCGGAACTGTTCGATGCCGCCACGGAGTTACCCGTTCCGCCCGAGCACGCCGAGGTTCCGGTCGCGGGCCACACCCGCAAAGGGCGTCCGGCATTGCCGAAGGACTTGCCGCGCACGCGTATTGAATACGATCTGAACGACGAACAGAAAGCCGCATTTGATTCGCTCGAGCGGATCGGCGAGGAGCGCAGCGAGACACTGCACTACGAGCCATCGAGGCTCACCGTTATCGAGCACATCCGCTTCAAGTACGCAGCGAAGAAGGATGGTGAGTCGACCATCGTGGCCGCAAGCGCCCAACCTTCGCCGCTACCGAAGAGCAACGCAAGCGCGAGTCTGCTGGCTAACATTCTGGTCAACACCTACGTCGATCATCTGCCCTTGAACCGGCAGGAGATGCGCTATGCACGACGTGGCGTACATCTGCCCCGGGCAACGCTGTGCGAATGGAAGCTGGCGGCAGCCGAACTGCTCGAAGTGCTGCTGCCACCGCTACGGGCTCACCAGTTGCAGGCACCCCGCATGCACGTGGACGACACGACGCTGCCGTTACTCGAGAAGGGTCGCACGGCGACGCGCACAGCACGATTATGGGGATACCTGGGCGCGGGCCAGCGCGAGGAGAACGGCGTCTGGGTTGACCACCCGCCGGCGGTCGTGTTCGAGTTCGCTGAGTCGCGCTCCGGTTCGCATCCGCTACGTTACCTGCAGAAGTACAAAGGCTATCTGCAGGCGGACGCGTACAGTGGGCATGGCGCACTCTACGATACCGGCGACATCGTCGAGGTCGGATGCTGGGCTCATTGCCGCCGACGCTTCTTCGAGATCGCGAAGGCGCAGAGCAAACCGGGACTTGCGGCGCAGGCGCTGCAGTGGATTGCCAACCTGTACGCGATCGAGTCGCGCATCCGGGACCAAACACCTGATCTCAAATATGCTGCGCGCCAAGCCGAGGCGTTGCCGATACTTGTGCGGTTCCGGCAATGGCTGGAAGGCAACGTCATCGGTTTGCCAGTTCAGGCGCCGCTCGCAAAGGCGTTCGGCTATGCGTTACGTCACTGGCAGGCACTCATTCGCTACACCGAAAGCGGTATCCTGCTGCCTGATAACAATGCTCTCGAGCGTCAAATTCGCCCTATCGCCCTGGGGAGAGCCAATTGGACATTCGCGGGCTCGCCGCGTGGCGCCAAGGCCGCCGCCACGATGTACTCTCTGCTCGGCACGGCTCGCCTGAACGGTTTCGAACCGTATGCGTGGCTCAAGGACACGCTCGAGAAGCTGCCGTCGTATCCTGTCAATCGCGCGCACGAACTATTGCCGCTCTCCCGTTAAACGCCTTCACGTTCATGGACATTCTCGACTCGCTTCGGCAGGCCCCCAGCGCCGAGCTGTATCGCCTTTATCTCGCCATCGGAAAAATGCTCCATGACCCGCGACGCATTCTGGAAGTACGTCAGCGCCTGCACCTCGGAATGGCCGTCAGTTATATCGGCGACAATCCGCTGGGACCTCCGTCGCAGGGCACCGTCGTCGAGCTTCGACACGCACAGGCGATCGTTCAGGACAGTGTGAGCCGGCGGCGCTGGGCGCTACCGTATGCGGCGATCGTTGCCGATAGCGCGGCCGCCCCGATTCATCCCGAACCGGCACCGCCACCGCGCGCACAACGCGAAGAGTTCTTCGTCGGCGACACCGTTGGTTTCACCGACAAACACCTAAGCGAGCGGGTCGGCACCATCGTCAGGCTGAACTCGAAAACTGCCTCGATTGCCGTGACAGACTCCGAAGGACACTGGCGCGTTTCCTACGGCCTGCTGCGGCGTATCGTCGACCTATAACCCCATCTATGCCGATCACCCGTGCAACATCATGGTCAGGACCAAAATCAACGCGGAACGTGAACATCGCATCGAGATGGAGGTGGTCGTCGACGCCTATACCGAGGAAGAGCGGGCGACGTCGTGGCACTGCTATCTGGAAGAACAGCTCTCGTTTCCATTCGAGGCCGGCATTCGCAAAGCAATGGCCTCTTCACCGCTGCGCCCGGGTGAACACGTCTCGGTCACAGGACTCGCTCATGAAGACCTGTGTCGGGTTGGCATCTTCGTCTGGGTTCAGTGGGGCCAACGTGACGTGGTGGCACCCCTGGCCCAGATCGTTCCGGTGAGCTGCGATGAACCGACACAAGTAGCCGTCGCTGACTGGCACTACTGGCATGATCAAGGTTACGCGTTCTGACATTCAGAAAGCCGTCGCACTGTCGCAGTGGGATCTCGCTCACCTCGTCCTGATCTCTCGCAGTGTTGTTGGTCCCGTACTAAATTCCAACTTCTGACGGGTTACGCTGACGGATACGCCGAAGGTACTGAGGGCCAGCCCGCGCTCACGACAGAAACGTCGCGTGCCGAGTCCGCTTGCGGTCCATGCCACGACCATTTCGCGCCAGAATGCCTCGCCTTGCCGGGGGCGTCGCGCACCTGTTGGTACAGCCGTTTCTCCCGATGTGTCGTCCATCGCATGGCTCCGTCGTTACGATGGCAACACCTTGGCACCGCACTTACGTGCGTTCAAGACGGGATGCGCTGACGGATACGCAGCTACCGGAGTGGAAGAGTCGTTTGGGGCGCTGGCTCACCGGGAGCTGGTCTGTCAAATAAGAAGCCATATTTCAAAAGGCAGTGTCACATTCAGCGCACAACAGACGCCGGGTCAACCAGCGCGCCGGTAGACCGCGGCGCATTCCTCAGATGACCTACACCGTATCCTTACAGGCCTGTAAGCTAAGCCGGCTTGGCCAAAACCAAATGCTGAGGACATATACCGTCGCCGTGGATGGGTCCGAACCCGCGCGCGCGGCGATCAATACGGTTCATTTAATTCTCCAGCGTTCTTGCAGGGATTACCGGCAGTGCCTGTTCGCGCGGCGCGCTCGTTTAACTGATGACGCAGCAAAGCGACATCAGCGAGCTTCAGCTTTTAGCGCCGACACTCGCTAAGATTGGCAGCATGCCTGTTTGATGCGGCAGCCTGCTCAAACGCTAAACGGTCAGGGGTTGCCCGTGCTCATGTCGGACTGCCGGTGGAGAACGCGACGTTGCCGCCGCAGCAGTCGCCACTTCCACGTATGCCTAGCAGTGGAAACCCTTGTTCAGCGGGTGCGAGCGAATCGTCCATCCGCGTTGTCGACTTTTCGCTCAATCGGCCCACGCGTCTTCGTTTTCATCAGCCTAGCCAAGCCAAGCCCTTGTATTCAAGTCGTGGAGGCATCGTAAGAAAGGGGACCCCTCGCCGGCACGTGCATTTTGATCCGAGTCCTTGCTGAAATCCCTGAGCCGCACTGTCCACCTATGCATTGGACTAACGCTTCTAAGTCTGACGGTCGAAGGGGTGTATGAGGCAGTACTTAATAAAAGCGCGACGAATCGAGTTAGCACTCCGCTCTACGCTCAGCATTGTACCTTCGACGCATTTTTATCAGCCAGCCTAAATTTTTTGATTGCTATCCTGTAATGATGGTCTAGTCTTCCGAATAGGCCAACAAGTGGGATCTATCGCTCTCGACTGGGAGAGCCATCCGGGTTGACCTGGGAACATGCGAGATTACGGTGCAGTACGCAACAGAATCTCGAAGTCTTGTTTCCGACATCAAAGCAAACTTCAAAAAGCGGATCAGTAAAATGGCGCCCGGCACAATAATCGTAATCGTTTTGATAATCGCGCTTGTGTCTGCTGTTGGCTATATAGTCTATCTTAAACGAAAGTCCGAGCCATATACGCGCGAGCGATATGCTTTTGCGGCTTTGATAGCCACGGTTAACTTGGTTGGCCTCGGCGTCGCTACCGTATTAGGAAAAACACCCCAGTCAGTTGTTGGAGAATTACGCACTACGCTGTTTGGCTCACATAAGTCGGATTCGCAACCGCTAGGTTTCTCGGATCAGCTCCTCATCCTAATCTTTATCGCGTTCGTAATTTATCTTATTCACCGAAACTTTAGCAATTGGAAGGGCAGCTTATCTATAGAGGATAAGATGCGACTGGATATTCACGAGCAGAGGGCATGGGTCGTGGAAGGTTTCCTCGAAATGTTGCGAATCATTCGGAGAGAGGGGCCGCACACTCTTTATACAGTACTTCCTACCTTATTTGGAACTCCAGTTCCACCTCCGTCTGAAACCCTCTCATGGGCCGAGAATGCGAGAGAGCTTGTCGAACTGCGATGGCGCGACTACCTATTTCCGCTTGATGGATGGCATGATATGCAGTCGGCATGGTTCGGAAGCAATAAAAAAACCGGGGCTCAAGTTGGCCTGTTGTGTGTCCACACCGCACCAACAGATGCACGCCTGACTCAGTTTTCAGAATATGTGGAACGACTCTTTTCTTCGGAGGTTCGTAACATAGAACTGCTCGTGGCTACTCAAGATAATTCGACGACTGGAATCAAACGAGTTGGAAATACTGAATTTCGACTGGAAAACGAAACCTCTCTCCTAGATGAATTAGTAGACTTTTCTGATTATTTCCGAGAAATCGAAAGGCGCGCGACTAAAGAAACCCTTCCCGACTCGAATCTTACAATCCAAGACGTCTATGTTCCGCCGCTGACCCTACACCATGACATGGAAGCACAACGTGCGGTGGAAGGGTCAGGTGAGGATTTGAACGATCTTCTTTCAAGGTGGCTTGCCGAGCATAGTCAACGGCACATTGCGCTGTTAGGCGAATATGGCCAAGGTAAGAGCACGGCAGCTCTGATGTTCACTTATCGCCAAATTCAGCATGCTATTGAAAATAACAAACGAATTCCCCTTTTGATAGAACTGCGTGGCGCGAGTCCGTCGACGTTACTTCCAATCCAATTGCTCGGCGCGTGGTGCAGTGCATACCGGATCGAGCCACGGTCGCTGATGAAATTGATTATGGCCGGTCGCGCCATCGTGATCTTTGAAGGTTTCGACGAGATGGCGGAGGCAGGCGATGTGGAGGCCCGGCGCAATCACTTTGGCGCCCTATGGAAAGGGTTCGCTTATCCTCGCAATAAAATGATTATAACTGGTCGTCCTAATTTTTTTCTTGACGAAAAAGAACTGCAGGCGGCGCTCGGCATAGAACGCGCGTCCGGTGCCGCGCCGCATTGTGAAGCGTTCTACCTCAAGTTTTTCGACGTTGGCCAAATTGCTGCGAGTTTATCCTTCTCCGAGCAAAGCACTCGCGAGCAGATCGTCGCGTTAGCTGCTAACGATAGCAGATTTTTTGACATTGTATCTAGACCGTCTCTCCTGTATATCGTAGCCATTTTGTGGAAAAGCGCGGGACTTTCCCAGCGCCCCAACCTAAATTCGGCGGGGGTTATGGAACTATTTACCCTTCACAGTTACCGTCGACAAGAACAAAAATCTGCGTCTGGGAAAGAATTTATGCGTTTATCACCAAATGAAAGGGAATACTTTATGACCGGAATTGCTTCATATATGGCAGCGCGAAATCTCCCCAATCAGATTTTTCGCGATCAGTTTCACGATGCTGTGTTGAAACTATACGATCTTATACCCGAAAACATCAATCTAAAGCGCTTGGGGACTCAAACGGGGCCAATAAGACCATTGAAGGAGCGATTGGCGGGACGCAAAGATCCGATAATCGAAATCGAGACAGACGTGCGTACTTACGGCCTGTTGGTCGTCGATTATGGCAAAACGGGAGCGCTTCGATTTGCTCACAAATCTTTTTTTGAATTTATATTCGCTCGATTAGTTGCGGATCGTTTGCTCGGGCTTGAGAAGGAATTATGCGCGGCAATCGTTGCTGCAACGAATGCTAGCGTTCAAGTGATCGCCGAAATGCCAGTATCATTGGGTTTCCTCGGGGAAATCATTGGAAGCCAGTCGCGCGTCGATCAAGATCCGGGGCGGGTAATGCAATCTATATTTGACGCGATCGTGTTTCGGAATAAGATAAGAACGTCTCCGTTTATCGTAAAATTTCTATCTTTGGAATTTTCGGCTCCTGAAAATGTTTATGCTAGAATTTTTCATTTCTATGCGAGGCCGTCAATATTAATTTTCTCATTAGGTTTTTTGTGTTTTTTATTTTTCTATAAAATAGATCTTGGTGATCTTATTGAGTTTGGCAGCCTTAGCTTACTTCCTACCATGATTGTGCGGTTTGAAGTGCCATTGTTCGTATTGTTTATGTTTGCCGCGCTTATCAACTTTGCTTTAGAACTCTCCGGCATAGGCAGGGCGATTGCGCTCTGGTATCTTGTCATAAGTCAGATGGGATGGAGCGAGGAGGAAATCGAAAAAGTATATGGTCGTCGAGCGGTGCAAGCAATACATTATACTTCCCTCAGACTTTATCGCGCGCTTGCGGTCCGGGATATGCCGAAAAGCCTCCGTAAATACCTAGGCGCCAAGTGATGTGAAGCGGTCGCCGATGGAGAAATTTTTTCCAACGCCTTAAATCAGGCGCTGCGCGACCAGAACGCCGTAGGCCGCGATGCAGAGCGACGTATGATCGTGGAACCCCTTCCAACTGCGGCCTTCGACGTGATCCAAACCGAACCCTTGCTCCATATACTGATGGTCGCGCTTAATGCGCCAACGCATCTTCGTGACATTCACTGAGCGTTATAGGGGCGTCACAACTTGAAGCGTTGAGAGCCAACGTTTAACCAGTTCATTATCGCCTTGAGACCATTCGATCAGCAGCCATTCTTTATCGCGCTGTGAGGCCAAAAAACTTCTTCAGTTTGCAGCACCTTCTTGATTATCTGAATTGGTCATTCGAGGACCGCCCCGCGTATCGAGACGTGGAACAATCGGAAAGCTCGATGAAGTAATGTTGTCGAATGGCCGTTTCGTGGGGCAACCGCCGTCTGACTGTCCGAGTCGCCGCTCAGACGAACGACCGCTCATGCCCCGATCCCTGCCTGACGGCGGCCGGCAGCACACGACCCGGCATCGGCCACCGCATTGGCCATCGACCCCAGAAATGCGCAACCAACCGTTCTTTATCGGCTGCTGCTATCCGCCGTCCCGCCTGAACCGGCATGCCTCCTCGTCACAAGCGGCTGCTTGAAAAACACGAGCCCGAGAAAGCCGAGACAGAAGCCGACAGTAATGAACGGCTCCTCCAGCCAGACGCTTGTATAGCCTGGCCAGATAAGGGCGATCTGGTCAGATGATGACCTCGAGGAGCGTCCACGTCGACGGTAGCTGAGCGTGGGATCGCTGCCCTGCGAGAAGGGCCGCGCGCAGATTTCGGAGTTGTCCGACTGCCCGCCACGGGCAAATCTAAGAGACTTCATTGGCGGGCCGCTTCCCTGGGTCCGGTTTGTCAGATTGGCATCTTTCCAGCCGCCCCTGTTCGGGCGGCGTTTTTTATTGCACATCGATTCCCGATCCTGTGGTCGCATACAGGGGTCGCGACCCGAGCGCGTCCTACCAAAAAAAGAGGAAATATGGAAATCAAAAACTTTACTGCATGTGATGGTTGGTATTTTGTCGAGCGCGATAGCAAGCTCATTTTCAAGGTGGCCGGATGGGCTCTCCTGGAATCAGGAGACATCGTTGGCATGATCGCGCCCACTGGCGCACGGACCAGCGACCAGCTTCCGCGCCTCACAACGCCTCCTTCTGCAGTTGACGGCCATTATGTACCTGCGGAATGCCTGACCGACCGACAGCAAGCGTTGGCGCGGCGTCTTTGATTGCACCACCGCAGCCATCGCCTCCTGGTCCGGAACAGGCGGCAGAGCCGTGCTGAAGGGTTGCTCCTGCCTTCAACGAGGTGCATCAGGACAGTTCGAAATGAACGCCTTGTCGTGAGCGATGATCTGGCGCTTCGTTTCATCCGTATCGTCCGGGCTGGCCGTGATGAACTTCACCCATTGGCAGCCCTTGTCGACGATCTTCGTTTGAGCGATCGACGCCGACGGTTGCTGAGCGGGCTGCAGCACCGTGCAGCCCGCTAACATCATTGAGACAAGCACCAAAGCGATTTTCATGGCTGCTTGTCCTTTCGCAGTGCGCCGATGGCCGTGCACCTGATCGCCAGCGACGGACGCATGGTCGTTGCCGGCGACCTCGAGCAGATCACCATCAAGGACGGCGCGAAGGCCGTCATCAAGGTGGGCAGAGCGGCGCCCTCGCTGCACGAGCTCTACGACGCACAGGGAAAGCAGGTGCTGATCGTCGTGTCCGACGCCGGGGAGCATACGGGCGGCATGGACGAGGTCCGCGGCGAAAACGATCAGCGGGGACTCGACCTGGGCGGCGAGTACACCGCCGAGGATGGCGATGGAATGGGCGGCCCGCACAACGATGACGACGACGTTGTAGACGCCGAATTCCGCCCGGTCGCCGCGCTCGGCGACGGCCCTCTGCAATCCGAGATCGACGAGCAGCACGAAGCGGGTCGCAAAGCTGCTGCCGACGGACTGCCCGAAAGCGAGTGCCCGCTCATGCGCGGAGATCTGTGCATCGCGTGGATAAAGGGTTGGAAGTCGTGGCACGAGGAACAGGTCGACGCAGCCGAGAGTCATGACCCCGTCGACGAACTGTTCGAGCATGCGGTGGCCCTTGTGCGCGAGCACAAGCGCGCGACGATCAGCTTCCTTCAGCGCCACCTGAAGATCGGCTACAACCGCGCAGCGATCATCATCGAGCAGCTCGAAAAGCGCGGCGTCGTGAGCACGGCCGACGAAACGGGCCGTCGAACAGTGACCGATGCCAACGACGGCGACGACCTTGGCGGGGACGAAGCATGAAGTTGACTCATATCCTCGTGCGTGACGTTCTCGGCATCGCCGAGGCCGACGTCTACCTGACCAAGCCCGTCGCACTGTTCGCCGGCGCCAACGGCGCCGGTAAAAGCAGCATTCAGGAAGCCGTCCGCATGGCGCTGACTGGCGACACCGTGCGGGTGTCGTTGAAGAAGGCATACGGTCAGCTGCTGCACGACGACGCGAAGGACGGCCAGATCATTGTCACGTCTGACGACACTGCGAACAGCATCACGCTGCCGGGCGGCAAGCTCGCGCGCGGGCTGACGGACGATCCGCGCCTGCCGATGGTGCTCGATGCGCAGCGTTTCGCGCATCTTGATGATAAGGCACGACGCGCGTTCCTGTACGAATTGATGGGCGTCAAGGTCGGCTCGGACGACATTCGCCGTCGGCTCGTCGCCCGGCTGTTCGACCAAACACCTATGGCCGTTGCGGACAAAAAGCGGATCGAGTCGGTGATTCCGATGGTGCGCGCCGGTATCGACGCCGCCCACAAGGAAGCGGGCGACAAGGCGCGAGCCGCAAAAACCGCGTGGCGCGTCGTGACCGGTGAGACCTACGGCAGTTCAAAGGCTGACGGCTGGGCGCCCGCCGCGGTGACGTTCGACGAAGCCGGCTTACTCAAGCTCGAGGCCGATCGCGAATCGCTCGACGGCGAGATCGGCGACGTGCAGCAGGAAATCGGCGCGGCCGAGGTCGCCCAGAACACGGCCCGCGAACGGGCAGAACAGGTCGCTTCCCTGCGCACCACCGCCTCCCAGTTCGCCCGCCTGACCGATCTCGTGCAACGGGCAGATGATGCGGTCGCGGAATTCAAGCCGAAAGTCGACAGCCTTCGCGAGCGCGCGGACGGCACGCCGGCGGGTATCGAATGCGCGTGCCCCGAATGCGGAGCCCTGCTCCGCTATCTGCACGGCGTGCTGAACGCCGAAACTGCCGCGACGCGCGACGACGAGGCAATTGCCAAGCTGCCCGAATACGAAGCCAGCCTGACTATGCTGCAGAACGCAGCAGCCAATCGCCGCCGCGAGCTAGAGGCGGCCGACACCGCGGCGAAGCAGTTGCTGGCCATCGAGGGAGAAGAAGACACCGACGCTCCGGTCATCGACGTTGACGGCCTTCGACAGGAACTCGCGGACTTGCAGGCGCGGCGCCGAACTATCACCGCGGAGGTCGAGAAGCACCGCGACCAGCAGCGCGCCGCAGCAGCAGCCGGGGAAAAAGAGCGCGACGCGGCCTCGCATCACGCCGATGTGCAGGCGTGGGAAGCGATCGCCGACGCGCTCGCGCCAGATGGCATTCCAGCAGACCTGATGCGCGAGGCGTTGCAGCCGCTCAACGAGCAGTTGACCGCGCTCGCGGAGATGTCCGAGTGGGCAGACGTGACGGTCACGCCTGAAATGGAAATTCTGGCCGACGGGCGCCCGTATCAACTGCTGTCTGAATCCGAGCGTTGGCGCGCCGACGCGCACCTAGCCTGCGCTATCAGCCTGATCAGCGGTCTGCGTTTGCTGGTGCTGGACCGCGCCGACGTATTGATCGGACCCGAGCGCGATCGCCTATTTTACTGGCTCGACGATCTGGCTTACGCGAACGAGATCGACACGGCGCTCATTTTCATGAGCCTGAAGGAACCACCAAAGGGACTTCCGGAGACCATCGAGACGTTCTGGATCGAAGGCTCCATGGTGCGCGCGCTTCTCAGCCATCGCGTTGACAAAGCCGGGGGCGCAATTGTCGCGGCATCCGCAGAGAAGGGAGATAAGGCGTGAGCGCTGTCGATACTTTCAACTTAGGCCCCGAGGACTCGTTTCGCTTCGGCCTCGGCAAGGGCCATCGCTGCCGCCTCCGTGGGTACTGGACGACCGCAACCACGTCCCGTGGTCTCAAAGTAGAGAGTCCCATGTCGCTCCGTCTGGACACGAATATAGCCCTTAAA
This sequence comes from Paraburkholderia sp. 35.1, assembly GCF_050436525.1. Classification (NCBI taxonomy): domain Bacteria; kingdom Pseudomonadati; phylum Pseudomonadota; class Betaproteobacteria; order Burkholderiales; family Burkholderiaceae; genus Paraburkholderia; species Paraburkholderia sp. 35.1. The sequence continues at coordinate 3,579,346 of NZ_JBNDMJ010000003.1, read as the reverse complement.
CATGCCACCCGGCGCCGGCATTACGCACGCTTCGACTGTTTTGTTTCCCTTCGTCTGCTTGAACGCCATATCAGCCTCCTAATCGACGGGGTAATCGTAGCATGAGCACGAACAGCAAAATCGAGTGGACTGACCATACGTTTAATCCGTGGGAAGGCTGTCAGAAGGTCGGCCCCGGCTGCGACCACTGCTATGCAGAGACGCGCAATGCGCGCTTCGGGGGTGGCACCGCGATCAACTGGGGCCCGGGCGCACCGCGCCGCCGTACGTCGGCGGCGAACTGGCGAAAGCCGCTCGCGTGGAACGCCGCGCACCGCGAGTTCTTCGCCGCGCACGAGCGGCGTCAGCGCGTTTTCTGCGCCTCGCTCGCCGATGTATTCGACAACGCGGTCGATCCGGCATGGCGCCGCGATCTGTTCGACCTCATCGAACTCACACCTAACCTGAACTGGTTGCTCCTCACGAAGCGCATCGGCAATGTGTTCGAGATGGTCGCGCGCGCACGCTCGCATGACTGGCTTGCGGGGCGCGACAACGTCTGGCTCGGCGCAACGATCGTCAACCAGTCCGAAGCTGACCGCGACATTCCGAAGCTGCTCGAGGTACCGGCGCGCGTACGTTTCCTCTCGATGGAGCCGCTCCTCGGCGAAGTCGATCTCTCGAAGGAATACCTCGCGCATCGGTGCGGCGGCGAATATCCATTCCCGAAACTGGAGTCAGAGCACCGTACGAGGATGATCGATCTGCTCGATTGGGTCATCGCCGGCGGCGAAAGCGGACGTGGCGCGCGACCGATAAATACGGATTGGGTCCGCACACTCCGCGAACAATGCAGCGAGGCCGGTGTGCCTTTTCTATTCAAGCAGCACGGCGAATGGGCCGATGCCTCGGTTGCCGCCTTCGGCCGCACACCCGGCGAGGTGCGTTTCATGCGCGCCGACGGCACCCTTTGGGCCGCGCCTCCTAGCGATGAGGACGCTGACTGCATCACGATCAGACGAGTGGGCAAGAAAGCAGCTGGCCGCGAACTTGATGGCCGCACGCATGACGCATTTCCGGAGAAGCGGTGATGTCAGAGATCGGGGAAACCGTCATTGATCGCCGTACGAGCGCGCACTTCTGCGTCTCTGAGTGCATCCTGAAGCTCGTCGAACCACGGACCTTCTTCGAGCTGGTAGTTGAGGAAATTCTTGTACACAGGTTGACCGTCCAGCCTCGTAATTACGGCTCGCGCCGAAAAGCGGCCATTCGGATCGGCAGCGCCGGCAAGATATTCCCGGTCAGCGTTGACAATGATGCGATACGGATCGTATTCAATTTCGCGATGTCGGTCCGACATGTTCAGCTCCGGTTTTTCGCTTTAGGAATCCTAGCATGAGAGCGCTTTCCATCCGCCAACCATGGGCATGGCTTATCGTTCGGCCCGACCTCACGGGGCTCGCTCGCGCGGCGGCTCGCGCGGCCGACATCCTGAAGGACATCGAGAACCGCAGCTGGCCGACCAAGGTTCGCGGGCGCGTGCTGATTCACGCTTCCAAGGGTATGACGCGCGCGGAGTACGAAGCCGCACAGGATCCCTTGTGGCCAGTCGGCGGTCCAACGATCGAACTGCCGTCGTTCGAACACCTACAACGTGGCGGAATCATCGGTGTCGCGACGATCGACGCATGCATCCAGCCTGCGAACCGCTCGTCGCTCTGGCATTTCGGCGGCTCGTACGAATTTCATCTTGTCGACGCCAGGCCGCTGCCCTTCGTCGAATGCAAAGGCGCGCTTGGCTTCTTCGACGTGCCGCACGACGTTGCCGCGCAACTGCGCCAGATGGTCTTGGGGGTAAATCGGTGAACCAAATCCACACAAGGAGCGAGTCATGAGCGACTATCTCACGGCTCAAGAAATGGCCGATCTGATCGACTGCAAGCCCAATCAGCGCATCGCGATGCAACGCTGGTTGAAGGACAACCACTGGAAATTCGTCGTCGACCGAAACGGCCTTCCGAAAGTCTCACGCGCGTACCGCGACATGAAACTCGGCCTCACGCCGACGGATCACAACAACTCGAAATTCGATGCCGCGCCAAACCTCCAAGCCTTCGTCTGAAAAGCGGGCCGCAGTCAACGAAACGACTGGCATAGACCGGCTGTACAAGCGCACCGGCGTTCGTAAGGTCTCGTTCTGGTACAAGTATCCGGACGGCCGCAGCGAAACGTTCACCACTGCACCGCGTGGCGATCGGGTCGCGCTCGCCACCGCCGAGCGCAATGCTATGCGCAAAGCGCTCGACATTCAGGCTGGCCAGATCGTCGCCGGCTCCGTTGCCGCCATGGTCGAGCGCTTTCGCGACGAGGTTGCGCCGACGCACTTTCGGGATCAGTCGAAAGATGGCTTGGCCGTGCGCAAAGGTGCGTACGAGCGCCTAATCAAGTTTTTCGGCCGCATGGCGCCGATGGCTCTCGAAACGTTCCACGGCTATCAGTTTCTCGACGCGCGAGCGAACGCGGGCGCGCCGATCGGCGCCAATAAAGACATGGCCCTGATGCAGACGATCTGCAACTACGCTGTGCGCTGGGGCGTCATCAAGCACAACCCGTTCGTCGGGATGATGCTGAACACTGGCGACCCGGATGTGCGCACGATCGAGCGACATCAAGTGCTCGCGTTCTACGTATGGGCACTGCGCCAGAAGCAGTCGTATCGCACCATGGGTCTAGCCGCGATGTTCTGCTACCTCACCGGCTTTCGTGCGGCGGAGATCCGTCCGTTCCATATGTCCGGCCTGACCGATGCGGGCGTGCGCGTCGTCGGCGCGAAGCGGAAAAAAGGCGAGGCTGAAGTGCACAAGCTGCGGCAGTGGTCGTGGCGGCTACGCGCTGTCACCGAGCGTGCCAAGCGCGATCGAGCAATCGACAGCCTCTTCCTCTTTCCAACGCGGACCGGACAGCCATATTCGAAAAGCGGTTGGAATGCTGTCTGGCAGGACGCCATGTATGCCTACATCGGCTCCTTCGACAAGAACATCGCGCTCGAGGCCGAGGCGAAGCGCATGCATGAGGCTGCGCAGCGCATCGCGAACCGGATCAACGCGCCATTCCGCGGCGGCATTATGGAACTGCAGATCACCAAGCATCCGGAGTATTTCGCACTCTCGGACGTTCGGCCGACTGCAATTAGCGCAAAGCTCGAGCAGCACGACGCGGATGCGTACGACTTCGCCGCTCACGCGAATCCGGGCACGACACACCGGCACTACGACAGACGTCGCGTCAAGGTCGCAAGGGCCACAGAATAAGTACATCGTGAGGAGCTGGCTGCCTACTTTTTCCCCGCAACCCGGTCTCGATCAACCCGCTGCATCGATCCGTCTCCACGATGTGCGCAATCTTCACCAGCAGCGATCAAACGGTCGCCCGCGTCAGGTCAGGAAAATTTGACGCATCCGATCAAGCGCGCGTGGACTGGCCGGATTTGCAGACACCACTCACGCGAATCGGCCATTCCCGACTCTCGGCGTTCGCACATCAGAGCGCTACAACGGACGCCCGATCTGGCATCACCGTCGTTGCCATCCGTTTAGACGGGTAGTGCGTACCCAAGGAATTTCGTGGTGTCGTCTAAGTGCATCTCGTTAGGCGTCACAACTCCGTTATTCTTTTGGCCGATTCCAACATAGAGCTTCCTTGCTCCAGTGAATGCCGGCTCCAATGACAGCATGCCTATGCTCTGCGTTGCATCGTTTAGATGATTTGCATTCGGCGAAACAACGCCCATATTTCTCGCGCCAACCCCGACGAATACCTCGACAAACTTGTCTTCCGGGACTGCGGATGCATAATCGATCGTAAATCCGAACCGTTGCGTTGTATCGTTGCAATGATTTTCAAGTGTCGATATCACACCGTTATTAGCCGCACCGACTCCCTCGTATAATAGCGTCATCTTGGCATAGTCCATTTCCTTACCTCCTCTGCAAGCGTATTTAAACAGTTACCGAGTCTAAATGACCCTTCGTTTTAGAACGCCGCGTCTGGTTTCGCAAACCTAGAACATCGCGGCCTTAATTAAAGCCACCGCTATGATTTGGCTTAAATTCCATTCGAGATTTTACTCAGGATCGGAAAATGACCAGAGCAGTTAGTCAGCGTTCGGCGTTTCTCTGGCACGTGAGTTAGGTGGACATGTTTCACCGGGTACATAAGAAAGGACGATCGAATTCGACGTTCTGGCGATTTCATCACATTGCTCCGGCGTGACGTCATCAAAGCAGGTTTTGAATACCCCCTTTTGAAGGTAGCACGCCCCGCCCGCCCGCTGCCCGGGCTTATGCTCACGTTTGCGTTTAGCTTCTTCGACAAGAACTTGGATCTCGCGCGCAAAGTCTGCGTCTTCATCCATAGCTGCTCTCCGCCTGACTGGAATCTACTGGCACGCTACCGCGGGACAGTCCAAGTTTAAAAGACAAATACCGACCTTGCCATTGTCGTCCTTGCAGAACACATTGCACGATCGATCACCGTTAGTGCCAACAGGTCTGCATTGCCCATAGCAAAGCTGCGTCAAACATTGCTTAGGCTTCTGAGTGTCCGAGGTCTGAGATGTCGACGCACACCCGCTGAAATTAACTATAAGTAACGCTGCCGAGCACAAGCTCGTGCCTATGAAATACATGTGCCTTAACGAAGCGCGAGAAGCATACATTGCGCACCCATTCACGTAATATGGTTGAAAGTTCACGCCATACCACCGCTCAGCATATAGATATGCAGGCCATCAGTTCCACATCGGTGAACGTTAGGCGGTCGGACGAGGCTATACAAGCTTAATTGCGTACGTGGAAGCTATCTCGGCGTTCATCAGCTATAAATAAACGCTCGCCTCAGTCGGATCGCAAATCTGTGGCTGCCTGTTCTGATGCGGTCAGATACGACACGAACTTAAGCGTCCGCTTTCGAGAGAACTGGTGGTCCGCAGTGGGTCGATTTTGAGCCTGTCCTAGTCGGTTGCAATTCGCGACGAGCAGGCCATGACCGACAACACTACACGCGCAGACAGCCCGAGAGGCGCAATGCATGGTCCAAATTTTCGGAACGACTCACCGCGAACCCGCATGCCACCGTGTATGAAAGCGCCCGTCTGTTCCGAATTTAGTTTGTGAGAACCTTATCTGACGCGGCTGCGAGGCATTTTGACGGCTGGATTGTGATTCCTGTCGTCGTGGGTTCGAGTCCCATCAGCCACCCCAAAGAATTCAAGCAAACGGCGTTGTGAGCAATCACAACGCCGTTTTTGTTTTGCTGACGGCCTTCTGCGTTTTCCATGATTTCTGTGCGGTTTTCCGCACTGCAATCACCCCTTCCCGCCTTCTTCCGCCTCTCAAAAACCGCTTGGCCAATAGGGCCGGTTCACCGGTCCGCCTTGCGGCGCGCACGTCTGAACGATTGTTTCTTCGTCGGGAATAGTAATTTCAGATTATCGGCACAAATTTTCAATAGTAGGGGTATACACTGGCTTCCATCGACGTTGCAGACACCTGGTTCACTGGCTCCTGCAACATCTTCCTGAAATGCAGACGAAACGTTATCGGAGTCCTACCATGAAGACCAAGTTTATCGCCGCCCTGCTGGTTGCCGCTTCTGCCTCTATCGCCGCTCCCGCTTTCGCCAGCGGCTATGGTCCGGCACCGTACTACCGTCCGTCGGTTGGCGCGCCGGCTTCGCAACAAGGCCAGAACGCGCAGACCGTCGCTGCTGAACGCGCCAACGCGCAATCGAATGCATACGGCGGCGTGAATAGCGTGTCGACGCAATCGGGCACGCGCAGCGAACCCACGTCGGGTCCGCAATCGGTGTTCTTCGGCCACTAAGCCGCCAGCAGTACCGTCAGATCCGCTGCCTCTGAAGGCAGCGATCAAACTGGGCGCCGCGCATGCAGTATCGATGCCGGCGCCTAGTTGCATTTACGGCAGCCGTGGTATCCGGTACGTTGCCCGGGTAGCGTTCGGTTTGCAACCGTTGTCTCGTGCGCCTGCCGCTTCCTTGCCTCATCCGAACACGACGTCCCCTTCCGTCGCGACGCGGCTATCCGCGTCTAACTCGCCAGCCCCGCATCGATCAATTCGCGCGACGCGCGAAAAGTCGCCTCGGCGGCCGCATGCTCGGTGGACCACAAGCTATCGATATGCACGAGCTGCCAGTCGACCACCGTCGAATCGTCGCGCAGCACCCGGAAATGCGCCTTGACGCCGGTCAGTATCTGTTCCACCGCCACCTCGACGTCGTAGTCGCCATAGCGCGCCTGATAGTCGCCCATGTCGACGCCCTTCGGCTCCATGCTCGTCTCCGTGGTTTCGCTGATCGCCGGTAGCCGGACACGCGCGTCCAGCTGGCGTCGCGCTGGCCAATCACCTGCTCGCGGCTCACCCGCGACGCGCCGCCTCGCTCTACACACCGGCCGTGCGGCCGGCCGCCGATCAGCGGATCAGTTGCAATCGCCGGAAAGATACTGCCGGCCGTTGCAGTTGATTTCGACCCCACCGCTGCCCGCTTCGGCAACCAGGTCGCATGCCAGCAACTCCGCCGCAACGGACTGCGCGACTTCGGGCGCCGTCTGTCCGACGCCGACGTCGTTCAGACGCCGCAACGCTTCGACCGCTTCAGGACTCAAGGACTTCGACATGGCCGTCTCCGTCGGAATGCTCAATTCATCGTAGCAAGTTTCATCGGCGGATGCAGGTGTGCGCCTGACGAGGCCGCTCCCCGGAGCGTCGAGCCTGGCAATTGGCGTCTGAAACCGGCGTGACCGTTAGGAGCACGCCTCAACGCGCCAGCAGCGGCCCCGGAACGCGGCCTGCTACTAGCTACTCGTGCACACAGCCGCGTGTCTGCAGACGGCACGCGACATCGAAGGAGAACGACATGAAGCGAGGCAATTGGGCCACGTTGACGGCCACCGCCGCCGCGCTCGCAGCGCTCTTCGCGAGCGGCGCGAGCGCCGTCGCGCAGACGGCGCCCAGCGCGCCGCCGGACAGCCATGCGCCGATGGCCAAACCGCCCGAGGCCGCCTCGGGCGCCGGCAGTTCGAGCAACCCGGACAACATGCCGATCAAGCGGCCGGCGAAGCCAACCAACGACCACATGTCGCACGAGCCGCCCGCAAGCGGCGCAAACGCGAAATAGCCGCTGCGCACGCCGCTCGCATTGGCGGAGCGTCATCAAAGCCGCGCGATCGACACCTCGGTCGACTTCACGAGCGCGACCACCTCCGAGCCGACTTTCAGTTCGAGTTCGTCGACCGAGCGCGTCGTGATCACCGACGTGACGATACCGAACGGCGTCTCTACGTCAACCTCGGACACCACCGAGCCGCGGATGATTTCCTTGACCTTGCCTTTGAACTGATTGCGCACGTTGATGGCGGAAATGCTCATTTCAGATCACTCCATAGAAGCAGTTGGTAACAGATCGGATCGATTTGCCAGGAAAACTCAGACGGCCCAGCGCACTTCGGTCGGCCGCGTGAGACGGCAGGGTTCGGGCAAGCCATACGGGTCATAGGGCTGATACGCGCGATGCGCCAGCGTGTCGTTGTTCGGCGCGTTGTTCAGCACGCGTTGCAGCACGTGGTCTTCGAGTGCGGCGAAGCCCGCCGACGCCCGCGCGCGCGGACGTGCGAGCGCGACCGGCTGATCGAGCGCGATGCGGCCTTCCTCGATCAGCAGAATCCGCTCGCCGAGCGCGACGGCTTCGTGCACGTCATGCGTGACGAGCAGCGCGGTGAAGCGATGCTCGCGCCACAGCCTTTCGATCAGCGCGTGCATTTCGATGCGCGTCAACGCATCGAGCGCGCCGAGCGGCTCGTCGAGCAGCAGCAATTGCGGACGATGCACGAGCGCCCGCGCGAGCGCGACGCGCTGCCGCTGACCGCCCGATAGTTGCGCGGGCCAGTCGTTCGCGCGTTCGAGCAAGCCGACTTCGGCGAGCACCGCGCGCGCATCGTCGCGCGCGCCGCGGCCGAGGCCGAGCATCACGTTTTGCAGCACGCTTTTCCACGGCAGCAGACGCGCATCCTGAAACATGATGCGGGTGTCGAGCGGACCGCCGTTCCCGGCGCGCTTTTCGAGCACGCCCGAGCTGGCTTCCTCGAGACCCGCGACGAGCCGCAGCAAGGTCGACTTGCCGCAACCGCTGCGGCCGACGATCGCGACGAAGCTGCCCCGCTCGATCGACAGATCGAAGCCCGACAGCACCTCGCGCTCGCCATAGCGCTTGCCGACGCCGCGCAATTGCACCGCGTAGTCGCTCGCCGGGCGCGCGTCGCTGCGGGCCAGCGCGGGAGCGGCTTGCAAGCCGGCTTGCGAGCCGTGATGAGTCCCGGCCGCCCCGTCCCGCTCGACCCCCGCAGCCTCGTTCGCGTCGTGATCCGCGAGCCGCGGCTGCGCGAGTTCGGTCTCGAGATCGCTGCCCGCGATACCGCCGAACGTCGTCGATAGCGTCGTTGCGCTCATACTTTTGCTCCTCGCTGATAGGCCGGATGCCAGCGCAGCGACACGCGCTCGAGGCTCTTCGCGAGCATGTCCGCGAGTTTGCCGAGCGCCGCGTACAGCAGAATGCCGACCACCACCACATCGGTTTGCAGGAATTCGCGCGCGTTCATCGTCATGTAGCCGATGCCCGATTGCGCGGAAATGGTCTCGGCGACGATCAGCGTGACCCACATCAGACCGAACGCGAAACGCACGCCGACCAGGATCGACGGCAGCGCACCCGGCAGAATCACGTGGCGGTACAGCGCGAAACCTTTGACGCCATAGCTGCGCGCCATCTCGGTCAGGTTCGCGTCGACCGAACGGATGCCGTGAAACGTGTTCACATAGACCGGGAAGAACACGCCGAGCGCGACGAGGAACACCTTCGCTTGTTCCTCGATGCCGAACCACAGGATCACGAGCGGAATCATCGCGAGCGCGGGAATGTTGCGGATCATCTGTACGGTCGAATCGAGCACGATTTCCGCGGGTTTGAAGAGACCCGTCGCCAGTCCGAGCACGAAACCGATGCCGCCGCCGATCGCGAAGCCCGACACCGCGCGCCAGGTGCTGACCTTCACGTCGGCCCACATTTCGCCGGACTGGATCAGCGACCATGCGGCCTTCACGACCGCGAGCGGCTCGGGCAGCACGCGCGTCGACAGCGCGCCGCTGCGCGCGGCGATTTCCCACGCGAGCAGGATCGCGATCGGCGCGAGCCACGGCAGCAGGTGCGCGCCGAAACGGCGCAGCGCGGCAGCGCGCGCCGTGGACGCGGGATGCGGGGTTACCGCCGTTCCCGCGCTCAAAGTGGTGTCACTCATGTTGGCTTTTCTCCTTGCCTGTCGATCGTCGTGCGCGTGTCGCGCAAGCCGGGCGACCCATGCTATGCGCGCGCTCAACTCGCGCTCGCCGCCTTCGGCAGATAGCTGGTGCCGACGATTTCGCCGAACGGCCCCGACAACGGCCCGTTCGCAACCTTGCTGAAGCGTTGCGGCAGCAGCGGAAACACGAGTTCGGCGAAGCGGTAGGATTCCTCGAGATGCGGATAGCCCGACAGGATGAACGTCTCGATGCCGAGCGCCGCGTACTCCTTCATACGCGCGGCCACCTGCTCCGGACTGCCGACCAGCGCGGTGCCCGCGCCGCCGCGTACGAGCCCCACGCCCGCCCACAGGTTCGGATAGATCTCGAGCTGCTCGCGCCCGCCGCGCCTGCCGCCGTGCAGCGCGGCCATACGGCGCTGCCCTTCCGAATCCATCTTCGCGAACGACGCCTGCGCACGCGCGACCGTGTCGTCGTCGAGCTTGCTGATCAGCTTGTCGGCCGCGGCCCACGCTTCCTCCTCGGTCTCGCGCACGATCACGTGCAGACGGATGCCGAAGCGGATTCGCCGGCCGCGCGCCGCGGCGCGTGCGCGAATGTCGGCGATCTTCTTCGCGACCGCTTCGGGCGGCTCGCCCCACGTCAGATAGGTGTCGATGTGCTCGGCCGCGATATCGTGCGCGGCCGCCGACGAGCCGCCGAACCACAGCGGCGGATGCGGGTTTTGCACCGGCGAATATAGCGCCTTGCCGCCCTTCGACCGCAAATGCTTGCCGTCGAAATCGATCGCTTCGTTGCTGTGCGACGCGGCGAGCAGCTTGCGCCAGATATGCAGGAATTCGTCGGTGATTTCGTAGCGCGTGTCGTGATCGACGAACACGCCGTCGCCGGCCAGTTCGGCCGCGTCGCCGCCCGTCACCACGTTGATCAACAGACGCCCGTTCGACAGCCGGTCGAACGTCGCCGCCATACGCGCGGCGAGTCCCGGCGACGACAGCCCCGGGCGAATCGCGACGAGGAACTTCAGCCGCTGCGTCGCGGCAATCAGGCTCGACGCGACGACCCAGGCGTCCTCGCACGAACGGCCGGTCGGCAGCAGCACGCCCTCGTAGCCGAGCGTGTCGGCGGCGACGGCGATCTGCCGGAAGTAGTCGTAGTCGGCTGCGCGTGCACCTTGGGACGTACCGAGATAGCGGCTGTCGCCGTGAGTCGGAATGAACCAGAACACATTCATGTTGTTACTCCTGCCTGTTCCTGACGTAATGAAAACGGTGAGCGCGAGCGCCGGCCGCGCGCATCGAGCCGGCAACCGGCAAAGCGCTGCGACGCGTTGAAGGATTGAGAAACGGACGATGGACTCAGGCCATCGGCAACTGCGTCAAATCGATGAAGGCTATGCGCCGGGCGGACGACACCGCGAACACGACCGCGCGTGAGCCCTGCGACAACGGAGATTCGGTGTGAGGCTCGACATTGCGACGGCTTTCCTCGACCAACGTGCGCGTGATGCGCTCGATTTATCAGACGACGGCGACACCCGAGCCGTCTGCATGAGGAAACAGTCTATGGAGCGGTCCGCGGCTTTTGAACGATTTTATTGAGCTTAGGATTTCCGCTTTCGTGATTAGCCCGGTTCTACCGCATACGGTTGTTGCGCTTTATACACGCGGCCCCGGCCGCCCAACCCCGGTCGATATAATGGCGCTCGTTTCCAATCACCCGGTACAGGTCTTGCGAGTCGCCTGTACGTTGCCGGTGCAATGCATGCAAAAAATTATTCTGCCGTTCGTCGCCGGTTTTCTGGCTTCTTTGTTCTTTCGCGAATCGACGCTGGCGCTGATGCACGCTGCCGGCATGATCGACCCCAGCGGTTTTTCGACCGCGCCGTTTTTGCCGCTCGGCCTGCCTGAGTTCATCGCGAACGCAATCTGGAGCGCGTGCTGGGCCGTGCTGATGGCCTGGCTGCTGCGCGTCGCGCCGCATCGGCGCGCGCCGTGGGTACCCGCGTTCGTGTTCGGCGGCATCGTGCTGACGGCGGCGAGCGTGTTCGTCGTCGATCCGCTGCGCGGCATCTGGCCGAGCGGCAACATGCTGCCGCGCCTCGCGGTGGGCTTCACGGCGAACGCGATGTGGGGCTGGGGTGCGCTCGTGTTCATGCGCGCGTTCATGGCGAGCGAGGCAGAGGAATAAGCGCGGCGAACATGAATTCGCGCAACGCGTAGATTCGCGCGGACGGGTTCGCGAGGCCGCGCGTTCAGCCGCGCAGAGCGCCCAGCGGGTGCTCGTTCGCCGGCCACGGGCTGTCGAACATCTGCTCCACATCGGCCCGGTTGACGTCCTCGATGCGCGCGAAACGCCAGCGCGGCGCGTTGTCCTTATCGATGATGCGTGCGCGAATGCCTTCCACCGTATCGCCGCGCAGAAAGCTCGAGCGCGTCAGATCGAGATCAGTGCGCAGCACGTCGGCCATCGACCCTTCCGCGCGCGTGACCACTTCGAGCGAGACCGCCATCGACAGCGGCGAGCGCTCGCGCAGCACCGCGATCGTCTGCTCGGCCCACTCCGCCGCGTCGCCACCGCGCTCGCGTTCCTGTTCGAGCGACTTGAGTATCCGCGCGACGTCGGGCAGCGCGAAATGCCGGTCGATCAACGTCCGCGCCTTCGCGAGCGCGCTCTCCTCGGGCCGCGGCGCGACCTGATACGCGAGCGTCTCGCGCTCGACGCACGCAACCACATCAGCACCGCGCTCGAACGGTTCGCGGCTCAACCTATCGACGAGCGCGGGCAACGCCGCGTCGTCGATGTAGGCATCGGCGAGGCCCGCGTACAGCGCGTCGGCCGCGCCGATCGTCTCGCCGGTCACCGCCAGATAGCGGCCGATCGCGCCGGGCGTGCGCGCGAGATACCAGCTCGCGCCGACATCCGGAAAGAGGCCGATACGGGTTTCGGGCATCGCCATCTTCGTCGATTGCGTGACGACGCGCAGGCCGCCGGTGCGATGTGCGCCCTGCGAAATGCCCACGCCGCCGCCCATCACGATGCCGTTCATCAACGCGATATACGGCTTCGGATACACGAAGATCGCGTGATTGAGCCGGTATTCCTCGCTGAAGAATGTATCGCGCGCCTCCTGGTCGCCGGTTTGCGCCGCTTCGTACATGAAGCGGATGTCGCCGCCCGCGCAGAACGCCCGCTCGTGCCGGCTGCGCACGACGACGGCCAGCACCTCGGGGTCCTCGCGCCACTGGTCGAGCGCCGCGTGGATCGCGCGGATCATGCCGGTCGACAGCGCGTTCAGCGCTTTCGGCCGCTCCAGTTCGATGAGACCGATGCGGTTGGCTACGTGGGTCGCGATTTCGTCGCTAGTGGCGGGCAAGGCGGACGTGGACATGGAGAACTGGGCGCGGCGGCGCGGCATGAGGTGGAACCGAACGTTATCACGGGCCTGCCGCTTTGCGTTTGGTGGGGAGCTCGGGGGCCGGGTCCGTGGAGCCGGCCGACTTGGCGTGGCGCCGCGCGACGGTTTTTTTGCCGCGGACTGCGGCGCTGTTCGATGCGCCCGCCGCCACGGCCTGCGGCACACCGAGCCATGCGTCGAGCGTCACGCCGACGAGCGTCTCGAGCGGCGCGCTCGGAAACACCGGGCACGTGAGATTCAGCGCGACGATGCCATGCAGACTCGCCCACAACGCCTCGGCCCAGATGGCCGGCTCCATCGATGCGACCGACGCCGACAGACGCCCCGCTGCTCGCAATTCGTCGAGCGCGTCGATCATGATGTGCAGCGCGGCGTCGCCGGGATCGTCGTCGGCAACGCCGCCGGCGGCGTTGCCCAGGGAGGCGGTCGAACCACCGGTCCCGGCGTTCGCGCTTGTGTCGCCCGTGTTGCCGTCGTGTTTGCCAGTGCCAACCCCGCCCCTGAGCGCCGCGCCGGTATAGCTCGGGTCCTCCATGAAAATCAGCCGGTACGTTTCAGGATGCTCGACGCCAAACGCAACGTACGCGTGCCCGAGCGCCTTCAGCCGTTCGGCGGGGTCCGCGATCTGCACGAGCGGCACGAAGGTCGCGAGCAACTGCGCGTAGCCTTCGGCGCACAAGGCCCGCGCGATGTCGTCGCGACTCGCGAAATGCAGATACAACGTGGCGGGCGAATATTCGATCGCGTCAGCGATCTTGCGCATCGACAGCGCGGCAAAGCCCTCGCCCACGACGATGCGCCGCGCGGCATCGAGGATGCGTTCGCGCAGTGCCTGCTTCTGGCGGTTTTTTCGTTCGGCGATTCCCATGACTCGCAATTTTCAGATTGACAAACTGAAAAGTCAATTTAAACTGAACATCGTTTACTGAACAATGTTCAGTAAATTTTCATCTGTCAAATCGAGCAGCCACGAGCGCGCGACGATGTCGCGCCGCGATCTGAGGGAGTCGTCATGCAAACCACGGGAAAGGTCGGTTTATTCGGTGCAGCGGGCGCTGCGGGTCAAAGCATCGCGACGGCGCTTGGCGCGGCGGGCCGCGATTACCGGGTGGTCGGCCGCTCGCGCGAGGTATTGCAACGGACTTTCGGTGACGACCCGCACGCGGAGATCGTCACCTGGAACCCCGACGACCCCGCCTCGATCCGCGCCGCGGCCGCCGGTCTGCAGACCGTGATCTACCTCGTCGGCGTGCCCTACGACCAGTTCGCGCAGCACCCGCCGTTGATGGAGAAAACGCTGGCTGGCGTGACGGCCGCCGGTGTCGAGCGCTTGATTCTGATCGGCACCGTGTATCCGTATGGCCGCGCGCGCGGCAACCCGGTCCGCGAAGATCATCCGCGCGAGCCGCACACGTTCAAGGGCCGCATGCGGCTTGAACAGGAAAAGCTCGTGCTGGCCGCGCATGGCCAGAAAGGTCTCGAAACGCTGGTATTGCGACTGCCCGATTTCTATGGACCGGGGGTCGAGCGCAGCCTGTTGCACGGTGTCTTCGTTGGCGCCGCTACCGGCAAGCGCGCGCAGGTGCTCGGTCCCGTCGACGTACCGCACGAATTCATCTATCTGCCGGACGTCGGTCCCGTGGTCGAACGACTCACGCGCACGCCCGAAGCCTACGGCCGCTGGTGGCATCTCGCGGGCGCCGGCACGATCACGCAGCGCGAGGTGGCTCGCGAGGCCTACGCGCTCGCGGGCTCCAGGCCGAAGCTGACGGTGGCCGGCAAGGGCATGCTGCGCGTGCTCGGGCTATTCAATCCGCTGATGCGCGAGTTGGTCGAGATGAACTATCTGATGACCGAGCCGGTCGTGCTCGATGATTCGGCGCTGGCGACGTTGATCGGGCCGCTCAGGAAGACGTCGTATCAGGAAGGGATCAGGCGGTGCTTCGAAGCGGCGCGCGAGGTAGTGCCGGCACGCGACATGAATTAGCGGCAAGGCGTTGGCGATGCGTAGGTGAAATGAAAACCGCAGAGATGGACCTGCACCCGGCCTCCGGCGCCGACGGTCCGTAGGCAGGTCCGCTTAGCCTGCCATCTGCCCCGGCGGAAAGTGGCCACTCTTGAGCAGCACGGGTGTGCCGTTACTGATCTGCAGATGCTCACGCGCAACGGCCTCGATGCGCGGCCGGCCCGCATCGAACGCGCGCAGCCAGCCGTCGAGGTTCTCGCTGTAAGCGCCGAAATGATCCTCGAGCGCTTCCACCGAGATCGCGCACGGCACCGGCTCACCGTCCACCAGCGCGGAAAACACGACGGTCAGGTTGGAGTCGCGGTAAGCAGGCGCGTCTTCGGGAAAACGGATTTTCATGGTCGCCTCGTCAGAAGTTGGCGGCGGGAACGTAGCTTGCGGGCAAGGCCGCTGCGCGCCGCCGATCCTCGCAAGTCCCGCCATGGTACTCGCGCCGCCGGATCACGGTCCAGCGCGCGCGAGGGCCAGATTCAGGGCATCGCGCGCTGCCTTGGCGAGCCCATCGGCGGGCCCTTTGCACGGAAATCGCCGACACGCTCACGGCCCATCCAGCAATCGGTCGACATACTCGCGGGCCGCCCGTTCGACGAACGCGAGCGCCTCTTCTTCACTGTCGAAGCGTTGCCGGTCGCCGAGCTCGAGCAGCGTTTCCATCCGGTGCGGATCGTACGGGCCGAGCTCAGCGAGGCTGACCGTGCCGACGTAAGTACCGTCCACTTTGGTGTGCGCGTCGCCTGACGTGTCCGACGTGCTGCCCCCTGGCACGAGGCGCGCGGCGGCGCTGATGAAATAGCCGCGATAAGGGCCACTGACCCGTTCAGCCATCTTCGTCCTCCTGTTGCGGTTGCAAAGCTGGCGCCAGTCGCAACGGCGCCGCCCTGATGCTTCAGCATGCGGCGCGCCGCTGCACTGGGTGTGTGCGGGCGGCCCGTCCCATAACGATAAGGCGCGTTGCAGCGCGATAAGTTCTGCTCGCGAGACGCGCCCCCCGCGCCGCGCCAAAAGAGCCGCGCCAAAGAACCGCGCCGCACTTCAGCCGCGCGCGCTGGTCGAACGGTCCATACCGGCATGCTCCATGCTGTCGCACGGTACCTGTTACGACGCCATTTCGAGGCCAGCGAGCGCAATATGGGAAAATATTTTCTGCACGATCATGAACTGCCCGAGCCGGATGCGGCGAACCGCTGGTTCGAGTACGCCGAAAGTCACGGCATCGACATCCCGAAAGCGATCGGCATCTGGGAAGACGCAGCCACTGAAGAAGGCGCGGAAGCTCGGCGGCTCCTCAACGCGGCGGGCATCACGGTCGAAATGACCTGAGCCGTGACGCGCGCCCTCGCGCTCCACAGCGGCCGACCCGACCCGGCAGCCCCCCTCTATCTGAATGAAAGGACACAACACGATGCAATTCACGACGCAACCGCGACGCGCCGGCCGATTCCACCGCCTCCGATCCAGCGCCGCGCTTGCCCTCGTGCGTCGCGCGTCGCTGTCGGCCGCCTTGCCCGCCGCGCTGCTGCTTGCCGCGGGACTGGGCGGCTGCGCGTCGTCGAACACGACCACGCTGATCAATCTGCCCAACGGCCAGACCGGCTTCGCGGTCAACTGCAGCGGCGCCGACGCCGGCTCGAGTTGGGCCTCGTGCTACGTGCAAGCAGGTAAGGCCTGCGGCGCGACCGGCTACGACATCGTGTCGAAGGACAACGACGAAGGCGGCACCGCCGGCGGCAGCGTCACGAACGTGGCGTCGGCGAACGTGAAGGGCCGCTCGATGATCGTGCGCTGCAAGTAAGCCGATTTACGTGCCTGGCGGCAATCGCGGCGGCTGGCGCGGGGCTCAATGCGCCTGCATCTTCGAGAAGAGATTCAACACCGCGACGCCAGCGACGATCAATCCCAGCCCGATGATCGCCGGCACGTCGGGTACCTGCCGGTACAGCACTAGCGCGACCAGCGTGATCAGCACGATGCCCGCGCCGGACCAGATCGCGTAGACGATGCCAACTGGAATGCTTCGGAGCGTCAACGACAGGCAATAGAACGCGATGCCGTAGCCGAGCACGACGACCATCGACGGCAGCAGCCGTGAAAAGCCGTCCGAGGCCCGCATCGCGGAAGTCGCAATCACTTCGGCGACGATCGCGATCGCGAGCAGCGCATACGGGGGTATGCGCATCGCGTCAGTTTTTCGCGAGCGCGAGCTTGCCGTAGTCGTGACCGAGATGCGCGCACAACGCTTCGACCACGAGTTCATGATCGGCGCGCTGCGGCAGACCGGACACCGTGATCGAACCGATCACGCCCGCCCCTTCCACCGCCAGCGGAAACGCGCCGCCGTGCGATGCGTACTCGGTGGCCGGCAGTCCGTGCTTGTCGGCGAGCGTCGCGCCCGCGAGCTGCATTTTCAGACCGATCGCGTACGAGCTACGGCGAAATTGCGCGACCGTGTTGCCCTTGCGGCGCGCCCAGTCGACGTTGTCGGGCGTCGCGCCGTCGAGCAGGCTGAAGAACAGCGGCTGGCCGAACGTGCGCACGTCGATCGCAGCGGCAATGCCGCGCGCTTTCGCGACTTCGTGCAGATACGCGCCGACTTGCCACGCGCGGTCGGCATCGAAGCGGGGAAACACGAGGGTCTTTTCCTGAATGGCGATGACCTGCAGGTCGTGAGCGATATCCATGGGGTTCAGAACGGGTCGGGGCATCAGAGTCAAAGGGGCCGCCGTCGTGAAGATCCGGCGAGCCGCGTGGAGAATCTGAATTCTAGCGCAGCGTCCGCGCACGGCTTTCCAGAGCCTTTCCGATAGGCGACGTCGTGCGGGCAGAGCGAAGCGCAATGAAGCCAATTCTTACATGGCTATTGCGCTGGTCGTATGGCTGGTCTATAATCTTTTCTTCGACGGACGCGGGGTGGAGCAGTCTGGCAGCTCGTCGGGCTCATAACCCGAAGGTCGTAGGTTCAAATCCTACCCCCGCAACCAACCGAAATCATTGAAGGGTTACAACGCATTGGCGTGTAACCCTTTTTTGTTTTTGTGGCCTTGGTCTGGCGATCCCCTTGACCGCCCCACCCTCAGGCGAAAAAAAGCGCGTCAACTGAATGACGCGCCAAGCCACGGGGCAATGTCCAAGAGAGAAAAGACGACTGCGGTGGACGCGGTGGCCTCCATCGCAACCATCAGGACCGATGCCATCAGCGCATCCAAAAATCGACTGTCAATCAATGTCAGACACGACGGCGCTCGCCGCCTTGGACGTCGTCTCGCGCAGCCCCTGTCGGCGCCTCAGTAATCCCCCGCCCCGGTGATAAACTCCTATCACCCTTTCTCGTCCCCTTTCCAATGAAATTCTGTTCTGTCTGCGGCCACGGCGTCAGTCTGAGCATTCCGCCGGGCGACAATCGCGAGCGCTTCGTATGCGGCAGTTGCGGCACCGTGCATTATCAGAATCCGCGTAACGTGGTCGGCACCGTTCCCGTGTGGGACGACAAGGTGCTGCTGTGCCGTCGCGCGATCGAGCCGCGCTACGGTTACTGGACACTGCCCGCCGGCTTCATGGAAATGGGAGAAACGACGGCCGAAGCCGCCTCGCGCGAAACGCTCGAGGAAGCCGGCGCCCGCGTCGAGGTGCAGAACCTGTTTTCGCTGCTGAATGTGCCGCACGTGCATCAGGTACATCTGTTCTACATGGCGCGGCTGCTCGATCTCGACGTCGTCGCCGGCGAGGAAAGCCTCGAAGTGAAGCTGTTCGAGGAGCACGAGATTCCGTGGGACGAGATCGCGTTTCCGACCGTCGGCCAGACGCTGCGCTTTTTTTTCGCCGACCGCGCGGCCGGCAGTTTCGGCCTGCATACCGGCGACATCTTCCGCTCCCTGCGCGAAGGCTGAGCGGCGCGCATGGTTCCCTGGCTCGGAGCTGACGACCCGTTTCCGCCCGTCGAGCGCGCGCTCGGCGCCGCGAGCGGCGCGCCCGGTCTGCTGGCGGCAAGCGGCGATCTGCTGCCGTCGCGCCTCATCGACGCGTATCGGCGCGGCATCTTCCCGTGGTATTCGGACGGCCAGCCGGTGTTGTGGTGGAGCCCCGATCCGCGCATGATCCTGCGCCCCGCCGAGTTCAAGGTGTCGCCATCGCTGCGCAAGACGCTCAAGCGCGTGTTGCGCGACGACGCGTGGGAAATCCGCGTCGATCACGATTTCGCCGCCGTGATGCGCGCCTGCGCGCAGGCGCCGCGCCACGGTCAGCGCGGCACGTGGATCACCGCCGACGTCGTCGAAGCCTATTCGTCGCTGCACCGCCTGGGCGACGCGCACAGCATCGAAACCTGGCTCGAGGGCAAGCGTGTAGCGGGATTGTATGGCGTGTCGCTCGGGCGGATGTTCTTCGGCGAATCGATGTACACCGACGTCACCGACGGCTCGAAAATGGCGCTGGCCGCGCTGGTCGGCCACTTGCGACGTCACGAAATAGAAATGATAGACTGCCAGCAGAACACGTCGCATCTGGCGTCGCTCGGCGGCCGCGAGATAGCGCGCAAGGCGTTTGTCGCGCATGTTCGCGCGTCTGTCGGCGCGCCGGCCATCCCGTGGCGCTTCGACAAGACCGCCCTGCTCGACATCCTCGCGCGGGCGGCGTAGGAAAAATCAGGCCGAATCCGGTCCGCCGCCCATCGAATAGCGGCATCAACCGCCGGGCGTGCCGGGTTTGCATTACCAGAGACGCATCGAGAGCTGCCAACGTGACTCATCCCAACGAGCTGCCTCTTTCTCCGCTTTCCGCGCTGCAATTTTATGCAACGGCGCCCTATCCCTGCAGTTACCTGGACGGCCGCATCGCGCGCTCGCAGGTCGCCACACCCAGTCACCTGATCAATTCGGACGTCTACACCGACCTCGTCAAGGCAGGCTTCCGGCGCTCGGGCGTGTTCACGTATCGCCCGTATTGCGACGGCTGCCGCGCGTGCGTGCCGGTGCGCGTGCCGGTCGAGCGTTTTCAGCCGAACCGCACGCAGCGGCGTGTATGGAGAAAGCACGGCGACCTGATTGCGACCGTCGCGCCGCTGCACTACGACGAGGAGCATTACGCGCTGTATATGCGCTACCAGTCGGCGCGCCACGCGGGCGGCGGCATGGATCGCGACAGCCGCGACCAGTACGAGCAGTTCCTGCTGCAAAGCCGGATCAACTCGCGGCTCGTCGAGTTTCGTGAGCCAGCGCCGTTGCAGCCCGATGGGCGACCTGACGCGCGGGGCGCGCTGCGCATGATCAGCATGATCGATATCCTCGGCGACGGGTTGTCGTCGGTGTACACGTTCTTCGAGCCGAGCCTGCCGCACGCGAGCTTCGGCACCTACAACATCTTCTGGCAGATCGAGCAGGCGCGCAGCCTGAACCTGCCGTACGTGTATCTCGGCTACTGGATTCGCGAAAGCCCGAAAATGGCGTACAAGGCGAATTTCCGGCCGCTCGAAGGCTTGATCGACGGCGCGTGGCGCGTGCTCGATCCGGCCAGCATCGACCTGCCGCCGGTCGATTTCGCGATGCATGGACGACGCGGGCCGCTCAGGCCGTAGTCGAGGCGCCGTCCGTCGAGTCGTTGCCGGGTCCCGCTCGTCGCCGGCAACGCCCCACCAGTCTCATCAAAGCCCAAAGCCGGTAAAATAGCGGGTTCCCATTTTCCGGCCGTCCGGCTTCATCCCGTGCTCAGCTCCCTTTATCCGCTCGTTCGCGCCCAACTCTTTCGCATGGACGCGGAAGACGCTCACCATCTGACTTTGCGCATGCTCGGCGCCGCCGGTCGCACCGGCCTCGCCGGCGCGCTCGCGTCGCGCGTGCCGGATTCGCCGCGCACCCTGATGGGCCTGACGTTCCGAAACCCGGTCGGACTCGCGGCGGGCCTCGACAAAGACGGCGCGTGCATCGACGGTCTGGCGGCGCTCGGCTTCGGCTTCATCGAAGTGGGCACCGTGACGCCGCGCGCGCAGCCGGGCAATCCGCGTCCGCGCATGTTCCGGCTGCCGCAGGCGAACGCGGTGATCAACCGGATGGGCTTTAACAACGCCGGCGTCGACCAGTTCGTGAAGAACGTCCAGGCCGCGCGCTATCGCGGCATCCTCGGTCTTAATATCGGCAAGAACGCCGACACGCCGATCGAGCGCGCCGCTGAAGACTATCTGTACTGCCTCGAGCGCGTGTACCCGTTCGCGAGCTACGTGACGGTCAACATCTCGTCGCCGAATACGAAGAACCTGCGCCAGCTGCAGGGCGCCGACGAACTCGACGCGCTGCTCGCCGCGCTGAAGGACAAGCAGCAAAGACTCGCCGACATGCACGGCAAGCTCGTGCCGCTCGCACTGAAGATCGCGCCCGACCTCGACGACGAGCAGATCAAGTCGATCGCCGACACCTTGCTGCGCCACAAATTCGAAGGCGTCATCGCGACCAACACTACGCTGTCGCGCACCGCCGTCGCCGGCATGCGGCATGCTGACGAAGCCGGCGGCCTGTCGGGCAAGCCGGTGTTCGACGCGTCGAACGAGGTGATCCGCAAGCTGCGCGCCGAAGTCGGCGAGGCGGTGCCGATCATCGGCGTCGGCGGCATTTTCTCGGGCGACGATGCGCGCGCGAAGCTCGCGGCCGGCGCGTCGCTGGTGCAGCTTTATACTGGTTTCATCTACCGCGGTCCGGCGCTCGTCGCCGAATGCGCGCAGGCGTTGCGCTAGGCATCCGCGCCGCCGCATATAGACATAAACAAACGGTATTTAGGTTGCGATAGGCTCGTTTGCTATGCTCTCGACCGTCAAAACATCAGACGTACAAGGAACACAATGAAATTCGGCCTATTGAAGAAGCTCCTCGCCACCGCGCTGATCGGCATGTCACTGACCGCCGTTACCGCGCATGCGGAAGACCTGCTCGACCAGGTCAAGCAGCGCGGCACGCTGCGCATCGGTCTCGAAGGCACCTTCCCGCCGTTCAACTCGAAAGCGCCGTCGGGCGAACTGGTCGGCTATGACGTCGACATCGCCAAGGCGGTCGCGGCCAAGCTCGGCGTGAAGCCCGAGTTCGTCACGACCGAGTGGAGCGGCATCATCGCCGGTCTGCAGGCGGGCAAGTTCGATGTGATCGTCAACCAGGTCGGCATCACCGACGCGCGCAAGCAGACGCTCGACTTCTCGCCGGCGTACACGTACTCGGCGGCGCAACTGATCCAGCGCAAGAACGACACGCGCCAGTTCACCTCGCTCGAAGACCTGAAGGGCAAGAAGCTCGGCGTCGGTCTCGGCACGAACTACATGGACATGGCGAAGGCAGTGCCGGGCATCGACGTGAAGACCTACCCGGGCGCACCCGAATACCTGCGTGATCTGGCCGCCGGCCGGCTCGACGCGGCGTTGAACGACCGTCTGATGCTCGCGTACCTGCTGAAGAACTCGAACCTGCCGCTGCGCACCGGCGCGAACGTCGGCCCGGGCAACCCGTCGGGCATTCCGTTCAGAAAGGGCAACCCGAAGTTCGCGCAGGCGATCGACGACGCAATGACCCAGCTCGAAGCGGACGGCACCTTCACGAAGATCTCGGACAAGTGGTTCGGCATCGACGTCAGCAAGCCGATCAAGTAACACGCGTGGAGTCGAACGAAGGGCGGCATCGATGACGATGCCGCCCTTCGCGCTTTTTGCGGCCCACGCGAGCTGCGGGAGCCGCGGGAGCCAAACCGCGCGCCGCGTATACCCCGAGCCGCATCGCGCGGCCCGCGCCTGAGCGCGCGCCAAAGTTTATGATGTGCGCTTTGTGCGTCAATAAGAACACTGCCCATGTCCATCACATCCCTGCTGCTCCAATCAGTGCCGGTGCTCGCACAAGGCGCGCTGCTGACGATCAAGTTCGCGATCCTGTCGATGATCTTCGGCCTGATCGGCGGCGCCATGCTCGCGCTGATGGGCATCAGCCACAGCCGTCCGCTGAACTGGATCGCGCGCGTCTATGTGAGCGTGATGCGCGGCACGCCGCTGCTCGTGCAGATCTTCGTGATTTACTACGGTCTGCCGAGCTTCGGCATTTCGCTCGATCCGACGCCGGCCGGCGTGATCGCGCTGTCGGCGAACGTCGCCGCGTATCTGTCCGAGAGCATGCGCGGCGCGATTCTGGGCATCCACCAGGGCCAGTGGCTCGCCTCGTACAGCCTCGGGCTGTCGCGGCGTCAGACGCTGCGCTACGTGATCGCGCCGCAGGCGCTGCGCATCGCGGTGCCGAGTCTGTCGAACAGCCTGATCAGCCTGATCAAGGACACCTCGCTCGTGTCCGTCATCACGGTGACCGAGTTGCTGCGCAGCGCGCAGGAAATCATCGCGTCGACCTACCAGCCGCTGCCGCTTTATCTTGCGGCCGCGGCCGTGTACTGGGTGCTGTGTCAGGTGCTCGAGTGGGCGCAGCGCTGGTACGAGCGGCGGCTGTCGCTGCCGACGCGGCACTGAGCGCCGCCCACTCCTTTTCGTTGCCCCCAGCGGCTCATTCCCCAGCGAACTTGAGCCCCAACGCCGCGCGCGCCGCGTCGGCCATCGCGATCATCTGTCGCGACGTGTCGTGCGGCATCAGCGGACTCTCCAGCACACCCGCGCGAATTAGCTCGCAAAAGTGCGCGGTCTCGTAGTTCAAGCCGCCGCCTTCGAACGGTTCGTCGAGTTCGACGACGCCGCCATCCGCATAACGGATCGTCGCGCGCGACGGGTTCCACCACGGCTCGTGCAGCGTCACGTGACCGCCTTGGGCCATCAGCAGCGCATCGCCCTTGCCATGCAGATCGAGCCCGCAGAATAGCTGCGCGATACCACCGCGCTCGTGCTGGCTGTTCAGACTCGCGAACGTATCGACGCCGGTCGCGCCAAGCCGGCCGAAGCTCTGCACGTCGCGTGGCGCGCCGAGCCAGTCGACCGCCAGAAACATCTCGTAGATGCCGATATCGAGCAGCGCGCCGCCCGCGTGCTCGAACGACAGCGACGGATGATCGGCCGGCACGCCCGGCACCGAGCAGCCCGCGCGCACGAGCCCGACCTCGCCGATCGGCTCGGCCGCGAGGTGCTCGCGCAACCTTCTGTAGAGCGGATAGAACGGCGGCTTCATCGCTTCCATGAAGAGCCGTTGCGATGCGCGCGCGGAGTCGAGCACGCGCTCGAGCTGCGGACGATTGATACACGCGGGTTTCTCGCACAGCACGTGCAGCCCCGCTTGCAACGCGGCGATCGCATAGTCGGCGTGACTGTCCTGCAGCGTCGCGATATAGAGCGCGTCGATGCCGCTCGCGAGCAGAGTGTCGAAACTGGCGCAGACGGCGGCGCCGAATTCATCGGCGAACGCCTGGGCCGGTTCCACGCGACGCGACCACAGCGCCGCGAGCCGCGTCCGCGGCACGAACGCGAGCCCTTGCGCGAAGCGGCGCGCAATCCGGCCGGTGCCGACGATCCCCCAGCGGATCTCGCGCGATGAAGTGGTGTCCCGCGCTGCCCGATCGGTCGGTTGGGTGCTGGCTGCGTGCAGTGCCGCTGTCGTATCTGTCATCGTGTGTGCAAAGGTCCATGCGGTTCGGAACAGCCGCTATTGTCACCGATGCCGCTTGCGAACGCGGCGAACCCGGCCGATCGAACCATCCGGCATCACTGCCGCGCACCGACCTTCGACACCCCACCCCGCCGCTCCCGCCGGACATTGACAGATACGCTCAGCCCGCGCTCGCAATCACGCTCAAACCCGCGCTGGCGGCTCCGCGGAAAACCGCCCGCCGACCTCCTCGGCCGCGTAATCGATCATCGCGAGCGCAGCGATCTCGGCCTCCTTCGGATCGCGCCGCTCGATCGCTTCGATGACGCGTTGATGCGATGCGATCGCACTCTCCCACAGCCCTTCCCGGTCGTGCACGACCGGATTGAGGGTCGACAGCGCGCCGCGAATGATCGCCGCCATCTGCTTAAAGAACTGGTTGCCGCTCGCGATCACGATGCGCGTATGGAACAGCTCGTCGGCTTCCTGATAGCCGGCCTCGCCCGGACGGATCATGCGAAACGCCTCGAACGCCTCGCGAATCGCCGCGACTTCCGCGGCACTGCCGCGCGCGGCCGCCTGCGCCGACGCGCGCGGTTCGATCAGCATGCGAAACTCGATCACGTCACGCAGAAACATCGGATCGGGCTTTGCGCGGAAACGCCAATTGACGACGTCCTCGTCGATCATGCGCCAGTCGCTCATCGGCCGGATGCGCGTGCCGATCTTCGGCCGCACGTCGAGCATGTCGCGCGCGAGCAGCATCGATAGCGCCTCGCGCATCACGGTGCGGCTCACATCGAATTCCTTCGACAGCACATCCTGCGGCGGCAGAATCGCGCCGTATTTTTCCTCGACGATGCCGCTGACGAGCCCGTCCATGACTTTGCTCACCAACGAGCGATCCTTGTTTGCGTGTTCCATGACATATCCCCGAAGCGGTGTTGACCCCGCGTGGCCTGTTGATTGAAGGGCCCGTACGTATCTGTTATGCCAATAGAATCGTTTTTCGATACGTTGCAAGCTTCGAAACGGATGCGCCAGTGGGACACTTCCTGACAGGGTTATCCCTCTGAAGATTTGTTTCGTTCGTGTAACGCCATCTGTTTCGCCAGGCACAAAGCTCGCTCGTCAAAGCGTGCCTGCGTTGTGGGGTTTGAATTGTGCGCATTCGCACGTTGGCGTGATGAAATTGTCTGATTTGCACGGACGTGGCCGGACGCCTGCGTGTTCCGGCGAACAAAGATGTCGTGCGAAGCGCAAGCGGCGCAGCTGGTCCGCGGCGTGCGGACGCCGCATCACGCCGAGACTTCGTGCGACGCGCTCGCCGTCGACCGCCGCGCAGCGCGGGCGCGCAAGGCGGCGCGAAGCGGCTCTGCGCCTCGCCTGCGAAATGCCGGCTGTGCGGCTCCTGCGCCTCCGACAGCACGCTGACGCCGAACAGCTCGGCGTCCATCAGCCGTGCAAGCGCACGATGTCGTCTTCGCCGGGATCGCCGTCCGAATGCACCTCGATGATTTCCAGCGGCGTCTTGCCAGCATTTTCGAGCCGATGCCTGACGCCCAGCGGAATCAACGTCGACTGATTCTCCGACAGCAGGAAGCGCTCGTCGCCGTCCTTGCTCGACGCGTCCCACACCGAGTCCCAGGCGCCGCGGTCCGACCAGCCCGCGTCGAGCGGCACCGTCACGCCGACGAGACGCGCGTCGGTGCCCATGCGCTCCATCACCGCATAGTCGACTGAGTCGGACGGACACGCGGCGAACGCGTCGCGCCCGAGATGCAGCGCGCCGGCCTCGTCGATGCTCGCGCCTGCGAATGCGTCCTTGCAGGCCGCCGCGATCAGCGGACGGCACAGGCCGATCGCGTCGAGCCACACCGACGCGCGCACCACGAACATGCCGCTGTTCCACCAGTACTCGCCCGACGCGAAGTAGCGCTCGGCCAGCTCGGCATCGGGCTTCTCGACGAAGCGCTCGATCGTCCGCGCGCCCCGGTTTCCCAAGGCCGCGGCGGTGCGGATATAGCTGTAGCCGGTCGCCGCGCGCTGCGGCGGCACGCCGAGCGTGACGATCGCGCCCCGCGAAGCATACGCGAGCGCTTCCTTGAGCGCCGCGCCGAACGCCGCTTGATCGACGATCGGATGATCGGCGGGCAGCGCGACCAGCATCGGATCGTCGCCGGCCGCGGCCGACGCGCGCGCGGCGAGCGCCGCGACGGTCAGCGCCGGCGCGGTGTTGCGCGCCATCGGTTCGAGCAGTATGCGCACCGGCTTGCGGTACTGCTCGACGCGCTCGAGCGTCGGCAGCCGCAGTTCCTCGCAACAGACCACCAGCGGCGCGGCGGGCGGCGTGGTGCGGGCCGCGTCGGGCGCGGCCGGGTCGAACGCATCGTCGAGCCGGCGCAGCGTCGCTTCGAGCAGCGACTGGTCGCCCATCAGCCCGATCCGCTGCTTCGGATTGCGTTCGCGCGACAGCGGCCACAGCCTCGTACCGGAGCCGCTCGCTAGAATCACCGGTTGCACGGTCAGTTCGCGCAGCGCGGCGGCGGTCCCAGCCTGCGGCGCGGGCGGATTCGCGGGCCAATTACCTGGTTCTACCATTCGATTCATTTGCGATCCTGTCGAATCCAGATCCTGTTCACGGGCCGGCATGACGCCAGCAAGTGCCTCGTGGTCGCACGCGCGTTCAGTCGTATGCGCGCGACACACAGTGCGGCCTGGGCGCCCCTGTCTGTCCGCGTGCTCCCTATGCTTCTCCGAACGGACGCAACGCCCCCGCGGCGCGATGTTCATCGTGCTCCGGGTGCTGCCTGTGCAGCTCGCCGTCGAGCGCCGCGCTGTCGGGCTGACGCAGCTTCGTGAAGCCGCCGCGATAGACGTTCTCGACGTACGACATGATGTTTTCCTGCGCCACCGACGACAGGATCGCGTGATCGGTGTGCTTGCAGAAGGCCACGTGAATGCGCGTGAAGCGCGCGAGCCGCGTGCCGCGCACGCCGAAGTAGCGCTCGAGCTCCTCGACGCCTTCGTCCAGCACACCGAACACCAGGTGCGTGTCGACGCCCCGTGCCTCTAGGTTCGCGAACAGATGCCGCTCGTCACGCGCGCCGAATTCGAGGCCACACAGTTGCTCGATCCGGTCGGCCAGCGTTTCGCCGGTCCGCGCGAGCTGGCGTACCACCAGCTCGCGCACGAGGCCCCAGCCGCCCGTCTCGCCCTTGAGCACGCGCAGCCATTTGCCCGGCTGCTTCATCGAGCGCAGGTAGTTGCGCGTCGAGCCGAACGCGGACACCGGGATCATCGGCTTGCCGTGTTCGTCGCAGACGTTACGCCATCTGAACTTCTGCACGTTGACGATCACCGCGCCCACCACCGCCGCTTCGCGCATCGCCGCATGCAGGCCGGCGTAGGCTCCCGAGCAGATGCCGAGCAGCAGCGCGCCCGCATGACCGCGCGCGGCAAGCCAGCGCGACGCGTACGCGGCGTCGCCGACACTCGACTGAGAGTACAGCGCGTCGAGGCTCAACGTGTCGCACGACGGCATGCTGTCGCCGACACCACGGACGTCGATGCGCAGCGACGCGATCCCCTGGCGTGCGAGACGCCGCGCGAAATGTACGCCGAAACGCCCATTGCCGATCCGCGACACCGCGCCGGTATTGAGCAGCAGCACCGCCGGGGCGCGCGCCGCCGCGGCGCCGTCGGGCCGGCAGTAGATGCCGAACACCTTGCCCTCGTTCAGCCACACCGGCGTCTCGTGCAGCCTCGGCGCGACATAGTGGCCGCCCGCCGGCTCTTCGCCTCGCTCGGGCACGCGCGCCACCGTTTGGGTCGTTTGGGCCGTTTGCGCGCTCCCCGCCAGCAGCCAGTTCTCGATGGTCTCGAACGCGGCGTGCGGTATTTCGCTTTCGAGCGGTTCCATCATGAAGCGGCTGTATTCGTCGAACGGGTGACGCTCGAGCTCGACGCCATGTTCGCTGTAATGCGCGGCGAGCGCACCGGCGCGAGCCGGGTTCAGTGAATCGAGCAGCAGCACGCGCGCGGCCGGCCGGCTCGTCGCGCGATACAGATCCGCCGCGTGCAGGCTTTGCAGCGTGTCGCGATACATGCGAAAGCCATACGCTTCGACGAACTCGTCGGTATCGGGCTCGACCACGCAATCCATCGCGGCCGGATCGTTCAACCACTGCCGGTAATGCGCGCGCAATTCGCGCTGGTAAGTCTTGCCCGACAGCACCGGCGACATCAGCACGAGACCGTGCACATCCCCAAGTTCCTGCGCGGCAAGCGCGGCCAGCATGCCGCCGAGACGCAGACCGCACACGCTGACACGCTCGACGCCGGTCGCCTCGCGCAGTTGCGCGACCGCCTGCTTCACGCTGTCGATCCATGCGCGCCACAGGCCGGCGTCGGTCGGGTCGCCGGCTGAATCGCCGGTCGCCGGGTAGTCGAAGCGCAGCACCGGCATGCCGCGCGCGGCGAGGCGCTCGGCGAGCCGGCGCATGCCGCGATACGTGCACAGCGTGTCGTAGCCAAACGGGGAACACATCACAACGCCATCCGGGCCGTTGGCTGGATGCAACCAGCCGAATTTGCCGTCGAAGACGATGGGTCTCACGGTCCGCTCCTTACTCTTCCTTTTCAAATGATTACAACAAAGGTGCTCTCGCGCATATGTGCGTCGCGCCACATTAAGTTTGGGTTCCGAATCGCGCTGCGCTGGCGTGTGTCGATGAGCGTGCTGTGCAGTGCAGTGCAGCATGCCCCGCGTGTGGACCGACGCGCGGCGGATCGCGTCGGTCATGCGCTGTGGTCGATGCCGGCGGCTGCGTGCAGCGTGCCGCGAGCATTACGTGATGGAGACGGCGCGGGCGCGCTTAGGAATGCTCCGCAATGCGGTGCGCGCGGCCGGCTCGTGGCCAACCACTGCGCTACCCTATGAGCTTTGCCATTTAACCCCCTCCCGATCGCGGCTATCTGTACGGCCACCCACACAGTCACGCGGCGCCCGGGGGCAAGATGCAAGACCTGCGACGCGTTGATGCCGCCGCGTATGTCCGCGCGGCCCTTCTCACCGGCCCGGCAATGGAACATGGAACGAAGCATCGTCAGGAACATCTTCATCAACCTTGCCGGCGCCGTCGCGCCGACCTTCGTTTCCCTCGTGACCGTGCCCACCTACATTCATCTGCTGGGCGCCGAGCGTTACGGGGTGATCAATCTGGTGTGGGCGCTGATCGGCTACTTCAGCGTCCTCGATCTGGGCACCAGTCTGGCGACCGAAAACCAGATCGCCAAGGCTCGCGCGGCCAGCGACGATTCGATCGAACCGATCTTCTGGAGTGCGTGGTTCATGAATCTCGGTACCGGCATCATCGGCGGCGCGCTGATTTATGCCGGAGCCATTGTCTACATCACCTACGGCGTGAAAATCGAGCCGACGTTCCAGCATGAAGTGATGGCGAGCCTGCCGTGGATCGCGGTCGCTGTGCCGATCGCGAACGTGACCTGGGTGTTCGCGGGCGCGATTACCGGCGTCGAGTGCTTCACGAGCTACAACATCAACCAGACGCTCGGCACCGCGCTGTTCCAGTTGCTGCCGATCGCGGCGGTCCTCTGCTTTTCGCCGTCACTGGCGATCGCGATTCCAGCCGCCGTGATCGCGCGTTTCGTCGGCGGCCTGATGCTGGGCGTGGCCGCCATTCGCGCGCTCGGCATTCGCCGTATGCAGATGCCGCAATGGCGCCTGATGATCGGGCTGTTCCGCAACGGCCGCTGGCTGCTGATGTTTTCCGGCGCCAACATGATCGCGTCGACGCTCGACCGCGTGTTCATCGGCGGACTGCTCGGCGCGCGCTTCGTCACTTACTACGCGACGCCGCAAAACCTGATCAATCGATTGAACCTGCTGCCGCTCGCGATGGTGCGCACCCTGTTTCCGCGACTGTCGGCGGCGTCGCGCGAGGATGCGGATGCGCTCGCGCACAACGCGCTCGCGTTTCTCAATGGAGCATTTACGCCATGCGTGATCATCGCGCTGTTCGCGCTGAAGCCGTTTTTGCTGCTGTGGCTCGGACCGCAGCTCGCCGCCGCGGCGCCGGTCGCGAGCGTGCTGATCCTCGGCGTGTGGCTGAGCGGCCAGTCGAGCATCCTCGGCAGCCTGTTGCAGGCGCAGACCCATCCCGTGGCAGTGGCGAGCGTCAGTTGGCTTCAGTTGCCGTTCTTTACCGGCGCGTTATGGTGCGGCATCCACTGGTTCGGCATCATGGGCGCGGCGGTCGTCGTCGTGCTGAAGGTGCTGCTCGATTACTCGGTGTTGCTTGCGTTCTCACGGCTGCATGCATGGACGATCGTGCGCAACATGCTCGCGCATCTCGCGTTTCTGCTCGTCGCGCTCGCGCTCGCGGATTCGATCAGCGCGTTGCTGTTGGCGATCGTCGTCGCGCTCGCGTTGAGCGCGGCGAACTTCGGTATGTCGCTGCGCGGGTCGAGCGAGTTGCGCGACGCGCTGTACAGGCTCTGGCTGCGTTGCGCGCCGTCGTCCGGACGGGCACGAGGCTGAGTCCCGGCGCGCGCAATCAATGACGCCGGTCCACCGCTCGTTCACGGTCGGTGGACCTGAATGCCAAGGCTGAAAACACGTACCCAGCCGACGCGGCATCACAACAGTTCGAACGTATTGACGAACGATGCGCCGTCGCGCTCGCGGCGCCTCGGACCGAAGCGCGCCTGAGCGCCGCGCACCTGACGCGTGAGACCGATGAACGGCATACCGTGTTCGAGGTACGGTCCCTCCGTCTTGCGAAAGCCGAACTGCTCGTAGAACCCGCGCAAGCCAAGCGGTGCGCTCACGCGCGTGGCGCGGCCCGGCCAGCGTTGGGCGACCGCTTCGAGCACACGCTCGATCAGCATCTCGGCGGTGCCGTCGCCGCGCCGCAGCGGACTCGTCAGCACCTTGTCGATCGTCACTTCCGGATCTTCGGAGTCGCCGGGCTGCACCCGCGCATAGGCGAGCACCGGCATCGGCCGCGCCATGTCTTCGACCGCGAACACATGCAAGGCCTGCTCGTCGCGACCGTCCGCGTCGAGGCACACATGCGACTGCTCGACGACGAATACCGCACTGCGCGCACGCAGCACGACATACAACTCACGTGCAGATAGCTGATCGAACTCCAGCGTTTTCCAATTCATCACGCCCCCGGCTGTCAAAATTTTCGGCGGGTCCGGCGATGCCTGCCGTGCGCGACGGCAGGCCGATCCATGACGGTCCCTCATCATCGACTACACGGTAACGTGCGCTAAAGATGTGCTTCCGTGCGCCATCGCACTGACGCTCGGGGTTGACGATCCTTAAATACGAGCCAACGAAGCGCAGCCTTGCCACGTTCGCCCGGTAGCGCAGATGGCTTCATGCAGGCCCGCCTGCAACACTGCACTGCACCACCGCGAACGCACGCCGCGGTCTTCGCACCGCACGAAACTACACACGAAAATCAGGTGCCGACGTCATTCGACCTCGGTACCCATCGGCAGACCTTTGACCATAAGGGAGCACTGCATGAAAACTGCATTGAGACGCATCCTGTCCGAATCCGCACGCCTGGATGTCCCGCTGGAAAGCCTCGCCGACGACGCCGACCTCTATGCTGCCGGACTCTCATCGCTCGCGACCGTGCATCTGATGCTTGCCATGGAAGACGAATTCAACGTCGAAATTCCTGACCGTATGCTGACGCGCCGTCTGTTCTCGAGCATCGACTCGATGGCCGCCGCGATGACGGAGTTGCAGCAGGCCAAGGCGGCAGCATGAGTGCGCCGCTGCTGGGTCAGGCCGCCGCAGCGGCCTGCGGGGCGGCCTCGAACTCGACTACCGACGCCCGGACCGGCGCTGGCCAGGGCGCTGCCACCGGGGCGCTGAGCGCGCTCGATACCGGTCCCGAATGGCGTGCTGCAGCGCATCGTTGCGCGGCGATCGCCGCGCAGTACGCGGACGCCGTGGACCGCGAGGCGCGCTTTCCGGTCGAGGCGTTCGACGCGCTCAAGGCCGAGCGTTTGCTGTCGGCGATGGTGCCGACCGCTTTCGGCGGCGCGGGCCTGTCGCTTGCCGATATCGGTGCGATCTGCGAAACGCTCGCGCAGGGCTGCGCATCGACCGCCATGATCTATGCGATGCATCAGATCCAGGTCGCGTGCATCGACTCTCATCGCGGCGCCTCCGCCTGGCAAGCGAGCCTGCTTGCACAACTGGCCGAGCAGCAATGGCTGCTCGCGTCGGCGACGTCGGAAGAGACGATCGGCGGCAACATGCGCACGAGCGCGTGCTCGGTGGAGCTCGATGGCGCGCGTTTTCGGATCGAAAAGCTCGCCCCGACGATCTCGTACGGCGCGCACGCCGACGGCATCCTCGTGACCGCGCGGCGCATCGCCGACGCGGCCGCGTCCGACCAGGTGCTGATCGTCGCGCTGCGCGCCGATACGCAGCTCGAGCGGCGCGGCGGCTGGGACGCGATGGGCATGCGCGGCACCTGCAGCGAGGGCTTCCGGCTCGTCGCGACGGGACTGGCCGAACAGATCCTCGCGACGCCGTTCGCCGACATCGCCGATCAGACCATGCTGCCCGTGTCGCACACGCTGTGGGCGTCGGTATGGACCGGCATCGCCGTCGACGCGGTCAATCGCGCGAAAGCGTTCTTCCGCGCGCAGGCGCGCGCGAAGCCCGGCACGATGCCGCCGGCGGGCCTGCGGCTCGCCGAAGCGGTCGGGCTGCTGCAGATGATGCAGGCGCGTCTATCGGTCGCGCTGGAGGCCGCGCGCGCCGCGCATCAGGCACGCGAGGGCGCGACCCAGGCGGACGCCCCGCTCGCGGCGATGCTCGGTTTCGCGTCGGACATGAACACGCTGAAGACCAGCATTTCGACCACCGCGCTGCAGGTCGTACAGGAAGTGCTGATGATCTGCGGCATGGCGGGCTACAAGAACGGCACGCCCTATAGCGTCGGCCGCCATCTGCGCGACCTGCACTCGGCGCCCTTGATGATCAATAACGACCGTATCGCGCAGAACACCGCGAGTCTGCTGCTCGCGCAACGTCCTGCCGCGCCGGGGAGACCCTGAATGAAGCTGATGACCGATACCGCCGCTATCGCCGCGGCGGCCGTGGGGCCTTCGCTCACGCTGCGCGACGAGATGCTGGCCGCCGGCCTGCTGATCGACACCGGTGAAAACGGACTGTATGGCCGCAGCCAGGTTTTCGAGGACGTGATCGAGCGACTGAACCTCGCGATTACGCAGCTGGGTAAAGATCAGCAAGCCGAAGTATTGCGTTTTCCGCCCGCGATGCGCCGCACCGACTTCGAGGATAGCGAATACCTGAAGAGCTTTCCGAATCTCGCGGGCACCATCCATTCGTTTTGCGGCGACGACATGGGCCACCACCGTCTGCTGCGCGCGCTCGACGATGCGAAGGCCGACAGCGACGACGACCGCGGCGACGCGTGGCTCGCGCAACAGAAACCGACGCGCGTCGTGCTGACGCCGGCCGCCTGCTATCCGATCTATCCGGTGATGGCGCGGCGCGGCGCACTGCCCGCCGACGGCCGCACCGTCGACGTGCTGTCGTACTGCTTCCGTCATGAGCCGTCGCTCGATCCGGGCCGCATGCAGATGTTCCGTCAACGGGAATACGTGCGTCTCGGCAACCCCGAGCAGGTGATGGCGTTCCGGCAGATGTGGATCGAGCGCGGCTCGCTGCTTGTGAAGCTGCTAGGCTTGCCGGTCGAAGTCGATCTCGCGAACGATCCGTTCTTCGGCCGCGGCGGCAAGATCGTCGCCGATAGTCAGCGCGCGCAAGCGCTCAAGTTCGAGTTGCTGATCGCGCTCGCCGATCCGCGCGGCAAGACGGCCTGCCTGTCGTTCAACTATCACATGGACCACTTCGGCGCGATCTGGAAGATCGCCTGCGAAGACGGCGCGACCGCGCATACGGGCTGTGTCGGCTTCGGCATGGAACGCATCACGCTCGCGCTGTTCCGTCATCATGGGCTCGACGTCGACGCGTGGCCCGACGACGTGCGCGCGCTGCTGTGGGGCGATACCGAGACCCGCGTCGCGGATGCGCTGCAGGCGGCGCAGGCGACGCCAACGGCGACCGTCGCCGGGGAGCTCGCATGAATCCATCGCCGACTTCGGCGCTTGCCGGCGCGCTCGCCAACTCGTCGTTGCCGCGACGCGCAGGCGATCCGCCGACGCATCAGCAGACCCACGCGGTGCCCGGTGCCGGCACGCAGTTGCGCGAGCACGTAGCGCACGCGCTGCATCAGGGCGAACGCGTGTGGCAGGAGACCAACTGCTATGTCGATCTGTGGATCGAGCTGCTGCACGGCTTCGGGCTCGATCCGCGCGCGGCGCTCGCGTTCACGGTCACGCAGGATTTCGAAGGCGATCAGTTCACGTTCTTCAAGTTTCCGCTCGACGATCTCGAACGTCTGTATGGCACCCAGGTGCAGGAGCTCGCGATCTACGACTCGCTCGAAGAACGCGTGCTCGCGCAGACGCTGCGCGGCCACACCGTGCTCGTCGAGGTCGACGGCTACTACCTCCCCGATACGCGCGCGACCTCGTATCGCCGCGAGCATCCGAAGACCACGATCGGCATCGACTTCGTCGACACCGCCGCGCGCCGCCTCGGCTATTTCCACAACACCGGCTACCACCGGCTCGAGGGCGACGACTACGACGGCGTGTTTCGCAAGCTGCCGCATTTCGCCGCGCAGCCCGATCTGCTGTTTCCCTACGTCGAGTTCGCCAAGCAGGCGCGGCCCGCGCTCGAAGGCACCGCGCTCGCGGAGGCGTCGGCGGAACTGCTGTGCGCGCATCTGGAACGGCGTCCGTTGACCAATCCGATTTCGCAATGGCGTGCCGCGTTTCCCGCGCATCTCGATACGCTGTTCGAGCGCGACGAGGCGTATTTCCATCTGTACTCGTTCAATCTGATGCGGCAGCTCGGCGCGAACTTCGAGTTCCTGTCGAAGTATCTGCAGTGGCTGTCCGCGCAAGGCTTCGAGATCCCGCCGACGATACCGGCCGCTGCGCAACGCATCGCGTCGGAGTCGATGGTGATGCAGTTCCGGCTCATTCGCGCGATCGCGCGCGGCCGTCGCGATACCTGCGAAGACTGCTTCGACGTGCTTGAAAGCGCTTATGAAAAAACGCTGCCACCGCTGGCCGCTCTGGTGCGCTAATACGGTGATGCGTGGTTGCGCGCACTTCGTGCCGCGCGGTTTTTCCGGGAATTGACCGTGGATGTATCGACACTCGATCCGCCCGCTGACGAGGGCGATGCTGGCCGTGCGCGCGCGACCGGCGCGATCGCGCAAGCGCATGATGCAGGCACTGCCCGCGCCGCGCCCTCGCTATGGCCGCAACGGCTCGACACCGGCTGGGCCTGTCTGAGCACCCCGCCGCACGCCTATGCGTCGCCGGCCGATCTGCCCGCGCAAGGCTGGCTCGCCGCACAGGTGCCCGGCACCGTCGCGAGCGCGCGGCTCGCCGCCGGTCTGCTCGATGTCGATCGCCCGCCACCGCTCGCATTCGACGATCACTGGTATCGCGTCACGCTGATCGGTACGGGGCGGCGCCGCTTGCGTTTTCATGGACTCGCGACGCTCGCGCAAGTGTGGCTCGACGATGTGAAGCGGCTCGATTCCGCATCGATGTTCATCGCCCATGATCTGGATATCGAACTGGAGGGCCGCGCGACGCTCGTGCTGTGCTTTCGCTCACTGACGCCAGCGTTGGCGGCCAAACGCTCGCGTGCGCGCTGGCGGCCGCGGCTCGTGTCGCCGCCGACGCTTCGCAGCGTGCGCACCACGCTGCTCGGCCATATGCCCGGCTGGTGTCCGTCGATTCAGACGGTCGGCCCGTGGCGTCCGATCGAAATGCTCGGCGACGCGCCGCACGCATTCGACACGATTGATCTGACCAGCCGGCTCGAGCAAGAGGATGGGGTAGTTTCGTTGACTTTACGTTTCGTACGCCCCCACGACATCGCGGCCTGCCGCGCGACACTTTCTTGCGCCGACCATGTTTCGTCTTTGCAATGGCACGATGCATATACACTCACCGGCGACGTGCGCGTGCCCCACGCGAAACGCTGGTGGCCGCATACGCATGGAGAGCCCACTTTATATCCTCTGACGTTGCAGCTCGTCGACGGCAACGTGATCTCTCAGTCTCTGGGCTCGATCGGCTTTCGTCGTATCGAAGTGGACCGCGGCGCCGATGCTGCGGGTTTCGCCCTGCGCGTGAATGAAGTGCCCGTATTCTGTCGCGGCGCGTGCTGGACCAGCGCCGATCTCGTCACGCTAGCAGGCACCGAAACGCAATTGCGCCACACGTTCGAGCTCGCGCGCGCCGCTGGCATGAACATGCTGCGCGTCGGCGGCACGATGCTCTATGAGTCCGATCTGTTTTATGCGCTCGCCGACGAGTACGGCCTGCTGATCTGGCAGGACTTCGCGCTGGCGAATTTCGACTACCCGAACGATGCCGCGTTCAGCGCATTGATCGAGCGCGAAGCGAGCCAGTTCCTGAGCCGCACGCGTCGCTTTGCCTCGCTCGCGGTGCTGTGCGGCGGCAGCGAGGTCGACCAGCAGGCGGCGATGTTCGGACTGCCCGCGGCGCAGCGCGCGCAAGCGTTGTTTACCGAGCTGCTGCCCGCGCTCGTCGCGCGCGAACGTGAGGACGTGCCCTATGTCAGCAATTCGCCATCGGGCGGCGCGTGGCCGTTCTCGACTAACGAGGGTGTCACGCACTACTACGGCGTCGGCGCGTATCAGCGCCCGCTCGCCGACGTGCGCCGCGCGCAGGTGCGCTTCGCGGCCGAATGCCTGGCATT
The DNA here is from genome assembly GCF_050436525.1 of Paraburkholderia sp. 35.1. Lineage (NCBI taxonomy): Bacteria > Pseudomonadati > Pseudomonadota > Betaproteobacteria > Burkholderiales > Burkholderiaceae > Paraburkholderia > Paraburkholderia sp. 35.1. The sequence goes on along the minus strand of NZ_JBNDMJ010000003.1, from coordinate 3,542,127 downwards.
CGCCAACGTCCCCGACGAGGCGACGCTGCACGACGCGCTCGGCACGATCCACACGCACGATCCGCGCTGGAAAGCCGCCGTGCCGCGCGATCCTGGCGCAGGCTGGGATTTCGACGACGTGCGCGATCATTATTTGCAGGCGCTTTACGGCGTCGAGCCGGCGCGCTTGCGCTATGAAGATGCGGCGCGTTATCTCGATCTGTCGCGCGCGGTGGTTGCCGAGCTGATCGGCGACGTGTTCGCCGAGTGGCGGCGCGCGGGCTCGTCGTGCGGCGGCGGCCTCGTGTGGCAGTTGCAGGATCTGCGCGCGGGCGCGGGCTGGGGCGTGATCGACGCCACGGGACGGCCGAAAAGCGCGCTGCACGGCTTCGCGCAGACACTGCAGCCATTGCAGATCACGCTCACCGACGAAGGCCTGAACGGCCTCGATATTCATCTGATCAACGAGCGCGCGCAAACGTTTTGCGGCGAACTCGAACTGGTCTGTCTGCGCGACGGCAGCGTGAAGGTCACGTCCGCGCGACGCGCGCTGACGCTTGCCTCGCGCAGCCTGCAACGCATCAGTGCGGCCGCGCATCTGGGCCAGTTCTTCGATTTCACGCATGTGTACCGCTTCGGCCCACGCGCGCACGATGTCACGATTGCAACGCTCTACGATGCCGCGAGTGGCGAGATCGTGTCCGAAGCGTTTCATCTGCCCGAGCGTAGCGTGCCCGCGCGTGATGACCTCGGTATGACCGTCGAGGTCGAACGTCGTGGCGACGGCAGCGGCTGGCAGCTTGCGATCGAAACTAAGCGCTTTGCGCGCTTCGTTCATATCATTGACCCTCGTTATCGCGCGATGCGCGACTGGTTCCATCTCGCGCCGAACCGGCGCTGTATCGTGCCGCTGCATGCGCTCGAACCGCTGCTGCCGACCACCTTCGCGGCGTCGCCGCAAGAACTCGTTGCACCTGCATCAAACGCGGCCTTTAAAGTGGATGAAACATGCGGGGCACCCCAGGGGGAAGTCCGCGCGATCAATGCGCTATCCGCCATCTTCTACGGCTAGTGGTCATTCCGAACTAGTCGCACGTACGCGAAGCGCCCCAAAGCTCGCTTCGCAGGTCTCGAACTGTCTGCCCGGCTCGCTCACTGTTGGCTCGAACGCGACTGATGCCTGTTCTGAAAGGCCTTACGTGCGACAGCGCACGCACTCCATTTACCACTTCTGAATCATTTCCGGCACTTCACGAGGAGCGCTTCAAAACGCGCATGCGGCGCCAGGTTCAAATCTGAGACAGCTTCGACAGCACCCAGTTTTTGGCCGTGAAGCCTTTGATATCAAGGGATTCGCCCAAACCCAAAGCTTTCATACGATGCATTCCCCATCCGGCAGAGGTGTACAGAACTGAAACAAAAAGCTGCCTTTACTCTCCCGACGCGCTCCGGGTTTCTTCGCTGCGCCGCACCAGCAGGCGTTTTCCCTAACGTTGGCACGGTCCTCGCTACTACCTCCACGCAACAGAGTGTCACCGCACACGAGCGCAACAACAGAGGCGGTGGCAGACAGGCCTAAAACGGGGCCGATGCTGGCCATCCAAGCTGCTCGCCGGGCAGCCCACTGCCGAGGATGCGGGCATCGGATCAAATAAACGGAGAGAGTCGCGCGAGGCGCGACTTTCATGCGAGGACCGATCATGTTGACGCTTCAATCCGATTTGCACGGTAACCATCTGCTGGGCGCAATGCCGTCGCACGAATGGCAGGCACTAGCTCCCCACCTCGAACTGGTTCATCTGCGCACCGAGCAACTGCTATGCGACTCGGGTCAACGGATCCATCATGTGTACTTCCCCACCACCGCGATCATCTCGATGCTCTCGACGATGGAAGACGGCAGCTCCGTCGAGATCGCCGCGGTCGGCCGCGAAGGCATGACCGGCGTGCCGGTCCTCACGGGCGGCGAAACCATGCCCAACCGCGTACAGGTGCAATGCGCGGGCTTCGCCTACCGGATGAGCGCACAGGCGCTCAAGCAGCAGTTCGCGCGGTCCGACTTTCTGCGCCGCCTGATGCTGCTGTATATGCACGCTCTTCTGACCCAGGTCGCGCAGACCGCCGCGTGCAATCGCCATCACGCGCTCAACAAGCAACTGTGCCGCTGGCTGCTGATCGAGGTGGACCGCGTGGCGTCGAACGATCTGAACGTCACCCAGCAGCTGATTGCCGACATGCTCGGCGTGCGCCGCGAAGGCATCACCGAAGCGGCCGGCAAGCTGCACGACGAAGGCCTGATTCATCATAGCCGCGGTCATATCAAGGTGCTCGACCGCAAAGGCCTCGAAGCCCGCGCGTGCGAATGCTACGGCCTCGTGAAACGCGAATTCGATCGTCTGCTGCCGCGACTGCGCCAGGCCGAGACCGTCGAATAAGCGGCACGCGGCTCGATGACCGGGGTCGATTTGCCTATGTTCAGGATTACTGCTCGATGTCTCGACGCACTGTTCGTGATTGCAGGCGGTCTGCTCGCCCACTGGATGCGCTTTTCCGCACCGATCGCGTTGGCCGATACCGAGCGTCTTCTGATCGCGTTCAAGTGTGTGCTGGTTCTGTTGCTGTTTCCGGGCTTCGGGGTCTACGAGACGTGGCGCGGCAAGGCGCTCGCGCCGGTGCTCGCGCGAATCGCCGCCGCGTGGCTCACGGTGGTCGCGACCGCGCTCCTGCTCGCGTTCACGCTGCATCGCACGGATGCGGTGTCGCGCCTGTGGCTCGGCTACTCGACGCTGATCTCCGGCGCGTTGATCATCGCGACACGCTGCATCATGCACGTGGTGCTGCGCTTCGTTCGTCGCCGCGGCATGAACACGCGCACCGTCGCGATCGTCGGCGCACCGGGGTTTGCACGCACGCTGCTCGCGCATCTCGAGCATGCGCCGCAAGCGGGCTTCAAACCGGTGTGCGTGTTCGACACCAGCGTGCAAGGCCACGACGCGTATGGCGCGCGTCTGACCCGCCTACCCGTGCTGACGGATCTGGAAGCGTTCGCGACGAAGGTGCGCAATGAACGCGTGAACGAAGTGTGGCTCGCGTTGCCGCTTTCCGAGGAACACACGATCTACCGCTTCACGCGCACCTTCAGACACGACTTCGTGAATCTGCGCTTCATTCCCGACGTGCGCAGTCTGTCGCTGTTCAATCATGCGATCGTCGATGTCGTCGGTTTGCCGACGCTGAATCTGAGCGCGACGCCATTCTCGTCGCCGCAGATGTGGCCCAAGCTGATGTTCGACCGCCTGTTCGCCGTGCTCGCGCTCATCGTGCTCGCGCCGGTGTTCGCCGTGCTCGCGATCGGCATCAAGCTCACGTCGCCGGGACCGGTGTTTTTCCGGCAGATCCGCAAGGGCGTCGACGGCCAGCCGTTCGGCATCTACAAGTTCCGCTCGATGACCGTGCACCAGGAAGAGCACGGCCAGATCACGCAGGCGATCCGCAACGACTTGCGCGTGACCAAGCTCGGCAGCTTCATGCGCCGCACGAGTCTCGACGAGCTGCCGCAGTTTCTGAACGTGCTGCTCGGTCAGATGTCGGTGGTGGGTCCGCGTCCGCATGCGGTCGAACACGATGATCTGTACAAGGACCAGGTATACGGCTATATGCACCGTTACCGCATCAAGCCCGGCATCACCGGCTGGGCCCAGGTCAACGGCTATCGCGGCGCGACCACCAAGGTCGAGAAGATGGAAGCGCGCGTGAAGTTCGATCTCTTCTATATCCAGAACTGGTCGTTCTGGTTCGACATGAAGATCGTCTTCATCACGATTTTCAAGGGCTTTGTTGGCCGCAACGCGTTCTGACCATGCCATCGAGGGAATCGCATCCGGGAGTGTCGGTCATCGTGCCGGCACTGCGGCGCATGCGAAGTGCGGGTACTGAAGGCGGTGCGCTGAAGGATCGCCGGAATGCGCCTGCGTTCCATTCGAGAAAAATACCCAACCGGGCAACAACGCGTACACGCCGCTGCGAATAGAAGCGCCAACGCCGGCGGCCCGCTCGACAGCCGCCGTGGTTGACGCAAGATGAGCAGCCGCGACGGACCACGTCATGGACGGGTCCGCCGCGCGACACCGCCTCTACAGGAACGCGCTGACATCGGTCTGAAACCGTACCGCGAGCGCCTTGGCGACTTTCTTGCTGATCGCGCGGCGCCCCGCGAGAATATCGCTGACCACGGTCGGCGACGCGATGCCGGCCAGATCCTTCTGCTTGAGACCATGCGTGATCAGCAGATGGCGCAGGACCTCGCGCGGCTCCGCTTTTGGAATCGTCAGGTTGCGCGCTTGCCAATGACCGACCAGTTCCGTCACGATCGCGTGCAGATCTGCGAGCGGATCGTTGTCGTTGCCGCTTAGATGATCGGACAGCGAATTGGCGACTCGCACCATCTGGTGATAATCCTCTTCGGTGCGAATCGGCGTGATCGGCAACTGGCTTTTCAGCGCAGCCCACGTTGCGGAGATGTCGGGAAAGGGTCCCGGAAGGCGATCGGCATTCATGAGTTTAAATTCGTCCTCGTCCAAAAGCCGTCGGCGCGTTAATCGGTGACGCGCGAATGACGACTGCCTGTTGTAGTGAATCGCCGTGACACGCCGAATTGCCGGCACGGCGAACTTCGCAGTGAGGAAATTCAGCGATCACGATAGCGAACGTCTGCTTCAGGTCGTTATGGCCACGCGAGGCATGCCGCGCCAGCGAATATCTCGCCCATAGCGCGTGGCGCGCACCCCGATGTCGTTTTTTGAAGTCCAATACTGCTTGCTTGACAATGACCCGCCGCGGCTGGCCTTGCACGCGCGGCGCGTATCGCGCGATACGCGATATGCGCTGCCGACACAAAGCGCGAAACGGACGCGCCCACACCAAGAGCCGCCCGGACGCGTTGGTCAGAACGGCTCGTTACTGCCCGTTGCGAAATCACTGCATGACGACGAAAACCTCTTTCTCTCCTATCGAAAACTCCACGAGGCGAGAACAGCGAAAGACCCTCACCTCATTGCCTCCACCCGCTTTTCGGCGCCGTGTCTCTGGCGATGCCGAGTTCCCTAGTCGCGAGATCGGGCTGCGCCCACCTCACCTGCTCCCCCGGCTCCATCGCCGGCAGACCCTGAGCGACCGCCGCAATCGTGCGCGTGACCTCGGCCATGAACGCCCGCCGGAACACCTGAGCCGAAAACCGCTCGGCATTCGCGCGACAGGCCGCCGGCGTGATGTACGCGCTCAGCCGCTCGAAGCGGTCGATCGCGTCGAGCATTGACACCGCCGTCTGACGCGCGAAGAAAACGCCGGTCGGGTGCGGGTCGCCGACCGGCACTACCGTTTCGAGCGCCCCGCCCCTGGCGAACGCAATGACCGGCGTGCCGCAGGCCTGCGCTTCGAGCGGCACGATGCCGAAATCTTCCTCGGCGGCGCACACGAAGGCTCGCGCACGCGCCAGATACTCCTTCAGTACGCCGAATGGCTGATAGCCGAGGACCGTCACGTTCGGTCCTGCCTTCGCGCGGATCGACGCCATCTGCGGCCCGTCGCCGATCGCGATCAGCTTGCGCTGCGGCGTGGCGTTGAACGTCTCGACGATCAGATCGATGCGTTGGTGCGGCACCATCCGCGACACAGTCAGATAGAAATCGTCTTTTTCGGAGCGCAGTTCGAATTCGTTCACGTCGACGGGCGGCGGAATCACCGCGGCATCGCGCCGATAGGTTTTCATCATGCGCCGCGCGACCGATTGCGAATTCGCGATCAGACGATCGACACCATTCGTCGACTGCGCGTCCCAGCCGCGCAGGTAATGCAGCAATACCCGCGCGGCCCACGACTTCGGCCCGCGCAGCAGATTCGCTTCGCGCAGATACTGATGCTGCAGATCCCACGCATATCGCATCAGCGAGTGCACGTAACTGATGTGCGTCTGATGAGGGCCGACCAATACGCCCTTCGCGACTGCGCAAGAACTGGTGATGATCAGGTCATAGCTCGACAGATCGAACCGTTCGACGGCGAGCGGCATCAAGGGCAAATAGGCGCGATAACGGCTGCGCGCAAACGGCAGGCCTTGAATGAACGACGTGGTGACCGGCTTACCGGCAAGCGGCGTGCGATCCTCGAGAAAATCGACGACGCTGAAAACGTCGGCGTCGGGAAAGCACTCGATGATCTGCCCGAGCACTTTCTCGGCGCCGCCGGGAGCGACCAGCCAATCGTGCACGATCGCCACTTTCATATTCCGTCCTGTCTGTCACGAATCGCCACCTGGCCTCAGAGAAGAGTGTATGTGCCACGTTCCTGACTGTGCGTGCGCGTGCCCACATTCGACATGCGACAGTACGCGGGTAATTCGGAGAGTCCGTTCGCGTCTGCAAAAACACGGCTTCATTCCCGCGCTTTCGTATGTGCACTACGCCTGACATATCGCCCCACGCCTGCTCGCCAGTCCAGCCCACACCTTTACGATCGGAGCGCTGCGCGAGCGACGGGCGAGCGACCTCGACGGCCGCAGTGCCTCGCGTGCCGTTTGGCGATCGGAGCAGTCAGTTGGGAGGGCCGGGTTCGGCCCTGGGGGAATTCGCCGTGCGCTGCACGGCGCGCGACGCAGTGGTGCTGCTGTCGGACGGTTCGTTGCGCGTGCGCTTCAAAGCGCCTGGCGCGCGGATGATCGGCGACGCGCGCGTGTCGGGCATCGCGCGGCGGGCATCGGCGGCTAATTGTCTGCGCACGGTGCCGTGCGTTTTCCGCCAGGTGCGCGCGATTGCCGCCGCGGCGGGCGGTATAAGCGGGATCGTGCGGCACGACCGCAACAAAAAACGCGTGTGAACCGTTGGAGCGGCTCACACGCGTCAGAGCGAACAGAAATGCATTCGCTTAATTCTGGCCGTACGTGATCGTTTGCACGCCGGTGTCCGTGCCGAGCAGGCACAGGTTCGCGCCGCGGCCCGCGAACAGGCCGACCGTGACGACGCCGGGCCATGCGTTGATATGCGCCTCGAGCGTGCGCGGGTCGCTGATGCTCAAGCCCTTCACGTCGATGATCTCGTTGCCGTTGTCGGTGATGAACGGCACACCCTCTTTCGTCACACGCACGACGGGCACGCCGCCGAGCGCCGTCACGCGCCGGCCGATCGCGGTGCGCGCCATCGGCACGACTTCGATTGGCAGCGGGAAATGGCCCAGCGTCTCGACGATCTTGCTCGCATCCGCGATGCAGACGAATACTTCCGACACCGACGCGACGATCTTCTCGCGCGTGAGCGCGCCGCCGCCGCCCTTGATCATCGCGCCGCTGTGATCGATTTCGTCGGCGCCGTCGACGTACACCGGCAGCGAGTCGATCTCATTCAGGTCGAGCACCTTGAAGCCGTGCGATTGCAGACGCGCGGTGGTGGCGAGCGAACTCGACACCGCGCCGCGATAGCGGGATTTGGTGGCGGCCAGCGCGTCGATGAAGCAGTTCGCGGTGGAGCCCGTGCCGACGCCGATCACCGAGCCTTGCGGCACGTTGGCATTCACGTAATCGGCGGCGGCCTGGCCGACCAGTTGCTTGAGTTCGTCTTGAGTCATGGGAGAGGCGGGGAAAGCGTGAAAAACCCGTAGTTTACCGGAGTGGCGCGGAGAAGGCCCGGTTTGGGTGGCTTTGTGCCGCGGACCACGCTTGTTTGCCGGACACGATTGGACACATTGAGACACAGGAATCATCCATCGCCATCACGAATTGATCGGCGAAATTGATCTATTCATGAATGCGCACCCGATGGACCTTGATCCCGCTTTCGAAAGGGAATACGACACTGGCTTTTGCGCCAAATTGTGGGGCTACACTAAAGCGCCTCCTGCGCAAATAGCTGTATTTTCCGCACTCAAAGCAAAACGCCCGGAACCATCACCGCGTTCCGGGCGCCCACAATCGGCCAACAACAAGAACGACGACAGAAAAACTACTTCTTCACCGCCCGCTGCCGCACAGCCTCGAACAGACACACTCCGCTAGCCACGGATACATTCAAACTCTCCACCGTCCCCGCCATCGGAATGTTCATGACGACATCGCAGGTTTCACGCGTCAGGCGTCGCATGCCCTCGCCTTCGGCCCCCATCACGAGCGCCACCGGCCCGTCGAGTTCCGTTTCGTAAACGCTCTTCTGGGCGTCGTCGGCCGTGCCGACCACCCAGACACCCGCGTCCTTCAGTTCGCGCAGCGCGCGCGCCAGATTCGTGACCGTGATGTACGGGACCGTGTCGGCCGCGCCGCTCGCGACTTTCGCGGCGGTCGCGTTCAGTCCCACCGCGCGATCGCGCGGCGCGATCACCGCGTGGGCGCCGGCCGCGTCGGCGACGCGCAGGCAGGCGCCGAGATTGTGCGGATCGGTCACGCCGTCGAGCACGAGGATCAGCGGCGAGCCGCTGATGCCGTCGAGCAGTTCGGCGAGATTCTGCGCAAGCGGCAGATCGCCCGCGCGCGCGACCACGCCCTGATGACGTTCCGTGCGCGCGAGGCCCCACAGACGCGTTTCGTCGGCGGCGATCAGACGCACGCCCGCGTCCTTCGCGGCCTGCAGGAATTCGGTCATACGACGGTCCTTGCGCGTCGCGTCGTAATAGACATCCTCGACCGTCGACGCATCGTGCCGGATACGCGCGGTCACTGCGTGGAAACCGTATAAGACCTTATGACGTGCCATGACTGAACAACCTTTGATGGGGCGCGCATTCAACGCGCGCCACTGTGATGAATATGAAACCAAAAGGCAGACCGCGCGCAACCGGCACGTACTCACGTGCCCGCTGCGCGCGGTCCTGGCGCTGTGAAAGCCTCAGCGCTTCTTGCGTGCCTGCTTCGACGCCGCCTTGGTCGCGACACCGTGCTTCCTCGCCACGCGCGCTTCCTTGACCGCCGCGCTCTGCGCGGGCGCGGCCCTCTTGCGCCGCGGACCCGGCACCGACGCGCCACTTTCCACCGGCGGCATCACGCGCACGCGCGGGCCAGCGCCTTCTCCCTTGTCCGCCGCGATACCGCGTGCCAAAGGCGGCTTGATCGGCGTATCGCGCACAAGGCGGAAGTCGATCTTGCGCGCGTCGAGATCGACGCGGCTCACCTGCACGCGCACGCGATCCGACAGCCGGTAGCGAATGCCGGTGCGCTCGCCGCGCAGTTCGTTCTTGATCTCGTCGTACTGGAAGTAGTCGGAGCCGAGTTCGGTCACATGCACGAGGCCTTCGATGAACAGCGAATCGAGCTGCACGAAAATACCAAACGACGTGACGCCGTTGACCATGCCGCCATACTCTTCGCCGAGCTTGTCGCGCATGAAATAGCACTTGAGCCACGCTTCGACATCGCGCGATGCTTCGTCCGCGCGGCGCTCGTTCGCCGAGCAGTGCAGCCCAAGTTCTTCCCAGATCGCCACGTTGTTCGCGCGCCCGCGGGCGCCCCGCTTTTCCTCGTCGGCCTGTTGCATCGCGCGGGCGCGCGGCGACAGTGCGGTATTGAGCTCGACGCCGTGCGGCGGCTGCGGCTGATACTTGCGGCCCTGCAGGATCGCGTAGATCGCGCGATGCGTGAGCAGGTCGGGGTAACGGCGGATCGGGCTCGTGAAGTGCGCGTAGGCCTCGTAGGCGAGGCCAAAGTGGCCGATGTTGTCGGGGCTGTAGACCGCCTGCTGCATCGAGCGCAGCAGCATCGTCTGCAGCATCGAGGCATCGGGCCGGTCGCGGATCTGCGCCATCAGTGCGGCGTAGTCGCTCGCGTGCGGCGTGTCGCCGCCGCCGAGCGTCAGGCCCATGCCGCGCAGGAAGGTACGCAGGTTCTCGAGCTTTTCCGCGCTCGGGCCCGCATGCACGCGGAACAGGCCCGGATGCTTGTTGCGCTTGAGGAAGTCCGCCGCGCACACGTTCGCGGCCAGCATGCATTCCTCGATCAGCTTGTGCGCATCGTTGCGCGTGCGCGGCACGATCTGCTCGATCTTGCCCTGCGCGTTGCAGACGATGTACGTCTCCGTCGTATCGAAGTCGATCGCGCCGCGCTTCTGACGCGCCGCGAACAGCGCCTTGTAGACGCCATACAGATTCTGCAGTTGCGGCAGCAACGCGGCGCGGCGGGTCGCTTCCGGGCCTTTGGTGTTTTTCAGCACCGCGGCGACTTCGGTGTAGGTGAGCCGCGCGGCCGAATGCATGACGCCCGGATAGAACTGATACGCCTTCACGTCGCCACGCGCGGTGACGATCATGTCGCACACGAGCACGCAGCGGTCGACTTGCGGATTCAGCGAGCACAGTCCGTTCGACAGCTTCTCCGGCAGCATCGGGATCACGCGGCGCGGGAAATACACCGACGTGCTGCGCTCGATCGCGTCGGTATCGAGCCCGCTTTGCGCAAGCACGTAATGCGACACGTCCGCGATCGCGACGATCAGGCGGAAGCCGTCGCCGCGGCCCACTTGCACCGGCTCGCAATAGACGGCGTCGTCGAAGTCGCGCGCGTCCTCGCCGTCGATCGTGACGAGCGGCACGTCGCGCAGATCGACGCGATGGCGAATGTCGGCCGGGCGCACTTCGTCGGGCAGCTTCGCCGCTTCGGCCAGCGCGGCCTCGCCGAACTCGTGCGGCACGCCGTACTTGCGCACCGCGATTTCGATTTCCATGCCGGGGTCGTCGATATCGCCCAGCACTTCGACCACACGGCCGAGCGGCTGCGAATGACGGCTCGGAAAATCGGTCAGCTCGACCACCACGACCTGGCCAACTTTCGCCTTGCGGGTGTTCTGCGTGATCAGGATGTCGTGGCCGATGCGCTTGTCTTCGGGCGCGACGATCAGCGCGCCGTTCTCGTTGAGCAGACGGCCGATCACGCGCTTGTTCGCGCGGTCAGTGACTTCGACGATGTGCCCTTCGGGCCGCCCACGCCGGTCATAGCCGACGATGCGCGCGAGCACGCGGTCGTTGTGCATGACCTTCTGCATCTCGCCGTTGGGCAGGAACAGGTCGTCCTGGCCGTCGTCGCGAATCAGGAAACCGTAGCCGTCGCGATGGCCCTGGACGCGGCCCGCGACGAAGTTCGACGGATGGGTCAGTTGATAGAGATTGCGCTGATCGAGCCGGATCTGGCCGTCGCGCTCCATTGCGCCGAGACGCTTGAAAAATCCTTCGCGCTCCTGGCGCTTGATCGACAGGGCTTCGGCGATGTCGTTCGCGGCAAGCGGCATTTCGCTCGTGCGCAGCACGCCGAGGATTTCTTCGCGGCTTGGAATCGGATACGGAAATTTGCTCAAGGGCTTGTCGATGATTTTTTCTCGTTGCATGGACGTCGGTCGGCGATGTGATCCGGCCTGCAAGGCGTTTGCGTAATGCGCGCAGTCGCGCTCGGCTGCATCTGCACGGCGGCTGCGCTGGCTCGGTCATTGCACCTGCTGCTTTCTGCTCTTCTGCTCCACTGCGATTTGCACCGGAAACTGCCTGGGTCCGGCTCGTTCGACGCCAGCCGACGCGCGTCTGCCTGATCGCAAGTGACACTCGCGTCGGGACGCCGGATGTGCATCGTGCCAACGAACTACTGCGAGGCATTCTAACACCCGTGTCGGGCGCCACGCGGGCCTGCGGCGGTGGTTGGGACGCATAGTGCGCCGGGCTCGCCGCGAGGTTGAATCGCGTTCGGCAAATCGCTTGACAGGTCGGAATCTGTCGCTATAATTGCGGTCTTTGCTGTTCATCACCTGCCCAGGTGGCGAAATTGGTAGACGCACTAGGTTCAGGTCCTAGCGGTGGCAACACTGTGGAGGTTCGAGTCCTCTCTTGGGCACCAGATTCAAAAGTAGAGCCGCCTTTTGGCGGCTCTCTTTTTTTGTAAGGCCTGGTAGTCGAAATCGTTGTTTGTGTTTCGATTGCCGGATCAGCAGGACGGTGGTTCAGTAGCGATTGCATTACTTCGCTGCGCGTTCAACCGAGCGGATGAGAAAAGCAAGTTTGTTTGAAGCAGGAATTGACAAACTTAATCATCTTGCTAAAATAGCCGTCTAGCTTGAAGACGTGCCCAGGTGGCGGAATTGGTAGACGCACTAGGTTCAGGTCCTAGCGGTGGCAACACCGTGGAGGTTCGAGTCCTCTCCTGGGCACCATAAAAATAGATCCAGATCAATTAGTTGATGACGTTTGTGAAAAAGCCCGCTTTGCGGGCTTTTTGTTTTTGAAAGCGCCTGGAAGGTATATGCGTTCCACTAGAAGGCAATGTCGAATGAGTACGTTTTCGAGTACACGAAAGTTCGAGCTCCGGAAAACGTACTCACCGCACGCCTGGCATCTTTCCCTCCCCGATAACCGGGCACCACACATGAGGCAAAGTTTGTCCTTCACCACTTTGCCGCTCTATGCCGCATGGCCCACACCGTGCGTCACAAAAGATCGCTGACGAGTTACTGCGCCGGCCTGGCGATCCCGACAATATGCGCCTTAATCTCGTCGCGATCGTAAATTTGAGTTCAGCACAAATTCTTCTGCGTGGTCGCCCCCGTTCACCGACAGGGCTCCTTTGGCAGCAAGCGAGCGTAGGGAACCTGAGGGTTGTGGCTGCCTGGCAGGTTCTCGGTTGCGAGGCACACCAGGCCGACCATGTTCGAATCCGCAGCGGACCGCGCACGGCCCGCGGGCAGCCTGGTCACACCGGCCCTTGGCACGCGAGCGCATCGACCACACGATTTCGCCGCTGAAAACGAATCGATGCGTCGTCTGGCACGGGCGCTGCCCGCCTCGGACGGCGCCATGCTGCAGACGCTCTCCAGACATGGCGCTCGATCTGTGCGAGGCGGGCAGCGCCGGCATCGGCCTGCTGGAACGCAACAGTGACGGCCCCTCAGCCTTCAGATGGATCGCGGTTCCAGGCGCGTGCGTTGGCCTACAGAAACGCCTTGTTAGAGGCTCGCGCCGGCTTTGGGCACGACGTGCATCGCGAGGTCGAATGGGCCGCTCACGACCCACACCGCCCGCATTCAACGCTGAACTTCGTCAGGCTGCCTCACACCTGTTTAGCAGCGCGAGACCTGGGCGTCCGTTACGCACATGAGAGAAGGTTTCGCCGACGGCTTTCCGCTTCAACGGCCTTTAATAGAGAAAGACTCGGCTTGCGCTGCTGTTACTGTTTTGCCGCCCGCGGAGCATCAGGATATAGAGTTTTTCAGGTTTCGGATCCAGCGACGAACTTCTCAATTGCGTCCTTCACCTTCTCGATCCAGCCGCCGATTCCCGTGAACCCCGCCATCCGTGTCCTGAGCCCCAGTGCAAGCATCATCTCCGTCAGATTCGAATCGTTGCTGACCGCCCTGGCCGGCGCACGCGCGAACGTCACATCGCGGTTGCAGCTGCGCACGGTAACCGGATAACGGTCAGCCTGTGCGTACGATGCGGCTACGCAAAAAATGGTGGCCGCCGTCGCGCGCCAGAGGGAAGTCTTCCTTTTCGTCATGTCCCGGACTCCGGTCCTGTAATCAGCGTGATGCGCGGACGTCCCGTCACCGGGTGCCGGTCGACAAGCGCATCGACGCCATACACCGTCTTCAGCAAGGGCTCGGTTAGTACCGCCTGCGGCGCGCCGCACGCGACGATCTCACCCGAGGCAATCACGTACAGCCGGTCGCAGAACGCAGCGGCGAGATTCAGGTCATGAATCGTGGCCAACGTGGTGATCCGCTGCCGCCGCACGAGGCCGAGCAGCTCGATCTGATGCCGCGGATCGAGATGATTGGTCGGCTCGTCGAGCATCAGCACACGCGGCTGCTGCACCAGTGCACGGGCCAGCAGCGCGCGTTGCCGTTCGCCGCCCGACAGCGAAGCGAACGGCCGCTGCCGGTGCGCATCGAGTTCGACATCGTGCAGCGCGGCGTCGACGAGCGCGGTGTCCACGGCGGTGTCGCCGTCGAGCAGCCCCTTGTGCGGCGTACGGCCCATCGCGACGACCTCTTCCACCGTCAGGCCGAAGTCGTCGGGCGGGTCCTGCTGTACCACCGCGATGCGTTGCGCCGCCCAGCGCCCGGACTTGACCCAGACGTCGTCGCCGTCCAGCCTGACGGCGCCGCTGTGCGGCCTTGCGTAACGGAACGCACACCGCAGCAGGCTCGTCTTGCCGCTGCCGTTGGGTCCGATCAGGCCGACGAATTCGCCCGGCTGCACTTCGAGCACGATCCGCCGCAACAGGCTCTCGCCGTCGTCCGGGCGTCTCGCGTCCCGCGACGGCGGCGACCAGCCTAGCTCTTCGATATGCAGTGAGGTCATGGCTTTGCCGATCAATGAGGCTAGAAAGTCATCGTCGCGGTGACCCACCCCGAGCGCGGCGCGCCGAGCAGCCATTCGGTGCCGTCGTTCTGCGTGGAGACCGCATAGGTCCGGTTGGTCAGGTTGCGCAGATAGAGCGCGAGCGTCAGGTTGCGCGTTGCGCGCCACGACGCGGACGCATCGACCAGTGTGTACGACGGAATCGACACGCTGTTCGCGTTGTCGCCGAAGCGCCGTCCGACATACTGCACCCCGGCTCCCGCGCGCCAGCCAGGCGCGAACGCCCAGTCGAGCCACACGTTCGCGGTCTGCTCGGGGATGTTGTAGGGCACGTTGCCCGCGCGCGACACGCTCTGGCCATCGACCGCCTCGTCGAAATCGTCGTACCGCGCGCGCAGCAGCGCCGCGTTCGCCTCGACCGACCAGCCGCCGCCCAGCCGCAGCGCGCCCGACCATTCGACGCCGCGCGACGACTGCCGGCCGACCTGCTCGCTCAGGTCCGGGTTCAGCGGATCGGTGCTCACGAGGTTACGCTTCACGATCTGGTACACCGCGAAGGTCCACGATCCGCGGCCGCCGAGCACTTCCTGCTTGACACCCGCCTCCCACTGCTGACCGGTCGACAGCGTGAACTGACTGTTCGATTGCGACAGCGTAATCAGCGAACTGACGCCGTCGGTGCCGGTCGTGTACTGACCGTACACGGACAGTGTCGGCGTGAGCGAGAACACAAGGCCCGTGCGCCATCCTGTATGGGCGAACGTCCTGTCGAACGACGACGCCGCAGTCGTGGCAGTCGCGAACGTGTCGCGATGCAAGTCGATATGGTCGTAACGCAGGCCACTCACCCACGCGAGCCGCTCGGTCAGCTCGAACCGGTCCTCTGCAAAAAGGGACGCCTGATGCGTGACGGTGCGAAACGCGGGCACGGTCGAATCGGGACTGTCGAACACGCCCGGATCGAAACCGAATGCCGGCACGATCGACGAGCCGCCGTATGGTGAATTGCTTGTATCGACAAACGAGATCACATTGAAGTCCGCGCCGACGACCAGCCGGTTCTGATGGCCCCATGCACGCCCGTCGATCGTCGTGTCGAGCTGGTCGCCGATCTGCCGCTGATGATGGAGGATCTCGATGTAATCGCTGCGCAACACATCGCCATCCGGCTGCAGGGCGTAGCTCTCGCTATCGTGCCAGTGGCGGTTGGTCAGCAAATAATAGAGCTGGTTGCGCACCGTGATGCCAGGCATGGCGTGCCACTTCGCGTTCAGCCGCGTCCACTGGTCGTAATAGGAGATCGCGGAATCGGCGACGTTGTAGTTCTGGTAGCGGAACGCCGGATTGAGCGCACCGTCGAGCACCGGAATCCCGAAATAGCGCGCCGGCTTCTGGCGGCCGTAGTCGTAGTCGAGTGTGAATGACAAGGTCGGATCGACGTCGAGCCGCAATGCGCCGCCGAGCGCCGTGGTATGCGAATCGCCGCGCGGTACCCAGCCGTTCGAGCGGTCATCGCTCACGTAAAAGCGGTATGACAGCATGGGCCCGAGCGCGCCCGTCGTATCGAGCGCCACGCGCTTCTCGCCATAGGCGCCCGCGCCGATCTGGACCGTGGTCGCGTAGTCGCGCTGCGGCGCCTTCGGCACGACGTTGATCACGCCGCCGATGCCACCCTCACCGTAGAGCACCGACGCCGGACCGCGCAGCACCTCGATCCGGTCGACCGACCACGTATCGAACGGAAAGGTCACCGTGCCTGCGCCAGGATACATGCGCGTGCCGTCATAGAGCGTCGTGATCGACTCCGGCCCGCTGAAGCCGCGCACCGAGACCGACGTGCCGCCATTGCCGGGTGCCGCGTCGGTGGCAAATCCGGCCGCACGCGTAATGGCCTCGTTGACCGTGGTGTCGCCGCGCACCTGAATCTGCTCACCGGTGAGCGTCTCGACGCTCGCCGGCGTATCGAGGCTCGACAGTCCAAGCCGGCTGCCGGTACGGATCGGCGTGCTCAGGTCCGGTGTATCCGTATGGCCCGATGCCTGGACCTTAACAGCCGGCAGCGTCTGTGCCGGCTCCTGCGCAGATTGCGTGCTGTCTGCCGCCGGGCCGCTGCCGTCATCAGCAAACGCGGACGACGAGCCGATCAGCCACGCGCAGCCGAGCATCCCTGCTGTGAGCTGACGGCTGCGGCGTCGCTGCGTTCGCGACGGCGAAAGGATCGAGATTTTCTTCATTGTCCTGCTCTCTTTTCTTTTTTCTCTGGCGCTACCGTATGCGGTGCGCCTGTTTTTTATGCGCTCGACACACGTGCCTATCCACCATGTCATCGACGCAGTGAAACACCGCACGATTGCCGGAAACACGAACCAGGCATGCCGTGCTGACCGGCGACACTTACCGGGTCAACACAAACGACGGGAGAAAAAGAGGAAGCAACGGGCAGCCGATGCCCGGTGGACACTGACGATGCAGGTCATGGCGGTTCTCCTGGGGTTTCGCGCCCCATGACAGGTGAAGGAAGACAAGGCCCAGGTCTGACTCCCGGTTTCAGGAAACCGGTCACAGTGGCGCGACCGCGCTGGATTTGCACCAGCTTCCGGGCTTTGCGTGCGCAATTCTAATCGATCGCACACTCAATTCCCCCGCGCCGCGGCCTGGCTAGCGCATGCCTGCCCGTGCAGGCTGCCCGCTTCACGTCCGGGTCATCGCGCCAGCGGTCGGATCGCCCGCGATTTCGGCAGAACGATATCTAACCCGCATCGTAAACGCAACACAGTTGCGATAATTAGAAAAGGGAACGCTATACTTGAGTCTGCTTCACCGCATACATTCCTGCATTCATGCCCCGCCTGATCCAGATCCGACGCAGTCCCATCCATGGCAAGGGTGTCTTTGCCGTTGCCGACATGCCGCGCGGCATGCGCATCATCGAATACAGGGGGGCGCGCATTACCCACCCCGCAGCACGACGCCAGCATCCCGTCAACGCCGAAGACCCGTTCCACACCTTTCTGTTTGCGCTGGGTGACGGCCGCTACTGCATTGATGCGGGCACCGGCGGGAACGCCGCCCGCTGGATCAATCATCGTTGCGCACCGAACTGCGAGGCGGTTGAAGACTACGACCGCCAGGGGATCCTGCGCGTGTACCTCCATGCCGCCGCAGTGAACGATGGAACGAGCTGTGTCATGGCTGTACCCGGCTTGATTTTGCGCTGCTCGATCCAGCCTTCGATGGTCGCCAGCCGGTCACGCCAGCGCGTCGCCGCGCCGACCCGGCAGGCTGGGCCCGTGACGTCGACCGCCTCGCCGCGCTGTTCGACGACTATCGGCCGCGCATCGTCTTCTGCCCGCACGAGCGTGATGGCTCTGCGACGCACATCGGTGTCCACTGGCTCGTATGTGACGCCCTGCAGCACCATACCCACGCCGTCTGGCTTGCGCAGACAGAATTCTGGGGCACGCTTGAGCAGCCCAACACGCTCGTCGAACTCGACAGCTCGATCGTCGCGACCATGATCGAGGCGTTGACCTGTCACCATGGTGAAATTGCCCGCAACCCCTATCACCTGCGCCTGATGTCATGGCTCGCGGACAGCGTGCGACGCGGTGGCGAGGCTGTGTTCGGTGCCGGAATGCAACCGCCGTCCTTCGCCTTCGGCGCGTTGTACCGGCTCGAGCGCTCGGCAGGCGGCCGGCAGACGGCAGTCGGGCGTCCGATGGCCATCGCTGCGGAGGATGGCCTGCAACCGCTGTTCGACCAGGGCATGCCGCCAGGTCCATGACGACGACCATACGACACGCGTGGCCTTGCCCGCGCGGGACGATGTATCATTCCATCATTGGACAGTTGCATCCACGGTCATCCATGCCTACCCGCCACTCTCCGCGCAAACATCCACCACACGCTCCTACCGACTGGCCATCGCGCCTGCGCGAGGCGGGGCTGCGCTCCACCGCGCTTACCGTTGCCGTGCTCGAGCGCCTGGAGGGCGCCGAACAGCCCCGTTCGCACGAAGAACTCGCCCGCGATCTGGGCGCCGCTACAGGCGCGGGAAAAGTGGATCGCGTGACCCTCTACCGGATCCTCGACCGGCTAACTGCCGTTGGCCTGCTCACCCGAATCCAGGGATCTGACCGGGCCTGGCGCCATGCAATCGCAGAGCACGAGACCTCCACTGGTTATTTCGAGTGCGATCATTGCCACAACATTTCTGCGCTTCCGGAAGATCCGGAACTGGCCGGTGTGCTCGCCCGGATAGAGCGCAAGCTTAGCCGCCGCGGCGTTCATAGCACGAACTCTGCCGTCACGATTCACGGTACCTGCCGCGACTGCTCGACCCACGGCGTGTGAGCACGCAAGATCATTGCACCTGATTCGGCGGGTCCGAAATCAGGTTATTAACGCCACTTTGTTGCATTAATAACCAACCCTGCTACCATGGGATTTTCCGCTGGCGCCCGCCGTACCCATGACCTCGCCGATTCCCCAGAGCTTCGATGACTGGCAGCACTGCATTGAGCACGAGTGCGGCATCACGCTGACGCCGGCGTTCATCCAGGCACGGCTGGCCGTACTCGGCGACCCCGACAATGCCGAGACACAGCGGTTTGCGCGGCTCTACGGCGAAGTGCACCTGCAAAGGGTGCTGGGCTGGTTTGCTGCCGCGCTGGAAAACACGTCACTTCGGGCATGATGCATCGGGTGTGACATAAACATCCGTCACCGAAGTCGAGGAAGGTCGCTCGCTCTCGCCCAGATTTGGCCCTGATGGACTGATTCCCTGCGTCGTCAGTGATGCGGGCCGGGACGACGTCCTGATGGTCGGCTATATGAACCGGGAAGCCCTTGCGCGGACGATCGAGACCGGTATCGCCCACTACTGGAGCCGCAGCCGCCAGACGCTCTGGTCCAAGGGTGCGACGAGCGGACTGACCCAGCGCGTAGTCGAGATGCGCATCGACGACGACCAGGACGCGCTGTGGATTCGCGTCGAGGTGGCGGGCAGGGGCGCGAGTTGCCACGTCGGTTATCGCAGCTGTTTTTACCGCGCGGTTGACCTGCCCGAAGCAACCTTGCGGTTCACGGAAGGTGCGAAGACGTTTGACCCCGTCGCCGTGTACGGCGACGCGCCCAATCCCACGCAGCTCTGACAGCTTCCGGGCGTCATGCCGGCGTGATCGCCATCGCCCTGTCGAAGCGGACCGGCTGTCCCACTGGGTATCCCTGCACGGCGTCATCGCGCATCACCACACGGCCACGAATGATGGTGGCGACCGGCCACCCCGTCACCCGCATGCCATCGTAGGGCGTCCAGCCACAGACGCTTGCGATCCAGCGGTTCGTGATTTCGCGCTTTGCCTTGAGATCGACGAGCGTCAGGTCGGCGTCGTAGCCCACGTTGATGCGTCCCTTTTCCGCTATCCCGAACACCCGCGCCGGACCCGCGCTCGTCAGTTCCACCAGACGCTGCAGCGACAGCCGTCCCTCGCTGACGTGATCGAGCATGACCGGCAATAACGTCTGCACGCCCGGCATGCCGCTGGGCGACTGCGGGTACGGGCGGCCCTTCTCTTCCAGCGTATGCGGAGCGTGATCACTGCCCAGCGTGTCCACTCGTCCCTCCCGAAGCGCGCGCCATAGCGCCTCCCGGTGCCGGGCCTCGCGGACCGGCGGGTTCATCTGCGCAAGCGTGCGCAACCGCTCATAACATTCGGGCGCACACAGGGTCAGGTGGTGCGGCAATACCTCGACTGTCACCCGGCTCCGGTGCGACGCCAGCAGCGCGATTTCTTCCGCCGTCGAAACGTGCAGGATATGCAGCGGCCGTCCTGTTTCGCGCGCCATGCCGACGATCCTGCGCGTCGCATCGAGCGCGCTATCCACGTCACGCCAGCGCGGATGGTCGCGCACGTCGCCCGATGCTTCTGCGATTGACCGGCGCGCGCGCAGTCTCGCCTCGTCCTCCGCATGCACGGCCACCCGCCGCCGGCCGTGCTCGAGGATGCGCCGTAGTACAACGTCGTCATCCGCGAGCAGATCGCCGAACGAGCTGCCCATAAAAACCTTGATGCCGGCGCAGCCCGGCAACGCTTCCAGGTGGCCCAGCTCACCAGCGTTGACGGACGAGCCACCGATGTAGAACGCGATATCACACCACGCGCGTCCTGACGCTGCCGCGATCTTCCGTTCGAGGTCGTCGCGGCGCAGCGTCAACGGACTGGTGTTGGGCATTTCGAAAACGGCCGTCACGCCACCGAGCACCGCGCCTCGCGTGCCCGCTTCGAGATTCTCCTTGTGCTCGAGGCCCGGTTCGCGGAAATGGACCTGTGAGTCGATCACGCCAGGCAGCACGTGCAGGCCGTGTGCATCCACGACCTGGTCAGCGCTCCAGCCGCGCGCCTCGATCGAAACGATCCGGCCGTCAACGCAGGCAATGTCCGCCTGCCCACTTCCTTCCAATCTGACCACGGTACCGCCGCGCACGAGCAGGTCGGCATGACGGCTCGCTGCGCCCATCGACGTCAGCATGCCGGTGCGCACGCAATAGCGCTGGTCAGTTCATCCAGGATACCGGTCGTCGCCTCCCGGCGCACGGCATCCGAGAATCCGATCAGGGCGGGACTGACCAGCCCCATGCGCGGATTGTAGGCATCGCGCCGGAAGCACTGTGCGTAGCCGGTCGCCGTCTCATGCACGATCACCGACTGGACGGTGACATCCGCCTCGCCGTTACGCATCGGCATCGCACGCATCACCACATCGACCAGCACGAAGAACACGCGCGAGAGCTGCTCCGCGCTGGGCGACACCGGCAGGGCAATCCAGCGCTGCGAATGGCTACGGCACATCTCCATGTACGCCGGGTCGTCGCAGTTCCAGAACACGAGCGTATGGTCGAACGCGTCCACGATCTCCCGGACCTCCCCCTTGAGGAGGCCGAAGTCATAGACCATCTGGCCGTGATCGAGCGCATCGGCCTCGAGAATGATCTCCACGCGATAGGAATGGCCGTGGATCGACCATGCACAACGATGCGATGACGCATGCCGCACGACATGCGCACCTTCAAACGAAAACAGCTTGCGGATCAACATCAGTCATCCCCTACGGTCACAATTCGTTCGCGATGCGGCGGTATCCCTGAACGAGCCTCACATTGGTCTGGGCGACGTCCTCGGAGAACTCCGACGCACTGGCAGTCACCTTCGGAATCGTCGACAGGTCGGTGCCCGGCCCGATGCGCTGGGTCGACGGCACGTAAAAGCCTGCGGGAAGGTTGCAGCCGTCAACTACGGCATTGTGGCGGACCACACAGCCTTCACCGACGGTGCAGTTGAACAGCACGCTGTTAAAGCCGATAAACACACGGTCGCCGACTTCGCAGGGACCATGCACAATCGCGCGGTGAGCGATCGATGTATGGCTGCCGACCGTTACCGCAGCGCCCGACTTCGAGTGGATCACAACGCCATCCTGGATGTTCGAGTGCGCGCCGATATGGATCGGTTCAATGCCGCCCTGCGCATCCGTCTCGTCGGCACGGATCACCGCGTACGGGCCGATGAATACATTCGCGCCGACGATGACCCGTCCGCACAGGATGGCGGTCGGATCAACAAACGCGCTTTCGTGGACCACAGGCAGGTCCCCACGTGGATTTTTGCGGATCATGCCAGGACTCCGTGACTTCGGTGCCAGACTGTCCCTTCCAGCGTGTCCTCGATCTGGATACCGGCGCGCAGCAGCTCGTCGCGCAGCGCATCGGCCTCCCCAAACGCGTACTGCCGGCGTGCCTCGGCGCGGCGGGCCACGATTGATTCCACCCACGCGTCTTCCGTGACGGATGTCGCGTCGATACGGCCGCGCAGTGCCACCAGTGCCTGAGCCGGTTCGTGCTGCAACAGGCCGAGCAGTTGTGCGGACGCCAGCAGGCGCGCCTTCGCCCATTGCTGCGCCGATCCCTGGGAAGCCTGCTCAAGATCCTCCAGCAGCCGATACAGACGGGCGAGCGCGCGCGGTACGTTCAGGTCATTCGAGAGGGCCGCCTCCACCTCGCTGTCGGGTCCGGTCCCAAGATGCGGAAGTCCCGAGACGGCATCGAGCGCCATATAGGCCCGCTGCAGCGTCCGGCATGCCGCCTGTAGCCGCTGCACGCTCCAGTCGAGCGGATGACGGTAGTGGGTCGAAAGCAGCGCCAGCCTGAGCGCCTCGCCGGGCGCGTGCGCGAGCAGATCGCGCACCAGCAGCACGTTGCCGAGCGACTTCGACATCTTCTGGCCGTCCACGGTGACGAAGCTGTTATGTACCCACATCCGGCAGTACGGCTCACCATCGTGCGCGCAGACGCCCTGCGCGATCTCGTTCTCGTGATGCGGAAAGATCAGGTCCTGGCCGCCACCGTGGATGTCGATGGTACGTCCCAGATGTCGCCCGATCATCGCTGAACATTCGATGTGCCATCCCGGGCGGCCGCGCCCCCATGGACTGTCCCAGCCCGAGATGTCGTCGCTCGAAGGTTTCCAGAGCACGAAGTCGAGCGGATCGCGCTTGTATGGCGCCACTTCCACCCGCGCCCCGGCAATCATGTCCCGGGTGCGGCGCCCCGACAGCCGGCCGTACTCCGTAAAGGACGGGACATGGAACAGTACGTGCCCTTCCGCCACATAGGCGTGTTTCCGTTCGATCAGGGTTTCAATGAGCCCGACGATGTCGGGGATATGCTCTGTCACGCGCGGCTCGATATCCGGTGGAAGGACGCCGAGCGCCTGCATGTCCTCGTGGTACGCGTCGATATACCGCGACGTGATGTTGCCGATCGGCACGCCGTCGCGGCGCGCCGTCTCATTGATCCGGTCATCGACGTCCGTGAGGTTGCGCGCATAGAGCACGGAGCGGTAGCGCCTGCGCAGCAGCCGCACGAGCACGTCGAACACGACTGCCGGCCGTGCGTTGCCGATGTGCGCGTAGTTGTACACGGTGGGACCGCACACGTACAACGTGACCGCATCGGGCATGCCGGTCTGCAGCGGTTCCCTACGGCGGGTCAGCGTGTTGTAGAGCGCAATGGGGAGCCTCGTCATCCGGAATGCGTCTCCTGCGCGCGGATGGCGCCCACCTCGCTGAACAGCCGGAAAGTCGATTCGACCGTTTCACGTTCGACCGCGCGGGTAATGAACACGATCCGCGAACGCCGGTCCTCACCCGGCCAGGCGTCGAGCGGCACCGGCGGGTGAAAGACGTGCTGTACGCCATGGATGACGATCGGCCTGTCCTCGCCTTCGACGTTCAGAATGCCCTTGATCCGCAGCATCGACGGCCCCATCAGCGACAGCAGCACGTCGAGCCAGTCGGTCAGTACCTGCTCGGGAATGGGCTCCTCGACCGTGAAGCAGAACGCGCGGATCTGGTCGTCGTGCCGGTTGACGTCATGTGCATGGTCATGATGCGGGTGTTCACCATGCTCGTGCGGCTCATCGGCATGAGCTTCCTGCGCTTCGTGATCGCCGTGTCCGGGCCCGTCACCTTGCGCATGCGCAAGGTGATCCACATGATGGTGGTCGTGATGGGCCCGGCCGTGGTGATGTCCATCGTCACCTGAACCATACTGCTCTTCGGCGAGCCACCGTTCGACGTCCGCAATCTTGCCGTCTGCCGTGAAAAGACCCAGGTCCAGTATCCGGCTTGCCGCCAGCTCACCGTGACTGACGCGGATAATGCCCGCGGCCGGATTGATCGCATGCAGCCGATCGGTGAGCCGTTCCAGCGTCTCCACGTCCACGAGATCCGTCTTGGTCAGCAGCAGCCTGTCTGCCATCGCGGCCTGTTTGACCGCC
Organism: Paraburkholderia sp. 35.1; assembly: GCF_050436525.1. Taxonomy (NCBI): domain Bacteria; kingdom Pseudomonadati; phylum Pseudomonadota; class Betaproteobacteria; order Burkholderiales; family Burkholderiaceae; genus Paraburkholderia; species Paraburkholderia sp. 35.1. The sequence goes on along the minus strand of NZ_JBNDMJ010000003.1, from coordinate 3,518,005 downwards.
TCGGCGTGCGCGTCGAGCGTCGCCTCCGCGTTTCGCGCATCGATCGTCGTCACCAGCCCATCGAGCCGGTAGCGCTCGCGCAGGTCGCGATGCGTGGCCAGTGTATGCACAATCGGCGCCGGGTCCGCGAGCCCGGTCGTCTCGATCACTACCCGGCTGAACTGCCGCCGACCGTCGCGCGAGAACCGCCAGTGGATATCCTTGAGCGTGCGGACCAGGTCGCCCCGGATCGTGCAGCACAGGCAGCCGCTGCTCATCTCGACCACGATGTCCTCACGGCTGTGGGCGATGAGCATGTGATCGAGCCCGATCTCACCAAACTCGTTGATGAGCACCAGCGCATCGGCCATTTCCGGCTGCTGCACCAGCCGGTTCAGTACCGTCGTCTTGCCACTGCCAAGAAAACCCGTCAGCAGCGTTACCGGAATAAGGTCCATCGCGCACTCCCCGTGTGGTATGTCCAGCTTTCCAAGATCTAGCGGTTGTGCCTGGGTGCCCGTACGGGACCCGCGCCCCCGCCGCGTCGGGCGTTGCCCACCACGCTGCGAACGACGTGTCGTCGCGCCGGCTCGCGGGGTCATACCGCGCCTTCTTCCTCGGGCACGCGGCCGCCCCACGCAGGGAACGGGTCGTCATACTGCGTCCATGCCTGCGGGCCTTCAGCCATTTCAGCGTCGGTCAGCAGGCACGCATCCAGGCGTTGGCGCAGTGCCGGCTCGTTCATGTCGACACCGATCAGTACCAGTTCCTGGCGCGCATCGCCGACGTCCGGCTCCCAGTTGCGGTTGATGAATTCGAGGGATTCGGGATCGGTCGGCCAGTGCGATTTCGGCACTGCCGCCCACCAGAGGCCCGCCATGCCGTGGCGGCACACCGCGCCCGCCTGCGACCACGAGCCCGCGTGCGTGGGACGGCTCGCGAGCCAGAAGAACCCCTTTGAGCGCACGACGCCCGGCCATTCGCTGTTGACCAGCGCCCCGAAGCGCTCAGGATGCAGCGGACGCCGTGCGCGCCACACGAAGCTGCGGATGCCATATTCTTCCGTCTCGGGCGTGTGCTCCCCGCGCAGTTCCTTGAGCCACCCCGGCGCCTTCGACGCTTCCTCGAAGTCGAACAGCTTCGTATCCAGTACGCGGGCGAGCGGCACGCGACCGAATTCCGAGATCTCGATGCGGGCCCGGGGATTCAGACTGTGCAGGATCGCCATCAGTCGCTCACGGTCAGCATCGCCGATCAGGTCGGCCTTGTTCAGCACGATGACATCACAGAACTCGATCTGCTCGATCAGCAGGTCAACGACCGTACGCTCGTCTTCATCGCCGAGCGATTCTCCGCGCGACTGCAAACTGTCCTGTGAGCTGTAGTCGCGCAGGAAGTTGAACGCGTCGACTACGGTGACCATCGTATCGAGGCGTGCGACATCGGACAGGCTCTGACCGCTCTCGTCGGCAAACGTGAAGGTCTCGGCCACAGGCAGCGGCTCGGAGATCCCGGTCGATTCGATCACGAGCTGGTCAAATCGTCCCTCTTTCGCCAGGCGGTTGACTTCGAGCAGCAGGTCCTCGCGCAGCGTGCAGCAGATGCAGCCATTGCTCATCTCGATCAGCTTCTCGTCGGTGCGCGAGAGCTGCGCGTCACCGTCACGTACGAGCGCGGCATCGATGTTCACCTCGCTCATGTCGTTGACAATGACGGCGACGCGCCGCCCTTCCCGGTTGTTCAGAATGTGATTGAGCAGCGTCGTCTTGCCCGCGCCGAGAAAGCCTGAAAGGACCGTAACCGGCAGTCGTGCATCCATGAAATGACTCCTTGTATTTCTGTATCCGGGGATATCGATCGCAACCATGACGCGGGGGCTGGCGTCGGGCGGCATTGCCGGCGAACGGTGAATCGCCCCGTGCGAGCGCGCATCGGGCCACCGCTCGCCCTTGAGGACGGCAACGGTGAAGGTGGGAATCTCGTGAACGCACGCACTGTCGGGAATCAGGCCCGAGCGTCCGTCCGGCAGGCCGCCGCTGTCCGGCCCGAGCCGGCTGCGATCGGCGCACCGGCGCTCAAGATATTCGGTGCCGGGGCCCCGCCACGTGCATAGCAACCGCGCCGGCACGTTGTCCACGTGAAAGCGCGGGCACGTCGTCTGCCTTGTTACCTCAATGCGTAGCCTTGCACTGCGACTGTCGAGCAGTATGCAGAGCGTCGCCGCAAGCGTTGACAGCTCGCGCCCGAACGCCGCGCACCCCTGCAGCCGTGGCCACGGGCCATCGACCACCGGCTCACCCTTCTTCCACTGCGCCATCCAGCGTGCGGAATCAATACCTGAACGAACGACGGCATCCAGATAGCCGCTCACGCGCGCGTCGCGTAAACGCGCTGCCCACGCGATCTCACGCAGCGGATCGTGGATCGCCGACAGTTCGCCCGCCAGGTTTTCGTACGCCTGATCGCAGACGTCGGCTTCTTGCGCATGCATCACAGCTTCCTTAATCGGGTACTGCATAGGGAGCGGGCTTGCGATGCGCTCCGGCACATCGCCCGAATTATACACAAACGCAACTATGTTGCATTTGCGAAGGTTGACGGGATCGTGCGGATTGCGCGTATGCGCACGTATTGAGAGGTGACAGCAGGAACCGATCCGTCGCGTCGCGTAACAGAATGGCCACCGGCTGGATGACGGCATGTGGCACATCCCGTGCCGACCGGGGCCGCGGCGACGTTGCCCTGAAACGGGGGTGACATGCGCCGCCCCCTACTGCCGATGCATGTCCGGCGGCCAGGCTAGAACTGTCAACGCAGCCGTCGCGTTGGCAAAGCCACCCAGGCGTCCGCCTGACTACTGGGGCCCGGCATGCGCCCGCGCGACCGGCTGCGTGCTACATGCACGCGAGGGACATATTCAGGTCGATATCGGTACGCCAACCATGGGATCCACAGGACTGTTCATCCGGAAGCCCGCTGATTCGACACAGTTCGGGCGCTCGCGAAAATCTGGGGGCAAGACGCCAGCTGCCGCCACAATGGTGGCGCCCGGCGTACTGCCTTGAACTGGTGCATAACCGCCAAATCCCGCAGATCCACTGCGGCCATGCCATCCAGCCCGCATTGGCAACGGGACCTGTTGCGCCCCTACTTCCGGCGAAAGCACTTGACAGTCCCGCAGAAGCCTTTATCATTCTAACGAACTATAGATTGATAAATATGACGCCTGCCTGTACTCACAACTGTTCGGACCGGCCACCCGTTGCCGCTTCGCCCGCCCAGCTCGAAGCGGCCGGTGCGATGTTTCACGCGCTGCGCGATCCCGCACGCTTGCGGCTGCTTGTCCTGCTGTCGCAGGGCGAGCGTTGCGTCACCGAACTTGTAGGGTTTGAGCAGGCCAAGCTGGGCAGCATTTCAGCCCGACTGAAAGTGCTGCATGCCGCCCGGCTGGTGAAGCGCCGCCGGGAGGCTAAGCATGTTTTCTACGCCCTCGCGGACGAGCACGTCCTGACGCTTCTTCAGAGCGTTCTGACCCACGCCGCCGAGCACCCCGAAGCTGCATCATCCTGACGGAGCAAACACCATGGCCACCTGCAACGAACCGCACCACGCTCACCACGACCACCAGCACGGTCCGCACTGCGGACATACGGCGATCCGGCATGGCGATCACGTCGACTATCTGCACGACGGTCATCTGCATCACCCGCATGGCGACCACGTTGACGAACACCGCCTCGAGGTGAACACCACCAACCCTGATAGTTGCACGCCCGATCATCAGTGCGGCGGACATGAGCCGGGCCACGTGCATGGCCCAGGCTGCGGCCACCCGGCCGTGCCGCACGGCGATCATGTCGACTATCTCGTCAACGGACATCTGCACCACCCGCACGGCAACCACTGCGACGATCACGGACCGGTCAGCATCGTTCAGTAACTTCGCATCGAGCTATCCGGCGGCATGTCAGACGTTCGTCTGACCGGCCGGCGTCCGATGCAGGGCTGCCGGTGCGACGGCCTGGCCAACAAGCCCATCCGGCTGCCCCTTGGACGGGCGCAGCAGCTTTTCCTCACAACGCGCAGGCCGCAGGTCGAGGCGTGTCACGTTGGCGAGATGGCCGAGTAAGAACGCGTGATAAAGAACGAAGAGGCGCTTTATGGTGGTCACCGCTTTCCGGTAACGGTTATCAGTTGCGTGGTGCGCTGGTAGGGCGGGATCCGCACGCAAGCGGTAACGCTTCGCGAGTGCCATCGTCACATCCGGTCTTGCCGACGGTTCGACATAAAGCGTTTGCGCGGCCGGCCGAAGCTGCCCTGTCAGTTTTGCGGCAGCAACCTCCCCGCCCCACCACGCCTGCCCTGCAGGAAGCTCGGTATGCTGCCACCACGATGGATCGCCTACTGCGAACCGTTGCACGTTGAGCTTCGGCAGCAGGCGAAGCAGATGGTTGATCGCCCACTCTTCCCTGAGCGCCGCAGGATCGAGCAATCGCCGGTCGTCCGTGCCCGCCAGCAAGCCGCCCTCACGCAGGTCGTCCAGCACACTGCCAACTGTGCCAAGCGCCACACCAGCCGCTGCCGCAATTTCCCGGTATGGACGGTTAAGCAACTCTGGAGCAGATAACAGCACAAAAATCATTCTGAGCGCAGAGGCGCTCGCGGAGATGGCGGGCTTCCCCGATTTCGATGTCAAACGCCTGATCTCGGAGTTCGCGGGCCTGCCTGTTACAAGTCTGTACTGGCCAGGCGCGTGCACGTACAGATTACCGGCCAGATCGATGAGCTGCAGGTCATGCTCGACGCATTCCTCCGCCAACGCAAGCGTCAAATAGGCAGTGGCCAGCAGGACTGGAAAAGCCGCGGTGCGGTTCTTCGCCACAAGGACGCTCACTTGCGCCCGCGATCTTATCCGGCCTCGGGCCGCGAGCGTGTATTGCTGGACCGCGCCGCTCACATCGAGCGTCAGCTTCCCCTCCTTGGTCAAACCATCACTTCGCCCAGCCGGACGAAAGCCGATAACACTCAATGGAACGCGGCTGCGCCGGGTTGCGTCGCTGATAAGCTGGTTCACACTTTATGAACGCATAAAAAATCTGAACATCCCCTGACTTCCCTGCGGCACGTGTGGGCGCAGGGGAACCGTAACCTGAAACATCCATCACTGTATCGTCGACCCAGCATTGCGTTTGCGCAAAAAGCGTCACAATTTCAAGCGAGCCGCAAAATGAGTACGTAAAGAAGTACGCTTTAAGGGCGACTTTTAAAAATAATCGTTAAAAATCAATGCACTACAAGACAAATGCGAGTCCTCTCCTGGGCACCACAAGTTCTTCCGGCGTAAGCCGGAGTAAAGGCCTACGACAGAACAACGTCTGACGACGATCGTCGCAGGGTCATGCAGGATTGGGCCGACTACATTGATCGACTATTGATTTTTCCGTAAATCATGACAACCGTTGAGCGTCTCAAGCGTTATATTTTCAGGACGGTCCTGGAGACAAGTTGGCATGGCGCAACGGCGAATGAGCGAAGCAGCAAAGAAGCGATTGAAGGCGGGTCGGCTGCTGCTGGCGGGCAAGGGCTGCGCCGAGGTGGCGTTGGCGGTGGGTGTCGCTCGGCAGACGGTGTACACATGGAAGCGGCTGCTCGATGAAGGCGGCATCGATGCGCTGCGAGAGGTGCGCGAGCGAGGGCGCCCGGCCCAACTCGATGAGCAACAGTTGGCGGCTGTTCGCGCCGCCCTGCTGCAAAGCCCCGTCGAGCATGGATTTGGCACTGAACTGTGGACTCTCAAGCGTGTGGGCGCGGTCATCGAACGCATGCACGGCGTTCGCTTTGGCCAGACGCAGGTTTGGCGCATCCTGGGCTCACTGGGCTTTAGCCCGCAAAAACCCGAGAAGCGGGCCATCGAGCGCAACGAGGATGCCGTGCGCAACTGGAAGCGCCGCACCTGGCCGGCCCTTAAAAAAAAGCCCGACGAGAAGGGCGGCTGATTGTCTTCGTGCACGAGTCCGGCATCAGCGAGCGCCCGACCAGAGTCCGCACCTGGGCGCCCAAGGGACAGACGTCCATCATCCAGTTTCACTTCAACTGGAATCACGTCTCTGTCATCGCCGGGCTCACGCGCACCAACTGTTTGTTCCGGCTGCACGAGGGGAGCATCAAGAAGGAAGAGATCGTCCAATTCCTCGGCCTTCGATCATTGCCGCTTGCTGGATGCAGGCTACGCTGTGGTGACGTCATGAATTATGGAACTCTCAAATAAACGCGCGCCAGCGATTTTCGAACCCAGGTCCTACGTCTTGCAAGGGAGCAAGCGCCTGGCGCTCGGTAGCAAAGCGTTCGATCTGCGTACCAGGCTGACGATCAGTTGAGACGGAATAACGACGGGGCACTAGCTGTTGTCCGTTTGATGCCGCGCGCTCGTTGGACGCGCCCTGTCGTTGTAGTCTCAGCGCCCTTCCTTTTTCGCCAGCCAATCATGACGCCATTCGATCCAGATCACCTGCTCCGCCCCATCGATGACAGCACGCCGACAGGCGAGAACCTCGAATACGATCCAGAATTCATCGCGCTGGAGCGGCTCGCCACACCGACATCCGAGCGGGCGATGGGCGACAGCCTGAAGGCCGCCGTAGAACCGGACTGGGATAAGGTGGCAACCGCCGCCGAGGCTTTGTTCAACCGTACCAACGACCTGCGTGTGGCCATCCATCTGACCGCCGCCTCGACCCGCATTCATGGCATTGCAGGCTGGAGCGCCGGTCTGGGGCTGGTTCGCGGTCTGCTGGAACGTTACTGGGAGGCGGCGCACCCGCAATTGGACGCCGCCGACGACAACGACGCTACCGCGCGCACCAACGCGATCATGCCGCTCGGCGATCCCCGGAGCGTACTCGCCTATTTCCGCAACGCGCCCTTCGTGAGCTCACCGCGACTCGGCCGCTTTTCGTTGCGCGATCTGCGTATCGCGACGGGCGCAATCACCCGGCCCCCCTCTGCGGAGGGCATGCCTGCGCCCACGCTGATCGATCTCGAAGCGTGCTGCATGGATTGCCCCGAACACCAGTTGCCCGATGCGGCCGCAGCACTCGCGATAGCGCTAGAGCACGCGCGCGCCATTGATGCAATTGCGAGCGAAAAGCTGGGTACCGCTGGACCCGATCTGGGCCACCTGACCGACGATATCGAAGAGTTGAAGAAGTTCGTCGATGCACAGTTGGCGCGGCGCTTTCCAGAGCGCGGCAACGCGCTTGCCGCCGGATTGGTGTCGACCGGCGAAGACGCGCCCACGAACGCTGCCCCTCGGCGCGATAACGGACGAATCCAGGGACCCGATGACGTCGTCCTGTGCATCGACGAAATCTGCGACTACTACGAACGTCACGAACCGTCCAGTCCGCTGCCGATCCTGCTCAAGCGAGCCAGACGTCTGGTCGGCAAGCGCTTCGCGGAGGTCCTTAAAAACATCGCGCCCGGCGGCCTCGCAGAACTGCAGACGCTATCCGGGCCGGACGAAGAATAATCCCTGCAGATCGGTGCAACATTGAGCGGCTGTTGCGCTCGGACTGGCTGCTTCGAAAACGCGGCTCAATATGCGAAGACAAACCAGCAAAACACCATGACGCCCACCGCGGCCATGCCGAGCAGCACGGCGTCCCACGCGGCGAGCGGTCGCGCGTCGAGGTCCGTGCGCACTGCCCCCCCTTCAGCACTTGCCGCACTTCCGGCATCGTGACCTTCCGCCGACACGTCCGGCTGTTGCATGACGCCCGACAGCACGACCCGCCGCACGGTGTCGCCTGTACCCGCAGTGTCCCGCCCCAGCGATTCGAACAACATGCGTCGGCGGTACCGGTATTCGTTGCGCTGAATCCGCTGTAGTCGATGGGCTTCGTCGAGCGCGCGCAATGCGTCGTTGACCTGCTGCTCGTCCACACTCATGCCTGCTGCCTCCTCGGTCGCAGCCACTCGCACTGCACGACATCGCTGCGGACCGACAGCGCGGGCGGCACGATAGTCATGCCGTGGTTGCGGCGCACGGATGCCGATAACGCACCGGCCATCTGTGCGGACGATGAAGTGGTGGAACGCACGCCAGTTCTCGCGGGTGCCGACCCGCTGCGAAGAACGTCGATCTGACGCTCCCAACGTGTCCTGAAAGCGTCGGATAGCGCGGTCAGCTTCGGCGTGCGCCCGTGATAAGCGGAAAGGATGGGGTCCGGATGGTTCATGGCGGAAATTTCACGATGCTTCGAGCCGCACGATGACGGCGGAAATGTTGTCGCGCGCGCGACGCGCAAGGGCGAGCTCGAACAGGCGCTCGATCTGCCGGCGTGGACTGTGCTGCTCGCGAGAGGCGGCGGTCAATTCGCCATCACTCAGCTCCTTGTTGACGCCATCCGAGCACAGCAGGAACTGCATGCCGGGACGGCTGCCGGCCATGGCCCAGTCGACGTAGAGCGTCTCGTCGACGCCGACCGCCCGGGTCAGCACGCCAGTGCCCACGCCTGCCGGCGCGCGTGGTCCGAAATGCGTGATGTCGACCGGTTGACCATGCACGTGGTCGCGAGTGAGTTGCGTCAGTGCGCCGTTTTCCTGAACGTACACGCGGCTATCGCCGACCCAGCCGCACAGCACGAACTGCTGGTCATGCACCAGCAGCGCGACGGTCGAACCGATCACGTCGGTTTGTCGCGCGACGGCGGCCTCGCGCAGTTCGGTGTTCACCTGCTGCAGGCTGTCTTCGATCGCAGCAATGAAGTCGAATACGCTGCCTTCGCGCGTCAGCGCACCAAGGCGTTCGATGATCAGCGTGCTCGCGTAGTCGCCGGCCGAATGGCCGCCCAGACCGTCGGCCACAGCCCACAGTCCGAGGTCCTCGCGAACCAGAATCGCATCTTCATTGCGGCGGCGCACCTTGCCTGTCTCGGTGTGGCCGGCGGAGCAACAATGCGTCGTCATGAGCCGACTTCAATCACGGCCAGCGGCCATTGCGCGGGCTGCGTGCCGAGGCCCGCGCACATCGCGAGATGCAGGCGGGCGTCCTCGTTCGTGGTCAATGCCAGCGCCTCGAGCAGACACGCGTGCGGAAGCTGGATGAGCGCGCGGCTGACGAGCAACAGCAGGCGATCGTCATCCTCGAGCGTGATGCACGCTTCGTCGCAATCCGGCTCTTCCGAGGCGCCGATGCCGGGCATCGCGAGCCATGCATCGCCGAACAGCAGATCGTCAAATTCGCCGCCCGCGCCTGCCGCCCGCTCGACGAACAGTGGTTGCAACTGGCCGCGCCGCCAGTGCCAGGCTGCTGCGGCGCCGATCCGCAGCAGTCGCACCTGCGCTGCGTCAAAGCGCGCGACGAGGGCAGCGCCGTTTGCTGCCGCTGCGTAACGCGCATCGTGCGCATCGTGCGCATCGTGCGCATCGTGCGCATCGTGCCGGGCGCCGCGCAGTTGCGCGTGCAGCGCCAGCAGGCCGGTCCGCAGACTGGGCAGATCCGCCGCACTGCGCTGCGCCGTCTCGCGGATGGCGCGCGCTGCACGTTGGTGCGAGTGAGACGGGCCGTCATCGGCACTCAGCACCAGCGTGCGGCCGTCGTCGAGTAGCAGCAGCGCATCGCTGGCATCTGCAGCGTGACCGGCTGCCGATGAACCGACGGGCAACACTCGATCATCGTGACCATCCTGCGCGTGCAGAGCGGATTGCCCGGCAGCGATCTCTTCATCGCCCAGCAACGCAACAGACTCCCACTGACGAGCGGATGCCGAGCCGAACTCGCGCAGCGCATCGCCCATGTCACCCATGTCGCCCACGTCGCCCGCCCTCGACACCACCGGCTCCAGTAGCGCTGCGTAGCTCAACGGCAAACCTCGCGTCGCCAACAGGCACGCAGCACGTTCGGTCCACCAGAGGCACCACGGCCCCGGCCGCTTGCCGAGTTGCGACCATGCCTCGGCCAGCACCATCCCAACGGCCGCGCTTTCGGGCATCGCCAGTCGCCATTGACCGCCGTCCCACGGCAGCGCGCGCCAGAACGCAGCCATGTCGGTCGCAGGTCGCACGTGCGTCAGCGGACCGGGCAACGCCGCCACGCGCACATCGAAGGTTTCGACGCTCACGACCTCGTGCTGCGCACTGCGATAGACGCACTCGAGCGCGTCGAACCACGCGTGATTGCCGAGCACGGTCGCGACATCGCCGCCACAGGGCGCAGCCAGTACCATCGGAAAGGCGCGGCCGAGCCGATCGACGGCCGGTCCGATCAGACCGCACCACGCGACGTTGCCGCACACCGGTGCGGGCAGCACGAAGCGCCACGCCGCGCCCTGTCGCCATGCGGCGTCCCAGTGCGCTCCGAGTTCGCGGCGCCCGGTTTCGACCGCGCGCTGGAAGTCACGGTCCCAGCCTTCGACGAACACGGACGGCAGCCGTCGCTGAACAAAATCGCCCGCGCTGGGCAACTTCCCGAAGAAGCCGACTCCACCGTTCATCGCGGACACCTGAAACGACGGACTTCGTCGTTGAGGAACGGGTTCTTCAGACTCGCGGGCGCGATCGGCAGCTTCACTGCATGGCCGCCGAAGTCGAAGGTCGCGAGATAGCGCAGGTCGCTTTGCTTTTGCAGACGGGCCGCATCGAGCGCGTGGAAGAACGCCCAGTCGCCATTGAATTTCAGCGGCGTGCCGACCGGCTGGCCGGACGTATCGAACGCACTGACGACCACGTGTCCGGGCTGCGGTCCAGGCCACGTCATCATCATGCTCGCGGAGCCGTTCGCCGCGTAGTCGTACTTCTGCCCGTCGATTTCGACGGTCAGCTTCGCGATTGCCGGATCGAGCTGCGGCGCGAGCAGCGTAAAACCGACCTGCAGTTGCGCGCCGTTGCGGAAATAGATCTGGCGGATCGCGTCGGCACTCTGCGCTTCGCTCAGCACGGCGTCGGGGCCGGTTGGCGCGCCGGGCTTCCAGCGCCAGTTGCGGCCACTCGTGTCGACTGATTTCGCGAGCGTCGACTTGAAGAAACTGTCGAACCGTCCGCCATTGCCGAACAGCTCGGCGAAGTTCTGCACGGGGATGTCCGATGCACGGTTCGACGCAAACGGATAGCGGCCATCGACGAAGCTCGCGCAGTCGTTGCCCGCTGCCTCGCGAAACTGGCTGGCGAGCGCGGCGCTGCTTCCGCTTGCGACCAGATCCGCACTCTTGCCGGTGAGGCCGGAAATCAGCGAAGCCACCTGCGGCGGCAACTGGTCGCTCTCCTGGCGCGCCGCGAGCACGGCCGGATTGTTCTGCGCGCCGGGCGCGCTCAGGTCAGTCATCGTCAACAGGTTCTTGCCGAGCTGGTCGAGCACGGTGGACATCTGATCGAGCGGCGTCGAACCCGGCGTGCCGACGCTCATCTGGTTCAACTGCGCGAAATGCGCCTCGATGGCGGCGCCCGGCTGGCTGGCCGGCGCGTCGCCCGAACCCGGTTTGGTGCTTGCGGGGCCGTTGGTCGTGGTGCCGTCCGGCAACGTTGCGCCCGCATCGCGCAATTCGCCGGCAAGGCGCGTGTTCGCAGCGCGTCTCGCGACCAGGCTCTCGCCTACAGACGCCGCCTGCGCGCCCACCGCCGAAGCCGACAAAACCGATGAAGCCGAAGTTGCACCGTCAGCCGTGGCGCCGCGCAACATGTCGCTGGTGTTGTCACGCACGAGATGCAGCAGCGCTTTCAGCGGCGAACTCGGACCCGACAGTTTCGCGGCCAGCGCACTCGCGCCCTGGATGTCAGACACCGGCTGAAGTTGCAGATCGGCGAGCAGCGCGTCCCACGCCTTGATGTAGTCCTGCTCATACAGCGCCAGCACCTGCTGTTCATAGCGCGAGCGCGCGAGCGGATCGATGCGGCTGGCGTTGAAGACCCAGTAGTCCTTCACGAAGCCGTCCACCGATCGATCGATTCCGCCGTTCACCTCGGCGGCGAAAACCGGCCTCGTGAACAGCGCGGGGAACGGTTGCGAAAGCGGCGCGCCACTCTTGCGGCGAAACACGCTGCCAAGCAGTCCGAGCGACTGGTCGAGCCGCACCGGCGGCGCCCCCGAACGCCCGGCGTCGAGCTGGACGCTGCCGTAGATCAGCGTCGCGAGATCGGCGGTCTTCAGCGTCGCGCGCGCCTGATCGATCAGCGCGTTGTCGAGCGTCAGCGCGCGCGGCTTCGCCGGATCGTCGACCAGCGCGGAAAAGTGTTTGTCGAGCGCGTTCTGGATCGCCGGGTCCTGCGGGAACATGCGTTGCCATTCGATGCGCGCGAGCGCGGCCAGCTCGCCGGGATCGAGATGCTGCGGCTGGCCGAGCATCAGATAGCCCTTCAGGTAGTCGTAGAGTGCCTGCGGAGCGTTGGCACTGGCGTTGAGTCCTTCCCGAAAGCGCACGCCGACGCCGGGCAGCAAGGTGCCGTCGAGTTCGCGCAGATACGCGGCATGCACCTGCTCGAACAACGCGTGGCCCTGGAACAGGCCGAAGCGCATCAGCCAGGGCACGTGGCCCTGATACTGGCCCGCGACGCCCTGCGCGCCCGAGATGACTTCGAGGCGCGCGAGCGCACGCGCGAAATACGTCTTGAGATCCGGTGCGCCGACGAGGCTGCTGGCTGGCGGCAGGTCTTCCAGGGTGTCCTGCACCTGCGCGACGTAGAGACGGTTGCGCGTGTAACTGGTGGCGAAGCCGGTGATCAGCAGCGCCGTGACGAGCGCGATGCCGATATACATCCCGGCCTGCATCAGCAGCTTCTGCCGTTCCAGCCGCGGATTGGTGCCGGCGAGGCCCGACTCGCGGAACAGCACTTCCTTCAGCAGCCGTTCGACGAAAAAGGTCCGGCGTTGCGTGCCGCCGCCCTGCACGCGTGCCGCGTCGACGCCGAAGGTGCGCGCGACGACGCTCAGCATGCGGTCGATCGGCGCGCCCTGCTGGGTGCCGGAGGTCAGATAGGCGCCGCGCAACAGCGGCGCTGCGCCGTACTGATGACGCCCGAACGCGCCTTCGACGAACTGCCGCGCAATTTCGCGAAACGCGCCGAGCTGCTGCGGAAAGCTGAGCACGGCGGCGCGTCGGCTGCGATCGCGCTCCCCATGCAGACGCTCGATCACGCGCGTATTCAGACGCTCCAGCAACAGGTCGAACTCGCCCGCGAAGCGCGCGCAGGCGCTGCCGTCGATACTCGCGTCGACGGGAAACGTCATGCCCCAGACCTGACTGCGCAGATCGGGCCCGAGATCGTCGAAGAACTCGGTGAAGCCCGCCACGAGATCGCACTTGGTGAACACGAGATACACGGGCACCGCCACCTTCAGGTGCTGCGCGAGTTCGTCGAGGCGCCGGCGCACGGTGCGGATGTGCTGTTGACGCGTGTCTTCGTCGAACGTCAGCAGATCGGACACGCTCATGGTCACTATCACGCCGTTCAGCGGACGGCGCCGCCGATAGCGGCGCAGCAGCGACAGAAACGCCTGCCACGCGGAAGCGTCGGCGGCCGCATCGGAGTCCTGCGTCGTGTAGCGGCCCGCGGTGTCGAGAAACACCGCTTCGTCGGTGAACCACCAGTCGCAGTTGCGCGTGCCGCCGATGCCGCGCAGCGCCTCCTTGCCGAAGCGCTCCGAGAGCGGAAACTCGAGCCCGGAATTCTGCACCAGGGTGCTCTTGCCCGAGCCCGGCGGACCGATCACCACATACCACGGCAGCGCGTAGAGATTGCTGCCATTGCTGCGGGTCTTGCGCAACATATCGATTGCTTCGCGAAAGCGACGCTGCAACTGCTCGCGTTCGGCGCTGCCGGGTTCGTCGAGCGGAAGCTGCGCGTCCTGTCCAGCCAGCTCGCCGGACAGTTGCGACGTCTTGCGCCGCGCGCGCCATTGCATGACCTGTTCGACCAGCAGCCAGCCGAGCACAATCGCGAAGATCAGCGCCAGCCGGGCCGCGGCGCTCGCGAGCGGCTGCCGTTCTCCGATCCCGAGATAGGGGGCGCCCAGCCAGATCAGCGCAGCGATCAATAGCAATCCGATCGCGACGGTGAACCACCGGGACGTCACCCAGGTTTTCAGCGTGTTCATGGGTTCAGTGCTCCGGGATAAACAGGATTTCCACGCGACGGTTGCGCGTGCGGTTCGCCGGCAGATCGGCCGGCGTCGCGATCGGCTGCGACGAGCCAGCGCCGCTCGCTTCGAGACGATGCGGATCGTCGAGCCCCTGCGCGAGAATCTGCTGCGTGTTCTGCGCGCGCGCCGTCGACAGCGCGAAGTTGTCCTTGAAAGTCAGCGAACGCACGGGCTGGTCGTCGGTGTGGCCGACGACGATCACCCTGCCCTTCACCTGATTCAGCGCCGACGTGATCCGGTGCAGGAGCGACACCACGTCGGGCGCGATGTCGGCGCCGCCCGACGGGAACAGTTCGGCGGCGGCGAGACGCACCGTGGCGCGGCCATCGGTTTGTTCGTCGACGCTCAACTGGCCGGCCTGTTCCTGTGGCGCGAGCAGTTGCTTGAGCGTCACGCGCGCGGCCGTGGGCGCGGGCGTCGCGACGGTTTGCGGCGGCGGCGTGTTCTCGAGACCGATCGCGGCAAGCTGTGCGCCGACTGGCGCAGCGAGCGCGTTGAGCTTCGTGAAAAACACCAGGAACGCACCCAGCAGCACGACGGCCGCAGCCGACGCGGCGACCCACATCGGCACATGCCGCATCACCGGATTGCGGCGGTCTTCGACGCCGCGCCAATGCGGCGCCAGTTCCGCGGCGGGCGCTTCGCGCAGCGCGCGAATGCGTCGATAGAGATCATCCTGAATGTCGGCCAGGCGCGCGAGGCCGCCTGGTTCCACGAGATAGCGTCCGCCGAAGCCCAGCGCGAGACAGATGTACATCAGCTCGATCAGATCGAGATGGCGCGAGAAGTCGACGCTCAGGCGATCGAGAATCTGGAAGAACTTCGCGCCACCGTAGGCCTCGCCGTGGAATGTCACGAGCAGCGTCTTTTGCGCCCAGCCGCTCAGGTCGCCCCACGGCGCGTTATTCACCGACTCGTCGAGCATCGTGCATAGGACGTAGCGCGCTGCCACGATGGTTTGCGTGTCGATGCCCGCGCCCTGTGCGTAGCGCTCGAAGCTGCGCACCTGTGCGACCGCCTGATCGCGCAGACGGCCGACGTCGGTGGGCGGCGCAACGCTGTGCCGCAATTGCACCGTCAGCAGCAGCAGCGGATTGGCCGCACGGACGAGCGGATTGGCGACACCGCTCAGGAAGTCGCCCAGCTCGGCGCGCAGCGGCGGCGGCCCAGGCGGCTGCGATGGCCGGTTTGCCGGCATCACGCGCGAAGTGGGCGATGCCGGCCGCACGATGCGCGTGAGCTCGCCGGCGTCGGTGTTGAGATCGGCGTTGGGATCGGTGTTGACGGCGCGCTGCGGGCGCACCATCGTCGCATCGCCGCGCCGGGTTGCGTCGGCGGAACGGTCGTTGGTGGTATTCATGCGCGTACCGCCCACAGTTGCAGGTCGAGACCGGCGAAGCCGCTGCCGAAGTGCATCGCGATGCCGCCGGACGTCTTCAACATGCGCCACATCGGCGAGTTTCTGTCGCACTCGAAATAGAGGAAGCCCGACATGTAGGGCAACTGGCGCGGCGCGACCGCCATCGGCGATACGCCGATGCCCGGCAGTTGCAGGTTCACCAGATCGCGGATCTTTTCGACAGGACCGATCTTCGATTGAGTCGGCAGTTGCCGGCGCATGTCTTCGGACTTCAGGTCGGCCTTCGCGGCGAGCACGAAGCTCGCCGTATCGAGCAGCGTGAGATCGGCCACCATGCCGACCCACACGCCATACTTGCGCTGCTGCAGCGGAATCGCGACAGCACTCTGTTCGAGCACCGCGCTCAACGCGATGCGCAGCGCCGCGATCACCGGCTCGAAGCTTTCGCGCAGCAGTTCGTGCCGATACGGCGGAAAAGCCTGCGCGCGCTTGCCCGGCGTCGTGAATGTAGCCAGCTCGCCGGCCAGTTCGAGCAGCAGCCGGTAAAGCGCTTCGGGGTGCAGCAGCGGCGCCTCGGCAAGATGCGCGACGAGCGGCTGATAGCGGTTGATCACCTGCAGCAGCAGAAAGTCCGCGATTTCCGCGGCACCGCCGCGATCGGTCTCGCTCACACGTCCTGCGAGCGCCTCGCCGCGCTGATGCAGCAGGCCGAGCAGCTCGGACAGGAAGGTGACGAGCCGCCCGGCCGCTTCGGTGCTCTGCGAGGTCGGCACGAAGCCATCGTCGAGGATCACCCGCCGATCGGCGCGGCATTCGACGACTCGTGCCAACGGAATCCGCATCAGGCCTTCCATCGGCTGCAATTCGGGTAAAAGACGTGTACTCATGCCCGCGACTTCGAGCGCGGTGACGCCTTCCATGCTGCCCGACGCATCGCGCACTTCGGCTTCGCGCACGCGATAGCGGAACAGTTGATCGCTGCCGGCGCCGGGCCATGCGCTGTCCGGCTGCGTGGGCGAACGCAGCGGCAAGGTTAGATGAACGATCTGGTCGCGCCAGTTCGCATCGATATCGAGCGGCGGCGGCAGTGGATCATCGCCGGGCATTGCGAACGGCGTGCCGTCGGGAAACACGCCGCGTGCGCGCTTGATGCCGAGCTTGCCGATTGCGAGCAGATCGCTTTCCAGTTCGAGTTCGTGAAAGCCCCATGCGTGCGGACGCAGATTGCCCGCGCGCAGCTCCACGTAACGCTCGAAATAGCGTTCCTGCTGCTGCATGTGCTGCGGCCTGAGGAACAGGCCTTCGCTCCATACCACCTTGTTGCTCTGGGTCATGTCGGTGAACCGGATAGGGGTTGTCACACGTCGCGCGACGAGTGCGGGTCGCGACGGCCTCGGGCCTCGCCGCACCGCGTTACGCCGGCGGGTCGCGTTGGCTGGTTACGTTGGCTCGTTGCGCCGCCTTTTCAGGCGTCCGAGCTGTTCTTCGTAGGCGCGCGCGAATTCATCGCCGAAAAGCCGCCTGAAGCATTCATCGGGATTGCTCGTGACTTCTTCAAACTGTTCCTTGTAGCGCTCCCAGTGACGCGGCCGGCCACCGAGCGGCAAACGGCGCACGCTCCCTTCGGCTTCCCGTTCGATCTTCGCCGGATCGAAATGCGCGAGCAGCGACTGAAACGCGGAACGCACGCCAGCAAGCATCGCCATCTGGTGATTGCGGATGTCGTCGGCGGCATCGTTCAGCGCGGCGTTGCCGCGGAGGAAGCCGCCATCGGGCGGCGCGAGCAGCCTCATGACGGCTTCCTGCGCGGTCGGCGCGAACTTCAACGGGTTGTTTTCAGAACGCTGGATCAACGTCGCGGGCAGCCGGAAGCTGTTCTTCAGTTCGGCGCGCGCGCGTAGCACGTCCATCATCGCGTCGACGGCGATGTGGAACATTTCCATCAATTCGGGAGCGTCTTCGCCGGCGGGCGACGGGGCGGCAGAGGCGAGCGGAGCGGTCGGAACCGCAGGCACTGCCGGCGCTGCAACTGCCGCAGCGATCACGACGGGTGTTGTGTCCGGCGACGCGTGCGAATGCATCGGCGTTTCCGACTGCGTTTGATTTTGCGGCGGCACCTGCGTCGGCGACGGTGCGGGCACAAGCGCCAGGATCCCGCCAGTCGTCATGGACACATCTTCAGAAGGTTCGAGCCGCCCCTGCCCGGAACGCGCGGCGACCAGGCTCGCGCTCGCGTCCCAGTCTTCCGGGAGCACGGGCCCGCCAAGCCGTGCCGCCTCGGCCTGCGGCGGCCGGAAGCGGTCGGCCGCCGCAGGCGTGTGGTTCCAACCGGGCGCGGACGATACGCGAGGCAGCGGTTCGTCGGCGTAGGACGATGGCACATCGAACAACGCGAGTGGATCGAGACTCGCACCCGGCGCCGATCCGTCGGCGACGCCCGGAATCAGGCCTTCGGCCTCGCCCGCATGCTCCACCGCCGGGGTGGCGCGCCGTGGCGCGAGCAGCAGGCTCAGGTCCAGCGGACCCCTGTTTTGCGCAGGCGCAGGCGCCGGTGCGCAGGCAGGGGCCGGCGCGGCAGCAACGAACGACGCGGTGCGCCCCGGATCGACCGCGCCGGCCCGCGGGTCCGGTTCGGTCGCACCGTTGCCGCTCAAGCGCACGCTGACATCGAACGTGTCGATCTGCAAGCGGTCGCCTTGCTTCAGGGCGGCCGGATCGCCTTTTCGCAGTGGCGCGCCGTTCAGCGACATGCCGTTCGTGCTGCGGTCCTCGATGAAATACATGCCGTTCAGGTAGCGCACCAGCGCGTGCAGACGCGACACGCCTTCCGTGCCCAGCACCCAGTCGCACTCGTCGGAACGGCCGATGCTGCCATCGCGGCAGTCGAACACCTGCTCGCGGCTTGCGTCGAAGCCGCCGGTCCCCTCGCCTTCTATCGAGAGAATCAGCCTCTGCGCGGCGCTCATTGCATACCTCCATCGATACCTTCAGGAACACTCAGCAGGCCCAGCGCATCGCGCACGAACGCGGCACGGCGTGCATCGAACCGCGCGGGCACCAGCGCGGCCATGTAGCTCACCGCGGCCGTCGCCGCGATCGCCGTCAGATGCTCCGGCGGCGGCGTCGGCCGCTCGTGCTCCGGATTCAGGTTGCCGCCCGACCAACCTGCGGCGGCAGCCGTCCATGCCCCGATCGTCTGGTAGCGATGCGTCTTCGCGAACGCTAGCGCCGCGGCGCGTTGCGCTTCCATGGGATCGCGCACCCACGCTTCCGCGAGTTCGAGACCTGCGCGGTCGTGGTCGTCGAGCGTCTGACGGCGGCAGCACTGGCACGCCCACGCCACCGCATAACGGCGCGGCAGCAGACGACCAAGCAGGCTCAACGCATCGGCTGAGTGTCCGGCGTCAAGCAATGTCTGCACCGCCGAACGCGCCGCCATCGACGGCCGCAGGCACGCTTGCGCGCGCGTGGAAAGCCGCATCTGGCGCGCTGCTTCGACAATCGACGGCGTGCTCATAAGATCATCGGAGCCGCGCCGCCCAGTACCGCCGTCGCGGTCCCGATCAACTGCAGGTTGGTGGACTGCACGAGGCAATCGGCCTCGGACAGGATTTCCATCGCCGCGATCGAACTCATGTTCAGATTCGCTTTCGAGTTGATCTCCATCGCAAGACCCGATGCCATCGTCACGTTCATCTCTCCGTTAAGCGAGATGCTGGTGCCTTGAATCGCGATCTCGCCGGTGCTGTTCATCGTAATGCTGGCAAGTCCGGTGACCAGCCTGATCTGGTTGCCCGCCGTCAGCGTGTAGTTGCGCGCGACCTGTACATCGTGGTCGTGCTCCGACTCTTCGCGCAGATCCTTTTGCGCGTGAATCAGCACCTGCTCGCGGCCCACCCGGTCTTCGAAGCGGATCTCGTTGTAGTCGTCACTACCGCCACCTTCGTGGCTGCGGCTTTTCACACCGCTTTGGGTCTTGTTGTCCGGCAGGTTGTACGGCGGCATGTTGTCGGCGTTGTAGACACTGCCGATGATCAGCGGCCGGTCCGGATTGCCGTCGAGAAAGCTGACCACCACTTCCTGTCCGACGCGCGGGATGAACTGCGCGCCCCAGCGCTTGCCGGCCCACATCTGCGCGACCCGCACCGGGCACGAGTTCCGCGCGTTCGGTTTGCCCTGACGATTCCAGAAGAACGTGACCTGCACGCGGCCGTATTTGTCGACGGCGATGTCTTCGGGCGTATCGCCGTACACCACCGCCGTCTGCAGGCCAGCGATCACCGGACGCGGCGTCGTCGGCATCGTGCGAAACAGCTGGCGGCTGCGGATCGCCTTGAAGCCGCACCTGAACGGCGCCTCGCCATCGTCTCCCCCGCCGCCCGCCGAGTAGTCCGGCTCGACGAGGCGCGTCACCGCGTCGATCACGAGGTATTCGTGATTCGCGTCGGCAAGCGGAAAGTCCTTGAGCCTGAACAGCGCACCCGTGGCGAGACCACAGGCGTCGGTGTGGCCGGCGCTCATCGCGAGCGGCACATTCAACGCATCCGCGCGCACCTGCGCGTAGCGCTGGCCGTCCGACAGACGCTCGTCGTAGCCAACGTAGTCGTACGCATAGTCGTAGATGTCGAGGCCGCTCACGTTGTGCGCGTCCTCCATGTCGGTCAGCTCTTCGGTGGCAAGCAGCGATGCTTTCGGCTTCAGATAGTCGTAGTCGTCGAGCTGCACCTTCGTCGCGTTGACCGCGCGAGAGGTCGCCCAGTCGCTGATCGACGCCTTCATGCGCTTGCCCCGCCCGATCGGCGGCGCATAGGGAATCTGCTCGAAGCCAGCCACGCTCGAGTGCGCGCCGAGCGCATCGGCGAGCACCATCGTGTGCGTGCTCTGCGTATGCGTGAAGAAGTAGTAGATGCCTTCCTGCTCCATCAGCCGGCTGACGAAGTCGAAGTCGCTTTCGCGGTACTGCACGCAATAGTCGCGCGGCGGATAGCTACCGCTGAGGCTCACCTTCAGATCGCTATAGCCGATGTCGCCAAGTACCGACTGGACGATCTGCGGCACACTCATGCTTCGATAGATGCGGCAGTCGCGTCTGCGCGTCGCCAACCACGGTTTCGGCACGAGCGTGAACGTGTAGACCGCATAGCGCACGTTGTCGATGTTGACGAAGCCGCCTTGCTCGCCTTCGCGGACAATCGCGTTGAAGTAGCGCGTATAGCCTTGCGGCGTGACAAGCTTCACCGTCATCGGCGTGCCTAGCAGCGAACGCAGATCGACTTCCGCGTTCTTGCTGATCGCTTCGAGCCGATATGAAAACAGCCGACCGAGCGACTCGGTCGCGGTCATGTTTGCGAACAGGAGACTGCTGCCGAGACTGGAAGTGAGTGTGATTGCGTGGGCCATGACGTGATCTGCGAACCTTCTTTACGTTGCGGGTAAGTCGTACTGGACGGAAAGCCGCAGCGCGGTGATCGAACCGGTATCGGCGCCGCTGTTGCGAACCGGACGCCTCCAGGTTGACGGTTTTTGCCTGCTGGCATCGCTCCATCTCCCGGCGCGATTAGTACGCCCTTTGGCAAACAGAACACCCGGCCCACGCGATCTATTCCTTCGCCATGGCGCAAATGAATTTGATATAGGTCTCCTTATAGGTCTCCTGAGTGAGCGGATCCGAACCCTTATTGACCAGTTGCCGCGAATTGTCCACCGGGTCGTTCGCGACCACGGGACGGTCGTCCTGCGTGTTATGGATCAACCCGATATTGACGTGATCCCGGATTCGCTCGAAGAACTCATACGCCAAGCCAATCGTGAAAGTAACTGTCCGTGACCTTGTGCATGGGGAAGTACCAGTTATCTCGCATGAAAAGATTGTTCTGCAGTTTCTGATCCGAGGTCTGAGTGCGGACTTGCTCCTCGAACATTTTGTCCCGGACCTTTTTGAAGCCTGAACTCTGCGCTGCTGCCGTTGGTCCCGTCATTCTGATCGTGCTCGTCCGGACGTCATTCATATATTCTGTTCGCAGATCATCGCTGGTCTTGATCGATCTGAAGTTGCTGTGTATGAGCGATTTGTAGGACTTCAAGCCACCGCTGCCAGCGTGACTCGCAATGATCGAGTTGCTGATCGATGGCGTCTGGTCGCCTCTGACGTGCTGTTCCCACCAGTTTGGATTCACCCAGTCGCTCTCGCTTATTCCCTGATACCAGGCGGGATGCACGGCGGAGAATCGCGGGTAAGACTGGTGGCAGATGATCTCCCCCAAGGGACTGACGCAGCTGACGTCGGTATCGACATAGAGACCGCCATGCTGAAGAAGAATCTCGATTCGCAGAATATCGCTGGCCGAACCGAAGTTGGCTCCGCGATTGACCAATTCGCGTCGGTAAATCGTAGAGTTCTTACCCATCTTTAAATCATGCTGCACCTCGCGCAGCTTGAGCCTGTTCTGCTCGCAGAAGTTTATGATCGAGTTGACCTGCCGGCCCCGCATTCCACGCAAATCCTCGCCGCGCATGTTCAGATACTGATTCAGATATCTCATCGTTGCCGAATCGCCCCCGTCCTGACCCAAACGTTGAGCCACCTCATCCCATTGGTTCGGCGTAGTGCTGGCATTGTGTTGTACGCTGATCTGGCGGCGACGTTCGCCTGTCAGTAACTGATTGGCGTCGATCCAGAGATTCACCTCCCAATCGGGGTTCAACCTTGGAAACGTTATGATGCAATCGCGGTTTCGTTGCGGGATATCGCCGCCAATCCAGATAATATGAATTATCTTTGGAATAGCTTTCACGTTTTGAACTCCTCGTAAAGGTCAATTTCTTTCGACCGCCTCAGCGCGTGGCGCCCCGGTCACACTAATCAGGAATGCTGGGAATCGCGGCGATGAGCGGCGCACACTCGTCGAAGCGATACGCAAAATCGCCGTCCTCGACGCTCACGCCAACCCGCTCGATCGCGACGCCGTCGATCATGCGTGCGAGAAACTCGCGGCTGATCGCAGGCAACATCGTGTTGGTCAGAATCGCATCGATCATCCGGCCACCCGATTCGCTCTCCGTGCAGCGACTCACGACCAGTTGCGCCACGGCGTCGTCATAGTCGAGCGGCACGCGATAGCGATCCTCGATACGCCGCTTGATGCGATCCAGTTGCAGTCTCACGATCTTCGCGAGCATCGCGCCACTGAGCGGGAAGTAAGGAATCGGCACGAGCCGGCCTAGCAGCGCGGGGGGAAACACCTCGAGCAACGGTTCGCGCAGCGCTTTGGCGAGGCCCTGCGCATCCGGCATCAGCTCCGGGTCCAGGCACAGGCCGGCGATCAGATCCGTGCCGACGTTCGTGGTCAGCAGGATCAAGGTGTTCCTGAAATTGATCGAGCGGCCTTCACCGTCATCCATCACGCCCTTGTCGAACACCTGAAAGAAGATTTCGTGGACATCGGGATGCGCTTTCTCCACTTCGTCGAGCAGCACCACCGAATACGGCTTACGCCGCACGGCCTCGGTCAGCACTCCGCCTTCGCCATAACCGACATAGCCTGGCGGCGCGCCCTTCAGCGTCGAAACCGTGTGCGCTTCCTGAAACTCGCTCATGTTGATCGTGATCAGGTTGTGCTCGCCGCCGTACAGCGCCTCGGCGAGCGCCAGCGCGGTCTCGGTCTTGCCAACGCCCGACGTGCCGGCGAGCATGAACACGCCGATCGGACGGTTGGGGTTGTCGAGACCGGCGCGCGATGTCTGGATGCGCCTGGCGATCATCTCCATCGCGTGGTCCTGACCGACGACGCGCTCGCACATCAGGTCGGCGAGATTCATCACGGTCCGCAGTTCGCTACGAACCATGCGCCCGACCGGAATGCCGGTCCAGTCAGCGACGACCGACGCGACCGCCTGGTAGTCGACATTCGCCAGGATCAGCGGGTTTTCGCCCTGCCGCTCGGCGAGCTGCGCCTGCAGTTGTTTCAACTCGGCAAGCACCTCTGCCCTCGTGTCATCGTCGAGCGCCGGCAGCGCGAACGAGTTGGTCGATGCGTCGGACTTCGCGTCGCCGTGCGCGGTCGGTTCCCGCGCACTGCCGGCGCTCTCGCCCGGCGCGGCCTCGCCTCCTAGCCGCGCGCGCAACGCCAGAATCTGCTGGACCAGCGATTTCTCGTTGTCCCACGCGGCTTCGAACTGCTGCAACCGCAGCCGTTCCGCTTCGAGCGTCGCTGAAGCCAGCGACTCGCGAGCCTCCACCTCCATGCCGACGCTTTTCTCGCGCGCGATGATCGTCTGCTCGGTCTGCAGCGCCTCGATCCGCTTGAGTGTGTCGTCGATTTTCGCCGGCACCGCGTGCTGGCTGATCGCGACACGTGCGCACGCCGTATCGAGCAGGCTCACGGCCTTGTCCGGCAACTGACGCGCGGGAATATAGCGATGCGACAACTTGACGGCTGCTTCGAGCGCTTCGTCGAGAATCTGCACACGATGATGCTGCTCCATCACGCTCGCGGTACCGCGCATCATCAGGATGGTCTTCTCTTCGCTCGGTTCGTCCACCTGCACGGGCTGAAAACGTCGCGTCAGCGCCGGATCCTTCTCGATGTGCTTGCGGTATTCGGCCCAGGTGGTCGCGCCGATCGTGCGCAGATTGCCGCGCGCGAGCGCGGGCTTGAGCAGGTTCGCCGCGTCGCCGGTGCCCGCCGTACCGCCCGCGCCCACCAGCGTATGCGCTTCGTCGATGAACAGGACGATCGGCTTGCGCGAAGACTGCACTTCGTCGATCACCTGACGCAGGCGGTTTTCGAACTCGCCCTTCATGCTCGCGCCGGCCTGCAACAGGCCGATATCGAGCGCACGTACCTGCACGTTGCGCAATGGCGGCGGCACGTCGGCACGCGCAATGCGCAGTGCGAACCCCTCCACCACAGCCGTCTTGCCGACACCCGCTTCGCCGACCAGCATGGGGTTGTTCTGGCGCCGGCGCATCAGTACGTCGACCAATTGGCGAATCTCGGCGTCGCGGCCCACCACCGGGTCGATCTTGCCGTCGCGCGCCTGCGCGGTCAGATCGACCGTGAACTGCTGCAACGCCTGTTGCCTGCCCATCTGCGCGGGCGCCATCGCACCGCTGCTCTCGCCGGACTCAACCGCGCCGGCACGAAATCCATCGGTGGCAAGCTGGCCGTCTTCCGGCGAGCCTTCGACGATGCCGGCGAAGTCGTCGGCCAACGTCTCGGCGCGTAGCTTGTCGAATTCCCCTGAGACATCGAGCAATGCGTGACGCAAGTGTCGCGTACGCAACAGGCCGACGATCAGATAGCCGGTGCGCACCTGGGCTTCGCCGAACAGCAGCGTAGCGAATACCCAGCCGCGCTCGACCGCTTCTTCCACCTCGGCCGACAGATCGGAGATGCTCGTACTGCCGCGCGGCAAACGTTCGAGTGCGACCGTGACGTCGCGTGCAAGGTGCGACGGATCCAGGCCGAAATGCCTGACGATGCGATGCAGATCCGAATCCTGCAGCTGCAGGATCTGATGAATCCAGTGCGCCAGTTCGACGTACGGGTTGCCGCGCAGCCTGCAGAACACGGTAGCGCTTTCGATACCCCGATAGGCCAGCGCGTTGAGCTTGCCGAACAAGGCGCCACGACTTATTTCAGCCATGATTCCAATCCTGTATGACCAGAGGCGGCCGCGAAGCAGTCGCCAGTTCAGTTGAAAGATGCCCGGACATGCGTACGCCGGACTTCACTCGGCCGGGCTCAACACGACCTGGTCGGCATCGTTGTGCTGCGGATAGCGACCCATCCACGTGTTGAAGCCCATGCGGGCCGCCTGACCCAGATGCGTCAGCGGCACTTCTTCTTTCTTCAGCACGAGCTGCACGTCCCAGCCCTTCTCTTCGCCCACATACAACTTGACCGCCGCCACCAGTTGCAGGAGCGTGTCGCCGCCCGGCAAAAAACGGTTGAACTCGTTGCGGGTCAGCGGCCCGACACGCAGCCGGAAGCGCTGCTGCGCGCCGCGCACATGCGTGCCGAGCAATGCGTCGCGGCCCATCGAGGCCATGCTCTTGCCGATATGCAAACGCGCGTCCCGAGGCAATTGCATCCACCCGGCGACGAACTCGAGCACACGCACCGGCACACCGAAGAAGTGCTCGAGAAAACGCCTGAGTCCTTCGGCATTGCGCGCTTGCGGCACCAGACGCCCGGCGAAAAAGCGCTTGTACTGATCGGGCAGTGCGTCGCGTCCGTCGAGGTGCGGCGTGGCGATGCCGATCAGCGCGCCGACATAGGTGCGAAACCGATCCTGTTCCGGACGGTCCAGCTGCACGGTGGGCTGCGCATCGGCCCACGCGCGATAGAAGAGGCTCAGCATCCGGTGATGAAACACGTCGGCAAACGCGACGAACGTCGGGTCTTTCGCGTTCCGCTCCCGATCGACGGCGTATTCGGTGAGGTGCAACGGCAGCGGCCCGTTCGGTCCGAACAAACCGAGAAACAGCCCAACCAGCCGCGCCGGCCGGCCGGCCTTTCCCGCCTCGAAGCGCGCGATGCTGCGCGACGGAAATTCCAGTGCCGCGGCATGGGCGAGACGCACAGGATCTTCGGCCGGCCTGGTCGAATGACCGAACCGCGGCCGTTCCGGATACGCGCATTCGAGACGGCGCATTGCCTCGAAGAACTCGAAATCTTCCGGGCTCGCGCGCAACGCGGCTTCGAGCACTACAGGATCGGGCGCTTGCCGGGATTCGCGGGCCATCGGGCCACCTCGTTTCGTTCGAGCGTGCGCAACACCGTCTCGGCGAACGAATTCAGCGAGACATAGCGCGCAAAGAAATGTTGCAATACCGACGCGAGCAGAAATGCGCCGCTGCCTTCAAAAGCGGCATCGTCGCAGCTCAGCGTGATCTCGAGCCCGCGGCCATACGTGATCGGCCCGGGCACCGGCACGCGACGCGTGATGGGCTTCGCCGCGACATGCTTGATGCCTTCGATCTGCCGTCGCGTCGCGGCGTCGAACTCGTCGTGATACAGGCCGAGCATTTCGCGCAGCGCCGCCGCGCCCGTTTCGCCTTCCTCGTCGAGCAGTGACAGATAGTTCAACTGCAGGTGGCTGATGAGCCGCCACGCGGATTCGCCGGTCGCGGTCGGCGCGCGTGGCCGGGTCGGTCCAGCCACGCAGCGGATCGACGCCACGGGCGCGTCGGTATCGAGCGTGAAATCGGTGTACGACTTGCCCACCGGCATATGCAGCGGCAAATCGCGATTCGTGCACAGCAGCCGCAGTCCTAACTGGCGCAGCGTGGTCGCATAGGGCGCGTCGTTGGCATCCACGAGTGCGATAAACGTTTCGCTGCCGACGTAGCTCGAGCGTGCGCCACGTTGCTTCTGGCGGCTCGAGATCAGCCGCGGCTCGCGGCGCAGCGTGTAGAAGGCCGCCTGCCCGCCGTGCCATGTGCGAGCGGTGCTGTCATAGAACGGCAGGAAGCTTTGCTCCGGCTCCTGGCGATCGCCGTAGCCCTGCACTTCCAGCACGCTGTGCACTTCGAAATCCATCGGCCGGGTGTGGTCGCCGAGCACGTGATACTCGGTGTCGCCCTGCTGCAGATGAATACGGTCCGCGCGGCGCTCGAACAGATTGATTGCCGGCGTGCAGAACAGGCGGAAGTTGCCTGCATCGATCGCGTTGTGCAGGCGCGTCACGCTGCGCTCGAGCCACACCACGATCTCGAACTCGTTGCCCCGCGAACGTGCGAGCAGCGAGCGCAGCTCCGTGAACTCGGCAAACAGGAAACGCTCCGGACACGCGAAATACTCCTGCAACAGCCGGTAACCGCTGAACGAACGGCCACCGTAGGGCAGTATCGCGTCCTCTTCGTCGAAGCCTTTGGCGCGCAGCGCCGACGCGTCATGCTGTGTCTCGATGGTTTGCCCATCCGGCGCGGTTGCGCGCACCGTATAGCCGATGCGGTTGGCCATCAGCTGCTCGTAGAGCCATCGCGGCAGATCGTCGGCGCCGGCGAGATAAACCGGCAGGCTGTCGAGCGCGAGCGTGTTCGCCGCCACGCCGGAAAGCGTTGCGAACTTCAGGCGCAAACCCGCGCGGACCTGCCCGGCTTTCGACGGCGGCGGCACGAGGTCAGCGGCGGCAAGCGCCGCGGGTGTGTCCAGGTATCTCGCCTCGGTGATCGCGAGCGGCCACAGCGTCACGTCGTGCGCGGTGCGGTATTCGCACGCCGTGCGCTCGCCGAAGCCGGTGAGACTGCGCAACACCGTGTGCCGCGCGACCGCGTGTCCGGTGGCAGGAAGGTCTTCGGCTTGATCCGGATACAACTGCACGACCGCCATCGACGGAATCGGCGTCAGGTAATGCGGGTAGATCATCTCCAGAAGATGCTGCGTGAACACCGGATACTGCGCATCAAGCTTCATCTGCACGCGCGCCGCCAGAAACGCGAAGCCTTCGAGCAACCGTTCGACGTACGGGTCGGCGCAATCGAGACCTTCCATCCCGAGACGGCCGGCAATCTTCGGATACTCGCTCGCAAACTCCGCTCCCATCTCGCGGACGTGTTGCAGCTCACGGTTGTAGTAGCGCAAGTGTCGTGGGTCCATGACGATCAGCCGAAGCGTTGCGACACGTGAAACTCGCCGGTCTCGAGATCGACGTCGGTGCGAAGATAGAGAGAAAGCGGCATCGGGTTCGCCCACATGTCGGCTTCGATCAGGAAACGCAGCGAACGACTGCCCATGCGCGCTTCGTCGACCTCGACGCGCACCTGAACAGTGCTGGCGATCAGACGTGGTTCGAAGTCGAGCAGCGCCGAACGGATCCGGTCCTGCAACAGCTCGGCATCGATACCCGACAACGCCGCACCCGCAAGATCGGGGATACCGAAATTCAATACGGAATTACCCACCTGCGCGAATCCGGTCAGCTCGTCGCTGCTCCAGTGCCGCGTGCAGTTGAGCAGCCACGCGATATCGCGTGTCACGTATTCGCGCAAACGCGCGGCCGTAATGACGCGCTGCTCCCGGCTCTCCTCGCGCTGCGCAGGATCGAAATCGGTGAGACGATCGAGCAGCGATGGCTGCAAACGCTCCTGGGGCATCAGTTCTGCCATGACGTGCGCCCCTCAAGCTGTTTCGAACGTGATCGAGCGCACGTCGAGCAGAGGATATTCGTCGACGTCGGTGATCAGCATGCGCTGACCAACGCCGATGAAACAGCCGTCGCCGAGATCGGTCCACGCCGTACGCTTTGCCAGCGCGAGCGCGACGTCTTCACCTCGCTCGCTGCCGCAATAGCGGCAAGGCACGAAGCCGATCGTCTCATCACCGCTCTTCCAGGTGATTCGCACCGGCGCCCAGATCTTGTCGCCCAGATCTTGTCGCGCAGATCAGTGGGCGCATCGAAAGACAGCGCAGCGACGCGCGAGAACGGCACCCACGCATAGCTGTCCTTCAGGATCACTTCGAGGCACGGCCCGAAACGCGGGTCTGCGTCGGCGATCCATTTGAACGGCACGCCGTCGATGCTGCCGCGCACGGTTTCCGCTTCGTCGAAGGCTCGCGCGCGCAATGCGAGCGCTTCGGCGATCCGTCCGCCGCACAGTTGTTGCAGCGACTGCAACAGCAAGCGCTCCCATTCCGACCGCTCGCCGACCGTTGCCGGGTTACGCAGGGCGGCCAGCACGGCTTCGCGTTCGCGTTCGCCGACCAGTGCCGCGCGGTAGGCGGCGACCATCAACGCGTTTTGTCGCTCCAGTTCGCCCGCCACGGTCAACTGGGTTCCGGCACGCTCCCAGTCACCCCGCAACGCAAGCAACTGAAACAGAAACACGCGCAGCGTCGCGTCCGCCGGCGAGTTTTTCACTTTCGCGGCCAACGCTTGCAACGCGTCGTTCAAGTGACCGTCCGCGAGCAGCTTTTCAGGTTTGACATCGACTGAAGAAAGTGTCACTGGATGTGCTCCATTCAATCAAAGAAAGCGGGCGAAAAGACCGGTATCGCCGCCTGCTTACTGCTTGGTGACCTGCTGGATATCGAATGTGAAATCCTTGGTGCCGCCGTTTGCCTTGCCTTCATCGTCCTGCGGCTGGAACGAGTACTTGAACTTCCCGAAATGCAACGTGATGTTCTCGGTGAGTCGTTCGTCGCCACCGCTGCCGCCCGTGGATACCGACGTGACCAGCACCCCTTCGCTCAGCTCGATGGTCAGGAAGTCGGTCTGCTGACCCGTTGCGTTGGTGACGTACAGATAGGCGTTGTCGACGCGCGCGCCCGTGCAGCAAGCGTTTAGCAACGCGTTCGAGCAACTGTCGATGTACTTCGTGACGGTGATGTCCTGAATGTTGGCCTTGCCGCCCGATGCATAGCCCGCACCCGTGTGCAGATTGCCGGTATTGCTGGCGCCCCACGACCACGCGATGATCGGAACCTGGTTCTTGTGCTTCGAGTGATTGGAAGCGCCCTGGATCGTGACCGCTCCGGAGCCGAATTTCAGGTGCATGTCGAATGCCATAGTGACCTCTATTTGTGAGCCAAAGAGTGCGCTCGCCGTAGCGACGAACGATCAGGACCGGAACGCTGCCGCTCCGGACGATTACCTGCAAGGTGAGATGCAGCGGAAGCCTCAGGCCGCCTGCGCGGAAGGCAGTCGCGATACGAGCCGCAGCGATACGGTGAGTCCTTCGAGCTGGTAGTGCGGCTTCAGGAAGAACTTCGACGTGTAGTAGCCGGGATTGCCTTCGACGTCCTCGACGACGACTTGCGCGGCAGCGAGCGGCTTGCGGGCCTTGGTTTCCTCGCTGGAATTCACCGGATCGCCATCGACATAATTCATGACCCAGTTCGACAGCCAGCTCTCCATCTGCTCGCGCGTGCTGAATGAGCCGATCTTGTCGCGCACGATGCATTTGAGGTAGTGCGCGAAACGGCAGCACGCGAACATGTATGGCAAACGTGCCGACAGATTCGAATTCGCCGTGGCGGCCGGATCGTCGTACTCTTCCGGCTTCGCGACCGATTGCGCGCCGATGAATGCCGCGATGTCCGAATTCTTGCGATGCACGAGCGGCATCAACCCCATCTTGTCGAGTTCGGCCGAGCGCCGATCGGTGATCGCGATCTCGGTCGGGCACTTCATGTCGACGCCACCGTCGTCGCTCGGGAAGGTATGCACCGGCAGACTGTCGACTGCTCCTCCCGACTCGACGCCGCGAATCCGCGTGCACCATCCGTAGTACTTGAACGAACGGTTGATGTTCACCGCCATCGCATACGCAGCGTTCTGCCATGTGTACTTCGATGAATCCGCGCCTTCGGTGTCTTCTTCGAAGTCGAACCCGTCGACTGGGTCGGTCTTCGCGCCGTACGGCAGGCGTGCAAGCGTGCGCGGCATCGTCAGCGCGAGATAGCGCGCGTCGTCCATTTCGCGAAGCGAACGCCAGCCCGCGTAGTCCGGCGTCGTGAAGATCATCGACAGATCGCGCGGATTGGCCAGCTCGTTCCAGCCTTCCATGCCGAGCAACGTCGAATCCGCCGCCGAGATGAACGGCGCATGCGCGGCGGCGGCGACCTGCGAAATGCCGCGTAGCAGTTCGACATCCTGCGGACCGTGATCGAAGTAGTAATCGCCGATGAGGCAGCCATACGGTTCGCCGCCCAGTTGACCATATTCTTCTTCATAGATGCGCTTGAACACAGGGCTCTGGTCCCATGCAACGCCCTTGAAGCGCTTGAGATTTTTTGCGAGTTCCTTCTTCGATATGTTCAGCACCCGGATCTTCAGCATCGGATCCGTTTCGGTGTTGGTAACGAGATGGTGCAGCCCTCGCCACGCGCCTTCCAGCTTCTGAAAGTCCGCGTGGTGCATGATCTGGTTCAACTGCTCGCTGAGCTTGCGGTCGATCTCGGCGACATACGCGTTGATGGTTTGCGTCACGTCATCCGAAACGATGTGCGAATCCTGCAGCACCTGCGCAGCGAGCGTACGCACGGCCGATTCGACTTCCTGCTTCGCGCGCTCGTTCTTCGGCTTGAACTCCCTGTTGAGCAGCGCGGCGAAATCATCGGCGCCGCTCAATGAGTCCTCGACGCCTTGCTCGATCTGATTCTGGCTTTCCATGATCGCGCTCACTCCTGTGCGGGTTCGGTGTCGGCGGCTTTCGGCGCCGCGCCCAGCGATTGCAGCAAGGCGGGATCCTTGATCGCTTGCGCGATCAGCTTCTCCGCGCCCGACTTGCCATCGAGATAAGTGCCGAGGTTGGCGAGCTGCGTGCGCGCCTCGAGCAGCTTCGCGAGCGAGTCGACCTTGCGCGCCACTTCGGCGGGCGAAAAATCGTCCATGCCTTCGAAGGTGATATCGACCGCCAGATTGCCTTCGCCCGTCAGCGTGTTGGGCACGCTGAAGTTCACCCGCGGCCTCATCGACTGCATGCGGCTGTCGAAGTTATCGACGTCCACTTCCACCGCCTTGCGCGCTTCGAGCGGCGGAAGATCGCCGGCATTGGCGCCTGACAGATCCGACATCACACCCATCACGAACGGGATCTGCACTTTTTTCTGCGCGCCGTACAGCTCCACGTCGTACTCGATCTGTACGCGTGGCGCGCGATTGCGCGCGATGAATTTCTGACTGCTCTGTCTCGTTGCCATGCGCTGATTTCCTCTGGTATCCGTAGGGTTTCGTGAATCCGGCGATGCGTCTCACGAGCCTGCACTCGACTTGCCGCGTTGCAGACGCGTCGCCCATGCACCCAGAACAGCGCAGCATCGCGATCTATTCCATGTCTGTCGAAGCTGTTGCGTTCATGTTCCAGATCGCACTCGCCGCTGTCTGCGCAAATCAGAACAGCCCAGCCGGGCAGATATTCCGTTGTGTCGTGGACTGGATCTTTTCGTGCGTGCGTCACGCAGAGACAGGCTCACCATATGGGACACGCGAAGGCGGGTTTGTGATCATCGAAACCCTGGAATAAACCCGCGAGCCGGCTGTTCTGTTGATACTCGCGCGATATAACGCGCCGTCTTCACCGCGCTTCGCCAATTGAAACGCTCAACCAGGCTCATCTGAATGATCTTCGGACTTTTCAAGCGGTCTGTACCGTTCGCCTTGCTGCTGCTCGCACCCTATGCCAATGCGGCGTGGACGCTCGTGCAGGCCGATGCGCCCGTCACCGTCATTCATGAGACGGGGCGTTATCAGGCAGATGTCGGGCAGCGCTTTGCGCTTGACGATATGGTCGAAACGCCGACGAGCGCAGGCGTGCAGATCCAGGACGACGCGGGCAATAGCGTCGCGCTGGGTCATGGCACTCGCGTGATGCTGATGCGCGACGGGCATATCGCGGTGCTCGGCGGCTGGCTGAAGGTGCTGCACGCGTGCGACGCAAACACGGCGAATTGCGCCACGCCTGTGATCGAAACCGCGCGCACGCGATTCACGCCCACGGACAATGCCGTGCTGGTCATCGCGGCAACGGCTACGAATTATCGGAGTGGCAATGAGCGGAACGCCAACGTCCAGGACACCGACGCAGTGTTCTGTGAGAGCGGCGCGGCCAGCATTCTCGGCATCGGCGCTTCGCACGGCAATGTTGCGCCGCTCAAGCTCGATGCGCCTCGCTTCGCCATGCATCCCGCCGCGAGCGACACGATTGCCGTGACAGCAGGCCCTGATCCCGCTTTCGTCGCCGCGATGCCCGTTACATTCCGCGACGCGTTGCGTGTGCTGCCGATGCCGGCCCATCCACGCAACGAGCCGCCGGGCAGCATCCGACCGGTCGCTTACGACGACGTATCGGACTGGCTCGACAGCGAACTCGCGGCGCGCAGGGATCCATCGACGCGTTTCACTTCGCGCTTTCGCGCGCGCCTGACCGATCCCGCGTTTCGCCGCGCAGTCGTGCAGCGCATTCGCGACTTGCCGGACTGGCGTGCGCTGGTCTTTCCGCCGCCAGCGCGTGCCGTGATACGGAGCCCCGCAATCCAGACCGGTTCCGTCTACGGTTCCGCTTACCGTTCCGCTTACCGTTCCGCTTACCCATCCGCCCCGGTTCGCCCATGAAGCTGTCACTCGCCATCAAGTTCAATCTCGTGTTCATCGCGATCTTCGCGATCGGACTGACCGCCATCGGATTCGTCGCGGATCGTGTGTTGCAACAGCAGGCGCTCGACGAAACCCGTCACGATGCGGACGTGCTTCTGAACGCCGCCAGCGCGATGCAGAACTACACGGCGCAACACATCACGCCGCTGCTCGCGACACAGATCAAATATTCGTTCGTGCCCGAGTCGGTGCCGGCGTACTCGGCGATCGAAATGCTGAACTCGTTGCAGAGCGTGTTTCCGAACTTCTCGTACAAGTCGGCGATGCTCAATCCGACCAACCCGCGCGACCGGCCAAGCGACTGGGAAAGCGAAGTGATCGCCCATCTGCACGACCATCCGGAATTGAAACAGGCCACCGGACAGCGTCATACGCCGGGCGGCGAGCAGTTGCTGTTTCTCGCCCATCCGAGCCGCATTACCGACGCCGCGTGCATGCAATGTCACAGCACGCCGTCCGCGGCGCCGCACACGATGATCGATAAGTACGGGCCGGCCAATGGTTTCGGCTGGACCATGAACGACGTGATCGGCGCAGAGTTCGTGTCGGTGCCGATGTCGGAGTCGATCGCGCGCGGCCGTGCGGTATGGCGCAGCCTGATGGTCTCACTGACCGCTGTATTCGCGGTGGTGCTCGTCGTGCTGAACGCGATGGTGCACTTCCTCGTCACGCGGCGTTTGCAGATGTTGTCGCGCGCCGCGGACGAAGTGAGTCTCGGCAAACTCGGCGACGTCGAACTGCCGGCCGGCGGCAGCGATGAAATAGCGTCGCTCGCGGTGTCGTTCGGACGGATGCGCACGAGCCTCGTCGCAGCGTTCGAGATGATCGAAGAGCGCCACGAGTAAGCGTGCCGCACACATCGTGGACGACTCCATGACTTCCCAAACCGGCGCGACTCCGCGACAGATCGGCCGCTATCGGGTCGAACGGGTGCTCGGTCGCGGCGCGATGGGCACGGTCTATCTCGCGACCGATCCGCATATCCAGCGCGAGGTAGCACTAAAAACGATTCGCACACCGTCACTGAACGACGGACAAGGCACGGCGGAGCCATCCGGTGCGGAGCTGACCGCACGCTTTCTCAACGAAGCGCGCGCTGCCGGCCGTCTCGTGCATCCGCACATCGTCGGCGTGTTCGACTATGGCGAGGCGCAAGGCGTCGCGTTCATCGCGCTCGAATACGTACGCGGCGAGAACCTCGCGCAACGGCTCGCGCAGCACGCCCGCGATGGCAGCATGATGCCTTTGCTCGATGCGCTCACGTGGTTCGCGCAACTGCTCGACGCACTCGCTTATGCGCACGAACTCGGCGTGATCCATCGCGACATCAAGCCCGCCAACCTGCTGATCGCGCCGCGCGGCGAATGCAAGGTGACCGACTTCGGCATCGCACAGCTCGATACAGGACGCCTGACGCAGGCCGGCATGATGATCGGCACGCCAAGCTACATGTCGCCGGAGCAGTATGCAGGCGCGGAGATCGACGCACGCAGCGACCTGTTTTCCGCCGGCGTCGTTCTGTACGAGATGCTGAGCGGGCAATGCCCGTTTTGCGGCGCGCCAGCCGCCGTGATGCATCAGGTGATGAACGAGATGCCGCCGCCCCCATCGACGCATGTCACAAGCCTGCCCGCCGAACTCGATGCCATGGTGCTGAAGGCGCTCGCCAAACGGCCGGACGACCGCTACGCGTCCGCGCAAAGCTGGCGCAACGCGTTGTTGACGCTGCACGACTCGCTCATGGCGCGGCTCGATCCCGACCATACCGTCGTGCGCGCGCAGCCATTCCGTCAGACGCTTGCGCCACCGGCGGGGGCTGCCAGACCAGACTGGCCACCCGAGTTTCTGGCCCAGCTGGAGCAACGGCTCGCCAGCCACGTCGGCCCCATTGCCTCGCTGCTCGTGCGGCGCGCCGCGTCGCACGCGACCGACTCGCAAACACTGGCGGCTCAGCTTGCGCGCCATTTGTCCAACGACGCCGCTCGTCGTGAGTTCGATACGCTGCTCAAGCAGCACGTGATCGCTTCGGGCGATGACTCGAAGCGCAGCACGCTGGCCATCGAATCGACATCCGCGGCGTGCGTGCCGCTCGATGCCGAGCACGTCGAGGCCGCTGCGCGGCGGCTCGCATCGCACGTCGGACCGTTCGCACACGTGATCGCCGAGCGGGCCGCGCGTGGCGCGGACGCAGCGACCTTCCGTGCGCGACTGGCCGACGCGCTGCCGGCGTCGGTGGATCGCGAGGCTTTTTTGCGTGCCTTCGACGACCCGCCACCCTGAGTCTCCCGGCTCGCGCCGCCGATCGATCGTCAGGCGGCCGCGATCAGGCGATCGATCCGTAACCGCAGCGCTACGGGCAATGCGGGCAAGCTTTGCCGGCCAACGATCTCAGTTATGGAAACTTCGATGCCATCAGCCATATCACGCGATTCGCAATATCGACGGACTCGTGCATCGCTCGCTCTATGTCGGCCACGCGCGCGTGAGCCAACGTACGATCGACATAAGCAAGCAGGTCGGCGTCGTCGATCGTCATCGCCCAACTTCGACCCGAGGTGGAGCCGAACGTGCGGCCGGTCCCGCGCCGCTGTCGAAGCGCGCGCCAATGCTTTGCCGCGCGCGCGACAGGCGGCTCATGATCGTGCCGATCGGAACATCGAGCACGTGCGCGGCTTCGGCGTAACTCAATCCTTCGAACGCGACGAGCAGCATCACCACGCGCTGAGCCTCGGGCAAGCGCCCGACGGCGGCGATGATCTCACGGCTCAGCAGCACATCTTCGGGGGAACGCGCGGCAGGATCGGAGACGGCTAGCAATGCGTCATCCCACTCGACACTCGCCCGGCCTCGTACGCTGCGTGCCCGCAATTCGTTGAGCCACGTGGAATGGATGATCGAGAACATCCAGCTGAGCGGTGCCGTGCCGGGCTGCAGTTGATGCGCCCGTTCGAGTCCGCGTATGCACGAACGTTGCAGCAGGTCTTCGGCGTCGTGCCGATTGCCGGACAGGCGCAACGAGAAAGCCCACAATCTGGGCAGCATTCCGGGTAAAAGGTCCGGCAAACTCTCAACGACAGTGGTGGACATGGTTGAGTGGCCAATTTCGAGTAGAGCCCTTGAACGACGGCTCGACGTGCCGCTTGAGGGTCACGTCGAACCAGGGCCTAACATCGATCACATCAGGAACAAGGCCAGACAGAATTGCTCTGGACCGGTTGATTGGTCTCTTCGCCGAGCAGAGGTTTGGCGGATCTGACGCCACCTCTTTATCTCGGACCGTTGCATGGAGTTCGTCAACGGCTTAAACGCGGATACTTGCAGAATGGCCAAAGGCAGCGCCGCTCCATTTCGATTTTGACCGAACGCGTGCGCAGGGCATCTTTATCCAAAAACCACTGTTGCGACCAATCGTTTGTGGCTATGACCTCGATTACGAATCGCGGCTCACGGGTCGCCGTTTACTGAATAGAGCGAAACAACGACCAGCGAGGTCATCGTTTCGTTTCACTACGACTCTCCTGTCATACCCCGTCACGCAAAAAACCGGCAGAACTTGACTCCGGACGCCGTCACGCGGAATGGCCCGCACTGCGATCAGATCGCGCCGCGCTCATGTACGCGCATCCCTCGGCTTCGCATCGGGCGCATCGTTAAGCGCGAACAACGCGTCCACGCTGCTGTTCGAGATCCGCTGTGCGATCGACTGCAGATCGGTTGAGTCCGGTTTGCCGATCAGCGCATAGGCAAGATCGTTCTGCCGCCACGATACGACGGTCATGCCGTTCAACTGCTGTTGCGCGATCGCCTGGTCCGGTCGCGCGTCCTTCATCACACACAGCGCAACCGGCGCGCCGTGGTCGGGCAGATAGACGATCTGGATCAGCGGCTTGTCGTTGAAGCGCAGGCGCGCGACTGCCTTGAACGACAGCCCCGCCTCCCGCAAATCCGGCACCCGCAATGCAATGCCGTCGACGTACCGGATCGCCGTGACGGTCTTCGCCGACGCGCCGAGGTCGGGCGTGATGTCGGCAACGGTATCGCGTGTATAGAGCCGTTGATAGCCCACCGCTGCATGGATCCACGACGTCGCGTCGTTCGACGCGACAATCGCGCCGCCACTGCCGGGCACGCCCAGCCATGCAGGTCCGAGCCGCATCGCGAGGCCCGCGCAAAACGCGCCGGCGACAAATGCCGCGGCAAGCCACAGCCGCGCCTGCGGCTTTCTTGCGGGTATCGGCTGATGGGATGCGTGATTCGATTCGTCGCGCCGTGCGGCGCTCGCCATTGCTTCGATACGGCGCTGCAATTCGCCCGGTAAAGGCGGTAGCTTCTGCGTTGCAAACGCCTCGCGATAAGGGAGCTGCGACGCGCGCAGCAAATCGACGCTCTCCTGCAACTCAGGCGAAACGGCGAGTTCCTTTTCGATCGATGCCGCCTCGGACGGGTCAAGTTCGCCATCGACATACGCGATCAATTTACTGTCGTCGGGTCTCATAGGACGATAGGCTTAAAGGAAGTTGAGCACGATCAGCATTCGCCTGCAACGCGCGGGGCGGGCACCGCCCGTTCGTCATCAAATTCCCATGATAACCGTAGTTGCGCGTTGTTCGCAGGTCGTACGCAGCGCGCGGATGAAGCGTGGATCACCGGCCAGGACTTGCTATTGCCAACCGTTTTCTCAGGCGTCGCTCCCGACACCTCGCGGTAGAGACGACATTCAATGACCATTCGATCCGGCAACGGCCTCCTCCCGAGTTCGGCGATTGAACGATACGCTATACGTCGACGACCGCGCGGCCAGCAACGGATCGGCGGATGGCGCGATGCCATCGGGCAGGATGGTCGGATCGAACGCGATGTCGCGACAGGGACCGTCGATCTGCGCCTGCGCGCGATCGATGACGATCGTGCCCACGTCGACCCGCTCGCGTTGCGGTGAGTCGATCCATTGCCGCGTCGAGTCGTCGATCGGATCGCCGGGCATCGCGACGTTCAGCACCAGATGCCAGCGCAATGGCCCCTTCGCGAGTTGCGTCATCAGAGCGTGCGACAGAAAATCTGGATCGCTTTGCGCGCGTGCTTCGACAGGTCGCCAGGGACTGTCCGGCACTACCTCCCAACGCACGAAACGCTTCGCGCCCTGCGCATCGGTGGTCTGGAACGAACTGATACCGAAATAGGCCGCGTTGTCGAAGCGGGACGATGGCGGGTGCAAGCGGACCCATTCGAGAAACGCGCGGGCCTCAGGATGGCCGTCGAGAAACGCCTGCATTTTTGCGGGGTTCGCCTGACCGGTGTGCGGATCCAGCGCTTCCGCCTGAAGCTGTTCGAATAGCGCCTGCGGCGTGCGCACCGCGAAAATCGGCGTCGAATTCATCGCGAGACGCCATTGCTCGCCGTGCGGCAGCGCGATCAGCAACGCGAAGCTGCGCACCAGGGCTTCGCCGTCGTCTTGTTGCGGATTGCCGCCGGGCCTCGACAGTCGCCCGACGACGGCGTAGCTGCCGCGTTCGAACACGCTTGCGCGCGATACCGACGCGCCGTTGCCGTTGCTGTCGAAGTGTCCGGTGATGCAGATGCCCTTCGCGTGGTTGCGCCGGAAGCCCGGGTGCGGCGTCGTCGTCGCTTCGAATGCATCGACGATCCGCTGCGAAGTCAGGCGCGGCGGGAACCATCCGGCGCACCAGACGAACAGCGCGAGCAGTAACATAGGCGCCGCGAAAACCGCGAGCCAGCGCAGCAGCAAGCCATGGCCTCGCTGGTGATCAGCCCGACCGGGCATCGTCATGCGCGTCCGTGCGGCCGATGGTGGTCGACACCTCGCCGCCGTAAAGGCGTTTGCCGAGTGCTTCGAGATCGACGCCGCCGTGCTCGCCGATCAGCGCATAACCGAGTTGGCCGCGCCGCCACGCCACCACGTCCATGCCGCCGACGCGATCGCGCGCGGGCGCCGCGTCGGCCTTCGCTTCTTTCAGCACGCATAACGCGACGGGGCCGCCATGCTCCGGCAGGTAGACGATCTGCACGAGCGGTTTGCCACGAAATCTCAGGCGCTGCACGCGCTTGAACGAGAGCCCTTGACTGCGCAGGTCGGGAATCTGCAACGCCAGATTGTCGTATTGACGAATATCGGCGGCGGTGGCGGCGGTCGCGCGCATGTCGGGTTGCAACGAGGCGACGGTGTCGCGTGTGTAAAGCTGCTGATAGCCGGCCGCCGCAGCGATCCACGGCGACACGCCCGGATCATTCGATGCCGTCGTGATGGCGCCGCCACCGGTCAGTTGCGGCAACAGACGGAACGCGATGCCGCAGGAGAACACGCCCGCGACGAACGCCGCCGCCAGCCACGGCAATGATGCGCGCGGCTTCAGCCGATGCACATTGCCACCGGACGGGATCGATGACTCACCGCTGGTCGCGGTATCGATTGCGTCGGCGGCATTGACCGCGCCTTGTGCCGACGCACCTGCCAGATGCTGTCGAATCAGTTCGTCGACGTTGCGGCGCAATGTCTCTGGCACCGGCGGCAACGCCTGCTGGCTGAACGCTTCCGCGTACGGCAATTGCGAGGCCCGCAGTATCGACAGGCGCGATGCCACGTCGTCCGACTTGCCGATCGCGCTCTCGACATGTGCGCGTTCGTCCGGCGGTAATTCTCCGTCGACGTACGCTAACAGGGTGGTGTCGTCGATCGTCATCACACTTCTCGCTCGCTGCTGGATGAGCGCGCCGCCGTGGCTTCACGATTGCCGAATTGCGCCCCAATGGTCTGCCGCGCGCGGGACAGGCGACTCATGATCGTGCCGATCGGCACGCCGAGCGCCTCGGCGGCCTCCGCGTAACTCAGGCCCTCGACGGCCACGAGCAGCATGACGATCCGTTGTGCCTCGGGCAGACGGTTGACGGCCGCGATGATCTCGCCATTCAGCAGGTTCTCTTCCGGCGTGCGCGCATCGGGATCAGCAACGGTCTGCAGAAAATCGTCGTCCCATTCCATGCTCGAGCGGTTGCGCACGTTGCGCGCTCTCAGCTCGTTGATCCAGGTGGAATGAACGATCGAAAACATCCAGCTCAGAGGAGAAGTGCCTGGCTGCAATTGATGGGCGCGTTCGAGTCCGCGGACACAGGCCCGCTGGACGAGATCCTCGGCGTCGTGCTGGTTGCCGCACAGGCGCAGCGAGAACGCCCATAATCGCGGCAGCATTCCCGGCAGTTGACTGGGCAGACTCTCAACCTCTGCTGTTGGCATGATTGACTGGCTAATGGCGGATTGATGGCGGCCGGGCGTGGCGGCCAACGACTGGCCAATTCCGGCTGGTTTCCCCAAGCCGTATTGTGCAACGTTCGCAAAATGTTTGCCGACGCGCGGCAATCGGCTCGCAAACATCATCCGCGGGCAATGAGCGTCAGATCGGCGAAGCACGCGCGCCGTCTTTGACGGTCGC
Organism: Paraburkholderia sp. 35.1; assembly: GCF_050436525.1. Classification (NCBI taxonomy): domain Bacteria; kingdom Pseudomonadati; phylum Pseudomonadota; class Betaproteobacteria; order Burkholderiales; family Burkholderiaceae; genus Paraburkholderia; species Paraburkholderia sp. 35.1. The sequence goes on along the minus strand of NZ_JBNDMJ010000003.1, from coordinate 3,476,988 downwards.
GTCGGCATTCGACGCGCCTTCCTCCGCTTACTTCATGATCCATGGTCGCCGGTGTCCTCACCGGCGCCAATGTGTTGTGGAAATTGCGATACGTCAGCCTGGCTTGCCCTTGGGCACATCGTGCGTTGATCGGGCGGGCGCTCAGGGGCTTGAACGAGATGGTCAGTATGTCGGTGGTCCACTGGCTGATGCTCGAGCACGGATGGACCTTCGCTGAGGGGCCCGGTACCGTGCCCGAAGCGCGTACGAGGAAGCAGTCGAGCCGCTATTCGAGACGCTGGCGTGGCACGAGGAGCCGCCACACACGCACTGAAGGACCGGGATGGTCGTGGGCTAGGTCAGTCTAGCCAGCCGCGCAGCCGCGCGTGATCGAGAAAGCGGTAGACGTCCGGTGCAAGTTCCGACGTGCCGAAAAGCCGTTCGAGTTCGCCGATGATGTCGTCGAGCTCGTGTTCTCCGTCGCAACGAGCGAGGATCGCGCCGGCGCTAGTGTTGAGCTTCACCATCCCTTCGGGATAGAGCAGCACATAGGCGTCCTGCGCCGCTTCCCACTGCAGGCGGAAGACGCTCCGCAGGCGGGGGCGCAGCGGCACGCCGCTATCCGCGTCACGCGTGTTCATAGGGGCCAGGCCTTTTCGACCGCATCGAGGATCGACCAGAGAATTATCGAGTTTGAACCGCAGGATATCGAGCGCGCGCTGCTGCGCCTCGGGCGTGCCCGGCGTGGCGAGCGCCGCCCGCGGCGCCACTACGGCACTGCGGGCGGCATGCCGCAGCCCGCTCAGCGATTGGCGATATACATCGTGACTTCAAAGCCGAAACGCACCTCGGCGTACGACGGAGTGATCCATTGCATGGCATGTCTCCTTGTTTGCGATGGGACGGAAGAACCGCACTCGATGCGCGGCCGTTCCCTTCAAAGCAAAGGACATGCCGATGTCGCCACGCGAGGCTCGTTTGGCTCGCGCACAAGCCTTCGCCTGGGGATGGGCACCGACATCGTCAATTCGCTGACGTAAGCGGGACAAACGCGTCGCCATACGACGCGTTCGGGAGATGGGCAGTGTTGATTTTTGGAGCACCACTGCTGCGGGACGCAACAACGGTGTGACAGCACGTGGGCGAAACAGAAGTGCTGATGAAAGCGGCGCGATGGGTTCAGAAGTCGTCCACCTCACGATCCGGCTCGACCGCGGGCATCTTGCGATAGATCGTATTGCGCGACACGCCGAGCTCGCGCGCGGCCGCCGAAACGTTGCCGCCATGCCGCGCGAGCGCGGCGGCAATCACCGACACGGTCACGTCCTGCAGGCGCGCGCACTCCCGCGCGAACGCATTGCCCGAGCCCGGCGTATCCGCCGCGCCGCTCGACGAAACGCCGCAGCGCAGATCATCGAAGAAGTCATCGGGCAAATGCTCGCGCCGGATCTCGCCGTCCGCGTCGACCATGGCCGCCGCGGTGCGCAGCAGGTTGCCAAGCTGCCTGAAGTTGCCCGGCCATGGACAGCGCTCGAACATCGCCATGACATCGGGTGCGACGTGAAGCGGCCGTCCGCTCGCGCTGGCGATCGATTCGCGCAGCAACATCTTCTGGATCACGACCGCGAGGTCGGTACGGTCGCGCAGCCGCGGCAGACGCACCACGAGGCCATTGAGCCGGTAGTAGAGATCCTCGCGGAAGCGGTTTTGCGCGATCATCTCGCGCAAGTCCCGGTGCGTCGCGCAGATGATCGCGACGTCCACCGCAATGCTCCTCGTCGAGCCGAGCGGGTTGATGACACGTTCCTGCAGCACGCGCAGCAGCCGCACTTGCAGCGAGTACGGCATGTCGCCGATCTCGTCGAGAAACAGCGTGCCGCCGTTTGCCTGCAGCAGCTTGCCGATCGCGCCTTTGCGCCGCGCCCCGGTGAATGCGCCCTCCTCGTAGCCGAACAGCTCGGATTCGATCAGCGTCTCGGGAATCGAAGCACAGTTGAGCGCCACGAACGACCCGGCGCAGCGCGGCGAATCGTTGTGGATCGCCTGCGCGAGCAGTTCCTTGCCCGTGCCGGTCTCCCCATTGATCAGGATCGGAATGTCCTTGCCGATCACCCTCCTGACCTTCGCAATGACCGCGGCGACCTGCGGGTCACCCGTGTCGAGATAGCTCAGACGCGACAGTCCGGCGGCCGCCTGCGGCGGCTCCTCCCGCGCCACCGAGCGGGCGCCGTCGTGCACGGCGACCGGGCGGCTGCCCTCGGCCAGCGACGCCCGCCTGAACTGCACGCGCGCGCAGACGACCGCGCCGCTGCTCAGGTTGAGCATCAGGTGCGGGTCGAGGTTCACACGCGCGCGATCGATCAGTTGCGCGCTCGTGGTCTGGAACAGCGACGACAGCGTATGCGCGCGCAGCCCGGCGAGCGACATGCCGAGCTGGAACTGGGCACTGCGATTGGCCGACAGAAAGCGTCCGTCGCTCGTGAACGCCACGATGCCTTCCATCAGCGTGCCCAGAAACTCCGGACGACTATGGAAGGACACTTGCAGCGTTTCGTGAAAGGTGGTCGTAAAGAGATGATTCTCGATCATCTGCACCGACATTTTGGCGAGCGCCATCGTGTGCTGATGGTAGCTGCGATAGTCGCCCGTCACGTCGAGCACCCCGATCGCGTCGCCATACGGATCGAGAATCGGCACGCTCGAGCAGGTCAGGAAGCGGTTTGCCGCCAGGTAGTGCTGGTCGCCGTGCACGACCATCGCGCAGCGCTCGGCCAGCGCCGTACCGATCGCATTGGTGCCCTGGCGGTCCTCGGCCCAGTTCGCGCCGGGCCGCAGCGCGACTTTCTCCGCGCGCGCGAGGAAGTCGTCGTCGCCGATCGAATGCAGGATCAGCCCTTCGGCATTGGTCAGCACGATCATGCTTTGCGTGTCGGCGATCTGCTCGTGCAGCGACTCCATCACCGGCATCGCATGCGCGCACAACACCCGGTTCTGCTCGCGTTTGAGCACGAGACCCGCGTTCGAAAGAACCTCGTATTCCGGCCGCGCCGACGCGCACAGACCAAACGTTTCGGAGCGTTCGTGCGCTTTCTGAATTGCCGGCACGGGAAAGTCGTTGGACCGTATGGCAGTCTGAGCCACGGCCCGGTGAACGTCATCGCGCATTGTCTCCCTCCTGGAAAGCCTGGTACCTTGCCGGACTTTTCTCCGTACTCTTAAGCAAGCTCCGGGCCATCCATTTCAGCGACAGCTTCGCCCGCGATCCTGGCGTCGCCCTCGACCCGAGCGATGCGCGCCGGCGCTGCAACTGTCCTGTTTCTCAACACTCCATCGCCCGGCGTTGTACCGGGATGCAACACATGGAGCGCTCTACGCGCGATATGTGCCGCCGCACGTTTCAGGCGTGCCGCCCTTTCGGACTCGCCCACAAAAATGGCATGTGACTTGCAGTAACGGCACCGCAACCGGATCGACACGGAACACAGGGGCGACGCCTCTGCCGGCACTGCATCGACAAACACTCAGGAGACGACCATGAAGAACCGTTCGCCCGCCGCAGGCCGGCTGGCTGTCCTTGGAGCGAGCATCGCGATCGCGATGGCACTGAACGTGGCTCCGGTGCACGCCGCCCCGGACTACCCCGCCGTGACCTACGAGCGCCTCGCTCAAGCACAGAGCGACCCGGGCTGGCTCACCTACTACCGCAGCTATAGCGGCCAGTCACATTCGCCGCTGAAGCAGATCGATGCATCGAATGTCGCCGGGCTCAAGGAGGCCTGGAGCTATCAGTTCCCCGCGGAACTCAAGCAAGGCTTCGAAGCAACCCCGATCGTCAACGGCGGCTACCTTTTCGTCAGCACGCCGAAAGACAACGTCTATGCATTCGATGTCAAGAGCGGCACGAAGCTCTGGAAATACGAGCCGAAGCTCGGCGCGGAATCGTTCAAGACCGCATGCTGCGACGTAGTGAATCGCGGCGTCGCGCTGTATGGCAAGAACGTCTACGTGGCCATGCTGAGCGGCGAGGTAGCCGCGATCGACGCGCAGAGCGGCAATGTCGTATGGAAGAAGCAGATGTTCGAACCGGGTCTCGGCTACGCGTTCTCGCTCGCGCCGCTCGCGCTCGACGGCGCGATCGTGGTCGGTACATCAGGCGGCGAGTATGGGATTCGCGGCTATATCGCCGCACTCGATCCCGACGACGGCTCGATCATCTGGAAGCGCTATACGATCCCGAATGCCGGCGACAAGGGCGGCGATACGTGGCCCGACGGCATGCAGGAACATGGCGGCGGCGCGGCGTGGCTGACCGGCACCTACGACGCCGCCACGCGGACGCTGTACTGGGGCGTCGGCAATCCGGGACCGTGGCTCGCCGCGCTGCGTCCCGGCGACAATCTGTACTCCGATTCCCTGCTCGCGCTCGATCCGAAGAACGGCGACCTGAAGTGGCACTATCAGTACACGAGTAACGACACGTGGGACTACGACGGCGTCAACACGCCGGTTCTTGCCAACATCAACTACAAGGGCAAGCAGTATGACGCCATCATCCATGCCGACCGCAACGGCTTCTTCCACGCGATCGACCGCAAGACCGGCAAGCTGATCTACGCGGAGCCGTTCGTCAAGGCGCTGTCGGTGACGGGCTATACCGCCGACGGCAAACCAGTTCAGGACGCCAGCCGGTTTCCCAAGGCCGGCACGACGATCAACACCTGTCCGAGCTTTCTCGGCGGCAAGAACTGGTGGTCGACTTCCTACGATCCCGAGCGGCACATCGCGGTGGTGCCCTCGCTGCATGCGTGCATGAGCCTGTCCGGCAAGTCGGTCAGCTACATGGAGGGTCTGCCCTACCTCGGCGAAGGCTTCGAGATCCAGCCTGAACCGGGCAGCCAGGGTTATGGCGAGCTTCAGGCCATCGATGTCAATACGGGCAAGAAGCTGTGGGGTCACTGGACCAGGATGCCCTGGAACGGTGGCGTCGCCACCACGGCCAGCGGCCTCGCCTTCAGCGGCTCGCTCGACGGCCATCTGTACGCGTTCGACGTGACGACGGGCAAGGTGCTGTGGGAGAGCCCGCAACTCGCGAGCGGCATCGTCGCGCAACCTTCCGTGTTCGAAGTCGACGGCAAGGAATACGTGGCCGTGCTCGCGGGCTACGGCGGTGCGAATCCGATCTGGGGCGGCCCGATGGCCGACGTCGCGAAGGACGTTCCGCGCGGCGGCACGCTGTACGTGTTCGCGCTCGATCGCAGCTAGGCGCAGCCACCGCACCCGCATCGTTCTGCCCATCCGGCCTTCGCAGCCGCATCTTTCCGCGCCCGCACGCAGCCCATGCGGGCGCGGTGTTCCCGCCATTACAGGAACGCACCATCATGAACATTCGATTCACTCACCTTGCTCTCGCCGGCGCGCTCGTCGCCGGCGCCGCACATGTTGCCGCCCAGGCGGCCGCGCGGACGTCGTCCAGCGTCCGCGTGTGCACGATGCCCGGCAGCCCTTCGGCCGAGCTGGACAAGTCCGTTGCACGCGCGGTGTTGAGCGCGGCGGGCATTACCGCGACATTCGCGCCGCGCGGCATCGACGACGACGGCGGCGACGACGGCATCTCCGCTCGCGAGCTCTCGACATCGCTGCAGCGCAACTGCGACGTGATCGCGGGCTTTCCGCGTTCGAGCGTGGCCGACGGCTCCGACTCGCACCTGCTCTTTTCCGGGAGCTATCTGCACTCCGGTTACGTCAGCGTCACGCTGCGCGGCGCCCATGCGGCCAACACCCCCGTCGCGGCGCCGGACGGCAAGACCACCATTGCCGCCACCTGGTCGAGCCCGTCGCAACTGATCGCGGTCCAGCAGAAGAACGCGCGCTTCGATCTGGAAACCACCTCCGCGCTGACCGTCGACGCCCTCGCGAAAGGGCGCGCCCAGCGCGCGATCGTCTGGTACCCGGCCGTGGTGGCGTATCGGCATGCGCACCCGCAGCAGCACTTCGACGTTGCCGTCGCCGAGTCGCCCTATGCCGACTGGAATCTGGTGTTCGCGTCGGGGCCCGACACGCAGCCGCTGCAAAAGCGCATCGATGACGCGCTCACGCGTCTGCGCAGCGATGGCCGGCTCGCAGCGCTCACGCGCAACTGGGCGCTGCCAACCACCCTCGCGAGCGGTTCGGCGACCGCGGCCAGCACTCACGCGAATCTCGCGCGCTATCTCGACGGCCCGACCCAGGCGTCGCCGCGTGCGGACCTATGGCGCGTGGGCGGCATGCCTGCCGCCGGCGGCTTCATCAAGGTTGCGGCGACGACCGAGACACCGTCGTTCGATCACGATCAGGTCACCCACGGTGAACATCTGTATGCCGATTCGTGTGCGAAATGCCACGGCGAGAAGCTCGAAGGCAACACCGCGCCGTCGTTGATCGGACCGGCCTTCGCGCCAGCGGCGAACTCGCATCTGACGATCGGCGGCATTTACCAGTACATGTCGACCAACATGCCCGCGGATCATCCCGGCAAGATGAGCGACGAGGAGTACGCCGATCTGATGGCCTTCCTGCTCTATACGAATGGCTACGACGCCGGTAGCGCGAAGCTGACCGCGCAAGCCGCGCAATCCTCGACCACACCGCTGAACGCCGGACCGCGCCACTAACACGTTGCTTCGCACCGCATTACGACGCCACGCCGCTTCAATCGAATGCGGCATGGACGACTCATTTCTTTTCTCAGGGCATCACCATGGTCTCTCACAACCGCAGACACTTCATTCTTCAGGCCGCGGGCCTGTGTGCCGCGCTCGCCAGCGCCGAGCTCGCGTTAGCCGCGCCGCCCGCCGTCGATGAAAACGACGCCGCGGCCAGCTCGCTCGGCTATCGTGCGAAAGCGGGCAGCGTCGACGCCGCGAAGTTCCCCAAGTACCACGCGGGCCAGACCTGCGCGAACTGCCGTTTCTACACTGGCGCAGCGGGCGAGGCTTCAGGACCGTGCCCGATGTTCCCCGGCAAATCGGTTGCCGCCGACGGCTGGTGCAACGTCTATGCGCCACGCGTTTGAGCGCTGGTCCGTGGGTGCGCCGCAAAGCGGCGCACCCACGACGGCAGGCGAAGACACGTCGCCCCTGGACCCTTCGCTCGCTGATTCGATGCGATAGCTGAACGACGTTCGAGCTCTGCTAAGCTACGGTCCGCCGCACCTATTCTTAGGCTCCCGAACAAACCGCGAGATCATTTGAACTGGAGAAGATCGATGTCGACACCCTGGCTGGGGCGCTGCCTGTGCGGCGCGGTGCAATACGAAGCTCGCGGTGATTCACTCGCGCAACTGATCTGCCATTGCCGCGATTGTCAGCGCGCTTCAGGTTCCGCGGGGTTGCCGGTCGTCGTAGTGAGAGCCGCCGGCTTTTCGTTCAAAGGCGACGTCAGGCCTTATACGAAGATCGGCGGCAGCGGAATGCCCACGACGCGCAACTTCTGCGCTCATTGCGGCAGCCTGCTATTCGCTACGCCGCATCATGCGCCGGACATCGTGACCCTCTATGCCGGCACGCTCGATGATCCTGCGCGGTTCAAGCCCGAGTTCGCCCAGTTCACGTCCGAACGCCATCAACTGGATGCCCACCAGCCTGACATTCCCCACCATCCGCGAAGAGCGCCCTGACCGGCGCAATCAAAGATGCCGTGTTTGCGCGGGCGGATTGCCCCAGTCGTCGTGCAGCCCATCGCGATAGGTGACTGGCGCATTCAATGCCGCATCGAGATCGAGTTCATCGAGGCACATGATGTTCACGTTGATATACGGATACCCTGTGCCGTTTGGCATATCGATGCGATCGAATACGTGCACCCCGCAGCGTTTGCAGAACGGGTGATGCGCGACCGCATTGTGCCCCTGATATTCGCTCAGCGCGGCTTCATCCGATAGAAGACGAAAATCTTCCCGGCGAACCTGCACGTGCCAGAATCGCAGCCTGCTGCAGTAGCTGCAATTGCACTTCGACGTGCCCTCGTCGAAATCGATGCGAGCCTCGAACTTCACGAATTGGCAATGGCAACTTCCGAGGTACGTGCGCAACATGGGGTTCTCCGGGGTTGAGGGCCGCTGCCATTATGGACGGCACGACTTCGCGCTGCCAATGCACGAGCCGTCGCAACCCTCGCAGTAATGGCGGTCGCGCACCGCGCGATCCACGCGCCAGACGTTCGCCGCAACCGGCGCCGCCGTCCCCGCCGAGCGCCCGTTTTCCCGCGCATGAAAGGTCGGCTCGCCCGCCTTGCCGCGGCGAATCGCTTCATCGATGTCCGGCTCGCCGAACACCGCTTTCAGTTCGGCCACGAACGCCGCGATCTCCGGCATCGGATGCCCGGCTGGCTTGCGCACTCGCATGTCCATGAACCCGCCCCCCAAAAGTGCCTGCTCGCTATCTCATAAAACCATGTAGGATACTGTATATCCATACAGGTATTTTCGCAAATGACAGCCGCCCTGCCAGCACCGGAAGCCATTCACCCGTCCTTGTGGCGGGCGTCCCAGCTTGGCGCTGGCCGCGGCCGCAGCGTCGATACCGGTTATCCGGCCCTGTCGGCGGAGTTGCCCGGCGGTGGCTGGCCGCTCGGCGCGCTGGTCGATCTGCTCGTGCAGCAGGCCGGCGTCGGCGAACTGCGGCTGTTGCAGCCGGCGCTCAGCGCCGTCGGCGAGCGTCCGCTCGTCTTCGTGCAACCGCCGCATACGCCGGACGGCCTCGGGCTCAACTACATCGGCCTGTCGCTGCAGCAGGTGCTGCGGATCAATGCGCCGAAAACCGCCGACGCGCTGTGGTCCGCCGAGCAGATCCTGCGCGCCGGCAGTTGCGGCGCGCTGATCTTCTGGGCGCAGTACGCGCAGGCGTCGTCGCTGCGCCGTCTGCATCTGGCCGCGCAGTCGTCGGAGACGCTTTTCATCATGGTGCGGCCGCTCGCCACCGCGCAGGAGGCATCCCCCGCGCTGCTGCGGCTCGCGCTCAGGCCATCGGCCGAAGGTCTCACCATCGACATCGTGAAACGACGAGGGCCCGCTCGCGCAGAGCCCCTGTCGATTCCCCTTCAACCCACTCCCGTTCTGCTTTCCCGACATGCGCGTCTTTCTCGCCGTTCATCTGCCAAAGTTGCCGCTCGAGGTCTTCAGACCGAAGTGGTCGCCTGAGCCCGCGCATGGCTGCGCGGTGCTGGAGAAAGACAAGGTGGTCATGGCTGACCCCGCCGCGCGCTCGGCAGGCGTGCGTCCGGGCATGAAGCGCGGCGGCGTGCTGACGCTGTCGCCGCAGACCGAGATGTATGAGCGCGATAGCGGTCGTGAAACGGCAGCCCATCGCGAGGTGGGTATCGCGCTGATGCGCTTCTCGCCCGAAGTCGCGCTGCTCGATGAGGCGACGGTCGTCGTCGAGATCGGCGCGAGTTTGCGGCTCTTCGGCGGCCTGCTCGCGCTGTGCCGCGATACGAAAACCATCCTCGACGCGCTCGGCTTCACCGCGCGCATCAGTGCCGCGCCGACCGGCCAGGGCGCGTGGCTGCTCGCGAAGTTCGGCAACCGGCGCGTGCTGAAGCTCGCGTCGCTCGACCAGCGCCTGTCCGCCCTGCCGATGCTCGCCGTGCCCGAAGTCCGCCCGTTCGCCGACTGGTTCACGGGCCTCGGTTGCGAGCGCATCGCCGATCTGCGCCGCCTGCCCCGCGCCGGCTTGCAGCGCCGCTGCGGCGAACATCTGCTCGACTCGCTCGACCGCGCGTTCGGGACCGCGCCCGAACTGTTCGACTGGCTCGAACTGCCGCCCACGTTCTCGGCGCGCATCGAGATGCCGGACCGGCTCGAACACGCGGATGGCGCGGTGTTCGGCGCGCAGCGCCTGATCGTGCAACTGTGCGGATGGCTGTGCGCAAAACAGCTCGCGCTCACCGGCATTCGCCTGTCGCTCGAACACGAGCGCGGACGCGCTGCGATCGAGCCGACCACGATCGACGTCGCACTCGGCGAGCCGACCTGGCGCGAAGAACATCTGATGCGCCTGCTCAAGGAGCGGCTGCATCGTATCGAGCTCGCCGCGCCCGTGATCGCGTTGCGGCTCGACGCGTCGAACGTCGAGTCGGCCGCGCCCGCGTCCGACACGCTGTTTCCCGAACCGGGCGGCTCGCAGGAGGATCACGCGCGGCTGCTCGAACTGCTGGTCGCGCGGCTCGGCGAAGAGAACGTGCTGAAACCCGCGCCGAGCGCCGATCATCGTCCGGAGATCGCGAACCGCTGGCTGCCGGTGTCGCAGCCGGTCAAGCCCGGCCCGCTGCCGCAGAATCTGCCCCGCCCGACGTGGATGCTCGACACGCCCGTGCGTCTGCTGATGCGCCAGCACCGCCCGTTCTATGGCTCGCCGTTGCGCATGGTGTCGCCGGGCGAGCGCATCGAGAGCGGCTGGTTCGACGGCGAGCTCGTCACGCGCGACTACTTCGTCGCGCAGGCGGACGACCAGAGCTGCTACTGGATCTACCGCGAGCGCGTGAGCAGCCGCGACGCGGAAGAAGAGCAACGCTGGTTCCTGCATGGCCTGTTCGGCTGATAGGCGCGGATGAGCGGCCATGGACACCACCTTCACGATGCTGCCGGCGTATGCCGAGCTGTTCTGCTTTTCCAACTTCACGTTTCTGCGGGGCGCGTCGCACGCTGAGGAACTGGCCGAGCGTGCCGCGCAACTCGGCTACTCCGCGCTCGCGATCACCGACGAATGCTCGCTCGCGGGAGTCGTGCGCGCGCATGTCGCGGCGAAAGAAGCGAAGCTGCCGTTTATCGTCGGTTCGTATTTCCGGCTCGTCAACGCCGATGGTTCGCCGGCGTTCGGCCTGATCCTGCTCGCCCGCAACCGCAACGGCTACGGCAATCTGTCCGAGTTGATCACGCTGGCGCGCATGCGCGCGCCCAAGGGCGAATACCGGCTCACGCCGCAGGATCTGTCGCGGCCGGAGAAGGAGTATCGCCACCTGCTCGGCATGCCCGGCTGCCTCGCGATTCTCGTGCCGGATTTCCCGGCCAGCGAAGACGCGCTCGATGCGCAGGTCGAATGGCTCGACGAAACGTTCACCGGCCGCGCATGGGTCGGCCTCGTGCTCCATCAACGCGCGATGGACGACCTGCATCGCGGCACGGTCGAATTCGTCGCGCGCAGCCGCGACGTGCCCGTCGTCGCGCTCGGCGAAGTCGTGATGCACGTGCGCTCGCGCAAGCCGCTGCAAGACACGATGACCGCGATCCGGGTCGGCAAACCGGTCCATCAGTGCGGCTATGATCTGGCGCCGAACGCCGAGCAGCATCTACGCTCGAGGTTGCGGCTTGCCAACCTGTACCCGCAAGACGCGCTGGCCGCGACGGTCGACATCATGAGCCGCTGCACGTTTTCGCTCGACGAGCTGCGCTACGAGTATCCCGACGAGCTGGTGCCGGCCGGCCATACGCCGGCCTCGTATCTTCGTCAGGAAACCTATGTCGGCGCGCAGCGGCGTTTTCCCGCGGGGATTGCGCATCACGTGCAGCAGCAGATCGAGCACGAACTCGAACTGATCGCGGACCTGCAGTACGAGCCGTATTTCCTGACCGTCTACGACATCGTCCGCTTCGCGCGCAGCCAGCACATTCTGTGTCAGGGGCGCGGGTCGGCCGCGAACTCGGCGGTCTGCTATTGCCTCGGCGTGACCGAGGTGGACCCCGCGCGCGGCAACATGCTGTTCGAGCGCTTCATCAGCAAGGAGCGCGGCGAGCCGCCCGATATCGACGTCGACTTCGAGCACCAGCGGCGCGAAGAAGTGATCCAGTACATCTATCGCAAGTACGGCCGCGACCGGGCGGCGATCGCGGCGGCGGTGTCGACCTATCGTCCGCGTGGTGCGCTGCGGGAAACGGGCAAGGCACTCGGCGTCGATCCGCAGATCGTCGATGCGGTCGCGAAGTCGCATCACTGGTTCGATACCAGTCGGGATCTGCTCGCGCGTTTCGCGGAATCCGGCCTCGATCCGAACCAGCCCCTGATTCAGGCCTGGGCGAAGCTCGCCTCGCAACTGCTGAATTTTCCGCGCCACCTGTCGCAGCATTCGGGCGGCTTCGTGATCAGCCGCGGCAAGCTCACCCGGCTCGTGCCGGTGGAAAACGCGGCGATGGCCGACCGCTCGGTGATCGAGTGGGACAAGGACGACCTCGAATCATTGGGCTTGCTGAAGGTCGACGTGCTCGCGCTCGGCATGCTGTCGGCGATCCGGCGCACGCTCGACCTCGTTTCGGAACAGCGCGGAGAACGCTTCGAAATGCAGGACATCCCCGCCGAGGATGAGGCGACCTACGCGATGATTTCGGCCGCCGATACGGTCGGCGTGTTCCAGATCGAATCGCGCGCGCAGATGAGCATGCTGCCGCGCATGCAGCCGCGCAAGTTCTACGACCTCGTCATCGAAGTCGCGATCGTGCGGCCCGGTCCGATTCAGGGCGGCGCCGTGCATCCCTATCTGCAGCGCCGTCAGGGCTTCGAGCCCGAGACCTATCCGAGCGACGCGTTGAAGACCGCGCTGGGCCGCACACTCGGCGTGCCGATCTTCCAGGAGCAGGTGATGCAGGTGGCGATTCTCGCGGCCGGCTTCACCGCCGGCGAAGCCGACCAGCTGCGACGCGCGATGGCCGCGTGGAAACGCAAGGGCGGACTCGAAAAATACTATGACCGCATCGTGCTCGGCATGCAGGAGCGCGGCTACGACCAGGCCTTCGCCGAGGCGATCTTCGAGCAGATCAAGGGCTTCGGCGAATATGGCTTCCCCGAAAGTCACGCGGCCAGTTTCGCGCTGCTGGTCTATGCGAGCAGCTGGCTCAAGCGTCACGAACCCGAAGCCTTTCTCGCCGCGATGCTGAACAGCCAGCCGATGGGCTTCTATTCGCCGTCGCAACTGGTTCAGGATGCGCAGCGGCACGGCGTCACGGTGTTGCCGGTCGATGTGACGATCAGCGGTTGGGACTCCTCGCTCGAACACCGTGCGGGGGCGACGCGCCCCGCCGTGCGTCTCGGTCTTTCGCTGCTGCGCGGCATGAAGGACGGCGCCGCCGAACGGATCGAGAACGCGCGCGCGGTTCGCCCGTTCGCGAGCGTCAACGATCTCGCGCGCCGCGCGCAGCTCGACCGCAAAGACCTGCATGCGCTCGCGGATGCGAATGCGTTGGCAGCGCTCGCGGGAAACCGCCGCGAAGCGCTGTGGCAGTCGGTCGTCGCGGTGCCGGACAAGGATATGCTCGCGGCCGCGGCGACTCAGGACGAAACGCCCGAACTGGGCGCACCGAGCGAAGCGAACGACATCGTCGCCGACTACCGTTCGCTCGGCCTGACGCTCAACCGCCATCCGCTGGAACTGCTCCGGCCGCAGTTGCTCGCGAACCGGCTGATGCCGGCCTCGACGCTGCGGACCTATCGCGACGGCCGCCTCGCGCGCGGCTGCGGACTGGTGACGGTGCGTCAGCGTCCCGGCACGGCCAAGGGCGTCGTGTTCGTCACGCTCGAAGACGAGACGGGCAACGTCAATGTGATCATCTGGCCGAGTCTGCTCGAAAAACAGCGCAAAGAAGCGTTGGGCGCCGCGCTGCTCGCTGTGTACGGCACATGGCAGTGTCAGGGAGAAGTACGGCACCTCGTCGCGCAGCGGCTGGTCGACATGTCTCATCTGCTGGGCGAGTTGCAGACGACGAGCAGAGACTTCTGCTGACGCGAGCGCGCAAATGCGTATCATCGGAACAGCAAACGGAGGCATCCATGTGCTATTCGGCTCAGATTCTGGCGGACTACCGGCGCTACGTCCGCATGTTCGGCGCGCACATGAGCATCGAGGAATTCGCGCGTCTTTTCTTCGAACGCGCAGAGGACGGTCAGGCCAGGATTCCCAAAGCGATGGAAGACGCCTTCTCGGAACCGCAGTCCGACGCGCAACGGGAAGTCTGGGCGCTGATCGAGCGCTTCCGATCGCAGCAGACCGTGAAGCTCGAACAGGAACTGTTCAAACAGCGCACCCGCTTCGCCGATGCCGAGCGCTCTTTGCAGACCAAAGTCACCAGGGCGGCGACCGAGAGCAAACGGATCGCCAAAGACAAGATCGACCGCACGCTCGAGCGACTCGACGACCTCGGCCGAACCGCTCCCAAAGCAAGCGACTCGCGCATCTTTCCCGGCTACTACGCGCCGGTGATGGTGATGGAGAACGGCCAGCGCGTCGTCAAACCGATGCGCTATCAGTGCCGCCTGGCCGGCAAGCCCGCATCGTACGACACCCGCTATCCCGGCACGTACAACGCTCGTCGGGACAGTCTCGAAAGTTTCTGGAAAGCGCTATTCGGCTATTCGCATGGACTCGTGCTGGCCAGTTCTTTCTATGAGAACGTCTCGCGTGCGCGAATGGAAGGCCGCGAACCGGCGCCCGGCGAGAAAGATGAAAATGTCCGGCTCGAGTTCCGGCCCAATCCGCCTCACGACATGCTGGTCGCATGCTTATGGTCCCGCTGGAGCGGCAAAGGCGAGCCCGATCTATTGTCCTTCGCGGCCATCACCGATGATCCGCCACCCGAGGTGGCCGCTGCCGGCCATGATCGCTGCATCATTCCGATCAAGCCTGAGCATATCGACGCGTGGTTGAATCCCGATCCGCGCGATCTGGCAGCGTTGTACGCGATTCTCGATGATCGGGACCGGCCGTTCTACGAACATCGGATCGCGGCCTGAATACAAAACGCGGTTTCGCAGGCCGCGCGAGACGGTGTCGGATCATCCTTGCAATCTTCGCGCAGTAACATATTCTGCGTTATGGATGTTCATCGGCTGGCGAAGAATACCCGGTTGCAGAGGTCCGCCAACAGGCGCGATTCGGACCCCATCAATCATCGAAGCGCCTGCGCAGCGGCGCCCGACACGATCCACACCCTCGGGTTGCGGCTGCAAGCACAGGAGACGTCGGTATGGGCAAACATCCCGCGGCGGACGCTTCGCGGCAGACCGCGCTCGGCAGCGACGAACTTCAGCTGATCGATGCGTGGTGGCGCGCATGCAATTATCTTTCGGTCGGCATGATCTATCTGCTGGACAACCCGCTGCTGCGGGAGCCGCTGAAAGTCGAACACGTCAAGTATCGCCTGCTCGGACACTGGGGCGCGAGCCCGGCGTTATCGTTCGTCTGGGCGCATCTGAACCGCGTGATCAAACGCGACGATCTCGACGTCGTCTTCATGGCCGGTCCCGGACACGGCGCACCGGGCGTGCTCGGCCCCACCTATCTGGAAGGCACCTACTCGGAGATCTATCCGGACAAGAGTGCGGATGCCGAGGGCATGCAGAAGTTCTTCAAGCAGTTCTCGTTTCCCGGCCATATCGGTTCGCATGTGACGCCGGAGACGCCCGGGTCCATCCATGAAGGCGGCGAGCTTGGCTACAGCCTGTCGCATGCGTATGGCGCCGTGCTCGACAACCCGGACCTCATCGTGGCCTGCGTGGTCGGCGATGGAGAAGCGGAGACCGGGCCGCTCGCCACCGCGTGGCATTCGAATAAATTCATCAACCCGGCCCGCGACGGCACCGTGCTGCCGATCCTGAATCTGAACGGCTACAAGATCGCCAATCCGACCATCCTGTCGCGCATCAGCAGCAGAGAACTGGAAGCGCTCTTTGTCGGCTACGGCTACACCCCGCATTTCGTCGAAGGATCGGATCACGCGGAAATGCATCGGAAGATGGCGCACACGCTCGATACCGTGCTCGGCGAAATTCGCGCAATCCATGAGCAGGCACGCGCGAACGGCAATCTCGAGCGGCCGCTCTGGCCGATGATCGTGCTGCGCACGCCCAAGGGCTGGAGCGGACCGAAGCAGATCAACGGGCACAAGGTCGAAGGCTCGTGGCGCTCGCATCAGGTGCCTTTTTCCGATGTGCGCAACAACTCCGCGAATCTCGAAGTGCTCGAAGAATGGATGCGCAGCTACCGGCCCGCCGAACTTTTCGATGCCGAGGGCCGGCTGATCCCCGAACTCAAGGCGCTGTCGCCCCAAGGCCCGCGGCGCATGAGCGCCAATCCGCACGCGAACGGCGGCGTGCTGCGCCGCGAACTGAAGCTGCCCGACATCCGCGCGTACGCGGTGGATGTGCAGCACGCGGGCAAGGTGCTGCAGGAGAACACGCGGCCACTCGGCGAATTTCTGCGCGACACGATGCGCGCGAACATGAACACCTTCCGCGTGTTCGGCCCGGACGAAACGGCCTCGAACCGTCTGCAGTCGATCTACGAGGTCAGCAAGAAGGTGTGGATGGCCGAGATGCTCCCCGAGGACGAGGACGGCGGCGAACTGGCGCGCGACGGCCGCGTGATGGAGATGCTGTCCGAACATACGCTGATGGGATGGCTCGAAGGCTATCTGCTGACGGGCCGCCACGGCTTCTTCCATACCTACGAAGCGTTTGCGCACGTGGTGGATTCGATGTTCAACCAGCACGCGAAGTGGCTCGACATCAGCCGCAATCACGTGCCATGGCGCGCGTCGGTGTCGGCGGAAAACATTCTGCTGTCGTCGACCGTGTGGCGGCAGGATCACAACGGCTTTTCGCATCAGGACCCCGGCTTCATCGATCTCGTCACCAACAAGAGCCCCTCGGTCACGCGCGTCTATCTTCCGCCCGACGCGAACACGCTGCTGGTGGTCGCCGACCACTGTCTGCGCACCACCGACTGCATCAACGTGATCGTCGCCGACAAGCAGAAACACCTGCAATTCACCACCATCGACGAAGCCGTCGTGCACTGCGCCAAAGGCATCGGCGTGTGGCGGCGCGCGAGCAACGACGAGGACGCCGAACCGGACGTGGTGATGGCCTCGTGCGGCGACGTCGCCACCCAGGAAGCGCTGGCCGCGACGGCGATCCTGCGCGAGCGTCTGCCCGAACTGAAGCTGCGTTTCGTCAACGTGGTCGACCTGTTCAGGATGCAGCCGGCGAGCGAGCACCCGCACGGCTCGACCGAACGCGAATTCGACAGCCTGTTTACGACCAACAAGCCGGTGATCTTCAATTTCCACGGTTACCCGTGGCTGATCCACAAGCTCGCCTATCGCTTTCGCAATCACGAGAATCTGCACGTGCGGGGCTACAAGGAGAAAGGCAACATCAACACGCCGCTCGAACTGGCGATTCTCAATCAGGTGGACCGCTTCAATCTGGTGATCGACGTGCTCGACCGCGTGCCGCGCTTGCAGGGCAGATCCGCGCATCTCAGGGAAGACATGAGGAACGCGATCGTCAGCAACCTGAACTATGCGCATACGCATGGCACGGACCGCGCCGAGATCGTCGACTGGGTCTGGCCCTTCTGAACGTCACGCGCAGCATGCACCGAGGAAAGCATCATGGCCGACGCTCCCACCACGACCTCGCAGCAAAGCGCGGATGCAGCGCGCACCGGCCTGAGCGCCGCCGCGCTCCAACGCGGCGTGCTCGACAATCTGCTGTGCCTGCGGGGCCGCTATCCGGCGATCGCTTCCCCGCATGACTGGTACATGGCGCTCGCGTATAGCGTGCGCGACCGGCTGCTGGCCCGCTGGGCAACCTCCGTACAGACCTACGCCGGAAGCGATGTGCGGGTCGCCTGCTACCTGTCCGCCGAGTTTCTGATCGGCCCGCAACTCGGCAACAACCTCGTCAATCTCGGCATCGAGGCCAACGCACGCGAAGCGCTGCGCGCGCTCGGCGTCGACCTCGATATGCTGCTCGAACTCGAGGAAGAGCCGGGGCTCGGCAATGGCGGACTTGGCCGCCTCGCGGCCTGCTATCTGGATTCGCTCGCAACTTTGGAAATACCGGCCGTCGGCTATGGCATCCGCTACGAGTTCGGCATCTTCGACCAGCAGATTCGCGACGGCTGGCAGGTCGAAACCACCGACAAGTGGCTGCAAAAGGGCCATCCATGGGAGATCGTGCGCCCGGAGGTTGCGTACTACGTGGGGTTCGGCGGCAGCACCCACGACGAAACCGATGCACGCGGGCACCTGTGCGTGCGCTGGATACCCACACGGCAGGTCAAGGGCGTGGCTTGCGACACGCCGATGCCCGGCTATCACGTCAACACGTGCAACACCTTGCGGCTGTGGAAGAGCGAGGCGGTCGAGTCGTTCGACCTGCAGGACTTCAACGCCGGCGACTATTACGAGGCCGTCAACGAAAAGGTCATCTCCGAGACGCTGTCGAAGGTGCTGTATCCGAACGACGAGCCCGAGATCGGCAAGCGCCTGCGTCTCGCGCAGCAATACTTCTTCGTGTCGTGCTCGCTGCAGGACATGCTGCGCCTGCTCGAAATCAGGGGCGAACCGGTCGGACACTTCGCGCAGTTGTTCAACGTGCAGTTGAACGACACGCATCCGTCGATCGCCGTCGCCGAGCTGATGCGTCTGCTGGTGGACGACAGGCAGGTGCCGTGGGACGAGGCCTGGGACATCACGCGGCGCGCGCTCGCGTACACCAATCACACCCTGCTGCCCGAAGCGCTCGAAACCTGGGGGCTGCCGCTGATGCGCAACCTGCTGCCGCGCCTGCTCGAAATCATCTACGAGATCAACCGCCGCTTCCTCGACGAGGTCCGGCAGCGCTATCCAGGCGACGACGCGCGCATCGCACGCATGTCGCTGATCGACGAGCGCGGTGACAAGCTCGTGCGCATGGCGCATCTGGCGACGGTCGGCAGCCACGCGATCAACGGCGTCGCCGAACTGCATTCCGGGCTGCTCAAGCAGACCGTGCTGCGGGACTTCGCCGAATTGTGGCCCGAGCGCTTTCACAACGTCACGAACGGCGTCACGCCGCGCCGTTTCATGCTGCTTTGCAATCCGGCGCTCGCGCGGCTGCTCGACGAGACCATCGGCGCTGGCTGGGTCACTGATCTCGCGCGACTGCGCAAGCTCGAAGCCTATGCCGATGACGCCACGTTTCAGCAGCATTGGCGTAGCGTGAAGCAGGCGAACAAGGCCGTGCTCGCCGAGCATATCCGGAGCGTCACGGGCATCGGCGTCGACACTGCCGCGCTGTTCGACGTGCAGGTCAAGCGCATCCACGAATACAAGCGGCAACATCTGAACGCGCTGCTGATCGTCACGCTGTACCGGCGCCTGCTGCGTGATCCGCAGCTCGCGCTGACACCGCGCTGTTTCGTGTTCGGCGGCAAGGCGGCGCCCGGCTACGCAACGGCCAAGCTGATCATCCGTTTGATCAACGGCATCGCCGAAGTCGTGAATAACGACCCGGTGGTGAACGGGCGGCTGAAAGTCGTGTTCTATCCGGACTTCAATGTGAAGAACGCGCACTTCATCTACCCTGCCGCCGACCTGTCCGAGCAGATTTCGACGGCCGGCAAGGAAGCATCGGGCACCGGCAACATGAAGTTCATGATGAACGGCGCGTTGACGATCGGCACGCTCGACGGCGCCAACGTCGAAATCCGCGAAGAGGTCGGCGACGAAAACTTCTTCCTGTTCGGCCTGACCGCCGACGAAGTGGAACGTGTGAAGCGCGCGGGTTATCGCCCCGCGGACTATGTGAAGGACGACGCGGAACTGAGCGAAGTGCTGCAACTGATCGCCGACGGTCATTTCTCGCGAGGAGAGCGCGAGATGTTCCGCCCGCTGATCGACAATCTGACGCACGCGGACCCGTTTCTCGTGCTCGCCGACTATGCCGCCTACGTGGCGCGTCAGGACGACGTGAGCGCCGCCTGGCAGGACACGCGGCGCTGGACCCGGATGTCGATCCTGAACACCGCGCGCTCGGGCAAGTTCTCTTCCGACCGCGCCATCGGCGAATACTGCGACAAGATCTGGAAGATCCGCCCGATGAGGATCACCCTTGATCAATGACCCTGAAACGGGATCGGTGCGTGCTCATGCGGTTCGCTCCGGGTCGCGGTTTCCCGTGGGCGCGTCGGCGGTGCCCGGCGGCATCAATTTCTGCATCTTCTGCCGTCACGCGACGCGCGTCGAGCTGTTGCTGTACGACGCGGCTGACAGCCCCGAGCCGTTCCAGATCATCACGCTCGCCGCCGCTTGCAACCGCACCTTCTACTACTGGCACGTGATGGTCGAAGCGCTGCCGTTCGGCACCTACTACACGTGGCGGGCGGACGGTCCGCGCGATACGCGCTCTAGCGGCCACGCGTTCGACCCCGACCGCGAACTCCTCGACCCGTATGCCCGCGCGGTCAGCGACGTGCTGTGGACGCGGCCTGCGGTCGACCAGCCGAATCCCGACGGGCACAAAACCCACCGCGCGATCGTGACGGAACCCCTGCCCTCGTCCCCTGGGCGTATCTCGCGCGGACTCGACGACGCGATCGTCTACGAGCTGCATGTCGGCGGCTTTACACGTGATCCGTCGAGCGGCGTGCAGCATCCCGGTACCTTCGCCGGCCTGATCGAAAAGATTCCGTACCTGACGCAGCTTGGCGTGACCCACGTCGAGTTGCTGCCGGTGATGGCCTTCGACGAACAGGACGTTCCGCCCGCCACGGCGGCCCTCGGCCTGAGCAACTACTGGGGTTACAGCACGCATAGCTATTACAGCCCGCATCCTCGCTACTGCCGCGATCCCGCGCGCGCCCCTCAGGAGTTTCGCGCGCTGACCGACGCCATGCACGCCGCGGGCATCGCCGTGCTGCTCGACGTCGTATTCAACCATACGGCCGAAGCGGGCGAGACGGGCCCCGTCATCAACTTCAAGGGACTCGTCAACGATATCTTCTACCACCTCGACGCGGCCGACCGACGCCGCTACCGGGACTACACCGGCTGCGGCAACACGATCAATTGCAACCATCCACTGGTGACGACGTTCATCGTGCGCTGCCTCGAATACTGGGTGGAAGAACTCGGCGTCGATGGCTTCCGGTTCGATCTGGCGAGTGTCTTCGCGCGCGACCAGCGCGGCGAGCTGATGTTCGATCCACCGCTGCCCTGGGCGATCGAGTCTTCGCGTGTGCTGTCGCGCGTGCCATTGATCGCGGAGGCGTGGGACGCCGCCGGCATGTATCAGGTCGGCGCCTTTCCCGGCATGGCATGGGCCGAGTGGAACGGCCGCTATCGGGACGTGATTCGCCGTTTCGTGCGCGGCGACCCGGGGCTCATCGGGGCGGTCGCGACCTGCATCGCGGGCAGCTCGGACCTCTATGCGGACGACGGCAGGCTGCCCAACAACAGCGTCAACTTCGTGACGTGCCACGACGGCTTCACGCTGATCGATCTCGTCAGCTACGAATCGAAGCACAACGAAGCCAACGGAGACGAGAATCGCGACGGCAGCTCCGACAACCTGTCGTGGAACTGTGGGGCCGAGGGAGGGACCGGCGACGCCCAGATTCTCGGTCTGCGACATCGCCAGGCGCGCAACGTGATGGCCATCCTGTTCCTCAGTCTGGGTGTGCCGATGACGCTCGCCGGCGACGAGGTGCTGCGCAGCCAGCGCGGCAACAACAACGCCTATTGTCAGGACAACTCGCTCAGCTGGTTCGACTGGACACCCACTGAAGCCGGCTCGGCCATGTCGCGCTTCGTGCGCGAACTGATCGCGCTGCGCAAGCGCCACGCAAGTTTGCGGCGGCGGCATTTCCTGACCGGCCGGCCCCCGCCGGGGCAGACTCGGCCGGATGCGGCATGGCACGGCGAGCGCCTGAACGAGCCGGGCTGGCACGATCCAGGCGCGCGGCTTCTCGCCGTCACGCTGGGCGGCGAAGAGCCGGGCGAGCCGGCACTGCACGCGGTGTTCAACATGGACGATTGCGCCCGCACGGTCCAGTTGCCGGCGCCCGACGGGCGGCGCTGGCGGCGTATCGTCGATACCGCGCGCGACAGTCCGCATGACATCGTGCAAGCGGCGCAACAGGGCGCTATCGAAAGCGATCAGTCGCGCGTGGAGGCGCGCAGCGTCGTGGTTCTGGAAGAAGCGAGCTGAACCGACGCAAATGACCCGGGTTCTTGTCCTCTAACGTCGATGCTGTGGCGGATATGCCGTGTGCAGTTTCGATTTACTGGCGGAACCATCCACCGGCAACAATCGCGGAGGGCATCATGAGAATCAGCGTAGACGGGCCGTCCGTCGTCTTTGCGATGGTTGCGGTCGTGGCCCATGGCAACGCATTCGCGAGGTCCGAAGCGTGCCATCCCACCTCCGAAAAGCAGATTTCCGCACTGTTCGATCGCTGGAACGACTCGCTGAAAACCGGCGACCCGCGGAAGGTCGTGGCGAACTACGCGCCGAACTCGATCCTGCTGCCGACCGTCTCGAACAAGCCGCGTTTGACCGCCGACGAAAAGCTCGACTATTTCAAACACTTCCTCGAAAACAAACCGGTCGGCACGATCGACTTCCGCGACATCATGATCGAATGCAACACGGCGATCGACTCGGGGCTCTACACCTTCAAGTTCGCGGACGGCTCGGTCGTCAAGGCGCGCTATACGTTCACCTACGCGTGGAATGGGCACAAGTGGCTGATTACCAGCCATCATTCGTCGAAAATGCCGGAAGGCAATTAGCCGATGTGGTTTAGAAAAAGTCAGGCTGGGACTTGAACCTCATTCACGAATGACCTGAATACGTCCAGCCTTGACTGCCGCCATCAATACCGTCCAGTCCGTCTCATTCTGTTGCGCGCCTCGCTATCCCGTCCTTTCCGCCCGATGCGCGGCCTCCTGCACACCTCGTACAGCCGCGGCCACGATCAAGCCGGTGAATACCACGCCGATCAGCCCGAGGCATGCGGCGTCGATCCGGCCGAACGCCGAAGTGGGCACGACATCGCCGTACCCGATGGTGAGCGCCGTGATCGCGCAGAAGTACACGGTTTCACCCAGCGGCGACGGTGTCCGGTTCGCTGTCTCGACGGGCGCGCCCCAGTAGTCCATGCCAAACGTCAGCAGGACGAACAGTAGAAGCAGACCGATCAGAATCGCTCTCAGATACCACAGGGTTATCGCCATTTCCTTCAGGATCTCGCCGGCCCGAGGACGGACCGCGCCATCGCCTGTCGCATTTCCCATCGCACGCTCCTGTTGCGATCACCGGATCGGCTTTGCAGCATGCCGCACCGCCTCACTCCGCACGGCGGTGCTGCTCGAAAAGCAGAAGCATCAAATACGCATAGGCCGTTACGGCCAGAAAGAGCCCCATTCGCACGGCAAACGCGGTGTAGACATCCTTGCCCGCCACGCTGTCCTGCACCGATTGCCCGAGCAGAATGATCATCGTCACGAGGCTGTTCAGCCAGAAGCCCGGCGAACAACGCGTGGGTTGCAGGCCGTACAGCTTGCGTCCCACCAGCAGGCCGAACAACAGCATCCACAGAAAGAACATCCACAAATGCACGAACAGCCTCAGCGCAAACCAGAACGCGATGGCGAGCAGACCGCCGAGCAGCGTCGAGCCGATCAGATCGCGTGCGGCGCCGCGGGCCGAGGTCGTGCAGGTTTGTCTGCCGAGGCTGACGGACTTCATGATGATCGGCATGTAGTTCGCCGGGTCGGTCATCGCGAGCAGATAGGCCGGCATGACGACGAGCACGGCACGCAGCGCGATATAGGCCGCCTCGTCTTCCGCCATCGCTGCCGCAGCGGGCTGTTCTCGCGCGCCCATGCTTTCAGGAAACAATCTGTGCGCCAGCGTCGACGCCAGCACGGCAAGCAGAAGTCCCTTCGCCAGCGCGCCGACGACCGTCAGGGCCAGTTCGAAGTCGGCCGTGCCCGCGGCGGAAATCATCGTCAGTCCCGCGACCAGAAAAGTCGCGACGAGATTGTTGCCGCCACGCAGCCCGTAACGAAACGCGAAGAACAGCATGAGGCCGACGATCATGATGCCGGCCAACGCATAGTGACGAAGCAACGGAACGAGGAGCAGGCCGCTGCCGGTGGTCGACGCCACCACCAGCGAAAGAATCACGCCGGCCTTCAACGATAGCGGGCGATTCTGCGTGGCCAGCAGAAAAACCGTGAATACCGGCGCGACGACGGGTATCGGGAAATCGAGTCCAAAGCTGACGGCAAGAGCGATCGCCGTTCCGATGGCCACACGTATCGCGCGATAACCGAGGCGCTGGGTCACGGGTTGCATGGGCTTCTCAATAGACGTAGGAGAGCCAGCTCATCAGCCGGATGAACGCGTGTCCCAGCGGATTGAGCGGATTGCCCTGGGTCGGAAAGGCCATCACTTCGGCCTGCCCGCCCACCCGCAGATCGCGCAGACGCGCGCGCTCGCTGTCGTCGAATTCGACGATTACCGGGAAACGCTGCGCGGGACGCAGCCAGTCGCGGCTATTCTGCACGGTGGGCAGGCTGCCCGCCGGCGTGCTCTGCCCCACACTCACGCCATAGCCGATACTGCGAACCCGCCCGCCGAACACTTCGCCGGGCAGCACGTCCAAGGCGATCTCGACGCGCGTGCCGGGTTTGAGATGGCCCAGATTGTTCTCCGTCATGTCGGCGCTGATCCACACGTCGCGGATCGCGATCAGCGTCATGACCGGATTGCCCGCCGCGGCGAACTGACCGACTTCCGTGCGCAGATCGGTCACGACGCCGCTCGAGCGGGCTCTGATCCGCGCGTTGGCGAGATCGAGTTCGGCCTTCTCCAGCGCGCCAGCGGCGCTGCGCAACTGCGCATTCTCCGCCTCGCTTCCGCCCTGCTGCTCCCGCGCCCGCTCGACTTCGGCACGGGCCCCGTCGACCTGGCTTAGCGCCTGTTCATGCGTCGCCCGCGCGACCTCGAGGCGTCGCAGGGAGACGGTGCCCTCGTCTTCACGATAGAGCCGCTCGAGACGGTCGCTGTCCTGGCGCGCCTTGACCTCGTTCGCGATGGCGGCCCGCAACGCCGCGAGTGCCGACTCGATACCGGCCGTGCTGGCACCGAGCTGCCGGCGCGTGGACTCCAGATCGGCGCGCGCGCGGTCAGCGGCAATGCGGTAGGGCTCGCTATCGACTTCGAACAGCACGTCCCCCGCGTTGACATCCTGGTTGTTATGGACGAGCACCCGCGTCACGCGTCCCGACACCTCGGCGGCGACGGGCACGACATAGGCCTGAATCCGCGCCTGCTGCGTATACGGCGTGAAACGGTCGGCGAGCAGATACCAGATCAGGCTCAGCACGATCAGACAGACGACCCATTTGACCGCCCTGCCCGAAGGGTCGGCGGCAGGCGTCGACGACTTCGGCGGGGCGGCGGTTCGAGGCTCGCGGGTATCGTGGGTATCGCTCATCGTGACGCCCCTTCGGCTTGCCCCGGCGTACCGGAAGACGGCGCCGTCTGGTCGAGCAGGTCGCCCCAATCGGTGCGTTGCCGCATCTGCGCGCGCGTCGCCGCGTCGACGAGCGGCTGTTCGGTTTCCCAGCCGCCTCCGAGCGCCTTGTAAAGCGCGATCACACTGCCGAGCGCATTGCTGCGATTGACCACGTACGCGTCCTGCTGCGCGAACAGCGCGCGCTGCGCATCGAGGACCCGCTGGAAGTCCGAATACCCTTCCCGATAGATCGTATTGGCGAGCGTCAGCGAGCGCCGCGCCGCGCCCTGCGCGTCATTCAGAATGGTGTCGCGCTGCAAGGCGGCGAGCAGCGCCGTCGCGGCATCGTCGGCCTCGCGCGCCGCCTCGCGCACCGTGTTCTGATAAGCGAGCGTCAACTCTTGCAGCCGTGCGTCCTGGACGCGCACGTTGTTCGTGATCCTGCCGTAATCGAACACGTTCCACGTCACGCTCGGGCCCGCGGCAAAGAGCAGTGTGCTCGGTGCGCCCGCGAGCGAACTGGCGGTCCACGTCAGCGTGCCGAGCAACGATACCGACGGGTACAGATCCGCTTTTGCCACGCCGATGAGCGCCGACTGCGAAGCCATCTGATACTCGGCCGCGCGAACGTCAGGGCGGCGCAACAGCAGATCGGCCGGTACGTCCTGCAGCACCGCATGATCCACCAGCGGCACCACGCCTTCCTTGCCCGACTGCACGTCGAGTTCCGGCAGCGGACCCGGCGCTCGCCCGATCAGCACCGACAGCGCATGACGCGCAAGCACGATCTGGCTTTCGAGATCGGGGATGCTGCTCAGCGTCCCAAGGTACTGCGTCTTCGCCTGCTGGAAGTCGAGTTCGTCGGATTCGCCAGCCTTGAAGAGCTTTTGAGCGATGTCGTAGCTGCGTTTTTGCAACTGGGCGTTCTCGCGAGCTATACGTAGCCGCGCCTGCGCGACCCGCAGCGTGAAATACGTATCCGCGACCTGCGCGTGCAACAGAACCAGCGCATCGTCGCGGTTGGCTTGCGCGGCGAAGAATCCGGCGTCGGCCGATTCGATCGCGCGGCTGAAACGCCCCCAGAAATCGAGTTCCCAGCCGATGCTGAAGCCCGCGCCGTACTGCACGAAGGCGCCCGAGCGCGGATTGAAACCATCCGAGCGCTTGCGCGCCGAAGCCAGTACATCGGCGCTCGCCTGCTGCACCTGCGGATAGCGTCCCGCGAGCGCGATGCCGAGCTGTGCGCGCGCCTCGAGCACGCGCAGTCCGGCGATTTTCAGGTCGCCGTTGTTCGCGTCGGCTTCGGCGATCAGACGTTCGAGATTCCTATCGTCGAAGATCAGCCACCACTGGCGCACATCGGGCTGTGCACCCGGTTGCGTGACCCGCGTGATCGATTCGCTACTCCAGTGCTCGCTCCACGCTTCATGCTGCGGCTTGAAGTCCGGGCCCACCCGCATGCATCCGCTCAGGCCAACCGCCGCCCCGAACAGCACTGCGATCCCGTACGGACGCATCAACGGTGACACGGAGCCATCCTCGAGCTTCAGGTCTGCTTCTGTTCGTGGGTCTGCGTGGGTTGCGTGGGTTGCCTGGGTTGAGGCTGGTCTCGGACCCAGCGCCAGAACAGCTGATAACCGACGGCCAGCATCACGGGCCCAACGAATAGCCCGATGACGCCTCCCGTCACCATGCCGCCGAGCGCTCCGATCAGCACGACGGGCATCGGCACCGCGACGCCACGGCCCAGCATCAATGGCTTGAGCACGTTGTCGGCGAGGCCCGCGACGAACACGTAAACCGAGAAGATGATGTTTGCGGTGTTCACGCCGTCCGTGACGATCACGAAGGCGATCACCGGAATGGTGATCAGCGTGGCCGGCAATTGCATGATGCCGAGCAGCAGCACGGCCAGCGCGAGCAACCCCGCGCCGGGTATCCCCTTCACGACGAAGCCGATGCCGATCAGCAGCATCTGGATAAACGCGATGCCCACTACACCCTGGGCCACCGCGCGAATCGTCGCCGTGCACAAGTCGGCGATCTGAGCGCCGTTCTCGGGGCCCGAGATGCGCGAGGCGATCTGCACCGCGCTGTGATAGCCCTTCTCACCGTGGGCCATCAGGATTCCTGCGACGATCAGCGCGACGAAAAATATCACCAGGCCGGCACCGAGCCCCGTCACCGTTGCAAGCACAGCGAGCCCGGCCTCCTTCAGCTGCGGGGCGAATTTATGCGCAAGACCGGTCAGGTCCGTCGATGCCTGTTGCCAGAAGTCGTACACACGCTGGCCGACCAGCGGCCAACTCGCCACCGAGTCCGCGGGAGGCGGAATCCGGAAGCTACCGCTCCTGGCAATGGCTATCGATTTCTCGACCGAATCGGCTACCGCGAGACCCAGCGCATACGTTGGCACCAGAATCACGACGAGCGCGACAAGGACGATCAGCGTGGCGATCAGGCCATCCTTGCCGCCGAGCATGGAGCGAAGCAGGACCTGCAGCGGATAGAGCGTGATCGCAAGAATCACCGACCAGGCCATCAGGTTAAGAAACGGCGCGAAGATCCGAAAACAGAATACGGCCAGGACCGCGATGAGTCCGGCGCGGATCAGGACGTCGAGCATCTCTCGGGACGGAGTCCGTTGGGGAATCGGTGTGAGCAGCATAAGTTGTTCTCCCGCCAGGTCCCGTCGCAGTTCGGCGGCGACACCGTGATAGGCCTGCAATCGCGAAAACTCAAACCCACTGGAACGTTCTTGACGCCAATACCAAGGCCTGCCTGCAATTCCGGCATTTTAGGAAGAGGATCGCGCCGGCTTTGTCGTCGACAGAATACGGCGTTTCACTACTATTGAACCCGCGCCTGAAATATTCAATTGGACTTTGGTCTCATAGACCTCGAGCCGTCCGGAGCTCAGCCGCCGAGCCGCCGCTCACGGCCGGAATCTGGTATCCCACCGATGCGCCGGCCACGCCGCACGCCTTGGGCGACGTCACCCGGACCGTCGCGGCCGGCGCGCCGATAGCAGGCCATCACCTGCCGCTGATCGTGCTGTCGCACGGCGGCGGCGACTGGTACGGCGCCTTTCGAGTCGATGTTGCGATAGGAAGGAGACTCACCCGAATTCGTCGTGTTGCGGCAATGGGTCGGTGATCGAATACCACGGTGCCTTTGAACCCACGAAAATGTGGGCAGTGGGAGACATGGCGGGCGAGTCCGTGAGTGTTCCCAGCGTGACGTGAACGTATTGCCCCTGACGAACCACCGAGAACATCAGGCTTCCACATATTTTGCAGCGCACATCATGCGCCGCTCGTTCATCGCCGAAAATCAACAGGCTGTCTTCGCCCCGAGTGATGCGCAGCTTGTCGCGCTCGATTCCCGCGAAGGGTTTGAACGCCGAGCCGGTCGCGCGCCGGCAGTTTGAACAGTGGCAGTTCAACGCATAGACGAATTCGTCTCTTACCGAGTAATGGACGGCACCGCAAAGGCATCGGCCGGCAAGCAATGGTTTCATGGCTGCTTTTAAACAGAAGGTACGTTGCAAATTGGAAAGTCACGCAGCCGTGATTATTCGCGAGCCGACGCGCGATGTCGAACCGCCAGACCGCTAGCGCCTGAAGATTACCTGCGCCGTGCCGACCTCGATCGGAGAGGAGGTGTGCTGGTGGACAATTTTCCATCCGTCGGCCTGCTGCCTCAGCGTCATGGTCAGGCGATTGTCCATCGAGCGCAGTTCCAATCCGTCGGCGTCGACGGCTTTATATGTCGCGAAGGCGTGAACGACGGCGAGGTCCGCGGCGACGATCGTTTGCGCCGCGCTGAAATCGACTATCACACGTTCCGTACCCAGCGAACCGAACCAGCCCTCCACCATGGCGCGCCACGATGCGATGCCGTTGTACGACCATGTCCCCCACATGTCGAAGACCACCGTATCGCGGTCGTATAGCGCAACGAACGCGTCCACGTCTTTTGCCAATATCGCGGCTTTGTAGCCCTCCAGGACTCGCAGGATCGGATTGTCGAGTCGGTTCACAGTGTGCTCCCAGGTCGGATGACGATGGCGGCCAGACTTGGCGCAAAACGGCAGATCCAAGGTTCCTGGCCAATTGTCTTACCAGGTAACGACGATCGACGCACCATCGCATCGACATCCCCCCGAAAAAAACCTTCAACACGATATTGCGTTGCATTGATCAGATCCCCGCCCGCTGCGCGGATCACTGGGCGATCTGCTGACGTTGATACTCGTCGTGCTTCATTTGCATATAGTCGGCGCGGCTGACCTCGTGCAATTGCCGCGGATACTGCTCGGTCGCATCGAACCAGTCAGCGAGGCGTTTGTCGAGGCGGGCGTTGGGCGGGCTGGAAAGCGCGCCAAGATAGGCATCGATGGCGAGGTAGTAGCGCATCGTATTGCGTTCGACCAGGCCGCGCACGCCGCCGATGTATTGCGGCTCGCTCGTCGACGAATCGGGCGTAGCGGAAAAGCCGACCTTGTCGCTGCCGATCGTCGCCAGGTAGGTTTTCATGGCAATCCGTCCCGCCGTGCCATATCCGTACGCGTAGGTCAGGTGAATAAAGGTGCGGTTATCGCCCACCGGTATCGCTTCCAGCACGATACGGTAGTCTTTCGTGCTCAGCGGACCCTTGGCGGCAGTGAGCTCGACGCGAAAATAATCAGGGGTGCTCGCTACCGCACGAAAGTTGAATTGCACGCGGTACGACGACGAAAGCGATTCCTCGGTTTTCTTGCCGATGTTCACGGTGAGGATCGTACCGCTGTCGCTGGTCGACGCATGGCAGTATTTGGTGTTCAGATGCAGGATCAGCACGTCGCACCAGTTGGCCGGGCCCTGAGTTGGGTCGTTGAGCGCGCCGCTGACCACCGCGAAAGGATAGTTGAGCACCCCGTAAATATCGCCCTTGAGCGCCGACGGCAACTCCTGCGATTCGAGGTACAGCGGTCGCTGAAACTGGTTGTGCGCGAGTTGCTGCGTCAGACTTTGATATTTCGCGTGCAGGCGAGCCGCGCCGTCGTCCGCTTGCGCGACGACGCTCTGGCATAAGAAACAGAACACCGTGGTAATCAAGACAATCCACCACGGTCGCGTCCGCCGATTACCTGCCGGGGATGTCGCAAGCCTGCTCATGGTCCTCCTCCTACTTTGGCTCAGGTCGTGGCGCAACGGAGGCGGATCCGATCCTGGCGCCCTCGTGGTTCCCGCATATCGCCGACGTCATACGGCCATGCGCAAATACAGGCCGCGGAACCCGGACCCTCATCGCTCGCCTACGCTGATTCGCCTGACGTCCACCGACATCATCCGAGCATAGGTCTCACTCATTTTCGCCGCGAGCAGTCTTTTGCTCTCGACAGAGTAGTGATCGTTTACATCAAGCTGTAGATAAGGCATTGCGTCGATCTCCAATGAGAGTGTTGCGCACGCGCCAACTATATGCCGCGCCATCCAATCGATCAAAACCGTCGCCGCACCACGCTCCGGCGAGCCGATCGTCGCTCGTGTCCGTAGCAGTGTCGAACGCCAGGCAAGCATGGCTGACGGGCACTCTGTTTTGGCCAATTGCCCTTGCATAATGGCCTTCACTATTTACACGAAGTCCCGGATCAACGAGGTACGTTCGCTGCCGGGAGCTCGCCACCGACATTCGACAGCGATGAGTTGTTTATTTCATTGGCTGTCCTATTGTTTGTTCGCGTTCTCGCCCACAGCGTGCCTGCTGTCAAATCGATCGTCAGGAGAATCGTCATGCGTAAGATGCTTACCGTCGCTGTCGCAGCGTTTTGTATTGCGTCCTTTTCGCACGAAAGTCGTGCCTCTGGCGATGATGATGTCCCACAAGCCCGATGCACGCTACCGCAAGGTACGGTCGCATTGGTGGAAAAGCAGTTGAATACGGTCGTGAACCTGCCCGATGCGAACGGCGGGATCTTCAAGCCTAACCGGATGTGGGCGGCCCTTGTCGATCGGCAGGGGCATCTATGTTCGGTGATCGTGACCGGCGACGCCTGGCCCGGTAGCCGGGCCATTGCAATCGCGAAGGCTTATACCGCGAACGGTTTCAGCAACGACGCACTCGCCCTATCGACGGCAAATCTCTATGCGGCCGCCCAGCCGGGCGGCTCCCTTTACGGCCTGAATAATTCGAATCCTTTTGACGCGCGCTTCCTCGAACAGGGCAGCGGCATCGGACACACGCTTGGCGGCGTCATTACCTTCGGCGGCGGCGTCGCGCTTTATGCAGCAGGGAAAGTCATCGGAGGATTGGGCGTGAGCGGCGATAGCGCCTGCGCCGATCATGCGATCGCCTATCGCATGCGCAAGCTCGCGGGGCTCGGCACTGTACCCGCCGGCCAAGGCCCGAACAACACGGATAACATCGTCTATTCAACGAGCGGATCTCCGATCGGCTTTGAGCATCCTCATTGCTTCCCGAGCGACCTGAGCGCCGATAAGATCGAGCAGATACCTTCGCACTGACCGGCTTCGAACGGTTGGCCGGCGACACCCACTGACGACGGCAATCATCGACCCGTGGCATCGGGCTTCCGGACAACGTATCGGAAGCCCGCGTAGCGTCTCGGACAGTCGGATCTGGATTGCGTTCGTACCCGCAGACTGATGCGGTGAAAATCGTCAACGCATCTGCCCGTCAATTTGCCTGCGCAGACGATTTTCCTCGTCTTGAAGCTCGGGCGTAAAAGCTTCGCCAAAGTCCGCAGGCTCAAAGAACGGGCGAATCTCGATCTCTGAATCACTGACCATCGGATTCGGGCAGCGCTTTACCCATTCAATCGCTTCGTCCATCGATTGAACCTGCCAGAGCCAGTACCCGGCGATCAATTCCTTGGTTTCCGCAAACGGGCCGTCAATGACGGTGCGGTCCTTCCCTGAGAACCTCACGCGAGCGCCGGCCGAACTCGGCTTCAACCCGTCGCCGCCCTGCATGATGCCGGCCTTGACCAATTGCTCGTTGTACTGCCCCATCGCCGTGAGGAGTTCGGTACTCGGCATTTGCCCGGCTTCCGATTCGGGGGTTGCCTTGATCATGACCATGACGCGCATTTGGGTTTTCCCTTAGAAGACGAAAGTGTCTTGAGGCAACGGCGCCTCCAGTGACTACGACGAATGATCATAGGGGAAATCGACACGCGCCAGACACGATTGCTGGTCACGGCACTGCGAACGCGTTGTGCACCGACTTTTCGCCTGTATCGGCGGGCCATTGTGCGCGGATCTTCGTCACGACCGGCTCCGGAAGCGGTATGTAATCCAGCGCGTTGACCGTCGGCCCACCATGACTCAACGCCCATTCGAAAAACTTCAAGGTGGCTTCGTCGTGGCCCGGCTTGTTCGGCGTCGCGGGAAGCAACACATAAGTCGCGCCCATGACCGGCCAGGCATCCTTGCCCGGCTGGTTGGTCAGCGATTGCGAGAGAGAGCCCGACCAGTCGGCGCTCGCCGCGGCTGCCCTGAAGGTCGCGGCGCTGGGCTGAACGACATTACCCGCCGCATTGGTCATGGCAACGTACTTCAAGCGGTTCTGTTTCGTGAAATCCCATGCGACATAGCCGATTGCGCCGGGCAGATAGCCGACGTACGTGGCAATGCCCTCGTTGCCTTTGCCGCCGATGCCGAGCGGCCATCGCACGCTAGTGCCTTCGCCTACCCTGCGCTTCCATTCCGGACTGACCTGCGCGAGGTAGTGAGTCCAGATCAGCGTCGTGCCCGAGCCATCCTGGCGACGCACCACGGCAATCGGGTAATTAGGCATCTTGATCTTTGGGTTCAACCGCACGATTGCCGGGTCGTCCCAGAACTGAATCTTGCCGAGATAGATGTCGGCGACGACCGGCCCCGTCAACATCACCTCGCCGGCTTTGAGCCCCGGAAGGTTCACGACGGCTACCACGCCGCCGATTACGATTGGAAATTGCCGCAAGCCGTTGCGGGTCAGTTGATCGTCGGTCAGTGGCGCGTCCGAGCCCGCAAAGTCGACTTCCCGGGCGATGACCTGCTTGAGCCCATCGGACGAACCCGTGCCCTGATAGATCACCCTGCTGCCACCCGACTTCTGGTAGTCGGCGGCCCATTGGGTGTAGAGGGGAGCGGCGAACGTGCTGCCGGCTCCCTTGATGTCGGCGGCGTAGGCCGCGGCTGCACATGAACAGCAGATCAGACCAGCCATGATGGCGTCGGATGTTCTCACGAATGTCTCCCGTCGGTTCTTGTTCCGGGACATCGCTGATCCAGACCTGCCACCGCATGAGCTCGTTGGAGGGCGACCGTGCCGGTAATTCAATGTGCAGTTTTCATCGGGTGTGTCAGGTCTCCTGCATGACACGCCATACGACACATTAAAGAACGGTGACAGACCGAATTCCAGTTGAATCGTGCTATCGAACGCGCCGTGCCCGGCGGCCTCTTCCCCAATTGCAGGCATCCGGTTTCGGGATAGCCGACACACATCAGACATCCCTTCACGTCTCGTCCCACGGTGGCACGCCCGAGAACGCGTTGACCAGGAAATCGATTGCCGCACGAACTTTTGCGCTCACGTGGCGACGGCTCGGATACAGCGCGAGCACATCGATATCCGGCAAACGGTATTCAGGCAATACCTGGACGAGCCGGCCTGCGCGTAGGTCAGCGACGCTGGCCACCAACCTGACGAGCGCGTTTGTCGGCGCCAAGCATCAGATTCCTGAAATGATCAAGCAAGGCGGTGGGTCGATCATCTTCACGTCGACGTTCGTCGGCTACTCGTTCGCCTTCCCGGGGACCGCCGCCTATGCCGCGAGCAAAGCCGGCCTGATCGGACTGACGCAAGCGCTCGCGGCTGAATACGGCCCCCAAGGCGTGCGCGTCAACGCGATCCTCCCGGGCGCGGTGGACACGCAGATGTATCGCGTATGAACGATACGGCCGAATCGCAGACGTTCGTGACCGGGCTGCACGCGCTCAGCGGGTCGCAAAGCCGGAAGAGATTGCCCGCTCGGCGCTCTACCTTGATTCCGACGATTCGTCCTTCGTGACGGGTACCGCTTCGTTGGCGGACGGTGGGGCTTCGATTACGCGCACCTGAGCTTTCTTGACGACGGCACCCGCGGGAATGCGGATGTCCGACGACGACCCGCGAACGGCTGCTTGACCCACGCTTCGATGATGTCGGCTCGTGTCCGGAGGTACGGTCCCGGATGCGCGGCCGACATCGGAGCGTTCGGGCGCGAGCGTCGACCAGCGTCGGCTGATGGGCGAACCCCCTACCATGAAAAATAAACAACCACTGTACGGTTCCTCACCTAACCTTTGATCAGTTGAACCGCGAAAAGCAAAGCGCGAGTCAGCCGGAGTAACCAACAAGGAGGCGGGCCATCATGAAGACGTTAGTCCACACAGCTTGCGCGGTCGCGGTCATGGCTGTGTCAGTTGCATCGCTGGCGCAGTCGGACGGGGCGCTGACGCACGCGCAAGTGCAGGCAGAAATCGCTCAGCTCGAGCAAGCCGGCTTCAATCCGGCCAATGCGAATACCGTCGACTTTCCTACCAACATGCCGACCACCAACGCCACTGCCGCAGGCCAGAGCAGCGGCTATGGCCCCGCGACCAGCGGTACGCAGCAGATGGGTAATCCGGCCAGCACGAGTGGGATGAAGCCGGTGTTCTTTGGCGGATCGTAAGCCTGCCCGTCTGACCAGCTCGACGATGCAGAGCATGCCGTCCCCGCCGGGGACGGCGTGGAGTGTCGTGCTATGCGCGCTTGCAGAGTGGTTTCGGCCGCCGCCTGAATGCCCGAAGCCGTCATGACGACGATTTCGGACGCACCCGGTCGAGCGCCATATTGCATGGCGCCTGTTGAATTGCCTGCCTTGTTTCGCTGAGCGCCTGGCGCGAACAGCTAACACCTCGTCAGCGTTTCTTAACGTCGATGGTCAGGATTTCGTATCCGGGGTCGGCGTGCTCGTTCGCGACTTTATTCGCTTCCTCGTACGAGCGAAAGGACGTGGCTTCCTTAATCTCCGGTGCCATGCCGATATCGCCGTCCTCTGCGGTGCAGAGGAACTTTTCGCCGGTCTTCACGACGTAGACGGTCGTCATATCTCCCTCCATGGCTTGCAGGGGAACTTCCAGTCTAGCAGGCTGGTAGGGTTGCACACGGTTCGCTGAGGCGATTCTGCTTTGCCTGGTCCGATCGCTGCATTCGCTCAGGGCGTCACTGCGCGATCGACCGCCGCACATTGCGGGCGATCCACGCCGCAAGACCGGAACGGCCCGCGATCGACAGCGTGCGGCGCGGCCCCAGCACGATGCCGCCGATCACCAGCGCGAGAAGCAGCGCAACATGCGGCGCCTCGGCGAGCGACGCGAGCACATTGCCGGCGGAGTAGCGCGAGGCTGCCCGCACCGCCGGCAACGCGGCAGTCTGGTTCGCCGCGACCAATGCGGCTCGCGATGCCTCCATGCGTTCCAGAATGGTGACCCGGGCAAGCTCATTTGCGTGATGTGGCTGACTCATTTGAGCGACTCCCTGAGAGCGTCGAGATCGGAATGAATCTCGGCCTTGAGCACGTGAAGCGATTGCGCCGGTTTCTGCGCCCGCAAGACGAGCAAGGACACGATGCACACGAGCAGCCACGCGGCGGCAACGCCCCAGACCACCGCAAGGAAGTAAGGCGTCTGCCACGCGGTGGCGATGATCGCGATGCAAATGAAGGACAGCGTGAACAGGCCCGCTACTGCCAACGCCACGAGTGCGCTCAACTCGCGCACCAGACGCTTTCGCGTCTCCTCGACTTCCAGCGCGAGCAGTTCGCTATAGTCGGTTACACGTTCGACGCAGAATCGCCCGACATTGCGCCACCTCGTGACCTTCGCATGGATCGACATTCCGTCCTCCTTACGATTCATTTGCGCCGGCCGCCATCAGCAAAGACTTCGCCTCTCGGCCGACAGAGCGAAGCGGCGCCAGCGTTGAGCGCAGCGCAAGAGCCGGGCCCGCGCTGAGCGATCGCACGCCGCGTGCCCGTTTCTGGACGGATGCCTGCACGCGTTCGCCCTGTCGGCACAGCGCTTGCTCGAATCAGGCAGATCATTCGCTCGCCGAGGACAGCATGACCCCGCTCCCCCCAACCGATCACACTGACCGCACCGCCGGCGCAAGCATCGGCGAGACCGGCTCCGATATGGCTAGCGCGGACGGACGCGCGATGCCGGCCGCGCGCGCCGAGCCCGGCTCCCACCACGCGATGCATGACGCGCACCGCGGCGCGCTGATCACGGTGACCGCGCATCGGAACTCGCGAGGCGCCTGGATCGCCGACGTGTCGATTTCCCGCGAGGGCCGGCCGCTGGAGATACCCGCCAATCTGGCCAACGTGGAGCCCGTGACGCCGGAATGGCTTACCGAGGCGGAAGCGTTGCGCGCCGGCATCGAACAGGGCCGCTATCTGATCGACCGGACGCTGGGCAGCGGCTCAGCACCTCTGTCGGCGTCGCTGGGGCCGGTGCGCTGACGCGGGCGTCGCAACACGCGCGCGGCGCAAACGCGTTACTCGTCGCTATCGAGCCCGCCCGGCGGCGGCCCGATCGTCATGCCGGCGCCCGACCCGGTGCGGGTTCCGGGGGGATAGGCATCGGTTGCTGTCTCGGGCGGAACGTCCGCGACGCAGCGGCTCGCGTCGCCGTCGCGTAGACATTGCACGAAACGGTCCGCCTCCTGTGGCGAGCGAAATCCGTAGATCTTGCTGGCAACCTGCACCTGTGTGTCCGACAGTCGCTTCGACAGCGTTTCCATCACCACTCCTTTTTGCTCGAAGATCTATCGCTACGAGCAACGCGCGCGCCACCTCCAATGCAATCGCGCCGCGACTGCGGCACAGCGCTCGCGTTGGCCCTACGCAGACCTGGCAGGCCTAGCGCGCCGCGCTCAACCGTCTTGCGTCGGCGATGCCGACGGCGGCCCGCAAGTCGTCCGGATGAACCATCAATTCGCGGACCTCGCGCAGCGTCGCGTACTGGTCGAGCGCCGTCCGCCATCTCGGCGATTCGAGCAACTGATGCCACACCGGTTCCAGCACCGCGCAATCGGTGTCGCGCCCGTCCGCCAGTGCGGCCGCGAAATCGAGGCTGGCGTGCGCCGACAGCAGCTGCATCCGGCTCGCAGGGCCCAGCACGCGCGGCGCCGCTTCGACGGGTGCGTCGCAGCAATAGAGCACGGTCCTGCGAAGACCGGCCCCGTCGCTCGTCAGCGCGGCGAGCGACGCGCCGCTCAAGCCCACCGTCCCCTGCTGCGTCCGAAACGGGTAGACGGTGTGCGGGTCCGCATGCGCAAGCAGCGTCAGTCCACGCACGAGCCGCGGCAGATCGGTGGTGGCCGCGTCGACCGATGCCTTCGCTTCGACGAGCAGGCAGACGTCCCACGCCGCCGCGTCGGCCGGGGGCTGTGCCTGCCGCAGCAGCACCACGTCCCATTCGGTTTTCGCGCGCTCGTGGCTCGCGGGTATCGCGGCCGGCACGCGCATCGAGTTCACGACACGGTACGAGGCGAGCGCACCGTGCGCGTCATTGAGGCGCCGCGCGAGCGCGTCGAGCGCATCGGCGGCCGATGCCTCGACCGCGGCGCCGCGCTGCTTCGAGCTCAAGCCTCGTGCCACGGCAGTCGAGCTTCCCGGGCGCGGCCCCTGGCGATCCCACAGCGTCTGGTACTGACGCACGCGCTCGTCGGACGCGAGCGCGTAAAGACGGCGCAAGCGCTGCAAAGCGGCACTCTCCAGCAATTGCGCGAGGCCGCGTTGCAGCGCCGCGTCGTGCGCGATTTGCGGCGTATCGATGCAAGCTTGCACGGCTTCGGCCAGTTCGGGCCACGCTTCGGCGAACGCCAGCGCGTGCAGACGCGCCAGCGCGTCGCGTTGCAGGCCGGGTAGCAGCCGCTGCTGTTTGGCCGGATGTGCGATCGCATTGACGGCCGCGTAGATCAGCCGGCGATCGACGCTCGCGTGCGCGGCCAGCGACGCGTACTCGCGCACCACCGTGCTGCGATGCCGTAGCAGCATCGCCTGAAACACCGGGTCGCCGGCTTCCTCGCGCATCGCCTCCCGAATCATGCGCGCGAGCGCCTCGACGAAGAAGCGCCGGTTCGCCGCATCCGGCGCTTCGCCACGCGCGCTCGCCTCGCGAGCCTGCTCGATCGCGAGCGCGAGCACGGTGGCGGGTCTCGCTTGCTGCGTCGGCGCGCAGACGGCCGCAAGCGCCGGCAGGCGATAGCGACGCGCGACAGCGTCGAGCATCTCGTCGAGCAACGAAGGCGATGGCGTCAAGGACATAGCGATATGTCGATCAGTTGGCGAAATAACTGTACATGAAGGTTCGATGCGGCGCGCGGACCGGCACGGGCCGCCCCGTCAAAACGCCATTGCCATAAACTTCATAAAAAATGGGCGCTGGGAAATCCCGATAAACATTACAAAATACAAACATGGATCGAACCGGCAATTACATTTTTCCGACATTGAACATGCACTACGAATTCAGCACGAATATTGCTCTCCGGATTAACACGGAGAAAACCGGCT
This sequence comes from Paraburkholderia sp. 35.1, assembly GCF_050436525.1. Classification (NCBI taxonomy): domain Bacteria; kingdom Pseudomonadati; phylum Pseudomonadota; class Betaproteobacteria; order Burkholderiales; family Burkholderiaceae; genus Paraburkholderia; species Paraburkholderia sp. 35.1. Next base: position 3,438,095 of record NZ_JBNDMJ010000003.1, on the reverse strand, counting down.
TCAACCATGCAGACGTTTAATGCTCGGCGTACACTCGCCGGGAAGCGCTTGCCATAAGGCGCAAGGGCTACGGTGCCGTCCGCGATCAAAACGCGGTTTTGTGGAGACTGAGGAGAACAATCAATGAGCTGGACTCGGGAACAGAGAAACGTCACGATCGCCGCCTATCTAGGCTGGACCCTCGACGCATTCGATTTCTTTCTGATGGTGTTCGTATTGAAAGATATCGCGCAGGAATTCAATACGGACATTCCTTCGGTCACAGTCGCGATCATGCTGACCTTGATGATGCGCCCGCTCGGCGCATTGATTTTCGGCTGGCTCGCCGACAAATACGGCCGCCGTCCGACACTGATGATCAACATCGCGTGCTTCTCCCCTGCTCGAACTGCTGTCCGGTCTGTCGCCGAACCTGATGACGCTGCTCGTGCTGCGCGCGCTGTTCGGTATCGCGATGGGCGGCGAATGGGGTGTCGGCGGCGCGCTGACCATGGAAACCGTGCCGACGAAGTCGCGCGGTATCGTGTCGGGTCTTCTGCAAGCCGGTTATCCGAGTGGCTACCTGCTCGCGTCGATCGTGTTCGGCCTGTTCTATCAATACATCGGCTGGCGCGGCATGTTCTTCGTCGGCGTGCTGCCCGCGCTGCTCGTGCTGTACATTCGCGCGCACGTGCCGGAGTCGCCCGCGTTCAAGACGCTCGAGAAGAAGGTCCGTCCTGGCCTCGTCGCGACGCTCAAGCTGAACGTCGGTCTGTCGATGTACGCGATCATCCTGATGACCGCCTTCAACTTCTTCTCGCACGGCTCGCAGGATCTGTATCCGACCTTCCTGCGCGTACAGCGCCAGTTCGACGCGCACACGGTGTCGTGGATCACGATCACGCTGAACATCGGCGCGATCTGCGGGGGTCTGTTCTTCGGCTGGGCGTCGGAGAAGATCGGTCGCAAGCGCGCGATTTTCATCGCCGCGTTGATCGCGCTGCCGGTGCTGCCGCTGTGGGCCTTCTCGACCACGCCGATGCTGCTCGCGCTCGGCGCGTTCCTGATGCAGATCTCGGTGCAAGGCGCCTGGGGCGTGATTCCGGTGCACCTGAACGAAATCTCGCCCGATGAAATCCGCGCGACCTTCCCCGGCCTCGTGTATCAGCTCGGCAATCTGATCGCGTCGGTCAACGGTCCGCTGCAAGCGAAAATCGCCGAAGTGCACGGCAACAACTACGCGCTCGTGCTGGCGATCGTGGTCGGCATCGTCGCGATCCTGATCTGCGCGCTGATTCCGTTCAGTCGCGAGCGCCGCGGCATCGACATGACGCAGTCCGCGCGTGAAGTCGTCGGCGCGGGCTCGACGGGTAGCGCGGTCGGAGGACGAGTTTAAGAGCTTGAGGCTTTCGAACCAGACGGCTAGCCAATGTGCGTCAACGCGTGGGAGCCGGGTCAACCCGGTCGTCGAGCGCAAGGCCAGATTACATCGCAACACGACACGAGGCCGTTCCGATTCGTTCGGAACGGTCTTTTTATTTTCCGCGCGGCATGACGCGCCGCGCTTCGCCAGCATGGCTCCCCGACAGGTCTTCTAGAGGAGTTCGTCGAGCCCGTCCCTTGATCGCACCGACCATCCTTTCTTATCCTAAAAAAACGGTCGTTTCAAATATCGATTTGAATCGCGTGTTTGCGAGCCGGCAGCCCCGGCAACTGGGAGACGGCAACATGGCAGTTCGCACACCCGGCCGGCAGGCCGGCGATACGAAGTCACGCATTCTCGACGCCGCGGAGACGCTGTTCATCGAATCCGGCTATGAGGCGATGTCGCTGCGCCAGATCACTTCGCGCGCCGAAGTCAATCTCGCGGCGGTCAACTATCACTTCGGCAGCAAGGAATCGCTGATTCACTCGATGCTGTCGCGCCGGCTCGATCAGTTGAACCGGGAGCGCCTGAAGCTGCTCGACCGTTTCGACGTCATGCTCGGCGCGCGCCTGACCTGCGAGCACGTGCTCGGCGCGATGTTCATTCCGGCGCTGCGTCTGTCGCGCGATCCGCGTGTCGGCGGCAAAGCGTTTCTGCGCCTGCTCGGGCGCGCCTACACCGATCCCTCGTCGTTCATCCGCGACTTTCTGAACGCGCATTACGAAGCGGTGGCGATGCGCTTCTTCGACGCGTTCCAGCGCGCGCTGCCGCATCTGCCGCGCGAGGAGCTCGGCTGGCGCTTGCATTTCGCGATCGGCGCGCTGTCGGGGGTGCTCGCCGGCACCGATACCGACAGCCTGATTGCCGAGTTCTCGCAAGGTAAGTCGATGAACGATCTGCAGCCCATCGCGCGCCTGGCGTCGCTGATGGTCTCCGCGCTGAAGGCGCCGCTGCCGGACGGCACGCAACTGGCCGCGTTCGGCGCCGTGCTCGGCGATGCGACCGACGGCGGCGTGGACGGCACGTTCGCCAGTGCGCAAGAACATACCAGCGGCGAGGCGGCCGCGTGCGCAGTGGCACGCGACACGTTCGACAGCAACAGCCGCGGCGGCACTATGGAAGCGGCGCCGGCAAGCTATCAGCATGGGCTGCACGGCACCGCCTGACGACGTCTCACGGCGTCATCACTCGACGTAACCACCACACGTCGTACATGGAACCCGATCGAGCTCGCTTACCCGAGCAGTACAAGCAGTACATCTACGTTGCGCAGCTGCGCCGTGCCCGTCAGTCGAATCGGTAAGACACGGTAACGCCCGACGCAAGTGCGCGACTCGCAGCTGGCCCGGCGATTGCGTCACCACAGAGGAGGAAACGTCATGCCGTGGTTCATCCTGGCGCTCGTCATCGCCGCATCCGCTCTCGTCTACGTTCAGGCCCGCGCCTCATGGTGGCTCGCGGCGCTGATCGTCTGGGTCGCGGCCGCGCTCGTGAGCGGCGCGGCCGGCCCGCTGCTGACGACACTGCTCGCGATCGTGTTCGTACTCCCCGCCCTCGTGCTGACGATCAAACCGCTGCGCCGCGCATGGCTCGCGAAACCGGTGCTCGACACGTTCCGCAAGATCCTGCCGCAGATGTCGCCGACCGAGCGCGACGCGATCGAGGCGGGCACGGTCTGGTGGGACGCCGAGCTGTTCTCGGGCCGCCCGCACTGGGACACGCTGCTCGGCTATGGCCCGGCCATGCTCAGCGCCGAAGAGCAGACGTTCCTCGACATCGAATGCGAGCAGCTGTGCGACCTCGCGAACGACTGGGAAACCACGATGGTCTGGCAGGACCTGTCGCCGCCAACGTGGCAGTTCATCAAGCAGCACGGCTTTCTCGGCATGATCATTCCGAAGCAGTACGGCGGCAAGCAGTTCTCCGCGTACGCGCATTCGCAGGTGATCATGAAGCTCGCGACGCGCTGCTCGGCCGCGGCCGTGTCGGTGATGGTGCCGAACTCGCTCGGCCCGGCCGAGTTGCTGATGCACTACGGCACCGACGCGCAAAAGAACTACTATCTGCCGCGTCTCGCGCGCGGCGAGGAAATCCCCTGCTTCGCGCTGACGAGCCCGTATGCCGGGTCCGACGCCGCCGCGATTCCCGATGTCGGCGTCGTCTGCCAGGGCCTGCACGAAGGCCGCGAGACGCTCGGCTTTCGCGTCACGTGGGACAAGCGCTACATCACGCTCGGGCCGATCGCGACCGTACTCGGCCTCGCGTTCCGCGCGCTCGACCCCGACCATCTGCTCGGCGCGAACGACGAACCCGGCATCACCTGCGCGCTGATTCCGACCGACCACCCTGGCGTCGACATCGGCCGCCGTCACTGGCCGTTGAACGCGGTGTTCCAGAACGGCCCGAACTCGGGCAAGGACGTGTTCGTTCCGCTCGACTGGGTGATCGGCGGACGCGCCCAGGTCGGCAACGGCTGGCGCATGCTGATGGAGTGTCTGGCGGCGGGCCGCGCGATCTCGCTGCCGTCGTCGAACGTCGGGATGGCGAAGATCGCCGTGCGCGGCACCGGCGCATATGCCGCGATTCGGCGCCAGTTCCGCACCGCCGTCGGCAAGTTCGAGGGCGTGCAGGAAGCGCTCGGCCGCATGGGCGGCAACCTGTACGTGATGGACGCCGCGCGCCGCCTGTCCGCGCAGGCGGTCGACCTCGGCGAAAAGCCCTCCGTCATTTCGGCGATCGCCAAATATCACATCACCGAGCGCGCGCGCATGGTCATCAACGACGGCATGGACGTCGTCGCCGGCAAGGGTATTTGCATGGGGCCGTCGAACTTTCTGGCGCGCGCGTATCAGCAAATGCCGATCTCGATCACCGTCGAAGGCGCGAACATTCTGACGCGCTGTCTGATCATCTTCGGCCAGGGCGCGATTCGCTGCCATCCGTACGTGTTGAAGGAAATGACGGCGACGCGCGAGCCCGATCGCGCGAAAGCCTTGCGCGAGTTCGACGCGGCGTTCTTCGGCCACCTGAATTTCACGGTGTCGAACGTGGTGCGCAGTGCCGTGTATGGGCTGAGCGGCGGCGCGCTGATCGCGAAGCCGCGCCGCGCGTATGCGCCGCTCCATGCGTACTATCGCGCGGCGACGCGTCTGTCGGCCGTGTTCGCGTTGCTCGCCGACGTGTCGATGTTGGTGCTCGGCGGCGATCTGAAGCGTCGCGAACGCATCTCGGGACGCCTCGGGGACGTGCTGTCGCAACTGTTCCTGATCTCGGCGACGCTGAAGCGTTTCGAGGACGAGGGCCGACAGCACGACGACCTGCCGCTCGTGCGGTGGGGCGTCGAGGATGCGCTGTACAAGGCGCAGCACGCGCTCGACGGCGTGCTCGCGAACTACCCGAACCGGGTCGCCGCGACGCTCGTGCGTGTGCTCGCATTCCCGTTCGGCCTGCCGCATCGCGAGCCGTCGGACCGGCTCGGCAGCGAGATCGCCGAACTGATGCAAACGCCCGGCGCCGCGCGCGAGCGACTCGTCGCCGACTCGTACGTGCCGCACCCCGACGTCGATGCGCTCGGCTATGGCGAGCTCGCGTTCGCGCTCAATCCGCAGTTCACGCAAATCGAGCAGAAGCTGCACGAGGCGGTGAAGCAGGGTCTGCTCGAACCGCTGCCGCAAAGCCTGCCGCAGTTCGCCGCATGGACCGATGCGGCGCAACGCCAGGGCCTCGTCGACGCGGACGAGCGGCGCGTGCTCGACGACTACGCGCGCTACGGCGCGCAGGTCGTCAAGGTCGACGATTTCCCGGCCGACTTCGACCTGCTCGCGAGCTTGCAACAGCGCAAGCAGGCGCTCGAAAAGGCGCTGGAACTGCTGGCCTGATGCGCGCGCTCACGCAGAAAAAACTACCGACCCAGCGCGGCAAACCGTACCGGAGTCACGCAACTCAAGGCACACTGACACACGTCCGGCGCCCCTGAAAATCACGGGGCTGCCTGCGGCGCGTCCAGCGGAGCAACCGATAACATGAACGACTCCTACCTGAAGTTCGTCAACTCGCCGTTCGGCGGCCGTCTCGCGCGCTCGCTCGGGCTGCCGAAGCCCGAGGTGCTGCGGCGCTATCGCGCGGACCGGCCCGAGTTCGACGGACTGATCGCGATCGGCGCGGGCCGCGAGCCGCGCCTGTTCGACGCGCTCGCGAGTCTGATCGCCACCCTCGGCATGACGAGCGTCGCGCACGAAAGCGCCGGGCTGTGGGTGCCGCTCGCCCATCGCCACGGCCTGATGACCGGCCGCTTCGAGCCGGCCGAAGCCGGTGCGCCGGGCAAGCTTGCCGCGTTGATGTTCGACGCGAGCGGTATCGACGACAGCAGCCTGCTCGAACCGCTGCACGGCTTTTTCCACGACACGCTGCGCTCGCTCGGCAAGTGTGGACGCATCGTCGTGCTGGGCCGGCCGCCCGAGGCCTGCGCGAGCCCGCGTCAGTGGACTGCCCAGCGCGCGCTCGAAGGGCTCGTGCGCTCGCTCGGTAAGGAAGCGCGGCGCGGCATCGCCGCGAATCTCGTGTACGTGGCGGAAGGCGCTGAAAACGCCATCGAGGCGACGCTGCGCTTTTTCCTGTCGCCGCGCTCGGCCTATGTGTCCGGTCAGGTGGTGCGGATCGCGGCACATGGCGCGCCGCCGCACGACGCGCCCGCGTTCGACTGGCTCGACTGGCGCCACCCGCTCGCCGGTCGGCGTGCGCTGGTCACGGGCGCGGCACGCGGCATCGGCGCGGCGATCGCGAGCGTGCTCGCGGCCGAGGGCGCGCATGTGATCGGCCTCGACATTCCGTCCGCGCGCGACGCGCTCGATGCGACGATGCGGCAGCTGAACGGCAGCCCGCTCGCGTTCGACATCGCCGCGCCCGAAGCGCCCGCGCAGATCGCCGCCGCGCTCGACGAGCTCGGCGTCGACATCGTCGTGCACAACGCCGGCATCACGAAGGACAAGACCATCGCGAAGATGACAGACGCCGTCTGGCAAAGCGTGATCGACATCAACCTGAGCGCGCAGGAACGCATCGACGACGCGCTGCTCGCGGGCGGCATCTTGCGCGACGGCGGGCGCATCGTCGCAGTGTCGTCGATCGGCGGCATCGCGGGCAATGCCGGCCAGACCAACTACGCCACGTCCAAGGCTGGCGTGATCGGCCGGGTGCAGAGCATGGCGCCGCCACTGCGCGCGCGCGGCATCACGATCAACGCGGTCGCGCCCGGCTTCATCGAAACGCAGATGACCGCGAAGATTCCGCTCGCGATCCGCGAGGCCGGCCGCCGCATGAACTCGATGAGCCAGGGCGGCCAGCCCGTCGACGTCGCGCAGACCATCGCGTGGCTCGCGCATCCGGGCTCGGCCGGCGTGACGGGCCAGGTCGTGCGCGTGTGCGGTCAAAGCCTGATTGGCGCCTGAACGGGAGCATGGGTATGGACGAACCGCGTGATCCGTTCGGCAGCCGTCAGCTCGCTCCCGCGCCGGGCGACGGCGCGCGGCCGAAAACCGTCGTCATCGAAACGCTGCCCGCGCCGGCAAAGCTGTACGGGCGCGCGCTGACGGGCATCGTCAAGCGCGGCCGCGACACGCGGCTGCCGCCGTTGCGGCTCGTGCGCCCCGCCGTCGTGCTCGAGCCCGGCCCCGTGTGGCGCTATGCGCGCGTGTGCGGCTTCATTCCCGAGCACGGCGTGCCGCTGACCTACCCGCACCTGCTCGCGTTTCCGCTGCATCTGCTGATGCTGACCGACCCCGCGTTTCCGTGGCCCGCGCTCGGTCTCGTGCATCTGGCCAATCACGTGCGGCTGCGCCGCCCGCTCGCCTACAAGGACCTGCTGCGCATCGAGGTCGAATTCGGCGCGCTGCTGCGTCACGACAAGGGCCAGGCGTTCGTCGTGCATACGCGTATCTATCGGCGCGGCGAGGCGGTGTGGGACGGCGACAGCATCTACCTGAAGCGCGCGGTGCCGGCGCTCGGCCATCCGCTCGAAGCGTTGACGCTCGGCCCCGATGCGCTGCAACGGATCGCGCGGTGGCAGCTCGCGCCGCAACTGGGCCGCGACTACGCGAGCGCGTCCGGCGACTACAACCCGATCCACATCAGCGCGCTGTCGGCGAAGGCGTTCGGCTTTCCGCGCGCGATCGCGCATGGCATGTGGACGCTCGCGCGCGCGGCGTCGTCGCTGCAGCCGCCGAAGCCGCTCGCCGAAGCAACGCTCAGCGCCGAGTTCAAGGTGCCGATGCTGCTGCCGGGCGAAGCGTCGCTGTGGAGCGCATCGCCTTCGCTGATCGAGCGCGATCTCGAGGTGCGCGATATCGCCGGGGAAAAGCCGCATTTGCGCGGGCGCATGCAGTGGCGGCTGCTGTGAACCGCGAGCGCGCCGTTCGCATCGACCAATAATCTGGGAACGACCCAAAGGAGCCGAGCATGTCCCACCCGCAACCTGCCGTGCGCCGCGTCGCCGTCATCGGGGGCAACCGGATTCCGTTTGCCCGCTCGAACACCGCGTACGCGAGCGCATCGAATCAGGACATGCTGAGCTTCACGCTGCAAGGGCTGATCGATCGCTATGACCTGCACGGCGTGCGTCTCGGCGAAGTCGCGGCGGGCGCCGTCATCAAGCATTCGCGCGACTTCAACCTGACGCGCGAGTCCGTGCTGTCCACCACGCTCGCGAAGGAAACGCCCGCCTACGACGTGCAGCAGGCCTGCGGCACCGGCCTCGAAGCCGCGATCCTCGTCGCCAACAAGATCGCGCTCGGGCAGATCGACGCAGGCATCGCGGGCGGCGTCGATACCACGTCCGACGCGCCGATCGGCGTCAACGAGCGCATGCGCAAGATCCTGCTCGAAGCGAATCGCGGCAAGAGTACCGGTCAGCGTCTCGCCGCGCTCAGCAGGCTGCGGCCCGGCATGTTGTTCAAGCCGCTGTTGCCGCGCAACGGCGAGCCCCGCACGGGGCTGTCGATGGGCGAGCATTGCGAGCTGATGGCCAAGCGCTGGAACATCTCGCGCGAGGCGCAGGACGTGCTCGCGTACGAGAGCCATCGCAAGCTCGCCGATGCGTACGCGCGCGGCTTCGTCAACGATCTGATGACGCCGTACAAAGGCCTCGCGCGCGACAACAACCTGCGCGCCGACCTGTCGCTCGAAAGGCTTGCGAACCTGAAGCCCGTATTCGACCGCGACGCGGGCACGCTGACCGCCGGCAACTCGACGCCGCTGACCGATGGCGCATCCGCGGTACTGCTCGCGAGCGAAGCGTGGGCGGCCGAGCGCGGCTTGCCCGTGCTCGCGTATCTGAGCTGGTCGGAAACCGCGGCGGTCGACTTTTTCGACCAGCAGGAAGGCCTTCTGATGGCGCCCGCCTATGCGGTGCCGCGCATGCTCGCGCGCGCCGGCCTCACGTTGCAGGACTTCGATTTCTACGAAATCCACGAAGCGTTCGCGGCTCAGGTGTTGTGCACGCTCGCGGCATGGCAGGATGACGAATATTGCCGCACGCAGCTTGGCCTCGCCGGCGCGCTCGGTGCGATCGACCGCACCAGGCTCAACGTGAACGGCGGTTCGCTCGCGACCGGCCATCCGTTTGCGGCGACGGGCGGACGTATCGTCGCCGCGCTCGCGAAGATGCTGGCGCAACTCGACAAGCCGGCCGGCAGCGCACGCGGGCTGATCTCGATCTGCGCGGCGGGCGGCCAGGGGGTCGTCGCGATTCTGGAACGCTAGGGCAGCGCATACCAACATTTTCAGGAGGCAATCGATGACCGAGCCCACCCAAGCCCCGCTGCACATGCCGGACGCAGGCGGCACGCCTCGTCAAAACCCGGTGCCCCACCCCGCTCCGAACACCGACGGCATCTGGTACGCGTCCTATCCGGACGTCGTGCCGCGCGACATCGACGTCACGCAATACGAGTCGATCGATCAGTTCTTCGACGAAGGCATCGCACAGTTCCGCGAGCGCGTCGCGTACGTGAGCGTCGGCGCGAACCTGACGTACGGTGAACTGGGCCGCAAGGCGAGCGCGTTCGCGGCGTACCTGCAAAGCATCGGCGTGGAGCCGGGCGAGCGCGTCGCAATCATGCTGCCGAACACGTTCCAGTATCCGGTCGCGCTGTTCGGCACCATCAAGGCGGGGGCGGTGGTCGTCAACGTGAATCCGCTCTACACGGTGCGCGAACTCGCGCACCAGCTAAAGGACAGCGGCGCGCAGACGATCGTCGTGTTCGAGAACTTCGCGAAGACGCTCGAAGATGCATTGCCCGGCACCAAGGTGCGCAACGTGATCGTGACCGGGCTCGGCGATCTGCTCGCCGACGGCGCGAACCTGAAGGGACACCTGCTCAATTTCATGCTGCGTCACGTGAAAAAGATGGTGCCCCCTTACAAGCTGCCGCAGGCGGTGCCGCTCCTGAAAGCGCTTTCGGCCGGTTATGCACGGCCGCATACACCGGTGCGCGCGACCCACGAAGACATCGCGTTCCTGCAATACACGGGCGGCACGACCGGCGTCGCGAAAGGCGCGATGCTCACGCACCGGAACATCCTCGCCAATCTGTTGCAGGCGAAGGCGTGGGCCGCGGGGCAGCTGTCCGGCGAGGGCGAAACGGTGCTCACGCCGCTGCCGCTTTATCACATCTACTCGCTGACCGTGAATGCGCTGATCTTCATGGGGCTCGGCGGGCGCAACATCCTGATCGCGAATCCGCGCGACATGAAGCGCGTGATGATGATCATCCGTCACGAAAAATTCACCGGCATGACCGCGGTCAACACGCTCTATAACGCGTTCCTCGACAACGAGGAATTCTGTCGGCGCGACTTCTCGGACCTGAAGCTCGCGATGGCGGGCGGCATGGCGACGCAGAAAGCCGTCGCCGAGCGCTTCAAGGCGGTGACGGGCAAGCCGATCATCGAGGGCTACGGACTCACCGAGTGCTCGCCGATCGTCTCGATGAATCCGGTCGATCTGACCAATCTGCGCGACTTCGAGGGCTCGATCGGCTTGCCCGCGCCGTCCACGCAGGTGCGCTTCAGGAAAGACGACGGCAGCTGGGCCAATATCGGCGAGGCGGGCGAGCTGTGCGTGAAGGGCCCGCAGGTCATGAAGGGCTACTGGAACCGCCCCGACGAAACCGCGAAGGTGATCGACGACGACGGCTGGCTCGCGACCGGCGACATCGGCGTGATGGACTCGCGCGGCTTTATCCGTCTGATCGATCGCAAGAAGGACATGATCCTCGTGTCGGGCTTCAACGTGTATCCGAACGAAATCGAGGACGTGATCGCCGCGCATCCGGACGTGCGCGAAGTCGCCGCGATCGGCGTGTCCGACCCCGCGCAGGGCGAGCGCGTGAAGGTGTTCATCGTGCGGCGCACGCCGACACTGACCGCCGAGCAGGTGATTGCGTACTGCCGCAAGAATCTGACTGGCTACAAGGTGCCGAAGCTCGTCGAGTTCCGCGACGAGCTGCCGCAAACCAACGTCGGCAAAATTCTGCGCCGTGCGTTGCGCGACGAGGAACTCGCGAAACAGAAGTCCGCCTGACGGGAATAAGCGTTGCTTCAAAGCGTTATTGCTTCGTTGCTTCGCGTTATTGCCTTGCATGTTGCATGAGCGGCCGCGTCACTTTCTGGAGAAATTCATGAAGCACCGCATGTCCGCCCGTTCGCATCGCCGGCGACAGCGCTTGCTGGGTGCGCTGCTCGTCGCGCTCGGCCTGCTGTCGGTGCCGACGGCCTTCGCGCAGAACGACGATCGCCCGCCCCCGCTCGACACCGCGAGCGCCGTCAAGCCGCCCACCACGCCGGCCGCGCAGGTCGGCATGCTGACGCTCGACCAGCAGGTCAAATGGCTGCGCGCCGCGCAGCAAAGCGGCACGCTCGAAAAGCTCGACGACGCGCAACTGGTCGCGCTGTTCCAGTCGCTCGATCCGCTCGCGCTGCCGCGCTATATCAAGGAAGGACCGAACGACTACCCGTCCTACGAGTTCACGATGTCGCGCTCCGAGCGCATTCGCGGCATATGGCCCGACAAGCCCGATCACATGCTGGTGCGCGTCGCGCACGACCCGCTGCGCATCTACGCGAAGTGGCTGGCCGACGGCGCGCACGCGGGCCAGGAAATCATCTACGACGAATCGAAACGTAGCGACGAAACCTACGGCCACCTCGGCGGCATCATGAACGTGATGCCGTTGTGGACGTCGCTGACCGGCGCGCTCGCACGCTCGCAATCGAATCACAGCGTGCGCGATCTCGGCACCGAGTACGTTGCCGATCAATACCTGAGTGAAGGAAAAAAATACACCGAGGCCGGCTTGCCACGTTCGGTGCAGATCGAAGTGAAGACCATCGACGGTGTGCGCGTCGTCGCGTTCACGTTCGAAACACCGGTCGGCCAACCACAGTTCTACGCGAAAAAGGAAACGCTCGGGCTCGATCTGCGTCATCCGTTCTTTCGCAGCGTCCAGTCTTACGACAACGACGGCAAGATTTTCGAGCAGATCGTGTTCGAGAGCATCACGCCGAGGACATTCGACGATTCGACCTTCGATCCGAAGAACAAGGACTACAAGTTCTAGCGCGCGCTGCGCGGCGTCAGCGCGAAGGCCACGTGGGCGGGTTGCGCATCCAGTCCCTCGCGCGCTTCGTGACGATGCTCGACGAAGCGTCCCGTGCGAAGCGCGAGGTGTTGCAGGACGAAGTAATCGGACGCGCGCGTGAAGCCGATCAGCGCGGGCATCGCGTGCGGGGTCCGCCCAACGTCGAGCAGTGGCGCAAGTGTGGTGAACCAGAGCGCGCCCGCATCGTCGCCGGTTTCGAAGGTCGGCAACCGAAGATGCGCGGCATAGCGTGCGAACGACGCGCCGCATTCGAGCGTCGAGTCGACGATCGCGAACGCGCGCGCATCGTCAGCGCACGCGGCGGCTTGCGCGAGCCACGGCCATGCGCCGCCCGCGGCCGTCGCGAGGCATGCACCGGTGAGCATGAAAGTGCGTCGATCCATTGGCGTGTACGTTCCGTTCTGTTTGCGCTTCGGTCTGCCGTGCGTGTCCGCACGCGTCGTTCACGTGTACCCCCGCCGGTCACGCCATGCCGCCGGCCAGATGCCCTGCTTGCCCGGCGCGAGAATGCCGTTCGGATCGAGCGCATCCTTCAGCGTTTCGGCGAAGCGCAGCGACGCACCGTCGTTGAAGCTGTATTGCGCGGCCGCGAAATCCATGTACGCGAGATGCGCGCGATATTCGCCGTAGCCGGCCGCGCGCGCGTCGCTCATCAGCGAGCGCAGCAGCGCGCCGGCCTGCTCCACCTGATTCGCGTCGTCGCGATCGAAAATCGCCGCGAAAATATGATGCAGATGCCGCGCGCCCGCGGTGAAGCCACCGTAGTAGTCGAAGCCGTATTCGGCGGCGCGCGCTTTCACCATCGTGTACTGGCGCATCGCGTCGCGCCCGGTCGCCGGACAGATCGGCGCGAAGTCGACGTGCGCGCCCGCGCCGCCGCGCCAGTCGAGCATGCGAAACGCGGTCATCGCGGGAATGCCGGCCATGTTGCGATCGCCGCCGCCAGTCGGCTGAGCATCGCCCGCATAGCGCGCCGCCGTGAGCCGCGCCTCCGGCACCCGCGCGAACGCGCGCTCGATCAGCGCGTAGCGCGCATCGATCAACTCGGGCGTGCCGTACAGCGCGAAATGCAGGTTCCAGTGCCCGACGCCGAGTTTGTCGAGCATCGCCTGCACCGCGCTCCCGGGCATCGCGCCCGCGCCGTCGTACCACTGCCGGCGTGGCGACAGGCTCGCCGCGCGCCGCAATCCGCCCTCGATCACCGCGTGATTGCGGATCGTGCCGTCGAGCCGCAACGGCCGCAGAATTTCGACGATCTCCTCCAGATCGGCCTCGCGACGAAACTGGATTTCGCCGAGCAGATACGCGGGCGGCGCGGGCATCAGCCACACGCCGAGCTTCGTCACGATGCCGTAGTTCGACTGCATGAACATCGCATCGAACGACGGCCCGTAGCCCGGCTGATACAGCTGCCACGCGGTGCCGATCTCGACGCCGCCCATGCCGGTGCGCAGCACGTCGCCGTTGGCGAGCACGACCTCCATCCCGCATTGGGCCGCCGCGTGATCGCCGTAGTCGGTATAGCCGAAGCCGCGCTCCAGCGTGTTGCCGACCACGCTGCCCCAGCCGGCAGCCGGTGGATCGACCCACAGCTTGTAGCCCTTGTCGCGCAGATGCGCGTACAGATCGAAATAGCTGACGCCCGGTTCGACCAGCGCATAGGCGAGCGTTTCGTTGACTTCGAGGATGCGGTTCATGCGCTGCAAGTCGAGCACGACCGAGCCGCTGAGACGCGGCGCCGCGCCGCCGTACGCGAAGTTGCGCCCGGTCGACACGGTCCACAGCGGAATCCGGTACTGATTGGCGATGCGCAGCACCGCACGGATTTCATCGACCGACGCGGGCAGCAGCGCGGCGCTCGCGACAAACGCCCCCGGCTCACCAGGAGCGAACGGATCGACATAGGCGGCGAGGTCGGCGTCGGAACGCAGCACGTGCGCTTCACCGACGATCGCGCGCCAGCCGGCGAGCGCCCGGTCGAACTGTGCGGCGGACAGGTTGGGCGGCAGCGTCTGGGGCAAGGCGTCTCCTTGTCGGTCGGGCAATCCGCGGGTGCAGTCGCGCGGGCAGCTATGCGTGCGTCGCCGCTAACGGCCTTGACGACACGCTACCGCCTGCTACTGCTGCCACGTCTCAGGCTTACCACCGAGCTCGCTGCACACGTCGATCGCGACGGCGCGCTTTCGTCGTCGACGGCGATCTCGCGGCGCCCGCGCAGCTGGTCGATGTACAGATGCCGCAGGATCCGTCAGCAGCCACGCGATCACTTCCGCTTCGAATGTCACCCGGCGTGCCAGGCCCGGTCGCGGCGTTAGTAGCCGCCGCCGCTGCTGTTGCTGTTGTTGCTCGAACCCGACGCGGCGTTGTCGGTATCGGCCGCGTGCGCGAGGGAGCCGCACGCGAGCGCGAGCAGGACGAAGAGCGCTGACAGAATACGGGATGCTTTCATGGTGAGCCTCCTGGCAGATGCCCGGCACGCGATCGACCGACCGGCGCGGCGGGCGGCAGGCCGCGGAATGCGGTACTGCCATACTGGACTTAACGCCGCGATCGCGTTGTTTATTCCATCACCGTCGTGGCGCTGTTTCGCTGCGCTGTTTCTCCGGGCTTTTTCGCGGCGCTTCGACGCCGCCGCCGTGGTCGCGCAACATGCCCCTATGTTCTTCCTTTTCCGCCATCCATGCCGGCAATGCCTGGAGAGACCGGAAGTAGACGACATTGACCAGCAGATTCGTAACTCAACGTTACAGTCCCGCGTTATCGGATGCTTATGTGCTCACAAGCCGTTATAGTGGACAAAGTTCGCCCCCGTCGACGCGTTCTGCCCCCGCATAGGGTAGAAAGGGTAAAATCGCGGCGAACCACCGTCTACCTAACCTGAATTGTCCATGGCTTCCGCAGAATCGCATCCGCAAAACGACTTCATGAACGCTGCGCGCAAGGAACGAAAGCGCGTCGAAATATATCTGGTCAACGGCATCCGCCTGACCGGATGCATCGAGTCGTTCGATCAGTACCTGGTGATGCTGCGCACGCCGGTTGGCCTGCAAGGCATCTACAAGCGCGCGATCTCCACGATCCAGCTCGACACCGGCACGCGGCCCGCGCCGCGCACCGGCCGAACGTCGCATGGCGAACATGGCGCGCGCGGTCCGCATGGTTCGCGCGAACATCGCGAGCCGCGCGAAGGGCGTGAATCGTACGGCACGCCGTCGGCGGAACGCGCGCCGAGCGAGCGCAGCGGCAACTCCGAAGGTCCGGTGGTCGTCACGCGGCGGCGGCGTCTGTTCGGCAACGGCGGCGAAAGCGGCAATCATGGCGGCAACCACGGCGGCAACCACGGCGGCGGCAGCCCCGGCGGCAATCAGGAATAAATACGAAGAAGCTGTAGCGGCCGCGCCTCGCTACTCCGTGGACGGACCGAGGCGCCGCAGAATTTTCTCCAGTTGGGTCAGCTGACGCTCGGTCAGCTCGAATCTCCCCTTGACCGCCAGCACGCGGCGCCGCCAGTAGCCGGCGTCGAACAGGTGCAGCGCCGGTTGCCGCGTCGCTCAATCCAGGTGTTCCAGTTCGGCTTCCACGACGTGGGCTGCGTGCACTCGTCGCGAGCCCGCCGGCTTTTTCCCGTTCATCAGGTTCGCTGTGTGATGGATCGATGGAGGTGTCGTTCGCGGCTCAAGCGCGGCTCGAGCGCGGCCGGGACACTCGGAGAACGAATCGAGATGCCGGCCGGCTTTAAACGACGCGCCTGCGCCATCTGGCGGTCGTTCGCCGATAGCCGCGATGCGCTATGCTGAATGATTGACCCTCTACCGATGGAGCGCGCCATGACCAGCAAAAACCAGCATGCCTCCCGACCGGCGCGCACGCGCCGGACGCCCCCGACGTCCGCCGATACGCGGCTCGACGAAGCGCTGATGGAAAGCTTTCCCGCCAGCGATCCGATCGCCGTCGACGTGACGCAGCCGCCTCGCGAACGGATGCGCAAAACGCAAGCGGATACGCGCAAGCGGCATTGAAGTCGCGCCGTCTTGCGTCGTACGACGGCGGCGCACAACGACGCGGCAACGAGCCGTCAGGGCTCGCGAAAAATGCCGAGTGCAAATGCCGAAAAGCCCGGCGGTAAAAGTGCGATGCGCGGGCTGGCGGGGTGTGGAAAGCACCGATCAAATATAACCACGGTAACGCCCGCGGACGAGCCGGACGGCGCACCGATTTCCGCGCCGTCCCGCCACTCCACCCAGGCTCACGCCGTCGTGCTCAATGCACCGGCAAGCCGCTATTGAGCTGACGCTGCAGGTCGCGCACCTGGCGCTGCGCGACGCGCAACTGATCCTGCGCGACGGCCTTCTGCTGCGCCAGTTCGGTCGCCTCGGCGCGCTTCTGCTCCTGCTGGCTCGCGACGATGCTTTGCTGCTGACGCGCGACGTCGAGGTCGGCCTGCAGCCGGCTCGCGCGTTCCTGCGACAGCGCGACCATGCGCTGCGTGAACGCCTTCTGCGCTTCGAGTTGCGTACGGCGGATCTCGATGTCCGACAGTTGCATCGTCTGCCGCGCGAAATCCTTGTAGATCAGCTCGGCGCGCGCGGCGTCCTGCGACTTGATCACGCGCCAGAAGTTTTTCTGCTGGAACAGCGCGACGTAGTAGGTCATCTCCTTGCCGTAGAACAGCAGGCTCGCGCCATAGCTGCCGTTATACGTGGTGCGCAATTCGCTCAGATCCGGGCCGTGGATCATCTGCTGCAATTCAGCCACGTTCCCGGTGGCGGATTGCCGGTTTTCGTCCGGCGTCAGTGCAGTGGTTTCCGCCTGGCCGGCCTGCGAGGTGTCGGGCAACGCACTCGTCGTACCCGGCTGGGACACGACCGTACCGCTCGCACCACTGTTCTGCAGAGCCTGTGCATTCGCGCCCTGAAGGGCCCCCAATACGATGCATGCGGCCAGAGCAATCTCTCGTAGCTTCGACTTTCGGTCCATGTGATACCTGTTGAACAGATTTTGTTTTAGTAGAAAACGGGGAATTATTACTCACTTTGGCGGGTTTCGGGCTCTTCGTCGAAAATATGGTACTTGCGCGTTTGCTTCTATAACAGGCACAAACGTAGTCCCGCCTCACCGGCGCGGCGGTAGACGACGATCCGTTCGATTCCCTGCCGCTGATCGAGGCGCCCCACCGCGATCCGAACCTGACCGTGCAGGTCGACGGCGGGAAGTCGATTTCGTTCGACGAAGTCGCGCCACGCTTCGCACCGCTCGTCGGCGAGGACATGCCATGAGCCGGGCGATGCGTCGGGCGATTCCGGCTGGGGCGCAACGGTCGAGGCCGACCGGCCGATCACGCTCGGCTTCACATATGCGCACTGCTACAGCCTCGATGTGTCCGTCGGAAAAGCGGTCGGTGATGCGCCGGTGGAGAGCGCATCGCATAGTCCGCGCATCAACGCGAGGTTCTGCTACCAGCTGAATTGACACGCTTCAGAAGTGCCGCGAGCGGATTAGAAGCTCCACTATCAAACGACGCATGCACTTTCGCGTATTCTGCGCTGACGATGCAAACGGCACACCGCTGGCACCGTTGCGCATCGCGAGGGCCGGTACCGTACATCCGACCACGATGCCCATAACGCCGCGCGACCATGATCGCGCCGTCTCATATCAAGGAGGAAGGCAATGACGCAATTCACTCGACGCGCCGGCGCGCTTGCGCTGCGCACCGCCCGTCACGCCGCGCTCGCCGGCGCCCTGCTCGCCAGCGCCGTGACCGCCATGGCGCAGACCGATACACCGATCGGCACGTGGCAAACCATCGACGATCACACGGGCCAGCCGAAGGCGCTCGTGCAGATCGCACAAGACAGCAATGGCGAACTGAACGGCAAGGTTATCAAGGGTCTCGGCGCGAACGACCAGCCGGATCGCCGTTGCACCGAATGCACCGACGCGCGCAAGGATCAACCGGTCCTCGGCATGACCATCATCAACAGCATGAAGAAGGATGGCGACGCGTGGGATCACGGCCAGATTCTCGATCCTGAAAACGGCAAGGTCTACAAATGCAAGATGCATCTCGAGGACGGCGGCAACAAGCTCGTGGTGCGTGGCTACATTGGGGTCGCGCTGCTTGGCCGCTCGCAAACGTGGATACGGCAGCAATGAGGGTCGACGTGCGGCGCATGCGTGGCGCCAAACACGTCGCCTGAATGTGCGCATGATGCTGCAACGATGCGCGCTCGGCACCCGGAGGTGCGACATAAAAAACAGCCGGCGATCAAGAATCGCGCGGCCGTTTTCATTGGGGCAAGCTGTTTGCGATGGTCATGCTGCCTGCTTGAGCGGTGCAGCGTAAGCGATCGGCGACGCCGGCACCGACGTGGCCGGTACCGGATCGTATACGGCGGCCGGAACACGAAACGCCGCGGGCACGCGCTTGGACGCGGCGCGCTTGTGCTGCACGCTCGCGTGCGTGCGCATACGCGCTTCCATCAATCTGCAGAAATCTTCGCTCGCGGTGTCGAGCAGTTGCTCCGTGACGTGCTTGAGCACGCCCGATTCGTACCACGACTTGAAGCGGCGATGACAGGTCTGATATGGCGGGTAGCGGCGCGGCATTTTGGACCAGGTGGCGCCGCTATACATGACCCAAAGCACGCCGTTGAGCACCGAGCGGGTATCGGCAAGTGGACGGCCACGCATTTCGGTACGCGGCCGGAGTTCGGGCAGCAGTGGCGCAACGCGCTGCCATTCTTCATCGGTGATTTCGCGATACGGGTTCATGCTTCCTCCTTTGTCAGAACAACGACAAAAGATAGCCAGTCATCCGTGCGCGGAATATCAGACCACTCCGAATCCTGAAAATATGTCGTGCGCGGTAGCTCAGGTTAGGGACGTGTCGACGATCCGGCGCGGCGTGTCGAGATACTCCTTCGACTGCATCTCGACGATGCGCGACACCGTACGCGTGAATTCATTAGCCATCGGACCGTCGACGTACAACTGCTCCGGCGGCACCGCAGCCGACATCAACAGCTTGACCTTGTGGTCGTAGAACACGTCGATGAGCCACGTGAAGCGGCGCGCTTCCGACGCCATGCGCACCGACATCTGCGGCACGTCCGACAGGATCACCGCGTGAAAGCGGGTCGCGAGTTCGAGGTAGTCGTTCTGCGAGCGCGGGCCCCCGCACAGCGTCGCGAAGTCGAACCAGACCACGCCGTCCGCGCGGCGCAGCGCCTTCAGCTCGCGCTTCTCGATATGCAGCAGCGGGCTTTCGTCGGGCACCGCGGCGAGGCGCGCGAAGGCGTCGCGCAGCGCCTTGCCGGCGGCGGCGTCCAGTGGCGTGTGATAGACCTCCACCTGCGCGAGCGTGCGCTGGCGATAATCGATCCCCGCATCGACGTTGATCACGTCGAGCTTCTGCTTGATCAGTTCGATCGCGGGCAGCATGCGGTCGCGATGCAGGCCGTCCGGGTACAGCGTGTCGGGCGCGTAGTTTGACGTCATCACGAACTGCACGCCGTTCTCGAACAGCTTGTCGAGCAGGCGATACAGGATCATCGCGTCGGCGATATCCGAGACGTGGAATTCGTCGAAACAGATCAGCCGATAGCGCTTCGCAATGCGCCGCGCGAGTTCGTCGAGCGGATCGGCCCGGCCTTTGAGTTCTTCGAGTTCGCGATGCACTTCGCGCATGAACTCGTGGAAGTGCAGACGGGTTTTGCGATGCAACGGCACGATCATGTAGAAGCTGTCCATCAGGAAGCTCTTGCCGCGGCCCACGCCGCCCCACATGTACACGCCGCGCGGCAGATCGGGGTGAATGATCAGCTTCCTGAACGCGTTCGAGCGGCGCGACTTGTATGCGACCCACTCTTCATAGCACCGCTGCAGGCGGTCGACCGCCGCGCGCTGCGCCGGATCGGATTGATAACCGCGCGTCTGCAGTTCTTTTTCGTAGTATTCGGTGACGTTCATCGTGTTGCTGCAAAAAGAAAGGCGGGAGGGATTGAACCCCGCCCGCCTTTGGTGATGCCAAGGTTGCGTTTCGGTCAGGCGTGCGTGCTTACATGTTCAGCGCGCGCTTGTCGACGGCGAGTGCCGCTTCGCGCATGACTTCCGACAGCGACGGGTGCGGATGGCAAATACGGCCGATGTCTTCCGACGCCGCCTTGAACTCCATCGCCACCACGGCTTCCGCGATCAGGTCCGATGCGTTCGCCGAGATGATGTGCACGCCGAGCAGTTCGTCGGTCTTCGCGTCGGCGATCATCTTGACGAAACCGTCCGCCTTGTTGATGCCGAGCGCGCGGCCGTTAGCCATGAACGGGAACTGGCCGGTCTTGATCTCGCGGCCTTCCGCCTTCAGTTGCTGCTCCGTCTTGCCGACCCATGCGATTTCCGGTTCGGTGTAGATCACCCACGGAATGCAGTTGTAGTCGATGTGCGGCTTCTGACCGTCGATCACTTCGGCAACCAGCACGCCTTCGTCCTCAGCCTTGTGCGCGAGCATCGGGCCACGCACCACGTCACCGATCGCGTACACGTTCGGCACGGCCGTCGCGCAGTGGTCGTCCACGTCGATGAAGCCGCGCTCGTTGGCCTTCAGGCCGATCGCTTCGAGGCCGAGGTTGTCGGTGTTCGGCACGCGGCCGACCGACACGACCAGGCGGTCGGCTTCGAGCGTCTGCGCGTTGCCGTCCTTGTCCGTGTAGGCGATCGTCACGCCGTTTTCGCTCGTCTTCACTTCGCCGACCTTCACGCCGACGTGGATGTCGAGACCTTGCTTCTTGAACTGCTTGGCCGCTTCCTTCGACAGCGCCTGGTCAGCCACGCCGAGGAATTCCGGCAGCGCTTCGAGCACGGTCACGTCCGCGCCGAGGCGGCGCCACACCGAGCCGAGTTCCAGACCGATCACGCCTGCGCCGATCACGGCGAGCTTCTTCGGTGCCGTGTCGAACGAGAGTGCGCCTTCGTTGTCGGCGATCAGCTTGTTGTCGACCGGAATGCCCGGCAGATGACGCGCCTTCGAACCCGTTGCGATGATCACGTTCTTCGCCGTGACGACTTCGCTGCTTGCACCATCTTCGCCTTCGCCGCTCACTTCGATCTGCACGCCGGCGTCCGTCTTGCCGGTGAACTTGCCATGGCCCTTGAGCCACGTGATCTTGTTCTTGCGGAACAGGAATTCGATGCCCTTGGTCATCTTCTCGACGATGCCGTCCTTGCGGCCCATCATCTTCGAGATATCGACCGAGACGTTTTCCACCGAGATGCCGTGGTCGGCAAGGTGATGCGACGCGTTCTCGAACTCTTCCGACGAAGCGAGCAGCGCCTTCGACGGAATGCAGCCGACGTTCAGGCAGGTGCCGCCGAGCTTCAGCGTGCCGGCCGGGTTCTTCCACTTTTCGATACATGCGACGGTCTTGCCGAGCTGCGCTGCGCGGATGGCGGCGATATAACCGCCAGGGCCTGCGCCGATCACGACGACGTCAAATTCTTTGGACATGACAATCCCTTTGATGGCGGAACGGCGCCGGGCCACCCGAGGTGGCGCGCGCCGTTCCTGTACTGCGGAATGCTAAAGACGTGCTACGGATGACGCCGGCCCGCGCAAACCGCGGGCCGGCGTCGGTGGAACGTGCGCTTACAGGTCGAGCAGCAGGCGAGCCGGATCTTCCAGCGCATCCTTCATCGCGACCAGCGACAGCACTGCTTCGCGGCCGTCGATGATCCGGTGGTCGTACGACAGCGCGAGGTAGTTCATCGGGCGGATCACGATCTGGCCGTTTTCGACCACTGCGCGTTCCTTGGTGGCGTGCACGCCGAGGATCGCGGACTGCGGCGGGTTGATGATCGGGGTGGACAGCATCGAGCCGAACACGCCGCCGTTCGAGATCGAGAACGTACCGCCGGTCATTTCTTCGATGGACAGCTTGCCGTCCTTCGCCTTCTGGCCAAATTCGGCGATCTTCTTCTCGATGTCGGCGAGGCTCAGCTGATCTGCATTGCGCAGGATCGGCACCACCAGACCGCGCGGCGAACCGACAGCGATACCGATGTCGAAGTAGCCGTGGTAGACGATGTCGTTACCGTCGATCGACGCGTTCACGAGCGGGAACTTCTTCAGCGCGTGAACAGCTGCCTTCACGAAGAACGACATGAAGCCGAGCTTCACGCCGTGTTCCTTCTCGAACTTGTCCTTGTACTTGTTGCGCAGCTCCATGACCGGCGCCATGTTCACTTCGTTGAACGTCGTGAGGATGGCGTTGGTTTGCTGCGACTCGAGCAGACGCTCGGCGATACGAGCACGCAGACGCGACATCGGCACGCGCTGTTCCGGACGGTCCTTCAGCCATTGATCGGCCGATGCCGGGGCCTTGACGTCCGGCAGCGACGGCTTCGCAGCCTTCGGTGCGGCAGCCGGAGCCGGTGCAGCCTTGGCAGCCGGAGCAGCCTGGCCGGCGACGAGCACGTCGCCCTTCGTGATACGGCCGTCGCGGCCGGTGCCGGCGACGTCGCCCGCAGCTAGACCCTTCTCTGCCATCAGCTTGCCGGCAGCCGGCGAAGCAGCGGTGTTCGAGCCCGTTGCGACAGCGGCCTGAGCCGCCGGTGCGGGAGCCGCGGCAGCGACCGGAGCCGGCTTCACTTCGGCTTCGACAGCGGCGGCGCCTGCGGTGCCTTCCGTGTCGATCTTCGCGATCACCTGCTCAGCCGTGACCGTGTCGCCGTCGTTCGAAATGACTTGCGCGAGCACGCCTGCTGCCGGTGCCGGCACTTCGAGCACGACCTTGTCGGTCTCGATTTCGATGAGGATTTCGTCCTGAGCGACAGCCTCGCCGGGCTTCTTCTTCCACTGCAGCATGGTTGCCTCCGAGACCGACTCGGAAAGCTGGGGAACCTTGACTTCAACAATAGCCATTATGAGTATCCTGAATACGTATCGGGTGACGGCGCTTCTTCACGACCGCCTGCGAACCGTGAACGCCGCGCCTGAACCTCATGGGAAACGTTCGGCGCGGCGCGGGAAAGCGCACTGCGCTTTCCCGGCTCGTCTGTTTCTTTATTTAGCGATCGACGCGCTCTTGAGACGGCCGAAAGCGCCTTCGATCAGCGCCTTCTGCTGCTCGTAGTGCTTCGCGTAGTAGCCGACTGCAGGCGAAGCCGAAGCCGGACGGCCGCTGTACGCCAGCTTCTGCCCTTCCTTCATGCCTTCCTTGAGATGGTGCTCGATGTAGAACCACGGGCCCTGATTCTGCGGCTCGTCCTGCACCCACACCACTTCGGTTGCGTTGTCGTACTTCTTCATTTCCGCTTCGAACTGCTTGTGCGCGAACGGATAGAGCTGTTCGATACGGATGATCGCGACGTCGTTCACCTTCGCTTCGCGGCGATGCGCGACCAGGTCGTAGTACACGCGGCCCGAGCAGGCCAGCACGCGCTTGACCTTCTTCGCGTCGATGGTTTCGTCCACTTCGCCGATGACCGGCTGGAACGAACCCTTCGCGAGTTCCGACAGATCCGACACGGCTTCCTTGTGACGCAGCAACGACTTCGGCGTCGCGACGATCAGCGGCTTGCGGAACAGGCGGATCATCTGGCGACGCAGCAGGTGGAAGACCTGCGCCGGCGTGGTCGGCTGAACGACCTGCATGTTGTGGTCTGCGCACAGTTGCAGGAAACGCTCGATACGCGCCGACGAGTGCTCCGGACCCTGGCCTTCGTAGCCGTGCGGCAGCAGCATGGTCAGGCCCGACACGCGGCCCCACTTCACTTCGCCCGACGAGATGAACTGGTCGATCACGACTTGCGCGCCATTCACGAAGTCGCCGAACTGCGCTTCCCACGCGACGAACGTGTTCGGTTCAGCGGTCGAGTAACCGTATTCGAAGCCGAGCACCGCTTCTTCCGACAGCACCGAGTCGATCACCGTGAACTTCGCCTGACCTTCGGCGATGTTCTGCAGCGGCACGTAGGTGCCGTCGTTCCAGCGCTCGCGGTTCTGGTCGTGCAGCACTGCGTGACGGTGCGTGAACGTGCCGCGGCCCGAATCCTGACCGGTCAGGCGCACGGCATAACCGGATGCGACCAGCGATGCGAACGCGAGGTGCTCGCCCATGCCCCAGTCGAGCTTCGCTTCGCCGCGGCCCATGGCGCGACGGTCGTTGATCACGCGCTCGACGAGCGGGTGAACCTTGAAGTTTTCCGGAATCGTGGTAATGCGTTCGGCGAGGCGCTTCAGTTCCGCGAGCGGCACGGCCGTGTCGGCCGCGTCGGTCCACTTGCGGTTCAGGAACGGCACCCAGTCCACCGCGTACTTGCTCTTGTAGTTCGAGAGCACCGGGTCGACCGTGTGGTGGCCCTCGTCCATCGCCCTGCGATAAGCCTTGACGAATTCCTCGCCATCCTCGGCCTTGATGACGCCCTGCTGAACGAGCTTTTCCGCGTACAGCGCGCGCGTGCCGGGGTGCTTCGAAATCGTCTTGTACATCAGCGGCTGCGTGACCGCCGGGGTGTCCTGCTCGTTGTGGCCCAGCTTGCGGAAGCAGACGATGTCGACGACGACGTCCTTGTGGAACTGCATGCGGAAGTCGATCGCCATCTGGGTGGCCAGCACGACCGCTTCGGGATCGTCACCGTTCACGTGCAGCACCGGCGCTTCGATCATCTTGACGACGTCCGAGCAGTACAACGTGGAGCGCGAGTCGCGCGGGTCCGACGTCGTGAAGCCGATCTGGTTGTTGATGACGATGTGCAGCGTGCCGTGCGTGCCGTAACCGCGCGTTTGCGCGAGGTTCAGCGTTTCCATCACGACGCCCTGGCCGGCGAAAGCCGCGTCGCCGTGGATCTGCACCGGCAGCACCTGAACGCCGTTTTCGTCGCCGCGACGGTCCATACGCGCCTTCGCCGAGCCCTCGACCACCGGGTTGACGATTTCGAGGTGCGACGGGTTGAACGCGAGCGACAAGTGAACCGGGCCGCCTTCCGTCGCGACGTCCGACGAGAAGCCCTTGTGGTACTTCACGTCGCCAGCCGGCAGATCATCGACGTGCTTGCCTTCGAATTCGGCGAACAGGTCTGCCGGCATCTTGCCGAGCGTATTGACCAGCACGTTCAAACGGCCACGGTGTGCCATCGCGATGACGATTTCCTGAACGCCGCGCAGACCGCCGTGACGCACGACTTCGTCCATCGCCGCGATGAAGCTCTCG
The DNA here is from genome assembly GCF_050436525.1 of Paraburkholderia sp. 35.1. Lineage (NCBI taxonomy): Bacteria > Pseudomonadati > Pseudomonadota > Betaproteobacteria > Burkholderiales > Burkholderiaceae > Paraburkholderia > Paraburkholderia sp. 35.1. Next base: position 3,412,830 of record NZ_JBNDMJ010000003.1, on the reverse strand, counting down.
CCGCCTTCGAGCGAGAAGCGCTTCTGGCCGACGTACTTGGTGTGCAGGAAACGCTCGAGGCCTTCGGCGGCCGTCAGGCGATTCAGGATGTGCTTCTTCTTGTCGTTGTTGAAGCTCGGCGTCGAACGGATCGATTCGAGGCGTTCCTTCCACCAGCGCTTCTGCTCCGGATCGCTGATGTACATGTACTCGACGCCGATCGTGCCGCAGTACGTGTCGCGCAGGGCTTTGACGATCTCGCGCAGCGTCGCGCGCTCGAACCCGAAGTACAGATTCGTTGCGCTGAACTCCTGGTCCATGTCGGCTTCGGTGAAGTCGTAGAACGCGGGTTCAAGTTCGGGGATCGCGGGACGCTCGCGGCGCTTCAGAGGATCGAGATTGGCCCATTGCGAGCCGAGGAAGCGATATGCGCCGATGAGGGACTGGACGTAAACCTGTTTGCGGGCGGTTGCAAGATCTTCGCCGCCGGCCGTTGCGCGCGGCAGGAAGGCATTGGCCTTGGCGCGCTGGGCAAACGATTCGACGATCGGGCCATGGGCCACGTCGTTGGCGTTGCTGCCGTCCGATGCGGGCACGTTCTGCAACGCATCGAAATAGCTGCGCCAGGTCTCGGGCACTGACGCCGGATTATCGAGATACGCTTCGTACATTTCTTCAACGTACGGAGCATTGCCGCCGAACAGATAAGAGTTCGACTGGAATTGCTTCATCATTTTTACGCTCACCTTTCTTCGAGTTTCTCGAGAAATAGCGGGTTACCGAACCTTCCGCGACACGGCCTGACCGTTTAGCGGATTGCGCGAATCAAGTCTTGCTTGGAAGGACCTAAAACTTTGCACCCGGGAGCATAGCACAGAACGAATAGTCCAGATAGCGAACGGCACAGGCGCAAAGCCTGTGATGGCGGGCGTTTCGCGGGTGACGGGGTGCCTTTTCACAGCGCGCAACAGTGTTCTGTGAGAAATGAAGGCGAACGGCGCGATGGGTGTCTACATGTGTGCCGCCCCGGAAAGTGGCAGGCATGATGCAGCGCCAAACGTTTTGATGCGCCAAAAACAAGGAAGCCACCCGAAGGTGGCTTCCGCTTCCTGCTATCCAGACGGATATTCGAGTCCGGCTTATTCGCCGGCAACCTTGTTGCGGCTCGCGCTGCGGCGCTCGTGTTCCTTCAGGTAGCGCTTGCGCAGACGGATCGACTTTGGCGTGACTTCGACCAGCTCGTCGTCGTCGATGAACTCGACCGCGTATTCGAGCGACAGCTGAACCGGCGGCACGAGACGCACGGCTTCGTCGGTGCCAGACGCGCGCACGTTGGTAAGCTGCTTGCCCTTGATCGGGTTCACGACGAGATCGTTGTCGCGGCTGTGGATGCCGATGATCATGCCTTCATACAGCGCTTCTCCCGGCGCCACGAACATGCGGCCGCGGTCCTGCAGCTTCCACAGTGCGTACGCGACTGCCGCGCCGTCGTCCTGCGAGATCAGCACGCCGTTGCGACGTTCGCCGACCGCGCCTTCCTTGACCGGCTGGTAAGAATCGAACGTGTGGCTCATCAGACCCGTACCGCGCGTGAGCGTGAGGAATTCCGACTGGAAGCCGATCAGACCACGCGCCGAAATACGGTACTCGAGACGCGTGCGGCCACGGCCGTCCGATGCCATGTCGAGCATTTCGCCCTTGCGGCGGCCAAGTTCTTCCATCACGCCGCCCTGGTGGGGGTCTTCCATGTCGACGGTCAGATTTTCGTACGGCTCGTGCTTCTCGCCGTCGATTTCCTGCATCACGACGCGCGGACGCGACACGGCCAGCTCGTAGCCTTCGCGGCGCATGTTTTCGACCAGAATGGTCAGGTGCAGCTCACCGCGGCCGGCCACTTCGAACGTCGTTTCGTCGCCGGTATCACGCACGCGCAGCGCGACGTTGTGATTCAGTTCCTTCATCAGGCGGTCGCGAATCTGGCGGCTCGTGACGAACTTGCCTTCACGGCCCGCGAGCGGCGACGAGTTGACGAGGAAGTTCATCGTCAGCGTGGGTTCGTCGACGGTGATCATCGGCAGCGCTTCCGGCTGTTCCGGCGAGCAGATCGTCACGCCGATGCCCACTTCCTCGATACCGTTGATCAGCACGATGTCGCCCGCCTCGGCCGAGTCGACCTGCACGCGATCGAGACCCTTGAACGACAGCACCTGGTTGATCTTGCGATTGAGGATTTCGCCTTCCGGGCCCGATCGCACCGCGACGGCCATGCCCGGCTTGATGCGGCCGCGCGTGATACGGCCAATGCCGATACGACCAACGTACGACGAGTAGTCGAGCGACGTGATTTGCAGTTGCAGCGGACCTTCCGGGTCGGCCGGGCGCACCGGCACGTGCTGCAGGATTGCCTCGAACAAAGGACGCATGTCGCCGTCGCGTACATCAGGCGTGAGACCCGCGTAGCCGTTCAGGCCCGATGCGTAGACGATCGGAAAATCGAGCTGCTCTTCGCTGGCGCCGAGCTTGTCGAACAGGTCGAAGGTCTGATTGATCACCCAGTCGATCCGCGCGCCCGGACGGTCGACCTTGTTGACCACGACGATCGGCTTCAAACCCAGTGCGAGCGCCTTCTTCGTGACGAAGCGGGTTTGCGGCATCGGGCCTTCCACCGCGTCAACGAGCAGCAGCACCGAATCGACCATCGACAGCACGCGCTCCACTTCGCCGCCGAAGTCGGCGTGCCCCGGCGTGTCGACGATATTGATGTGCGTGCCCTCGTACTCCACCGCGCAGTTCTTCGACAGGATCGTGATGCCGCGCTCTTTTTCGATGTCGTTCGAGTCCATCACGCGCTCGGCGATCTGCTGGTTCTCGCGGAACGTGGCGGTCTGACGGAGGAGCTGGTCGACGAGCGTGGTCTTGCCGTGGTCGACGTGAGCAATGATGGCGATGTTGCGTAGGGCGCGGGTCATAGGAAACCTGAAGACGGTTGAGTGCGCCGCTTGCTTATGCTGCTGGTTGAGGAGCCAAACCACGACAACAAGCCCAAAGCGCACTTTTGGGAACCCAAAATTATAGCACGCACGGATGATCCTTTTCTGGTATTCCCCGATAGACCGTCCGCTCTCCGCCCTTGCGCGAGTTGCGCGAATCGCGCCTTGCCCCGCCCTACGTCATTCCGTACGGTTTGTTGCTTGAGCGCGAAATCATCCTTGCCCAAGCTGTATTAACGCTTGTCGCGTCAATCAACAGCCAGCTATACTAATGCCTAGTCAACCATTGCATTCGCACGAGAATCATGACGGAGCCGTCCAACGAATCCACGCCGGATCTCAGCGAGTACCAGCTCGGCGAAAGCGTCGGCTATCTCATCTCACGGGTGAGATCGACGCTATCAAACCTCATCACACAGCGCAGCATGGCCGAACTCGGCATCACCAGCCAGCAAGGCAGCATCCTGTTCATGGTGGCGAGCGGCAAATGCCTGCTCGCGGCTGAGTTGGCGCGTGAATACGGAATCGACGCAAGCGCCGTCACGCGCCTGATCGACCGGCTCGAAAAGCGCGGCCTGCTCACGCGGGTGCGCAGTAATGAAGACCGGCGCGTCGTGCGCCTCGCGTTGACGCCGGAAGGCCATGCGATCGCGGCTCGCATGCCGGCTATTTTCAATGGCGTGCTCGATAACCTGCTGAACGGGTTCACCCCGGAAGAAGTGGGCTTCCTGAAGAGCATGCTGCGTCGCGTGCTCGTCAATTCCGGCGAACACACGGGACTTTCCCGCGACGCCGCAAGCCATCCCGATAGCAAATCGTAATAGCTTGCTTGCTGCGTCCATCAATACATTCCACTCAAAGAAGAGTCGAGCGATGAAATCCCTTTCCCTGTCCGCGCCCGCGCTGTCGAGCCGGGCCGCTGTCGCCGCAGCGGTGACGGCGCTCGTCCTCACGGGGTGCGCGAACTACTTCGGCGTCAAAAGCGACAAGCAGATCGCGTCGCCGACGCAGTACGAGTCGACGCAGAGTCTGCCCAACGAGGGCGGCCAGTGGCCATCGCTCGACTGGGCCAACCAGTTCGGCGACCCGCAACTGCCGAAGCTGATCGCGGAAGCGCTCGAGGGCAGCCCGTCGATCGCCCAGGCGCAAGCGCGGCTCGCAAAGGCTTCCTCGTATATCGAAAGCTCGCGCGCAGCGCTGTTCCCGAAGGTCAGCGCGAGCTATTCCTGGACCCGCGAGCTGTATTCGGCAAACTCCCTTTACCCGCCTCCGTTCGGCGGCACCTGGTATAGCGAGAACAACGTGCTCGCGAGCGCGTCGTGGGATCTCGACCTGTGGGGCAAGAACCGTCAGCGGCTAGGCCAGGCCGTGTCGCAGCAGAAAGCCGCCGAGGCCGATATGCAGCAGGCGCGCGTGACGCTCGCCGCGTCGGTCGCGAGCACCTACAACCAGCTCTCGCAGCTGTATGCGTTTCGCGACATCGCCGCGCGTGAAATCGCGAACCGCCAGGACGTCGGCCGTATCACGAATGACCGCGTGACGGCCGGCCTCGACACCAACGTCGAGAAGCAGACCGCCGCCGGCAACGTCGCGACGAGCCAGTCGAACCTGACCGACCTCGACGGCCAGATCACCGTCGTGCGCTACCAGTTGGGCGCGCTGCTCGGCAAAGGCCCGGACCGTGGCCTGCGGATCGACAAGCCGGTGCTCACCGGCGGCGACGTGGTCGCTCTGCCGGACAACATCCCGGCCGACCTCGTGGCGCGTCGCGCGGACATCGTCGCCGCGCGCTGGCAGGTCGAAGCCGCGATGCATGACGTGAAGGAAGCGAAAGCCGAGTTCTACCCGGACGTGAATCTCGCGGCCGGCTTCGGCTTCGACGCGTTCGGCTGGGGCCGTTTCCTGACCGCGTCGAGCCGTCAGATCCAGTTCGGCCCGGCGATCCATCTGCCGATCTTCGACGCCGGCGCGTTGCGCGCGCAGTTGAAGGGCCGCTACGCCGACTTCGAGGGCGACGTCGCGAACTACAACCAGACGCTGATCAACGCGCTGCAGGACGTCTCGACGCAGGTGTCGTCGATCCGCTCGATCGACCGCCAGGAGGGTGACGCCCAGCGCGCGCTCGACGCGTCGAGCAAGGCGTACCAGCTCGCCGTAATCCGCTACAAGGCCGGCCTGTCGCCGCAGCTGCAGGTGCTCACCGCCGACGAAAACCGCCTTGCCGCCGAGCAGACGGTCACGGGTCTGCAGATGCGCCGCCGCAGTCTGCAGATCGGTCTGATCAAGGCACTGGGCGGCGGCTTCGACGCAACCCAGACCGGTCTCGTCGTGCCGACCGATGCTCCCGCATCGGCCAACGCCGCGAACCACGCCACGAGCACCGCCGCGAACTGAGCGAGCCCGCCCGCGCCGACGCACACGCATACACACGAACACCCGAATAAACGACGACGTTCAAAAGAACCCGGAGCACATCAATGAGCACCCCCCAGCAGCCCGCCACTCCACCGCAAGCGGCGAACAACGGCAAACGCAAGCGCATGATGACGCTGCTCGTCATCGTGATCCTGATTGCCGCGGTCGCGTACGGCCTGTACTACTTCCTCGTCGCGCGCTTCCATGAAGACACCGACGATGCCTACGTGAGCGGCAACGTCGTGCAGATCACCCCGCAGGTCACGGGCACCGTGATCGCGGTCAACGCGGACGACACCCAGGTCGTCAAGGCCGGCGACCCGCTCGTCGTGCTCGACCCGGCCGACGCGCGCGTCGCACTCGAACAGGCCGAGGCCAATCTTGCGCAGGTGGTGCGCCAGGTGCGCGGTCTGTTCGCCGACGACAGCCAGTACGAAGCGCGGGTCGCGGCGAGCCAGGCCGATCTGTCGCGCGCCCAGGACGACCTGAAGCGCCGTATGACGGTCGCGCAAACCGGCGCGGTATCGCTGGAAGAAATTTCGCACGCACGCGACTCCGTGAAGAGCGCGCAAGCCGCGCTCGACGCCGCCAAACAGCAACTCGCGGCAAACCGCGCGCTGACCGCGAACACCACGATCGCCGATCACCCGAACGTGCAGGCCGCCGCCGCGAAGCTGCGCGACGCATACCTGAACCACGCTCGCAATACTCTACCGGCGCCGGTCACAGGCTATGTCGCAAAACGCTCCGTGCAGGTCGGCCAGCGCGTATCGCCCGGCTCGCCGCTGATGGCGATCGTGCCGCTGCATGACGTGTGGGTCGAGGCGAACTTCAAGGAAGTGCAACTGAAGCACATGCGCATCGGCCAGCCGGTCGAACTGACGGCCGACGTCTACGGCTCGTCGGTGCCGTATCACGGCAAGGTGGTCGGCTTCTCGGCCGGCACGGGTTCGGCGTTCTCGCTGCTGCCCGCGCAGAACGCGACCGGCAACTGGATCAAGGTCGTGCAGCGTCTGCCGGTGCGTATTTCGCTCGATCCGCAGGAGCTGGAGAAGCATCCGCTGCGTATCGGTCTGTCGATGCAAGCTGACGTGAACATCAAGGACGACACCGGCGGCCAGCTCGGTCAGGCGCCGTCCACGGTTTACCAGACCAACGTCTTCGACAAGTACGGCGCTGAAGCCGATGCGGAAATCGCGCGCATCATCTCGGAAAACGCCGGCACGAACGCGAACGGCGGCGCGCAGAAGTCGACCGCGGCGAGCGCCGCGGCCGCCGCGAAACCGGCGGCCCATAAGAGCTGAGGGTCCGCCCGATGATTCACGGAAGGCTCTTTTAATGGCTCAGGCTCAGGCGCAGGTCCCTCACCCGCCGCTCGAGGGCGCGCAACTGGTGATCGGCACCATCGCGGTGTCGCTCGCCGTGTTCATGAACGTGCTCGACACGTCGATCGCGAACGTGTCGATCCCGTCGATTGCCGGCGACCTCGGCGTATCGTCCGACCAGGGCACGTGGGTGATTACGTCGTTCGCGGTGGCCAACGCGATCTCGGTGCCGCTGACCGGCTGGCTCACCGACCGCATCGGCCAGGTGCGGCTGTTCATGGCGTCGATCGTGCTGTTCGTGCTGTCGTCATGGATGTGCGGGCTGTCGCCGAACCTGCCGTTCCTGCTTGCGTCGCGCGTGCTCCAAGGCGCGGTGGCCGGCCCGATGATCCCGCTGTCGCAGACGCTGCTGCTCGCGAGCTATCCGCGCGCGAAGGCGCCGATGGCGCTATCGATGTGGGCGATGACCACGCTGATCGCACCGGTTGCCGGTCCGATCCTCGGCGGCTGGATTTCCGACAACATCTCGTGGCCGTGGATCTTCTACGTCAACATTCCCGTCGGCGCGGTCGCGGCCGCCGCGACGTGGATGATCTTCCGTAACCGCGATTCGGTCATCAGGAAGGCGCCAATCGACGGCGTCGGCCTCGGTCTTCTGATCGTCTGGGTCGGCTCGCTTCAGGTGATGCTCGACAAGGGCAAGGACCTCGACTGGTTCTCGTCGACGACGGTCGTCGTGCTCGCGCTCGTCGCGGTGATCGCGCTCGCGTTTTTTATCGTGTGGGAGTTGACGGCCGAGCATCCGGTGGTTGATCTGTCGCTGTTCAGCCGGCGCAATTTCACCGGCGGCACGATCGCGCTGTCGATCGGCTATGGGCTTTACTTCGGCAATCTCGTGCTGTTGCCGCTGTGGCTCCAGACCGATATCGGTTACACGGCGACCGAAGCCGGACTCGTGATGGCACCCGTCGGTGTGTTCGCGATCCTGTTGTCGCCGCTGACCGGCAAGGTGCTGCCGCGTACCGATCCGCGCTATATCGCGACGCTGTCGTTCCTGATTTTCGCGCTGTGTTTCTGGATGCGCTCGCGTTATACGACGGGCGTCGATACGTACTCGCTGATGCTGCCCACGCTGATTCAAGGTATCGGTATGGCCGGCTTCTTTATTCCGCTCGTGTCGATCACGCTGTCGGGCTTGCCGGGCCATCGGATTCCGGCGGCCTCGGGGCTGTCGAACTTCGTGCGGATCATGTGCGGCGGTATCGGCACGTCGATCTTCCAGACCGCCTGGGATCACCGCACGATCATGCATCACGCGCAACTGACCGAACAGGCGAATGCTTACAACCCGGCGTTCGGTCAATCGATTCATCAGATGGGCGCGGCGGGTCTGGATCAGCAGCAGACCTATGGTCTCTTCAACACCATGGTCACGCAGCAGGCCGCGCAGCTCGGCGTAAACGATCTGTTCTTCATTTCGGCCGGTATTTTTGTCGCGCTGATCGCGCTGATCTGGATCACACGGCCGGAACGGGCAGGCGGCGATGCGGGAGCGGCGGCGGCCACGGCGCATTGAGGGGGTGTTTGTGGTGTTGCTTTAGTTCGACACCGCTCCACCGGAGGGCATGATCAAAACGGGATCGCTCGATGGCGATCCCGTTTTTTTATTGTCCGCGCCGGGCTGGCAAAACGACGACCTCTAGCTCTCCGTCGTCACGATCAGACGGTCGGGTGCGAGCACGCCTTCGCCCGGCTTCGCGACCCCCAGAAGCCGCCCCTGCGCCGAGTACACCCTCACGCGCGGGGCATTCACCGCGTCGGCGGCGATCGTCAGCGACGACAGCTTCAGGCGCTGGCCGTGAAGGAAGCGGCGCGTGTCATCGTCGTTCAGACAGACCTGCGGGAACGTGGACAGCAGCGCGTCGACCGGTTGCAGCCATGCGTCGCGTTCGAGTTCGGTCGCGTAGGACAACGCGTCGAGCGTGACCGAATGCTCGAGCGTCAGCGCGCCGACGCCCGTGCGCCGCAGCGCGACCAGATGCGCGCCGCAGCCGAGCGCTTCGCCGATATCCTCGGCAAGCGTGCGCACATAGGTGCCCTTGCTGCACGTCACGCGAAACGTCACATCCGGCAACGCGCACGCAATCAGCTCGAGCGCGCGAATCGTCACCTGCCGCCCTTCCCGTTCGACCGTCTGGCCGGCGCGCGCGTACTCGTACAGCGGCTTGCCATCGCGCTTGAGCGCCGAGTACATCGGCGGAATCTGAACGATCTCGCCGATGAATTTCGGCAAAGCCGCCCGCACCGCCGCTTCGTCGCAGTCGACGGCGCGGATGTCGAACGCCTCGCCTTCGGCGTCGCCGGTGGTCGTGCGGATACCGAGGCGCATCGTCGCCTCGTAGGTCTTGTCGGCTTCGAGCAAGTCTTGCGAAAACTTGGTGGCCTCGCCGAAACACAGCGGCAGCAGGCCAGTTGCCAGCGGATCGAGCGTGCCGGTGTGGCCCGCCTTTTTCGCCAGATAAAGACGTTTCGCGCGAATCAGCGCGTCGTTGCTCGACAGGCCGAGCGGCTTGTCGAGCAGCAGCACGCCATCGAGCGCGCGACGCGGCACGCGGGGGCGTTGAGGTGCGGTCATGTCGAGGGAGGCAGAACGTTCGGGAAATGCGAAAAACGGCGCCGCGCGCTACATGGAACGCCACGGCATGGCAGACGCTCAGTCGTCTTTCGCGCGCGTGGAATTTGCCTCGTCGATCAGACGCGACATCTCCACGGCGCGCTCGATCGTCTTGTCGTAGTGGAAATGCAGCGTCGGCACCGTGTGGATATGCAGGCGCTTGAACAGCAGATTGCGCAGATGGCCGGCAGCGTGCGTCAGCGCTTCGAGCGTTTGCTGCGGGTCGCCCGTCAGCGTCGTGAAGTAGACCTTTGCGTGCGCGTAGTCGGGCGTCAGCTCGACGCTCTGAAATGTGACGATGCCGATGCGCGGATCCTTGACCTCGCGCAGCAGCTCAGCCAGGTCGCGCTGGATCTGATCGGCGATCTGCACGTTGCGATTGGGAGTAGTACGTTTCTTAGGCATGGTGTTGTGTGCTCCGCTAACACGGATGCAAAAAATTGGTTCGCGCGAGCCGTGTTCGATATTCGTTCGATATTCGTTCGATACGACGGCGTCGCGGTCGCCGCGGCGGGGTGAGAGTCCATTTGCGACGAACGCGGCAGCCAAGCCAGCAACAAACTCGACACTGCGGGCTCAAAAACAACGGGCGGAGCGGGCGTCAAGCCCGTTCCGCCCGCTGTGCCGTGCCGCGCGAATTACAGCGTACGCGCGACTTCGGTGACCTCGAAGACTTCGAACTGATCGCCTTCGACGATATCGTTGAAGTTCTTGATCGACATACCGCACTCGAAGCCCTGACGGACTTCTTTCACATCGTCCTTGAACCGCTTGAGCGAATCGAGTTCGCCCGTGAAGATGACGACGTTGTTGCGCAGCACGCGCACCGACGACGAGCGCTTGACGAAACCGTCCGTGACCATACAGCCGGCCACCGTGCCGACCTTCGGCACCTTGAATACCTGGCGTACTTCCACCGTGCCCGTCACGACTTCGCGCTTCTCCGGCGCCAGCATGCCCGACATTGCCGCCTTCACGTCATCCACGGCGTCGTAGATGATGTTGTAGTAGCGGATGTCGACGCCATTAGCTTCCGCGAGCTTGCGAGCCTGCGCGTCCGCGCGGGTGTTGAAGCCGATGATGACCGCCTTCGACGCCGTCGCGAGATTGACGTCCGACTCGCTGATGCCGCCGACCGCTCCGTGCACGATCTGCACGCGTACTTCGTCGGTGGAGAGCTTCTGCAGCGACTGCACCAGCGCTTCCTGCGAACCCTGCACGTCGGCCTTGACGATCAGCGGCAGGTACTGCACTTCGCCCTCGCCCATCTGCTCGAGCATGTTCTCGAGCTTCGCGGCCTGCTGCTTTGCGAGCTTGACGTCGCGGAACTTGCCCTGACGGAACAGCGCAACTTCACGCGCCTTGCGCTCGTCCGGCATCACGATTACTTCTTCGCCAGCCTGCGGCACTTCCGACAGACCCTGGATTTCGACCGGGATCGACGGACCCGCGGACTTGGTCGGCTTGCCGGTTTCGTCGAGCATGGCACGCACGCGACCGTAGGCGCTGCCTGCCAGCACGACGTCGCCGCGGTTCAGCGTACCTGACTGGACGAGGATCGTTGCGACCGGACCCTTACCCTTGTCAAGCTTCGCTTCGATGACGAGACCCTTGGCCGGCGATTCGACCGGTGCCTTCAGCTCCAGCACCTCGGCCTGCAGCAGCACGTTTTCGAGCAGATCGTCGATGCCCGCGCCGGTCTTCGCCGACACCGGCACGAACGGCGAGTCGCCGCCGTACTCTTCCGGCACGACGCCTTCCGTGACGAGCTCCTGCTTCACGCGCTCCGGATTCGCTTCCGGCTTGTCGATCTTGTTGATCGCGACGACGAGCGGCACGCCGCCAGCCTTCGCGTGGGAGATCGCTTCCTTCGTCTGCGGCATCACGCCGTCGTCGGCGGCCACCACCAGGATCACGATATCGGTCGCCTTCGCACCGCGGGCACGCATTGCCGTAAAGGCTTCGTGACCCGGCGTGTCGAGGAACGTGATCACGCCGCGCGGCGTTTCGACGTGGTAGGCGCCGATGTGCTGCGTAATACCGCCCGCTTCGCCTGCCGCAACCTTCGCGCGGCGGATGTAGTCGAGCAGCGAGGTCTTGCCGTGGTCGACGTGGCCCATCACCGTGACGACCGGCGGACGTGGCAGCGCTTCGGCGTCGCTCGCTTCGCCTTCGACCAGCATGGCTTCCGGATCGTCCAGCTTCGCCGCGAGCGCATGGTGGCCCAGTTCCTCGACGATGATCATCGCCGTTTCCTGGTCCAGCATCTGGTTGATCGTGACCATCTGGCCGAGCTTCATCATCACCTTGATGACTTCCGAAGCCTTCACCGCCATCTTGTGCGCGAGATCCGCGACCGTGATGGTTTCCGGCACATGCACTTCACGCACGATCGGTTCGGTCGGCGCCTGGAACGTGGTGCTCTGCTCCTGATGCTTGCCACGCCCCTTCGGACCGCCGCGCCAGCCACGATCGACGCCGCCGCTCGAATCGCCGCGCGTCTTGATGCCGCGGCGCTTCGCTGCGTCGTCCTGCCAGCCGCTCTTACCGCCGCCCGGCTTCTTCTTGTCGCCCGCCGACGGTGCGCTCGCGGGCGCCGGAGTCGCGGCGGTTGCCGGCTTTCTCGCTGCCGGGCGCGCCGGTGCTTCACCAGCCGGACGCGCCGGCTTATGCAGCGTGCCCTTGGCTTCGGCCGCCTTGGCCGGCTCGGCGGGCTTCGGTGCCGGTTCCGGCGCCTTCACCTGCGCCTTGCGCGGCGTGTTCATCATTTCGCGAATCGCGCGCGCTTCGGCTTCGGCCGCCGCGCGGCGCTTGGCGATTTCTTCCTGTTCGGCGCGCGCCTTTTCGGCGGCCACACGCGCGGCGTCTTCCGCTTTCTTCGCGGCTTCGCGTTGCGCGGCGCGTTCCGCTGCCGCGCGTTCGTCGTCCTGCTCGTTTGCCTTCTCGGCAACCGGTGCAGCGGCTTTCGCCGCCGCCTGCTGGGCCTTCTCGCGAGCCGCCGCCTCGGCCGCAGCCGCTGCGCGCTTCTTTACATCTTCTTCCGCGCGCTGACGCTCGGCTTCCGCGGCCTGCTCGCGCGCCTGACGGTCGACTTCTTCGCGCTCGAGCTGTTCCTGGCGCGCCTTCAGCTCCTGCGCCTGCTTTTCGAGCAGCTCAGCTTCGTGACGTGCTTCTTCCTCCCGACGCTGCAGTTCGAGATCTTCTGCGTCCGCGTTCTCGGCCACATGATTCGATGCATCCCCGCCTTCCACGACAGTCTCGTCGCGGCGGACGAACGTGCGCTTCTTGCGCACCTCGACCTGAATGGTGCGAGCTTTGCCCGTCGCATCGGACTGCTTGATCTCCGACGTATGCCGTTTCGTCAGCGTGATCTTGCGCTTGTCTGCATCAGTCGAGCCGTGAGACTTGCGCAAGTGGTCGAGCAGACGCGCCTTGTCCGTTTCGGACAAGGAGTCGGCTTCGCTCGCTTTTGTGACGCCAGCTGCCTGCAGCTGCTCAAGCAGCACGCCTGCAGGCATTTTCAGTTCCGCGGCAAATTGGGCTACGTTGTTACTCGCCATTCATTCCTCTTAATGCAAGGACCGATTCCTTGCGGTTAGCATCGGGTCATGCGGCCTGACGGCCGCGTTCAATTCAGTGCGCCATGGTCATTTCTCACTGGAACCAGTGTTCACGTGCTTTCATGATCAACGCCTTAGCGGCATCCTCTCCCATCCCAGTCATCTCGACCAGTTCATCCACGGCCAGCTCGGCGAGTTCGTCGCGCGTCTGGATCTGATGTTCGGCCAGTTTCGCGAGCAGGTCGGCGTCCATGCCGTCCAGGCTCTTCAGGTCGAGCGCTACATTCTCGACCTTTTCTTCGTTCGCGATCGCCATCGTCAACAGCGCGTCGCGCGAGCGGTTGCGCAGTTCGTGAACGGTGTCTTCGTCGAATGCCTCGATTTCGAGCATTTCGTTGAGCGGCACGTAGGCGATCTCTTCGAGGCTCGTGAAGCCTTCGTCGATCAGGATGTCGGCGACTTCCTCGTCGACATCGAGACGCGCCATGAACAGGTCGCGCAGGACGCCACGCTCCTGATTCTGCTTCTGCGCAGATTCGTCCGGCGTCATGATGTTGATCTGCCAGCCGGTGAGCTCGCTGGCAAGCCGCACGTTCTGGCCACTGCGGCCGATCGCGACCGCGAGTTCGTTCTCGTCGACGACGACATCCATCGAATGCTTTTCTTCATCGACGACGATCGACTGCACGGCTGCCGGCGCGAGCGCGCCGATCACGAACTGGGCGGGGTCTTCCGACCATAGCACGATGTCGACGTTTTCGCCACCGAGCTCGTTGCGTACGGCCTGCACGCGCGAGCCGCGAATACCGACGCAGGTGCCGATCGGATCGATGCGCTTGTCATAAGCCACCACGCCGATCTTCGCGCGCACGCCCGGATCGCGAGCCGCCGCCTTGATCTCGAGCAGGCCCTGCTCGATTTCCGGCACTTCCATCTCGAACAGCTTCATCAGGAATTCCGGCGCCGTACGCGACAGCTCGATCTGCGGACCACGCGCGGTGCGGTCGACCTTCGCGATATACGCGCGCACGCGGTCGCCCACCCGAAGGTTTTCTTTCGGGATCAGCTGGTCGCGGCGCAGCAACGCTTCGACGCGGCCCGATTCGACGATGAAGTTGCCCTTGTCGAGGCGCTTCACCGAGCCGGTCATGATGTGTTCGCCGCGCTCGAGGAAGTCGTTCAGGATCTGCTCGCGCTCGGCGTCGCGCACCTTCTGCAGGATCACCTGCTTGGCGGCCTGCGCTCCGATACGGCCGAATTCGATTGACGGCACCGGCTCCTCGATGAACTCGTCGAGCTGAATATCGGGCTGCTGCTCGCGCGCCTCGAACAGCAAAATTTCCTGATCCGGTTCCTGCAGACCTGCTTCGTCCGGCACCACCTTCCAGCGGCGAAACGTTTCGTGCACGCCGCTTTCACGGTCGATGTGGACGCGGATATCCGCATCTTCTTCGAAGAGTTTCTTGGAGGCCGAAGCGAGAGCCGCTTCGAGCGCGGCAAATACCACGTCCTTATCGACATTCTTCTCGCGTGCCAGCGCATCCACCAGCATCAACACTTCGCGACTCATTGTTTGCGGCTCCTAAAGTCAACTTTCGGAACAAGGCGCGCCTTGTCCATGTCCGCGAGCGTGAAATCGAGCATCGCGGCCCCTTCTTTTCCTTCAAATTCCAGACCGATCGTCTCGCCTTGCGGAGCATGCAAAATGCCCCGGTACGATTTCCGACCGTCCAATGGCTTTTTCAGTGTGATAACCGCTTCGCTGCCCGCGAAACGTTCAAAATCCGCCAGTTTCTTCAGCGGGCGATCGAGACCGGGTGACGATACTTCGAGCCGCTCGTAATCGATATTTTCGACCGTCAGAACGTGCTGGAGCTGACGCGTGACTTTCTCGCAGTCTTCGATTGCGATGCCGGCTGGCTGGTCGATATAGATACACAACATGCCGCGCCCGGTGCGCTCGAGATCGACGAGCTCGTAGCCGAGTCCCACGACCGTGGTTTCAATCAGTTCCGTCAGTTGCACAGTGCCCTCTTAGATGTTCGCGCAGCGAGCCTCGCCTCTTCTGCAAACAACCAATGCGGGCCGCGCGCCAAGCCGGCGCACGTTCGTGCGAACCCGAGATGCCGAACCACGATGAACTGAGCGGCAAAAAAAAATGGGCTGAACGCCCATCATCTTATTGCCGGTGGTCGCACCTGAGCCGCACATGAAACCGTACGCCCAGCGACTCCGCGATTGTAGCCATTTTCCGGCCCAAACGCAATCCGCGGAACGCGGGGCGATGCGCATTTCCGCTTGATTTGATAGGAATCTTTCGACAATGTGGCGGCAAATCCGGGCTTTTGCAAGGTCGCCCGAGCCGTCGGGAAGGGGAGCCGGACGGGCTACGCCAACACTTTGCGGCGATGCGTCCTGTCGGTCTTCAGCGCAGTTTCGCACGGCGTTTGACGCATCGGAACGCCATGCGAACGCGGCAAACAAGAGGCGGCATAAAATCGCCAAAAACGATAAACGGCTCGGCCGGGAAGCACTCGACATTGCTAATCAGTATGCAGTATGACTCCCGTGAGGCAATGGCTGGCCCGCCGTAACGAATCAAGCGCGGGTTAGCATTGCAGCCAGAGCAGCACAGTGCGGACACGGCCGCTCCCGGCGATTTCCGGCACGGAGGCCAGCATGGAAGACGATAGCACGCTGTGCGTCCGTCTCGATGTACACAAGGACTCGATCACAGTCGCGTATGCGCCGGGCTCGGGCGAAGTCGAACTGCTGGGCAAGATCGGTATGACGCAGACTGATATCGATCACCTGTGCAGGCGCCTGCAGTCGAAAGTGCGGCACATCTGCGTTGTCTGCGAGGCCGGTCCATGCGGCTACGGACTTTACCGGCAGTTCGTGCAGAAGGGATTCGGGTGCATCGTGTGCGCCCGATCGCTGATTCCGAAAAAACCGGGTGAACGGGTCAAGACTGAGCGGCGTGATGCGATCAAGCTTGTGCGGTCTTTGCGCGCCGGTGACCTCTCCGCGGTGTACGTGCCGAGCGACGACGAAGCGTTCCGCGATCTGGCACGGACGTGGGTGGCGCCAAAGACGACCTGAAGCGCGCACGGCAACGCGTGAAGGCCTTTCTACTCTCGCTTGGGACGAGTAAGCCGCGACCAGGCTACGCAACGGACTACTGCATCCGACTTGCGGTTCCAGATAGCGGCAGGCTCATTGGGCGGACATCTGTAGTGCGGTACCCAACCCGCGGATATCAGCTTGATCCACCGCCGAAATGTACTGCTACACCGCCCTGAGGAAATTCCGGCAACATGAATTCGAGAAACTAAAAACCCGATCCCGATTGACACCGGAAGTCATATCAGCCTGGCAGGTCATGCGAACTGCACCAAAGGGTATGGCCGTTCAACGGCCACCCCTCAAACGCGGTACAGCGCTCCGCTCAACGGCCGCGCGAGCGACCGCGCGCCGTGCCGCCGCCACGATTCGCGCCGCCCGAACCCGCGTTGCCGCCGACACGGTTGGCGTTGCCGCCACGATTGCCGCCCGGCCCGCGATTGCCGCCGCTGTCGCCGGACGCGCCGGCACGCTTGCCGCCAGTGCGCGCACGGTTGCCGTTGGGCGACGACGCGCGATTGCCGTCGACGTCGCGGCCGCGCTGCCCCCCGGCGCCACGATTGCCCACACCGACACCAGAACCAGTGCCGCCCCCCATGCCCGCGCCGAAGCCACCGCCCGCCGCGCCACGGCGACCCTGTCCGCGCGGCTGCTGCTCGAAGCGGCTGTGCGACATCAACACCGGCTCGCGGTTGATAAAGCCCATCGACGTCTGCATCGGATCCGGCTGACGACGCTCCGGCGCCGCATTGCGGCTACCGCGCTCCTCAGTCGGCGCCTTCAGGCCGACCGATGCCATCAGTGCGCGCACCTGATTGTCCTCGAGTTCTTCCCAGCGGCCGCGCTTCAGACCACGCGGCAGGGAGATCGGGCCGTGGCGCGTACGGATCAGCCGGCTGACCATCAGGCCGGCCGCTTCGAACATGCGGCGTACTTCGCGATTCCGCCCTTCGGCGAGCGCGACGTGGTACCAGTGATTCGTGCCTTCGCCGCCGCCGTCGCGGATGCGCAAGAAATTCGCCGGGCCGTCCTCGAGTTCGACGCCGTTTAGCAGCTTCTGACGCATACCCTCGGCGAGTTCGCCGACGACACGCACCGCGTATTCGCGCTCGACGCTATAACGCGGATGCATGAACCGGTTCGCGAGATCGCCCGAGGTGGTCAGCATCAGCAGACCTTCAGTGTTGAAGTCGAGACGCCCGACCGCGACCCACTTGGCGGTTTTCATCGGTGGCAGCTTGTCGAACACCGATGGACGGCCTTCCGGGTCCGCGTGGCTGACGATTTCGCCGGTCGGTTTGTGGTACAGCAGCACGCGCGGCGGCTTGCCGGCGACCTTGCGCTTGACCGGCTTGCCGTTGATGCGGACCTGGTCGGTCGGCATGATGCGCTGGCCGATGTGCGCCGGTTCGCCGTTCACCGACACGCGGCCGGCGATGATCAGCTCTTCCATGTCGCGACGCGAGCCCATGCCCGCCTCGGCGAGCACCTTGTGCAGCTTCGGCGCGTCGTCATCGGGCGACAGCACGCGCTTCGGGGCCGCTGCCTTGCCATGGCGCAGCATCGGCGCGCGTACGCCGCCAGTCGTGGTGTTGTCGGCATCGAATGCGGGCGACGTCACGTATGAGAACAGATCGTCCTGAGCTGACTCCGCGGCCGCATCGGCGCCGCGGCGATTCTGGCGCTGGCCCTCACGTTGACCTTCGCGCGGCTGACGTTCGCGCTGGTCTTCGCGTGATGCGCCCTCGCGCTTCGCACCGCCAGCGTTACGACGCCCGCCCTGTTTCGCGCCCGCGTCCTTGCGCGGCGTGCGCACCTGGGCGACGACCTCGCCGTCCGGCGGCGTTTCGGCGACGACCGGCGCGCCTTGCGCGGGCGCGCCCTCGGCTGCCTTCGTCTTCGCGCCGGCGCGGCGTCGCGCGATCAGGCTGCGCGGCCCGCGACGCAGACCGCGGCGGGGGCGCTCTTCGCCCTCTGCTTCCGCGCCATGAGCCGGGCGCTCGCCCTCGCCTGTCGCCGCTTGCGTAGTGCGTTCGTCGGTCCGCGCCGACGGCACGGGGCGCTCGGATTCGGACGAATCGGTGTCGTGGGTATGTGTCAAAACAACCTCAAAATGTCAGGTCGCGCGCGCCCGTTGCGGGCGCGGCAAAAAAGTTCGGTTACGTCAGGCGCTGCGCGACTCGGTTTCGTCGTCGGTCAGAAAACCTGCGTCCTGTGCGGCATCGCGGCGATCCTCGGGATCGTCGTGCGCCGCCTCGATCGGGTTCGGCTCGGCGGCGTGCTCCGTATTGCGAGCTGCGCCCGAGCCGTGCGCGGGTGTTGCCGGATCGGTCTGGGCGACCGGATCGTAATGCTGTGCCGAGCCGGCGACGCTGGCATGCGCTGCCGCGGGTGCCGGTTCGGGCTGTTGTTGCATGTCGTGCGGCGCGCTCGACGCGTCTGACGCACTCGACGTGCCGGCCTGCCCGGTCGCTTCCGCACGGGGCTCCGGTTCGAGCGTCGACTCGGCTACCGTCTCGGGCGGCGCTGCTTCAAATCCCGACGCAGCGTGCTGCGCCGCTTCCGGCGGAGCCGGCTCGCCAGCCTCACCTGCGATGTCGTGCCCGGCATCCTGCACCGGCTGCTGCATGCTTTGCGCGTCGCCCTCGGCAAACTCGATCGCGTGCTGACCCAGCAGATCCGCGTTCAGTTGTGCGGACGGATCGGCAAGCGGAGGCAACTCGTCAAGCGCCGTTAGACCAAGGTCGTCGAGGAACTGGCGCGTGGTCGCATACAGCGCCGGACGCCCCGGCACGTCGCGATGACCGATCACCTCGATCCAGCCGCGATCCTCGAGCTGCTTGACGACCTGCGTATTCACCGTCACACCGCGAATTTCTTCGATATCGCCCCGTGTCACCGGTTGCCGGTAGGCAATGATCGCGAGCGTTTCGAGCACCGCGCGCGAATATTTCGGCGGTTTTTCCGGATGCAGCCGATCCAGGTACGAACGCATCGCGGGCTTGCTTTGAAACCGCCAGCCCGACGCCAGCCCGACCAGCTCCACACCGCGCCCAGACCAGTCCCGCTTCAGGTCTTCGAGCAAGGTCCGAACAGTGTCCGCCGACACGCCGTCGGCAAAGAGCTTGCGCAATTCGCCGAGCTTTAACGGCTCCTGCGCGCAGATCAAGGCAGTCTCGAGGACGATCTTCGCCTCTTGGGTATTCATGCAGCTAGGTCAGACCCTGTGGTCAAAGAACCGGATCAAACAGACGATGTGGAACTGAAGACGCGCTCGCCCGATTCTGATCGGTCATATTGATGGGAGCACGCACCGGGGGGTGGCGAACAGACTTATCGAGCCAGACCCAGCCGGACGGAGCGGCGATATTCCTGAAAGGAATCGCGTGACTGAGCGCCATATTACGCAAAAACGACCGGGGCGTAAAGCCGCGATCTGCCGTGCATCTTCTGCTGCGGCGCCGACCGGTGTAGCCGCGCCCGCCCGGGTCGAGTCGAGTCGAGTCGACAGCAAGAAGATTCTCACGATTCGCGGCTTTTCGCCGCTCGCGGTGCATCAACACGAAGCGCGGGGGGCGTACGAGGCCGCATGATCAGGCCCCGGCGTGGCGCGCCAGAAACCGCGTCAAGCGCTCGACGCCGGCATCGAGCCGCACCGTATCGCACGCGTAGCACCAGCGCACGAACCCCTCGCCCTGCGGCCCGAACGCGCTGCCCGGTGCCACGCCGAGCCCGACCTCCCGCACCATCGCCTTGCACAAATCGAGACTGCGCGTCGCGCCCGGCATCGAGAAGAACAGATACATCGCGCCCAACGGGGCCTTCACATCGACGCCGGGAACCGCCGACAGCGCGCGCACCAGATGATCGCGCGACGTCCTCAGGTCGCGCACCAGCTGCTGCGTAAAACGCTCGCCCTGCTGGAGCGCCGCGATGCCCGCCTGCTGCACGAACGACGGCGCGCACGACGTGTTGTACTCGACCAGCTTCGCCAGGTCGTCCATCAACGCGGTCGGCGCGACGATCCAGCCGAGCCGCCACCCCGTCATCAGCCAGGCTTTCGAGAACGAATTCACGCAGATCACGCGTTCGTCGCGTGTCGCGAGGTCGAGAAACGATGGCGCGGTGCGCACACCGGCCGCCTGGGCGGCGTCATCGCCGGGATAGTAGAGCCGCTCATAGACCTCGTCCGCGACGATCCAGATGCCGTGCCGCCGGCAGTGTTCGAGCACGCTGCGCTGGTCGTCGCGATTCATCACCCAGCCGGTCGGGTTGTTCGGCGAGTTGATCATCAGCATCTTCGTGTCAGGCGTCAGCGCGGTCAGCAATCGTCCGACGTCGAGCTCCCAGCCGCGTTCGCCGTAGCCGAGCGCGACGGTTTCGACATGCGAGCCGAGAATCTTCGGGATTTCGACCAGATTCGGCCATAGCGGCGTCACCGCGACGACGCGGTCGCCGCCGCCGACCACCAGCTGCGCGGCGAGCATCAGCGCGTTGACGCCCGCGCTCGTGACCGCGACGTCCTCGGGCGACGTCGCCCCGTGCAACTCGCTGACGTAGCCCGCAAGTGCTGCGCGCAATGGCGCGATGCCGAGATTGTGCGTGTAAAACGTCGCGCCGGCGGCGAGCGCGGCGCTCGCGGCGTCGCGAATGAATGCGGGAGTGACGCGATCGGACTCGCCGAACCAGAACGGCAGTACGTCGTCGACGCCGAAACCGGCGTTCGCGACTTCACGGATTTGCGATGGACGCAGCGCGCGTACGGCGTCGCGCGCATTCGGGATGGAGGGCACGGGCAGGTCCAATTCGCTCATCGAGGCTTCCGGGTGGGTGAAGGATAAGAGGCTCGAAGCGCAACCGCGAAGGCGTGCGCGATGAAGATGGTAGTTTAGCGCGCCGGGTAACCGGACAGCGGCGCAGCGAGTAGCGGCAGGCGGCGTGTGGGCGGCGGGCCGCGCCCGGCGCCAATCCACCAGTCGAACGGATCGCACGCGATCCCGCCCGTTAATTCAACTCCTCGGCCCGTGCCGGCAACTGGCGGATCAGATTCCACACCGCCTCGGCCGCGGGCGACAGCGACCGGTCGCGCCGCCGCACCAGTTCGACGAGGCGTTCCGCGCGCGGCACCAGCGGACGCGCGACCAGCGACGCCCCCGCCGGCAGCGGCAGCGCGAGCCACGGCAGCACGCTGATCCCGACGCCCGCCTCGACGAGCCCGAACACCGTCGCCGAATGGCCGAGTTCCTGCACCACGGTGGCGTTCACGCCCTGCGCCTGCATCACGGCATCGATGAGGGGGCGGCTGCCGGACGCATAATCGAGCATCACGAGTTGCTCGCCGTCGAGGTCCTTCCACGTAACCTGCTTGCGCGCGGCGAGCCGGTGATCGTCACGCGACACGATGCAGAACGAGTCCGTCATCAGCGTCTCGCTGAGCAGATCGTCGTCGGAGAACGGGCCGATGATCACGCCGAAGTCCACTTCACCCGACTTCACCTTGCGCACTACGTCGCTTTGCACGTCGTCGCGCAGCCCAAGCGTCACATAAGGAAACTGCTGTCCGCACGACGCGACTACGCGCGGCATCAGCCGGCACGCGACGGTCGGGCTCGCCGCGACCACCACGCGTCCGCGGCGCTGCTCGCCGATTTCGCGGATCTCGCGCAACGCGTCGTCGAGATCCCCCAGCAGTCGCGACACACTCGCCACGAGGTTGCCGCCTACGTCGGTTAGTTGCACTTCGCGCGTCGTGCGATCGATGAGCTTCAGGCCGATCTCGCTTTCGAGCTCGCGTACGCAGCGACTGACCGCCGACTGCGTGAGGCCGATTTCGGCGCCGGCCCGACTGAAGCTTTGCAAGCGCGCCACCTCGATGAAAACCCTGAGCTGTCGCAGCGTCACATTCATTTGTTCACCTCATCAATAGCGCAGCTTGATGCGCATTGTACGACCAAATACATGCGGCAAAGCACCGTCCACGCGGCCGCTGCAATGCAGCAAAAAAGCGCGAACGCACGCCGGCCGGGCTTTTCTGCCCCAGATTGGTGATTGTCCCGATTTGCGAGATGGGTTTTTTGGATTCTTATACGGCCCTGGCTGGCGCCCGCGTTGGCCCGCCGCTACGGGGCTTTCAGGCAATCGGCAGCAGATTGGCACACTTCGTGCGTTGTGAAACGCACAGGGAGGGCGCCATGATTTCCGATGGCAATCCGTGGCAAGCCCGTCCCCTTTGGCACTCGCCTATCGAGTGCGTGAAGAGTGCGCGGCGCGGGGCAGCGCACCGGAGTTAGCTTCGCTGAGGTGAAACATGATGCTGTTCGACGATTTGAGAGATAACGAATGGGCGCTGGTCGAGGCTTTGTTCTGCGCCGAGCCGGCGCGCAGCGAACGGCGTGGTCGACCGCGCGTGGAAGCTCGGGCGGTGGTCAACGCCGTGCTTTGGGTGTTGTCGACAGGCGAAGGCTGGTCCAAGTTGCCGGGCCGCTACCCGTCCCCCCCGACTTGCCGCCGGCGCTTCGACGAGTGGCAAGCCGATGGCACGCTCGCTGAAATTGTGAAACGGCTTGGCACGAGCGGCCGCGAAATCTCGCTGCGCGGCCGGATCGGCGCAACGGCCGCGAAACCGCCGGCACCGCCGAGCCGCGACCGCCTACGCGGCGCGTTCTGGACCAATCCGGAATCGTGGCGCGCGCCGGTCAAGATGGCCTGACCCGAAACTACGCGGTCACCGGGCGCCTGTAGGCGCCCGGTTTTTTATCCAGCCGACTTTTCCACGATTGCGTGCGCGCCCACGACCCGCCAGCATTTGACGGTCGCCGCGAGACGCTGTCTTCTCCGCTTCGCGCGCCCCTTCGTCGCGCCTCCCGCACAACCGCCACCGCGCTCCTTGCGCGCTGCCTCAGACTGCCAAACTACCCGATAGCTCCGGGTGAAACATCCATTTACCATTAATTACAGCGTGCTTTCGTCCTCCGGCATACGTTAATACTTATGCAAACAGGCCTTGAGTCGAAGGGCTCGAGGTCGAGGGGGATTTCGGAATGAAACCAATGTCACTGGTGTTGTGCGGCATTGTGATTTCATCGATGGCCGCGCCCGCAATTGCGCAACAACGCCCGCAAGGGTGGAACTGGCGCCCGGACCGCCAGGCCACGCTGGAAGCGTGGCAGCAGAGCGAGGCCCATAATCGCGACTTCACGCCGCCGACGCCGCGTGGCGATCTGCGCGGCGATATCGCCAGCAATGTGCGGGCTCGGCCCGATGCGCCGCGTGAGGATCAGCGGCGGCGTTGATTTGCCAAGTCGTCGCTCGGACGGCGCGTCGCGCGACGCGGTGCCCAGTATCTTGCATTGCGCACTTACGATCGGGGAACCACCGGACGCGGCACCAGTCTGACTCAACGCCATTAGCACAGCGTGGCAGTAGTAATTCCGGTATGCCCGTATCTTCGTGATACGGGCTTTTTTTCGCCCTCGAGGCGTTGATGGCATGAAAGGCGCGCAACGGCAACGACCTGCGCGGATCGCGTCGCCGCCTTGTCGATGGGAAGCCGAGAGTCGCCCGCGGACGCGCACGGCGACCGGTCGACGTCAGCGACGGCCCGCCGAGGGGCGACAGGCCCGGGCGGACAGTGACTCAGTTCAGGTAAGCGATGAACCTTGAGCTAAGATCTGACTTCGGCTGTCGCGGCGGACTGCGGTTCGGCCGCGCCGAGAACATAATCGTTCATGCGTTGCGCTGTCCATGTGAGCAGACGCTCGTCGTGCTCGAGCCGCGCAAACTCCGCTTTGCCCCGTTCGGTGAGCACCGCGATGTCGACGGGAGCATGAAAGCCTGGCGCCGGTGCGACGGTTCGCTGACGAACGGTGTCCATCAGCCCCAGCGCGCGAAGATATTGGAAGACACCCGGCCTTCTGGCCCAGGGAACCTGACGATATTGCGCTCGCCGCAGCGCTTCAAGTACCGCTTCGTTGGAATACGTGGTCATCTCACTTCTTTCTTAAAGTGCAGCTATGACACATTCATGCCCACGCGTCACTGCGCCACCGGCGACGCGCGTAGCACCCGCGCCTGGTCGGAAGCTCGCCGCCTGTCTGACGGCGGATTTCCGCCAGGTGCTGCCTGGTCTCGTTTTCGGAACCCCCGTCAGAACGGCATGTTAGCGTTCTCTCCATGAACCGACGATGCAACCGCCGCGGCGCGATGGCAGGCCCGTGGATTTGTCCCGAAAGACATACGTTACCCCATTTAAATTGATTCTATTCACTTTATTAGCGCTTTTTTTTGCAGCAATCGTGCTATGGAAACGTGCGCGCCGGCCGCTCATCTTCTGCATGATCGCGCTGTTCTGGCTGCTCGCGGCCGGCTGGCTAACCGCGCCACTGCTCGATCTGGCGCAGCCGCAACGACAGAGCGCCACGGCCGCCACCTTCGCGCCACGCACCGCGATCATCCTGCTCGGCGGCGGCACGGTCTACGACCACGACCATGTGCTGGTGCCACCGCGCGACGTACTCTCGCGCATCGAGGTCAGCGCGCAGAACTACGCGGCCTGCAAGCGCACGGCGAGCACGTGCCGGGTGATCGTCAGCGGCGGCAATCCGCAGCGGCATAGCGCGACCGAAGCCGACACCTACCTGCCCTATCTGCTGCGTCAGCAGGTGGCGCGCTCGGACATCGTGCTCGAGCAAAGCAGCCGCACGACCTATGAGAACGCGCGCAACGTCTCGGTTATTGTCGGTCAATCACATTACGACACGTTGATACTCGTCACCTCCGCGTATCAGATGCCGCGTGCGCTGCTCGATTTTCAGCGCTTCGGCGTCGAGCCGCAGCCGCAGATTTCAAGCGCGCGGCGCGCGCGGATCGGCGTGCTGCCGCGCTTCGCCAATCTCGTGGCCGCGGAGATAGCGTTGCATGAGCTAATCGGCCTCGCGCAATTTCACCTGTATCGCGCGATCGGCTGGTTCTGACGAACGATGTAGGCCGCTGCGCTCTCGCACTCGAGGACGTCGCGGTTTATTCGACCAGCGTCCAGTTATTACAAAACGTAACAAGTGTTGAGCGCGGTTACAAAGCCATCGGCTAGAGAAGAGTTTGCTCGATAGAATGCATTGTCTTTCCCACTGGACAGGCAATACTCGGGTCCACCACCATTCTACGGAGGTAACGATGAAGAAAGTGTCCATGGCGATCCTGGTTTCCTTGTGTGCCGCAGCCGGCGCGGCTCACGCGCAGGACAACGGCATCACGACGAGCACCGATCCGGCGAAGGCCGCCGACGTCGAGCAGCGTGCGCAAGATTTGCAAAACCGCGAGCAGTCGATGGGAAGCGCACCGGCCGCGCCGGCCAAGCATCACAAGATGGCTCCGCATCATCCGAAGAAGGGTGCCGACGCGTCGGGCACCTGAACGACTTCGCGGATCTCGCCTCGCGGCCTCGTCGTGAAGGTGAAAAAGCCGAAGCTGGCAGCGCCGGTTTCGGCTTTTTTTATTTGTGCGACCCGCTCGCTGTTGGCAAGGCACTCCGAGCGCGCACCGGCCCGGCAAGCCGCCGGCGCTCTGCTCTCTGTATGCTAAAGTCGCGCACCGACCGGCGAGCCGCCGGCATCCCCTAACCCGTGCGCACCCTGGTGCGGAGGACAGCATGAGCAACATCCAGCTTGATATCGAATGGACCGAAGCAGCATCTCGCAAGATCGAAAAACTGATGCCGCGTGGCGGTCAGGAAGCGTACCTCGCCCTGCCGCCTGTCGAATGCCTGCCGATGGAAGGCGACGTGCTGTTTCTCGGCCCGGCTGGCAAGCAGGAGCCGTTCATTGTCGCGGAGCGCCAGTATCACCATGACGGCGACGCCGACTGGACCATCATCCTGATTCTCGATGTCCCGCAAGCAACCCACTGATCGCTGACGGCGCGCCGGCGGCCTCGGGGCCGCCCCACCTGTCCAGCGTGTCCGCGCGCCGCTGACGCCCGCGCCCGAATTCAGGCGATCTTCGACACCACGCGAATCTCCGCGTGCTCGATCCAATCCGCGGCCGCCTTCTTATAAGCCTGGATATGCGCGGATTTCGCATGCGCCGCGAGCGCATCCTGGCTTTCCCATCGCTCAATGACACGAACCGGCGCGGCTCCTGCACGTCGCGCCAGAATCCGCCCGGCAGAGCAGTGCCAAGCCCGCCGCCCGAATGGCCGCATCAGCGCCTACAGCGGCACTAGCATGTGAGCACCGTCGGCCTGGAGTTTGGCGGGCGACCACCGGGCGCCCTGCTACCCTCGGCGTGGTACGGTAACTCATTGCGATTGGGAATCGGTGTCGCGCGTGGCAAGCGCGCGGGACGCTCCGACGCATTACCGCAACGGATTGCCGCACGGCCGTAGGCAGTCGTTTTGCAGACAATTTTCGCGCCCATGCGTTTGTGATAACCCGCACATTGTCGCGCGCTGCAAACTGCTAGACTCATTTTGACCAATTCGCCGGAGTCCAGCGTGGCTGGCACCGCCCTCCGTGTTCGCGGGACGCATTCGTTTCGTTCCGGCGACGCTTCGGGTGTGCGAGCGCTACGCGCCGAATGGGTTTGCGCGCCCCTTCATTCCCTTGCCGCAACGATCCCATGTCAGCTTTCATGCCCGCTTCTATGCCATCCGTCAGCGAATTGACCGTGAGCGGCCTGCTCCCGCACCTGGTCCGCGGCGAGTCGGGCTGGACCGCGACCTGGCGCGCGTTGACATTGCACAGCGTGTTCCAGCCGGTGCTGTCGGTCACGCATCAGTGCGTGGTCGGCTACGAGGGGCTGTTGCGCGCGTTCGATCCGGTCGGTCTGCCCGTCTCGCCCGAAGTATTGTTCTCCGGCACGCGCTCGGCCGCCGAAGCGCGCGAACTCGATCGCATCGCGCGCTGCCTGCATGTGGCGAACTTCATGGAGCAAGGCATCAGCACCGGGTGGCTGTTTCTGAACACGCGCCCGCAGGTGTTCGAAACCGGCTGGCCGCAGCGCGCTTTCATCGACGAGTTGTCCGCGCATTTCGGGCTGCCGCAGGAGCGCATCGTGATCGAAGTGCTCGAGCAGCCCGCCGACGATGAATCCGCCGTCGCCAGCATGCTCGCCGCCTCGCAGCCGCGCGATTTTCTGATCGCGATCGACGACTTCGGCACCGGCTTCTCGAACTTCGATCGCGTGTGGCGCTTCCGCCCCGACATCGTCAAACTCGACCGTTCGCTCGTCGCGCGCGCGGGCAAGCGCGAGGGCGACGAATCGATGATCAGCCATCTGATCGCGATGCTCCATCAGTCGGGCACGCTCGTGCTCGCCGAAGGCGTCGAAACCGATGAAGAGCTGATGATCCTGATGCAGGCCGACGTCGATTTCGTGCAGGGGTTCTGGTTCGGTCAGCCAAAGAGCAGCGTGCTGGCCGCCTGCACGAAGGTGCCTGAGCTCGTCGCGTCGATCTGGAGCAAGTTCGCCGAGTACGAGCGTGCGAACGCCGGCCACCAGCGGCTCGGGTTCGAGGGCTTCGCGGAAGCGGTGCTGGCCGCCGCCGACACCTACAAGGCGACCGGTGACCTCGAACAGGCCGCGCAAAAGGTCTGGCATCTGCCCGAAGCGCGCCGCGTGTTCCTCACCGACGGCCTGGGCGAGCAGACCCAGCCTTCGGTGACGGCGGCGTCGGTCCCGCCGCCTCCGAAGCGGCTCGCGCCGCTCTATACGGAGACGCGCAGCAACTGGTCGCGTCGCGCGTATTTCCGGCACGCGCTCGCGGCGCCAGGCCGCGTCGCGATGATGGGGCCGCATTATTCGCTCGCCGATGGTCAGGACTGCTACACCGCGGCGATCGCGTTCGAGCGCGACGGCACGCACGTGCTGTGCGTCGACTTCGTGCCGGAGGCGTCGCCGCCGGATGTGCGCACCGGCAGACGCGGCGCGAGACGTTAGCGACCCACGCCGCTACTCGTGCATGCGGCCGCGCCCCGACTTGACCTCGCTGCGCCTGGCCTTACTGTCGAGCCGCCGCAGGTTCGACGCGCGGGTCGGCCGCGTCGCGACCCGATGCTTGCGGGTCACGCTGACGCTTTCGATCAGTTCATCGAGCCGCGCGAGCGCCGCCGCGCGGTTCATCTCCTGGGTCCGATGCTCCTGCGCCTTGATGATCACGACGCCGTCGCGCGTGAGCCGGTGGTCGGACAGCGCGAGCAGACGCATCTTCAGCACTTCCGGCAGCGACGAGGCGCGCACGTCGAAACGCAGATGGATCGCGCTCGACACCTTGTTGACGTTCTGACCACCCGCCCCCTGCGCGCGCACGGCGGTCAATTCGATTTCGTTGGGCGGGACCGGATAGCGGGATGTCATAGGTGGTCGGGAAGGAAGATGCGTCAGTGTACAAGCGCTCGACGCGAGATGCCCGAACTCGCGGGAAGGCGGCGGAGCGCCCGGCGCGGCGCCCGGCGGCACCGGCTCGCGAACGCTACGAAAAAAACCATTTGCGTCGGCCCGACCGGTTCATCGATACTGGTTCTTTCGCTTACGGCGTAAATTCATATGAAAATCCGTCCCGGTTTCGTGCTCGAACTGGCCGTCAACTTTCTGCTGCCGTGGCTTGCTTACCGGCTCGCGTTGCCGCGGGTCGGCGAGACCGGCGCGCTAATCGCGTCCGCCGTGCCGCCGCTCGTGTGGAGCGCGATCGAGCTCGCGCGCTTCAGGCGCGTCGATGCGCTCAGCGTGATGGTGGTGGCGGGCATCGTGCTGTCGGTCGCGGCCATGGCGCTCGGGGGCAGTCCGCGCATGCTGCTGTTGCGCGAGTCGCTGGTGTCCGGCGCGGTCGGCGTCGTGTTCCTGCTGTCGCTGCCGATGCGTCGTCCTCTGATCTTCTACCTCGCGCGCGCGACGGTCGCGCGCGAAATGGAAGGCGGCGCCGCGCATTTCGAGGCGCTATGGCGCGAGCGCCCCGGTCTCGCCACCGCGATGCGAACCATGACGCTCGTGTGGGGCATCGGGCTGACCGCCGAAACCGCGCTACGCGCGTGGATGGCGCTGACGTGGCCGATCGAACGCTTCCTCGTCGTGTCGCCGTTTATCGGCTACGGCATCTACGCGGGACTCGCGCTGTGGACACTGTGGTATCGCAGGACGATGCGCAGCCGCGTCGAGGCCATCGAGCGGGCGAGCGGGGTTGCCGGTTGAGCGCCGCTCGCACCACAAGTCCGCCACTTCGCTCTTTCTGCCTGCTGCCGCGCAATCAACGCGATGCTTCGGCAATCCGCGCGGCCAGCCCCGAATCACGCTGCGTCGGCGTCGCGATCGCCTGCGCGAGCACGGCCCGCGCGCCGATCACCTCGACACGTTCGCGCGCGCGAGTAATCGCCGTATACACGAGCTCACGCGACAACACCCGGCTGAACGCCGACGGCAGCACCAGCACCGCTTGCTCGAACTCCGAACCTTGCGACTTGTGGACCGTCAGCGCGAACGCGGTGTCGTGCGGCGGCAGCGCGGCCGGCGACACCGCGCGCACACCGCCGTCGCCGGTGCGGAAGTACACGCTCAGCGCGCCGCCCGCGCCCGGCAGCGCAATGCCGATGTCGCCATTGAACAGACCCAGCGCGTAATCGTTGCGCGTCACCATCACCGGACGTCCGGCAAACCACTGCGCGCCGACCGCGAGCGTGACGCCCGCGGCGCGGCGCACCTCAGCCGCCATCGCCGCGTTGACCTGATCGACGCCGCGAGGTCCGAGCCGCGTCGCACAGAGGATGCGGAAGCGGTTGAGCGCGTCGAAGAGCGGCACTGGATCGGGCGTATCGACGGCGAGCGCCCTGGCAAGCGCGTCGGCGTACGGCGCGAAGCCACCGGCAAGTCTTGCGGTGGTGCGCTCGGCCAGCGCCGTGTGAGCGTCCTCGTGCAGCGCCGCGGCGCAGACCTCGGTCGGGTCGATCTGCAATACGTCGAGCGCCGCGCTCGGTGAGCCGTTGCGAATCGCGACGGACAAACGGCCGATCGGCGACTCGAGGCCGAACCGGTAGTTGCGCTCGAGCCAGACGACGCAGTCCGCGAGCGGGTTGCGTTCGATCGCCGATCGCTTATCGCGATCCGCCTGCTCGCCAGTCGCCGATGTCACGCCGTCACCGAACGGATCGCCCGACGCGGGTGGCTCGAAGGTTTGCGGCGTCTCGGGCGGCTCAAATAAATCGTCCAACGGTGCTTCATCGACTTCACGCAACGCGCGCGGCAAAGCCCGCGCGAGCCGCGCCTCGTCGATGTCGAGCGCCTGCGCGACCCATTGCAATCCGCGCGCGCTCAGCGCCGGCCGCGCGCTGAGTTCGGCGAACACCGCGCCGGCTTCGACCGCGGCGAGCTGGTCCTTGTCACCGAGCATCACGAGCCGCGTTTGCGGCCCGATCGCGTCGAGCAGATGCGTGGCCATCGCCACGTCGATCATCGACGCCTCGTCGATCACGACCACGTCATACGGCAACGGATTATCGCGATGATGCCGGAAGCGCCCGCCCGGCCCCGACCCCAGCAAGCGATGCAGCGTGTACGACGTCTGCGGCAAACGCGCGGCGAGTTCGGGCGGCAGCTCGCCCGCGCGCGCGAGCAACGCTTCCTGCATCCGTTGCGCCGCCTTGCCGGTCGGCGCCGCCAGCGCGATGCGCAAATCGGCCCGCGCATCGAGCAGACACGCAAGCACGCCGACCACGGTCGTGGTCTTGCCGGTTCCCGGGCCGCCGCTGACGATCGTCAGCCGCCCCGACAGCGCCATCACGGCCGCGACGCGTTGCCAGTCGACGTCGTCGTCTCGCGGCGGACCGAAGTAGTGCAGCAGGCGTTCGCGCAAAGCGGCGGGGGTGGTGTCGGCGTCGGCCTTCGCGGTGCTCGCCTCGCCCGTCGCATGCGCGACCAGGGCGTGGGCCAGGCGCCGCTCGTAGTCGTAGTAGCGCGCGAGATAGAGACGCCCCTGCGCGTCGATCACGAGCGGGCGCAACGCCGCCGCGCCCGCCGCGCCCGCCGCGTCCGCTGCGCCATCGCTTGCCATGCCGCTCGCGAGCAGCGCCGCGCGCACTTCGGCGCTCGACGCGTCGAAGCGGCGCGCGAGCGTCGCGAGCGGCACGCACACGTGCCCTTCGGCGGTCGCGCGGCTCGCGGCGAACGCGCCGCGCGCGGCCCACTTCACCACCTCGGTCGATGCGCCACCGCGCCGCGCGAGCATGCCGATACGGCGCGCGAACCCTTCGGCCAGCGCGATGCTGAAATCGGCCGGTGCGGGCAGGTTGACGCCGATGTCTTCGAGGCCGAGCGGCGCGGCCGCACGCTCGTCAAGCGTGCCGAGCGTGCTCATGCGCCACCTCCGATCATCGCCGCGTCGAGCAGCGCCACCAGTTCGAACGGCGCACGCCGCCTGTGCACACCGGCGGCGCCGTCGACATCGCGCCAGTCGGGCCGCACGCCGCGCACGAACAGATACAGGTAGCCGCCGATATGCGTGTCGTATGCATAGTCGCGCACGCGCGTCTTCAGATAGCGATGCAGCGCGACCGTATAAAGCAGCGCCTGCAGGTGGTACGCGTGACTCGTCATCGCCGCTTCGAGCGGCGCGGCTGCGTAGTCGGCGGCGGTGTCGCCGAGATGGTTCGACTTCCAGTCGACGATCCAGAAGCGGCCGTCGTGCTCGACGATCATGTCGATAAATCCTTTGACGAACCCGCGCAGCACGCCGGGCTCCAGCGCGACGTCGGGATAGCCGTATTCGATCAGCAGCTCGCGCAGCGCCGGAAAATCCAGCGACGGGGCCGCGAACAGAAACTCGAGTTCGTTCAGGCGCCGACGCGGATCGAGCCGCGCGAGCGTCATGCCCGGCACGAGTTCGGTCGAGACGACGTCGGCGATCAGCCGATGCATCATCGCGGGCAAGCGCACGGCGAGCTCGGGCGCGGCCGGCGCTGGACGCTCGCGCAGCGCGCCGCGGATCGCGTCGGGCCAGGTGCGCGCCTCGGTGAAATCGGCGAGTTCGAACATCCGATGCAGGCAATCGCCGGCCGCCGCGCCGCGCGGGAACGCGAGGATGTCGTCGTCGGCATGCGCCGGGGCGCTCGACGCGGCGAGCGGCGTGAGCAGCGGCGCGGAGGGTAGCGCATCGGCGATTTCATCGTGGTCGGGCCGCACGTCTTCCTGCGGCGCGTGCACGTGCGCATCCGCGCTCCTGCCGCCGGCCGCGATCAGCCCGCTGAAACTTGCCATGCGCCACTGATCGCGCAACGGCCGCCGATTCGCGCGCGCGTGCAGATGCGCGCCCTGATCCCGCAGACTTTCGAGCGGCACGCGGCGCGTCACTTCGGGCAGCGCCCGCAACGTGACCGGTCCGCCCGCGAGCGCCTGCCAGCTCGCCGCGAGCGCGGCTTCGTCGGGCGGCTCGGCGAGCCAGGCGTCGAACGTGTGGCCGCTGCCGCCGACGAGCCAGTTCAGCACGCTGCGCCGCGACTCCTTCGTCGAGCGCGACGACAGATACGTGCCCGCGACCAGGTAGCAGCGATACACCGCGCGCGTGAGCGCCACATAGACGAGCCGCGCGCGTTCCGCCGCCTGCTCGCGCACCGCGTAACGCGAGGCGCGCTCGGCTTCCTCTTCGTCGCAACCGTAGTGCAGCACCGCGTCGCCGCTGTCGTCGTGATACTCGCGCGCATCGGGCAAGCCCGACGAGGGCGGCTCGCGCAAGCCGCCATCGTTCAGAAACGGACAGAACACGACCGCGTATTCGAGTCCCTTCGATTTATGGACCGTGACGATCTGCACGAGATTGCGATCCGACTCGAGCCGCAGTTGCGCCTCGTCACCGCCGCCCTGCTCGCGCTGCGCGGCGAGCCAGCGCAAGGTAGGCGCGATGCCGGGCTGGGTGGCCGCTCGCGCCTGTACGAGCTCGGCGAGATGGTTCACGTTGGTCAGCCGACGCTCACCGTCGACACCCGCGACGAGCCGCTGCGCGACGCGCAGTTCGCGCATCAGCGTGCGCCACATCACCGCGAAGCCGCGTTCGTGCCACAGCATCCGGTAGCGCGAAAAACGCTCGACCCAGCCCATCGCGTCGGCGACGTCGAGCGCCGGCGCGGGTTCGTCAACAGCCTCGGCCGCGGGCGCATCGGCGACCTGCGTGAGACGCCACAGCGCGGCGGCATCGAGCCCGAGCCAGTCGGTGGCGAGCGCGGCGCGCAGGCGACGCAGATCGCCGGGCGTGTCGATGGCGGCCAGCACGCGCTCGATCTGCTCGGCGTCGAGCGTCGCGAACACCGACGCCTGCGCAAGCTCCACGCTGCCGACGCCCCACGCCGCGAGCACGCGTTTGACGAGGCTGCCCTGCTTGTGCGTCTGCACGAGCACGGCGATATCGCCCGGTGCGAGCGGCTTGTCGCCGATCGTCACGACACCTTCGCGCGCCCCTCGCAAAAGCCGCACGATCTCGGCCGCGCACGCTTCGCTCGCGGCGCGCTGCGCGCTGCGTTTGTCCAGCGGCGTTGCGCCGCGCGGCAACGTCCAGATGCGGAAATCGCCGCCGCTCGCGTCGGGATCGGTAAACGGCGCGCGGCGCCGCTCACCCGCACGCACTGGCTGATAGTCGAGCCCGTCGAGCACGAACGCCTGGCGGTTCGCTTCGAAGATCCGGTTGCACGCCTCGACGATCGGTGCGGTCGAACGCTGGTTGACCGCGAGCGTGTAGCACGCGGACGCCGACTCGCGCGCCGCGAGATACGTATGCAGATCCGCCGCGCGAAAACTGTAGATCGCCTGCTTCGGATCGCCGACGAGGAACAGCGGTCCCGCCGGCGCGAAGATGCGGCTGAAGATCGCGAATTGCAGCGGATCGGTGTCCTGGAACTCGTCGATCAGCGCGGCCGGATAGCGGCTACGCAATGCATCGGCGAGCCAGGCATGCGCGGCCAGTGCGCGATACAGATTCGCGAGCAGATCGTCGAACGATACAACGCGGCGCGTGCGCTTGCGCGCCACCAACTCGGCCGGCGCGTAGTCGAGCCATGTCTGCACCAGCGCGAGCCAGCGCGCGCGCTGCGCGGCCTCGGCGGCGACCACGGCCGCGGCCAGCGCGTCGGCATGCTCGAAGAACGGATGTGCGGGCGGCTCGAACTTGACCTTGGTTGCCTTCTTCAACGCCGACGCCGTCAGCTTCAGCGCGGCGCGCGGCGGCGGCGCATGGCAGTCGCCCTGCGCGAAGTAGTCGGTCCACGCGGCGATCGCGGCGCTCACGTGATCGGGCTTGTGCGTGGTCTTGCTCAGGCGCTCCTGTGCCTCGGCCAGTAGCGCGACGATCGCGTCGCGTTCGGCCCGCCAGATCGCGCACGCGACATCGAAGCCGGCCTGCGGATCGGCGCTTGCACCGGCCGCGTCGACGCTGCCCCAGCGCAATTGCGCGAGCGGCTTTTTCAGGCGCCGTGCCAGTTGCTCGTCGAGCGACGCGGGACCGGCGCGCTTGGCCACCAGCCACGCGGCGAACGCCGGATGCGCATGCGCGACCGGCTCGACCTGCTGGCGCCAGAAATCGGCGGCGAGTTCGAAACGCAGCGCCGCGTCGTCGGCTTCCATCTCGAACGCGAATGGCATCGCGGCCGCGAACGGCGCTTCCTGCAAGGCGCGCTGACAGAACGCGTGGATCGTGTGGATCGCGGCCTGATCGAACGTGCGCAGCGCGCGGCGCACGACCTTCAACGCGGCCTCGCGCTCGATACCGCGCTCCGGCGCGAGCGTCGTTTCGAACAGCCGGCGGATGAACGGATCGTCGCCGTCGTCGTCCATCTCGATCGCGCGATGCAGTTCCGCGAGACGGCCGCGTATGCGCTCGTGCAGCTCCGCGGTCGCGGCCTTCGTGAACGTGACGACGAGAATCTGATCGGCGTTCAGGTTCTTTTCGAGCAGCAGCCGCACGTACAGCGCGCAGATGTTCCACGTCTTGCCGGTGCCCGCCGACGCTTCGATCTGGTTCACGCCGTCGAGCGGACATGCGAACACGTCGAGTTCGTCGGCGGCGAGGCTTTGATGGCGCAGCGCGTCGCTCATGAGGCGCTCCGCAGATGCTGGATCAGTGGCTTGAAGACGATCGCGGCGAGGATGCCGAACGGTTCGTCGAGCGTGAGCGGTGTGCCGCGCAGCGCGATGCGCAACGCGGGGTCGTCGGATTCGCCGCGCACGCGGTCGTTGACCCATACGCCCTGCGCCGCCGATTCGCTTTCGCTGAACCGCGCCCATGCGCTTTTCGGGAAAAAGCGCAGCGGCAGCCGGCGGCCGGCATTGAAGAGCGCAGCCAACGGCGCGAGTTCGTCGAGCGGAGCCGCGACGGGCGCGAGCTCGAAGCTCTCGCCGCTGCCGTGCCATACGGTGCGGCGCGGGCCGTCCGGCTGTGCCGCGCAATAGACCAGATGCGCGAGCCACGCGGACAGATAGTCGCGCGCGCTGGCTTTGGCATAACGAAAGATCACTTGTCCCGTTCCGGTCAGCAGGTTCAACGTGCCGCGCAAATGCAGCGGCGTTTCGGCGGACTCGCGCAGCAGCGCGTCGTAGTCGCCAAACAGGGAGACGGCGCTGTCGGTGCCAGCGCCGCTTTGCGGCCAGCGCGGCGAGACGTCGAGCACGAACGGCAAGCGCTCGACGCCCTCGGCCACTTCGCGCCGCACGCTTTGCGCCAACTGCCGCAGCGCGGACAGCTCGCGCGCGCGCCAGACCGCGCCGGTCGCGCCGCCGGGCAACTCGGGGCTCGCCTCGGCGACGCGCTGCACGCGGCTATAGATCACCTCGTCGTCGGTGCCGGCGTCTAGCAGGACCGGCAGCAGGCGCTCGGCGAGTGCGTCGCGGCCCGCATAGTCGAGATCGAACGGCTCGGTGTCAAGCAACTCGCCCTGCGCATCCGACAACGCGATACCGAGCCGGTCGCGCAGCAGTGCGCGCGCCGGATGACGCCAGAAGCGCACGAAGTCGTCGAACGCCACCTCGTGCATGTCTTCCGGCGGCAGCGGTTGATCGAAGAACGGCGTGGCGGCGGCATGCTGCGGTTCGGCAAGCAGCGTGGCCAGCTCGGCGCGATTGGCGTCGTAGGTGAACAGGTCGGGCTTCGCCGCGAAGTAGTCCGACGCGAACGCCTGCAACGGATGCTCGACGATGAACTCGCGCCGCGCGCTGTCGACCACGGCCGGACTCGCGTCCTCGCCCGCCGACACCTGCGCGAGATGATCGAGCAGTTCATCGACGAGCGCGGCCGGCGGCAGCGGCGCGTTATCGCGAATGCTGCGGCCGGTGTAGGCGATGAAAAGCCGCTCGCGCGCGGCGAGCAGCAGATCGAGGAACAGATTGCGCTCGTCGTCGCGGCGCTGACGGTCGCCGGCCTTACCGAACGCGGCCATCAGATCGAACTCGTCGGCATGCGCGAGCGACGGCAGCACGCCGTCGTCCATGCCGAGCAGGCAGACCACGCGGAACGGCAAACCGCGCAAGCTCGTCAGCGAAGAAAACGTCACGCTGCCCCACGGCACGCCCCCGCGTGCGGGGTCGTCGAGCGCTTCGGTGAGCGCGGTGCGCACCACCGACGCCGGCAGCAACACATCATGCGCGCCGGCCTGCATCGCGGCGCTCATCGCATCGAGCGCGTCGCGCACGGCCGCGAGCGAATCGGCGAACTCGACGCCGCCGTCGAAGCACTGTCCGAGCGTTTCGAGCAGCAGTTGCGACCAGTCGGACGGCGTGCGCTCGATCGCGCAGCTCGCCGCGAAGCTGTCGATGTCGTCGACGAAACGCGACAGACGGCCGAGCAGTTCAGCATCCGAACCGCCCGCGCCTTCGACCGGCAGCCACGCATCGACCGGCTCGCCGCCTGCCGGCATCGCGTAGCCGAGGTACAGGCGCGTCAGCGCATCGGCGAACGTATGACGCGCGACCGGCACGTGTTCACCCAACGGTTCGAGCGGCGCGAGCCCGCGCCGCGCGCCGGCGGCCGCGAGCCATTCCTGCGCGGCTTCGAGCGAATTCGCATCGATGCCGTAGCGCACCGCGACCGCGTCGACGCGCAGCCATTCGATCAGATCCGGCGCGCCGACGCTGCGCTCGGGCAGCGCGAGCCAGTCGAGCAACAGACGCGCGACCGGATTGGCCTGCGACGGCGGCAGGCCGGTAATGCGGTACGGAATGCGACGCGTGTCGCCGGCGGGCGTGGTGCCGAACACCGCATCGATCAGCGGACCGGCCGCCGCGAGATCGGACACGGCGACCAGCACGTCGGACGGCTGTAGATCGTCGAATTCGTCGAACCAGCCGAGCAGGCGATCGTGCAGCACTTCGAGCTGCCGGGACAGGCTATGACAGACGTGCACCTCGATACCGCGCTCGATAGGCAACTCGTCGGCATCGGCCTCATTGCGCAAAGCGAGAATGCCGTTCTGCACGGCGGCGAGCCAGCTCGGCTCCGGGTTTTCGGTGAAGTCGCCGGTCTCGGCCGATGCGGCGCTTTCGGTCAGCTCGTGCAGCATATGCAGCTGCGCCTGAGTCTGGCGGCCCCATTCGGCGAGCAGCGGATGACCGACTTCCTGATAGTCGAGCTGCCCCGCCGCGTCGAGTGCCTGCACGCGCCCTTCGCTGACCACGTCGAACCAGAACTCGCGGCACGGGTTCATCACGTACAGACGCACGTCGATCCAGCGCGACAGCGCGCGCAGCAACGCGATATGCAGCGGCGGCATGGTCGGCAGCGCGAACACGCTGACCGCCTCGGGCCATTGCGCGTTCGAGATCGCCTCGAGATCGAGCGCCGCGATTTCATCGAGGAACCGATACGCGGGCGGCAGCGCGGCCGCGGATGTTTGCGCATGACCGCCGGGCTGCGCGAGCTCGGCGAGCACCGCGCGCCACAGCGCCGCCTGCCAGCGCTCGTCCTCGCGCGCCGCGTCGCTCGCGCCGGTCAGACGCGGACCGGTGTCGTCAGCCGCGCCGCTCGCGAAGATCGAGCCGCCCTTGTGCCATTGCAGCAGCCATTCGGGGCGATAAGTCAGATAGTGATCGAGCACGGTCGCGACGCGCCGCGCGAGTTCGTAGCGCATCGACGCGTCGGCCGCATCGAGATAGGTGCGCAGACGCGGCGACGCGTTCCACGGCAGCGCTTCGTCTGAGTCGTCGAGCAGCCGGTAGCAGCGCCACACGAGCCGGTCCGGCGCGAACGGCGAATGCTTCGGCACCTCGATCACGCCGCCGATCTGCGCCCACAGCCATTGCGCGAGATAACCAAAGTTAACGTTCGCGCAGATGCCTTGGCGCGCGGCGATATCGAGCTCGAGCCGCCGGCGCACGGCCGCGCTCGGCACGATCACGGGCCGCGCGGTCCACGGGTCGGACGGCGCTTGCGCGAGGTCGCCGAGCAGCGCGCCCACCAGCGTTTCGTAGCGGTTCGAGTAGAAGAGCTGAAGCATGGATTCCAGATCACATTTGGCACGCTGATGGCCCGCGAACGATGCGCACGAGCCACGGCGGACATTGAAGCGACAGCATAACAAACCCATCCCCAGGGCATAACCCGGCCGAATGGGCGAGGTCAGAACGCGCGCAAAATCAGTTAGACTCGACGGCAGTTTCGCGCTGTCTTTCCAACTACGGTTTTCTCGGTGAATGGATTCAGGTAGTCGATGCGCTATTCGGTCGAAATAAGAAAATTCCTTTATAGCCAGTATTTTTATGGCGGCCTGCGCATCGCGGTCGGCGTGTCGTTACCGGCCATCCTGTGCCTGATCGTGTTTCACAATCGTGACCTCGGCTTCACGATCGCGACCGGCTCGCTCGGCGCCTGCGTCGTCGACATGCCGGGCCCGCTCAAGTACAAGCACAACGAGATGCTGGCCTGCTCGGTGATCGGCTTTCTGTCCGCGCTCGCCACCGGCCTCGCCACCGTCAATCCGCTCGCGCTGTGGTGCACGGTCGTGCCGCTCACGTTCGTGCTGTCGCTAATCGTCGTGTACGGCAATCGCTGGCCGCAGATCAGCTTCGCGACGCTGTTCATGATGATCATGACGCTGGAGGAGCACTTCACGCCCTTGCAGGCGCTCGCCAACGCGTCGTGGATCCTGCTCGGCGGTCTCTGGTACACGTACTGGTCGACCTTCGTGAGCCGCTGGATGATGCATCGGATCGAGCAGCAGGCGCTCGCCGAAAGCGTGTTCGCGTGCGCGGACTATCTGCTCGCGCGCGCCGCCTTCTACGATCTCGACAACGATCTCGACGAGTGCTATCGCAACCTCGTCGACAAGCAGATCTCCGCGGTCGATCGCCAGGACGCCGCCCGCGACATGGTGCTGCGCAATCTGCCCAGGTTGAAGCGCGGCAAGCTCGAACCACGCCGCGCGATGCTCTACAACCTGTTCATCAATAGCGTCGATCTGCACGAGCTGTTCGTCGGCGCGCAAACCGATTACACGCTCGTGCGCAGCACGTTCGGCGGCTCCGATCTGCTGGTGTTCTATCGCGATCTGATCCGCAAGGCGGCCGAAGATCTCGAGGAGATCGGCCTCGCGGTGCTGCAGAACCAGGCGCCGCGCATGCGCGTGAACGTGAAGGCGGAATTGCGCGCGATCGAGTATGAAATCGAACTGATGCGCAAGCAGGAGCTGCCGACGCAGAACCCGGAGGCGTATTCGGCCGTGTCGTCGAATTTCCGCCGCATCTGGAGCGCCACGCGGCTGATCGACAAGATGCGCCGAAGCCTTGCCGCCGAGCCGAGCCCGACCGAAACCGAACTGCGCATCGACCAGGCGCTGAGCCGTTTCGTGTCGAGCCGGCGCGTGCCGTTCGGGCAGATCCTGTCGAATCTGA
This sequence comes from Paraburkholderia sp. 35.1, assembly GCF_050436525.1. Lineage (NCBI taxonomy): Bacteria > Pseudomonadati > Pseudomonadota > Betaproteobacteria > Burkholderiales > Burkholderiaceae > Paraburkholderia > Paraburkholderia sp. 35.1. The sequence goes on along the minus strand of NZ_JBNDMJ010000003.1, from coordinate 3,372,924 downwards.
CAATGGCCTCGCCGAGCTTTCGACACGCGTTGCGCGTGACGATCGCGGTCGCCGTGGGCTTCTGGCTCGGCCGCCTGCTGCCGCTCACGAACGCGTACTGGATCGTGATGACCACCGTGATCATTCTGAAGCCCGGCTACTCGCTGACCAAGCAGCGCAACGGGCAGCGGATCATCGGCACGCTGATCGGCTGCGCGGCGAGCATCGCGCTGACCATCTTCGTGAAGGAGCCGCACATCCTGATGGTCGTGATGTTCGCGTCGATGGTGATGAGCTACAGCCTGCTGCTGTTCAACTACACGGCGAGCGTCGTGTTCACGTCATCGTATGTGCTGCTGTTGTTCCATCTGCTCGCGCCGGGCAGCATGCGCATCATCGGCGAGCGCGCGATCGACACCGTAGTCGGCTGCGCGATCGCGATCGCGGCGAGCCACCTGTTCCCGTACTGGGAGTACCGCTTGATGGGCAAGCTCGTCAACAACATGATCAGCGCGACGCGGCAGTATCTCGAAGCGAGCTGGTGGTGGAGCGGTAAACCGGCCGCGGCGGCGGTCGCGGCCGTGACCGAAGCGGGCGCGCGCGCGCCGGCGGCGGCGATGGCGGATCCGGCGATCGGCTTTGGCGGCCCGGCGCTCGCCGTCGCCGGCTCCGGCGCCGGAGCCGAAGTGGCGAGTGGCGTCGGTGCGCGCGGCGCTGGGCGCGCCGGCGTGGCACAGCCGGTCGCCGACGCCAATGCCGAGGCGAACGCGGGCGAGGCCAGCCATGACACCACCACGATCCGCAACGCGACCGCGCGCCCGGCAAGCGGTGCATCGGTCGCCGCTGCCGCCGCGGCGACCGCGCTCGACCGCGATTACCGTTATCGGCTCGCGCGCAAGAACGTTCACGTTGCGTTCGCGAATCTCGGTCAGGCGTTCCAGCGGATGATGCTCGAACCGAAGTCCGCGCAGAAGTTCGTGCCGGAGTTGAACGGTCTGCTGGTGCGCAGCCATGTGCTCGCGTCGCAGATCACGGCCGCCGCGCCGCTGTTGCGCACTTCCGCGCAACAGCAGCACCAGGTCGAGGATATCTCGCTACAGCCGCTGCAGCGCGCTTTGAGCCTCGTGCGCGACAACCTGAGCGCCGCCGAAGCCGGCACCGCGTTGCCCGCCGAGCAGGGCGAGCAGATCAAACTGATGAGTCGCGAGCTCGATGCGATGGTCGTCGAAACGGAGAAATCGCCGGACTATACGGCCGATGCCGTGCATGACACGAAGCTGCTCGCGCATCAATGCAAGCAGATGCTCGCGGCGTCCGCGCAGATTCGCAAAGACGCGAGCATGATCCGGCTACCGGAGGAGTGAAGCAGGAAGCGCGCGGGCGTTATTGCGCGGCGCCGCTCGCCGGTTTCATCGCGGTGGCCGCCGCGGCTGCCTGCGAAGCCACCGGCGGCACCTGCGTGGGCTGGCTGTCGAACTCGTGCTTTTCGCGGATCGCGTTATAGAACAGCGTGGCAATCACCAGCAGGATCGCCACCACGATAAAGACGGAGATGCCAAAGGTCGGATTCTTCTTGCGCGGCGGTCTGGTCATGAAGCGGGCTCGGTTCGCGAAGCAGTCGCGGATGGGTCGGAGAAGGCGGCATTCTACGCCCAGTGGGCTTGCACGCGGCTTGCAGCCGGGGGACCAGTATGGATGCGCTGTGGCGCGTTTACTGTCGAGGCAGCAAGCGGCGCTCCTGACGGCACCCGGTCTGCCTCGTGTCGCTGCTGGTGATTTTGGTCTGTGCTCTCCCGTCGCCTTAAATGCATCGACCACGTCGCCATCGTAGCGAACCCGTGTTCCGTTCGTTCGTCACCGCCCCATTGCATGTCGCGCGTCAGCCGTTATTTGTGACAGTCACAGCCGGCCGCACCGGCAATGCCGTCGAATACTTGATCTGCTCCATCGCAAAGCTCGAACTCACGTCGTACAGCGGCACGGCCGTGATCAACTGTTTGTAGATCCGGTCGTAGTCGTCGATATCGGAGACCACCACGCGCAGCAGATAGTCGGTCTCGCCGCTCATCCTGTAGACCTCGACCACTTCGGGAATATCGCGCACCGCCTGCGTAAATGCGGCGGCCCATGTCTCCGTGTGCTGATTCGTCCGCACCGCCACGAACACCGTGGTTCCGACCCCGAGCTTGCGCGCGTCGCACAGCGCCACCTGCGCGCGAATCACGCCCGCCTCCTTCAGGCGCTGCAGCCGCTTCCAGCAAGGCGTCTGTGACAGGTTCACGCGCTGCGCGAGTTCGGCGATCGGCATCGTCGCGTCTGCCTGCAGCAATTCGAGCAGCTTCCGATCGATGATATCCATACTCATACCACCACCCCTCATAGGAAATTATTCTACTTTTCTGACGGTCGAGGGAATTATATGGAAACTCTTTCTCCGGGCAAACCGGTATAAATATCGATACCGAAAATTGCCGAACTGCAGCGCCCGCGCTGCAATAAAACCATGAGCGACGACCTTCGCGCCACCGCTTTCGAGCACCTTCCCGACTACCTGAAGTCGCTGCCAGACCCGGCCCGACTTGAAGCGGCCGCGTTACCGACACAAACGCTGGGCGAGATCGGGCGCACACCGCTCGAGCGCCTGTGCGAGACGCTCGACGCGATGTTCGAAGCCTGCGCGAAATTTCCGGAGCCGTCGCATTCGACGTTCTTCGCGCGCATCATGCGGCTCGCGCTCGCCGAGGCGGCCGCCGACCCGGCGCTGCTCGCACCGATGCAACGCGAAGGTTCCGCCGACACCTATCGGCGCCATCTGCTCATCGCCGATCCGCAAGGCCGCTATGCGATCGCCGCGCTGGTCTGGCAGCCCGGCCAGGCGAGCCCCGTGCACGCGCATCACACCTGGTGCGGTTACGCGGTGGTCGAGGGCAAGCTGAGCGAAACGGTCTTCGAATGGGACGACGCGCATCAATGCGCGAGCGCGCTGCGCGCTCAGACGCGCAAACGCGGCGCGGTGTCGTTCGTGCGCGGCGGCCGTGCTGCGATTCATCGGCTTGGCAACAGCAGTGATGCGCCGGCGGTGTCGCTGCATATCTATGGCGTCGAAGGCGCGCGGATCGGCACGCACGTGAACGACATCGTGCGCATGGCCGACGCGGCGGAGATGGTTTGACGGTTGCACGGCCCCCCAACACCCCCCGCCTCAATTCTTCCCACCCACATCACCCGCCGTCGGAATCTGCGGCGGAATCGGCGCGGTCTGTCCGGTCGTCGGCGGCGCCGGACGCGGTTCGTGCGACACGTCACGGGCGGGCGCAAGCGGCACCTGTGTCGACGCGCGCGCCGACGGGCCAACGACGCCCACCTCATACTCAGCTTCGCGCGGATACTCGTGCGGCCCTTCGCGGTCTCTTTCGCGAGTGGGTTCATGCGCCCTTTGATGGGTTTTGCCGCGCGCGCCGTCCCGCGCCCGCTGCTGCGCCTCGCCATGCGCATGCCGGCTGTCATCGGCACCGGCATTCACAGGCGCGACGAACCCGGTCATCTCATCGTCGCGCAGCGGCTCGCCCTCGCTATCTTTCGACGATGTGTACACCCGCATCTGCGCGACCGGAATCTCGATGCCGGCCTCGTCCATCTTGCGCTTGAGCCGCAAATTGAACGCGCGCGCGACGCTCCATTGCTGCAGCGGCCGCGTCTTGATCTGCCCTTTGACGACCATCCAGTTCGGATCGAAGCGGTCGAGGCCCCACACCTCGATCGGCCCGAGCATCTCGCGCCGGTAGCGGAAGTCGGCCATCAGCTCCGCGCCGACTTCGCGGATCAGCTGCGTGATCTCGTCGACATCGGTCGAGAACGACATGCGCACCTCGAACACCGCGTACGCGAAATCGCGCGACAGGTTCTTCACGATCTTGATCTGCGAGAACGGAATCGCGTGGATCGCGCCCTGCCCGTCGCGCAGCCGCACGGTGCGGATCGACAGATGCTCGACCGTGCCCGCATGCCCGCCATCGACGTCGATCCAGTCGCCGACCGAGATCGTGTCCTCGATGATGATGAAGAGCCCGGTGATCAGGTCGGTCACCAGCGACTGCGCGCCGAAACCGATCGCCAGACCGATCACGCCCGCGCCCGCGAGCAGCGGCGTCACGTTGATGCCGAGGTTCGCGGCGGTGACGATCCCACCGATCGTCATGATCGTGACGAGCAACACGTTGCGCACCAGCGGCAACATTGTGCGGGCGCGCATGCTCGGGCTGCGCGCCTTGTTGCGCGGGCTGCCCGGATTGAGCGTCTCGGTGATCGCGGTGTCGACCAGAATCCACAGCAGCCACGCGATGAACACGGTGGCGACGATCGCCGTCATCGCATGCGCGACGCCGCGCGCCGCCACGTTCCTCTCGATCACCGCGGCCAGCGACACGCCCCACAGACGCGCCGCGGATTCGAAGAAAAACAGCCAGATGAACAATGTCAGCAAGGTGCCGCAAAAGCGCAGCAGCCGCGTCAGATACGGCGAGCGGCGCCGCGCGCGGGCGCTGCGCGGCCGCGTCATGCGCAGCACGATCGCCGACAGGAAGAACGCCAGCACCAGCAGCAGCGCGGTGACGATCGAGATCTGCAGCACGTTTTCGCTGGAGCCGGAGCCGCCGAGCGTCGCGACCACCGACGCGGTCGCGAGCACCAGCACCGGCACGTGCCACAGCGCGGCGAGCACCTCGAACGCTTCGGTCGCGGCCTTGTGGTCGTTGCGCTGTTCGTACGGCCGGTTGCGGATCAGATGCGCGACCGGCCGGCGAAACGCGAGCGCGAAATAGCCGGTCAGCACGGCGGCCGTCATGTTGGCCGCGGTCGAAATCAGCGCGGCGAGGTTGGTGCCGAGCTGATGCTCGACGTCGTAATTGACGGCTGCGTCGCCGAGCGCGCCGCACACGCCGATCACGAACAGCACGCGGCGCGCGTGATCGATCAGCAGACGCACCGCGACGCGGCGGTGGCCCGAGCCGAACAGCGAAAACATGATCAGACAGATCGCGGAAAACACCGCGCCCGCGACGATCGCATACGCGACCACCATGCCGAGCGTGCGGCCGAGCGAATCGGGCATCGCGCGCATGAACAGCAGCGCCGCGATGAACGCGATGATCCACGGACCGACGCGGCGCAACGCGAAGATCAGCAGCTCGCGCGTGGTGGGATTGGGCCGCAGCACCAGCTCGACACCGAAGCGCCGGTGCAGCCGTTTCTGCAGATAGATCAGCGCGCCGGCACAGGCGCCCCAGCCGGCCAGCATCCCCAGCATCGCCAACAGGATCGTGCCGACACCCTCGTGTCCCTGGCCCGAGACGATCGTGTACAGCTCGTTGCCGGCCGCGGTCACGCGCCCGCTCCAGTAGCGCACCGGCGTGCGGCCCTGATGCACGTCGGATTCGAACGACGCGATACCCGAGGCGATCGCGCCGAGCAGGCCCGGGCTAGGTTGCGCGGACGCGGGCGCAGGTGGCCCGACGGTTTGCGCGGCGCTTTGCGATACGTCGCGCAGCTTTTTCAGCTGGGCAACGAGCGCGCTGCGCTGGCGGTCGTTGTCGAGCGTGGCGATCACGCTGTCGAGCGAGCGCGCCAGCTCCGCCTGGCTCGCGGGCGACGGCGCCGACGCCGCCTCGGGCGGCGACGCCCCCGATGCCGCGGACGCAGGCGTCGCGTTCACCGTCGCGCTGTTGATCAGGCTCTGCAATGCCGGGATCACCGGCGTGCCGCCGCCGACCGCGGGGCCCGCGGCTTGCGCCATGCGCGGCAGCGCGCCGAGGCACAGAATCAGCGCGGCGCACAGCAGCGCGGCAAACCAACCGACGGCATCTGTGCTCGCGCGCGGGCGGGCGTCGCCGCTGGCAGTGTCGCGAGCGGTGTGAGCGGAGGAGAGATGGGGGGCGCTGAGAATCGCCGGCTGCTGCCCGCCGCCAGACGGCGCAGCCTCGGACTTACGCCGCGATGGGCATGACTGCATGGCAATCCGTGAGAAAACGGCAGACGCCAGTGTAGCCGCAGTTTCGCCCGGCGCGGCCGAACATGCGTAACCGAATGTTAGTACGCTTGCGCGGCCGGCGAATTCGAACCACCGCTCGTCAGTACGCGACCGTCGCGATCTGGCGGATGAAGCGGCCCTGCTCCAGTTCGTCGACGAACGCGATCGCGTAGTCTTCGGCCGAAATGCGGCTGTTGCCGTCCGCGTCCACAATCAGCGTGTTCGCGCCCGTGCGGAACTTGCCGGTGCGCTCGCCCGGCGCGATCAGCGCGGCCGGCGCGAAGAACGTCCAGTCGAGATCGGTCACGCCGCGGTAGTACTCGAAGGCGTCGCGGTGCGCGAGTGCAATACCCTTGTACGCGTCCGGAAAGCCGTCGGTATCGACCAGTTGTTTGCCCGGTGCGACTTCGAGCGAGCCCGCACCGCCTACCACGACGACGCGCTTCAGCCCCGCCGCGCGCACCCCCTCGACCAGCGCGCGTGTCGCTTGCGTCAGGGCGGCGAGATCGCCCTGCGGCGGCGCATACGCGCTTGCGACCACGTCCTGACCGCGCACCGCCGCGCCGACGCTCGCGGCGTCGAGCAGATCGGCCTGCGCCGCATGCAGATTCGCGACGCCGGTCGGCACGCGCGCCGGATCGCGCACCAGCGCCGTCACCTGATGCCCGCGACGCGCGGCTTCCGCGGCAATCCGCGAACCGATCATGCCAGTCGCGCCAAACAGGGCGATCTTCAGTTGCTTGCTCATATCAGCGTACTCCTCAGGTTGTCTTATATGTAACTTTTATAGTTACATATAACGAGAAAAAAAGCGGGGCGCTCACCCCGTTCCTTTGTTTGGCACGCGTGCTGGAATAGTTCGACCCGCGCCCTACGACACTGCGCTTCTATCGTTCACCGCCGCCGCGTCTTGCGCGCGAAGACACGCTCAAGCACGGCGCTTGCGCTCGCGCTGCTTCTCCGAGCGGACCACGTCGGCGGTCGCGTCGGCGAGCGTGCGCGCGGCCAGCGCCGCTTCCATTGCCTGCTGCGCTTCGTCGATGATCCCGCTCAACACGCTCTGGATATTGCGCCCCACCATGCACGCTGGATTTGGCTCCTCGCGATGCAACGCGAACAACTGCGCGTCTTCCACCGCGCGGTAGACCTCGAGCAACGTGATCCGTTCCGGCCGCCGCGCAAGCAACGCGCCGCCACCGGCGCCCATCTGCGAGGTGGTGAGGCCGGCGTCGGAGAGCATGGTCAGAAGCCGGCGAATGAGCGCGGGATTGGTGTTCACGCTGCCCGCAATCATCTCCGACGACAACGGCACGCCGCCCTGTAGCGACAACAGCGCGAGCACATGCACGGCAAAGGCAAACCGGCTACTCGTGTTCACGGCAGATCCGTCCCGAAACGACAATGTGTAACCATCGTAATTACATATAATGCTAATGTCAAACGGCGAAACCGGATCGAACGGCGCGAGTCATTTATCCATCTGCTTCTGCGCGTCGGCGGAGTCGGTCGATGCAGTCGACGAAGCCGACGCGCCCGCATTCTGCGCCGACCACGCCTGCAGCTTGCGCCCCGCCGTTTCGAGGCCCTGGCCCGTGATCGACGCGGCCTTGCCGAGCTGCGCGTTGGCCGTGCTCGCCGCGTTCTGCAGGTTGGCCTGCGCGCTCGACGCGAGCGCGGCGGGGTCGATCTTGAGCGACGGCGCGGAGGCCGAGTCGAGGTTCTGTTGCGCGGCGTCCTTGGTCGCATCGACCTGTTGGCCGACGTAGCTCGCGGCCTGATCGAGCTTCTGACCGGCAAGCTGCGCGGCGTCGTTCAGCTTGCCCGCGACCTGGCCGGCCGACGCGTCGTTCTTCTGGCACGCGGCCAGCGCGCCGAACACGAGGACCACGACCGCCGCGCGGTGCAATAACGATGAGGAAACAGATGAAATCATGATCTGGAAGGAGCCGCGTCGGGCGGCTCGCACATGCGAAGACGTGCCCATGATACCGCCGTTGCGCGGCGCGCCCGCTTCGGATCGCCCCGGCGAGTTGGTCGCGGTTCTGTCGAACCTGATGGAGCTGACGTCCGCGCGATTCAAAAGGCGACCCTTCCCTCAACGATCGTCTTCGGCGCGCGCTTCTTGCCGCGGCAGTATTGCGAAGCCCACGCGCGCTGTATCGCCGACCATGCGCGCGAACCGCTCGGGCCACGTGATCAATGTTCCATCGATTGGCGGCTATCGTGCCGCGGCGGGCTTTGGCGTGTATTCGTCGACGAAGTTCGCCGTCGAAGGCATCACGGAAGCGTTGCATGCCGAGTTGAGACCGCTGGGCATTCACGCGACAGTCGGCACGCGGATCGCGCACCGAGTCCCGAGACCACGTGCAGCAACGAGCGTCGACTTGCAGCGGCGCTCGCCTCAACATCGCTCAACAGCGCCCCACAATTCAGAATCTTCCGACTGTTGCAGGCGAAACACCTCCCTATAGTGTCGCGGCTGCTTTTGGGGAGTGCTGTTTCGATGAAACTGATCGACTGGATCGTCACCCTCGTCATCATGCTGATGGCGATCGTTTTTTTCTGCGCGCGCCGGCTGCCCACCTGGTCGCACGACACCCGCGCTCGGCATATGAAAGGGACCCGTTTGCTGATGCAGGCTGCGTGTGCACTGTGGGCGGCGCTGCTGGGTGTCACGCACGGCCTGTTTGCCGTCGAGGGTCTTGCCGGCATTCGGCCAACACCGGCCGAAACGTTCGCCGGCATCGCCGTGCTGCTGGCATGCGGTTGCTACTGGTCGGTGCGCGGCAGAAGACTGCTGAAGCCGCGGCGGATTTTCGCCGGTTGATGCGCGGGCGAGCGCCATCCGCGCCGCACGATCGAGCGCCCCCTACCGCGTGCTGATTCCTCGCACCGCGTCGATCGAACGCGCGGACGACCCGCTGCCTGCGCCCAAGCCTGGTCCCGCAGCGCCCGGCACACTCTGACGCGCACCGCGCGCCGCCGGAGCCGGACCCGCCGCGGCGAGCGCAGCCGCGCCAGCCGCGGCCGGTTTCGCGCCCGCGGCACCGGCCTCTGGCAGCGACAGATAGAACGTCGTGCCTACCCCCTCCTTCGATTCCGCCCACACGCGGCCGCCATGTCGCTCGACCATCCGCCGCACGAGCGCGAGGCCGATGCCCTCGCCGGCCGCGGCATTGCCGTGCAGCCGCTGGAACGCGGTGAACAGGCGCGGCAGCGCGATCGCCGGGATACCGAGGCCGTTGTCGCGCACGTAGAAGATCCGCAGCGAATGCACGCCCGGCGGCGCAGGCGTCGTGCCGATTTCGACGCTGCCCTCGCGCGCCGGGTCCAGATAGTTGACCGCGTTGCCAATCAGGTTTGCGAAGATCTGTTCGAGCGCGGTCGGATCGCCCCATACCGCGGGCAGTTCGCCGAGGGTCACGCGCGCGCGCCGCGCACGGATCGAGCCCTGCATCGCATCGACGACACGTTGCACGATGTCGCGCACATCGACATTCTGGCGCCGGTACTCGACCCGCCCGACCCGCGACAGCCGCAGCAGCGCGTCGATGATGTGCGACGCGCGCAGCACCGCGGTCTGCAGATAATGCAGCGCCTCGCCGATGTCCTCGTCGACGATGCGCTCGATCCGCTCGCGCGTGCTGATCGCGAGCGACGAGTTGCGCACCGCGTCGCGCAACTCGTCGCTTGCGCGAATCAGCTCCCGGGAAAATCCCTGCAGGTTCACGAGCGGCGCGCGCAGGTCGTGCGACACGCTGTAGATGAACATTTCGTTTTCCTGGGTCTGCTGGCGCAGCGTCTCGTTGCTGCGCGCGAGCTCGGCGGCGCGCCGCTCGAGGTCCGCGTGAAAGCGAGCTTCGATGCGCTCGGCTTCGAGCAGTCGGCGGCTCGTCTCGTGCAAGGTCAGATCGAGCCGCGCGATTTCATCGCTACCCGCGCCGAGCGGCGCGAGCGGCTCGTTGCCGGCGAGCCGGCCCGCGTTGTCGGACAGCAGCGCGAGCCGGCCGCGCACGCCGCGCGTGAACATCCAGACGGCGAGCGCGACGAACAGCAGCGAGCCCAACGCGGCCGCGACGATCAGCGTCTGTTCCCGTTCGCGCACGGCGGCGACGGCATTCGAGCGCGAGCTATCGAGACGGCGCTCCTCTGCCTGGAACGCGCTCACCTCCACACGGAAATGATCGAGCACGTCGGCCCGGGTGAGATCGTGAAAGCGCGCGAGAATCTCGCCGGTCCGCCCGGCGTGCAGCATGTCCTGGATCCGGTCGGACCACTGGCGGTACGCCTGCACCGCCTGGCGCACCTCGGCCACGCGCTCGACCTGCGCCGGATCGTCCGCGACGAGTTCTGCGAGCTCGTCGATGCGCCGGTCGACGTCCATCCATACCGCGATCGGGGTGGTGAAATGCGCGTCGTTGGCGAGCACCGCGCCCCGCAGCGCGACCGATTCGGCCAGCACCGGATCGAGAATCTCCGTGGTCTGGCGCAACACCTCCTCGCTATGCATCGTCCAGCGCTCCGCCATCATCGCATCGACCTGGGCCTTCACGACACCGGTGAGCAGCGCGAGTTCGAAAACGGCCGGGATCGCGATCAGAAGCAGGCCTTTTGTGGTCAGTCTCATGCGTGCCCATGGGAGGGGTTGGCCCGCGGATCGTGCGCGGGGTCGGCACATTATGTCGGCGTTTGCGCGGGAAAAGAAAGAGGGACACGAACGCGTCGACGGCAGCTTCTGCCGTTCGCGCACATTGCGCCAGAAATGGGCATCGACGCGCCCAGCCAGCATCTCGCTGCGTCAGGATGCCGAATGAAAATGTAATTTAAATCGAATATTTCGCCCTCGTCCGGGTCAATCTGCGCAAGGGCGTCGATTTATGCACTTGTATGGTGCCACTCCTCTCTGTTCAGGTGCATGACGCGCTCGGGCGGCGCATGGCTCAGAACCCACCAGATACCCATCCCGGTGCCCGATTGCACCGTGTCGACGCGACCAGCACAGCTTTGGCCCGCTTCTTGCTCACATAGCGCACTTTTTTGGCATAAGCGGGACATATCGATGGAAAGTCTGAAATACGGCGCCGATACCGAGTTTCTTTTGATCGGCGCCGCCATGGTGCTGGCGATGCACGCGGGATTCGCCTTCCTGGAGCTTGGCACCGTGCGCAAGAAGAATCAGGTGAATGCGCTGGTCAAAATTCTGGTGGACTTCGCGGTCTCGACGATCGCGTACTTCTTCATCGGCTACACGATCGCATACGGCGTGCAGTTTTTCGACAGCGCGGCGACGCTCGCCCAGCACAACGGCTATGCGCTCGTGCGCTTTTTCTTCCTGCTGACGTTCGCCGCCGCGATCCCCGCGATCGTGTCGGGTGGCATCGCCGAGCGCTCCAAGTTCAATCCGCAGCTGTTCGCGACGTTCGTGCTGGTCGGTTTCATCTATCCGTTCTTCGAAGGCATCGCGTGGAACGACCGCTTCGGCATCCAGGACTGGCTCACGCAGGCTTTCGGCGCGCCGTTCCATGACTTCGCGGGCTCGGTGGTGGTGCACGCGTTCGGCGGCTGGGTCGCGCTGCCGGCCGTGCTGCTGCTCGGCGCGCGCCACGGTCGCTATCACCGCGACGGCGGTATCGCCGCGCATCCGCCGTCGAACATTCCGTTTCTCGCGCTCGGCGCATGGGTGCTGACGGTCGGCTGGTTCGGCTTCAACGTGATGAGCTCGCAGACGCTCGACAAGATCAGCGGCCTCGTCGCGGTCAATTCGCTGATGGCGATGGTCGGCGGCACGCTGAGCGCGTGGTTCGCGGGCCGCAACGACCCGGGCTTCACGTACAACGGCCCGCTCGCCGGGCTCGTCGCGGTGTGCGCGGGCTCGGACATCATGCATCCGCTCGGCGCGCTGGTCACGGGCGGTATCGCTGGCGTGCTGTTCGTCTACATGTTCACCTGCGTGCAGAACCGCTGGCGCATCGACGACGTGCTCGGCGTGTGGCCGCTGCACGGGCTGTGCGGCGCATGGGGCGGCATCGCGGCCGGGATCTTCGGCATCCATTCGCTTGGCGGGCTGGGCGGCGTGTCGTTCGCCTCGCAGGTCATCGGCACGCTCGGCGGAATCGTCGTGTCGGGGCTCGGCGGCACGGTCGTGTACGGCGTGATCCGCATGACGGTCGGTCTGCGCCTCGACCAGGAAGAGGAATACAACGGCGCCGATCTGTCGATTCACAAGATTTCGGCAACGCCGGAGTGAACGAAGGCGGCGCTCGCGGGAAACGGGAGAGAGGCGCGAATCACGCGCCTTTCCCCAAATGCGCGCGCCGATGTTAGACTTCGCGGCTGGAGATGGCATTCTCCTTTAACCGCCCTTGGGGCTGATGATGCCTGCTACGCCCGGTTATGCGGACGCGGCATCAACTCGCCCGCATCAACCGGTCTGTCGACATTCCGGTTTCGATCCTCTTCCATGTATTGGTCTTTTCTCGCTGTCGCGATTGGCGGCGCACTCGGCTCGCTGTTTCGCTGGTTCCTCGGCTTTCGACTTAACCCGGTCTTTAGCGATCTGCCGCTCGGCACGCTCGCCGCCAACGTGATCGCCGGCTACCTCATCGGCGTGGCGGTCGCGGGCTTCGCGCGCGTGCCCCAGCTCACGCCGGAATGGCGGCTGTTCGTCATCACCGGTCTGATGGGCGGGCTGTCGACGTTCTCGACGTTCTCCGCGGAGGTCGTGCAACGTCTGCAGGACGGCCGGTTCGGCTGGGCGGCGGGCGAAGTGGCGATTCACCTGAGCACTTCGCTGATCATGACGATTCTCGGCATCGCGACGGTTTCGTTGCTGGCGCGCTGAGGCGCACACGTTGGAGGATCGCGGACGCGGGCCCGAGCCGTCGGCAATCGGGCTCGCGCCTGTTTTCATCTGAGTTCGGTGCGAGCCAGCTCGACGATCTCGTCGCCGCGTCCGTTCAATATCGCCCGCAGCATATAAAGGCTGAATCCCTTCGCATGGGCAAGTTCCACCTTCGGAGGCATGGCAAGCTCATGCGTCGATGCGATCACATCGACGAGTGCGGGACCGGGATGCGCAAACGCCTGCACCTGGCCGGCAGCGCGTCTCACTGTGTCTTCGGCACCGACGTCGCAGGCAGCGGCGCGGGCCGCGCTGCGTCCCAGCGACTCTTCAGCACGCGGCGCAGCCTGGTCCTGAGCGGCAACACGACCCGCTCCTGAAACAGCACCGACGCCACCAGCACCAGGATCAGATAGACCGGATAGGCGGAAAAATGCGCGGGCACCTGGCTTGCCGCCACCCGGCAAACATGCGGTCGATGCACGCATGACAACAGCGAATACGGAATGCCAAGCAGCTTCTGCACTTTGAGAAAGCCGATAAATAGCGGGTATTGCAGCGCGAAGATCGACAACGAAGCGTTGCCGAGCCGTCTCGTCCAGGCGGCCACGCGCGGCGACGCGTTTTGCAGTGTGCTCGCGCAAACAAAAATCACCGCGACTTGCGCGGGCAAGAGTGCGCCGTTGTGAAGAAGTACCTCCCACGAACGCATTCCTGCCGTAAACAGAAAAGTGGCGCCGATGAAAAGTGCCCCTGTAGCGGCGAATATGATCCACCGGCAACTCGCGATCATGCCGGTAATGCTTTCGACGTTCGCCTCGAATATCCCGTAAGCGAGAATGCCCGCCAGAAACTCCGGAAGCCGCACCAGCGGATTGGTATGCAACACACCGATCGGCCACACCTGATACCAGCCGCCTGCAACGACGATCACGGCCGGCAACAGGCTGGCGCCCCACATCGCCATCAGCATCGTGGACTTCCAGCGCATCGACAGCAGGCGTGGCGCGAGCGCCGGAAACAATAAATAGAAAAAAAACAGCGTCGACAACGACCACGACGGAATGTTGAATGACAGATAAAAGGGATTCCAGGCCTGCAATAACAAGATCTGTAAAACCGCATTGACCGCCACTTCCACACCGCTCATGGTGTGCACAATCGGCGGTGCTGAATCGAGGTTGCTCAGTTCGGTGTCGAAGGGATGGGAATTCACAGCCATTAATGCAACGCTCAGCGCTAGCGTAACGATGTGAATGGGATAAATATTGCTAAAACGGTTGATAAAAAACTTCGATGCCGAAACCTTCATCGCTTCGCCAGTTTTCTTTTCCACCGAAACGTGCGATAGAATGAATCCTGACAGAATAAAGAAGATACTCGTCGCGCAGCCACCGAATTTGAAGAAGTCAGCCATTGGCATCGCCCTCGCCTCGGGGTAAATGACGAGCGTGTGGAAGACGACCAGATAGCAGGCCAGCAGGAACCGCAGGATGTCCAGCCCCGGGAGCATCGCCTTCATTTTGTTTTCCTTTTTCTTACATGGAAATATCGCTTCATTGCGCTTCCTTTCATTTTTATATTCTTTGATTTTTAAATTGAAAGCATTTACGCGGCTCGATATGCGGAGCATGATTCATGGAGGCGCGGCAACCGGTATGTGCGCTTCCGCACCAATTGCAGCTGCAAAAAAACACTGTGTGCGAAGATCACCCGAAACCAGCGCGCGCGTCTCTCCGCCCGCCATCCCGTTAATGAGAAAACAGTGACAAAATAAATGCGCAGAGCTGCGATGTAAAAAAACGCAACCAATAGGCGAGCAGCAGTTCTCGCGTGACGTCTTTTGCGCGAGGCGGCAGTTTCTTAAGATTTCACCCGAGCGCTGCTTAATGCGCTGTCACGTTGCTGACTCCATGACGAGATATCGGCAAGGACAGTCGTGTCTCAGAACACGGTGGACGGAGCGTGGGCAATGCCGGTGAAGAGACGCCACGCTTCAAATCGCGTGGCGAGCTGTTTGCGATAGAGCGAGGCGCTCAGTAGATGACTGCGTGCGTTCGGGCAAGCGAAACCCTCGCATCCGGCGCTCGCGTTCACGCGTGGGTTGATGGCTGTTTTCAGCGCGGTTGTTCACCCGCGCGCAGGCCTTGACGAACACGTGCTTCACATTCGCCAGCTCAGGGAGCTCTGTTTTCGCGGCCGGGTAGCTGCGAACCGCGTGGCTGATGACTGACGCCGGGAATCGATGGCCATGGCAGGAGCGATTTCGTCTTCTTCATCACGTCATCGTAGCTGACCAGCGCGCGAACGTGACAACGCCCGGCGAACCAATCCTCACGCCCCGTTCGGAATCCCTTCAATCGGACACTCCGGCGTCCCTGGCGTCGGGCGCGTCAGTGCTTCGACGCGGCGGCGCGTGCCGTCGGGGTCTTCGATCCAGTCGCGATAGAACCCAAACGGACAGGCCGCCACGCCGTTCGCGCCGTCGCCCGAATTGATCGTGCCCGTGTACCCGCGGTGCAGAAGTTTGTATAGATGGTTCTGCGACTGCATCGTGCGCCGCGCGTCGCGGATCATGCTCAGCGAGAGCTCCGCGTACTGCACGCCCATCTCCTCCTCGCCGCACTCGCCGAGTGTGCGCCCGTCGAAACCCACGATCGCCGAGTGACCGAAGTACGAATACACGCCGTCCCAGCCCGTGGCATTCGCCACGGCGACGTAAGTGTTATTCATCCACGCCATTGCCTTAGCCACCATCACCTGCTGCTCCTTGGCCGGATACATGTAGCCCTGGCAGCGCACGATCAATTCCGCGCCGTTCATCGCGCAGTCGCGCCAGATCTCGGGATAGTTGCCGTCATCGCAGATGATCAGGCTGATCTTCAGACCCTTCGGCCCATCCGTCACGTAGGTACGATCGCCCGGATACCAGCCTTCGATCGGCGTCCAAGGCATGATCTTGCGATACTTCTGCACGATCTCGCCGCGATTGTCGATCAGCACAAGCGTGTTGTACGGCACCTTACGCGGATGTTCTTCGTGACGCTCTCCCGTGATCGAGAACACCCCCCAGACGTTGGCCTGGCGGCACGCCGCCGCAAATATTTCCGTCTCCTCGCCCGGCACCGTCGACGCCGTATCGAACATCTCCTGCCGGTCGTACATGATGCCGTGCGTCGAATACTCGGGAAACACGACGAGATCCATGCCAGGCAATCCCTGTTTCATGCCGATCACCATGCCGGCGATGCGGCGCGCGTTGTCGAGCACCTCCGCCTTCGTATGCAGACGCGGCATCTTGTAGTTGACCACCGCGACGCCCACGCAATCGTTGCTGCTCGAAATATCGCCATGTCGCATGACATATCCTCCTTAAGTCCCTCAGATCGCAGGCGGACTTCGGGCCGCCCGCTCCGCTTCAGCACACGCTCACTAGTGGCTGATCATCCATGGTCGTCCTGCCGGCCGTTTGAGTCCGTCCGAAGCCGATCCCGCGAGCTTCGCGCTGCCACCCGAGCAGCAACTGCATCCCGCCCGATGACGCAACGGCGCCCCGTCACCGGACTGGCGCGGCGCGTGCTGCGCGCGCTCGTTCGTTGCGTGCGCGGAGCGCCGTGTATTCGCCATCAAGGCTAGCGACGGCGCGCTGATCACCCGGCCACTCTCCGCTCCGCACTCGGGACAGCGGCAAGGCTTTTCGCGGTCCGCCATGCGCCGCATGACGGAAAAGGGACCGCAACTCACGCATTCGAAGTCGTAGATCGGCATGACAAGCTCTCCTGGTAGCGTTGGCTCAGACGTTCGCCAGATCCGGCGAGCATGGCAAATCCACACCGCCCTTGATGTGCTGGATGGGCCCATCGGCATTCGGGCGAATGTCGAAGTCGAAGATCTGCGTCGGCAGCCACAAGGTCGCGCACGCATTGGGAACATCGACCACGCCGCTGATATGCCCTTGCACCGGCGCACAACCGAGCAACGAATACGCCTGCGCGCCCGAATAGCCGAACTTCTTCAGATACTCGATCGCGTTCAGACAAGCCTGCCGATACGCGACCGTCACGTCGAGATAATGCTGAGCGCCCTGCTCGTCGACCGAAATGCCTTCGAAAATGAGGTAGTCGTTGTAATTCGGCGTGATAGGACTCGGCTGGAATACCGGATTGCGAATTCCGTATTTCGCCATGCCACCCTTGATCAGATTCACGCGCATGTGTACCCAGCCCGCCATTTCGATCGCGCCGCAAAACGTGATCTCGCCGTCGCCCTGGCTGAAGTGCAGATCGCCGACGGAAAGTCCTGCGCCATCCACGTAGACGGGGAAGAACACCTTCGAGCCGCGCGACAGATCCTTGATGTCGCAATTACCGCCGTGCTCACGCGGCGGCACGGTGCGCGCCCCTTGCGCCGCCGCCTTGTCACGCGCGTCGCCCGTGAGTTGCCCCATATGCGCGGTCGCGGCGAACGGGGGATTCGCCAGCGGCGGCACGCGCTCCGGCGCGGTCGCGATCAGGCCGGTTTCGCGTGCGTTCCAGGTTTCCAGCAGTTTCGGATCAGGCAGACATCCGATCAGGCCGGGGTGAATCAGACCCGCGAAATTCACGCCTGGAATGTGGCGCGAGTTCGTGTAGACGCCGTGAAAATCCCAGATCGACTTCTGCGCGGCAGGAAAATGGTCGGTGAGAAAACCGCCGCCATTGGTCTTCGAGAAAAATCCGTTGAAGCCCCACTGGCTCTCGGACTTCGCACCGATGTCGAGCAGGTCCACGACCAGCAGATCGCCGGGTTCCGCGCCATGCACGCCGACCGGGCCGGACAGAAAATGGACGATCGACAGATCGATGTCGCGCACGTCGTCGGCGCTGTCATCGTTCTTGATGAAGCCGCCGGTCCAGTCGTAGGTTTCGAGGATGAAGTCGTCGCCGGGCTTGACCCAGCAAGCCATCGGAATATCCGGGTGCCAGCGGTTGTGCACCTGCGTGTTTTCGTAGGCCGGCTGGTTCAGATCCACCTTGATGAGAGTTTCGGGCATTGCGTTCGCTCCATGGTTCGAGAGTCGGTAAATGCGGTTCGGTGCGCCGCACTCATACCGAGAGGTATTCGCGGATGCGGTCGGTGTCGCCTGCATCGCGGGTGCTTTGATGTACGAAGCGGCCGCCTTCGATCACGAAGAGCCGGTCGGCGACGTCGAGCGCGAAGCTCAACACCTGCTCGGACACCACGATGGCGATGTTGCGGCTCGTGCGAATCTGATTGAGTGCCTTCGCGATGTCCTTGATGACGGACGGCTGAATGCCCTCGGTAGGCTCGTCGAGCAGCAACACCTTCGGATCGGTCGCAAGCGCGCGCGCAATCGCGAGCTGCTGTTGCTGGCCGCCCGAGAGGTTGCCGCCCTTGCGCCGTCGCATGTCGAACAGCACGGGAAAGAGCGCGTAGAGATCGTCGGGCACGAGCTGGCTGCGCGCCTTTTCGAGGCCCGTCTGGATGTTTTCCTCGACGCTCAGCGACGCGAAGATCTGCCGGCCTTGCGGCACGTAGCCGATCCCTTTCGCCACGCGCCGGTAGCTCTCGTCTTTGGACACGTCGGCGCCGCCCACCCGCACCGTGCCGCGATTGGCGGGCAGCATGCCGATGAGCGCCTTGAAAAGCGTCGTCTTGCCCATGCCGTTGCGGCCCATCACCGCGACGCTTTCGCCGTTCGCCACGGAAAATCCGATGCCGTGCAGCACCTCGCTCTGGCCGTAGCTGACCACGAGATCGTCGACTTCCAGCATGATGTGTTCTCCGTGTAAATTCAGTGGCCGAGATAGACATCGATCACGCGAGGATCGGATTGCACCTGCGCCATCGGCCCTTCCGCGAGGATCTTGCCTTGATGCATGACCGTGACCTTGTGCGCGATCCGCTCGACGAAGGCCATGTCGTGCTCGATCACGATCATCGAGCGATTGCGGCAAATGTGATCGAGCAGTTCCGCTGTGACTTCCCGTTCGCGCGCGCTCATGCCTGCGATCGGTTCGTCCAGCATCAGGAGTTCGGGGTCCTGCATCAGTAACATGCCGATTTCCAGCCACTGCTTCTGGCCGTGCGACAGCAGCCCAGCTTCGAGATCGAGCGAAGCGGCAAGACCGATCTCATCGGCTACCGCACGCACCCGGTCGGCCACTTCGGCATCCTCGCGATAGGCGAGCGCGCCGAACACGCTGCGTCCGCGCGGAAACGACACTTCGAGGTTTTGCGCGACGCTCAGGTTTTCGTAGATCGACGGCGTCTGGAACTTGCGGCCGATGCCCTTGCGCACCCGCCGGAACTCGGCGAGATTCGTGATTTCCTCGTTGCGGAACTTGATGCTGCCGGCGGTTTCCCTGGTCTTGCCGCAAATCAGATCGAGCAGCGTCGTTTTGCCCGCACCGTTCGGGCCGATCACGACGCGCAATTCGCCGCGCTCGAGATAGAGGTTCAACGAATCGATCGCCTTGAAACCGTCGAACGACACGCTCAGATCTTCGATCGCAAGCAGAAAGTCAGTGTTGCTCATGTGTCAGATCTCCTTGTTCGCTGCGCCGAGCCACCGGCGGATACGCGGCCGGGCATGCTCTTCGTAGAGACCCGCGAGCCCGTTCGGAAAGGCCATCACCACGCCGATGAACATCGCCGCCATCAGATAGAGCCAGAGATTAGGCAGGCTCTCCGAGAACCAGCTTTTGCCGAGGTTGACGAGAATCGCGCCATACACCGCGCCCACCAGTGACATGCGCCCGCCGACTGCGGCATAGATCACCATCTCGATCGACGGCACGATGCCGACGAACGACGGTGACATGAAACCCACCTGCAACGTGAACATTGCGCCACCGACAGCCGCGAGCAGCGCCGCGAGGCAGAACGCGAAGACCTTGAACATCGCGACGTCGTAACCGGAGAAGCGCACGCGGTCCTCCTTGTCGCGCATCGCGAGCAGCAGCGTGCCGAGCTTGCTGCGCTGGACCCAGCGACAGGCGAGCAGCGCGCCGATCAGCAGCACCGCATTGACGAAATAAAGAACCAGCTTCGCGTGGTCGGTGCGGATGTCCCAGCCGAGCAGCGTGCGCAGATCGGTGATCCCGTTCACGCCGCCCGTATATCCTTGCTGGCCGATGATCAGCACCGAAAGAATCAAGGCGACCGCCTGCGTGATGATCGCGAAGTACACGCCGCCCACCCGTCGCTTGAACATCGCATAACCGACGACGAACGCGAGAGCCGTAGGCACCACGAGCACGGCGAGGATCGAGAACGGTAGAGAATGAAACGGCCTCCACCACGTAGGCAGCGCGGTGAGCTGATTCCAGTCCATGAAGTCGGGAATGCCGGGCGTGGTCTGCGTGTGGGTAGCGGCCGGGTCGGACGCCTCAAGCTTGAGGAACATCGCCATCGCGTAACCGCCGAGGCCGAAGAACACGCCTTGTCCGAGGCTGAGCACGCCGCCGTAGCCCCACGCGATCACGAGGCCAATCGCCACGAAAGCGTAGGTGAGGTACTTGCCCATCAGGTTCAAGCGAAACGTATCCAGCACAAGCGGAAACACGACAACGATCAGCACCGCGAGTATCGCGATGCCCACGTAACTCGACGCGTCGAGCCGCATCGCGAGCGCGCGCCAGCCTCCCGGCGCGCTGGGACCGGATCGCGGGGAAACGCTCCCCGCCACGGCTTGGATGGGTTCCATGTCCATCTCCATACGAATTAATCAGTGAATGAGCCGTGCACGGCGCCCCGCACTCACACGCGCCGCACCTTCGACGCAAAGAGTCCCTGCGGACGCAGCATCAGGATCACGACGACCGTCAGCAGCGTAAGAACACGTGCAATCGAACCCGACAGGAAAAACTCGCTGATCGACTGCATCTGCGCGATGCCGAACGCCGAGGCCACGGTGCCGAGCAGGCTCGCCGCGCCGCCAAAGGTGACGACAAGAAACGAATCGACGATATAAAGAGAACCGCTGGTGGGTCCGGTCGAGCCGATCGCCGTGAACGCCGCGCCCGCCACCCCCGCAATACCGCAGCCGATCGCGAAGGTCATCCGGTCAGTGCGCCGCGTGTTGATGCCGGCAGCGTTGGCCATGGGCCGGTTGGCAACCGTGGCACGCACGCGCAGGCCCCAGCGCGAGCGGTAGAGCGCGAGCAGCAGTCCACCTGTCATGACCAGCGCGAGTCCCATCACGAACATGCCGCTGACTGGAATATCCAGGCCTGGCGCTGGCTCCCAGGAGCCCATCAGCCAGTCGGGCAGCGCAGGACTCACTTCCTTCGGCCCGAACGTCGAGCGAAACACTTGCTGCATGCCGAGACTCAGACCCCAGGTAGCGAGCAGCGTGTCGAGCGGACGGCGGTATAGATGGCGGATCAATGCCCATTCGGCGAGCCAGCCCGCCGCGAACGCGAGGCCGAACGCCGCGACGATCGCGAAGAAAAAGTACACCGGCGTGAACGCGTGCCAGACGTTCTGCGAGAACCACGAAAACATGTAGACGGTATAAGCGCCGATCGTCATGAATTCACCGTGCGCCATGTTGATCACGCCCATCTGGCCGAAGATCACGGCGAGCCCAAGCCCCATCAGGAGCAGAACGCTGAACAGGCTCAGACCGGCGAAGCCCTGCATCAGCGTGATGTTGAAAATGTCGGTGGCGGACATCGAGCGCTCCTCGCGCGGCGGCGCGTTGCGTCGCCGCGCAGCTGCGGTTGACGGATTACATGTAGCCCTTCGGGAACGGATTCGGCTGGATCGGCTGGTCGGACTGCGCGACGACCTTGAATTGGCCGTCCGCCTGGCCCTGGCCGATCAGCGAGCGGCTCCACAGGTGGTGATTCGCATCGACCTTCGCATAGCCCTGCGGCGCATTGGCCACGTCGATGCCCGCCGACGACGCCACCACCTTGTCCACGTCGAAGCTGCCCGCGCGCTCGCAGGCGGCCTTCCAGATCCATGGGCCGAGATACGCGGCCTGGGTCACGTCGCCGATCACGGACTTCTGGCCGTAGCGCGCCTTGAACGCAGCGACGAACTTCTTGTTGTTCTCGTTATCGAGTGCCTCGAAGTATTTCATCGACGAATAGAAGCCCGCGAAGTTGTCGCCGCCGATGCCGAGCACTTCGTCCTCGGTTACCGACAGCGTCAGCAGGAACTGCTTCTGCGGAGTGATACCGGCCGCCTTGAGCTGCTTGTAGAACGCAACGTTCGAGCCGCCCACCACGCTCGCGAAAATGCAGTCCGGCCGCGCGAGCTTGATCTTGTTCATCAGCGACGCAAACTCGGTCGTGCCGAGCGGGTAATACTCCTCGCCGACGACCTTCGCGTGCAGATGCTGCTCGATATGACGGCGCGCGATCTTGTTCGACGTACGCGGCCAGATATAGTCGGAACCAATCAGGAAAAACGTCTTGGCCTTCTTCGTGTTCGATGCCCAGTCGAGCGCCCAGAGAATCTGCTGGGTCGCTTCCTGGCCCGTGTAGAACACGTTCTTCGATTGTTCGAGGCCTTCGTAGAAGGTCGGGTAATAGAGCAGCCCGTTGTCTTTCTCGAACACCGGCAGCACTGCCTTGCGCGAGGCCGAGGTCCAGCAGCCGAACACGGCGGCGACGTGGTCGTTCTCGAGCAGCTTCTTCGACTTCTCCGCGAAGGTCGGCCAGTCGGAGGCACCATCTTCCTGAATGATCTGGATCTTGCGCCCGAGCACGCCGCCCATTGCGTTGATCTGCTCGATCGCAAGGCGTTCGGCCTGGATCGAACCGGTTTCGGAGATCGCCATCGTGCCGGTCGCCGAATGCAACTGGCCGACTGTCACCGTGGTATCGGTCACCGCTAGTCCGGTGGTGTTCACCTTGGCAGTGGGCGGCGTTTGAGCAAATGAAGTACGTGGCAGCCCCAGCGCCATCAACGGCGCGGCGGCGAGGCCGCCGATCAGTTTCCGGCGCAACGGCGACGGTGTGCGAGCATCATTATCGATTCGATCGTCTGCGGACATCACATTCTCCTTATCGGTCGCCCTGCGCTTCTTGCGAGAGCTGGTTCGAGGTTGGACGCAATGTAGAAAGCCAAATTGGCAACCGGAATACGTCGATTGACGTATTCCCCGCGGTCGCACTGGAATGTAATTTGCATCAGACACCGATCCGATCGTTTCCGCACCAATCCAGATCATCTCCATGCCCGAGAGTCACCCGTCAGTGGGCACGCCCAGTACCCAACGCATCGTCAAGGTGCGGCGCGACTACAATGCGTGGGTCGGCGACGAAACGCTTGAGGATTACGCGTTGCGCTTCACGCCGCGTTCGTTTCGACGCTGGTCGGAACTGCGCGTCGCCAACACGGCAATCGGCGCCGTGTCTTTTCTGGTGCTCGAAGCGATCGGCGGCAGTCTCGTCGTCAACTATGGCTTTACGAACGCGGTCTGGGCGATCGCGGTCGTATCGGTGCTCATCTGGCTCACCAGTCTGCCGATCAGCTTTTACGCCGCGCACCATGGTGTCGACATGGATCTGCTTACGCGCGGCGCGGGCTTCGGCTATATCGGCTCGACGCTCACGTCGCTGCTCTATGCCGTCTTCACGTTTATTTTCTTCGCGCTCGAAGCGGCCATCATGTCGCTCGCGTTGCAACTCTATTTTCATATCTCGCTGGCGATCGCCTATGTACTGAGCTCGCTCGTCGTGATTCCGATCGTGATGTTCGGCATCACGCTGATCAATCGGCTGCAAAGCTGGACTCAGCCGCTGTGGCTGGTACTGTTCGCGCTGCCCTATGCGGCTGTGCTGTGGCACCATCCGGGTCTGGTGCACGAATGGACGACCTTTGCCGGCTTCGCTGCACAAGGCCGCGCGTTCAGCGTGATCGCGTTCGGGCAGGCCTCGACCGTGGTGTTTGCATTGATCGTGCAGGTCGGCGAGCAGGTGGATTACTTGCGCTTCCTGCCGCCCCTCACTGCAAAGAACCACACGCGCTGGTGGCTCGCGCTGCTGTCGGCGGGACCAGGCTGGATCGTGCCCGGCGCCCTCAAGATGCTCGGCGGCGCATTCCTCGCCTTCGTCGCGATCCAGTATGAAGTCAGTCCGGCGCAGGCCACGCAGCCCACCCAGATGTACCTCGTCGCCTATCACCTGCTGCTCGATCCGTTTGGGCTCGCGAGCTGGGCGCTGCCCGCGATGACGCTGTTCGTGATCGTTTCGCAGTTGAAGATCAACGTGACGAATGCGTACGCGGGCTCGCTCGCGTGGTCGAATTTTTTTGCCCGTCTGACGCATAGCCATCCGGGGCGGGTGGTGTGGCTCGTGTTCAATGTGATGATCGCGCTGCTGCTCGTGGAAATGGGTGTATTCGAGGCGATCGCCAGGGTGCTGTCGCTCTACGCAAACATCGCGATCGCGTGGATCGGCGCACTGTTCGCCGATCTCGTCATCAACAAGCCGCTTGGGCTTAGCCCGCGTCATATCGAATTCAAACGCGCACACCTATACGACGTGAATCCCGTCGGCGTAGGCGCGATGCTGATCGCCGCCGCCGCCGCGATGCTCGCGCGAAGCGGCATGTTCGGCTTGCTGGCACAAGCCATGTCGTCGTTCATCGCGTTCGGCGTGGCAGTCGCCTGTGCTCCGGTGCTCGCGATCGTCACGCGCGGACGCTACTACATCGCGCGCGCCGCCCAACCCACGGGCAACGCCACTTCGCTTCGCTGCGCGATCTGCGAGAACGCGTTCGAACCGGAAGACACAGCCTTCTGCCCTGCCTACGGCGGCACGATCTGCTCGCTGTGCTGTTCGCTCGATTCGCGCTGCCACGATCGCTGCAAGCCGCACGCACGCTTCGCGTCGCAAGCCGATCGCGCGCTACATCGCGTGTTTCCCCGCGTGCGGCTCGGCCCAGCCGCGCTGCGTCTCATGCACTATGCCAGCCTCATGTGCGCGATACTCGCGGTGCTCGCGAGCGTGCTCTATCTGATCTGGTCACAGAGTGTGACCTCGCTCGCCGTCGACGGATCGTCGATCGACAGCGCGATCGGCCACAGTTTTCTGAAGATATTCTTCGCGCTTTCTCTCGTCGGCTGCATAGCGGCGTGGTGGTTCGTGCTGGAGCGCGAAAGCCGTCGCGTCACGCAGGAAGAATCGCAACGGCAAAACGAATTGCTGATGCAGGAAATCGACGCGCACCAGAAAACCGACGCCGCGCTCAAGCGCGCGACGGCCGCCGCCGAATCGGCGAATCAGGCGAAAAGCCGCTACGTGTCCGGTTTGAGCCACGAGTTGCGCACACCGCTGAACAGCATTCTCGGCTATGCACAGTTGCTTTTGCAGGCGAAAGAGGAGTTTTCGCCGACGCGCTACAGCGCCGTGCGAACGATTCACCGCAGCGGCGAACATCTGCTTGCGCTCGTCGATGGGCTGCTCGACGTCGCGCGTATCGAGGCGGGCAAGCTGGAACTGAACATCGCACGCGTGTCACTGGCGGATTTCGTCGCGCACGTCACCTCAATGCTGCGCCCGCAGGCGCTCGAGAAAGCGCTCGCTTTCGACGTGCAGACCGTAGGCCGCCTGCCCGCCACCGTGCGTACCGACCAGAAATGCATGGGTCAGATTTTGACCAACCTGATCGGCAACGCGATTCGCTTCACGTCCACGGGTACTGTGACGCTGCGTGTGAGTCACGTGCTCGACACGTTGAAGTTCGAAGTAGTCGACACCGGCCCCGGAATTCCTCCGGCCGAGATGGAGCGCCTGTTCCTGCCGTTCGAGCGAGGCGAAGCGGCGCATGCGCACGATCACGGCGCGGGACTGGGGCTCACGATCTGCCGGCTTCTCACGCAGGCACTCGGTGGCAGTCTGGAAGTGGACAGCGAGGTCGGGCGCGGCACGCGCTTCATCGTGCGACTGTTCGCGCCAGCAGTAAACAGCGCAGCCCACGCGCGCACTGAACTCGCGGCGATCCGCGGCTATACCGGGCCGAAGCGCGCGATTCTCGTCGTCGACGATCTCGCGGATCAGCGCGGCATCGTCGTGCAACTGCTGACGCCGCTCGGCTTCGACGTCGCCGAGGCGGAGAGCGGCCCCGACGCGTTGCGCTGGCTGGCGACACACAGCGTCGACGTGATCATCATGGACATCTCAATGCCGCTGATGGACGGCTACGAAGCCAGCCGGCTGATCCGCGAAAACCAGTTGTCGAACGCCCCGATCGTGCTGCTTTCGGCTAATGCATTTGCCGACGATCGGGAACGCGCGAGCGCGACCGGATGCGCCGGATATCTCGTGAAGCCGCTCCAGATCAATTTGTTGCTCGACAAGCTCGCGCAGTTACTCGTGCTCGACTGGATCGCATCCGAGCCGTCCACGTCCGCGCAAGCCACGCCGCCCGTCAGGCACGCGTCACTGGACCTCGCGTGGCCGAAAGCGGTGCTCGAGCGGCTGCGCGCACACCTCGAAGTCGGCTACCTGCAAGGCGTGATCGAACAACTCGACTCGGCGCGCGCGACCTGGCCCGCGCTACAGGAGCAGATCGACGTGTTGCGCGCTTTGGCGGAACGCTTTCAGCTAAGGGAGCTTGAGCATGAACTCGACCGACTGTCTCGCGCCGCGGACGTCTGAGGCGCGCGCGATGAACTCCACCGACGCGTCGCCCGAGTGGCTGCGCGAGCGTCCTGTCGTATTGATTGTCGACGACACGCCGGACAACCTCGCATTTCTCTCCGATACGCTTCAGGCGCATGGTTACGCGGTGCTGGTCGCGCTCTCGGGCGAAGATGCGCTCAAGCGCCTCGCACGCGTGACGCCCGACGTCGTGTTGCTCGACGCGATGATGCCTGGCATGGATGGCTTCGAGACCTGCAGCCACCTGAAGCAGGACGTTCGCCACGAACATCTGCCCGTGATCTTCATGACGGCATTGACGGAAAGCGAGCATGTGGTGCGCGCGTTTCGCGTCGGCGGCATCGACTATGTGACGAAACCCGTGCGTCCCGAGGAGGTTTGCGCGCGCATTGGCGCACACGTGCAGCGCTCACGTGCGCAACTCTATGCGCACGCGGCACTGTCGCTCGATGCGCGGGCGGCGCTGATCGTCGGCGCCGATGGCGCGATCCGCTGGCAGAGTCCGCAAGCGGCACGGCAAATTTCTGCCTACCGGGCCAGCCACGCCGATGACCTCGTGCAAGCGGTTGCGCACCCCATGTTGCCGCCGCTGTTGCGCGACTGGTTTGCGGACTGGCTCGGGCGCGGGAGTCCGGCCGGCGCCGTCCTCGAATTCACCGCGGGACACGTGCGGCGTTCTGCGAGCGCAACCTCCGCTCCCGATCCTGGAGAGTGGATCCTCACCCTCAAGGAGACCGATGACACTGTGCACAGCAGCGCACTCGCGGCGCGCTTCAATTTGACGGCGCGCGAGGCCGAAGTGCTGCTCTGGGTCTCTCGCGGCAAGACGAATCGCGATATCGGCGACATTCTCGGCATGGCGCCGCGCACGGTGAACAAGCACCTCGAACATCTGTTCCGTAAGCTGCACGTCGAAACGCGCGCGGCTGGCGCTGCGCTTGCGATCAAGGCGCTGGACAGGGCCTGAAATAGCTGAACGGTCGCGCAAGCGATGACGGAAACTACCTTGCCTCGTTGTTTTAGCCGAGCAGCCGCGGCACGCTCGACGCTTCGTCGGGAGCCACACGAGTTGCTGGAGTTGCAGCGCAAGAGACCCGATGAACGCTGTAGCCACGGCGTTGCGCGCGGTGTACACGGAAAGCAGAGGAAGCGGCTTGAATGTCACTTTCGAGCGTCCAACAGGTGACGCTTTAGTTTGAGGTTGCAACGAGCATGTAGCCGAGGCCCCACACCGTGCGGATATGTCGGGGCGAGCTTGCCTCTGTCTCAATCACCTGTCGTAAGCGAAGTACTTGCACGTCAACGCTGCGGGCACTCGCCTCATATTGAGACCCACGCGCGCGCTCTATCAGATTTGCGCGGCTTACGGGACGGTTTGGCGTCTCCGCAAGCGCACACAGGAGACGCATTTCAGCTGCGCCGAGTTCGACGATGCCCGCTTCGTCCGACATCAATTCTCTACGCCGAACGTCCAGCCTGAAGGCGCCGAACCGCAAGCATTGCGACTCGCCTGCGAGCAGCATCTCGCCCCGCACGTTTTGCAGGCGCACCTGAAACTGCTGCCGACGTAACATCGCCCGAACCCGCGCTATCAGCTCGCTCGGCAGAAACGGTTTCGCGAGATAGTCGTCGGCGCCAATCTCCAAACCTACGACCTTGTCCGCGGGATCGCCACGCGCTGTTAGCATGAGGATGGGGATTGTCTCTCTCCGAGCACGCAACCGACGGCAGATGGACAGGCCGTCTTCGCCTGGCATCATGATATCGAGAATCAACAGGTCGAACGGGTAGCGCTCGATCAAAACGTCCAACTCAATGCCTGTCTTCACCGCGCGCACCGAGAAACCTTGTGCCGTCAGAAAGCGTTGCAGCATATTGCGGATTTCAACATCATCGTCAAGCACGATGATGCGACCGGTTGGCAGATCATCTGACATGTGATTAAGCAGACACCTCTAATAACGCCTGTCTTTTAGTTCCTGTTTCCGATGCTACGCGGCGAACCGCTTGGCTTTGCTACAGCCGTCACGTGCCTCGGTGGGCGGCGACAATCTCGTCGAAGCGGGCTGCGCCGGGCGGCCTGCCGGCCTGCAGTTGCGCCTGCACTGCTTACCAATCCGCTTGATGTCTGCGGCGATACGTTGCACCTCAGACAGTGCCAGTGCGGCATGCAGTTCCGTAGCGATGGTCAATACCTTCTTTAGCAAAAAAACCGACTTGCAACTCGCTCACGCCTAACGCCTTCGCGCGCATCTGCATGCCACAAGAAGTTCCGTATGGTTCGACGAGCGGAATATACAAGGATTTCCGCACTGGATGTGTTGGAAAGATATGTCAAAAGATGTCATCGATTGTGCTGGCCACAACACTGACTGGCGAAAGCCCACGACCGCCCGGCGCCACCCGTATGTAACGGGCATGCCATCCTGACTGCTCATATTACAGCTGTCGCTCGTGGTCAGCGAGAAAGCGAGTGCACCCGGGCGTTTGCGGACAGAAAAACAGGCCCCGTCGATGACATTTCCTGACATGATTTGCTAACACCTGGTGTTATGAAATTCGCCTACATTTCTTCGATCGATCGTGTGCTGCAGCTTCTGCGATGCGCTCGCATTGCGGTTAGTCGCGGCCCCGGTCATCACTCGTTTGTAAGCGTTATTCTCTTCCTATGTCAGCTCAGATTCTTCTAATCGACGACGACGCCGAATTGTGTGATGCGACTCGCCGCTACCTGGTAAGGTGGGGTTTCGACGTGTCAGTGCTACATGACGCGCGTTCGCTCGAACACCGGCTCAAACACGAACGCCCGGACCTGATAGTGCTCGATCTTATGATGCCGGGCGTCGACGGCTTGACGGCACTACGTAGGTTGCGCGCATCAGGCGACGACATTCCAGTCTTGATGCTCACCGCCCGCGCCAACGAAGAGGACCGCATCGCTGGCCTTGAATTGGGTGCCGATGACTATCTCCGCAAACCGTTTAACCCGCGTGAGCTGGTAGCACGGATTCAGTCAGTGCTGCGGCGCCAGCGCGCCGTCCCCGATGCGGGCATTCCCCAACGACGGCAACCTTACACATTCGGCGCGTTCACGCTGGACTTTCAGTCGCGCACTCTGAATAGCGGAGAGACGTCTCTTACCTTATCTGCCAGTGAGTTTGCGCTGCTGCAGATTTTCGTTAATTCTCCCATGTGCACACTCACCCGCCGGCGTCTGCTCAAGTCACTTCATGGCGCGGAATCCGAGTCCGCCGATCGCGGCATCGACGTTCAGGTCTATCGTCTGCGCCGCATCGTGGAAACTGACCCGTCGACACCACGATTCATCCAGACCGTTCGCGGGTGCGGATACATCTTCGTGCCGGACCTCGAAGAGCATGCTGCCGGCACATCGACTCACCATTCGCATAACTGAGGTCTCTGGTTGCCCTCATGCTGCTGTTGCGCCTTTCGCGGAATATGCGCTTATTGCTTCGAGCGCGACCAGTCGCCAAACTACTATACGGTAGCAGCGGCCAAGTGGTGACCACCGCGAACGCCATGGCAAGGGTAATCGAAGATAAGTCGAGCGCCGGCTCACTGACTCACTCAGATATACACGATTTTTGAGCGGCCGTTATATCCTGGTCGCTATCCGTGAACTGGACGCAGTTGCGCATCGTCCCTGCGGCGAGCTTCGGACAGGATACAAAGCGGCCGCTATGCATCCCGCCCGCCCACGGGGCGGACTCGAATAGACTCAGGTCAATAGTACGCGGGAGCGACGATCAGTGGCGGTCGAGGGACTACAACCAGTGGCCGGGCCATTATTGGACGACCCACCGGAACGACTACACAGCCGCTCCGGAGCGCGCAGCAGCCCCATCATTCGACGTGATGAGGCGACCCGATGGGACATATTCAATACACGGTTAAACCAGCCGGGGGTATTGAAGCTTGCCTTACAAGCGCTTACTGCCGATGCTGCGCAGCGAACTGCTCGATCTGCTCAAGCGTCACGTACCCTTGATGCGTAGTATCGATCTCATCGAAATGGGCTGCGACGCGCGGCATACCTGCCTCCGCCTGTTCTTTCGTGAGCTTGCCGTCATGAGTTGCATTCGCGGCAGTAAAGCGCGCTTCCAACATCTGCTGCATGCTGCTCTGCGCGAACGCAGACGACACGGCGAACGTTGCAGCCAGAATAATGAATAAACGTTTCATCAAAGACTCCGTTAAGAAATGAATGGCGTGCACGGAATAGCCAGGGGACAAAGCTCCACCGAAGATTTCCAGCCGGCAGAATTCCAGGTCAAGCCATGCCACGACCATATGAGCGAAATCAGTACGGTGCGTAGTAGTAAGGTGGGGGGGCGCCATAGATTACGGCGCGGGGCGGCACGGGGCGTACAGGCACGACGATCGCTGCCGGACGAGGTGTTTCGATCGTATCTCCCTTTGCCGTGATGCATTGCGCGTACGCGTTGTCGTATTGCTGCTGCAACGACGCTTCGGTCTGATTGTGCTGCGCCGAGCCCGTCATGCTGCCGAGCAGCAGTCCGGCACCCGCACCGATTGCGGCGCCGGCACCGGCGTTGCCTGCCCCGGCGCCGATCAGAGCCCCGGCCGCAGCGCCTCCAGCTGTGCCGACGGCGGTAGCAGCAAGTCCGGAGGTTGCCGCCTGATGCGAGACCGCCGCCGGATTCACGACCTGCGTCGCGTAGGTGCGGCAGCTATAGTCGTCCTGCTGGAACTGGTTGAGGGTCTTGCCGTTCGCTGGGACCGCCATGACGGTAGGCGCACTCGGCGGCGTAACCGCACACCCCGCCATGCCCAACCCAACAGCGAGGCTGACAAGCAGTGGCGCGATACGAGTCGATGTCAGATTCTGGTTCATTGATAGTGCTCTCAAGATGATGCGGCGCGAAGTAAGCGCTCAGAAGTGGTAAGCAGCGCCCACCGATCCAAATAGTGCCAGCGCGCGAACGCACCGAAGTCGAAGGACGTTGCGATATCTCCGATGCCGTTGAGCACCGCCGCATAGTCCTGGTTGCGGCCCAGCTGAACGCCGATCAGCGGGCCCACCGCAACACTCGGCCCCAACGGGTAGGCGACGCCGCCCGTGAGCCCCTGCACGAAGATTGCCCCGTTCAACAGCGACAGCATGGGCAACGGCAGCACACGATGGGACTTGCTGCCTTCATAGTTGGGCAACGTGGTCAGGTTGATGCCCACGCTATTGCCCGGCGACGACTGCGCCAACGCTGGTGAGTAAGGCAGGCACTCAGTGGCGATGACGGCGAGCGCGCCCAGCCACCGTCGTGCGCGGCCTCGCTTGAGAACCGCGGCGACAAAGCGATAGTCATGCATGTTCAAGCCCATCTATCGATGGTTGCCCGGAGAACCGCAACGCCCACGCTGATATCAATCGCCAGGGACCCCGCAGGCGCCTTGCCAACAGCCATAGAAATTGCCGCACTGGCAGCAGACACGAGAACGATTTTAAATTTCACTGCACACTCTCCATGTGATGGATTCGCCCCACTGGCGAACCCCGCATGACACAGCCGCCAATGTAGAGAACCTCTGCGCTACATGTTGTTGGAAATGTGTTGCATGTCATGTCAAGCCACGTCGCGGGGAAGCGATACCGCACGAGTGGACATAACAGGGCCTTGCACGCAGTTCGAGACACGGACTTTGAAAAACGGTCGTGGGCGCTACCGGACTCTGGACCGCGCAGATCGGCGGACGACGTCACAACGGCGCGCCCGCCATCATGGGATCGAGCCTAACTCTTCGACGACATCCAGCCGCCGCCGAGTTTCTTCACCAGCCCAACGCCGCTTTTCACCAGTGCCCCCTGCGTGTCGTTCAGGTTCTGTCTGGCCGTCAGTAGCGTCACTTGCTGAGTCAAATCGGACTGCTCGCTCGCGGTTCCGGCCGTCAGTTGCGCGGCGACGCTCTCCAGCAACTGCCGGTTGCGCTGGTAAATGTCGGCAAACGCGTGCTCCTGCTGGCGCAGATGGTTCAGCGAAGAAAGGCTGTCTTCCACGTTCTGGAACGCCGTGAGCACGGCTTCGCGGTAAGATGCGACGTCTTCGTCATAGGTCGCCTGCGCCTTGTGCACGGCGGCCACGCGGGCACCACCGTCAAACAGCGTGGCGGCAAGTGAGGGACCGAGCGACCACATCCGGGTCGGCAATGAGAACAGCGTCGCGAAGGTGTTGTGTTGCACGAGACCCTGTGCCCGTAGATCGAGGTCCGGAAAGAATGCGGCCTTCTCTACCCCGATGAGCGCGTTCGCAGCAGCAGCGGTGCGTTCCGCGCTGACCACGTCAGGCCGTCTTTCCAGCAACGCAGACGGCAGCACGGATGGCACCTCGGGCTCGCGAAACACATAATCGAGCCGCGGTGCAATCGACAACGAAGCCGGCGGCACACCCGTGAGCGCCGCGATTGCGTGCTCGTCCTGCTCGCGCGAGGTCTGTGAAATTTGCAGGTTCGCGACAACCGCCTCCTGCGTGTCCTGCGCATACAGCAGATCGACTTGCGACGCGGTCCCCTGTGCCAGCGCTGCGCGCGTGATCGCGAGAATCCGCCCGTTGACCGCCTCCTGCTGCCGCAACAGGTCGATGTCGATATCGAGCTGGCGGATGTCGAAATAGTCGGTCGCCAGCGTCGCGGCAATCGACAAGCGCTCGCCGGCAAGCGTCGCATCCGCGCTCTGCGCGTTCGCCTTGCCCGACTCGATCTGCCGGCGCACGCCGCCCCACAGATCGACTTCCCAACTCGCGTAGGCCTTCGCGTATTCCGCCGTCGTGCTCGAGCTGTGCGAGGCCGACGCGTCGACACCGAGCGTCGGAAACAAGCTCGCCCGGTCTGCAGCGACGGTGGCCTGCGCGAGCCGATAGGCGGCCGCCGCGCCTGCAATCGACTGATTCGACTGCAGCGCTGCGTCGACGAGCCGGGACAGCTCGGGATCGTCGTACGCGTCCCACCACCGGGTTGAGAGCGATGCCTGCGGGTTGGGCGCCGCAAGTCGCCACTGTGTGCCCGCTTCCTTGAACTGCGTTGGAATCGCTACGGCCGGCTGGTGATAGTCCGGGCCGACCGCGCAGCCCGAAAGCCAAAGCGTGGCGCCGAGTGCACAGACGCAGCAGCGCATGCCGACCGACACGGCCGACAGGTATCCGATGGGCGATGTCATGCGTGTTTCCTTCGGCGCCGCAACCGCTGCGACGCCCGATCGAGCCAGAGATAGATGACAGGGGTGGTATAGAGCGTGATGGCCTGGCTGAACACCAGACCGCCGATGATCGAGATACCGAGCGGCTTGCGGAATTCGGATCCGTAGCCTGACCCCAGCACGAGCGGCAGCGCGCCGAAAATTGCGGCGACCGTCGTCATCATGATCGGACGGAAACGGATCAGGCCCGCGCGCACGATCGCCTCCTCCGGCGGCAGTGCATGCTGACGCCCTTCGGCAATCGCGAAGTCGATCATCATGATCGCGTTCTTCTTCACGATGCCGATCAGCATCAGCACGCCGATCAACGCGATGATCGACAGCTCCGTGTGAGTGAGCAGCAGCGCGATCAAAGCGCCGACGCCCGCAGAAGGCAGCGTCGAGAGAATCGTCAAAGGATGAACCAGATTCTCGTACAGCATGCCGAGCACGACGTACACCGACAACAGCGCGGCGAGGATCAGCAGCGGCTCGCTCGCCATCGACTCACGAAACGCTGCTGCCGTGCCCGCGAACGCGCCGGAGATACTCGCCGGCATTCTGAGCGCAGCGACGGCCTGACTGATCTGCTGCGTCACGGGTCCGATCGATGCACCGGGGCGCAGATTGAACGATACGGTAATGGCGGGGAACGTAGCCTGGTGATTGATCGAAATGGCGCTGGGGTCGGTCGAGAACCGGGCCATCGCGGCGAGCGACACCAGCGCTGAACCGTTCGCCTGGGCCGCGGCCGACGGCGTAGCGGCGCTTGCGCCGGTTGCCCCCCGGCGGCGGTCGTCGACGCGCCGCTCGTGGCGAGCGTCGGGCTCGCCGGAACATGGATGTCCTTCAGTACCGAAGGACTTGTCCAGTACTCGGGTGCCACCTCCATCACGACGTGATATTGATTCGCGCTCCCGTAGATGGCCGAGACCTGCCGTTCGCCGAACGCGTCATAAAGCGCCTCGTCGATATCTTTGAAGCTCACGCCCATTCGCGCGGCGCAGTCGCGGTCGACGTCGATGCCGACCTGCATGCTCTTGTCCTGCTGGTCGGTGTTGATGTCGGCCAGCGCCGGCATCTTATGCATCTGCGCGACTAACTTCGGCACCCATTGATCGAGTGTCGCCTGGTCGTCCGCAGTAAGGGTGTACTGGTACTGCGCGGCGCTCTGTCGGCCACCGGCCGCGAGGTCCTGCAACGACTGCAGATAGAGCTGTGTCCCCGGCATATCGGCAAGCCGTCGGCGCACCTGAGCGATCACCTGATCGGCCGTCGCGCGACGCTCACCCAGGGGCTTGAGCGTGACGAACAGCAGTGCGTTGTTGAGCGCGTTCGCTCCCCCCACGAAGCCACCCACGAACGCGACGTTCGGATTCTCCTGCACCGCCTTGTTGACCATCTGGAACTGATGCTGCATCTCGTGCCAGGAGATGCTTTGCGACGCCTGCAGCGTGCCAAGCAGCAGCCCCGTGTCTTCCTCCGGGAAGAAGCCTTTCGGAACCACGGTGAACAGCCAGAGGTTCAGCACGAACACCAGCACCGTCACGCCCCCCATCAATAGCGGATGCCGGATGACCCAGCGCAACGACGTGCCGTACAGGCGAGAAAATCCGCTCTCGTGATGCTCGTCGCCGTTCCCGGCTTGCTGTCCTGCGCGCAGGAAAATGCTCGTCAGCATCGGCGTGACCGTGAGCGAAATCAGCATCGACATCACGATCGCAACGGAAAGCGACACCGAGAATTCACGCAGCAGCCGGCCCATCAGGCCACCCATGAACAGCAGCGGGACGAATACCGCGATCAGCGAAACGCTGATCGAAAACACCGTGAAGCCCACTTCCTGCGCCCCTGCGAGTGCCGCCTCGATGGGCCTCTTGCCGCGCGCCAGATGCCGCATGATGTTTTCGACGACGACGATTGCATCGTCGACCACGAAACCGGTCGAAATGGTCAAGGCCATCAGCGAGAGGTTGTTCAAGCTGTAGCCAAGGACGTACATGACCCCGAACGTACCCAGCAGCGACAGCGGTACGACGATCGCCGGAATGAGCGTCGCGCGCCAGCTGCGGAAGAACGCGAACGTGACGGCCGTCACGAGCACGATGGATACAAGCAGCGTCATTTCGACGTCGAGCAGCGAGCCACGGATCGTCTTCGTGCGGTCCACCGAAATCGCCAGCTTGATGGACGACGGGATCGCCGCTTCGAGCGCCGGGAGTTCGGCCTTCACGTTGTCGACGGCGTCGATCACGTTCGCGCCCGGTTCCTTATAGAGGACCAGCAACACGGCCGGCTTGCCGTTCGACAGGCCGTAGTTCTCAAGCTGCTCGACATCCTGACGTACATAGCCGAGGTCCGACACACGCACGATGTTGCCGTTGTTCTGCCTGACGATTAGCCGTCCGTAGTCGGCGGGCGAATACAGCATGTCGTTCGCGCCGATCGAATAGTTCTGCCCGCTCGCCGACATCGATCCCTTGGGCAAATCGACATTCGCATTCCCGATCGTGCTGCGGATTTGCTCCAGACTGATGCCGTAGTGGCTCACCCGATCTGGATTCAGTTCAACCCGCACCGCCGGCAGCGCGGCGCCGCCCACCACCACGTTGCCCACGCCGGTTGTCTGCATCAGCTTCTGTTGCAGCACCGTCGACGCGGCGTCGTAAAGCTGGGCTGGCGTGGCCGTGTCGGAGGTCAGACTGATGACGAGGATGGGCGAATCCGCGGGATTGACCTTGCGATACGTCGGGCTGCCGTCCATGTTGGGCGACAGGTTGGTTTTCGCCGCGTTGATCGCGGCCTGCACGTCGCGTGCCGCGCCGTCGATATTCCGGCTCAGGTCGAACTGCAACGTGATCTGCGTTTGCCCGCGCGAGCTGACCGACGTCATCTGGGCCAGGCCCGCAATATGGCCGAACTGCCGCTCGAGCGGCGTCGTGACCGAGGTGGCCACCGTCGTCGGATCGGCGCCGGGCAGTTGCCCCTGCACCAGGATCGTAGGAAAGTCGATTTCGGGCAGCGGCGCAACCGGCAGCAGCCTGAATGCCAGGATACCGAACAACGCAAGGGCGACCGCCAGCAACGTCGTCGCGATGGGCCGCCTGACGAATGGGCCAGACAGGTTCATTGCACATACTCCGTTACGATCGGCTCGTCCGCGGCAAAGCGTCTTTCCAGACGATGCATCGCCAGATAGATCACCGGCGTCGAGAACAAGGTCAGCAACTGGCTGACGCACAGGCCGCCGATAATCGCGATGCCAAGTGGATGCCTCAACTCGGAGCCCATGCCGGAGCCGAACGCGAGCGGCAGTGCGCCGAACAGCGACGCCATCGTCGTCATCAGGATGGGACGGAAGCGCTGTTCAGCCGCACGCCGGATCGCAGCGTGTGCGGACAGGCCGTGGTTGCGCTGCCCGTCCAGCGCGAAGTCGATCATCATGATCGCGTTTTTCATCACGATGCCGATCAGCAGCACGATGCCGATCAGGCCCATGATGTCGAACTGGGTTCCGGTCATCAGCAGCGCCAGCAGTGCGCCAAGCGCCGCCGAAGGGAGCGTGGACAGGATCGTGACCGGATGAATGAAGCTCTCATACAGGATGCCGAGCATCAGATAGACCACGATCACGGCAGCGGCGACCAGGTACCCTTCGCTCGCCAGCGACGACTGAAAGGTCGCGGCCGATCCTTCCAGCGACACCTGGACGGACTGCGGCAACCCTATCTGTTCCTTGACCCGCTCAAGACGGGCGATCGCCGTGCCGAGGCTGTATCCGGGAGCGAGATTGAACGACACGTCCGCATACGGGAACTGGCCCTTGCGATCAATCCGCAACGGCGCGGGCATCACCTTCATCGTCGCCATCGACGCGAGCGGCGCGAGGCTGCCCGACGACGTATCGACATAGAGTCCTGAAAGCAGATGCGCAAGGTCGTCGGCGTTGTTTCTCGCGACCAGCACCACGTGGTACTGGTTCAGCTGCGTGTAGATCGTCGACACCTGGCGCTGACCAAACGCGTCGTACAGCACATCGTCGATCGCCTGCGGGGTGATGCCAAGGCGCGACGCGGTATCGCGGTCGAACGTGAGTTGCACCTGATTGCCTGACTGCATCGCCTCGCTCTGCACGTCGGCAAACGCCGGATCGCCGCGCAACGCGCCAACCAGCTCGCCAGTCCAGCGAGTGAGCAGCGCCGGATCGGTCGACTGCACGCCGAGCCGGTAGCTCGTCGTCGAGACGGTGTCGTCGAGCGTCAGATCCTGCACCGGATGCAGAAACAGGCGCACGCCCGCGAGGCCTGCGGTGTCATCGGTCAGGCGGCGGATCACCTCGTCGATGCGCGCTCGCTCGCCCTTGTCCTTCAGATTGATCAACAGGGTGCCCTGATTGATCGTCGGTCTCGTCTGGTCGATGCCGACGAACGACGAGAGACTTGCGACTGCCGGATCGCGTGCGATCCGGTCGACGACCTGCTGCTGTTGGCCGATCATGCGCTGGAACGAAATGGTCGGCGCGGCCTGCACGACACCTTCGATCAGACCTGTGTCCTGCTCGGGAAAGAAGCCCTTCGGCATCAGCATCAGCACGACGAACGTCAGCGTGGCCGTCAACACCACCGATGCGATCGTCAGGCGCCGATGCGACAACACCCAGTCGAGACCGCGTATGTACCTGCTGTTGAGCCGGTCGAAAAAATCGACCCGATGCGGGTGTGGCTGCGCTTTTAACATGCGCGAGCACATCATCGGCGTAAGCGTCAGCGACACCAACGCCGACAGGACGATCGCGACCGACAGCGTCAGCGCGAACTCGCGGAACAGGCGCCCGACCACGTCGCCCATGAACAGCAACGGGATCATCACCGCAATCAGCGACACGGACAACGAGACGATCGTAAAGCCGATCTCCTTCGCACCCTTGATCGCGGCCCTCAGGGGCGTTTCCCCAGCCTCGATGTAGCGCGTAATGTTCTCGATCATTACGATCGCGTCGTCGACTACAAAGCCTGTCGCGACAGTCAGCGACACCAACGTGAGGTTATTCAGCGAAAAGCCGAGCCCGTACGCGACCGCGAGCGTGCCAACGAGCGAAAGCGGCACGGTGACTGCGGGAATCACGGTAGCCGGCACATTGCGCAGGAATACGAAGATCACCATCACGACGAGCGCCACGGCGATTGCCAGCTCCGTTTCGACGTCGGCAACCGACGCGCGGATCGTCTTCGTGCGATCCGTCAGCACGGCGACCTTCACCGATGCGGGCAAGCTCGCCCGCAGTTGCGGCAACAGCTTCTGCACGCTATCGACCACATCGATCACGTTGGCGCCCGGCTGCCGCTGGATGTTCAGCACGATAGACGGCGTGCTGTTGGTCCACGCCGCCTGTTGCAAATTCTCGGCGCTGTCGATCGACCTGGCGATCTGCGCCAGCCGAACCGGTGCGCCTTGCCGGTACGCGATGATCAGGTCGCGATAGTCCGCCGCCGATTGCAGCTGGTCGTTCGCACCGATCGAATACGACTGGTATTTTCCGTCGAGACTGCCCTTCGCCTGGTCAACGTTGGCACTGCCGAGCGCGGAGCGCACGTCGTCGATCGACATGCCGAGTGCGTTGAGCGCGCCGGTATCGGTCTGCACCCGCACGGCCGGCCGCTGACCGCCGCTGATCGTGACGAGGCCCACGCCTGAAATCTGCGAGATCTTCTGCGCAAGCCGGGTATCGGCCAGGTCCTCGATCTTCGTCAGCGGCAGCACGTCGGATGTCAGCGACAGCGTGAGCACCGGGGGGTCGGCAGGGTTGACCTTGCTGTAGACAGGCGGATACGGCAGATTAGCCGGCAGAAAGCTCGACGACGCATTGATCGCGGCCTGCACTTCCTGCTCGGCGACGTCGAGCGAGAACGACAGATCGAACTGCAACGTGATCACCGATGTGCCGTTCGAACTCGTCGAGTTCATCGCCTTCAGCCCCGACATCTGGCCGAGCTGTCTTTCGAGCGGCGAGGTGATGGACGAACTGACCACATCCGGGCTTGCGCCGGGATACTGCGTGTAGACCTGGATCGTCGGATAGTCGATTTCCGGTAGCGCCGAAACAGGCAGCAGGATGTATCCCAGCACCCCGGCCAGAAACAACGCGATCATCAACAGCGCGGTCGCAATGGGTCGCTCGATAAAGATTCGTGAAGCGTTCATCGTCGGCTCCGCTCAGTGCGCCACGACTTTCACGAGCGAGCCTGTATCAAGCCTGTCTGCACCGTCGGTCGCGACCCGCTCTCCTTCCTTCACCCCGCCATCGAGAATCGCCGTGTCGTCGCCTTTTACCGGTCCGGTCTTCACGTTGCGCAATACCACTGCGCCTGCGCCGCCGATCACGAAAACGAAATCGCCGTTCGCGCCATGCTGGATTGCCGTAGTCGGCACGACCGGAATCCGCTGCAGCGTGTCGACCTGCATCCTGACATTCACGAATTCGTTCGGAAACAGCGCGCTGCCGGAATCGGGGAAGACTGCCTTGACGTTGATCGTGCCGGCGCTCGTATTGACGAGGTTGTCGACCGCAAGCAGCGAGCCCTTCGCGAGCAACGATTTGCCGTCGCGGTCATAGGCCAGCACCTGAACCTCCCCGTGCGACATCGCCCGCCGGATCCGTCCCAGGTCGTCTTCCGGCACCGAGTAGGTCACGGTCGCCGGCTGCAGTTGCGTAACGACCGCGATACCGGTCGTGCTGGTGCTGCTCACGTAGTTGCCGGGGTCGACGAGGCGCAGGCCCACCACGCCATCCACGGGAGATGCGATGGTGCAATAGCCGACCTGAACCTGCAGATTGTTCACGTTGCCCGTGTCCGCCAGCACGGTGCCTTCGTCCTCCTGGACGGTAGCAACTTGCGTATCGAGCGTCTGCTGCGTAATCGAGCCCGCTTTGATCAGCTGCTGATAACGTTGCAGGTCCAGTTTCGCGTTTGCGAGTACAGCCTGGTCATGACGCAGCGTACCCTGTGCCTGCAGCAACTGCGCTTCGAGCGCCCGCGAATCGATGCGTGCAATCACCTGTCCTTTCCTGATCGTCTGCCCCTCGCTGAAATCGACGGAACGCAGTATCCCGTTGACCTGCGTGATGACCGTGACGGTCCGTGTCGGTGTCACGGTGCCGAGCGAGTCGATATAGACAGGAACATCGGTAACCGAAGCCGCAACCGCGCTCACGGGGATCGGATCTGGTGCGACAGCCGTCTGACGGTGACCGTGAGCCTGGTGGAACCACCCAACGGCCACGACGCCGGCCATGAATATACTAAGTATCGCAAAGTATCTTGTGAGGTTTTTCATCACACAACCATGAAAAATGGCCATCTCATCAAATGCTCACGCTGCCCTGCCAGACCCTTTGGGCGGTGCTCGAGCATCACATTAAGTCGAAGGCCGTGCGACACCGCGACGACGGCGCAGTCATCGCGCCGACAAGCGCCCGTTAAGGAATGGGAATTTGCACCACGGCCTTGAGTCCGGACGGCGCATTCTGGAAGAGATCGAGCGTGCCGCCATGCTGCTGTGCGACGTGCTCCGCTATCGCGAGGCCGAGGCCGCTCCCGCCCTTTCGATCCGCCTCTGAGCCGCGCCGGAATGGTTGCTTGATCAACGACAGAAGCTCTTGAGGCAGGCCCGGCCCCCGATCCTCAACCGCAATCGTGACACTTCGCGCGTCCACGGTAGTCCGGACTGCGAGCCCGACCTGACCGTACACGACCGCGTTCTGCATCAGGTTCATCAATAGGCGCTGCATGCCGACCGGTCGGAACACAATAGGTGGCAATTCCGCGAGCGACAGTTCGAACGTGCGACCGAGACCTGCATAGTCGGCGGCGAGCTGTTCGATCAGCGCGTTCAGATCGCCGTGCGTCGCCGGTTCGCTATCCCACCCACGGGCGAAATCGATAAACTGCTGGACGATCGTGTCGATCTCCTCGACAAAGCGTTCCGCACTGGCGGCCGGGGCCTCGAATGACTCCGGCGCGAAGATGGCCATGCGCAGCTTGGTCAGCGGCGTGCGGATGTCATGCGATATGCCCGCAAGCATTTCGGTGCGCGTCGCTTCGAGATCTTCGAGCGTCGACGCCATCCGGTTGAACGCCTCCGCTACTGTTGCCAGCTCGCGCGGGCCGCTCACGGGAACCGCTTCGGGCCAAACGCCACGCTCGATGGTGCCGGCAGCGCGCGCCAGCCGGCGCAGCGCCTGTTCGACCGGCCGGTGGATCAGATAGGCCCCAAGAGCAGGAAGGGTGGCCGCACTTAACAACAGGCCGATCAGCGCCCAAGGCAGCGTACTGCTCATGGCCGACGTTCCACGCAGCGCCACCCAGTACCGCACGTCCTGCACATGGAGACGCACCCAGATCCGGTGCCCGTCGCGCTCCCAGCGAAGCTGTTCGTCCGGGGCGAGTTCCGATGCCAGTCGACCGAAAAAGCGGTGCGCCATGTAGTCGGGAGGCAACCCGTCGCGAGCCTGTGGCGGCGGCAGTTCACCTTGGGGCGCTCCGTTCATTTCGAGCAGTTGCCGGTTTCGCTCGTCGTCCGGCAGGACTGACAACAGCCGGTCCAGGATCCGGATCTGCGATGCCACGAGCGCTGCGCCATCGTCAACTCTTGGCTTCTGGATAAAGTTCAGATAGACGGCAAAGACCAGGATCTGACTTGTCAGCATCAGTACAATCAACAGCAATACGTTGCGCGCGAAAAGGGAACCCGGCCATACCGACATACCGCTTCCTTTCATCTCGCTCTCTCGATGACCTGCTACGCAGGTATACGTAAAACAGTCAGATGCCTTTTGCATTCGATTGACCGGTCCCGGGATCGCAGTGTGGGTCCTCTGCATCCTTGCCCGGGAAAGGCACTCATCCACTTGCGCGGTCATGCCGTACAGCGCGTCCCAAAGGATGGCGGACGAATTGCCATAGCGTCGCGCGAGCTCCGCCAGGTTCATTAGCGCCGCATACGGCACTGTGCACTGCTATGCCAAGCTGTTAAACGATGGTGAATTATCGCTGCGGGGGACAATCGTTTGGGTGCACGTCCATTCAGCCTCATGCACCCTCCAACCGTAAGTGCACCGAGGACGCCCAGCAGCACAAAGTCGGCAACCATTAGACCGCGGCGAGCAGCGTTGGCGCCGAAGCGATGTGCAACATGGCTTTGCTGCTTTGATGGACCGGGGTGATGTATTGCACGAGACGGGTTCGGCGCAGGGATTTCACGACCAGTGACCGGCCACCCAAACCCCACCTACCCAGTGACCAGGCATCCAGACGCGACGCGGCATGACGACGACCGCCATGGGAGGTGGGGGCGCTGGCGCAACCGTCACAACCGGTGCGACTGCCGCCGGCACGGCGGCGGCTGCGTAACCGTTTTGCACGACCACGGTCGGCGGCGCATAGACAGGTGTCGCCGGAACGACAGCGACGGGGGCCGGCACGGCGACACCGACGACCACGCCGGCGAATGCGGAAGCAGTCATGGATGTGAGCAAAGCCCCACCCACCAGCATGGCAAACGTTCGAATTTTCATGAGCATCCTCCTTTACATAGAGGGCGCACGAAGTGGATCGCGCGCCGAGAGAAGAGAATGTACAGAGATCGCGACCTCAAATCTGTTGGAAAGGTGTGTCAAAAGATGTCACTTTGGCACTGGCGGGTGCATGACGATGATTGATTGCTCATGTAGCACTACGACACCTATCCACCCCTGTTGGGACGAGGATATGGAGTTCTTTTCGAACTTCACAGCTACTGCTGCTGATCGCATGGCGGCGCCAGAAGTGGCGCCGAGAGAATTCGGACAGGTCGGTAAGTGGAAAAGCCGGGACGTGAGTCGGTCATCATGGCCGGCAACAAGGAACCAGAAGATGACGAAACGCAACCGACGGACACACTCACCGGCGTTCAAGGCAAAGGTGGCACTCGCGGCGCTCAAGGGCGACAAGACGCTGGCCGAGCTGGCCCAGCAGTTTGATGTGCATCCGAACCGGATCACGGACTGGAAGAAGCAACTGCAAGAGCGTGTTGCCGAAGTGTTCGAGACGGGCCAGACATCGGCCAAGCCCC
The DNA here is from genome assembly GCF_050436525.1 of Paraburkholderia sp. 35.1. Taxonomy (NCBI): domain Bacteria; kingdom Pseudomonadati; phylum Pseudomonadota; class Betaproteobacteria; order Burkholderiales; family Burkholderiaceae; genus Paraburkholderia; species Paraburkholderia sp. 35.1. The sequence goes on along the minus strand of NZ_JBNDMJ010000003.1, from coordinate 3,329,140 downwards.
CGGTCGATGTGAAGGTGTTGCACGCGAAGATCGGGCAATTGACTCGTAAGCGGCTCAGCTGGGCCGTTCGTCCCGTTCGTCCATTCGCGCGCGTGTGAGGCATGATGGCGAACTCGAGCTGGCGGTCAACACGCAGATCAGCCTGAACTCGCTGACAGCCTCGTGCCCTTGCGCCTGCCGGACAGCCAGTTGCTCGCGCACGACGAAAGCTCGGTCGACGTCGACGGGATCTGAATGCGTTGCTTCGATCCGATGCCTAATCAATTTCTCTGGGGCTCGGAAGCCACGCATTCGGCGCTCAACTCGGCGTTGCCGGCGGCGACGACCAACGCCTCGTGAAAGGCTTCGTCGAGTGCCACCATCTCGCGGCCACCGCGAACGCGCTGTTCGCGCACGCTGAAATAAACATGGTCAGCGCGCGATGAGGGAGATTCGGTTGTGTCTTTCACGCATGAGCCTGGAATTAACGGGTCTTTTCGGCAGTGACTATCGGCTAGCCCCAAAACATATGTCGAGAAGCTGGGTAATACGGATGCTGAAAAGCTGAGGGCGCATGGAGTACTCCGCAGTCCGGGGCGCGCCAGGCGCGCTTCTGGGCCTTCGGCGACGTCGATGAGATCGCCGGAGTGGCTGTCATGCTGGCTTCGTCGGCGAGCGCAAAACTGAACGCGAAGGGAGTAACTCTCCATGAAGACCGAAATATCCAGCGATCACTCGCGCGGGCTACGTGACTTGGCGAACGACGCTCTGCCGAGATGAATCGCCGAAATGTATGGGACTGGCTGATGTCCTTCCCAAGGATCCCATTACCGAGAGGTTGACGCATGATCGTGACGCCATCCTTCCCGATTAGCGAAGCAGCAAGGCGCGAAAGTAGTCGAGACTGACGACCAGGACGACGATTCCACCGAACGATTTGTCTGACTCGGATATCCGCTTGCTCAGGGCTATGCTGGGCGTGCCCAAACGCAATGGGGAAGAATAGGGATCACTGATATAAAAGCCCGCGTGCGGATCGTCTCGTTGAACGATGAAATATTTTTGACTCGCCACACTTACCTGTTCAGGCGTCGCATCATCCGAGTCGAGCAAAACGCGACCCGAGCGATCGACGACCAGAACGGTTCCAAGCGATCCCCCGGGTTGCCATGCGATCGAAAAGAACCTGCCACCGTACCGCCAGCGGCAAAGTCATGATGCGAGGTTGCCGCAGCCGCTCGATAAGCGTTTGCAACGACAATTGATACAGTGCAAAATTTCTCTCGATGTCCCGCTCTGCAATCAGGGCGATATTGCGAAGGTTGATTCGAGTAATTCGCCGTTTGCCAAGCGTGAAGTGAACTTTGCGGCTTTGAATAGCGCTGACACTACTGTGTTACGATTGCTTACACACTGTAGTAATGAACGGACGCTTGGTAAAGGCGGTTTTGTCCTCGCGACAAGCGGTAGCGCTGGGCAAATCGGACCTGCTGATAACACGCTCACGCCCTTGCCTTGCGCTGCGGTATCCAACCGGGGGATTGAGTGAGCCGTCTTGTTGTTGTTTCGAATCGCACTGCTGACCTCCGGAAGGCCGCAGCGGGAGGTCTCGCTGTAGCGGTAAAAGAGAGTCTGCAACAGACAGGTGGGATGTGGTTTGGCTGGAGCGGCAAGATTCGCGACGCGGCACCCGAATCTGACAGCGAGACCAGCGTCAAACTGCAAACAATCGGGAACATACAACTGGCGACGCTTGACCTGAACCAGCAGGATTACGATAGCTACTATCTGGGATACGCGAACGATGTCTTATGGCCGGTATTCCACTACCGGCTGGACCTTGCGAATTTTGATGTACGATTCGCAGCAGGGTACCGGCGGGTCAACCAGCTGTTCGCGCGAGAGCTGCTACCGTTGCTCAGGCCCGACGACATCATCTGGGTCCATGACTATCACCTGATCCCCCTTGCTGCCGAACTCAGAGCGATGGGGTGCGGCAACCGGATCGGATTCTTTCTGCATGTCCCGATGCCACCGCCTCTCATCATGGCGGCCATTCCAGAGCACGAATGGCTCATGCGTTCACTATTCGCCTACGATCTGGCCGGCTTCCAGAGCGAAGCGGATGTAACGCATTTTACGCACTACGTAGAGTCCGAAGCCGGTGCTGACGCGCTACCCGGCGCACAGCTTCGGGCCTTCAATCGCACGTTGCGGGTCGGGGCGTATCCGATAGGAATCGACGTCGATGAGTTCGCCGCTCTCGCGCAGGACCGGGAGGGTGTCGAAATGTTCGATCGTATGCGACAGGAGTACTCCCGACGCCGCCTGCTTCTCGGCGTCGACAGGCTGGATTACTCAAAGGGTCTACCGCAGCGCGTGCACGCGTTTCGTGAGCTTCTCGCGAACTACCCCGAGAACCGCAACAGTGCAACACTCATCCAGATCGCGTCCCCGAGCCGGGAAGACGTGGGTGCCTATGACGATCTGCGCCGCGAGATGGACAGCCTCTGCGGCGCGATAAACGGTGACTTCGGCGAACTTGACTGGATGCCGGTTCGTTATATTCATCGCAACGTCGCCCGTAAGCGGCTACCGGGACTATATCGCGCAAGCCGCGTCGCGCTTGTCACGCCACTGCGCGACGGGATGAACCTGGTCGCCAAGGAGTTTATCGCCGCGCAGGACCCAGGCGATCCCGGCGTGCTGGTTCTCTCCCGATTTGCCGGCGCAGCGGAACAATTGAAAGAAGCTCTTCTTGTGAATCCGTACGATACGCACGGGACAGCGCAGGTCATTCAGCGTGCGCTGACGATGTCAATCGAAGAACGGATCAGTCGTCACGCAGCATTGATGGGGCGGATCCGCCAGTTCGATGTGCACTGGTGGAGTTCGAGTTTTCTGAGGGATCTCTCGGCTGCAGAGCGCAGTGACGACCGTGAACCGGTGCTGGGACATTCAGCCGATCGCGCGAGCTAACCGACGGCGATTGGCGCATCGTGCCGCCCTACGCCGACGAGGCAATCGGCTCGAGTACCCACGCGACATCGCGTTGCAGCCCCGCTGAAGAGCACATGCAGACTCGGGCCTGCCGGTTTGGTGTTGCACCGGTTTTCCAGCCCTGTCATGTGCCCGCTCACCCACGCTCATAGGTGTGACCGGGCCATCCTTAACCATAACCCGGACCGCGTATGACCAAAGCTACCAGGCAACAGCCTTCTTCCCGCCCGCCCCCCCGTAGATGCGCTTCAGTATGAACGTCTCGCGCTGGCTGCCTTCCATCTTTGCGAAAGGCAGGGACAGCAACTTCAACACCTGATTACGCTTGCGACTTCATTGTTCCGGAATCCTTTAACGCCTGAGGAAAGACACGACCAGCGGAATCTGCTTGAGGTCATGATCCATATCGGCGAGGACTACAGGCGCATGAACAATTGCGATCATGAACTGTTCACGGTTCTGGCGCTCGACGCCAAGGGTATTCCGGACCGCAATCCAATGAAGGCGGCTTGATGCCGCCTTTTTCAATTGCACGGCGAGAAGCAGACGTTTATTCGTTTTGCATATTGTGTCTGCATATGTTGTCACGCGCGTCCATCAGATAAATCATGTGCCTCCCGACCCGACCCGACCCGAACGAAACGCGCGAGGAGATGCTGGCCATGATTGAGCGCATCGCCGATCTTCTGGAGGCGCGCGCTCGCGGCGACGCCACGCTTCTCTCTACCACACTGCGCTATCACGAGCAGCAGGGCTGACCGTTTCCCGCGCGCGATCGACTCGCATGCGTCGTTCGCCATTAGGTGTTGCTGCACCCGTTTATCACGCATTTCCATCTCGAAAAAGCAAAGGATTCCGATTTAACGATCATTCACAAAATCGTTGGCAATTTCGCACAGGGTGAGTGGAGTGATTGACGGGCAGCGGGTACCGCCCTAGATTTTTTCGGTTGAAGGTTGCTGATGCAACAGTTGTGCCTCGTTTCTTTAACCATACAGGGATGTGTGGATGAATGCTGTCACGAAGAATTTTACCGCCGCGCTCAGCCATCCGAGCGCGCGCCTGACCCAGCACCTCAGGATCTGGATCGGCTCCCAGCCCCATGACCTCGACGTGCTCGATTTCAAGGCCAGCGGTGGCTTCTGCAAGGACTACCGCGTCGACGTCACGGTTACGTCGCCACGGCTGGAGATCGACGGCAAGCAGTATGTGGGCCGTCGCGCGGGCCTGCAGATCGACGAGCAGGCGGCGGTGCCCTCGGTGAGCTACGTGCAGCCCGTCAGTCACGACGCCGCCACCTTCAACGGCGTGGTGACGAGCTGGAAGCGCATCCGCACGAGCCGCGACGAGTCGGCTTACCAGATACGCATCGAGCCGCGCTTTGTGGCCCTCTGCAAACGCATCATCAAAAGCGACACATTTAAAGATGTGACGTTGCAGGAGCTGATCACCCAGGCGCTGGTGGACCGCAAGAATTTCGATGCCTTCGATGTCGAATTCCAGATCGAAGGGCTGCAGGAGAAGATGGAGCAGGTGGTGATGCTGGAGGAGTCGCTCTGGAATTTCATCGCCCGCCATTGCCGTCGCCTCGGCGTATTCTGGTTCTACAAGCAGGGACGCGGCAAGGATGGCAAGCTCGACACCATCGTGTTCGCCAACAATCCGCGCGCCTATATCCGCTCGGTCGACGTGCCGCTGCTGGATGCCTCGGGCCTGCACGCGAGCTGGCACGAAGCGGCCCAGGCCGTGCATGAGCAGCGCGCGCTGGTGCCGGCCACCATCGAACTGTGGGAGCGCAACTACTGCACGCCGGACGATCCCCTTCGCGCCACGGCGAATGTCTCCAGCGAGACGGATGACCGCTCGTCGTTCGGGCAGATCAGTCGCAGCGTCGAAGGCCATCTGACGCCAGCGCAGGGCGAAGCATTCGCGCAGACGCGGCGCGATGAGCAGATCGCGCGTCAGGCGACGCTGGCGGGCAGGACCGACGCCAAGGGCATCGCGGCGGGCGTGGTAATGAAGCTCACCAATGCGAAGATGCCGAGCGCCGAATACGGCTTCGTGATCACTTCGTTCAAGATGAAGGGCAGCCGCACCCAGCCGGCCTATACGCGCTTCAAGGCGATGCCGGCGAACCTGACCTACCGGCCGAGGTTTGACTTTGAGCGGGACTGGCGTTTTCTGCCTGGTCCCGCTGTGGGCGTGGTCACAACATCGGACTCCGCGCCATACGGCGACATGGACGACCACGGGCGTTACGCCGTTCTGCCGAAGTTCCTGCAGGGCTCGGGCAACACCGACAACAAGCTGCTGAAGCTGCGCCTGCTGCGTCCGTCATCGTCCTACCAGGGCGGCTTCCACTCGCCCCTGCTGCCGGGGACCGAGGTCCTGCTCGACGCCGAAAATCGCGACGTGGACCGCATCTACATAGCGGGGGCCATGCACGACTACGCCCACCCGGACGTGGTGCGTGGAGACCAGTCGCTGTTTAGCTATGCCATCTGGCGTTCCCCGCTGCTCGGTGCGGAGGTGGTGTTCAACGATCTGCAAGGAAAGGAAAGCGCCCGCATAGCGACGGTCTACAGCCAGACGGCGTTCAATCAGGGCTATCTGCTCAACAGCAAGAAGCTCCTGCGGGGTGAAGGGTCCGAAGTGACGACCCAGGGCTGGGGCACGATGCGTGCGGCGAAGGGACTGTTCCTCTCGGCGGATGCGGCGGCCGCAGCCGATACGCCGCACCTCGACATGCCCACCGCCGTCGCGCAGCTCAAGGCGGCATTGCAGCGCGTGACGGACCTTGCGGCGGCGACGGCGCAGGCTGGGGCCGACCCTGCCGACAGGGCCACGCAGGCGGCGCTGCTCGACGGGCTGAACCAGTTGCGCGACGCGGGGCTGCTCGCGAGCGCCCCCGGTGGCATGGCGTTCGTGACGCCCAAATCGATGCAGCACTCGGCGGGGCAGAACGCGATCGTGACGGCGGGGCAGGACATGGACGTGAGCGTCGTCCAGCGCCTGCGCATGGCGGTGGGCGGCATGATCTCGCTGTGCGCGCACAGGCTCGGCATCAACCTGACTGCAGCAAAGGGCAAGTTCACGGCCTCGGCGCTTACCGACGGGATGGACCTGTTCGCGCAGAAGCAGTTGCGCGTCGCCAGCGAAAGTGCGGATGTGCAGGTGTCGGCGAAGTCGAAGATCACGCTCAACTGCGGCGGGGCCTCGGTTGTCATGGAGGGCGGCAACATCACGTTCCACTGCCCCGGCGCATACACCATCAAGGCCGCCTCGTTTACGTTTGTCGGCCCCGACAACGTGCCGACCCAGTTACCGTCCCTGCCGAAAAGCAGCCTGAAGATTTCCGACCCGTATTCGTCATCCCACTGAAGCCATGATCATCAGCCCTCCCTTCCTTCCCGCGTCGGGCCCGACGGCCAGCGACGCGTCGAAACCGGACCCCATGATGGACCTCGTCGACCCGTTCGAGATCGGCCATCACGGGGTCTGGCCGGTCACCTTCGACCGGCGTTCTCATTGCGGCATCCATCTGAACCCGGGTGAGCAGACGGAACCTGTCCGCGCGATCGCCGATGGGGAAGTGGTCGCGTACCGGGTCTGCAAGAACGGCATTTCGGACGGCACCACCAATTCGACGACCGGGCAACCGGAGCTGAATTCGAATGCCGGTTTCGTCCTGCTCCGGCACAAGACCGACACGGGCGACGGACGCACGATCACGTATTACTCGCTCTACATGCACCTGCTGGACATGATCAACCAGGAGCACATCGTCCCCCAGCCTAACGATCCGCCAGAGACCGGCTCGGCGAATGCGCTGCCCCGATGGCTGCTCGATACGGCACGGGGCAAGGATGGGGTGGTCCAGGCGGGCGGCACGAAGAAGGTGTATCGCAAGGACATGCTTGGCTATGTCGGCCAGCATCAGGGCGTGGCACATCTGCACTTCGAAGTCTTCATGGCGGACGGCGATTTCACGACCTGGTTCGACAAGGTACAGATCGGCGTGAAAAAGCCAACCCAGCCGACCACGGGCGACTATTGGGGGCACAGCTATTTCGTCATTTCCGGCCCGCAGGAGTTCTATCCCCAGCCGGCGGGCATGGATGAGAAGTGGTTTCCCAAGGTGCAGGGCGGCTCGCTTGGCGCAGGCGACACGCTCTATGTCGAGGCGTGGTTCAACAAGGGGCAGCGCTTTACGCGGGCGTGGATCGATAACGGCAGCGGCGGCAACGTGATGCAGCTTACGCCCGCCCCCGTTGCGGACCCCTATGACAGCGGTACCGACAGCCACCACAACCCAAAGCGGTACGAATACGATCTCTATGAGCGCGCGATGGCGCTCTATCCGACGTGCCCGAGCGATGGCTACGAAATGCTGCGGTTTGGGCGCATTCTTTCGCGGCCGGGCTCGACCGTAACACCTCCTGCTACCTGGATCGCGGTGCCGTTAGACGGGAATGGCACGCTGGGCTATGTCAACATCGCGCCGGACGCCATCAAGAAGCTGTCCGATGCGGATTTCCCGTTCTTTACGGGTTGGCAAAAGGTGGATGGCGACAACACGCCGTTTAACGACGCCGGGCGATGTGATTACGCCACGCTTTGCGGGTTGACCGGCATTCAGGATTCGCTGCCATCGGCACAGCCGCTTGAAGCCGATCCAAACAACAACAATGAGGTCAACCTGCAGCTTGCCAGCTATGTGCAGAACACGGACGGCGTGGATGAAAAGCTCCGGGGGATGGTGTTCAAGGCGCGCAGCGAGTGGGATCCGTCCAACAACGACGAACGGTACAAGGACCTGAACGACCCGTATGGCTTTTTTGGCAAGCAGAAGGATACCAACCCCGATGGGTACGCCAAGTTCACCGATTTCCTGAGCAAGTTCCAGTTTCTGGACAAGACGCCGCTCGCTGGGAAGGAGCTGTGGTTTTTCCATCCTCTGGCGTTTATCCGACATTTTAGGAAGTGCTCTTGGCTTGATGCTCGGGAAATGGCAGAGTGCTTCCCGCGTAGCTTGCTCCAGTTAGAGTTGACTCAATTTCGACCGTCAAAGCTGCCTTGGAATAGTGCGCTTTCTCACGCGGAAAAATGGAATAAATCGTTTAATGTCGGAACGAGAAAATATGGGATTAACTCGATTCGGCTATTGCATTTTTTGTCTCACGTTATTCCTGAGACTGGCAGGCTGAGCTTGGTCAAGGAAATTGGTGGCGAGCGCCAACATTATAATCCATATTATGGGCGTGGGCTTATACAGCTAACACACCTCGAAAACTATAAGCCTTATGGGAATTTTCGGAAGTTCCAGTCCGGAGCCGTTCCCGATAAATTTCATGCGCTTGGATGGGATCCTGATGCCTTGATCGCTAAAGACAATAATGGGGGGCAAAATACTGATAATTGCGTTGATAGCGCCTGCTTTTATGTTGCGAAGCGCAACGGAATGCTATCGCATGTGGATGCAGGTGTTACGCAAGACGATGTGATCAGGGCGAGTAAGGATGTGAACGGCTATGTCGCCATTGAAAACCTTAATGGATTAGATGTTCGCCTTCAATCGGTCGTATATTTGCGAAATATTCTTACGGATGAGATTTTCAAAAGTGAGCAGGTGATCATAACTTTTGAATGGCGGCGAAACTCCCAAAGAGAACCTGTCTTGGACGCGCAAAGTGCTCCAGTCATGGAAGGCCATCCGCCGCATCAGCACCCGAAAAAGAAATTTTATAAAACGATTCATACCATCACTGCATCTATTGAACGGCAGATTCCCTAATGAAAAAAAGTCTTAGGCAACTATGTGCTGTCGCTATCGTGTTGCTGCCAGCAGTCGCACACTGCGAAATTTCGGAAGAGGTATATTGCTTCAATTCCAGCGGCCCGGGATCAAAGAATTTTGGCCTTCATGTTTTGTACGATGACGCTGCAAAGTGGTCCGGTGCATTTGTAAAGTATCGCGATGCTAAGTCGGCAATAACGTTGGTATCGAAAAATGAAGAGACGGAAGAGATAAGTCCAGGGCGTCCGGATCAAGTGACAACGACATGGTATGAAGTGTACGGAGGGAAAATTGCGGGAGAGTACGAAATGATGAGTCAAGGTGCAAATATATATTCTATGACTTATAAGAATTACGGAACTCGTAAGCAAATTGCGTTTCTCTTTAATCCCGAGGCGCTGGGGAAAAATGGCTCGGAATGCATTTGGTGATGTGGTGAATTCCCTTATCTGAGTTTGCTGAATTTATGAAATGGTGCGGCGCCTATTTTTCTCGTAATGTGCCGTTGCGTAACTGAAATTCATGAAGGGTCTCGATTAATATATGCAATCTCCCGTCCGCAAAGGCGACGAACTCGAACACGGCGGCGAAGTGACGGGCGGCTCGCCATGGATGAACTTCATGGGCAGGCCGCTTGCCCGCAAGGGCGACGAGGCGATCGGCGCGCAGCACGGCCCGACTCTCATCGACGAAGGTTACGCGAAGTTTCCCGACCGCGACGGCAAGAAGGTTGCCTTCCATCATTACCGCTGCGCGTGCGGTTGCCGCCTGATCTCGTCGCTGCAGAACGTCAACATCGCGTAATGCCGGTCGATCTTTCTCCCGCCGGACGCCCCAGCGCGTATCCGCCCAGGATGCGTTTCTGGCCATGGGCGGCGACGTGGTTCGTCTGTAACGTGTTCGGCCCCGTGATCGTGCTGCTTGTGTGGCCGAAGGGCGAGTCTGCAAACGGCCTCAAGTTCTGGAGCTGGGTGGTGGGGGCGCCGAACGGGTTGTTCCTGGTCCTGCTTGGGTTTGCTCGCGCGGGCTACGAGGCGTTGTGATATCGCGCGTACTGGCGCAACCATCATCGTGATCGCTGGCTGGCGGAGAAAATCCGATTCGCGCAGCGCCCGCTGCACGTACTCGAGGCAGGCTACTGCCTGCCGCTCGCGCGCAAATCCCTGGCCGAAGTTCTCGCTGGCAAGCAATCGCTCCTGAAGATGCAGAGCGCCCGCCATGGATCGGGCAAGGTCTTGTGCAACCGCTTCGAGGATCATGATCCGCTGCTGGCCGGGCTGCCCATAGCGGGTGAAGAGGAAAGCGAGGGCGGCGCAGGCGTACTGACGAAGACCGCTCCCGCTGTCCAGATGATCCGTGCTGTGCTTGAGCCGCTGGCCGGAAGTATCCAGGCACTAACCCGATACGAAAAGGCGTACTGGCCGCAGGTGCGCGTGCTGGCCGGGCCGAAGATTGCGGGCCTGCGCGTGGCTCAGGTCCGCGACGCGTTGCGGCTGGCGGCGCTGCCGCCGCTTGAGGTACAGATTGTCCCGGCATCTGACGGGCTGCTGGTGGCCGATGCCTGGCTCGATGCGCGCGAGTGCCGTCCGCTTCTCGCCGTCGCGGCAGCGTGGTACGACGATGCCATCGACGAAGGCTGTGCCGAAGGATGCGCTGCAGTGCTCTTCGGCCCCGGCTACTTCAGGCTCCCCCCGGAGGTCAGCCCGAAAGCGGCGCTGCACCGGCCCGTCCAGGGGATCGACGGTGAGGTTGAATACGGCTTCGCGAATGCCGCCATATGGGGCAAGGCCAGGGCAGCAGCAGTGACGCGCGCGTGGATTACGCGCCCGGTTGAGCACTGCGACCGGGCTCTGGCTGCTGCCGGTTTTCAGGCCGCTTCGAAGGATGCCGCGCAGTGCCGCCTGGATCGTATTGTTGGCGACGCCGGCGCAGCCAACGGCCTGCTGGCGATTGCTGCGGCCATCGAGGCTGGCGCAGCAGACGGCCCGCAACTGGTTGTCGACGGTCTGCAGTCGGCCATCCTCCACGTCATACCCGCAGAACAAACCAACGCTTCCACGCATGACGACTCACAAAAATAACCTGCAGTACACGGAGCCTGAAGCCGCCGCCAGCAAACCGGCGCCGAGCCGTGCGGCGATCTGGGGCATGCCCCTCGCAGCGCTCGTCCTCGCCATCGCCGCACTCCTGCTGGTCTGGTTCGGGAGTGACCGCCTTGGCATCGCGGATGGCGCGCCTCGCACGCGGCTATTGATTGGCATCCCGATCGTGCTGGTCATCATCGTGATCGCCCATCTGTTCGCGGTATCGACAGGCGCATACGGCGGGGCCGCCAGACTGTTCCGCTCTGAAACCGGCGATCACGCAAAGGCAGCAAAACCGCTCAAGCGCGATGTGCGGCTGCAGCGCGTGTATGAGGAGCTACGCATCTCGCACGGCTGGCGCTGGCAACGCCGCCTGCGCTGGCTGCTGGTGAACGGCCCGGACGAACGCATCGATCAGGTGGTGCCCGGTCTCAAGCAGGCGGGCGTCATGCATGTGGACGAAACCATCCTCGTGCATGTGTCGCCGGACGGGATCGAGGCGGCGAAGTGGCTCACACAGATCCGGCAACTGCGCCGCCGCTACCCGGTTGATGGCGTCGTTCATGTCGCATGCGCGGACGATACGGATACCGAACTGCCCCGCCAACTCTCGGGCATCGCTACCGCGCTCGGCTGGGCCGCGCCCGTTACGTTCCTGCATCCGGTCGAGGCGCACGGTAGCCCGTCGGAGCGCTTCGATGCCGTCGGCACCTTCATGCCGAACGAGTGGCGCAGGCAGGCGCAGGAGGCCGCCGCCCTTGCGCCGGAACTGCTGAACGAGGTCGAGCAGCGGTCTGCGGACGCGGGCGTACACCTTTGCAGCCGGAATAACCTCCGGATGACCTGGCTGATGGAGATCTCGAAGTACGTCGGCGACCATGGTGAGCGCATCGTCGATGGCCTGCGGGGGCTGGCTGCGTCGCACTGGCTGCGCGCGTCGCTCGCGGGCGTCATGTTCGCGCCGGTTTTTCCGGGGGCGACCGTCGTACCGGTACCGGTTACCAACGGCGACGGGACGCCCGGCGAGCCCGCCGACGCGCCATCGGCAGTAACCGTCAGGCGCGTGCAGCCCGCCGCGTTGCTGCCGGTATGGCGCGAGATCGCGGCGGGGGCGCCCAACTACCGGGGCCGGCGCGTCGGCTTCTACTGGCCCAACGCGCTCGCCACGCTCGTCACGGCTGCGGCGATCCTGTGGTGCGTATGGATGACGGTGTCCTTCATCGGCAACCGGCAGTTGATGCGTGAGGCCAGTCAGACAGCGCAGGCCGCTGTCGATGCAAAACCGCAAACCGCCGAGGCCTGGCGAGCCCAGCTCGCGCTCCAGCAGCTGATGGAAAAGCTTGAGTACCGTCAGCAGCATGGCGCGCCCTGGTATCTACGCGCGGGCGTTTCTTCGAACGACGCCCTTCTCGCTGCGGTGTGGCCGCCATACCGTATCGCCGCGACCCGCAATCTGCAGGCGCCGGTCGTGCAAACCATCACCGATCTGCTGAAGGCTGCGGGCGAAGCGCCGGCCGATGCACTGCAATCGCAGGACACGCGCGGCAGCACCTACAACGCGCTCAAAACCTACCTGATGCTTGGGGACCCTGCCCGCGCCGACGCCGCATTTCTGCGCCGCTCGCTTGTCGCGTTGTGGCGACGCCCGGTGGACATGGCCGAGGGCGAGCGCGACGACACGGGCCGCCGACTCGCTGCGTTTTACGCCGATCACCTGAAGGCCCACCCCGAATGGCGCATCGCACCCGACCCGAGCCTCGTGAGCGCGACGCGCAACGTGCTGGTGACGCAGATGGGCCTCGCATCGGCCGACGACACGGTGTACCGGAGCATCCTCGACGAGGTCAGAGGCAAGTACGCGGACGCATCACTCCAGACGTTGCTCAACGGTGCGGACGCGCAGGGCCTTTTCAATACGTCCCAGACGGTGCCAGGCATCTACACGCGGGCCGCATGGGACGGCATGATTGCGGACGCGATCGACAGGGCGGCACGCGAGCGACGCGTCAGCGGCGACTGGGTGCTGACCGGCGCGCAGCCATCGCAGACCATCGGCAATACGCTCGCACAGGGTGCGGTCCACACCGATGCCGCGATCGACGAAAAGCGCGCGGCGGAGCAACTGAAGCAGCGCCTCACCGCGCGCTATTTCGCGGAATACACAGCGGCCTGGCAGACCATGCTCAACAGTCTCCAGTGGCAACCGGCATCGAACCTGAACGGCGCGATCGATCAACTCACCCGTCTCGCCGACGCGCAGACCTCGCCGCTGATCGCGCTGATGAAGTCGGTGCAGTATCAGGCGCAGGCGGGACGACCCTCGCAGGCGCTGACCGATACGCTGGTCCGCAAGGCACAAAGCCTGATCGGCAACAACGACGACGCGAATGCCCCGACCGTCAATCCGCTGGACAAGTCATTCGGCCCGCTGCTTGCATTGATGGGAGAGAGCGGCGTTGCAGCGACGAACAGCGGAAACGGCAAGGCCGGTGCATCGACGAACGTCGCGCTCAGTGGCGTCAGCCTGTCGCGCTATCTGACGGCGGTCACCACGATGCGACTGAAGCTGCAGCAGATCGCAGGCAGTCCCGACACACAGGCGATGGCGCGCTCGCTCGCGCAGGCGGTCTTCCAGGGCAAGCTCTCGGAGCTGTCTCAGGCGCGTGACGATGCGGCGCTGACAGCCGCAAGTCTCGGCTCCGCATGGGCGGGCTTTGGCAATGCGGTGTTCGCACAGCCGCTCGAAGCCGCGTGGCAGACGATCCTGCAACCGGCGGCGGCCAGCCTGAACGAGGCGTGGCGCGCGAGCGTGGCCGCACCATTCAACGCGACGATGAGCGGACGCTATCCGTTTTTCGACACACAGGCTGATGCGTCTTTCGCCGAACTCGGCCGCTTCGTGCGTCCCGACACCGGCCTGATCGCCCGTTTCATCTCGACGCAACTCGCGGGCGTACTCAAGCTCGAAGGCGATCACTGGACACCGAACGAACTGGCACCACAGGCACTCCAGTTCGATCCGAAGTTCCTTGCAGGCCTGCGCCAGCTCTCGACGGTCGGCGCGCAACTCTACATAAAGGGCGATGCCAACGAGCGCTTCGAGATGATGGCCTTGCCGACGCCGAACGTCACGCGCTCGGAACTGTCGGTCGACGGCAAGCAGATCGTCTACTTTAACCAGCAGGAAAGCTGGACGCCGCTGGCCTGGCCCGGCGACGGGCTGAACGGGCATGCGGGTCTGACGTGGCAGACACTCAACGCGGGCCTGAGGCAGGCGTTCGATTCGACGGGCGACTGGGCATTCCTGCGCCTGCTCGCAAAAGCCGATGTGAAGCAGCTGGACAGTACCCGCTACCAGCTCACGTGGAACGACGCAAATGGCGACCCGTTGAGCTACGTGCTGCGCACCCAGGTCGGAGCCGGTCCGCTCGAACTGCTGAAGCTGCGCGGCTTCCAGATGCCCGAAAGGATTTTTGTTGTCGGCAAGGCTGGTGCCGCACCGATGCTTCCTCCCCTGCCACCGGAATTGCAACCATGACCGCACCCTGGAAGAAAAACCCGACTGAGCACGAGAATCCGTTCCTCAGGTACTACGACGAAGAGATGCGCTACCTGCGCGAGGCAGGCCGCGAGTTGGCGCAGGCGCAGCCTGACGCCGCGCGTCGCATGGGGATGCTCTACGGCGAACCTGAGGGGGCTGTGCGCGCGGTGAACGAAGCCTTTGCATTTCTCTCGGCGCGGCTACGCATGAAGCTCGACGACGGGATGCCCGAGGTGACCGACGCGCTGCTCGATAACCTCTATGAGCACGCGGCGCGCGCTATTCCGTCGCTTTCGATCATCGAATGCACGCCGCTGAACCGAACGGGCGCAACTGCGGTGCCGATCCCCGCCGGAGCCGTCGTACGCTCAACGCCCGTCGGTCCCGATAAGGTTCAGTGCGTGTACCGGACGACGCAGCCCGTCGAGCTGTTACCGCTCTCGGTCGAGGATGCGGTCGTCGCCGAACGCGCCGACGGGCGTACGGTGATCCGCCTGACGTTTGGTCTCTGGCTCGGGGAGCAGCGCGAGCGCATGGACCTGTCGCGTATCCGCCTGTACCTGCATGGCGACCGGTCCGCTGCGGCTACGCTATACGCGGCGCTGACGCGGCAGGTCGCGTCAATCGGGCTGCGTCTGCCGTCCGTACGGGACGGCGCCTTGCAGCCGCTGGACGGGGTGCATTTCGAGGCGGCAGGCTTCGGCCCGTCGACGCGGCTATGGCCAGTCACCGACGCGAAGCGCGACGGGCAACTGGACCGCGAGCAGACGATGCTGGAGTATTTTGTGTTCCCGCAAAAGTTCCACTTCGTCGACCTGTGCGGGTTCGATGCTGCGGCGCTGCCGGCGGGTGAAGCGCAAATGACCTTCGAGATTGAACTCGATGCCCGGATGCCTGGCGACTATCCCGTCAGCCGCGAGAATTTCCGCCTGTTCTGCACGCCTGTCATCAACCTGTTTGAGGTCGATGCGTTGCCGTTGGAACCTGTCGGCTGGCACGACAGGGAGCACTGCATCCGCGTACAGCCTGGCATCGCCTCTCATGTCGAGCCGTACGATGTACTCGCGGTGATCGCCGCCGACCCGGAGGACAGCGCACGGCACGACTACCGGGCGTTTACGAGTTTCCGGCATCGTGGCTGGGCGTTGCGTTACGAAAAGCCTGAGCGCTACTTCCATACGTCGACGCGTTTCGGTCCGCTTGGGCGGGAACTCCGGGTGACGCTGGCGGGGCAGCTATGGGCCGGAACGTACCGGCACGCAGAGAACGACGAGGACCGTCCCGATCCGGACCGCTACCTGACGGTACGCGCGCTCGCCAATAACGGGCGTCTCCCGCGCATGGCGCTGGCCGAGGCGACGATCACTGAGACCGTATCGGACTTCACCGGGATTGCATCGGTGCGCAACCTCACGGCACCGTCCATGCCGCTCTATCCGCCGCGCTATTACCCGGGCTACGACTGGCGCGTATTGGGGCACTTTACGGCGGGTGGCGGGAACGAACTGAACCGGATCCATATGGAGGGCGCACCGGCGCTGCGCGAGACGCTGGAACTCTACGACTGGACGCCAGACGACGGGGTCTCGCGTCGTATCGACGCGATCAGGGAGGTACGTTTCTCCGAGAAGCAGAAGGTGGAGCGGGCATACGTACAACGTATTGCGTGCGCATATGTCGAACTCGATCCGACCGCGTTCGACGGGCCGGGCGATGCTGGGCTATTCGGCGAAGTGCTCAATCACTTTCTGGGGCGCTACGCGAGCCTTCATGTTTCCATGCAACTGGTACTGAGCATCGGTGGCAAGGAGACCGTCTATCCTCGCATCGACTTCGAGGGAGCACCTTTGTGATGAGTGTCTGGATTTTGCGGGGTGCGCTCGGCGTGGGCCTCGCGCTGGCCGTCTCGGCGTGCGGGACCTGGCAGTCGGTGAAGGACGGCACCGTGGATGTCACACGCGCGGTGTTCGAGACGAAGGTCAAACAGATGAACCTGGTGGTGACGGCACGCGGCGCACTGAACGAGGATGTGCGTGGCGCGTCGCTTCCGGTTGTGCTGCGCATCTACCAGTTGAAGGACGACAAGCCTTTCGTCACAGCGACCTACGCGCAACTGCTCGCGGGCAACGAGGCGCTGAAGGCCGCGACGCTCTGGAGCCGGGACGTGACGCTGGGACCGGGGCAGACATTGAAGATCTCGGAGCCGATCGGCGACGCAGTGAACTACGTAGGCGTGGCGGCGTTCTTCCACAATACGGCCAACACCGAATGGTCCGTGCTCGTGCCGAAATCACAGTGGAAGAAGACCGATCCAGTGAGGCTGCTGGCAGTGGACCGCACACTGCAAATTGACGCGGAGCATCGATGAGGCTTCTGTACAGCCGGATGGTGGCCGTTACCGGGTAGTCAGTTGCATGTGTAGAAGGTAGGACTTGGTTCGACAGACGATGTGAGGTCGTCGATCTCAGTGCGGCCGCTTTCGGTCACTCAACCAGTCCCTATATAGTTGTAGTGAAGCGGCGAATGTTTTTTTGACTTTGTGAGAAATTCGGGGGAAGTATGCGCGACGAGTTGATGACCGAAGCGTTGTGTTGGGAACTCGAAAAGATGATCACGGTAGAGTACGCACGTGCAGTAAGGGCTACCGAGGACTGGGTTTTCTACTGTCCGCACGAGATCTGCCTAACGAACGTTCACACCCGAACGTGGAAAAATACATATTTCGCCGCTCGCCCCAGACACGTCAGCGGATGTCCGGATGAGGCGCCTTCGTCAGAGTCCTCCATAATTCCCGGTGCACCGAAGCGCAAACCTGTGCAAGTCAGGGAGAAGCCAATACCCAACCTGCTGGGGCCACAGCCTGCGCTAAAGCAAAAGTCCCGCGCCCCAACAAAAGAAGAACTCTTGCAGCTGTCCCGGGCGGTGCGACATATTCCAGCGCTATACCCGGGCACGCTGGAAGAAGTTGTTGACGCCTGGATCCGGATTGCGCCAAAAGAACGAGACCAACGAGCACTGACAATTGGCAATCAGGAACTGACCTACAAGAGTGCCTTTAGATTCCTTGGTGGGGCTTCTGACGACGTAAACTCGCTTGATCCCTACCGACAGATCATTTTCGGCGCCGCGACTGTAGAGAGATGGAAGCAGTGGATTCTAGTGAAAAGCAGAAAGAAGTTCTCGGCCGGAGAGGCAACGGTGCCTCTGCGTCTGGCAGTGAAGCAAGACGAGGCGCCGTGCTGGCTCCCAGAACTTGTCGATCGGCCGGCGACACTCTTCTGGCATGGCGTGATACCCGAGTTGGGCGCGAAGAAGGATGCGTACCGGTTTGCGGTCGATTTCGACTTGCTTCATGCAGGGTTCACCGTTCGGGCCGAGCATTTGATGCCGTGACCCCCCACCTCGCCAATCAAGGCGATCGGAAGTGGTTTCGATATAAGGTGGGCTAAGGCTTGGAGTCCAGAAAAATAGGGGAGATTCTTGCCGATGCAGAATCTCCCCACTTTTCACACCTACTCGGGCCGGTTCTTTTCGCGGGCCGCTTTCAGGATGCGAACCGTCGCCGTCAGAGTCTCCCGATCCGGCACAGAACAAGCAACACGTCGCGCCATGCGTCCTTCGATTCGCGATAGCCGTCGGCGATCGCCACGCGCTCCTTCGTTCCATCCGGCTTCACGCCGATGATGACCAGCAGCCACTGGCCGTCAGAATCGTCAGTGCGCAGTCCGGTATGAATGCCGTCGGCCCACCAGTAGAACCAGCGCGCGCCTGACAGGTCACGCCGGTTCCATAGCAGGTGCTCCTCGGCCCATTGCGCCTTCAGGCGGCTGACCACGTTCGGTGAAAGCCCTTTAGCCTGTTCACCCAGGAGCACGCTGAGCGCCTCACTCATGTTGCCGGTCGATACGCCGCGCAGATAGAGCCACGGCAACGCCGCCGACACACGTGGTGACTTGCGGATGTATGGCGGCACAATGTTCGAATTGAACTTCACTCCCGAACCTGAGCGGTCGCGTACCTTCGGTACCTTGACCGGAACCGGACCGATCGCCGTGACGACCTCACGCGCCGGCAGATAGCCGTTGCGCACCACGGCGCGCCGGCCGTCGAGCGTCTTCACGTTCCCGTACTGTTCGAGCAATGTCGCCAATTCTGCCTCGATCGCTTGCTGGATGATCTGTCGCGCGCCTTGCTGGATCAGCTCATCAAGGCTGCCGACGCCTGCTGCTGCTTTACCGTCGTTCGTTTCTTCCGTAAGCTTCTTCATGGTGGTGGATTCCGGTTCGCTGGTTCGTTACTCTCGACAAGCAACATTCTCAGCTAACCGCCACCGCCTTCTCAAATCCCCGCCTCATCCCCATACACCACTTCTGACGATAACTCATCAGACTGATTGCGTGACAA
The DNA here is from genome assembly GCF_050436525.1 of Paraburkholderia sp. 35.1. Lineage (NCBI taxonomy): Bacteria > Pseudomonadati > Pseudomonadota > Betaproteobacteria > Burkholderiales > Burkholderiaceae > Paraburkholderia > Paraburkholderia sp. 35.1. The sequence continues at coordinate 3,310,335 of NZ_JBNDMJ010000003.1, read as the reverse complement.
CTGATGTAACAAACGAATGTTGAGGTGCCGCGATGCAGTACGAATATGGAACATTTCACATCGATTGCCGGGCGCACCGCGCTAACGATGGTCGTTACGTTGCGAGAGCCAGAATCAGTCGCAGACCGGGCGACGCGGAAGACCGCGTCGAAACGCATGATTCAGGTGATATCGATTCGTTCGCCGACGAGGCCGATGCCATATCTTGCGCGAAAGCGTGGGCTATCAAATGGTGCGACGAAAACTGGGACTGAGCCGCGCACGGCGGTTCCGCATACTTGACGATGGAGACCGACATGGCTGAGCGGCGAGAGCAGCTTGACGAGTACAACGGCTTCGTCGTGCTGGCCAAACCAGCCTGAATGCATCGAGTTTCTCAGGAAATGCACGACACTGGATTTCTAAAGAGGTGAGCCGGACGAGCGCCCGGGCCGCGCCAGATCGAGTCAACGGGGAATGCGCATCCATGCCACCGACTCGAGCTGATTGGGGAACTATCTTCCTGGAGGCCTGACAGACCGGTACGAGCGCTTACACCGCTCACGTCTATAAGTTCCGTCACGCGGATTCAATTGGGGAGGAAAATCGATGAAAAAGTGGCTCGACCTGAACGCGTTTCTGGGTATCTCTGCCAGCGAGTGGGTCTATGCGGCGATCGCGACCATCGTCAGCTACCTGGCGTTGATCTATCTGCTGAAGTTCGCCATCACGCGCCTTTCGATGCTGTCCCAACGAACGTCAACCCGTCTCGACGATATGCTGGTTCAGGTCATTGAAGGCACGCACCGGCTTACGCTACTCGCGGCAGCAGCGCTGGTCGGCACGAAGTTTCTGACATTGCCGGACAGGTGGGACGCCCGTCTTGGCCATCTCTGGTTTCTCATCATCGGTTTTCAGCTGGCCCTGTGGATAAACCGTGGCGTGACGCTATGGACCGAGAGGCGGCGGGAAGCGACAGAGACGCTCGCCCACAATCCGGTCATCACAACCATGCTGTCGTGGACGTTGCGCGCGCTGCTGTGGTCCGTTCTTATGCTGGCGGTGCTCGCCAACATGGGCGTGAACATCACCGCGTTTGTCGCGAGCCTGGGTGTGGGTGGTGTTGCCGTCGCACTCGCGGTACAAAGCATTCTGAGTGATCTTTTCGCCTCGCTGGCCATCGGACTCGACAAGCCATTCGAGATTGGCGACTTCATCGTCTTCGATGAGATTGCCGGGAGCATCGAGCACATCGGACTCAAGACCACGCGCATCCGGAGTCTGAGTGGAGAACAGATCGTTTGCAGCAATACCGAACTGCTGAAAAACACGATTCACAACTACAAGCGAATGGCCGAGCGGCGCATTCTGTTCAATTTCAGGGTGACATACGATGCGAGTCCCGAGCAATTGCGCGCCGTTCCTGCCATGGTACAGAAGGCAGTCGAATCCGCCGGAAAGACCCGCTTTGATCGTGCGCATTTCAAGGGGTTCGGCGACAGCTCGCTCGATTTCGAAGTCGTGTATTACGTCACCGATCCCGCCTATAACCTGTACATGGACATACAGCAGGGAATCAATCTCGAGTTGATGACGCAATTTGGTAGACGGGGTATTGAATTCGCTTTCCCGACGCGCACGCTCCACGTCGTGAACAAGCAACAGGCGGAGGACGGTGCAAAGAGGTCATCGTTCGCGCCGCACGCAGAATTGGCTACTCGAGAGGCACAATAAACGCTTCCGAATACCGCCCGGGCCGTTCCTGAGCGTGTTCGGGTTTATGCCTGGGACAGGATTTCAGGCGCCTGGCTGCCCCACGCGTCTGCCGGATGACCTGTTTGGCAACCGCGCATACTCCCGTTTCCCAAGGCACGGTTGGAGTCCGGATGCAGAAAATTCAACATAGATTTCCCGTGCGAATCTGATCACCTGATCCAGCGCCGCCGGTCCGCTCAATCCAGCCCAGAACCTTCATCCCCCACCACGCCGCATGCTCGACATCATTGCTATCTGTCTGGTCGTCACCGCGCTACTGGCGTATGTGAATCACCGCTTTCTGAGGCTTCCGACGACGATCGGCGTCATGGTAACGGCGCTCGGACTCTCCCTTGCGATCGTTGGACTGGACAAGCTTGGCGTCGCGCACGGTCTGCGCGTTGCAGAAGAGCATCTCGTCAACTCGATCAATTTCAGTGAGGTGCTTCTGCAAGGCATGCTGTCGCTTTTGCTGTTCGCCGGCGCGATGCATGTGGATTTACGCAAGCTGAAGGCTTTCCGGACCCAGATCATCAGTCTGGCTGTGCTCAGTACGGCGACCTCCACGCTGCTGATCGGATTCGCGATGTGGAAACTGCTCCCCCTTTGCGGAGTCGAACTCGCGCTGCCCTTCTGCCTGCTGTTCGGCGCCCTGATTTCGCCGACGGACCCCGTCGCGGTGATGGGCATCCTGAAGTCCGCAGGCGCGCCCGAAGGCCTGAAGGTGGTCATTACTGGAGAGTCGCTCTTCAACGACGGCGTCGGGGTCGTGCTTTTCTCTCTGCTGCTCACGATGGCCAGCACGGGCGTCACTCCATCCGTCCAGACGGGGTTGGCTGCATTTATCCTGGAAGCCGGCGGCGGCCTGCTATTCGGCGGCGTCGTAGGCTATCTGACATATCGGCTGCTCAAAAGCGTCGACCATTACCAAGTCGAGGTCCTGATGACGCTCGCATCGGTGATCGGCGGCTACGCGCTCGCTAATCATCTGCATGTCTCCGGGCCACTCGCCATGGTGGTTGCGGGCGTGATGATCGGCAACCGCGGCCGCGCCGACGCGATGTCCGAGACGACCCGGCGATACGTGGACATGTTCTGGGAGTTGATCGATGAGATTCTGAATGCCGTTCTTTTTGTATTGATCGGCATGGAGGTTCTGCTCGTCGAGTTCCCCGGCAGGATACTACTCGCTGGCGCCGGTGCGGCACTGATCGCACTGCTCGCGCGACTGGTTTCTGTGGGACTGCCTGTCATGCTGCTTGGGCGGGCGTCCCGGCTACCGAAAGGAGCGTGGAGTGTGCTTACATGGGGCGGGCTGCGTGGTGGCATTTCCGTTGCACTGGCACTATCGATTCAGCCTGGACCGGGGCGCGACATCGTCCTCGCGTTGACGTACTGTGTGGTCGTTTCGTCGATCCTGGGTCAGGGGCTCACGGTTGGCTGGATTATCCGTCGGGCAGCAGGCGTCAAGGAAGAATGAAAACGGTCCGTATGCGGTGGCCAGTTACGACAAAAGGATTGCCAGGCGTCGACCGCTAACGACAGCGCGTGAGACGCGATCTCGAGCATATCGTCTATGTGACCGGCCCTGGATTGTCCTGCACAAATTGTGCGCCAGGGTCATCAGGCGTCACGCCCAGAAGATTCATGGTCTTCGCCGCGATATCCGAGAAGGCAGGTCCTGCGACTGCGCCGCCGAAATGCGAGCCCACGTGGGGCCGGTCGATCGACACCGCGATGATCACCCTCGGATGTTGTGCCGGGACAATCCCAACGAACGACGCCCGATACTGACTGCGGTCGTAGCCGCGCGCGGTCCAACGATATGCGGTTCCGGTCTTGCCTGCGGCCGTATAGCCCGGTACGGCTGCCTGTGGTGCTGTACCGTCCTCGGACACCACGGACTCAAGCATGGTGAGCACTTCCGCCGCGACGCGTGGCGAATAAATGCGTCGACCATGCGCCGGCATACCATGTCGCGGATGAATCGTAGCGGGTACAAACAGACCTTCATTGCCGAACACCGTGTACATTTGCGCCAGTTGCAGCAACGACGCGGACAGACCGTAGCCATACGACATCGTTGCCTGCTCGATCCGCCGCCAGTTCTGGTAAGGACGCAGCGTGCCGGTTGCCGCGCCCGGCAACCCCGCGCGCGGCGCCCGACCCAGCCCGACAGCATGGAAGTTGTTCCACATGTCGTGTGGCTTCATCAGCAGCGCGATTTTTGTCGTGCCCACGTTGCTTGACTTCTGCACGACGCCGCTAACCGTCAAAGTGCCGAAGTTCTTGTCGTCGTGAATCACGGCCCCGTCGAGTCGCAGCCTTCCACCGTTGGTCGGTACCACGGAGCGAGGCGATACCTCATTGCGTTGCAACGCCAGTGCGATCGTCAGGGGCTTCATGACCGAGCCCGGCTCGAACACATCGGTGACAGCGTAGTTGCGCATCGCCTCGCCCGTTCTTCTGCGGCGGGTGTTCGGATCGAAACTCGGCCAGTTTGCCATTGCAAGAATCTCGCCAGTGTGTGCGTCCAGAACGATCGCCGAGCCTGAATGTGCATCGGTGCGCTCAACGGCATCACGCAAGGCTTTGAAGGTTGCGTACTGGACGGGCTCATCGATGGTGAGCGTCACGTCCTTGCCGGCGATGGGACGTTGCAGCGCAAGCGTATCGATGACCTGCCCTTGAGCGTTTCGCAGCACGCGGCGCCTGCCATTGCCACCGGTCAGTAGGCGATTATCGACTTTTTCAATGCCCTCCAGACCATTACCGTCGACGCCAGCGAAACCGGTGACATGCGCCACAATGCTGCCTTCCGGATAGTAGCGACGGTAATCTGGTTGGGCATAAACGCCCGGCACATCGAGAAGCATCGCCCGCTGCGCAACATCCAGGGGCACCTGCCGCTTGAGGTAGACAAATGATTTGTGGGACGCCGCCATTGCGCCGATCCGGTCCGCGTCAATGTCGAGCAACTTACCCAGTGCAGATGCCTGGTCGGACGAGACCGTGTCCGCACCGTCCGCATCCAGCCATAACGTGCGCGTCGGAAGGCTGACCGCCAGCGCTCTCCCGTCGCGGTCGAGAATGCGTCCACGCGTCGCATGAATGCTGAACTCGCGCACCTGTCGAAGTTCCCCCTGCTTCTGATAAAACCTATCGTTGATCCCCTGCACCCACGCCGCTCGCGCAGCGAGGACGAGAAACCCCAATGAGAAAGCCGCTCCCAGCGCGTGCGAACGCCAACGCGGCAGCGCATGTGGTCTAGTCGAAATTGGCGAAAAATTGATGGACCTGGAGCGGAAACGCATTGAGTGATTTCAGAGGAGATGACCTTCGCCACCTGGACGGGAGCGACCGCCAACATGGGCAGTGCGAGGAAGCATCGGAGCCTAGGATCTCCGAAATACTAGCACGAGCCCCTCTGCGCTCGATCTCTACCGCACACAGCCTTTCACAAACGACATATAGATGTGATCTGTCGTCCAGCTCAGTCGCGCCCGAGTAAATGGGTGCACCTTCAAACACATCATGCGTTCGTGAGCACGATGTGAGCATGGCGCATCCAAATGCCGCGGCAAGCATCCAGTTCCTTCTCGTTCGGCAGTGATGCGAGTATCGCTCCGCTCCGGCAATCCCGACTCGCAGCACTGCTGCGTAATTGTCGTGGGCATCCCCGCTTCGGGCAAAGCGTGCAGAAAGCCGGTTTAAGGCTGCGTGTATACTCGCGGTTTGTTGCCCTATTGATAAGTGCCCCCTGCGGGCTTGCTACCGAATGAAGGTTATCACCAGTCTTTTTTTTCTCGTCGTATGTTGCTGGACCTATCACCTCGCTCATGCGCAACCGAAACCCTCACCACTAGCCGACTACGCCTTTCTCAGACGCATCCATGTTCGCGAAGCGGTCGTAAATTGCATCGCGGCGTTCGACCAATGGGTTCGAACCGGTCAGCGCTACGATTCAATTATCGTCTCGGCGGGCAATGCGTTACACGCAAAGGTATTGCCCGGCAGAGGCGCGCAAGAATCAGGGCAATCGGCAACACTCGATGCAACGGTAGATATGCCTGCAGTCGCCAAGCTTCGACAAAAGTATGTGTGGATTCCTGTCACGGCTTCCTGTGGTGTCTGGAAGAAGCACGTCGTTTCCTTTTCACTTAGGCCTAGAGAGCGACGCCCATAAAGCGCACGCTGGCTGCCGTTGCACTCGAAGCTTTTAACGACTTTACTGGTAGTCATGCTTGTCCGAGCGCGTCAGCGCGATTGGCAAGGCGTCTGCAGAAAAACGAATGCTACACACGCCGTAGCAGTCGGAAGAATGGGGCTGGCCAGCAGCCAGAGGGCACTGACGGATTCGTCAGAAAATCCCCGTCGCACAAGGATGATCTCGGCCGGACTGGGTGCGTTGGCGATGACCGTTAGCCCTCCCCCCGATCACCGCGCCTGCAACCAGCAGATATCTGGCTTCATGCGATAGCCTGCCGCCGATCTCGTGCCCGTTGTCCTAGCCGACACTCGCATTCTTTCCTTGACGCTCTGTCAAATTAGCCATCACTCGGCGGGAAGCCGATAACGTCACGTGGTCGATCGAAGATTCGGATACCGCGAAGCTGCGAACGTCAGGCACCTAACATAGTCAGCGACCAGCGTTCGATCCTTCAACAACATCGCAATCCGGGCGTGCGGCAAAATCCACCTGCCGTCGCTAGCTCGCGAAACTTGTTTCATTGACACACCGCTGGAATAACGGTTCGATCGCCGACCCGAGCTTTGAGGCCGCCGCGCAAAACCGCGCAAATCAGTCAACGGTGGGCGTTGCGAAACGCAACCTCGGCGACGGACGCAACGCCCCAGCGCGTTGCGCGCTCAGCGGTGGCGCATGGTTCGGATCCAGCGCCGCAGCTCGATCGCGTCCTGAAAGTGCGCGTGCGGATTCGGAGCGCCGAGCAGCACGATCACCATCATGTGTCCGCTCACCGGCGTCATCACGATCAGGCAATGACCGGCCTCGTTCGTAAAGCCTGTTTTCTGCAGCGCAACGTGCCATGACGCGCGATGCACGAGCGGATCGGTGTTGTGATACATCAGCGGGCCGTCGCCGCCAAGAACGACTTGCCTATGGGACGTCGAATACGCTTGTATCTTCGGATACCGGTACGCGGCGCTTGCGAGTTTCACCAGATCGCGCGCGCTCGATACGTTCTGCGGCGACAGTCCGGTCGGATCGACGAAATGGCTGTGAGTCATATGCAGACGCCGCGCCTTGCGATTCATCGCTTTGACAAAGCCGGCACGTCCACCCGAATAATCACGGCTCAGCGCAAATGCCGCGCGATTCTCCGACGACATCAGCGCGATATGCAGCATCGTTCGACGCAGCAGCAGCGAGCCGACCGGCAGGCGCGAGCGCGACCACTTCAAGCGGTCGACATCGGCGTCCGTGATGCGTGACGGCTTGACCAGCGAGCGTTTCGAGTCGATCACCACCATTGCGGTCACAAGTTTGGTCAACGACGCAATCGGGAGGCGCTGATCCGCATGCTTCATATACAGCGCGCGCCCGGTCGTCAGATCGACGACCATCGCAGCGCGCGCGAGCACCGCGGGTTTCGCCACGACGCGTTTGATATGACGGGCGCGCGCCATCGCCGGACCGGCGAATAAGGAGAACAAAACCAGGATCAGGATGCACGCACGCATGTCCCGACGCTCACGAAACATCGGCCGGACGTATTGCCTGCTGCGCGAGCCGGGCGCGCCCGGTCCGTGGCAGCGGGAGTGGCGGCGAGCAAAGCGCCGGCGCATCCGTCGCGTGGACGCAAGGGGTCGAACGGAAAAAAAGGAGTTTGCCGGTGCGTGCTGCCGGCACTTCGAATGTGGGAAAACTCATGAAGGAACGGCGGGAAGCGGTGATATTGAACGACGGCGACTCGGCTCGCGTGCCGTCACGAATGAAGAGAGGCCGGACCCGATGCCAACTTTGCATGGCCAGGCCCGCCACGCTCATTCGCGCTACGCACGCGTCGCGAAGCTCGGGCTTGTTCGGATACCGCTGTCGGTGCGCTTGCCTAACATCTGTCCGCATGCCTTCGGGGCGACCGTGTCTTCGGAGGGGTAACCGTAGAGATCGAAACTTAAGCGAAACTTAAAACGTCAATCGATTCACAGGGTCGGCACCGCGAAAGCGAAGCCCGGGGTCAAGCGTGAGAACTCAGTAATGGGCAGCGTGCGCGTTCCGCAACCGGCCCGGACGGCCCGCCGCGGCAGCGAGGTTGGTGATCGGGATCACCTGCCGCGAATATAGGACACTCCGAAAACAAAAGGATGCCCACCCGAGACCGGCGGGATCATCGTGGCTGGCTGAGGCCCCCTTCCAAGGTCGAGCGCGCCGTGCCAATCGTGGCTTGAGCAGTTTCCTCTAGTGTGCGTTCACGACGAGCGTCCGTTCGTTGCTGTGATGAGGTGAGTAGACCCGGGGAGTTGCACCCCGAGCCTCTCGCAGAACCGAACGTGAGCCTCTCGACTCATTCGGCTCCCGTTATCCAACCGATACCCCTACGACACGCCAGTGGACAAACAACCTGGGGTGGGCGAAATTCATCTTGCGTAGCCATTCCGCACTACATCGCTTGCGCTGCCGCAGCCTCCTGTACTTTCGTCGAGCCCACCGCATAAGCCGTAGGTCGATGTAGCCGAAGAGGCTGTGCATCGCCGCCCGGTAGAACATCAGTATGAACAGGCTGCCTTGGGTTATTACAAGCTCGATGCATCTGAGCCGAGGATCGCATCGAAGGTAGCGTACTGTGAATGGATGCTTGGCCACGACGAAGAGGCATTCAATCGCCTCATGTCGCTTGGCGAAGAGCTTGACGCAGATGGTGTAGGCCTTCTGAGCGAGTTGATTCGTACTCGCTATGGTGACAAAAATCGTAGTGCACACATGGAGGCGATTTGGCCGCGCCTTAAGGCCATTACGACGGCTGATTCCGTACCGCTTTTGGCTGCCGAGGCACGCGCACGTGGTTTGTGGCCTGGAGACGCTGAAAATCGCGAACAGAGGCGCCGAGAAATCGAGAGGCTGCTTTCTCTTCACCCGACCAGTCAGCGCATTCGCCTAGAAGTTCTTAACGAGTTGCGATGCTCCGACTCTCCGGCAGAGGAACGATACGCATTGTTGCGCGGTTGGAACAGTAGCGACCTAATCCCGAGGTTCCAATGGGAATCTGCTTGTGTGGCTGCTGAAGTGCGAAAATTCGACGAGGCAATCGATTACCTCCGCCAACTGGAAAAGAGAGAGCGTCAGAGCGCACGCCCATCACAGAACCTACTTCTGAATATCGACCTCGCGCGGTGCGATATCACAGTTCGCTCTGCTGATGCTCCCGATTTTATCTGGCTACGATGCAATTCTGAGCGGCACTACGCTCGACGGCGAAAATAGCGCGCGCGTTGTTCATGCAGCACTTGCGGCCGCCTGCAGTTTCGCCCCGGAACGGGTTGCCGAGCTGTGCGATGGTTTGCTCAATGCACTCAAATCAACCGAGTATGGATTCCCGATCGATGCTTCAGCGCTGTTCAACGAGTCGTATCCCGTCAGTGGTCAAGAATGGGACGACTATGCCCATACTTGGCCGTGCGGCAACCTCTTTCCCCATCGAGATATTCTTCTCGCAACTACACAAGGCCACGCGAACGCGTTCCTCCGCGCCGCTTTCGCCGCGTCAAAAATTAACGAAAACTATATGCACGACGATGTAGAACCGGAACTCCCAGCGGGATTCTGGGATGACATCGTAGCGCTTATTGGAAATAGTACAGGAGATGATTCTGAGCTCGGTGGCAAAACTTTTGCCACTCCAAAAAAATGCCGCTCGCGCGCATCGCCATAGTCCCAACTGGACTGCGTTAGGGCAGTCTTGGATAAAATCCGAGATACTTCGCAGCCCCGATGACTATGCCGTCACTTACGGATGGCTGACCCTGAAGGCAGCGACACGAACCGCCACCTCTGCACGGACCTTTACCTCTGGAGTTCTCAAGCAATTGCGCGATAGCGCAATTGAGTCGCCCCAAGCGTATGACTTGGTTGAACCACTCGTGGAAATCCGCATTCGCGCTCGTGAATCTCGGCGTTGAGACAAAGTGCTCCGGTTTGCATCGCCGAGGCAGAGCTCCAATCTGTGACCATTAAAATTGGCGCATTGCACAATAAGAATACGCGTCGCCGCAGACTTTGTTGCATCTGAACCGCTCTCCCTCACTTACCGCAAACTTTGTTGTGCACCCATAACAACAAAAAAAAGCGTCACGTTGCCGTGACGCCTTAAAAAGTTCTAGCCATTCCGAGGGCCGTGCTAGAACCTGAGAGAAGGTCATTCGAAAGGCGCAAGCGCATTGGACGGGCAATCGATCCTGGATTTCGGGATTTTTCCGCTCGCGCGCACCAAAATGCAGCGGAGACAAGCGACTTTCGAAATGCGGTTCCATTTTTTATGGTTATGCTGACTAAGTCAAGCAAAAAGATGTAGTCGGCCATCGATCGGCAATTTCTTCCGATACAATGATTTTTCTTAAAAATGTATGAATGGGTGCCCCGGTTTGGAGATGTCCCTGCCTCTGTGAGCGGCCATCAACAGGTTGGCGCACGAACAATTTGAAATGCTGTTCCAAAAAAACGCATGAACCGATCCACTCCCAACCAACCCGTCGCCGCCAAGGTCACCGCCAGCAAAGACCGAGACGGCCCGGGCGATGAAGTCACCGCGCTCGCGCGCGGCCTGACCGTACTGCGCGCCGTCGCCGCCGCACACGCACCACTCAGCAATCGCGAACTCGCCGAGTTGACCGGCATCCCGAAGCCCACCGTGTCGCGCATCACCGCGACGCTCGTGGGCACAGGTTTTCTGCTGCGACTACCCGACAGCGAGCGCTTCGTGCTGACTTCGTCGGTGCTCGAACTGAGCAACGGCTTTCTGCGCAACTTCGACATCCGCTCGCGCGCGCGGCCGTTTCTGATCGAACTCGCGGAACGCACCGCGTTGTCGGTGCATCTGGCGGTGCGCGACCGCTACGACATGGTCGTCATCGACGCGATCCGGCCGCGTTCGGCGGTGCTCGTGTCGCGACTCGAAATCGGCTCGCGCATGAGCTTGACGCGCACCGCCGTCGGCCGGGCGTACCTCGCGGCGCTCGCGCAACCGGACCGCGACCGTCTGCTGGTCGGCCTGCAGACGGCCGAAGGTGACGATTGGGGCTATATCGGCAGCCGTCTCGCAAGCGCGATCCAGGACACCCTCGAGCGCGGCTTCGCAATCGCCACCGGCGAGTGGTACAACGGGCTGAACGCGATCGCGCTCGGCTTCGTCGGGCCGTCGGGCGAGCGCTACGCAGTCAATTGCGGCGGCTCGGCCGACCAATGTCCGCGCGACTGGCTGATCGCGCGCGCCGCGCCCGCGCTGCTCGAATGCATCGACAAGATCGTCCTGGAGATCGGCGGCACGCCGGGGCGCCGGCTCGACGAATAAGCCGTCGGCGGCAACGGGCGCCAAACGGCGCCCCGCGCGGATCGAACGCGGCGCCAGCCGCCCGTGATCTGCGAGAGTGGCGACGGCGGCCCGCCCTCGCCCGACGATGCGCCGACATGCTGTAACCTTCGTAATCAACCGAAAAATACGCGGCTGGACTGTTACAGACGCCGCAACGTACGATCACGCATCCCGTTGCGGGACCGCGCGCCGCGAGCCGTGAGCGTCGTCGAACCGGCCGCGTCCAGCCGTGATGATTCCGCATTGCGTTAACATCCCTGTCCCGCGCCTCGGGTAGCATCGCGCTGAACATTGCGCGGCGCCCGCCGCCACGACCGCCTGACATGCCGCCCATGTGCCGGCCCACCGCCCTTCGATGGCGGCGACCGCATCGGCGGCTCACATCATCAAGCCAGCCACCCGACCGAACCGATGGACGAACAACAAAAGCACCCGGAAACCGAACGCCCTGCCGCTCCCCAGCCGTCCGCGAACGGCGCGCAATCGAGCGCGCCCGGCGCGGTGAAACGCCACCGCGGCCGCACCGTCGCGCTGATCGTCGCGGCGCTGGTCGTGTTCGGCGTCGTGCTGTGGCGCTGGCATCCGTGGGGCGGGCCCGGCAGCGGTGCGAGCGCGCCGGGGGCGGCGAGCGGCGCGCGCAGCGGCCGCTTCGGCCGCGGCGGTCCGAACGCGATGGCCAACATGGCGCAGCCGGTGCACGTCGCCGCCGCGACGCAGGGCGAGATGCCGGTCGTGCTGACCGCGCTCGGCACGGTCACGCCGCTCGCCACCGTCACCGTGCTGCCGCAACTGAGCGGCGTGCTGCAGGACGTCTATTTCAAGGAAGGCCAGATGGTCAAGAAGGGCGACGTACTGGCCCAGATCGACCCGCGCCCGTACGAAATTTCGCTGCGCAACGCCGAGGGCACGCTGGTGCGCGACGAGGCGCTGCTCGCCACCGCGCGTCTCGATCTGAAGCGCTATCAGACGCTGCTCGCGCAGGACTCGATCGCGAGCCAGCAGGTCGACACGCAGGCGTCGCTGGTGCGGCAATACGAAGGCACGGTAAAGTCCGACCAGGCCAACGTCGACAGCTTCAAGCTCGACCTTGTGTACGCGCGCATCACCGCGCCGGTGTCGGGACGCGTCGGTCTGCGTCAGGTCGACCCGGGCAACTACGTGACCTCGGGCCTCACCAACGGCATCGTCGTGATTACGCAGCTCGATCCGATCAGCGTGTTGTTCACGACTTCCGAAGACAATCTGCAGCAGATCATCCAGCACACGCAGAACGGCGAGTCGCTGTCGGCCACCGCGTACGACCGCAGCAACACGCATCCGCTCGAAGTCGGCTCGCTAAAGACGATGGACAATCAGATCGACACGACCACCGGCACGATCAAACTGCGCGCGATCTTCGAGAACAAGGACAACGGCCTGTTCCCGAACCAGTTCGTCAACACTCGCCTGCTTGTCGATACGATCAGGAACGCGGTGATCGTGCCGACCTCGGCGGTGCTCAACGGCTCGATGGGTACCTTCGTGTACGTCGTGAAGCCCGACAACACGGTCACCGTGCGCCAGGTCAAGGTCGGCCCGGTCGACGGCGAGCGCACCAGCATCCAGTCGGGCCTCGCGGTCGGCGAGCGCGTCGTGATCGACGGTTCGGACCGGCTGCGCGAAGGCGCGAAGATCACGATTCCGGCCGAGCGGCCGCGTGGCGCGTCCGGCGCATCGGCCGCATCCGGCGCGCACGCGCACGCGCATCGCGGCCGGCACGCGGCGCAAGCATCGCAATAAAGTAAAGGCACGGCACTTACCGCATGAATCCATCCCGCGCTTTTATTCTGCGTCCTGTCGGCACCGCGCTGCTGATGGCGGCGATCATGCTGGTCGGCCTCGTCGCGCTGCGCTTTCTGCCGCTGTCCGCGCTGCCCGAGGTCGACTATCCGACGATCCAGGTGCAGACCTTCTATCCGGGCGCGAGCCCGGACGTGATGACGTCGTCCGTGACGGCGCCGCTCGAGAGACAGTTCGGGCAGATGCCGTCGCTGAACCAGATGTCGTCGCAAAGCTCGGCCGGCTCGTCGATCATCACGCTGCAGTTCAGCCTCGACCTGCCGCTCGACATCGCCGAGCAGGAGGTCCAGGCGGCGATCAACGCGGCGGGCAACCTGCTGCCGTCCGACCTGCCCGCGCCGCCGATCTACGCGAAGGTCAACCCGGCCGACGCGCCGATCATCACGCTCGCGATCACGTCGAAGACACTGCCGCTCACGCAGGTGCAGGATCTCGCCGACACGCGTCTCGCGCAGAAGATTTCGCAGGTCGCCGGGGTGGGTCTCGTGAGCCTGTCGGGCGGCCAGCGCCCGGCGATCCGCATTCAGGCGAACCCGCGCGCGCTCGCCGCGTACGGCCTGAATCTCGACGACCTGCGCACCACCGTCTCGAACCTGAACGTCAACACGCCGAAGGGCAATTTCGACGGTCCGACGCGCAACTACACGATCAACTCGAACGACCAGTTGACCGACGCCGACGAATACAAGAGCGCCGTGGTCGCGTACAAGAGCGGCCGTCCGGTGATGCTGACCGACGTCGCGAGCATCGTGGCGGGACCGGAGAATACGAAGCTCGGTGCGTGGGTCGACAACACGCCCGCGATCATCCTGAACGTGCAGCGCCAGCCAGGCGCGAACGTGATCCAGGTGGTCGACAGCATCAAGGCGCTGCTGCCGCAGTTGCAGCAGTCGCTGCCCGCCGCGCTCGACGTCGAGGTCGTCACCGACCGCACCACGACGATCCGCGCGTCGGTGCGCGACGTGCAGTTCGAACTGGCGATGTCGGTCGTGCTGGTCGTGCTGGTGATGTACCTGTTCCTCGCCAACATCTACGCGACGATCATTCCGAGCCTATCGGTGCCGCTGTCGCTGATCGGCACGCTCGCGGTGATGTACCTGTGCGGCTTCTCGCTCGACAACCTGTCGCTGATGGCACTGACCATCGCCACCGGCTTCGTCGTCGACGACGCGATCGTGATGATCGAGAACATCGCGCGCTACGTCGAGGAAGGCGACACGGCGCTCGAAGCCGCGCTGAAGGGCTCGAAGCAGATCGGCTTCACGATCATTTCGCTGACGGTCTCGCTGATCGCGGTGCTGATTCCGCTGCTCTTCATGGGCGACGTGGTCGGGCGCCTGTTCCACGAATTCGCGATCACGCTCGCGGTGACGATCGTCATCTCCGCGGTCGTCTCGCTGACGCTCGTGCCGATGATGTGCGCGAAGCTGTTGCGCCACACGCCGCCGCACGACAGTCACCGTTTCGAGGCGAAGGCGCACCGCTTCATCGACTGGGTGATCGCGCGCTACGCGGTCGCGCTCACGTGGGTGCTGAACCGTCAGCGCTCCACGCTGGTCGTCGCGGTGCTCACGCTGGTGCTGACCGGCCTGCTGTACGTGTTCGTGCCGAAGGGCTTCTTCCCGGTGCAGGACACCGGCGTGATCCAGGCGATCACGCAGATGCCGCAGTCGGTGTCGTTCGCATCGATGGCCGAGCGTCAGCAGGCGCTCGCCGACCAGATCCTGAAGAACCCGGACGTCGAAAGCCTGACCTCGTTCATCGGCGTGGACGGCAGCAACATCACGCTGAACAGCGGCCGCATGCTGATCAACCTGAAGCCGCGCGACGACCGCAGCAATACCGCGAGCGAGGTGATCCGCCAGTTGCAGAAAGACGTCGCGCATATTCCGGGCGCGTCGCTCTACATGCAGCCGGTGCAGGACCTGACGATCGACTCGACCGTCAGCCCGACGCAGTATCAGTTCATGCTGACCGATCCGAACATCAGCGAATTCACCACGTGGGTGCCGAAGCTGGTCGACCGGTTGAAGCAGTCGCCCGAGCTCGCGGACGTCGCGACCGATCTGCAGGACAACGGCCGCTCGGTGTTCATCGAGATCGACCGCGCGACCGCCGCGCGCTTCGGCATCACACCGGCTACGATCGACAACGCGTTGTACGACGCGTTCGGCCAGCGCATCATTTCGACGATCTTCACGCAGTCGAACCAGTACCGCGTGATTCTCGAAGCGCAGCCGACGATGCAGCACTACACCACGTCGCTGAACTCGATCTACCTGCCCTCTTCCACGTCGACGGGCGGACAGGTGCCGCTGTCGTCGATCGCGAAGTTCATCGAGCAACCCGCGCCGCTGCTGGTCACGCACCTGAGCCAGTTCCCGGCCACCACGGTGTCGTTCAACCTCGCGCCGGGTTCGTCGCTCGGCGCGGCGGTCAAGGCGATCCAGCAGGCCGAGAAGGACGTCGGTCTGCCCGCGTCGTTCCAGACGCGCTTCCAGGGCGCGGCGCTCGCGTTCCAGGCGTCGCTCGCCAACGAGCTGTTCCTGATCCTCGCGGCGATCGTCACGATGTACATCGTGCTCGGCGTGCTGTACGAGAGCTTCATCCATCCGATCACGATTCTGTCGACGCTGCCGTCGGCCGGCGTCGGCGCGCTGCTCGCGCTGCTGATCACCGGCCACGATCTCGACATCATCGGCATCATCGGCATCGTGCTGCTGATCGGTATCGTGAAGAAGAACGCGATCATGATGATCGACTTCGCGCTCTACGCCGAGCGCGAGGAAGGCAAGCCGCCGCGCGAGGCGATCTACCAGGCGTGTCTGCTGCGCTTCCGGCCGATCCTGATGACCACGCTCGCCGCGCTGCTCGGCGCGCTGCCGCTGATGCTCGGCACCGGCGCGGGCTCGGAGCTGCGCCGGCCGCTCGGTATCGCGATCGCCGGCGGCCTGATCGTGAGCCAGCTGCTGACGCTGTTCACGACGCCGGTGATCTACCTCGCGTTCGATTCGCTCGGCCGCCGGCTGCGCGAGCGCTTTAACCGCGGCGATTCGTCCGGTAGCGCCACGCCGCCCGCCACCGATGCAGGGAACTGAGCGATGAACCTGTCGCGTCCGTTTATCTCCCGTCCGGTCGCCACCACGCTGCTGGCGATCGGCATCGCGTTGTCGGGGGTATTCGCGTTCACGAAGCTGCCGGTCGCGCCGCTGCCGCAGGTCGACTTCCCGACCATCTCGGTGCAGGCGACGCTGCCGGGCGCGAGCCCGGAGACCGTCGCGACAAGCGTCGCGAGTCCGCTCGAGCGGCATCTCGGCTCGATCGCCGACGTCACCGAGATGACGTCGCAGAGCTCGGTCGGCTCGACGCGCATCACGCTGCAGTTCGGCCTGAACCGCAACATCGACGGCGCCGCGCGCGACGTGCAGGCGGCGATCAACGCGGCGCGCGCCGACCTGCCCGCGAGCCTGCGCAGCAACCCGACCTACCACAAGGTCAACCCGGCCGACGCGCCGATCCTGATTCTCGCGCTGACATCGAGCACGCTGACGGCGGGCCAGCTCTACGATTCGGCCGCGACGGTGCTGCAGCAGTCGTTGTCGCAGGTGCAGGGGGTTGGCGAAGTGGATGTCAGCGGTTCGGCGAATCCGGCCGTGCGCGTCGAGTTGCTGCCGCACGCGCTGTCGCATTACGGCATCGGCCTCGAGGACGTGCGCGCGGCGCTCGCCGCGGCCAATGCGAACAGCCCGAAGGGCTCGATCGAGTTCGGCGAGAACCGCGTACAGCTGTACACCAACGACCAGGCGAGCAAGGCGTCGCAATACAAGGACCTCGTCATTGCCTATCGCAACGGCGCGCCGGTCAAACTCTCCGACATGGGCGAAGTCGTCGATTCGGTCGAAGATCTGCGCAACCTCGGTCTCTTCAATGGCAAGCGCTCGGTGCTCGTGATCCTGTACCGGCAGCCGGGCGCAAACATCATCGAGACCGTCGACCGCGTGAAGGCGATGCTGCCGCAACTGCACGCGTCGCTGCCCGCCGA
The DNA here is from genome assembly GCF_050436525.1 of Paraburkholderia sp. 35.1. Classification (NCBI taxonomy): domain Bacteria; kingdom Pseudomonadati; phylum Pseudomonadota; class Betaproteobacteria; order Burkholderiales; family Burkholderiaceae; genus Paraburkholderia; species Paraburkholderia sp. 35.1. The sequence goes on along the minus strand of NZ_JBNDMJ010000003.1, from coordinate 3,293,172 downwards.
CGTCGACATCGCGCCGACCTCGGACCGCTCGACGACGATCCGCGCGTCGTTGAGGGATACCGAGCGCACGCTCGTGATCGCGGTCACGCTCGTCGTGATGGTGGTGTTTCTGTTCCTGCGCAACTGGCGCGCCACGCTGATTCCGAGCGTGGCCGTGCCGATCTCGATCGTCGGCACGTTCGGCGCGATGTACCTGATGGGCTTCTCGATCGACAATCTGTCGCTGATGGCGTTGACCATCGCGACCGGCTTCGTCGTCGACGACGCGATCGTCGTGCTCGAAAACATCTCGCGCCACATCGAAGACGGCGTGCCGCGCATGAAGGCCGCGTTCATCGGCGCGCGCGAGGTCGGCTTCACGGTGATGTCGATCAGCATTTCGCTGGTCGCCGTGTTTCTGCCGATCCTGCTGATGGGCGGCATCGTCGGGCGGCTGTTCCGCGAGTTCGCGCTGACGCTGTCGCTCGCGATCGCGGTGTCGCTGGTCGTATCGCTGACGCTCACGCCGATGATGTGCTCGCGCCTGCTGCGCGAGCCGCACGAGAAAGAACAGGAAAGCCGCTTCGGCCGCTGGCTCGAACGCGGTTTCTCATCGATGCAGCGCGGCTACGAGCGCACGCTCGGCTGGGCGCTGCGGCATCCGCTGCTGATCGTCCTCGTCCTGCTGCTGACCATCGCGCTGAACATCGCGCTCTACATCATCGTGCCGAAGGGCTTCTTCCCGCAGCAGGATACGGGGCGCCTGATCGGCGGCATCCAGGCCGACCAGAGCACGTCGTTCCAGGCGATGAAAGGCAAGTTCTCGGAGATGATGGCGATCGTCGGCAAGAACCCCGCGGTCGACAGCGTGGTCGGCTTTACCGGCGGCCGGCAGACCAACTCGGGCTTCATGTTCGTGTCGCTGAAGCCGAAGAGCGAGCGCAAGCTCTCCGCCGACCAGGTGATCCAGCAGCTGCGCGCGCCGCTCGGCGACGTGGCCGGCGCGCGCACGTTCCTGCAGGCGGTGCAGGACATTCGCGTGGGCGGCCGGCAGTCGAACGCGCAGTATCAGTTCACGCTGCTCGCCGACTCGACGCCCGATCTGTACAAGTGGGGGCCGAAGCTCACCGAGGCGCTGCAGGCACGCAAGGAGCTCGCGGACGTGAACTCCGACCAGCAGCAAGGCGGTCTCGAAGCGATGGTGACGATCGATCGCGCCACGGCATCGCGCCTCGGCATCAAGCCCGCGCAGATCGACAACACGCTGTATGACGCGTTCGGCCAGCGCCAGGTGTCGACGATCTACAACCCGCTGAACCAGTATCACGTCGTGATGGAAGTCGCGCCGCAATACTGGCAGAGCCCGGAGATGCTGAAGCAGATTTTCGTCAGCACGTCGGGCGGCAGCGCGAGCGGCGCGCAGACCACCAACGCGCCGGCCGGCACCGTGACGTCCAGAGCGACCAGCACGTCGACCACGACGAGCGCGGCAACCGGCGGCATGGCCGCCACCACCGCGACGAGCGCGGCCAGCATCGCAGCCGACTCCGCGCGCAATCAGGCCATCAACTCCATCGCGGCGAGCGGCAAGTCGAGCGCGTCGTCGGGCTCGGCGGTGTCGACCGCGAAGGAGACGATGGTGCCGCTGTCGGCGATCGCGAGCTTCGGGCCGGGCACCACTCCGCTATCGGTCAATCACCAGAGCCAGTTCGTCGCCTCGACGATCTCGTTCAACCTGCCGCCGGGCGTGTCGCTGTCCACCGCCACGCAGGCGATCTACGACACGATGGCCGAGATCGGCATGCCCGCCACCATTCACGGCAGCTTCCAGGGCACCGCGCAGGCGTTCCAGCAGTCGATGTCCGACCAGCCGATCCTGATCCTCGCCGCGCTCGCGGCGGTGTATATCGTGCTCGGCATCCTGTACGAGAGCTACATCCACCCGCTGACGATCCTGTCGACGCTGCCGTCCGCGGGCGTGGGCGCGTTGCTCGCGCTGCTGCTGTTCAAGACCGAGTTCAGCATCATCGCGCTGATCGGTGTGATCCTGCTGATCGGCATCGTGAAGAAGAACGCGATCATGATGGTGGACTTCGCGATCGACGCGTCGCGCAAGGGAATGTCGTCGCGCGACGCGATCTACCAGGCCTGTCTGCTGCGCTTCCGGCCGATCATGATGACCACCTTCGCCGCGCTGCTCGGCGCGTTGCCGCTCGCGTTCGGCAGCGGCGAAGGCGCGGAGATGCGCGCGCCGCTCGGTATTTCGATCGTCGGCGGGCTGATCGTCAGCCAGATGCTGACGCTCTATACGACGCCGGTCGTCTATCTGTACATGGATCGCATCCGCGTGCGCTGGGAGGCGAGAAAGGCACGCCGCGCGGGTGGCGCGGCGCCGACGTCGTCATGACGTAGTGAAGGTGGCGCTCACAGCTTCTGCTCGATGGCCAGCGAGAAAATCCGCTGCCATCGGCGCGCCGCCCGCTCGTTCGACATCGGCACGAGCCACTCGCCGTGCCGTGAGTCCTTGACCTTCAGCGCGAGCCGCGCCTGTGCGTCGCGGCCCTGTGCTTCGGCGCCGAGCAGATCGGCGAAGATATACGCGCCCTGCTGGTCGCCGACGCGAATCTCGCAGAGCCGCTTGGCCGCCGCGAGCCGCACCGAGCCCCAACTGCCCTTCAATTCGTGCGTCCAGTCGCCGTCGCGCACGTTCGGCGCGACTTCGCGGCGCCGCTGCCGCCAGTACGCGAGCGCACCGGCGATCAGCAACGCAACCAGCACAGCCACACCCTCCGCCACCGCCAGCCCGAAAGCGGCCTGCAGCGCATAAAAGGCACGCACCGCGCCGTACCCCAGCGCGATCAGCGCAATCAACGCAACGACAATCGGCATCGCAAGCTCATCCGGCAAATGGTTTTAGTCGGCTAGCGCGGGCAAACGCGACGGCGCGTTCGGCCCCTCACTGCGCCTTATGCGCGGCCGACCACTCCTTGAGCGCGTTCAGCGTGTTCTCGACATGCTTGTCGGGCGACAGGCTCGTGTACTCGTAGATGATCTTGCCGTCGGGCGAGATCACGTACGACACGCGATTCGCCATGCCGGCCTTGAACGGCATGGCCGCGTCGTACGCATTGATCACCTTCGCGTCGGCGTCGGCCGCGACCGGGAATTTGCTGCGGCATTCGCTGACCGAAAACTTCGTCAGCGTATGGATGTTGTCGTGCGACACGCCGATCACCGTCGCGCCGTACTTCTTGTATTGGTCGACCGCATCGGCGAAATCGTGCGCCTCGATCGTGCAGCCCTTCGTGAACGCGGCCGGATAGAAGTACAGCACGACCGGGCCCTTCTTCAGTTCGTCGGCGAGCGAATACGTGTAGGTCTTGCCGCCGAGCGAGGCCTCGGCGGTAAACATCGGCGCCGTATTGCCGGGCTTCAGGGTTGCCGAGGCGAGCGGCGAATGCATTGCGAATCCGAACGCCATGACGGCGGCCAGTACCGCCGGTATGTGTTTTGTCTTCATCTGCTCCTCCACGCGTGAGCGCACGCAATTGATCGGGTCCATCGGAGACAGCTTCGGCCGACGTCACAGGCCGTCGCTGAACTTTCTATTGGACCACGGATGCGCACGCGGCGTGGCTCGTCGCCCGGATCACAAGCGAATCGAAAGGGTGCGGCGCGCGAGCTCGACGCCTCAAACGCCCAATTCCGCCACGTGCGCGCCGAACCACGCCGCCGCCGACAGGTTCAGCTCCGACAGCACGTCGGGCGTCAGCGCGTGTAAGCCCGCCGCCGTCGCGACCGGCGCCGCGTCGCCGCCCTCGCCCGCGACCTCGGCGATCAGCAGCAGCGCGCCCAGTTCGCCCTTGCGCGCGACGATCGCGTCGCGAATCTGCGGCGCCAGGCCGAGTTTCTCGAGCACCGCGTCAGGCGTGCTGTCGAGCACGATGTGCACGAGCGAAAAAATCCCGGTCATGAACGCGGCGTCGGCGAATTCGCCGTCGGCCGGACGCAGCCAGTTCGCGGCGAGTTCCATGAAGCGCGAGCGCGTCGCCGCCAGTTGCACGAGCGGATCGGCGCGCCACGGCAACTCGCCGGTGTCCGAGTACAGCAGCAGTTGCGCCCAGCGTGCGATCTGCCGCGTGCCGGTCGCGATGATCGCCTCGCGCAGCGACGCGATGTTGCGCCCGAGGCCGAATGCACTCGAATTGACGAGCCGCAGCAGTTGCACGACCACGCCCGGATTGACCTTCAGCTCCGCCTCGAGCTCGACGATGCCGGCGTCGCGCGACAGCAGCGCGAGCAGCCGCAGCAGGCCCGGGCGCAGCGAGCGGTTGCGCGGCGCGGCCAGCACCTGCGGCCGCGCGAAGAAGTAGCCCTGGAACAGATCGAAACCGAGCTCGTGGGCGAGCGCGAAGTCCTCGCGCGTCTCGACCTTCTCGGCGAGCAGCGTCTTGCCGTGGCCGCGCAGCGTCGATGCGAGCTGCGCGACGGCGCGGCGCGGCGTCTGCACGAAATCGATCTTGACGATGTCGGCGTACGGCAGCATCGCGCTCAGCTCGTCGGACAGATCGTGCACGTCGTCGAGCGCGACCTGGAAGCCGGCGCCGCGCAACTCGCCGAGACGACGCGCGAGCGAGGCGTCGTAGCGCACGGTTTCGAGGATTTCGAGCACGAAGCGCTCGGGCGGCATCAGATGGACGATGTCGCTAAAGAGCAGCGCGCGATCGATATTGACGAAGCCGCGATGCTGGCCGAGCACGGCGGGTACGCCGATTCCGCCGATCGTGCGCGCGACCACCTGCGCGGTGGCCTGCGTGTCGTCGCTGATTTCGGCGTAGTTGTACGTTCCGGCACGGAACAGCAGCTCGTAGGCGTGAAGCGCGCCATCGCGATCGAGAATCGGCTGGCGGCCGACATAGACATACTGCGGGGCAGCGTCCAGCCCCCCGTGCTCACGATAGCCGGCCGACGCGCCGGCGAGGACATCACGCACCTCGACGTCCCGCGGGACGGGCCGTGGGGCTCTGGCGGACCTGACGACGGGGCGTTCGGACATGGATCATCAGTGCAAGGTTCGGAAAGTCTATGCAGCGCGACGTCATCAGCGTCGCCAAATAAAGGGGATTCGCCGTATTAACGGCCGCGAGGCGACGTCACTTTAACCGAATCGTCCCGGCGACGGCGCCGGGCTTCTCCTTACCAGTTGTTTTTCTCCACGGGCCGCTAAAGATTTCCCCGCATGCGTCGTTATCTCGTTCTGATGGGGCGGCCTGCTATCTCCTGGCCGCCCGGAGCGGCGGACAAGCAGCCCCGCCTGCGGACGAACCCAGGTTGCCAGCGACAAACATGGAAGCGAACACGATCACCGCGCCCCGCCGGGGCTCCTTGCGCACGGTCATCGACCGGCTGTGGGCGTTCGGCCGGCGCGAGGACGACGACCAGCCGAGCAGCGCGAACCGCCCGCCCCCACTGGAACAGGTGGTCGGCGCGGTCGATCTGCTCGCGCACGTCGACGATGCGCTGCGCTTCATCTACGTGTCCGACGCGAGCCTGCGCTTCATCGGCTATCACCGCGAATACCTGAAAACCGCGACGCTGCACGATCTGGTCGCGCCCGCCGACGTGCCGCGCCTCGACGCGCTGCTCAAGCTCGCGGCGGCCTCGGGCAACGTCGAAAAAGCGACGCTCGGGCTCGTCAAGTCGCTGACCTATCCGATCACGGTCGAGCTGCGGGTCGTGCGCAGCAGCCACGACGGCGTCGACGGCTACGCGATCGCCGGCTTCGACGTGTCGTCGTGGCGCGCCACCGAAGAGCGCCTGACCCAGGCGCTGCATCTGGACCGGCTGACCAGCCTGCCGAACCAGTCGGGCTTGCTGCACGCGTTGCTCGACGCGCAACAGAAGGCCGACGCGCACGGCACGCCGGTCGCGCTCTTGCTGCTCGATCTCGACGACTATCAGCGCGTGAACCGCGCACTCGGCTACGACGCCGGCGACGAGATGCTGCGCGACACGTCGCGGCGGCTGTTGAACATGACGAGCCCGAACGAAACGATCGCGCGCGTCGCCAGCGACGAGTTCGCGATCCTCGTGAAGCCTGCCGCGAGCCGCACCGACGCGGCGGCGGCCGCCGAAGCGCTGGCGCGGCGTTTGTTGACCGCGATCCAGCAGCCGTACGTGTTCAAGGGTCAGCAGGTGCACCTGTCGGCCAGCATCGGCATCGCGCTGTACCCGGACGTGCGCCACGCCAACGACACCGGCGGCCACGACACGCACCTGCTGCGCTGGGCCGACCACGCGCTGTTGCAGGCGAAGGCCGCGGGCGGCAACACGCTGGCGTTCTACGTACCCGACGACAACCCGGCCGACGCCGAGCGCCTCAAGCTCGAGGCCGACCTCTACGACGGCGTACGCAACGGCGAGTTTTCGCTACACTTCCAGCCGATCACGAGCAGCCGCACGCGGGGCGTGGTCGGTGTCGAGGCGTTGATTCGCTGGACGCATCCGGTGCATGGCCTCGTGCCGCCGTCGATGTTCATTCCGCTCGCGGAGTCGATCGGGCTCATCAACTTTCTCGGCAACTGGGTGCTGAAGGTCGCGTGCATGCAACTGATCCAGTGGGACGCGAAGGGCATCTCGCTGCAGTACGTGGCCGTCAACGTGTCGCCGCAGCAGTTTCGCGATCCGCGCTTCAAGGACTCGGTGCGCGAGGCGATCGAGCTGACCGGCATCGATCCGCGCCGCCTCGTCTTCGAGATCACCGAAAGTCTGCTGATGCACGATCCGGCGCACGCGAAAGGCTTGCTCGAAGAGCTGACCGCGATGGGCATCCGCTTCGCCGTCGACGACTTCGGCACCGGCTATTCGAGCCTCGCGTACCTGCAGCGTTTTCCGCTCGCGAAGCTGAAGATCGACCGGAGTTTCGTGGAGAATCTGCTAACCTCGCGAAACGATCAGGCAATCGTTAGCGCTGTCGTCGGCCTTGCGCAGACGCTCGACCTCGAACTGGTAGCCGAGGGCGTCGAAACGGAAGCGCAACGCGCGTTGCTCACCGAGATGGGCTGCGATCACATTCAGGGCTGGCTCGTTTGCAAGGCGCTGCCGTCCGAGGAACTCGCGCAGCGCTTCGAATCGCGCGAGCTTCAGTTGCACGGCGCGTAACGGGCGATGCAGACACGACGCCCAGGCAGCGCAACAAGCCGGCTCACGACCGGCATGGCATTCACTGGAACACGTATGGCTTTTGCGGGACTCACATGGTAAAGGCGGCAGTGCTCGACCGGCTCTGGACGCGAATGAGCGAGCGCGGCGATTTCCCTATGCTGTCGCAATCGCTGCGCACCACCATGGCGGCAGTGACCAACGACGACCTCGACTTCACCGGCCTCGTGCAAGTGGTGCTGTCGGACTTCGCGCTCACCCAGAAGGTGCTGCGCCTCGCGAACTCGGCGATGTACATCGCGTTCGGCGGCAACATCACGACCGTGTCGCGCGCGCTGATGGTGCTCGGCATGGATGCGGTCGGCCATCTGGTCGTCGGTCTGAAGATCGTCGATCACTTTCATCAAAGCGCGCCGCGCCGCATCGACGCGAAACTCGAACTGAACCGCACGCTGCTGTCGGGCTGCGTCGCGCGCAAGCTGACCGAGCGCGGCGACCTGCGCGCCGGCGAGGAAGCGGTGGTCTGCACGCTGATGCGGCAGATCGGCAAGCTGCTGGTCGTGTTCTATCTCGACGCCGAATGGGACCAGATTCGCCGCCATATCGACGGCGGCGCACTCGAAACCGATGCGTGCGTGCTCGTGCTCGGCGTGACGTTCGATGAAATCGGCGCCGAAGCCGCGGTGCGCTGGCGCCTGCCTGACACGATCCGCTCGGGCATGGGCGAGTTCGATCCGGAGGATGTGACGCAACCGCGCCAGGTGCAGTGGCTGCGCGCGATCACCAATTACTCGACCGCGGTCGCCGACGTGCTCACCCAGCAGAACATGCCCGAGGGGGAGCGCGAGGCACGCATCGGCGAGCTTGCGCACGAGTACAGCGGCGCGCTGAACACCGACCCCGAGGTGCTGCTGCAGATGAGCGTCGCGCTATCGCGTGAGGATGGCGGCGACAGCGTGATGCGCGAGATCGTCGAGTTACGCGCGAATGCCGATGCGATCGCGCGCGAGGCGCTTACACCCGAGGCGCGCATCGAGATCGGGGTGAAGGATCTGCGCGGCCTGCCCGAGGGCAGCCCGCTCGCACCGACGCTTGCGATGGCCGCCGAGACCGTGCTCGCGGCGCTCGGCTTCTCGCGCACCGTGGTGTACGTCAAGCACAGCAGCGGCACGTTCAAGGCGCGTCTCGGCTTCGGGCCGAAGATCGACGCGGCGCTGCCGCGGCTCTCGTTTAGCACCGCGTTCGAACCCGACGTATTTCATCTCGCGATCGCGAACTCGGTGGGCATCTTCATCGAGAATGCGCGCGATCCGAAGATGGTCGCGCGGCTGCCCGAGTGGTTCCGGCGCTCGTTCGACGACGCGCGCGCGTTCGTGCTGCTGCCGATCGTCGACGAAACCGATCAGACGGTCGCGCTGCTCTACGGCGACTGGTCGCATACGCAGGAGGCGCGCCGCATCTCGCAGAAGGAGATGAGCGTGCTCAACGAACTGGCACGGGAGTTAGGACGTTTTTTCGGCCAGGGGCAGATGCGGGAAATGGAGACGATGTGAAGACCTGGCGTGATCGTTGATCACGCCGCTTCACGTCGATCCTTTCCGTGTTTGCCCGCAAACGATTTTATCCGGGCACCGTGTGGGGCTTTTACCCCACTCAATCCTCGATCCGCTCGAGCCCTTCCGCGCCGCGATCCGCGACGCCAGCCCATGCGCCGGCCGCGAGACCCATCTGCGCCACCTCTTCCACGGTCAACGGAGCAAGACGCTCGCATAGCGTGGCGACGCGCTCCCATGCGCCGCCTTCGAGCGCTTCGACCGCGCTCAACAGCAGACCCAGCCTGCCCTCGCGATGCAGGATCGCGGCCTGGATCGGTCGCGACAGCGTAAGGATGTTCAGCGTATTTTCGAGCGAGCCGCCGAACACCGCATCGACGAACGAAAACACACCGGTCAGGAAGGCCGCATCGGCTTCGTCGCGGCCCGCCTCGGGCATGCGCTCGATCGCGAGTTCCATGAAGCGCGCGCGCGTGGCCGCGAGTTGCAGCAGCGGATCGTCCTCCAGCGCGACCTTGCGGCCGTCTGCGTAGAGCAGCAGCTGCGTCCAGCGCGCGATGCGGTCGGTGCCGGTCGCGTTGATCGCGTCGCGCAGCGTCGTCACCTTGTGACCGACCGCGAGGCCGCTCGAATTCGCGAGCTTCATCAGATGCATGACGAGCACCGGGTTCAGCTTCAGCTCGGCTTCGAGCTGCGCGACCGTCGGGTCGCCCGCGAGCAGTTGCAGCAGATTGAGCAGCGCGTGGCGCGGCGCGCTGACGCGGCGCGTCGCCGAGCTTTGCGCGCGCGCGAAGTAATAACCCTGGAAGCGGTCGAAGCCGAGCTCGTGCAACGTTTCGAAGTCGGCCTGCGCATCGACACCTGATGCGAGCAGCAGCTTGCCAGCCGACTTCAGCACGCTCGCGAGCTTCGGCAGCAGCGCGCGCGGTGTGCGCGTGACGTCGATCTTGACGACTTCGGCGTACGGCAGCAGCTTCGCGAAAGTCTCATTGGGCTGCGTGACGTCGTCGAGCGCGAAGCGGTAGCGGCGGCCATGCAGATACACGACACGCGCGATCAACGCGTCGTCGACTTCGAGCGATGAAGGCAGCTCGAGCATGAAGCGCTCGGCGGGCAGTCTCAGGATCGCGTCGTCGAGCAGCAGCTCGCGGCTCACGTCGACGTAGGCCGGATGGCCGGTCAGCGCGCCGCGCACGTCGCCTTGCACGAGCCCGCGCGCGATCGCGCGCGCGACGCGTTGCACCGGCGTGGGCGCGCGGCCCGGCAACGCGTCGGTTTCGGGAGGGAGATCGGTATTGGCTTGCGGGGCGGTGAGGTCCGCGTCGGCGAGCGGCAGCTCGGGCGCACGCACCTTGATCTCATAGCCGCACAGCATGCCGTCCCGATTCAGAATGGGCTGCCTTGCGTAGCTGGCGGTGAGCGACGCGTCGTCGGTCGTGCCGCTGTGGCTCAGAGTCTCGATTGCGATGGTGGTCATTCCAGTCCCCCGCTCGGCGCCGCTGGCGCCTTGCCGCTATGTTCTGTTTTTCGCTGCACGTTGGCGCGTTTCCGTGACGTTGCAAGCTCCGTCGCGCGCGGCAGTGTGCGTCGCAATTTTATCGCAGCGCCATTGGGCACGAACAGGCTTACGAGGCAATATCTCGAAATATTTGCTGAACGTTTGCGACACGCGCGCAGAAAGCAAAACGGCCGCAACGCGCGGCCGTTTTGCACACTTCGATGCATCGTTACTTCAGCACGACTTTGACGTCGAAGTATTTGGCGGCGAGGCGGTCGATGGTGCCATCCGCCTTCAGCTCCTTCAACGCGCCGTTCAGCGCATCCTTCAGTGCCTTGTCGTTCTTGCGCACGCCGTAGCCGACACCCGCGCCGAGCAGCTTGTCGTCGCTGACGGCCGGACCGGCGAACTCGAAGCCCGCGCCCTGCGGCTTCTTCAGAAAGCCCTTCGATGCCGCTTCGGCGTCCTGGAACGACGCATCGAGACGTCCCGACGCGAGGTCCGCGTAGATCTGGTCCTGCGTCTGATAGGGCACGACGTCGACCCCGGCCGGCGCCCAGCGCGCCTTCGCATAGGTTTCCTGGATCGTGCCCTGCAGCACGCCGACGTGCTTGCCCTTCAGCGATGCGGGCGTCGGCTGCAGAGCGCTGCCCTTCTTCGCGATCATCTGGTTCGGGATCGTGTAGATCGGATCGGTGAAGTCGATCGCCTGGCGACGCTGGTCGGTGATCGTCATGTCCGAGTTGATCGCGCTGAACTTGCGCGCTTCGAGCGCCGGGATCAGGCCGTCGAACGAGTTCTCGACCCACACGCATTTGGCCTTCAGCTTCGCGCACACGGCATTGCCGACGTCGATGTCGAAGCCCTGCAACTCGCCAGCGGGCGACTTCGATTCGAACGGCGCATACGACGCCTCGACGCCGAAGCGCACTTCCTTGATCTCAGCCGCCGACGCGGTGCCTGCCGTCAACACCGCCGTCGCGACCAGCGCGAGCGCGGCCAGGTTGGGCCAATTCTTCTTCATTACGGATGTTCCTTTACGGTGTGGACTGAAACGGAGCCGATTCGGCGCGCACAGGCGGATTACGCCCGCCGCGCTTCGGACTCGCGCGGCCGGCGTGACCCGTAGATGCGACAGCCGCGAAGCCGGCGATTGTACATGGAACCTGTCTAGACAAGCCTGGACAGCGTATCGGCGGTGGTGTCGACGACGAGCAGACCGGCGCGCAGGCCGGGCTTGACCGTCGGGTTCGGAAACACGATGCGCTCTTCGTCGCGCTGCACCGTGTATCGATAGTCGCCGTCGCGCGCCAGCAAGCTGCCCTTTATGAGCGGCGTGAAGTTCGGTACGTCCGGCGCGAGCAGCAGCTCGAATGCGTCGCTTTGCTTGGTCAGTTGATCGACGACGGTGAACACACGCGGCAGAGCGGCTTGCGCGTCGGCTCGCGTGCCGGCCAGCAGCGCGCGCACCGCGAGATCCGCGCCCTCGAAGCGTGTCAGGTCGTTCTCGCCGAACGGCCGCACCTTGCCGAGTTCGAGCGTGCACGCAGCAGCGCCACACGCTTGCGCGGTGAAGTGCGAATAGGTGTTGCCCTTCGTCGTGTGCAGCAGCACCGCGCTGATACGCGCGTCGCCGAGCCATTCGAACATCGCGCGCGAAAACGGCTTGCCGGTATGCGGCAACAGCGCGAAGCGCTCGAACACCGACGCGCGGATCGCCGTATGCATGTCGATATGCCAGCGCGCGCCGGGCGCGGCGGACGCGTCGGCGAAAAAGCGCGTCGCGGCCTGTTCGAGCGCGGCCGCGCGCGGCGCCTCATGACTGTGCGGCAGTTGCAGATGACGGCCGCTGAACAGCCGGTTCAGATCGTCGTCGCGATAGCGGCCGCCGTCGCGCATCGCCTCGATGTTGCCGAGAATCACGAGCAACCGGCATGCAAGCACGGCGCGGCCCTGCGCGATATCGGCGACGATGCGCGACAGCAGTTCGATCGGCGCGGTTTCGTCGCCATGCACGCCGGCCGACACGAGCACGCTACGGATGTCCGCGTGCTGCTCCGCGGGCTCGATGACGAGGACACCGTCGCCCTGCCACGTCCAGCGCACGCCGTTCGCACACGTGCCTTGCGCCTGCTGCGCGGCAGGCCGGGACCCCGCGAGCGTCCACGCGAGAAAATCGTCGAGCATCGCGCTCGGGGCCGCCATCGGGTGCTCAGCGCTGGAAGTCATACAGCGAGCCCAGAGCGAGGATTTGCGTCAGCTCATCGAGCGCGGTGCGCGACTCGACCAGCAGCTTCGGATCGGTGAGATCGGCGGGTGCGAGACGATCGCGGTAGTGCGTTTCGATCCACGCATCGAGACGGCCGAACAGCGTGTCGTCGAGCCACACACCCGGCGCGACCGCGGCGCGTTCGGTGTCGTCGAGTACGACGCGCAGACGCAGACATGCGGGCCCGCCACCGTTCTTCATGCTCTCGCGCAGATCGAACACGAGCACTTCGTCGATCGGACCGCTGTGCGCAGTCAGCTCATCCAGATACGCGGCCACCCGCGGATTTTCGCGGCATTCCTGCGGCACGACCAGCACCTGTTTGCCATCGGGCCGAGTCAGCAGTTGGCTGTTGAACAGATACGACGTCACCGCATCGGCGACGCTGACCTGAGCGTCGGGCACTTCGATTACGTTGAACCCTGCGTGCAGGCTCGCGAGCTTCGCGCGCAGCTCGTCGTACACCGCCTGCTGCTCGACGAACGCGAGCTGATGGCAGAACAGCGTGTTGCGATTGCCGACCGCGATCACGTCGTTATGGAACACACCCGCGTCGATCACTTCAGGGTTCTGCTGCGCGTACACGGTCGCCGCTTCCTGCAAGCCATGACGATGCGCGACCGCGCGGCTCGCCTCGAACGTCTGGCGCGCCGGATAGCGCTTCGGTTCCGGCCCGCGACGATACTCGCTGCGGCCATACACGAAGAATTCGACACCGCGCGCATTGTATTGCTCGCAAAAGCGCGTGTGATTCGCCGCGCCCTCGTCGCCGAGCGCGGGCGTGCCGGGCAGCGCCTCGTGCACGACGAAGCGGTCGGTGTCGCTGAACATCGCGCGCAGCGTGCGGCGTGTCGACTCATGTTCGATCGCGCGATGCAGCTTGCTGCACAGATTGGCCGGCGTGAAATGCACGCGGCCGTCGTGCGTATCCGCGGACGGGCTCACCGTCGCCGCGTTTGCGGTCCACATCGCCGAGGCCGAACTCGCCGCCGCGAGCAGTTCGGGCGCGTTGTTCGCGACGCGCGCGATCACCGAAGCATCGTCGCCGGAAAAACCGAGCTCGCGCAACAGACGCATCGACGGACGCTCCTGCGGCGGCAGCACGCCCTGATGAAAGCCGAGGTCCGCCAGCTGCTTCATCTTGCGCAGACCCTGGCGCGCGGCGGCCTTCGGATTCGCGACCGACTTCTCATTGTTCTGCGACGCGACGTTGCCGAACGACAAGCCCGCGTAGTTGTGAGTCGGGCCGACCAGACCGTCGAAATTGGCTTCAGTGGCTTGCAGCATCGTCGATCCTTAGAATTGAAGGCCCGGCGAGACGCTCGCGGGCATGGTCAGTTGCGCGCTCTCGACCGAGGCCATTGGGTATGCGCAGTAGTCGGCCGCATAGTACGCGCTCGGCCGATGATTGCCGGAGCGGCCCGGCCCGCCGAACGGCGCTCCTGAAGAAGCGCCATTGGTCGGCCGGTTCCAGTTGACGATACCCGCGCGAATCGTGCGCTGGAAATGCGTCCACAGCGCTTCGTCGTCGGCGAGCAGGCCCGCCGAGAGACCGAACTCCGTATCGTTCGCCCGTTCGAGCGCGTCGTCGAAATTGCGGTAGCGGATGATCTGCGCGAGCGGACCGAAGTGCTCCTCGTCGGGCAGGTCCTTTACGTCGGTCACGTCGAGGATCGCGGGCGTGACGAAGCCGAGTTGCGGATCGCGCTGCTCCATTTTCAGCAGAGCCTTCGCGCCGCTCGCGAGCAGACGCTCCTGCGCGCCGATCAAACGCGAGGCCGCGCGCGCCGACACCACGGCGCCCATGAACGGCTGCGGCTTGGCGTTGTATTCACCGACGCCGATGCGCGCGGTCACTTCCGTCAGGCGCGCGAGGAAACGCTCGCCGAACGCATCGTCGGGCACGAAGATGCGGCGCGCGCACGTGCAGCGCTGCCCCGCCGACAGAAACGCCGATTGAATCGTGTGGTGCACGGCGGCGTCGAGGTCCGCGACCGGGCCGATCACGAGCGGATTGTTGCCGCCCATTTCGAGCGCGAGCACGATCTCCGGCCGTCCGCCGAACTGTTTGTGCAGCAATGTTCCGGTATCCGAACTACCGGTGAAGAACAGTCCGTCGATCTGCCGGTGATTCGCGAGCGCGATGCCGGTGTCCTTCTCACCCTGTACGAGATTCAGCACGCCGGCAGGCAGCCCCGCGTCGCGCCAGATCTGCACGGTCAGCGCCGCGACGCCGGGCGCAAGTTCGGACGGCTTGAACACGACCGCATTACCGGCGATCAGCGCGGGCACGATATGCCCGTTCGGCAGATGGCCCGGGAAGTTGTACGGCCCGAACACCGCCACCACGCCATGCGGACGATGCCGCAGCACCGCGGTGCCGTCGGCCATCGCCGAGCGCTTTTCGCCGGTGCGTTCGTTGTAGGACTGAATCGAGATCTCGACCTTCGCGGCCATCGAGCCCGCTTCGGTGCGCGCTTCCCACAGCGGCTTGCCGGTCTCGCGGCCGATCGCTTCGGCGAGCGCTTCCTTGCGCTCTGTCACGAGCGCGGCGAAGCGGCGCGCCACCGCGCAGCGCTCGT
This sequence comes from Paraburkholderia sp. 35.1, assembly GCF_050436525.1. Classification (NCBI taxonomy): domain Bacteria; kingdom Pseudomonadati; phylum Pseudomonadota; class Betaproteobacteria; order Burkholderiales; family Burkholderiaceae; genus Paraburkholderia; species Paraburkholderia sp. 35.1. The sequence continues at coordinate 3,278,130 of NZ_JBNDMJ010000003.1, read as the reverse complement.
CGAGCGTCAGCGCCGACCACGCGGCGAACGCGCGGCGCGCGCTACGTACCGCGCGATCGACGTCGTCCGCCGACGCGCTGTTGCCTTCCCACACCACCGCGCCCGTGCCGGGATTGCGCGATGCGAATACGGGTCCTGTGCCGGCGGCCCATTCGCCGTCGATGAAAAGCTCGCTCATGATCATCCTTGTTTGTGTTTCAACGGCAGCACCCGCAGCGGATCGCCTGCCTGCACGCGAAGCGCGTCGGCCTCGGCCGCGCTCAGGCGGCACACACCGTTGCGCGGCACGCCCGCCACGACGCCAACGCGAAAATCGCCGAGCGATGTATTCGATACCATCGACTTCGGCCCGTCCTGCGCGGCTTGCTCCGCTGCCTCGCCAATTTCAGCCGCCACCAGCACGCTTTCGCGCACCGTGCGCAAATCGGCTATATGGCATTCGAGCACCGGACCCGCGTCGAAAATATCGACGTGATTCTCATAGCGCAGCCCTTCGGCCTCGAGCATGCGGCGCGCGGGAATCGTGTCGTTATGCGTGAGGCCGACGCAGCGCTGCGCCTCTTCCGGCAACAGTTCGACGTACACCGGATAGCGCGGCATCAACTCGGCGAGAAACGCCTTGCGGCCGTGCGAGCTCAGATAGTCGGCCGCGTTGAAATCGATCTGGTAAAAATGCGAGCCGACCGCGCGCCAGAACGGCGACGTGCCCTGCTCGTCGAAATGGCCGCGCAACTCCGCGCACAGACGCTGCGGAAAACGCTCGCGAAACTGCGCAAGAAACATGAAGCGCGAGCGCGACAGCAAGCCGCCGACGCCGCTCGTGCGATAACGCGGGCTCAGGAACAGCGAGCACACTTCCGCATAACCGGTGAGGTCGTGCGAGATGTTCAGCGCGTGCATGCGCGTCCAGATGCCGAGATCCTGGCTCGCGTGCACGACCGTGCTCACGCGATAGTTGTAGAACGGCTGCTGCAGACCCACCGCCGTTTCGATACCGCAGACGCCGGCCACGTCGCCGGTCGCGGTGTCTTCCATCACGAAGAAATAACCGGCCTCGTGCGGCGCGGCCTGATCTTCCATTGTGCGGCGCGCGCGCTCGACACGCGCCGCGAGCGCATCGCGATCCGGTTTGAAGGTGGTCAGGCCCGGCCCGGTCTCCTGCGCGAGCCGCATCAGCGCATCCACATCGCCTCGTTGTACTACGCGAACGACGATCATTGCGCTTCTCCCGATTGTTCATCCTGCGGCTGATGCAGCGGTACGCAGCGCACCGCATCGCCTTCCCGTACGCCGAGCGCGGCGCGCGCCGCCTGGGACAACCCGGCGCCCGATTCCTTGCCGGGCGCGAGATCGCCGAGCACGCAACGGAACTCGCCGGCGGCGCCGTTGTGCGCGATCAGGTACGTTGCGCCGTGCGTCGCAGATGCCTCGCGCACGACGCGCGTTTCGTTGTGCTGCACGCTGACACTGCGATCCACCTGCGCGGTCAGTACCGGACCCGCGTCGAAGATGTCGACGTAGCGATCCGTCTCGAAGCCTTCCTCGAGGTGAATCTCATACGCGAGCAGCGCGTTCGCGTCCGGCTCGCCGAGCACGCGCTGGGCCGCCTCGGGCAACAGCGGGACATACACGGGATAGGTCGGCATCACTTCGGCGATGAAGGTGCGGCTACGGCCGCCCGATTCGACTTCGATGTCGGCGAAATTGCGGCCGAAAAACTTGCGCCCCACCGCTTCCCAGAACGGCGATACACCGTTTTCGTCGGTCACGCCGAGCAGCAGCGAGAACACCTCGGGCGTGAAGCGCTTGCGATTCGCGGCGATGTACATCATCCGCGCGCGCGACATCAATTGCGCGGCCGCGTCGCCGCGCAGCGACGGGTCGATGTAGTAGCCCGCGAGCCGGCTCTTGCCGGTCAGCTCGTGCGACATCGTCAGCGCGTGAATCTTGCGATTCACGTGCAGTTCGCGCGACGCATGAATCAGCGCGTCGTTGCGAAACACGTAGAACGGGTCCGCGTAACCGGCCGCCGCGACGATGCTCGCGGTGCCCATCAGCTTGCCGCTCTCCGAGTCTTCGAGCACGAACAGATAAAACTCCTCGCCCGGAAAATCGACCTCCGCGCGAAACGAGTCTTCCGACAACGCGACCCGCGCTTCGAGCGCGCGCCGGTCGTGCGGCAGGGAATGCAGCACCGGCTGCGCGGTGCGCGCCATATGCTCGAGCGCATCGAGATCGGCAAGGCGGCCTGGACGTACGAAGAGCATCATCGTTCCTGTTGAATGTGACGCATGATCCGCTGCATCAGCGTGGGCGTGCGGGACCGCCTGAACATCAATGCGACGCCGCCTGGGCGTTCGCGCCGACGAGTTCGCCGAAGGCCGTCTCGAGACGCGCGAAGCCTGCGGCCATGTCGTCGAGCGGCATGATCAGCGACGGCACGAAGCGCAGCACGTCCGGACCCGCCATCAGCATGATCACGCCGTGCTGGCCGGCCGCGGTGACGAAGTCCTTCGCGCGGCCCCGGAACGTGTCGTTCAGTTCGGCGCCGATCAGGAGACCCTTGCCACGCACTTCGGTAAATAGCCCGAAGCGCTCGTTCAGTTTCGCGAGATGACCCTTCAGCACTTCGCTGCGCGAGCGTACGCCTTCGAGCAGCTTCGGGTCGCTGACGAGTTCGACCACTTTTTCCGCGATCGCCGAGCCGAGCGGATTGCCGCCGTAAGTCGTGCCGTGCACGCCGACCTTGAAGTGCGCGGCGAGCTCTTTGGTGGTCAGCATCGCGCCGATCGGGAAGCCGTTGCCGAGCGCCTTCGCGGTGGTCAGGATGTCCGGCGTCACGCCGGTGTCCTGGTACGCGTAGAAGAAGCCGCTGCGGCCCACACCGGTTTGCACTTCATCGAAAATCAGCAGCGCGTTGTGCTGGTCGCACGCTTCGCGCAGCGCCTTCAGGAACGCCGGATCGGCCGGGATCACGCCGCCCTCGCCCTGGATCGGCTCGACGATCACCGCGCAGGTCTGCGCGCCGATCGCCTTCTTCGCCGCTTCGATGTCGTTGTACGGCAGATGCGTGATGCCGGCCGGCACCGGGCCGAAGCCTTCCGAGTACTTCGGCTGGCCACCGACGCTGACGGTGAACAGCGTGCGGCCGTGGAACGACTGGGCGAACGAAATGATTTCATCTTTCTGCGCGCCGTGACGGTCGAACGCGACCCGGCGCGCGAGCTTCAGCGCGGCCTCGTTCGCCTCGGCGCCCGAATTCGCGAAGAACGCGCGGTCGGCGAACGTGAGGCTTTCGAGGCGCTTCGCGAGGCGCAGCACCGGCTCGTTCGTGTAGCCATTGCCGATGTGCCACAGCTTGCCGCCCTGCTCATGCAATACCTTCAGCAGCTCGGGATGCGCATGACCGAGCGCGGTGACGGCGATGCCGCCGGCGAAGTCGATATAGTCGCGGCCTTGCGTGTCCCACACGCGCGAGCCGAGACCGCGATCCGGTACGAAGGCGGCGGGGGCAAACACCGGCACCATGACTTCGTCGAAGGTCTCGCGTGTCACAGTCAGGTCGTTCATGGCAATTCCTTTTACGGGTGACAGGTAATACAGCTAGTGTAGGAAACCGCGCGCGGCACGTCTTGCGCATACGCGACGCTTTCTATGAGGTTCCGCGCGTCGCGGCTGTCGAGCTTTGCGCTGAACTTGCCGCGGTTTCGCTTTCAGATGGCTTGCATCAATCGAGCTCGGGCCGCTCGATCAGCGCGGCCGGCCGCGGCTCGCTCGCGCCGCCGTGCGCGCCGCTCTGGCGGTCGATCCAGTTGCGGCGATCCTCGCGCGGGGTGACGCCGAAGCGCTCCCGATACGCATTCGAAAAGTGCGCCGCCGACGCAAACCCGCATGCGAGGCTGATCTGCACGACGGATTTGCTGGTGCGCTGCAATTGCGTGCGCGCCTTCGACAGCCGCAGCCCCAGATAGTATTTGGACGGCATCGAGCCGAGATACTGGCGAAACAGGCGCTCGAGCTGCCGCCGCGAGACGCCGACGAAGCCGGCGATTTCATCGGTGGTCAGCGGGTCCTCGATATTGGCTTCCATCAGCAGCAGCGCGTCGTTCAGGCGCGGGTGGCGCTCGCCCGGCGCGGTCACGAACGGAATGCGCTGACGCTCCTCGCCCGCGCGCAGCACGCCTACCCCGAGCGTATCGGCGATGCGCTCCGCGAGTTCGGGCCCGTGCTCGCGGCCGATCATCGCGAGCATGAAGTCGACGGTCGCCTGGCCGCCCGCGCAGGTCGCGCGATCGCGATCGATTTCGAAGATCTGCTGCGTGACGATCGAGCGTTCGAACTGTTCAGAGAACTGCTGATAGGTTTCCCAGTTCACGCTGACGCGATAGCCGGACAACTGCCCCGCCATCGCGAGCCACCACACGCCGTGGTGGATACCGGTGACGAGCGGCGTACGCTGACCGACGCGCGCGAGGCTCGCGAGAAACAGCCGGTAGTCGGCGAACTGCTGGAACCGCTCGCTGACGATGATCAGCCAGTCACACGCGATCGCGTCGCCGAACGCGGCATCGGCCGGCCATTGCGCGCCGCCCGCGAGCGGCACCGCGCGGCCGTCCCACGAACACACCTGCACGCGATACAGCGCACGGCCGTCGATTTCATTGGCGAGACTGAGCGCGTCGACGATCGGCCCGACGCCCGACATCGACACGGGCGGCAGTGCCACGATCACGACCTGGGTCGTGCGAGCCGGGCTGGACGTGCGGGCCATCGGGTGTCCGTAAAAAGCGAGCCGCGCTTTACTTCAGGCTGCCGGACAGGAACTGCTTCAGGCGCTCGCTGCGCGGCGCGCTCAGCACCTCGGCGGGATTGCCCTCTTCCTCGGTGCGGCCCTGGTGCAGGAACATCACATGGTTCGACACATTGCGCGCGAAGCCCATTTCGTGCGTGACGACGATCATCGTGCGGCCTTCCTCGGCGAGCTTCTGCATCACCTTCAGCACTTCGCCGACCAGTTCGGGGTCGAGCGCGGAGGTCGGTTCGTCGAACAGCATCACGTCCGGGTCCATCGCGAGCGCGCGCGCGATCGCGACACGCTGCTGCTGGCCGCCTGACAGATGCGACGGATACTGCTTCTCGAGACGCGGCGCGAGCCCGACCTTCTCCAGATACTCGCGCGCCCGGTCCTCGGCCTCCTTGCGCTTCAGACCGAGCACATGAATCGGCGCTTCGATCACGTTCTCGAGCACGTTCATGTGCGCCCACAGGTTGAAGTGCTGGAACACCATCGCGAGCTTCGTGCGGATGCGCTGCAGCTGCTTGTGATCGGCGACTTCGAGATTGCCGGCGCGATCGGTCTTCGTCTTGACCGCTTCGCCGTCGACGATGATCTGCCCGGCGTTCGGCCGCTCGAGAAAATTGATGCAGCGCAGGAAAGTGCTCTTGCCCGAGCCGCTCGCGCCGATGATGCTGATCACGTCGCCCTTGTTCGCGTTGAGCGACACGCCCTTGAGCACTTCGTTGTCGCCGTAGCTCTTGTGGATGTCCTGTACGGCGAGCTTGCAAGCTTCGGTTTGAGTGGTATGGAGCAAGATGCTCTCCCAGTGAGAATACGGATCGGTCTGGTGCGGACGCCGCCCTGCCGAAGCTCGAGGCGCCCGATGCTATGTCGTCAACGCGCGCTCAGTGCGTGCGCACCGCGAGATGCGCGAGCCAGCGACGCTCGGCGCGCCTGAACAGCGCGACGAGCGCGAACGACACCACGAGATAAATCAGCGCCGCGAGCCCGAACGCGTTGAACGACTGGTAGGTCGCCGAGTTCGCGTCGCGCGCGACCTTCAGGATGTCGGGCACCGTGGCCGTGAACGCGACCGTCGTCGCGTGCAGCATCAGGATCACTTCGTTACTGTACAACGGCAACGCGCGGCGCAGCGCGGACGGTATCACAATGCGCCGGTACATCGTGAACGCGCTCATGCCGTAGGCACGCGCCGCCTCGACTTCGCCGTGCGAGGTCGAGCGGATCGCGCCCGCGAAAATCTCGGTCGTGTACGCGCAGGTGTTCAAGGCGAACGCGAGGATCGCACAGTGAAAGCCGCTGCGAAAGAACGCGTCGAGCAAACTGTGCGAACGCACGAACGCGAGACTGTACACGCCGGTGTAGATCAACAGCAGCTGGACGTAGAGCGGCGTGCCGCGAAATACGTAGGTGTACAGACGTACCGGCGTCGACAGCCAGCGCTTCTTCGACACGCGCGCAACCGCGAGCGGCACGGCGCACACGAAGCCGATCGCGATCGACGCGACCAGCAGCCACAGCGTGACCGCAAGACCCGACAGGCGTTGCCCGTCCCAGAACAGATACGCCTTCCAGAATTGATTGAGGATGTCGATCATGACGCTCAGAGCTCCGCGTGTCGCACGCCGATCGAATAGCGGCGGTTCAGCCAGATCAGCACGAGGTTCGATACGGTGGTGATCGCCAGATAGATCAGCGCGGCGACGAGAATGAAGAAGAACATGTTGAAGGTGCTTTTGCCCGCGTCCTGCGCGGCCTTGACGACGTCGGCGAGACCGATGATCGACACGAGCGCGGTGGCCTTCACGAGCACCTGCCAGTTGTTGCCGATGCCGGGCAGCGCGAAGCGCATCATCTGCGGGAACAGGATGCGCGTGAACACGCGCACGCCGCTCATGCCGTACGCGCTGCCCGCTTCGAGCTGGCCGCGCGGCACCGCGAGAAAGGCGCCGCGAAAAGTCTCGGTGAAATACGCGCCGTAGATGAAACCGAGCGTCAGCACGCCGGCCACGAACGGATCGATGTCGATCTGCTCGATGCGGAACATGTCGGTCAGATCATTGAGCCAGATCTGGATGCTGTAGAACAGCAGCAGCATCAGCACGAGGTCGGGCACCGAGCGGATCAGCGTCGTGTAGCCGGTCGCGATGACCCGCAGGGGCCGGTTGAACGAGAGTTTCGCCGCCGCGCCCGCGAGGCCGAGCAACACAGCGGCCGCCAGCGACAGAACGGACAGCTCGATCGTCTGGAGCGTGCCGGCGAGCAGCACGGGACCAAAGCCGTATAGGAACACGCGTGTCTCCATCCAGGTTCGTTGTATTGGCGCGGATGGCGGCGGCTTCATGGGCTGCTCGCTGCTCCGGCATGGCGCGGAGTCTCGCAAGCTGAAATCAATTTCTCAAATACCGGGCGGGTGGTTTGCTGCGACGCAACATGACACTTCGACGCACGACGGAACCCTCGTAGCGCTTGGTTTCACGGCGGTTATCGTGTTGTCGGGCGCGCCGCGCGCGCCTGGCCGTGCGGCGATTTCGCAAGTTTCGGGTCGCTTTTTCGATAGGCCGCGCCGACGGCGGTGGCACCGCCCGATCGCGTCGCGCCGTTGCATCAGCGCGTTCACGCCGGCTCCGACGCCTGACAGCTCGCGCTCAGTCGAGCCCGAGCCGCGCGCGAATCGCCGGCAGCATCTGCTCGACCGCCTCGCGCCCTTCCTCGATGGCTGGCGCCGCACGATGAAAATCGAAGATGCCCATGCCGCCGAGACGCGGCTGGATCAGGATATCGGCCGGTTCGCCAGCGAGCCGGCTGCGCGTGATACGCACCTGCATGATGTCGATGCTTTGCGCGATCGAGCTCAGCATCGACGGCACCTGCGCGCTTGGCTTCGGCGGCACGCGCACGTCGTCGGTGGCGCTCGCCTCCGCCGGCGCGAGCCAGCGCGGCCATGGCTTGCCGTTGCGGCGCAGCGCGACGGGCGGCGGTGCGGTGGGATCGAGCGCGGGCGTTTGAATGACCGGGCCGCCGAAATCGCGGCCGTTCAGGATGTCGTTGTTCAGATCGATCGCGATCACGCAGTCCGCGCGCATGCCCCGCGCGACCGACACCGGCACCGGATTGCTGAGCCCGCCGTCGACGAGCCACACGCCGTTGTGCCATACCGGCGTGAAGATGCCCGGAATCGCAATGGATGCGCGCACCGAGTCGATCGTGCTGCCGTCCTGCAGCCAGATTTCGCGGCCGGTGTCGAGTTCGGTCGCGACCGCCGCGAACGGCATGTGCAGTTGCGCGATCGAGCGGCCGGCGAATTTGTCGGCGAATAGCTGGATCACCTTGCGCCCGCCAAGCAGGCCGCCCGAGATGCGCAGATCGAGCAGCCGCACCACGGTCTGCCACGTGAGACGCGACACCCACTCCTCGAGCCAGTCGAGATCGCCGTTCGCATAGACCGCCCCGACCAGCGCGCCGATCGACGTGCCGCACACGACGTCGGGCCTGATGCCCGCGTCTTGCAGCGCGCGAATCGCGCCGATATGCGCCCAGCCGCGCGCGGCGCCGCCCCCCAACACCAGCCCGATCCGGCTGTATCGACGTCGACGTATCATGCCTACCCCGCTTTTTCGGCCCGCTTATCCGGCCGTCTTCTGATCGACATTGCCCCCGCCTATCGCCCGCGGATCACGTCCGAGCGTGACGTGGTGTACACCCTCTGGTTCCGGTCGAAGTGAACGTTGAAGATGCCTTCTTCGGTCACGCCGCCCTCGCGCCATTTCCAGCTCCACACGGTTTCCGGCTTCAGCGGAAACACCGCCACCTGTCCAGGCTTGCCAAGCAAGCGCCGCACCTCGTCCTCGGTCATGCCCGAGCGAACCTGCGCGAAGTTGTCCGCGGTCAGCACCTGCGTGATCGCCTGCAGCTTGCCGTCGCGATCGATGTCGACCATGTAGGTGTTCAGGCCTTGCGGGCCGCGCGGATATTCGAAGCGCTTCGAGCCGTCGGTGAAGGTGCGCGTGGTCTCGGGCTTGCCCATCTGCGCGAGGATTTGCGCTTCGGTCGTGACGCCCGGCGTCATGTTCTTGAGCAGCAACGCGTCCGGTTTGACGGCGTTGAAAAAGTCCTTGAGTTTTTGCACGGCTTGATCGCTCTGCTGTTGGTCGCAGCCGGTCAGCGCAAAGCACGCTATCAGTAGCGTGACGCCCAGCGGTTTGAGGCTCACTTCGGTTCCTGTCCGGATGTGTGGGATCTGTCGTCGCGGCGCCTGGCCGGTCTGTAGTGTGTACTACAAGGATAACCGCGCACGGAGAAAACCGCGAGGAACGTGTTGCGCGCAGCGGTAATGGATCGGCTGAGGTCGGCTGAGATGGGCACGCCAAAAGCAAAAAGGCGACGCTGTATACAGCGTCGCCATGTCGGTCGATAGGATCAACCGGAAGTGACGGCGGCTCATTGGCCGCCTTGCGCGAAGCACCGCGGACGACGCGCAGCGGTCTGCTCCAGACGAAGCGATGAGCAACCTTGGCTACTCACCTTGCGCCATCGCCGAATGACAAACCGCTGCCTTTTATGGCCGCCCTGGTCCCTCGAAAAGCCTTCCAGATGCCGCTAATCTAAACGCATCGGAGGCTTTCGACGAGAGCGCGTTTACACCGAATCGGCAGAAGATTCGCGTGGCGCAAGAGGGATGCCGGATGGCCGGCCCCCGGATCGCCGGCCGCCGGATGGCCGGCCCCCGGACGGACGGCCCATCAAATCACACGAAAGCCGTGCGTGCCGTCGCGCGCGAGTTGCGCGACGAGCCCATGCTCCCACTCCAGATACGCGCTCATCGCTTCACGCGCGTTCTCGGTGCCCTCATACGGCCGCTGATAACGATCGATCCGCGGCGACGCCATCCGCGTGCCGCCCGACTCCACCGGCAAGCCCGCGTCGATCCACGCGATCGTGCCGCCGCGCAGCACCTGCACCGGCCGCCCCGTCGCCGCGGCGAGCTCCGGCGCGACGAAGCGCGCGAGCACGTCGCTGCCGCACGTGAGCACATAGCGCTTCGCGTCGGGCAGCGTGCGCAGCGCGTCGGCGAGCTGACTGCGGATCACGAACCACGCGCCCGGAATATGCCGCCTCAGATAGTGCGTGCTGCTCGTGAAATCGAGCACGACGGTTCCCGTCGACTGCAGCAGCGCGGCGAGCTCGGCCGGCGCGATGTCGTCGACGTCGGGCGGCGTGACCGCGTTGCGCGCCAACGGCGCCATGCCCTTCTCGGCGAAATCGGCCGCCGTCAGGCCATCGACCACGTACACCTCTACGTTCATCTGCGCGAGCCACGATGCGGTCATGTTCGCGCGCACACCGTCGCTGTCCGCGAGGATCACGCGCGCGCCGCGCACCGTCACGAACAGGTCGGTTTCCTGCACGAGCTGACCGCCCGGCGCGCTGCGAAAACCGGGAACGTGGCCCGCCTCGTATTCCTCGGGGTTGCGAACGTCGAAGCGATAGACGGTACGCATCGCTTCGTCGGCCCAGCGGCGCGCTTCGTCGCGCGACGTGCGGCGCACGCGCGCCCGGTCGGCAAGCGCGCGCGCGCCGTCTGCCGCGGCGAGACGGGAAGCGTCGTCGACCGCGCCTTCGACACGCCGCGCGCTGCCGTGCGCGAGCGGTTGACCGGCGAGCGTCCAGCCCATCGTGCCGTTGCGCAGCGCGGCCACCGGATTCGGCACGCCCGCGTTGATCAGCGACTGCGCGCCGATGATGCTGCGCGTGCGCCCCGCGCAATTGACGATGATGCGCGTGGCCGGATTCGGCGCGAGCTGCCGGGCGCGCAGCACCAGCTCCGCGCCCGGCACGCTGATGCTGCCGGGGATGTTCATGATCTGAAACTCGTCGAAGCGGCGCGCGTCGAGCACCACGACATCGGCCTCGCGATCGAGCAGCGCCTGCACCTGCTGCGCGGACAGCGACGGCGTATGACGCACGCTTTCGACCAGTTCGCCGAACGCCTTGCTCGGCACGTTGACATCCTTGAACAACTCGCCGCCCGCTTCGCGCCAGCCTTGCAGGCCGCCTTCTAGCAAGGCGACGTTGGTATAGCCGAGTTCGGCGAAGCGCTCGGCCGCACGCCTCGCAAGGCCTTCGCCGGCATCGAACACGACGATCGGCACGGCCGGGCGCGGCAGCCGCAGCGGCGCGTCGAGTTCGAGCCGCGACAGCGGCAGATTGGCGGCGAACAACGGATGACTGCGCGCGTGCGGATCTTCCTCACGCACGTCGACGAGCGCGATCTCCTCGCGGTCGAGCAATGCGTGGGACACGTCTTGGAATGACCGGGTACGAAACTCTTTGACGACATTCATGGGATCGGGAACTCCTTCGCTACATTCCGGATGTCCGGCAACGGGTCGCGTCACCGCACCGATACTTAACCGTACACTCGAATTCCGATCGGCGCACGGTCACTCGCTGGATTGCTTATTCGGGCGCACTGCGAATGCGAAGCACCGCCGCACGAACACGCTACGCACGCGCAATTTCCGCGCCATGGGTCGCGCCTCAGTGCGCCTCATCGGTCCTGCCGACCCTTCGGTCGACAGGGGCATCGCCGCGCCGCCAGCAGAAAAGGCGCCGCTTTGCCACAATGCCCCATCGCGCGAAAGCGCCGCCCATCGCAATCAACAGACAATGATCCCCTTCTCGGTTCTCGATCTTTCGCCGGTCACCGCGGGTGCCACGCCGGCTGACGCGTTCAGGAACACACTGTCACTCGCGCAGCACGCGGAAAAGCTGAACTACAAGCGTTACTGGCTCGCCGAGCATCACAACATGACCGGTATCGCGAGCGCGGCGACCTCGGTCGTGATCGGCTACGTGGCCGGCGGTACGAAGACGATTCGCGTCGGCTCCGGCGGCATCATGCTGCCGAACCATGCGCCGCTCGTGATCGCCGAGCAGTTCGGCACGCTCGCGTCGCTGTATCCGGGGCGGATCGATCTCGGCCTCGGCCGCGCGCCCGGCACCGATCAGACCACCGCTCGCGCGCTGCGCCGCGATCTCCAGGCGAGCGCCGAAACCTTCCCCGACGACGTCGTCGAATTGCAACGGTATTTCGCCGAGCCGGTCGCGGGCCAGCGCATTCGCGCGGTGCCGGGCGCGGGCCTGAACGTGCCGCTGTGGCTGCTCGGTTCGTCGCTGTACAGCGCGCAACTGGCCGCGGCGCTCGGGCTGCCGTTCGCGTTCGCGTCGCACTTCGCGCCCGATTACATGATGACCGCGTTGCAGGTGTATCGCACGCAGTTCCGGCCGTCCGCGACGCTGGCGAAGCCCTATGCGATGGTCGGCGTCAATCTGTTCGCCGCCGACACGAACGACGAAGCCGCACGGCTGTTCACGTCGCTGCAGCAGCAGTTCATCAATCTGCGGCGCGGCACGCCGGGACAATTGCAGCCGCCGGTCGAGCGGCTCGACGCGTCGGAGATGGAGTTGAACAACGTCGCGCGTGCGCTCGCCTGCACGGTGCTCGGCGATCGCGACGCAATCCGCGAAGGTCTGCAATCGATCATCGAGCAGACCGGCGCGAACGAGTTGATGCTGACCGCGCAGATTTACGATCACGCCGCGCGGCTGCGGTCGTTCGAGATCGGCGCCGAGGTGCGCGATGAAATGATGGCGGCCAGATAAGCGGTTCGCGAACCGATCGGCGGACACGGCGACGCACGAAAAAAGGGCGGCTCATGGCAAGCCGTCCTTGTCTTTGCACTGACTTGGGGCCGGTCGTGTGAGAAGCCGGTCCGATGCCTTCGGGGTCTAGAAGGCGCTTTTTATAACGCCCCCGTCGGCCCGCAACGCGGCTCCCGTCGTGGCCGACGAAAGCGGACTGGCGATATAGGCCACGAGCGACGCGATTTCCTGCGGCGAACCAAATCGCTTGATGAGCGAGGTGGGACGGACCTTCTCGAAGAACTCTGTTTCGAACGCTTCAAACGATTTGCCGTCGGCCTTGGCAAGGGTCTCCACGAATTCACCCACTCCCCGCGATTTCGTCGGCCCCGGCAGCACGCTATTGACTGTAATGCCCGTGCCGGCAACGGCTTCGGCGAGCCCCCGCGAGACCGCCAGCTGCGCGGTTTTCGTCATCCCGTAGTGGATCATTTCAGCTGGAATCTGCACTGCGCTTTCGCTCGAAATGAAAATGATGCGCCCCCAGTTGGCCTGCCTCATCGCAGGCAAAAACAGGCGAGCGAGGCGTACCCCACTCAAGACATTGACGTCGAAGAACCGCTGCCAGTCCGCATCGGGGATCTCTTCAAACGGCTTGGGCTCGAAGATGCCCAGGTTGTTGACCAGAATTTCCACGTCCGGATAGCGTCGCGCGAGCTCTTCTGCTGAAGCGGCGGTACTGAGATCGCCCGCAAATCCCTGCACGTCGCTGCCCGTCTGCGCTTTCAGCTGCGCGACCACGTCGTCCACAGATGACTGGGCGCGGCCGTTCACGATCACACGAGCGCCCTCCTGCGCCAACGTGCTGGCGATAGCGAAACCGATGCCGGCTGTGCTGCCGCTCACCAGTGCGAGCTTGCCTGTCAGATTCAGGTCCATGAGTGGTTTCCTTTCAATGGATGAATTAAAAATGGCGACATCGGGTCTTGAACGTCGGATGCCGCCAGGAGGTTCACGTACATGTAATCGATGCGCCACCATCGACCAGTGAGGCGGTTCGGTCAAGAACGCCTGCGATTCGTTGCTGTTGTAGGAGAAGGAAAACAAGGCCATGTCAGCGATTTTCCAACTTCGTTTGGGCTAAGTGATGGTGGCGCCCAAACTCGCATCATCGCGATTCACCGGGGGATGCGCTCCGCGCAGGTCACGCCCGGATGGCATGACATGTGCGTTGTGTGCTGCAAGCAGCCGGCCGCTTAAATGTTTGTACAACCCTCTTGTTCAAGGAGACACATCATGAACACGCTGAGCATCGACGACATCCAGAACGCTGCAGAACTTGATCACCAGGAGATGACCAGAATTCAAGGCGGCCGGATGAAACTACCCGGCCAGCATATCGGCTCGATCCTCACGTCCGCTGATGGCGACCCTGTCGGCGTCTATGTCGACGGCGTGCTGCAAAACTCGGTCACCGACGGCTTCTACCACGGCTGACAGCAAAGGAGGCGCGCAGCCCTGCGCGCCTGATGCCGTCGGTGTGGCAGCCTACCTGTCGTGAAGCTGGCTCACCAGGTAATCGATGAGCGCACGTGCTCGAGACGGTAAAAAACGGCTCGACGGATAAAGCAGCCAGACCGGTCCCATATATGTACGCGCCTCGAACTCCCAGTCGGTCAGCACCCGGACAATGTCGCCCCTCGAAATCGCCTGCGCAGCAGCAAAATCGGGCAAGCTCGCAATGCCCAGCCCATGCAGCGCAGCATCCAATCGCGCGCCCGCATCATTGGCGATGTATCGCCCCTTCACCTCGACCGACTGTGTCTCAGAGTCGCGGCGGAAATGCCATCGATTGTCGTCGACCGTCTCCCCTAGATACATGCATGCATGCCGAGCAAGGTCATGCGGCTCGGCCGGTGTCCCCCGTTCCGCGAGATAGGCAGGTGACGCGCATAGAACCCATTTGACCGCTCCAAGTCGCCGGGCAGCAAGCCCTGGCGGAGGCGAACGCGTGAGTCGGATCACCATATCGACATCGTCACGTAGCGGATCGACTTCGTGGTCGGCGAAGACCAGATGGACATCCACGTCGGGCCACATGCGCAGAAATTCGGGAACAAGCGGATGGATGACAGATCTCGCAAATGAAATCGGCGCACTGATGCTGACCTTGCCTCGCGGATCACCCGTCACTTGTCCAGCGACGTCGACGGCACCCGACGCTGCGCCGACCATATCCCGGCAATACCGGTAGATCTGCGCGCCTGAATCCGTCAAACGGATGCTACGGGTCGAGCGCTCAAGCAACCGCGTGCCAAGCGAATCCTCAAGGCGCTTGATCTGCCGACTGACAGTCGACGGTGTACTGCCCAGTTGCCGCGCGGCAATGGAGAAGTTGCCGGCGTCGACGACCCTCGCAAACGTCGCCATGTCGGGTAGCAACGCAAAGAGTTCATTGGGATTCATCGCGACCCTCGCACGCGCACCAGTCATTTGTGCATCTCAAACATAAAAGATGTTCCACTGAGCCTGATTATATTTATCAATGCAATACCTGACAATTTGGGCCGTTCGAATGAAAACAGAAGGTCCGTCATGTCGAAGCAAAAGAGCGCGTTGTGGATATCGGACCTCATGCTGCTTGCGGTCGCGATGGTGTGGGGCACCAGTTATGGGGTCGTGAAAGGCGCGCTCGCGATCTATCCCGTGCTCGGTCTGCTGGCGTTGCGCTTCGGGCTGACGTTCCTCGTGTTGTCGCCGGCGTTGCGCTCGCTCCGACACGTCAAAGCGTCCGCGTTGCTGGGTGCGCTCGGCTCCAGTGCAATCCTGCTCGGCATCTTTTTGGCCGAGACTTTCGGGATAGCGCACACACGCGCGTCGAATGCGGCGTTCCTTATCAGTCTGTGTGTCGCGCTTACGCCGCTGGTCGAATGGGTGTTGCTACGACGAAAGCCGTCGAGTGGAGAATGGATCGCCGTGGGCCTGTCGCTGACGGGCGCCGCGTTCGTGAGCGCAGGCGCGATCATTCCGACCGCGGGCGACGCGCTGATTCTTCTTGCGGCGTTACTGCGTGCGCTGATGGTGTGCGTGACCAAGCGTGTGATGCGCGAATCGGAACTTGCTCCGCTGTCGGTGACGGCGGTCCAGGCAGGCGTCGTTGCATTGGGCAGTGTCCTGGCGGCGTTCGTGCTGCCGTCACAACATTGGGATGCGCTGCCGTCGCTCAGTGGGCACGGTGACTTCTGGGCGAGCATCGCTTACCTCGTGCTCGCCTGTACGTTGTTCGCTTTCTTCGCACAGAACTTTGCCGTCAAGCGCAGCAACCCAACGCGCGTCGCTTTGCTGATGGGAAGCGAGCCCGCGTTCGGCGCGCTATTCGCATACGTATGGCTCGGTGAGCATCTTTCTGGCTGGGCATGGTTTGGCGGAGGTCTGATGGTACTTGCATCGGTGCTGGCGGCGGTTCCGTTTAAAAGGGACGCCAACGCGGCGCTTGAAATGCATCCCGCCACTGCGGTCGACGGTTAGCCTGTCTTCAGGTCGCAAGCGGCTCCTGGCCGACTACAGCCTGTCCGCAAGCGTCCTCCGTGGAAATCCGCGAAGAGCTATAAAGTAGCTACCAGGACGTTTCGCCTGGCGGTGAACGACGCAGGACTACGGTAGCGGGACAGAAAGCCGTTTGAACGCTCAACGATTGGTCGGCACCGCCGCGAGTCCATCGAGCAGTGCCTGATGAAACGCTTCCGGGTCCTGCATCTGCGGCGCGTGACCGAGCCCCGCGAACTCGACCAGCGTCGCATGGGGAATCGCCTTCGCGGCCGCGCGGCCCAATTCGGGGTAATGGCCGAGCTTCGCGCGCACCTCGGGCGGCGAGGCGTCCTTGCCGATCGCCGTCGTGTCCTTCTGGCCGATCAGCAGGAGCGTCGGCATGCTGAGCTGGCCCAGCTCATAAAATATGGCTCACTGCCCGGTGACTTGCCAGGTCAGGACGGGGTGCGTGGCCCCGGGCGGCATCGTCCAGGCGCCACTCGGACCGAAGTCCCAGCCGACAAAACTCGCCGGGGCGCTCATCTGGGCGGTAGTGAGCCCGTTCGATGCTGGCAGGTTGCCGCCACTCGACGACTGTCCCGTTGTCTGTACGTTCCAGTAGACATCGTTGCCGAGACCACCGCAACTGGCGCAGACACCGCCTACCAGCCCCGATACCGACCCCACGGGACCCGACACAAAGGACTGTGTGATCGTTCCGCCGTTGTACGCGACGAGTCCTCCCGCTGGGCCGTGCGAGCTGATTCCGGAGACTCGGCTGATGGAGTATGACTCGGTGATCGTACCTTCGTTAAGGATAACCAGCCCAGCGACAGAACCGTCGGCCGTAACCGTCGCGCTGCTGCCCGAGCGCGCGATCAGCCCGTAGTTAGTGGCGACAAGCCCGGCGAATGAGTCGCCTGCATCACTGGACTGTGAGGTAATGGCCCCGGATGTAAAGACGTTGGCCACCGTGCCGTGATTGCTGGTGGCCAATATTGCGGTCCCGTCAAAAAAGAAAACCGTTGTGCCGACCTTCGAGTTGACGTTCACGTCGCGCACGACACCCTTCGCCCCAATATCGTTAAAAACCGCGTCGAAACGCGGAGAGATGTTGGAAATCGTATGCCACATACCGTCGAACTGACCCGTGAACGGCGTGGCGGAAGAGTAACCGAGCGTTGTGAACGCGGAATTGCTAGCATCGATGTCCTTGCCGAGTGCGTAGTTGCCGGCAAGATCGTTCTCGATGCTCTGCAGGTCCGTGACCGAATTGACGAGTTTATAGCCGGTTATCTGCGTCACGAGCCCGCTGTAGAGCGGCGCGCTCCAGGCCGCATTGCCGACAAGCGTGCCGGGGCTGTAACTGCCGTTCATATCGTAGAACGCGCTGACGATGCCCGTACTTTTCGACCAGTCGATGGTGCCATTGTTGATGACGCTGCCGCCGTTATCGATGCCCGAAGCGTCGGAGCGCAAGGCCAGATTGCCCGCACCATTGTTCGCTATCGTCGTGCCCGTCGTCACTGAGACGTTGTGGTACGCGGCAAGCGTGAACGAAGCCGGACCGCTCCAGTTCAGGCTCGAAGCAATGCCCAGGTCGCCCGTTGCGCCGTTCGCGCCTGTGGTCGTGATATCGATCGACGTGCCCGCGTTCAGGCTGCGCTGCAACGCGCGCGCGGCGGCATCATCGATCGTGAAAGCCGGCGTCAAAAGGTTCCATTGGCCCGCGTGAACGGCTGCATGCTTGCCAAAGGCCAGTTGTGCCGCTTGCGTGTCGACCGTTCCGCCGCTGCCATCCGCGTTGCTCGCGGAGATCTTGCCGAGTTGACTGACACGGCCGCCATCGGCGACGAGCCAGACGTGGCCATCACGATTCGCGGTACCCGTCGCTCGGATGCGCGTGCCGCCGCCAGCGAGCGCGTAGACATTGCCGTCGGCGGCTTGCAGGCTGACCTGCGCGGCCTTTATGTGCCCTCTATTGACCACGGTGCCCTGACTGCCCATCTGCACGAATACCTGTCTGCTGCTGCCCGAGTCCTGTAACAACACCTGTTCGCCTGCAGCCAGTTCGGCCGTACCGTTGGGCGCTGTGATAGTGCCCGCGTTGATCACGGCGTGTCGCGCAATCAGGAACACATCGCCGCTGCTCGAACTGACCTTGCCGAGGTTGATCACGCTTGCGTCCCGGTCGCCCGACAGCGTGAGGGAACCACCGCCCTGCATGAACGCGTCGTTGCAGACATCGAGCGTTGACGCGACGAAACGGCCTCCCGTGCTGATCACGCCCGATGGCCCCACGACGATGCCTTGCGGATTGATCACATACAGACTCCCCGTTGCACTGAGCCTGCCGAAGATGGCGGACGGCGAGCCGCCCGTCACGCGGTTCAGCGTCGCGCCCGAGCCGTTGTCGAACGTCACGCTGTTGTTCCTGCCGATCGAAAAACCGTTCCACTCGATCACGCCGCGCGTCGAACCCGGTTGCGTGATCACGAGGCCGTTGGCCTGGCTTGCTATCGCGCCCGTGCCGGCCACGTAAGTGCCGCCTTGTGGAAGGGTGCCCGCCGCGAGCGTCGCATGGGCAAAGCACAGACCGGTGAGCGAACTGCCGATGACGAGCCACATGCGTGCGTTTGACTGCCGACGATGCAGTGCGCGTCGCGTGCGCCGAGGTAGTTTTGGACGTGACATACCCCCCCTTTCCGCGTGGGGCGCGGAATGGCTGCCGACGACCAGCAGAGCCGACCGGAAACGCGATAGTCGCAGCGTCTGAAGAATAGCCGCTCGCGTCGCCGACGCATGCCGATATCTCTGCGTTTTGCGCCTTCTTCGCCTTTTATTCTGTGCGCTTGTGGCCGCCTGGCGTGTACCGGCATCTGCAGATGCTTTTACGAAATCAACGCGAAACTGCGCCACGACGCGACTGGGTTCTGCCAGTCGCCTGTGACACGTGCTGTGGACAGCCTATGGCGATGGACGATACCGGCGCTCGTGTCCCAAAGGCCAAGGACCGTTTGCAATGCGGAGCCGACGTCTGAACGTCTGTCTAACGGGAGGGGCGAATGACGCTTGATGGCCGGTACTGACCGTGCTCCAGGTGATTCTGCGGGCGTATCTCGCCGTTGAAAACATTATCTGAGGGACGCAGCTACTACAGCGTCAAGGCGTGCGAGTCTTCAGTGCGACTTTTCCGCCTTTTTCCCCTCGTCTGCTGTACGTAGTGCGGCGTTAGCTGTGACCAGCAGTTTCGCATCGTGGTCCTGGACTGCAGCGTCAACCGTGTCGAACGCTTTCTTCAGATCCTTTTGTGCCAGCTTTGTCGCGCTTCCATTTTCCAAAATGGTTTCCGCTTCCTTTCTCAGGCGCTTAACTAGTTTCGCGGCGCATCTGGTGTCGAGCGTCCCATTGATGACGAACTCACTGATGTAATTCGCCAGCGCGGCCAGCGTCGCAGCGGTCGACTCATTCGCGCCGCTCTTACCGCTCGTTTCGGACTTCTTGCTCATCAGGACTCTCCCGTTAGGACATACTTCCGCAATGCAGGACCAACGCTACGCTCACGGTCGGTGTCGCATGAAATGGTGACAGACTTCGAGCGAAAATAAGACGGTTTTTTTTGGATGAAGAGGCGCTGTCATATCGCAACGTTCGGATATCGGTCGATTGTTGCCGCGTGGGGCTATGGGCGCGGTACCGCGGGGTGAATTTTGGTTTGCTACAGAATTGCTACAGCTGGAGTGAGCCGCTATATCTGGCGGGCCTTGGGCTTGTCATTCCACCCTCTGAACTATCGCCCACGTGAAGGGGCAAAGCAACTATGAACGTCCCAGTTCGACCCGGAACGGTCACTCAAGCCCGCGAAACCGCTACGACCGTTTCGAAGACAGCCGCCGCCCTTCCTAGCTAGCCAAAACTTGCTCATTTGGCGGTTGTCGCGCAGCCACACACTTTTGTTCCTCTGTAACGTCAGTTGCGTTCGCTTGATGAGTGCCCACCACGGCAAGTTCGGCTACCAGTTCGCGGCCGACCGCGTGGCAGGCTCATTGAGAGTGCGAAGGTGCCCTACCCAAGGCGCAGCCAACGTTTGACTGTCCCTGCGGCACCGCGAACCAAGGGCTGCTTATGACGCCGGAGGAAGCTCCTCTTGACGGGAACGCGCCGCAGAGGCGAGTATCACGTCTACGACTGCATCACCGGGAACGGTACCGTGGTTCGCCTACGGAGGAGATGATGGCTGCAACTCGGAAGATCCAGATCAGAATCGTAGGCGCTCCCGAACTCATTAACCCGCTCGCGGAGGAGTTGCGCAAGCATCCAGATGACGTGACCGTCAATTCCGCGCAGAAGGTTGACGGTCCGCGCGGCTTCGAATTTGGATTGATCGAGGCCGCGGCTATCTCCGCCATCGTATCGTCGGGATTCGCAGTTGGAAACTTCTCCCTCACGTTGCTGAACTTCTTGCGCAATGCGCCGGATCAGAAGAAGAAAATTAGAGTGGTGACCTCAGAAGGTGAAGTCGAGATTCGTTGGCGCGCCGATCTGACCGAGGATCAGGTCAAGAAACTCATCGAATCGGTTGCCAAGCCAGACTAGCATGACGCTGCCATTCCTTCAGGCAGACTACGGCGCATTTGACACAAAGTTTCTCGGTGTCTGTCTGCGGTTCCATTCGGACGCGCCCGACTCATTTGAAAAGCTTTTAGCGCTTGTCACGGGCGAACCCTCGGCCCACGCGAATTTCGATCACGAAAGTCTCCACGATCTTGCAGTCGCGAGCGTGCTTGATCACGAGTTTCGGCATCTGCACGACTTTGTGCTGTCGACGCACGGGAACAAGATCTTCCGCCTACGCCTCGCGGCATTCTTCAACGGCATGCAAAGTATCGGGGCAGGGTTTAGCGTGCTGCCTGTACCAACACCGCTTCTGCGCTGGTCTCGTTTGACGGAGGAGGAGCGGCGCTCACAAGAGCAACTGTGGGCGCAACAAGTATTGCCGCTCGATCGCCTAGATGCGGCCGCGCTTGCGCAAGCCGCAAAAAACTATGCGCAGATCCGCAGGTGCATGGTCGCGGAGTCTGAGATCCAACCGGTTGACTTGTACGAGGCGTCGGCCGTGCTTGCGCAAGTCTTCGCGATCGACCGTATCGCCGGGAAGAAGAGCGCGTTAATGTTCCTTAAAGAGATCGTTAATGGTAGCGTCCCGTCGCGGTATGTACGGGTATTGCGCTCGCTCTTCACGCTCTGGCGCAAGCTCGGCCGCGATGCCGATGCTCATGAGTTTGCTGCCGTGGTTAGTTGGTCGCTGCTTGGGACCTTTGGCAAGCAACCTGATGATGACCCTCCGACGCAGCGCTTCTTTCGGCTGCTTGAGCACCTTACGCGCGAGCAAGCCTGCGACTTCGGCTGCGGGCTCAAGGATCTCTATGCCGGGTGGGATGCGGCTCTCGGTTACGTGTCGATTGAGGAAGCCATACGCGAGAATGGGGCGGCGAACGAGGAATTCGCCCGGTGGTTTGATAGTGTACCGCCAGACTCCGGCGACACGCTCTTTCGCGCAATCACAGAAACCTGTCGTGAAGGCATCCAGACTCTGATTGCGGCAAATAACGCAGTGGCCTCTGTATATCTTGCGAACCCGGATTCGTACGTGTATCCAGACGCGTACATCGACAGCGGCCGAAATCTTCTCGCGCCGGTTCGAGTTGACTTCCTCGACATGGGTTATCGCTCCGATGCACTGCGAGGCTGCGGTTTTGAGGTCGACGTCGAGATCCTCGATAGTCAGAGTCGTGAGCAAGTCGCGTTGACAGCCACGTTGCATCCCAACGGACCCAATGCGATCGACGGGCGGGTCGCCAGCCGCGTTGCGATCCAACTCATGGTATCCGACTACCTGTTTTCTGATTTGAGTCGGGACGATTGGGACTTCCGGCTTGCTCGGCAGAAACTTCGCGAAATCGGCGTCGCAACGCTTGAGTTGTTGTGACGGGAAAAGGGAGCGAAGCGCTTACGACCTGACGAAGCGCGGTCCGACACGCAATTCGCCCTTTGAAGGACCGTTTTTTGGTCTCGACGGACACCGGAACTTCAAAGCGAGTCATGTATTGAATGACGCGTCATGGCCGAACCCGGTCCGATAGCTGAGTTGAGAACCGCTTGCCGGCCCGCAACGGATGATCGTCGCAAGTCGACCCCTATGCCGGTCAAGCCGTATGAGATTCAAGGGCAGGTATCAAAGTCAAGCAGTCACTTGATGCGCCAGACGGTACGCCAGACTGCGGACGGCTCGTCGGTCAGAGCCGGCGGCGGTGCACGGCGGCAATGGATCGATTACGGGACGAAGATCGGGCCTCAGGAGGGGGCGGTAGCTTTAATGCTTCGCCTTGCGGCGTACCCGATCTAAATTGACCTTTCCTGCGGTATTCGCGTAGGACAGCAATTCTGGGCAAACTTGCTTGCCAGAGCGGATCCGCGCATGCCTCGTAGCTCGACAACAGAAAACGCCACCCTTCTGCCCGCACGGAAAACCGTGGGTTGAGCCGTCGCGCCGGGGTGGCCTTCGTTACCTCTGCGCTCTCGCGCCTGTGCGCCGCTATGACGAGCCGCTTTCCGCGTTCTCAGTTTCTTCCCTTTGATCGGGCGATGCCGGTGTCGCATACCACTGCTCCCGCGGTACAAGCTTCGGTTCGTCGGGATCGCCCTCGTAGGCAGGAGTCATGATCTGCACCCCGTACTGGTTGAAGACATCGAGGATGTGTCGGTGCAGGTCCGCATAGATCCGGGCGATCATATTCGGGTCACGGATATAGACATTCAGTTCGTAAGTGACCGCAAAATCCCCCAGCTTGGTTAGCAGGATGAACGGCTGCGGCTCCCCGAGCACCCCCGAAGTTCGCTCTGCGGCCATGCGCAGCATCGCCTCCACCTGTCGCCAGGGGGTCTCGTACCCGATTCCGACCGTGGTATGGAGGATCAATCCTCGGGTGCCGGCCAAGGAGCTGAAGTTTGTTACGTCGCCGTTCAGGATCTGGGAATTGGGAATCGTGACCTCTTCGTTCTTGACCGTCCGCAGATGGGTCACCTGGAGGCGGATGGCGATCACCTCGCCGGTCACGTCCCCCACCTTCACCCGGTCGCCGACCTTGAACACCCTTCGATAAGTCATCAGGTAGCCAGCAATGAGATTGGAAATCGCTGTCGAGGAGCCGAGCGAGAGCACTAGACCGATGAAGATGGAAATCCCTTTGAAGGCGGCGGACTCGGAGCCAGGGATGTACGGGTAGGCGACGACAAGCGCGAAGGCCAGGATCAAAACCCGGACAAGCTTATAGGTCGGGAGGCCCCATTCCGGCTCGAATTGGGCAAAGGTGACGCGCTTCTGCGCCACCGCGTCGAAGAAGCGCCTTATCCGGCGCAGGACGAACTGGGACAGATAGTAGATGATGCCCAGAATGAGAATGTCCGGGATATTGGCGCCCACGGATTTTCCCATATGCTCGACCGCGCCAGCGGCGAGGGCGAACAGACCATTGGAGATGGAGCGGGTCCATGGAAAGAGCCCAAGTACGTAATGCAAATAGGCATACGCTGACACAATAATGGTCACGACGCCAATCACAAGCATCAGGCGATGAAATGCCTTCCAGATGGTCTCGGAACGGAGGATCTCAAAAGACTGGATACCGACGGCGTGAACACGACTTTTCAGAAGTCGGGAAAGCGCTTTGTCCAACCACCGGTTGAGCATGAGCAGAACTGCGATCGCCAGCACTAGCAGGGCCGTGGCTCCGGCCCCATACAGCCCCGCCTTGAGCAGGGCGTCGCTTCTACGGGACTGCCGGTATTCGTCGATGGCCCGGTGGATTCGCATCAGATGCAATGTGGCGAGATGGTCGCGGCTCGTGTGTTCCAACTGGGCATCCGCTTCGCTCACAATCATCAGCGTGGCTGGCCCGGCCATGATCATCGTGACGTTCTCCACAACTTCGGCGCTCAACCCGTCGCTCGGGAATGAGGGGTCTGCCGCTACCTTTTCGATTCTTCCCCTAATGGCCTCGGCGCGCTGCTCGGCGGGAAAGGACGAAACCCCTCGGACGCTGAACAGGAGCTGACCGTCGATCTCGACCGGGGCCGTTTCGAGCACCGACTCAAGGAGGACGGGCGTTTCCGGGCGCACCTCCTCACTTGCAGCCTGAAGCGGAGACGCCAGCATCATGAACAACACCGCAAGTATGGGAATTCTGAGAGACATTGGGCGCTCTCCTGCCAACAAGGCCGTCATCGTGTCACCGGACAAGGCGTCTGCTCGGCCAAACTTTGCCGGAAGACTTCCCACGGATATCCTGCCGTGCGCGCGACTGGCGCTCTTGACGTATATCAAGAGAGCCAAAAAAGCGACGCCCGGATTGTCGAACGCGGCAAATACGGTCGACGGCTCCAGACACAGTGGCGGCGGCCGGCTTGGCTGGGCGCATCCAAGCGTGATTGAACGGCCAATCGACCGGAACTATGTCAGCCTATGCGTCCGCCACGTCTCGCACACCGTCAGCTGCGGTACCGTGCCGGCCACCACGCCGCAAGTGCTGGGTGTCTCGGCGCCGAAGTAAGCGACCAGAGCTGACGGCCCTCGTTTCCCACGCGGAAGACTTCGAGCACATCCGGGGGCACTGTTTCGCTTACTGGCCGCTTCGTGTGCGGCGCGCAAGTGTGGGACCGATTGCCGCCACAACCGGTTCGGTCGGCAGGGTGCGCGTGCGCTAACGGAGCGAATGGCCGTTTGCAGGGGCGAACCGACGTTTGAATGGCGGCTCAAGCGCGCAAGCGAATGACTGGAGCTGGCCGACTACCGCATATCCGCAGCCGGCCCTCTCCGCAACGCCGCGATGGACCGCAAAATAGCCCCAGGCGGCTTCGCTTAACGGAGAGCGACGCAGGACTATGACTGCGGGACAGAAACCCACGTAATCGATCAACGGTTTTCCGGCGCCGCTGTCAGCCCTTCCAACAACGCCTTATGAAACGCCTGCGGGTCCTGCATCTGCGGCGCGTGACCGAGCCCCGCGAACTCGACCAGCGTCGCATGGGGAATCGCCTTCGCGGCCGCGCGGCCCAATTCGGGGTAATGGCCGAGCTTCGCGCGCACCTCGGGCGGCGCTGCGTCCTTGCCAATCGCCGTCGTGTCCTTCTGACCGATCAGCAGCAGCGTCGGCATGCTGAGTTGGCCGAGCTCATAAAAAACCGGCTGGGTGCTGGCGTGTCGACTATAAACAATCCACGAAAAGCGCCGAAAGGCTTGCCAGTCTTGCGTTTGCGGGATTCACACGTGCCTTCGTTGCACCGCTAAATTCGCGCAGGAATCGTTCATGCTGATCCAGCGGGCCGAATCCCGGAGGATCACGCCATGTGCTATCAGGGATGGCGTCAATAAAGGGATTTTTTCGTACGCCAAGCGCTCAGGGCGTGCGTCCCGAGCGTCGCTGATCGACCCGGAGCGGACTCGCGCATGCCGACCCATTAGCGTCTCTTCGCGGAGGTGGAGCGGACCTTGGAGCGGCAACGTCCGCGCTTGGATCGCAGCGGTCATCCGAAACATGCGCCAGGCGACATGAACTCGCACATCGCTGACATTTACGCGGCCTCGGCATTTGGATGGTGTGAGTTCCGCTTTGCTGGCTGCAACTAAACTCATCGCGTTCGCGCCCTGGGGTCTGCCGTTCAGTGCGCACCACTGACTCATTCATCCTGCTTGGCACATCGGTGCAACAGCCCCAGTGACCAAACGCCTCCGTTCAGAATGCCTGCCAGTCCACAGCAGTTGTATCCGCCGCGACCATAGGGTTGCTGTCTGCGCTCCCGACGCGTGTTGTCTCTGATTTTGTCGATGCACGAAGGGGCGTGCGAACCTTCGATGTCGGGAGCAGCCTACGCGGCTTGTTTTGCCGCTCAACGATGTGTGACGCGGATGGCCTCGCATCCTCAACCTTGAAAAAGGCCACCGTTTCACGCAAAGCCTGTGCCTGTTGAGCCATCGACTGCGCCGCCGCCGAGGCTTCTTCCACCAGCGCGGCGTTTTGTTGGGTCACCTGGTCCATCTGGCTCACCGCCTGACTCACCTGTTCGATGCCAGTGCTCTGCTCTACCGAAGCCGACGAGATTTCACCAACGATGTCGGCCACCCGTTTGACCGACTCGACGATCTCATTGATGGTGCGGCCCGCTTCCCCTACGAGCTTCGAGCCGGCGTCCACACGACTTACCGAGTCGCCGATCAGATCCTTGATCTCCTTGGCAGCGGTGGCGCTACGCTGCGCGAGCGTACGGACCTCGCCGGCCACGACAGCAAACCCACGGCCCTGTTCGCCAGCGCGGGCCGCCTCGACCGCTGCGTTGAGCGCAAGAATGTTTGTCTGGAATGCAATGCCTTCAATCACAGTAATGATCTCGGACATTTTTGCCGAACTGCCGGAGATCTCCTGCATCGTCTCGACCACGCGCCCGACCACCTCGCCGCCGCGCCGCGCAACGCCAGAGGCCGTGCCGGCCAGCGTCGCTGCCTGCCGGGCGTTGTCCGTATTGTGACGGACCGTGGCCGTCAGTTCCTCCATGCTGGAAGCTGTTTCCTCGAGCGACGCTGCCTGCTCTTCGGTGCGGCTCGACAGATCGAGATTGCCCTGCGCAATCTGTCCACTTGCGGTCGCCACCCCTTCAGCGTTCTCCCGCACTTCCAGAACGACTCGTGACAGACTGTCACGCATCGCCCGCAGAGAAGCCATCAGGCTGTTTGTGTCGCCTGGTCGAAGGTCGACGTTCACACCGAGATCGCCGTTGGCAATCCGCTTGCATAGCCCCGCCGCGTAGTCAGGTTCGCCACCCAGGCTCGTCCGGATACTGCGCGCCAGTAATAGCATCCCGAGGGTCAGAACTGCGGTCACTATCGCTGCGAGCAACAGATCGCGCAGGAGCGTCACATAGAACAGATGGTCGATATCGTCCACGTAGACGCCCGTATACACGTGCCAGTCCCATTCGGCGACAAAGTCACTGCAGGTAATCTTGCGAACTGGCGCGTCACTGCCAGGCTTTGGCCACACATATTCGCTGAAGTGGTTGCCGCCGGGCGATGAGCTTTTGACGATCTCGACCGCGATGTGGGTACCGTTCGAATCCACGAGGTCTGCCAGTGACTTGCTTTCGAGTTGTGGCTTGGACGGCAAGAGGAGTGCCGTGACATTCGAGTCGTAGATGCCAAAATAGCCGCTACGGTCCGCGCCATAGCGAAGTCCGCGCAGGTTCTCAAGCGCCTGATGTTTCGCTTCGGCGATCGACAAAGTATTGTCGGCGACCTTCTTCTGGTAATAGGAAATCACGCCGAGCGCGGTATCTATCTGCTGCGACAGCATGCTCTTGCGTTGTTCGAGCATATCGGATCGGTTCATCCACGCGCTCGTGACGACGAGCACACCAAGGCCAAACCAGAGAAGAGCCAGAATGCTCCATAGCTTCTGGTTCAAGGTCAATCGCTTCATTTACGCTAGTCTCACAGATGGGGTCCGTCAGTTCAATCAAACCTGCCACTGGCGGCAACCTGATTGCCTGCCTGGCAGATCGGCTCGTCTCTCGAGCGTCGGGTCGCATGCCAGATCCGTCTCCCCGCCGGGCCGGTCGTGGTTTCTCGCTCACCGTTCGTAATGACACGATTACGGCAAACGCCAGCGGAACTTAAGCAAATAAAGATTTCGCCCGGTGCGCCAAGCGCGCCAGACAGTGTATAAGTCTAAAAGCACAGTCACCGCCGACATCGTCGAAATCCACCCCACTCCGGGATCAACGGATCAATCGCTATGACGTTTGCTCACCCGGCATCGCGTCCAGGACCTCATCTCCGGTAGCAAGGCTCTAGATCGGCCTGTGCAATTCTTTCCATAAGACCGACGGCTCGAGTGACATGATCTGCACACGAAGGTCCGGTGCC
The DNA here is from genome assembly GCF_050436525.1 of Paraburkholderia sp. 35.1. Classification (NCBI taxonomy): domain Bacteria; kingdom Pseudomonadati; phylum Pseudomonadota; class Betaproteobacteria; order Burkholderiales; family Burkholderiaceae; genus Paraburkholderia; species Paraburkholderia sp. 35.1. The sequence continues at coordinate 3,250,186 of NZ_JBNDMJ010000003.1, read as the reverse complement.
GAGGTGGAGGCGACGCTCGAAGGTTTGTGTGAAAGCCCGAGCGAGCGGCCGAAGGTGGCCGACTACAGCCTGTCCGCAAGCGTCCTCCCTGGAAATCCGCGAAGAGCCATAAAGTAGCTACCAGGGCGTTTCGTCTGGCGGTGAACGACGCAGGAGTACGGTAGCGGGACAGAAAGCCGTTTGAACGCTCAACGATTGGTCGGCACCGCCGCGAGTCCATCGAGCAGTGCCTGATGAAACGCTTCCGGGTCCTGCATCTGCGGCGCGTGACCGAGCCCCGCGAACTCGACTAGCGTCGCATGGGGAATCGCCTTCGCGGCCGCGCGGCCCAATTCGGGGTAATGGCCTAGCTTCGCGCGCACCTCGGGCGGCGAGGCGTCCTTGCCGATCGCCGTCGTGTCCTTCTGACCGATCAGCAGCAGCGTCGGCATGCTGAGCTGCCCCAGCTCATAGACGACCGGTTGCGTGTAAATCATGTCATAGAGCAGCGCGGAATTCCACGCGACGATCTGCTTGCCCGGCCCACGATACATGCCCGCGAGCATCCGCACCCACGGTTCGTAGTCGGCGCGCCATTGCCCCGCGTAATAGGTCGCCTGTTCGTAGCGGCGGATGCCGTCGGCGGTGGTCTTCAGCTCCCGCTGATACCACTGGTCGACCGACAGCGACGGCACGCCCTTCGCCTTCCAGTCCTCGAGTCCGATCGGATTCACGAGCACCAGTTGCTGCGTTTCGCGCGGATACATCAGCGCATAGCGGACGGCGAGCATGCCGCCCGTCGAATGGCCGACCACCGTCACCTCGCTGACGCCGAGCGAATCGAGCAGCGCATGCGTATTGCGCGCGAGTTGCTGGAAGCTGTACTGGTAATGCTCGGGCTTGCCCGTTACTTAGTTTCGCAACTCATTGCCAAAACCCCTATCCGTTGGGCCTTTGCGGGCTTTTTGCACGTTGCGAAAGCCATCCTAAACGGGGGGCACTGAGGATAAACCCTCCCGACCCAACCCGGAGGCATCAGCTACGTTTGGTCGAGAACCTGCTCGATCAAGGAGGCCGAGAATGGCCAGTTCGATGTTCTTTCTCGCGGCGCAGTTTGACGGCAGGGTAACGCTCACCCTGGACGAGGCATGCGAGGCGATTGGTATCGCGAAAAAAACGGGATACAACTTGATCTCGCTCGGCACCTTTCCGATACCCCACCGCAAGCAGGGCAAACGTCTGGTGATCGACGTTCGCGATGTCGCTGACTACCTCGACCGCGAGCGCGCTAACGCGCAAGCAGCCTTCGACCGCCCCCCGGACGTCGGCGGGAATGGCAAGTGCGCCGCCCGCCAGCTCCGCGCGGCGGGAACCGTTTCTGCTCAATCGACTTCTGCCATCAGGAGGCCGCCATGTGCTATCAGAAACCCGTTGAACTTCTGGAAAATCTTCTCGAAGCTGTCCCGCTCTTACCGAACGAGCGCGGCCATACCGCGATGGACGACTTCGACCACTTCTGCGCCTACACCGGGTGTTCGGAGGAGCTATTAGGTCCGCAGGCTTTTGCCTAGGTGAAGCTCGCCTACATCGACGCCAAGACAACGCAGTCGTGTTAGCGACCGTGCCGATCGAGGCGACGGCGCTGATGCTCGCCACGTTGTACCCGAGGCCGTTCTCCGATCCCGCGTGGCTTTACGAATTCAAGTTCAAATAGGCACCTCGCCACGCGTTGCCTTTCAAAGGCTTGCCTAGCAAGGGCCGTCTCAGGGGGCTGTTGCCTTTCGAAATCGACGACCGTTGCTTTTGAACGAGGCGTTGATACAGCGTGCGACGGGTATCGGGCCGAGGGCTCAAATCGACCCGTTGCAGTCCTTGAACGCCGCCTCGTCCCGATGGCAGGTTTTAGAGTCAAACGGTCTTTCCCTCAACCGGCAGTGTCGACGGGTTGTCGGCCTCTATAGCGGACGTTGGCGACAGACGACCGGCAACCGGAAATATCGGTGCGAGATCCTTCGCAAACCTGTTCCAGTACGCAGCTCGACTCAGTTCGCTGGTGACGAACGTTTCGGGCATCTCCACGTTAATGGAACAGTTCGGCTGAGGACAAGGTCCCGTTGCTGCTGGTCCCCCCCGCTGCGAGCACCCGGCCATCCGGCAGTAGCGTGGCGGTATGTTTATAGCGCGGCTGAAGCAAGCTGCCGGTCCGCGACCAGGTACCTGTGGCCGGATCGTACAGCTCGTCCGAGGCCAAGGTGCCTTTGGCGCCCCCCCCCGCTACGAGCACCCGGCCGTCAGGCACCAGCGTGGCGGTGAGGTAGTACCGCGCCTGACTCATGCTGCCGGTCTGCGACCACGTCCCTGTGGCCGGGTCATACAGTTCGGCTGTCGACAGCGCGGCGGTGCCGTTGTATCCCCCTGCTGCCAGCACCTTGCCGTCGGGCAGCAGCGTGGCCGCGTAGATGTTACGCACCTGACCCATGCTGCCAGTCTGGGACCAGGTACCCGTGGCGGGATCATACAGTTCAGCCGAGGACAGCCGACCTCCGCTGCCGGCTCCGCCCGCCACGAGCACCTTGCCGTTGGGCAGCAGCGTGGCGGTGTGCTGTTGCCGCGCCACAACCAGGTTGCCGGTCTGCGACCACGTCCCCGTGGCCGGATCGTACAGTTCAGCCGAGGACAGGAGTCCTGCGTTACCTTCGCCCCCCGCAACGAGCACCTTGCCGTTGGGCAGCAGCGTGGCCGTGTGGCTGTCACGCGCCTGGCTCATGCTGCCGGTCTGCGACCAGGTCCCCGTGGCCGGATCGTACAGTTCGGCTGAGGACTGCGAGCTTCCCCCGCCATTGTTGTATCCGCCCACCACGAGCACCTTGCCGTTGGGCAGCAGTGTGGCGGTGTGCAGATCCCGCGGCACAACCAGATTGCCGGTCTGCGACCACGTATCCGAAGCCGGATCGTACAGTTCGGCTGAGGTCAGGGCACGTTTGTTGTATCCCGCCACAACGAGAACCTTGCCGTTGGGCAGCAGTGTGGCGGTATGTTCATAACGCCCCAGATTCATCGCGTCGGCAGGCAGCCACTCACCAATCACAGAGGTTGCCACTGTGATGGCTACCTGCGCCGTGACGCTGCCTGCGCTGTTGCTGCCGGTGACGACGAAGGTCGTCTGCGCCTGCGTCGTGGTTGGCGTGCCGCTGATTTGCCCCGTCTGCGCATCGATGCTCAAACCGGCCGGCAGTGTTGGCGACACGGAGAATCCGGTGATTTCACCGCCGGAATACAGCGGATCGTTGTCCTCGATTGGCCGGCCGATGGTGTAGACAGGCACCGGGTCCATATAGGTGAGGCCTGCCGGCGGCGCGATCTGCGCCTGCACTTCGATAGTGACCTGTGCCTGGACACTGTCCACACTATTGCTGCCGGTCACCGTATAGACCGCCGAAGGGGTCACCGTCACGGGCGTGCCCGAAATGATTCCGGTCTGTGGATCCAGAACGAGGCCCGCAGGCAGCGCCGGTGACACGCTGTATTGCGTGATCTCGCCGCCCGAGGCAATCGGCATGTTGGGCGTGATCGCCGCGTTGGTCACATAGATGATCGAATCGTCCAGGTAGCTCAGGCTATCCGGTGCAATGGCGGTGGCCTTGACCTCGATCTCCACCAACGTGGTGGTGCTGCCTTGCGCATTGCTGCCCGTGATCGTGCAAATAGTGGCCTTGCTGACGGCGGTCGGCGTGCCGGTGATTGCGCCAGTCAGAGGATTCAGGCTCAGTCCAGCGGGCAGCGGAGGCGACACGCTGTATTGCGTGATGGTTCCACCGCTGCTGCTCGGCGTATCGGGGATAATTTCCTGCCCTTCCGCGTACACCACCGATTCATCGCGCTCGGTCATGCCGGCGGGCGAACCTTGCGTGACGTTGGTGCCACCACCGACTCCGCCCTGGCATCCAGCTAACAGCATGGTCAGCAGCACGAGCAGGCCTGTCAGGCAACGCGTTATCCGCATGAACATGCTCCCGGACCGTTTTCACTCATCTCATTCATGATAGGTCGCGCGGGCAGATTTATCAGCCGAATGCAATGGGCGCTACATCGTCCGATAAGGCGACCAGCGTGGCAACGGGCTTAACGTCCGCAGTCCGACTGGAAGCGACGTTCGAGCGTCCGTGCTAACGTGATCGCCACCGACCGCAGTTGGCCGGTCACTGCCTCATACAAGCGACATACAAGACCTGATCGGGAAACGTGCGGCCGGTCCAGCGCCGCTGGCGATCCGCGCGCCAATGCTTTGCCGCGCGCGCGACAGGCGGCTCATGATTGTGCCGACCGGAACATCGAGCACCTGCGCGGCTTCGGCGTAGCTCAATCCTTCGAACGCGACGAGCAGCATCACCACGCGCTGAGCCTCGGGCAAGCGCCCGACGGCGGCGATGATCTCACGGCTCAGCAGCACATCTTCGGGAGAACGCGCGGCAGGATCGGAGACGGCTAGCAATGCGTCATCCCACTCGACACTCGCCCGGCCTCGTACGCTGCGTGCCCGCAATTCGTTGAGCCACGTGGAATGGATGATCGAGAACATCCAGCTGAGCGGCGCCGTGCCGGGCTGCAGTTGATGCGCCCGTTCGAGTCCGCGTACGCACGAACGTTGCAGCAGATCTTCGGCGTCGTGCTGATTGCCGGACAGGCGCAACGAGAAAGCCCACAATCTGGGCAGCATTCCGGGTAAAAGATCCGGCAAACTCTCAACGACAGTGATGGACATGGTTGAGTGGCCAATTTCGAGTAGAGCCCTTGAACGACGGCTCGACGTGCCGCTTGAGGGTCACGTCGAATTAACATCGATCACGTCAGGGAAAAGGCCAGTGTCCCGACCCGGCACGCTGCGCCCGATATCAATGAAATTTGATCTGGCGCTGCGAGACACCGCCTCGAGCGACAGATCGAGCTGACTTACGCCACGCGCGTCGCGCGCCAATAGCGCAACAAATCCCCGGGTTCGCTCGGCAGCGCTTTCGGATCGCCACTGGTGACGTTCATCGGATTTCCCTAATCAATGTGGATCAATCTAACGGACTCAGGGTGCGGGCGCATGCCAGACAAATTCCTCGAACGGCGCTTCGAGCGGCGGCTGGGTAACGCTGCTGGTGTAGTTCGTGATAGTCGATGCTGCAACCACCGCAATGACCTCGAGTATCTGCTCGGAGCGGAATCCCGCTTCGAGGAAGCGTCTCTGGTCCGATTCAGCCAGGCGGCCGCGCTTTTCGATCAGCGTGCGCGCCAGCGTTGACAGCGCGGCCAGTCCGGCGTCATCAGGCAGGGCGCCATGCCGGATTGCGTCGACATCGGCGGGATGTACGCCCTGCTTCAACGCGAGCGCCGTGTGAAACGCGACCGGCCACTCGCTGCCATTCGTGACGGCGTTGGTCAGCAGCAACGTCTGGATCTGTGGCTCCGCCAGACTGCTGGCATGCACCCGCTCGAACAGGCCGATGAACCCGTTGATCAGCACCGGTGAAGTGGCCATAGCGGCCGCGACGTTCGGGATCAGGCCGAACGCCTGTTGCAGTTGCTGAAGCACGGGCTTCGATTGCGCGGGAGCGGATTCGATCGTGTGAACGGGATAGCTGGGCATGGTATCTCCTTGACGGTGAGCGTCACCGGATGGGTGGCGCGACAGCCAAAGAGTAGAGGCGGTTGTTCGGTGCGCCAACTACATCGGAGGTAATCGTCGTGCGGTGACGGCTGCGTGCTGATCGCGAGGGAGCGTCATGAGCCACGACTCGACTGACATGGTGCGCACACGAAGGTCCGTTGTCTGGGCCGAGCCGACGTCTGAGTGTCTACTCAAGCCGGCGGGCCAACGGCGGGATCTGGCCGAATCCGGCAGATCGCTGTCGGGGACGCGCGGCGTGGTCGGCATTGAAAGGCAACACCGCAAAAGGTGCCTTTTCAAATATGACGGCTACCGGTGCCTCGTTCGGAGGGACGCCGAGACGGTCGAACTCGTGAGCCGCAACGGCAAGCTACTGAACGGGTCCTTCCCCGACGTCGTTGAGGCGGTGCGTCAGGTGCCGGGCGAGTTCGTATGGGATTCGGAGTTGACCGTCGACGAGCGCACGGGGCACTCCGACTTCGAGCGCTTGCAGCAGCGCGCGCGCACCCGCGTCCCGCTCAGGGTGCGGGCCGCAGCGCGTGAGAACCCGGCGCGGCTCTATGTATTCGACATGCTGGCAAGCGGCCGGCGCAACCTTCGCACGCTACCTCTCGACACCCGCAAGCGCCACCTGCGCGATTCGTTCGAGAACACGGCCGCGCTCGTCTACACCAGCGGCATCGTTGGAGCGGGCGAGTGGGTCTGGGAGCAGGTCATCGCGCACGGGTTCGAGGGCATGGTCGCAAAGCGGCTGGCGTCGTCGTATCAGGGACGGCGCTCCCCTGACTGGCTCAAGGTGAAGAACCCGAACTATGGCAGACCGGCTGCGCTCGGCTGGGGCCGCTCGTCATCTCCTTAGACGGCGCACATCGCTTGCCGGCATTTGGCTTCGGAATAGACTTTGTGTTCGAGCTGCACTTCCGACGACACGGTGACGATAGATGGCAAAGACGACGGAGATGGTGACGTTCCACGTCCCGACCGACAACCAAGAAATGCTGGCTGCCATTGGCGAGGTCGCGCTGAGGCATGAGCAGCTAACCTACGCTCTCCGAATGACGATCAAAACACTGACGGGAGTCAGCGTGGGCGATGCGCTCGACGCCACGACCAATACCAGCACATACGAGCTTCGAAGACTAATCAGGAAGCTGGCGAGCCAGCGACTCGGCGACGGCGCGCCCCTGCTCAAGCTCCACGCGCTACTGCAACGCTGTGAGCGCGCAACGAGTAAGCGCAACGAGCTAATCCATAGCGTGTGGGCGCAGCGAGCGAACAACGAGACAGTTCGCAGCGGATCGGGCGGCGACTGGCATCCAACACCGACGGCGAGCGACCTGCACAAGCTCGCCGCGACTCTTTCCGATCTGACGTCCGAATTGATTGAGGCCCGCTCGACGGGCTACCTTCACAAAGCGCTCGCCGACAAATCGAAGAAAAGCAAAACGGACTGACGCGACGTTACTCGCATACCCCGACATCCGCCTCCTTCTGTATCGGCAGACTCCTTTTGCGTACCCGATGCGCTGATTGGATTACGCAATACTCCGTTAAGACTGTTACAAATGTTGCATATCCTCGGCAACAAAGATGTGGCAGGCCGTATTTCATCAACGAAAATTACCGATTCGGCAATTTTTGATGCGCCACGAGTGATTTACGACATTTCGGGTAAACACCTATCAAGTATCGCAAATATCTGATCTATCACGGCTTTAAGCCTCTTTTAAGAACCCGCCGATAGATTTCTGCACCCGCTGAACTTGCGCTAAGCCGTCGTAATTATTACCTTACCTTCCGCACGCCCATTTAGATCATTGAATGCTCCGTTTAGAGCATGGAATACGCAATCAGGATCGTGACTGTAGAAGGCGTGGGGATAGAAGTCTTTATGAACGCAACGGAGCGATAGATATGCCCTATGGACTTGACTACACAGACGTGCGTTACGAGACGGACCACGACGGCAACCGTCTGAAAGCAACCATCCCTTATACGATGTTCTCCGCGCTCACCGTATTCTGGATCGCGGCGCGAAGGGCTCAGACGGCGAAGATCGAAGCACGCACCCGGCCCGGTCAATACAAGGGCTCATTGCAGGCGGCGCAGCTGCCCGACGAACAGCCCTCCGAGACGTCGGCCGTCGAAACAAAACCCGCGAACGTCTCCCACTTCCCCAATGACCGGCACTGGCAAAAGCTGCTCTCACGCCTGCCTGCTGAAGCGGCAGCAGCCCCCATACCGGAGCCGACGAACGAACCTGAACCGGCTACGGAACCCGAACCAGTCACAGCCGCCGAGCCGGCGCAGAGCGCAGGCGACCAAGCTACGCCGCAGAAACGGAACCGCGTCTTCTATCGCGAGTTCATGGCGAAGCCGCCCGCCGAAGTCATGGCGCGAATCAATGCGGGGACGTACTTCCTGCGTGCATGGCGCGAGCAGCGCGGCCTCACGTTGAGCGACGCTGCCGAACTTGCCGGCGTGACCGTTGCAGCTATCGTCTGGCACGAGAACGGGCGCGGCGCGCCGAAGATCGCGACGCTAGAGAAGTACGCGCAGGTCTATGACGTTCCGGTCCTTCAGATAACCCCGAAGCCAGGCACCGATGACTCGCCGTTCGTCGGCAAAAAGAAGCGCGTAAGGGCGAGCCCTGCTCCTGCACCTTCACCTGCCAAGCCCGTGGCGATCCCGCCTGCCGCGACCTCGAAGAAAGCCGCCGCACCGGTGCCTCTCGCGCCGGCCGGCACGAGCTACCCCGATGGCGTGCTCGACAGCCTGCTCGCAGGCAAGTCACCCCTGCTCGCCTGGCGTCTGTATCGCGGCCTCTCGCTGAAGCAACTCGCCGAGCAGTACGGCGGCCAGCCTGGGAACCTCAAGGCAATGGAGACGCAAACCTTCCTGCGTCCCGCGACCATCGAGAAGCTATGCAAGGTCTTTCATTGCAGGCCCGAACACCTCCTGCGCCCGGTTGACCTCGAAGAACGCCGCGCTGCGAGCCCCGCGACGAATACCCCGGCAGAGCCTGCGTCTCCCGTCGTCTCGCATGCGCTGTTGAGCGTACCGCCTGCGCGTCGCGAGACGCCGGCCCCGCAGCCGCAGTCCGTGATCGCTGCCGCGTTCGAGCACGCGCAGTCGGCCGAGCCGCAAATGCGGGAATCGCGGCGCAACAACGGCGGCAAGGCCAGCCGGCTCGCAAAGATGCAGCGCGAGCTTTCCGCCCTCTAACCCTTTTTTGTCACAAAAGAAGTAGCGCCTATGCGCGTTTTTTAGTGCATTCGGTGTGGCAATCACCACACCCAATACTAAAATGGAGCCCCTAAATGCCGACCTTCCCTAATACGCCGGTACGTTGTTATAGTTCCGCGTCGTCAAACGTACGAGGATTACATGGCCGTAAAGAAACCTGCCGACGAGTCGCGCAATGGCAATCAGACGGGGGACGAGGACGAAGGCCCACGCGTGAAGATCAGCATTACGGTCCCGCCCGAGTTGCTGGACCGTCTCGACGCGTATCGCAAGCGGCGCGGCGGGCTGAACCGCTCCGCCATATTCGCGCTCGCGATGGACTGGTTTATGGACGAGCATCCGCTCAAGCAGCCCTGACGTCCGCGCGGTGCGCGACGCATCGCGAACTTCCCTGCGTTCCGCAGAACATCGGGCGCATGCCCGCTCGCCGCGTCGTGGCGAAGGCGGTGCATCATGTGTAAGCCCTTGCCCGAAGGCATCCACCTCGACCTCAGACTCGACCCTGGGGTGCTCAAACGCGCACGCACGTATGCACGCGCGCGTGGTGTCACGCTAGACGAGCTATTCGCCCTCGGTGCGAACTACCTGATGGAGCAGTCCGCTCCTCTGCCTGAAGACCGCGCGCCCGACGACGGGCGCGACGACAACGGGCAGTGAGCGGACGCGGCCATGAACACATCTTTCCCGGCTGGAAAATCAGTTCACCGCGCAAACGTTGTCGAGCGCTGGCGCGAACTCGACGCGGGCAAGCTCGCCCGCGTTATTGCCATCGTCAACGAGCAGGCGCTGCCGCTCAAGCAGCGCCATCACGAGCAGATCAACCGGGTTCTGAATCAGCCCGGCTTAAACACGGGCGCGAAGATCGAAGCCCTCTGGCAAGCCGTCGATGAAATCGGCGCGCTCGCCGCGCCGTACTCGGCGTGCCGCAAGGGCTGCTCGCATTGCTGCCACATCCCCGTGTTGCTGCCCGCGCAGGAGGCGGCGCTGATCGGCCATAGGATCGGCGTCGCACCGGCGAAGGTAACCGGCGTCACGGCGAAGGACGCTGTGCGCTCGGGCTATGACAATCCCTGCCCCTTCCTGAAGGACGACGCGTGCTCGATATACGAGTCGCGTCCGCTCGCCTGTCGGCAGCAGGTCAATATGGACTCCGACGCGCTGCTCTGCGAACTCGTCGGCGACGAGGCGACGAAGGTGCCGTATCTGAACCTGATGGACTACAACACCGCCCTTGTCTACATCACGTCGGTCAGTTGGACGCGACGCGGTCATCACGCGCGCTCGGGCCGGCCTGCGCTTCGCGAGCGCTTCACGATGCCCGACGTCGGCGATATCCGCGAATTCTTTCCGAATGGCAATGCTAACCAGAAGGACGACAGATGAAAGCAGGAATGACACTCCGGGAACTCAAGGCGCAACTCGCCGAGCTTACTGCGCAGATCGAGGCAGCGCGCGCCGCCGAGTTCGATCAGGCAGTCGCCGCTTGCCGGCAGATCATTGACGAGTACGGCCTGACCGCCTTCGACCTCGGGTTCGTCAAAACGCAGACCATCGCGCCACGCCGTGGCCGGCCGCCTGGCACGTTCAAGCAGAAGGCGCCGCGCCCGCCCGTTCCACCGCTCTACCGCGATCCCCAAAGCGGCGCAACGTGGTCAGGTCGCGGGCGCACGCCGAGGTGGATCACAGGCCAGAACCGCGACGCTTATCTGATCCGTTGATGACGAAGCAATACATGCGCCCCGACACACGCCGGAGCTGCGCGGTTCAATGCACCGCGTCGCGCCGACCCTCGGCGAGACGTTCGAGGAGGTTCCGATGGCCCTGCGCGTGGGCGACTACAGCAAAATCAAACTTCTGACGCGGTCAGTCGACGGCCGGCTGGATTCGGCCAACAGCGGTCGGTCATGGTTGACCGCTTTCGGGGTTCCTGCTCGCTTTACAGGAACCCGGAAGGACGCCGGCCAGATGTCAACTTCCTGCACCGCGGCCCATTTCGCCGCCGGAGCCGTGGAGCATTTTTTTGCGGTAAGAAATACTGGTCGAGCTTTACCTCGGAAGGGCGTATGTTGATAAGCCCTCCGAGCCAGACGGCCTTTTAGTCGACCGCGTGCGTAATCGTCTATAAACCCGTTGCAACCCGGAAGCTGGTGAGTTCTCCACGCCAACCACTGCGCCGCAGAAAACCTTCCCATGTCAGTGCGTCGGGATCGTTTCGCCGGCTCCACGTCAAGTCTCGTTCTGGCGCGTAGTACCCGTATTCGACCGCATAGGTAACCATTCCCACAAGTTCGCGCACCAGCCACTCATCGGCACCGAACGCGGGAAAGTGACGTAGTAATTCCTCGCGCGTATACGCTGAGGCGTAGTGCGCACGCCGGCCTGTTACGCGGACGAAGGTGTCCACAATCTCGCGCGCGGTCAGGACCTCACCGATCACCGGCAGGGTTTGGCCGGAATAAGACTCCGGCTCGTCAAATTGCGCCAGAACCGCGGGACCGGTTGCGGTCAGCGGATCGACAAATGGCACGGGCGTATCTGGCGGCAGATAGACGGCGAAGCTGAGGCTGTCGTCGGTTTCCGGCCGTGGTACGTAGTACTCAAGGAAGTTGCTGTAGAAAAAAGCGAGCTGGATGAAGGAGCTGCGCAGCGGCAGCGTGCGCAAGTATGCCTCCACCAAGGCCTTTTCGGTGAAGTGTGGCGCCCACAGGGTGCCCCCCGTGCGAGCCTCAACGTTTTCGAGGCTGCTCCAGACAATATGCTCCACGCCCGCGGCGAGCGCCGCATCAGCCAACTCGAGCCCCAGCGCCAATTCGGGGCGGCCCGGCGGCGGCACGGGCGCTATTGGCGGTGTCATCAGGAAGGCACCGTACGAGCCGCGCATAGCCGCGGCAAGCTCGGCTTGGCGACCCGCCTCCAACGGCGCGATGACGATCTCGGCGCCGCGCTGGGCCAGTTCGCGCATGGGTGCGCTATCTGCACTTCGTGCGAGAGCGCGCACGCGGTAGCGACCGCTATCCAGCAGGGCGCAGGCCACGCTGCGGCCTTGCTTGCTGGAGGCGCCAGCGACGGTGATCAAGGGCAATGGTGCAAAAGGCGTCATGAGACTCTCCATACAGGCACGCAACACGCGCGCCGACATGTGCAGTCTGGACAAAAAATGCTATAGAGTGAAATCGTCAATCTCTTGCTCTACTATCCATGCCATGGATACCAAACGCATAGACCTGAACCTGTTGGTCACCCTCGAAGCCTTGCTCGCAGAGCAAAACGTGACGCGCGCTGCCCGCCGCCTACACCTTAGCCAACCAGCGGTAAGTGCGCAGCTCGCACGCTTGCGCGACCTGTTTGGTGACCCGTTGCTGATCCCGGCGCAACGCGGCATGACTCCCACGGCGAAAGCCGACGAACTGCTGGCGCCCTTGTGCAATGCGCTTGATCAATTGCGTGCAACGGTGATCCAGCATGGCCATTTCGATCCCGCGCGGGCGCAACTAACTATGGCTATCGCCTGCACCGACTATCTACAGGCTGCGCTTGTGCAGCCGCTACTCCTGGAGCTTCGACAACAGGCGCCTGGTGTGCGGATAGCGTTGCGTATGCTGGACGTTCCGCAACTGCCAACGCAAATGGCTCACGGCGAGGTCGACCTCGCGTTTATGACGCCCAGTGACGCCCCGACTGGCCTGCGCAGCCGCCACCTGTTTAACGAACGCTACGTGATGATAGGCCGCCGCGACCATCCCAAGCTGCGACGAAAGCTCACGGTTTTGCAGTTCGCGCAGCTTGAGCATGTCATCGTGTCGCTACGCGGCGGCGACTTCGTCACGCCCGTGGACGACGCGTTGGCGGCCCTAGGCCTTCGGCGCAACGTGGTGCTGTCCGCGGCCTCCTTCCTGTTTGTGCTGGATATCGTGTCCCGCTCCGACCTCGTTGCTCTAGTGCCGCAACGGCTTGTGCGCGATCACACCGATGCATTGCGGATCGTAGAATGCCCGATTTCCGTTCCGGGCTTCGAGGTGGGCATGCTGTGGCATGAGCGCAGTCACGGACACACCGGCCATCGCTGGGTGCGCGAGATCCTTAGGGCGTTGGTCGCCGGGTGAGGCGGGTCTGCAAAGGGCGGGGCGGAACGGCCGTCTCACGGCGGTCTAAGCACGCGCGCAACGACTGAGTTGACAGGCAATCTGGTTAATTTGAATGACCCCTTTTCAGCGATCAGACTGAGGGGAACAATGTCTGTAACGGGTCGACTGCAGCCGACTGCGTCAGGCAGCGGTCGGCCAGAACCGGTCACACGACTCACGCGCTGGAAGCGTCGACTCCTCAGGTTAGTGCGCGGTTGCATCCCTGCACCAGACCGATGAGCGGACGACCAAGGTCGCGAGCTTCCAGCAGTCAGGGGCCGGCGGCAACCAACCGTTGCCCCCGCTGCACGACGTCGAACTAAGCTGGATGGGTCCGATCGGCTTCGTGCTGACCGGTATCGAGTTCATCGGCGACGTGGCCTATGGCCAGTCGTGGTGGTGCCGGCCTGCTTGATGAGTCCGCGCCAGGCGCGACGTTTATCCAGGATTCGGTGAATATCCCTGTGGATAATCGAGACTTCGTTATGGCGCGTCTGGCTTCTCGGGCCATTGCGCCGGGTTCGCGGTGAGGTCGACCGCCAGCAACGCCGCGCGATACTTGCGCCAGGCATCGAGCAAACCGGCCTGTGTCTTCGTGGCGGTGCCGAATTCGACGGCATCCTGTAGCGCACCGATGAGGCCGGCCGCTTCGCTCATGCGCGTATTGCGCTCCGCGCCATTCATCGCGGCGATCTGTTCAGCCGTCGGCGGTAACTGGTCGAGCAGCACGGCGCCGCCGTTTTCATCGACGCTGATGCGCTTGCCCGCGCTCTGTCCGTTGAGCAGCATTTGCCAGATCTCGTCCGTGATCGGTACAGCGCCAGCGGGTATGTTATCGCCGTGAATGTCATCAGCATAAAAGCCGATGACGATCCGGTCGGCATCAAGATATGCGTATTTTTGGCCCATGATTTTCCTTTAGTGGCCGATCAAAATTAAAAAGCCAGCTCCGGTCACAGCGGTGGCACCTTGTCTTGCGTTAATGACCGCCCCAGTTGTGGTGCCGGACGAGATGCCATACGAGTAGGCAGTTAGTCCGCCGTCCATCGCAGTAGCCGTAAAAGATGCACTAGGGAATGCAATCGGAAACGTAATAGCGACTCCGCTGGCGGATGAGACTGAAACCGCCATCCATTGAATAATCAGGCCGCTAGGTAACTTCTGGAATCCGTTAGTCGCCGTCATCGACGCGCCGAAAACGCCCGATGAATTGCTGAGTAACGCTGTTCCCTGCACAAATTCCCATTGCGCAGCGGTTGCGACAAAGGTTACGGAATCACCTGCCAGCATCGTAAGGCTTGTTCCGCTGGTAGTGAATCCGCCACCCAGTACCGGTAGATAGAGTTTGTCGGTACCTGATGCCGTTACTGTTTTCGCAGCGCTATCGGCATTCAAAAAAGAAATGGCCGAGCCTACCGGTACGGATGAATAAGGTGGCAGGGTTGCCGAGGAACCTGCAACCAGCGTAATAGATCTTCCCGCATCGGCTGCGTTTAAGACAGTCGGCGCCGACAAAATCCGCGCACCCTGGTAATTACCAAGCGCCCTTTGTACGAATGCCGTGGTAGCAGTTTTTGTCGTGTTATCGAACTGCGGCGGCGTGACGCCGGTATTTTGCGACGCGTTCTGGATTGCCGTCCAGAGCTGATTGAATGCCGCCTTGTTTAGCGTCTGCCCCGAGCCGGTGACCGCGTTCATTAACTCCATCATGACCGAGTTCAGCCACTCGGCAGGAACGATGGTCGCCGGGATATTGCTCGCGGGATTGCCATCGGTGAAGTAACCCGTCGCTCCCTGCGCCGTTGAAGGCGGCTGCGACGCTGCGACGGTCGCATTATCGATCTGGTACATGGTCAGGGTTCCCTACTGATAGTGAAACTGGAGAATGGTGTGCGCGGGCTTGATCGCATTCATCTCGCATTCGAGAACGGCATTGCCCCATGTCGCGAGCGGATCACCCGCGCTCGCAAGGCCTGCAGCGAAGTACGTGACAGAGTTGATTGGCGCGTTGATGGACCACGTGTAAAACCAGTCGGCCGTGCCGAGCGCCTGACCTGCGCGGCTCTGCCCCGCGCGAAACGGCGCAAAGTTCGTGACCGTGACGGTGTAGCCGAGCGACGCGGCGAGATCGATGAAGTACTGCGCCGATGCGCCGCCCGAGTTCGTGAGCCGCGCGACAACCTGCTGGCGACGCTGCTGCGTCGACCCGGATTCGCCCACGCACGGATCAGGCAGGCCGAGCGTCGCTTCCCATTCGGGCAGCAACTGGTCACACGTAGCAGGAAAGGCTGAGACGATCAGGCCAAGCGCGGCATTGTCGAGTGACTGCGCGGTGAGCGCGAGCGCGTCAAGCGTCGCTGCCTGCGCCCCTTCGTTCTCACGCGTCCAGACACGCCCGCGTGGCAGCAGCTTGCGCAGGACGCCCGCGTAATCGGCAGCGCTGTTGGCGGTATGGCTCATGCTCGCCTCACTGCCAGGTGATCGTGCCGAGGACCGGCAGCGCGCCGGCCGCGAGCACAATATCGGTTGTCGGTGAGACGATCAGGAAGTCATTCACGCCCGCAACAGACGAGATCGCGCTCCAGAGATGCGCGAGGATCACGGTCCCACCTGGTGCACCGTCCATCAGAAGCTGATTCTTGAGCGCAGCGGTCACTTCAGCCTGCAGGCCGACCCCGATGCCCTTGATGGTCATCGGGATTGCCTGCGAGGTCGGTGAGACCGCATAGACAAGCGCTGTCACCGGCTGCTGCGGATAGATGGCATTGGCCACCGTCAGCTGGTCGCCAGTGGCAGTCGTGCCGCGCGTCTCCTTCGTCGCGCAGCCGTTCGTGCCTTGCGGGAAGCCGCCGTGAGCCGCGTTTGCCTCGTCGAGCATCACATAGACGACCACGGTGCCGGCTCCCATGCCGTTCGGCGCGCACCATGCGCGCGTGACGCCCGGCACCTCCAGCGCCCATCCCACGTAGTCGTCCAGATCGCCGCCCTGCGGCGGGTTCTGGTAAGCGAACAGCACGCGCGCGCGATAGTCGTCGTTGTCCTCGATGTCCGCGCCGCCGGTGAACGCCGTCGCGGCGGTGCCGGTCGAGTCGATACCGGCGATGGCGTTCGCGAGCGTGAACTGCGTGCCCGCTGCGCAGTCGCCATTCGCACCGGTGAGGCCGAGCGGGTCCGGCACGGCCGAGGCCGCGACCGTGACCGAGCCTCCACTCACCTGCGCGGCCTCAGTCGTGACGTACGCGAGTCCGTCGCTGCGCGTGATGGCCGCGCCGTCTGCGATTACCCCACTGGTGCCGTTGAAGGTGATCGAGCCCGACGCCTGCGCGCACGGTTTGCGCGTCACGCCTTTAAGCGCGCCCCAGCCTTCGAGATACTCATCCGTGGCCTGAAAAGGCGTGCATTGCAGCGCGATCCAGTCGAGGTAGCCATAAAGCATGCACGCGAGCGCCGCGTCGATATCTGCGATCACGTTCAGGTTCGTGAAGCGCAGCAGCGCATCGGCATCAGGCAGCGACGCGTTAAGTTGCTGCGCGCTCGCGTTCCGCAGCTGCGTGAGCGTCGGTCGTGAGAATGGCATGGTGGGGCCGCGCGCCGGCAGGCACGCGCCAGTCAGGAAGTGATGTGGGGAATCAGCCGGTCCAGACCTGCGGAAACTTCATGGCGATCGTCGTGCCGTCCTTTCTGTTGGCGATGACGATCAGGTCAAGCCGGTTCGGGTTGATCCATTCGGAGCTGATATCGAAGCTCGCCACCACGCCGTCATCGATCATCCATTGCAGCGCCTCGGCGGCGTAGTCCTGCGCGCGCTGCGGAACGTCGAGCGGTCCCTTCACGCGATCAAGCAGCCAGAGCCGCGAGCCGATGCGGTATTTCGGATCGGTATCGCCCCACCAGCCGCGCCGGTCGCCATCGGGCGTCGGATCGGACGGCAGCGCGAGGCGATCGGTAAAGAGCGAGATCAGCACGGCGGTCTGCAGATCGTTACCGGCGAGCAGCGACGGGCCATCCATCGCCCAATCGCCGCGCATGCCCGGTATCGACCAGACTGTGGTGATGTCGGGCATGGCGTTATTCCGCTTTGATCTCTGGCTGGTTCGGGGGGTCGGTCGTGACCGTGCTGCCGCCGCTCTGAACGTTCTTGACGGGGTGATTGTGCGAGTCGTAGATTCCGCGACTCGTCGCCATGCTGTGAGAGTTGGTCTTCACGTTGTCGGTGATATCGCCGTCCGCTGTCACGTTGCCGGTGAAGTGCATGAGTGGCGTATCGCCGGTGATCTTCGGCGTATTGGTTATCGTCATCGGCAGGCCGCCGCCATTGACGACGATCCCCGACGCGCTCAGATAAACCGACTGGCCCTTGTTGTCGCTGATCGCGACTTCGCCCGAGGCGAGCCCGCGCATCCGGTACTGCTGATTTCCGCACGCGATGACGACGCCATTGGTACGGTTACCGGCGAGAAAAACCGCAATCGCGTCGCTGCCTGCGGGCGGATTCGATTCAAAACCGTATTCGGCCAGGCGTGGTGTCGCATCGCGCGTCTCGTTCTGCGAGAGCTGCATCTGCACAAGCTGGACCGGGCCGCTGTCATCGACGCGCGTGAGCCGTCCGCGCCCGAGCGAACGCACGAGGCTCCAGAACGCAGAGGGCATGGCTAGTAATAGCGGTTCGTGCCGGCGAGAGCCGCCGCCACATCCTGTGGAAGCGGCATATAGAGGATCGGCTCCGGCTGGAAGCCCTGCGGCGGCATGAGTATCAGGTCGCAGGCAGTCCCGTTCATATCGCGCCGGTACGTGACCTCGCCGATGGTGAACTTCTGCCCGTCGATCAGCTTCAATTGCGGCAGCGAGAGCGCCGCCAGCGTGTTCGGCGCGTAGAGCGTGCCCGCCGCATCGCGCCAGCTTGAAGTGGTCACGGTCACCACATTGCCGCGCCCGATGCGCCGGTTGCATTCCCATAGCGCGTGCTGCTTGGCCACCGTTGCGCCCGCGTCGCCCGTCTCGGCGATGAACGCCTTGGGGCGATAGCGCGGCATGGTCGTATCGTTGACCGTGTACTCCGTGAGCGCCTGAACGCCCAAGTCCTGCAACAGCCCGACGCCGACAAGATAGACGCGGTATTCGGAAAAACGCTGCGAAATATCGCGCAGGTATCCGGCGCGCTCGACATTGACGCCCAGCGCGAAGCCGCCCGCCGCTTCGACCGTTGAAATGGGCGCAAGTACGAGCGCGCCGTCGGCATCCTCATAGCAGAGCAGCTGCGCTGCCTTGCATAGCTCATCGATCTTGGCGTAGGGCGTATCGCCTACGTTGAGATTGACCTGCTCGAACAGGATGCCAGGCGAGCCGATGACCTTGACCGTAATCCCGAACGGCTTGCACAGCGCCGTCGCAACATCCGCCGCCGTGACCTTTTTGAACTGGAACGAATCGAACTGCGCCGAGCAGTCGACAATATCTTCGCACTTGCCCCGGCCACAGACCGAGAGGACGTGGTTATGCGCATCGACGATCTCGCTCACGCGATCCACATAGCCAGTGATCACCGTATCGCCGTCGATCGCGACCACGCACGGATCGCCCTCCATGACGACGATATCCGAGACATTCGGGTAGCGCTCCGTGAGGCTGATATCGAAGTCGGACGGAATACGCTCCATGCCTCGCGTGACGCGGATCGAGGTCCAGCCGGCGATACTCTGCCCGCCCACGGTCAGGGTGAGATCGTCGGGCATGGCATCAGCTTACGGGCGCACTGAGCGAGGCCGGTGCGAAGGCCGGATTGACCGGGTCGATCTGCTGCACGAGGCCGTCATAGCGCGACACGTCCTGGTAGAGCCGCTGCGCAAGCACGATCACGGGCATCGATTCACCCATCGTGATGGTCTGCATGGTGGCGAGCGAATCGCCGCGCGCGGTCAGATCCTGCACAACGGCAGTCTGCAGTGCCTGCAATGTCTCGAAGGTCGTATCGTCGCCCGCGTCGGCCGCGCTGACGATCTCGATATCGAGCGCTTCGGTCACGGTCGAGCGCAGCTGCTGCGCGTCGTCGTAAGAGGTCAGCGCATAGCCGGCTGTGCTGCTCGCGAGCGCGCAGACGGTGCTACGCCGCAGCATCGCGACCACGCCCGCGTTGGCCTGCGTCAGTGTCGGCGTCGCGCCCTGCGCAGGCGTCGTCGCGCTCTGAAGCATCAGGAGCGATTGCACCGCCTCATGCGGGTCGGGGTTCGCGCTCTGGATGGCTGTCACGAGCGATTGCGCGGCGCTTGCCATGCCCGGGTAGTTCCCGCCTGATGCTGCGCCCGTCAGCGCGACGCCTGCCTGGGTTACGGATTGACGCGCCTGCGCGCCCGCACCCATCAGCTGGTCGATGGTCGTCAGCGGATTCTTGGTCGCCGCCGTGAACTCCCCCACATAGCGCCCGAACTGGCCTTTGAGTGTGGCGGTCATCGCGACAAGCGAGGTCGCGCGCTGCGTGATCGTCACCGCATCATTGACGAAAGATTGCGCGGTCCGCTCGATCTCTCCGATGAGCGCGGGCGTCTGCATCAATGCGGTCAGCCGGTTCGTGAAGTCCTGCGCGAGCGCTGCATAGGCCTGGACAACAGAAAGCGAGGTGAACGCCTGCGTGGCAATTGCAACGGTGGGAAACTGCTGCGCGCCGCCTGCAATGAACGTAAAACGCACCTCGAAGCTGCGCCCGCGATCGGTCGTTTCCTCGCACTCGAATTCGAGCAGCGAGGCGTTCAGATGTCCGAGCGACGGATGAACCAGTTCGCCGTCGCCCCGATCAGGCGTCTCGCAGGCGGCAATCATCGCCGCGCGCTGCGCGAGTACGTCGCCGCCGCCATAGGCCGCATCCTGCAGCAGAAAGCCTGTGACCGAGATGCGCCGCCCGGCGCGGCCGAGATCCTCGACCCAGACATCGTCGCGGTACGGGTATTCGTGCACCGAGACGCGCCGCCCCACGCGCAAGGTCCCGCCGCGCGTCGCGAACGGCACGCCGCGCCAGCTGGCCGGCTGCAGTGCCTGGAAATACGGACGATTGATCGCGGCCATGACTTACCCGTTGGCGACCATCGGATAGGCGACGTGCAGACCGTTCGGCGTCTCGGTGCGCACACTGGTTCGCCCGTCACGCTCGACGTGAACCTGCGTGCTCACGTTCACCACCGGGGGCGCTGCCTGCGCCATCGCAGGCGGCGCGGGGTTCAGCAGCGGCGGCAAAGGTGCGGGTGCCGGCGCGCCGGTATCCTGACCACCGCGATAGTTCTGCATGGCCGCCATCACCTTGGGCGCATAGGCGAGCGTTTCAGCCGGCGCCTGGGCGAGTCCCTTGCGATCGACATTGCCTTCGCCCCAGTTGTACGCCGAGAGCGCGAGGCCCACGTTGCCGTGATAGCGCTCCATCAGGCCGCTGAGCTTCTTCGCGGCGGCGTTGGCGGACGCTGCCGGATCAAACGGATTGATGCCGTACTCTTTCGCCGTGGCCGGCATGAACTGGAACAGTCCCTTCGCGCCTGCCGGACTCATCGCCGCCGCGTTGCCATGCGATTCCGTCTGCGCGACGCCCGCAAGCATCCCGGCCGGCAGGCCGTACTGCTTCTCCAGACCGGCAAAGTTCAGTTTCTTCGCCCATTCGGCCACCGGAGCGCTGCCGGGGTACTTGCCGCCCGCCTCGACTTCTGCCGCATGGATTCGCTTAAGCTGGGCGTCCTCGCCCTTGTTCAGTCCTTCGCTATAGAACATCGCGGCGACGCCGGCCGTCACCGGATTGATGAGACCGACGAGACGCGAAGCGATGCCAGCGAGCAGGCCCCCACCGCCCGCTGCGGCCTCTGCAGCGCCTGCACCTACCGCACCTGCGCCCGCCGCGCCCGCGCCAGCCGCACCTACGGCGGTTGCAGTCCCAGCCGCACCCGCCGCCGCCGTTGCCGCCGTAGCGGCCGTCTCAACAGCGCCGAACGAGGTAGCAAGCACGCCCAGGCGGGTGATCAGCGTGACGATGCTGCCGACTGCTGTGAACATCGACGAGACGAAGCCGCCCGCCATATAGACCGCGAGACCGATTGCCACCGTCTTGAAGCCGCCCACGGCATTGATCGCCTTAAGCAGATCCTCGACCATCTGGCTGATCGATTCGGCCGCGCTGCCGATATTGTCGAGGAATGTATCCCAATCGACGCCTTCGACCAGACGGACAAAGGCATTCGCGATGCGCTCGACCACCTCGCCCACGCGCTGCGAGATCAGCTGCCGGTTCGTGGCTATCCAGTTGGTGAAGCGATCGATCATCGGCCCAAGGATTGGGGCGAGCCGGTCGGAGATCGCGGCCTTCAGGCCGTCGAACGCGAGGCCCATGCCCGTGATCGACTGCGTGAACGCCGTTGCACGCGCCGCCATCTCGGGCGTGAAGTCACCGCGCAGCCGCCGCGCCTCGGCTTCGTACTGCTGCATGCCCTTGCGGCCAAGCATCAGCACCGGCATCAGCTGCTCGACGCCGAGGGAGCGCGCGAGATTGCGCGCAGCAGCCGGGTCACGCCTCTGGACGCGCTGGATCACGTCCGCGAGGTCATACATCGCGGCCTGCGTATCGATCGCGCCGGTCTTCGTCGTCCTGAGCTGGATGCCGAGCGCCTGCAGCGTCATCATGGCGGCCTGATTGCGGCCCCAGCGCGCGTCCTGCAAGGTGTCCTGCAACGACTGGAAGCCGCTCGTCATCGTGTCGGCCGACAGGCCCATCAACGTGCCCGCGCTGCGCAACTGTGTGAGCTGGTTGGCGGTGATGCCGAGCAGCCGCGATGTGCGCTCGGTCTCCATGCCGATGCGTTCCCAATGCGTGACCATTTCCGAAAGGCCCGCGAGCGTGCCGCCACCCACAATCGCGAGCAGCGGTGCGCCGATCTTCAGGATGCCGCGTGCGGCTTTCTCGGCCTCGTTCGCGACGCTGCCGAGACTCTTCGAGACCTTCGTCAGGCCCGAGACATCCGAGAAGCCCTTGATGCTCTTCGCGAGGTTCGCATAGGGTCGCGTCATCTTCTCGACGTTCTGGTTCAGGCGTGCGATGGTCGCGCTCGCCTTGTCCACCGCCGAGATGGTGAACTCGATTTTCTTGTCGGCCATCGTTCAGCCCTCGCGCGCCTGCATCCTGATGATGCGTTGCGCCTGCGCGTGCCAATGTGAGAGTTCGGTCCACGTGAGCGCGCCCGCCTCGCGCGGCCCCCAATGGTAGAACCACGTCACTTCCGCAATCACGTCGCGCAGGTTCGGCGGGATCAGTCGAAAAAAGCGGTGAGGTACTTGTTGCACGCATTGAAGTCGCGGATACCCATCTTGCCCACGGTCGCGACTTCGACCTTCGACATCGCGGCGATGAGGTGCTTCATCGCACGCACGGCACCGAATTTCGCGGTCTCATCGTTCACCTTCGCAACCTCATCGGCGACAGGCTCGCGCAGCGTCACCTCACTGACGCCATCGACGGGCGTGATCAGCTTGATCGTGAATGGCGAAACCAGATCGGTCGGATCGGACATGGCGTGGCCTCTTATTGTTCGGTTACGGAGCCGCTGAAGCCTTCCCATTTGACCTCGAAGGTGGCGTCCGGTGTTTTCACTTCCTGCGCTTCGACGGTCCACATGTTGCGCCCCACGACCGTCTTGCCATTCGCGAGTTCGCAGGTCACGGTGTTGTTCGTCATCGAGTTGAAGTCGGCGACCGTGAGCGTGCCCGCGTCGCGGAAGCTTCCCGAGATGAACGGCGCGCGCGGCTTCTCGCCATAGCCGTGAACGCGATCCTGACCGATCAGCGATTCACGCTCGACCGTGCCGGGCGAATAGGTCAACTCGCCGGCGAGCATATAGTTCTGCCCGTCGATCGAGACGTAGGCAATCCCGGCGAGCCGGTTCGTGTTGTCAGCCATGATTGCCTCCTTACGCCGTCAGCCGGAACTGCGCGAGCAGCGCAAAGATCCGCAGCTGGTCGATCAGGATGCCGGGCCAGAGAACATCAACCCGGTTCGGATTCGTCGAGTTGCGCTCGACGATCAGCGCCTTCGCGAATGCATCGCTGTCCTGCACCAGTCCGTCCGCCTCAGCGCCCTGATATTCGGCAATGAGGTCGGCGCGGATGATGTTTGGCGTGACGATGTTTGCGCCGGCAGCAAAACGTGTCCCGTCATCGGCGAGCTTCACGCGCCCGTACTTGCTCGTCACGACCATCGCCAGGCGACGCAACAGCGCGGCCAGCGTGTACAGCGTCTCGACTTCGAGGTAGCTGTCGTCGGGCTGGCCGTAGGCGTTCTCCTGATACGTCGTGATGAGGTTTTCGATCTGCACCGTTCCGTCGTCGGCAACGGTGAAGGTCGAGATTCCGTCGTAGAGGAGCGAATTACGGTCCGAGAGCGCGAAGCGCGAATGAACCGGTGGAGCGAGCACGCCTTTCAGCGGAAGCGTCTGCAAGGGCGTTGCCGGGTCGGCGCGCAGGCTGTTGGCGGACGCGCCTGCGATAGCGCAGGCCCACAGCCATGCCGGCGTCGGACTGTCATTGAAGCCCATGATCGAGCCGTGCTGGTCGTTGCGCGCGGTGCCGATCGCGACGAGCGCGCCGAGCGTACCTTCGGCGGCAGCGAAAAATCCACCGTAGAGCATCTGCTGCCAACTCCAGCGCCCGGTGATGTCGTCGAGAAAATCCTTCAGCCCATCGAGCGAGGTCGGATCGGTATAGGGCGTGACGATGAAGTCGAACGTCATGTCGCCCAGCGCGTCGAGTCCCGCGCTCATGTCCGGTGCCGTCGCGCCACCTGCCATCGCCGTGATGGTGTAGGTCAGTCCTGCGGGCGTCACCTCGCCACCAGGCGTGCCGACGTAGTTCATGCGCAGGTCGATCTCGTTGCCACAGGGACCCTTGTTCAGCGCCGTCAGGGTCACGGTACTGGTTGCCGCAGCAGCGGAAACAG
Source organism: Paraburkholderia sp. 35.1 (assembly GCF_050436525.1). Lineage (NCBI taxonomy): Bacteria > Pseudomonadati > Pseudomonadota > Betaproteobacteria > Burkholderiales > Burkholderiaceae > Paraburkholderia > Paraburkholderia sp. 35.1. The sequence continues at coordinate 3,226,230 of NZ_JBNDMJ010000003.1, read as the reverse complement.
GCAGGTTCGGCGTCGCGTTGATGCTCGCCGCGAGCGCGGTTGCGATTTCGGCTGCGGTCTGCGTCGGCTGGACCGGCTGCGCGATGCGCACGCCGGCGACGTAGAACGAGATCGTGCCGGCAGCGGTCGGCGGCGTATCGATTGCCAGCGTGCCCGCTGCCGCCGTCGCGGCGGCGTCATCCGCGAGCGGGAGATACCAGACCTCGCCGAATGAATCGTTCTGCCGGTACTTCGCGAGCATCAGCGCGAGCATCGATCCCGCACCGCCTGCGGTGATCGCGTCATCGCTGCCCTGGCTGATCGCCGGCACGTTCGGCGTCGCGCTGCCGGTCGGGAGAATCTGCCCGATCATCAGCGCGCGCTGCGTGGTCTGCCCGGTGTTGGTCTGAGAGTTGTCGACTTCCGCGTAAAAGAGCGGGACGCGGATGTTCTCGGGAATCTGCTTGAACGGAATCATGACGTCTCCCCTTCAGCGGAACGCTTCGAAGTCGTGCTGCCCTTGTGGGTCTGCGCAGTTGCCCCTGCGGGCTGAAACGTGGGCGCGGGTGGCGCTGCCGCAGACGGGTCGAGGGACACGTCGCCGTCGCGGATGCGGCGTCGCCAGAACGGCGAGTCGACAACCGTGCGCGGTGCAGTGATCAGGTCGCGCAGGTCCGGGTCGCGCACGACCCTTCCCGCAACCGGATGGATGCGAAGTGTTTTCATGGCGGAAGGGAGCCGGACAGTTATTTGCCGTCGGGCTGCGGGAGCGAGATGTCGATGTAGCCTTCGTCGCGTCCGTCCGGTCCCTGGGTGCGGGGCGCGGGCGTCACGGCGTCGGGGAACGGCGGGTTTGGGTAAGTGCCGCTCGGATCGAACGGCGCGCCCGTGTCAACGTGGATATCGATGCTTTCGAACGGCGCGGGCGGTGCGGGATCGGCGGGCCATGCACCGGGCGTGGGAGCCGCCGCAGTCGGGTCGAACGCCTCGAAGAACTCGCACTGGATCGCGGCCGCAATGCCCGCGATGTGGCGCGAGCCATCGGCGCGGATCTCAAGCGCGGTGTCCACGCTCGCGAACTGCTGGACGATCCGCACGAGCGACCAGTCCGTGAACAGCGCCTGCTCGACGCTGTACCAGAGCGCTTCAATCGCGTCCTGCGCTGCGCTCGCGGTCGTGGCGAGAACAGCGGCCTTGACCTCAAGCGTGCAGCCGGTGGTGAATTCCGGCATGCCCCGGTTGACCGAGTTCTTTGTCTCACCCGAGGTGCGAACGACGATGACCGGCAGAATCCCATCGGGCAGCGACCAGTCACCCGGCGACTGGATCGTGACGGGCGTGCCCCGGTCGGTCAGCGCAGCATTGGCGAGCGCACCGATGGCGGCCAGACGCAGCTGGCGGCGGCCGAGCATCGGCAGTGCAACGGGCGTGAGATCGCGGCGCATGGCCTCAGTCCGCGTTGTTCAGCAGCAGGAAGCACCAGCCGTGACCGTCGACGCGGACCTCGCGGATGACGAAGGTCGTGTCGACGAGCGGCGCGGGTGACGCCGCGAACACGAGCAGCGTGTCACCCTGCACGGCGGCCATCGCAAGCTGCACCACGCGAAAGCCGAAGCAGGGACGCTTGCTCGTGACCGGCACGCCGTCGATCACGTCGATATCGGTCACGGCTTCATCGAACACGCCATTGAGCGGCGTGGTGGTGGTGCCGTCGGCGGTGGTGTGGTTCGCCGCCTGACCGAACACGCCCTCGACCGGCGCGAGCAGGACCGAATCCCAGTCGATCACGACTTGCCCTTGCTGCCGGTATGAGCGCTGCTGCCGCTTCTGTTGCTGGCCGCTTCCTTCGCTGCTTCGGCATCAACCTCGTCGCGTGCCTTGCGCGCCTTCTCGCGTGCTTCGGCAGCAGCTGCGGCCGACGCGAGTGCGGTGCCCGACAGCAACACTTCCGGCCGCGTGCAGATGAACAGCGGATAGGCGTACGTTTCCATCTTCCACCACATACGCCGTAGCACATCGAAGATCGGCAGCACGTACACCGGCTTTCCGGGCGTGTTCACCCAATCGACGGTCTCGCCCGGCGCGGTTGCCTCGCGGAAAATGCCAGGCGCGCCGACCGGGAAAAACAGCACATCGTTGTCGGGCACCTTGATCGTGGCGTTATCGTCCGAGCCACGATAGTTGAACCACGTAATGCCGGCGAAATCGAACGAGTCGAACGCCGCGCCCTGCGAGTTGTCGCGCAGCGCGCGCGCATCGGACCAGTTAACGAACGTGCGGATCACATCGACATGGTTGACGAACGCGTCGTAGAACGCATCGCCGCACATGCCATAGACGCGCGTGGTCGCGGTGAACGCCCCCTGCGCCTTGCGGGCCATCGTCCGCACGATGCCGTTGCAGATCGGACGCAGCGAGTTCGGTGTCTGCGCGCTCAGATCGAACGGCGTTACCGGTGCCTGCGTGATGCCAAACTCGTTAAACCAGTTGTATTTCACGCTGCCGTCTTTCGGATCGAGCACGAGGCCCTGCAGGGCCGCAAGACGCAGGAACTCCTTCGTGTATTCGACAGAGGCGAGCAGCCCTGTCGGTCCCGAGAGCCGGCGCGCGACCTCGGTCTCGATCTGCATCAGCACCGACTCCGTGCCGAATTCGCGGATGCCCTGGACTTCCTCGGCATACACCGTGTCGTCGTGCATGAGGCGCGGCACGTTGAAGTAGCGCATATCGCGCTTCTCGGTCGTACGCTGCGTGCCTTCTGCGCCGCGCTCCGAGAACGGAATCAGGACGAGCTTACCGGTGCGCTCCTCGACGGCGAGCGCCTTGGTGCGGATCGGATTCGGCTCAAAGACATTCAGCGCGCCAAGTCCCACAGGCTGGAACGGATTGCGTTGAACGGCATCCGTCAGGGCGATTGCCGTGAACGGGTCCTGGTGGAATACGTCAAGAATTTCGCCAGCCATGACAGGACTCCCCGAAAAAAAAGACCGCCCCGCGACGCGGGAGCGGCCTTCGTTCGAACTGGAAAGAGCGGGATTCGCGCTGGGGCGCGAGGTGGTTTAGCGCAGGATGATGCCGACCGAAGCGAGCTGGGCCGTCGCGGTCGCGATCTGCGACGGCGTCGCGCCGCTCGGCCAGATCAGTTCGGACGCGTTGACTTCGGCGTCGCGCGTGATTGCTGTCGCCGATACGGGTCCAACCGTCGCGTCCTTCGTGCCCCAGAGGATGCCGGCTGCTGTTTCCGAACCATCACCGGCACCGCCCGGATTGAGCGGCACGTAGTCCCCCGAGGCCGTCAGGTGCCCGAGCACCGTGCCGGCGTAGACCTTGGTGCCGCCCGAGAGCGTGACCTGATCGCGCGAGCGGTGCCCGTTCGCTTCGGATACGACGAACCCGCCGTCATGCCACTGCTCAGAGAGAACAGTCGGAGTGCTCATGTTGTGTCTCCCACGGATGAAAGGATGAGAACGCTTCAGCGCGAGCGCGCCTGCGGATTGGCCTTGCCGAATGCACGGTCCCAGCCCGCCGCGATGGCCTGTTGGCTGTTGCGCTCGGGCGTGCCTCCCGGACCGACGCGTGGATTGCGCGCGGCGCGATCGGACGGCGCATTCGGCACCGGCGCGGCCTCCAGCATTGCGATTGCCTCGTTGCGTGGGAGGCGCGTCTTGAATGCGAGATGCGCAGCCAGCACTGTGTTGCGCGCCGCAGCCTTTGAGGCGAAGATCGCCGCGCACCGCGCCTGTTCGCGACGGCGTGCGCGAGCGGCGGTTGACGTGCCGCGCATCTCGCCTTCGTCATCGTCGTCCTCATCGTCCTGCGCTTCTTCATCCTCGCCCTGGGCTCGGGCGCTTTTCGCCTTGCCGCGCTTGCCCTTGCCGCTGTCATCATCGGGATCGGCGTCGTCATCACCGTCGTCGCCACTTTCCGCGCGCGCGTCCTCGCGGCCGTCATCGTCCTCGCGATCCTTGTCGTCGTCCTGGGCGCGCGCGCGCTTTCCCTTGCGGCTGTTCACGTCCTCGCGGTCGCGCTCGGCCGGCTCCTTGTCGTCGTCATCTTCAGCGCGAGCGCTGTCGTCCTTGTCGTCCTTCCTGTCGTCGTCATCCTGCGCACGCGCCCGCGAACTCACAGCCGACAGATGCGCAAAGGACAGCGCCCTTTGCATGCGCTGCTGCACGCCCTTCATTGCGATGCCCATTTCGAACCTCCCGTCTGTTCCTGCAACGTTGACCAGAGCGCATAAAGCGCCTCATCCGGGGATTGCACAGCGTCGGCAAAACCCATATCCACACCCGCCGATCCGAGAAACGTCGCGCCCTGAGCCGCTCGCAGCCTCGCCACAGCAATTCCGCGGTTGCGCGCGACGGTCGCAAAGAACAGTTCGGCAACCTCATCGACGTCCGACTGGATCGCCGCGCGTGCGTCGTCCGAGAGCGGTTGATACGGAGTGCCGTCTGCCTTGCGTGCGCCCGAGGTAATGAGCGTGACCGTGATGCCTTCCTTCGCGAGCGCCTGCGAGAAGTCCACGTGCGCGACGATCACGCCGACGCTGCCCGTGCCACCGGTACGCGGGACCGTGACCGTGTCGCACGCGCTCGCGAGCGCATAGGCGGCCGAGAACGCGCACTCACTGAGGATTGCCCACAGCGGCTTGGTGCCGCGCGCGCGCCAGATCGCGTCGGACAGATCGAAGCAGCCGGCGACCTCGCCACCGGGCGAGTCGATGTCGAGCACGATGGCACGCACCGTCTCGTCAGCGAGCGCCATGCTCAGGTTCGCGCGGATGCCGTCATAGCCGGTCATGCCCGAGTACGGGCGTAGCGTGCCGAGCTTCTGGACGAGCGTGCCCTGCACCGGCACGATCGCAATGCCCTCGATCACGCGATAAGGGCGCTCATCGATCGGCTCGCCCATGTCGAAATCGCCACCATCGAGCAGCAGCATTTCGCCGTCGGCGCGAAACAGGCGCGCGAGGCCAAAGCGGTCCGCGAGCGCCGCCATCACGATCTCGACCTTGCCCGGCGTGATCGCGAGCGGCACGTTGAATAGGCGTGTCGCCAGATGTGGATAGTCAGGAAGCATTACACGAACCGTGGCTTGGTTGAGATCGACATAGCGCACGGCGGTCTATAATCTCGCCGCGTCCGTGACAGCATTCAATTCCAAGGGAGTTAGTCATCATGCATGGCCAATGGAAAGGCGACTTTGAGGCTACTGAATGGGCAGGCACCGTAACTATCGACGCAGAAGACTTTCAAGGCGATACGGTGGGCAGTGCCGTGCTCTTTCCTAGACAAGGACTAAACGGCCCTGTGATCGTTGGACAGATTCAATCTACCTTCGGCACGGCACCTCGCCTTTATGTATCCCTTCTGCTGAACGCAGTGAATCCGTACAACGGAAGCCTGCTTTCATGGGAACAGAGCCGCCAGCAATTTCGTGATATCCAATTGGCAAAGTTTGCGCAGGCCGAAATAAACTTGAACGACGATCAATTGGTGATTCACTGGCACTCGGATATCAACAGGGCTGGGCGCGCGACATTGAGGCGGATCGATGCAGCGGCAGGCCGAGCCTCCGATCTACCGTCCAGACGAATGACTTGGGACCAGTTCAAGAAGCACGTTGCGACTCTGCCTTTGCGAAAATTCGTATTCAGAGGTCAGCAAAATAAAGCATGGAGGCTTCGGTCGCATTTCCATAGAACGGGCCGGAGAGATCTTGTCAAGTACACCTGGACCGACTTGCCACTGCTTCACCGGAATTTAAGCGCACGCACGCGTCACCTGTTCGACCGCGCAATTCCCGACCAGAATGGTGCTTTTCTCCACTTGGCGCAGCATCATGGCTTTCCGACTCCCCTCATTGATTGGACGTATTCGCCCTATGTCGCCGCGTTTTTTGCGTTTAGGAAACTGAGCGTTTCCGATTCGGAAAAGCGCGGTACTCCCAGTGTGCGCATCTTCCTCTTTGATCAGGAGCAGTGGAGGTCGGATGCGCCGCAAATAACGTTCACCGCTGCAATGCCACCGCACTTCTCGCTGCTTGAATTTCTCGCGGTAGAAAACGAGAGATTGATTCCGCAGCAGGCACTCTCAGGCCTCACAAACGTGGACGACGTTGAGACGTACATCGCAGGGTTCGAACAAAGAGCAAACAAGCGCTATTTGTTTGCGATAGACATTCCTGCACACGAACGAAAAAAAGTGATGGAAGAACTCGCATTAATGGGGATTACGGCGGGCTCTCTTTTTCCGGGCCTTGATGGCTCTTGCGAAGAGCTGCGCGAAAGGCTTTTTCCTTCATAGATCAACAACTCCCGCTTTGAAAATCACTGCGGCTGCGGCACAGCGGCGTCCGCGCTGCGGCTGATTTCTGCGACCGCGACGTCGCCCGCCCAGTCGGGCAGCGGCAGGCCCAGTTCGTTCATGAGCTTGATTTCCATCGCGCGCTGGTGCAGCACTTCCTCGTAGTCGAGGCCCTGCTCGGCGCACTCGCGCTTGAGCGTCGAGAGTGCGGCGTCCATCCCCATGACCGCGCCGGCCTTCTCCTTCGTCGGATCGATCCAGCCGCGAGCCACACCCATCCACGAGCAGCGCGAGTAAGCCGAGCGCATTTCCGCGAACGGGGGTGCGCCGGCCGGCAGCGGCAGTTCGCCCAACTCGAATGCTTCCCACAACCACGTCGCGTAGAACGGCGTGGCGAAATTCAGGCAGAACTCGTCGCGCCGACGCTGCAGCGTTTTCCATGCTTCGAGCAATGCCGCGCGTGCGCTGCTGTAGTTCGTCTTGCTCCAGTCCTGCGTGATCTGCTCGGCCGACAGACCGAGCGCGGCGGCGATCACGCGCTGCATCTCGTGCGCGAACATCTCGAAGTTGCCGTTCGGATGTCCCGCCTGCACGCTCTGCAGCGACTCGCCCGGTGCAAGCGTGGCGATGCGCACGCCGTTCAGATACGCGGGCCGCTCGTTCGCCCACTCGGCGCGCAGCGACTGGTACAACGGCAGTTCGTCACCTTCGCCGGCACCGAGCGCGTCCTGCACGAGCGCCGGATCGTAGGGGCTCGTCACATAGGTGCCGAAGATCGAGGCGACGGTCGCGGCCTGAAGCTCGACGCCGTAGTAGCGAGCCAGCATCTTGGCGTGCGAGAGCACCGGCGTGAACACGCCGATGCCGCGATGCTGGCCGGCGCGGTCGCGATCGAAGTCGTGGATCACGCGCAGCCAGCCATCATCGTCATAGCGCTCGATGCGCTCCCATGTGTTCGCCTCGATCGCGAGATACCAGTCGTTCTGCTCGGCCTCGCGGATGTGGTAGGCAACGGGCGCGCCGTTGTCATCGATCTCGACGCCGCCGCGCATGTTGCGCGAGTCGATCATCTGGTAGGGATTCGAGAGCCGGTCGGGATCGACCAGCAGCAGCGAGGTCGCGTAGTCCGCTGCGCCGTAGCCGCGCTGCTCCGGTAACCAGTAGTTGACGCCCAGCCCCTCGCCGTCGATCAGCTTGTGCCGCATCGCGAGGCGAAACTGCTGGCCCACCGTCAGTTCGCGCGCCACGTCGTTGTAGTGGTCGATGTTCTCTGCGAAGCCGCGCCACAGCGCCTCGGCGGTACGCCTGAATTCATCGGCCCATGTTGCGTCGAACGCGGTGATTCCGGTCTTCAGCGCGAGCGCGCGGTAGTCGGGACTCGCCGATAGCTTCAGATTCGTCCCGACGGTGTTGTCGAGGATGCGGTTGACCGCGCCGTTGATCCAGCCATCGTTGCGCGCGAGGTCGCGAGCGCGCGCGACCATGCGGTCGCGAAAGAGATTGATCTCCGAGTCGGGCGAGCGTATCCACGGCAGCCAGTTCCCGAACTCCTGACTCATCCAGTTCGCGGCGTCGTACGGGAAGTAATACGGCGCTAACCCGAGTTGCGAACCGGACGCATAGTTGCCGCCCATGCCGTTCTGCGCGCGCTGCCGTCCGCGCGGCGCAAGCGTGCCGCCCGCCTGATCACCAGCGGCGGCCTGCGCAGGCTGCTCCAGCGGATGCCCGCGTGAGTCGACGATCAGGCCCATGATGCGTGTCCCTAGAAGAACGGCGTGATCGGCGGGCGGATGTTGCAGCAGTAGCCGTTAAGCGAGGCGAGCTGCTTCTGCACAAGCTTGATCGCCTGCACGAGATCCGCGATGTTCGCGAGCGTATAGGAGACCGACCGCGAGCCATCGGCCTGCGTGTACGACGCAGACTGCACCTTGCCACCGCTCACGAGCAGCAGATACGCCTGCTGCATGTCGGCGAGCTGCGCCTGCAGCGCGGACGCGTCGAGGCCGTCGAGAATGCTGGTACATCCGCAATTAGCCATGATCTATGCGAGCCGGTTGACAATGGATCGGGTAATCGCAGCGCGCGCCGCAGGCGGCACGCCCTGCGCTGCTGGTTGACGCTCTGGCGCGCCGAGCGTGGTCGTCGTTGCGCCCACGCTGTCGGCGCGCTGGTTCAGCTTCAGGCCGAAATAAAGCAGTCCACACAAGGCCCCGTAGGCGTACACGCGACAGTCGAGTGCTTCATTGGCCCGACCGCCCGGTAGCTCCCAGACCCGAAAGCGCTTGCCGCCCGCTTCGCGCACCACGAGGCGCTCGGCGGTGAGCTGCGCGTAGTAGCCGATGTCGCGGTTGGCCGGAAAGTGCATATAGCCCGGTCCGTGCTCCATCAGGAGCAGCCGGGCGCGGATGGTGTCCTTCGCTGCGTTGACGCCGAGGATGATCGGGCGGAACGTCTTCTTCGAACGCGGCGAGGGTCGCTTCGGCGGCCAGACCGGATTGCGCTCGCCACCGCGCGCCGACTCACCCTTGATCGCCCACACGCGCCGGCCGAGTCGCGCCTTGCAGAACTCATAGACCGCCTGCGTGTGGTGACCGCCCGAGTCGATGCAGGCCGCCATCACCTCGAACGGCCGACCGTCGGCGCGCTTCCACATCCGCAGCAGGTACTCGTCGACCAGATCCTGTATCGGCGCGTCGGCGAACTCGCCCTCGAAGATCTCGTAGTCGATCGACCAGCTTTCCTCGTTGCGTCCCCAGCCCACGGTCTCGCACTCGACGCGGTAGTCCTGCACGTCGATGCCGATCGTGATCACCGCGACGCCGTCGGGAACCTCGGCAGCCCATGTCTCGCCGCGCGCGACGAGCGTTTCCGCCTGCACGCGCCTGCCAGTATGTGCACGGTACGGGAGCCCCATCTGCGTGTTCCACCAGGCCTGCAGCTTTTCCTCGTCGCCCTGCGCATCTATCCATTTCTTCGCGACTGCGGGTGGCCGGTCGCGTGTCCACGGACTGTAGAGTTTTGATGCCTGAAACCCGGCGTGCGTGTTCTCGATGCCCGGCTGTCCACAGGTCGGGCATTTCGCGCGATAGACGGCGTAACGACCAGCCTGCGCGTCGTGCCACCACTGCCAGACGGCAGCGACGGCCGGCCCGCCGTCTGTTTCGCGCCAGGCCTTTTCATAGGCATCGAGTGGGACATGGCGCGCGCCGCAGCAGTTGAAGGGCTTCGTCTGATGCCAGCGCGCGCTGTGCAATGCGTTGAGGCGATCGGCCTCCGACCAGCTGGCGCCACACGCCTCGCAGAAGATGCGCGCCGTATCCGTTTCGTGCGCCGTGATGTTGCCGGTCTCGTCCCGTGTCTTGTCCCATTCGACGTGTTTGAAAAAATCGGGAAACAGCCGGTGCCCGCAATGCGGACACGCCAGCGACGCGCGACGCTGATCCGACGCCTCGTAGCTGTCCTCGATCCGGCTTTCCTCGGCGATCGTCGGCGAGCAGGCCCGCACACTCAGCCAGGTCGCGAACGTCGCCGTGCGTTCCTCGGCAAGCGTGATCGGATCGCCCTCGCGCGTGACCGGGTACTTGTCGATCTCGTCGGCGAGCACGATGCGCACCGGCCGACGCGCGAGGTTGTCTGGACTGCCCGCGCCGGCAAGCGCTATGAAGCCGCCCGGAAATGCCTTGTAGCCGAGCGTGTCATCACCGTTGCGCATGCGCGCCGGCCCAACCAGATCGCGCAGCACCGGCGTCGCACGAATGAGCGGCGTCAGGCGCTCCTTGCTGAACTGCTCGGCCGCTTCGTCCTTCGGCTGAAGCAGCAGCAGCGGGCACGGATCGAGATGCGCGTGATACCCGAAGATGTTCTCCAGCAGCGCGGTCTTGAGCAGCTGCGTGCAGACCATCGCCGTGATCACGTGCACACCCGGCTCCGTCACCGCGAGCATCGGCCCTCGCGCGATCTCGACCGTCGAGGTATGCCATGCCCCCGTCAGACTGCCAGCAGAGCGCGCGAGCTTGCGATAGCGGTCGGCCCACTCTGGCAGCGACAGTCTCGGCGGCGGGGTCCAGCCCCGGCGAGCCGCCTGCGCGATCAGATCACGCTGTGCCTGCTTCGAAACGGATCTCGGGTTCTCCGAGATCGGCAAGCTGATTGTGGACATGGGCAGTGAGCGAGGCGGTCAGCCGTTCGATGTCGGTGATGCCGAACTCGACCGCGAGAAATGGTGCGACCTTCGCAGGCCACGCGAGCCAGGCATCACGCTGCTCGCGGAACAGGTCGAAGACGACGTTCTGCGCGGTGGTGATGTCGACAAGCGAACGGGACTTTTCTTCGTATTCGAGCCGGCGCAGCAGCGCTAACCAGTTCTCCTTCAGGCGCAACGCTTCGCCATAGGGGACGCCCTTGCCGCCGCCCTCGCTCGTGCGCAGGCCCGCGCGTGCGTCGTCGCTTGCCCGCCATTGCGAGCCCACGAGCGTCGGGTCCATGCGTCCGTCCGACGCGCGCGTGAGCCGTCCGTCGCGCAGCGCAAAATGCACAAGCGTGTCCGACACGCCCTCGCGGCGCGCGAACTCCTTGATGGAGATGGTGTCCTTGTCAGCCATGACGCAAACGCTTAGACCTTTTGGGGTGCGTAGCTAGAGAGAGATCGGGGTGCGCAATTCCCACGGTTTCGGAAGTGGGCAGGGAGGACCCATGCGGCCCGGCCTTCCGGGCACGTCACGCCGCCTCCAGAGGGCCTCCCGCCTCGCGGCTGGGGCGGTGAGGCCTGCGCGCGCACCGGCGCCCTGTGCGGCCTGCTGTGGCCTTCGACCGAACCGTTCACCGCCGTCACTTCGACAGGAATTGCCCGAGCAGCTGCGCGAGCACCCAGAAGGCGAGGCCCGCGCCGACGAGGTTGATGCGCGGCACCGGCACCGAGATCGCCGCGAGCACGAACAGCACAAGCGCGACTACCAGCAGAACCGTTGACAGCGTGAGCATGGCGTCCCTCCACAAGAAAGGCAGCAGTGCGATTCATCTCGCGGTGGCAAGCGCGCGGTCCATCTCCGCGCTGAACACCTGATCGAAGTTCGCCGAGACGATCGCGAGCGCGTGGTCGCCGAAGTTCAGGCGCTGCTTCGTCTCGACCGGATCATGGAAGGCGACCAGCAGCTTCATGCGTCCGGTCGTATTGGCGAGCTTCGCGCCTTTCGCGCGCTTCGCACCCTTGGCCGACTGCACGGTGGGTCGCTGCCACAGTCCGTAGGTGTCACCGCGTTTCGTTTTCACCGTGCCGAGGAACACGTCGCTGCGGCCCATGTAACGCCGGATCGCATTGCGCGGCAGGTTGCCGTACTGGTTCGCGGCGGCGTTCACCGGCACGAGATCGCCCGGCTTCCTGCCGAGAAACTGCGTGCCGCCGTACTCATACGGCGCGAGGTATTGCGCCGCGATGTCGCGGATATAGACCCGAGCGACAGGCATCGCCTTCTTCGCGCTCTGCACCGCGACCGAGTTGACGGTGAACGGCGTCGGCGAATCGAACACCTGCGGCATCGCCCTCTTCTCGGCGTCGGCGGCGAGCTTCGCCAGCGAGGTCACCGTGCGTGCCGTCGCGAACGGAACCTGTTTATAGGCGAGCGTCGATAGCTCGCGCGCAACGTCGGCAACATTCGGCCTGACCGAAATATCAAGCATGGAAACGGCGTCTTTCGTTTGTCAATCGTTCGAGTTGCTTACGATCAGACGTCGGGGTTTGTACCTGCAATAAAGATGCGGAAACAACTGGATTTCGTCTGCGACCAGAGCGTTAATCACGTCACCCCAACGCAATACGGAGCCACGCAAATGAACGCAGCGACGAACGCCCCGATCCCCGCCACCCGCAACGAGAGCTGGGGCTTTTTCGGCACGATGGAGCAATACGCGCAGGCCGCCTGGCCGCTGGCAATCGAGGCGGTCTCGAAGGCCACCGGCGAATCGGCCGAGGCGGTGCGAGCCTTCCTCGACGCGGTGCCGGGACGCCACTTCGCGGACGACGTCCACAACGCGATGCACAGCGGGCTGGAACTCGCCGCCGCGATCGAAGCCGCCACGCAGAAGTGGATGGGCTGGAAGATCGGCGCGCATACCAGCGCCAGTACGGCATCCCGCGTGGCCTGCCTTACCTCACCGGATTCGTCATCAACTGCGACAACATCGCCAACGAATAACGCGCCCGACGCGCAACCAACCGATCGAAGCAAGCAAACCAACCGAAGCAAAGGAGCAGCAAACATGGCAACGAAAACCACCACCACGGCAGCGAAGAAGACCACCTCCAAGGCAGCGCCGAAGGCCGCCGCCAAGACGGCCGCGAAGAAGGCCACAAAAGCCCCCACGGCGGCCCCGGCGAAGGCCGCTCGCGCTACCGGCGCGAAGGCCCCGGTGAAGGCCAGCACGGTGGCAACCAAGCCCGCCACCAAGGCCGGTCGCAAGGCACCTGCAGCCGCGCCGGCAGCGACGCGCGCACCGCGCGAGGACAGCGCGCAGGCCCGCGTGGTCGCGATGATGCAGGCACCCGGAGGCGCATCCCTGGAGGACATCATGGCCGCGACCAGCTGGCAGGCCCACACGGTGCGCGGCTTCATCAGCGGCACCGCGAAGAAGAAGCTGGGCCTGACCATTGAGAGCGTGCGCGTCGACGGCAAGCGCATCTACAAGGTCGCCGCCTGACGCCCGACGCCGGCTTCCACCGGCGAATCAAATGACGCGCCATCCGCCTCGCGGATCGCGCGCTCTCCGCTGAACTCCTGCCACCGCCGTACGATCACGTCGCAGTAGCGCGGATCGAGTTCCATCAACCGCGCCGCGCGTTTCATGCGCGCACACGCGATCAGGGTCGAGCCTGACCCGCCGAACGCGTCGAGCACTACGTCGCCACGCTGGCTGCTGTTCGTCAGCAGGTACTCCAGCAGCGCGACCGGCTTCATCGTCGGATGCACCTCGCTGCGCGAAGGACGGTCGAATGCCCATGTCGTCGACTGGCTCCGGTCGGCGTACCAGCGATGTGCCGCGCCCGGCTTCCAGCCATAGAGCACCGGCTCGTGCTGCCAGTGATAGTCCTGGCGTCCCATCACGAACACCGGCTTCACCCATACGGCGCACTGCGCGAGATACCAGCCCGCTTCAGTGAACGCGCGCCGGAAATTCGCGCCCTGCGTGTCCGCATGGAAAACGTAGGCCGGTGCGCCGGCAATGCAGTGGGCCATCATGTTTTCGAACGCGGCGAGCAGGAACGCACGGAACGCCTTCTCGGACATGGCATCGTTGACGATCGTCAGGCGCTCGCTCGTCTTGCCCTCGTAGGCGACGTTGTATGGCGGATCGGTCACGACCAGCGTTGCCGGCTCGCCGTCCATGAGCTTCGCCATCTGCGCGCCGTTGAGTGCGTCGCCACACATCACGCGGTGAGGGCCGCACACCCAGACATCGCCAGGCACGCTGACCGGCAACTCCGGGCAGGCCGGCGCATCGTCATCGTCTGCGCCTTCTGCGTCGCCGTCGGGTCCCAGCAGATCGTCCAGTTCGCGGCTGTCAAAGCCGGTCAGCGAAAGATCGAAGCCGACCTCGCTCAGTGCGCCGAACTCGATGCGCAGCAGTTCCTCGTCCCAGCCGGCGTTCAGCGCGAGCTTGTTGTCCGCGATCCGGTATGCGCGGATCTGGGTCTCGGACCAGCCGCGCGCGATCATGACCGGCGCGTCGGTAAAGCCGAGCAGGCGCGCGGCGCGTACGCGGCCGTGACCAGCGATCAGTTCGCCTGTCTCATCGACGAGTACCGGCATGGTCCATCCGAACTCGCGCATGGAATCGGCGACCTGCGCGATCTGCTCCTCGGAGTGTGTGCGCGGATTGCGCGGCGACTCGTGGATGCGCTCAAGCGGCCAGCGTTCGACGGCGTCGGCGGGCCAGGCGGGCTCGCGGCTGGCGGCGCGTTGCGTTGAAGATGGCATGGCGGCGGAAGGTCTTACGCGGCGTGAGCGGCCGATTGCTCGGGCTCGGTGACGATAGCGGCGTCACGCAGTAGCGTGTCGATGCGTGTGAACGCCGCGTCGAGTTCGCCCGCGTGCTGCCGGTTGCCCATCAGCGCGGTTTCGAGGATCGTCGTGTGCTCCGCGACGGTGTTGCGATGAACGCCGCAGCGCTGCGCGAGGCTGACGGCGGTCTCGTGGGTCCGCGTGAGCAGGTTCGTCACGATCGCCGTACGCAACCGGATGTTCGGCACGTGACCGGCGAGCAACGGCGAGGTATGTGCGACGACCTGTTCGAGCGCTTCGCGCCACTCGGGATTCGGATATCGACCGGAGCAGCACGGCGCGCGACAGGCGCAGACGATATCGCGCGGCGCGTACGCGACGATGATCAGCGCGCGCGGGACCGGTGAAAGCCGGTCGAGTTGCCGGCGGATGCGGCCGGCCTGTGCGGTCGCCGCGTCGCCGCTCAGGGTAGCGGCACCCGGCACGCCCTGATGCAGAACGCCAAGCGAGCACGCCCCGCCACGCTCGACAGCGTGACGTAGCGCATCCCGCAGGGCCGCAGCGGTGCCCGCGTAGAAGTCGCGCATGGTGAAGTTTTCCGGGAGGAGGTCGAAATGAAAAAGCCCGCGTTGCGCGGGCTGTTCGGAATCAGGTCGCAACGAGGGAGCGTCCTGATTAATGGCCATAATAGGCATCTTCTGTCGATTGTCAAATTTTATGGTGATCAGCCATCTGTCAAGGAATTACAAATGCCCGTTGTTTCGAGGCCCGGTCGGGCCGCGTCGTTCACCCCGTGCCTGCTTCCGGCCAACTATTGCCGCTGGACCGTCGGGCAACGCCGCCACTAGAACGGCTGGTCGACGCAAATAGCTGTCGTCCAACTTTTCGCGGCTCGAACAAAAGTAGTCACTCGGCCGCTGAGGCACGGCAACCTTGCTCAAACAGTGGTAAATGCGGGGAAAGCTGTTGTCCCGCAGCGAAGCCCGACCTCCCTCATGGCGGAGTGGGCTTTTGGAACAGGCATTCAGCCTTGTATTCCGATTGAGTTAAACAGCGATTTAGCCGTGGGCACCAGATTTCATCGGAACCCAATCCAGAGAAGCAGCGGTTAGTACCAACCGGTGGCGACGTGCACGCTTCCTGGCTCGGATCCCACGAAGTGGACGTCGGACAAGCGCATACCGAAGTTGCGCCGGGCGCGTTACTTTCGGTGAACAGTATGCGATTCACGGCTTCGGTTCCGGGACCTGCCGGCCCGAACTGAACAACACAACACGGCGGAACAAGCGTCAAACTGTTCTTCTCTCCAGTAATGCCCGCCGGATCGCAGGTCACCGGCGCTGCAGCCCAATTCCCAACGTTCACGTCGATTTGCGTAACAATCGTCGTACCGCCGCTCAATTGTGCCAGCGCTCCGTTGCTCAAACCAAACACGTTAAACTCCACTACGCTCCAGTTTGAGCCAAGCCCGAGCAGATCTCCGTCGTCGGGAGCGCCGTAAAGATCCTGAGCGCCAAGCTCCGTTTCCAGCACGGCGAATTGTTGCGTCGAGCTGTTAAATCCGGAAAGGCTAAGCGCAGCCAGTTGGGAAATCGATTGGTTCGGGACCGGCGTCATATGGCCATTGATATAGCAACCATTCGCTCCCGCAGATCCCCCGTACCATTGCCACTTATGCGAGACGTCCGGAATTGTTGCTGGGATCGGGCATTTAGAGTCGGGATAGGCAAGCAGCCAATACTGAATGTACACGGAGCTGTTTTTGCCATTGTTGTCGTAGATAAATTGCTCGCCTGCATGGCAATTTTCTGCGGTGGCTGGACAAAGGGTTGTCGGGAAAGTGTTCGCGTTGAGTTGCAAGGAAAATGTGCCCGCCGACGTACTGCTGGGATCGCTAAATACGCTCGTGATCCCAGTCGCGCCGGTCACACTGTAAAAAGACCCATGCGCTGACGATATCGGTCCAAATACCTCACTGGCGAGAAAACCAATCCCTGCTCCCACGGGCGTCAAAGGCATAGGGTGAGGGACCTGAGGAGCCGTGGTGGAACATGGAACCGAACGCCAACTTGTATCAGGATATGTTGCGACATAGCACCCGCCTTTGGGGGCAGGAGTTCGCTCCATCATCTGACGCCAGGCGTCACGCGGCCGCACAGGTGGCTGCACCTTTTGGGGGAGTATTTGCGACCTGGGTGTTGTAGGAGGAGGTGGATTGTTGAGAATAGCCTGGGCCGCGGAAGGAGGCGGGACAGTTACGATTGCCAACATGGCGAGCGTTGTTTGCGCGAGAAATTCCTTAAACCACGTTGACCGGACACTGATGATGGTTCGCATTATGACACCTCCTGCAACCACGTCTTACGTCCCTGACCACACGACGACTTACGGCTTACGACCGGTAATCGAAGATCGGCATGAGCGCCAACCCGGCATGCGCGAACAGAATCTCGAGTAACGTTCCGACGTACTTATCTGAGCGGCAGTGGTTTGCCAACGCACCCGCCAAACTTCGAACTGGTTTTATTAAAGATCACTCAGCTTACGATTCCCCGCCAAAATGGCGGCAATGTCCCACGCGTAGTTGAAGGTTGAAGGCGGCGGTTCCCGTTACGAATCCGAGAGAATCGGGTGAGCACGGCCAATTTCCCGTACAGGGAACGACGAACGATGCGACTGTTTGCTCTAACTTGTGAGAATGAATCAATTAGCGTTGTTCAGCGGTTGCTTACGGATACCGTCCTTGCTGAAACGTCGAGATTGCGCTGCGTTGAGGCATATAGAAGCGAACGGCAAGGTAGCAAAATTCGCCGCCGCCAGTCGTGATAGCGTGGCTTGCGCTAACCATAGATACCGAAATCGTCGAACTTTGAGGGGGTCCTACTGTTGGCCGGACGAGATGTGACCGAATTGACCTCGGGAGCCGCCGTTAGCGCCATGCTGGACTGAGCGGCCGAAGTGGGTCGACTTCGGTCCTTCAGGGCAAGAATCGGGCCGCCCTGCGCCGAATCGAGGGGTAATGGACGCGCTTTACCGGTGCTCGCCAATCCAGCCGAGCGCGGCGCGATGCGCGCGGCGATAGCTCGCGTTCGGATGCGTGTCGGAGTCCATGCCCTGCCGGTACGCTCGACCGATCCACGCGCGCAGGTCCGACGGCAGCAAACGCCAGTGCGCCTTGCACCCCCAGAGGTCATCGCCCACGATCCTCGCGCAACCGGGCCAGCGGCAGCGGTGGCTCATGATCGGCTGATCCTCGTCATCTGTCCGCAGCGCTCGCACTTCGTACGCTGCCGCTCGGCGAGGCGTGCGAGTTCGTCCTGATACGGCGCGTGCAGTTCGTGAAAGCGGTTCTCCCGGTTCGCAAGCTGCGCGAGCACCCACAACGGGTTGAGCTTCCCGCCGCAGGCCGCGCACGTAACATCGGCCAACTGCTCGTCAACGATAAAGCCGTGGCCGTGCCAGCACTGCCCGGTGTGAACCGCCTTGAGCACGCGCTCGTCCCCAAGGTCGCGCCGCGCCCTGATCGGCAGGTCGTGTATTTCGGCGTCGCTCATGCTTCAGTCGCCTCCGCGAAAAAAGTTTTAGTGATGCGACGTCGCCGGGCTCCCGCTATCCGGCGTTGCAACCGGATAAGCGCTCGCGCCGTCGGGCAGCGTTGCAGCCGCGACCGGCGGCGTCTTTACCCAGTCACTTACGCCGGCCTGCGCCAGTGCCTCGCGGGTTTCCTTCGTGCTGTTGCCAATCAACAAAATCGCGGCGTGATAGAGCTGGGAGGAAAGCGCTGCATTCGTCGTCTGAAGCGCCCCCGCGATCTGGAACAGTGCCGAAGCGTTCGCCCGGTCGTTGCACGGGCTGCTCTCCACTCCGCCCCCCAGCTGGAACACTCCCCCCAACCAGCCGGCCCCCACGGCAGCGGTATTCGCGCAGTTGAACTGCGAGAACGAGACGCCATAGCTGGCCGCGCCGGGGTTGCCCACGGTCTTGAGCGTTTCCTTCACCTGCGTCGTCGAACCAGCGCCCGAAGCCACCTGCTGCGCGTTGCTCGCCGTCGCCGGATCGCCACCCGATGTCGGATCGGTCGAGCCGATGTTGACGGTGACAGCACTCGACGCCGCGCCACCCTGACCGTTGCCCCCCGCACCGCCGAGCGCGTTGGAGGTTGACGCGCCCCCGCCGATAGCAATGGCACCCGCTTGCGCAGCGCCGCTGCTCGTTGATGTAGCCGATTGCGCGTGAGCGTTGCAGCACGCCAGCGCGAGAACGGATAACAGCAAGACGTTTTTCATTTTTCCGCCCGCCATGTCTGCCTGATAACCCGCTCCCGCGAGGGAGCGGTCCTGAGTGTTTTCTACGGAAGGGTCAGCGATCCCGCGCCGGCCTGCGTCCCTGACGTCCCGCCCGTGCTTCCGAAGCCGCCCCCGAGGATTGCGCCTACAGAAAGGCCTGCGGAAAACGTCGAGGCCATTACGCCGGCCGGCGACGACGACGGTGCGCTCGTCAGTCGAGGTGCGGCTCCGCTGCCGATGGTCAGCGTTACCGTCTGCCCGCCGACGTCCTGCTGCGCCGTCGCCGAGAAGTTGATGCCGGTTCCGTTGATCACGGTCGTGGTGCTGCTCTGCGCGAAGGTTGAACCCGCAACCAGCGCAAGTACCGCCATGAGTGCGCGTTTCATCGAGTGTCCCCTGAAGATCGTGGCGGAAGTGCCGCCCGTGCGGACGGCACCCCGATCACTTCAGCGGATTACGGGAACACGAAGCCGCCGATGCCGCCCGACCCGGCCTGCGAACCGGCAGCACCGCCCGTCAGACCGAAGCCGCCGCCGAACGTCGCACCGACCGACAGGCCCGCGCTCGTCGTGCTCGCGGTCGTCTGCGTGCCGGCCGAGCCGCCGCCGCCCGAGCCTGCAACCGTGACGACCGTAGCGGTGCCCGTCGTTGCGTTGGTGGTGCCCTCAACGGCGGCTCCGGTGCCGACAACACCAGTCACCGCGACCGAGTTGGCACCCGACGACGATCCGGCCGCACCTGCGCCGCCCGACGCTGCATGGGCGACGCCGAACGCAGCCATCACCAGTACTGCCATAAGCGCCTTCTTCATTTTCCACTCCTTAAGGATTGCGAGAGAATCCCCGCCCTCGCTTCGGGTATTGCAGCCAGCAATCACACCTGCCCAGGAGACGAACGAGCCGGCGCATTAGTCAACGCGTTGACTCCTTCGTCGGGATGCCGCAGTGCTTCGTTTTCCGGCGTCGCGTGAACGAGCGCCGTACGCGCGACGCGCGCGACATCATCGAGGGTGAGCGCACTCGTCGTGTTCTCGCACATCTCCACGATCAGACGCAGCGCTTCGCGTAACCGCTCGTTATCGTGCGCGAGATGCACACGCAGCGCGAGCGTCTGACGGGTAAGTCGATTGTTCGTGTTCATACGTCGACCAGTTCGAATGGATCGGTAGCGTCGAGCAGCGCGAGTTCGATCTGCTGCGCCTGGAGTGGCTCGATGATGATGTGCGCTCGCGGGTTCGCGCGGTCGATGCCGTGGATAATCACCTTCTGACGGAACTGGCGGTCATTGCACACGACACCGCGCTGCACGAGTTCGCGCACATCGCCTGCGGCAGTCTTGCGCGTCTTGTAGCGGTCCTGCAGACAGTCGAGGATGATCGACTCGTCGAGGTCTGGTCGCTCGCTCGCGTACCAGATGCGGATCGCGACGCGCACCGGCCCCTTGAGACGCAGACGCGCCTTCGGCGGAATCTGCCGCAGCATCGACTGCTCGAACGCCAGCGCGGCCTTCGACTTAATCGAACGCGGCGAGTCATTGATCGTCACGAGCCGGCGACTGTTCGCCTTGCTCGCCGCCTGCCCGTACACGGTGAACTCGATACGCATGTCTGCTGCCTCACTCGTCGTCGCTGCCGGGCTCGCGGTTGCCGTGTTGGCCGTGCGAGCGCTTCCAGTTCGCAATTGCCTCCTGCGCGAACGCGATCTGATGCAGCGTGATCGGCTCCCCTGCATCAGCGCGCGCGAGCAGGCGATAGGCCCACGCGATGCCGGGTTGCTTCGGCTGCGTGAGCGGCTTGAGGATCTCGCGCATCCGGGCGAGGTTCGCTTCGACCACATCGGGCGATGCGCGGGTCTGATCGGTGAGCGCGGGCAATACGTGCTGGCGATACATCTGCGGCACCGGCTCGCACAGTGCGAGGAATTCGCCAAGCGTTGGCGGCGTGCGGCGCTGATACATCGCGGCGACACCACGTTGCAGGTTCTCGCGCGTAATGCCACGCAGCGCGAGCGACCATTCGTGCTCCATCTCGGCCTGGTCGACCGACGCCCACATGTCGAGGAACCGCGAACCGAAGCACGCGTGCATCTTGCGCCAGAGCCACGAGCCGCGCGTCTCACCGTTTTGCGGAGACGACATGGCAGTCCTCGGGGGGCAGGTCGTACACGTTGTCGTCGCGCTTGACCGGCGCAACACCGAACGCTTCGGCGGTGCGCTGGCGGCGATCGTGGATCGTCTCCTTGTGGCCATTCATGCGATGGCGTCCCTCGTCGCGAGCACGGCGGCACCAGTTGCGCCAGGTCGCGAACCAGTCCAGCTTCGTGGCGTTCCTGCCGCTGGCCGCGTGCCAGAAGTCCGCGAACACTGCAGCTATCTCGCGCACCTGCGCGTCCGAGAACGTGCATTCACGCATGGCCCATTGCCCCCATGCGAGCGGCAAAACCCAGCCTTCGGGCAACCGTTCGCCGCGCGAAGTTTTTTTTTCGCGCGTTACGGTCTTGGAAGCTGGCGACGAGGTATGGGGAGCGCGCAGCGTGGAAGGACCGGAAGGAACAGAAGAACCAGAAGTACTAGAAGTACCAGAAGTACCAGAAGACATAGAAGTATCAGAAGTACGTGCCCGGTCGGTTCGCACCTGGGTGAGAACCGGGTCATTACCGGATGCGCACTCGCCCGCACCTAGAAATTGCACCCTTGACTGGCGGGCGTTTGCGGACGACGCGGGTGACGCGGGCAGGACGCTCTCCGCTTCCTTGGGATGCGGATGCTGGTGCTTGCTCCACTTCGTGATGACGATAAGCGGTTGTCTATCGACAACGTAACGCGTGATGAGGTCGCGGCGATCGAGGATGTCGAGCAGGTGGTCGACGTGCTGTTCGGTGATGTCATGATCGTAAGGGAACGCCTCATCGCGGATTTTCCACGGCAGATCTTCGAGGCGTCCTTCGCGGTCGGCCTGCGTCCACAGCGAGATGAACAGCAGCCGGCAATCGACCGGCGTGTGCTGGATATCGGGTGAGCGAAAAAAGCCGCCCTTGACGGTGCGCGAGCGTGGCATGATCGTCGCCCTCAGTCACGTTCGCACGGCAACGCGCGGACCGTCATCAGGTTGCGCGCGCGCATCACGGCGTCGACGGCCGGCTGGGCTTCGGCCTGAAGCACCGGCAGCGCGTCGCCCTGCGCCCCGCGCAAGGCGCGCACGTAGCCGTCGAGCACGAGCGTCGCGCGCCCGGTATCGATCTCGAGGCGGATCACGTTCTCGGGATTCATCATTCGTCTCCGGTGATGCGGCCGCCTTCGCGGGCGCTGATTGTGCAAATATCGAACGAGCGCTGCGCTACGTGGCGACGCTTGCTCACGCGCGCGAAGTAGCGGTCGATCGCAAGCTCGCGTTTGTCGGGAGCCATCCGGGCGAACTGCGCGCGACGATCAGCGTCAGCGACCATGACCAGCCGCTCGGCGGTTTTCAGCGGCAACAGGCCGGCGACGACTGCGCCCTCGATCCTCGTGTCGCGCAGCACCGTGTGTGCGCGGTCGTAGGTCCTGAGCGAGATCGCGCAGGCGTCGAGCAGGCCGGCCAGGTTCCTGCGCTTCTTCAGACGCGCGGCAATTCCCTGGTCGTAGCGGTCGAGCCACTCGGGACGCAGCAGGATCTCGCGGACGAGACGCGCGCAGACCACCGCGCGCACCGGGACATCGGGCTGCGGGACGCGCGCCGTCATCGCGCGGGCGATGACCAGCGCCGGATGATCGTCGCGTAACGGATCGATGTGAACCACGGGACATGGCAGACCGAGACGGATCGCCTCGCGCACCCGGCCGCGACCGTCCACGAGCATCCCGTCGAGCAACACGACCGGATTGAGGATCGCGTCGCGTACGCTCACGAACCCGCTCGGCGGAACGTGCGCCGCGAGCGGGTGAATGCTAAGTTGCCGCAATTCATCAACACTCAAAGTCTCGATATCCACTTGTCAGTTCCTTTTTAGAAACTCGTGTAAAGCGGCGCGTAACTCCAACTGCTTCCTTAATACGGCGACCTCGTGATATCTTCAGTGCATCCACTTGTCATGGGTTAATCCCAAAGACAAAACCTCATACCTCCGGT
Organism: Paraburkholderia sp. 35.1; assembly: GCF_050436525.1. Taxonomy (NCBI): domain Bacteria; kingdom Pseudomonadati; phylum Pseudomonadota; class Betaproteobacteria; order Burkholderiales; family Burkholderiaceae; genus Paraburkholderia; species Paraburkholderia sp. 35.1. Next base: position 3,203,561 of record NZ_JBNDMJ010000003.1, on the reverse strand, counting down.
GAGTCCCCCGGAGGTATTTTTTTTGAGGTGAATGCGCGCAATAAGCCTAAGCCGGTCCCTTAAAGGCCACTCAAAAGCTTTTTCGACTGGATCGACAGTTGATGCACAAACGAGCTACGAACGGTCTCAGACTCCCGGAACCTTCTTTTTTCGTCTCTCTCGTTCGATGGCGGGAAGCTGCTCGCTCAGAAGCGCCCAGCCGCGTTCGTACTCGGGACATAGCCGCAGCACGCTCACGCGGTTGTCTACGGCCTGCGCAATGAACGGCGCAAACGCCGGTGGCACGGGCATCCCGAGCCGCAACCACTGCTCCATGCGGGATGCCGTACACGGCACAAACCGGGCCACGCGCCGGGCGAGTTCAGCCTTCGACCCGCAAAGGTCGATTGCTTCGCGCAGGGCCGCGTGCCCCTGAGGAATCTTCGGCTGCCAGACTCGTGCCATGTCGCTGACGTCGCTCCGGTTTTGCTGCTGACTGGTGAATCACATCGTAGTCGGGCCATTAGCGGAAAACAATCCCCGCAATGCCCCGTGTGCAGGGCGTTTCCGGCGAGAGGCCCGTCCTGAGTGGCTTTTACGTCGTACAAAAAAATTTCCGTAGCGTTGCGCGCCTGATGCACCGTTCTGCCTACCGCATAGGTGTCTACCCTGGGGGTTCAGGGACGAAGTTCGGGGCGAAGTTGGGGCGAAGTTTGGGATGAAGTTCGGGGCGAAGTTGGGACGAAGTTCGGGGCGAAGTTTGCTTAAATTCCAGATCAGACGGGTCTAAGCGCGAGTTGAGAATGAACGTGAATAAGAGTTGAGAATGTCAGTGAGACGAGACTTGAAATCAAACTGGATAGCCGGTTAATACAAAATCGTGACAAAAATCGGCCGTTGCAATTAGAAAATCACTGACGCATCCTTGCCGGGCATTTAACCCGAGGCGAGGAAAATCGGAATGAAAATCCTGATCGAGCATGATACCGACGAGCACGGCGCCGGCCGCGTGACGGTGACCGGTGTAGATCGCGAGGATGTGCGCTCGGCCGCGCTTGACGTGAAGAACGCGACGCCCATCGAGCACTGCCCCGAGGTTTTCGGCCCGAGGCAAGACCTCGAATCCGGCAGCTGGTGCGCGGTGGTCGTTGTGCGCAAGGCGGTGCCGGCATGAACGCGCGCACCACGAGGCACCTCCCGGTCAGCATCGAGGCGTTGTGCCTGCCGGTCGCTACGACGAACGCTCTGCGCGCGGGCGGAATCTCGACGCTCGAAAAGCTCCGTTCGAAGCGGCCCGACGACCTCATGAAACTGCGCGGGATTGGCAAGCACTCGGTCGCGCTGATCCGTGAAGTGCTCACGTTTTACGGACTGGATCTGCGCGTCGGCGAGGAAGCCGCCGAGGAAGCGTTGTCATGACCTGCTACCGGTTCACGTCGAGGCGCAAGCCGATGAGCTATCGCTCCGTATTGCGCACGATCCCGAAAGCGCTACGCCGCCAGTGGTGGGTACAGCGCTGGAAATACGACGAACCGCGTACGCCCATCAGCAGGCTGTACGGCATCCCATTGTCCTGATCACCTCTCGCCCGAGCTACCGGTCGCGGGCGGATCGGTGCTCAGGTAATCGCAAGTTGCGCAGGCGTCTGGAGGGCGTACTGCGCGACCGGATAAGAGGTGAACAACAAATGACTCTGAAGGAATTTTTGGCGGCCGCCGTCCGTGCGGATCACGGCTCGGCCTGCGTCGGTGCCCGCCGACGTATCGCGTCGGTACGCCGCGTTGCGCTCGTCGCTGCGGCAATTTTCGCAGCCCGCGCGCTCGGCGAATCGGCGCATTTCGAAGTGCTGCACGAAGGTTGCAAAGCCGGCATCGATGGCCTGATCGCCTACCTGGTGGAACGGGTCTGCGCAGTCGAATGAGATAAAGGAGAAACGCTGATGCGGAAAGTTCTGGCAGTAACGGTCCTGATGCTAGGCGCTTCCGCGTGCCTCGCGTGGGAGACGGTCGGCATCGTGGCGAACCACGCGGGCGGCGAGATTCGTTTGACCGACCGCCCCTGCGCGAAGCATTCGGACAGCTTCAGGTACGCGTACGCAACGAGCGCCAAGGGTGTCCGCGTCGAAGGCTGCTGGACGATCAACTCGCAGGGAGACGTGGCGGTTCACTGGTTGCCGAAAGGTTACAGCGACTTCTGGCGAACCTACGACCGCGTTCACTTCCGCGAGGTGAACAGCGGGCGCGGGAACGCGCGGGACTAACACGGCAGGGAAAACGGAGAGACAGGATGAACGCGCGTGAGCAATGGTTAGAGGAGCGAAAGAAAGGCGTGGGTGGTAGCGACGCTGCGGCGGCGCTCGGTCAGTCGCGCCACAAAACGGCCTTCCAGCTCTATCAGGAAAAGCTCGACCTGATCCCCGGCGACGTGATGGTCAGCCCCGACTCGGTCGAGCGTATGGAGTTCGGCGCGCTGATCGAGCAGGTGATCGCCGATATGTACGCGAAGCGCTACGGCGTAAAGCTGCGCCGGCACAACAAGCTTGCGCAGCACCCGCGCCTGCCCTACATGCTCGCGAGCTACGACCGCACCATCGACGGCAAGCGCGAAGGGCTCGAATGCAAGAACGTCGATGCCCTCTCGTACCGCTTCGGCGAATGGGGCGAGGAGCACTCCGATCAGGTGCCGCAAGAGTTCCTGTTGCAGTGCCATCACTACCTTGCAACCTCGGGCTATGACGTCTGGCACCTTGCGGCGTGCGTCGGCGGTAACTCGCTGAAGGTCTATCACATCGAGCGCGACCCGGAAATGATCGACCTCGTTGAGCAAGGTGAGGCCGAATTCTGGCAGCACGTCCAGGCAGGCGATCCGCCCGCGCTCGACTATCGCCACAAGTCCGCGATCCCCCTGCTGAAGAAGATGTTCCCGGGCACGAACGGCGAGACGGTAAAGCTCCCGCCCGAGGCCGAGGCGTTGCACTACGCCCGTATGGACTTCGATGAACAGGCAGCGTTGATGGAGCAAGGCGCGAAGGCCGCGAAGGCGCGAATTCTTCACCTGATGGGCGAGGCATCGGTCGGGCTGCTGCCGAACGGTGGCGGCTATACGCGAAAGATCATCAACCGGGACGGCTACACCGTCGAGCCAGCCTCGTATGTCGATTTCCGTTTCAGCGCACGCAAAGGAGAGAAGCAGTGAACGATATGACCGAACAGCCCTTCGGCCCGCGCCGCGATCTGACTGAGACGGCCGGCGCGCGTCAGGATCAGAGTCGCGAACTCGCAGACCTTCAGGTGACGTATCTGATGGCGCAGCAATTCCCGCGCGACGAGGTCCGCGCGATTGACCGCATCGAGAACGCGTTCACGCGTCTCGGCCTCGCCGAGAAAGCACAGTATGCGTACTCGCGCGGCGGCACCGAGATCCGTGGCCCGAGCATCAAGGCGATGGAGCAAATTGCGGCGATCTGGGGCAACGTCGATGCGGCGTGGCGCGAGCGCTCGCGCGGCGTCGATGCGCGCGGCGTTCCGTTCTCCGAGGTCGAGGCCGTCGCGGTCGATCTCCAGACCCGTACGCGCAAGCGTATCGCCTTCATCGTCCCGCACTGGCGCGATACGAACAAGGGCGGCTACATGCTCAAGGACGAGCGCGACATCTACGAGTTGTGCGCGAATCAGGCGCAGCGCCGCGTGCGCGCCTGCCTCGAGGCGATTATTCCCGGCGACGTGATCGATACGGCGATGGTCCAGGCCGACAAGACACTCAAGGCAAAGGCCGACACGAGCCCCGAGGCGATGGCGAAGATGGTCGATGCGTTCGGCGAGTACGGCGTCACGAAGGAGATGATCGAGCGGCGTATCCAGCGCCGGCTCGACGCCATCGCGCCGGCGCAGGTCGTCGGCCTGAAGCGCATCTATGCGTCGCTGCGCGACGGCATGAGCGAGGCCAGTGAGTGGTTCAGTAAGGGCGAGGACGCGAAGGACGCAACGGCCGGTGAGGACGCTGCGAGCGCCGCCTCGGGCGGCGGCACGGCTGCGGCCAAGGCGCGTCTGAAAGCGGGCGCGAAAAAGAAAGACAGCGCGCCGCGCGCCGCCGACCACGACGAAGCACCTCGTGCGCTCACCTATGCGGAAGTGGCCGACGCGCTCAACGCAGCGACAACCGTCGAAGCGCTCAACGAGGCGGCCGACCTGATCCGCCACGTCAGTCCCGAGGATCAGCGCGACGAACTCCAGGCACTCTATCGCGAGCGCGCCGACGGCTTCGAGGAGGAGTAATCGTCATGGACACCATCCAGGGCCGCTGGCTTCTCTTTCGCAAGCGCTACGTCGCGGAGGACGCGACGAACGGGCAACTGCACGACCTGAAGATCGCGTTTTTTGCCGGCTTCACGGTGATGCTGAACTTCAATCACGAATTGTCCGCTCTGCCCGAGCCTGCCGGCGTCGAGGCGCTTGCCCTGCTCTACGACGAGGCCCGCCGCTTCGCCGCCCGTTCATCTACTTCGGAGGCTTGCTCGTGATCGAACTCTCAAGGCATCCCGTCAAAATCCTTCACCTGAACGTCAGGACCGAGTTGCACGGCGAGGAGGAACGCACGGCGGTCGACATCAAGATCGGCTTCGACCTGCCGAACACCTACCTCGACTCGCTCGCTGACCGCCTGCGCGATTCGCTCTACGAGGCACCCGACGAGTCCGACCTGCTCGGCGACGACGCGCGCCCCTCGACGCACGTCAGGTTCCCCCAGCTCGGCACGCTCAAGTGGGCTGGCGAGTATGGATCGGTCGGCCTGCATCTGCACCTCGGCAACGGTCGTGGCAAGGGCGATCTGATCTTTACGGAATCGAAGTTCGGACGGCTCACCATCGCGTGCAAGGAAGGCGGGACCGTTGCGTGCATTGCGCGCGCGCAGGTGCTTCCCTCGCCCGAGGAGACGGCGAAGCTCGTCGGCCTGCTGAAGCGTGAGGTGCCGACGACCATCGATCTGACGAACGCAGTTGATACCGACGCTGACGACGAGGAGGAGTAGATCATGCGAATCACGACCGCTTACCTGATGACGCTCGATACGCAGGATGTATTCGATATCGTCGCGTGGCAACTGCTCCGGCAGAACGGGCAGTCGATGGCGCATGAGTCCGCGAGGTGCAGGTACCGTGCCCCCGATGGCAAGCGCTGCGCTGTCGGCTGGCTGATCCCCGACGACGTCTATTCGCCGCGCCTCGAACACCTCGGCGTGCGCGACGTCGCGGCGATCCTGTGCAAGACGGACCACGGGATCAGATTCGCCGAGTTCCTGTGCCGGCATATGTCGCTGCTGCGCGACCTGCAGGGTATGCACGACGCGCGAGCGCCGGCCGAGTGGCCGGCAGCGCTGCGGGAAATCGCGCGCGGCTATGGCCTGCGCGAGACGGTGATCGGCAAATCCATTGCTCACGTGCAGCGCTGCGCGCCGCCCGAGCACTCGCCGGCGCACCGGCTCTCCACGTCGGCGTACCTGCTCGACCTGATCGCGAACGTCGCGGCGCAAACCCGCGCGCCCGCGACGGCGAGCACCACCGAACGCGAGGAGGTCGCATGATGACGCGCTATCCGACTATCGAGGAGCTTGCACGGATGGATGCGCAGGCCGTATTCAATCACGTCGCCCGGCATCTGCTCGCTCAAGGCGCACCAAGCACGTCCCGGACGACGGAGGATCGTCTCTACCGTGGACAGGGCGGCCGCGCGTGCGCGATCGGCTCGGTCATTCCCGATTCGGTCTACAGCGCGGCGTTCGAGCACAACCGGATTCCCGGTCTGCTCATGCGGCTCGATACGCCGGAATTCAGAACGGAGCGCCACGAGACTTTCGCCGCGTTCCTGCTCGCTCACGCCGCATTGCTGACCGGTTTGATGGACGTCCACGACCTCGCGCCGCCGCGACTCTGGCCCAGCGCACTGCGCACGCTCGCCGCGATGTTCGGCCTGAGCACGGCGGCGATTGATCGAATTGATGGCCGCGAGGCCGACGTCGAGCGCTCACTGCAGGACGAGCCGGCAACGCCCGAACTGCTCGAGGAGATGTGCGATGTCCTCGCGTAGTCGCAAGGCCCGCGCGAAGCTCGCGCCGGCCGAGCCCGCGCCGCCGCCGACGCTGGTCGACGCGTGGGTCCCCGACTACGGCCGGCAATGCGAGGTCTGTGGCGAGACGCCGTGCGTGAACGGTCTGTCTGACGGTCACGTCGTCTATGCGGGCGCGAAGTGCGGAGCCTGTACGTGGGGCGAGACCGCGTGCGCAGACCCGGCGAACTGGTGAGGGCCGGCGTGCAGCGTCAGGACATTTACCGCACGCATTGCGTCTCCTGCGGTGCCCGGTTCACCGACGCGAACGTCTGGAGCGAAGTCGGCTGGATCGAGACGCAGGTCTCCGGCCTGTGCGAAGCGTGCTTCGACTCGGTCGCCAGCCTGTTCGAACTCATAGCAAGGGACGAGGATGGAAATGCAATCGACGAAGATTCCGGGTCCAGTCGCTGAACTGGACTTCACCGGTGAACGTCCGCTTGTACTCATCGACGGCGAAGCGCTTCAGGGCGTCACGCGCGGGTCCGTCGAGGTCGACGCGGGCGCGACGCCGGTGCTGGTGCTGCGGCTGGTCCGCTTCGTCGTGAAGGGCGGTCCGCTTCCGCCGCTACGCCTGTTTAGCAGAAAGGAGAACGGGTAATGGGCCGTGAGTCCAGCAAACGCATACCGTCGAGCCCCCTACAGGGACACACGCTGGCCTCGGGCCGCAGGCGAAGGCCCCATCCCTACGGCGAGGACCCACAGGCGCTCAAACAGGCCGCAATATTCTTGAGAAAGGAGAACGGACAATGAGCAAACCCAACGCTAACGAAGACCCAGAGAATTGTCCGGTGCTCAAGCACTCGACCGTGACCGCGCTCATGTGGGAACGCTTCACGATCACGGGCAAGGACGGCAAGCCGGCAACGCTTGCGATCATCGACGAGCGAGGCGACGTGCTCGATGCAGGCCCCGACGTGGCGAAGGAATTGTGGGAGCTTGCGATCCTTGCCTATCGGCAGTTCCTCACGGGCGAGAAGCTGCTGCGAATCTACTCCACGCCCGATGGGCTATTACAGGACCGTGCATAAAAAAAGGCGACCGCGATGGTCGCCTTTCTCTTTCTGCCGGTGCGCTTACCGTTTGCGCGGCGCGCGTGACGTGTGCTTTGCCTCGGTCAGCTTTTCCGGGCTTGGCACCTTCGACAACTCGCCAACGATGTCACCCGTACGCCGATCAACTGCCAGCCCGATCATGGCCCCCTGTGTCGATCTGAGGCGAACATGGACGGGGGCCGACTTATCCGCTTTGGGGTCCGGGTGCATGTAGAGGTCGATGCGTTCGAACGTATCAGCGAGCAGCTTGCGAGCCTTCATGCGCGCGTCGGGATCGAGGTCCAGCACACGCTTTTGCAGCGCTGACCATTCCTTCGCGGTGCTCACCTTTTGATGTGTACCGACACGCGCCTCGCGCTCCAGTTCCTGCACCTCTGCGGTTACGCGCTCCAGCGCCGTTTCAGTATCTCGCAGCACCTTGCGTTCGGTCTTGGTAAGGGGATCGTCCTCGTCCTCAAGGCGTTCCTCATACCGTGCAATCTTCGCTTGCAACGACACGGCCTCGGTGCGCTTCGCTTCCAGTTTTTCCGCCGCCGGGTTCGCGCTCGCGTCTGAACGGAACAGTCGGTCGAGGTTGGACTGTTCGCCGCAGAAGGTGAGCACGGCGCGCTCGATGGGCGCGGCGAGAACACTATCTACCTCGCACCGGCAGGCACCGTCTTTTTTGATTGAGTGGCCGCAGCGCAGGCGGCGGATGAACACCCTGCCGCTCTTTGCGCGCGACTTGTATTGATTGGACGCTATTAGGGGATGACCACACGATCCACAAAATGCAACGCCGTTAGCGGTGAGGATCGGCGGCACATCCGCGTTTGCGCGGGGCACCTCGCGATTCTTCCAGAACAGCCGCAGCGCATCCCATTCGTCGGGTTTGAGGATCGGGGGATAGTAGCCTTCGAGCGCGTATTCCTGGCCCTCGATTTCAAACACCTTTTCACCGATCAGCGCGCGCGACTCAAGCGTTCGTTGTACCTGAAATGTGTTCCAGTGCTTGCCGGTGCCGTCGCCAATTTCAAACCCTTCCTCTTTCATTCGGCGCGCGATTACGAGCGCTCCGTTACCTTGCATGTAGAGAGCGACAAGGCGGCGCACGGCGGCGGCCCCTTGGTCAACCAGCCTTATCGAGTTGGTGGCCGGATCGTACAGCGTCCACCACGGGTCGGTTCCGCGCGTGATCCGTCCCTTCGCCTCGCTGAACATGCGCGGCGAACCAACGAGGAACCCGCGCGCACCTTTTTGCCAGTTCTCGCAGTGCGTCTTGAGCGCGCTTCGTGCGCCCCGCGATTTCGTCTCGCTTTCCTCGTTCGCGCGCATGAACACAAGCTCGGCCCAAAGCGAGCGCGTCTTGTCCTCGCGGTAAGCGGCGAGGGAGAACTCCTTGCCGTCGCTCGTTGTGATGATGCGTATTCCGCCCCGAACGAGCCGGTCGAAGTGCTCGCGCGCGAACACGGGTTCCTGACGGCTCAAACGGTCGAGGCTCTCAAGGGCGAGTCCCTCGCCAGGCAGGACGTCGCCCGCGTCGAAGGCATCGAGAAATCGCCCGAGCGCGCCGCGTCTTACGTGGTCGCCGTGGTAGCCGGAAAGACCCAAATCCTCTAGCCGCAACTCGCGGTCAAGCACGAAGCCGTTCTCTGCCGCCCACTTCTCGGCGTAGGCGTCCTGACGGGCGATACCCGTGCCCGTCTCCTGCTTCTTGCTGGAGATGCGCGCGTAGGTGAACAGGCGGGGTTGACGGGCGACTGTTGCCGGGGTCGCTTGAGCCGGTTTCCGGGGCAAGCGGCGCGCGGGGCGCGGGGCGGTAGTGGCGGTCATGGCGGGGTCGGTGGGTGAATTTTGAAGGGACCCCATTATACCAAAACGGGTTTGTAAACTAGACAACCAGCTTGCTCGATTTGCAAAAGCCGATCTGGTCCGGTGCGATCACGCGATAGCCGGCATCGCTCAGCCGGCGAATCGTCGCGTCCCACGTCGCCGAGCAGAAATTCTTGCCGTGCAGCAACACCACGGTGCGGCCGTTCGCATGCGCGGGCTTCACGTCCATGAAGGCCATCTGCAAAGGCACGCCCTGCGAGGTGAATTCGAAGCGTTCGACCGGCGCCGGGTAGCTGAAGCCCTGCAGCTCCGGACCGTAGGCCGGGCCGGAATCGTCGAGGGAAGACGCGGCCGCGGCGCTCGCGACGGCCGGGCTCGCCTCGCCGACCGGCACGCCCGCCGGCGTGGCGGCCACCGCGACAGACGCCGCGCACAACATGGCGCAGGCGCAGACACTCGACAGGGCAAGCAGGAATGGGCGGTGAAGATTCATCGGGATGCTCTGCAAAAAACGCAATAGGGATGCACGAGGCAGGGAGCGCACGATTCTACGATGCGCCGCCGAACTCCGCCGCCAGTCGTGCACTGCGGACACGGCACACGGCCGTGGCGAGATGGCATGCATATTGCGCGTTCTGGGCTCAAGCATCGTCCGGACACGACCTCGTGGCCAATGTGTTGCGCCGCACCGAAAAACGCGCCGTAACAGGCGATCGTTTGAGGATGATCCGCCACGCGGCCCCCGCAATAAACATTATTCGCTCGCGTCCAATCGGTGCTAGAACTGACTGACGGACCCGCGAAAACAGGCAGCGAAGAACGGCAATGCGGCACGACTGCCAGGCAGCCCGAATCATCAGCGCAGAGGAAGCGACCAGATCACCCCCGGGGGTATATCAATCAAGCAACCATCTTGCATGCGGTCGGAGCGAGTGCTGAAGGGCTCACTCCGATCGACAGGAGACAAATATGAATACTCCGGCACGGCTGAACGACTTACAGCGCACTACCCTCGCGATCGTCCTCGCCGGCGGACGCGGTACCCGGCTCGGCCCGCTCACGAACAAGCGCGTGAAGCCGGCGGTGCACTTCGGCGGCAAATACCGGATCATCGACTTCGCGCTGTCCAATTGCCTGAATTCCGGCATCCGCCGCATCGCGGTGGTCACGCAGTACAAGGCCCATTCGCTGCTGCGGCATCTGCAGCGCGGCTGGAGCTTCCTGCGCGGCGAGATGGGCGAGTTCATCGACCTGTGGCCCGCGCAGCAGCGCGTCGAAGGCGCGCACTGGTATCGCGGCACCGCCGATGCGGTGTTCCAGAACCTCGACATCATCCGCTCGATCCGCCCGAAGTACGTAGTCGTGCTCGCGGGCGACCACATCTACAAGATGGACTACACGCGCATGATCGCCGATCACGCGGACAGCGGCGCCGACTGCACGGTCGGCTGCATCGAGGTGCCGCGCATGGAAGCGGTCGCGTTCGGCGTGATGGCCGTCGACGAAAATCGCCGCGTGACCGGCTTCGTCGAAAAACCGGCCGACCCGCCTGCGATACCCGGTCGCCCCGACACGGCGCTCGCGAGCATGGGCATCTACGTGTTCAGCGCCGACTACCTGTACACGCAGCTCGAAGAGAACATCGCCGCGATCGATACCGATCACGACTTCGGCAAGGACATCCTGCCGCGCGTCGTCACGCGGGGCGTGGCGATCGCGCATCCGTTCAGCATGTCGTGCGTGTCGTCGGACCCGAGCGTCGAGCCGTACTGGCGCGACGTCGGCACGATCGACGCGTATTGGGCCGCGAACCTCGACCTCGCCTCGACGATACCGACGCTCGACCTGTACGACGAGTCATGGCCGATCTGGACATACCAGGAGCAGCTACCGCCCGCGAAGTTCGTACGCGACATGAAGGGGCTGCAGGGTTCCGGCAACAATCTGATCGTCTGCGGCGGCTGCGTGATCTCGGGCTCGCAGATTTCGCGCTCGGTGCTGTCATCGAACGTGAAAGTGAGTTCGTTCTGTAATATCAATGAGGCAGTGTTATTGCCGCAGGTCACGGTCGGCGCGAGTTGCCGCCTGCAGAAGGTCGTGATCGACCGTGGCTGCACGATTCCGGAAGGCACGGTGATCGGCGAAGACCCGGCGCGCGACGCCGAGCGCTTCTATCGCACCGACGAAGGCGTCGTGCTGGTCACGCAGGAGGCGTTGCGCGAGCATCCGTAGTAGCGCGCCCACCGCTGCCCGCGCCGGCGGCCACGCGCCGCCGGCCAGGCTTCACCTTGCTTCACCCGGCTTCGCCCGAACCACCACTGACTATTTGCCGACCCCGAGCAACCCTGCCACCCCGACAGAGACCCGGCCTATGACGATTCGCGCCCTGCACGTCGCAAGCGAGCTGTATCCCCTCCTCAAAACGGGCGGTCTCGCCGACGTCGCGGGCGCGCTGCCGTCCGCGTTGATCGAGCGCGGCGCCGACGTGCGCGTGCTGCTGCCGGGCTTTCCGGCCGTGCTCGCCGGCCTGCGCGATCTGCAGCCGGTCGCGCAACTGGGCAGCCGCTTCGGCGCGCCGAACGTGACGCTCGAACGCGGCACGCTGCCCACCAACGGGCTCGCCGTCTACGTGATCCGCGCCGCGTCGCTGTACGATCGCCCCGGCAACCCGTATCTGAACGACGAACACGTGCCGTACGGCGACAACGCGCAGCGCTTCGCGCTGCTCGGCTGGGTCGCCGCGCAACTCGCGCAGCAAACGGACCCGACGTGGTCGCCGCAGATCGTCCACGCGCACGACTGGCACGCGGGGCTCGCGCCCGCCTACCTGAAGGCCGCCGAACGCGAGCACGGCCGCGCGCCCGCGCGCAGCGTGTTCACGATCCACAACCTCGCCTACCAGGGGATTTTTCCCGCGCATCAGTTCGGCCTGCTCGGCCTGCCGCACGATTTCTTCAACATGCACGGCGTCGAGTTTTATGGTCAGCTGTCGTTCCTGAAGGCGGGGCTCTACTACGCCGAGCGCATCATGACCGTCAGCCCGACCTATGCGCGCGAAATCCAGACGCTCGCGCACGGCGGCGGGCTCGATGCACTGCTGCGCCATCGTGCGCACGATCTGAGCGGCATCCTGAACGGCGTCGACTACACGGTGTGGAATCCCGCCACCGATACGCTGCTCGCGACGCACTACAGCGCGTCGAGACTGGCGGGCAAGCTCGCCTGCAAGGAAGCGCTGCAAAAGCGCTTCGGCCTCGCGCAGAGAAGCGACGCGCTGCTGTTCGGCGTGGTGAGCCGGCTGACCGAGCAGAAGGGCCTCGATCTGCTGCTCGGCGCGGTGCCCGAGATCGTCAAGCGCGGCGGGCAACTGGTCGTGTTCGGCACCGGCGATCCGGCGCTCGAGAATGGCCTCAGGATGGTCGCGCAGGCGCATCCGGAATCGGTCGCGGTCGAGCTCGGCTTCGACGAAATCCTCGCGCATACGATCATCGCCGGCAGCGACGTGGTCGCGGTGCCGTCGCGCTTCGAGCCGTGCGGGCTCACGCAGCTCTATGCGCTCGCCTACGGGTCGCTGCCGCTCGTGCACTGCATCGGCGGGCTCGCGGATACGGTCGCCGACGCATCGCTCGAAAACCTCGCCGACGATTTCGCCACCGGCTTCGTGTTCGAACGCTTCGATCCGAAGGGACTCGCCTCGGCGATCCGCCGCGCGTTCGCGCTGTACGGACGCCGCACCGAATGGAAGGCCACGCAGCGGCGCGCGATGCGCCAGGACTTCGGCTGGGGCGCGTCGGCCGACCGCTATCTGGCCTTGTATCGCGAGCTCGTCTGAAGCATCCGGCCGCACGCTGAACCGTCAGGTTTCGTTAATCTTTACGCGCGTTTGATGGTTCGGCGCAACAGCACGGGGACGGATCAACTCGCGGCTGTCAAACTCCTGTATCGTTTGCTGGCTTGCCGGCTATGCAGTTCGTGGGTTTTTCCTGCACCATCTGTATCAGGCATGTCTGCCGCACGGCGCCCGGGCCATCGGCCCGCCCGCGCGAGCCTCCCCTTCCAGTTGTTTTGTTGACCGCGCATGACCGGTTGCGCGAGCCTTACCATGACGAAAAACGTTCTGAGCATCCAGTCCCATGTCGTGTTCGGTCACGCCGGCAACAGCGCGGCCGTGTTTCCGATGTGCCGGCTCGGCGTCAACGTGTGGCCGCTCAACACCGTGCAGCTCTCGAATCACACGCAATACGGGCATTGGAGCGGCAGCGCGATCGACGCATCGCAAATGGAAGATCTCGTCGACAGCATCGGCGCGATCGGCATGCTGCCGCGCTGCGACGCAGTGGTCTCCGGCTATCTCGGCACGAAGGAACAGGCGCAGGCGGTGATTGACATCGTCAAGGCCGTGAAGGCGGCCAATCCCCGCGCCTGGTACTTTTGCGATCCGGTGATGGGCGCCACGGGCGGCTACAAGGTCGAGCCCGGCATCCAGGAATTCCTCGTGAAAGAAATGCCGCAAGTCGCCGACGGGATCGCGCCGAATCACATCGAATTGCAGCGCCTCGTCGGTCGCGAGATCGAGACGTTCGAGGAAGCCGTCACCGCGTGCCGCGAGCTGCTCGCGCGTGGGCCGAAGCTCGTGCTCGTCAAGCATCTGCTCGATCGCAACAGCCCCGCCGACCGCTTCAACATGCTCGTCGTCACCGAACGCGAAGCGTGGATGGGACAGCGTCCGCTCTATCCGTTCGCGCGCCAGCCGGTCGGCGTCGGCGATCTGACGAGCGCGGTCTTCGTCGCGCGCACGCTGCTCGGCGATTCGATCCGCTCGGCCTTCGAGCACACGCTCGCCGCGGTCAACGCGGTCGTCAAGGCGACCTGGCAGGCCGGACGCTATGAACTCGAACTGGTGGCAATGCAAAATGAAATCGCCCAGCCGCGCGAGTGGTTCGATGCGTGGGTCGCGGAAACGGCTTAGATGACTTAGGCACGTGGCTCGTTGCCGAGCGCCCTCGCCAGCACCCTGCTGGCGGCCGTCCTATAATGCGTGCCGCGTGGACCAGGGCTTGCGCCCTCGCGCCACGGCATTTTCAGCATCCGGCATTCAGCAGACGAGGCATTCGATGGACGGTCATATCCGCAGCGAGCGGGAAGAATTTTTTGAGCAGTTGTGCATCAGCGTCGACGCGGACGAAGCGCACGAACAGGAAGCGATCGAGTTCTTCGAGAACCAGTTCGACCAGCCCGACTTCGATCCCGCGCAATGGCTCGATATCGCGCTCTACTACTCGGCCGCCGTCGCGCGCGGCATCGTCGACATGGTGACGGCCGACGACAAGGCACGCAGCAACATCGCCGAAATCATCGCCGACAATCTCGACATCTCGTACGGCGAGGACGACTGCCAGCAGTTCGCCGAGACGATCGAATTCGCGCTGAACAACGGCGTGCCGGTCGATCTCGACGTGGTGCTCGACGGCTGCCAGCGCGCGATCGACGATCTCGACACGTGGGCCGACGAAGACACGAAGGCGCCGCTTTTGCGTCTGCGTGAAGAGCTGCTGCGCCAGCAAGGCGAGCGCTAGGCAACAGGCTCGAATCTCCTCCGACACCGCAACACCGCAACACCGGCCGGCGCGCTCGCGCCGGCTTCTTAAGCATATGCCGTAATCCGCAGCCCAGGCGGACCTTCGCACGGCAAGCCAGCTTGCATGCCTCACGCACGCTCCATGCGCACCACATGCACCACATGCACCTGTTGCCGCCTATGCCGAAATGCTCATCCAAAACGCCACGAATTGCCAAGACGACGGCAATTTGGCTTTCTATATTCGCCCCAGATTGACGTCGCGAACACGCTGCGAGGCTCAACGCCAGTGCGCGTATTCCAGCATTGTGAGCGGCGAGCGATCCTTCGTAGTCTTGCGATGCGCGAGGGCTTGCCTCGGCCTCACGTGTCGTACCGCTTCGCTGTCGTACCGCTTTCATAACAACCGTCGATGCAAGGAGAGACCATGAGTCTTCGCAACACGCTGAAACCGCTGGCCATGCTCGTGGGTGCGATGTTTGCCGTCGCGCCTGTTGCCAGTTTCGCCGACGACCTGCCGGTCAAGATCGGCTTTGCCGCGCCGCTGACGGGCGCCAATGCCGGCTACGGCAAGGATCTGGAAAACGGTGTGCGGCTCGCGATCGACGAAGCCAACGCGCAGAAGATCAAGATCGGCGACAAGGTCGCGCATTTCGAGATCGTCTCGCAGGACGACCAGGCCGACCCGCGCGTCGGCGTGCAGGCCGCGCAGAAGCTGGTCGACTCGGGCGTCGCGGTGGTCGTCGGCCACTTCAACTCGGGCACGACGATCCCGGCCTCGCAGGTCTACGAGCAGGCTGGCATTCCGGTGCTCGATCCCGCCGCGACGAATCCGATCATCACGGGCCGCGGCTTCGCGAACACCTTCATGGTGATTTCGACCGACGCGCAGAACGCCGGCAATGCGGGCGCCTATGCCGTCGACGTGACGAAGGCCAGGCGCATCGCGATCATCGACGATCGCACCGCGTTCGGCCAGGGCGAAGCCGACGAGTTCGAGAAGGCCGTGAAGGCGCACGGCGGCAACATCGTCGCGCGCGACTACACCGACAACCACGCGGTCGACTTCAGCACGCAGATCACCAAGTTCAAGGGCGCCAATGCGGACCTCGTGTTCTTCGCCGGCCTCGACAGCCAGGCGGCGGGCTTCGCGCGGCGCATGAAGCAGCTCGGCCTGAACGCACAGCTGGTCGGCGGCGGCGGCGTGATGGACGAGGACTTCATCAAGCTCGCGGGCGATGCGTCCGACGGCGCGATGGCCTGGGAATACGGCCGCCCGCTCGCGCAACTGCCGGGTGGCAAGGACTTCAACGCGAAGTTCAAGAAGCGCTTCGGCGCGGACGTGCTGTCCTATGCGCCGTTCGGCTACGACGGCGCGTGGGTCGCGATCAAGGCAATGCAGCAGGCCAAATCCGACTCGCCGAACGTGTACCGTCCGGCGCTCAAGTCGATCGACTACGACGGCGTGACCGGCAAGATCTCGTTCGACAGCACCGGCGCGTTGAAGAGCGGCGCGTCGACGCTGTATCAGGTGAAGAACGGCGCGTGGGTGCCGGTCGTGACGAAGAGCGGCACCTAAGCTCCACGTCCGGTAAATCGTCGCGGCCCTGCCCGGCGCGTGGCCGGCGCGGGGCGCGCTACTGCCACGCGCTCGCCGCCCGGACGACCACCTCGGCATCGAGATCGCGCTCGATGCGCACGAGGTCGTCGCGAATCGCCGCGAATTCGTTTGGCGTACACATCTGATGGCCGAACGCGGCGCGCAGATGCCGGTTGACCTGCAACGTGCGCGTCGCCGGATCGAAGACGTAGTGCGACGCAAACGTGAGCAACGGGTCCTCGACCGTGCTGTCGGTCGGCAGGTCGGTCACGCGTACGAAGCGCGGCAAGCTCATTTCCAGCGTTTCATCGAACTCCCCGCCGATGCACGCCCACGGCTGCGTTCTGACGGGCTCCGCGAGCCACGCCTCGACCTGCGAGCCCATGCCGCCAGCGAGGCTCGTGAGCGCCCGCACGGCAGTCGTGCCGTCCGGCCAGATCAGATGCGGCACGCTGCCCTGCATCGACGTCGCGAACGGACCGCCGGTCACGGCGACGTCGTCGGTCTGCAATTGCGCGGAGCCGTGCAAGCCCGTTTGCAGCAGACGCCTGGCGGCAAGCTGCTGCGCGCCCTCGCGCGTCGCGCGGCGGAACGTGTTGCGTTCGAGCTCCGCGGTATAGCCCCGATCCTCGACCCGGTACGCATAATGTGCGGTGCCGTTTTCGTCGATGTCGATCTGCACGCGCGCCTTGCGTTCGCGCCGTTGAGTGGCCGGCGTGCGCGCGAGCACGCCGTCGTCGACGAGCAGCACCGGCCGGTCCATGACGCCGCCAGGCAGATAGCCGAACGCGGTGCCGCCCGCCGTCGTGTCCGCGAATTGCGCCAGCTCGGGAATCCAGATGATCGCGTGATTGATCGCGCTCGCGCCGTAGCCGGGGACCTCGGGCAACGTGTAGTACGGACCGAGATTGAGCAGCACCGGCTCGCTGCGAATGCCGGCGGCCGCGAGCAGCGCGCCGTATAGCGCGACGTGGTCCTTGCAGTCGCCGTAGCGGTTGCGCAGGATGTCGGCCGCCTTGTGCGGAATCGCCGCCGTCTCGCCGAGAAAAAGCGCGACGTAGCGGATGTTCAGACGCATCCAGTCGTACAGCGCGCGGGCTTTGTCGCGGGGATCGGTAAGGCCGGCCGTCAGTTGCTGTGCGAGACCGATGATCGCGGGATCGTCGCGGGTCGCGTCGTTGTCGGCGGGACCGCGATAGCGCGCGGCAAAGCTCGCGAAGTCCGGCACCGTCGACACCATCAGCCGGTCGCCCCAGTTCGCGTAGCCGACCGCGCCCGCTTCGAGCCGCGCATAGGGGCCGTGCCGGTAGTCGAACTCGTAGCGCGTGCGGCCGTTCGCGGTGATGGTCGGCATCGCGACGTAGCCGCGCGCATCCGCATAGAGCGGTACGTCGGCGGGAAGGTCGAAGATCAGACGCTGCTCGTCGACGGGCTCGAGCGACGGCTCGACCAGATAGGCGAAGGTGCCCGCTTGCAGCGCCTTCGCGCGGGTCTTGCGAAATTCCAGGTGCACGCGCGAGCCGATCGTGACGCCGGGGAAGATCACGGTGCGCAACACACCGTCCTCGAAGCTCGGCGCGCCGGACGAGCGCGGCTCCTGCACGTCGCGGATCGCCTCGGGACCGACCGCATGCGCGGTGCCGTCAGGGTCGATCGTTTCGGCGGCCAACTGTTGCACCTGCTCGATGTCCTTGTTGAACCACACGTAGCGTTGCGCGATCTCGTCGACGCCGCTGGCCGTGTCCGCGCGCATCAGCGTGTCGTCGTGTTCCTCGACGGAACCGTCTTTCTGGATCACGAACAAATGGACGTCGCGCTCGATCGTCGCAGGGGCACGTTCGTTGGTGGAGGTGGCGATTTCGCCGGCTGCCGCGCAAAGCGGCAAGGCGATGCCGCTCGCGGCGGATAGCGCGGCAAGCAACGCCGCGGCGCGCACGCGGCATGCGCGCCCGATCATCGCGATCGACGTGTGCGCCAACGTGACGACGACGTTCCCCAAGATCCACCTCGGCCAGGTTCGTGTCGTCGTTGTAGCACATCGCCGACCCGTGCGTTTCGGGGTGGGGTCGGCGTTGCCGCGTCGAGCTCGAGCGGCATTGGAGTCACAGGCGCTCCCGCGACGCAGCGGCCGGCGTCGATCGTCTTCACTCGCCGTCGTCGAGCTGGCTCAGCAGCGCCTGCAGTTTTTCCACGTGCCGCAGCAGCATGTGCCGGTGCTTGTCGATCTGTTCGAGCCGGCCCTCCAGGTCGGCTTGAATGCGGTCGTCGAGTTCGGCCGCGGCCATCACGTCCTCGACCTTCGCGCGCATCGATGCGAGCTCCACCGGCGCGTGCAGCAGATGCCGCTCGAAGCGCCGCACTTCCTGCGTCGCGAGATCGCGCACCTTGCGAAAATGCGCATGACGGCGGTGCGCTTCGACATCGAGCGTTTCTTCCTCGAGGCGTCGCGCGGGCGGCGGCTGCCCAAAAATCGGCTCGGGCCGCAACACCGTCTTCTTGCGCACCGGATGCGCGGTGCCCCGAAAGCGCGCGAGCGGCTGCTCGTTGTCGATCGCCTCGCGCGCATTCGGCGGGATCTCCTGACCGGTGTGCGGCACGTTCATCCAGCCGCCCGGCAAACCGGTGACGGCCTCGACGCCGCGCACGAATTCCTCGCTGAATTCGCGTTGGCCCGACAGCATCAGCTTCAGGTAGCTCGCGGAAAACGTCATCATGCGCGCGAGCCGGCTCGCGGCGCCGACCTCGCTGGTCAGCAACACCAGGTTCGCGCGCCAGACTGGCAGCAGCAATTCGTCGGAATCTTCCATCGCTGGGTCTTCCATCTTTTCGCCTGATGAATCGATGACCGCGTCGCGCATGTCATCGTTTTGAAAGGGTCGTCGTCTCGCGGTGTCGCGTGCAATGCCGCTATGCCGCTTTGCGTGCGGTGGGGCCCAGATGCCGAAGGTACACATTTGACACGGTACGCACCGGCCAATTCAGCGCAAAGCGCGTTAAAACAGGGCTTACGACACATCGCGTGTTGCATCGACACACGTATTTGCGCGCCGGTCCTATCCGCGGCCGCTTGATGTGGCATGCTTACACGCCGATGCGGCACGCGTCGTGCTGCATGGCTTGCTCCACAACACTGACTTAAGGGTTTTGTAATGAAGAAAATCGTTCTCGCCATCGCCGCAGCCGTTGCCACCCTGAGCGTGATCGTCCCCGCTCAGGCCGATGAGCATCACCACGAGTGCCATAAGGTGCGCGTGCATCATCATTGGGAAAAGCGCTGCCACTAATGGCGGTGAAACCGTGTCCGAGGGACGCGGTGCACATCAAAAAGCCCCGCTTTCGCGGGGCTTTTTTTCATGGCGCGCCGCGTCTTGAAACAGCCGGCGCACGATACGCTGTGCGCGCTCGACGCTCAAACCATTCCATATGAACGCGCCGGCACGCAATCACGGACACATGCTGTTACACCTTCGCGATACGCTGACCGATGCAGGCCGACGCGGACCACGATGCCGCGCGCTCCTGCAGCAATCGTGATCCGCGTGGTGAGAAAGGAATACAAGCTTCAGGCGGATTTCACGCGAGCGAGCGCCGTCGTTACCAGCGCTTCGAGCAGCGGCGCGACCTTCGCGGCGAGGTCTTCATCGTATGCATAAGGCAGGCGCTCTTCCATGTAGGTGATCTGCGACAGCTCGAGTTGCACCGCATGCACGCCCTGCTCGGGCTGCCCGTATTGCCGCGTGATATAGCCGCCCTTGAAGCGGCCATTCGCGATCGCCGTATAGCCGCTTTGACGCCCGACCAGCGCGGCCAGTTCGTCGGCCAGGCCCGGCGCGGCGCTCGCACCGTTCGACGTGCCGAAGTTGAAATCGGGCAGACGTCCGTCGAAAAAACGCGGCACGCGCGAGCGGATCGAATGCGCTTCCCACAGCAGCACCTTGCCGTGCTTCGCCTTCAGCGCCGCGAGCTCGCCGGCCAGCGCGTCGTGATACGGCTTCCAGTAAGCGTCGCGACGGCGCGCGATTTCGGCGTCATCGGGCAGATGGCCGTCGCGATAGAGCGGCTCCCTGTCGAACGTGTCGACCGGCAGCAGAGCCGTAGTGTCCTGCCCCGGGTACAGGTTCGCGCCGTCGGGCGGACGGTTCAGGTCGACCACGTAGCGCGCGTAGGTCGGCGTCAGGATCGACGCGCCGAGGCGCTTCGCGAATGCGTACAGGCGATCGAGATGCCAGTCGCAATCGTCGGTGCGTTGCGCGACCGGTGTCATCGTCACGGCGATGTCGGCGGGGATTTGCGTGCCCAGATGCGGGATCGAGATCAGCAGCGGCAGGCTTCCCTGATGCAGCGAGAAAACCGGCGTGAGGTTCGAAGCAGTCATGTCAGTCCGGAATCAGTGGGATCGGAGAATCAGTTCGGCGGGTCATGGCCGTTATTTGAGCAGTTCCGCGAGCGCCGCGCGATAGCGCGCATAGGCACCCTCTTCGTCGCGATGCCGGCGATCGTCGACGACCTTGACGCCGCCCGCGTAGACGTCGCGGATCGGCGTATCGCCGTGCTCGCAGAATACGACGCCTGACAGCCACGCCTCGCGCTCATGCCCGGCGATGCTCGTATGGTCGGCGTCGAGCACGAGCCAGTCCGCGCGATGGCCCGGCTGCAACGCGCCGACCGCGCGGCCGGTCGCACGCGCGCCACCGTCGAGCGCGGCCGCGTACAGACGATCCGCGACATGCGGAGCTTGCGCCGACGCCAGCACGTTGCGCTGCCGGCGCGTCAGACGCTGGCCGTATTCGAGCAGACGCAACTCGGCGCGCCAATCGACGCCGACATGGCTATCCGAGCCGACGCCGATGCGGCCGTGCGCGTCGAGATAGTCTTGCGCGGGAAAAATGCCGTCGCCGAGATTGGCCTCGGTGGTCAGACACAAACCCGCGACCGCGCCGCTCTTCGCGAGCGCGAGCGTTTCGTTCGCATCGACGTGGGTCGCGTGCACGAGACACCAGCGGCTGTCCACATCGAAACGATCGAGCAGCCATTGCACCGGCCGCGTGCCTTCGGTTTCGAGGCACGTGTCGACCTCGGCGGTCTGTTCGGCGATATGGATGTGGACAGGCACGGTTGCGTCGATGCCGCCGAGCAACCTGCGCAGCGACGCCTCCGATACCGCGCGCAGCGAATGCGGCGCCACGCCGTAACGCAGCGCCGCATGTTCGGGGCGCGCGGCGCGTAGCGTGCCGAGCAGATCGAGCAGGCTCTCAGGCGTATTGATGAAGCGCCGCTGATCGTCGCGCGGCGCGCGCGCGCCGAAGCCGCTGTACTGATACAGCACCGGCAGCATCGTGATGCCGATACCGCTCACCGATGCCGCGTCCACCACGCGTTGCGCAAGCTCGGCCTGATTCGCGTAGCGCTGGCCGTCCTGCGCGTGGTGCACGTAGTGGAACTCGCACACCGACGTATAGCCCGCCTTCAACATCTCGATGTAGAGCCACTGCGCGACGCTCGCGAGGCCTTCCGGCGTGATGCGCGCGGCAAAGCGATACATCAGGTCGCGCCACGACCAGAAGTTATCCGTCGCATTGGCGCGATATTCGGTGAGCCCCGCCATCGCACGCTGAAACGCGTGCGAATGAAGATTCGGCATGCCTGGCATCAGCGGGCCCGCCGCCTTCGGCACACCCGCCGGCGCCTCGGGTTGATCCGTCGTGACCGCGCTCAGCGTGCCGTGAGCGTCCCATTCGAGCAGCACGTTGCGGCGCCAGCCTTCAGGCAGATACGCGTCAGCGGCGAACAGCGATTGATTGGATTGCGTCATCTCTCAGGTTCTAGTTCAGGTCACACGCGACTCGCGCCGCGTATAGACGGTTTCGCCCGCGCGCACGACGCGCGCGCAGAGCGGCCGGCCAATCCAGTAAGCGAGCTCCGCCAGCGAATCGACCGACCACACCGCGAAGTCGGCCGCGCGACCGACCTGCAGCGCACCGTGCCGATCGCTCTTGCCGAGCGCGCGCGCAGCGTGCGCGGTGACGCCTTGCAGCACCTCGGGCACGGTCATGCGAAACAGCGTGCTCGCCATGTTCATCATCAGCAGTAACGAAGTCGCCGGTGAGGTGCCCGGGTTGCTGTCGGTCGAGATCGCGATCGGCACCTCGTAGCGCCGCAGCAGTTCGAGCGGCGGCAACTGGGTCTCGCGGATGAAGTAGTACGCGCCCGGCAGCAGCACCGCGACGGTGCCCGCTTCCTTCATCGCGGCGACTCCGGCTTCGTCAAGAAACTCCAGGTGATCCGCCGACAGCGCGCGATGCCGTGCCGCGAGCGCGGTGCCACCGCCGTTCGACAACTGCTCGGCGTGCATCTTGACCGGCAGCTCGTAGCGCGCGGCCGCGTTGAACACGCGCTCGCTCTGTTCCAGCGAAAAACCGATCCGCTCGCAGAACACGTCGACCGCATCGACGAGGCCTTCGTCCGCGAGCGCGGGCAGCATCGTGTTGCAGACTTCGTCGATATACGCGTCCGCTCGGCCCGCGAATTCAGGCGGCAACGCGTGCGCGCCGAGAAACGTCGTATAGACCGTGACCGGATAGCGCTCGCCGAGTTGCCGCGCGACGCGCAGCATCTTGCGCTCGCTCGCGAGATCGAGGCCGTAGCCCGATTTGATTTCGATCGCCGTCACGCCTTCGGCGAGCAGCGGTTCGAGCCGCGCGGCCGCTTGCGTGAACAGCGACGCTTCGTCCGCGGCGCGCGTCGCGCGCACCGTCGACACGATGCCGCCGCCCTGTCGCGCGATTGCTTCGTAGCTGACGCCCGCGAGCCGCTGCGCGAATTCGTCGGCGCGCTGGCCGCCGTACACGAGGTGCGTATGGCAATCGATCAGGCCCGGCGTCACCCATGCGCCGCGCAGATCTTCGCGCGGCCATGCGGCATAGCGCGTGGGTAAAGCGGCGAAAGCGCCGAGCCACGCGATACGGCCGCCGTCGACCGCAATCGCGGCATCGGCGAGCGTGTGGCGAGGATCGCCCTGCGGGCACAAATTCAGGTGATGCCAGACGGTTTGCTTCATCGCGTGCTCTTTGCCGCTCGTTGCGTGTCTGTGGATGGGTTGTCCGTGATGGAGCGCATGTGAGGCCCTCTCACGGTTGATTCGTCATCGCGTGTAGCGGATCGTGATCGCGAGCACCGCGCCGTCGCCCGTCAGCGTGCAAGCGAGCGCGTTCGGCCCGTCGACGCGCAGCGTGTCGCCGGTGTCGAGCCGCACGGCTTGCGCGTGGTCCGCCGCCAGTCCGACCGTGACCGCGCCGCCCGCGCAAAACAGCAGCGCCACGTCGCCGTCGAGCACGCGCGGCCCATCCTGCCGCGTGCCAGTGCGCCACACGTCCAACTCGCCCTGCGCCACGTCGCGCCGCACCATCAGGTTGAAGTCGCGCGTTGCCCCCTCGACGAGCCGCGCGTCGATGCGCGTCGCGCCATCGAAGCGCGCGATGTCGAGCGGCTGCCGCAACACATGCGTCGAGGCGACGCCCGCGTCGCCCGGCTCATCGAGCAGCATGCCCGCGCCAGCCAGCAACACCAGCGTCCGGTCGACGCCGTCGAAGCGCGAGAACGGTCCCGCCTGCGCGACATCGGCGACGCTCACGCGCCACACGAAGTCGGCGCTCGCCGCACCCTGCCCGCCGCCTGGCGACGGAAACGCCGCGACCTCACGCGTGAGCCCGCCGCCGTTTTTCCACGGCGTCGCCACGAGGTCGGCGCCGCGAATCAGCGTGACGCCTGCCATGCCGCCCGCGTGGTTGGCCATGGTCACGATCAGCGGCCCAGCATCGGCAGATTGAGACCGGCCTCGCGCGCCGTCTGCTGCGCGAGTTCATAGCCCGCATCCGCGTGACGCATCACGCCGGTGGCCGGATCGTTCAACAGCACGCGGCCGAGGCGCTGGTGCGCGGCTTGCGTGCCGTCCGCGACGATCACGACGCCCGCGTGCTGCGAGAAGCCCATGCCGACGCCGCCGCCGTGATGCAACGACACCCACGACGCACCGCCCGCCGTGTTCAGCAGCGCGTTCAGCAAGGGCCAGTCGCTGACCGCGTCCGAGCCGTCCTTCATCGATTCGGTTTCGCGGTTCGGGCTCGCGACCGAACCGGTATCGAGGTGATCGCGGCCGATCACGATCGGCGCCTTCAGCTCGCCGCTCCTGACCATTTCGTTGAACGCCTGGCCGAGACGATAGCGATCCTTCACGCCGACCCAGCAGATCCGCGCCGGCAGACCCTGGAACGCGATGCGCTCGCGCGCCATGTCGAGCCAGTTGTGCAGATGCGGATCGTCGGGGATCAGTTCCTTCACCTTCGCATCGGTCTTGTAGATGTCCTCGGGATCGCCCGACAGCGCGACCCAGCGGAACGGGCCCTTGCCTTCACAGAACAGCGGCCGGATATACGCCGGCACGAAGCCCGGGAAATCGAACGCGTTTTCCACGCCCATTTCGAGCGCCATCTGGCGAATGTTGTTGCCGTAGTCGAGCGTTGCCGCGCCGCGTTCCTGCAGCGTCAGCATCGCCTGCACCTGCCTGGCCATCGACTGCTTGGCCGGCGTGACGATGCTTTCCGGCGCGGTCTTCATGCGCTCGCGCCAGTCTCCGACCGTCCAGCCCTGCGGCAGGTAGCCGTGAATCGGATCGTGCGCGCTCGTCTGGTCGGTCACGCAGTCCGGCGTGATGCCGCGCGCGACGCACTCGGCGAACACGTCGGCGGCATTGCCGAGCAGGCCAACCGAGATCGGCTTGCCCGCGCGCTTCGCTTCGTCGAGCATCGCGAGCGCCTCGTCGAGCGTCTTCGCCTTCTTGTCGACGTAGCGCGTCTTCAGACGGAAGTCGATGCGCGACTCGTCGCATTCGACCGCGATCATCGAGAAGCCCGCCATCGTCGCCGCGAGCGGCTGCGCGCCGCCCATGCCGCCGAGACCGCCGGTCAGAATCCAGCGGCCCTTCGGGTCACCGTTGAAGTGCTGGTTCGCGACCGCGAAGAAGGTCTCGTAGGTGCCCTGGACGATGCCCTGGCTGCCGATGTAGATCCAGCTGCCCGCGGTCATCTGGCCGTACATCATCAGGCCCTTGCGGTCGAGTTCGTGAAAGTGTTCCCACGTCGCCCAGTGCGGCACGAGGTTCGAGTTCGCGAGCAGCACGCGCGGCGCGTCCGCATGGGTGCGGAACACGCCGACCGGCTTGCCCGACTGAATCAGCAGCGTTTCGTCTTCGTTCAGGTCCTTCAGCGACGCGAGGATCTGATCGAAGCAATCCCAGTTGCGCGCGGCGCGGCCAATGCCGCCGTACACGACGAGCGCGTGCGGGTGCTCGGCGACTTCGGGGTCCAGATTATTCTGGATCATCCGGTACGCGGCTTCCGCGATCCAGGTCTTGCAGGTCTTTTCCGCGCCGCGCGGTGCGCGGATCGTGCGAGTCGGATCGAGACGCGGATCGACGTGTTTCGGATTGTTCATGGTGTCCCTAATCATGCGTGAAGAGGTTCGATAAAGATTCGGCGAAGACGAAAAAGCGAATTCAGAAATGCCCAGTGAAGCGGTAACGGGTGCCCGGATGCCACAGATTCGCGATCGAGGCGACCTCGCCTTGCGACCACGTGCGCCGGTGCAGCACCAGACACGGCTCGCGTTCACTCATGTTCAACAGCTCGCGCGTGATCTCGTCGGCGGCGAGCGCCTCGATGCGGTACTCGACGCGCTGCAGCGGCGCGACGCGCACGAGGTACTGGTTGGGCGTGGTGCTCGTGAAGTCCTGCAGCGCGTATTCGGGTGCGACGGCCGGATTGACCCAGCGTTCTTCGAGCTGCACCGGCTCCTCGTTTTCGAAATGCAGCAGGCGCGAATGAAACACGGGGCTGCCCGCGCTCACCTGCATCTCTTCGGCGAGCGCCGCATCGGCGATGCTGGCGCCGATGTTCAGCACCCTCGCCTGATAGCGATGACCGCGCGCAACGATTTCATCGGAGATGCTGCGGATCGCCACCAGGGTCGACTCGTACTTGGGACGGGCGACGAAAGTACCCGAGCCTTGTACACGTGTCAGCACCTGCTCCGAGGTCAACTCGCGCAACGCGCGGTTGACCGTCATGCGTGCGACGCTGAATTCGCGCGCAAGCTCGTTTTCGGAGGGCACCTGGTCGCCTTCGGCCCACTCGCCCGCATGAATGCGCGCGAGGATGAAGTCCTTGATGCCCTGATAAGCGGGTGCGTTCATGGGTGTGATCCGCGCTCTCGACGACTCATTGTTCCGACGCGAACGAGAACGGGCTCAGCTTCGCGACCGCGCCGGCCTGCACGAGCTTCGTGACCGCCGCGATGTCCGGCGCGAAGTAGTGATCGAGCTCGTAGTGCGCGACGTCCTTGCGCACGAGGTCCATGACCTTCTGCAGGCTCGGGCTGGTCTTGTGCGGCGCGCGCAGATCGACACCCTGGGCGGCAGCGAGCAGTTCGATCGACAGGATGTTCGCGGTGTTGTCGGCGATATCGCCGAGCTTGCGCGCGGCGAACGTCGCCATCGACACGTGGTCTTCCTGGTTCGCGGACGTAGGCAGCGAATCGACCGAAGCCGGATGCGCGAGCGTCTTGTTTTCCGACGCGAGCGCGGCGGCCGTCACATGCGCGATCATGAAGCCGGAGTTCACGCCGCCATCCTTGACGAGGAACGGCGGCAGGCCCGACAGCGTCGCGTCGATCAGCAGCGCGATGCGACGTTCGGCGAGCGCGCCGATTTCCGCCACGGCGAGCGCCAGGTTGTCGGCCGCGAACGCGACCGGCTCGGCGTGGAAGTTGCCGCCCGACAGCACTTCTCCGGTGTCCGGGAAAATCAGCGGATTGTCGGAGACCGCGTTCGCTTCCATCAGCAGCGTTTCGGCGGCCTGACGCATCTGGTCCAGACACGCGCCCATCACCTGCGGCTGGCAGCGTAGGCTGTACGGGTCCTGCACCTTGTCGCAATCGGCGTGCGACACGTTGATCGCCGAACCTTGCAGCAGCGAGCGATAAGCCGCGGCCGCGTCGATCTGGCCTCGATGGCCGCGCAGTTCGTGGATGCGCGCGTCGAACGGCTTGACCGAGCCCATCGCCGCATCCACCGACAGTGCGCCGGCGACGAGCGCCGTGCGGTACAGGTCTTCGATCGCGAACATGTTGTACAGCGCGAGCGCGGTCGAAGCCTGGGTGCCGTTCAGCAGCGCGAGACCCTCCTTCGCCTGCAGCGTCAGCGGCTTCAGACCGACGAGCGCGAGGCCTTCGGTGGCCGGCATGCGCTCGCCCTTCGCGAACACTTCGCCGACGCCGAGCAGGGTCGCCGACATATGCGCGAGCGGCGCGAGGTCGCCCGATGCGCCGACCGAGCCCTTGACCGGGATCACCGGCAGCACGTCCGCGTTGAACAGCGCGATCAGCGCCTCCATCACTTCGCGGCGGATGCCCGAGTGGCCGCGACCGAGGCTCGACAGCTTCAGCGCGATCAACAGACGCACGACCGGGCGCGACATCGGCTCGCCGACGCCGACCGCGTGCGACAGCACCAGATTGCGTTGCAGCAGTTCGAGCTGATCGCGCGGAATGTGCGTGCTGGCGAGGCGGCCGAAGCCGGTATTGATGCCATAAGCCGGCTCGCCCCTGGCGGTGATGTCGGCGACGGCCTGCGCGCACGCGTCGATGGCGGCGTGGCTTGCGGGATCGAGTTGCAGGGTGACCTGCTCACGCGCGATCTGGCGCAGTTGCGGGAGGCTCAGGTAGCCGGGCTTCAGAATCATGGTTGTCGTCCTGTCTATACAAGTTCAAATAAGTCTAGCCGGCGGGCCTTGTATATACAACTTGTTTTTCGAGATTTCGTGCCTGGGGATTTCCATTATTTGGCACGTGGCTCGGCGGGAGCGCGGCGGGTTTGGCGGCAGGTCGTAGGCGGCGTGTGCTGGACGCATGGGTCGTCGTGGCCGCCGTGATGTAGCCGACAGTTGTATATACACCTTCGCGGCGCGGGTCGCCATCTGGCCAAAATTGGCGCGCTCTCGCTGGCGGGAAGCCGGACACGCCGGCTCCGCCGATATCTGGGTTATAGGACAGAAGGCTCTGCGACGCGGATCAGAGCTTGACCCGCGCCGCGATGAAATCCAGAAAGCACTGCACGCGCCCCGCGAGCGATGCGCTCTGGTAGTACACCGCATGCACCGGCTGCCGTTCATCGACGAGCAGGTTGCCGAGAATCGGCACGAGGCGGTTTTCGCGCACGTCGCCGGCGGTCATGAAGTCGGCCAGACAGGCGACGCCCCAGCCGGACAGCGCCAGTTGCCGCAAGGTTTCGCCGCTCGACGCGGTGATCGACGGTTCGATCTTCAGCAGCGCGGCTTCGTCGCGCTGCCCCTTGGCGCGCTTCGTTCCCCTGCCCCCTTCGCGCAACGGCCAGCGATTCAAATGCTCCGGCGCGGTAAAGCCGATCAGCCGATGCGCGTGCAGCGCGTCGAGCGTGGTCGGCTCGCCGTGCTCGGCCAGATACGCCGGGCTCGCGAGCACGCGCAGCCTGCTCTCGCCGAGCGCGCGCGCATGCAGCGTCGAATCCTGCAGCGCGCCGATGCGAATCGCGATGTCGACCTTCTGTTCGAGCAGATCGACGATCCGCTCGTTGCTGGTCAATTCGAGCCGGATCTGCGGATACAGCGCCGAAAACGCGGTCATATGCGGCGCCACGCAATGCAGCATGAACGGCGACGCCGCATCGACGCGCAAGCGCCCCGACGGCCGTTGCCGCCCGCGCGCGACCGACTCCTCGGCCTCTTCGAGCGCGTCGAGGATCGCGCGGGCGCGCCGCAGGAACGCGTCGCCTTCCTCGGTCAGATGCAGACGCCGCGTCGTGCGCCGCACGAGCGCGGTGTCGAGCTTCTGCTCGAGGCGCGTGAGCGCGCGGCTCACGCCGGAGACGGTCTGCCCCAGCTTCTCGGCCGCCGCGGTAATCGAGCCGCTGTCGATCACGGTGACGAACACCAGCAATTCGTCGGTGGAGGTTTTCATTGTTGATTTCAGATCAAGATTGATTTGAGACTAACACGCTTTTTGCGAGAATCCGCGCGAGCGATACTGCGTGCCTGTCGATCGGAGTTGGCGCTTTAGCGCTTACTCCGATCCCATGCAAGAGATTGCGCTCTTGGCATTTCCCTCAGGAGAACGTCTTGAAGATTTTCGTTACTGGTGCAAGCGGTTTTATCGGCGGCTCGATCGCGGCGCATCTGGCGCGCGCCGGCCATCAGGTGCGCGGGCTGATTCGCAAACCCGAACACAGCGGCGAGTTGCAGCGGCTCGGCATCGAGCCCGTGCCCGGCACGCTCGACGACCGCGCATTGCTGATCGCCGAAGCGCAAGCGGCCGACGCGGTGATCAACGCCGCGAGCAGCGATCACGAAGGCGCGGTACGCGCGCTGATCGACGGACTCGCCGGTTCGGGCAAGGTGTTCCTGCACACCAGCGGGTCGAGCATCGTCGGCGATGCGTCGGGCGGCGAAGCGGGTGAAGCACGCATCTATCACGAAGACGCGCTGCCCACCCCGACCGCCGACAAGGCCGCGCGCGTCGCGATCGATCAACTGGTGCTCGACGCCGCGCAACGCAACGTGCGCTCGGCCGTGCTGTGCAACACGCTGATTTACGGTCACGGCGCGGTGGCCGGCAGCGCGAGCGTGCAGTTGCCGCGACTCGTGCGCCAGGCGCAGAAAAGCGGCGTCGTGCGTCATGTGGGCAGCGGCGGCAACGTCTGGTCGAACGTGCATATCGACGACGTCGCCGAGCTGTATCGCCTCGCACTCGATAAAACCCCCGCCGGCACGTTCTATTTCGTCGAAAGCGGCGAAGCATCGTTCCGCGACATGAGCGCCGCGATCGCACGCGCGATGAAGCTCGGCGCGCCGCAGGACTGGCCGCTCGAAGACGCGAAACAGGAATGGGGCTACGAAATGGCCTCGTACGGTCTTGGCTCGAACAGCCGCGTGCGCGGCGAACGCGCGCGCAAACTGCTCGGCTGGCAACCGCGGCGCAGGTCGGTGATCGAATGGATCGAACGCGACATGATGGGGCCGCAAAGCACCGTTTGACGCGGCTTTGCGCGCCGCGCAACGTAAGCTATGTAAGCGCGGTCGTTGCGAATCCGTAAGCTCCTTTCGATAAAATCGCGGGCACCTGACGGTGCAATTCCACCGTCGCGCACACGCCCCGATTCGACCGATGAGCTTCGCGCTGAACTTCGACTGGCTGACTAACCTGATGGCGATTCTGTTCGTCGTCGCGTGTCTGTACGACACGCGCTACGACGAATACGGCGTGCTGACGCTCGCGGCCGCGGCGATGAGCCTCATCGTGATGGCGATGGAAATGTTCCTCAGACCCGCCTTCGAGATGGCGCTGTAGCGAGCTGATGCAGCGCTCGTGCAGCACAGAGGCGCCGCGCCAGCTAGCGCGGCGCGCGCCCCTCGCCCCCTTCGTCGGCCCGCTTCACCACTTCACCGCTTCACACCGTGTACGATCCGCACGCCGGGCAAGCCGCGCGCGCGTGGTCGTCGTAGCGGTCGTGATGCCTGACCCAGTCGGTCAGACCACTGTTCTCGTTGCGGCCTTTCGGTGCGATGTCCAGAAGCGCGTAGGTGTTCACGAAGCGCTCGTCGCCGCGTGCGTAGCATGAGTACGTGTGATACACGTCGCCGTTTGCGTCCTTGTAGAACACGCTGTGGCCGTGCTGTTCGTCGATGCCGACGTCCTGCTCGGTGAAGTTGTAGAACGCCTTTTTACTCGCCAGCTGCTCCGGCGTGAACGACACGTGGTAGTCGAAATTGAAATCGCTGCCGCTCGACGACACCCACGGAAAGGTCCACCCCATGCGCCGTTTGAACGCGTCGATCTTCTCGAGCGGCGCGTGCGATACCGTCACATAGCTGACGTCGTGATGGACCAGATGCGTGAGAATGCCGCTCATATGGTCCGACAGAAACGAGCAGCCGACGCACCCCTCTTCCCAGTCCGGGCCCAGCATGAAGTGATAAACGATCAGTTGGCTGCGGCCGTCGAACAGCTCCGCGAGCGTCTTGCGGCCTTCCGGCGTATCGAACGTATAAACCTTGTCGACCTTGACCCACGGCAATTCGCGGCGCTTGCGCGCGAGTTCGTCGCCGGCGCGCATATGCGCTTTTTCGTCGGCGAGCAGCGCGCGGCTCGCGGCAAGCCACTCTTCCTGGCTGCCGATGCGATGTTGCGGTTCCATCTGCGTCTCCTTTCCTGCGGATGCAGGGCTTGACCTCAAGCTTAAGGTTTAGAGACGCTGACGCGAAAGTCAAGGAGCCGCAACGAAACTCAGATCGCCCAGCCGCCGACATAAAACCCGACCAGCACGACTGCGATCGCCACGGTCCCGACATTGAGCTTGCGATACTCGCCGCTGACCACGCGTCCGATCACGAGCGTCGCGAAGCCGAGCATGATGCCGGTCACGATGTTCGCGGTCAGCACGATGAACACCGCGCACACGAGCCCCGCCATCGCGTCGACCATGTCGTCCATATGCAGCTTGCTGACGTTCGACAGCATCAGCAGCCCCACGTACATCAGCGCGGGCGCGGTCGCATACGAAGGCACCAGAGCGGCGAGCGGCGAGAAGAACATTACGACGAGAAACAGCAGACCGACGACCGCCGCCGCCATCCCCGTCTTCGCGCCCGCCGCGACGCCGACCGTCGACTCGATATACGCGGCCGCCGGCGCGCCGCCGAGCAGGCCCGAGAAGATCGAGCTCAGCGAATCGGCGGTCAGCGCGCGGCCGCCGTTGATGATGCGGCCGTTTTCGTCGAGCTGCCCCGCCTGGCCCGCGACCGCGCGGATCGTGCCGGTCGCGTCGAACACGGCGGTCATCACGAGCGCGAGCACGCTCGGCAGCACCGCCATCGACAGCGCGCCCTTCACGTCCATCGCGCCGATCAGCGACGCATGCCCCGGCGCGCTCAACGACGGCACCGCGAAGATGCCGTGAAACGCTACGGCCGGATCGATCGCGAGCCCGATCGCCGAGATCGCGACGATCACGATCAGGATCGAGCCCGGCACGCGCCGCCGCACGAGCCCGACGATCGCGGCGAGTCCGGCGACCGACATCAGCGCCGGCAACGCCGCAATATTGCCGAGCGACACCGGCAGCCCCGCGCCCGGATTCTTGACCACGAGCCCGACGTCGTTCGCGGCGATCAGCAGCAGGAACAGGCCGATGCCGATCCCGGTGCCGCGCGCGATGCCGACAGGCAGGTTGCGCAAAATCCACGAGCGCACGCCGGTCACCGAAATCGTCGTGAACACGACGCCCATCAGGAACACCGCGCCGAGCGCAACGGTTGGATGCAGGCCCTTGCCGAGCACGAGGCCGAACGCGGTGAACGCGGTCAGCGAGATCGCGCAGCCGATCGCGATCGGCAGACGCGCCCACACGCCCATCAGCAGCGAGCCGAACGCCGTGGTCAGACACACTGCGACGAACACCGCGCTGGTATCGAAGCCTGCCTTGCCGAACATGCCGGGCACGACGAACACGGAGTAGACCATCGCGAGGAAGGTCGTGATGCCCGCGACGATCTCCTGGCGCTGCGTGCTGCCGCGCGCGGAAATGTCGAAGTAGCGGTCGAGAAAGCCCTTACCGCGGAATGATTCGGTGTCGAAGGATTCGCTCGCGACGTCGGCATTCGCGAGGGCCTGGGGTTCCATCATGATGAGTGCCTCCTTTATCAGCGCGCTGAAACGGCCGCTAAAGCGGCCGTCATCAGGTTCGTCTCGTGGATTGGTTGGTGTGGGTAACGCTTTTCTGAGTCGAAATGTAGGTGAAGCGAACTATGTGTCCAATCGCATGAATGGCATGCCGGACATGTCGCGCGACTTATATCTTTTGCGCGACGGTCGCTCGCGCGAGCGCTGCGCGCGTATACACCTACGGCATACGGGCAGCCGCCAAACGCGCCGAACCCACCCCGGCGATCGCGTTCCAGCCACGCGGCGTGCAGCGCTATACCGCCAGCGCATCGGCGAAACCGCCTGCAACGCAACCGGCGAAAGGCTGCCCGCGCGGCAGCGCAGGTTAAACTCTGGGCCGTACCCCATCCAACCGCGGCGGCTCATCGCGCCCGTCCGCACCTGCCCGTGGAGTTTTTCCTGATGACTGGCGGTTTTCCGCGCCCCGCCGGGCGCCTGCCGATTGTCCCGTTTGGACCGCTTGGATCGCTTCGCCCGCTCGATTCGCCTGATTCGCCTGATTCGCCTGATTCGCTCGATGTGCTTCGACTGTTCCGCAGGCTGTGCACCGTGGCCGCGCTGTTCGCGTTCGCCGCGCTGTCCGGCTGCAGCAGCCTGTTGTGGGGTACGCAGCAGGCGCCGATCGTCGATGCGACGGTGATGCCGGTCGAGCCGGCAAGCGCGCCGGTCGCCGCGTCCGCGCCCGAGCCGGTCGAGAGCGAGGCGAACGAGGGGCCCGAGGAGCCGAAGAAACCGAAGAAGCCGGTCGTGAAGCCGCACAAGGTCGAACCGCCGCCGCCCGTTGTCGTGCCGGCTCCGCCGCCTCCCCCGCCGCCGCCGCCGCTGATCGTGCTGCGCACGATCGAGCGCAGCGACGCGCGCGCGCTGCTCGACAGCCAGGTGCAGAAGCCCGACGGCAAGGTGGTCGGCCGCGCGGTCGACATGATCGCCGACGCAGCCGGCAAGCCGCGCGAGATGGTCGTCAATCTGCAGGGCTTCCTCGGCGTCGGCGACCGCAAGGTGAACTTCCCGTGGGGCGCGTTCCACTTCACGCCGACCGCGAAGGGGCCGCCGATCACGCTGAACCCGACGGCCGTGCCGAGCACCGCGAACAAATCGAACCCGCTGGAACTGCCGCTGCTCGATGCGACCGTCGAGCGCGCGAACGGCGCCAAGGTGGGCCGTGTGGTCGACGTGCTGATCGACGGCAACGCGCAGCCGCAGGCGATCGTCCTCGACGTCGGCGGCCTGGTCAGCCCCGACCGGCGCACGATCGCCGCGAACTGGTCGGCGCTGCGCTTCGTCACGCGCGACAAGGAACTGCATCCGCAGATCGATCTGAGCGACGCGCAGATCAATGCGACGCCGCCCTACGCGAGCGACAAGCCGATTCGCGCGGTGTCGCCGGCGCCGCCCGCGCAGCCTGCCGCCAGCGCCGCGCCGGCGGTCCCGGCGCCGCCGGCCGCGTCGTCGGCCGTCGCGGTTTCCAACGCACGGGCGGTCCGATGACGGTCCGTACTATGGTCACGGCGCGAAGTCTGCGCGCGCTCGATTGGCTCAACTTCTTCGTCGCCAACGTGCAGACGGGCTTCGGGCCGTTCATCGCGTCCTACCTCGCATCGCACAAGTGGACCCAGGGCGAGATCGGCATGGTGCTGTCGGTCGGCACGATCAGCGCGATGGTCAGCCAGGTGCCCGGCGGCGCCGCGGTCGACGCGTTGCGCAACAAGAAAGCGGCGGCCGCGTGGGCGATCGGCGCGATCATCCTCAGCGCGATGCTGCTCGCGATCAGCCCGACCGTGCTGCCGGTGATCGCCGCCGAGGTGTTCCACGGCTTCGCGAGCTGCATGCTGACGCCGGCGCTCGCGGCGATCTCGTTCGCGCTGGTGGGTCGCGCGAATCTCGGCGACCGGCTCGGCCGCAATGCGCGCTGGGCATCGATCGGCAGCGCGGTCGCGGCCGGTCTGATGGGACTGTTCGGCGAGTACTACTCGCCGCGCGCGGTGTTCGTCCTGACCGCGGGCCTCGCGGTTCCCGCGCTGATCGCGCTCGCGATGATCCAGCGCACCGACACGATCGAGCTGCCGCAAGCGGCGCCCACCCCCGAGCAGCTCGAGCGGCGCGAAAGCCTGCGCGAGCTGCTGCGCGACAAGCGCATGCTGCTGTTCGCCGCCTGCATCGTGCTGTTCCATCTGTCGAACGCGGCGATGCTGAACCTGGCCGCCGGCGAAGTGACGGCCGGCATGGGAGACAACGTGCAGCTCGTGATTGCGGCATGCATCATCGTGCCGCAGGCGATCGTCGCGATGATGTCGCCGTGGGTCGGGCGCTCGGCCGAACGCTGGGGCCGCCGGCCGATTCTGCTGCTCGGCTTCTCCGCGTTGCCGATCCGCGCGCTGCTGTTCGCGGGCATCAGCAGCCCCTATCTGCTCGTGCCGGTGCAGATGCTCGACGGCTTGAGCGCCGCGGTGTTCGGGGTGATGCTGCCGCTGATCGCCGCCGACGTCGCCGGCGACAAGGGCCGCTACAACCTGTGTATCGGCCTGTTCGGGCTCGCGGCCGGCATCGGCGCGACGTTGAGCACGACGGCGGCGGGCTTCGTCGCCGATCGTTTCAGCAACACGGTGAGCTTCTTCTGCCTCGCGGCGGCCGGTGCGCTCGCGGTGCTGCTGGTGTGGGCGGCGATGCCCGAGACGCGCGACGCGGCGACGGCCAGCAACGGCGACGGCGCGGCTGTGCCCGGTCGTGGATAGTCGGCGGCGAGGTGAGTCGCGCGAGCTGTATGAGCCGGGGCGTGATCTGATGGTCGCAGTCGGATCACGTCGCAACCGGCTTGATCACTGCGGAAGTCAGGTGAGTCAGTCGGCGAGAAACACCTCTTCGCCTCGACCCAATGGCACGACGACAGGTCGCTGCACGACGGTCTCGATATCGATGTGCCGCCCCTCGCGCGACGAGCGTTCGAAGGCATCCAGCACCTCCAGCACGTGTAACGCCAGTTCGCCGCTCGCGCGATGCGGCCGACCTCGACGCAACGCGATGGCCATGTCCAGCACGCCCACAGCGCGGTAATTGGCCACCCGCGCACCACTCCTCAACGTGAAGTTGTCGACGCCAAAAGCATGGACCTGTGTGTCGAGCGGCTTGAAGCCGCTATCACGTTCAGCCACGCGAGGACTCCCGCCAAAGAAATTGGGATCGACGCCCAACAGGCTACCTTCCGTGCCATAGATCTCGATAGGCGCACGCTGATGGGCCCACACGTCCCAGGAGGCGCTCATCACCACGTTGGCCCCACCCGCAAAATGCAGGATACCGTTGACCGTGGTGGGCACCTCGACCTCGATGACCTGCCCCCTCAGCGGCTCACTGGAGATGATGCGCTGGGGAAAACCGATGGTGGCGCAAGCAGACACGCGTGCCACCGGCCCAAGCAGGTTGACCAACTGCGTCACGTAATACGGGCCCATGTCGTGAATCGGGCCGCCGCCAGGCTTGAAAAAAAAACTCAGGATTGGGATGCCAGGACTCCATGCCGCGGGACAACACGGCCACGGCCCCGCCAATGGCACGCCCAATGCGGCCCGCATCGAGCGCCGCGCGGCACGCCTGATGGGCCGCGCCGAAGAAGGTGTCCGGTGCGCAGCCCACGCGTAGTCCCGAAGCCTCGGCTCGCGCCAGCATCGCGCGTGCGGACGCGAACTCGGTGCCCAGGGGCTTTTCGAGGTAGACGTGCTTGCCCGCCTCCAGAATCTGCAGGCTTACCGGCACATGCGCGTGCGGCACCGTAAGGTTGATGACGATTTCGATGTCGAGGTCGGCCAGCAGCGCATCCACCGTCATCGCGGCAACACCGTGCTGCGCGGCCTTGGCCCGGGCGGCCTCCGGACGCAAGTCGGCGCAGGCCTTGATGCGGACGAATTCCGAATTCGCCGCGCCGGTGAAATAGGCATCGCTGATGTTGCCGCAACCGATGATGCCGACGAAGACAGGTTTCATGGATCAGGCTCCGAGCTGGTGCAGATAGGCAAAGGCATTGCGGGCGAAGCGTTCGCCGTCGCTGGGATTGTCGTGCTCGGCGGCGAGAAAACGCGCCCCCGCTTCGCGGCAGGCGGCGGCCAGCGTGGGCCAATCCATGACGCCGTGACCGACGTCGGCCCAGCCGTCCTCGTCCAGTTTTTCACCCGCGGGCGCGAGGTCTTTCGCATGGGCCGAGACCACGCGGCCCGTATAACGACGAAGCCATGGCAGAGGATCGGCGCCGCCGCGCACGAGCCAGGCTACATCCACTTGCCAGCCGAGCGGGCTTGCCCCGGCGGACTCGAACAGCAGTTCCAGCGCCGTTGCGCCGTTCTCCTTGGCGCTGAGTTCCCAATCATGGTTGTGGTAAGCGAGGGCGATGCCCTGAGCGGCTAGCCGATGGGCGAGGCTGCCCAACTCGTTGCCGAGCGCCCGCCAGTATGCGGCGTCACTGTCGCGCTCGGCGGGCGGCACCGCGGGCATGACCAACTGGGTGATACCGAGGGTCTCGCACGCCGCGCTCACTTCGTGCAAACGCTCACGCAGCATGGCCATGCCGAGGTGGCTGGAGGAGGCGCTAAGGTCGCGCGCCTGAAGCTTGCTCCGGGTGTCGGCCGCATTTTCGAGCAAGGACCCGATCAGCTCCACCTGGCGAAATCCGGCTTGAGCGGCAATGTCGAACTGCCGGTCGAGTTCGCCCGCATTACGCAGGCTGTAAATCTGGATGGAAATGGGCAAGGCTTGATTCATGGTCGTCAATCCGAAGAGTCAAGGTGGATGCGGCACGGATGGCCTACGGAGCTGGGCGCGAGTGGTTGGCGCCGTCGCTGTGGCGGTTTTTGCTCAGTCGAGCCAGCCGAAGACCCATCAGCAAATAGCAGGTGCGGGCGAATGGCTGGAGATGGGCCGGCTACCACCCGATGCGCTCGGCTGTTGTCGACCCTCAGGAGTCAGTCAGGCGCGGCCTGCGAGCGTCTCATTCCAGGGCTACTTGAGATTTCCGGCAACGCGGCAAGCTGTCATAGGTCGATGCCTGCAAGTAACAACACATGGCATAATGCGCCGCATTCACCTTCACCAGACCAATATCGAATCGTCGGCCTTATGCTGAGCTGCTTCTGCCGGAAATTGGGCTCCTATCTGGGATTGCTGGCAATCCTGATGGCAACGCTCGCGCCGACGGTTTCGCACGCACTGGCTGACCGCAACGAGGCTGGGCTTCCTTCAGCCTCGCTCTGCTCCGCACATTCGACTCCAGGCAATCCGCCGGGCAACGAGGACACCTCGCACTCGCTGGCTGCTCACTGGCATGCTTGCGGCTACTGCAACCTGATTGCGCACACGCCCGTACTGCCGAGCGTCCAGCCTGAATTTGCGGTCACGGTCTGGGCCATCCAGCATCGCGTTGCGACGCGGTTCGAGAGCATCCGTCGCGTCGAACCGCTGGCATCCGCCCAGCCGCGCGCGCCCCCCGTTTCATCCTGAATTGAGCCTTGGTGGCGATGCCGTGCACGAACGCATCGCCAGGCGTCGTCGTGTCTCTTCACAGACTCGCGGCGGCGCGATGACGACCTCAATCAATGGATGAAACATGAATAACAATACCTTGCGCCATGGGAAACCCTTCTTCGCCACGGCAACGATCTCGTTCGCCGCAACTGCGCTCCTGCTCGCCTCATCGCCAGCCGCTGCCCATGCCATCGCGGGCGACCGCGTCTTTCCGTCAACGTTGGCTGTCGATGATCCAGGTGTCGGCGATGAAGCTAACTTCGAATACGGGCATCAGCGTGTTCCTGGAGACAACGGCGATCAAAGCATCAATACGTTCAGCTTCGAGTACGACAAGCTGATCACGTCAAGGCTTGCCCTGTCCGTCGACGGCGCTTACGTGATGCAGAACAATCCGACTGCGCGCGGGTTCGATAACTTTGGAGTCGGCCTGAAGTATCTGCTGTATGTGAACGCCCCGCACGAATTCATGACTTCAGTCGGGGTGCATGCGGAATTGGGTGGAACCGGCAGCCACGCGATTGCGGACAGCTTTTCGACCATCTCGCCGACGATCTACGTGGGCAAGGGTATGGGCGATCTGCCCGACTCATTGGCCTATCTCCGACCCGTTGCGATTACCGCCGAAGCTGGGCCTTCGTTGACCACCGGGGCCGGTCAGCCCAATTCTTTCGACTACGGTTTCACGGTCCAGTACAGCCTGCCCTATCTGCAGCAGCAGGTGCATGATTTCGGCTTGCCGCAGCCGCTCTCGAACATTGTTCCCATCGTCGAGTTTCCGCTATCGAGAAGTCAGGGCCAAACCACTGGCACAATCAATCCAGGGTTCATCTGGATCAACCGCTATGGCCAGTTCGGTGTCGAAGCCCAGATACCAATCAACAGCGCGAGCGGTTCGCATGTGGGCATCCTGGTACAGGCCCATCTTTTCTTCGACGATATTGCGCCGAAAACGCTCGGCAAGCCGCTGTTCTAACGTGTAAGGAGTCCTCTCATGAAACTGCACACGACTGCACGCGCGGCCATCGCCGCGCTGATGATCGCCGGCTGCAATCTCGCGCAGGCGCACGCCTACCCGACTCAGGAGGCGCCGGGGGCCGGTGCGACCGTCACGACCTCGCAGAAGGACGTGGCGATCGATTTCGACGATGGTCTGGAGCCCGCCTTCAGCTCGATCGCCGTCACCGACTCGCGAGGCAAGTCCGTGACGAGCGGCAAAGCTGCGGTTGACCCGTCGAACAGGAAGCACATGTCGGTAGGGCTAAATCCCCTCGTGCCCGGCGCCTATACCGTCTCGTGGGTCGCCGTTGCCGACGACGGCCATCGCACCCAGGGGCATTACACGTTCACGGTGAAGTAACGGTGGATCCGCTCGTCGTCGCCCAGATTGCACTGGCCGCGATGCAGGACATTCTGTTTGCCGTCGCTACCGGCGCTCTTGCATGCGGGGTCCTGGGCGCGCGTAGCGGATTGCCTGGGCAAGACACGACGCGAGTCTGGCGGACCGTCGCGTCAGTCGCACTCGCTCTCACCGCGCTGGCGTACCTCTGGCTTCAGGCCGCAATCATGAGCGGTTCGCCGCTCGGTGAAGCTGGTTCGGCTATCGCCCCAGTACTGACGCAGTCCCACTTCGGTAAGGCATGGTCGATCGGCGTTGCCGGCGCGCTGCTCGCGGCGTTGAGTGGCCTCAAGAAAGAGCGCGGCTCAGCGCTCTTTGCTGCGGGGTTCGTCCTGTGGGTCGCGGGCAAGGCAGCCGCGAGCCATGCGGCCGACTCCGGCGACTTCTCGTGGCGTGAGGCGATCCACGTCGTCCACCTTTCCGCGACTGCGCTTTGGGCCGGCAGTGTCATCGTCGCCGCGATCCTGCTGCGCCGGCTCGAACGCGAACCAGGCCGTCCGCCCGGCCAGAGGGCTGCGTTCTGCTCGGCGCTGTCTCATCTGGCGACGACTGCGCTCGTGTTTGTTCTCGTCACCGGTTTCTACAACGCCGTTCAGGACACGGCGCAGGCCAGCGCGCCGCTGTTGCGCACACACTGGGGCCGGTTGCTCGCCGCAAAGCTTGCATGTGTGGTCCTGGCGACATTGCTCGGCGGCTGGAACCGGATGGCGATTCTGCCCGATCTGCTCGTGCTTGCCGAGCGGAACGATCCGGACTACCCTGCCGCGCAACGCCGCTTCGACGGCGTTGTCTCTGTCGAAGCGCTCGTCATGCTAGCCGTACTTGCGCTGGCTGCGGTGCTGGGCCATACGTCGCCGACGGGCGGATAGCGGAGCGACCATATAGACATGCGACCGATATGACGATCGAGCGGCGCCCCGGTGCCGCGACGTACGTCCCGCCAACCCATCACATTTTCCTTAACGTAGAACAGGAGGTTATGCCATGCACCACCCCTTCTTCCGCCTGGCTATCGCGCTGCCGCTCGCGGCTGCTTCGCTAACCGCTTTCGCCGCTTCGTCGGGCGCCATGATGGTGTCCGACTGCTGGATCCGCTCGATGCCGGGCGACGTGCCGTCCGGCGGCTACTTCAAGCTGATGAACATGGGAGACAAGCCCGTCGATCTCGAAGGTGTTAGCACCGATGCGTTCGGGATGTCCATGCTGCATCAGACGCAGACTACCGGGAGCACGTCGAAGATGGTCATGGTCGACAAGGTGACCGTCCCGGCCAACGGGACACTCGCGTTCGCGCCGGGGGGGTATCACGTGATGTTCGAGAAGGAAAAGAAGCCGCTGACGGTCGGTTCGACGGTTCCCGTCACGTTCAAATTCAGTGACGGGGAGAGTATCGTCGGGCAATGCGCGGTGAAGAGCGCAACCGGCCAGTAATGACGCTTGCAGCCCGCGCGAAATCGATCGCGAGACTTGAGAACGCGGGCTGCAACGATTCGGGCAAGCGGCGGACGTTTGTATCTGGTCAATGATGCTCGATGCGCTCGGCGGCACGCGAGCCCGAGCCGACTTTCGGACTCGCGACACCGCAACGGCCGCTTCGGAGGCGCAACCTGTCGTCTGTTGTATGGCGATGCCCCGAAGCACCCGGCGGATCGTCTAAACTGCAGAATCGACGAACAGGCCATTCCCGCTCGGCTACCCCGCCATGGCGCACATCTTCTTCGCTGCTTCGATTCAACGGCATATCGCAACGCCCGAGCGCGAGATCGACGCGCGCACGCTCGGCGAAGCACTGAAGGCCGTCTTCGCCGCGCAACCTCGACTGCGCGGCTACATCCTTGACGATCAGGGCTCACTGCGAAGACATCTCGCCGTGTTTGTCGACGGCCGGCCGGTGCGCGACCGACAACATCTGTC
This sequence comes from Paraburkholderia sp. 35.1, assembly GCF_050436525.1. Lineage (NCBI taxonomy): Bacteria > Pseudomonadati > Pseudomonadota > Betaproteobacteria > Burkholderiales > Burkholderiaceae > Paraburkholderia > Paraburkholderia sp. 35.1. Next base: position 3,161,812 of record NZ_JBNDMJ010000003.1, on the reverse strand, counting down.
CGATGCGCTCGGCGAGGAAAGCCGGGTTTACGTCATACAGGCGTTGTCGGGCGGATAAGAAGGTTCCACTCTTACTCGAGCTTTGCATGGGACCAGAGTAAGCGCTAAAGCGCCAACTCTGGTCGACAGGAGACACTCCACATGAGCGATCGATTGCTTGTTGCAACCCGCAAGGGATTGTTCGTTCTGCAAGCCGACGGCGAGGGCGGCTGGACGCTCGGTGAGCCGTATTTCGTCGGCGAGCCGGTGAGCATGGTGCTGCCTGATCCGCGCGACGGTTCGCTGTATGCCGCGCTCAATCTAGGCCACTTCGGCGTGAAGCTGCATCGCCGGCGCGCGGGCGTAGAGGATTGGGAAGAGTGCGCGGTCCCCGTCTACCCGCCGCAGCCTGCCGACGAGACGCATGCCGGTGACGGCGCGGACACGAGCGCGGACAATCCGAGCGCGGCCGTGCCCAGCCCGCCGGCTCCTCCCTGGACGCTCCAGCAAATCTGGTCGCTCGAAACCGGCGGCCCGGACGAGCCGGGCGTCCTGTGGGCCGGCACGATTCCCGGCGGGCTCTTCCGTTCCGACGACGGCGGCGACACATGGCTGCTCAACCGGGCGCTGTGGGATCGCCCGGAGCGCCGCGAATGGTTCGGAGGCGGCTACGACGCGCCGGGCATCCATTCCGTGATGGTCGATCCGCGCGACAGCCGGCACGTGACGATCGGCGTGTCGTGTGGCGGCGTCTGGCAAACCGCCGACGGCGGCGCGACCTGGCGCGTTAGTGCCGAAGGCATGGAGGCCGACTACATGCCGCCGGAGCGGCGCGGCGATGCCAACGTGCAAGACCCGCACCGCGTCGTGCAATGCGCCGCAAATCCAGATGCGCTGTGGACGCAGCATCACTGCGCGATCTTCCGCTCGACCGACGGCGCGGCGCACTGGCAGCGGATCGAAGCGCAGCCTTCGAGCTTCGGCTTCGCGGTTGCCGTGCATCCGCGCGAGCCGGACACCGCGTGGTTTGTGCCCGCCGTGAAAGACCAGTGCCGGATCCCGGTGGACGGCCAGTTCGTCGTCACGCGCACACGCGACGGCGGCCGCACGTTCGAGCGTTTCTCGAACGGGTTGCCGCCTGCACCGGCGTATGACCTCGTGTATCGGCACGGGCTCGCTGTAGATGACTCCGGCACGCGCCTCGCAATGGCGTCGACCACCGGCGCGCTATGGACGTCCGACGACGGCGGCGAAAGCTGGCATTTGATTTCAGCGCATTTGCCGCCTGCTTATTGTGTTCGGTTTGGATGAGGGCGCGGGGCGGACTGGTGAGACATGAAACGCCTACATTGCCATTCATGCGCCGGACATAGCCTGAATGCGTGCATCGGCGTGATGGATCGATACTTCGAGCTGTACGCGCCGGCGAACCGCTTGGTGTAGCTCGGCTTGTCGCAAGAGACCTTTTGACACTTCGCCGAACGTCTGATCAGCACCAGCAGTCACGCGGACGCTCCTGCGCGAGAGACAGCTTTTGGCGGAGGACGCAGCTACTACGGCGTCAAGGCGTGCGAGTCTTCAGTGCTACTTTTCCGCCTTTTTCTCCTCGTCTGCTGTACGTAGTGCTGCGTTAGCTGTGACCAGCAGTTTCGCATCGTGGTCCTGGACTGCAGCGTCAACCGTGTCGAACGCTTTCTTAAGATCCTTTTGTGCCAGCTTTGTCGCGCTTCCATTTTCCAAAATGGTTTCCGCTTCCTTTCTCAGGCGCTTAACTAGTTTCGCGGCGCATCGGGTGTCGAGCGTCCCATTGATGACGAATTCACTGATGTAATTCGCCAGCGCGGCCAGCGTCGCAGCGGTCGACTCATTCGCGCCGCTCTTACCGCTCGTTTCGGACTTCTTGCTCATCAGGACTCTCCCGTTAGGACACACTTCCGCAATGCAGGACCAGCGCTACGCTCACGGTCGGTGTCGCATGAAATGGTGACAGATTTCGAGCGAAAATAAGACGGTTTTTTTGGATGAAGAGGCGCTGTCATATCGCAACGTTCGGATATCGGTCGGCGGATTCAACCGGTCGATGCAATAGTTCGATGGAACCGCTTGCCGGCCCGCAGCGGAGGATCGTCGCAAGTCGACCCGTGCGGTCCTTCGCCACCGCCGCAAGCAGTCGTTGCCAATCTGCGAAAACAGACGCCCATTCAAAACGCTCGCTCCAACACGCGCAAAGCGCGCGGAAGGGAGTGGTCGCCTCTCGTGTGTGTCAAGTATGGGTTGAGAACGCCCGGCGTGCTTCCACTCTACTCGACCTTAACCCAGACCAACACGGAAGTGCTTTCCTTGCCAGTTAATGGGTTCCTGTCGGGCAGCGTCTTAATGTACAAGTACTTGCCGTCGATTCTGAACTGACGCACTTGGGTCGTTCCTGTCCACGACTGGTTCCACGATGCATCAATACGATGACTAACCCTGTCGCCCTCTATGCTGTAGGTCCCCGCGTATGAGCTAAACCCGCTGTAGAGATCGACGCGTTCCGCGTCGGTAGGAACCAGATCGGATGGCGCCCTTCGTCCCTCATTGACCAGAATTGCGTACATCCGGCCGTCGGGACCATAGCTGAGATAACCGCTTGGGCGAGCGCCGAACAAATCGGTCTTCTGGCCGGTGGCCAGGTCTTCAGTCGTGAAGGACTGTAGCTTCCACGTTCCTAGCTGCGCACCGGTGCAGGTCTGTCGCTCATGTGCCATAGCTTCCACCCTTCCAAGACAAATACACCGTGTGGCCTGAAACTGAGTCGAGCTCTTAGATGACGCTCATTCTGGTATCTCGGATCTGACTTTCCGTCCTCCGATTCTGGCGACACTACTCGCAGTCGTTCACCAGATCAATCAATCTCGCGTGACCGGAATCGTCCGCTTACGAGAAATTTCCGAGGCCGCTGCATAGTTCCGCTTCTGGCCGACGAACCGAGCCGGATGCCGATTCGGCCGAGTTCGCCCCCCTTTGCGGACATCCGGCGCCCGGAGGACAATGCCCTTGCGAATCTCTTCCGAGGCTGCCCAAGATGGCTAAATTTCAGCCCGATGGATGGCGTACCGTCACGCCCCGAATCGTCGTACGGGATCCGGAAAACCTGATCACATTCATCAAGATGGTGTTTCAGGCACTGGGCGAATTCCGTCACGGGCGGCCTGCCGAAATCATGATCGGCGATTCCGTCGTGATGGTTAGCGGCGCAGACGGCCTTCGCGATCCGATGCCGGCATTTCTGTATGTCTACGTCGAGGACGCCGATTCGACCTACCTGCGAGCGATTGCGGCGAATGCGATCTCACTCGAAGTTCCGACCGACATGCCATACGGCGACAGGCGAGCGATGGTAAGAGATCCGTGGGGAAACACATGGCAGATTGCCACACATCAGCGCGCCCTCCGTGCTGCCGAGATTCGTTCAAGGTAGGACGTTACCGACAGCAGCACTTTTCTGTCGGTTCGTCTATTCGCTAAAGCTCAAGAACGGTGCGGCACGCTCGGTCGACGTTGGGTGTTTTGCCTCCCGACCAATGCCGTCACCCCTTCGACGAAACCGGGCTCATCTGCGCAATCGATCCATTTGCGCCGTCCGCCAACCAGATGCGCCGGCAGACTGACGTCGTAGGCAGAGCGGTGTCGCTTCGGTGCAAGCCTGGCAGCGATCCGGACTTACTTAGGATGACCACTTACTGGCCGAATACGCGTTTGAGTGTCAGACTGTTTTTCACGGTTGTCACGCCCGGCACGGCTTCGGCAACCCCGGCCGCCCTGTCGATCTGCGCTGCATCGGGCACCGTGCCAAACAGCGTCACCGCGCCACCTCTCGCACGGACACTGATGTTTGAAGCACTGATCTCCTTGTCCTTCATGAGCGCAGCGCGTACCTTCCTGCCGAGCGCGCGATCGGCCTGTCTGGAACTCGTCGAAGCGCCGCTGCCCGGCGACGCCATGACGGTTGACGCTGGCCCACTGCCCGATTCGCCAGGCTGGGACCATGCATTGATCCATGTCGTCACGATCAGTGCGCCGACCGCCAGTTTGAGTGCCCTGATTACCTTCATTGCTTTCTCCAATCTTCCTGAGTCTTGTGGGATCCCCGTTGGAATCGCTGTTCTGCTACCGCGGGGCGAGCCGGCACGCTTCACCGGCCAGAGGTCTTCATTTCGAGCTCAATACGGAGGATCCCTAGAAGTAGTGGCGTATCCCGAGCATGACCGCCGTCGTCCCGAGGCCCGGCGCGACGGGCTGGCCGTACGTAATCGTCTGCGTCATATCTCCGTGGTTGTTCACCCAACCCACCTGGCCATAGAGCAAAGTGGCCTTGGACAGACTGTATTCGGCGCCTCCGGCGACCTCGAGCGATTTGTTGGCCGAATTGTTCGCGTCCTTCAGGTAATACACGCCACTGGTGAGCTTGAATGCCGGTGAGAACTGATAGCCGAGGCCGGCCGAATACAGGTCGAGGTTGACCAGATTCGCGTGCGCCGGATTCCTGCCGTTGGAATATGACGCGGAAATGGAGAAGGCGTGATAGGTGTACAGCGCCCCGAGGTAGTAGAGGCGGTTGTTGGCGAGTCCGGTGGGCACCGTCGTCGGTCCGGGATTGGTGTCGTGACCGTTGTAGTAGACGGCTCTCAGATTGAGGCCATAGTTCGAGTATTTGAGCACGGCGGACTCGCGCGTGCCGCCCTGGAAGCTGCCTGCCACACCGCCGGGCGCATATTCGAGCGCTGCGGACACGCCGGCGAATGTCGGCGACTCGTAGACGATCGCATTGCTGTCGTACAGCGCGCCGATCGGTCCGTTGGTGCTGGTGCCGGACCAGCCTGCGGCCTGGTTCATGCCCAGCCATGCCGTCAGGATGCTGCCGAAATACTGGCCCGCCCGCACGTCGGTATCGGCCATCGCGTAGGCCATCGGCACGATCTGGCGACCGAAGTTCACCGTACCGAACGGTCCCGACACGCCGAGCGTCGCGAACTGGTTGAACTGCGCCACCGCGCCCGGCGTATCCGCCAGGCCGAACTTGCCGGTGCCGCTGTCGAACGACCCCTGCAGCTTGAAGTTGACGTGATAGCCGCCGCCGATGTCCTCGGAACCCTTGAGCCCCCAGATACTCGCGTAGATCCCGCCATCCTTGTAGCGATATACCTTGCCCAGATTCTTCGCCGTCGGGCTGAACGAGGCCGCCGAGGTACTTTGATATAGCAGACCGGAATCCACGACGCCGTACAGCGTCACCGACGACTGCGCATAGGCCGGACTTCCAAGGACGGCCACCGCGGCCGCAGCTACCCATTTCAGTTTCATTGCGTCTCCAGTTTTGTAGCTTTAATCCACCCGTAACGACGTACGTTCAAGACGTACGTTCAATACTCATCACGCCAGGCCACCGGCTTCCTTAAGTCGGCAACAGATAGTCCTGAAACGCTTCGCGCAGCTGGTTCTTCAGCACCTTGCCGGTAGCGCCAAGCGGCACCGCGTCGACAAATACGACTGCATCCGGCGTCCACCATTTCGCGATCTTTCCTTCGAAGAACGCCAGCAATTCTTCGGCTGTGACCTGTGCACCGGGCTGTTTCACGGCGACAAGCAGTGGCCGCTCGTCCCACTTCATATGCTTCGCCGCAATGCAGGCCGCGCTCGCTATCGCGGGATGCGCGGCTGCGAGGTTCTCGATCTCGATCGAGCTGATCCACTCGCCGCCGGACTTGATCACGTCCTTGCTGCGATCGGTGATCTGCATGAAGCCGTCGGCGTCGATGGTCGCGATATCGCCGGTCGGGAACCAGCCATGCGCGTCGGCATCGATCCGCAGCGGGTTGCCACCTTCATTGCGGAAGTAGTTGCGCACCACCCATAGGCCACGCACCAGCAGATCGCCCGAGCTCACGCCGTCCCATGGCAGTTCCTGGCCGTTCTCATCGAGGATCTTCATATCGACGCCAAATACCGCGCGCCCCTGTTTGGATTGCAGGGCGCAACGGTCTTCCGGACCCAGTGCGAGGTGCCTTGCTTTCAACGCGCCGATGGTCCCGAGCGGACTCAGTTCGGTCATGCCCCATGCGTGCAGGACCTCCACGCCGTACCCATCCTGGAACGTGTGAAGCATTGCGGGCGGGCAGGCTGCGCCGCCAATGACGGTGCGCTTCAGGGTCGAGAAGTTCAGGCCACCTTGCTCGAGCCAGGTCAGCAGGCCTTGCCATACTGTCGGCACGCCAGCCGCGAAGGTGACCTGCTCGGCTTCGACGAGTTCGTAGAGCGCTGGGCCGTCCAACCCGGGGCCGGGGAAAACCAGCTTGGCCCCGACCATGCACGCGACATACGGAATGCCCCACGCATTGACATGGAACATCGGCACGACCGGCAGGATCACGTCGCGCGCCGAGCAGTCCAGCGCATCCGGCAGTGCGGCAGCGAAGGTGTGAAGCAGCGACGAGCGATGCGAGTAGAGGACGCCCTTCGGGTTGCCGGTGGTACCGGACGTGTAGCACAGCGCACAGGCGGTATCCTCGTCAAAATTCGGCCACACATAGGTCGACGAGCTGCGCTCGAGCAGATCTTCGTAGCACAGCAGGTTGGCAATGCCGGTATCCAGCGGCATATGCGCGCGATCGGTCATCGCGACAAACGCCTTGACAGTCTTGCAGCGGCCGGCAATGGCCTTGACCAGCGGCAGGAACGTCAGATCGAAGAACAGGACCTGATCTTCCGCATGGTCGACGATGTAGGCGATCTGGTCTGCGTGCAGGCGCGGATTGATCGTATGCATCACTGCGCCCATGCCGGATATGCCGTAGTACAGCTCCATGTGGCGATAACCGTTCCAGGCGAGGGTGCCGACACGGTCGGACGGCCTGATGCCCAGACTCGTGAGCGCATTGGCCATCTGTCGCGCGCGCCGGTGACAGTCGCGGAAGGTGTAGCGATGGATGTCACCCTCTACCCGCCGCGACACGATCTCCGTATCCCCATGATGGCGATCGGCATGCACGATCAGCGAGGAAATCAGCAACTGCTTTTGCAGCATCAAACCGTTCATTTCGTCCGTCCATTCTTTAATGCAAAGTCACGAGCCGACATCGCCCGCGGCAGCATTCGAGCCATTGGGCGCCTGCGGTCTTTTACCGCCGGTCAGTCGTCTTTTGTCAAAGACCGATCTCCAGAAGCGCTCACAATCCTATTCGCAGAACTGATCGTTATGGCAGATGCTGAAGAGGTCGATGCAAGGATTTTCAGGCGTGATCGCTTCAGGTCACGCGGCGCACCCGGTCATATCACCACGCCGCCATTCGGGCTGATCACCTGGCCGACCAGGTAGTGGTCGCCGGCCAGGTAGGTCACCGTCGAGGCGTATTCTTCCATCGTGCCCAGGCGTCCGGCTGGCACCACTTGCCAGAACTGGTTGCGCCTTTCCTCACCGGCGGCTTCGAAGTATTCCGTGAATTCGGGAGTGGCCACACCCCCTGGCGCCATCGCGTTGACGAAGATATTGGCACCCGCGACTTCGGCTGCGACCGACTTCGTGAAGGCAACCACCGCGCCCTTGGTGGCGCTGTAGTGCGGGCTATGGGCGCTCATGGCCGAGATGCCCGCAATCGACGCGATGTTGATGATCCTGCCGTCGCGCTGCGGCTGCATCAGCCTGAGCGCTTCGCGGGTGCAGTAAAAGAGGCCGTGCACGTTGACGTCCCAGTAACGATGCCACTCCTCGTCGCTGATGCTGCTGGTGAAAGCCAGCGATTGCCGCTGCACGGGCGTGGTGAGATAGGCGTAATGCCTGTTGCGGCGCGCCGTATCGATCGGCGTGTTCGGCACGAGCGCGGCGTTGTTGACGAGAATGTGCAACGTCCCGAAGCGCTCGACGATCGCGGCGAACAGGTTGGCGACTTCGCTGCTGGACGAGACGTCGCAGCGCAGCGCCAGACACGGTGCGCCGGCCGCTTCTACGGCAGCGCGCGTTTCTTCGAGGGCCGGCATGTCGATATCGCAGATCGCGACCCGTGCACCGGCGCGCGCCAGATCCACGGCGATGGCACCGCCCATCCCGCGACCGGCACCGGTGACGAGGGCGACACGCCCTTCCAGATTCCGACGTTGGTCTTGCATGTCCATTACCTCACAGGTTGTATGTTGTGCAGCGCGAGCGCACGCTGCCTGCGCGAGGCGCGCGCCGCGAGGGCGAAAAACAGCGCTGAACTGATCGTCAGCACGTCAGTGGCGATCAGGACACCCGTCAGCGGAGCGGTGGCGCCAGCCTTGATGAAATGGTCGGCGGCCATCCCGATGACCACGGTGCCGATGGCAAGGGCGAATACGTTGATCGAGAGCATCGTGAAACCGAAGATCGTCGAGCGCATCTTCTGGGGTGCCATGCTCATGATCGCCGCCGCGCCCGGGCCGTACACCGCCAGCGGCAGGAAGAATCCCGCGCACATGCCGATGTAGAACAGCGGCGAACTGACCGGGACGAAACGGCAGGCCAGCATCAACGGCGCGCAGATCACGACAAGGAGCGCCATGAAGCTGGCGTGTCCGCCGCGCAGTTTGCTCGCCACACGATCGCCCATGACGCCACCCATCACCGCGCCCAGCGTGCCGAACACCAGCTGTAGCGCGCCGATCCTGGTGGCAATGCCAGCCGCGTTCATGCCGCGCTCGTTGACGAGCCACAACTGCGAGAAGGAAAAGCTGGCAAAAACGAGGTGCACCAGTACGAAACCAACGATCACGAAGCCCAGCGCACGGTTGCCACCGACGGTGCGCAACACCGCGAGCGCCTGGGCTACGAACGGCGCGCCGCGTTCCCGCGGTGCGAGCTGGCTACGGTCTTCCTTGAGCAGCGCCAGCGGCAAGGCAACGGCGACGCCGACGATGCCAAGGACATAGAACGTGGTCCGCCAGCCATGCGTGGCGCCAAAGCTGCCGGCGAGCAGGAAACTGCAGCCGACGCCCATGGGTATCCCCATGAAGAACAGCCCCATCGCCGTGCCTCGTCGCTTCTCCGAGAAGAGTTCAGCCAGCAGGGCCACCGCGGCAGGTACCAGCGCCGCCTCGCCGCTAGCGACGAAAAAGCGCGCCACCACCATCTGCTCAAAGCTCTGGGCATGGCCCGAGGCCAGCGTGCAGGCGCTCCAGATCAGCACGCCGGCGGCGATGACCCGGGTGCGGCTGAAGCGGTCCGCAAGGGTGCCCATGAACATCGCCATCACGCCGAAGCTCAGCACCCATACCGCGCCGACCAGAAAGCCGTATTGCGTGTTGCTGAGCGCCAGGTCTTTAATGATCTGCGGCGAGAAACCGAGCAGCATATTGCGGTCGATGTGTGCCAGCAGGTGGATCACCAGTAGCGATGCCAGAACCGCAGAGGGGCTTTTCTTCCAGTACATCATCTGTCTCCATGCCTGAGAGGTTCAGAGCGAGGCGCAACGCGATACGCTGCCGCCTTGCGCCCCGTTATCCCCGCTCAGGCGACCTTGCGTGCCGGCACGTCGCGCCGGCCGGGCGTGCGATTAGGGATCATGCGCAGGTTGTCGAGCGTCTCGTCGACCGAACCCCACTGGGTGCCGATCTGATAGATGCGGTGGGCATCCTCGCCGCTCGCGATGTCGCGATTGAGCTCGCGCGCAATGCGCACCATCTGCTCGATCTGCTGCACTGAAGTCGCCCGCTCGCCGTTCGGGCCGAACAGCGTGTCTTCGATACCGACCCGTACATGCAGGCCCAGCGCAATCGCCAGCGTATTCATCGGCACCACGTTCCGGTTCAGCGTTTCGAACGTAAGCACCGCGCCCTCCGGGGTGCGGCGGGCAAACTCGATCATGTCGGCGGGATGCAACCCGGCCGCGCCGCCGCCAATTGCCACGTAATTGATATTCAGCGGACCGCTATACGCACCGTTGCGAATAAGACGCTCGACCGTTTCGAGTTGCGTCAGATTCCCCAGCATGAACTGCGGCTGGATGCCGTTGGCGACGAGACGCCTGATGTGTTCGACGTGCCATGAGGGATTGGACGGCACGATCATGTCGCGATAGGCAGCCTGCAGTGCCGGGTTCATGAGCGAGGTACCCGCGATGTCGGCCTCGGTCATCAACTCCATCACGTTCATCTGGCTGGTGTTGATTGCGACGGTGACCTGATCCGGACGGGGGTTCAACTCCGCGAGCATGTGACGTGTGTCATCGTTTTGCCATTGGGCCGCTTCGCCTTCATTCTCCGGCGCGAATGAGATCGAGCCGCCGACCTGCAGCACCATCTTCGGCACAGCATCGCGCAGACGGGCAAGCATGTCGTTGAACTTCGACAGACGCTTGCTGCCCTTGCCGTCCTCCTCGCGCACGTGCACGTGCAGCACGGTCGCGCCTGCGTTGTAGCAGTCGACGGCCTTCTGCACCTGCTCGTCCATCGTGACCGGGATATCGTCCGAATCGCCGGGGATCCATTGCGGCCCATAGGGCGCCACCTGGATCACGAGTTTTTCCTGGTTTTCAGGCAGCAGGGAGTCGTCCATGAAATGCATGGTCTGTGTTCCTCTTTGAAAATTAATGAAGTGACGGCGCTGACGTCAGGCAACGGCCTGCGCAGCGTCGACGTTTGCCTTCCCGAAGTCGGCCAGTTCTTCCAGCAGGATCGGCGCGCCGAGACTGGAGGAATGAATGCCAAGGACGCTAACCGCCTGTAAGACCGCAGCGATTTCTTCCCTGGTGGCGCCCAGTTCGAGCGCGCGGCGGATGTGACGGCGTGTGCCCGGCGCATACATATGAGTGCAGGACGCGTCGACCGCGATGGCGAGGAACTCGAACACCTTCGGTTCCAGCACACCCGACATCACGGTGTGCATGCCCATCGCCATGAATTTCTCGGCCCAGACAGGATCGAGTTCTGCAATCGCATCCCAGGCGGGATTCCAGTTGCCGGTTGCGCGCAGCTGATCGCAGACCGGGGTCGCGCTGCGGCTCGTCTCATTGCTCATTGTTTCGCCTCCTCTCGAACTTCTCGAATTTCCGTACGCGTTGGTCATTACGCGTCTCTGGAGGCAAGTATCGGACTACTGGCAAATAGCGGTTTGACAAATTGAGGCAAAAAATTTACATTTTGATGCACGAGGGAAAACCATATGTCCTATCTGCTTCGCAGTGCCGCCCTGACCAGTTACGTCGAAGTGGCCCGATCGGTGGGCCTTGATCCCTACCAGCAGTTAAGTGATGCCGGCATTGACCGTTCTGCGTTGCTGAACCCGGACTTCATGATTCCGGCCGAGGCAGTGGCGCGGTTGCTGGAAACCTCCGCCCGGGCCGCTGCCGTCGAGGATTTCGCGCTGCGCATGGCCGAGAGCCGCCACCTCTCCAACCTTGGCCCTCTCGGTTTTGCGATGCGGGAACAGCCGACGTTGCGCCGCGCCCTCGAATCGATGGCGCACTATCTGCGCCTGCAGAACGAAGCGGTGGTGATGCGCGTCGAGGAAACGGCAGGACTCGCCATCATCCGCGAAGACCTCATGGGCGGCATGCCTGGCTCGATGCGCCAGGCAACGGAGTTGATACTGGGCGTCCTGTACCGGACGCTGGGGCTGGTGCTGGGCGCCGCCTGGAAGCCCCGCACCATCTGTCTCACGTACAGCGCTCCAGCCAGCCTCGCCATGCATGCGCGTGTATTTGGCGCGCCCGTTGAGTTCAACCAGGATTTCGACGGCATCGTGTGCCTCGCAGCGGATCTCGACGCCGCGATTCCAGCTTACGATCCGGTCATGGCGCAGCAGGTGCGCCAGTATCTGGATTCGATGCTGCTTCAGTCCAACGCAACCATGTCCGACAAGGTCAGGAAACTGGTCATTGCGCTTTTGCCGTCTGGCACCTGCTCGGCCGACCGGATCGCGCAGCATCTGGGCGTGGATCGCACGACCGTGAATCGCCACCTCGCCCGTCAGGGTGACAGCTTTCTGTCGATTGTCGATGCGGTGCGGGTTGAACAGGTGATGCGGTATGTCAGTAGCGGCGACCGGCCGCTGTCTGAAGTGGCTACGCTGGTAGGCTTCTCATCGCTGAGCGCGTTTTCCCGCTGGTTCAACGGCCGCTTCGGCTGCAGCGTTTCGACGTGGCGCCGCAAAAATGCACAACGAAGTGCCGGGGCCCGCGATGCATCGCCTGGCTAGCCATCGCGTTGGGCCGCTGATTCTCTACCCTTGCGCCCCATTGCCAGCGATCGTGACTATCGTTTGCGATTGCGCCCATGCCGCACAGGGCACGGCCAGAAGGATGATCCAGGCAGACTGGATAAGCCTCGCGCGAATGGAGCAATTCATCGCCGACCTACCGGAGTTGTCCCGCCCAAATGATTTTCACGACAGCATCTGCGTCGTGTCGAGTTCCACCCTGTCGACAAGCCTTCGCCATCTACTGACCCAGTTGCCACCGCAGCACGGGGGCGTTGCTCCGGCGGGCATGGCCCATACCCCGCCAGGTCCGAAGTCGTATGTGGGACCGAAGCTGACGGGGTTGCTCATCTGAAGTTCTGGACGTGACATACCCCCCTTTCCGCGTGGGCGCGGAATGGCTGACGACGACCCGCAGAGCCGGCCTGAAACGCGTTAGTCGTAGCGTCTGAAGAATAGCCGCTGGCGTGGCGGATGCATGCCGATACCTCTGCTTTTTGCGCTTTTTTGACCGGGCGTTTGTGGCCGCTCGTCCTGTGGGACCCTTCTGACGCGCTTCTTCTATCCCTCAGGTTGTGCGTTGTTCAAGTGCCCAGGACTAATATTTTCCCGATGAAATATAAGCGGTCTCGTAAGCGATTCTTGAACTGGACTCTAAGGCTTGCTAAATTTCAGGGACACTTCCAATGTAAGTTGATGCGGCGATCGATAAGCAAAGGGGAAAGATCTATGGCTGTCGTCGTTCACAACATCGCTGTGGGTCATTCGAGCTGGAGCGTGGCGTGATGCCGAACCAGGCAGCGCCCGGTACGTGCGCCTATCAGCATATCGTGCGCGCCCAAGGTATCAGCCTGTCCTACGGCAAGATACGGGCGCTTTCCGGCATCGATCTGGCCATTGGGCGGAACGAGATCGTCGGCCTGATCGGTGATAACGGCGCGGGTAAGTCGACGCTCATCAAGGTACTGACCGGTGTCGTGCGGCCGAGCACGGGCAAGCTGTTCATCCGGGACGAGGAGGTCGACTGGAACCGCTTTTCGGTGCGCGAGGCGCACCGACTGCGCTTCGAGACGGTCTATCAGGAAAAATCGCTGGGCGAGAAGCAGCCGCTGTGGCGTAATTTTTTTGTCGGCCGGCAGATCACCAACCGGTTCGGCTTCATCAAAGTTGCCGAACAGCGGCGCATTGCCAATGATATTTTGAAGCGCCAGCTCGGTTTCCGCGGCGTGGGGATCGACGCGGATTCGCTGATTGCGAAACTCTCCGGTGGCGAGCGCCAGGGCATCGCGATCGGACGGGCGATGTATTTCGACAGCGATCTGATCATTCTCGATGAACCCACGGTTGCGCTTGCCATTAGCGAGGTACGCAAGGTTCTCGACTTCGTCCGGTCGATCAAGGAGTCCGGCCGCGCCTGCATCTACATCGAACATAACCTCGCCCATGTGCACGAGCTCGCCGATCGGCTCGTCGTGCTCGATCGTGGCCGGATCGTCGCGGATATGAAGTCGGGTGAGATGAGCCTCGAGGAACTCACCCGGTTCTTGATTTCGCTACAGCAGAGCGGGCACGGGCCGGCGCTGGCTGCGGGGCAAGGACGTGAGTGATCCGATAAAAGACGAACAGCCGGCGCGGCTGGTGCGTTTTCGCCTGCCGGATTTTGCACGCATCGAGGGAGTGCCGAGCCTGGTCGTGTTCGCGTTGGTGGTCGGCCTGTTCATGGCAACCGCACCGCGCGTCTTTTTAGGCTGGCCAATCTACTTCTCGTTCCTGACCACCGTGCCACCGCTGGCGGTGTTGGCGATCGGGCTCACTCTGGTGGTTGCGGCGGGGGAAATTGATCTGTCCTTCCCCTCCGTGATGGCATTCTCGGGCTTTCTGTTCGCCTGGTGCGTGAACACCACCGGATCAGCCTGGCTAGCCGTGATCGCGGCATTGGCGGGCGGCGCGCTGGTCGGCGTGGTGAACGGGGTGCTGGTCGCGGTGGTCGGTGTGCCTTCGATCATCGTGACAATCGGCACGCAGTTCCTCTGGGCTGGGGTTGCTTCGATCCTGTCCGGCGGGCTCTCCAATGCGCTACAGGAGCTCGCCAACGGTTCAGCCTATGCAGTATTCGCGGGCACGTTGTTCGGTGTGGTCCCGATGCAAGCGCTCTGGGCGCTCGGGCTTGCAGCGTTCATGTGGTTCATCCTCAATCGTCACCGTTTTGGCGAGCACCTGCTGTTCATCGGAGACAACCGAAACGTGGCGAAGGTCGTGGGCATCAATGTCGTGCGTGAGACAGTGAAATTGTTCACGCTGATGGGTGTGCTGGCCGGTTTCGCCACGGTGCTGCTCACGCTCGAGAATCTGAACTATTTTTCAACCCAGGGGCAGGGCTATCTGCTGCCGGCGCTGGCCGGCGTGTTCATCGGCGGAACCTCGGTGTTTGGTGGCACGGCGACGATCGTGGGTACCTTCTTCGGCACTTTCGTGATTGGCATGCTGGAGGCCGGAATCGTTGCGACAGGTATCGCCGGCTTCTGGGTACAGGCGATCGAAGGGGTGGTGTTCATCGTCGCTGTGACGCTGCATCTGTTGGTAGAGAATCCCGCCAAGCTGCGCGTGTTGCGCGAAAGATTCAGGCTTGGGGGGCGATAAAGCCGTTAAATCAGGAGAAAGGAGCAGAAATGATCAAGATCATGACGGGATCCCTCCTGGGGGCGAGTATTCTCGCGTTTGGCCTCGCGCAGACGGCCGGTGCCACCGAGCCGACCACGACGGGGCCGCTCGGGGCCGGTATGACAATGTATATGCAGATGGGCGGAAACCCTGGCGACGGCGCGACGCTGCCACGTCAGACCGGGGCTGCGGACGCGGCGCATGCCTTAGGCATCAAGGTGATCGAGCAGTTCTCGGCCTGGAGCCCAGAGACAATGCTTGCGCAGTTTCGCCAGGCGATGGCGGCGCATCCGACGTGCATCGGCATCATGGGCCATCCGGGCGATCCAGCCTTCGCGCCACTGATCAAGCAGGCGGTAGACCAGGGCATCATCGTTACCGTCGGCAACACGCCGCTACCCGAGAACCAGAAACTTTACGACGCGAAGGGCTTCGGCTACGCCGGCGTCGAACTCTACGTCGGCGGGCAGATCACCGCGCAGGCGATGCTCAACGCTGGGATCAAGAAGGGCGACGAGGCGCTGGAATACGGTGTGTTCAACGAGAGTGTGCGCAGTCAGTCTGACCGTGGTCTTGCCGAAACGCTGGAGAAGGCCGGCGTAAAGGTGACCAGGCTCAATATCTCACCTCAGGTGGATTCCGATTCATCGCTCGCCGTGCCGATCCTGGTCGCCTTTATCCAGGCGCACCCTAATCTGAGGGCGATTGGGACTCAGCACGGCGGTGTAACCGGGTTCATTCCGCAGGCGCTCCAGCAGGCTGGCAAGAAGCCGGGGCAAATCATCATTGGTGGCATCGATCTGGCACCGGCCACGATTTCGGGGCTGCAGAGCAAATACATTACCGCGACGCTCGACCAGCAACTCTATCTGCAAGGCTTCCTGCCGGTCACGCAATGCGTGCTCTCGGCTGCTTATCATTTCGCGGGACTGACCATCAACACCGGCGCAGGTGTCCAAACACCTGCGACGATCGACTCGCTCATTCCGTTGATCAAACGCGGAATCCGCTAAGGTCGGATGATGTGAGATGGAATGGCGCGTGCGTTGCCGTCACACACGGATCAGGGTTGGCGTTTGCCGCGACCACCAGCGGGTTTGCCAGCCGGCTTACGTGAACCCGCAACTGGCTTGCTGGCCGGTTTGCTGCGTGGCTTTTGCACGCTGAATGGGCTACCGCTGGACAAGCTTGCGCCTTTACCCGCGGCCACAGCGCGTTGCGCCGCGGGCTTGCGTTTGTTTTCGCCACTTTGCGGGCGCGGTTTTTTGCTGAGCAACTCCATGGCGCCCGGCGCAGCTTGCGGCACTTTGGGCTTCTTAGGCTTTTTGGGTTTCTTGATGATCTGGCCCGTGGCGCTAGTTTGCGGCACGCGGTGTTCGGCTTCAAAACCCGGCTCTTCTTCACGGGGCAGCGTTTGCCGGATCAGCGCTTCAATCGCGGCCAGTTGCGGGGCTTCATCGGCGCACACAAGGGACACCGCCACGCCGCTGGCGCCCGCTCGGCCGGTACGGCCAATACGGTGCACATAGTCTTGCGCCACGATCGGCAGATCAACGTTGATCACCAGCGGCAGATCGTCGATATCCAGCCCGCGCGCAGCCACATCGGTAGCGACCAGCATATGTACTTCGCCCGTCTTGAAGCGCTCCAGCGCACGCAGGCGCGCGGGTTGCGGTTTGTCGCCGTGGATGGTGTCGACCGCATAGCCCGCTTCATCCAGCATGGCCGCCAGGTAATCCACGCCATTGCGGGTTTTGACGAACACCAGCGCGTGCTTCCAGTCGTTCTCAGCCACAAGGTGCATGAAGAGGTCGGGCTTGTTCTTTTTATCCACCGGCACCACCCACTGCTTGATCTTACTGGCCGTGGCATTGGGCGGGCTGACGCTGATATTGACCGGGCCGCGCAGAATGCCCGCCGCCATGGCGCGGATATCATCGGTAAACGTGGCAGAGAACAGCAGGGTCTGGCGCTGAGCGGGCAAGGCAGCAAAGACGGCGTTGAGTTCGCGCGCAAAGCCCAGATCCAGCATGCGGTCGGCTTCATCCAGCACCAGCGTTTGTACCTGATCAAACTGCACCGCGTTCTGGCGATGGAGATCTAGCAAACGGCCCGGCGTGGCGACGAGCACGTCCACGCCTTTGCGCAACTTCATCATCTGCGGGTTGATGCTCACACCGCCGTAGGCGGCCAGAAATCGTAAGTCGAGGCCGTTGCCGTAAGCGATAAAGCTTTGCAGCACTTGTTCGGCCAGTTCACGCGTGGGCACCAGCACCAGAACCCGCGCGCGGTTGCTGGACACCGCCGGGCCGTGTTGCACCAGCCGTTGCAACAGCGGCAGCGCAAAACCCGCCGTTTTGCCAGTGCCGGTCTGCGCCGCAGCCATGACGTCCTTGCCACTGAGCACGGCAGGAATCGCCTTGGCCTGCACCGGCGTAGGTGTCTGGTAATTGAGGTCCTGCACATTGCGCAGCAAGGGATCGATCAGGCCAAGCGAGGCAAAAGACATTGGCGTATTCCGGGCTAAAGCCGCAATTCTAGCGGTTACCGCCTGAACCGTCGGTCTCTGGATGGCCCCTGCAAATCCCGCCGGAATGATATATGATGGTCATCATGAAAAATCCACCCATCACCCGGAAGCCAGCCAGCCGCAAGGAAATCACGCATGAGCGCATCGTCGAGGTCGCCGCACGCGCGATCCGGCGCAGCGGCTACGACGGCACGGGCGTGGCTGACATCATGAAGGAGGCAGGTCTGACGCATGGCGGCTTCTATGCCCATTTCCCGTCGCGCGAGGTGCTGCTTGCCGAAGCCGCTGACCGCGCCGGAGCTGAATCCGTGGCGCTGTCGGAGCGTATCGCCGCGTCCGTGCCCCCGGAACAGGCGTTGCCGGCGATGATGCGCGCCTATCTGTCGAAGGAGCATTGCGAGAGCATTGAGACAGGTTGCCCGATCTCTGCCCTCGGCTCGGAGATGCCGCGCCAGGCGCCGGCCGTACGGCGCGCGGCCACCCGCCGCATCAAGGAGATGATCGATGTCGTTGCGCGCCAATTGCCCGATTGGGGTCAGCCAGGCGCGCACGAACAGGCGCTTTTGATGGTCGCCACAATGGTTGGCACGATGGTGATGGCGCGTGCCGTCGACGACCCCAAACTATCGGAGAGTTTTCTTGAAGCGGCATTGAAAAAACTCGCACCGACTGAAGCGTAAATACGCCGGCCCTGTGCCGGTTTTCGTTGGACCACAAATATGACCATCATCATATTTTAGTGAAACGAATGCTCAACCAACCACGCAAAGACATCTTGGGAAGAACATCATGCAAACCAAAATAGCGCTCGTGACGGGCGCCTCGTCAGGAATCGGCGAAGCCACGGCAAAGCGGCTTGCGAAGGCCGGATACAAGGTCTACGGTACCAGTCGGCGCGGCCAACGAGCCGGCCAACAGTCGTTCGACATGCTGCCGCTCGATGTGACCAGCGATGCATCCGTTGCAGCCGCCGTCAGCGAAGTGCTGCGCCTGCAGGGCCGCATCGACCTGCTGGTGAACAATGCCGGTTTCGGCGTCGCCCCTGCCGCCGCGGAAGAGAGTTCGATCGACCAGGCACGCACGATCTTCGATACGAACTTCTTCGGGATCATCCGCATGACGCGTGCTGTCGTGCCTCATATGCGGCGACAACGCAGCGGCCGCATCATCAACATCGGTTCCGTGCTCGGTTTTCTGCCAATGCCCTATATGGCGCTGTATTCCGCCACCAAGCACGCGGTGGAAGGTTATTCGGAGTCGCTCGACCATGAGTTGCGTACGCTGGGCATCCGCGTATCGGTCATTGAACCTGCCTACATCAAGACGCCTTTCGACGCGAACTTGATCGCGCCCGACGCCCCTCTCGACGAATACCGCGAGGTGCGCTCGGCCGTGGACAAGCGAGTGAAGGAAGTGGTCGAGGGCGCCGACGGTCCCGAGGTCGTGGCCGAAACCGTACTGCAGGCCGCCATCGCGGCTCGTCCGAAACTCCGCTATACCGCTGGCGGACTCGCCGCCCGTCTGCGATTGCTGCGCAGATTTGCGCCCGCTGGACTGGTGGACGCCGGTATCCGCAAAGATCTGCGGCTGGCAACGTAGGCGACGTGACTGTCTCCTCCCTGTTCAAAGGCTCTGCATCCGTGCTATTGCCAGCGAAACAACCAGACTTAACGAGCCACTGACAAGGAACCATGATGCAAGCATTCGTCGTCGATCGATATGGACGCAAGAATGGCTTACGAGCCGGCGATATGCCGGTTCCAGAGCCGCGCGAGGACGACGTATTGATCCAGATCCACGCCGCGGGCGTGAACCCGCTCGATGCCAAAATCAGAGACGGAGAGTTCAAGCTCATTTTGCCCTATCGTTTGCCGCTGATTTTGGGCAACGATCTGGCAGGGGTTGTCGTGCGCGTCGGCTCGCGCGTGCGGCGATTCAAGCCCGGCGACGAGGTCTACGCGCGCCCGCACAAGGATCGCATCGGCACTTTCGCGGAATTCATCTCGGTCAAAGAGGATGGCGTGGCCCTCAAGCCGACAGCACTCACGATGGAGGAAGCGGCTTCAATCCCGCTGGTTGGATTGACCGCCTGGCAGGCGCTGATCGAAAAAGGGCAATTGAAGAAAGGGCAGAAAGTGCTGATACATGCCGGCTCGGGCGGTGTCGGCAGCTTCGCCATTCAACTGGCGAAGCATGTGGGCGCGACCGTCGCGACAACAGCGAGCGCGCAAAATATCGAACTGGTGAAGCAACTCGGCGCGGATATCGTCATCGATTACAGGAAAGACGACTTTGCGACCATCCTGAAGGACTACGACCTGGTACTGGATACGCAAGGCGGCAATGCGCTCGAGAAGTCGCTGCGTGTGCTCAAGGCCGGCGGCAAGCTCATCGGGATCGCCGGTCCGCCTGATGCCGAATTTGCGAAAGAGATCGGTGCGTCGTGGTTCCTGAAAACGGTGATGCGCTTTCTGAGTTATCGCATCAGGAAGGCCGCGAAACGTCATGACGTCAGCTATACATTTCTCTTTATGCGGGCCAGCGGAGAACAGCTCAGCCGGATTGCCGCACTGATCGACGCGCGAGCGATACGACCCGTCATCGATCGGGTCTTTCCGTTCGAGTCGACCCAGGAGGCTTTGGCTTACGTCGAAACCGGACGCACAAAGGGTAAGGTTGTCATCAAGATCCGATAGTCAGCGTGAAGCAGGGCAAATGGCAAAAGAGGCGCGATCGAAAAGATCGCGCCTCTTTTTTCAGCGGACCCCGATCGCCATCACGTCAATCGATCGCCCTACCCGCGGTCTCTCGCATGAACGGCAACGGCAGCAACGACACGACGCTGCAACCGATCAGATACCACGCCGGCGCGAGATTGCTGCCCGAAATCTGGATCAGCCAGGTCGCGAAAAACTGCGCGAAGCCGCCGAAGACCGACACGCCGAGGCAGTACACGATCGACATGCCGGTCGCGCGGATCGCGCGCGGAAACAGCTCGGGCAGCATCACGATATTGGGCACCGCGGTGAACGTGACGAGCAGCGCGAGGCCCGCGACCACCGCAAGCAGCACCGGCACCGTCGGCGACGCGTTGATCGTCATGAAGGCCGGGTAGACGGCGAGAATCAGCAGCACGCGCGATACCCACAGCACGCGCTTGCGGCCGACCCGATCCGACAGCGCGCCCGCGAACGGCGAGCAGATCACCGTGACCACCGCGCCGGTCCACGCGGCCCACAGCGCGGTCGTCATCGGCAGATGCAGGATGCGGATCGCGTACGTCGACAGGTAGAACAGCACGATGTAGTTCGCCGCGGTGCCGCCGATCGTCGTCAGCACGCCGGTCGTGATCGAGCGCGCGTGGTCGCGGAACAGGTCGCGCACAGGTAGCGACGGAACTTGCGCAGCGGGCTTCGCAGCGGTATCCGAAGCAGCCTGCGCAACAGCGCCGCCAGACGCTGCCGTGCCATCTTCAACACCCGGCAGCGTCTCGTCGAGATGCCGCCGGATATAGATGCCGACCGGCCCCATCGCCATGCCGATCACGAACGGCACGCGCCAGCCCCAGCTTTCGAGCGCGGCCGGCGACAGCGTCGCGGCCAGGGCAACGCCGAGCAGCGAGCCCGCCACCGTGTTCATCCCCTGGCTCACGAACTGCCAGCTCCCGTAGAAGCCGCGCGTGCGATCGCTGCCGTATTCGAGCAGCAGCGCCGTCGATGCGCCCACCTCGCCGCCCAGCGCGAAACCCTGGATCAGCCGCGCGAGAATCACGAGCAGCGGCGCCGCGACGCCGATCGCCGCATAGGTCGGCGCGAACGCGATGATCGCGGAACCGAGCGTCATCAGCCACAGCGTCAGGCTCATCGCGGCCTTGCGTCCGGCGCGGTCCGCGTAGCCCCCCAGCACGATGCCGCCCACCGGCCGCATGATGAAGCCGACGCCGAACGTGCCGACCGCGAGCATCAGCTGCACGAGCTGACCTTCGACCGGGAAATACAGCTTGCCGATGATCGTCGCGAAGAAGCTGTAAATCGTGAAGTCGAAAAACTCGAGGCCGTTGCCGAGCGTGATCGCGGCGATCGCCTTCGCGTGGCCGACGCGCTTTTTAGGTTCATCGGCGAGGCGCTGCGCATCGAGCGCATCGAGCCCATTGGCGCTCGCGGACCGCGGTGTGGCTGAATAGTCCATCTGTGTCTCCGTCATTATCTTGTGGCTGCTACGGCAAGGCGCTCGCGCGCCGCCGCCGCGTCAAACGAGGAACGTCTGCGCGAGCTTGACCCAGTAGGCCGCGCCGGTCGCGAGGCAAGCGTCGTTGAAGTCGTAGCCGGGGTTGTGGACCATGCAGCCGCCCTCGCCGTCGCCATTGCCGATGATCAGATAGCTGCCCGCGCAGCGTTCGAGCAGGAACGCGAAGTCCTCGCTGCCGGTCAGCGGTTGCATGTCGTGAATCAGCCCGTCGACGTCCAGCCAGTCGAGCGCGACCTGGCGCGCGAGCGCGGTCATGGCCGCATCGTTGACGAGCACCGGGTAGCGACGCTGATAGTCGACCTCGGCGCGCGCGCCGAACACGGCCGCCTGCCCGGTCGCGACCTCGGTGATGCGCTGCTGCAGATGGTCACGCACCTCGGGCCGCAGCGCGCGCACCGACAGGCGCATCTCGGCGGTTTCGGGGATCACGTTCGGCGCTTCGCCCGCGTGAATCGCGCCGACCGTGATGATCGACATATCGAGCGGCGCAATGTTGCGCGACACGATCGACTGCAGCGCGAGCACGATCTGCGCGCACACGACGACCGGATCGACCGCCTTGTGCGGCACCGCGCCATGGCCGCCGCGGCCGATCACCTTGATGATCACCGTATCCGACGACGCCATGAACGACCCCGGCATGAAGCCCAGCTTGGCCGTAGGAAAGCCCGGCATGTTGTGCATCGCGAACACGGCGTCGCAGGGAAACTGTTCGAACAGGCCGTCGTCGAGCATTTTCTTCGCGCCGGCGAGCCCTTCCTCGGCCGGCTGGAAGATCAGATTCAGCGTGCCGTCGAAGCTTTTTTCGCGCGCCAGATGCCTGGCGGCGGCGAGCAGCATCGCCGTATGGCCGTCGTGACCGCATGCGTGCATCTTGCCGGGCAGCTTGCTCGCGTACGGCAGGCCAGTGGTTTCTTGGATCGGCAGCGCGTCCATGTCAGCGCGCAGGCCGAGCCGGCGCGTGCCGTGGCCGAGCTTCAGTTGCCCGACCACGCCGGTCTGCCCCAAGCCGCGATGGACGCTGTAACCCCACTCCCGCAGGCGATCGGCGACCAGATCGCCGGTTGCGAACTCCTCGTAGGCGAGCTCCGGATGCGCGTGGATGCTGCGTCGCAGCGCGATCATTTCCTGTTCGACTTCGGCGATGCCCGCCGGAATGACCATCGTGTTCATGCCGTCTCCTGTCGATCGGACCTGGCGCTTCAGCGCTTAGTCCGATCCCATGCAACTGGTTGCGCCCCTGTCAGCGTGAACCCAGCATAGCGGCGCCGATATTCGGGCGGCAGGCGTAGAATCGTTGCGGTGCCAACCCTTGGTTGCCCCCGTCTCGCCTCTCATTCGAATGAAACTGCATCAGCTCAATACCTTGGCGGCGATCGCCGATACCGGAAGTATCCGGGCGGCCGCCCGCTCGCTGGGGCTTTCCCCGGCCGCCGTGACCAAGGCGATGCGCGAGCTCGAAGCCGATCTGCACGCGCCGCTCGTCGTGCGCAGCGCGAGCGGTGTCGCGTTCACCGAGTTCGGGCGCGCGCTCGTCGTGCATGCGCGGCTCGTGCTCGGCCAGTTGCAGCGCGCGCAAGCCGAGATCGAGGGGTTGCGCGGAGCCGCCGCCGGCAAGCTGTCGATCGGCGTCACGCCGTGGGTCGCGCTGACTTTTCTGCCGCCCGCCGTGCGGCGCTTTCGCGAGCGGATGCCGGAGGTGCAACTGGAATTTTTCGAAGGCCTGCTCGCGGTCGTGCAGCCGCGTCTGCGCGACGGCAGCCTCGATTTTTCGATCGGCCGGCCGCCGCCCGCGTCGCCGCAGTCGGAGTTTCAGAACGCGCCGCTCTTTTCGACGCACGCGGCGGTGGTCGCGCGGCGCGACCATCCGAAGGCCGGTTGCCGCACGTTGCTCGACCTTCAAGACGCGGAATGGATACTGAACTGGGACCCGGCGAGCCGCGAGTCGATGTCGAACAATCTGTTCGTCAAGCGCGGCATGCCGGTGCCGCACACGATCGTGCTCGCGCATTCGCTCGCGATCGTGCTGGGCTTGCTCGCGCACACGGATATGGTCAGCGTCTTTCCGTGGCCGCTCGTCGAGGTGATACGCGCGAAGGAAAACCTGTGGGCGCTGCCGCTGCGTGAAACGCTGGACGAAACCATCGTCAGCATCACGTCGCGGCGTGGCGCGCCCACGAGCCCGGCGGCCGCCTGCTTTCTCGACTGCCTGCGCGAGACGATCGACGAAGGCGCGCGCTCGCAGGACGCGCCACAGCGCCGCCTGTTTCATTCGATCGAGCTGTTGCTGTAACGGCTGGCGCG
This sequence comes from Paraburkholderia sp. 35.1, assembly GCF_050436525.1. Lineage (NCBI taxonomy): Bacteria > Pseudomonadati > Pseudomonadota > Betaproteobacteria > Burkholderiales > Burkholderiaceae > Paraburkholderia > Paraburkholderia sp. 35.1. Next base: position 3,137,903 of record NZ_JBNDMJ010000003.1, on the reverse strand, counting down.
GTTTTTCATGCGGCCCGCCGCGTGGTCAATCGAGAAACTCTACCGCCCGCTTTCTGAGCATCGCGCTGAAATCGTCGAGCCAGCCGATCGACAGACGCCAGCTCTGCCAGTACAGATCGACGTCGATATGCTTGCCCGGCGCGATCTCGACCAGTTCGCCGCGCTGCAAATGCCCGGCGATCATCCGCTCGGGGCACATACCCCAGCCGAGGCTCATCACGCACGCGCGCAAAAAACCGGCGACGTGCGGAATCCAGTGCAGCGGCGGATCGAGCTCCGCGCGCGTAATGCGCCGCATGAAGCGCTTTTGCAGCTGATCCTTTGGATTGAAGTCGACGCACGGCGTGCGCCGCAGGCTGTCGCGCGTGACGCCGTCGGCGAAATAGCGCGCGAAAAACGCCGGCGAGCACACCGCCAGGTATCGCATGCGGCCGAGGCGCGTCGAGCGACAGCCCTGCACCGGTTCGGCCTGCGTCGTGATCGCGCCCTGCACGCTGCCGTCGCGAATGCGCTGCGCGGTGTAGTCCTGGTCGTCGATCACGAGGTCGAGCAGCATTTCGCGTTCGACGCAGAACGGCGCGACCGCGTCGATGAACCAGGTGCCGACGCTGTCGTCGTTGACCGCGACGCGCAGTGCCGGCCACTGCTCGACGAGCGCGCCGGGCAGTGCCGGCAGGCGGCCTTTCAGCTCGGCTTCGAGCAGTTGCACGCGTTCGGTATGGCGGCATAGCAGCGCGCCCGAGGTGGTCGCGACGCACGGCTGCCCACGCTTCACGAGCACGCTGCCGACGCGCTCCTCGAGCAGCTTGACCCGCTGCGACACCGCGGACGGCGTGATATTGAGCTCGCTCGCGGCACGGTCGAACGAGCCGTGACGGACCACGGCGGCCAGCGCGTCGAGCAAGGCGTAGTCGAGCATTAGCGTTCCTTAATCGGCATTAAGCAAATTAGCTTCTCTTATGAGATGCCGACCCGCAGACTAGCGCTGTTGGATTTTCCCGTCTATCCCCGCTGCTTTCCTTTTTCCGGACCATTTATGAACTGGTTGTCTTTTTCCCATGGCGCGGCGCTGTGCGCGTCGCTGATCGTTACGATCGGCGCGCAGAACGCGTTCGTGCTGCGGCAGGGCATCATGCGCTCGCATGTCGGCAAGATCGTGCTGTTGTGTACGTTGTCCGATTTCATTCTGATCGGCGCGGGCGTCGGCGGCGCCGCGGTGCTGATGGAGCGTTTCCCGCGCTTCGTGCACGCGATGCTCTATGTTGGGCTCGCGTATCTCGCCTGGTTCGGCATCAGCGCGCTGCGCCGCGCGGTGCGGCCCGGACACGCGGTGCTCGATGGCTCGGCCGGCGCGTCCCGCGATCAGGCGCCGCCTGCGCAACGCGCGCTGCCGATCATCCTGATGACGCTTGCGTTCACGTGGCTCAATCCGCACGTCTATCTGGACACGTTTCTGTTGATCGGCACGGCCGGCGCGCGTGAACCGGAAGGCGCGCGGGTCGCCTTCGCGCTCGGCGCGATGACGGTCAGCGCGGTGTGGTTCGTCGCACTCGGCTATGGCGCTCGCATGCTCGCGCCGCTGTTTCGCCGCGCAACCGCGTGGCGCGTGCTGGATGGCGCGATCGGCAGCATGGTGTTGCTGCTCGCGTTCACGCAATTGCGTTGAGCGTTCGACGCGGGCCTGATTTCAGCGCCGATTCTTGCGGCTCGCCTCGCGCGGCGGGCGCATCGGCTTCGTCGCGCGGCACGAGGTTCATCAGCCGCGCGAGCACCGGCCACTTCAGCAGCGACTGCTGGCAAGCCTCCTTCGCCTGGGCATCGAAATAGCGCCCCGTCTCGACCTCCGGCAGACGCAGCGCGAGGCCGCGGATGTCGTCGACGGGCCAGCCGCCGCGCGCGGTGGACCGCTGCGCTTGGCGGGCGGCGCTCGTCGGCTATCTGATCGTGAATCGCTGGAACGTCGGCGGCAAGCAAGCGATGGCACATCTATTGCTGAAATCCGCTCGCCGGCATCTCACCCGTGAAGCCGCGTGACGTACGCAACGGGGCGCCGTTCAAACGTCATTTCAACAATCCACCGGTGGAGGCACCATGCTTCGATACGCTGTGATTTTCTTCATCATCGCCATCATCGCCGCAGTGTTCGGCTTTGGAGGCATTGCCGCGGGCGCAACCGAAATCGCCAAGGTGTTGTTCTTCATCTTCCTGGTGATCTTCCTCGTCACCCTGCTGATGGGCGTGATCCGACGCTGACGGCTGCATACAGCGTTCGGTGAATTCACGCCTCGCCCGATGCGAACTGGCCACGCTGCGTGGGTACCGCGTTGAGGATTGCGCGGCCGCTTCCGCCGTTGCAATACTTGCCGCAGCATATTGCAATAGTTGCCGAAGCATCGGGCGCTTCAACTCTGCTCAGGCCGCATACGTCTGCGGCGTCATGGAACGTGATCTGCTGCGTGGCCGGTCGCGGCGTATCGAGTGCGAGTTGCGCATAGCCACGCCTCGCGGCCCAACGTTCGGCGAACGCGATCGGTAACGTGCCGATGCCGCGCCTCTGCCATGCGGGATCGACCGCGAACTGACGCAGGCTCGCGACATCGCCGTGCCGGTATAGCTCGTACGATGCTTCGCCATCCGAAGCATAAAGCGTCATCGTGCCGGCGATGTGTCCTTCATACACCGCGACATGGCACGTGCAATTGAGCCCCTGCGCGCCGAGCGGCGCAAACGCGCGACACCCATAGCGGACCGGAACGGATTGCGGATGGCTTGCGCGACGCTTCGCGTTGAGCACCTCGTACTGACTGGATGCCCGACGTGTAGGGTTGGCCCTGTCGTTCACGAGATGTTTTCAGCCTCGTACAGACGACGGCCCGCCGCATCCTTGCTGCCGAGGATGGGCTGAAAGTCGATCGGCCACTGGATGCCGATATCGGGATCGGACCACAGCAGGCAGCGCTCGAGTTCGGGGAACCAGTACTCGGTGGTCTTCCACATGCATTCGGCGACATCGGACAGCACGACGAAGCCGTGCGCGAAACCGGGCGGCGCCCAGATCTGCCGATGGTTGGCTTCGCTCAGATATTCGCCGCTCCATTTGCCGAAGTTCGGTGAGTTCAGGCGCACGTCGACCGAGACGTCGAAGATCTCGCCGCGCACGACGCGCAGCAGCCGCCCCTGGGGACGCTGCACCTGGTAGTGCAAGCCGCGCAGCACGCCATGCACGGCGCGCAGATGGCGGTCCTGCACGAAGTTGAAACCTTGCGCGACGTCGTCCGAAAACTCGTCCGCGCTGAAACTCTCGAAGCAGAAGCCGAACTCGTCGATGAACACTTCCGGCTCGATGAGTTTCACCTCCGGCAATGCCGTCGCCATGACCCTGTTGCCCATCGCCACTGTGCTCGTAAAAAGGCTGGCCAGCGAACATACGGCCGCTCTCGCGACCGCGTCCGACAGACGAGGCGCGCCCGCAACGCGGGCGCCCTATCGCATGCTAAAGATACATGCTACGCCTCACTGGCCGCCCGGCTGCGGGCGCGATACTCGGTTGGCGACAAAGCCATACGCTTGCGGAAAATTTTCGCGAGACGATCGCCGTTGCCGGTGCCGCTGCGACGCGCGATCTTGTCGACCGGCAATTCGGTCTCGGTCAGGAAGTTGCACGCGATACGCAGCCGCACCTGCAGCAGGTAGTCCGACGGCGTGATCTGCATCTCGTGCTTGAAACGGCGCAGGAAATTGCGCTCGCTCATTGCGGCGACCTGCGCGGCATCGGCGACCGAGACCGGACGGTCGCAGTTGGCCTCCATCCAGCGCGCGGCCGCGCGAATCTTTTCGGCGACGCTCAGCGTGCCGCCCTCGGCCGGCAGCGGCACCCACGTCGCAGCCATGCCGGGCATCACGCGATCGGCGACGCTGCGCGCAAGCTCGGCGCCCAGGTCGCGCTTGATGAACATCAGCGCGCTGCGGGCGCAGTCGTGACGGTCGTTGGCCGCGCTGAACGCGCCTTCGCTGGCGCTCGCGCCCGGATAGCGGCTCATCAGGCCGTCATGCTCGGTCGGGCCGGCCGCTTCGAGCACGAGGCGCCCCTCGCCGATCGTTTCGATCGCGCGTGTGCGCGATTGCACGGCGCGCAGCCAGTTCAGCAGGCGTTCGTCGCGCGCGGCCACGTGGGCGCCGTAGCCGCCAGCGATGAACAGCACGTCGAAACCGCCGCCAAAGCGCGTGTCGATGTGGTCAGTCCAGATGCGCGCCGACGACGAACTGGCGACATTGCCGCCGTCCATCGACAGGAACTGCACTTCGTAGGGCGGATCTTCGCCCGCTCGCGTGCCCGCGAACTCATTGGCGGTCTGGAACATTTCCACGACGGTACCGGGGCCAAGCAGCCAGAAGCCGTCGAACAGCAGAATGCCGATTCGCCGCGCTGCAGTACGGACGTTCAAAGCGGGCGTGTGTAGCCACGTAATTCTCGTTGTATCAAGGTGCATATGCGGCATGATCTTCCCCAAACGGTCATACGTTGCGGACCCCGATTTGCCCCGCCATCAGACGGAACGAGAGAATGCGTTATTACGGCGAAAAAGCAGACTCACGCCGCATAAAGGATTAAGCGTGATGTTAGCGGAATGGATCGCTATAGTAAATTTGAAAAACGAGTTTCATCAGGACAGCCCATGTCTGAGGAAAAGCGGTTATTGAGCGATTGATATAAGCGCGCGACAGGCCGGGCAACTATGCAAGCCGCGCGAAGAGCTTGAGGAGATCTTACCGCAAAGCCTTGATGGACGGCACTCTCGCGCATTCGGACAAAGTTGCCGATAATGCGAAGCCCGGCCATTGCGCGTTACCGAGTACGTTTCTTGCGCGGTTCAAAAATGTTTCAATTGTGAACTGCTTATCGCCCTATTATGTCCGGCCAATTCGGTAGTTTATTCGCAAAGCGTAAATTTATTGCCCGCGGCATTAGGCATTTCCGTGGCATTCGCTCCGCACGACAAATTAATATCAAAATGCTGATTTATGGGGAGTTCTAAAAATGTTTCTATTTTGAAACATCGCTGGCCTCTTTCGTATGATTTAAAAGCGCGCATGCGCCGCATTGATCGAACTTCGTATGATTGGATGCAGCGCAGCAATCATATGTGGCGGACACGCGACGAGGCGCCGGCCGTTGCAACCTGCGAAGGTTGCAACGGCCGCGCCACCGCTCGTCACCGTGCCTCAGCCATTCGTCGCCTCAGCCATTCGTCCCTTCGCCGGCCAGCGTCGCCGCAGCGGCCGTGCGCGCGAGCACCGGCCGCAGAGCCTTGCCCGTGTGACTCGCGGCCACGCGCGACAGGCTTTCCGGATCCGTTGCCGCAACGATCGTACCGCCGCCCACACCGCCCTCCGGACCGAGGTCGATGATCCAGTCCGCTTCGGCGATCACGTCGAGATCGTGCTCGATGACGACGACGCTATGCCCGCCATCCACGAGCCGGTGCAGCACGCGAATCAGCTTCGCGACGTCCGCCATGTGCAGGCCGACCGTTGGCTCGTCCAGCACGTACAGCGTGTGCGGCGGCTTCTGGCCACGCCGCGTGATGTCGTCGCGCACCTTGCTCAGCTCGGTGACGAGCTTGATGCGCTGCGCCTCGCCGCCCGACAGCGTCGGCGATGGCTGACCGAGCGTCAGATAGCCGAGCCCGACGTCTTTCATCAGTTGCAGCGGATGCCCGATGTTCGTAATCGACGCGAAGAACTCGACCGCTTCGTCGATTTCCATGGTCAGCACGTCGCCGATGTTCTTGCCGCGCCACGTGACCGCGAGTGTCTCCGGATTGAAGCGCTGCCCGTGGCAGACGTCGCACGGCACCTTCACGTCGGGCAGGAAGCTCATGCCGATCGTGCGCACGCCCTGGCCCTCGCATGCGGGGCAACGGCCCTCGCCCGTGTTGAACGAGAAACGCGACGCGGTATAGCCGCGCGCGCGCGCCTCCAGCGTGCCCGCGAACAGCTTGCGGATCGCATCCCACACGCCGATGTAGGTGGCGGGACACGAACGCGGCGTCTTGCCGATCGGCGTCTGATCGACTTCCAGCACGCGGTCGATGCTTTCCCAGCCGGTGACCGAATCGCAGCCCTGCCATATGTGCGTGACGTTCAGCGGCGCGCGCGGCGCCGAGCGCGCGAGCACGCTCGAACGCCGGTTCGCGGCCGGCTTCTCCTCGGCGGCCGCACGCGCGCGGCGCGTGGCCGGCGACGACAGCACCGAGCGCCCGACCGCATCGAGCAGATTGGTCATCAGCACGTCGCGCGCGAGCGTCGATTTGCCGGAGCCGCTGACGCCCGTCACCGCGACAAGCCGCGCGAGCGGAATGCCGACCGTCACGTCGCGCAGGTTATGCAGCTTGCCGCCATGCACGGTGAGCCAGTTCTCCGGCACCGCGGCCGCACGCTTGCCCGGCGCGACGACCTCGCGGCGCGGCTGCAGCGGATGCACGATCGGCTGCGCGAGGAAACGCCCGGTCAGCGAATCGGGCTGCGCGGACAGGTCCGCGACGCTGCCCTGCGCGATCAGAGTGCCGCCGCGCTTGCCCGCGCCCGGCCCGATATCGATGATGTGATCCGCGCGCCGGATCGTATCTTCGTCATGCTCGACGACGACGAGCGTATTGCCCTTGTCGCCGAGCTTGCGCAGCGCGTTCAGCAAAATCTGGTTGTCGCGCGGATGCAGACCGATGGTCGGCTCGTCGAGCACGTAACACACGCCCTGCAGATTGCTGCCGAGCTGCGCGGCGAGCCGGATGCGCTGCGCTTCGCCGCCCGACAAACTCGGCGCCGCGCGATCGAGGCTCAGATAGCCGAGCCCGACTTCTTCGAGGAACTGCAGCCGGCTGCCGATTTCGCTGACCACGTCGCGCGCGATTTCGGCGTCGCGGCCCGTCATCCGCAGCGTATCGATCCACGCGCGCGTGTCGGACACCGTCCATTGCGCGACATCGACGATCGCCTGCGAGTCGAACGTGACCGCGCGCGCGACCGGATTCAGACGCGTGCCCGCGCAATCCGGACACGGCTCGTCGACGAGTCCTTCCGGTTCCTGCTCCTCCGAGGGCAGGCTCTGCTCGCGACCGCGATTGTCGTCGTCGACGATCGTGTCGTCGTACGCGGCCCGCTGCTCGCGCGTCAGCGACAGCCCCGTGCCGACGCAGCTCGTGCACCAGCCATGCTTGCTGTTGTACGAGAACATGCGCGGATCGAGCTCGGGGTAGCTCGTGCCGCACACCGGACACGCGCGCTTGGTCGACAGCACCTTCACGTCGCCGAGCTTCGCGGTGGACTCGCCGCCATTGAGCGCGTCGTGCAGACCGTCGAGCGGCGCGAGCAGATGCATGATGCCTTTACCGATGTCGAGCGTCTGATCGAGCGCTTCGCGCAGCTCCGCTTCATGATCGGCCGAGATGACGAGGTCAGCGACCGGCAGCTCGATCGTGTGCTCGCGGAAACGGTCGAGCTTCGGCCACGGATCGACCGGCACGAACTCGCCGTCCACACGCAGATGCGTATTGCCGCGCGCTTTTGCCCATTTCGCGAGGTCGGTATAGACGCCCTTGCGGTTCACGACGAGCGGCGCGAGGAAGCCGACGTGCTGGCCCTTGTGATCGCGCAGCAACTGCGCCGCGATCGATTCGGCGCTTTGCGACGTGACCGGCGTGCCGTCGTGAATGCAGTGCTGCAAGCCGAGCTTCACGTACAGCAGACGCAGGAAGTGCCACACCTCCGAGGTCGTGGCGACGGTACTCTTGCGACCGCCGCGCGAGAGCCGCTGCTCGATCGCGACGGTCGGTGGAATGCCGTACACCGCGTCGACTTCGGGCCGTCCGGCTGGCTGCACGATCGAGCGGGCATACGCGTTCAGCGATTCGAGGTAGCGCCGCTGACCTTCGTGGAACAGGATGTCGAACGCGAGCGTCGATTTGCCCGAGCCCGACACGCCGGTGATCACGTTGAACTTGCCGTGCGGAATGTCGACGTCGAGCGCCTTCAGGTTGTGCTCGCGCGCGTTGACGATGCGCACCACGTCCTCGCCTTCGATCGCGCGACGTGCGCGGGCCGCGCTCAGGGCCTTCTGCAGCGGGATGCCCTGGGGCTCCGCCGCGGTTGCGGTGTCCATCGCGCGGTCGTATTGCAGCAACGCCTCGCCGGTATGCGATTCGGCGCACGCTTTCACTTCGTCCGGCGTGCCCGCGCACAACACGCGGCCACCGCCGTCGCCGCCTTCGGGACCGAGGTCGATGATCCAGTCGGCCGCGCGGATCACGTCGAGGTTGTGCTCGATCACGATCAGCGAATGACCGCTCGCGAGCAGCTTGCCGAACGCCTGCATCAGCTTCGCGATGTCGTCGAAATGCAGACCCGTGGTCGGTTCGTCGAACATGAACAGACGCTTCGCGATCACCTGCTTCGCGCCGCGTGCGCCGCGCGCCTGTGCCGACTCCGCGAGAAAGCCCGCGAGCTTGAGCCGCTGCGCCTCGCCGCCCGACAGCGTCGGCACGGGCTGGCCGAGCTTCACATATTCGAGCCCGACGTCGACGATCGGCTGCAGCACGCGCAATACTTCGGCGTCCTGCGCGAAGTACGCGGCAGCCTCGCTGACGGTCAGTTCGAGCACGTCGGCAATGCTCAACCCGCGCGCCGGCTGGCCGCGCTCGATCTTCACCTCCAGAATTTCCGCGCGATAACGGCGCCCGTCGCAATCGGGGCAGCGCAGGTACACGTCGGAGAGGAACTGCATTTCGATGTGCTCGAAGCCCGAGCCGCCACAGGTCGGGCAGCGGCCGTCGCCCGAATTGAAGCTGAACATGCCGGGGCCGTAGCCGCGCTGTTGCGCGAGCGGTGCCTTCGCGAACAGCTTGCGGATTTCGTCGAACGCGCCGACGTAGCTGGCCGGATTCGAGCGTGCGGTCTTGCCGATCGGCGACTGGTCGACGAACACGACGTCGGTGACCCGGTCCGCGCCGTTCAGCGCCTTGAACGCGCCCGGCGCTTCGGTGGCGAGCCCGAAGTGGCGCGCCATCGCCGGATACAGCACGTCCTGCAGCAGCGTCGATTTGCCGGAACCCGACACGCCGGTCACGCAGACGAGCCGCTGCAATGGAATTTCGACCGTGACGTCGCGCAGATTGTGCTCGCTCGCACCTTCGAGCACGATGCGCGGCGTGCTCGCGTCGACCGCGCGACGCGACCAGTGCGCGGCATCCGCGACATGGCGCCGGCCGCCGAGGTACTCGCCGGTCAGCGTGCCGGTCGAGCGGATCGCCTCGGGCACGCCGTCGAAAATGATCGAGCCGCCGCGCTCGCCCGGTCCCGGACCCATGTCGATGAGCCGGTCCGCCGCGAGCATCACCGACGGATCATGCTCGACCACGACCAGCGTATTGCCCGCGTCGCGCAGCCGGTGCATCGCTTCGACGATGCGGTTCAGGTCGCGCGGATGCAGGCCGATGCTCGGCTCGTCGAGCACGAACAGCGTCTTGGTCAGCGATGTGCCGAGCGCGGTGGTCAGGTTGATACGCTGCACCTCGCCGCCCGACAGCGTGCGGCTTTGCCTGTCGAGCGTCAGATAGCCGAGACCGACGTCGCATAGATACTTGAGGCGCGTGCGCACTTCGGCGAGCAGCAGCTTCAGCGCGTCGTCGAGCAACGCGCTCGGCAGCGTGATGCCGTCGAAGAAGCGGCGGATGCGCTCGATCGGCATCAGCATGAGATCGTGCACGGTCAGGCCCGGCAACGCCTCGAGCTGCGCGCGCGACCACTTCACGCCGCGCGGCATGAAGCGCTGCGCGGGCGCGAGCACGTCGTTCGCATTGGCCTTGCTGCCGAGGCGCCACAGCAGCGATTCGGTTTTCAGACGCGCGCCGCCGCAGGTTTCGCACGGCGTGTAGCTGCGGTATTTCGACAGCAGCACGCGGATATGCATCTTGTACGCCTTCGATTCGAGATAGTCGAAGAAGCGTTTGACGCCGTACCAATGCGTCTGCCACTTGCCGTTCCAGTCCGGCGAGCCGTTGATGACCCAGTTGCGTTCGCGCTCGCTGAGCTCGCCCCACGGCGTGTCGCGGCGGATGTCGGCTTTCGCCGCGTAGCGCATCAGGTCGTCCTGGCACTCCTTCCACGCGGGCGTCTGCATCGGCTTGACCGCACCTTCGCGCAGCGTCTTGCGCGCGTCGGGGATCACGAGACCGAGGTCGACGCCGATCACGCGGCCAAAACCGCGGCAGGCATCGCAAGCGCCATAGGCCGAGTTGAACGAGAACAGCGCGGGCTGCGGATCGGCATAGCGCAGATCGCTTTCGGGGCTGTGCAAGCCGGTGGAGAAACGCCAGATGCGCGGCTCGGCGGCTTCGGCCTGCGGCTCGTCCGAGGTAGCCGGCAGCACGTAAATATTGACGCGCCCGCCGCCGCGCTTCAGCGATGCCTCGATCGCCTCGATCGCGCGTGCTTTATCCACCGAGCGCAGCCGGAAGCGGTCGGCGACGACGTCGAGCAGCTTGCGCTTGCCGGTCGGCGAATCGACTTCGCGCTGCGCCTGCACGCGCGTATAGCCGCTCGCCGACAACCACTGCTCGACCTCCTGCGCGGACGCCGACTCCGGCAGCTCGACCGGGAACGTGACGACGAGCCGCGGCTCCTCCTGCGCGGTGCGCTCGAGCAGTTCCGCGTAGATCGTCTCCGGCGTGTCGTGCCGCACCAGATACGCGCTCTGGCGGTCGAACAGCTCGGCCGCGCGCGCGTACAGCAGCTTCAGGTGATCGTTGAGCTCGGTCATCGTGCCGACCGTGGAGCGCGAGCTGCGCACAGGGTTGGTCTGGTCGATCGCGATGGCGGGCGGCACGCCGTCGACGCGGTCGACCTGCGGCCGATCCATCCGGTCGAGGAACTGGCGCGCGTACGCGCTGAAGGTTTCGACGTAGCGGCGCTGGCCTTCCGCATACAGCGTGTCGAACACGAGGCTCGACTTGCCCGAGCCGGACGGCCCCGTGACGACCGTCATTTCGCCGGTGCGCACGTCGAGGTCGACGTTTTTCAGGTTGTGCTGGCGGGCGCCGCGAATGCGAATCGTGCCCTGGATCTTGTTGCCGCTCGGGTTGCCGCCTTGGGGAGTGTCAGCGAGGGTGTCAAGGGTTGCGTCGTTGGAGGACAATTTTTCCGACCGTCTGAAGGAGTGGGTCACCTCTCACGGCCGGCTCTCGCGACCGCGCAAGTTCGGTGCAGCCGGGTCGGCGCGAGGAGCGCCCGGAAGCCTGGCTGTAGGGGGATACTATACTGTATGTTTATACAGTTTTCCATGGCGGGCGCAGACGCGCCTTGACCTCTGGATCGGCGGCGAGGCGCAAACGGCTGCGCCGCGGTCACGCCACCCGACTAGCCGAGCGCGCTTTCAACCCGCGAGCACCCCGCCGCATCCGGCGTCGCGCAACCCGCCGGTGTGCCACGCGCGACACCGTCGCCATGCGCATACGCAACGCAGCGCCTCGCCAGCACGTCGGTCGGATCGACCAGCCGCACCACGCGCCCGCCCGGACACGCGAGCACCGGTTCGCGCAACAGCAACGGCAACTCCGTGCACGCGAGCACGATCACCTGCGCGCCCTGCGCGAGCAGATCGTCGACAGCCGCCGCGAGGTCGTCGCAACAGTCGCCCGCCGTGTGCCCCGCCTTCACGCCGCGCGGGCCGTAGATCGCGTTCATCAGACGCGCTTGCGCAGTGGCGGACGGCGCGATCTGCACCAGGCCGCGCGCGTCGAGCGCCTGTTCGTAGACGCGGCTCGCGAGCGTACCCGAGGTGGCCAGCACGCCCACTTCGCGCAGACCCGGAAAGGTCTCGCGCAGATAATCGGCGGTACAGGTCAGCATATTGACGATCGGCACGCGCAGCGCCGGCTGGAGCCGCTCGACGAACGCATGCGCGGTATTGCACGGAATCGCGATCAGATCCGCGCCGCCGTCCTCGAGCGTCTTGCAGGCCGCGTACAGCGCGAGGGTGGGATCGTCGCCGCGCTCGAGCAGCGCCGCGGTGCGGTCGGGGATCTGCGGATTCTGCTCGACCATGATCCGGATATGGTCCTGGTCGCGCGCGGCCGGCGTGTTGCGCACGACCTTGGCCATGAAATCGACGGTCGCGGCCGGCCCGATGCCGCCGACCACGCCCAGGCGGAACGCCCGCTCCGGCTGCGTGTACTGCGCCGCCGCGACATAGCGCGCATACACCTGGTTCGTATCGACGAGCGGCACCTCGATGCGCCCGAGCGCGCGCAGCACGAGGCCGATCTCCGCGAGCCCCGGCGCGATCACGTCGACGCCCTGCGCGACCAGATCCGCGCACGCCGCGCGCAACAGCTCGACGGGCCGCCCGTGCAGGCGCCCATCGCGGATGCCCCCGACACCAAAGACGGCGCTCGTCACGCCGTCGAAACCGGTGTCGTTGCGCGGATAGCACACGTCGAACCGCCCGGCTTCGAAGTAGCGCTCGAACAGGCCGTTCGCGCGAATCGCCGCCGACGTCAGCACGCCGATTCGGCGCGCCGACGGATAGGTGCGCCGCACGTGCGCGGACAGCGCGGTCATGATATTGGCGACCGGCACGGTGACGTTGGCCGCGAGTTCGTCGATGAAGGTGTGGCTCAGAAAGCAAGGCAGCACGATCGCGTCGACGCCGCGTTTTTCGAACGCGCGCATCGTGTCGAACACGTGGATCTTGAACTGCGGGTCCGTCGCCTCGGGCGCGGCGGGCCCCTGCCACGCGCGCAGTTCGAAAATCAGATCGAAGGGGCGCGCGGCGCCTGGCCGGCGCGACGCCGTGCTAATCCGGCTGAGGATGTCGGCACTGGCGAACTGCGCCGCGCCCGTCGCCACACCCAGCGAACGAAAACGATTCATGATCAGATCCCCCGGTCGTTCTGTGCGTCCACCCTCGATCACGGGCGGCTTTCTGCGCTCTTGAGAATGACATTATGCGAGGCGCACATGTCCAGGCGTTAACCACGAAAACGCATTCCTTTGCGTTTTTCGCTCCCTCAGCTCACCGGCTCGAAAATCTCCCGCAGCCACTGCGCGAACACCCGCACGCGCGACGACAACTGCCGGTTCTGCGGATACAGCACCGACACCGGCATCGGTGGCGGCGGATAGTCCGCCAGAATGACCCGCAGCCGCCCCGCCGCCAACTCGCCATCCACGCGGTAACGCGGTACCTGCACGATGCCGAGCCCGGCGAGGGCCGCGCCCGTGTACAGTTCGGCGCCGCTGACCGACACCGCCGACGGTAGCACGAGCGCGGCATCCCGCCCGTCGACGCGGAATTCGAGCGGCACCGGCTTGCCGGTCGCGCTCGACACGTAGTTGACCGCGCGATGCGTCGACAGCGCGTCAGGATCGGCCGGCTCGCCATACGTGGCCAGATACGCGGGACTCGCGACCGTCACCTGCTGCAGTTGCGCGACGCGCCGCCCGACCATCGACGAATCCTGCAGCACGCCCGCGCGCAGCACGCAATCGATGCCCTCGCGCACGAGGTCGACGAGCCGGTCGTCCTCGCCGATCATCAGCTCGATGTCGGGAAAGCGCGCGAGAAACGCGGGCAGCGCCGGCACCACGAAGTGCCGCGCGAGCGTGCCCTGCACGTTCACGCGCAACAGCCCCTTCGGCGCGAGATTGGAGAACGCCCCCTCGGCCTCCTCCATATCGGCGATCAGGCGCACGCAGCGCTGGTAGTGCGCTTCACCGTCGGGCGTGAGCCGCACCGTGCGGGTCGTGCGTTCGAGCAACCGCGCGCCGAGCCGCTGCTCGAGGCGCTTCATCAGGTTGGTGACGGTCGCGCGCGGAATTTGCAAATCGTCGGCGGCGCGCGTGAAGCTCTGGCGCTCGGCGATCCGCACGAATACGCGCATTTCCTCGAAACGGTCCATAGCGACGGATTATTAAAGCAAATGGAATGATGATGGCGAGTCTAACCGGATTATCTCAGCGCGCAAAGCGTTCATGATTCACCTCACCGATCCACCACCTTCTATGAGGAAACCAATCATGAGCACGAACCCACAACCGAAAATCGCCATCGTCACGGGCGCATCGCGCGGCATCGGCACGGCGATCGCACAGCGGCTCGCGAACGACGGCTACGCGGTCGCCGTCAACTACGCAGCGAGCGCGGGCGAAGCCGACGCGCTCGTCAGTGCGATCCGCGAAGCTGGCGGCAAGGCGGTCGCGGTGCAAGCCGACGTGTCGAAGCCCGGCGACGTACGTCGCATGTTCGAGATCACCGAACGCGAACTCGGCAAGGTGGATGTGCTCGTCAACAACGCGGGCGTGATGAAGCCCACGCCGCTCGCCGACACGCCCGACGCACTCTACGACCAAACCTTCGACATCAACGTGCGCGGCACCTTCAACACGCTGCGCGAAGCGGCCGCGCGCCTGAACGACGGCGGGCGCATCGTCAATTTCTCGACCAGCGTGCTCGCGCTGAACCTGCCCGGCTATGGCATCTACACGGCGACCAAGGCAGCCGTCGAAGCGTTCACGCGTGTGTTCGCGAAGGAACTGCGCGGGCGCAACATCACAGTGAATGCGGTCGCGCCGGGACCGATCGCGACCGCGCTGTTCCTCGAAGGCAAGACCGACGAGCAGATCGAGACGTTCGCGAAGATGCCGCCGCTGCAACGCCTCGGCGAGCCGGAAGACGTGGCGGGCGTGGTCGCGTTTCTGGTCGGCCCGGATGCGGGTTGGGTCAATGGGCAGGTATTGCGGGCCAATGGCGGTTTGGCTTGATGGGATGCACTGGTCCAGCGTGCGGCCGCGCTGGACCAGTGCATTGCGCCGGCTGCAGCGCCTGGAACGTGGTCGACCCGCCGCTCAAACCGCCTTTGGATTGCGTTCCGCGAAGCCTTCCTGATGCCAGTACGGATACGCGGGGCGCACCGTGCTGGCCGCATCGAGCTTCGCGACCTGCTCCGGCGTCAGATTCCAGCCGACCGCGCCGAGGTTTTGCCGCAGTTGCTCCTCGTTGCGCGCGCCGATCAACAGCGTCGCGACGGTCGGCCGTTGCAGCAGCCAGTTCAGCGCGATCTGCGGCACGGTCTTGCCGGTTTCGGCGGCAATTTCGTCGAGCGCGTCGAGCACGCGGAACAGATAGTCTTCCGGCACCGGCGGCCCCATGTCAGCGGTCTTGTGCAGACGGCTCGTCTCCGGCAGCGGTTGGCCGCGCTTGAGCTTGCCGGTCAAGCGACCCCAGCCGAGCGGGCTCCACACCACGGCACCGACGCCCTGGTCGACGCCGAGCGGCATCAGCTCCCACTCGTAGTCGCGCCCGACCAGCGAGTAGTAGGTCTGATTCGCGACATAGCGCGGATAGCCGTAACGGTCGGCGATATCGAGCGACTTCATCAGATGCCAGCCGGAGAAATTCGACACGCCGATATAGCGGATCTTGCCCGCGCGCACGAGGTCGTCGAGCGTGGACAGCACTTCGGGGATCGGCGTTTTCGCGTCGAAGCCGTGCAGCTGGAACAGGTCGATGTAATCGGTTTGCAGACGCTTGAGCGCTGAATCGACCGCCTGGATCAGATGAAAGCGCGACGAGCCGACGCCGTTCGGATCGTCGTCGAAACGAAACGTCGCCTTGGTCGACAGGATCGCCTTGTCGCGCTTGCCCTTCAGCGCCTCGCCGAGCACCGACTCGGACGCGCCCTTCGAATAGATGTCGGCGGTGTCGAACATCGTGACGCCCGCATCGAAACAGATGTCGATCAGACGCCGCGCTTCGGCGACGTCGGTCGCGCCCCACGCCTGGAAAAATTCCCCCTTGCCGCCGAACGTACCGGTGCCGAGACTCAGCACCGGCACCTTGAAACCCGATGCACCCAGATGTCTGTATTCCATTGAAGAACTCTCCGTGGCATTGCCATCGATGAACGGAGGTTCAGTCTACGCGTGTGCGCCCAAAGGCGTCACGAAGGCGGGGCGCTCAGATTCCCCAATGCATCGCGCACGGCATCGATCACGCCGCCCCAATCGCCGAGCGCCGGTTGACGGAACAGACGTGCGCACGGATACCACGGCGTGTCGCTGCGTTCGAGCAACCAGCGCCAGCAGGTGTCGAAGCGGTTCAGGATCCAGACGGGTTTGTCGAGCGCGCCGGCCAGATGCGCAGTGGAGGTGTCGACCGAAATCACCAGATCGAGACTGGCGACGAGCGCGGCGGTATCGGCGAAATCGTGCAGCAGCCCGGTGTAATCGGCGACGCGTTCACCGTAGGCGCTTTCGGCTAATTGCGGTGCGGCCGCGCCCTTCTGCACGCTGAAGAAGCGAACGTTCGGCACCTCGAGGAGCGGCGCGAGTTGCTCGAACGTGAGCGACCGACGCGCGTCGATCTTGCGCAGCTCGGCGATATGCGCGCGGTTCTCGCCGGCCCAGACGAGGCCGACTTTCAGCGGCCTGATTGCATCGGCATCCGCGTTGATGTTGCCGTCGTGTTCGATCCGCTCACGCCATTCGCTGACGGCCGCCGGCTGCGCAAAAAGATACGGCGTCGCCGCCGGAATGCTCGCTTCGTTCGTGCCGAACGCAAGCGGCAAGCTCAGCAGCGGGCAATGACAATCGAACGGCGGCAACGGCTGCCCCGCTTCGATCAACTGATCGACACCATCGAGCGTCGACAGCAATCGCAACAACGCGCCCGGCACTTCGAGCACGACCTTCGCGCCGAGCTTCGCAACGAGCGGCGCATAGCGGCAGAACTGCAACGTGTCGCCCAGGCCCTGCTCCGCATGCAGCAGGATCGTTTTGCCGTCGAGCGGAACATCGCCGAGCCACAACGGCTGCGCGAACGCGCGCCTGCCGGCCTTGATGCGGCTGCGCTCCCAACGCCATTCGTATTCGCGCCAGCCGGTATCGAAGCGGCCCATTTGCAGCAGGCACAGCGCCTGGTTCCAGTGCGTTTCGACCGACACCGGATTCAACGCAAGCGCGCGCTGATAGCTCGACAACGCCTGTTCGCGCTGATTCAGATCGATCTGCGCGAGACCGAGGTTGTTCCATGCATCGACGAAAGCAGGCGCAAGTTCCAGCGCGCGTTGGTAGCAGTGTTGTGCTTCGTGCGGCTGGTTCAGATCGCCGAGCACGTTGCCGCGATTGCTCCACGCATCCGGATAGTTCGGCTGCAACGCGAGCGCCTGGTCGCAGCTATCGAGCGCATCGGCATAGCGGCCGAGATCGCGCAGCACGCATGCGCGATTGTTCCACGCCGGCGCAAACTCCGGCACGAGCGAAAGCGCGCGTTCGTAGCTCGCGAGCGCATCGAGCGAACGGTTCAGCGCCGCCAATGCGTTGCCGCGATGGTTCAACGCATCGGCGAATTTCGGCTGCATCGCGAGCGCCCGCTCGGCACACGCGAGCGCTTCGTCATGGCGCTGCAACGCGTTCAGCGCATAGGCGAGATTCGAATGCACGGCCGGCTGTCTCGCGTTGACCACGAGCGCCTTGTTCAGCAGATCGATGCCTTCCTGCAAGCGGCCCGTTTGCAGCGCGAGTTCGCCGAGCCAGCGCAACGCGTCGCCATGCTTCGGCTTCAGTTCGAGTATCTCGCGATACAACTCCTCGGCTTCGACGAGCGCGCCGTTCTGCTGGAGCGCGACGGCTTGTCGAAGCAGATGGTCCAACTGTTGCGGCAGACTGGCGTGCTTGCTCATGCGGTACCTGGAATCGCAGGCGCGAAGAATCGTCGGAAGAAGCGCACGATTATCGCCGAAAAGCCCGGGTTCGAAGTACCGCCGCCTGCCGCGTAGCGACGTGACGCCGCTTATTGCGCGGCCACGGACAGATGCTTGCGCTTCGCGAGATCCTGCGCCATCGCATAGTGCTGCTGGATCGTCGGCAGCGCCTGTTTCGCGCCGGCCGTCAACTGCTCGTCGCGGCCCGCTGCGATTTCCGCCTGGAAAGCGGACAGTGCCTTCTGTTCACCCGCGAGCGCGACCTGCTCGATGTACACCTTGTCGAAGTCCGCGCCGCGCAGATGGTTGATGCTTGCGAGCACGGCCGCATCGGGATCGTTCTTCGGCACGTCGACACCGCGCGGACTCGCCGCGCGCAACGCGTCGGTGATCTTCGCGTCGTCGCTCGACACGCGCTCGGCGAAGGCCTTTACGTCGCGGTCGGCCGAACGCGCGGTGGCGATACGCGCGGCATCGCGCTGCGTCGCGACGGCTTGCGTGCCGTCCGCGATGAAGGTCTGGTCGGCGGCATGCAGGCGGCCCGTGTCCGTGGACGCGGCGCTCTGCGCGCTGGCCACCGAGGCGGCCGTCAGAAGACCACCGAAGCAGGCAACGGCGGCGATGCGGGCCAAAGCGACGGAAGGGACGGAAGGGACGGAAGGCAGGCGGATCATACGTTCTCCTTGAGGTGAAAGCATCTGAAAGCAAAACGACGGACACGTGTGCGCCGCGAACGAAAGCGTGCGATGCAAAACGCTGCGGACTGCTTGCGAGCCCAGCGCGGCGCCACGCTTTTATCGCTGCCGATTCTAGAAGCCACACCGTCGGGCAGGTGAAACCCTGCTGTCGCTTCTGTAACCTTAGGTAACCCTCATATGAATGCGCACACGTTTGCCGTATTCGCGTGAATCGCGCGCGCCGCTCGACGCTGCCACGCAGTGCTGAATTTTTTGCCATCGGCGCCGATAACCAGATACAGGCAACGCTCAGCACCGCTCAGCACCGCAATTCTGGAGAACGATTCCGATGGCAGACGACCACCGTGCCAATCACGAGCGCCACACCGAACGCAGCAACCTGACGAGCTCCAACAAGTTCGAGCTGCTGCTGTACCGCCTCGGCCACGTGCCGGGCAGCGACGCGCACGAGTTGTATGGGATCAACGTGTTCAAGGTGCGCGAAATCTCGACGATGCCGACCGTCAAGCCGATCGCCGGATCGTCGCCTTACGTGATGGGCGCGGTCGACATTCGCGGGCAGATCATCCCCGTGATCGATCTGCCGCGGTTGATGGGCTGCGAGCCGACGCGCGGCCTGAACATCCTGCTGGTCACCGAATTCGCGCGTTCGACGCAGGCCTTCGCGGTCGAGGAAGTCGACGACATCGTCCGGCTCGAATGGAACCAGGTGCTGTCGGCCGATGGCTCGGCGGGCGGCAAGCTCGTCACGAGCATCGCGCGCATCGACGGCAATACCGGCGACTCGCGCCTCGCCCAGGTGATCGACGTCGAGCAGGTGTTGCGCGACGTGTTCCCCTCGCAGCATCCGAGCGTCGATCCGGCCTCGGTCGGCCAGGCGCTCGGCATCCGCCGCGGCGCGAAGATCCTCGCCGCCGACGACTCCGGCTTCGCGCGCAAGCTGATCGAACAGGCGCTCGCCGCGATCGGCGCTGACTACATCATGACGAAGACCGGCGAGGAAGCGTGGCAGACGCTGCAGCAGGTCGCGCGCGAAGCGCAGAAAAACGGCGCGCGCGCGAAAGACACCATCGCGCTCGTATTGACCGATCTGGAGATGCCGGAGATGGACGGCTTCATGCTGACGCGCCAGATCAAGGCCGATGAACGCACGCGCGATATTCCGGTGATCATTCACTCGTCGCTGACGGGCGCGGCCAACGAGGCGCATGTGAAGAACGCGGGCGCCAACGGCTATGTCGCGAAGTTCGCGGCGAGCGAGCTCGCTGACGCGATCCGTGATGCGCTGGGTGCCGCGCCGGCGAAGGCGGCGGCGGCTTGACGTCTGGAGTGTCGAGCAGTGAATCGGATCGCCGCGCTCAACGATGCGCGGCAAGCTCGATCGAGAAGTCCATCCGGCCGATCTCGACGCCCATCGTGTTGAGGCGCTGCGGCGCATCGACGACCGCGACGTGCGCGAGATGCGTGTTCTCGACGGATTCGCCACGATAGATCGTCGCCGCGACCGGCGCGGCGGGGTGCAGTTCGGACTGGCTCATGCGGTTCGTCTCCTCGTCGTGTCATGGATCGGGCGATGGCGCCCAGGCCCTGGCAATCAGGCGCTCGCCGCGAGCGCCTCTTCGCGCTCGAGCGTGCGCGTGTGCCGCAGTTCGGGAAAGAACCGCATCCACAACAGCGCGATCGCGATCGTCGCGACACCGCCGACCAGCACCGCCGGCTGCGCGCCCCACCATCCCGCGGTCAGGCCCGATTCGAACTCGCCCAATTGATTCGACGTCCCGATGAACAACGAATTGACCGCGCTGACGCGGCCGAGCATTTCATCGGGCGTGCGCAATTGCACGAGCGACAGCCGCACCACCACGCTGATCGTGTCCGACGCGCCGAGCACCATCAGCGCGAACAACGACACCAGAAACTGATGCGACAGCCCGAACACGATCGTCGCGATGCCGAACACGATCACGCCGCCGAACATCGCCGCGCCGGGCCGGTTGCGCAATGGAAAATGCGCGAGCCAGATCGTGCCCGCGAGCGCGCCGATCGCCGTGCCCGAGCGCAACAGGCCGAGACCGAGCGGGCCCGCATGCAGCACGTCGCGCGCGAAGATCGGCAGCAACGCGGTCGCGCCGCCGAACAGTACCGCGAACAGATCGAGCGACAGCGCGCCGAGAATCACCGGCTCGCGACGAATGAACGCGATGCCCGAAAAGATCGATTCGAGCGTGACGGGCGCGCGGCTCGCCGGCTTCATCTGCAACGGAATGCTCCACACCGACGCGGCCGCCGCCGCGAACGTCAGCGTGCACGCGAGATACGCGGCACCGGGACCGATGCCGTACAGCAGACCACCGAGCGCGGGCCCGGCGATCTGCGCGGTCTGATTGGCGGACGTCGCCCACGCGGTCGCCTTCGGCAGATAGCCGCGCGGCACCACGGCCGGCAGCAGCGACGCCACGGCCGGCGATTCGAACGCGCGCGACGCGCCGACGCAGGCAGCCAGCACGTAAATGACCGGCGCGCTGATCCAGCCGCCGAAGGTGCCGATCGCGAACAGCAATGCAGCGACACTTTCGAGGCTCTGGCAGACGGCGGCGATGCGGCGGCGATCGTAACGATCGGCGACATGGCCGACGACGAGCGTCAGCAGGAACATCGGCAGAAACTGCGCGAGACCGACGAGGCCAAGTGCGAACGCGCTATGCGTGAGCGCGTAGACATGCCAGCCCATCGCGACCGCGAGCATCTGGAACGACAGCGACGACAGGATGCGGGTGCACCAGAAACGCTGGAACGGCGGGTGTTTCGGCAGGCTGAAATGCGGGGAATCGGCGGGATCGATGGAGGCTGGGGGCATCGGTTGTTGCTCGTGACGGGGCGCATCGGGGCGTGGGTTGGGCGGGCGCTAGTTTAGAGCAAGACCGGAGGGTATGCACAAAGGAGGCTGATCTCGAACCAGTGGAGACGCCCATCGTCGAAATGGGACGCCATACCTAAACCGTAGCCCGGCACATCGGACACCCATGTGCCATCGAAAAGATTGAAAGCCAATTGTGGCCTGGCTCTTCAGTTGTATACAGATCCAGTTCGGTTCCTTTCAATTTGGCGCCTCGATTGATCGTCAAGTTTGCCGATTACAGTGCATCAGCGCGCCGCATGTCACGCGACGGGTGTTAAATCGAACGCGCGTCCGCATCAATGGGCATGATTGGGCATCAGTCGGGCTCGCCGCGCGCTTCGCGGTGCGTATATTTATGCTTGATGTATCGATGTGAACTGCCGGGCTGTTTGCGGCTATGATTGTGCCCCGTGGGCAGCCGCCCGGCTGGCGGCACGCCGGCCCAGTCCCACCGGCCAGCCACACCGTCTAACACTCGAACTCCCGGAGGGCATCGAATGGTACTGGGGTGGCTCGTCCTACTTCCGTTCATGGCCGCGGCGCTCATTGCGCTCACGAGGCCGCGCGCCGCCGCGCTCTGCACCTGGATCGCGTTCGCGACGGCGCTGTTCGGCTGCGCGCTGCTGCTGAGCGAGCGCGTGGGCATGGGCGACCACGACGTGCTGCAATGGCGCCATGAGTGGATGCCCGACATCGGCCTCGCGCTGTCGCTGCGCCTCGATGGCCTCTCGTTCATGTTCGCGTTGCTCGTACTCGCGATCGGCCTGCTCGTCTTCATCTACGCACGCTACTACCTCGCCGGCAGCGATTCGTTGCCGCGTCTGTACCTGCTGCTACTGCTCTTCATGGGCGCGATGCTCGGCATCGTGCTGTCGAACAACCTGCTGCTGCTCGTCATCTTCTGGGAACTGACGAGCCTCGTCTCGTTCCTGCTGATCGGCTTCTGGCCATCGCGGCCCGACGCAAGGCGCGGCGCACGCATGGCGCTCACCATCACCGGCGCGGGCGGTCTCGCGCTGCTTGCGGCCGTGCTGTTGCTCGGCCACGTATGCGGCAGCTACGAGCTGAACGACGTGCTCGCCCAGCTTGACAAGGTGCAGCACGATCCGCTCTACCCGGCCATTCTGCTGCTCACGCTGTTCGCGGCGTTCACGAAGTCGGCGCAGTTTCCTTTTCACTTCTGGCTACCGCACGCGATGTCGGCGCCTACACCCGTGTCGGCCTATCTGCATTCGGCGACGATGGTGAAGGCCGGCGTGTTCCTGCTCGCGCGTCTCTATCCGGTTTTCGAAGGTACCCACCTATGGGCGTACACGGCGACAGTGGCCGGGCTCGTCACGCTGGTGGGCGGCGCGGGGATGGCGTTGTTGCAGCGCGATCTGAAGGGCCTGCTCGCCTATTCGACCATCAGCCATCTCGGCCTGATCGTGCTGCTGTTCGGCCTCGACACGCAGCTCTCGACTGTCGCCGCGCTCTTTCACACGGTCAACCACGCGGTGTTCAAGGCGTCGCTCTTCATGGCCGCGGGCATCGTCGATCACGAAACCGGCACGCGCGATCTGGGCCGTCTGCGCGGCCTGCGCAGGTACATGCCGCATACGGCCGTGCTCGCGAGCGTCGCGTCGCTGTCGATGGCCGGCGTGCCGCTGCTCAACGGTTTTCTCTCGAAGGAAATGTTCTTCGGCGAAACACTCGCGCAAAGCATGTTCGGGCCGCTGAACCTCGCCGTGCCGGTCATCGCGATCGTGGCGGCGGCGCTCTCCGTGGCGTACTCGCTACGTTTCGTCTGGGGCGTGTTTTTCGACGGCGAGACGCCGCGCGATCTGCCGCACTATCCGCCGCACGAGGCGCCGCGCTTCATGCGGCTGCCGGTCGAGATTCTCGTGGCGCTGTGCCTGCTGATCGGCCTGTTCCCGCAGCAAAGCATCGGCAGGCTGCTCGAGTCGGCCGCGTGGGTCACGCTCGGCGGCAAGCTGCCCGACTACAGCCTGAGCCTGTGGCACGGCGTCAATACGCCGCTCGTGATGAGCGCGGTGTCGTTCGCGGCGGGTGCGGCGCTCTTTTTCCTGCGCCGCAATGCGTTCCGCCACCGTCGCACGGCGCTCACCGAGTTGAACGCGAGCGAAATCTTCGACCGCTTCGTGCAGCGTCTCGAACAGTGCGCCGGCGTGATCGTGCGCTTGTTCGAGACGCGCTCGCTGCCGGCCTACCTCGCATGGATGATCGCGGCAATGCTGATCGTGCCGGGCGTGCCGCTCGTCGCGCTCGACACCTGGAGCGGCAGCCACACGCGCCTGCCGCCCGATCCGTTCACGCTGGGCGGCCTCGTGCTGATGGCGTTGCTCGCCGTCGGCGTGGTGTGCGTGCGTGCGCGCACCCTTTACGCGCTCGTGATGCTGAGCACCTGCGGCCTGCTCGTGTCGCTCGCCTTCGTGCGCTTCTCCGCGCCCGATCTCGCGCTCACGCAGATCTCCGTCGAACTGGTCACGATCCTGCTGCTCGTGCTGGCCGTCTATTTCCTGCCCGCGCTGCAACGCGCCGTCGAGCCGCTCCCCGTCCGGCTGCGCAACGGCGTGCTCGCGCTCGCGGGCGGCGCGCTGCTCGGCGCCGTGTCGTACAGGATCATGACGAGCGCGCCGCTGCCAGGCATCGCTCCGTACTTCCTCGCCAATGCGCTGCCCGGCAGCGGCGGCCACAACGTCGTCAACGTGATCCTCGTGGATTTCCGCGGCTTCGACACGATGGTCGAAATCAGCGTGCTCGTGGTCGCGGGGCTCGCCGTCAAGGCGCTGCTGCGCGGGCTGCGCCTGAAGTCGCCCGATGCGGGGCCGGATGGCCGGCCATGGTCGTCGCAATCGCATCCGCTGATGCTCGCGATCCTCGCGCGGCTGATGCTGCCGCTCACCGTGCTCGTCGCCGTGTTCGTGTTCCTGCGCGGCCACAACCTGCCGGGCGGCGGCTTCATCGCGTCGCTGATCCTCTCGATCGCGTTGTTGCTGCAGTACGTCGCGAGCGGGGTGCTGTGGACCGAGTCGCGCATCCACCTCAACTACCGCGCGCTTGCGGGCTTCGGCATTCTGATCGCCGCGACCACGGGGCTCGGCAGTCTCGCGTTCGGCCAGCCGTTTTTGACCAGTGCGTTCGGGCACCTGCACGTGCCGCTGATCGGAGAGATCGAACTGTCCACGGCGATGCTGTTCGATCTCGGCGTAACGGGCGCGGTGGTCGGCACGACGCTCACGATCGTCTCGCACCTCGGCGTACGCGACAAGGACATGCAGTCCGTGGAGAAAAGCTGATGGAAGCCGCCTTTGCCATCGCGATCGGCGTGCTTTGCGCGTGCGGCATCTACCTGCTGCTGTGCGCACGGGTGTTGCCGGTGATTCTCGGCATCACGCTGTTCTCGTATGCGATCAACCTGTTCCTGCTCGGGATGGGCCGGCTTGCGATCGGCAAGCCAGCGGTCATCGCGGCGGGGGCGCAATACGTCGATCCGGTGCCGCAAGCGCTCGTGCTGACGGCCATCGTGATCGGCTTCGCAATGACGGCCTTCACCGTGGTGCTCGCGCTGCGCTCGTTTTCGATCACGGGCAACGATCACGTCAATGACGAGGAGACGCCCGTCGAATGAACCACGTTCTCCTGCTCCCGATCCTGATTCCGCTCTTTTCCGCGGGCGTCATCGTCGTGCTGCCGCTGCGCGCGAAACGCCTGCAACGCGCGCTGAACGCGCTCGCCATCATCGCGCTGCTGCCCGTCGCGTGCCTGCTGATGGCGCGCGCCGCGCAAGGCGAGATCGCCAGCTACGCGCTCGGCGCATGGCCCGCGCCGTTCGGCATCGTGCTGGAACTCGACCGGCTCGGCGCGCTGATGCTGGTGCTCACTGCCGTGCTGGCGGTCTGCTGCCTGCTCGGCACCTCGAGCGAGGACGCGAGGCGCGGCCGCTATTTCCGTGCGCTGTTCCAGTTCGAGCTGATGGGCCTGAACGGCGCCTTCCTCGCGGGCGATCTCTTCAACCTGTTCGTGTTCTTCGAGCTGCTGCTGATCGCGTCGTACGCGCTGCTGCTGCATGGTGGCGGCGCGCGACGGGTGCGCAACGGGCTGCACTATCTGTTGATGAACCTCGTCGGTTCGTCGTTCTTTCTGGTCGCGATCGGCGTGCTCTACGGCGTCACGGGCACGCTCAACATGGCCGACATGGGCGAACGTCTGGCGCGTCTCGGGCCGGAGTCGCTGCCGCTCGCGCAGTTCGCGGGCGCGACGCTGATGCTCGTGTTCGGCCTCAAGGCCGCCGTGTTTCCGATGTCGTTCTGGTTGCCGCAGGCCTACCGCAGCGCCATCGGCCCGGTGGCCGCGCTGTTCGCGATCATGACCAAGGTCGGCATCTATGCGATGCTGCGCTGCGACGCGCTCGTGTTCGGCGCGGCGGGCGGCGTGCTCGATGCGTTCATGCATCAGTGGGCGTGGTGGCTCGCGATCGCGACGATCGTGTTCGGCGCGCTGGGCGCGTTGGCGGTGTCGAGTCTCAAGACCACGACGGGCTATCTCGTGCTGGTTTCGGTGGGTCTGCTGATCGCGGCGATCGCACTACAGACGCCGCTCGCATGGAGCGCGCTGCTCTACTACCTGATCAGCACGACGCTCTGCACTGGCGCGCTGTTCCTGCTCGCCGACACGCTCGAACCCGAGCAAGCCCCGACCCCGCACGCCGCCCATGCCGCCGTTTCCGCCGATGCCAATTCGATCGAGCCCGGCTCGCTCGAAGCGCTCGACGACGCGGCCGCGGCGGCCATCTCGCCCGACCCGGACGGCGAAGCGGTGGCGACGCTGGCGCGGGTGCAGCCGCTGCAGGTCGAGACGGCCGGCGCGCTCGCCGTGCTGGTCGGGGAACCGGCTCACACCGAAGCCGAAGCTACGGTCGAAGCGGTCCCGCGGACGCATGCACCGTGGCCGTCGAACCTCGCCGCGCTGCTCTATCTGATCGCCGCGGTGGGCGCCGCGGGCCTGCCGCCGCTGTCCGGGTTCCTCGGCAAGGCGATGGTGCTGGCCGCCACGCCGCTCGGCGCGGCAGTCGTGCTGTGGCCGGCCGTACTGCTGTCGAGCCTGCTCTCGATCGTCGCGCTGAGCCGCACGGGCACGCGCCTGATGTGGGCCGCGCCGGCCGCGCGCGCCGCCGCCGGCAAAGAGGAGCGCGCACCGCGTGGCAGTAATGCGAAGCTCGCCGCCTGCGCGGTCCTGCTCGGCTGCGTCGTGGCCATCACGCTCGGCGCGGGCGCGGTGCGGCACTATCTCACCGATACGGCGACACAGCTATTCGATCGCGCCGCCTACGTGCACGCGATCCTGCCCGCGGCGCGCTCCTCGCCACCAGCGGCCGCCGCGACCACGGCCGACGCACAGGGGAACTGACGATGTTGAAAAGGCTCTTCCCCCACCCGTGGCTCGCGGTCTTGCTGATCATCTGCTGGTTGCTGCTGATGAACGACGTCTCGCCGGGCAATCTGCTGCTCGGCGCCGCGCTCGGCTACGTGATCTCTTTTCGCGTCGCCGAAGGCTTGTGGCTGCGACCGGTGCGCTTCGGCCGACCGTGGCTGCTCGTGCTCCTCGCCTGGCATGTGTTGGTCGATATCATCGTGGCCAACGTCGAGGTCGCGCTGCTCGTGCTCGGCCCGACGCAGCGGATGCGCCCGGCGTTCATCGAAGTGCCGCTCGACAGCACCCACGAGATCGCGCTCACGGTGCTCATCAGCGTGGTCTCGCTGAGCCCGGGCACGCTGTGCGCCGAACTCAGCGACGACCGCACGCGCCTCTCCGTGCACGTGCTCGATCTCGGCGACGAAGCGGCACTCATCGCGCTCATCAAGTCCCGTTATGAAGCCCCATTGATGGAGATCTTCGCATGCTAGCCATCGTGATTCCGATCTCGCTCGCGATCCTCGGCATCGCGTTCCTGCTCGCGCTGTGGCGCCTCGTGCGCGGGCCGTCGCTGCCCGATCGCATCGTCGCGCTCGACACGCTCAACATCAATGCGATCGCGTTGATCGTCGTGTACGGCATCAGCTTGCGCTCGACGGTGCTCTTCGAGGTTGCGCTTCTGATTGCCGTGATGGGTTTCGTGGGTACCGTCGCGCTCACCAAGTACCTGCAGCGCGGCGACATCATCGAACTCAACTAGCGTGGGGTATGCCGATGGAAACTTTTGTCGAAGCGATCGTTTGTTTGCTGCTGCTGGCCGGCAGCCTGTTCACGCTGGTCGGGGCGGTCGGGCTCGCTCGGCTGCCCGACTTCTTCATGCGGCTGCACGGTCCGACCAAGTCGACCACGCTCGGTGTGGGCGGCATCGTGCTCGCGTCGGTGGTGTATTTCAGCGCGCATAACAACTTCGCGAGCCTGCATGAGTTGCTGATTCCGGCGTTTCTGTTTCTCACCGCGCCGATTAGCGCACATATGCTCGCGAAGGCTGGGATTCAGCAGGGAGTGACGCTGTCAGAGGCGACGCGGGGGCGGCCGCCTGTTACGGGCGCTTGCGCGGAACGGGGGAATACGGGGGAGTTGCGGGAGGGGGATGAGGGGTGAGGCTCGTCGAAGCTTCGCGCCTCTCGGGAATTGCACGACAGACAGGAAAATTGACGCGGATGAATGAGGTTGTCGTTGTACTGAAATATCAAACCTACAATGGAATGCCGTACTACATTCTTACTGCATATGTTGGATGATCGTTACCCGAAACTGTATCAGTTGTTTGGCGCATACCTTAATCAGGATTCTGATTTATGGGGAGATACGATTCCGGAAATTGTTTCATGCTACAAGAGGGACTGCCCGCGGGAAAGCCAACTCGAAATGATCCACGAAATAGATTCGTTCATAAGCGAGCACCCGGATGATCTGGATTCAGCGTTTGAAACGGATTACGGGCAAGATTTCGACCCGGCGTTGTGGGGCTACACGACCGCTTCGTTTCTCGAGGAATTGAGGCGTCTTCTGAGCGAGTAAGCGACTCGTCGGAGCGCGAGGTTGGTTCGATCTCACCTGGCGTGGCCACTCCGAGCCCGACCTTGCCGATCTGATGGCTGAACCGGCGTGGATCGAATACCCCACGTCTCAGAGAAACTTCCACCGCCGCCCTTCCCGACACCCGTGTTCAAGGTAGTGTGCCGCCGGATCTGCATTGGCTGCCGCAACGTCCGGATTGAGTTGGAGATAGACGGCGGAATCGAAATACGGTGGGAGTTTCGGCCTTGCGTAAGGCTCAAATGCGTCAGGCATGCTGCGTTCGATGACGGCATGCTCGACCTCGACTCCAGAATAAATGTTGGGCTGAACAAAACCTGTGCTGGCATCCTTGATCTGTCGATAGTGGGTCTGACCGAACGCCGGGTCAGATACCACAGGGGTGTAGTACACGCAGTTTTCGAAGTAATAGTGCGTGACCTGACTCCAACGGGTACGGGTTGGATCGGTCTGCTTCGAGCCGCCATGCAGCAGGTTCGAAGCCCAAATCAGTGCCTGCCCCTTCCTGGCGTGGAACGTTACAGGGGCGATTCCTGCTTTCCTGATCAGTTGCTGCCAGAGGCTCAAGTATCGAGCGTAGTGCGCCGTGGGCTTGTGCTGCGTTGCCGAGCAGACGCCCATGTGCTCATTCACATAGGTCGGAAATTTGTGGCTGCCCGGATAGTATTCGAGCGCGCCATTGGTGCCGTCCACGTCTTCCAATGCGACTCACACACCGCACATGAAGCGCTCTGGAACGCACGAAAAGTGTATGGCGTCGTTGTGGATAGGCTGCTGGGTTCCGACAGGAAAGTTCAGCGTCTGGAACGGGATGGCACGGCGTCCGTAGAGCTGGGAAAGAAGATGAAGAATCTGTGGATTGGAGGCCAGCGATCGCACGCCCTCGTCGGTCTCCCACGCGTCCTGCACCCTCATGCCGTCATTTTTATGCCAGAGCTCGTCGCGCCAGTGGTCAAAATCAAACCTTCCATGGAATTTCGTTTTGATTCGTTCCGCGCGCGCGTCGAACTCGGCATCCGGAAAATCGATAATCGCGAAGCCATTCTCACGGAGTTGTCTGGCCACACGTAAAACGTTTTCAGATGCCTCCTTCTGGGCGAAAAGCTCGTCGAAGAACGGCGATTCAACATCTGGAACGCCTGGCAACGGATTCACGAAGGAAGTATTCATGTTGGGTGTATCGGCAATGTTTATGTTGCGAATGACCACCGATGCAGTCTAGCACGTTGGTTTTGCCGCACCACCGTTACCTTGTCATCACCATGTGCAGCGCCGCTCGCGCCAACCTCAATCTGGAGCACAGTCCGCACGACCGGACTATCGCGGGAGGAATTCGGAATGCAGTTTCAAAGCTCGAGAACGAGGTCCGATGTGCGTCGGCTGCAGCAAAGCAAACGGAAGCCCTTTTGAACCTCTCTTTCACGAATCCCACCGTTGTGCTTCATATCCACAGTGCCCTCGAGCACCCTGGTTTTACACGTCCCGCATACACCCTGACTGCAGGACGACGGTATCGGGACGCTGTTCTTCCTGGCAGCAGCCAGCACGGTGTCAGACGGGCTCATGGTGAACGTCCTGGCCGAGCGGGAAAGCCTGACCGTGAACACCTCTCGAACCGCACCGTTCTTTTCCTCCACAGGCTCCGGCGCCACAGCCGGCGCGAAAGTGAAGCTTTCCTGATGGTAACGGTCCGGGTCGTGACCGCCTTCGTGGAGCAATTCTTTTACTGCGGACATGTAGCCGGCAGGGCCGCAGGTGAAGAATTCCCGCTCCTTGAAGTCGGGCAGCCATTCAGAAAGCCGTTGCAGGCTAAGCCGACCTGTCGCGCCAGCCCAGTCGCCTTCGTCACCGATGCCTTCGCATACGAAGAACAGCTTCAGTCGCGGCGACAGCTTCGCCAGCCTCTGCAGTTCCGCGCGAAAAACGATATCGGCAGGCGTCCTCGCGCTGTGCACAAATGCGATATCCCGGTCAAGCCCGAGGTCGATGCTCGCCCGGGTCATCGACATCAGTGGCGTCACTCCCGAACCGGCTGACAGATAGAGCGACTTTGGCGCAGCGGAAACCGTAGACGTGAAGGTTCCCGACGGACCATATGCGCGCAACTGCCCCCCGGCTTCATATTGTCGTGAAGCCAGTTCGACATGACGCCGCCAGGCACGCGCTTGACGGTAATGGACACCAGATATGGACGCGTTGGCGGCGAAGAAATCGTGTAGCAGCGTTCGACTGTGTGTCCCTGTACGTTCGCGGACACCGTCATGAACTGCCCCGGCTCAAAGCGCACTGGCAAACCATCCTCCGTGCGGAACTCGAAGCTCTTGACGTCGTGCGTTTCGTCAACGATGCGGCAGCACGTCAGCGTTTGCTGTTCACCACTCGGCCAATGCCGGGCACCACTTTCCCAGGTTCCGGCGTGAGTGAGTCGGTCGACAATCTCCGGTGCCCGGTCAAACATCTTTTCTACGGAATTCATGATGGTGACTCTGCTTCAGATGCCGTGCGCGCTCAGGCGGACCGCATACCAGCGTGAAAACTGGTCGACATAGGCTTCGGTGAACGGCGAGAACAGACCCGGCACATATGCCGGGTCTTGCGTACCTTCGTGCGTGATTTCCACCAGGTGCTTGTCCTGTGTGTTGGTCGCTATCCAGACTTCAGTCAAATCCTTGAGGTTGTAATCGGCACCCTCAACCGCATCGGCATAAACCAGCCACTTGGTGCGCACCAGCGTCTTGTCGGGGGCAACGGGAATGATGTACGAGATGACCGCGTGGTCGCTCATGACGTGAGTCCATGAGTTGTGTGTCCACAGGTGCTGGTCGCCGAGGTCGCGTCGCGTGAGATTGCCGAACAGCTTCGTGCTGGCGACCCTGGTGCTGATGGTCTGCGACTCGCCTTCGCCGGCGATGCCAAGTTGCTGCGCCCGGAACTGGGTGACCGCATCTTCGTCAAGCCACTCGACGGCCTCGCCTATGAACCCATCGCGCTCCCAGCTCGTCTGGCACGCTGCGTTACGCGTCTTGTAGTCTTCGAGTGCGCACAGCGATTCTTCGCTCAGATTCTCTGGACAGAAGCCGAAGTCTTCGGGCAGGAATGAGGCCGTTAGTTCCGGATGAGTGGCCTGGCAGTGGTAGCACTCGCGGTTATTTTCCATCACGAGTTTCCAATTGCCGTTCTCGATGATTTCCTGCTCGAAGGCAATCTTCGTATTTCGCAAATCGTACGGTGCGAATCGAGGCGTCATCGTCTCTTCCAGCTTCGAGATGTCCTCGGGTTGTTCTCCGTTTCTGCCGGACAGCGCGAAACGGACAAGCTCTCTATGGTGCCGGAGTGACAGAAACGAACTGTTTCAGCTCCAGCTTGTATTCAGCCAGCAGGCTCAGAATGGCAGCGCCAAAACGACG
Source organism: Paraburkholderia sp. 35.1 (assembly GCF_050436525.1). Classification (NCBI taxonomy): domain Bacteria; kingdom Pseudomonadati; phylum Pseudomonadota; class Betaproteobacteria; order Burkholderiales; family Burkholderiaceae; genus Paraburkholderia; species Paraburkholderia sp. 35.1. The sequence continues at coordinate 3,106,132 of NZ_JBNDMJ010000003.1, read as the reverse complement.
TGCAAACTCGTCGTCAAGCTTGAAATCGAATTCTTCCAGCAGTACGGGAATGTCCAGTTTCCCCTCGCACAACGGACGTATTGCCGCTTCGGCGACAGCATTGCACACCAGCATTTTTTCTCGGTGTCGTAGCGAACGACGATCGAACAGGGGTGCAAGGATCGGCTTTTACTTTTCACTCGAAAGACTCAGGGGCGACGGCCCCACCTTTAATCACAAGATGCGCCGCGTCAACGCCTGGGGCGAAAAATCGCCAGTCTTCGGCTCCTTCGATTCCATCCGGGGTAACGACGAGACGAAATCCGCGCGACAGCGAAACGATCATGCCCCCGTCATCACTGACTGACACGCCATCGACAATACAAGGTCCGCGCTCTACCAGCAGTCCTCGAAGGTGATCCGCAGTCGCGTATGCGCTTTCGTCGGACCCGCTGAGATCTTCTTGAGTTGCCACAACTTGAGCCGTTTCCTCTAGCCTCCAAGCGCATTGGATATGGAGTGCCCATTCGCCGACATGTTTGATAACGCCGCGAAAGTTGGTGACGGGCCGCAGATCGCCAAACCCCAAAGTCAGCATATCGGCAGCACGGTTCACGCTGCTCAATTGCAGGCCCTGAAGCGCCGATAAACGACGCCCGATTTCTTTCTGTGTATCAACCATCAAAATTCTCCTGTTCTGACCTTGTCAATTACCACAGGTTGAACATATCTTTCGCGCGCTCCATGATTTCATGAAACCCGAGCCCTTGACCGGTAATCTCGTCGTGAAGCTGCCGGGATTGACCGGGCGTTAGCCGCAAAATTCGAGCGATGTCATCGGTTTGTTTGTTCTGTGCCTGATTGTTGCGAGGTGTTCCCTGATTGCCAGCGACCTGCACGGCGTCTACATCAGGCATGACAGGCCGATACTCGAATGGCTGCGCATCACCAAGCAGCGTTGATGCACCCCTATCGCCAGCCCTGGCTGCGCGCGCAGCGTCCAGCCGGGTTTGCCAGGTGGCCGGATCATACTGGACGGACAGAATGGGCTCGCCGTTCGTGTGACTACCTGTCCTCGCTACGGGATTCATTAACGGCGTGCTGCTGTACGGTGACGGAAACAGGCCATTACGCGGACCTTTAACGGCAAGCAGTTTGCCCCGGCGCACCTCTTCGAGCAGAGCAACGATGACCCGCCAGCCATCGGAGTCAGGATTCCGGTCCCGTACATCATGAAAAAACAGCCAGTGACTGCCAATGAGATTCCTAATCAGTTTCCGGTCCTCCTCCCACTTCCTGCGATTCAGTGCGGCGATAGCAAGAAATTCCCGGGTCTCCGCCCTGGCTCTCTGAAGGTCTGCGGCCTTGCCGAGGCACGCTTTATAGTGCCATTCGTCGCAGATGACATAACAGGCACCCGGTGGCCGCTGGCAGAACAGCTCCACGGAGTGCATTTCAAATACGGACAGGGACATGGGTGTGTCGATGGTCTATCTGAAGTCGCTGCCGGAGTTGACAGCAGTCAGATAATTACTGTGCGACAGGCAGTCCGTACATGGGCGACCGCCCAAAATCTCGACGGCTCTCGCTGAAACGGAAAAAAAAAGACGCTCGCGGGAATGGCTTCGCGGTTCAACTTTCCCAAGCATTTGGCGGAGGGCCATATGGGGGAAAAACAGACAGGCACGCTGCGTCGCAGGGGGCACGGATTAGCGGCGCAGATCTTGGTCCGCGTGCGCTACAGTGCTGCACTCGTGTGCGTATGGGAAAGACCTATGAGCCTTTTGAGTCATGCCGCCAAGACGGCGGTTGGCGTCGTCGTCGGAGCCCTCGCGGTAATCGCTGCCTACTACGGGCTAACTGCCACGCAATGGCGACTTGGCTTCATTCAATGGTCAAGACAATGACTGCCGAGAGGACGGTCCACCAGATCAATCAGACGGACGATTCATTACCGTCTCTGATACCCAATATTGGAATGGCGCGTTATGATCTGGCACGACCAAGCCAGCGTCCGCTAGTAGACGAAAGAGCCAGTAACAAGACATCGTAGGCTGCCACCTCGCCCGCTGGCTAGATAACCGGGAAAGCTATGCTTACTAAGCTCGAAGCTCACGGATTCAAAAACCTGCTCAACTTTTCCGTGTCGTTTGGCCCTTTCAATTGCATCGCAGGGCTCAATGGCGTCGGCAAGTCGAACATTTTCGATGCGATAAAATTCCTCTCGCTGCTGAGCGATAAGTCCATTATGGAAGCTGCATTGGCGGTACGCGATTCGGAGTCTTCCGATCCGCTTGACGTCTTCTGGACCAGCAGTGATTTTCGGGCGGAGCGACTTTCACTGGCGGTAGAAATGATCGTGCCACTGGACCTCGTCGACGACTTCGGTCGAAGAGCACGAGCTACATCAACCTTTCTGCGCTACGAGGTGGAACTCGCTCGCGGTCCACAGGACGAGTCTTCCGGATCCTTGGGGCTTTATCTCGCCCGCGAAGCGCTGACATATATCAATAAGGGCGAAGCGGCCAACAAGCTTCATTTTCCTTTGAGTGCCGCGCTGTTTCGCGATCAGGTAGTCGTGAATAAGCGGAAGGGAGCCGGATACATTTCGACACAGGTCGTGGACGACGGCATAACCGAAATTCATTTGCACCAAGACGGGGGCAGTGGCGGTCAACCGCAAAAAATCCCCGCGCATCGAATTCCAAAGACGGTTGTTGCAAATACCAATAGCGCAGTGTGGCCTACTGTTCTCGCAGCGCGCAGGGAAATGCAGTCATGGCGCTTTCTTTCCTTGGAGCCGAGCGCCATGCGGCGTTCAAACAAGATGCACGAAGAAAGCAGTGTCGGTGCAGACGGGGGGAAACTGGCCGCCACGTTGTATAAACTTCAGCGACGAGATCAGAACGTCTGTTCGCGTATTGCCAGTCGATTGTCGGAGATTGTTCCTACTTCGGATGTCAGGGTCGACGTCGATCAGGTCCGACAACTATTAACCATTGAAGTCAAGGAACGCTCGGGCGCCTTCCTTCCAGCACGAGCGCTTTCTGACGGTACATTGCGATTCCTTGCACTGTGCATTATGGCTGAGGACCCAGACTTCAAAGGGTTGCTCTGCTTTGAGGAACCTGAGAATGGCATTCATCCCGCCAAGATGAGTGCGATGCTTGGATTGCTCAAGGAGTTGGCAGTCGATGCGAACCAGCCTGCAGGCGAGGACAACCCCATGCGGCAGATTTTTATTGCCACACACTCACCAGTACTGGTGAAGCTCGAGACGCCGGACGACCTGATCTACGCAGATATCGTCAAAGTTCGTGGGCCAGATGGCAAACCGGCATCAACGATTCGCTGCAAGAGTTTGCAGGATAGCTGGCGAAACGTGCCAAACAACGCCTGCGTCGACCGAGGGTCGATCATTGCTTATCTCACACTTCCGCCGAATGCTCAAATAGAGCTGGACTTAGAAGAATAAACGATGGGGAGGCGGACATGAAAATACGTTTCATACTCACGGGCGAAGGCACATCCGATTTGAATTTGGTGGACCATATCGAAAATGTCTTAATTGAGGAGGGTTTCTCAGAAGTCAGCGGCGAAGCTCCGGATTTGAGCATGTTCCAGCGTCCAGTTGGGCGCACGGTTCGTGAGAAGCTTGATGCTCTATTGAGGCACTATCCAAACGCCGACGTGATATTTGTCCATCGAGACGCGGACAACGCTGGGATCGTCCAGCGGGAACAAGAAATCATCGCGGCCGCAGACGGTCTGGTGGCAGCAGACAGGGTCATTCCAGTCATTCCGGTGACGCAGTTGGAAACGTGGCTCCTCACCGATCGCGAGGCAATCAAGCGCATAGCCGGCAACGCGGATTACAGAGGGAAGTTGGATTGTATTCCCGCGATTCGCCGACTGGAGGATGTTAGAGACGCCAAGGGGCTGTTGCTCGAGGCCCTATGTGAAGCGAGCGAGACTCAGGGCGCTCGCTTGAGGAAATTTAAGAATCGTTTCTTTGAGATGCGAGCGCGCCTAGCGTTTGATCTCAACACTAGCGGACCGGTGCAGGATTTGCCGTCTTATCAACGTTTCCGTGGAAAGATCACAACTTTTGCCCAACGCAAAATGCGCGGCCTCGCCGGAGCAATGTGATTGTTGCCGACCCCACGGGGCGCGACGCGCACTGCTCGAACATCTTGCCAGTACGAATTTGCCCTCTCAGGGTGCGCACGATACGCTTTCAGCGGGGCGCGGTCAGCGATGCGCTTATGGTGTCCCTGACCCGCGCCCCGCCGAAAGTCGTTTGAAGGTCGTTTGAAGGTCGTTTGATAGTCGATTTGTCAGTCAGAAAAACAAAAACCCTGCAATTCACTGAACTTGCAGGGTTTTGATATTTCATTCTGGCGGAGAGAGGGGGATTCGAACCCCCGATAGGCTATTAACCTATACACGCTTTCCAGGCGTGCGACTTAAACCGCTCATCCATCTCTCCGGCGGGGAGCCGAATTATAGCAAACTTCGCGCCCTGCGCCACACCCTGGCCAAAGCTCCGCGCAAACCGCCTACGGATGCCGGATATAGTCGACCAGCGCGATCGTATAAGCGTCCGCCTTTCGATCGAGCAAACTCACCCCGATCGCCACGAGAAAACCCGCCGGCACACCGAACACGCCCGAACTGATCGGCTCGATGCCAAACCAGCGCGCACCCGTGAATCCCGTCAACTGCGTGAAGAACGGATACGTCGACACGATGTAGTAGATGCACACGACAAGCCCCGCGACCATCCCCGCCACCGCGCCGAGCCGCGTCGTGCGTTTCCAGAACACGCCGAGCACGAGCGCCGGAAACAGACTCGACGCCGCCAGCGAAAACGCCGCCCCGACCAGAAACAGAATATTCCCCGTATTCAGCGACGCCACGTACGACGCGAACAATGCGACACCCAGCAGCAGAATCTTCGAGATCGTCACGCGCCGCTGGCTCGACGCGTTCGGATCGACCATGTGGTAGTACACGTCGTGCGATAGCGCGTTCGCGATCGTCAGCAGCAGACCATCCGCGGTCGATAGCGCCGCCGCGAGCGCCCCCGCCGCGATCAAGCCCGACATCACATACGGCAGCCCCGCGATCTCGGGCGCCGCGAGCACGACCATATCGGGCTGCATCTGGATCTCGCTCCAGCGCACGATACCGTCGCCGTTCGTATCGGCGAGGCTGATCAGGCTCGGTTCGACCTTGCGCCATTGCATCAGCCACTGCGGCAGATCGGCGAAATGATGGCCGACCAGATTCGACAGGATCTCGTACTTGATCAGCACCGCCAACACCGGCACGGTCAGATAGAACAGCGCGACGAAAAAGAGCGTCCAGCCGACCGAGCGCCGCGCCGACGCCACCGAAGTCGTCGTGTTATAGCGCGTCAGGATATGCGGCAGGCTCGCCGTGCCAAGCGACAGACACAGCAGCAGCGATAGAAAGTTACGCGCGTGCGTGCTCCGGTCTTCCTCACCGACAGCAGGAAACGGTTCCTGCATCGGCACCGGCGCGCTCGCCCGCATCAGCATGTCGTCGCGCTTCTGACTCCAGACGATCTGCGCGGCGGCGGCATCGCGCGGAAACTGTTCGAGCGCGCGCTCGCGCTCCTTGATCTCGCGCAACGGACCGTTATGGCGGCGCAGATCGCCGACCTCCTGCGTGAGCCGCTGCTTTTCCTCGATGAACGATTGCGGCAGCGTATCGAGCCGCAGTTGCATCAACGCGGCGCGGCGTCGATAGTCGTCGTGCACGCGCTCCTCGAGCGGCGCGTCGCGCACCTGTTTCTCGAGCCCTTCCATGCGCTCCATCAGGCGCCCGTAGCTGAATTGCGGCACCCAGCCGAGGCCGTCCTTGTGCGCGATCATCGATACCGGTATCAGCATCGCGAGGATCAGGATGATGTACTGCGCGACCTGGGTCCACGTGACGGCACGCATGCCGCCCAGAAACGAGCACACCAGAATGCCCGCGAGCCCGCAGAAAATGCCGACCGTGAAATCGACGCCGATAAAGCGCGTCGCGATCAGCCCGACGCCCTGGATCTGCGCGACCAGATAAACGAACGAGCACAGGATCGCGGCGAGCGCCGCGAGGCCGCGCACCGCGTTGCTCGAATAGCGCGTGCCGAGAAAATCGGGAATCGTATAGCGCGCGAGCTTGCGCACATACGGCGCGAGCAGGAACGCGACGAGGCAATAGCCGCCGGTCCAGCCCATCATGTACGCGAGGCCGTCGTAGCCGGTCGCGTAGATCGAGCCGGCCAGACCGATGAACGACGCGGCCGACAACCAGTCGGCCGCGGTCGCCATGCCGTTGAACGCCGACGGCACGCGCCGCCCTGCTACGTAGTATTCGACCAGGTCGGACGTGCGCGACAGCACGCCGATCACCGCATACACCGCGATCGGCACGAACAGGAACACATAGCCGATCCACACCCCGGGACCGGTGCTGCGCTCGATGTGCCACATCACGTAGACGAACAGCAGAAAGCCGAGCGTATAGAGCGCGTACGAGCGGATCAGCCGATGCGTGAGCTTCATCGGCTCAGCGCCCGCGCGCGGCCGGCGCGGCCTTGCCGATCGCGACGTCATCGTTCGCGCCGGTGGTGGAATCCGCGGCGGGACCACTTGCCGCATCGCGCTGCGAATCCGCTTCGAACGCGTGCTGCAACTGACGATCGGCGCGCTGCATCAGCACGATATAGACGACGATCAGCGCGAGGTAGATCAGGATCGCGCCTTGTGCGCCAAAGTAGAACGGCAGCCTGAAGCCGCCTGCGTGCACCTGCGCGAGCGCGGGCGCCAGCAATGGCACGACGAAGGAGACGAAGAAGCCAAGCGTCATCAGCACCGCGATCAGCGCGAGGTTGAAACGCCAGTACTTGCGATGCGCGAGCGCCATCGCCGCCGAGACCGGTGGCGGTTCGGGCGGGGGGTTCAACCTGGCGTGGGAGGATAGGTGCGGCGCGGCCATGCGCCTATGTATCAAAAAGGCATCGGCGAGGCAATTGGGATTGTCCGCGCAACGCCGTGACGTAAGCCGTCCACTCGAATAACGGTTCTGCGCGGCGTGCCCACAAGCGTGTCGATCGACACGCCGCCGCCGTCCGCGCAGACCCGCTTACAACGCTTTAAATCGACTCGCCGAGCTGATCGAGAATCGCCGGGTTTTCCAGCGTCGACACGTCCTGGGTGATTTCCTCGCCTTTCGCGAGCGAACGCAACAGACGACGCATGATCTTGCCCGAACGCGTTTTCGGCAGGTTCTCGCCGAAACGGATGTCCTTCGGCTTCGCGATCGGACCGATCTCCTTGCCGACCCAGTTGCGCAGGTCGTTCGCGAGCTTCACGGCCTCTTCGCCTTGCGGACGCGCACGCTTGAGCACCACGAACGCGCACACCGCCTCGCCGGTCGTCGCATCGGGGCGGCCCACCACGGCGGCTTCCGCGACGAGCGGATTGGCCACCAGTGCCGACTCGATCTCCATGGTGCCGAGACGATGGCCCGACACATTCAGCACGTCGTCGATGCGGCCCATGATCGTGAAGTAGCCGGTCTCCTTGTCGCGCACCGCGCCGTCGCCGGCGAGGTAGAGCCTGCCGCCGAGCTCGTCGGGGAAGTAGCTCTTCTTGTAGCGTTCCGGATCGCCCCACACGTTGCGCAGCATCGCCGGCCACGGGCGCTTGATCACCAGAATGCCGCCCTGCCCGTTCGGCACGTCCTGCCCGGTTTCGTCGACGACCGCGGCCATGATGCCCGGCAGCGGCAGCGTGCACGAACCCGGCACGAGCGGCGTCGCGCCCGGCATCGGCGCGATCATGTGGCCGCCGGTCTCGGTCTGCCACCACGTATCGACGATCGGACAGCGGCCGCCGCCGACGTTCTCGTAGTACCACACCCACGCTTCCGGATTGATCGGTTCGCCGACCGTGCCGATGATGCGCAACGTCGACAGGTCGTAGCTCTTCGGATGCACTTTAGCGTCGGCCTCGGAGGCCTTGATCAGCGAGCGGATCGCAGTAGGAGCCGTATAGAACAGCGTGACCCTGTGCTTCGCGATCATCTGCCAGAAGCGCCCGGCGTCCGGATAGGTCGGCACGCCCTCGAACACGACCTGGGTGCCGCCAAGCGTGAGCGGCCCGTACGTAATGTAGCTGTGGCCGGTGATCCAGCCGATGTCGGCGGTACACCAGAACACGTCGGAGGGGCGCCAGTCGAAGGTCCATTTCAGCGTTTGCGCGGCCCACAGCAGATAGCCGCCGGTGCTGTGCTGCACGCCCTTCGGCTTGCCGGTCGAGCCCGACGTATAGAGGATGAAGAGCGGATGCTCGGCGCCGACCCATTCGGGCGCGCACTGGTCCGACTCGGCCTGTGCGAGTTCGTGCATCCACAGGTCGCGCCCTGCGTCCCACGCGACCTTGCCGCCGGTGCGCTGGTACACGATCACGCTCCTGACCTTCTCGCAGCCGCCGAGCGCGAGCGCTTCGTCGGCGATGTTCTTCAGCGGCAAGGCCTTGCCGCCGCGCATCTGTTCGTCGGACGTGATCAGCGCGACCGCGCCGACGTCGACGAGCCGCTCGTTGAGCGACTTCGACGAGAAGCCGCCGAACACGACCGAGTGCGTCGCGCCGATCCGCGCGCACGCCTGCATCGCGACGATGCCCTCGATCGACATCGGCATATAGATGACGACCGGGTCGCCTTTCTTCACGCCGCGTTTTTTCAGCGCATTCGCGAAGCGCGATACGCGTTGCAGCAGATCCTGATAGGTGACGTTGGTGACGCTACCGTCGTCGGCTTCGAACACGATCGCGACGCGCTCGCCGTTGCCGGCCTCGACGTGACGGTCGATGCTGTTATACGACGCGTTCAGCTGGCCGTCTTCGAACCACGTGTAGAACGGCGCCTTCGATTCGTCGAGCACCTTCGTAAACGGCTTGTGCCAACTCAGCGTCTCCTTCGCGAGACGCCCCCAGAAGCCTTCATAGTCGCGCTCCGCTTCGGCGGCGAGCGCCCGGTACGCGTCCATGCCGGAGATCGTGGCACCCGTCGCAGTGTCAGCGGAGGGCGGAAAAACGCGGCGTTCCTGAAGAACCGATTCAATCGCAGACATCGACAACCCCTTGGTGAAGATGAAACGTAAAACCTGTACCGGCGCGCGGCGCGCGCGGGCCTTATCCTGTTCGAGCCGCCACGAGCGGCGCTGTCTCCCACCTCGCGATACCGTCAAACGCGCGTGCGTGCGGCATCGCAACATCCGTGCATGCGGGCGCCCTGCGCGATCCTATTCCGCGTCAAGGCTTAACCATAAGCGCTGCAACTTACCGGCCACTTACGCGCATCGTGTTGATCTGCAAGCGAAAACCCTTAGATCCCGCCAGCCATCGATGCAGTTACGCGTTGATCAGACGAGATGCGCGCGAAAAAGATCGCCGTTCTACAGAGCCTTCTACGCTCACTCGCAGCACATTGCTACCGCTGATGCGAACTCGACGCACCGCCAGCACGCCCGCTTTCGCACCCTTATGCTCTCTCGCACGGCCTTTTACAATGCTAACTGAACTAGCCGTCCGCGCAGCGTGCCGCCGATCGCATCGTAATTCCGGTGTGGCGGGCGCGCTGCCCGCCGCAAAGCAGCAGATTCGACCGACGCTGTACAATGGCGCGCCTGACGCGAGTCTCGCGCCCCTTCGGTGGCCGCGCCCCGCACCGCCGTCGACGCCTGGCCCCCTGTTCCGTCACCCGCGCTTCATCTGACCGTTGCCTATGTCCGCTTCGCGACCCGCCTGCGCCCGTCCGCGCCGCCCCATGCGCGCGCCGCCCCGCCTCGTTTTCATGAGCCGCTGGCTGCAGGTGCCGCTGTACCTCGGGCTGATCGTCGCGCAGGCGGTCTACGTCGTGCTATTCCTGAAGGAAGTCTGGCATCTGGTCACCGACTCGATGAAGCTCGACGAAACGCACACGCACCCCAAACATTTCGAAGGGCCCGCGGCATTGCACGCCGTGGGCGGCATCAAGGTTTCCACTCCCATGAAAGCGCAAGACTGACCGCACCGTGCTGCGATCCGACAACAAGCGCCACTCCCCACTGAGCTAGCCATGACCGTCATCAAACAGGAAGACCTGATTCAGAGCATCGCTGATTCGCTGCAGTACATCAGCTACTACCATCCGCTCGACTACATCGAAGCGCTCGGCCGCGCGTACGAGCTCGAACAGAGCCCCGCAGCGAAGGACGCGATCGCGCAGATCCTGACCAACAGCCGCATGTGCGCCGAAGGCAAGCGCCCGATCTGCCAGGACACCGGCATCGTCACGGTGTTCGTGAAGGTCGGTATGGACGTGCGCTGGGACGGCGCGACGATGAGCGTCACCGACATGATCAACGAAGGCGTGCGCCGCGGTTATCTGAATCCGGACAACGTGCTGCGCGCATCGATCGTGAGCCCGCCCGAAGGCGCGCGCAAGAACACCAAGGACAACACGCCGGCCGTGATCCACTACGAGATCGTGCCGGGTAACACCGTCGACGTGCAGGTCGCGGCCAAGGGCGGCGGCTCGGAGAACAAGTCGAAGTTCGCGATGCTGAACCCGTCGGACTCGATCGTCGACTGGATCCTGAAGACCGTGCCGACGATGGGCGCGGGCTGGTGCCCGCCGGGCATGCTCGGCATCGGCATCGGCGGCACCGCTGAGAAAGCGATGGTGATGGCGAAGGAATCGCTGATGGACCCGATCGACATTCAGGACGTGATCGCGCGCGGCCCGAAGGACTGGATCGAAGAGCTGCGCGTCGAGCTGCACGAGAAGGTCAACGCACTCGGTATCGGCGCGCAGGGCCTCGGCGGTCTGTCCACTGTTCTCGACGTGAAGATCATGGCCGCGCCGACGCACGCCGCATCCAAGCCGATCGCGATCATCCCGAACTGCGCGGCGACCCGCCACGCGCACTTCACGCTCGACGGTTCGGGCGTCGCCAGGCTCGAAGCGCCGTCGCTCGACGCATGGCCGAAGGTGCACTGGGAACCGAACACGGAAACCAGCAAGCGCGTCGACCTCAACACGCTGACGCCGGAAGAAGTGGCGGGCTGGAAGCCGGGCCAGACGCTGCTGCTGTCGGGCAAGATGTTGACGGGCCGCGACGCCGCGCACAAGCGCATCGCCGACATGCTCGCGAAGGGCGAGAAGCTGCCGGTCGATTTCACGAACCGCGTGATCTACTACGTCGGCCCGGTCGATCCGGTGCGCGACGAAGCGGTCGGCCCGGCGGGCCCTACCACTGCGACGCGGATGGACAAGTTCACCGAGACGATGCTCGCGCAAACGGGCCTCATTTCGATGATCGGCAAGGCCGAGCGCGGCCCGGTCGCGATCGAGGCGATCAAGAAGCACAAGGCCGCGTATCTGATGGCCGTCGGCGGTGCGGCGTACCTCGTGTCGAAGGCGATCCGCAGCGCGAAGGTGCTCGCGTTCGAAGACCTCGGCATGGAAGCGATCTACGAGTTCGACGTGCAGGACATGCCGGTCACGGTCGCCGTCGATTCGAACGGCACCTCCGTGCACCAGACCGGCCCGAAGGAATGGCAAGCCAAGATCGGCAAGATTCCGGTCGCCACGGCTTGATGAGTCGCGATTAACGCTACTCAGGTCAGTCGAAAAGCCGGGGCCGCGATCCCGGCTTTTTCTTTCCGTGCGTCATGTACGCGCAAGGCGCCGCACGCACGAGGCCGCCAACGCAGCCAACAGTTGTATCGGATCTCTTGGCTTTTTTGGACATGGCGTTTATTGTTGTTGGAAATTCAAGGTTCCCGAAAAAGGAAATAACATGCAAGGCGACAAGAAGGTCATCGAATATCTGAACGCGCAGTTGAAAAACGAACTGACCGCGATCAATCAATATTTCCTGCATGCCCGAATGTACGGCCACTGGGGCCTCGACAAGCTCGGCAAGCACGAGTACGACGAGTCGATCGGCGAAATGAAGCATGCCGACATGCTGATCGAACGGATCTTCATGCTCGACGGTCTGCCGAATCTGCAGGACCTGCACAAGCTGCTGATCGGTGAGGAAACCAAAGAGATCCTCGAATGCGATCTGAAGCTCGAACAGATTTCGCAAGGCACCTGCAAGGAGGCGATTGCCTACTGCGAATCGGTGCGCGATTTCATCTCGCGCGAAATCTTCACGAAGATTCTCGACGACACCGAAGAGCACATCGACTGGCTCGAAACCCAGCTCGATCTGATCGACAAGGTCGGTATCCAGAACTACCAGCAAAGCGCGATGGGCTCGGTCGAGTCCTGATCGAAGCACGCTGAAGCATCCCGCGCGGTAGCGGCACGACGCCTGCCCAGCAGGCATTCGCGCCGGACCGTACCGCACGGGCGATATACTTGCGCGCTTGTTCGCGCCTCACCGTGGTTTCACCCTTTTCGCCGACCGCCACTTCCCGCTCGTTTTTTTCGCCTATGCCCGCCCCTTCGCCGTCCCCGACTGTCCGCAGTGTTGCCGCTGGCGCCGCGTCGCGGGCGCCGATCGGCATTTTCGATTCGGGGCTCGGCGGCCTGTCGGTGCTGCGCGCGGTGCGCGCGCAACTGCCTGACGAGGCGTTGCTGTATGTCGCGGATTCGCTGTACGCGCCCTACGGCGAGCGCGACGACGACTTCATCACCGACCGCACGCTGGCCATCGGCGAATGGCTCGCCGCACAAGGCGCGAAGGCGCTCGTGGTCGCATGCAATACGGCGACCGCGCAGTCGATCGCGCTGGTGCGCGAAAAGCTGCCGATTCCGCTCGTCGGCGTCGAGCCGGGTGTCAAGCCCGCCGCGCTGCAATCGAAAAGCCGCGTCGCCGGCGTGCTGGCGACCCAGGCGACACTGCGCAGCGCCCGCTTTCAGGGGCTGCTCGAACGCTACGCCGCCGACTGCCGCTTTCTGTGCCAGCCCGGCCACGGGCTCGTGCAGGCGGTCGAGCGTTGCGACGTCGGCTCGGCCGAGCTGCAGGCACTGCTGCGCAGCTACCTGGAACCGATGCTCGACGCGGGCGCCGACACGCTGGTGCTCGGCTGCACCCATTACCCCTTTCTCGACGCGGCGATCCGCGACATCGTCGGCGAGCGGCTCGCGCTGATCGACACGAGCGTGGCGATCGCGCGTCAGCTCGAACGCGTGCTCGAGCAGCACGGCCTGCGCGCCGCGGCGTCGGCCGGGGGCACGCCGCTGCCGCGCTTCTATTCCACCGACGACGGCATCCATCAGCAGCAACTCGCCGCCACGCTGCTGCGGATCGAGGCCGCGGTCGAGCAGGTATCGATACCGTCTGGCCGCACGGCCGCATCGGATTCTCGCGCCGCCTAGCGCCGGCAACCGGCGCGCGCCCCGCCCTTCCTGCCGACGAAATCCATTCTAAGAGTCTGGTTTTGTTACAAAAAATCGCACGGGACGCTTGCCAAACGAACCAAACAAAATGATAATAATTCGCATTAACGTTAGCTATGACGCCTGCCATGATCGTCTGTGTCTGCAAATCCGTATCCGACCGCACAATCCGCTCCTTGATTGCGGACGGCATCGACTCGTTCGACGAGTTGCAGTTTGAACTCGGCGTCGCCTCGTGCTGCGGCAAATGCGAGGAATCCGTGCGTGACGTGATGCTGCAAAGCGGCGTGTGCGCGAGCCGTTGCGGCGTGGTCGAGCATCGGCAGGTGCAGAGCGTCGTCGAGGTCGTGCAAGTCGCGTTCTACGAGCGCAAGGCAGCCTGAGCTCCGCTAGCAGGGCCGGTGCAGGCCGTGTTGGTGCGTCTAAAAGCCCCTCTGCTTCACGCACGCTTTATGTAGCGCTCCGATGCGACGTTGAATGTGCCGCACGTCTGCAACACAACCGCAGTACTGTCCGCCGTACTGCGGTATCCCACTGCCGTCAGCAAGCCAGTACTCGTACCAGCCAGCCACCCCGCTCCCCCTTCGAAAGGAGTTCGAGATGGAATTGCTGATTGGTTTCGTGACTACTTTGTTCATTTCGCTGCTGATTTTCCGAACATGACGATGCCCTGTTTGACGCGCCGCCCGCACGGTGCGCCGCCACACTGACCATGCAGGCTCCGCATCCCGTTTCCGCCAGCGCCCCGCTGGCGTCGTCCACCCGACCGAATTCCCGCGCGCTGACGGCCACTGCCATAGTCGCCGCGGTTCACGTCGCTCTGCTCGCCGTGATCATGACGCTGCGTCACGAGCCTGTACCGGTCGCGCTCGAATCGCACGTGATGACCGCCGAACTGCTGCCGCCCGCGCCGCTCGCCGCGCCGGTCGCGCTGCAATCGATCGCTCCGCCGCCGCCCCGGCCGACGCCGCCCGTCCATACAAGACCGAAAGCCCAGCCGAAGCCGACTCCAACGCCCAAGCCGACGCCAACTCCGTTGCCACAGGCCGCTGCGCCATCGCCGACGCCGGTCGCGGCGCCCGATCCGACGCCGGCCGCGCCCACCGCGCCCGCGACACCGCCCACCGCGGCAGCGCCCGCGATCGGCAAGCCCACGATGGAAATCAGCGCGCCGAAAAACGTGTCGCACCTCGATTGCAATATCAGCCAGCCCGAATACCCGGCTCTATCGCGGCGCCGCGGCGAATCCGGCACCGCGTACGTGCACTTCGTCGTCGGTCTGACCGGCAAGCTCGAGAACATCGAGTTGAAGAAAAGCAGCGGCTTTAGCCGTCTCGACGACGCGGCCTTGGCCGCCATACGCGCGAGCGCCTGCAAACCGTATCTCGAGAACGGCGAGCCCGTCAGGGCCGCGTACACCCAGCCTTTCAACTTCAATCTGACCGACTGAAGCAAGATTTCAAAAACAAGGGATTGCAATGCAAAACTACGGATTGGCACACGTGTGGGCGCAAGGGGATTTCGTGACGCGCGGTATCGCGCTCGCGCTATTGATCATGTCGGTGATGTCGTGGAGCGTGATCGTCGTCAAAGGCTGGAACGTGATGCGCCTGAAGCGCCTGACGAAGAACGCCGAGCAGGCGTTCTGGCATTCGGACGACCTCGCCGACGGCGTGAAGAAGCTCGGCGGCGGCGCCTCGACGCCGCATGACAACCCGTTCCTCGCGCTCGCGCTGTCGGGCCAGGAAGCGGCCGACCATCATCACCAGACGCAGCCGCATCTGCACGACCGCATGGACGTGTCGGACTGGATCACGCGCTGCCTGAAAGACACGATGGACGAAAGCGTCGCGCGCATGCAGAGCGGTCTCGCAATTCTTGCGTCGATCGGCAGCACCGCGCCGTTCGTCGGCCTGTTCGGCACGGTCTGGGGCATCTATCACGCGCTGCTCGCGATCGGCGCGAGCGGCCAGTCGTCGATCGACCAGGTCGCCGGCCCGGTCGGCGAAGCGCTGATCATGACCGCATTTGGTCTGTTCGTCGCGATTCCGGCCGTGCTCGGCTATAACGCGCTGACGCGCGCCAACAAGGCGATCGTCGCGAAGCTGAGCCGCTTCGCTCACGGCCTGCATGCGTTCTTCGTGACCGGTGCCCGTCTGTCGTCGACCAGGCGCGGCGACGGCCTGCGTCTCGCAACCCGCGCCAACTGATCGACGAGGCATTCCAATGGCAATGAGCCCTTTCGCCGGAGACGATGACGACGGCCTGATGAACGAGATCAACATGACGCCGCTCGTCGACGTGATGCTGGTTCTGCTGATCGTCTTTATGGTGACAATTCCGGTGATCCGTCACGCGGTCAAGATCGATCTGCCGCACGCGAGCAGTCAGAGGGAAGACACGAAGCCCGCGCAGGTGACGGTGTCGATCGACGCGGACGGCAACGTGCTGTGGGACAGCACCAAGGTCGACGATGCGGCGCTCGCCGCGAAGATCGCCGCGGCCGCGCAGGCGAGCCCGCAGCCGGAGTTGCATCTCGATGCGGACCGCAAGGTGCCGTACGAGAAGGTCGCTCAGGTGATGTCGGCCGCGCAGGCTGGCGGACTGACGAAGATTGGTTTCGTCACGCAGCCCAAAGCGAAGTAAACGGTAACGTGGCACGCGGAGCGGCGCGCTCGTCCACGGGAACACCCCTTTTAAACAGGGCCAAAAAGTAAAAGGCCTTCATCGTCGGATGAAGGCCTTTTTTTGTGCGCACTTGGCGCCTTCGGGCGGCGGGATCATTTGCCATCGGCCGAAGACTGATAGCTTTTATCACCGCATGCGAGGGCCGTGGTCGACACGGACAACGCGGTCAGCCCTATCAGGCCCGCTATGATAGCGGCCATGAGTTTTCGCATAGGACACTCCTTAGCGAAAGGGATTTCACTATATGCCTGTGTGTGCGCGCATTCAAGCAAACGACCATTGAAAGTAATCATGACAGGCCGCGCTTAAATGCTAAAAACGATTTGCGAAGCGCGCTAGCGGCCCGCGGCGCACCGTGCCCCCTCAAGTTGCCACAGAGCCTCATGAAACCGCCGCCGACACAGCGGAGGAAGCCCTCGCCACCGATCCCTGCGCCGCCGCTTTTTCGGCGCGCTCAGGACACTCGCCGATGATGTGCTTGCCCTCATCCGGATCGAGCATCTCGACCAGATAATCGACGAACGCGCGCACGGCCGGCACCATCCCCTGACGCGACACGAACACCGCGTACAACTGCGGCGTCGGAAAACTCCAGCCCGGCATCACGGGCGACAGTTGCCCCGCTCTCAACGCGGCTCCATACATCATCTCCGGCAAGGCGGCGATGCCGACGCCGGCGAGCACCGCCTCGCGAATCGTCATCAGATCGGCGGTCACGAGGCGCGGCTCGTGTTCGTGAGCATGGCGCGTGCCGTCGGGTGAGATCAGGTTGTACACGTGGCGGCCGTCGCTCGTCGGCACGTCGAGTGTTTCGAAGCGGTTCAGGTCGCCCGGCGTCAGCGGCGGCGCATTCTGCTGCAGCAGGCTCGGCGCGCCGACCAGCATCTGCTCGGTGCGCCACAGCGGCCGCACGACGATGTTCGCGTTTTCCGGCGGATCCGAACGCACGCGCAGTGCGACGTCGATCGAATCCTCGAACAGATCGACCACGCGATTCGTCACGCGCATCACGACGCGCACCTCCGGAAAGCGGTGCATGAATTCCGGCAGGATCGTCGACAGAATCGTCTGCGAGATCGTGACCGGCACGCTGACGCGCACCGTGCCGCGCGGCGACGAGCGCAGTTGCTGCACGACATTGACCGCCGCCTGCGCTTCGCTGAGCATCGCCTGACAGTGCTGGTAGAACAGCTGCCCCGCTTCGGTCAGTGCGAGCTTGCGAGTGGAACGCTGCAACAGGCGCACGCCGAGCGACGCCTCCAGCTCCGTGAGCCGACGCGACAGGCGCGACTTCGAGATGCCCAGCACCCGCTCGGCGGCCGAAAATCCGCCATGTTCGACGACCTGCGAAAAGTACATGAGGTCGTTCAGATTGTGTGAATCGATCTTCATCTCATCGTTCCATGAATAGAACAATCCATTGCTGAGGGGCGGCTGGCACCGCCAAAAACGGTCCCTATAATAGCCCCATGTTTCAGAAATCGCGCTATTCCCCATTTTTCGAGGTGATATTGATGACTACGTCACGCACGATCGAACGCACGTTCCCGTCGGTTCGCACAGTGGAGGGCGGCGGATTCATCGTTCATCGACCGTTTCCGACGCGTCTGCTGATGGACTTCGATCCGTTCCTGCTGCTCGACGAAATGGGGCCGGTCGACTATGCGCCAGGCGAGGCGATCGGCGCGCCCGATCATCCGCATCGCGGCTTCGAGACGGTCACCTATGTGCTCGAGGGCCAGTTCGGCCACAAGGATTCGGCGGGCCATTCCGGCACGCTGCACGCCGGTGACGTGCAATGGATGACCGCGGGCGCGGGCGTCGTGCATAGCGAAATGCCGGACCCGGAATTCACGCGCACCGGCGGTCGCGTGCACGGCCTGCAGCTATGGGTGAACCTGCCGCGTCGCGACAAGATGATCGCGCCGCGCTACCAGGAAATTCCGTCGACACGCATTCCGGCCGCGACGTCCGAAGACGGTCAGGTGCGCGTGAAGGTCATCGCGGGCGACGCGCTCGGCGTCAAGGCCGCGATCGAAACGCGCACGCCGATCCTGTATCAGCATTTCTCGTTGCAGCCGGGCGCGACGATCCGCCAGCCGGTACCGGCCGACTATCGCGTGTTCGCGTATGGGCTGTCCGGCAAGGGCGTGTATGGCGAAGGCGACGCGCGCGCGGACATCGACGCGCGCACGATGGTGGTGTTCGCCAACGACGGCGACGCGGTGACCATCACGGCCGGCGACGAACCACTCGAAGTACTGCTGCTCGGCGGTGTGCCGCTGAAGGAGCCGGTGGTGCGCTATGGCCCGTTCGTGATGAATACCGAAGACGAGATTCGTCAGGCGGTGATCGACTATCAGGCCGGGCGGATGGGCGCGATCACGCACTGACAGGCGAGCGCGTGCCGCGCGTTTGTCACGCCTGTCGGCGCGAGGCGAAGCTTGCCACCAGCCACGCGCGCCGCCAAATCATCCGCCACGGGCCGCGAACGCCGCTAAATTCGTTCACAATATCGGCTCATGTCGCGCGGCCCGCGTTGATTTCGACAGTCCGCGGCGCGCGACGCTATTAGATCCCTAGCAGAGGAGCCGCGCATGGCAGAGCCCACCGTCACCGCCCACATCGGTTCGACGAATTTCCAGGTCGTATTCGATGACGGCAAGCACACCTGGCTTGCCGACGAACCCGAATCGCTAGGCGGCGGCGACCGCGGCCCGACGCCGGTCTCGCTGCTGCTGTCGAGCCTCGGCGCTTGTACGTCGATCACGCTAAAGATGTACGCGCAGCGCAAAGGCTGGCCGCTCGCGGGCGTACGCGTCAAACTGTCGATGGAAACCGGCGACGCAGGCTCGACGATCGACCGCCAGATCATGCTCGATGGCGAACTCTCCGACGAGCAGCGGGAACGGCTTTTGCAAATTGCCAATGCGTGCCCCGTGCACAAGATCCTCACGCACACGATCTCGATCCGCTCCTCGCTCGCGGTCGCTTAACAGTCGCAGCAAACGCGCATAGGACGGTCGGACGCCGTCCGTTCGGGTCACGGGTATTGCAATATTTTCATAGGACGCAGTCGTCTTGAATTTCGAACACCTTATTCAGATCAACGATCCGTTGAATCCCTTCGTCGAATCGATGACCCGCGAGCAGCTGTGGGAAGGGCTCGTGCTGCGCGCCGAGCAGCCGCAACTGTTCGTGATTGGTCTCGACAGCTGCACGATCCTGTCGCGCGACGGCAATGTGCTCGAGCGTGAGTTGCACTACGGCCAGGCCACCGTGCGCGATCGCGTCACGCTGCAGGAAAGCGAAAGCGTGCGCTACGACATCCTGCCGACCGCCGAGCACGTCGGCGGCTCACTGACGATGACGATCGAGCAGCCCGATGAGCTGCAGTTGTTCCTACGCTTCGAGTACGCGACCACGCTGCCCGTCTCGACCGACCAGGACGCCGTGCAGACGCAGGAGATCGTCAAGTCCGCGTATCGCGAGAACGATATCGATACGGTGCGGCTGATCCGCCAGTACGTCGCGGCCGGGCAGGAACCGGGACCGTTGCACTGACGTACCGCGCGGGCGCCCTGCCCGCGCTTTCGCGGGGCCATGTCAGAATGGCTTCCAGAATCGCCATCTAGACGCACTTTCATTCAGCTATCAAAAGTCGGATCCGATCAATTTCTCGATCTTGTAAATAGGAATGGTTATCATTTAGAATAATCACATCGAATCGACGAACAAGCTAAAACGAATGACCGATATGACCCGCTCCTCCACGCTCAGCCTGCGCCGCTCGGCGGCCGCGCTAACCAGCCGCCCGAAATCGTCGACGACGGCCGCGCCCGCGGCGAAACCCGGCGCGCAACGCACCGCCGGCCAGAGCGAGACGTCGGAACGGGTCGTGCGCAGCGACGCGCTGCTGCAAGGCCATAGTCACATCAGCATCGTGCACAACGGCGACACGTATCAACTGCGTGCGACGCGCCTCGGCAAGCTGATCCTGACGAAGTAGCAAGGCAACACGAGGTAAGTACCGGGTATTGTGGGGACCACCTCCCAGAGAGGTGTTAGGCATTAGCCAGCCACGACGGTTTGCACGCGAGAACTAGACCCCTTCGTGCAGACACCAAGCCAGCCGTCGCAGCAAGCCAGGCCGCTTTTTTGGTTCTCGCTCGAAAGCCGATGCGCGCAACGGCGTACATCGCTGAAAATGATAAAGCCGTGGGATGTCACCATCCCACGGCTTTTCGTTTGCGCCTGCGTTCGCACCGGACACAGGCTGAAGACTTACTTCGAGGCCCAGCCCCAGAACATCAGCCACCACGCGCTATTGACGACCGCCAGCGCCGCGACGAACCACAGCATCGCCAGCGCGCGTTGCACGAAGCGCTCGCTGTAGCGGCGCGTGACGAGCCACGCGAGCCATGCGCTCCACGCGCTCGCAATCACGAGAATTGCGATGCGCAGATCCGACGCCCACCACAGCGACACGTGCTCGGCGCGCAGCAGCGACAGCGTCGTCGCCGACAAACCAAGGAATACGCCCGCGCCCGCGATCGGAATCAGCCCCTGCGTCAAGTGATGCAGACGCGTTGCGTCGAAGCGCCCGAGCATGCGCGTCGCGCCCGTCAGCAACAGCAGCAGCACGGTGCCGTAGACAAGCGCCGTCGACAGGATGTAGCCGATCAGCAGCGAGCCGTCGAGCCACGAGAACACGTCGTTCTGGTCGGGGTAATGCGTGAACAGGAACCACGGCGCGTTGGTGTCGAGCGGCCACGTGATGTCGCGATCGACGAGCCACGTCGCGGCGAACATCTTCAGGTCGATGAACCAGCGCGACGCGGTCCAGTGGAACGCGCCGATCGCGATGCCGAGCAGGCCATACAGGATCAGCGCGGTGTCCCACGGGTTCGCGTTCTTGTCGCCCAACTGCACGACTTCGGTCGACGGCTTGCGCCACGTCAGCGCGATCGCATCGCGGTGTCCGCTGCAGCGGCCGCACATATGGCAGTCCGCCGCGCCCTTCATGTTGCGCAACGGCACGAGCGGCGCGCAGTTGATCGGAATCACGCGATGCCCATGCTCGCCGTTCGTGTACGAGCGGCGCCACGCGTCTTCGTCGACCTTGTAGTGAAACGGCGCGAGCCGTGACAGAAGCGAAAAAACCCCGTTGACCGGGCATAGGTATTTGCACCAGACGCGCTTCTCGCGTCCGTATAGCAGACCGATCACGATTGCCGCGAAGGTCGAGCCGCCGAGCACCAGCAACACCGCTTTCGGATACTGGTAGACGCTCACCATCTGCCCGTAGATCGTCGTGATGCCGAACGCGACGAACGGCCAGCCGCCCCAGCGCATCCAATGCGGAATCGCGCGGCCGCGACCGAATTTGCTCGCGAATTCGGCGAGCGCGCCCTCCGGACACAGCACGCCGCACCAGACGCGGCCGAGCATCACCATCGACAGCAACACGAACGGCCACCAGATGCCCCAGAACACGAACTGCGCGGCGAGCGTCAGGTTGTTCCACAGATGCGCGGTGTCGTCCGGCAGCGGCATCAGCGCGGGCACGACGATCAGGAACACATACACCGCGACCACGACCCACTGGATGCCGCGAATCACCGCGCCGTGGCGCTGCATCCACCGGCCGGCCGCCGCGAGGCGGCCCGGCCGGGAAGCCATCACGGCGCTCATGCCGCGCGCCCTACCGTCTGCTGCGCGGGCTTGCGACTGGCGCGGCGCACGAGCAGATAAACGACCGCCCAATACACGGCATAGGCGAGCAGATTCATCAGCGCCGGATGCGCGCGGTAGCCGGTCAGCGTCGCGACGAGCGAACCGAAGGTGCTCGAGTCATCGAGAATCGCCGACGAATTCCACAGCTGGTCGACGAGCGTCGGCAGGATTTCCTTGTCGATCAGCTTGTCGACGCCGGTCTGGAACAGCCCCGCGCCGAGGAACAGCAGCATGATTTCGGTGACGCGAAAAAAGAGCCGCCACGAGATGATCTTGCCGCCGAGCTGCAACACGTAGAAGGTCAGGAACGCAAGCGCGAGACCGATCACGACAGCGAGCATCTGACTGCCGTCGACATGACCCGACTGGCCAAAGCCGAGGCCGTACAGGAAGATCACGGTTTCGCTGCCTTCGCGCGCGATCGCCAGTGCGACCAGCAGCGCCACGCCCCACCAGTTCGAATCGCGCTGGCTCTTTTGCAGCGACTGTTCCATGTCGCGCTTCAGCGTGCGGCCGTGCTGCTTCATCCATAGCACCATCTGCACGATCAGCACGCAGGCGATGAGCACCATCGCGGTCTGGAAGTAATCCTGCGCGTCACCGGAGAGCACCTCGGTGAAGCCGACCAGCGCCGCGCCGAGCGCCACCGCCGCGATCACGCCGGCCGCCACGCCGCCCCACAGGTACGGCAAGCCGCGGCGGGCGTCGTCGTCGCCATTTTTCAACCACGCGTACAGGATGCCGACGACCAGCAGCGCCTCGA
Source organism: Paraburkholderia sp. 35.1 (assembly GCF_050436525.1). NCBI lineage: Bacteria > Pseudomonadati > Pseudomonadota > Betaproteobacteria > Burkholderiales > Burkholderiaceae > Paraburkholderia > Paraburkholderia sp. 35.1. The sequence goes on along the minus strand of NZ_JBNDMJ010000003.1, from coordinate 3,083,550 downwards.
CGCTCTCCCGCCACACGATGAACAGAATCTGACCCATTCAAGCTCTCCCTTCGATCCTTCTACTGCCCGCTTCCGTTGCCTCGCGCGACCGACAGCGCCCGCTTGCCGTGGCGAGTTCGCGTTCGCGTTCGCATTCGATCGAGACCACTGCTTACTTCGCGACGATCACGCCCTGCGCCTGGTGGTGAAAGTCGTCGAAAAACTTGTATTCGCCCGGCTCCAGCGGAGCGATCACGACGAACGAATCGGCGCCCGGCGCCAGAACCTTCTCTTTACGCAACTGCACGCTTTCGAATTCGGCCGCGCCCTTGCCGGTGTTGCGTACTTCGATCTTGATACGCTGGCCTGCCGGCACTTCGATGCGGGCCGGCTTCAGTTTGCCGTCGTTCATTTCGAGCTTGAAGGTCGGCAGGTCGGCTGCATGAGCCGTGGCCGCCAGGCAAAACGTGGCGGCAAGCATCGCGATCTTTCGGTTGATTCTCATTGCCCTTTCCGGAAAACGCGACGCGCCAATGCCAGATATGACTCCGACTGTCCGCGCGCCGTCTGCTGCATTCACTGATACGTCGAGCGACGCATTGGCACCGCGCGCCGATCAGTAACCGCCCTTCTTGCCGATGCCAGCGAAGGTGAAGTCGTATTCGAGCGTGATTGGCTTGAACCACGGACCCACGCCGGTTTCCTTGTCGACGTGACGGCCGAACGCCATGTGGCCCATTTGCATCGGCGGTTCGACGATCAGCTTCAGGTGATACTTGCCCGGGCCTTGCAGCTTGACGTTGTCGCCGTAGTGCGGACCATCGTTCGCGACCATCGGCATCAGGTCGCCCTTCAACGGCTGGTTCGAGCCGGCCTTCGTCAGTTCGTAGTGCACCTGCAGATACGGCATCCAGTCGCCTTCGGCGAAACCGGTCGGATTGTTCTTGACCGCGTGGATGTCGGACTCGAGGTGAATGTCCGAATCCGACGCCTTGCGCATCATGCCTTCAGGTTCCATCGTGACCGGCTGCAGGTAGACCGCGCCGATTTCCATGCCGCCCTGGATCTGCTGCTTGCCAATCGGATATTCGGCGGCCGAGACCGACAGCGCCGCGACAGCAGCTACCGCTGCCGCGCCACCGCGCACAAACGAAGAAATCCGCATTGAAGCTCCTTGTTTTGATCAGACTGGGAATCGATTTCGTTGAAACACTGCGCTCGCAAGTCAGATGTAAATTTAAATGCGAACCATTCTCAATATTGGCGCGAGTTTATCATCGATCGTTGACGAGAACAAACCTGTCAGCACGCTCTGCCTGAGGTCAGCAGGGTCTTAAGGCTCGCTTAAGAAACCTTCGTGCGGCGAGGAAACAGGGACGGAATTCGTCACGGCCAAGTTGGCCGCGCCGACGGCTGCAGCGGGAGCTAAAGCGCCGGCCGATGTGAACAGGCGCGGCGAATGGCCGCGCCCTTTCGTGGTGGACAAAAGCGGTGGAGGGACGCTAGCTATTCGACGCCCGACACGTGGTCGCCGACGTTCGCGCCGAACACGCGCTGACGCAGCAGCGCTAGCTGGTCGCGGGTCTGCGCGGCCTTCTCGAATTCGAGATTCTTCGCGTGCTCCATCATCTGCTTTTCGAGGCGCTTGAGCTCCTTGGCGAGCTGCTTCTCGGACATGTCCTCGAACTTCGCGCGAGTCTGCTGCTCCTTCAACTCGGCACGCGCTTCGTCGATGTTGTACACGCCATCGATGATGTCGCGAATCCGTTTCACGACGCCGCGCGGCGTAATGCCGTGCGCGGCGTTGAACGCGATCTGCTTCGTACGCCGCCGCTCGGTTTCGTCGATCGCGCGACGCATCGAGTCCGTGATGTTGTCTCCGTACAGAATCGCCTTGCCGTTCACGTTACGCGCCGCCCGGCCGATGGTCTGGATCAGCGACCGCTCGGCGCGCAGGAAGCCTTCCTTGTCCGCGTCGAGAATCGCGACGAGCGACACCTCGGGAATATCGAGCCCCTCGCGCAGCAGGTTGATCCCGACCAGCACGTCGAACGCGCCGAGACGCAGATCGCGGATGATCTCGACGCGCTCGACCGTGTCGATGTCGCTGTGCAGATAGCGCACCTTGATGCCATGGTCGGCCAGGAACTCGGTGAGCTGCTCGGCCATCCGCTTGGTCAGCGTCGTGACCAGCACGCGGTCGCCGGCCTTGATGCGCTCGTTGATCTCGCCAAGCACGTCGTCGACCTGGCTGCGCGCCGGCCGCACCTCGATTTCAGGGTCGACGAGGCCGGTCGGACGCACAAGCTGTTCGGCGACCTGCCCCGCGGTCCTCTTCTCGTAATCGGCGGGCGTCGCCGACACGAACACGACCTGGCGCATCTTGCGCTCGAACTCGTTGAACTTGAGCGGCCGGTTGTCGAGCGCCGACGGCAGCCGGAAGCCGTAGTCGACGAGGTTTTCCTTGCGCGCGCGGTCGCCGTTGTACATGCCGTTCAGCTGGCCAATCAGCACGTGCGATTCGTCGAGCATCATGATCGCGTCGGGCGGCAGGTAATCGACGAGCGTCGGCGGCGGCTCGCCCGGCGCCGCGCCCGAGAAGTGCCGCGAATAATTCTCGATGCCCTTGCAGAAACCGAGCTCCTGCAGCATTTCGAGGTCAAAGCGGGTGCGCTGCTCGAGGCGCTGCGCCTCGACGAGCTTGCCTTGGCTATAGAAGAATTCGAGGCGCTCGCGCAGCTCGGCCTTGATCGTTTCGACGGCGCGCAGCACGGTATCGCGCGGCGTCACGTAGTGCGACGACGGATACACGGTAAAGCGCGGAATTTTCTGTCGCACGCGGCCGGTGAGAGGATCGAATAGCTGCAGTGTTTCGATTTCGTCGTCGAACAGCTCGACGCGCACCGCCATCTCGGCGTGCTCGGCCGGGAAGATATCGATCGTGTCGCCGCGCACGCGGAACGAGCCGCGCTGGAAGTCGGCTTCGTTGCGGCTGTACTGCATCGCGATCAGCCGCGCGATGACGTCGCGCTGGCCGAGCCGATCGCCGGTGCGCAGCGTCAGGATCATCTGGTGGTATTCGGACGGATTGCCGATACCGTAAATCGCCGACACCGTCGCGACGATCACCACGTCGCGACGCTCCATCAGGCTCTTGGTCGCCGACAGCCGCATCTGCTCGATATGCTCGTTGATCGACGAGTCTTTCTCGATGAACAGATCGCGCTGCGGCACATACGCTTCCGGCTGGTAGTAGTCGTAGTACGAAACGAAGTACTCGACCGCGTTGCGCGGAAAGAACTCGCGGAACTCCGAATACAGCTGCGCGGCGAGCGTCTTGTTCGGCGCGAACACGATCGCCGGGCGGCCGAGCCGCGCGATCGTGTTGGCCATCGTGAAAGTCTTGCCGGAGCCGGTCACGCCGAGCAGCGTCTGGAACGCGAGACCGTCGCCGACGCCTTCGACGAGCGTGTCGATGGCCGTGGGCTGGTCGCCGGCGGGCGGATACGGCTGGTAGAGCTTGAACGGTGAACCTTCGAACGCGATGAATTTTGATTCGTCGAGCGTATCGTCGGCTTCAGTCAGATGGTGTTCGGACATGAGGGGCGGCACCGGGCCTTGGGCAAAGAATCATTCTAACGGGTTGCGGAAAGCGAAGATCGAGCGGGCTTACGTAGGGCGCCCTAGGCGCCGGTGTGTATGGCCCTTTGCGGACTTGCGCGCCCTGACGGGGTTTACCGCGAACTCCCATGCCGGGCTCTGTCCTCCACGCCACGCGTCATCGTGGCGCAGTCAGCGCCAAGGGGCAACGCACCTCGGCCTGGTCGCGCGGTCGACATCGCCACGCCCGCTCGAATTCCTTACTGCCACATGGCTCTCCAGTGCCTGTTTTTCAAGCAAATAATCGCCTTTTGCCCGTCTGGTCGTCCGAAAAAAGCGCCCGGATTCGTTACAATGCGAAGTTGCGCTCGCTCGCCGCTGTCCATAGGCCGTCCCCGATTTTCGCGTTTCGTCGAACTCACGCCCACCCGCGAAACGCCGCCGACGCCCAAGATGAGGCCGCTCGCGCGCGAAGCCGCCCTCTTTTCACTACTGCTGCCCACCCATCATGTCTCTGTTCTCCGCCGTCGAACTTGCTCCCCGCGACCCGATTCTGGGCCTGAACGAAGCTTTCAACGCCGATACGCGCGCCACCAAGGTCAACCTCGGCGTTGGCGTGTACTTCAATGAAGAAGGCAAGATTCCGCTGCTGCGCGCCGTGCGCGAGGCGGAAAAGGCTCGCGTCGAAGCCGCGCTGCCGCGTGGCTATCTGCCGATCGAAGGTATCGCCGCTTACGATGCCGCCGTGCAAAAGCTGCTGCTCGGCAACGACTCGCCGCTGATCGCGGCCGGCCGCGTCGTCACGGCGCAGGCGCTGGGCGGCACGGGAGCGCTGAAGATCGGCGCCGACTTCCTGAAGCGCGTGAATCCGAATAGCAAGGTCGCGATCAGCGATCCGAGCTGGGAAAATCACCGCGCGCTGTTCGAAGGCGCGGGCTTCGTCGTCGAATCGTATCCGTACTATGACGCGCAGACGCACGGCGTGAACTTCGACGGCATGTTGAGCGCGCTGAACAGCTATGAGGCGGGCACGATCGTCGTGCTGCACGCGTGCTGCCATAACCCGACCGGCGTCGACCTGAGCGTCGAGCAGTGGAAGCAGGTCGTCGAGGTCGTCAAGGCGCGCAACCTCGTGCCGTTCCTCGATATCGCCTACCAGGGCTTCGGCGACAACATCGAAGCGGACGCGGCAGCCGTGCGTCTGTTCGCGGCGCAGGAACTGAACGTGTTCGTGTCTTCGTCGTTCTCGAAGTCGTTCTCGCTGTACGGCGAGCGCGTCGGCGCACTGTCGATCATCACCGCGAGCAAGGAAGAAGCGGCGCGCGTGCTGTCGCAACTGAAACGCGTGATCCGCACCAACTACTCGAACCCGCCGACGCACGGCGGCTCGGTAGTCGCGGCCGTGCTCGCATCGCCGGAACTGCGCGCGACGTGGGAAAGCGAACTGGGCGAAATGCGCGAGCGCATCCGCGCGATGCGCAATGGTCTCGTCGAGCGTCTGAAGGCAAGCGGCGTTGATCGTGACTTCAGCTTCGTGAACGCCCAGCGCGGCATGTTCTCGTACACGGGTCTGACGGCACCGCAAGTGGACCGTCTGCGCGAAGAGTTCGGTATCTATGCGGTCAGCACGGGCCGCATCTGCGTGGCTGCGCTCAATACGCGCAACCTCGACGTCGTCGCCACCGCGATTGCTCACGTGCTGAAGTAAGGCGATTCACAGCGCGGAGGTTTGCCGTGCAAGTGCAGCAGGTTCGCCGCTGCCACCGCCTGTAAAAACGGCGCCCTTTTCTGAAAGGGCGCCGTTTTTTTATTTTCTGACGGTTCGGCCTTGGTTGGCGCAGCGTCGGGGCTCTCCGCGAGGAATCAGCGCGAATCCCGATGAATATCGTGCGTGACGAACCCGGCATCGTTTTCCGGCATATCGAGCCAGTCGGGCTGCTCGAGAGAACGGAGAATATCTTCGAGACCGCTTCGCCAATGCTCGCGCATCGTCGACAGACCGAATTGAAAGTCCTTGTAGTGTCCTTCGTATTCCTTGTGCCGGTAGATCAGGTGAATCACGTTGTAGCGCTTTGAACACGACAGATCTTCGGCCAGCTTGCACCACGGATCGTCGCGTTGGTCTTCTGGCACACGGTCCAGCACCTCGCGCAGTACGTGGCGGAAACGCTGCGAGCGCTGCAGCATGTCGGTCACGAGACGCGTACGGCTCGAATACTGGATGTCTTTCATGCGGCCCTGCACGTCGGTGAGGTTGTCCGGCACCGGCCCGATCGCACTCCATAGGTCGACCTGAAACGCGAGCGTGTCGCGACGCGGCGTGGACTGGAGCATCTCGTAGAGCGGCGTATTCGACATCAGGCCGCCGTCCCAGTAGAACTGACCGTCGATCTCGACGGCCGCGAAGCCCGGCGGCAACGCGCCAGACGCTATGAAATGCTCGGGCCTGAGCGTGGTGTGGGTATTGTCGAAGTACGCGAAATTGCCCGTGCCGCAATTCACCGCGCCCACCGACACGCGTATTTCGCCGGAATTAATCCGGTCGAAATCACACAGCGACTCGAGCGTGGCCTTCAGCGGCGTGGTGTCGTAGTAGCTCGCCAATTGCGGCGGACCGGACACCGTGGGCAACGGCGGTGGGAAACGCGGCACGAAAAAGCCCTTTTGCCCTTCGACGATCGCGCTCATTGCCTGCGCTGCCGTAAATGCCTTGCGCACCGCTTCGCTCGAATTGAACAGAAGGTGCTCGATCGGAGCCGGCAAGGGCGCCCCGAACGCCGGCTGGCAGATCGTCTCCCAGAATTGCAGCAGACGCTCGACGCGTCGTTCCGGTGGATTGCCCGCAATGATCGCCGTATTCAGTGCACCGATCGAGATGCCCGCGATCCAGTTCGGTTCGATGCCGGCTTCGTAAAGTCCCTGAAAGACGCCGGCCTGATAGGCGCCGAGCGCGCCGCCGCCTTGCAGCATCAGCGCGACGGTTTCGTAGTTGGGCAACCGGAGATGCCGGCGCGGGCGGGCGGCGACCGACGGACCCGCGCCCTCCCCGTCGCCCGACACGCCCACCCGCGCCCGCTTCAGATTGCGTTGCGCCATGGGCCGCCCCTTAGTGCATGTACCAGCCGTGGCTCACGACGAACGACTGGCCGGTCAGCGCCGCGCTCGGGAATGTCGACAGGAACAGCACGGTCTGCGCGACGTCTTCGACCGTCGTGAAGATACCGTCGACGGTACCGCCCAGCATCACGCGCTTGATCACTTCCTCTTCGCTGATGCCGAATTCTTTCGCCTGCTCGGGAATCTGCTTGTCGACGAGCGGCGTGCGCACGAAGCCCGGACACACGACGTGCGAACGCACGTTATGCGCAGCGCCCTCCTTGGCAAGCACGCGCGACAGGCCCAGCAGAGCGTGCTTCGCGGTCACGTACGCCGACTTCAGCGGCGAGGCGAGATGCGAGTGGACCGAGCCCATGTAAATCACGACGCCGCCGCGATTGTCCTTGTACATGTGCTTGAGCGCGGCCTTGGTGGTCAGGAACGCGCCATCCACGTGAATGGCCTGCATCTTCTTCCAGTCCGAGAACGAATAGTTTTCGATCGGATTGACGATCTGGATGCCGGCGTTGGAAACGAGAATGTCGATCGAACCGAATTCCTCGGCGACCTTGTCGATCCCCTGGTTGACGGCATCTTCGTTCGTCACGTCCATTGCCACGCCGATTGCCTTACCGCCGCCCTTTCTGATTTCTTCAGCCACGGCGTTCGCACCGTCCTGGTTCAGGTCGGCGATCGCGACCGCAGCACCCGCGGCCGACAGAGTCAACGCGATCTGTTTGCCGATGCCGCTCGCGGCACCAGTGACGACGGCAACTTTGCCGTTCAGATTCGAGTTCAGAGACGACATCCAGAACCTCCATGCAGTTGATGAGCAATGAGACCACGAGACCGCGCGCGGCGAGAAGTCGGCCAAACGGTATAGACCGTTCGGCGGATGCAGCGCGGCGGCCGACTTCGCTATTGTGCATGAACCCTGTGAACGACATAGGTAAAACGCACATCGAACCGTATCTCTTTAAACTGGACGCTTTCGGGCTGAATCCGGGCTCCGTTCCCGTGGCATCACCAACCAGGAGACATGCATGAATTATCGACGTCTGGGCCGCTCGGGCCTGCAAGTGAGCGAGTTGTCCATCGGCTCATGGGTCACGTACGGCAACCAGGTGGATCACCGCGCCGCGCGCGAATCGCTTGCCGCGGCGCGCGACGCGGGCGTCAATTTCTTCGACAACGCCGAAGTCTACGCGGGCGGCAAATCCGAGGAGATCATGGGCCATGCGTTGAAGGAGCTCGCGTGGCCGCGCGTGAGCTACATCGTGTCGACGAAATTCTTCTGGGGACTCAACGAAGCGCCGAACCAGTACCACACGCTGAACCGCAAGTACCTGATCAACGCGATCGACGCGTCGCTGAAGCGCCTGCAGCTCGACTATGTGGATCTCGTGTTCTGTCATCGTCCGGACCCGAACACGCCGGTCGAGGAAACGGTGTGGGCAATGAGCGACATGATCGCGCGCGGCAAGGCGCTGTACTGGGGCACCTCGGAATGGAGCGCCGACGAGATTCGCGCCGCCTATGAAATCGCCGAGCGGCATCATCTGCACAAGCCGGTCATGGAGCAGCCGCAATACAACCTGTTTCACCGCAAACGCGTCGAGCAGGAATACAAACGGCTCTACGAGGACATCGGCCTCGGCCTGACCACGTGGAGCCCACTCGCATCGGGTCTGCTCACCGGCAAATATCGTGACGGCGTGCCAGCCGACAGTCGCGCGCAGTTGCAGGGCTATGACTGGCTGCGTCAGCAGCTCACGGACCCGACCCGGAACAACGTGGTCGGCCAGCTCGGCGCTGTCGCCGACGAGCTCGGCTGCACGGTCGGTCAGCTCGCGATCGCGTGGATTCTGAAGAATCCGAATGTCAGCACGGTGATCACCGGCGCCTCGCGGGTCGAACAGATCGGCGAAAACATGCAGTCCGCCGAGGTGGCCAAGCGCATCACACCGGAGATAAAGCAGCGGATCGAGGAGATCATCGGCGACGCGCACGAGTAATCGCGGGCGCAGCGCCACGCACCGGGTGGCTAACCGGGCACGCGCGGTCGCGTACAATACGCGACCGCGCGTCGCCGGCTCCTTCGGGCCAGCCTGCGCTCTCTCAGCGTCCTCTCATCATGCTCAGCTACCGCCACGCCTTTCATGCCGGCAATCACGCCGACGTTCTGAAACACGCCGTCGTGTTGCAGCTCCTGCGCTACCTTGGCCAGAAGGACAAGGCCTACTGGTATATCGACACCCACGCGGGCGCCGGCGTTTACTCGCTGAAGGAAGGCTACGCGACGAAGACCGGCGAGTTCGAAACGGGTATTGCGAAACTGTGGGGCCGCAACGATCTCCCGCCGCTGTTCGCCGAATACGTCGATGAAGTCAGCGCGCTCAATGCCGATGGCCAGTTGCATTTTTATCCGGGCTCGCCGTATCTTGCGTGGCGACAACTGCGCGCGCAGGATCGTATGCGGCTCTTCGAATTGCACAGCACCGAAATCGACGTGCTGCGCCACAATTTTCGCGACGCGGGCCGACGCGCAATGCTGTATGCGGGCGACGGCTTCGACGGGATTCTCACGCTGTTGCCGCCCGCGCCGCGCCGCGCGCTGATCCTGCTCGACCCGTCGTATGAAGACAAGCGCGATTACGGGCGCACGCTGCGCTGTGTCGAGGAAAGTCTGAAGCGGTTTCCGACCGGCACGTATGCGGTCTGGTATCCGCAGGTCAAGCGCCCTGAGTCGCAGCGCTTTCCCGATCAACTGAAGCAGTTGCAGAAGGACAACTGGCTGCACGTCAGCCTGAGCGTCAGCAATCCGCCGGAAGACGGCTATGGGCTGTTCGGTAGCGGCATGTTCATCCTGAATCCGCCGTATACGCTCGCCAAGACGCTGAAGGATCAGATGCCATGGCTCGTCAAAACGCTCGGCGAGGACAAGGCTGCGACGTTCAAGGTCGAATATCGCGGCAATTGAACGTGATGAGCGGCGCGTGAGCGTGCCGCGCGCGGTTCCCCGTCACCTGTCTTGCGCAACCCGATCTCCGCATAGGCTCACTTGAACTGCGCGGCCGCCTTGCTCGCGAACTGGTTCGTATAGGTAGCACTCAGATCGATCTTCTTCGGATCGAGCCGGCTATCGAACGACGACAACGCGCGCAGCGACGTCGCCGGGCCATCAGCGGGCATCAGTCCGTCCGGCGAATACGCGTCGCGCACGTTGTGAAAGGCGTCGAGATAGAGCGTCGGGTCGCCCAATAGATAAGCTTGCGGCACCATCTTCAGCAGATCCGCGTCGCTCGCAGTCTGCAGCCAATGATTCGCACGCACGATCGCGTTGGTCAGCGCCTGCGTTGTCTTCGGATTTTTCTGGATGAAGCTTTCGGCCGCGTAAAGCGTCGCCGCGGGCATCATGCCGCCGAACACCTCCTGCGTGCCTTTCACCGTGCGCGTATCACCAAGCACCTTGATGGCGCCGCTACGCGTGAGCTTGGTCATCATTGGATCGACATTGGACAGCGCGTCGATCTGCCCACTGCCCACCGCGGCCAGCACCGTCGCGCCGCTGCCGACACCGATCGCCGAAATGTCGCTGCGCTGCACGCCGGCCTTGCGCAACGCAACGGTGAGCACGAGATCCGTCGACGAACCCGGTGCGCTCACGCCGACCTTCGCGCCTTTGAAGTCCGCGAGCGACTTGATCTGATCGGCCTTCGACTTCACCACGCCGATCACGATCTGCGGTGCGCGGCCCATCAACACGAACGCGCGATAGTGCTGACCCTTCGCCTGCATGAACAACGTGTGCTCGAACGCGCCCGCGCCGACTTCGGCGCTGCCGCCCACCACCGCTTCGAGCGCTTTCGAGCCGCCCGCGAAATCTTCGAGCGTGACGTTCAGGCCTTCGTCCTTGAAGTAGCCGAGCTGCTGTGCGGCGAGGACCGGCAGATAGTACAGGCCAGGTAAGCCGCCGACGGCCATCGTCAGTGTCGGCATTTCCGGCGTGTCCTTCGCGAACCCAGCGCCGGGCAACGCGGCCAGTGCGAGCAGCATCACGCAGGCGCGCGTCGCACGCTGCATCCATTGATTGAGCATGGTGACGTCTCCTTGTTGTGTTTTCCGTTCGAAGCAGTGACGCAGGCGCACTTGCCGAGATCCAAGCTCACGGCGGCGAGGCGCGCAACGATTGTCGTCGGACGGTTTCACGGACGCCATGCGCCCAAACCCGAATGAGATTGTCGGGTGCGAGGCAAGCTGGCGTATGGGGGAGAAACGGGACCGCGCAGAAGCACCGCCGACGATCTTTCGCGCCGTCGGTACCTATTGCGGAACGGGCACCGCTCGAGGCACCGGCCGCGGCGGCACGCCACCACCCGCCGGCAATTGGATATACGGCGCGACCACGAACGGCGGCGACGATTCCGGAGGCAGCTCGACCGGTGCCGCGATCGGCGGCGCGGCGACGATCGGCTCCGGCGCTGGCGGCGAGCTCAGCAGTACGGTACCGCTCTGGCCATTATTGACGCCGCCAAGCGTATCGAGGATCACGGGAGGACGCCCGTTATCGGACACCGCGAATGCGTCCGACGCGGCGCAGAGGGCGGCGAGCGTCGCCATGGCGGCCGCGGCCATCACGGCTCGGAAAGTTTGCAGCGAACGGACGGAGGACATGGACAGCCCGATTGGTTATGAATGCCGTCTTGCGCGAAAAACGCCATACATTACCGCGGGCCGCGTTACGAAGCTAGTCGATATTCGCCATCAGCAGCTTTCTTGCGCCGTTCACTCGAAAAAACGTCGAAGCCACACGCGGATTTCGATGTCCAGATATGACAAAGCCCCGCTTTGACGGGGCTCGACATTGGTACTGCACGGCCGCGCAAAAGCAGCGCCGCCAGGTCAAACTCGAAGCGGAAACTTACAGCGAATAGCCGTTGGTTTCGAGCGAACGGATGCGCTGTTCGAGCTGAACGATATCCGACGACGAGGCGAGATATGCCTCACGACGGCTACGTTCCGCGGTTTCGAACCAGGTGCTGAGCTTCTCAAGAATGAATGCAAACATGATGTTCTCCAAGGATCAGATCGAATCCCCGGTGATTTGACATCAGGGATTTCCCGTGAAAGGGTTAACCCGCATTATAGCCTTAAGGTGCAACCTGAATAGTGAAATGCCCGCATGGTGTGCATTCCGTTTTGGAATAGTGCACTGGAAAGGTGCAACGCATTTCCTGATTTTATTGGGATTCATCCAGGCGTTCTTTATGTGGACGTCATTTTCGCAATTTTTATGCGCACTTTCGGTGCATGAATCGCTCGACCTTAAGAATCGGCAGGCCGGGTTGCACTTCGATTAGCCGCTTAAAGCGGACGGCAACCTTGTCCCGATACAAGATCGGTGTCCGCCAGCCGCTCGATAATCGGACAATCTGGCCGGTCATCACCATGGCAATGATCGGCCAGATGCGCGAGAGTGTCGCGCATGTCCGTGAGTTCGGCGATGCGGCGATCGAGTTCGGCGACATGTTCGAGCGCGATCCGCTTTACTTCGGCACTTGCACGCGAGCGGTCGTGCCATAGAGCAAGCAGCCGCCGGATATCCTCGACCAGAAATCCGAGCCGGCGAGCCTGGCGAATAAAGCGCAAGGAATGCACTTCCTGCGGGCCATACACGCGATAACCGGCACTCGTGCGCGCCTTCGCAGTCAATAGGCCGACACTTTCGTAGTAGCGGATCATTTTTGCCGTAACGCCCGACACGCGGGCCGCTTCGCCTATGTTCATGACTGTTTCCTCAAGGTTGCGGCTGAACTCCAATCGATCCTATACCTTCCCATGCTGGGAAGGTCAGCTACCCAAACAAGGTACGGCAGGCATAATTCGACTATCCGCAATCTGATTCCGCCGAGGTCTTTGCAATGACAACCGAACTCCATGTAGAAGGCATGAGCTGCCAGCACTGCGTTGCCGCTGTCACGAGCGCGATTCGCGAGCACGACGCCGCCGCGCAGGTTCAGGTGGATCTCGCGACCGGCCGCGTGCTCGTGGAGTCGGCGCAACCCGTCGATGCGCTGAAGGCCGCGATTGACGAGGCCGGATACACGGTCACGTCTGTGCGCTGAGGGTGCCGCGCATGTTCAAGGTTGCCGTAATAGGTGGTTCCGGATTGCTCGGCCGCGCGCTCAACGACGAACTCGCGCGCCAGACCGGCTGGCAGACCGTCTCCACCGCATATAGCCGAACGTCTCCGCGAATGGTCGCGTTGGATGTTCGCGATAGCGTCGCGGTCGAGCGTTTCATCGACCGCGTAGCGCCGGATGCCGTCGTGGTTGCCGCGGCGGAGCGCCGTCCCGATGTATGCGAGCGCGATCCGGCGCTTGCTCGCGCGCTGAACGTCGATGCCGTGCGAATGATCGCCGGGGCGGCGAACCGACACGGCGCGTGGACACTGTCGATTTCGACCGACTACGTGTTCGACGGCACGCACCCGCCCTATCGTCACGACAGCACACCTGCGCCACTGAACGCGTACGGACAGAGCAAGCTCGAAGGCGAGCGAGCGCTGACCGACACGGCCGAGGGCGGATGCGTGCTGCGTCTGCCGCTGCTATATGGTCCGATCGTCAGTTGGTCGGAATCGGCCGTGACTAGCCTCATGCCGGCGATTGCAGCGGCGGCGGCGCCGGGGGCCCAGGCTGCCAGGATGGACGCTTGGGCGATCCGCTATCCTACGTTCACGCCCGATGTCGCTTTCGTGATCCGACAGATGCTCGAGCGGCACGCGCGCGGCGAAACGGTCTCTGGCATCGTGCAATGGTCGGGCGACGAACCGATGAACAAGTACGAGATCGCCGTGCGTCTGGCAGAAGCGTTGCAACTCGACGCGCGTCTGACGCCCCAGCGCACACCCACCGACGCGACGCCGCGCCCGCACAACTGTCATCTGGCATCGAGCCGTTTAGAGGTACTCGGAATCGGTCGACGCACGCCTTTCGATATGGCGATCCGGGAGGTGCTGGCCGCGTTTCCGTGGCAGGGACAGGCAACTTCCGTATGATCCGGCGCCTTGCGTGCGTGCGGTAAGCGGCTGGCAAACCCCCGTTGACGAACGGTGAATCAGGCGACAGCGGTAAGAGGTTGCCAGTTATGTGGCAGCAATGCGGCGATGTCGCTTGCCCTGTGGGTGGGAGGCCGTGTCCCGATGTCTTTCAGATATGCGTGGGGTTCGTGACCGTTGAGTTCGTTGGCCAGCGCGCAGCGACCCGGCGAACAATCCGCGTTTGGCTGGAGCTGGAATCCGAGGGCGGAAGCACGTCGCCTGAGGGCTGCGATGCTGCGCTGGCGCTGCTGTTCCTCATAGCGCTGCTGCCCCTGGTCGACGAAGGCTTCGCCGCGCGTGAGCATGAAGTACACCATGCGGGCAAGCTTGTGGGCGACCGCGGTATTGGCGCGCGGCTTGTCCATGCGTGAGGACAGCCGGCGGTAGAACGCGCCGAGCGCCGAGTCGCTGCGCGACAGGCTCATGGCTGCCATTTTCAGCGCCTGCCGGGCGCGGTTGGCGGAGGGTCGTGTGCCGGAAGCCAGCGTCAAGCACTTCTGTTCGTGGCGGGGCACAGGCGCAGCCACGAACAGAAGTGCTTGACGCTGGCAAAGCGGCTCAGATCCGGGCCGATCTCGGAGAGGATCGTCATCACGGTGGCCACGGACAGGCCGTTGATGCGCGTCAGGCCCACGCCCGCCCAGCGCGCGAGCGCGGTACGCGCGTCGAACCGGGGGCGTTCTTCTGGCGTTTCTTGTCCGGCCCGGCCAGCTGGACGTCGTGACGCCCCAGGGGGACCAGCAGCGCCCCGGTCTTCGCATCGCACTCGAGGATGCGCTCGGCGAGACTGTCGAACATTGCGAGCGCCTGCGCGAGCACGAACAGGTGCTCCTCGCGCCAGTTGCCGGTCAGCGCCCTGATGATGTCTTCGGTACTGGCCTTGACGAGACTGTGGCGGAAACGCGCGAGCACCTTCGGGTCGCGTTCGCCGGCCACGATCGCGCGGATGATCCCCTGTCCGGTCGTACCCATCACGTCCGTGAGTACGTCGGTGAGCTGGAGGTTCATCTGCAGCAGTGCCTTCTGCATGCGCTGCACCCAGCTACCTTGTTCGGTGAGCAGCAGCTCGCGCTGCCGCACCACCGCGCGCACCACGCAGACCTCGCCAGCGGGGCGCCAGGCCGCACGCAGCAGTCCGAGACTCATGAGCTTCTGCAGCCACTGGCAGTCTTGTACGTCGCTCCTGCCCCCGCGTCACAATGGTTGTCGCCTGGATAAAATTGGAATCTGGGGGCGATAAAGAGAGAACAAGTTGACGCGTTACGGAAAGACATTCAAGGACAGAGCGGTGGCGCGGTTGTTGCCGCCGGAGAGCGCATCAGTGGAAGAGGTTGCGCGAGAGATCGGTGTGGGCGCGCAGACGCTGGAGCGCTGGCGCAGTGATGCGCTGTCCAGGCCCGCTCGCGAGCGGGCATGGACGGCGGCCGCGCGTTTCGAAGCGGTGTTGAGCACGGCAGCGATGGACGAGACGGCCCGCAATGCGTGGTGCCGCGAGCATGGCGTGTATCCGCAGGAACTGGCGCAGTGGCGGCAAGCGGCCACGCAGGCGCTGGCCGAGCCCGAAGAGGCCCGTGCGAGTCCACAGCAAACGAAGCAGGACCAGCGTCGCATCAAGGAACTGGAACGCGAACTGCGGCGCAAGGAGAAAGCACTGGCCGAGGCAGCCGCATTGCTGGTTCTTTCAAAAAAACTCGGGGCGATCTTCAACACGGACAAGGGCGAGGACGAATGATCGGCCTCGAAGATCGCCAGTTCCTGGCCCGGGAAATCGATTCGGCAAGACTGGCTGGCGCACGGTTGCGCCTGGCCTGCGAGGTGGCCGGGATCGACGTGCGTACCCTGCAGCGCTGGAAGGCCCATGAGGGGCTCGTCAAGGGTGACGCCAGGCGCGACGCGCCCGCTGCCCGCGCACGCCCTGAGCCCGCAGGAGCGGGCGAACGTGCTGCGTGTAGCCAGCGAGCCGCGCTTTGCCGACATGCCACCGGCGCGCATCGTGCCGATGCTGGCCGACGAAGGCGTGTACATCGCCAGCGAATCGACCTTTGCACGCGTGCTGCGCGAGCATGGGCAGATGACGCGCCGTGGCCGTGCCAGAACGCCTTCGAGCGCCCGGCCGCCGACCACGCACGTCGCCACGGCACCGCGCCAGGTGTGGTGCTGGGACATGACCTATCTGCCGGCAACGGTAACAGGGCGATGGTTCCACCTGTACATGATCCTGGACCTGTACAGCCGCAAGATTGTCGGCTGGGAGGTGCACGACAGCGACGCGGCCGAACACGCTGCTCATCTCGTGCGTCGTACGGCGCTCTCCGAAGGCATTGCCGTCCTTGAGACCCGGCCGGTGCTGCACGGCGATAACGGTGCGACGCTCAAGGCCACCACCGTGCTGGCGATGCTGCACTGGCTGGGTGTCAAGCCGTCGTACTCGCGCCCCCCGGGTCAGCGACGACAACGCCTACGCCGAGGCGCTGTTCCGAACCGCGAAGTACCGGCCGGAGTTTCCGGTCACAGGCTTCGAGGACCTGAACGCTGCTCGCAACTGGGCTGCCGGCTTCGTGCAGTGGTACAACTTCGAGCATCGTCATAGCGGCATCCGCTACGTGACACCTGCGCAGCGGCATGCCGGTGACGATCGTGCGCTTCTCGTGGCACGTCACGCACTGTACGCGAAGGCGCGCGCGTGCAATCCGGCCCGCTGGTCGCGTCACACGCGCAACTGGACACCGGTTGGTGCCGTGACGCTTAACCCCGAACGCGACTCAGTCGTCGAGATGGCGTCGATCAGCGCAAATAAACAGCCTCTGGCTGCATGAGTGAGGCGACAACTTGCTTGACGCGCGCCGCCTGCGCCCCGGCACGTACTTCATCTGCCGCGCATCGACAAGCCAGACTGTCAGCCCGCGCCGCTCGAGCACCTCATACACCGGGATCCAGTAGACGCCGGTGGATTCCAGTGCCACCGTATCGACGCCGCACGTGAGCAGCCAGTCGGCCATCGCGTGCAGGTCACCGGTCATCGTGCCGAACTCGCGCACCGGCTGGTCGTCGGCCGTCCGGGGGACTGCCCCCCAGTGGCTGGACGCGCCCACATCGATCCCGGCGGCGTTCGGATACACCTCATCGTCTTCCCGCTTGCGCATGGCCATGGCCTGCTCCTGGCTGGTTGGTTCAGGGCAGCACCAGGGGGAAGCGTCTGAATCGACTCGATCTCTCAAACGGGATGCAGCTCGCGCCGCTCACCAATGTCACCGACGATTCCCGGACCATGCTATGTACCGGACTCGCCACACGGCGTCCGGGGACGTCGCATGCGCGCACCAGTGATCTTCCGGTCATCACGCGCTGCCGCCTGTGTTATAGCCCATCATCGTTTCTTCCGGAACACCGGGGACGATTGGCGGCCTTCGGAAGCTATGTAGCGTGAGAGTCGTCAAGTGTCAGCGGCGGCGTCAATTTCACGCGAATCGGGCGGTTTGAAACTCACGGTGGTGAACGGCGTCAAGCGGCGGGTTCGGGGTCGCTCTGGTCTTTCATGCGATAGCTCTTGCCTTCGATGACGACGGTCTCGGCATGATGCAAGACGCGATCGAGCAGCGCGGAGGTCAAGGTGCTGTCGTGGTTGAGGATGTCGGGCCAGTGCTTGAAGGCGCGATTGGAGGTGATGATGGTGGCGCCGTGTTCGTAGCGTTGACTGACGATCTGAAACAGGATGTCGGCGCCTTGCTGGTCGATGGGCAAATATCCGAGTTCGTCGATAATCAACAGGCGCGGCTTGGCGTAGCGGCGCAATTCACGCCTGAGCCCGCCATGGGCACAGGCGGCATTCACCGAATTGATGATGTCCACGGCCGTGGCAAATAGCACCGAGTAGCCGCGCAGGCAGGCGGTATGGCCCAGCGCAATGCTCAAGTGGCTTTTGCCCAGCCCGACGCCGCCGAGGAAGATCACGTTGGCGTGCTCCTCGATGAAGTTCAGGCGAAACAGATTCTGGACCTGCAGACGATTGATCTTGGTGGGCCAGTTCCACTCGAATTGGTCCAATGTCTTGAGTACCGGGAATCGCGCGAGCGCGACGCGTCGGGCGACGCTGCGATCTTCACGCCGATGCGCCTCGCCTTCGACCAGGCGGGCCAGATACCCGACATGCGACCAGTGCTGGGCGGCTGCCTCGCTGGCCAAAGCCTCGTAGTGTTGCAGCGTGTAGGCCAGATGCAGCTGCATAAGCTGCGTGCGCAGCGTCGCCGCAGAATCGGCGCCTGACTGTGGCGCGCTGGATTCAGCTTTTGTCTTTGTCGTCATCCTGGTCATCGTTGGCCTCCGGCACGCGGTAGCACGAGAGATCCGGCTGCGCGAGTTCGAACTCCAGCCAATCCTGATGGCGGATCAGATGCAGTGCTCCGGCCTCGGGCCGCTGCCGCGCTCTGGCCTCGAGCATGTTGGCGATGTACTCGCAACTGAAGGCCTGGAACGCGAGCCCGTCCTGCAGGGCGCGCGCAACGGCCTCGATGCCGTAGATTTCGCTCAACGCGACGATCTTGCGCACATGCTGGCGCGCATTGATGCGCCGTTGCTCGAGGCCTTCGCAATAGGCCTGGGCGTGCGGGCCCAGGCTCAGGAAGCGCAGCATCAGCCGCTGTTCGCGCGCATGGCGACGCTGCGCGAGCAGGGCCTTCGGATGCTCGGGATCCTCGATATCGAGGTGACGCTCGTAGCTGCGCACATGGCGGGCAATCAACTGGTTCTCGTAGTAGATGCAAATCCGATCGGGATAGGCCTTGAGCGTGACGCGCGTATTGGCGTAGCGCGCCGGCACCGAGTAGTGGTTGGTGTCCAGCGCTACGCGAAACTGGCTGCTCGTGCGCACCGTGAGGATGCGCGCGACGTCGTAGGGCGAAGCATTGAGCGGCTTCAGATGCGCGCGCTCGGTCTCGAACAGATCGACGGGGCGTTGGTGCGTCTCGCCGTGGATGCGCACGTTGCCAATGGTATCGAGCCAGAGTCGGGCCGCGGGGTTGATGGCGCTGAACTCGGCGAGCTCGAGCCCGTTCAAGAGATTCTTCTTGACGTAGCCCACGCCGTTCTCGACGCGGCCCTTCTCGTTGCCTTTGCCGACGTTGCAGGCGACGATCTCGAACCCCCAGTGGCGCGCTGCATCGAGGTAGCGCGGATTGAATACCGGCGCCTGGCCGATCAGCCGCTGCAGCACCGCGGACTTCAGATTGTCCACCATAATCTTGGCCGGACAACCCCCGAAGGCGGCAAAGGCATGTTCGTGGCAGGCGAGGAAGTGCTCCATCGTCTGTGAGACGGTGAACTCCAGATACATCAGCCGGCTGTAGCACAGCACCATGACGAAGAACGAGAGCCGCCGCCGCGTCGAGCCCACGGCGATCGAACCGTATTCGCCCCAGTCGACCTGGGCACACTCGCCCGGGGCGAACGCGAGCTTCAGGAATGCCTCGCGCCGCGGCGGGCGGATCTTGCTCACGTAGTCGCGCACGATCGTATAGCCGCCGTCGAAGCCCGCTTCACGCAAGCGCTGGAAGATCTGCTGCGCGCTGTACGGGTGCGCATCGAGCCAGCGCACCACCTGCGCCTTGAACGGATCGAGCCGGCTGGTGCGTGGCGGCTGCGCGCGATGTGCGTACCGCGCGGCCTTCAACCACTTGGACACCGTTTGCGGATGCAGGCCGAGCGCGCGCGCCGTCTGCGTGATCGTCAGGTGCTGCCGATCATGGCAGTCGCGAATCTTGCAGTACGTTTCATAATCAAGCACGACGCTTCCCCAGCGCCGCGTGCAACCGCTCAAGCTGCGTCGTCACGTCCGCGTGAGGCAGCGGCGGCGCCGGCACCGGCGCATCCAGCGCCAGCACCTGATAGATCGGCCCTTGCCAGGCGATCAGGCCGACGCGAATCAGGTCGCTGCGGGCCATCTCCAGACGCGCCGGCGCCATCGACAGGCGCCGTGCGAGCGTCGCGTCGGCGTAGTAGCTCAGGCCCTGCGCATCGGCGACGGTGACCAGAAACAGGTACAGCGCAGCCGCACAGGCGTCACAGCGCTCGATGTAGCGCTCGCGCACCAGCCGGTGATCGACCCAACTGAAGTGCGCCGGAATCTGCCGGATCCGCTCAGGGCAAATCACACGCTTGCTCGGCATGCTCCCCCCTCCCATGCAAGATGTCCTGCCCCAGTTGTAGCAACCGCCGGCTGCTGCGCACGATGTCTTCTTGTAACGGGCTGTCGGTCAAATGGGCGATCAGCCCAATCAGGACGGCCGGTTGCGCCGATAAGACTTCTTGTAACGCAGCGCCTCCCGAATCGGCCCCCGAGCCTTGTGGGGCAAGGGTTTGCGCGCGGCAGTTCTCTTGTAACGCATCCCCAGACTTCTCGGACTTCTGCTGCGTTCGGCGCCCGTAGCCCGGATGCTCGGCGCGCCAATGCCGCACCCGCGCGACGTGCTCCGCACCGTGGAAATAGTCCTGGTTCTCGGGTTTGGCCAGCCATTGCCGCTGGCTGACGGCTTTGCTCGCCCGGCGACACGCGGGTTCGCTGCAGTACCGTTGGTGCCGCGCATTGCGGGGATCGGGACGAAACCAGGCCCCGCAATGCCGGCACTTTCGCTGTCCGACGCGCTTCATGACCGACCCTCCTTGGGGGCAGATCATGCGCGCGCCTACGCCCGAGCCTCGCCGTCAGGTTCGGCACGAACAAAAAACAACAGCCGAAGAAGAAGCGAAAAGCGAAGAACAGCCAGGCCTTTATGAAACAAAAGCCGGAAGAAAACGCACCCGGAAGAAAAACCACCACGAAGAAGATGACGTTCGCACCGTCAGATCTCGACGACTTTCAAGTTGCCGATGACATCAAGGCCCGAGTCGTAAGATTGACCGTGCCAAGGTTTGCTCAACGGAGGTCATCACGGACGCAAATCACGTTACCGGACCACATGCTGAGAGCGTCATCCTGGCAGTGTCGCTTGAACTGTCTGCCGCCCAGTGGAAGGTCGCGCTTCACGACGGATTCAGGGAGAAGCCGGCGGTCCACACGGTCAGCGCGCCACAGGCGAACTTGCGACTGCAGGCCGTTCTCGAACTCATCGCGCAGCACAAGCAGAAGTGGTCGCTGCCGTCGAACGAGCTAGCGTCAAGACTAATGGGATGGACGCCCCCACCCGAAGCGGCATCAATGTGCCAAAGTGGATGTGTCGAAGCAACCACCTGACCGAGGGGAGCGCCCATCATGAAGATTACGACAGTTGGCATCGATCTGGCGAAGAACGTTTTTGCCGTCCATGGTGTAAATGAGCATGGTCGAACGGTGCTGAAGAAAGTGCTCAAGCGAAATCACGTTGCGGGCTTCTTCGCCAACCTGCCGCGCGTCAAACAAGATGAGAGCCGCATTGACTCAGGTTTTTTGTTACCGGGCGAGGGTCGTTGCCTCATGTAATTTGCTACCCGTCAGCATGCAGGCGGGAGCGACTTATGACGAGGCGGCTCAGCATGACAACACGACAGGAATTGACTGAAGCAGTCGGCGAGCGGTACCGCCGTTCTGACCAGAATGAGAAACGCCAGATACTGGACGAATTCGTTGAGTTGACGGGTTACCATCGGAAGCACGCGATCCGTGTGCTGTGCCGGGAGTTGCGGCCGCCAAAGGTAAAGCCCGGCCCGCAGAGACGCTATGACGATGAGGTGGGCGCCGCGCTGATCACCCTCTGGGAGGCCGCTGACCGGATCTGCGGCAAGCGGCTGAAAGCGCTGATCCCGACGCTGATCGAGTCGATGACAAGGCATGGTCACCTGTCACTATCGAAGGGCGTCCACCAGCGGCTCAAGCAGATCAGCGCCGCCACCATTGACCGACTGCTGCACGACGTGCGCGAGCAGGCTTTCGGTGGCCAACACCGACGCGCCAGCGGAGTCGGCAGTGCTATTCGCCGTGCCGTGCCGATCCGGACCTTCTCGGACTGGAACGATCCGCTGCCCGGTTATTTCGAGATCGATTTCGTGCAGCATTGTGGTGGCGGCAAGGTCGACAGCGAACTCGTGCACACGCTTGTGATGACCGATATCGCGACGGGATGGACCGAATGCCTGGCCATGCCGTTTCGCAGCGGCGCATTCGTTCTGGAGTATATCGAGCAGGTCCGCCGTGCGTTGCCGTTTCCCCTGCGCGGTCTGGATTGCGACAACGATACCGCCTTCATGAACGAGACGGTGTTCGACTTCTGCAAAGCGATGGGCATCGAGCTTACGCGGTCGCGTGCATACAAGAAGAACGACCAGGCGTGGGTCGAGCAGAAGAATGGCGCTATCGTTCGCCGCCTGGTCGGCTACGGAAGGCTGCAAGGTCTGGAGGCCACGGAAATCCTTGCCTCCCTTTACCAGGTTTCGCGGCTCTACATCAACTTCTTCCAGCCGTCGTTCAAGCTGAAATCCAAGACACGTCACGGCGCGAAGGTGACGAAGCACTATGAATCACCCTTGACGCCGCTCGAGCGCGTCCTGCGATCGGCCTCAGTGCCGGAGGCAACCAAACGCAAACTCCGAACCCGGTTCAGGGCGCTCGACCCGCTGGATCTGTTGTGCCGGATGCGTGAAGCACAGCAGCACGTTGCGACCTGCAGTGAATGCGGCACCCCACCGGCCGAGACAGAGACACCTGACCGCGTTGCCCTGGCGGAATTCCTGGTCAGCCTCGGAACAGCGTGGCAGGACGGCGAGGTGAGACCAACCCACCAGCGGAAGGCCGGTGTGCCCCACACGTGGCGCAGCCGGCAAGATCCGTTCGAGCACACGTGGCCGACGATCCAGCAATGGCTCGAATCCGAGCCTGGCATTACAGCAAGGAAACTGCACGAGCGCCTCGTCGCGCTGGCACCCGCGATGTATTCCAGTGCCCAGCTACGCACCCTGCAGCGCCGCGTGAAAGCATGGCGATCAAACCGCGCGAGGGAACTGGTTACCAGAATCCTCGATGAGCCCGCTGCGATGAAGGCTGGCGCCGCTACGCAGCGCCAGCCTTCATCGCAAAACAATCGGAAAACGACAATTAGGCTGGAGTAACATCTTCCCGTGAGGCAACACGGCCTCTCATCCAGATTGTCGCGCCACAGCCAACCTCCCCGCCTGCGCACTATTGGGGCTCGCAAGCTGCAGGCCATGGGCCATATGGTCCGACTGATTGCACCGCAGTTTGTCAAACCGTACGTCAAGACGAACAAGAATGACGCGGTGGATGCTGAGGCAATCTGCGAGGCAGTCGCGGGGCCGAACATGCGTTACGTGCCGGTCAAGAGCATCGAGCAGCAATCGGTGTATAGGCAACTTGATGAGCAGGGACTTCAGGGCGGCGAGTTTCTGCTGAACCTGTTGATCGTCTTTCACCGGTCAGTACGCCAACCACGATGAAGCACGGCGCGACATCAACCAGTACATCGTCGGTTTTTACAACGCAGTACGCTTGCATTCGACTTTGGGCTATCCGTCGCCCGTTGCCTACGAGGCAAAACCGACAGTAAAAGAACCTATCAGCCTGTCCGAAATAACTTGACCACTACAATTAAACCCGCCATTGCGCTTCGACCTTGAAACCGCCCTTTCCACGTAGTGATTTGGCTTACTGATACGCATAAGACTATCCGATATAGTAAGAGAGTCCTTGTGTCCTTAGATACGTGCGGGAGGCTAGCGTCGAGCGCGGGAACGCCACCGAGCAGCGCTCGGGACGAGCTAGACGCTTGTTTGTGCACAGGTCGTATGCGCAAAAACGCGTCGATCAACAGGCTACTTTTGGCAGTGGCTGGCAACGGCGTCCGACCACGCTTGTTGTTCGTGCTCGGTCGAGCATGTTGCTGTTGATTTGGGCCGCGTAAACGCAAAAACCCCACCGCGGCGGGTGGGGTTTCTGACTGGAGGGGAGCCTGACGATTACCTACTTTCACACGGGCAATCCGCACTATCATCGGCGTGGAGTCGTTTCACGGTCCTGTTCGGGATGGGAAGGGGTGGGGCCGACTCGCTATGGTCATCAGGCATGACGGGTTGCTGCGTCGCAGGGTTGAAGTCAACCGGTCGCGCCACAGCCAATCGGGAAGAAGCGTAAAGGATTCGAGTGTGGGGGGTTGTGTTGTTTCTGGCACAACACTGAATCCCAACCGTGCGTTTCTGTGAGCTCCCGCGGGAGGTCACACAAATCCCCTTCGGGGATCGGACCCGCGTAAGTGCTGAAGCACTCACGCGGGTCGAGACACACCTGTTATAGGATCAAGCCTTACGGGCAATTAGTATCAGTTAGCTCAGTACATTACTGTACGTGCACACCTGACCTATCAACGTCCTGGTCTTGAACGACCCTTCAAGGGGCTCGAAGCCCCGGGGATATCTCATCTTAAGGCGAGTTTCCCGCTTAGATGCTTTCAGCGGTTATCTCTTCCGAACATAGCTACCCGGCGATGCCACTGGCGTGACAACCGGTACACCAGAGGTTCGTCCACTCCGGTCCTCTCGTACTAGGAGCAGCCCCCTTCAAATATCCAGCGCCCACGGCAGATAGGGACCAAACTGTCTCACGACGTTTTAAACCCAGCTCACGTACCTCTTTAAATGGCGAACAGCCATACCCTTGGGACCGGCTACAGCCCCAGGATGAGATGAGCCGACATCGAGGTGCCAAACACCGCCGTCGATATGAACTCTTGGGCGGTATCAGCCTGTTATCCCCAGAGTACCTTTTATCCGTTGAGCGATGGCCCTTCCATACAGAACCACCGGATCACTATGACCTGCTTTCGCACCTGTTCGACTTGTCAGTCTCACAGTCAAGCACGCTTATGCCATTGCACTATCAGCACGATTTCCGACCGTACCTAGCGTACCTTCGTACTCCTCCGTTACACTTTGGGAGGAGACCGCCCCAGTCAAACTGCCTACCATGCACTGTCCCCGACCCGGATCACGGGCCAAGGTTAGAACCTCAAACAGATCAGGGTGGTATTTCAAGGACGGCTCCATTGAGACTGGCGTCCCAACTTCATAGCCTCCCACCTATCCTACACAGACCGGTTCAAAGTCCAATGCAAAGCTGCAGTAAAGGTTCATGGGGTCTTTCCGTCTAGCCGCGGGGAGATTGCATCATCACAAACACTTCAACTTCGCTGAGTCTCGGGAGGAGACAGTGTGGCCATCGTTACGCCATTCGTGCAGGTCGGAACTTACCCGACAAGGAATTTCGCTACCTTAGGACCGTTATAGTTACGGCCGCCGTTTACCGGGACTTCAATCAGGAGCTTGCACCCCATCATTTAATCTTCCGGCACCGGGCAGGCGTCACACCCTATACGTCCACTTTCGTGTTTGCAGAGTGCTGTGTTTTTATTAAACAGTCGCAGCCACCAGTTTATTGCAACCCTTTCACCCTTCTGGCGCAGGCCAGTCAGGCTATGAGGGCGTACCTTATCCCGAAGTTACGGTACCAATTTGCCGAGTTCCTTCTCCCGAGTTCTCTCAAGCGCCTTAGAATACTCATCTCGCCCACCTGTGTCGGTTTGCGGTACGGTCACTGTGAAACTGAAGCTTAGAGGCTTTTCCTGGAACCCCTTCCAGTTGCTTCGCCACCGAAGTGGCTCGCCTCGCACCCTTGAATTCCGCGCCCGGATTTGCCAAAGCGCCTTCTCCAATGCAAGGACCGGGACTTCCAACACCCGGACAACCTTCCGCGATCCGTCCCCCCATCGCATTTCACAATGGTGCAGAAATATTAATCTGCTTCCCATCAGCTACGCATTTCTGCCTCGCCTTAGGGGCCGACTCACCCTACGCCGATGAACGTTGCGTAGGAAACCTTGGGCTTACGGCGAGGGGGCCTTTCACCCCCTTTATCGCTACTCATGTCAGCATTCGCACTTCCGATACCTCCAGCACACTTTCCAGTGCACCTTCGCAGGCTTACGGAACGCTCTCCTACCATGCACATTACTGTGCATCCGCAGCTTCGGTATATGGCTTAGCCCCGTTACATCTTCCGCGCAGGACGACTCGATCAGTGAGCTATTACGCTTTCTTTAAAGGGTGGCTGCTTCTAAGCCAACCTCCTGACTGTTTTAGCCTTCCCACTTCGTTTCCCACTTAGCCATATTTGGGGACCTTAGCTGGCGGTCTGGGTTGTTTCCCTCTTGACACCGGACGTTAGCACCCGATGTCTGTCTCCCGTGATTGCACTCTTCGGTATTCGGAGTTTGCTATGGCGTAGTAATCCGCAATGGACCCCACAACCATGACAGTGCTCTACCCCCGAAGGTGATACACGAGGCACTACCTAAATAGTTTTCGGAGAGAACCAGCTATTTCCAGGTTTGTTTAGCCTTTCACCCCTATCCACAGCTCATCCCCTAACTTTTCAACGTTAGTGGGTTCGGTCCTCCAGCACGTGTTACCGTGCCTTCAACCTGGCCATGGATAGATCACCTGGTTTCGGGTCTACACCCAGCGACTGGACGCCCTGTTCGGACTCGCTTTCGCTACGCCTGCCCTAATCGGTTAAGCTCGCCACTGAATGTAAGTCGCTGACCCATTATACAAAAGGTACGCCGTCACCCCTTCGCAGAGGCTCCGACTGTTTGTATGCATGCGGTTTCAGGATCTGTTTCACTCCCCTCCCGGGGTTCTTTTCGCCTTTCCCTCACGGTACTGGTTCACTATCGGTCGATCACGAGTATTTAGCCTTGGAGGATGGTCCCCCCATCTTCAGACAGGATTTCACGTGTCCCGCCCTACTTCTCGTACACCCAGTTCTTCCATGCTGTTTTCGTCTACAGGGCTATCACCTGCTATGGCCGCACTTTCCAGAGCGTTCGACTAACAATACAGATAACGTGTACCGGCTGATCCCATTTCGCTCGCCACTACTCTGGGAATCTCGGTTGATTTCTTTTCCTGCGGTTACTTAGATGTTTCAGTTCACCGCGTTCGCCTCACGCAGCCTATGGATTCAGCTACGGATACTCCATTAGGAGTGGGTTTCCCCATTCGGACATCTCCGGATCAATGCTCGTTTGCCAGCTCCCCGGAGCTTTTCGCAGGCTACCGCGTCCTTCATCGCCTGTGATCGCCAAGGCATCCACCACATGCACTTGTTCGCTTGACCCTATAACGGGTGTGTCTCTGTGTCGACCCACGCTAGCGCTTTAGCGCTTACGTGGGTCCCATCCCCGCAGGGGATAGACGCACTCGCTACAGGTTGAGTATTCGTGTTGCGCCGTATTCCAAAGCAATCTTTCGATCACCTTTAAAATACATCGATACAATCACAACCCTGATTCACCTACTCCGCACCCATCTCCAGGTGCCTTTCGTGAATCTCTTTACTACTTCTTCCTGATTGTTAAAGAACGGCAGCCGGTATGAAGCCTGTGCCTCATACCGCTCTGACTGGCTCAATCGCCAATGCAAAGTACTCAGCATCACTTCGTGCTGAACCCTTGGCATTGAGGATTGGTGGAGGATGACGGGATCGAACCGACGACCCCCTGCTTGCAAAGCAGGTGCTCTCCCAGCTGAGCTAATCCCCCAGTCTCACAGATACTCCAGCGGCCCCAGCCCTTCAGCTCACCAGACAAGACACTGGTGGGTCTGGATGGATTCGAACCATCGACCCCCGCCTTATCAAGACGGTGCTCTAACCGGCTGAGCTACAGACCCCTGAGCCTGTCTGCGTTTCTTCTAACCACAGCCGATAAGCGTGAGCACTTGAGTGCAATGAATGCACAGCTCTGGAAAGGAGGTGATCCAGCCGCACCTTCCGATACGGCTACCTTGTTACGACTTCACCCCAGTCATGAATCCTACCGTGGTGACCGTCCTCCTTGCGGTTAGACTAGCCACTTCTGGTAAAACCCACTCCCATGGTGTGACGGGCGGTGTGTACAAGACCCGGGAACGTATTCACCGCGGCATGCTGATCCGCGATTACTAGCGATTCCAGCTTCACGCACCCGAGTTGCAGAGTGCGATCCGGACTACGATCGGTTTTCTGGGATTGGCTCCACCTCGCGGCTTGGCAACCCTCTGTTCCGACCATTGTATGACGTGTGAAGCCCTACCCATAAGGGCCATGAGGACTTGACGTCATCCCCACCTTCCTCCGGTTTGTCACCGGCAGTCTCCCTGGAGTGCTCTTGCGTAGCAACTAGGGACAAGGGTTGCGCTCGTTGCGGGACTTAACCCAACATCTCACGACACGAGCTGACGACAGCCATGCAGCACCTGTGTTATGGCTCCCTTTCGGGCACTCCCGCCTCTCGGCAGGATTCCATACATGTCAAGGGTAGGTAAGGTTTTTCGCGTTGCATCGAATTAATCCACATCATCCACCGCTTGTGCGGGTCCCCGTCAATTCCTTTGAGTTTTAATCTTGCGACCGTACTCCCCAGGCGGTCAACTTCACGCGTTAGCTACGTTACCAAGCCAATGAAGGCCCGACAACCAGTTGACATCGTTTAGGGCGTGGACTACCAGGGTATCTAATCCTGTTTGCTCCCCACGCTTTCGTGCATGAGCGTCAGTATTGGCCCAGGGGGCTGCCTTCGCCATCGGTGTTCCTCCACATCTCTACGCATTTCACTGCTACACGTGGAATTCCACCCCCCTCTGCCATACTCCAGCGCTGCAGTCACCAATGCAGTTCCCAGGTTAAGCCCGGGGATTTCACATCGGTCTTACAGCACCGCCTGCGCACGCTTTACGCCCAGTAATTCCGATTAACGCTCGCACCCTACGTATTACCGCGGCTGCTGGCACGTAGTTAGCCGGTGCTTATTCTTCCGGTACCGTCATCCCTCACGGATATTAGCCACAAGGTTTTCTTTCCGGACAAAAGTGCTTTACAACCCGAAGGCCTTCTTCACACACGCGGCATTGCTGGATCAGGCTTGCGCCCATTGTCCAAAATTCCCCACTGCTGCCTCCCGTAGGAGTCTGGGCCGTGTCTCAGTCCCAGTGTGGCTGGTCGTCCTCTCAGACCAGCTACAGATCGTCGGCTTGGTAGGCCTTTACCCCACCAACTACCTAATCTGCCATCGGCCGCCCCTTGAGCGCGAGGTCCCGAAAGATCCCCCGCTTTCCTCTCCCGAGCGTATGCGGTATTAATCCGGCTTTCGCCGGGCTATCCCCCACTCCAGGACACGTTCCGATGTATTACTCACCCGTTCGCCACTCGCCACCAGACCGAAGTCCGTGCTGCCGTTCGACTTGCATGTGTAAGGCATGCCGCCAGCGTTCAATCTGAGCCAGGATCAAACTCTTCAGTTCAAACCTGTTACTGTGTTCGGGCTCTCTCGAACCCGGTCGCTCACTCAACGTACTGACGATGATTGATCCGTCTTTCGACAGACAAACCTTCCTCTAATACTGTGTGAGGCTTCTGATACTTCTGCCTGACAGCAGACTCCGGAGAATCCGCCGCCGCATTCCGCATCAAGCGCCCACACTTATCGACTGTTAGTTTTTAAAGATCGGTCCGCCAAACCCGCCGCGCCTGAACCACCACTACCCGGCACCGCTTCGTTTGCGTCGCTGCGTCTGCAGCAGAGAAGCGGAATTATGGAGAACTTCCACCGGATCGTCAACAGGTTTTTATCACTCGCCTAACCTGCCCACGCCGCCGAAGCCCACGCCATCAAAGGCTTCCCGCTTCTCCGCACCCCGGCGTCCGGAGCACGAAAGACCGGAATTCCAGTCGCCGCAGCCCGAACTTGCAAGCGAAATCCTGGGGTTTTCCTTAGGGGATCTTTCCCATACGGCCCGGATCGTCTATCGATGGGGTTTTCACTTCGGGCGCCAGCGTCTGGGCGGCGGATGCGCCGATCGTCCAATCATGCAGCACGGTATAAGCGACCGCCAGCAACGTCGGGCCGATGAAAACACCAAGAAAACCAAACGCAAACGCGCCGCCGAGGATGCCGAGCATCACCAGAATCAACGGCATGTCACTGTTTTTGCCAATCAGGATCGGCTTGATGACGTTGTCGGCCATGCCGACTACCAGCAGGCCCCATATGACCACAAAAATCGCCCATCCAGTCGACCCGCCCTGATACAGCCAGATCGCTGCCGGCAACCAGACAATGACCGGACCGCCCGGCACCACCGACAGAAAAAACGTCACGAGCCCGAGCAACGCCGGCGCCGGTACGCCCGCCATCCAGAAACCGAATCCCGCGAGAACCGCCTGTACGAGGGCCGTACCAAGAATCCCGTAGACCACCCCCTTCACCGTGCTGCCCGCCAGCGCCAGCAGATACCCGGCGCGCTCACCGGCTACTCGACGCATGCCGGCGTTCAGCCAGGCGGCCGCCCCCTCGCCACCGGTATAAAAGAAGAACGCGAGCACGATGCTCAACGCCAGCAGCCCCAGCCCATGCGTCACCGCAAGCGCCGCCGCCAGAATCCACTTCCCAGCCGGCGCGGCGAGCGTGTGCAATTGCGCGATCAACTCGGAATTGCTGCTGGTCAAGCGCTCCCAAAAGGCCTCGATGCTCGAACCAACCAGCGGGATCCGCTGCACCCACGGCGGCAAATCGGGCAACCCCGACTCGAAAAGTCTTTGCACCAGCGCAACGATGTCGTGAACATGCGCGCCGAACGCGAAACCCGCATAGACGAACGGCCCGAGCACCACGACCAGAATAATCAGCACGATCAAGGTCGCGGCCAGCTTGCGCCGCCCGCCGACCACGCCGGTGAGTCGCCGGTAGAGTCCCCAGGAACTGTAGCTGAGGATGGCGCCCCACAGCAGCGCGGTCGTAAATGGCGCCAGCACCAGCAACGACCCACCCACGAGCACAATCAATGCGAATACCGCGGCAAGTCGCTCGATCAGTTGGTCAGATTTCACGATGAATCTCCTATTGCGCCAGACCGTGGCAATGACATGACACACGCCCGTCAGGCGCCCGCTGAACGCCGTCAGTATAGAAGCGAGTTGGGCGTCCGGGGTGTCTTATACCATCCCGCCAGGGTGTTGCGAGTCGCTTGCGACTGTGCCGGTGGCGACCGCATTTTTTGAGATGAAAGCGCCCAAATTGCCCGGAGATTGCTGGCCAATCCATATAGCTGCCTGGAAAAGACTAGAATATAAGGTTCCGTGCCCCCAATTTTTCTGGATTTATGCGCTCGCGAATCACCAAACGTCTCCCTCCCGACGCCGACAAGCTCGTCGGTCTCTCGCTCGCGCTTTTCGCCTCGGGCAGCCGTACCGAAGATCGCTTCTGGGAAGCGAAGCTCGACGCGCTGCTGGCCAAAGTCGTGCGCAACGCCAACCAGACTACGCTAGACGCCGCGCTCGACCATCTGCAGCAAAACCATCCGGATGCCTACGGCGCGCTGGCCGACATGGCGGAAACGCACAGCGAATCGTTCGTGATCGAATATGAAGGCGTGTCTTATGAAGCGCTGCTGATCGCCGCGCCTGTGCTCGCCTGGACCCGCTACGTGATTCCGTCCGGCCCGCTCAAGTCCGACGCCGCCGACGCCCTGCGCGCACACCTGCAAGCGCACGTGCTCGCCGCCAACACGCGCGTGGCAATGGCTCCGTTCCTGTTCAGCATCGACCAGTTGCCGCGCCATCACGTCGAAACGTGGCGCATCGCCCAGCAACTTGCGCAAGCCGCGGTCAGCGGCGGCAACGCGAAGCTCAATTTCGGCGAACTGCCGGAGACCTCGCCGATTCTGGCGGACCCGCGCTTTCTGCTCGCCGTAGTCGCCGCTCCCGTCGGCGACGCGACGTTCCGCTGGCAGGAAGAAGAGCACGGCGCTCGCATCGAGCGCGGCCAATGTCTCGAACAATGGGCCACCCAAGGCGGCGCGAATCTGTCGGTCGTGCTGCCGGGCTGCGAATTCGAATGTCTGCTGCCGGATGCGTACTACTCGGCGTGCCGCGACGCCGATGAAAGTGTGCGTCCGCACACCGTGCGTACCGCCGTGCGTTATCTTTTCGACACTATTGGCGCGGCGCCGCAGGATCTGCGCGCGGTGGTCGCCGGCTTCGGCGAACGGCGCATCGACGAGTACCGCGTCGGCTTCACGCGCAAGGGCAGCAACGACGTGATCTACGGTGTCGTGTGGCCACTCTACGGCCGCGAAAACGGCGAGGCGGGCATCGACGAGGAGCCGGAGGAAATCACCGGCTCGGATGAACCGCTCGAGGAAATCGTCGCGCTGCTCAAGGAAACCGGCATCACGGATGTGCGCCGCCACGCGGGCCGCTTCGAGCCGGAATATTGCGACGACTGCGGCGTGCCGCTGTATGCGGACCCGCTCGGCGAAATCGTCCACGCGGAAATGCCCGAAGACGCCGAGCCCGCGCAACCCCATTTCCATTGATTTCGAAGTCGTCATCCCTGCCTTATCGCAAAAAAGCCCCGTATACACGGGGCTTTTTTGTTGATTGTCCGCATTTCTTATGCCTTTTGGACAGCCGTCAAAACGAAGGGAATTTGTCATCATAGGCACGGTGACGCATCGCCGTGATCGAGTCAGCTCCACGAGTCCCACAGATGCGTCGCGCCATTTCGCCCGATACATCTGGAGACATGCATGCGCTTCGCGATTCTCAATTCAAACGCAGAACGACGTGATGGACTCAAGGCCTTGCTGCGGCAGATCGACCGGCTGGCACGCTTCACAGAAGCCGATGAATGGCGTCTGCTCGAACGTCCGTTCAAGCGTTATCGGCCTGATCTCGTCGTGATCGACTGGGAGGACTGGATGTCGGTTGCGCAGGTGCGCGCGTTGCTCAGCCACTTTCCGGACCTGCGCATCAGCGTGCTCACCGACGGGACTTTGCCCGCGCTCGTGCGCGCGCTGATGGACGAAGGTGTGCTCGGCGTTGTTCCACGCGACACCGATCCCTGCCTGATCGTGCGCGCATTGGAAATGGTGCTGCTCGGCGGTCACTACGTGCCGCCCGGCGCGCTGGCGATCGATCCGCCGCTGCCGACCGACACCGCGATCCGTACGTTCGACGAAGAAAGTCCGCCGCCCCGCCGCAACAAACTCTCGGGCGGGCTGTCACCGCGGCAGGAGCAGATCATGCGCTGCGTGCACATGGGCAGCACCAACAAGATGATCGCGCGCACGCTCGGCATTAGCGAAGGTACGGTCAAGATCCACCTGACGAGCATATTCCAGCAACTTGGTGCGCCCAATCGCGCCGCCGCGGTCGCGCTTTACAACGGATGGCTCACGAATCATTTGCAAGTGCTGCGCAACAACGGCGAGCACAGCGCGCGGCCGGTCATCCGCGGGCAGCCTGGCCCAGTTCCGCTCCGGCGCCGCACACGTGCGCGCTTCCAGTATCCGTTGCCGGGCAGCGACACCAGCAGCGCGCTACCGATGGCCGCGGAGCCCGCCACGTCGTACGGTGAGGCCCCACCCGGCCGGCCCGCGCGGAAGTCGGTCGGGCCGGGTTCCGCATGACGCGGGGTGCGGGGCACGCCGCGCGCATGGGTTGGAACGTCCGCATGCGCGCAGCGTCGAGGGTGGGCTGGCATGGAATCCGCTCACACCTTTTGTCGTCCAACGAGTAATATGAGACACATGGGTTTCCTCTACACACCGCTTCCGTTTTGGGTCGCTGTCGGTGGCTGGATTGCCACTGCGATGGTGATCGCGCTCGCGCTGTGGAAAAAACCTTTCAAAAGACTTCAGGACGGCACGCTCCAGCATGTCTGGCTCGCGATAATCGTCGCGGTGTCGGTGCTGTGGTCGAGCAACGCTTGGCTCGACGACGGCACCGTGATGCACCTGCTCGGCGCCACGCTCGTCGTCACGCTGTTCGACTGGGGGCTCGCCCTGATCGCGATGGCGGTGGTCGCGGGTCTGGCCGCCGTCGTCTTCGATGCGCCGTGGCAGGGCATCGCGCTGACGTTCCTCGTGTACGGAGCCCTGCCCGTCGCCATCTCGACCTTGCTCCAGCGCATCTGCACCGCGTGGCTACCGCGCAATCTTTTCATGTTCATCTTCGGCCAGGGCTTCGTTTCGCCCGCCATTGCCGTGTCGTTGACGGCCGCGGCAGCGCTCGGCATCCATATCGTCGTGTCCGGCGGTTCGATGACCGTGGTGCCGATCGGCTACGCGCTCAGCGTGCTGCTGCTCGCCACCGGCGAAGCATGGTTCACTGGCATGGCGACCGCGCTGATCGCGGTCTACCGTCCCGCATGGGTGACCACCTACGACGTGCGGCGCTATCGTCTGGGCGGCCCGCGCACCTGAGAATGCGCGCTTTGACGTCGCGTGCGGCGCATCTGTGATAATCAGCGCCTCGTCACTGGAGACTTTCCGGGCGCCCCCATCAGGACAAGGCAGAATATTTGCAGCAA
Organism: Paraburkholderia sp. 35.1; assembly: GCF_050436525.1. Classification (NCBI taxonomy): domain Bacteria; kingdom Pseudomonadati; phylum Pseudomonadota; class Betaproteobacteria; order Burkholderiales; family Burkholderiaceae; genus Paraburkholderia; species Paraburkholderia sp. 35.1. Next base: position 3,049,392 of record NZ_JBNDMJ010000003.1, on the reverse strand, counting down.
CATTGAACTCAACCCTTGCGCGCGGCATCTTATTTGCCTCATCTCCCATTTGCGTCTAAAGAACTAGATGGATCGCACCAATGTACCGAGCCGGTTGCTGCGGGTGATCGGCCGGTTGGCAGCCTGCGCAGCGAGTCTCTCGCTCATCTGCGCGGCTCCCGCACTCGCTGATCAACTCGAACAGCACAACGACCTCGTCAAAAGATTTATCACCGAAATGCACGCGGATCCGCTCGTCGCGGACTGCGCCGCGCATGGCGACTTCGTCGCGAGCACGTCGACCGCTTTCGACCACGTCGAATTCCCGTCCAGTTCGTTCGACAGTGCGCACTCGTCGGTCACGCCATGGAACGACTCGTTCGACGAAGGCAAGCAGCGCGTCAAGGTGGACAGCATCGTCACCGTCGAGGGCGTCGGCGTGCGCCAGGACAACTCGGGCGAGCCGGCCGATCTGAAATTCCGCTGCGGCTACGTCGGCTCGCAGATGCTCGCATTCAGCTGGAACGATCCGGTACCGCCAAACCGCGCGCATAGCGCGGGATCGGGCAAGCACAAAGGCGGCAAAGGCAAGCACGCGGTCGGCGGCAAGACGTCGAAGAAGTCGTCAAAGACAGGCTCGGGCCAATCGTCGCGCACGACGTCGAGCAAATCGGCAAACAAGAGCTCGAAGAAGAAGAGCCAATGACATCTGGCGCTGATCGAGCCGCGCCATCGTCCGATCAGTCGCCCCAATAAAAAACGAGGCACGCACTTTTGCCGTGCGCGCCTCGTTTTTTGTGTCCATCCGTCCGCTTCTTCAGGCGAACGTCTCCACGTGTCGCAGGATCGCTTGCAACATTGCGGCGCCAAGCGATGCGCTGCGCTCGCCGTTCCAGCCGACCCGCTCGTCGGGCAGATTTGCGTTGTCCTTGAACGGCATTTCCAACGTCAACGACAGACAGCCGAATTCGTTGCCGATGTACTTCGACGCGAGCTTCAACGCATCCTCGCGATACTTGCTCGCCGCATAGCCATACTTGTCCTGAAAATCCGGACTCGCGTGCTTGAACGCCTCGATGAACGCCGTCTGCTCGCGGCCCTGCCGCTCGGTGAAGCCCGGCAACATTTCGGAGCCCGCGACGAACACATACGGCAATGCCTCGTCGCCATGAATATCGAAGAACAGGTCGCAGCCTATCGCATGAATCGCGTCGCGCACCACCAGCACCTCGGGACTGCGCGCGGCATCCGGCTCCATCCATTCGCGATTCAGGTTCGCGCCGGCCGCGTTGGTGCGCAGATTGCCGCGCACGCTGCCGTCCGGATTCATGTTCGGCACGATGTGAAACACCGCATGATCGTAGAGCTTGCGCGCGACCGGGTCGCCCGCCCAATCGCCCCAACCGGCGAGGCGCTTCACGAACCCCTCGATGAACCATTCGGCCATCGTCTCGCCCGGATGCTGCCGGGCAATCAGCCAGATGTTCTTTTTGGGCGCGGCGTTGGCGGCATCGTTGGCGGGCGGCGCGCCGAGCGTGAGCAGCGAAATCGGCCGGCCTTCGACCGTCTTGCCGAGTTCGGTCAGCGACGCGTGCGGCATCTGCTGCACGGCGCCGAGAAACTCGGCATGACGCTCCTCGCTGTACGGTTCGAAGTACGCGTAGTAGATGCTGTCGAAATCGGGCGTATGGTCGATCGTCAGCACGCGGCCGTCGTACGACGTCGGCACGCGAAACCAGTTCACGCGGTCGTAGCTCGCGACCGCCCGATAGTCGCGCCAGCCCTCCGCGAACGCGCACGCGGCGGCGTTCTCGAAGGTCATCACGCAGCGCTCGCCCGCCGCGCCCGACAGGCGGAAATAGAACCACTGCGCGAACTCGGCATGGCTGTCGGGCCGTACGCGCAGGCGAATATTGCCGGCGTCCTCGCAGGACAACACATCAACTGCGCCTGCGTCGAAATTGCTCGTAATCGATAACGTCATCGGAGTCTTCCCTGCCTGAATTCACGCTGCCTTTTTAGCGCAGCGGCACGCTTATTCCGCAACGCGGCGGCGAAATACGAAAGTGGAGTCGTTCGAGGCTTCGGCACAGAACGCGTAGCCTTCGGTCTCGAAGTCCTTCAACTGCTCGGGACGATCGAGGCGATTTTCCACCGCGAAGCGCGCCATCAAGCCGCGCGCGCGTTTTGCATGGAAGCTGATGATCTTGTAGCGGCCGCCCTTCCAGTCTTCGAACACCGGCGTGACGACCGGCGCGTCGAGCAGCTTCGGCTTGACCGACTTGAAATATTCGCCCGATGCGCAATTGACCAGCACGCGCGAGGTGGCCGCATTCTTCTTCAACTGCGCGTTCAACGCGTGCGTGATCCGCTCGCCCCAGAACGCGTACAGATCCTTGCCGCGCGGGTTGACGAAGCGCGTGCCCATTTCGAGCCGGTACGGCTGCAGCAGATCGAGCGGACGCAGCAGGCCGTAGAGGCCCGACAGCACCCGCACGTGATTCTGCGCATAGTCGAGATCGGCCGACGACAACGTCTTCGCATCGAAACCTTCGTACACGTCGCCGTTGAAAGCGAGCACCGCCTGCTTGGCGTTGTGCATGCCGAATTGCGGCGACCAGTCCGCGTAACGCTGAAAATTGAGGTGCGCGAGCTGATCGGAAATGCTCATCAGCGAAGCGATCTGTTGCGGCGACAAACGGCGCAGGCCGCTGATCAGTTCGGCGGCGTCATCGGCGAAATCGGGGATCGTGTGCTTTTTGACGTGCGGCGGGGTGTCGTAGTCGAGCGATTTCGCCGGCGACAGAACGATTATCATAGAGGCTTGCAGGCACGCCGTGCCTGGCGGTCAAAGACGAAAGCCCGATTGTAACGAATGCCCGGTTCCCTCGCCTCAAGCGGCGCGTTGCGCGTCGTACTCGATTCCAATGTCTGGATCGACATACTCGTATTCGACGACCCTCACACGCGGCCGATCGCCGCCGCGCTCGAAAGCGGCGCGCTCGCCGCGCTGATCGACGCGCGCTGCCTCGCCGAGCTCGCCTACGTGCTCGACTATCCGCAGTTCGCGCACCGCAGTGTCGACAAAGCCGCTGCGCTCGCGGTCGTCGCGCGGCTGGCGCAACTGGTCGAGCCGTGTGAGCCGACCGAGTCCGCCGCCGACGCGCGGCCGCTGCCCCAATGCAAGGATCGCGACGATCAGAAGTTCCTTGAGCTTGCGCATGCGGCGCAGGCCGACTGGCTCGTGTCGAAAGACCGTGCGGTGCTGAAGCTCGCGAAACGGATCGCGCGCGACTTCGGCTTCAGGATCGCGCAACCGGCACCGTTCGTCGCGGCAATCGGCATCGCGCAGAATGCTGGGGGCGAGTTCGGCAACGCGTGAATCCGACCGTCCGTGCGGCGCGTTGAGCCGAGCGCATGTTGAAGGTTCATCGTCAGGCGGCTTCTGACGATCAACGTGACACCCGCGGCGCGCACAGCGTGTCGCGATTCCCTACAATCAGGCTTCGCCCTTCGCAACGACAGTTCGAGAACCGGCCCACCTTATCGCCCTGCTACCCACGACGCCATGAACGCACCGCACGACACGCCCAGGAGCCCCACGTTTCCGTCTCGCCTGCCGAACGTCGGCACGACGATTTTCACCGTGATGAGCGCGCTCGCCGCGGAAAAAGGCGCGGTGAATCTGGGTCAGGGCTTTCCCGACTTCGCCTGCGATCCGCGCATCGTCGACGCGGTCGCGAACGCGATGCGCGACGGTCACAACCAGTATCCGCCGATGGCCGGTGTGCTGCCGCTGCGTCAGGCGATTTCGGACAAGATCGCGAATCTGTACGGCCGCCACTACGACGCCAATAGCGAAATCACCGTGACCGCGGGCGCCACACAGGCGTTGCTGACCGCGATTCTCTGCACTGTCCATCCCGGCGACGAAGTGATCGTGATCGAACCGACCTACGACAGCTATCTGCCGTCGATCGAACTCGCGGGCGGCAAGCCGGTCTTCGTCACGCTCGACGCACCCGACTACGCGATCCCGTTCGACAAGCTCGCCGCCGCGATCACGCCGAAGACGCGGCTCATCATGATCAATACGCCGCACAATCCGACCGGCACCGTGTGGCGCGAACAGGACATGCGCAAGCTCGAGGAGATCGTGCGCGGCACCAACGTGCTGATCCTGTCCGACGAGGTGTACGAGCACATGGTCTACGACGGCGCGCCGCATGAAAGCGTCGCGCGTTATCCGCAACTCGCGCAGCGCAGCTTCGTCGTGTCGAGCTTCGGCAAGACCTACCACGTAACGGGCTGGAAAGTCGGCTATGTGGCCGCGCCCGCCGCGCTGACCGCCGAGTTCCGCAAGGTGCACCAGTTCAACGTGTTCACCGTCAACACACCGATGCAGATCGGCCTCGCCGATTACATGAAAGACCCGGCGCCGTACGTGGAGCTACCGGCGTTCTATCAGCGCAAGCGCGATTTCTTCCACGCGGGCCTCGCGAATTCGCGCTTCAGGCTGCTACCGTGCACGGGCACGTATTTTCAGTGCGTCGACTATTCGGCGATCAGCGACCTGCCCGAAGCCGAATTCGCGCAATGGCTGACCGGCGAAATCGGCGTCGCGGCGATTCCGGTCTCGGCGTTCTATCACGAGGCGCACGAGTCGGGCGTGGTGCGCTTCTGCTTCGCCAAGCAGGAAGGCACGCTCGCTACCGCGCTCGAACGGCTCGCGCGGCTCTAGGATGCCTTGCGCGATGCCACGAACGAACCCACGTTACTTGCCATCGCGCTGCGCGGCACGGGTGTGCGCTTCGCACCCATGCGCGCTTCATGGCACTGCGCTCATTCCCTCAGGACGCACGCGATGCCGCGACACAGGCCTTGCGATCCTCCGTCACGCGCTGCGCAGCCGGCCGCGGGTTGATCGTCTTCACGTAGCGCTTCCAGTCGATCCCCGCTTCGAGCAGAAGATCGCGGCCGTAAATGGTCTGTGTCGCCATACCGACGAGCGGCAGGCTCACGTAGCCGGCGGTATCCGCCACGCTGAATTGCTCGCCGCACAGATACGGCGAGAACTTCGCGATCCGTTTGAAACCGGCGATGTGATGCGTGAGCAGCTTCTCGACGCGCCCTTTCGTCGCGTCGCTGACCGTGCCGCCGAAAAACGCTTCCTTGTACAGATTACGCACTGTCAGCTCGAGATGTACATCGACGAAAAAGATCATTTCGCGTTCCTTGGCGGCCTGCCACGGATCGGCGGAGAAGATCCGCTTGTCGGGAAAACGCGCAGCCAGATATTCGACGATGCACTGCGACTCGCAGAGGTCGCCGTGCTCGGTCTGCAGATATGGCACCTTGCCGAGCGGCGAATGCTCGAGCAGCGCTTCTTCCTGACTCGGCTTCACGAACTGCTCCTCGAACTCGATGCCATGTTCGAGCAGCACGAACTTGACCTTGTTGTAGTAGTTGGACAGCGCAAAACCGCACAGCTTGATCATGGGGTGTCTCCTTGTGTCATGGTGTGTGAGACCGCGCGTCGAGGTTGAAGCAGCGGCTTTCCATCGAATCATCCAAGAAATTGCACGATCGTGCTATTCTAAAATAACCATGGAGTCGGGCATCACAATGAACTCTCGCAATTTCAGCATCGCGACCATCGGCATCGTCGGCACCGGCGCGATGGGCCGCGGTATCGCGCAAATCGCGGCGCTCGCGGGCCTGCGCGTGCGGCTCTACGACACCCACGCGGCCGCCGTCGGCGCCGCGCGCGACTATCTCGCGGAGACTTTCGCCAAATTGACGGCCAAAGGCAAGCTGGAGCAGTCGCGCTCGCTCGCCGCGCTCGCCAACGTGAGCGGCGTGCAGGCGATCAGCGAACTGGTCGGCTGCGATCTCGTCATCGAGGCGATCGTCGAAAAGCTCGAGGTGAAGCAGGCGCTGTTTCGCGAGCTCGAAACCGTGGTCAGCGGCCGCTGCATCCTCGCGTCGAATACGTCGTCGCTGTCGATCACCGCGATTGCCGCGGGCTGCACCGATCCGTCGCGCGTGGTCGGCTATCACTTCTTCAATCCGGTGCCACTGATGAAGGTCGTCGAAGTGATCGACGGCCTGCGCAGCGACCCCGAAGCCGGCGACGCGCTGATGGATCTCGCGCGCCGCATGGGCCACACGCCGGTGCGCGCGAAGGACATGCCGGGTTTCATCGTCAATCACGCGGGCCGCGGCATGAATACCGAGGGCTTGCGTGTGGCGGGCGAAGGCGTCGCGAGCTTTGCGGACATCGACCGCATCATGCGCGAGCAGGCCGGCTTTCGCCTCGGGCCGTTCGAGCTGCTGGACCTGACCGCGCTCGACGTGTCGCATCCGGTGATGGAGTCGATCTATCACCAGTTCTACGAAGAACCGCGTTACACGCCGTCGCCGATCACGGGCACGCGGCTGTCGGGCGGACTGCTCGGCCGCAAGAGCGGCGAAGGTTTCTATCGCTACGTGGACGGCAAGCAGCAGGTTGCCGCCGAAGCGCCCGCGCCGACCACGCTGCCGCAAAGCGTGTGGGTCAGCCAACGCTACCGCGACGCATACGAGGCCGTCGTGCAACTGGTCGGCAAAGCGGGCGTAAAGCTCGACGAAGGCGCGACGCCCGCCGCCGGTTCGCTGATCGTCGTCACGCCGTTTGGCCACGACGCGACCACGGCCGCGGTCGACGAAGCGCTCGACGCGAGCCGCGTCGTCGCCGTCGACGCACTGTTCCCGCTCCTCAGCGCGCAACGCCGCACGCTGATGACCACACCGGCCACGACACGCGCCGCGCGCGAAAGCGCGCATGCGCTGTTCGCCGCCGACGGCATCCCCGTCACCGTGATCCGCGATTCGACCGGCTTCGTCGCGCAGCGGGTGGTCGCGACGATCGTCAACATCGGCTGCGACATCGCGCAGAAGCAGATCGCGACGCCGGAGGACATCGACCTCGCCGTCATGCTCGGCCTCGGCTATCCGCGCGGACCGCTCGCGCTCGGCGACGCGCTCGGCGCCACCACCATTCTCACGATCCTGCGCAACATGCACAGCGTGCTCGGCGAGCCGCGCTACCGTCCGTCGCCATGGCTCGCAAGACGCGCGCAACTCGGCCTCGCGCTCACGCAGCGCGACGCCGCCGACATCCCAACGGAGACCCAATCATGAGCGCCGCCCTGCTCGCTTCACGCCCGGCCAGCAGCGAATCCACGCTGGTCCTCACGCTGTCGAACCCCGGTGCGCGCAACGCGCTGCATCCGGACATGTACGCCGCGGGCATCGAGGCATTCGATACCGTCGAGCGCGATCCGTCGATTCGCGCCGTCGTGATCACCGGCGCCGATAACTTCTTTTGCGCGGGCGGCAACCTGAACCGCCTGCTCGAAAATCGCGCCAAAGATCCCTCCGTGCAAGCCGATAGCATCGACATGCTCGCTCAATGGATTTCGGCACTGCGGCTATCGTCGAAGCCGGTCATTGCCGCGGTGGAAGGCGCGGCGGCAGGCGCCGGATTTTCGCTCGCGCTCGCCTGCGATCTGATCGTCGCCGCGGACAACGCCAAATTCGCGATGTCCTACGCGCGCGTCGGTCTGACGCCCGACGGCGGCGGCTCGTGGTTTCTCGCCGAGGCGCTGCCGCGCCAGCTGGCCACCGAGGTACTGATCGAAGCCAAGCCGATCGGCGCCGCGCGTCTGCACGAACTCGGCGTCGTCAACCGGCTCACCAAAGCCGGCACCGCGCTCGATAACGCGCTCGCCTGGGCCGACGAGCTCGGCGCGATTTCGCCCAATTCGGTCGCGCGCGTCAAGGGGCTGATCGCCGCGGCCGGTACGCAGCCGCTCGCGGATCATCTGGTCGCCGAGCGAGATAACTTCGTCGCGTCGCTGCATCATCGCGACGGTCTCGAAGGCATCACCGCGTTCCTCGAAAAACGAGCGCCGATCTTCAAATAAGCCACAAGAGAGCCGCCCGACATGCCCGACTACCAACTGCCGAAACGGCGCCGCATCTTCCTGATGCGTCACGGCGACGTCACCTACTTCGACGACTCCGGCCGCGCGATCGATCCTGAAACCGTGCCGCTGAACGCGAACGGCCGCGAGCAGGCGAGCGCGGCGGGCCGCGTGTTCGCCGAACAGCAGGTGCGCTTCGACCGCGTGATCGTCAGCGGCTTGCCGCGCACGATCGAAACCGCGCGGTGCGTGCTTGCCGAAACGGGTCAGCAGATCGAGCCCGAAATCGAGCCCGCGTGGCGAGAAATTCGCGGCGGACGGCTCGGCGGCATTCCGCCGAGCGATATCGAGGCCGCGTTTCTCGGCGTGTTCGACGGCATCGTGCCGGAGAGCATGCGCTTTCTCGACGGCGAAACGATCGGCGATCTGTTCGATCGCGTTCTGCCGGCCGTCACGGCGCTGCGCGAAGACACGTCGTGGGACACCGCGTTGCTGGTGCTGCACGGCGGCGTCAATCGCGCGATCCTGTCGCACGCGCTGACGGCCGGCGGCCGCACGTTCTTCGGTCATCTGGCGCAGGCGACCGGCTGCATCAATGCGCTCGACGTCGGCGCCGCGCCGCGCGACTGGGTGCTGCGCATGCTCAACTATTCACCGCCGTCGCCGTTGCATCGCGACGTTCGCAACACCACGATGGAAATGCTCTACGCACAGTTCATCCGATACCAGCGTAGCTGACACCGAACTGGAGGAGACACATGGCGCAAGCCACGCAGACCGGCGAACCGGCACGCAGACAGGACTACTCGGCTTTCGAGGGCACCCGCCCGGTCAACGAGCGGCAACGCTTCGACAACGACGCGCTCGCCGCGTGGCTGGCCGGACATGTCGGCGGATTCGAGGGGCCGCTCACGCTCGAGCAATTCGCGGGCGGACAATCCAATCCCACGTTCAAGCTGATCACGCCGTCGCGCGCGTACGTGATGCGCGCGAAGCCCGGACCCGCGGCGAAGCTGCTGCCGTCCGCGCATGCGATCGAACGCGAATACCGCGTGATGCACGCGCTCGCCGACACCGACGTGCCGGTCGCACGCATGCTCGCGCTGTGCGAGGACGAAAGCGTGATCGGTCGCGCGTTCTACGTGATGGAGTTCGTGGAAGGTCGCGTGCTGTGGGATCAATCGCTGCCCGGCATGACGCCCACCGAGCGTGCGGCGATCTACGACGAAATGAATCGCGTGATCGCGGCGTTGCACAGTGTCGACGTCGCCGCCGCCGGCCTCGCCGACTACGGTAAGCCAGGCAATTACTTCGCGCGCCAGATCGGCCGCTGGAGCAAGCAGTATCTGGCGTCCGAGACCGAGCCGATCGACGCGATGCACCGGCTGATCGACTGGCTGCCGCAGCATATGCCGGCGGAGACGAACGAGCGCGTGTCGGTCGTGCATGGCGACTACCGGCTCGACAATCTGATTTTCGATCGCAACGAGCCGCGCGTGCTCGCGGTGCTCGACTGGGAACTGTCGACGCTCGGCGATCCGCTCGCCGACTTTGCTTACCACTGCATGGCGTGGCATGTCGACCCCACGCAGTTCCGCGGCATCGCGGGACTCGATTGGGCCGCGCTCGGCATTCCCGATGAAGCGCGGTACGTCGAGCGCTATTGCCAACGCACCGGTTTCGAGATTCGTGGCGACTGGAATTTCTATCTGGCCTACAACATGTTCCGCATCGCAGCGATCCTGCAAGGGATCATGAAGCGCGTCGTCGACGGTACCGCATCGAACGCGCAGGCGCTCGACGCCGGCCGGCGCGCGAAGCCGATGGCCGAACTCGCCTGGCGCTATGCGCAGAAGGTTCTCTAGACACAAGGGCGCGCCCTGCTCCCCATCATTCGCAGTCCGTTACCCGCGAGGTCCAAGATGAATTTCGATTACACCCCGAAGGTCCAGGCGTTGCGCGAAAAGCTGCTCGCCTTTTTCGACGAGCACATTTACCCGAACGAACAGGCGTTCTATGCGGAGATCGCGCGCAACCGCCAGAACGGCAACGCGTGGGTGCCGACCGAACTGGTCGAGCAACTCAAGCAGAAGGCGCGCGACGCCGGTCTATGGAATCTGTTCCTGCCGCAATCGGAGCGCGGCGCGGGCCTGACGAATCTCGAATACGCGCCGCTGTGCGAGATCATGGGCCGCGTGCCGTGGGCGCCGGAAGTGTTCAACTGCAACGCGCCGGACACCGGCAACATGGAGACGATCGAGCGCTACGGCAGCGAAGAGAACAAGCGCGAGTGGCTCGAACCGCTGCTGCAGGGACAGATCCGTTCGGCGTTTCTGATGACGGAGCCAGAGGTCGCGTCGTCGGATGCGACGAACATCCAGACCAGCATCGTGCGCGATGGCGACCATTACGTGATCAACGGTCACAAGTGGTGGTCGTCGGGCGCGGGCGATCCGCGCTGCAAGGTCTATATCGTGATGGGCAAGACCGATCCCGACGCGCCGCGCCATCAGCAGCAGTCGATGATCCTCGTGCCCGCCGACGCCACCGGCATCACCGTGCATCGCCCGCTCACGGTGTTCGGTTACGACGACGCGCCGCACGGCCACATGGAGATCACACTCGACAACGTGCGCGTGCCCGCTACCAGCATGCTGCTCGGCGAAGGCCGCGGCTTCGAGATCGCGCAAGGCCGTCTCGGCCCGGGACGCATCCACCACTGCATGCGCCTGATCGGTCTCGCCGAACGCGCGCTCGAATTGATGGCGAAGCGCTCGCTGCAGCGTGTCGCGTTCGGCAAGCCGGTGGCGTCGCAAGGGGTCACGCAGGAGCGTCTTGCCGAGGCGCGCTGCATGATCGAGCAGGCGCGTCTGCTCACGCTGAAGACCGCGTACATGATGGATGCCGTCGGCAACAAGGGCGCGCGCGGCGAGATCGCGATGATCAAGGTGGTCGCGCCGAACATGGCGTGTCAGGTGATCGATTGGGCGATTCAGGCGCATGGCGGCGGCGGCGTCAGCGACGATTTTCCGCTCGCGTATGCCTATGCGTCGGCGCGCACGCTGCGTTTCGCCGACGGCCCCGACGAAGTGCATCGCAACGCGATCGCCAAGCTCGAACTTGCGCGTCATATGGATGCGGGCGCGGCGGCTCGCGTTGACATGCCGGTCACACGCGTTTAAGTGCTTCGGCTCGGTGTGAGCGTGGGGACTGAGCCCGCGGCAAGCAGCGTCGCGCGATCTATGCTCTAATTTTCGGCAACGGCGGCGCCCTCTTTGCGGCGCCGCTTCGACGAACAAAGGAGCCAGGATGATCGACGTCTATAGCTGGGCGACCCCGAACGGCCACAAGATTCATATCATGCTCGAGGAAACAGGCCTACCCTACAACGTGCATGCCGTGAACATCGGTGCCGGCGACCAGTTCAAGCCGGAATTTCTCGCCATCAGTCCCAACAACAAGATTCCCGCGATCGTCGATTCCGAAGGTCCGAAAGGCGCCGACGGCCGGCCTTTCGCGCTATTCGAATCGGGCGCGATCCTGATTTATCTGGCCGAGAAAACCGGCAAGTTTCTACCGAGCGATCCGGCCGCGCGCTACGCGGCACTGCAATGGCTGATGTTCCAGATGGGCGGCCTCGGTCCGATGCTGGGGCAAACGCATCACTTCCGCGTGTATGCACCCGAGCAGATCGAATACGCGGTCAATCGCTACACCAATGAGGCGCGACGTCTGTACGGCGTGATGGACACGCAACTCGGCAAGACGCGTTACCTGGCCGGCAATGACTATACGATCGCGGACATCGCCGCGTTTCCGTGGACCCGTTCGTGGAAAAACCAGGGCATCGAGCTCGATACGTTGCCGAACGTGAAACGCTGGCATGAAGAGATCGCTGCGCGGCCGGCGGTGGTGCGCGGCGTCGACGTGCTGGCGTCGGCGCGCGCGCCGCTGATGGACGACAAGGCGAAAGAGATCCTGTTTGGCGCGACGCAGTACGCGAAACACTAGTTTCGGCCGTCTCGCTGACGCGGCTCGACACAAACAGAAAGCGCGAGCGGCATGCCTGCCGGCTCGCGCTTTTTCATTTCGTCTGCGAAGGGAAAACGCTAGAAATAATGCCGCGTGATGAACTCCGCGACGCACACCGGTCGTTCGCTGCCCTGACGCTCCAGCATCACGTTCCACGCGAGTTGCACGCCGCTGTTGTCGACGTCGGTCACCGACTCGACGGCGAACTTCCCGCGCAGCGACGACCCCACGAGTACCGGCGACATGAAACGCACGCGGTTCAAGCCATAGTTGACTCCCATGCGCTGCTCGATCTTCACCGTTTTGCCGAGCAAAGCCGGAATCAGCGACAGCGTCAAAAACCCATGCGCGACCGGGCCGCCAAACGGCGATTCGCGTTTGGCCCGCTCGGGATCGATGTGAATCCACTGATGATCGCCGGTTGCCTCGGCGAAACGGTTGACCCTCTCCTGATCGACGCTCAGCCATTCGCTGACGAGCGGCTCGGCGCCGATGAGCGCGCGCAAAGCACCCGCATTGTCGAAAGCGACTAGCGTCGCCGCGCTCGCCGTCATGCCGCCGCTCCCGGATTGCGCAGGCCGAACATGCCGTTCGAGCGCACGGTGATCACCGTTTCGCCGTGCTGATTGATGCCCTCCCAGCGTGTCGACACGATGCCGCGATCCGGCTTGCTCTGCGACACGCGCTTGTCGACGATGACGTTCATCATTGTGATCGTGTCGCCGACTCGTACCGGCTTGAGCCAGCGGATCTCGTCGATCCCGGGCGAACCCATCGATGTCGAATCCGCCAGTACCTTGCGCACGAGCATGCCCATCATTACCGAGCAGGTGTGCCAACCACTCGCGACGAGGCCGCGGAATGGCGATTCGGCCGCGGCGGCTTCGTCGAGATGAAACGGCTGCGGATCGAACTTCTGCGCGAACTCGACAATCTCCTCGCGCGTGAACATGTGCTTGCCGATTTCGCGGCTCGAGCCCACTTCCATGTCTTCGAAACTGATTTTCATCGTGCACCTCCTTTGTCCGGTGGAACGGCCCGATCAGTCTTCGGCGACCGCAAATCCGGGCAGCGTGGCAAACCGCGCGAGATGATGATCGACGTCGCCAAGCGTGGTCTCGATGATCGCGAGGCGCTTGAACAGATGCGCGGCCGCCACTTCGTTCGTGACACCCATGCCGCCGTGCAACTGCACCGCCTGTTGACCAACGAAACGCGCGGCCTGGCCGACCCGAACTTTTGCCGCGGAGATCGCTCGACGGCGCTCGTTCGCGTCTTCACTCGCGTAGCGCATCGCAGCCAGATACGTGATCGAGCGCGCCTGCTCCGCGTGGATCAGCATCTCGACCATGCGATGCTGCAACGCCTGGAAACGCGCGATCGGCTGGCCGAACTGCTGGCGCGTTTTGGTGTACTCGACGGTGGCGTGATTGAGCGCGTCGAGCGCGCCGAGCGCTTCCGCGCACAGCAGCAGCGTGCCGTAGTCGGCGATCTGCTCGAGGGTTGCCGCCCCCCCGTGTTCGCCGGCGAGCCGGCGCGCGGGCGTGCCATTGAATTCGAGCGTCGCGGCGCGTTGACCGTCGATCGTGCGGTACTCGGTGAGCGTGACGCCGGCCGCGTCACGCGCGACGACAAAGAGTGCGATCTCGCCATCGAGGCGCGCCGGCACGATCCAGTGGTCCGCCTGCGCGCCGTGCAGCACGACCGATTTGGTGCCGCTCAGCGCGTGCTGCGCACCCTGCCCGCTCGCGGTCGTCGCGACGTCGAACAGATCGTAGCGCGCATGCGGCTCGTGAAACGCCACGGCCAGCCTGGCTTCGCCCTGGGCCGCCCGTTCGAGCAGCGCGGCATCTTCGCCGTCGCCGGTGCCGGCAAGGCGCAGCGCTTCGATGCCGACCGCGGTCGCCCAAAACGGCTCGACGACGAGCGCGCGGCCGAGCTCCTGCATGACCACGAGCATGTCGATCGGACCACCGTTGAAGCCGCCGTGCGTTTCGGGCACCGGCAACGCGGTCAGCCCCAGTTCGGTGAATGCGGCCCAGTGCACAGCCGATACGCCCGCCTCCGAGCGCACGATCTGCTGGCGCGCTTCGAAGCCGTAGCTCCTGTCGAGATAGCGGCGCAGCGCATCGGCAAATTGCTGTTGTTCGTCGTTGAAAGTGAAGTCCATGCGCCGCCCCTCAAAGTCCGAGAATCATCTGCGCGATGATGTTCTTTTGAATTTCGTTCGAGCCGCCGTAAATCGACGTCTTGCGGAAGTTGAAGTAGTACGCGGCAAGCGGCGCGGCATCGTCGTCGCCGGCAAGACTGTGCTCGCGTTCGCCTTCGAGGAACGGCACGTCGAACGGCGCGGCCAGCGGGCCGATTGCTTCGAACATCAGCTCGGTGAGCCCCTGTTGCACTTCCGTGCCCTTGATCTTCAGCATCGACGCTTCCGGGCCCGGGCCGCGACCGCCCGCCTCGTTGGCTACCACCCGTTGCACGGTGACTTCCAGCGCCATCAACTCGATTTCGAGACTCGCTACCTTCGCCGCAAATACCGGATCGTGCAGCAGCGGCTTGCCGTTCTTTTTCTGATTCAGCGCGACACGCTTCAGAAACGCCAGCTCACGCTTCGACGCTCCGACTCGCGCAATGCCGGTACGCTCGTGGCCGAGCAGATATTTCGCGTACGTCCAGCCGCGATTTTCTTCGCCGACGAGATTGTCGACCGGCACTTTGACGTCCTCGAAGAACACCTCGTTGACTTCGTGATCTTCGTCGAGCGTGATGATGGGCCGCACCGTGATGCCCGGGGTTTTCATATCGATCAGCAGGAACGAGATGCCCTCCTGCTTTTTGGCGCCGCTGTCGGTGCGCACGAGGCAGAACATCATGTCGGCGTGCTGGCCGAGCGTGGTCCAGGTCTTCTGGCCGTTGACCACGTAATGATCACCGACGCGCTCCGCGCGGGTGCGCAGCGACGCAAGGTCGGAGCCCGATCCCGGTTCCGAGTAGCCCTGACACCACCAGTCCGTGCCGTCGAGGATACGCGGCAGATAGTGGCGCTTCTGCGCCTCGTTACCGTACTTCATCAGCACCGGCGCAACCATCGACACACCGAAAGGCAGCACGGAAGGTGCGCCGATACGCGCGCACTCTTCTTCCCAGATATGTCGTTGCGTCGCGTCCCAGCCGGGGCCGCCGTATTCGCGCGGCCACGCGACTGCCGACCAGCCTCGCGTGCCGAGCAGCCTGTGCCAGCTTGCGAAGTCTTCGCGGGAAAGCCGTTTGTGATTGAGAACCTTGTCGCTCAGCTCGCGAGGCAGATTTGCTTCGAGCCAGGCGCGGATGTCGGCGCGGAACGCGTCTTCAGCGGGGGAATAGTCCAGATTCATGCGTAGTGTCTCCTGGCCGCCACCGCCCGGCCGCCTGGAGCCACCGCGCTATTGCAGTGGTTCCTTCAGCGCAGCTGGGACCGGCAGCGGCATCACTTCGATGCCTTCCTCGACCAAGGCACGCGCATCCTCCGGTGTCGTGACACCGCGAATACTGCGCACAGGCGCTTCGTTGTAGTGAATGCGTCGTGCTTCCTCGGCGAAGCGGTCGCCCACGTTCTCCGTCTTCTCCAGTACCTCGCGCAGCGCGCGCATCAGGTGCGCCTGCATTTGCTCCACGCCCGCCGGCGCCTTGGAGTCGGTCGCGCCCGACAGATTCAGACGCGGTGCCGAAGGCAAACGGCTCACCTCGTTCGCGCCGCAGATCGGACATTCGACGAGCTTGCGGGACTGCTGCGACTCGAAGTCATCGGTCGAAGCGAACCAGCCTTCAAACCGATGGCCATGCGGACACTGTAAATCGAGGACCTTCATGTGGAATCAGGGCTTGCGTGCCAGTTTAGCGCAAAATGGAAATTTGTGAACGATCGTTCGCAAAGCTTTAGAGCCGACGCGCAAGCGTCAGCGGCCGCAAGGGAATATGACGCGGGTGGGCGATTTTAACGCTTTACGGCAGGTGCTGCCGAAGGCGGCCCGGCTAGTAAGCGGTGCCACATCTGCTCCGCTCTACGGCCCGCTTGCGGCGCACTGCTACGCCACGAGATTGCTCAGTTGACGGCTCACACGCGGTTCAATCTGACGGGCCTCCTTCGTCAGATTGATCTGCTTCGCGAGTTTTGCGACATCCGCCACACCGACCTCAATCTCGTACCCGCCGCGCGCGGTCAGCCATTCGAGCACGTCCGCCAGATGCCAGACCGACGCACTGCCTTCGTGGACCGGTGACGGGAAGTCGATTGCGTTGTTCAGCATCAGCTTGCGCATGTTTTGCCGCGACACGCCGGCCACCTCGGCCACGTCGGTCAGCCCTACGAAGTCAGGTCCCGCCTCGACCAGCCGCGCGGACGGCACCGCACCTTTCACGTCCTTGAGCGCGCTGGTGACAGCCGCGAGCGCGCTCGCGCCTTCACGGGTGAAAAGCAGCCCGAGGCGGCCGGGTTGCCCGACGCCAATCGTGGCGTCGTCGCACCCCGCTTCGCCCAACCGCTCGACGATTGCGTCTGCATCGCATTCTTCCGCGGCGAGGCGGTATTTCAACGTGAACACATATTCCATACGTTACTCCTGTCTTCGTTGAGCCCAGGTTGTTGCGATTCCTGCTTGATACCTGCTTGATACCTGCGTGATACCTACGAACCCACTAGCGCCGTGCCGTGCAGTTGCCGACGATGCGCCGCAAGTGCCTGGCGTGATTGCCGGCATTCTTCGGCGTACTCCAGACGCTCGATATACAGAACTCCCCGCAACGACATTCGGCGTCTCTGTACGGGCAATGGATTTTTCCCCACGCATGACCTCTTCCGCCGTCCTGAACGCGCCAGCCGTGCTGCTCCGCGTATGCCAATGCGGCCTCGATCTCTTTCTTCATGTGCCTTGCTCGAACCATCGAGACCTCCAATTTAGTCGCTCCAGCACAGGTTGTCAATTGACAACCTGTGCTGGAGCAGAAATGAGATCACTGCGATCTTTAACCTCAGTCATCCAAAACAGAATCGACGACGAATTCGGTGATCGAGAGGTTCATATTAGCCGGCCGCCGGCGCCACGACGAGCTAGCCAGATGGCATAGGAGACGGCTTATTTTTCGAGCCAGAAAGAAACCGCGAAGCCAATGAAAAGCCCCTGCCGGTCATCGACCAACAGGGGCTCCGTTCACCTGCAACGCGGATCAGCTACCGGGCAGACGCGAACTTATACCGTTTCGGGCGCCTCGGTCGGCCACGTACCCGACAGCACTTTCTCGAGCCAGAAGGTACCGATAATCGTCTTCACATCGGTGATCTTGCCCGTGCGCACCCACTCGGATACCTGCTCCACGGTCGCGGTGAAAGGTTCGAGAAACTCGCCTTCATCGAGGTTGCGCTCACCCGCGGTCAAGCCCCGCGCGAGATAGATATCAATGAATTCGGTCGAGTAAGAAATGATCGGGTGAATCCGAGTCAGGTACACGTACTCGCGCGCGGTATAGCCGGTTTCCTCGCGCAGTTCCCGGACCGCGCAGGCCAGCGCGCCCTCGTTCGGGTCGAGCTTGCCGGCCGGATATTCGACCATCACCTTGCCCATCGGATAGCGATACTGACTTTCGAGCAGCACGCGAGCGTCGTCGAACAAGGGGATCACCATGACGGCGCCCGGATGCTGAACGTATTCGCGCGTTGCCTGTTTGCCGTCGGGCAGTCGGACCGTATCGTACTTGACCGTCATGAACGGTCCTTGATGGACCGTCTTGCTGTCGATACAAGTCTCGGTTAGCGCGGCGTCGTGATTGGGAAGCTCAGCCATGTGCGGACCTCAGAACAAGCCAGGCGCGCGCGACGGCGGGACGCCGTCAGCGGCGTTTGACGAGATATTGGAAGGTAAAGCCGGGGAAAGCGAACACGACGAACAGCGCGAACGTGATCGCGTAGAACTGCCAGCCCTGCTCGAAGCGATTTCCCGCGCGCGCTTCGAGCAAAAAGCCCAGCGCGCCGACCACGAAATACAGCACGATCAATTCGGCAATCCGGAGCCAGGCGCTTTTCTTCGCCGCTTTCAACGGCACCGCGGCGAAGAGGCGCTGATTCAGGAACGGCAGGTTGGCGCCGACCAGCGCCAACAGCACGATAAACCAGCCCGCAGCGGACATCAGAGCAGCAGCGTGTGCTGGATCGCCTGCAAGCAGGCGCGCAACAGCGGATCCGGCACGATACCGAGCACCAGCACGGCGACGCCGTTCAACGCGAGCAACGCGCGCGTGCTCGTGTCCGCCAGGATCGGCGACTTGTCTTGCGGCTCGTCGAAGTACATCAGCTTGACGATACGCAGGTAGTAGAACGCGCCGAACAGCGACGTGATCACGGCGAGCACGGTGAGCCAGGTCAGGCCGGCGTTCATCGTCGCTTGCAGCACGGCGAGCTTCGCATAGAAGCCGACTGCCGGCGGAATACCCGCGAGCGAGAACATCATGATCATCATCACGAACGCAAATACCGCGCTGCGCTGATTGAGGCCCTTGAAGTCCTCCAGCGTGTCCGCTTCGAAGTCGCGGCGCGCGAGCAGCATGATGACGCCGAAGGTGCCGAGCGTCGTGATCAGGTAGACGATGCTGTAGAACATCGCCGAGCCGTACGCGTTCGCGGCGCCCGTGGTCTTCTGGTCGACCACGCCGGCGAGCAGGCCGAGCAGCACGAAGCCCATGTTCGAGATCGCCGAATACGCGAGCATCCGCTTGACGTTGCGCTGCACGATCCCGGTGATGTTGCCGACGATCAACGACAGCGCCGCCAGAATCACCAGCATCTGCTGCCATTCGACCGCCAGCGGCAGCAGGCCCATCACGAGGAAACGCAGACCCCACGCGAACGCCGCGACCTTCGGGCCGCCGCCGACGATGAGCGTCATCGCCGTCGGTGCGCCCTGGTACACGTCAGGCACCCACATATGGAACGGCACCGCACCCATCTTGAACGCCACGCCCGCCACGATGAAGATGACGCCGAACAGCAGCACGGTCGGATCGTAGTGGCTCGTGCTGATCGCCTTGAACACTTCGTTCAGGTCGAGCGAGCCGGTCGCGCCATACAGCATCGAAACACCGTATAGCAGGAAGCCGGAAGCCAGCGCGCCGAGCACGTAGTACTTCATCGCCGCTTCGTTCGACGACGCCACTTCGCGACGCAGCGCGATCACCGCGTACAGCGATAGCGACATCAGTTCCAGACCGAGATACAGCGTCAGGAAGTTATTGCCCGAGATCATCACGATCTGGCCGAGCAGCGAGAACATGCCGAGCAGGAAGAAGTCGCCGCGGAACAGGCTACGGTCTTCGAGGTAGCGACGCGAATAAACGATCGTCACCGCATAGCCGAGCGACACCACTGCCTTCATCACATTGGCGAACGGATCGACCACGTACATGTGATCGAAGAAGTAATGCACTTGCGGGTCGAACGCATTGATCGCGAACCAGATCCCGGCGACGAGCGTCGAGAAGAACGCGATGAAATACGTGGTACGGCGACCCTCCTGGCCGACGAACGTGTCGTTGAGCCACGCGATGACAATGGCGGACATCACCAGTGCGTCGGGCAACAGAGCAGTCATAGGGGCGTTTTGCATGGTCTTAAATTCCTCCGCTCGTCGTTACTGAGGCAACGGCAGCTTCGATTGGGCAACGTGGGAGAGGAGGTTTTCCACGGATACGTGCATCACATCGGTAAAGGGCTTCGGGTACAGGCCCATGAACAGCGTCAGTGCGGCGAGCACAGCCAGCATGAAAAACTCGCGACGGTCGATGTCGAGCAGGTTCTTCACATGGTCGTTCGCGACCGCGCCGAAGTACACGCGCTTGTACATCCACAGCGTGTAGGCCGCGCCGAGAATCAGCGTGACTGCCGCGCCGCTCGCGATCCAGAAGTTGTACTGGACGGAAGCCAGAATCACCATGAATTCGCCGACGAAACCGGAAGTGCCCGGCAAGCCGCAATTCGCCATCGCGAACAGCATCACGAACGCCGCGAACTTCGGCATCACGTTGACGACGCCGCCGTAATCGGCGATCTGACGCGAGTGCATGCGGTCGTACAGTACGCCGATGCACAGGAACATCGCGCCCGACACGAAACCGTGCGAGATCATCTGCACGATCGCGCCTTCCGCGCCGAGCTGATTGAAGATAAAGAAGCCGAGCGTGACAAAGCCCATGTGCGCGATCGACGAATACGCGACCAGTTTCTTCATGTCGGCCTGCACCATCGCGACGAGACCGATGTAGATCACCGCGATCAGCGACAGCGTGATGACGACCGGTGCGAGGAAATGGCTCGCATCAGGCGTGATCGGCAGCGAGAAGCGCAGGAAACCGTACGCACCGAGCTTCAGCATGATCGCGGCCAGCACGACCGAGCCGCCGGTCGGCGCTTCCACGTGCGCGTCCGGCAACCACGTGTGCACCGGCCACATCGGCACCTTCACCGCGAAGGCCAGGAAAAACGCGATAAACAGTAGCACCTGCGGCGTCATCGCTATCTGCGCGTGCTGCCACGTGGCGATGTCGAACGAGCCGGTCTGGTTGTACAGATAGATCAGCGCAACCAGCATCAGCAGCGAGCCCGCCAGCGTGTACAGGAAGAACTTGAATGCCGCGTACACGCGGTTCGCCCCGCCCCACACGCCGATGATGATGTACATCGGGATCAGTGTCGCTTCGAAGAACACGTAGAACAACAGGCCGTCGGCCGCGCTGAACACGCCGACCATGATGCCCGACAGGATCAGGAAGGCCGCGAGGTACTGGCCGACGTTCTTCGTGATCACTTCCCACGCCGCGATCACGACGATCACCGTGATCAACGCGGTCAACGCAACGAACCACATCGAAATGCCGTCCACGCCGAGGTGATACGTGATGTGGAAGCGCTCGATCCAGTTCGCCTGCTCGACGAACTGCAACTCGGCGGTGCTCGAATCGAAGCTGGTGATCAGTGGCAGCGTGACGAGGAAGCTCAGAACCGAGCCGATCAGCGAAATCCAGCGCGCGGGGGCGGGGTTCTCGTCGTTGCCGATCGCGAGGACCAGCAGACCGAAGAAGATCGGCAACCAGATCGCGATGCTCAGAATCGGATAAGCGTGCATGGGTGTCCCTCGCCTTTATTTGCCGCCGAGCGTTACGAACAGGGTCAGGAGCCCCAGCATGCCGATGATCATGGCGAACGCGTAGTGGTAGATGTAGCCGGATTGGAGGAAGCGGATCACGCTCGCGAACCAGCCGATAAAGCGTGCGCTGCCGTTGACGATGCCGTCGATCACGACCACGTCGCCTTCCTTCCACAGACCCCGGCCAATGGCCACCGCGCCTCGCGCAAACACGACTTCGTTGATCTTGTCCATGTAGTACTTGTTATCGAGCAACGTGTAGATCGGGCCGAATGCGCGCTTGACGACAGCGGGCAGATCCGGACGGACCAGATACAGAAACCATGCGACCACCACGCCTGCGAGCGCGAGCCAAACAGGCAGGCCCGACACCGAGTGCAGACCCATCGACGCCCAGCCGTGGAATTCTTCGGTCATCTCATGCAGCGCCGGATGGTTCTCGCCGATGTAGATCACCTTGTCGAACGCGACGCCGTGCTGGAAGAAGTCGCCGAACAGCATCGGACCGACGCCGATCGCGCCGATCACGACCGACGGAATCGCCAGCAGCACGAGCGGCACCCACACGACCCACGGCGTTTCGTGCGGCTCGTGAGCGTGGTCGTCGTGACCATGACCATGGTCGTCGTGGCCGTGCGCGTCATGCCCATGCGACTCGGCCTCCGCGCCCATCGGCGATTCCGGGTGCTTCGGATTGCGGAAGCGCTCCTCACCGTGGAACACCATGAAATACATACGGAACGAATACAACGCGGTCACGAACACGCTTGCGACCACCGCGAAGTATGCGAAACCCGAGCCCGGCAGATGCGACAGTTTCACCGCGTCGATGATCGAGTCTTTCGAGTAGAAGCCCGAAAAGAACGGCGTGCCGATCAGCGCGAGCGAACCGATCAGCGACGTGATCCACGTAATCGGCATGTACTTGCGCAGGCCGCCCATGTTGCGCATGTCCTGATCGTGATGCATGCCGATGATCACCGAACCCGCGCCGAGGAACAGCAGCGCCTTGAAGAACGCGTGCGTCATCAGGTGAAACACGGCGACCGAATATGCCGACGCGCCGAGCGCGACCGTCATGTAACCGAGCTGCGACAGGGTGGAATAAGCGATCACACGCTTGATGTCGTTCTGGACGATCCCGAGGAAACCCATGAACAGCGCGGTAATCGCACCGATAACCATGACGAACGACAGCGCCGTATCCGACAGTTCGAAGAGCGGCGACATGCGCGTGACCATGAAGATACCGGCCGTCACCATGGTCGCCGCGTGAATCAGCGCGGAGATCGGCGTCGGGCCTTCCATCGAGTCCGGCAGCCACACGTGCAGCGGGAACTGAGCCGACTTACCCATCGCGCCGATGAACAGGCAGATGCAAGCCACCGTCAGCAGGCCCCAGTCGGTACCCGGGAAGTTCAGCGCCGCGAGTTCGGTACGCTTCGCGAAGACTTCGCCGTAGTTCATCGAGCCGGCGAACGCGAACAGCAAACCGATGCCGAGCAGGAAACCGAAGTCGCCGACGCGATTCACGATGAACGCCTTCATGTTCGCGTAGATCGCACTCTCACGCTTGAAGTAGAAGCCGATCAGCAGGTACGACATGAGACCCACCGCTTCCCAGCCGAAGAACAGCTGCAGGAAGTTGTTGCTCATCACGAGCATCAGCATCGAGAACGTGAACAGCGAGATGTACGAGAAGAAGCGCTGGTAGCCGTCGTCGTCGGCCATGTAGCCGATCGTGTAGATATGCACCATCAGCGACACGAAGTTCACCACGCAGATCATCATCGCGGTCAGCGAGTCGACCAGAAAACCGACTTCGAGCTGGGTCTTGCCGATTGACATCCATTGATAAATGGTCGCGTTGAAGCTCGCGCCGTCCATCACCTGGAAAAAGACCATGACCGACAGGATGAACGAAATCGCGACGCCGAGGATCGTGACCGAATGCGCACCCGCCCGCCCTATCGCCTTGCCGAACAGCCCCGCAATCAGGGAACCAGCGAGCGGTGCCAGCGGAATTGCCAACAGCAGGTTTTCATTGAGTATCGTGGACATAACCGCTTTTCCTGAAATTAACCTTTGAGCTGATCGAGATCCTCGACATTGATCGTGTCGAGACTACGGAACAGGGTCACCAGAATTGCGAGACCGATCGCCGCTTCGGCTGCCGCAACCGTCAGCACGAAGAAGACGAAAATCTGGCCATGCACGTCGCCCAGGTAGTGCGAGAACGCGATGAAATTGGTGTTCACCGCGAGCAGCATCAGTTCGATCGCCATCAGGATGATGATGACGTTGCGGCGGTTCAGGAAAATGCCGACGATGCTGATCGCAAACAGGATCGCGCCGAGGACAAGGTAATGGGCAAGGGTCAACATGATTTCTATCTCCTGTCCGCTCAGCTGTTCTTGGCCGGCGCCGAGTCGGCTGCTGCTGCTGCTGCCGCGGCAGCCGCTTGTTCCGCAGCGAGGGTCGCCGCGGTTTTCTCTGACGGCATCTTCACAACGCGCACGCGGTCCTGCACGCGCACCTTGACCTGTGCGCTGACGTTCTGACGCTTGCTGTCCTTCTTGTGGCTCGTGGTCAGCGCGATCGCCGCGATGATGGCAACTAGCAGGATCAGGCCGGCAATTTCGAACGCGAAGATGTAGTCGGTATAGATGACCTTGCCGATCAGGCGCGTGTTCGACCAGTCGCCCATGCCAGCGGCGGCCGCGGCCGTGTCGTGCAGCGCCGTGGTGGTCGCGCCGTAGCCGTGCCACAGGATCAGCGCGGTTTCGATCACGATGATCGCGCCCACCGCCGAGGCCATCGGCACGAAGCGTTTGAAGTCCTTGCGCAGCACGTCGAGATTGACGTCCAGCATCATCACGACGAACAGGAACAGCACCATCACCGCGCCGACGTAGACCAGCACCAGCAGGATCGCGAGGAACTCGGCCTCCAGCAGCATCCAGATCGCCGCTGCGTTGAAGAACGCCAGCACGAGAAACAGTGCGGACGACACCGGGTTGCGCGAGGTGATCACCTTCAGCCCTGAAACCACCAGGAGCAGCGCGAAGATGTAGAACAGTACGGTCGTGAATTCCATGATTACCGGTTCATCGTTAGGCCATCGTCAGGCATTGTTCTTTGGCACCCGTGGCTGGCAAAAGCGGACGAAACCGCCAGAACCGCCACACAGGTGCACCGTGCCGCGGCGTTCAGGCCGCGGCGGTCGGCCCGACAGCAGGCCGTGTTACTGCTTTTACTGCCGCATTTGCTGCAAGCGGGAAAACGCTTCAACGATACGGTGCGTCGGCTGCCTTGTTGGCGGCGATTTCTGCTTCGTAACGATCGCCAACGGCCAGCAGCATTTCCTTCGTGAAGTAAAGGTCGCCGCGCTTCTCGCCGTGATACTCGAGAATGTGCGTCTCGACGATCGAATCGACCGGGCAGCTTTCTTCGCAGAAACCGCAGAAGATGCACTTGGTCAGGTCGATGTCGTAGCGCGTCGTGCGGCGCGTGTTGTCCGCGCGCGTTTCCGATTCGATTGTGATCGCGAGCGCCGGGCACACTGCTTCGCACAGCTTGCACGCGATGCAGCGCTCTTCGCCGTTTTCATAGCGGCGCAGCGCATGCAGACCGCGGAAACGCGGCGAGATCGGGGTCTTCTCTTCCGGGAACTGCACGGTGATCTTGCGCTGGAACGCGTAGCGTCCGGTCAGCGCGAGGCCTTTCAGCAGTTCCGTGAGGAAGAAAGTCTTGAAGAAGTTTTGGATTGCGGTCATAGGTTCGTCCGCCCTTTATTTCCAGATGTTCAACGGCGACATGATCCAGAAGCCGACCACCACGAGCCACACCACGCAGACCGGAATGAAAATCTTCCAGCCGAGACGCATGATCTGGTCATAGCGGTAGCGCGGGAACGTGGCACGCGCCCAGATGAACACCGACAACAGGAAGAAAACCTTGGCGACGAGCCAGACGATGCCCGGGATGAACGACAGGAACCCGAACGGGGCGCTCCAGCCGCCGAGGAACAGTGTTGCAGCCAATGCCGAGATCACGATCATGTTGATGTACTCGGCGAGGAAGAACAGCGCGAACGCCATACCCGAGTAATCGATCATGTGGCCCGCGACGATTTCCGATTCGCCCTCCACCACGTCGAACGGGTGGCGGTTCGTTTCGGCGATGCCCGAGATGAAGTACACGACGAACATCGGCAGCAGCGGCAGCCAGTTCCAGGACAGGAAGTTCAGGCCGTGCGAGGCGAAGAAGCCCTGCTCCTGCGAGCCGACGATGCCCGACAGGTTCAGCGTGCCGGCCGTCATCAGCACGACCACCAGCGCGAAGCCCATCGAGATTTCGTACGAGACCATCTGCGCGGCGGCGCGCATCGCGCCGAGGAACGCGTACTTCGAGTTCGACGCCCAGCCGGCCAGAATCACGCCATACACGCCGATCGACGAGATCGCCATCGCGTATAGCAGACCCGCGTTGATGTCACCGAGCACCGCGCCCGCCTGGAAAGGAATCACCGCCCAGACCGCGAAGGCCGGCACCACCACCATGATCGGCGCGATCATGTAGATCCAGCGGCTTGCCTGAGCGGGCTGGATCACTTCCTTCAGCAGCAGTTTCAGCACGTCGGCGATCGGCTGCAAGAGCCCGGCGGGACCGACGCGGTTCGGACCGAGACGCACATGCATCCAGCCGATCAGCTTGCGCTCCCACAGGATCAGGTAAGCGACGCACAGCAGGATCGCGACGGCCACCACCAGGATGCGCACGAGCGCCCACACCGTGGGCCATGCCACACCGAGAAGTTGGGCGCCGCCCGAGTTGATCGTATCGAACAAGCTCATTTACGCCTTCTCCACCACCAGTTCACCGAACAGGCTGCCCAGCGCTGCACCGGCAGGCGTAGCCGCCGATACGCGGACGACTGTCTCCGCAAGATTCGCATCGCGCACGGCCGGCAACTGCACCGCTTGCTCGCCCTGACGAACGCGCACCGCGTCGCCCTCTTTCAAACCCAGTTTGTCGAACAGCGCAGCCGGCAGGCCGACCGAATTCGCCGTACGGGCCGCCGCGGTCAGATGCAGCGACTCCGCGCGACGCACGAGCGCATCGGCATGATAGATCGGCACGTTCGCGAGACGCTCGAACTTGCCTTCCGCCGCCTTCACGGCCTGGCCGCGCGTCACCGCGACGCTGGTGCGGTTCGATAGACGCGACTTCAGCTCGCCGTCGCCGAGCGCGGCCGCACGCACTTCTTCGACCGTGTCGTATTCGAAGCCCGACGCACCGAGCAGGCTGCCCAGCACGCGCAACACCTTCCAGGCCGGACGCGTGTCGCCGAGCGGACGCACGACGCCGTTGAACGCCTGCACCGTGCCTTCAGCGTTGACGAACGTACCGCCCGATTCGGTGAATGGCGCGATCGGCAGCAGCACGTCGGCATAGTCGGCGCCGGTCTGGAACGGCGACATCACGACGACCATTTCGGCCTGCTTCAGCGCCGCAAGCGCCCGCGCCGGATTGGCCGTGTCGAATTCCGGCTCGAGATTCAACAGCAGATAGCCCTTGCGCGGCTGCTCGAACACTTCGCGCGCGTTCAGACCGCCTTCGCCCGGCAGCGCGTTCACGAGGTGCGCGCCGACCGTATTGGCCGCTTCGGTCAGGAAACCGAGCGTTGCACCGGTTGCCTCGGCAATCCATTGCGCCGCGGCGTGGATCGCCGCGAAGTCCGGATGACGGACCGCTTCGTTACCGAGCAGCACGACGCGGCGCTCGCCGGTAGTCAGCGATTTCGCTATCTGCTTGTGCGCGTCCGTCGGCTGCGTGCCCGCGAATGCTTCCGGCAGCGCGACGCCCTTCGCTTCGCCCACCGCGCCGGCGATGCCTGCCAACACCTCGAGCCATGCCGACGGCGCCGCGACCACGCGTTGCGCCTGAGGGATCATCGCGTCGTCGTTGGTGGCCTGGAGCAGCGTAAGTGCCGAACCGCCTCGTGCGACCTGGCGCAAACGCGCGGCGAGCAGCGGATGGTCACGGCGCAGATCCGAGCCGATCACGAGCGCCGCATCGACGTTCGACAGATCGGCGATCGTGCCGCCGAGCCACGGCGCGCCAGTAACGGGCGCCGAGAAATCCGACTGACGCAGACGGAAGTCGACGTTCGGCGTGCCGACCGCTTGCGCGATCTGCTTCAACAGGAACAGTTCTTCGACGGTGCTGTGCGCGCTCGACAGTGCGGCAAGCGCGTTCGCGCCATGGTCACTCTTGATGCCCTTCAGACCCTTGACCACGTATTCGAGCGCGGTCTGCCAGTCGGTTTCGACCCACTGGCCGCCTTGCTTGAGCATCGGTTTGGTCAGACGCTCGGGGCTGTTCAGGCCTTCGTACGAGAAGCGGTCCTTGTCCGAGATCCAGCACTCGTTGATCGCTTCGTTTTCGAACGGCAGAACGCGCATCACGCGATTGTTCTTCACCTGCACGATGAGGTTCGCACCGACGGAATCGTGCGGGCTCACCGACTTGCGGCGTGACAGCTCCCACGTACGGGCGCTGTAGCGGAACGGCTTGCTCGTGAGCGCGCCGACCGGGCACAGGTCGATCATGTTGCCCGACAGCTCGGAGTCGACCGTCTTGCCGACGAACGATGTGATTTCCGCATGCTCGCCACGGCCCAGCATGCCGAGTTCCATCACCCCGGCGATTTCCTGGCCGAAGCGAACGCAACGCGTGCAGTGAATGCAGCGCGACATCTCTTCCATCGAGATCAGCGGACCCACGTTCTTGTGGAACACCACGCGCTTTTCTTCGCTATAGCGTGACGACGACTTGCCGTAACCAACGGCCAGATCCTGCAACTGGCATTCGCCACCCTGATCGCAGATCGGGCAGTCGAGCGGATGGTTGATCAGCAGGAATTCCATCACGGCTTGCTGGCCCTTCACCGCCTTGTCCGACCTGGTGCGCACGATCATGCCAGCCGACACCGGGGTCGCGCACGCGGGCACGGCCTTCGGCATCTTCTCGACATCGACCAGACACATCCGGCAGTTGGCCGCAATCGACAGCTTCTTGTGATAGCAGAAGTGAGGAATGTAGGTGTCGACCTTATGCGCAGCCTGGATCACCATGCTGCCTTCAGGCACCTCGACTTTCTTGCCGTCTATTTCCAGTTCAACCATGATGGTCAATCTTCCTTAACCTGTTACCGCTCAATCGTTCGCCTGCTCATCGCCCGCTTCGGGCCATGAATCCTGCGGTTGAGGTGTTCGTCTGGTAGTTATCCGTCAGCCGAACCTGGCGGGCCGACTCAGGCAGCCACCGTCAGGCAGCCATTGTTTCGGGCGCCGCCATGCCGGCATGGCCGCCGACGAGGCAATGCTTGTGGGCGACGTGATATTCGAATTCGTCCCAGTAGTGCTTGAGCATGCCCCGAACCGGCATCGCGGCCGCGTCGCCGAGCGCGCAGATCGTGCGGCCCATGATGTTTTCCGCGACGGAGTTCAGCAGATCCAGATCTTCCTGGCGGCCGAGACCATGCTCGATACGATGAACGACGCGATACAGCCAGCCCGTGCCTTCACGGCAAGGCGTGCATTGACCGCACGACTCTTCGTAATAGAAGTACGACAGGCGCAGCAGCGAGCGCACCATGCAGCGCGTCTCGTCCATCACGATCACTGCGCCCGAGCCGAGCATCGAGCCGGCCTTCGCGATCGAGTCGTAATCCATGTCGGTCTGCATCATCATCTCGCCCGGAATCACCGGCGCCGACGAACCACCAGGAATCACAGCCTTGATCTTCTTGCCGCCACGCATGCCGCCGGCGAGTTCCATCAGCGTCGCGAACGGCGTGCCGAGCGGAATTTCGTAATTGCCCGGACGCTCGACGTCGCCCGACACCGAGAAAATCTTCGTGCCGCCGTTGTTCGGCTTGCCGATTTCAAGGTAATTCTGCGGGCCGATGGCGAGCAGGAACGGCACCGCCGCGAACGTTTCGGTGTTGTTGATCGTGGTCGGCTTGCCGTACACGCCAAAGCTCGCCGGGAACGGCGGCTTGAAGCGCGGCTGCCCCTTCTTGCCCTCGATCGATTCGAGCAGCGCGGTTTCTTCGCCACAGATGTACGCGCCGTAACCGTGATGCGCATGCAGCTCAAACGAAAAGCCAGAGCCCATGATGTTGTCGCCGAGGAACCCGGCGCGACGAGCTTCTTCCAACGCTTCTTCGAAGCGCTTATAGACTTCCCAGATTTCGCCGTGAATATAGTTGTAGCCGACCGTGATGCCCATCGCGTACGCGCCGATCGCCATACCTTCGATCAGCGAATGCGGATTGAAGCGCAGAATGTCGCGGTCCTTGAACGTACCCGGCTCGCCCTCGTCCGAATTACAGACGAGGTACTTCTGGCCCGGGAACTGACGCGGCATGAAGCTCCATTTCAGACCGGTCGGGAAGCCCGCGCCGCCGCGGCCGCGCAGACCCGACGCCTTGACGTCGGCGATCACCTGCTCGGGCGCGATCTTTTCTTCCAGGATGCGGCGCAGCTGGGCGTAACCGCCGCGCGCCACATAGTCTTCGAGATGCCAGTTGTCGCCGTTCAGGCCGGCGAGAATCAGCGGTTTGATGTGACGATCGTGTAAAGACGTCATTTCGAAAGTTCCTCGAGCAGCTGGTCGATCTTCTCGCGGCTCATGAAGCTGCACATGCGATGGTTGTTCACCAGCATCACCGGCGCGTCGCCGCACGAACCCATGCACTCACCTTCTTTCAGGGAGAATTTGCCATCGGGCGTGGTTTCGCCGAAGTCGATGCCGAGCTTCTGCTTCAGGTATTCAGCGGCGCTTTCGGAACCGCCGTCCGGGCCGAGCTGGCACGGCAGGTTCGTACAGAGCGTGATCTTGAACTTGCCGACCGGCGAGGTCTCATACATCGTGTAGAAGGTCGCTACCTCCTGCACGGCGATTGCCGGCATGCCGAGATAATCCGCGACGAACTGCATGAGTTCGGGCGACAGCCAGCCATGCTCCGTTTGAGCAATGGCCAACGCCGACATCACGGCGGACTGTTTCTGATCCGCGGGGTACTTTGCGACCGCACGATCGATTTCTTTCAGGCCTTCAGCTGAGATCATTTTCAGACACGACTCTTTCAATTCCTACCGAACGAAAACCTGTCGCTCACGTCATACTGCGACAGACCCGGCGTTCCTTTGCTTGACCCGCGTGGCGGTGCAACGACCGCAGACGCGCGTCGATGAATACGTCCTAGCGATCTATTTCGCCGAACACGATGTCCTGCGTGCCGATGATCGTTACTGCGTCGGCGATCATGTGGCCGCGCGCCATTTCGTCGAGCGCGGACAGGTGCGCATAGCCCGGGGCGCGGATCTTCAAACGATACGGCTTGTTGGCGCCGTCCGAGATCAGATAGATGCCGAACTCGCCCTTCGGATGTTCGACTGCGGCATACGCCTCGCCTTCGGGCACATGGAAGCCTTCGGTGAAAAGCTTGAAGTGGTGGATCAGATCTTCCATGTTCGACTTCATGCCGACGCGCGACGGCGGCGCAACCTTGTGATTGTCCGTCATTACCGGGCCCGGATTTTTGCGCAGCCACTCAATGCACTGTTTCGCGATACGCGTGGACTGGCGCATTTCTTCGACGCGCACCAGATAGCGGTCATAGCAGTCGCCATTCACGCCGACCGGAATGTCGAAGTCGAGCTTGTCATAAACCTCATACGGCTGCTTCTTGCGCAGATCCCACTCGATGCCCGAGCCACGCAGCATCGCGCCGGTCATGCCGAGCTGCAGCGCGCGCTCCGGGCTGACCACGCCGATACCAACCAGACGCTGCTTCCAGATCCGGTTGTCGGTGAGCAGCGTTTCGTATTCGTCGACACACTTCGGGAAGCGCGTAAAGAAGTCGTCGATGAAGTCGAGCAGCGAACCCTGACGGTTTTCGTTCATCTTCGACAACGCCTTCGCATTGCGAATCTTCGACGCCTTGTATTGCGGCATTGCGTCAGGCAGATCGCGATAGACGCCGCCCGGGCGATAGTAGGCCGCGTGCATGCGCGCGCCCGACACCGCCTCGTACACGTCCATCAGGTCTTCGCGCTCGCGGAACGCATACAGGAACACCGCCATCGCACCGACGTCGAGCGCGTGCGAGCCAATCCCCATCAGGTGATTCAACACGCGCGTGACTTCGTCGAACAGCACACGAATGTATTGCGCGCGCAGCGGCACGTCGATGCCGAGCAGCTTTTCAATGGCGAGCACGTAGCCGTGCTCGTTGGCCATCATCGACACGTAGTCGAGACGGTCCATGTACGGCACCGACTGAATGAACGTCTTGCTTTCGGCGAGCTTTTCAGTCGCGCGATGCAGCAGACCGATGTGCGGATCGGCGCGTTGGATCACTTCGCCGTCGAGTTCGAGCACGAGACGCAACACACCGTGCGCTGCCGGGTGCTGCGGACCAAAGTTGAGCGTGTAGTTCTTGATCTCTGCCATGACGTTCTCTTAGTGTTTCAGACCGCCATAGCGATCCTCGCGGATCACGCGCGGCGTGATTTCCCGCGGCTCGATCGTCACCGGCTGATAAACGACGCGCTTCTCTTCCGGGTCGTAACGCATCTCGACGTAGCCGGAGACCGGGAAATCCTTGCGGAACGGATGACCGATGAAACCGTAGTCGGTCAGAATGCGGCGCAGGTCCGGGTGACCTTCGAAGACGATGCCGTACAGGTCGAACGCTTCACGCTCGTACCAGTTGACCGAATTCCAGATATCGACGACGGACGGCAGGATCGGCATGTCGTCGTCCGGCGCGAACACGCGCAGCCGCAGACGCCAGTTGTTCTGTACCGACAGCAGATGCAGCACTGCCGCAAAACGCGGGCCGTCGTAAGCGCCTTCGGCATAGGTCTGATAATCGACGCCGCACAGGTCGACACACTGCTCGAAACCGAGCGAGCGATCGTCGCGCAGACGCTTTGCCACGTTGAGGTAGTCGCCGGCCTTGACGACGATCGTCAATTCACCGACCGACTCGGTCACGCTCAACAGGAGGCCGCCAAAGGCCGCCTCGAGGTTCGCTTTCAGGGTCTCGAGTTTGCTTGCCATATTGTGGGGAGGCGTTGGCCTTATTGACGGGCGATGGTGTTAGTGCGGCGAATCTTGGCTTGCAGCTGGATCACGCCGTATACCAGCGCTTCCGCCGTGGGCGGACAACCCGGCACGTACACGTCGACCGGGACGATCCGGTCGCAGCCGCGCACCACCGAGTACGAGTAGTGGTAATAGCCGCCGCCGTTCGCACATGAGCCCATCGAGATCACCCACCGCGGCTCTGCCATCTGGTCGTAGACCTTGCGCAGAGCGGGCGCCATCTTGTTGCACAGCGTGCCGGCGACGATCATCACGTCCGACTGACGCGGACTCGGACGAAACACCACGCCGAAACGGTCGAGATCATAACGGGCAGCGCCCGCATGCATCATCTCGACCGCGCAGCACGCAAGACCGAACGACATCGGCCACAGCGAGCCGGTGCGCGTCCAGTTAATCAGTTTGTCCGCCGTAGTGGTGACAAACCCTTCCTTCAAGACCCCTTCGATACTCATTTGCTTTCCACTCCAGACGGGGCGGCAAGCCTGGCCACCCACGCAAACCGGCGATTAATCCATCATTCCCAGTCGAGGCCGCCCTTCTTCCAGATGTAGGCAAAGCCAAGCAGGAACTCGAGCAGGAAAATCATCATTGCCGTGAAACCAGCCCAGCCGATGTCACGCAACGCCACGCCCCACGGGAACAGGAATGCGGTCTCAAGGTCGAAAATGATGAAGAGAATGGCGACGAGGTAGTAGCGCACGTCGAATTTCATGCGCGCATCTTCGAATGCTTCGAAGCCGCACTCGTACGGTGCGTTTTTCTCGGTGTCGGGCTTGTTGGGACCGAGGAGCTTGCCAATACTGACCAGTGCTACGCCTAAACCGGTGCCCACAATAAGGAACAGCAAAACGGGGAAATAGGCTGCGAGGTTCAAGACAATCCTCAATCGGTTGGTTCTGAGTGCCGTCAGGAGCATAGCACCCCTGACGCGAAATCACTTCCTCAACGCGCATGACGTAAGCCGTACAGCGATACGCCAGAAGTGAAAATGCCAGCCGAAGCGAAGCAAACGGCTGGCATTTAGATAACATTTGGTGCCGACGGCGAGACTCGAACTCGCACAGCTTTCGCCACTACCCCCTCAAGATAGCGTGTCTACCAATTTCACCACGTCGGCACTATATGCAATCCGGGAAAACAACTTGCAAAACCCGCGAATCGCTTCAAGACTTGAATTGTAACTTGCTTAAGCAGATTGTTCAACGCACAAGACCACGTCCGCCGAAAATTTATTTCGGCACGCCCGTCGCCGGAACCGACGCAGGCGAAGCCGGTGCTGCCGCCACCGGGGCCGAGCCCGCAGCCGGCGAAGCCGCGACCGGCGCAGTAGCTGCCGCGCCCAGCACGCCTGCCGACGGCTTCACGTGATACGCACCAAGGTAAGTGAGTGCCAGTGTCGTGGCAAAGAACAGCGCTGCGAGCACTGCCGTGGTACGCGACAGGAAGTTCGCCGAACCCGTCGCACCGAACAGGCTACCCGACGCGCCGCTGCCGAAAGCCGCGCCCATATCGGCACCTTTGCCGTGCTGCAGCAACACAAGTCCGATGACCCCGAACGCCGACAACAACTGAACGACGATAATCAATGTTTTCAAATACAGCATCACACTCACCTGAGTCTTTATTTAACCGCGCCGCACACTGTGTGTTGCGCGAAATGGAGTCATCCTCGCCGAGACGCCCAGCTTAACCAGCCACGCTGGTCGCAGCGGCCGCCTTGCAGATCGCCAGGAAATCCTGATCTTTCAACGACGCGCCGCCGATCAGGCCGCCGTCGATATCGAGCTGACGGAACAGTTCTTCCGCGTTGTCCGGCTTAACGCTGCCGCCGTATAGCAACGGCACGTCCGCCGCACCCTTGGCCGCGAGACGTGCGCGCAGGAACCCATGCACGGCCTGCGCCTGTGCCGCCGATGCGCTCTTGCCGGTGCCAATTGCCCACACCGGCTCATACGCGACGACGAGGCGAGCCGCTTTCTGAGCCGACAGCTTCGCGAGCACCTCGTCGAGCTGACCGCCGACGACCTGCTCGGTGCAACCCGCTTCGCGTTCTTCGAGCGTTTCGCCGACGCACACGATCGGCGTCAAACCCGCCTCGAGCACACGCTGCGCTTTCACCGCGACCAGTTCGGCGCTTTCGCGGTGATACGCGCGGCGCTCCGAGTGCCCGACGATCGCAAACGTGGCGCCGAAGTCCGTCACCATCGGCGCAGCCACTTCGCCGGTATAGGCGCCATGCGTGAACGCGGACACGTCCTGCACGCCCCACACGACCGGGCTGCCTTCGAGCAGCGACTGAGTCTGCCCGAGATAGAGGCTCGGCACGCACACACCGACGCGCACGTCGGCCGGCAATTCACTGGCGCCCTGTGCCACTGCCTGCAGCAACGCGGCGTTGGCGGCGAGCCGCCCATGCATCTTCCAGTTACCGACTACCAGTTTGGCTCGTTGTTGATTCGACATCGTCTAGTATTGTCCTGTCTTGCCAGTCCGGCCTGCTGCCGGCGGACTTCGCTCGCGCCTCGCTGCAGTTTGTTCCTGCGCTCGCGGCCCGCCCGTCGGATTGATCCGGCGCGCGCAAAACGCGCAATTTTACTGCGTGGGGTGGATCGGGTCAAACCGATGACGTCAAGCCTCCTGACCCCACGTCAACACGATCTTGCCGACGTGCGTGCCGCTTTCCATCAGCGCATGCGCGTCGGCGGCCTGGGCGGCCGGAAACACGCGATGCACGACCGGCTTGATGCGCCCAGCTTCGAGATGCGGCCACACGCGCTCCTTCAGTTGCGCGGCGATCTGCGCCTTGAACTCGATCGGCCGTGGTCGCAGTGTGGAACCGGTAACCGTCAGACGACGACGCAACACTTCGTT
This sequence comes from Paraburkholderia sp. 35.1, assembly GCF_050436525.1. NCBI lineage: Bacteria > Pseudomonadati > Pseudomonadota > Betaproteobacteria > Burkholderiales > Burkholderiaceae > Paraburkholderia > Paraburkholderia sp. 35.1. The sequence continues at coordinate 3,014,186 of NZ_JBNDMJ010000003.1, read as the reverse complement.
CAGGTTCAGCTCCGCCTTCGCGCCGCCGAGCAGCGCAATTAGTACGATACGGCCACCGTCGGCGAGAGCCGACAATTCGCGCGGCACGTAGCTGCCTGCCACCATGTCGAGGATCACGTCGACGCCACGATCGTTGGTCAGCGACTTGATGACTTCGACGAAATCTTCAGTCCTGTAGTTGATCGCGCGTTCGGCGCCGAGCGCTTCGCACGCGCGGCACTTTTCGTCCGAACCCGCGGTCGCGAACACACGGAAGCCGAGCGCGTGCGCAATCTGGATCGCCGTCACGCCGATGCCGCTCGAACCACCCTGCACGAGCAGCGTTTCATTCGCACCGCCCTCGCCCTGGCCGAGCTGCGCGCGATTGAAGACGTTGCTCCACACCGTGAAAAAAGTCTCGGGCAGCGAAGCCGCTTCGATATCCGACAACCCCGTCGGCACCGGCAGGCATTGCAGCAGCGGCGCGGCCGCAAATTCCGCGTAGCCGCCGCCCGCGAGCAGCGCGCACACGCGATCGCCGATCTTCAGACCAAACGGGTTGCTCTTCGCGTCGATCGTGCCGCCGACGATCTCGCCCGCCACCTCCAGCCCCGGCAGATCCGACGCTCCCGGCGGCGGCGCATAGCCGCCCTTGCGCTGAAACACGTCCGGACGATTGATGCCGGATGCCGCCACCTTGATCAGCACCTCGCCAGCCTTGAGCTGCGGCGTCGGACGCTCCGCCAGCTTGAGGACTTCCGGCGCACCGAATTCAGTGATTTCGATCGCTTTCATCTGCGTCAACTCCAAGATTGGATTGCGTTACATACCCGTTGCTGCCGTCTGCCATAGCGCCGCGCTGCGATTCGAATGCGCAAGGCAATCCATCCTGCATGAAAAACGGCCGGCGCGCATGACACGGCCGGCCGTTTGTCCGCTACCGCCTTACTGCGGCGTCGGCTCGCCTTGCGGCGCGTCGTTCAGCAATGCCTTCGCCGACAGACGCACACGACCCTTCTCGTCCGTCTGGATGACCTTGACCTTCACTTGCTGGCCATCCTTCAGATAGTCGTTGATGTCCTTGATGCGCTCGTTCGCGATCTCGGAGATATGCAGCAGACCATCCTTACCCGGCAGGATGTTCACGATCGCGCCGAAGTCGAGCAGCTTGAGCACGGTGCCTTCGTACACCTGGCCCACTTCGACTTCCATCGTGATCGCTTCGATACGACGCTTCGCTTCGGCCATGCCTTCGCTGTTCGTGCTCGCGATCGTGACGACGCCGTCATCCGAAATGTCGATCGTCGTGCCGGTTTCTTCGGTGAGCGCGCGGATCACCGAGCCGCCCTTGCCGATCACGTCGCGAATCTTTTCCGGGTTGATCTTGATCGTGATCATGCGCGGTGCGAACTCCGACAGTTGGGTGTTCGCGCCGGCCACGGCCGAGGTCATCTTGCCGAGGATGTGCATGCGGCCTTCCTTCGCCTGCGCGAGCGCGACCTGCATGATTTCCTTCGTGATGCCCTGAATCTTGATGTCCATCTGCAGCGCGGTCACGCCTTGTTCCGTACCCGCGACCTTGAAGTCCATGTCGCCGAGGTGATCTTCGTCACCGAGAATGTCGGTCAGCACCGCAAAGCGATTACCTTCGAGGATCAGGCCCATCGCGATACCGGCGACGTGCGCCTTCATCGGCACGCCGGCGTCCATCAGCGCGAGGCAGCCGCCGCACACCGAAGCCATCGACGACGATCCGTTCGACTCGGTGATTTCCGACACGACGCGGATCGAGTAGCCGAACTCGTCGGCGCTCGGCAGGCACGCGACGAGCGCGCGCTTGGCGAGACGGCCGTGACCGATTTCACGGCGCTTCGGCGAACCGACGCGGCCCGTTTCGCCCGTCGCGAACGGAGGCATGTTGTAGTGGAGCATGAAGCGTTCGCGGTACTCGCCTTCGAGCGCGTCGATGTTTTGCTCGTCGCCCTTCGTGCCGAGCGTCGCGACCACCATCGCCTGCGTCTCGCCGCGCGTGAACAGCGCCGAGCCGTGGGTACGCGGCAGCACGCCGGTGCGGATTTCGATCGGGCGCACGGTGCGCGTGTCGCGGCCGTCGATACGCGGCTCGCCGTTCAGGATCTGCGTACGGACGATCTTCGCTTCGATGTCGAACAGCACGTTGCCGACCGACGCCTTGTCGGCCGCCACGGTGCCCGCTGCTGCCGCTTCTTCCTCGAGCTTCGCCGAGGTCGCCGCGTAGACTTCCTTCAGCTTGGTCGAGCGAGCCTGCTTGTCGCGGATCTGGTAAGCGGCGAGCAGATCGGCCTGCGCGAGTTCGGTCACGCGTGCGATCAGCGCTTCGTTCTTTGCGGCGGGCTGCCAGTCCCACTCGGGCTTGCCGCCTTCGCGGACGAGTTCGTGGATCGCGTCGATCGCGGTCTGCATCTGCTCGTGACCGAACACGACGGCGCCGAGCATCACTTCTTCGCTCAATTGCTGCGCTTCCGATTCGACCATCAGCACCGCGCGTTCCGTGCCGGCGACGACGAGGTCGAGTGCCGATTCCTTCATCTGCGGACGCGTCGGGTTCAGCACGTATTCGTTGTTGATGTAGGCCACGCGCGCCGCGCCGACCGGGCCGTTGAACGGCAGACCGGACACCGCGAGCGCCGCCGAGGCGCCGATCAGCGCAGGGATGTCGGCGGGGATTTCCGGATTCAGCGACAGCACGTGAATCACGACCTGCACTTCGTTGTAGAAGCCTTCCGGGAAGAGCGGACGCAGCGGACGGTCGATCAGGCGCGAGATCAGCGTCTCGCCTTCCGACGGACGGCCTTCGCGACGGAAGAAGCCACCCGGGATCTTGCCGGCGGCGTAAGTCTTTTCGATGTAATCGACGGTGAGGGGGAAGAAGTCCTGGCCCGGCTTCGCGGTCTTCGCGCCGACCACGGTGGCGAGCACCACGGTATCTTCGACGTCGACGATCACCGCGCCGCCCGCCTGGCGAGCGATTTCACCGGTTTCGAGGCGAACGTTGTGCTGCCCCCACTTAAACTCTTTGACGATCTTATTGAACATAGTCATTGCTTTTCCTCATCGTAATGCCGCGCGGACCGGAGCGGCGCGGCAACGCCAGGCCGGCGCCGCATGGGAAGAGTCGTGCTATGCCATTCCAGAGAGCCACGTGCTGCGACTGCGCGCGAACCGCTGGAATGACACAAAACTCTGCCCTGAAGCCCGGCCTTGTTTCCTGTTACTGCTTCTTCTACCGCTGTTCTGCTACTGCTACTGCGCTTGCCCGTAGACGCCGCGCGAACCGGCATACGCCGCGGATCACAGGCGGTGCGCGTTACACGCAGCGCGCCGCGCAAAAACAAAATGCCTGTATCAGCGAAACTGACACAGGCATCTTGCTGAACGACTGGCCGATTACTTACGCAGACCCAGCTTCTCGATCAGGCTGCGGTAACGATCCGCGTCCTTACCCTTCAGGTAGTCGAGCAACTTGCGACGGCGGCTCACCATGCGCAGCAGACCGCGGCGGCTGTGGTGATCCTTCGTGTGCTCCTTGAAGTGGGAGGTCAGTTCGTTGATACGGGTCGTGAGCAGCGCGACCTGAACTTCGGGGGAGCCGGTGTCGTTGGCTGCGCGTGCGAATTGCGCGACGACTTCGGACTTCTTGCTTGCTTCAACTGCGGACATGTCAATTTCCTTGATAACTGGACAGGCGGTCACGGAAGAAAGGCCGTGCCGTGGGATACCCGTTTCACAATTTACTGAGTCCCGTTCGTGGCTGAATTAACTGAACCCAGCCCAACAACGGGAGGCGTATTGTAGCACAGCCGATTCCGGCCGCGAACCCCGGGCCAGCAAGGCGGATTGAGTGTCGCTCGCGGGCGCTCAGGGGCGCCGCATCCGGCAGACCGTCGGCAATAGGGTGCGTTCGGCTGGTATCGCCAGCACCGTGCGAAAGCCATAGCCCGACCCTTCGTTATCGAAATGCACGCCGGGTGTGCCTGCTTTGTCCATCTGCATCACGTAGAGGGGCTGGATCAGCTGATGGTCATCGGCGCGCATCCACGATGCGTGAATACCGTTGTCGAAGCGGATGCCCTCGAGCGCTTTCGCGACCGCCGTCGGAGCGGCGCTGCCGGCGCGGCTCATCGCGGCGGCGAGCGTTTCGATCATCAGTGGCATGCGCAGCACCGGATAGTCGTCCTGGGCGGCCGGAAAGCGCGCGCGGAACGCCGCGTACCACGCGTCGGAGGCCGCGCCACCGACATTCGGATGCCACTCGGCCACCGCGATCACGTGACCCACGCCCGCGTCGCCAAGCGCGGCCGGCGCGCCGAGGCTGTTGCCGTAGAACGTGTAGAACTTCGTGTCGAGGCCCTGCTCGCGCGCCGCCTTCACGAGCAGCGTCAGGTCGTTGCCCCAGTTGCCGGTGATCACGGCGTCCGCGCCGCTCGCGCGGATCTTCGCGATGTACGGCGCGAAATCCTTCACGCGGCCGATCGGGTGAAATTCGTCGCCGACCACCGCGATGTCGGGACGCTTCGCCGCGAGCGTCGAACGCGCAAGGCTGCTCACGTCGTGTCCGAAGCTGTAATCCTGGTTCAGCAGGTACACCTTTTTCACCGCCTTGTCGCGCTCGATCACGTCGGCGAGCGCGGCCATCCGCATGCCGGCGTGCGCGTCGAAGCGGAAGTGCCAGAAGCTGCAGTCCGCGTTGGTGAGCGCGGGGTCGTCGGCGGAGTAGTTGAGGAACAGTTCGCGGTTGTCCGGCTCGCGGCTGTTCTGCTTCTCGATCGCGCCGATCAGCGCCGCGGCGACCGCCGAGCTATTGCCCTGCAGAATGTAGCCGATATGGCGATCCGCGGCCGCGCGCAATTGCGTCAGCGCTTCCTCCGTGCTGCCCTTGCTGTCGAGCACGACGAGTTCGAACGGATGCGCGCCGTCCGCGAGTTCCACGCCGCCGTGCGCGTTGACCTGCTCGACACCGAAACGCAGATTGCGCTCGACTGCCGCGCCCGCGTTCGCGAACGGGCCGGACATGCCTTCGATCAGCGCGAGCTGGATTGGCGTGCCGGTGAGTTTGCCGGCCGGCAGGCTGGCGAACTTGCTTGCGTGATTACCGGCCGGGCTTGCCGCCAGCGTGGCCGCGCGGCTCCCCGGCTTGCCGGTGGGCGGAACGGTCTCCTGCGCGGACGCCTGACTCGCGCCCGTCGAGGCCGGATTCGCCGCCTCAGCCACGCCAACTCCCGCCACCGCCATCGAAATCGCCATCAGCGCAACCGCCGCCGCCCCTCGCCACATCGCCGTCATGGTCGTCCCGCCTGAATCTTCGAAGCGCGGATCATAGGATGACGCGCACGGAATAGGCAAGCCGGCGCATCCGTTACCGTTTGATGGCGACGCACGTGCAAGCAACGCCGTTCTTTCGCCACAGCGCGTGTCAAAATGGTGCGTTTCGATGATAAGAACCGCTATTCAAACGCCATCGGAGGAATACATGCCGAACCGCCACCACCCCACGGCCGCTGCTATCACAGCCCCGGCCGGCGCCAGTCTGCGCCGCGCCGCGCTCGTTTGCCTGAGCGTGCTCGCGCTCGCCGGCTGCGCCCAGCCGTGGCAGCAGTATCAACCGGGAGCGGACGCATCGACGGTCATCGCGCGTCTCGGTCCGCCGCGCGAAACCTATGATCTGCCCGACGGCGGCAAGCGTCTGATGTGGCCGACCCAACCGATGGGCGAAACCACCACCGCCGCCGACATCAACGCAGCCGGCAAGATCATCAACATGCGCCAGGTGCTGCAGCCCAACGAGTTCTACCGCGCCGAGATCGGCAAATGGACACGCGGCGACGTGCTGGTGAACTTCGGCCGCCCGGTCGAAACGTCGTACTTCCCGCTGATGAGGCGCGAAGTCTGGACCTATCGCTATCTCGAAGACAACGTCTGGTACATGATGTACAACTTCTACTTCGATGACCAGGGCATCTTGCGCCTCACGCAGAAGACCCCCGACCCGCTGCACGACCCCGACCGCCGCAACCTGTTCTGAGCACTGAGCACCCTCTTCGGAAGAAGCACCAAATCTCAAAAAAGCCGCCTTCGATAGGCGGCTTTTTTATTGTTTAAGCATAAAACAGAATTTTATCCTGTTTACGTCCACAATTTTGCGAAAGAAAGGTTATTGTAAACGCCGTTCGAGCACCGGCTCGCAATCACGTGCAGACGCGGTTTCGGTCCGGTGCCAGGTCAATTGCCTCTCATACGGAGTTGCTACGATGAACCGACCCAAACACCTGCTGGTCGCCAACGTCGCGTGGGCCCATGAAACCGCGACGCGTAATCCGGCATTTTTTCGCGACCTGATGCGCGGACAGAATCCACACATTCTTTGGATCGGCTGCGCGGACAGCCGCGTGCCCGCCGAAACGATCACGCATTGCGAGCCCGGCGATCTGTTCGTCCATCGCAACATCGCCAACCTGTTTCATCCCGGCGACGATAACGTCGCGAGCGTCCTTGAATACGCGGTGCGGGTGCTCAAGGTCGGCCATGTGATCGTCTGCGGCCACTATGGCTGCGGCGGCGTGCGCGCCGCGCTGCTGCCGCCGGACCCCGCGCTGCCCCATGTGAACCGCCGTATCGCGCCGCTCTGCGCACTCGCCAAAACGCATCACTCGGAGCTGGACGGCGCAGCGACCGAGCCGGATCGCGTCAATCGCCTCGCCGAGCTGAACGTGCTCGAACAGGTGCGGCAGCTACGGGCGAGCCCGATCGTGCACGAGGCTGAGCCGGCGCCGCTCGTGCACGGCTGGATCTTTGCGCTCGACGACGGGCGCATCAAGGTTCTCACCTCCGGCTATACCGCCGACGACGCGATGACCTGCACGACCGCGGCGCACAGCGCGGCCTAGCGAAGCGCGTCGCCCGTCCCATTCGAACCGCGGACGGAGCCGACAGCGGAATCGTCATCGGGCCATACCTGTTCGTCGCCCATCGTCCCACCTCTCGCTCTTCGACACCATGGACAATCAAACCTCTTTCTCCGCGCTCCAGAGCGACGTGCTCGCCGGAACGGCCGTTTTTCTGGTGGCCCTGCCGCTTTGCCTCGGCATTGCTCACGCATCGGGCGTCGACCCGTTTGCCGGACTGGTGTCCGGCATCATTGGCGGGCTCGTGGTTGCCGCGCTGAGCGGCTCGCGTCTGAGCGTGAGCGGCCCGGCCGCGGGCCTCGTCGTGATCGTCGTCGACGGCATCGCACGGCTTGGCGGCTTTTCCGCTTTCCTGCTGGCCGTACTGCTGTCGGGCGTCATCCAGTTCGGCTTCGGCATGCTCAAGGCCGGCCGGTTCGCCGCCTACGTGCCGTCGCCGGTGATCAAGGGGATGCTCGCGGCAATCGGCGTGCTGTTGATCCTCAAGCAGTTTCCCGTTGCGCTGGGGCTGTCCGGCACCGCCGACTCCGGCCAGTCGGCGGCGGCGGTCGCAACGCCGCTCGGCCCAATCTCACTGACCGCCGTGCTGATCACACTGCTGTCGCTCGCGATCCTCGCCGGCTGGGAAACGCGCGCGCTGCGCCGCTTCGCTGTCGTGCGCATCATGCCCGCGCCGCTCGCGGTGGTGCTGCTCGGCATCGGCGCGACGCTCGCCCTCAATCTCGTCGCGCCATCGTTGGCACCGCCCGCCGAAGGGCGGGTCGCGTTGCCGTCGCTGGAATCGTTCGCGGCACTGCAGGCCGTGCTCGCGTCGGCCGACTTCGGCCCACGGTTCGCCCAGCTCGTCAATCCCGACATATGGCGCGTTGCGATCACGATCGCCATCCTCGCAAGTCTCGAAACGCTACTGAGCCTCGAAGCGGTCGAACAGATCGATCCGGAGCGCCGCCGCGCGCCTCCCGATCGCGAGCTGAAGGCGCAGGGCGTGGGCAATCTGATCGCGGGTGCGATCGGCGGCCTGCCGATCACCGCGGTGATCGTGCGCAGCTCCGCGAACGTCCATGCCGGCGCAAAAAGCCGACTCTCGGCGATCGTTCACGGCGTGTTGCTTCTCGTCAGCGTGTTCGCGCTCACGAGCGTGATCAACCTGATCCCGCTCGCCTGCCTTGCCGCGATCCTGATCTTCACCGGGTTCAAACTCGCCAAGCCGTCGTTGTTCGCCGGGCTCGCGCGGCAGGGATTCGCGCCGTTCGCACCATTTATCGTCACAGTCGTCGGTGTGCTCGTCACCGATCTGCTGATCGGTATCGTGCTCGGCATCCTATGCAGCATGCTGTTCGCGCTGTACGCAAACCTGCGCGGCCCGATCGTGCTCGCGCAGCATGGCGATCACTACCTGCTGTCGTTTCGCAAGGACGTATCGTTTCTCGGTAAGGTGCCGCTCAAGCACTATCTGCAGCAGATTCCGGATGGCGCCACCGTCATCGTCGATGCGACACGCGCCGATTTCGTCGACCACGACGTGCGCGAACTGCTGGACGCGTTCGTCGCCGATGCGCCTCGCCGTGGGATTACCGTCGACGTCAGATTTCAAGTCCGCGAGCAGGCCCGCGCAACGCGCGGCTGGTCGCTGCGGCGCACGACGGCGGACTAGTTTCGTCATATCGCGCCACCGCAGCTGCGCGATGACGGCAGAAAAAAGCCCCGTGTGCCGAGCACCACGGGGCTTCTCCTCCGATCCACACAAGCGATCGCGCGCTACCGGCGCGCCATGCTCGCGTTACTCCGAGCGCTGCGGATTCACCTTGTCCGCATTCGAATACAGCTTGTTGAGCGCCGAAAAATATGCCTTCGCGGATGCCGCGACGATATCCGGATCAGTGCCCGTGCCGTTGACGATGCGCCCGCTCTTCGACAACCGCACGGTCACTTCGCCCTGCGCCTGCGTGCCGGTCGTGATCGCGTTGACCGAGTACAGCAGCAGTTCGGAGCCGCTGCCCACTTCCGTTTCGATCGCGTTGAGGGTGGCGTCGACCGGTCCGTTGCCGCGCGCTTCGCCGGTGATCTCTTTACCCTCTACCGAGAACACGACCTTCGCGTGCGGCTGCTCGCCGGTTTCGGAATGCTGCGACATCGACAGAAACTTGTAGTGCTCCTTCTCGTGCGCTTCCGCCGATTCCTCGTTGACGATGGCGATGATGTCTTCGTCGAAGATCTCCGCCTTGCGATCGGCGAGTTCCTTGAAGCGCGCGAACGCGGTGTTCAGTTCGGCTTCGCTGTCGAGCGCGATGCCAAGCTCCTGCAGACGCTGTTTGAACGCATTGCGGCCCGACAGCTTGCCGAGCACGATCTTGTTCGCGGCCCAACCCACGTCTTCCGCGCGCATGATTTCGTAAGTATCGCGCGCCTTCAGCACGCCATCCTGATGGATGCCCGACGCGTGCGCGAAAGCGTTCGCGCCGACCACGGCCTTGTTCGGCTGCACGACGAAGCCAGTGATCTGCGACACGAGCTTCGAGGCCGGCACGATCTGAGTCGTGTCGAGGCCGACGTCGAGTCCGAAGTAATCCTTGCGGGTCTTCACCGCCATGACGATTTCTTCGAGCGACGTATTGCCCGCGCGCTCGCCGAGCCCGTTGATCGTGCATTCGACCTGGCGCGCGCCGCCAATCTGCACGCCGGCGAGCGAATTCGCGACCGCCATGCCGAGGTCATTGTGGCAATGCACGGAGAACACCGCCTTGTGCGAGTTGGGAATGCGCTCGCGCAGCGTCTTCACGAGTTGGCCATAGAGTTCCGGCACGCCGTAGCCGACGGTGTCCGCGATGTTGATCGTGGTCGCGCCTTCGGCGATCACCGCTTCCAGCACACGGCACAGGAAGTCCAAATCCGAGCGGCTGCCGTCTTCCGGCGAGAATTCGACGTCGTCGGTGAACTTGCGCGCGAAACGCACCGCAAGCCTGGCCTGCTCGAATACCTGCTCGGGCGTCATCCGCAGCTTCTTCTCCATGTGCAGTGGCGACGTTGCGATGAACGTGTGGATGCGGAAATGATCGGCCGGCTTCAGTGCGTCGGCGGCCTTCTGTATGTCCTTGTCGTTCGCGCGCGCAAGCGAGCAGATCGTGCTGTCCTTCACGAGGCCGGCGATCGTATGGATCGCGTCGAAGTCGCCGTTCGAGCTGGCCGCGAAGCCCGCTTCGATCACGTCGACTTTCATCCGTTCGAGTTGCCGGGCGATGCGGATCTTCTCTTCCTTCGTCATCGACGCGCCGGGCGATTGCTCGCCGTCACGCAGCGTGGTGTCGAAAATGATCAGTTTGTCGGACATGTCGGGCCTCCTCGGGAGTCGTTCAGATGTGGGACTTGGTTTTGGAATGGGACGATGAGCGCCGCCGCTGGCAAGGTAGGGCGATCACGATGATCGCGGCCGGTGCGGATGGGACGCAAAACCGCATAAGGGCGTGAACGAAGCATGATGGCGCGGCGCAGCGAACGGCCTCGCCGACCCGGCAAAATCGGCCACGCCCACGCACTGATCCGACGACTATAGCGGCATTCCAGCCACCGCGCAATGCGCGCCGGGGCGGCCTGCGGCGCTGTCCGAAGCGACCGCGTAACGGCACCAACCAACGAAAAACGGCAGCCTGCAGGCTGCCGTTTTTCGTACGTCGCTGCGATGCAGCGCGGTTCAAATCCTCAACGGTCGTGCGACATCGAACGCGCCGGATTGGCCCGGCCGCGCACCGCCTGATACGCCCAGAACACGTAGCCGGACAGACCGTACAGCACGAACAGGCCGAACAGCATCAACGGCGGGTCGGACGACACGAGCACGAAGGCGACCACCACCAGCAGGATCACGCCGAACGGCACGCGATGCCGTACGTCGAGCGCCTTGCCGCTATAGAACGGCGCGTTCGACACCATCGTCACGCCCGCGTAGATGGTCAGCACGAAGGCGACCCACGGCAGCCAGACGAGCTTCAGCGGCACGCGGTTGTCGGTGGCGAGCCACACGAAACCGGCGATCAGTGCCGCCGCGGCCGGGCTCGGCATGCCCTGGAAAAAACGCTTGTCGACCACGCCGATATTCGTGTTGAAACGCGCGAGCCGTAGCGCCGCGCCGGAACAATAGACGAACGCCGCGAGCCAGCCCCACCGGCCGAGGTCCTTCAGGATCCATTCGTACATCACGAGCGCGGGCGCAACACCGAACGACACCATGTCCGACAGGCTGTCGAACTGCTCGCCGAACGCGCTTTGCGTATGCGTCATGCGCGCGACGCGACCGTCCATGCCATCGAGCACCATCGCGACGAAGATCGCGATCGCCGCGATCTCGAAGCGCACGTTCATCGCCTGCACGACGGCGAAGAAGCCGCAGAACAGCGCGGCCGTGGTGAATGCGTTCGGCAGCAGGTAGATGCCGCGTTTTCTGAGGAACTGCTGACGCTGCGCGCGCCGGCTGTCGGCGACCGGCGACTCCGTGACCACCGGCGGCTTGTTGCGACGAAACGGCCGCGGCAGCGGTCCACTGCTGCGGGGTCGACGCGGTTTGAATGCGGCCATTCGGACAACCTCCTGTATGCCGCTTTACAGCTCGGCGAGGATTGTGGACGACGCCGACACCTTCTCGCCGATCGACACGCGCGGACGGCTGCCCACCGGCAAATACACGTCGACGCGCGAACCGAAGCGGATGAATCCGTAACGCTGGCCGCGGGTCAGCGGCTCGCCTGCACGGACGTAGCAAAGAATCCGCCGCGCGATCAGCCCGGCAATCTGCACCGACGTGACCGTCTGGCCGCCGGCCATTTCGATCACGACCGCGTTGCGCTCGTTTTCGAGCGAGGCTTTATCGACCGCCGCGTTCAGATAGGCGCCAGGAAAGTATTCGACTTTCGAGATCGCACCGTCGACGGGCGAGCGCTGCGAGTGCACGTTGAATACGTTCATGAACACGCTGATCTTCAGCGCTTCGCGATTCGCATAAGGATCATGCGCGGTTTCTACCGCGACGATACGACCGTCGGCAGGACACAGCACCGCGTTGGCCTGCGTCGGAATCGGACGCGCCGGGTCGCGGAAAAACTGCACGATGAAGATCAGGATCAGCCAGAAGAGCCACGCAAAGCCGAACCCCCCGAAGGCGTGAACCAGTAATGCAACGACGGCCGCGATGGCGATGAACGGCCAGCCTTCTCGCGCGATGATCGGATGAGGGTAATTCATGGATGGCTTCTGTGTTTTTGTAAAACCGTAGGATAGCAAAAGCCGCCCAGGGTTCAGCACCCTTGGACGGCTTTTTGACTGGTCCGGCCGCCGCACCGAAGCGCCGCGCCGGACCTCGTTACGTCGAGACGCTTAGTTCTTCGACTGGTCGACGAGCTTGTTCTTCGCGATCCACGGCATCATCGCGCGCAGCTTCGAGCCAACCTGCTCGATCTGGTGCTCGGCCGTCAGACGGCGGCGCGATTGCAGCGTCGGTGCGCCAGCCTTGTTCTCGATGATGAAGCTCTTCGCGTATTCGCCGGTCTGGATGTCGGTCAGCACGGCCTTCATCGCCTTCTTCGTTTCAGCGGTCACGATGCGCGGACCCGTCACGTACTCGCCGTACTCGGCGTTGTTCGAGATCGAGTAGTTCATGTTCGCGATGCCGCCTTCGTAGATCAGGTCGACGATCAGCTTCAGTTCGTGCAGGCACTCGAAGTACGCCATTTCCGGCGCGTAACCCGCTTCGACCAGCGTTTCGAAGCCGGCCTTGATCAGGTCGACGGTACCGCCGCACAGCACGGCCTGCTCGCCGAACAGGTCGGTTTCGGTTTCTTCGCGGAAGTTCGTTTCGATGATGCCGGCCCGGCCGCCGCCGTTAGCCGCTGCGTACGACAGCGCGATGTCGCGCGCCGCGCCCGACTTGTCCTGCGCAACCGCGATCAGGTGCGGCACGCCGCCACCTTGGGAGTAGGTGCCGCGAACCGTGTGGCCCGGCGCCTTCGGCGCGATCATGATGACGTCGAGGTCGGCACGCGGGATCACCTGGCCGTAGTGAACGTTGAAGCCGTGCGCGAACGCGAGCGCTGCGCCCTGCTTGATGTTCGCGTGGACTTCCTTCGCGTACACGTCGGCGATCTGCTCGTCCGGCAGCAGCATCATGACGACGTCCGCGCCCTTCACCGCTTCCGCGACTTCCTTGACTTGCAGGCCGGCGTTTTCAGCCTTGCTCCACGATGCGCCGCCCTTGCGCAGACCGACCGTGATGTTCACGCCGCTTTCCTTCAGGTTCAGCGCGTGCGCATGGCCTTGCGAGCCATAGCCGATGATGGTGACCTGCTTGCCCTTGATGAGGGAGAGATCGGCGTCCTTGTCGTAGAAAACTTTCATGTCGGTTCCTTGGCTAGATTCGATGATTCAGAGAAATTCGGGTACTGCGAATGTTGTTATTGCCAGCCGGGCGATACCGCGTTGCCCGGCCTTGCGAAACGCGACGTCAGACCTTCAGAATGCGCTCGCCTCGACCGATGCCCGAGCTGCCCGTGCGGACCGTCTCGAGAATCGCCGTGGAATCGAGCCCCTCGATGAAGGCGTCGAGCTTGTCGCTCGCCCCCGTCAATTCGATCGTGTAGGTCTTTTCGGTGACGTCGATGATGCGGCCGCGGAAAATGTCCGCCATCCGCTTCATCTCCTCACGTTCCTTGCCGACCGCCCTCACCTTGATCAGCATCAGCTCGCGTTCGATGTGGGCGCCCTCGGTAAGGTCGACCACTTTCACCACCTCGATCAGGCGGTTCAGATGCTTCGTGATCTGTTCGATCACGTCGTCCGAGCCAACGGAGACGATGGTCATGCGCGACAGCGAACGGTCTTCGGTCGGAGCCACCGTCAAGGTTTCAATGTTGTAGCCGCGTGCGGAGAACAGACCCACCACGCGCGACAGCGCGCCTGGTTCGTTTTCCAGCAGGACGGAAATGATGTGTCTCATGTTTCGCTTCTTCCAGATGATGTGTCGATGTCTGCGAGCGGAGCGGCGCCGCTTCGTCTGCCCTCGCCTTTTTTGAAGGCGCGCATCACGAAGCCGGCGCTGGAGTTATCCAGACGCCCCGTCGTTTAAAGATCTTCCGAACCCATGAGCATCTCGGTGATGCCCTTGCCGGCCTGAACCATCGGCCAGACGTTTTCGGTCGGATCGGTCTGGAAGTCGAGAAACACCGTGCGATCCTTCAGGCGCAGCGCTTCCTTCAGCGCCGGTTCCACATCGGCCGTGCGCTCGATGCGCATGCCCACGTGTCCGTACGCTTCGGCGAGCTTCACGAAGTCCGGCAGCGCATCCATGTACGAATGCGAATAGCGTTTGCTGTATTCGATCTGCTGCCACTGGCGCACCATGCCCAGATAGCGGTTATTCAGCGAAATAATCTTGATCGGCAGGTCGTACTGCTTGCAGGTCGACAGCTCCTGGATGCACATCTGGATCGAGCCTTCGCCCGTGATGCACAGCACGTCGTCGTCCGGATGGGCCATCTTCACGCCCATCGCGGCCGGTAAGCCGAAGCCCATCGTGCCGAGGCCACCGGAATTGATCCAGCGACGCGGCTTGTTGAACTTGTAGAACTGCGCGGCCCACATCTGGTGCTGGCCCACGTCGGAGCACACGAACGCGTTGCCGTCGGTCAGCTCCCACGCCTTTTCGACCACGTACTGCGGCTTGATGATGTCGCTCTTGCGGTCGAACTTCAGGCAATCTTTCGCGCGCCAGCCGTCGATGTCCTTCCACCAGTCGGCGAGCGCCGCGGCGTCGGGGCCATGCTCGGCCGTCTGCAACTGCTCGATCAGTTCCTTCAGCACTTCCTTCACGTCGCCGACGATCGGAATGTCGACCTTGACGCGCTTGGAAATGGAAGAGGGATCGATGTCGATATGGATGATCTTGCGCGGCCGCGACGCGAAGTGGTTCGGATCGCCGATCACGCGGTCGTCGAAGCGCGCGCCGATCGCGATCAGCACGTCGCAGTGCTGCATCGCCATATTGGCTTCGTACGTGCCGTGCATGCCGAGCATGCCGAGGAATTTCTTGTCGCTCGAGCGGTAGCCGCCCAGACCCATTAGCGTATTGGTGACCGGATAGCCGAGCAGATCGGCGAACTGGTTCAATTCACGCGACGCATCCGCGAGCACGATGCCGCCGCCGGTGTAGATATACGGACGCTTCGCCGACAGCAGCAGCGACACCGCCTTGCGGATCTGACCGGAGTGGCCCTTCGTGACCGGGTTGTATGAGCGCAGCGAAACGCTCTTGATCGGCTCGTATTGGCACGGCGTCTTCGACACGTCCTTCGGAATGTCGATCAGCACTGGGCCGGGACGGCCGGTACGGGCGATGTAGAAAGCTTTCTTGACGGTGGCGGCGAGATCGCGCACGTCCTTCACGAGGAAGTTGTGCTTCACGCACGGACGCGTGATGCCGACCGTGTCGCATTCCTGGAATGCATCCTGACCGATCGCGGCAGTCGGCACCTGGCCGCTGATCACGACCAACGGGATCGAATCCATATAGGCGGTCGCGATGCCGGTCACCGCGTTGGTGACGCCGGGGCCGGAGGTCACGAGACACACGCCGACCTTGCCGGTGGAGCGCGCGTAGGCGTCCGCGGCATGCACGGCGGCCTGCTCGTGGCGCACGAGCACATGCTGGAACTTGTCCTGCTTGTACAGCTCGTCGTAAATGTAGAGTACCGAGCCGCCGGGATAGCCCCAGATGAACTCGACGTCTTCGTCGGCCAGTGCCTTCATGAGCACGGTGGCGCCGATAGAGTCTGCTTCGTGTGGGGGGGTCGTATCCGACGTGGAGAATTCCGCGCTGGGCATATTCATTGATTCACCTTTCGAATTTTCGGCAAAAAATTGATCGGGTGCTCTCTGCCGGGCTTGTGGCTCGGGTTCAAGCGGCGCGTCCAGTTGACAGGCGGGCTTCTTGGGCCACACCTCAATTGAGACAACTCACTTATGTTGCGAACCAGCGACGATAGCTTCTGACGCGCTCGCGGTCAAGAAAATATTGCCATTGGCTCGCGCGTAGGAGCGCGCGATCGGACGGAATGACGACCGTCATGTAAATGCAAGCTTGAGCACGTTTCACCCCTATCGGAGCAAAAGTTTGTTAGCATCCGCGAGTTTTACGACATTTTTCGACCGATTACGCGCACGCTTGCTGCGCCGACCCCAACCGGATGGCATCAGACAAGGAACTCGCCGATTTTCTGGCGGGCGTCGAAAGGCGCGCATTCAAGCAGACGGTCTACGCCGTGCGGGACGACGATGCGTCCCTCGACATCGTGCAAGACGCGATGATCAAGCTCGCCGAGAAATACGGCGACCGTCCGGCGGCCGAGCTACCGCTGCTGTTTCAGCGTATTCTGCAGAATGCGACGCACGACTACTTCCGCCGTGCCAAAGTACGCAACACTTGGGTTAGTCTATTCTCGTCGCTCGGCAATGCCGACGACGACGAGTTCGATCCGCTGGAAACCTTCGAGGCCGAGGCGGGTTCGGCTGGCGCCGAGAGCAACGAACAGAAGCTCGAACGAGAGCAGGTCCTGCAGTCGATCGACAACGAGATCCAGAAATTACCGGCGCGTCAACGGGAGGCGTTTCTCATGCGTTATTGGGAGGATATGGATGTCGCCGAGACTGCCGCCGCAATGGGCTGCTCCGAAGGCAGCGTGAAAACGCACTGCTCCCGGGCCACTCACACGCTGGCGCAAGCGCTCAAGGCGAAAGGAATCACGCTATGAGCTCCCTTGAAAACACAGAACTCGAGTTTGCGCGTCAACTGCGCCGCGCGCTTGACGAAAACACCGCCAGCCTCCCTCCCGCCACCGTCGACCGGCTCGCTGCCGCACGTCGTGCCGCGTTGGCGCGCAAAAAGCCCGAAGCCGTCAGCGCGCCGGTGTTCGTGCCTGCGTTCGCCGGCATGCCGGCCGGGATAGCGGGGCTACCGCAGGGAGGCTTCGAGCCGCGCCGCCGCTGGCCTCTGCGCCGCTTCGCGCTCGCGTGGCCGCTGGCCGCGCTGGTCGTGAGCCTGATCGGCATCGCCTACTGGGAAGATCACCAGCGCACCGCCGAACTTGCCGATATCGATGCCGCCATGCTAAGCGACGACCTGCCGCTCAATGCCTATCTCGACCACGGCTTCAACGCGTATCTTTCACGCGCCCACTGAGCGGGAGGTTCCTCGGGTGAGTTACAAGCGCGGCCTGGCCGTTGTTTTCGGATGCACGATCGCGGCCCTGGTGTCGTTTGTCGCGACCTATCCGCGCTTTCACCCGAGCCCATCGTCGGCGGGCAATCCGTCGCCCGGCGTCAACGTCGCCGCGCCCGCGCCCGCCCCCGCACTTTCCGTCGAATTGCCCAGCCTGCCGGGCAGCAATAGCCCCCTCGCGTGGTCACGCCTGAGCGCCGCCGACCACGCCGCGCTGGCCCCATTCGCATCGCAATGGGATTCGTTTAGCGACGAACGCAAGCGAAAGTGGATCAAGATTGCGTCGCGATACGCAAAGATGTCGCCGGATGCGCAAAAGCGTCTGCAAGAGCGCATGAGTGAATGGGTGCGCATGACGCCCGATCAGCGCCGCGTCGCGCGCGAAAACTACCAGGTTTCGAAGGAGTTGCCGCGCGAAGCGCGCCAGAAGGCGTGGAAAGCGTACCAACAACTGCCCGAAGAAACGAAGGAGCGGCTCGCCGCGAGCGAACACAAACGTCGCCCCAGCGTCGTCAGCGCGCCGCCATCGGCTCGCAACGAGATCAAGGGCATCGACCGGTTCGTGAATGCGCGCGAGCACGGCGCCAGTGCTGCCGCGGCGGCGAGCGCCGCGCCGGCTGCCTCCGCGCCGGCCGCGGCCTCGCTGCCGGCAACGCCTGCGATTCCGGCGGCGGGCAGCTTCGTACCGGCGACGCCGGTGCCCGTGTCGCCTGCCGAAGCGCCGGCAATCTTCCACGGCTCCTGATTCCGACCCCGAACCCATTACGTGTCCCAGCCGCTCGCCACCCCCACCCTGCCTGCCGCCGCACCCGGCGGCAGGGCGCCCACCGTCCGGCGACGGCTCGCCGCATTGCTCTACGAAGCGGTCATTCTGTTCGGCGTCGTGTTTGTCGCCGGCTATCTGTTCAGCACGCTGACGCAGCAGCGTAACGGGCTCGCGCATCACAACCTGCTCGCCGGCTGGATCGGCCTCGTGGTTGGCGTGTACTTCGTCTGGTTCTGGACGCACGGCGGCCAGACGCTGCCGATGAAAACCTGGCGATTACGGGTTGTTGGCGCTGATGGCGCGCCGGTTTCGGTTGGGCGGGCGGTTGCGCGGTATGTGTTCGCCTGGTTGTGGTTTTTGCCGCCGCTGGCGTTGCATCCACTTCTTGGGTTGCGGGTGCCGCAGACGCTTGTTATTGCGGGCGTCTGGTTCGTGGTGTGGGCCGCGAGTGGGCGTTTTGATCCGCAGCGGCAGTTTTTGCATGATCGGTTCGCGGGGACGCGGGTGGTAGCGGTTGGGCGCTAGCGCGCGTGGGGATGGGCCGAATGCGTTGCTCTCCTTGGGCGGGGGAGGCCTTTTTTGCCTTTGTTCGTGCGGTGTTGGCCTTTCCTTGCTGACTTATCGGTCTATTAGCGTTGCCCCTGTGCGGGGCGGCACCTACTTTCTTTGCTGCTGCAAAGAAAGTAGGCAAAGAAGACAGCTCAAACCGCCAACTCTTAAGCGGGTCCCTCGGTCCGCGTGAGGTAGTGGTGCATCTGGAATCCGTGCTCCCGCACATTCCGCGCTAGTGACAAGGCAGTCATTCTTCCGGCGGCGCTACGCGCGCCGAATCCCCGCTCAAAAACCACTGGTCGTTTCGGCGCGTCGCCGAGGCGCAGCCGAGGGTCCCCGCTGAGCGGGCAAAACCATTGGTTTCCCTGGCAGACCCGTCCGCGACGCACGCAGTGCGGAGCGGGAGGGATGATGGCTTTGTCACGAACGGGGGAATGTGCGGGGGCCCGGATTCCAGATGCACCACTACCCCCTCCAAGCAAGGGGACCCGCTTAAAAGTTTGCGGTTTGAGCTGTCTTCTTTGCCTACTTTCTTTGCAGCAGCAAAGAAAGTAGGTGCCGCCCCGCACAGGGGCAACGCTAATAGACCGATAAGACAACAAGGAAAGGCCAACAAAGCCAGAACAACGAAAAAACAGGCCCCGCCAAGGCCCCTCCGTAATAAGAACTTCTCATGACTGTCACGCCGCAGTCACGCGCACCCGGCCCAATACGGGCACCGCCACTCGACGCGTGAGCCATGGACCCCAATACGTCCGCGACTTCCCTGTTTCGTCAAACCGGACCGAGCGTCGACCCCGTCGCGTTCCGGCCCGCTCCGGGTTCTACTCAACACGGCCTACCGCTGCCCGCGACGCCATCACTCGATGCCCGCGCCGATCATCCCGATGACGGCCACGACGATCCGCATCGCTATCGCACGATCTGGCTCTCGGATATCCATCTCGGCTCGAGCGGCTGCCAGGCGGGATATCTGCTCGACTTCCTGCGCCACAACGAATCGGAGTACCTGTACCTCGTCGGCGACATCATCGACGGCTGGCAGTTGAAGAAAGGCTGGTACTGGCCGCAGGCGCACAACGACGTCGTGCAGAAAGTGCTGCGCAAAGCGCGCAAAGGCACTCAGGTCATCTACGTGCCCGGCAATCACGACGAAGCCGCGCGCCAGTTCTGCGACCTCGCGTTCGGCGACATCCACGTACGCGGCGAAGCGTTCCACACGACGCTCGCCGGCAAGCGACTGTGGATCGTGCACGGCGATCTGTTCGACGGCGTGATCCAGCACGCGAAATGGCTCGCCTATCTCGGCGACACGCTGTACACGATGATCCTCGTGCTGAACCGCTGGTTCAACCGCATTCGCAGCAAGCTCGGATTTCCGTACTGGTCGCTGTCGCAATACCTGAAGCATCAGGTCAAGAACGCGGTCAACTTCATCTCGTCGTTCGAACGCGTAATGACCGACGAAGCGCGTCGCCGCGGCTGCGACGGCGTCGTCTGCGGCCACATCCACAAGGCCGAGATGCGCGAGATCGATGGCGTGCTCTATTGCAACGATGGCGATTGGGTCGAGAGCCTGTCGGCGCTCGTCGAGACTTATGAAGGCGAGCTCAAGGTGATCTTCTGGACTGCGCTGCGCGCGCCCCAGGCGGGCACGCAAAAAGCCCGCGCCACTGCCTGAGCACTTCCACTCTCCACTTCCACAGGGCCCGCAGCGATGAACAACGCGATGAAGATCATGATCGTCACCGACGCATGGGAGCCGCAGGTCAACGGTGTCGTACGCACGCTGAAGAACACCCGGCGCGAACTTACCGCGCTCGGCCATCAGGTCGATCTGCTGACTCCGCTCGAATTCCGCACCATCCCGTGCCCGACTTACCCGGAGATACGCCTGTCGTTGCTGCCGCGCCGCCGGCTGCGCGAGCGCATCGGCCGTTTCGCGCCCGACGCGTTGCACATCGCGACCGAAGGTCCGCTGGGCATGGCCGCGCGCGCGTATGCGCTCGACCACAAGCTGCCGTTCACGACCGCGTATCACACGCGCTTTCCCGAGTACGTGCAGGCGCGCTTTCGCATCCCGCTCGCGGCGACCTACAGGTTTCTGCACTGGTTCCACAAGCCGTCGCTCGCGGTAATGGCGCCGACCCCCGTCGTCAAGCAGGACCTCGAGAAGTTCGGCTTCACGAACGTCGTGCTGTGGACGCGCGGCGTCGATCTCGAAATCTTCCGTCCGATTGACTCGAAGGTGCTCAACACCGCGCGGCCGATCTTCCTGTACGTGGGACGCGTGGCGGTCGAGAAGAACGTCGAGGCATTCTTGCAGCTCGACCTGCCCGGCTCGAAGTGGGTCGCGGGCGAAGGTCCGGCGCTCGCCGAACTGAAGTCGCGCTATCCGCAGGTCAACTATCTGGGCGTGCTGTCGCAGGCCGAACTCGCGAAGGTCTACGCGGCCGCCGACGTCTTCGTGTTTCCGAGCCGCACCGACACGTTCGGACTCGTGCTGCTCGAAGCGCTCGCATGCGGCACGCCGGTGGCCGCTTATCCGGTCACCGGCCCGATCGACGTGCTCGGCGACGGCGGCGCCGGTGCAATGCACGAGGATCTGCGCGAAGCGTGTCTGGAGGCACTGAAGATCGATCGGTCGCATGCGCGCGCATGGGCCGAGCGCTTCTCGTGGGCAGCGGCGTCCGCACAATTCGCCGCGCATCTGAAGCCGCTGCGCGACACAGCGTATCGTGAGGAAAGCGCCGCTGCGTGATGCGGCGCGCGGAGCCATCCATGCGAAGCAGTCGATCCAGCGCCGAAGGCGCGTCGAACGGCGCACTGCGCGCCGTCGAGTCTACCCGCGACACCACCAGCATCGAACCGTTCGACGACGTACGCGAGCCGGGTATGACCGGGCATGCGGATACCGTGCATCGGGTGAACGGCGCGAGGACCATGACCGGCGGCGCCAGCGTCGCGGGTGGCGTGCAACCTGACGCCACCCAGGACACGACTCGCGACTCAAGCCACGACGCCCCCAACGAACCGCTCAGCCCCGACGACCCGCTCGCCCCGCTGCCCTTCAACCCCTACAAAGGCAACCGCGGCCTCACGCGCGCATGGCACGCGATGAAAAACTCGCTGGCCGGTTTTCGCGTTGCGATTCGCGAGGAAAGCGCGTTTCGTCAGGAACTCACGTTGGCCGCGATCCTGATTCCGTGCGGCCTCGTGGTGCCCGTCGATCCCGTTTCGCGCGTGTTGCTGCTCGGCTCGGTACTGCTCGTGCTGATCGTCGAGCTGCTCAATTCGAGCGTCGAAGCGGCAATCGACCGGATCTCGCTCGAACGTCACGAGTTGTCGCGCCGCGCGAAGGATCTCGGCAGTGCGGCCGTGATGGTCGCGCTCGGCATGTGTGTGATGACGTGGGGAGTCATCGTCGGGCCGCTGGTCGTCGGCTGGGTTCGCGCGTGGCTTTGAGGTTCGATGCGGGTTGAAGCGCACGCTTCGCCACGCCCCACAGGATGAAAATCCGCGCAGGCGGTTGGGGATTAGAACGCTCGGTTTATAATCGTTTGACGGTCTCACAGGAAAGCGCTCGCGCAAACGGATCCGCGCCTCGCCTCATCCTGCCCTTTCGGGGGGCCCGCCGCGTGTCGGCGGGTTCGGGAGAGCTCAATATACCAACCGCATCCGGGTGGAACACGCAGCAGCGGCACGCCGCCACGCGCCCAGCCCGGCATAACCAGGGCCGGACGACATGGAAGCCAAACCTCCCCGCCGCACGCGCGAACGGATTCTCGAACTGTCGTTGAAGCTGTTCAACGAAATCGGCGAGCCGAACGTCACGACGACGACGATCGCCGAGGAAATGGAAATCAGCCCAGGCAACCTGTACTACCACTTCCGCAACAAAGACGACATCATCAACAGCATCTTCAGCCAGTTCGAGCAGGAGATCGAGAAGCGTCTGCGTTTCCCCGACGACCATCGCGCGACCATCGACGAGATGTGGTCGTATCTGCAGTACATGGTCGATTTCACGTGGCGCTACCGCTTCCTGTACCGCGACCTGAACGACCTGCTTGCGCGCAACCGCACGCTCGAGACGCACTTCAAGCAGATCATCAGCCATAAGGTGCGCTTCGCGAGCCAGTTCTGCGAACAGCTCGTCGCCGACGGCGAAATGGTCGCGACACCGCAGGAAATGCAGGTGATCGCGACCAACGTCGGCGTGATCGGCACGTACTGGCTGTCATATCAGTTCGTGATGAATCCGCGCAAATACAACGAGCAGGAAGCGATCCGCGAAGAGCTGCATCAGGTCAGCGTGCAGATCGTCTCGCTGATGGCGCCCTACCTGCGCGGCCGCTCGCGGCAGCTGTTCGACGATCTCGTATCGGGCAGGCTGCCCAAGCGCGAGTTCTACGACTACCTGCCGCCGCGTGAAGGCGCCGCGCCTCGCAACGAATCGAAGGACAGTTGAGCATGAAGTCGGTGTGTGTCTATTGCGGCTCCTCGATGGGAGCCAAACCGTTGTATGCGCAGGCGGCGCGCGCGTTCGGCCGTGCGCTGGTCGAGGCCGATCTCGCGCTCGTCTATGGCGGCGGCAAGGTGGGGCTGATGGGCGTGATCGCCGATACCGTGATGGCCGAAGGCGGCCGCGCGATCGGCGTGATTCCCGAGCTGCTCGTCAGCAAGGAAGTGGGGCATAACGGCCTGACCGAACTGCACGTGGTGCCCGACATGCATCATCGCAAGAAGATGATGGCCGAGCTGTCCGATGCGTTCGTCGCGATGCCCGGCGGCGCGGGCACGCTCGAGGAGCTGTTCGAGGTCTTCACGTGGGCGCAGCTCGGCTACCACGGCAAACCGGTTGCACTCCTGAACACCGACGGCTTCTACGCGCCGCTGATCGACCTGCTTCAGCACACGGTCGACGAAGGCTTCATGCGCAAGACCTATCTCGACATGCTGCAGATCGACGCCGATCCGCTCGCGTTGATCGGCAAGCTGCAACGCTACGCGCCGCCCGCGCGCGACAAATGGGCGGCGGTCCAAAGCGACGCGATCTGAATCCCGGGTCCGCCGAACCCGAGCGAAGCGCGCCGCGCACGCACCACCCCAACGACGAGGTTGCGATGACGAAAGCTGTTCTGATCACCGGCGGCAGCCGCGGCATTGGCCGTGCCACCGCGCGTCTGCTTGGCGCGCGCGGCTGGTGCGTCGGCGTGAACTACGTGCGTGACCTCGCCGCCGCGCAGCAGACGGTCGCAGAGGTCGAACACGCGGGCGGCCGCGCGCTGCCGATCGCCGGCGATGTCGCGAACGAAGCCGACGTGACCGGCATGTTCGATACGCTGCAGCAATCCTTCGGCCGCATCGATGCGCTCGTCAACAACGCGGGCATCGTCGCGCCGTCGAGCCAGCTCGCCGATATGGACTTTGCGCGTCTGAAACGCATGTTCGACGTCAACGTGCTCGGCGCCTATCTGTGCGCACGGGAAGCGGCACGGCGCATGTCGACCCAGCGCGGCGGCGCGGGCGGCGCGATCGTCAATGTTTCGTCGGCGGCGGCGCGGCTCGGTTCGCCGAACGAATACGTCGACTATGCGGGGTCGAAAGGCGCAATCGACACGATGACGCTCGGCCTCGCGAAAGAACTCGGCCCGCAGGGCGTGCGCGTGAACGCGGTGCGTCCGGGCCTGATCGACACCGAGATCCATGCGAGCGGCGGCAAGCCCGAGCGCGCCGCGCAACTGGGCGCGACCACGCCGCTCGGCCGCCCCGGCCGCGCCGACGAAGTCGCCGAGGCCATCGTGTGGCTGCTCAGCGACGCGTCGTCGTACGTGACGGGCGCGCTGTTCGACGTCGCCGGCGGCCGCTGAGCGAACGCCGCACGCAACGCGGCGCAAGCCTTAAACACCTGGCGCGGGCCACTACGGCCGCGCCTTTCCAGCCCGCTCCCCCCTCTCCTCTTTCCCCACGAACCCTGGTCGATTTCTCATGAAACCGGCACAGCCGCGCATCGAATGCGCGCGCGTTCGTTCGTGTGTAATCTTCAGTAATAATGCGGCGCTACAATTGACCAGATCGTATGCATCTGCAGGCGACGTAAGCAAAGCATAAGTACGAGGCCAACGCCGCCGCGTACGCTGACCAGAGACTTCCATGCAACACAAGCAGTCCACGCGCTGGCGCGCGCACAGTGCCAACGCGACGGCCCCGACCTCGGCCGCTCCAGCAGGTGGCGCGCACGAGGCTTCGCTTTCCGCCAGCACCGCGCACCCGTTTGCCGGCGCGCAGAGCCAGCCGGCGGCCGGGGACCCCGCGGCTTCGGCCGCAGCGACATACAGCGCCGACACCGCCCATCCATCGGGCTCCGCCGTTTCTGCCGACCGCGCAACGCGCGGCCTGCAGCGTTGGCGCGCGCTCGCGGCAATCCGCCCGCTGCTGTGGCTCGTCGCGCTGGCGATCCTGTGCGCGTGGCTCGCCCCCGGCATTCTCGGCCACGAACCGTGGAAGCAGGACGAAACCTACACATTCGGCATCGTCCAGCACATGCTCGATACCGGCGACCTCGTCGTGCCGACCAATGCCGGCCAGCCCTTCGTCGAAAAGCCGCCGATCTACGATTGGGTCGCCACGGGCCTCGCGTGGATGTTCGGCCGCTATCTGCCGCTGCACGATGCGGCACGGCTCGCGAGCGCGCTGTTCGCGGGCCTGACGGTGTATTACACCGCGCGCGTCGCGCGTCGCGCGGTCGCTGCGTCGAGCTGGTTCGACCTGCGCGTGATCGGCACGCTCGCGCTGTTCGGCGGCACGCTCGTCGTCGTCAAGCACGTGCACGACATGATGACCGACGTCGCGCTGATGGCCGGCGCCGCGCTCGGCTTTTGCGGACTGTTCGAACTCGTACTCGTGCATCTGTGTGACGACCCGCGCGCCGCGTCGTATTTACCGATGCACTCGCAAGCCACCCGGCAGATCAAACCGCTCGATGCCCGCGAGCGGCGTCACGCGATCATCAGCGGCGCGACGATGTTCGGCGCGGGCGTCGGCGTGTCGCTGCTCGCCAAGGGGCTGTTCGTACCGCTCGTGTTCGGCGCCACCACCTGCGCGGCGCTGCTGCTCTATCCCGCATGCCGCAGCCGCGGCTTCGCCGGCGCGCTCGGCCTCGCCGCGCTCGTCTGCGCGCCGTTCGCGCTGATCTGGCCGATCTGCTTCTACCTGCGCTCAGAGGCACTCTTCAAGGTGTGGCTGTGGGATAACAACGTCGGGCGTTTCTTCGGTTTTTCGGTCGCCGAGCTCGGCTCCGAAAACGAGAGCCACCTGTTCGTACTGCGCACCGTGCTGAGCGTCGGCTTTCCGGTCGTACCGCTCGCGCTGGCCGCGCTCGCCGGTGGCGCATGGCGGCGCTGGCGCGATCCGCGCGTCGCGTTGCCGGTGCTGTTCGCGGGTATCGGTTTCGCGGTGCTGCAAAGCTCGGCGACGGTTCGCGAGCTATACATCCTGCCGTTCATCGCGCCGCTCGCGCTGGTCGCGATGCAGGGCGTCGAACGTTTGCCGGCGCACCTGCATACCGGCTGGGATATGACTAGCCGAGTGCTGTTCGGCAGCGCGGCCGCGCTCGTGTGGATCGTCTGGTCGATCATGACGACCCCCGCGAGCACGCATGCGTCGCTGCATCTGCTCGGCCGCTGGCTGCCGCTCGACTGGGTGCTGCCGATTTCGCCCGCGCTGATCGTCGGCGCGCTGCTGCTGACGATCGGCTGGCTGTGGCTGCTGCCGTCGTTCAAGTACGCGGGCAAATGGCGCGGCGCGCTCAGCTGGTGCGCGGGCGCGATGCTCGTCTGGGGGCTCGTCAGCACGCTGTTGCTGCCGTGGCTCGACTACGCGAAAAGCTACCGCTCGGTGTTCCGGGACCTCGGCGCGAAGATGGATATCGAATGGAACGACGGCGACTGCATGGCAAGCTCCGGACTCGGCGAATCCGAAGCGCCGATGCTCTTCTACTACACGGGCATCGTGCATCAGCCGAGCGAAGATCCGCGCACGACCGCCTGCACCTGGCTGATCGAGGAAAGCCGCCGCGACAACGCGCGGCCGCCGGCCGGCGAATGGCGGCTGTTCTGGTCCGGTGCGCGACCGGGCGATTCGGATGAGCTGTTGCGCGTCTTCGTGCGCACGCCGATGGCGGGCAAGCTGCACGGCGACGAATAGAGCCGCGCAACGCGTCGCGCCGGCCGAGTGCCTCGCGCGCGCGTCCGCGTCGATTCAGAACGACGAACCGGGTTCGCGCAGGAACGCGATCTCCTCGTCGCTCGATTCACGTCCGAGCAACCCGTTGCGATGTGGAAAGCGGCCAAATCGTTCGATCGCTTTTGCGTGGCGCAGCGCGTACTGATAGTAGCCGTCACCGCCCGGCTCCGCCGCAAGCTGTTTGAACAGACGCAGCGACTCCTGCTGGCTCGCGAGCGTTTCATCGTGCTCGAACGGCAGATACGCGAACGCGCGATGCTGCACGTCCGGCAACAGCCGATCGGCGCCGCTCGCGATGATCCGTTGCGCGGTTTGCAGCGCCTTGCCGTCGGTCGCGAAGGCGCGCGGCGTATTGCGATGGCAGTTGCGGGAAAACTGGTCCAGCACGATGACGAGCGCCAACGCACCCAACGGCGTGCTCTGCCATGCGTCGAGCTCACCCGCGTTCGCTGCATCGATCAGGTTACCGAAACGTTCGCGCAGCATCGTATCGACGGCGTCATCGCGCTTGAACCAGAACTTGCGCTCCGTGCCGCGCTCCGGCGTGCCCGGCGCGCCGAACCAGCAGTCGAGAACCTCGCGCGCCCGCGGCGCAAGCGCTGCATAGTCGGCTTCGACCGAGTACGGTGCCGAGGTGGCGTGCGGCGGCGTGTCAGCCATTGCGGTTGCGCATCCAGTCGGCGGTTTCGAAGAACGAGCCGAGCAGGCGCTCGCGCAGCGGTTCCGGCAAGCCGACATCCTCCATCGCCCATGCCATGCACCTCAACCACTGGTCACGCTCGCTCGACGCGATCGCGAACGGCAGGTGCCGCGCGCGCAGACGGGGATGGCCAAAGCGGCCGATGTAATGATCGGGACCGCCGAGCCAGCCGCACAAAAACCAGAATAGCTTGTCGCGCGAACCCTCGAGCGACGCCGGATGCAGCGCGCGAATCCCGGCGAAATCCGCCTCGAGATCCATCAGGTCGTAAAACCGGTCGACCAGGTCGCGCACGCGCGTCTCGCCGCCCAACAGTTCGAAGGCCGTCGGCTTGTCCGAGGACACTTCGTCGTTCAAATCGCTCATACCCTGCTCAACAGCAAAAAGACATCACCAGGAAAACTCACGCGTCGCGCAGCGACTGCAGCGCTGGCCGCGCCAACACATGCCGCAAACTCAACCACCCGCCGACACCGGCACACGCGATGCCGGCCGCAATGCCCGCCGGCAGCAGCCACGGATCGAAGTCCAGATAAAACTCGAACACGTGCGTGGCCAGCATTGAGCCGACGATCTGCGCGCCGAGCGCCGCCATCAGGCCGGCAAGCGCGCCGACCGCGACGAATTCGGACACCTGCACCGACCGCACCTGACGATGCGATGCGCCCAGCGCACGCAGCAGCGCGGATTCTCGCATACGCTCGTCGCGCGTGCCGGCGAGCGCCGCGTATAGCACCAGCACGCCGGCCGCGAGCGTAAAGGCGAACAGGAACTGCACCGCGCCGATCACCTGCTGCAACACGCGCTGCACCTGCGCGAGGATCGGGCCGGTATCGATCGCGGTCAGATTGGGATACGCGGCGATCAGGCCATCGATCGTCGACTGTTTGTCCACCGGCAGATGGAAGCTCGTGATGAACGTCGCCGGAAAATCCTGTAACGAAGCCGGCGGCATCAGCACGAAGAAGTTGACCTTGAAAGAACCCCAGTCGAGCTTGCGCACGCTCGTCACCGGCGCCTCGACAGTCAGCCCCGTCACGTCGAAGCGCAGCACGTCGCCGGGCTTCACGTTGATCAGCTTCGCGAGACCCCGCTCGATCGAGATCTGCGGCTTCGTCGTCTCGCCGAACCAGGTTCCCGCGGCGATCCGGTTGTCGTCGGGCAGTTGCGTCGTGTAGGACAGGTTGAACTCGCGGTCGACCAGTCGCCGCGCATCCTCGCCCTTGAACGAATCCGGATCGACCGCCTTACCGTTGATCGCGACGAGCCGCCCGCGCACCATTGGCGACAGCGCCGCGCCGGCGATGCCGTGCGCGTCCAGATACTGCGTGACCGCGTCGCGCTGATCGGGCTGGATGTCGATGATGAACTCGTTGGGCGCATCGGGCGGGGTTGATTTGCGCCAGCCCTGCACGAGGTCGTTGCGCGTCATCGCGATCAGCAGCAGGCACATCAGGCCGATGCCGAGCGCGGTGATCTGCAGCGTGCTGGTACTGCTGCGCCGCTCGAGCGACGCCAGCGCATAGCGCCAGCCGACGCCCGCATTGACGCGCTCGCTGCGCACCACGCGCGCCGCGCCCCACAACGCGAGCCGCGCGATGCCGGCGAACACCAGCAGCCCGCCCGCGAATCCACCCGCGACGATGCCCCCGAGCTTCAATTCCCCCGCGGCGAGTATCAGCAGCCCTGCGAACAGCACGATGCCGACCGCGTAGGCGGCCCACGCAGTGCGTCCCTCCTCGCCCCATTCACGCCGCAGCACGCGCACCGGCGGCACGCGCGTGAGCGGCAACAGCGGCGGCAGCGCGAAGCCGAGCAGCAGCACGAGGCCGGCCGCGATGCCTTCGAGCGCGGGCCACAGCGTCGGCTGCGGCAGCACCACGTCGATCAGGCCGCCGAGCCACGTCAGCAGCGCGAGATGCCCGAGATATCCGAGCGCCACGCCGAGCACGCCGCCGAGTACGCCCAGCCCGACGAATTCGAGCGCGAACAGCGCACGCAGCGCGGCCTGGCTCACGCCGAGACAGCGCATCGCCGCGCAGCCGTCGAGATGCCGGCGCATATAGCGGTGCGCGGCCATCGCGATCGCGACGGCCGCGAGCAGCGCGGTCAACAGCGACACGAGCGTCAGGAAATGGCCCGCGCGATCGAGCGTCTGACGCACCTGCGGCTGGCCGTCCTGCAGCGACTCGAGTGCGACGCCGCGCATCTTGCCGCCGTCGACGCGCTCATGCGCAAACTTCGCGAAGCGCGCGACCGCCTCGTCTGAACCGGCGACCAGCAGCCGGTACGTGACGCGGCTGCCATAGGTGATCAGGCCCGTCGACGGTACGTCAGCGGCATTCAGCATCAGGCGCGGCGAAAAGTTGACGAACGAGAAGCCGCGATCGAGCTCGCGCGTGATCAGCGCGCCGACCGTGAAGTTGCGATTGCCGAGCTTCACCGCATCGCCGATCTTCAGCTTCAGCGCGTCGAGCAACTGCCGGTCGACCCACACGGTGCCCGGCGCCGGAATCGACGTCGCCGGATGATCGGCCGCACCCGGCGCCGCCGCGATGCGCAATGCGCCGCGCAACGGATAGCCGGGCGACACCGCCTTGACGGCGGCGAGCCGCGTCGCCGGCTGCGCGCCGGTCGAATTGATCATGCTGGGAAAGATCGCCGTGGTGGCGGTGCGCAGGCCCAGGGCGTGCGCCTCGGCGGCGAATTGCGGATCGACCGGATGATCGGCACGCACGATGAAGTCGGCGGCGATCATGCGCCGCGCATCGCGCTCGAGCCCCTGATGCAGCCGATCGCCCAGAAACCCGACGCTCGACAACGCCGCGACCG
The DNA here is from genome assembly GCF_050436525.1 of Paraburkholderia sp. 35.1. Lineage (NCBI taxonomy): Bacteria > Pseudomonadati > Pseudomonadota > Betaproteobacteria > Burkholderiales > Burkholderiaceae > Paraburkholderia > Paraburkholderia sp. 35.1. Next base: position 2,983,914 of record NZ_JBNDMJ010000003.1, on the reverse strand, counting down.
CCAGCACGAGCGCGAGCAGCAACATCGTCAGTTCGCCCGCGCGCCAGTCGCGCGCCGTCATCCGCATGGCCTGGCGCAATAGATCGATGCCGCCAAGCCGCCGCGCCGGTCTCGTGTCGGCGCGCGTTCTTGAACCCGCCTTGGATCCTGGTAGTGCTTCGCTCAATCGTGCCTGCTCCTCGCAAATCGCGACACCATGTGCGTGGCCATGCCGCGAAAACCGCCCTGCACGCCACGCCACAATCGCGGCAATGCCCACGCCGCGAGCAGCAGGAAGCCTACCATCAAGACCAGAAACACGAGCGGCACGAACAGCGCAAGCAGTACGCCGCCGACCACGAGGCCGTCCTCGGCGGTCGACGTGACGACGTTCGACACCGGCTCCGGCGACAGGTTGATCAGCGCGCGCGTGCCCGCCTTCGCGAGATGCGCGGTGCCGGCGAGCGTGCCGCCCGCGAGCGCGGCAACGCTCAGCAGCGTCGGATCGGCGTGGCCGAGCGCGCCGGCGGCCAGCACGGCGCCGGCCGGAATGCGGATGAAGGTGTGGATCGCATCCCACAGCGAATCGAACGCGGGGATCTTGTCGGCGAAGAATTCGGCCAGCGTCAGCACGGCCGCCGCACCGATCACCCATGGCGATGACAGCGCGGACAATGTGTTCGGCAAGTGAATCAGGCCAAGACGTTCGAACACGCCGGCCAGGAGGACCGTCAGATAGAGGCGCAGACCGCTGCCCCATGAAAGGCCCGCTGCAAGTGAAAGTGATTCAAGCATGGCCGCCTCCGCGCGCTCAGTGCGTGCCAGGCGCCGCGGCGGGAACGAGCGGGCGTTCCGCGCCGAAGCCATCAGGCTCGCCAAGCTGGCCGCGCCAGCCAGGCCGCGGGCAATCTCAAGGTCGTTTCTGTCTCATTATAGCTACGATAATTCGCAGAACGTAGAGCGGCGAAGCCTTCGCTGTGGCTTGCAGGCAATGGCGGCCGCGCCCCGAGCGGACGTGGCCGCCCGGTCAGTGCCCCGACGACAGCTTCAGCCCGACGAGGCCGATCACGATCAGCGACGCACTGGCGACGCGCGCGACCGTCAACGCCTCGCCCATCATCACGACGCCGAAGATGAACGCGCCGACCGCGCCGATCCCTGTCCAAACAGCATAGGCTGTGCCGAGCGGCAACTGGCGCATCGCGAGCGCGAGCAGCACGAAGCTGCCGAGCGCGGTCACGACCGTGAAGACGGACGGCCACAAGCGGGTGAAACCTTCGGAAGTTTTGAGACCGGCCGCCCACACGACTTCGAGCAGACCGGCAATCAGGAGAAGAAACCAGGACATCGACACAGCTCCATGAAAAATGGGGCCGTCCCCGATGATTGATGCAGGCGCAAGGTCGTCCTTACGTCGGGAGATTATAACGAAGCGGCATCGCGGACGAACTCACACCGCACCCACCAGCCGGTACCCGACGCCCGTCTCCGTGACGATATGCTCCGGCTGCGCCGGATCGCGCTCGAGCTTGCCGCGCAGATGCGCCATGTAGATGCGCAGATAGTGGTGACTCTCGACGTGCGACGGCCCCCACACGTCGCGCAGCAACTGCCGGTGCGTGAGCACGCGGCCCGCATGGCGCACGAGGGTCGCGAGCAGCCGGTATTCGATCGGCGTCAGATGGACCGCGGCGCCGTCGCGCGTAACCTGGCGCAGCGCGAGGTCGACGGTGACCGCACCGAAGCGCACCTGCGGCGATTCGTTCGCGCCGCCGTGATTGCGCCGCCGCAGATGCGCGCGGATCCGCGCAAGCAACTCGGACACGCCGAACGGCTTGGTCAGGTAATCGTCGGCGCCGGCGTCGAGCGCGGCGACCTTTTCGCTTTCCTGGGTACGCGCCGACAGCACGATCACCGGCAGCTCGCTCCAGCCGCGCAGCTCGCGGATCACGTCGAGGCCGTCGGTGTCGGGCAGGCCCAGATCGACGATCACGAGATCGGGCTTGCGCGTCGCCGCTTCGACGAGCCCCTGCTTGCCGGTCTCGGCGTCGTACACGGCGATGCCCTCGCCTTCGAGCGCCGTGCGCACGAAGCGGCGAATCTGCTTCTCGTCTTCGATCAGAACGACGGTGATACTCAGGTCACTCATGGGCGGGGCGGGTGAGCGGGTTGAGGTCGGTGGCGGTGTCGGTGGCTGCGCCTTCGTCTTCGAGCGTATCAAACGTCTCGGGTGCGTCGGGCGGCGTCTTGACCGGCAGCGTGAACCAGAAGCGCGCGCCCTCGACGTGGCCATCCGTGGCCATCCGGTTGAGCGCGCCGATTGTACCGCCGTGCGCCTCGACGATCGCGCGGCAGATCGCGAGCCCAAGGCCGATGCCTGGTTTCGCCGACTCCTTCTCGCCGCGCGTGAACTTCTCGAACACGCGCGCTTCCATGCCGGCGGGCAGGCCGGGGCCGTTGTCGTCGATCGTGATGCGCACGAACGGCGTGCCGTCCGCGTCGATCTGCTGCGCGCCGATCGCGAGCGGCGTGCCGGACGCCGTGTATTTGGCCGCGTTCTCGAACAAGTTCGAGAACAGGCGCTCCATCAACACCGCGTCGAGATGCAGCAGCGGCAGATCGGCGGGCAGCGTAACCCGCACCGGATGATCCGCGAGCACACGCTTGCACGCGCGCAGCGCGGCGCCGACGGTCTCCTCGAGCAGCGTCCATTGCTGGTTCAGTTGCAGGCTGCCGGCCTGCAAGCGCGCCATGTCGAGCAGATTCGTGACGATGCCGGTCATGCGCAGCGCTTCTTCGTGGATTGCGTCGACGAGTTCGTCGTCACGCCGCGCGGCGGATTGCGCGTCGGTCCGCAAAGAAGCATTCACCTCGCCTTCTGTCCGCCCCTGTCCCGCCTGCCGCCCCTGCGCGAGCATCGACGAAAACCCGACGATCGTCGTCAGCGGCGTGCGCAGATCGTGCGAAATCGCCGACAGCAGCGAATTGCGCAGCCGCTCCGACTCCATGTTGACGAGCGCATCGCGCGCGATATCGACGTAGTGCACCCGTTCGAGAGCGAGCGCGATCTGCGCGGCGAACGCATCGAGCATGCGGCGCTGTTCGGGCACGGTCAGCTCGCGCTCGTCACGCACGACCACCGCGAGCACGCCGCGCGTGCGCATCGGCGCCTTCAGCGGCAGATACAGCGCCGCGGCGGCCGGCAGCGTATCGGTGCCGTGGCCGGCCGGCTTCTGCTGATCGTAGACCCATTGGCCGACGTCGAGATCGAGCGCGTCGCCTTCGAGCGTGATCGCCGCGTCGGGGTCCTCGATCTTCTGTTTGATCTGGTCGGCGCTGTCGGGCAGCAGGATCGCCACACGCGCGCCGAACACCTCGCTCACGTGCCGGGTGCCGATGCCGACGATCTGCTCGGTCGCGAGCGCCGCGGCGAGCTCGCGCGCCATCTCGTACATCGCGCCGGTGCGCTGCTCGCGGCGTCGCGCGACGCTCGCCTCGTGGCGCAGGCTCGAAGTTAGATGGCTGATCACGAGCGAGGTCAGCAGCATGCCGAAGAACGTCAGCAGGTATTGCGTGTCGGAGACCGACAGCGACATGCGCGGCGGCACGAAGAAGAAATCGAACGCGGCGACGCTCGCGAACGACAGCACGACACCCGGCCCGCGCCCGAGCTTCACCGCGGTGAAGATCACGCCGAGCAGATACAGCATCACGAGGTTGGTCAGATCGATGCGGACGATCAACCGGCTCGACAGCAACGTGATCGCCGCGCCGATCGCGAGCGCGAACGCGTACGCGCGCGGCGGCGAGCGACGCTCGCGGGCCGCGCTCAACGCCTCGCGCCACGCGTTCGCGGTCGTGTTCAACAGCCGCCGCTGCTCGCCGCCGTCGCGCTCCGACGACACGCGAATCAGCGTGAGATCGAGATCGCCGCTCTTCTCGGCGATGCGCTCGCCCAGCGGCCGGCGCAGCCAGCGGCTCGCGCCCGTGCGCGACGATGCGCCCGCCACCAGCTTCGATACGTTGCGCGCCTGCGCGTAACCGATCAACGCGTCGAGCGCATCGCTGGCGGCGAGCGTCGCGGTTTCCGCGCCGAGTTCGGCGGCGAGCTTCAGCGCGTTCAACGTGCGTTCGCGGCGCGCGTCGGGCAGGCGCTGCAACGCGGGCGTTTCGACATAGACCGCGAGCCAGTCGGCCCTCAGGCTCGCGGCGAGGCGCGCCGCCGAGCGCACCAGCGCCGGCGCCTCCGGACCGGGACCGACGCACACCAGCAGCCGCTCGCGCGCCTGCCAGATACGCTGGATCGACCGATCGGCGCGGTACTCGCGCATCTGCGCGTCGACCCGATCGGCGGTGCGGCGCAGCGCGAGTTCGCGCAGCGCGATCAGGTTGCCCTTGCGAAAGAAGTTGCGCACCGCGCGCTCGGCCTGCTGCGCCATGTAGACCTTGCCGTCGCGCATGCGGTCGAGCAGTTCCTCGGCCGGCAGATCGACGAGCGTCACTTCGTCGGCATGATCGAACACGCGATCGGGCACGGTCTCCCACACCCGGATGCCGGTGATCTGGCCGACCACGTCGTTCAGGCTCTCCAGATGCTGCACGTTGACGGTCGTATAAACGTCGATGCCCGCGTCGAGCAGTTCGTAGACGTCCTGCCAGCGTTTCAGATGACGCGCGCCCTGCAGGTTCGAATGCGCGAGTTCGTCGACGAGGATCAGTTGCGGCTTGCGCGCAAGCGCGGCGTCGAGATCGAACTCGCCGAGCTTGCGGCCGCGATACTCGATCTGCGCGAGCGGCAGCACGTCGAGCCCCGCGAGCAACGCGGCGGTTTCGCTGCGTCCATGCGTTTCGGCGATGCCGACCAGCACGTCGACCCCTTCTTGCTGGCGGCGGCTCGCGGCCTGCAGCATCGCATAGGTCTTGCCGACGCCGGCCGACGCGCCGAAGAAAACCTTCAGCCGGCCGCGCTGGCGTTTTTCTTCGTCGCGCTGCAGCTTGTCGAGCAGTTGGTCAGGATCGGGGCGGTTCATGCTCAGTGGTTTTGATAGTCGTGCGAGCGGCGGTGTCTGCATGGTGGCACGGCCCGCGCCGGCCCGCAAATGGCGGCGCGGCGCCACGCGAAACGCCGCTGTTTCAGCGATGAACCGCAATTGCGGCTGGTGCGTCGTCGATGCGTTCAGTGTCAGCCGCGCTTCATTTCATCGAGCGCGAGATTGAGCTTCAGCACATTCACGCGCGGCTCGCCGAGCACGCCGAACTGGCGCCCCGTCGTGTAGCGCTCGACGAGCGCCTGCACGTCGTTCGGCGCGAGGTGACGGGCCTGCGCGACCCGCTCGAGCTGATACGCGGCCGCGGCCGGACTGATCTCCGGATCGAGCCCGCTGCCCGACGACGTGACCAGATCGACCGGCACCGGCTTCGACATGTCGGTGCCCGCCGCCTTCAGCGCCGCGAGACGGCCCTTGATCTCGTCGAGCAGCGCGGGGTTGTTCGGCCCGAGGTTCGAGCCGCCCGAGCTTTGCGGGTTGTACGGCATCGGGCTCGTCGCCGACAGCCGGCCCCAGAAGTACTGGGGCGCGTCGAACTGCTGGCCGATCAGCTGTGAGCCGACCACCTTGCCGTTCTGCTCGATGAGGCTGCCGTTGGCCTGTTCGTGAAACGCCGCCTGGCCGAACGCGGTCATCACGGCGGGATAGGCGAGTCCTGTGATCGCGGTCAGCACCGCGAAGATCACGATCAGCGGACGGAACAGATTTTTCATGATGGGTCTCTTTCCCTTTTCATCACATGGTCACTGCGCTCAAACCCAGCCGAACGCGGCGAGCACCATATCGATCAGCTTGATGCCGATGAACGGCACGATGATCCCGCCAAGGCCATAGATCAGCAGATTGCGGCGCAGCAGGATCGCAGCACCGAGAGCGCGATAGCGCACGCCCTTCAGCGCCAGCGGAATCAGCAGCACGATGATCAGCGCGTTGAAGATCACCGCCGACATGATTGCCGAGGTCGGCGTCGCCAGATGCATCACGTTCAGCGCGTTCAACGCCGGATACGTCGACGCGAACGCGGCCGGGATGATCGCGAAGTACTTGGCGAGGTCGTTGGCGATCGAGAATGTGGTCAACGACCCGCGCGTCATCAACATCTGCTTGCCGATCTCGACGATCTCGATCAGCTTGGTCGGATTCGAATCGAGGTCGACCATATTGCCGGCCTCTTTCGCCGCCTGCGTGCCGGTGTTCATCGCGACCGCGACGTCGGCCTGCGCGAGCGCGGGCGCGTCGTTGGTGCCGTCGCCGGTCATCGCGACCAGACGCCCTTCGGCCTGATGCGCGCGAATCGTCGCGAGCTTCGTTTCGGGTGTCGCCTCGGCAAGGAAGTCGTCGACGCCCGCTTCGGCCGCGATCGCGGCGGCGGTCAGGCGGTTGTCGCCCGTCACCATCACGGTCTTGATGCCCATCTTGCGCAGCTCGGCGAAGCGCTCCTTGATACCGCCCTTCACGACGTCCTTCAACTCGATCACGCCGAGCACGCGCGCGCCCTGCTCGCCTTTCTCGGCGACCACCAGCGGTGTGCTGCCGCGTCGCGCGACATCGGCGACCGCGTTGCTGACTTCGTTCGGGAAACGGCCGCCGTTCGCTTCGACATAGTGCTTGACCGCATCGGCCGCGCCCTTGCGGATTTCGCGGTTCGGCGCCCCGGAGGAAGTCCCCTGGGGGGAGAGATCGACGCCGCTCATGCGGGTCTGCGCCGTGAACGCGAGAAACACCGCATGCAGCGAGGCCATATCGCGCTGACGGATATTGAAGCGCTGCTTCGCGAGCACAGTGATGCTGCGGCCTTCCGGCGTTTCGTCGGCGAGCGACGACAGCTGCGCGGCATCGGCAAGCGCCTCTTCGGTCAGACCCGGCGCCGGCAGAAACTGCGACGCCTGGCGGTTGCCGAGCGTGATCGTGCCGGTCTTGTCGAGCAGCAGCACGTCGACGTCGCCGGCCGCTTCGACGGCACGGCCCGAGGTCGCGATCACGTTCGCCTGCATCATGCGGCTCATCCCGGCCACGCCGATCGCCGACAACAGGCCGCCGATCGTCGTCGGGATCAGACACACGAGCAGCGCGGCGAGCGCGGTGATCGTCACCACGTGGCCCGCTTTCGCGGCTTCGACGGAGAACATCGAGAACGGCAGCAGCGTCGCGGTGGCGAGCAGCATCACGATGGTCAGCGCGACGAGCAGGATGGTGAGCGCGATTTCGTTCGGCGTCTTCTGACGCTTCGCGCCTTCGACCATCGCGATCATGCGGTCGAGGAACGCCTCGCCCGGATTGGCCGTGACGCGCACGACGATCCAGTCCGACAGCACCCGCGTGCCGCCCGTCACCGACGAAAAGTCGCCGCCCGACTCGCGGATCACCGGCGCCGATTCACCGGTGATCGCCGATTCGTCGACCGAAGCGACGCCCTCGATCACTTCGCCGTCGGCCGGGATCACGTCGCCGGTCTCGACCAGCACGACGTCGCCACGGCGCAGATCCGTCGCGGTCGTGATGCGGATCGGCGACTTCGGATGCGGCTCGTTGAGCTTCTTCGCCATCACGTCTCTCTTCGCGCTGCGCAGCGACGCGGCCTGCGCTTTCGAGCGGCCTTCGGCGAGCGCCTCCGCGAAGTTCGCGAACAGCACCGTGAACCACAGCCACAGCGTGACCGCGAGGATGAAGCCCGCGGGCGCCTCGGCCTGACCGCCGAGCGCGGCGATCCACAGAATGGTCGTCAGGATGCTGCCGACGTACACGCAGAACATCACCGGGTTGCGAAACTGCGTGCGCGGCGTGAGCTTTTTAAAGGAGTCCACGATCGCCGGGCGCAGCAGCGCCGGGTCGAACATGGACCGGGTAGCGTTATGTTCAGTCATTGAATCCTCGAATGTCCGTGGGCGCTTGCAGGCTTGCCGCGTGCAAGCGCCTGTTCGGTCGTTGGCTCCCTGCCGTGGGTCACTGCACGCCGATCATCATCAGATGCTCGACGCCGGGACCGAGCGCGAGCGCCGGGACGTAGGTCAGCGCGCCGACCAGCAGCACCGTGCCGAGCAGCAGCACGACGAACAGCGGTCCGTGCGTCGGCAGCGTGCCGCCGGTGACGGCGATGCGCTTCTTCGCGGCGAGCGAACCGGCGATCGCGAGCACCGGCACGATCGTGCCGAAGCGGCCGAACCACATCGCGATCGCGGTGAGCCAGTTGTAGAACGGCGTATTCACCGTGAGACCCGCGAACGCGCTACCGTTGTTGTTCGCCGCCGAGCTGAACGCATAGAGGATCTCGGAGAAGCCGTGTGCGCCGGGGTTTGCGATGCCGGCCTTGCCCGCCTCGCTGAGCACCGCGATCGAGGTGCCCACCAGCACGAGCAGCGGCGTGAGCAGCACGACGATCGACACCATCTTCATCTCGTAGGCCTCGATCTTCTTGCCGACATATTCAGGAGTACGCCCGATCATCAGTCCCGCGACGAACACCGCGAGCAGCGCGAACACGAGCATCCCGTACATGCCGGAACCGACACCGCCGAAGATCACTTCGCCGAGCTGGATCAGCAGCATCGGATACAGGCCGCCGAGCGGCGTCAACGAATCGTGCATGTTGTCGACCGCACCGCACGAAGCCGCCGTCGTCGCGACCGTGAAGATGCCCGACTGCGCGATGCCGAAGCGCGTTTCCTTGCCCTCCGCATTGCCGCCCGCCTGCAGCGCGTCCGCTGACTGGTCGACGTTGAGCGCCGTGAACGCGGGATTGCCGCTCTGCTCGGCGCTGATCTCGCCGAACACGCAAACGCCGAACGCGATCGTCATCGCCGCGAGCACCGCGACGCCCTGCCGCCGGTCGCCGATCACGCGGCCGAACACGAGCGCGAGCGCCGCCGGGATGATCAGGATCGAGATGATCTGCACGAAGTTCGAGAACGGCGTCGGGTTTTCGTACGGATGCGCGGAGTTGCCGTTAAAGAAGCCGCCGCCGTTGGTGCCGAGCATCTTGATCGCTTCCTGCGACGCGACCGGGCCCATCGCGATGGTCTGCGTCTTCACGGGCGTGTCGAGCATCACCGGATCGCCCTTCGCGTCCTTCACCGGATTGCCTTGCGCGTCGAGCTTCGGCGCGGCGTAGGTGGTGGTCTGCAGCGTCGGCACCTCCTGATATGCCTTGAAGTTCTGGATCACGCCCTGACTCATCAGCAGTGCGGCGATGATCGCCGCCATCGGCAGCAGGACGTACATCGTCACGCGCGTGATGTCGACCCAGAAGTTGCCGATCGTCTGCGCGGTATGACGCGCGAAGCCGCGCATCAACGCGAACACGACGACGATGCCGGTCGCCGCCGACAGGAAGTTCTGCACGGTCAGGCCGAGCATTTGCGTCAGATAGCCGACGGTCTGCTCGGGCGTGTAGTCCTGCCAGTTGGTGTTGGTCACGAAGCTGACCGCGGTGTTGAAGGCGCTGTCGACCGACATCGCGCCGAACTGCTGCGGATTGCCGGGCAGCCACCCTTGCACGCGCAGCAGCACGTACAGGAACGCCGCGCCGAGCACGTTGAACGCGAGCGTGGCGACCGCGTAGTGCCTCCAGCCCATTTCCGCCGCTGGATCGACGCCCGCGATACGGTAAAGCAGCCGTTCGAGCGGCGCGCCGAAGCGCACCACGCGCGAACTGCCGTCCATCACGGCGCCGAGATAGCTCGCCATCGGCACCGCCGCGGCCAGTAGCACGACAATAAAAAGACTCGCCTGCAGGACATCGTTCGTGTTCATTCAATGTCCTCCGCGCGCAGCAGCGCATACACGAGATAGACGAACAGCAGCGCGGTGGACGCGCCGGCCAGCCACAGCATCCAGGTCATCAGCGCGCTCCTTGTCCGCGGCGCAACTGCATCAGCTTCTCGCAGCCGCCAATCAGCCCAAAGGTCAGCAAGGCAAACAGCGCCAGGCCCCCGACATACAGCACATCCATTCTCGTTCTCCATTCACGGACTTTGGATGGATAGAACGGTATGCCGATCGGCCTAAAGGGCTGGTCAAAGATCGCGGGGTACGCGTAAAAATCGCGTAAACGGACAAGGCCGTTTCATCTCGCGATGAAACGGCCCTGATGGATGACGTGTAGCGCAGCCCGAGGCCGCGCTGCCACTTCTTTACGGCAGCAGGATCGTCGACCCCGTCGTGCGGCGCCCTTCGAGGTCCGCATGTGCCTGCCCGACGTCCGGCAGCGCATAGCGCTGATTGATGCTGGTCTTGACCTTGCCCGAGCTCAGCACGTCGAACAGCTCGGCCGACATCGCCTCGTAGTCGCTGCGTTTCGCCATATAGGTGAAGAGCGTCGGTCGTGTAAAGAACAGCGAGCCGCGTCCCGCGAATTCCGACGAATCGATCGGCGGCAGCGGCCCCGACGCGTTGCCGAAGCTCACGAACAGGCCGAGCGGCGCGAGACAGTCGAGCGATTTTTCGAAGGTGTCCTTGCCGATCGAATCGTAGACGACCGGCACGCCCGCGCCGTTGGTGATCTCGCGGACGCGCTTCGTGAAGTTCTCGCGCGTATAGACGATCGCGTGATCGCAGCCGTGCGCTTTCGCGATCTCGGCTTTCTCGTCGGAACCGACCGTGCCGATCACCGTCGCGCCGAGCGCCTTCGCCCACTGGCACACGAGCAGGCCGACGCCGCCCGCTGCGGCCTGAATGAGGATCGTGTCACCGGCCTTCACGCGATACGTGCGGCGCAGCAGATATTGCGCAGTCAAGCCTTGCAGCATCGCCGACGCGGCCTGCTCGTCGCTGATCGCATCGGGCAGCTTGACGACCTGCGCGGCCTGCAGCACGCGCTCCTGCGCATACGCGCCGGGCGGCCGCGCGACATACCCGACGCGATCGCCGACCTTCAGACCGGTCACGCCCGGGCCCACCGCGCTGACCTCGCCGGCCGCTTCCATGCCGAGCCCGCCCGGCAGCGGCAGCGGATACAGACCGGTGCGGAAATACACGTCGATGTAATTGAGGCCGACCGCCGTCTGGCGAATGCGGATCTCGCCCGCGCCGGGCTCGCCCACCTCGACGTCGACCCATTTCATGACTTCGGGGCCGCCGGTTTTGTCGAAACGGATTGCCTTGACCATCACGTCTCCTTCATCTGTCATCTGTATGGATGTGGGTGCGGCGACGCGCGCGCTCACGCCTCGCCGGACAGGCGCAGCGTCAGCACGTCGAGCACCATGCGGGCGGTCGAAATGTTCGTCGCGCACGGAATGTTGTGCACGTCGCACGCGCGCACTAGCGCGTTGATGTCCGGCTCGTGCGGCTGCGGCGTCATCGGGTCGCGCAGGAAAATCACCATGTCGACGCGCCCTTCGGCGAGCTGCGCGCCGATCTGCAGGTCGCCGCCGTGCGGGCCCGACAGCATGCGCTCGACCGTCAGGCCGTGCGCGTCGCTGATGCGTCCGCCGGTCGTGCCGGTTGCGACGATCTCGCAGCGCGCGAGCGTGTCGACGTATTCGCCGGCCAGTTTGACGATGTCGTCCTTCTTGTGATCGTGCGCGATCAGCGCAATGCGGGTGCTCATGACGTAAGACTCCTCAAACCCTTGTGACTATCGTTGTTGTGATGTGACGGGTGTCGTTCGCGCGCGGCGGCTCGGTACGTGCCTGCTCGGTACGTACCAGCTCAGTACGTACCGGGATAGGCGCCGCCGTCGATCAACCAGTTCTGCCCGGTGATGTAACCCGCGTGCGTGCTGCACAGGAACGCGCAGGCGCGGCCGAATTCTTCGCGATTACCGAAGCGGCCGGCGGGGATCGTCTTCATGCGCTGCTTGCGCGCTTCGTCGATCGAAATGTTGTGCGTCTTCGCCTGCGCCTCGAACGTGACCGCGATACGGTCGGTGTCGAACAGGCCCGGCAGCAAGTTGTTGATCGTCACGCCGGTCGGCGCGACCTTGCGCGCGAGCCCCGCGACGAAACCGGTCAGGCCGGAGCGCGCGCCGTTCGACAGGCCGAGCACGTCGATCGGCGCCTTCACCGCCGAGCTCGTGATGTTGACGATGCGCCCGAAGCCGCGCGCGCTCATCGTGTCGATGGTCTGACGGATCAGCTCGATCGGCGTCAGCATGTTGGCTTCGAGCGCGCGGATCCAGTCCTCGTGCGTGAAGTTGCGGAAATCGCCCGGCGGCGGACCGCCCGCGTTGTTGACGAGAATGTCCGGCTGCGGGCAGGCCGCGAGCGCGGCCGCACGCCCTTCAGGCGTGGTGATGTCGCATGCGACGGTCTTCACCTCGACGCCGCTCTGCTTGCGGATCGCCTCGGCGGTCGCTTCGAGCGTTTCGGCGGTGCGCGCGACGATCGTCAGGTCGACGCCCTCGGCGGCGAGCGCTTCCGCGCAGCCGCGTCCCAGACCTTTGCTCGCCGCGCAAACCAGCGCGCGGCGTCCTGCGATTCCCATGTCCATGTGTATGCCCTCCTGGCGAAGTTTCCCCAGATTCTAGAAGAATCGGTGCCGGACTGTGCCGCGTCGCTACAATCTCAGGTATCGCCGGGCGGTACTCTTTCGGTAAACTCGCGCGGTGGCGCGCTTTTCCACCGTTCGTCCGACCTTCGAGCGCGGACTGAGCCAACGGATGAGCGCGCCGAACCGATCCACCTTGCCGCCGCGCGCGAGCCCGCCATGACCCAGGACAGCCGTTTCCCCAATCTCTTCATCCTCGATCACCCGCTGATCCAGCACAAGCTGTCGCACATGCGCGACCGGGACACGTCGACGCGCACGTTCCGCGAACTGCTGCGCGAAATCACGCTGCTGATGGGCTACGAAATCACCCGCAACCTGCCAATGACCACGCGCCGCATCACCACGCCGCTCGTCGAGATCGACGCGCCGGTGATCGCCGGCAAGAAGCTCGCGATCGTGCCGGTGCTGCGCGCGGGCGTCGGCATGTCGGACGGCCTGCTCGAGCTGGTGCCGTCGGCGCGCGTCGGCCATATCGGCGTGTATCGCGCGGAGGATCATCGGCCGGTCGAATACCTGGTGCGGCTGCCGGACCTCGAAGACCGCGTGTTCATCCTCTGCGATCCGATGGTCGCGACCGGCTACTCGGCCGTGCACGCGGTCGATGTGCTCAAGCGCCGCAACGTGGCGGCCGAGAACATCATGTTCCTCGCGCTCGTCGCCGCGCCCGAGGGCGTGCAGGTGTTCCAGGACGCGCACCCGGACGTCAAGCTGTTCGTCGCGTCGCTCGATTCGCATCTGAACGAGCATGCGTACATCGTGCCGGGCCTGGGCGACGCGGGCGACCGGTTGTTCGGTACGAAGAACTGACGCGCCGGGGGCCAGCGGGGGTGGCCTGGCGATGCCGCCGCCCCGGAACCGGCCCCGCTTTCGCCCGCATCCGGTCCTCCCGGCGACACATCCGCACCGCCTCCATTCATTTTCGCGTCGATTTCATTGCATTTGCGGCCGGTTTCGCGGCGCGGCCCCCTCTGCCGCACCCTCGCGGCATGATAAAATTCGAATCCGCTCGACGGAGCGGCTCGACCCGCACGATCACTCGCACCACCGCCTGCAATTTCGACTGGCGCCCCGCGCTTTCGCATCAGGTCATGCGGCGCCTGGCCGCACAAGCTGCCCCGCTCCACCGCGCTGCGGCCCTGCGGCTCCGCCTGGCCGGCCGATCATGCACGAACCGGCACGAACGCCCACCGGCGGGCAAGCGCGGAACGACGCGCGGGAACGGCCAGGCTGAGATCGGCGGCACAGGTGGCCGCCTCGACGGGCCAACACGAGCGACAAGCACGAGCGGCCGGCAGCCTTTCACCTGACGGATTGACGTCGAGGCGCAACACGCGAGGCGCCCGACATCGCAACGACAATTGCACTATGCGTGCGCCCCGCTGGCGCGCGCGACGGAGAAAAGTATGGCGGGTCATTCGAAATGGGCCAACATCAAGCATAAGAAAGCAGCGGCCGATGCCAAGCGCGGCAAGGTCTGGACGCGGCTCATCAAGGAAATCCAGGTTGCGGCCCGTCTGGGCGGCGGCGAAATCGACTCGAACCCGCGTCTGCGGCTCGCGGTCGACAAGGCGTACGACGCCAACATGCCGAAAGACAACATCAACCGCGCGATCCAGCGCGGTGTCGGCGGCGCGGACGGCGCGAACTACGAGGAAATCCGCTACGAAGGCTATGGCATCGGCGGCGCGGCGGTGATCGTCGACACGATGACCGACAACCGCACCCGCACGGTCGCGGAAGTGCGCCACGCGTTCTCGAAGAACGGCGGCAACATGGGCACCGACGGCTCGGTGTCGTTCATGTTCGATCACGTCGGCCAGTTCCTGTTCGCTCCCGGCACCGCCGAAGACGCGCTGATGGAAGCCGCGCTCGAAGCGGGCGCCGACGACGTCGTGACGAACGAGGACGGCAGTATCGAAGTGCTGTGCCCGCCGAACGATTTTTCGAAAGTGAAGGCTGCACTCGAAACGGCGGGCTTCAAGGCCGAACTGGCCGAAGTCACGATGAAGCCGCAGACCGAAGTCGAATTCACCGGCGACGATGCCGTGAAAATGCAGAAGCTGCTCGACGCGCTGGAAAATCTGGACGACGTGCAGGAAGTCTATACAAACGCGTCGATCGCCGGCGAGTGATGGCGCGCGCCGGGCTCTGGCATCGTTTGCCCTTGCTGTTGATGGTTTATTGCACGGCTGAGCACACCGCTCGGCCGTTTATGGTTTTCAAGTCTCGGGGATTCACATGAAGTTACTCGTCGTCGGTTCCGGCGGTCGCGAACATGCGCTGGCATGGAAGCTCGCGCAATCGCCGCGGGTCCAGCTCGTCTACGTCGCGCCGGGCAACGGCGGCACCGCTCAGGATGAGCGTCTGCTCAACCTCGACATCACCGAGCCGGCCGCGCTCGCTGATTTCGTCGAAAAAGAACAGATCGCGTTCACGCTGGTCGGGCCGGAAGCGCCGCTCGCGGCAGGCATTGTCAACCTGTTCCGCTCGCGCGGTCTGAAGATCTTCGGGCCGACCAAAGAGGCCGCCCAGCTCGAAAGCTCGAAAGATTTCGCCAAAGCGTTCATGAAGCGCCACGGCATCCCGACGGCCGAGTACGAAACCTTCGCCGACGTCGCCGCCGCGCACGCGTATCTGGACGCCAAGGGCGCGCCGATCGTGATCAAGGCCGACGGCCTCGCCGCCGGCAAGGGCGTGGTGGTCGCGCAAACGCTGCAAGAAGCGCACGCCGCGGTCGACATGATGCTGTCGGACAACAAGCTCGGCGACGCCGGCGCGCGCGTCGTGATCGAGGAGTTCCTCGCCGGAGAGGAAGCGAGCTTCATCGTGATGGTGGACGGCAAGCACGTGCTCGCGCTCGCGTCGAGCCAGGATCACAAGCGTCTGCTCGACGGCGACCAGGGCCCGAATACGGGCGGCATGGGCGCCTACTCGCCCGCGCCGATCGTCACGCCGCAGCTGCATGCGCGCGTGATGCGCGAAATCATCCTGCCGACCGTGCGCGGCATGGAGAAGGAAGGTATCCGCTACACCGGCTTCCTGTACGCGGGCCTGATGATCGACGCGCAAGGCAACCCGAAGACGCTCGAATTCAACTGCCGGATGGGCGACCCCGAAACGCAGCCGATCATGGCGCGTCTGAAAGGCGACTATTCGAAGGTGGTGGAACACGCGATCGCCGGCACGCTCGACACCGTCGAGCTCGAATGGGACCGCCGCACCGCGCTCGGCGTCGTGCTCGCCGCGCACAACTACCCGGACACGCCGAGGAAGGGCGACCGCATCAACGGCATTCCCGCCGAAACCGCGGATTCAGTCACGTTCCACGCCGGCACCACGCTGACGGACGGCAAGCTGACCACCTCGGGCGGGCGGGTGCTGTGCGTCGTCGGTCTCGCGGATTCGGTGCGCACCGCGCAGGCGGCCGCGTACCACACGATCAACCAGATCGCGTTCGACGGCATGCAGTACCGCCGCGACATCGGCTATCGCGCGCTCAACCGCAAGCACGACGGCAAGTAAGCTTCGCTAGCGCTGGACGCCGTGCGGGCGGCGCACTGCCGGCGCCACAGGCGCCGCCGTGCGGGCACGTTACACGACGCGCGCTACACTGAATCTGTCCCGCTCGTCGCGGCAGACGGGCCCGGAGCCCGCGAATCGACTGAAGCGGCAAGCCGCCTCTGATGTTCGCCTCCGGCAACCAGGCAATCCGAACCAGCGGTCCAGGTTCGCAGACACCCGGCGCCAACGCGGCCATCGCTTTCTTTCGAAGAACCCGCGGCACGACGAGCGTGCCGCCCCAGCACCTGCATTCATGAGCAATTCGAGCTACGACGCACAAGCCGTGCGCAGCTGGCTGCAAGGCCTGCAATCGCATATCGCGGACACGCTCGGCGCCTTCGACGGCTCCGCGTTCGCTACCGACGCGTGGCAGCGCGCGCCCGGCGAGAAGCTGCGCGGCGGCGGCGTCACGCGGATTCTCGAAGGCGGCCAGTTCTTCGAGCGCGCCGGCATCGGCTTCTCGGACGTCGCGGGCGATGCGCTGCCGGGCTCGGCAAGCGCCGCGCGGCCGCAACTGGCCGGGCGCGGCTTCGAGGCGACGGGCGTGTCGCTCGTGCTGCATCCGCACAATCCGCACTGCCCGACCGTGCACATGAACGTGCGCCTGCTCATCGCGACGAGGGAAGGCGAAGAACCGGTGTTCTGGTTCGGCGGCGGCATGGACCTGACGCCCTACTACGGCTACGAAGAGGACGCCCGGCAGTTCCATCAGGTGTGTCGCGACGCGCTCGCGCCGTACGGCGCGGACCTGTACCCGCGCTTCAAGCGCTGGTGCGACGAGTACTTCTTCCTGAAGCACCGCAACGAGCCGCGCGGCATTGGCGGGATTTTCTTCGACGATTTCTCGGCGCCGGGCTTCGAGCAGTCGTTCGCGATGCTCAAAAGCGTCGGCGAAGGCTTTCTCAAGGCGTACCTGCCGATCATCGAGCGGCGCCGCGACACGCCGTACGGCGAAGCCGAGCGCGCGTTCCAGGCTTACCGGCGCGGCCGCTACGTCGAGTTCAATCTGGTCTTCGACCGTGGCACACTGTTTGGGCTGCAGAGCGGCGGACGCACCGAATCGATCTTGATGTCGATGCCGCCTGTGGCGAACTGGCGCTACGACTGGCAGCCCGAGCGGGGCACGCCGGAAGCGCGTTTGTACAGCGATTTCCTCGTGCCGCGCGAGTGGGTGTGACGCGCCACCTGTCTCGCTTACGGTCACGACAAAGGACCCTCACCTGAAGCCAAACGCTCACCCTGTCGCCCTGCCTCGCCGGATCGGTCTGCTGGGCGGCACTTTCGACCCGATCCACGACGGCCACCTCGCGCTCGCGCGGCGGTTCGCCGACGTGCTGCGGCTGACCGAACTGGTGCTGCTGCCGGCCGGCCAGCCGTGGCAGAAAGCCGACGTGTCGCCCGCCGAACATCGGCTCGCGATGACGCGCGCGGCGGCCGCGTCGCTCGCGATCCCCGGCGTGACGGTACGCGTCGCGACCGACGAAATCGAGCACGATGGCGCGACCTACACGGTCGAGACGCTGCAATGCTGGCGCGAGCGCGAAGGCGACGACGCATCGATCACCCTGCTGATCGGCGCGGATCAACTGGTGCATCTCGACACATGGCGCGACTGGCGGCGCCTGTTCGAGCTCGCGCATATCGGCGCGGCCACGCGGCCCGGCTTCGACCTCGCGTCGGTCGCCCCCGCGGTCGCCAAGGAAATCGCCGCGCGCCGTGCGCGCGCCGACGTGCTGCAGGCCACACCCTGCGGCCATCTGCTGATCGACACGACGCTCGCGTTCAACGTATCGGCCACCGACATTCGCGCGCATCTGCGCGAGCAGGTCAACCAGCGGCTCGCCCACGCGGGTGCGGGCGGCACAAGCCAGGATCGGGCCGCGAGTCACGTCCCCGCCGCGGTGTGGGACTATATTCTTCAACATCATCTGTACCACCGGTAACTCCATGGATATTCGCAAACTGCAACGCGTAATCGTCGACTCTCTCGAAGACGTCAAGGCGCAAGACATCAAAGTGTTCAACACCAGCCACCTGACCTCGCTGTTCGATCGCGTGATCGTCGCGAGCGGCACGTCGAACCGGCAAACCAAGGCGCTCGCGTCGAGCGTGCGCGAAGGCGTGAAGGAAGCCGGCGGCGAGATCATCAGCACCGAGGGCGAGGATATCGGCGAATGGGTGCTGGTCGATTGCGGCGACGCGATCGTGCACATCCTGCAGCCGGCGCTGCGCCAGTACTACAACCTCGAGGAAATCTGGGGCGACAAGCCGGTGCGCATCAAGCTGTCGACGCCGAATCCGTTCGGCGGCGCGCGCGCAAGCGAGCCCGACGACGAGGAAGACGAGGAAGCGCCGGCCGCGAAGCCCGCGCGCAAGACCACGGCGCGCCGCAAGTAAGCGGGCCGTCTCGGCCAGAGCGCTACTGTCCTCGCGATGAAACTGCATATCCTCGCCGTCGGCCACAAGATGCCGGACTGGATCGCGACCGGCTTCGACGAATACGCGAAACGCATGCCGCCGGAGTTGCGCATCGAACTGCGCGAGATCAAACCGGAGCAGCGCTCGTCGGGCCGTTCGGCCGAAAGCGTGATGGCCGCCGAACGGCAGAAGATCGAAGCCGCGTTGCCGAAGAACGCGCGCATCGTCGCGCTCGACGAACGCGGCAAGGACTGGACCACGATGCAGCTCGCGGGCGCGTTGCCGGGCTGGCAGCAAGACGGCCGCGACGTGGCCTTTCTGATCGGCGGCGCGGACGGGCTCGATCCCGAGCTGAAGGCACGCGCCGATATGATGCTGCGCGTGTCGAGCCTCACGCTGCCGCACGCGATGGTGCGCGTGCTGCTGGCCGAACAGCTTTATCGGGCGTGGACCATCACGCAAAATCATCCGTATCATCGCGCGTAGATGCTGGAGCCTCGCGCGGCGACGCCTGGCAACGATTCGTTGCTGCTGACGCGTCGCGGGTGCTCTGCTCCATACGCTTGAGCGCATTGTCGCCGCTTCATGCGATGATGCGCCCGACGCGCCGTGCATCGATGCCGCTGGTGGATGCAGCGCATCAATCGGATCACCGGGTCAACCTCGCCCGCTCACTCTTCCACGCCCACCCGCGTTCACCACCCCGCGCCATCCGTTTCCCGCTTCATCGAGACCCGTACATGCCCACGCCCTCCGCTTCGCTGCATCCGTTCGTCTACCTCGCCTCGCAAAGTCCGCGCCGCCAGGAGCTGCTGCAACAGCTCGGCGTGCGTTTCGAATTGCTGCTGCCGCGCCCCGATGAAGACGCCGAAGCGCTCGAAGCCGAACGGCCCGGCGAACACGCGCGCGACTACGTGCAGCGCGTGTGCATCGCGAAGGCGCAGGCGGCCCGCGCGCGGCTCCTCGACGGCGGTCACGAGGTGCGGCCGATACTCGTCGCCGACACCACCGTCACGATCGACGACGCGATTCTCGGCAAGCCCATCGATGCCGGCGATGCGGTCGCCATGCTCACACGTCTCGCGGGCCGCTCGCACGAAGTGCTGACCGCGCTCGCCGTGATCGATGCCAACGGCGCGCTGCTGCCCGCGGCGTTGTCGGTCTCGAAGGTGCGTTTTGCTGCAGTGCACGCAGACGCGTTGCGTCGCTACGCGGCGAGCGGTGAGCCGCTCGGCAAGGCGGGGGCGTATGGCGTGCAGGGACGCGCGGCGGAGTTTATCGAGCATATAGACGGGTCCTATTCGGGTATTATGGGTTTGCCGCTTTTTGAAACCGCTGCCCTCCTGCGTGCAGCGCGCATCGACTTCTAGAACAACACCATGAATGAAGAAATCCTGATCAATGTCACGCCGCAGGAAACGCGCGTCGCGCTCGTTCAACAGGGCGCCGTCCAGGAACTTCATGTCGAACGAACGCTGTCGCGCGGCCGCGTCGGCAATGTCTATCTCGGCAAGGTCGTGCGCGTGCTGCCCGGCATGCAATCGGCGTTCATCGACATCGGCCTCGAACGCGCCGCGTTTCTTCATGTCGCCGACATCTGGCATCCGCGCATCGCCGGCGAAGCGCAACATCAAACACCGCATCAGCCGATCGAAAAGATCGTCTTCGAAGGTCAGACGCTGATGGTGCAGGTCGTCAAGGACCCGATCGGCACCAAGGGCGCGCGGCTGTCCACGCAAGTGAGCATCGCCGGGCGCACGCTCGTGTATCTGCCGCAGGAGCCGCACATCGGCATCTCGCAGAAAATCGAAAGCGAAGCCGAGCGCGAGGCCGTGCGTGCGCGTCTGACCGCCGTGCTGCCCGCCGACGAGAAAGGCGGCTACATCGTGCGCACGATCGCCGAGGATGCGACCAGCGAAGAGCTCGCAGCCGACGTCGCGTATCTGCGCAAGACGTGGGCGACGATTCTGTCGCAGGCCCAGCGCATGCCGCCCACCAGCCTGCTCTACCAGGATCTGAATCTCGCGCAGCGCGTGCTGCGCGATTTCGTCAACGATGACACATCGCGCATCCAGGTCGATTCGCGCGAGACGCATCAGATGCTCGCCGATTTCGCGGCCGAGTTCACACCGGCGGTATCGTCGAAGCTGCACCACTACACCGGCGAGCGGCCGCTGTTTGATCTGTACAACATCGAGGCCGAGATTCAGCGCGCGCTATCGCGTCGCGTGGATCTGAAGTCGGGCGGCTACCTCGTGATCGACCAGACCGAGGCGATGACGACGATCGATGTGAACACCGGCGGCTACGTCGGCGCGCGCAACTTCGACGACACGATCTTCAAGACCAACCTCGAAGCCGCGCATACCATCGCGCGGCAACTGCGGCTAAGGAATCTTGGCGGCGTGATCATCATCGATTTCATCGATATGGAAAACGTCGAGCATCGCGACCAGGTGCTAGGCGAATTGAAGAAGGCGTTGTCGCGCGATCGCACGCGGGTGACCGTCAATGGCTTCTCGCAACTCGGGCTCGTCGAGATGACGCGCAAGCGTACGCGTGAGTCGCTCGCGCATGTGCTGTGCGAGCCTTGCCCGATTTGCCAGGGCAAGGGGCAAGTGAAGACTGCGCGCACGGTGTGCTATGACGTGTTGCGGGAGATTTTGCGCGAGTCGCGGCAGTTCAATCCGCGCGAGTTTCGCGTGGTCGCTTCGCAGCAGGTGATCGATCTGTTTCTCGAGGAAGAGTCGCAGCATCTGGCAATGCTGATCGATTTCATCGGCAAGCCGGTGTCGTTGCAGGTGGAGTCGAATTTGAGTCAGGAGCAGTACGACATTGTGTTGATGTAAACCTTTCTAGCCTTATCCAGAAAGGCTTTCCGTCCATAAATCGCGTCAAAGAAGGAAGCTGGTACCCATCTAGGTACCCATTTGGGCCTTGGTAGCGCGCTAAGTGACGCCTAATTACGTATCGGCCCGCCATGCTGCCGCCGCATCAACCCCGCGCTGAGGATGATCTCCGCCTCGCTTGTGGATATTCGGGCAGCGCTGCGGCACCTATGGTGAGCGCCATGCGCATTCACAACACGAACCGCATAGTCGCTGCGGTTTCGATGGCTGGTCATTCCCACTGCATTGTATTGTCTTTCTTGTGGAAATCGCCCATATCTGCATCTGCGTTTGATAAGCAGACCTACTACAGGTGGCCGACCGATGGTGGCATCACGCCCGAGCAGGCGACGGCAATGCTATCGGTCATGCGAAGTGCGTTCGCGTCGTAGAAGTCATGCGCCGCTAGTGTAGTGCGTCGTAAATAATGCAACTTAATCGCGATTTGCGAGTCTCCTTCCAGGTGATGAGGGAGAACCCATGAGAATCGCGGCAAAAGTTGAGCTGAGCGAAGGCCAGCGCAAACAATTGGAAACGTGGGCGGCTGGGCGGAGGGTTCCGGTACGACTGGCCGAGCGTGCCAAGATGATATTGCTCGCGGCACTGGGCCACACAGACAAAGAGATCGGTGTGCAGTTGGGTATCTGGCGAGGCACGGTGGCGCGCTGGCGAGCGCGCTTCATCGCGGACGGTGTGGCGGGGATCGAGCGGGACGAGACGCGACCCGGGCGCAAGCCGAAGATCTCTGCGCGCAAGGTCAAGGCCATCGTGGCGATGACCATGCAGCAGCGTCCCGATAACGCGACGCATTGGAGTACGCGCAGCATGGCGGCAGTGGCCGGCGTCAGCGAGGCGAGCGTGAGGCGCATCTGGCAGGCGCATGGACTCAAGCCGCATCGGATAGAAACCTTCAAAGTCTCGAACGACAAGCACTTTGCCGAGAAGCTGGAGGACATCGTCGGCCTTTATCTCGATCCACCTGAGCACGCACTGGTGTTCAGTTGTGACGAGAAGTCCCAGATTCAGGCTCTGGACCGGACCCAGCCTGGCTTGCCGATGAAGCGAGGTCGAGGTCAGACGATGACGCACGATTACAAGCGCAATGGTGTGACGACGTTGTTCGCCGCGATGAACACGCTCGATGGCAGCATCATTGGCCAGTGCCAGACGAAGCATCGTCATCAAGAATGGCTGGGCTTCCTGCGCAAGATCGATCGCAGCACCCCCAAGGGTAAGGAACTACATTTGATTGCCGACAACTACGCCACTCATAAGCATCCCGAGGTGAAGGCGTGGCTGGCCAAGCACCCACGATTTCACATGCATTTCACGCCCACCAGCGCTTCCTGGCTCAATATGGTCGAACGCTTCTTTCGTGATCTGTCCGAGAACCAGCTACGGCGGTCAGCCTTTCGCTCGGTACCCGAGTTGGTCAGCACGATCGAGCAGTACATTGAAAAGCACAATGGTGATCCAAAACCCTTCATCTGGACCGCTAAAGCTTCCGACATTCTGGCGAAAGTCACGCGTGCCCGCACCAAGCTGAATAAGATGCAATCCGTTTGACGCAGACCACTAGCAACGCGGCCGCCTCGACGGTCTCAGTTCGTCGGCCACTACCGGTCACTCGACGACATCCCCAAGATCGTCGACGATCCCCACGGACCCGGGACATCATCTCGGCTCATTCCTTTAGGGTGGAACGATTCTGACGCGCTGCGCCTGATCAGATCTACCTTGGCTCCGTTGCGTGCCGCACCTACGACGGCGTTCGTGCTGGCCGCGCGTACTGCGTCAGTGCATGCACGGGACGACCTCGATCTGGTCAGGCAATTATCCAATCCGATTGCGGCCCAGACTTTCTCTATGTCGCAAGGCTCGCCGGGACATCCTCGGACCGTGCTTACGCGCTTGCGCCGCTGGCTGCGGCAACGCCCGTCATCCCGGCTGCGATAGCGGTAGACGCGGAACGGGAGTGGCTCATTCACGCGCCTTGGAACGCCTCCAGCTCCGCAAGACGTTTGCGTAGCACGCGATCCTGCTGGAAGCGGGTGGTTTCGTCGCGGATCACTGCGACGATGCCGGTGAGTCCATTTTGCTGCGAATGCAGCAACGCGACTGTAAAGGCGATCGACATTGACCGTCCGTCTTTGTGCACAGCGGGGACGCGCAGCACATCATTGCCGTAACGCGTTTCGCCCGTTGCCATGGTCTTGTGATAGCCATCCCAATGGCGGCCGCGCATGCGTTCCGGAACGATCAGGTCCAGCGACTTTCCCAGCGCCTCGCTCTGCGTAAATCCGAACATGCGTTCGGCCGCGGGGTTCCAGAAAGTGATGCTGCCACCGGAATTGGAGATGATGATGGCGTCGCCGATTGCGTTGGCAAGTTGCTGGAAGTCGATGGCAGTTTGCACGGCGTTCCTCCAAAGCGAATGGGTATACTTAAATCGGATGCGGCGCCGTCAGGGGTACCGCATTTGCACGTCAGAAGCTGAAACTGCGCCTGCGTGACACCGTTAAACTGCTTTGATCTCGCGTAGATTGAAGATTTCCTGCTGGCTGTAGCCAAGGCCCACCAGGACTTCGTCCGTATGTTCTCCGAGCAGCGGCGACGCGGTGACGTGCGGCTTCATGTCCGAGAACTTGATCGGGCTGCCGACGGTCAGATACGAGCCGCGTTTCTTGTGCGGCACCTCGACAATCGTGCCGCTCGCGCGCAACGACGGATCGTTGGCCAGTTCTTTCATCGTCAGCACCGGCGCGCACGGAATGTCGAACTTGCGCAAGATGTCGACCGCTTCGAATTTCGTCTTGTCGGCAAGCCACGCTTCGATCGTCTTGAAGATTTCGAAGATATGGGGCTGACGCGCTTCAGCGGTCTTGTAGGCTGGGTCATCGATCCACTCTGGCTTGCCGAGTGCTTTGCAGATCGGCTCCCATGCATGCCCCTGGATCGTGAAGTAGATGTAGGCGTTCGGGTCCGTCTCCCAGCCTTTGCACTTCAGCACCCAGCCCGGTTGACCGCCGCCACCCGCATTGCCGCCGCGTGGCACCACGTCGCTGAATTCGCCGTGCGGATATTGCGGATATTCCTCAAGATAGCCAACTCGCTCAAGCCGCTGCTGGTCACGCAATTTCACCCGGCACAGGTTCAGCACGCTGTCCTGCATCGACACCGCGACCTTCTGGCCCTTGCCGGTTTTGTCGCGGCCAAGCAGCGCGGTGAGAATGCCGATCGCCAGATGCATGCCGGTGTTGCTGTCGCCGAGCGCAGCGGCGCTAATGGTCGGCGGACCGTCCCAGAAGCCGGTGGTGGACGCCGCGCCGCCTGCGCATTGGGCGACGTTTTCGTAGACTTTCAGGTCATCGTAGTGATGGCCGTCGCTGAAGCCCTTCACCGAGGCGACGATCATCTTCGGATTGAGTTCATTCAGGCGCTCCCACGAAAAGCCCATCCGGTCCAACGCGCCCGGCCCAAAATTTTCGACCAGAACGTCGGACTCGCGGATCAGCTTTTCGAGCACCTCCTTGCCTTCGGCTTTTTTGGTGTCCAGCGTTAGCGACTTCTTATTGCTGTTGAGCATCGTGAAGTACAGCGCGTCGGCATCGGGAATGTCGCGCAGCTGGTTACGCGTCACATCGCCCGAACCCGGTCTTTCGACCTTGATCACATTGGCGCCGAACCAGGCGAGCAACTGCGTGCACGCGGGACCGGCTTGAACGTGGGTGAAGTCGATGATCTTGATCCCTTCGAGAGGTTTGGTCATTTGGGTATCTCCTGAGTTAGCCTGATTACTTCTTCATTGCCGCGCTTTGCGGATTCAGATTGGTCAGTCGGCCGCTTTCGGTTCCGGCCGCTTCGTCGATGACGGCATTGATCAAGGTCGGCTTTCCTGATGCGATAGCCTCGAGCAACGCCTTCGCCAGTTCTTCCGGAGTGGTCGCGTTGTAGCCAACACCGCCGAATGCCTCGATCATCCTGTCGTAACGCGCACCCTTCACGAATACGGTCGGCGCGACGTCCTTGCCGCCCGTCGGGTTCACGTCGGTGCCGCGATACACGCCGTTGTTGTTGAATACGACCGTGCAAACCGGCAAGTCGTAACGGCAGATCGTTTCGAGTTCCATACCGCTGAATCCGAACGCGCTATCGCCTTCGATCGCGACAACCGGTTTGCCTGTCGTTACCGCTGCGCCGATAGCGAAGCCCATACCGATACCCATGATTCCCCACGTGCCCGAATCAAAGCGTTTGCGCGGCTCGTACATGTCGATAATGCTGCGCGCGTAGTCGAGCGTATTCGCGCCTTCGTTGACGACGTTGATTTCCGGGCGCGTCTTCAGCACATCGCGAATCGCGCGCAATGCGCTGTGGAAGTTCATCGGCAACGGGTTCTTGTCGAGCGTCGCGGCCATCTTGGCGAGATTCTTGTTCTTGCGCTCGGCGATCGCTCCGATCCACTCGGCGTCCGGTTTGCCGAAGCTCGCGTCGATGCCGGTGCGAAGCGCCGCCACGCATGAGCCGATATCGCCGATCACCGGCGCGGCAATCGCGACGTTGCTGTCGATTTCCGTCGGCGAGATATCGACCTGGATGAATCTCTTCGGCTGCGCTCCCCACGTCTTGCCTTTGCCGTGCGAGAGCAGCCAGTTCAGACGCGCACCGATCAACACGACCACGTCGGCTTCCTGGAGCACGAACGAGCGCGCCGCTGACGCCGATTGCTCGTGTGTATCGGGCAGCAGGCCTTTGGCCATCGACATCGGCAGATACGGAATGCCGCTTTGCTCGACGAAGCCGCGGATCTCGGCGTCAGCCTGCGCGTACGCCGCGCCCTTGCCCAGCAGAATCAACGGACGTTTGGCGTTCTTCAGCACCTCGATCGCACGTTCGACAGATTCCGGCGCCGGCAGCTGACGCGGTGCGGCGTCGACGACTTTCACCAACGACTGCTGCGCCTTCACGGCGTCCAGCGTTTGCGAAAGCAGTTTGGCCGGTAAATCCAGATACACGCCACCTGGTCGGCCCGACACCGCCGCGCGGATCGCACGCGCTACGCCGATGCCAATATCCTCCGCATGCAGAACGCGATATGCAGCCTTCGCGTAAGGCTTGGCCGCGTTCAACTGATCCATTTCTTCGTAATCGCCTTGCTGCAGATCGACGATTTCGCGTTCGCTCGAGCCGCTGATCAGGATCATCGGGAAACAGTTAGTGGTCGCATTGGCGAGGGCGGTCAGGCCGTTGAGAAAGCCCGGCGCCGACACGGTCAGGCAGATGCCCGGCTTCTGCGTGATGTAGCCGGATATGGCTGCCGCGTTGCCGGCGTGCTGCTCATGACGAAAGCCGATGAAACGCATTCCTTCGGCTTGTGCCAGTCGCGCCAGGTCGGTAATGGGGATGCCGACCAGTCCAAATATGGTATTGATGTCGTTCAGTTTCAGTGCATCGATGACGAGATGGAATCCGTCGGTCGTTTCGGTCGTCCGTTGTTTCAACGTGCCGTCTGTTGTGAGCTGGTCGGCTTCTGCCATGACATGTCTCCTGGTGGTGGAGCGTTGTGTGGTTGGTCGTGAGCGGTGCACTCACGCTGTCGTTTATTCAGACGAGCCGCCTGGCCACTGCTGCAGTCGTGCTTCGGCAATGGCTACGCCTGCTGGCACGCCCGAGTTTTCGATCCAGCGCTTTCTCATGGGTCCAAGGATGAACTTCGCGGATATGGCGGCCGCGATCGATATCACTGCCGCCGAGATGAACACCGTGCTCCAGCCGCCATTCGCCGACAGAAGCGATGCGACCGGCACCAGCATCGAGGCCGTACCCTTCGCCGTGTAAAGCGTCCCCGCATTCGCAGCGGCGTATTTGCTGCCGAACGTGTCCGCGCAGGTCGCGGGGAAGATCGAGAAGATCTCGCCCCAGCAGAGGAAAACGGCGGCCGCGAAGAACATGAATGCATACGGGTTGTGGCCAAACTGCATCAGCCCTAGCAGCGCGACGCCTTCGCCGAGGAAGATCATGAACATCGTGTTTTCGCGGCCAATGCGGTCCGACAGAAAGCCGCATAAGGGACGGGTGAGTCCGTTGCACAGGTTGTCGATCGACAGCGTCATCGTGAGGAGCGGCAGCGTGATGCCGATCAAACTCACAGGCAGCTTGGCAAAGCCGTATTCCTTCGCGATCGGCCCAAGCTGCGCGGTCGCAATGATGCCGCCGGCCGCAACGAACACGAACATCAGATACAGCACCCAGAAGAGCGGCGAGCGGACCATCTCGCCGGACGTGTAGTCGATCTTGCTTGCAACGATACGTCTAGTCGGGATCGCACTGGCGGGCGGCTTTGGCCTTACCAGCATGGTGGCGAGCAGCAGGATGCAGACACCCTGGAAAATGCCGAAGAACATGAACGCGTGCTCGTAGCCTGAACGCTGGATCATGTTGGCGATCGGTATCACTGTGACGGCCGCGCCGGCGCCGAAACCCGCCGCTGTCAAACCGGCTGCGAGACCGCGTTTGTCCGGAAACCATTTGAGCGCCATGCCGACGCAGGTGCCATACACACAGCCCGCGCCGATGCCGGCGATGACTGCTGCGACGTATAGCTCCGCGAGACTGCTCGCATGCGCGTTGATGATCCAGCCGAGCGCTGCGCACAGCGCACCGCCGGTTACAACCGGGCGTGGCCCGAACTTGTCGACGAGCCAGCCTTCGACGGGTACGAGCCAAGTTTCAGTGACGATGAAAATCGTGAATGCGGTCTGGATCGCTGCCTGCCCCCAATGGTGGGCGTTGTCCATTGGTACGACGAACAGCGTCCACGCATACTGCAGATTCGCGACGAGCCCCATGCACACGATGCCGATAGCGAGTTGCACCCACCGGTGATGCCAGAATCGTGCGCGGCCGCCATCCGATACGTTCGAATGTCCCATGTCTTCGTCTCCTGCATATTCCGTCGCGCTCAAGCGGCGCGTTGGACTTACGTGATCGAATCGCTTCGTCGCCAGTTCGCCTGCGGCAATGAAGCGCCAATGGTCGGCCAGAGGGTATTGCACTAACTTGCACTACCGAAACCCCCTTGCTCGTTGAACGTACAACAGTGGAGTGCAAGCTATTGCGCGAGCAGCATGGGTGAGGGGATGCTGCGCGAGAACGGTGATAAACGGAAGTTAAAATATTTTATGATTTGCATTAGGTATCCATAATATATGGATCGGCCGCGGTGATGCGGAACGCGGCCCCCGCCAACGGCAAGTCTTCCAGACGTTGACCGGCATGTAATATTTTCGCCCGCAGACCTCTGAAATTGGGTTTCGCCCAGCGGGCGTTCGATTTGGAAATTGAACGGATCGGAGCGCACGCGCGACTGGGTTCTCTCACTGCCCTGGATGTCGTCGGATGTCGTGTGATGCTCTGTACTATTGCAGCACTCCGAGAAAATGAGTGCCTTCCACGTGCATAAACAAATTAGTATGGTTAGTAGAAAAAACTTTAACTGTTGTTTATTTATGCCGTCTCCTATTCTCTGCTCAGGCCATTTGCCGGAAGGAGTCGACCATGAATCCCTCTCAATTCCATGTTCGCGACAGCGCGCATGACGCGGAAGTCCAGGCACAACTTTCTGCCTATAACGTCGCTTTCGACGAACTCGGCCTGCGTTTCCGTTGGGATGAGCACACGCTGATGTCCCTGGCCATGATTGACGGCGAACAGGAGCAGATTGCCTCGTATATCGAAACGCATCATGCACACTTGCTGAAAGCCTATAGCGCCGAATTTCTGAGCCGAGCCATTCTCGAAAAGAAAAACGCCCGCAATCCATCGCGCTTACAGAAGCGCGTCGATAGCGCGCCGCATCCGAGCCAAGTGATGCATCAACCACCGATGAGCCGCTGGTCCGAACGCAGTTCGTATGGCGTGGAGTTGCCAGCGCTGGCTGGCGTGTAAACCGCGGTGGTTAGCCGCGTATGTTGAACGGCCGTTATTGGTAGAACTGAAAGGCTGTTCAGGGTCGGCTGCGGCCGGTCGCGACAAGCTGCGGTTACGCGAAAACTGCAGCAGATTGAAACGGCCCGATAGAATGTACTTTTTCGGTCCCGGCGTGTCAGATTGCGCAGATTGCAGCGACTAGCAACAAGCCCTAACCTCTCAGCCGCCACGTCACACCCCGTCTGCTCCAACACAGCCTGCGCCCTCTGGTGCAGATTGCGGCCAGCCAACGACGCATCCGGCGACCTCGCCCACGTGCCCAACGCGGCCAACATCGGCGCGAGGGTCGGGTCCGCGTGCGTGCGCGTGTGCGCCTTCGCGAACATCGCGCCGACGCGTGATGCGTTCCTGGCCCTCCGTTACGCCTCGCGGTGCGCGACTTGCTGGCCGAAGCGGAGCGGACCGGCGACGCTACACGCCGCGCGGCAGCGCTGCCTCGATGAACACCGCGCACAACGCTTCCATGCCCTTCGCGTCCTCCTCGTCGAAGCGCGCGACGACCGGGCTATCGACATCCCACACGCCGATCAGCGTGCCGTCGGGCGCGACGAGCGGCACGACGATTTCCGATTGCGACGCCGAATCGCATGCGATATGGCCGGGAAACTCGTGCACGTCGCGCACAACCTGGGTCTGACGGGTTTGCGCGGCCGTACCGCAGACGCCCTTGCCCAGCGCAATGCGCACGCACGCGGGCTTGCCCTGGAACGGGCCGACCACCAGTTCGCGGCCGTCGTGAAAGTAAAAGCCGGCCCAGTTCAGATCGCTCAACGAATGAAAGACGAACGACGAGAAATTCGCGGCGTTGGCGATCCAGTCCGTTTCGCCGGCCAGCAGCGCGCGCGCCTGCGCGACCAGTTCTTCATATTGCGCGGCTTTGGGCAGATGCGAGGTGGAGGAAACTTCGAACATGACGGCGTCCGTGATCAGAGCGGGATGGCAAGCGGTAAGGGGTGAAGTGTAAAGCAAGCGCAATCCCCGCGCGCGGGTGTCGAACGCTGTGACACGCGCCGCGCGTCTACGCTCGCCTTCCCCGTCGGTTCTCGACTCTCCGTCCTTGGTTTCTCCCTTCCGGCAGTCGGCGCAATGACAGGCCACAAGCTTTTTTCGTATGTGGCTCTCACGCTGACCGCCTCGGCAAGCGTGTGCGCGGCACAAACACCACCACACGCGACGATTAATGATTTCATCGGCAATTGGGTCGTGACCGATGTAGTTGACTATGCCGATATTTCTGGTGGCATCCCCGAAGCAAAACGGATTCTCGGCATGACGATGACAATTACGCCGCAATCCATGAGCTTCGACAGTGAAACCTGCAAGCCCAACACAGGTTTTACCGGCAAGCGAATTGACACGCTTTCGGCGTTGAAGAAACAGTTCGACCTTCGCGTGAATGAAACCGGGTTGCCCGCTACAACCGTGGTCGTAGATAGCGACAATTGTTTTGCGATCTTCCGGATGGACGCTCACAGGATTGTTTTTGGATGGGACGGGATCATCGTTCGCGCCATCCGCGATCAGTGAGAGCTCGTTGAGTACCCGTCCCAGAGGCCCGGGCCTTTTACTGATCGACCCCAATGATCACGCTTGACGCCTTGAAAACCGCCGTCGCCGCCTTGCCGCTCGCGAGGCCGAGGCGCTCGACGCTGTCGTTCGTGATGATCGCCGCGATCTGCGCGCTGCCGGCACTGATCGTCACTTCCGAATTGACGGCGCCCTTCGTCACCGCCGCGACGGTCCCTTCGATGCAGTTGCGCGCCGACACCTGCTGCCTCTCGACATCGACCATTACGATTACCGACGATGCCTTCACGAGCGCAAACGCCTGCTTGCCGGTCGCCAGCCCGAGCGACTTCGCGCTGCCGTGCGTGATGATCGCGACGACCTCGAGACCGTCCGGCGTGCGCAGCGTGACTTCGTCGTTGACGGCACCGTGCTTGACGTCGGTGACTTCGCCGCTGAACTGATTGCGTGCGCTGGTTTTCATGGCGGACTCCCTGGCGATTGTCGCGCGTGGCGACGCGCGGGTGGGCGGATAAAGCGAGTGTAATCGAAGCCGCGCGCGTCCCCGCCCAACATCCGATGCGCCGTGCGCATCGCCGACACCGTATCATCTTGGCCGTGCACCTCATACGCCGAATCTTTATGCCCGTCGCCGTTCTCTCCCGCCGTGCCTGCCGC
Organism: Paraburkholderia sp. 35.1; assembly: GCF_050436525.1. Taxonomy (NCBI): domain Bacteria; kingdom Pseudomonadati; phylum Pseudomonadota; class Betaproteobacteria; order Burkholderiales; family Burkholderiaceae; genus Paraburkholderia; species Paraburkholderia sp. 35.1. The sequence goes on along the minus strand of NZ_JBNDMJ010000003.1, from coordinate 2,952,359 downwards.
GCCGTCGTGCTGTGCGTCGCCGTCACGACGCTCGCCGCGTGCAGCACGCCAACGCCGCCGCGCGGCACGCACGCGTTCGTCGACAACGTCACGCTGTTTTCGCTCGCCCATTACGACCAGAACGTCGATCACTGGCTCGATCCGAACAGCCCCGACTACGATCGGCCGTTTCTCAGCGCCGCCGAGCAGCGCGCACATTTCGACGCGCTGTTCGCGCGCTACTTCGGCACGGGCGAGAACGCGCCGTCGCCGTGGAATCCCGCCTGGGTGACGACACGCGTGTTTCGCGAGCAGGGCGAGGACATTGCGGCACTGCAACAGCGCCGCATCGACAGGTTCGACAACACCGGCAAGCGTGGCAGCATCATCGGTTACGGCGAAAACTTCCGGCCGCACGACAAGGCGTGGATCGACGCGATCGCGCGCAACATCAACGTCGCGCAGTTCACGCAAACGCCGGTCTATCAGCCCGAGCGGCGCGCGATCGCGACCGGCAACCTGATGGTGCGCGAGTTGCCTACCACCGATCCGTCGTTCTACGACCATCGCCTGGCCGGCGAGGGTTATCCGTTCGACAACCTGCAGATCTCGGCGGTGCGACCCGGCACGCCGCTCTATGTGCTCGGTAGCAGCGTCGACGGCGCGTGGCATTACGTGCAGACGCCCGACGTGCAGGGCTGGGTGCGCAGCGACGGCGTCGCGTTCGCCGACGATGGTTTCATCGATCAATGGCGCGCGGCGGCCGGGAAGTCGCTAGGGGCGGTGATCGTCGCGTCGGCGGCGGTCAACGACGGCCACGGCGTGTTCCGCTTCGCTGCCCCGGCCGGGACGATGCTGCCGCTGGTGGCGGGTGCCTCGGCATCGCCAGCCGCGACCAGCACCAATGCAGGCACACTCCAGCTCCTCGTTCCCGCACGCGACGTCGACGGCCGCGCGCTGATCCGCACCGCGTCGCTCGACGCCACGCAGATCACGCCGATGCCGCTCGCCGCGACGCCGCGCCATCTCGCGATGCTGTTGAAGGCGCTGATCGGCCGGCCGTACGGCTGGGGCAATAGCGGGCTCTACAACGACTGTTCGTCGGAACTGCAAAGCATCTTCGCCGCGTTCGGCGTGTGGCTGCCGCGCCATTCGTCGACGCAGATGAGCGCCGGCCGCATGGTCGATCTGTCGGAGTCGACACCCGCCGAACGGCTCGACTATCTGGCGCGGCATGGCGTGCCGCTGCGCACGCTGATCTACATCGGCGGCCACGTGATGCTGTACCTCGGCAACACGACGCGCAACGGCGCCACGGTCCCCGTCGTCTATCAGGACGTGTGGGGCCTGCGCCCGGCCGACAACAGCCGGCGCGCGGTCATCGGCGGCTCGGTGATCCTGCCGCTCGACGAGCACATCCCCGAGGACGCGACGCTGCAGTCGCTCGCCGCGACGCCCACGTTCCAGATCAGCATCCTCGGCGCGCCGGCGGGCAGCACGGCGCCGTCGTCCGCGCCGCCGGCGGACGAGGACAATCCGGCGGGATAAATGGCGGGCCGCCCTCCCCCGCGCCTGAAAATATTTTTTTCGGAGTGTCGATCCGACGGTGGCCAACTCGTCGTAACGTTGAAGACCCAGCTCATGCAGCCGGTCTTTCCCCTGAGGAACCGTTACTTCAAGGAGTCACCGTCATGTCCAGCGCCGCAGCCAAACCGATCCCGGACGGGATGCACTCGCTCACGCCGTACCTGATCTGCAAGAACGCCGCCGAAGCGATCGCGTTCTACACGAAAGCCTTCAACGCCGTCGAACAGGTCCGTCTGCCGGGCCCCGACGGCAAGGTGATGCACGCGACCCTAAAAATCGGGGACTCCATGCTGATGCTGACCGACGAATGGCCCGAGCACCAAACCTTCGGCCCGAACACGCTGAAGGGCACGCCGGTCACGATTCACCACTACGTACCGGACGTCGACGCAAGTTTCAAACAGGCGGTCGACGCGGGCGCGACCGTCACGATGCCCGTCACCGACATGTTCTGGGGCGACCGCTACGGCCAGGTCAGGGACCCGTTCGGCCACAACTGGTCGCTCGCGACGCACAAGCGCGACCTGAGCGCCGAGGAAATCCAGCAGGCGATGGCCGCGATGGACTGTTCGTCCCTAGAGAAGAAGTGAGCGGCCGATGGGCGTCGGGCAATCGCACGCCCACGCCCACCGACACCAATCCCGAAGGAGCAACGTCATGCAGAAAATCGCGCCGTGCCTGTGGTTCGACGGCAACGCGGAAGAAGCCGTGGAGTTCTACACGTCGGTGTTTTCGGCGTCGCGCATCGCCACCACGCTGCACGCCACGGACGCCGGCCCAGGACCGGCGGGCAAGGTCGTCGCCGTCACCTTCGAAATCGAAGGCCAGGAGTTCATGGCGCTGAACGGTGGCCCGCAATACAAATTCACGCCGGCCATCTCGCTGTTCGTGCACTGCGACTCGCAGGAGGAAATCGATCGCTACTGGTCGAAGCTGCTCGACGGCGGCGGCGAGCCGTGGGCCTGCGGCTGGCTGCGGGACCGCTTCGGCGTGTCGTGGCAGATCGCGCCCAACGTGCTGCTGCAGATGCTGCGCGACCCGGATCGCGCAAAGGCAAGCCGCGTGATGGCGCAGATGATGAAGATGGTCAAGCTCGATATCGCGCCGCTCGAACAGGCGTATCGCGGCGAATAGGACGGCGGCCAGCGGGCGCCCCGCCTCGCCCGCGCGATCTTTTGATAGGATCGGTCTCGACCCCAACACGGCGAGACAACCACGGTGCGCGTCAACCATCAGGCCTTCTTCTGCTCGCTGTTCATCGCGCGTCTCGCCGATCAGATCCTGCTCTTTCTGGTGCCGCTCGTGGTGTTTCAAACGACGCGCCAGGTCTCGTGGTCGGGGCTCGCGTTTTTCATCGAAACGCTGCCGCGCTACCTCGTGTTCCCGTTCTTCGGCGCGCTCTGCGACCGCTTTGCACCGCTGCGCCTGATGCGGCTGAGCCAGGCGGTGCGTGCGCTCGCATGCTTCGGCGGTATCGCCGCCTATGCGCTGTTCGGCGGCATCGGCTGGCTGATCGCGCTGTCGGCCGCGTGCGGCGTGCTGACGAGCCAAGGACTCGTCGCGCGCGAGGTGATGCTGCCGCAGATCTTCAGCACGCAGCAGATCCAGAAGGTGCTCGCGTATTCGCAACTGGCCGATCAGCTCGGCCTCGTGCTTGGGCCGATGCTCGCCGCGTTGCTGCTCGGTGTGTGGCATTGGGAATCGGTGGTCGCCGCGACCGGTGTGCTGTTTCTGTGCGCCGACGCCGCACTGTTCGTCTGGCAGCGACTGAGCGGCTTTCGCGCGCCTTCGCCTGTGTCCGCTCGATCGCTCACGTCCGCCGCCCACTGGACCACGCCGCTGCGCATCGCGCTCGATCACGTGTGGACGCTGCCGGGCCTGAAAAAGGTCATCATGCTCGCGGCCGCGGAGAACCTCGTCATCGGTGTCACGCTTGCGACGTCGGCGGCGATGGTGACGGGTTTGCATGCGCAATCGAGCCGCTACTACGCCGGTCTGCAAACGGCCGGCGCGATCGCCACGGTGCTGGTGCTGCTGACGGTTGCGCGCGCCGGATGGCCGGCGCGCGTGCTCGGTCTCGTCGCATTCGTGACGATCTGCTCGGGCGGCGTGATCGCAGGCGCGAGCGCGTCGCCGTGGGGCTATGCGCTCGGCTTCCTGCTGATCGTCGGCTTCGACAAGATGTTCAACGTCTACATCCGCAGCGCGCGTTTGCAGATCATCCCGCCCGAGGACTACGGCAAGACCATCGGCGTCGCGATTCTGCTGAACAACCTGACGCAGCCGCTCGCCGGCCTGCTCGTCGGCGTGTTCTCGGCAAGCACCCAAACCGGCCCACTGATCGTCGCGCTGTCGCTGACGATGGGCGGCATCGGCGCGGCGGTATCGATCGGCTCGGCGCTGCGGCGCCGCAAGCGCGCGTGGGCGCTCGAAGACTAACGGCGCTTCGACGCGCGACGACACGCTCGAAGTTACCCACAGTTTTTGTTGGCAAATCTGTGCATAACTTCCCGGGAAAATCCGCAAGCCTTTGATACGCCTGTCGTTTTTTCGTCTGCATCGAAGGTGCGGCAGCGCACGGAGTTTTACCGGGGTTCATGAGTGGCCGGCTGTGCGCAGACCGTCGTCAGCGCCGTGCGCATGCGAAGAGTTTCATCAGATTTACACGCTCGTCAGCTAAACCCGGCACGCTGTAATTCGTGACAAAAATGCCACGTTCTATTGCAGCGCAATTAGCCGCATTTCTGCTTAAGAATTCACGAAAAGTAACGATCCATACATAGCCTAAATTTTTTGTATCGATGACAATGGATCTGCATGTCCTGACGCAATCTGGGCCTACGCTTCCGCTTAGGATAAGGTATTGAGTCAATTCGCTGTGAACTCGATCCGAATATCCGCCGCAAATCATTATTAACAGATATAAATCGTTAAATCCCGATCTGCTAAATTCAATTTAAATCACATTTGTCAAATGCGTCCGGAGTACCGCATCTTTAACCAAATGCTTCGGCGAGCGCAGCAATTACGGCGCGAAACCGGCGCCGTGCCCGCGGACGTCGGCCCCGCGCTACGCGAAGACGCGGATGCTGCCGGCGTGTCGCAGGGACGGCGGCGCGCGCTGAAAACGCTCTGGGGGCTTGCGATCGCCGCGCCCGCGGGCTGGCTCGCGAGCCGCTTGCCGTGGCAGATGTGGACCGCCGAATTCCACACCGCGACTGGCGAACTGGACGACGTGCTGCTGGCGGACGGCACTCATATCACGCTGGGCAGCGCGAGCGCGATCAACGCCGCGTTCGAGGCGAAGGTTCGGCGCGTCGATCTGCTCGGAGGGGAAATCATGGTGCGGCCCGTGAGCGATGTTGGCGGCGCACCGGGCGCCCGAACGACTCATGCGCCTTTGCTCGTGCAGACGGCCGAAGGCGTCGTCGAAGCGCGCGGCACGCAGTTCAGCGTGAGGCAAGGGGATGGTTTCACACGCGTGACCGCGTTTCGCGGCGACGCGCTGGTGAGGCCGGCATCAGGCGCGGCGCTGGTGCTGACGCAAGGCCAACGGTGCACGCTGACACGCTTCGGCGTCGCGGCGCCGCAAGCGCTCGACCCGCGCGAGGCGATGTGGACGCGTGGCCTGCTCTACGCGAACAACATGCGTATCGCGGATCTCGTCGACGAACTCGCGCGCTATCACGCCGGCGTATTGCGCTATGCCGACGACGTCGCCGATCTGCGCGTGTCGGGCATCTATCAGCTCACCGATACCGACGCGACGCTCGCGCTGCTGCAGCGGACCTACCCGATCCGCTTGCGCTCGATCACGCCTTACTGGACCGTCGTCGAAGCGCTCGACAGCGCGAGAATCTGACGCTCAGGCCGCGACGGCCTGCGGCAACGCGAACCCTTGCTCGCCCTGCTCGCCGCCCAGCGCATCGAGCAGATCGCGCAGCATGCGGTCGAGCTCGGCCGTCATCAGCGCAACGTCGGAATCGAAGCGCTCGTCGTCGTTCTGCGCGGTCGGGTCGCTCGCTTCCTTGAGCACGTCGAGCGGCGCGACGCGCTTGATCGTCAGCGACGGCGTCAGCACGAACGACACGCGATCGTTCCACGTCATCGCAAGCCGCATGCATTGCTTGCCCGCCTCGATGTGGCGGCGCATGTCTTCGGCGTCCAGCGCATGCCCGACATAGCGCACCGTCGCGTTGCCCTCGGCGGGCGAACGCAGCTCGGTGTCCTGATCGAGCGTGAAACCCGCCGGCGCGTCGCCGTCGAGCAGCCAGCCGGTCATCGCCGCGACCGGCGACTGCGCGACGCGCACCGTCATCAGCGGCAACTGGTCGATCGACTTCACGAGCAGACCGCGCACATCGTCGGCGACCGCCTGCGACGCCGCGTCGATCACGAGCCAGCCATTCGTGCAATCGATCCACACGCGCGTATCGCGGCGGATGCTGAACGCGCGCGGCCGCAGTTCGTCGGTGACCTGCTCCTTCAGATCGCGCATCTGCTTGCGGCCCGGCTTGAAGCCCTGCTGCTCCTCGAGCTCGGCCGCGCGCTCGCGCGTGACCTGGGTGACGACCGACGCGGGCAGCAGCTTCTTCTCGGCACGGAACGTCAGCAGCATCTGACCGTTCATTGCGTAGACCAGCGAGTCGCCGTCGCGCGGGGGCGCCCAGCCTTGGGCCTGCATCTCGATGCTCTGGCCGGGCGCGAACGCGTACGGCGCGAGCCACTTCTGCATCTGTTCAGGGTTAACGGACCACGGCGCGGGCAGACGGTGCAGCTGAAGGTTTTTGAACCACATGAGCGAAGTCGGATTTAGGCAAAGCGCAACATTTTATCCGAGGAGAACCAGCCGGGGCGTTCTGGCGGACGCGATCCTGCAGACCGCCTAATTTCAAAAATTAAACGAAAATCTCTCCAACTGCGGCCCAATTATCAAAACGTCGCCGATCTCAGCAGAATGCGCTTCATCAACCCACTTCCCAGGAGCGCCTCCATAGTCGAAGCCGTCATGGTTTGGCCGTAGCCGGCGGCCCGCGCGTTTTGGCGGCAAATCACCTAGACTTTTGGACAGGACAGACCCGGACGGAGGCGGTCATGGCCGACCAAACCGCAAGCTGGCAGACGGTGCAATACGAAGGCTTCGAGATACACGTGTCACCTGTCGTGAAGGATCCGCCCGACCCGGCGCATGCCGCCGATGCGGCCGCGAAAAACAGCCGCTACACGTATCTAGGCTACGTCTGCCATCCGGGCGCCAACCCCCAGCTTCCCGGCCATGCGGTGCCGTTTCACGCGGACGGCGAGGAGAGCTTCGCGAGCCTCGCCGACGCGCTCTCCGAAGCGGTGCACGTGGGACGCAGCATCGTCGACGGCACGCATCCGGATCTGACGGTGCTGCCGCTCGTAACGCGCGGCGTTTGACACACGCAGCGCGTCAAGCAGCCGTTTTCGGCTCGACGCCCGTCAGCCCAACGCGCGCTTGATGCGCGACTTCAGCAGCGCACGGCGCAGCCGGCCGGTGCGCTCGGGCTCGCTGACCGCGAGCGCGCCGTCGATGGCGGTGCCGCGGCGCAGGTAATAGCGGTCGAAGGTCGCCTGTGTCATCCCCCACTTGTTGAGGAACTGGCGACGCCCGTCGTTCTTCACGATCTTGCCGGTGCTCTTCTGCTGGAAGTGATAGACGAGACTGTCGCCGACGCCGACGAACACGCGGCAGCCCGCGTCCCACAGCTTCATCGAGAAATCGTTGTCGCTGCTCATGCCGGGGCTCAGTTCGCTGCTGTAGCCGCCCACCTTGAACCACCAGTCCCGATGCACGAGCGTCGGCGGCCACGTCGCGCCGCGCCAGTCGGCGCGCACGAGACCGGCCGCGGCGGCGACCAGCTCGTCGGCGCGAAACGCCTGCGCGTCGCGGCCGAAGTTGCGCACGACCACGCATGGATTGCCCGAATCGACCGGCTCGATCATCGTGCCCGACAACATGAACAGGTTGTCGGCCGGCATCTGCGCGAGACGCTTGACGAGCGCGTCGTCCCAGCCGGGGCAGCAGTACATGTCGTCGTTCATGTAGACGATGTAATCCTGCGTCGCGCGCGCCGCCGCGATATTGACCGCGTGGCAGATGCCGATATTGCCGGGCGACGCCGTGTGCTCGATGCCCTCGTCGCGCACCCACGCGAGCGTGCCGTCCGAACCGTCGTTCACGTGCACGATGAGCTGGTGCGGATGCGTCGAATGACGGCGCAGGCTTTTGATCACGAGGCGCAGATAAGGCAGGTTGTTCCAGGTCGGGATGATGATTGAGAACATCGAGTCGGTCCGTTGAGCTGGGCGCGGGGCGCGGCATGCGCCGCGCCCCGGCCATGAATGTCGCGCGATTGTACCGCCCCCGCCTGCTCGCACGACAGACGCCACCCGCGCCCGCCCCACCCGCATGCCGCGGACCAGCGCAACCTCTCCGCGTTCGGCAGCAAGCATTTCGCAAGGAAGCGCATGGTTATAATCCGGATCGCTCTACCGTCTTGAGAAACTCAAATGGTCCGGCGTCCCCCTGCAATTTCACCACCGGAACGGTAGTGTTTTCATCGATAACGTAGACCTATGATTTTTGCTTCCAGTCTGGTCTGGCTCACGTCGGCTCTGCTGTTTCTCGCGCCCGCAGTCAATCTGGTGTGGCGCGGCGGCACCGGCTACTGCTTTTTCGCGCTCGTCGCGCTCGCGCTCGGCGCGGCCATCGTCAACCGGCGCATGCCGGGCTATTTCTCCGCGTTGCGGACCTACCGCTGGTTCACGATCGGCATGCTCGCGTTCGTCGTCGGGATCGGCGCGCAGCAGTTGGTGCTCGGCTACTGGCTGCCACGCGAGTTCGACAATGCGTCGCGTTTCGTGCTCGCGCTTCTGGTGTTCCTGCTGCTGCGGCAATTGCCGTCGCGCAATCTGCGCTTGATCGGCTGGGGCTGCGCGGCCGGCGCGCTCGCGGTCGGCGCATGGGCGTTCATCGATCAGCCGCCCGGCGGCTGGACCGACGCGAACCGCCTGAACAACTCGTACACGAACGCGATTCCGTTCGGCGATACCGCGCTGCTGCTCGGGTTCCTGTCGGTGTTCACGCTTGGCTGGGACAATCCGCGCGACTGGCGCGTGCTGGTGCCGCGCGTGCTCGCGCTGGTGTCGGGCGGCTATGCATCGTTTCTGTCGGGCTCGCGCGGCGGCTGGGTCGCCGTGCCGGTGTTCGTCGTGCTGCTCGGCATGCAGTACCACTGGTTCACGCACAAGAAGCGCCTGCTGATCGCGACGCTCGTCATCGTGATCGGGGCGGGCGGTCTGTTGTCGACCGAACGGGTTCAGAAGCGCTTTGCCGAGGTGCCGAACGACGTGTCGATGATGCGCAAGGGCGAGGACGACACGGCCACCGGCCTGCGCCTGCAACTGTGGAACGCGTCGCGGATGATGTTCGAGCGGCATCCAGTGTGGGGCGTCGGCAAAGGCCATCTGGTCGACGAGCTCGGCGTGATGGCGAAGCGCGGCGAAGTGAAGGCCGAGATCGTCAACGAGCGCGCGCATAGCGACTTTTTCTCGACGCTCGCCGAGATGGGCGCGGTCGGCGTGATCTGCCTGTTGCTGTTCTACTACGGGATCACGGTGTATTTCTGGCGACACCGGCATGCGACCGATCCGGCGATTCGCGCCGCGTCGTACGCGGGTCTCGCGGTCGCGGCGAGCACGGTGATCTTCGGGCTCACTATCGACGTGCTGGTGCCGATGATGGTGGCGGTGCTGCTCGCCTCGCTGGTGGCGACGCTGCTGGCGGTGATCGATGCACGCAAGCGCGAGTTGCGAAGCGATGCGCGGACCACGCCGGCGCCAGCCGCGCTCGTGCCCGAGACGCAGCCGCGCGATTGATTTTGATTTGACGAGAAGCGGCAACCCGAGCGCGGAGCGCCGCCCTCATCCCCGCGTGAAAACCTCGTAAAGCGCCGCGACGTGCGCGTCGACGCTCGGGTCGTACACGAGGCTGTCGCGCGGCGTCGCGATGCGCGCGGCGCCGCTCTTCACGCGCTCGACCGCCTGCTCGATCGCGCGCTCGAAACTGCCCGCGGTCTGCCGCGAGAACTCGATCTTCGCGGCACCGGTCACCGTCTCCGCCGAGCCGACGTTGTCGGCGATCACGAGCGGCGTGCCGCACATCACCGACTCCACGCCGACGAGCCCGAACGGCTCGTACGCCGACGCGACGACCGTAAAATCGGCGGCCGCGAACAGTTTTTCGATCTCCTTGCTGTAACCCGCGTAACGAATTGTGTCGCCGGTTTTCGGCACCGGGCGTCCCGCGACGACGAGGCAGACCGGCAGCGTCGTGCGCGAGAAAAACGCTTCGAGCAGCGGATAGCCTTTGCGCTCGTGACTCGTCGACGAGAACACGAACATCACGCGATCGTCGGGCACGCCGAGCTGGCGGCGCACGGCCGCGCGCGCGGCGGGGTCGAGCGGCCTGAAGCGTGCGGTATCGACCGGCGGATAAAGCACGTCGATCCGCGCGGCCGGCACGTCATAAAAACGCTGCAACTCGCGGCTCATCAATTGCGAATGCGCGACGATCGAGCGCGCCCGCGTGTAGACGCGCTGCTCGAGCTCGATCTGCCATTCGTCGCTGCGGCGCGGCGCGCGGCCCGCGGCTTCGAGCGAACCCGGATGCGTGCCGCCGCACAACGCGACGTCGGCATGCGTCGAGTGATTGATCGAGAACACGCACGCCGGACGATGCCGCTTCAACCGCTGCTTCAGACGCCAGTCGAACGCGAGGTTGCGCAGCTTGCGCGGCGCCCAGCGTACGTCGAGCGGCTGCGCATCGATCCACGCGGCCTCGGGCAGCGCGCGGTCGATCTCGCGCGCGAACAGCGTCGGGCGCAAACCCATGCGATGCAGGCCGGCGATCACGTCGCGCGTGTAACGCTCGGCGCCGCCGCTGTTCTTCAGCGCCTGGGCGGTCAGCGCGATGTCGGTGAGGGGGCGGCGGTTCGGGTCGAGGGCTGCGTCGCGGGTTGGCTCTGACAAGGATCGGTCTCGGTGAGGCGCACGCGCGGGCGAGGCCGTGGGTGCGCAGTTTCGGGGCAGCGGCAATTGTAAAGGATGGGTTTCGCCGGGCTCAGCTCGGGGTGCCCGGGTTTGCCGCGTGCGTCGCGCGGCGCGGCCGTCAGCGGCTAGAATCTAGGCCAATCGCCTTCGTCCCGACTCCATGACCGATAGCCCGCCGTCCGCCGCAACCGTCGACACCACCCGCCCGCTCGTCTCGATGCTGCTGATCGCCTACAACCAGGCAGAGCAGATCGGCGACGCCGTGCGCAGCGCGCTCGCGCAAACCTACGAGCCGCTCGAAATCATCGTCTCCGACGACGCGTCCAGCGACGCCACCTACGCCGCGATCGAAGCGGCGCTCGCCGGCTACGCGGGCCCGCATCGCGTGATCGCACGGCGCAATACCGTGAACCAGGGCATCAGCGCGCACCTGTCGCAACTCGCGCAGCTCGCGCACGGCGAACTGCTGTTCGTCGCCGCCGGCGACGACATGTCGACGCCCGAGCGCTGCGAGCGCGTCGTCGACTGCTGGCTCGCGCATGGGCGCCGCCCCGACCTGATCGCCACCGATCTCGCCGACATGGACGAAGCGGGTCACGTGCACGAGCGCGTGAGCCCGACCGAGCTCGATCGCTATCGCAGCTTCGACGACTGGCTCGTCGAGCGTCCATGGCTGATCGGCGCGGCACATACGTGGTCGCGACGCCTGATCGAGCGCTTCGGGCCGATGCTGCCGGGCGCCGCGGCCGAGGATCAGATCATGGTGCTGCGCGCGATCCTGTCGGGCGGCGCGATCAGTCTGCGCGAGCCGCTGGTGCGCTATCGGCGCGGCGGACTTTCGCGCAAGCGCCGCTACCAGTCGGTCGACGAGCTGATCGCGCGGATGCGGCAAAGCAATCGCTACGGACTCGCGGAGCTCGCGCAACTGCAGCGCGACGCTCAGATCGCCGGCGTCGGTGAACGCATGCGCGCGGCGATGGCGCCGAAGCTCGCGCGCGAGCAGTTCATCCATGCGATGTTCGAAGCGGGCAGCCTCGGCGAACGCCTCGGGCTGGTGACGCGCAGCGCCGGCGTGAAGCTCGGGCTGCGGATTCGGATGTTCCTGTATGCGAGTTGCCCGATGGTCTACGCGCCGGGCATCTGGATCAAGCGGGTCGTGCGGGGCAGAAAGGCCTGAAGACGACGATACGGTCTCGCGGTGCCTGGCGACGCCACATCGGTCACGAAAGTCCGCGCGACGCACCCCGCCGCTGCCGCAAGCGTCGCGCGAGACTCGGCCTTCGCACCTCGACGCCGAAGCTCAGCACGCTCGCGCGCAAGCGCCGCAGGATCTTCACCGAGCGCACGAAGGTCTCGCCGGTGTGGCTGATCATCACGAACTCGAATGCGCCGCGCCAGCTCGCGACACCGCGCGAAAACGCATACATGTCGTGACGCGCATCGACGGGCAGCTCGGCGCCGAAGCGTCGCACGAACACCCGCACCTGATCCGCGATGGCTTCGATCTGCCGCTGCCGGCTCGCGCCGCGCCGTCGTGCCGCCTCGGCGCCGCATTCGTCGCGCGCCGCGCCGCGCTCGTTGGTCGCGCTCGCGCCGACCGCGTTGCCGTCATGCTGCCGATACTTCAGATGCGGCGCCGCGACGTGGCGAATCTCGCCGAACGACGCGACCACCATCGCGAGCCACCAGTCGTGCATCACGATGCCGGGCGGGAACGGCAGCGCGCGTTCGAGCGTCGCGCGATTGACGAGCATCGCGCAGCCGGGCACATGGTTGCTCAGCAGAAAATCGCGCAGTCGCGTCGCGCAGCGCGACTTCGCGGTGATATCGAACAGCGAGCGTGACATACAGCACAGCGTCGAGTCGACGAGCTCGATGTCGCAGAACGCGAGCGCCGGCGTCGCGGCGGCGTCGCCCGCGCTTTCCACGCGCCGCAGCTCGCGCATCAGATCGGTGACCTTCTCGGGCGCCCAGACGTCGTCCTGGTCGGCGAGCGCGATGTAGTCGCCGCGGCAGCCGGCGAGCGCGCGCTCGAAATTGCCGACGATGCCGGCCCGCGTGCCATCGCCGACGAGCCGCACCGGCACGCGTCCCGTATGGGACGCGAGCAGTTCGCGGGTGCCGTCGCAGGAGGCGTCGTCGGATACCACGACTTCGAGATGGGGCCAGCTCTGCGCTTCGAGCGAAGCCAGCAGCTCGGGCAGATAAGTGCGGCCGTTGTACGTCGCGAGCGCGATGGAGACGAGCGGCTTGCTCGGATCGTCGTGAGACATGGGCAGTCGATTTCCGCGAGGCGGACCGTGATTGCCCGCCAGCATGCGATTAGCGCCGAAAAAGCGCAATAAATTGAGACTTAAACACAACACCGGCCCGCGCTCCCGTTCGCAATGTGCCGGATCAAACCGGGCTTTGCTGGAACTGGATGCGATGCAGATGGGCGTACAAGCCGTCGTGCTCGAGCAGCTCGCGATGGCTGCCGCGCTCGACGATCCGCCCCGCCTCCATCACGAGGATGCGGTCGGCGCGCTCGATCGTCGACAGGCGGTGCGCGATCACGAGCGTGGTGCGGCCTTTCATCAGCGTTTCGAGCGCCGCCTGCACGTGGCGCTCGGACTCGGAATCGAGCGCCGACGTCGCTTCGTCGAGAATCAGGATCGGCGCGTTCTTGTAGATCGCGCGCGCGATCGCGAGACGCTGGCGTTGGCCGCCCGACAGCATCATGCCGTTGTCACCGACGAGCGTCTCGATGCCCTGCGGCATCGCCTGCACGGTGTCCCACAGGTTAGCCGCGCGCAACGCCGCCTTGACCTTCTCCGCATCGACCTCCTGACCGTACGCGACGTTGTGCGCGATGGTGTCGTTGAACAGCACGACGTCCTGGCTCACCATCGCGATCTGGCTGCGCAGCGCGTGCAGGTCGTACTCGGGCAGCGCGACGCCGTCGACCAGAATCGCGCCGCCGGTCGGATCGAAGAAGCGCGGCAACAGATTCACCAGCGTGGTCTTGCCGCTGCCCGACGGCCCCGCGAGCGCGACCATCTCGCCCGGCGCGATCTTGAACGACACCTGGTCGAGCGTATGGCGGTTGTGCGTGGAGTTCGTGCCGTAGATGAACGACACGTCGCGGAACTCGACCTCGCCGCGCGCGTGAGCGAGCGGCTTGCCGCCGCCTTCCGGCTCGGCCGGCTCGTCGATCAGGCCGAAGATCAGCTCGGCCGCGGTCATGCCGCGCTGCAATGGCTGGTTCACGTCCATCAGATGCTTGAGCGGCGAGATGATCAGGAGCATCGACGTGACGAACGCGACGAAGCCGCCGACCGTCGTCTGATCCGACGACGACTGCACCACCGCGATCGTGATCACGACCGCGAGCGCGATCGACGCCAGGAACTGCGTCAACGGCTGCGCGAGGCCACCGGAGACCGTCATGCGCATCGCGTAGCCGCGCAGGCGCCGGCTCATCGCGGTGAAGCGGTCCGTCTCGTATTGCTCGCCGTTATGCACCTTGACGACCTTGTAGCCGCCCACCGTTTCTTCGACGATATACGACAGCTCGTTGGTGAGCAGCTGATGCTCGCGGTTCAGTCGCCGCAGCCGGCGATTGATCTTGCCGACCAGCCAGCCGATGCCTGGCAGCAGCACCGCGACGATCAACGTCAGGCGCCAGTTCAGATAGAACAGATAGCCGAGCAGGAAGATCACCGTCAGCGAGTCGCGCACGAGCGTGACCATCACGCTCAGCAGCACGTTCAGGATCTGATTGACCTCGAAGACGATCGCGTTGATCACCGTGCTTGCGGTTTCGCGCTGGAAGAACGCGACGCTCGTGTGGATCATGCGGTCGAACATCTTCAGACGCAGTTCGAGCAGGATCTTGTTCGACACGTACGCGAGCAGATAGCCGGACGCGTACTGTGACACGCCGCGAATCAGCGCGAGGCCGATCACCGCGATCGGCACGAGCCACTTGGTCTTGTCGACTGCGTGCGAGCCGAAGCCCTTGTCGAGCAGCGGCTTGAGCAGCGCGGGAATGGCGGCGTCGGTGCCGGCGCTCACCGCCATCGCGATGATCGCGCCGACCCCGACCCCCAGCAGCGGCTTGATGAAAGGCCACAGGCGCCGCAGGACGACGGCCGGCGACGACGCATCGCCTGCACCCATGGGTTTGCTTAACGTTGGCTTCGCGCTCAAGGAATCCTCTGGAAATGCGGAACGGCGAGCACGCGGCGCATGATCGGACGGCCGCGTGAAATATCAAAAAAGAGCATTGTAATCGGTTGCAGATGACGGCCGGCGCTCGGCGCGCGACGGCATGCGCGCAACGCCCGGCGGATCGGTGCCGTGGTGTGGGGACGGATGAGATGTGTATACTCGCTGCTCGATTGCCGGGTCGCGACCCGCTCCGTCACTTCGTCCTCCACGCAACTCAGGTATGCAAGAAACCACTCTTGGCGTTGCCATCATCACCCGGAACGCGGCGGCGCGGCTGGCCGAATGCCTGCAGGCCGTGGCCTTTGCCGACCAGATCGTCGTGATCGACGGCGGCAGCACCGACGGCACCGCCGACATCGCTCGCGCGCACGGCGCGCGTGTCATCGAACAGACGGACTGGCCGGGCTTCGGCCCGCAAAAGAACCGCGCGGTCGATGCACTGACCACCAGCTGGATCCTCTCGCTCGACGCCGACGAAATCGTCACGCCGGAACTTGCCGCATCGATTCGCGCGACGCTCGCCGCGCCCGCCGCCGACGTCTACGCGGTGGACCGTCTGTCGAGCTTCTGCGGCCACTGGGTTCATCACAGCGGCTGGTATCCCGACTGGATTCCGCGCCTCTTCAAACGCGGCACCGCGCGCTTCTCCGACGACCTCGTGCACGAGCGCCTCGTGTTCGACACGCCCGCGCAACGCCTGACCGGCAAGCTGATGCACTACTCGTACGAGGACTACGAGGGTGTGCTGCGCAAGCTCGACGCGTATTCGACGGCCGGCGCGCGGCAGCGTTACGAGGCCGGGCAGAAAGGCAGCATTCGACTCGCGCTCGGGCGCGGCCTGTGGGCGTTCGTGCGGACTTATCTGCTGCGGCGCGGTTTTCTGGATGGCCGCACCGGGCTGATGATCGCGCTGTTCAATGCGGAGACGGTGTACTACCGGTTTCTGAAGCTCGCGCGCCTGGAAAAAACGGGCGGGCGGTAAGGCTAGCCGGTACACGCGGCACTGGCCCATCCATACCGCGGACCGCGCTCAATACACGATTTCGATCGAGCTTCCCGCAAACTCGCCGCGCAGCGCGGCGAGCAGTTCATCGGTCGGCTTCACGCGCCACGCGTCGCCCAGACGCATTTCGCCTTGCGCATGCTCGCTGCGATAAACGACCTGCACCGCGAGCCCGTTCGGAATCTGCACCGCTTGACGCTGACGGCCGCCGTCGCCACCGAAGCCGCCACGCCCACCGCCATTGCCGCGCGGCGCGGCCGCCGGTGCGGCTGTGGCGGACGGCTCGTCCTTGCCGGCGGTGTGCGCTTCGAGCACCCGGCGCAATGCCTGCGCGTCCGCGTTGCCGTTCATCTGCACCTTCAGCGAGTCCGCGTAACGGCAGCGCGCGCGGCCGAGATCCATCACCGTTTCGACCGTGAAGCGGATGCCGCCCGTGAACGCGTCGTTGCGCGCCTGGCCCTGCACGACCAGCAGCTCGTCTTCCTTGAACAACTGCTTGTGCTCTTCGAAGACCTCGTTGAACACCGTCACTTCGCACTGGCCGGTGCCGTCGTCGAGCAGCGCGATCAGCATCTTGCCGCGCTGAGTCATCTGCGTGCGCAGCGACACGATCACGCCCGCGACCAGCTTGTCGCGCCCTTCCTTCAGCTCGCCGATCTTCTGGCGCACGAAGCGACGCACTTCGTCCTTGTATGCATCGAACAGATGGCCCGACAGGTAGAAACCGAGCGCGGCCTTCTCTTCCTGCAGCTTGCGCTTTTCCGGCCACTCCGGTTCGTCGACGAGTTCGTGGCCTTGCGACGGCGCGTCGCCCATGTCGAACAGGCCGGCCTGCAGCGCATTGGCCGCCGCCTGCTCGGCCGCTTCCATCGCGAGCGACACCGACGCGATCAGCTGCGCGCGGTTCAGATGCAGCGTGTCGAACGCGCCGGCGCGAATCAGCGCCTCGATCGTGCGACGATTGACGATGCGCCGATCGACGCGGTTGCAGAAATCGAAGATGTCGATGAAGCGGCCTTCCTCGCGCGCGCGCAGGATTTCTTCGATCGCGTTCTGGCCGCTGCCCTTGATCGCGCCGAGACCGTAGCGGATCGTGCGCGAGCGCTTGCCGTCGGCTTCGGCGACCGGCTCGAAGCGATACGCGGACAGGTTCACGTCCGGCGGCAGCACGGCCATCTTGTTCGCGAGGCAGTCTTCGAACAGGATCTTGACCTTGTCCGTGTCGTCCATCGCGAGCGACATGTTGGCCGCCATGAATTCGGCCGGATGGTGCGCCTTCAGCCACGCGGTGTAGTACGCAAGCAGCGCGTAGGCGGCCGCGTGCGACTTGTTGAAGCCGTAGCCCGCGAACTTCTCCATCAGGTCGAAGATTTCGTCGGACTTCTCGCGCGTGAGGCCGTTGGTGGCCGCGCCTTCCGCGAAAATTTCGCGGTGCTTGGCCATTTCCTCGGGCTTTTTCTTACCCATCGCGCGACGCAGCAGGTCGGCGCCGCCCAGCGAGTAGCCGCCGATGATCTGCGCCATCTGCATCACCTGCTCCTGGTAGACCATGATGCCGTAGGTCTCTTTCAGAACAGGTTCGACGCGCGGGTCCGGATATTCCACCACCTCGCGGCCGTGCTTACGCGCACAGAAGCTCGGGATCAGGTCCATCGGACCCGGGCGGTACAACGCAACGAGCGCGATGATATCTTCGAAGCGGTCGGGCTGCGCGTCCTTTAGCATGCCCTGCATGCCGCGGCTTTCCAGCTGGAACACGGCGACCGTATTCGCTTTCTTCAGGATCGAGAACGACGCCGGGTCGTCGAGCGGCACCTGGGCGAGCGACCAGTCCTGCTTCGACGGATCGAGGCGGCGAATGTAGCGCTCGGCCCAATCCAGAATGGTCAGCGTGGTCAGGCCCAGAAAGTCGAACTTCACGAGGCCGACCGCTTCGACGTCGTCCTTGTCGTACTGGCTGACGACGCCGCTTTCGTCGCCCTGCGTGTACAAGGGGCAGAAATCGGTCAGCTTGCCCGGCGCGATCAGCACGCCGCCCGCGTGCATGCCGACGTTACGCGTCAAGCCTTCGACGCGCTGCGCGAGTTCGAGCAGCTGGTGCACTTCGTCTTCGTTGTCGAAGCGCTCCTGCAACAGCGGCTCTTCCTTCATCGCGTCGGCGATCGTCACGTGCTTGCCCGGCTTGAACGGGATCAACTTCGCGATGCCGTCCGTGAACATGTAGCCGAGATCGAGCACGCGGCCGATGTCGCGCACCGCCGCCTTCGCCGCCATCGTGCCGAACGTCGCGATCTGCGACACCGCGTTCGCGCCGTATTTCTCCTTCACGTACTGGATCACGCGATCGCGGCCGTGCTGGCAGAAGTCGATATCGAAGTCGGGCATCGACACCCGCTCCGGATTCAGGAAACGCTCGAACAGCAGGTTGTAGCGCAGCGGATCGAGATCGGTCACGCCGAGCGCATAGGCGACCAGCGAACCCGCGCCCGAACCCCGGCCCGGCCCGACCGGCACGCCGTTGTTCTTGGCCCAGTTGATGAAGTCCGCGACGATCAGGAAGTAGCCCGGAAAGCCCATCTTGATGATCGTGCCGCACTCGAATTCGAGGCGCTGGTAGTACGTCGGGCGTTGCGCGTCGCGCTCGGCCTCGTCCGGATACAACTGTTCGAGCCGCTTTTCGAGGCCCTCTTTCGATAGCTGCACCAGGTAGTCGTCGAGCGACATGCCGTCGGGCGTCGGAAAGAGCGGCAGCTTCGGCTTGCCGAGTTCGAGCGTCAGATTGCAGCGCTTGGCGATCTGCACCGTGTTCGCCAGCGCCGAAGGAATGTCCGCGAACAGCGTGGCCATTTCCTGTTGCGTGCGGAAATACTGCTCGGCCGTGAAGCGCTTCTGGCGACGCGGATTCGCGAGAATGTCGCCTTCGGAAATACACACGCGCGCTTCGTGCGCGGTGAAGTCGTCCGGCGTCATGAACTGCATCGGGTGCGTCGCGACGACCGGCAGTTTCAGCGATGCCGCGAGCGCGACCGCCTGCTGCACGTACTGCTCGCCGCCAGGCTGGCCGTAGCGCTGCAGCTCGATATAGAAGCCGCCTGGGAACACCTTCGCCCAATGCTGCGCGTGGCGCTTCGCCGCCTCTTCGTTGCCGGCCGCCAGCGCGAGACCGATGTCGCCCTGCTGCGCGCCCGACAGCGCGAGCAGCCCTTCGCCCAGACCGGATTCGAGCCAGCCGGCTTCGATTTCCGCGCGGCCGCGATACTGGTTCGTCAGCGAGGCCTTGCTGAGCAATTCGCAGAGGTTCAGGTAACCGCGGCGGTCCTTGACCAGCAGCAGCAGGCGGGAAGGCTTGTCGCGGTCGTCAGGATTGGTGATCCAGACGTCGCAGCCGGCAATGGGTTTGATCCCTTTGCCACGCGCTTCCTGGTAGAAACGGACGAGGCCGAACGCGTTGCCGAGGTCGGTAAGCGCGAGCGCGCCCTGACCGTCTTTGGCCGCCGCCGCGACGATGTCGTCGAGACGCACGATGCCGTCGGCAATCGAGAATTCGGAGTGAACGCGGAGATGAACGAAGCGGGGATCTGACATGGGCGACATTGTAACTCCACCCTTCCGCGGATTTCAGGCCAAAACGGCGCGTTGGCCATCCGGCCAGGACGAGGTCGGAGCGAGCGCTGTTTGCGCTAGCGCAACTCGTTAGCCATTCGGCCAGGTCGGGGAAAATGCCGGGTTGAGGGATAATAGGGCTTTCGCCTCTCTCGACGTGGCCATTTAACCGGCAAACGCGCGGCAAACGCGAGGCAAACGCGCGCGAACCCGCGCGTCAAACCCCGGGTCTCATACGGGGCGCAACAGCGGCGGCACATCCCGCCGCCCCTCGCCACGCCGGCCATCTTTACCGCAGAACACACATGAGTATCGTCAACCTCGCCGCGTATCAATTCGCGACCATCGAAGACACCGCCGCCTGGCGCCCGCTCGTCACCGAACGCTGCAATGCGCTCGGCCTGCGCGGCACCATCCTGCTCGCGCCGGAAGGCATCAACCTGTTCATCGCCGGCACGCGCGAGAACACCGACGCATTCATCGACTACATTCGCCACGACGCGCTGTTCGAAGGCAAGTTCGCGAATCTGCAGTTCAAGGAAAGCCTGTCGGACAAGCAGGCCTTCACGCGCATGCTGGTCAAGCTCAAGCGCGAAATCATCACGATGAAAAAGCCAGCGATCCGCCCCGAGCTCGGCCGCGCACCGTTCGTCGACGCGCCGACGCTGAAGACCTGGCTCGACCGCGGTCACGACGACGAAGGCCGTCCGGTCGTGATGCTCGACACGCGCAACGCGTTCGAAGTCGACGTCGGCACGTTCGACAACGCGCTCGACTATCGGATCACGAAGTTCAGCGAATTCCCCGAGGTAATCGAGAACAACCGTGCCGATCTCGAAGACAAGACGGTGGTGTCGTTCTGCACGGGCGGCATCCGCTGCGAGAAGGCCGCGATCCATATGAAGGAGGTCGGCATCGAGAACGTGTACCAGCTCGAAGGCGGCATCCTCAAATACTTCGAGGAAGTGGGCGGCGCGCATTATCACGGCGACTGCTTCGTGTTCGACTACCGGACCGCGCTGAATCCGCAACTCGAACCGACCGCGACCGCGCAATGCTTCGGCTGCCGCGCGGTGGTCACGCCCGAGCAACAGCAATCGCCGATGTACGTCGCGGGCAAGACCTGTCCGGCGTGCCATCCGGACAGCAAGGCCGCGTGCGCCGCGTAATGACAGCCGGGGGGCTCCGTGACGCGGGCGCCTCACCTGTCGTCCCCAAACCATGACCTATCGCGGACGCTTCGCGCCGTCGCCGACCGGCCCGCTGCATTTCGGCTCGCTGGTCAGCGCGCTCGCGAGCTGGCTCGACGCGCGCGCGCAGCGCGGCGCGTGGCTCGTGCGCGTCGAAGATATCGACGGGCCGCGCACGGCGCCGGGTGCCGCCGAGGACATCCTCGCGACCCTCGAACGCTTCGGCATGCGCGCGGACGAAACGCCGGTCTGGCAAAGCCAGCGCATGGCGCGCTATCAGCACGCGCTGGAGCAGTTGAAATCGACCGGTCTCGTCTATCCGTGCGGCTGCACGCGCAAGGAAATCGCCGATTCGCTGCTGCACGCGCACGCGCGCAACACTACGCTCGCCTACCCCGGCACCTGCCGCACGGGTCTGCATGGCAAGCCGGCGCGCGCGTGGCGCCTGCGCGTACCCGACGGCGAGCCCGCCGTGATCGCGTTCGACGACCGCTGGCAGGGTCCGCAGACGCAAAATCTCGCGACCGAGGTCGGCGATTTCGTGCTGCGCCGCGCGGACGATCAGTGGGCATATCAGCTGGCGGTGGTGGTGGACGATGCGGACGCGGGCATCACGCACATCGTGCGCGGCGCGGATCTGATGGATTCGACGGCGCGGCAGATTTATCTGCAGCGTTGTCTGGGTGTGGCAACGCCCGAGTATCTGCATGTGCCGGTCGTCACCAACGAGCACGGCGAGAAACTGAGCAAGCAGAACGGCGCGACCGCGCTCGATAGCGACAAGCCGCTCGAAGCACTAGGCGCGGCGGCACGGCATCTGGGACTGAAGTTGGGAAGCGAGCCGCCCACGACGCTGGAGCAGTTCTACAGCGCCGCGACCGCGGCCTGGGCAAAACGGATGAACATTCGCGCATCCCGATGATGCGCACGCGTGAAGCCTGCTGCGTTTTCCGAGACATCGAACCGCGCGGCCCCACCGTTTTTACGCTCGAGGCGTTGCACCCCGAGCTCTGAACCCGACAGCCCGTCTTACGACGACGAAGGCGTCTTCCTCGGCATTCCGAAGCCACCGAGCAACGCGGCCAGTGGCCGCTTCGGCGCCGTCTTTTGCGGCGCGGAGTTCGACGCGGCCGTCTCCTCGATCTTGAGCACCGATGCCGGCGACGGCTCGTACGGCTTCAGGAAGAAATCGTCGACCGGTTGCGCGCGATGATGATGCGCACGGTCATACGAACCCGACGCCCCGCCCGGGCGACGGCGGCTGCGCTCGTCGCGCGATTCGCTGCGCTCGCGGCGCGGCGGACGGTCCTCGTGATGATGGCGCACCGGCGCCTCGACGGACAGCCGCTGCAAGTCGAGCGGACGCTTGATCAGCTTCTCGATGTCGGCCAGTTGCTTGCGCTCGTTCGGGCTGCACAGCGACAGCGCGTCGCCCGATGCACCCGCGCGGCCCGTGCGGCCGATCCGGTGCACGTAGTCTTCGGCGTTGAACGGCAGGTCGAAGTTGATCACAGTCGGCAGTTCGACGATGTCGAGACCGCGCGCGGCGACATCCGTCGCGACGAGCGCCTCGACTTCGCCGCGCTTGAACGCATCGAGCGCCTGCATGCGCTCGCTCTGCGTGCGGTCGCCGTGAATCGCGGTCGCGACCACGCCGTCGCGTTCGAGACTGCGCGCGAGCCGGCTCGCGCCGATCTTGCTGTTGCAGAACACGAGCACCTGCTTCAGGCCACGCTCGCGGATCAGCTGCACGACCGCGCCGGTCTTGTCGCCCTCGGCGACTTCGTAGACGATCTGCGTGACATTGGTCGCGGTCGAGTTGCTGCGCGCCACTTCGATGGTCTGCGGGTTGCGCAGATACGTCGCGGCGAGCTTCTTGATTTCGCCCGAGAACGTCGCGGAGAACAGCAGCGTCTGGCGCTCTTTCGGCAGCAGGTTCAGGATGCGCTGCAGGTCGGGCAGGAAGCCCATGTCGAGCATGCGGTCGGCTTCGTCGAGCACGAGCATCTGCACCTGGCCCAGGTTCGCGGTTTTCTGCTGCACGTGATCGAGCAGACGGCCCGGCGTCGCGATCAGGATTTCGACGCCGCGGCGCAACTGGTCCGACTGCGGATTCATGTCGACGCCACCGAACACGACCGCGCTGCGCAGCGCCGTGTGCTTCGCGTACGCCTGCACATTCGCGGCGACCTGGTCGGCCAGTTCGCGGGTCGGCGTGAGGATCAGCGCACGGACCGGATGGCGCGCCGGCGACGCGCTCGTACTGGCCTGCGGCAGCAGACGCTGGATGATCGGCAGCGAGAAGCTCGCGGTCTTGCCGGTGCCGGTCTGCGCGGCGCCCATCACGTCACGGCCCGCCAGCACGACCGGGATCGCCTGCGCCTGGATCGGCGTGGGCGACGTGTAGCCCGATTCCTTGATGGCCTTCAGGATGTCGGGCGCGAGGCCGAATTGATCAAAAGTCTCGGTGCTGGGCGTGACGGCTGTGTCGGACATGGTGGCTTTCGCTAAAAAGGCGCGTGGCGCGATGCGCGCGGCAGCGGTCGGGACCGCGGAGGGCATCAGGATGAAGGCGGAGCCACGTCGTTCCGCGCGAGACCCGTCTGAGTTCGGATAATGCGGCCGGCTCCGGCTGGCGGAAGCATCCGCCGAAAGCCGAGTATTGTAGCACTTCAGCAAAAACGCTCGTGACGGCTGGCCGGCCGGCGGCTCGCGGCCGTTGCTTCGGTCGCAGCGTAGTGCGCACAGACGACAGTGGCGTGACAGCCGGGCACTTCGGCGGGCGGCACGCGGCGTTCGTCAGCCGTCCCCGCGCCCGCACCGGCCCCATTGCGAACGGTCGCCCGCCCCCGCTCACGTCAGCTCGCCCCTCACCACGTCTCGCGCATCACCATCAGCCGCATCTCGGTCATGTCCTCGATCGCGTAGCGCACGCCCTCGCGCCCGAGCCCCGAATCCTTGACGCCGCCATACGGCATGTTGTCGACGCGGAACGACGGCACGTCGTTGATCACGACCCCGCCCACTTCGAGCGCATCCCACGCGCGATGCGCATGCGCGAGCGAATCGGTGAACACGCCGGCCTGCAGGCCGAAGTCGCTGTCGTTGACCTGCGCGAGCGCCGCCTCGAAATCGTCGAAGCGCTCGAGTATCGCAACCGGTCCGAACGCCTCCTTGCGATACAGATCGGTGTCGCGCTTCACGCCTTCCAGCAGCGTCGCCTCGAACATCGCGCCGTCGACCTTGCCGCCCGCGACGATCTGCGCACCCGCCTGCACCGCCCCCTCCATCCAGCCAGCGAGCCGCCTCGCTTCCGATTCGGAGATCATCGGCCCGACGAAGGTCTTTTCGTTCTTCGGATCGCCCATCACGAGCGACTTCGTCTTCGCGATCAGCTTCTCGCGCAGCGCGTCGTAGACGCTCGTGTGCGCGAGAATCCGCTGCACGCCGATGCAGCTCTGCCCCGACTGATAGAACGCGCCGAACGCGAGCCGGTCGACCACGTAGTCGAGCTTGCCGCCCTGATCGCCATCGACGATCGCCGCCGCGTTGCCGCCCAGCTCCAGAATCACCTTCTTCTTGCCGGCTTTGCGCTTCAACTCCCAGCCGACCGCGGGCGACCCAGTGAACGACAGCAGCTTGAAGCGCTCGTCGGTCGTGAACAGGTCGGCGCCGTCGCGATGCGCGGGCAAAATCGAGAACGCGCCCTTCGGCAGATCGGTTTCCGCGAGAATTTCGCCCATGATCAGCGCACCGACCGGTGTGCGGCTCGCCGGTTTCAGCACGAACGGCACGCCGGCCGCGATCGCCGGCGCGACCTTGTGGGCGGTCAGGTTCAACGGAAAATTGAACGGCGAGATGAACGAGCACGGCCCGATCGGCACGCGCTTCACATAGCCGTGATACCCGTTCGCGCGCGGCGAAATCTGCAGATTGACGATCTCGCCGTCGATCCGCACGCTCTCCTCCGCGGCGACCTTGAACGTATCGATCAGGCGCGTGACTTCGCCCTTCGAATCGTTGATCGGCTTGCCCGCCTCGATGCACAGCGCGAGGGCGAGTTCGTCGTAGCGCTCGCGAAAGCGCTTCACGCAGTGCTCGAGCACCGCCTGGCGCTTGAACGGCGGGTAGGCGCGCATGGCGGGCATCGCATCGACCGCCAGGCCGATCGCCTTGTCGATCGCGGCCGCGTCGGCCATTGCGACGCGCGTGGCGACTTCGCCGCTGAATTTGTCGGTGACTTCGAGATCGGTGTTGGCGGCCACCGGCTCGTTGGCCAGGTAGTACGGATAGGTTTTCTGCAACATGTCGCACTCTCCTTGATTCGATGCACGGATGCTCAAAGCCGCGCGGACAGCCGCTTGATCTCGCGATTGAGCACGCGCTCGTTGTCCGAATAGTCGATCGGCACGTCGATCACGTGCACGCCGGGCGTCGCGAAGCACTCGCGCAACAGCGGCGCGAACTGCTCGGCCGCCTCGATCCTATGCCCCTGCGCGCCATAACTCTGCGCATAGGCGACGAAATCCGGGTTCGCAAGCGTCATGCCGTAGTCCGGGAAGTTCATGTTCTCCTGCTTCCAGCGGATCATGCCGAACGCGTCGTCGCGCAGAATCAGGATCACCAGATCGAGCTTCAGCCGCACCGCCGTTTCGAGTTCCTGCGAGTTCATCATGAAGCCGCCGTCGCCGCACACGGCGATCACCTTGCGCTCCGGATGCACGATCTTGCTCGCGATCGCCGACGGCAGCCCCGCGCCCATCGACGCCAGCGCGTTGTCGAGCAGCAGCGAATTCGGCTCGTGCGCGCGGTAGTAGCGCGCGAACCAGATCTTGTACATGCCGTTATCCAGACACACGATGCCGTCGACCGGCGTGGTCTCGTACACGTCGTTGACGATCCGCACCGGGTACATCGGAAAGCGGTCGTCGTGCTGGCCCTTCACCAGATGCGCCTCGAAGTGCTCCTTGATCTCCTTGAAACGCGTGAAGTCCCAATGCTCCTGACGCGTCTTCAGGCTCTCCTTGAGCTGCCACACCGCGTTGGCGATATCGCCGACCACTTCGATCTGCGGGAAATACACCGGATCGACTTCGGCGCCGAGGAAGTTCACGTGGATCACGGTCTTCTCCCCCGCCTCGCCGCTGCGCATGAAAAACGGCGGCTTTTCGATCACGTCGTGACCGACGTTGATGATGCAGTCGGCGTGCTCGATCGCTCGGTGCACGAAATCGCCGTCGGAGAGCGTCGCGTTGCCGAGCCACATCGGATGCGATTCGTCGATCACGCCCTTGCCCATCTGCGTGGTGAAAAAGGGAATGCCGATCTGGTCGACGAACTCGCGCAGCATCTTCGTGGTGGTTTTGCGGTTGCCGCCCGCGCCGATCATCAGCAGCGGATGCTTCGCGGCGGTGATCGCCTCGACCGCGCGCGCGACCGCTCTCTCCTCGGCGACCGGACGGCGGCTGTAGCTCTTCGGAATCGGCTTGCCGTCGCCCTCTTCGTGCGCGACGTCCTCGGGCAATTCGAGGTGGGTGGCGCCGGGCCGCTCCTCCTCGGCGCGGCGCACCGCCTCGCGCACCGTCGCCGGAATGTTGCCGATCGACACGATCTGCCGTGTGTACTTGGTGAGCGGCTCCATCATCCGCACCACGTCGACGATCTGGAAGTGCCCCTGCTTGCTCGATTTGATCGGCTTCTGGCCCGTGACCATCAGCATCGGCATCCCGCCCAGCTGCGCGTAGGCGGCCGCGGTCACGAAGTTGGTCGCGCCGGGGCCGAGCGTCGCCAGACATACTCCCGTGCGGCCGGTGAGCCGCCCGTAGGTGGCGGCCATGAAGCCGGCCGCCTGCTCGTGGCGCGTGAGGATCAGACGGATTTTCGAGCGGCGCAGCGACTCCAGCAGATCGAGATTTTCTTCACCGGGGATGCCAAACACATACTCGACACCTTCGGCTTCCAGCGATTTGACGAACAGGTCCGATGCTTTCATTGAGGGTCTCGCTTGATGACTCGGGGAACGGACAATCGAAGACGACAACGACGGCTGCGCGCGAAACACCGCTCCGCGCGCGCGGCATGGCAAACGGCATGGCGAACGCCATGCCGGACAGCTTACTACTCGAACGGAAACGATGCGCGCGAGCCCACGGGGCGGCGCGGGGGACAGGAAGCCAGGCGCGAGAAGAAGCAGGCGGCGGTCGGGGGTGAAGCCGCCGCATGCGGTGCACGTGTCCGCCGATCAGCAAATCAGCGAATCACGGTCACGCAGTCGGAGAGAATCGGCGGCGCATTTTCGCCGCTCGTCAGGTCGTACAGGTTGGCGCGCGGACCCTTGGTCCACCACGTATAGCTGCCGGCCTGGTACTTCGCACCGGACGCCGAGATCGTGTTGACGAACAGCATCGACGCGCCTTTCACCGGCAGCACGGCGAAGCTCTGGCCGTTCCGCGCGTTCCAGTAGGTGACTTGCAAGATCTTGCCGGTCGCGCAGGTGTATTTGCGCGTCTGATGGTTCTTGCCCTCAATGTGCTTGAATTGCAATGGCGCGGCCGATGCGCCGCCGGAAGATGCCGCCAGCCAGGCCACCGTCGATGCTGCTGTCGTGAGGATTGCAACACGCCATGTCTTCATCGAATACCTCGATTGTTGCGGGGGTCAGGCAGGGAGGGCAGCACCGGCCGCGACGCCGGTCACAGCCGAGCCACGGCCGAGTCACGGCCGAGTCACAGGCAGCTCATGGGCGATTCACGGACAGCTCAACGACGCTTCAAGGATCGATCACGCCGGCACACGCATCGGTCGGCGCAGCGGCGACGTGGCCGACCACCGGCACGATCTTCAGTCCCGCCGAAGCGATCCGGCACGGCGCGGCCGCGAGCCCGCAGCCGCTGATGCCGGCGCTCAGCGCGAACGCCACGCCGAGTGCGCCGACCCAGCGAAGCGCGCCGCGCCATGGATTGCTGCGAGTTTCAAGCGCCATACGATCCTCTACTCCGATCTCTTTGCTTCGATAAACCAGAAACGAATGCGGAGCTCTTTCGTGTGCGTCCCGCACACTTTTGCGCCGCGCCTCGCCGCCTGCCCGTTAGTTCGCCGACACCGGCCGCACCGCGGCCGCCGCCTGCCTGGCACGCGAGCGCGCTTCCCCGATGTTCTCGCCGGTCGCGAGCGCGACGCCCATGCGACGTTTGACGAAGCTTTCCGGCTTTCCGAACAGGCGCAGATCCGCATTGGGCACTGCAAGTGCGGCCGCGACGCCTTCGAACGCGATGCCGGCCTCGTCGCGACCGCCGTAAATCACCGCCGACGCGCCCGCCGCCCGCGGCGACGTATCGACCGGCAGGCCGAGGATCGCGCGCGCATGCAGCTCGAACTCCGAGAAGCGCTGCGAGCACAGCGTGACGAGCCCCGTGTCGTGCGGACGCGGGCTCACTTCCGAAAACCATACGTCGTCGCCGCGCACGAAAAGTTCCACGCCAAACAGGCCGCGGCCGCCGAGCGCCGCCGTCACCTTGTGCGCGATCTCGCGCGAACGCTCGAGCGCGCGCGGGCTCATCGGCTGCGGCTGCCACGATTCGACATAGTCGCCCGCGACCTGCACGTGGCCGATCGGATCGCAGAAGTACGTGCCGACCGCGCCGCTCGCCGGGTCGATCGCGCGCACGGTGAGCTGCGTGATTTCGTATTCGAAGTCGATGAAACCCTCGACGATCACGCGCCCGAAATTCACGCGGCCGCCCGCCATCGCGTACTGCCAGGCGGGTTCGACGTCGGCGTCGCTGCGCAGCACCGACTGCCCCTTGCCCGACGACGACATCACCGGTTTCACTACGCACGGATAGCCGACCTTCGCGATGCCCGCGCGCAGCTCGTCGAGCGAATCGGCGAATGCGTACGGCGAGGTCGGTAGGCCAAGCTCCTCCGCAGCGAGGCGGCGGATGCCTTCGCGGTTCATCGTCAGTTGGGTGGCACGCGCGGTCGGGATCACCTCGGCGAGCGCCTCGGTTTCGATCGCGGCGAGTTCGTCGGTGGCGATCGCCTCGATTTCGGGGACGATCAGATGCGGGCGCTCCTGCTCGACCAGCGCGCGCAGCGCGGCGCGGTCGGTCATGTCGATCACATGCGCGCGATGCGCGACCTGATGGCCCGGCGCGTTCGGGTAACGGTCGACGGCGATCACTTCGACGCCCAGCCGTTGCAGCGCGATGATCACTTCCTTGCCGAGTTCGCCGGCGCCGAGCAGCATCACGCGCGTCGCGGATTCAGAAAGGGGCGTGCCGATCCGTTGGCCGATCTGCATGGGAACTCCAGATAAAAGTCGGGATGAGGGTGGGATTGGATAGACCGCGATGTTAACATGCGGGCCCCTTGCCGCGCGGCGCTCAGGGTGCGCTTTGGGTGCGCTCGCGAGGCCGTGGCGGTCGAGCGGAACCGTGCCGCCGCGTCGACGTTCGCAGCCGCGATCACGTCACCGCGAGCATCGCTCGCGCACGACAAGCTTAGGGTCCGTTTACATATGGAACGCACGTGCGAATGCCCGCTATCGGCCGCAGGGCAAGGAGTAAGGAGCGCTGCGTGGCCGCGCCACGTGAGCGACGCACGACGCCGCCATGCGGCCGATAGCGGGCATTCCCCTGGAATGGAATTCAGAACTGGGGTTGCCGCGAGAAGGGCCGCTCGCTGCGTCATGCTCCTTGCGAATACGTCGAGTATTCGCGGCGTCGCAATCCTTGCGAGCGGCCCTTCTCGCGGCAACGCACGTGCGTTCCATATGTAAACAGACCCTAGTACGTTACCCTTACGCCTTCGCCAGTTTGAACAGGAACGACGCCATGCTCATCCGCTCCCGCCCGCGACCTCTTGCGCGCATCATTCCGTGCCTGCGCACGGCCGTCGCCGCGTTGAGCATCGCCGCGCTGCTCGGTGCCTGCGCGATCCCGAAGCATCCGGACTCGTCGGCGCCGCCGCCTGATCCGTTCAATCCCGCCGCCGTGCAACTGCTCGACGACACCAGCTGGGTGTTGAGCTCGTGGAAGAACGCCGACGGCACGGCGCGCGCGGTGCCGTCGAAGGATCAGAAGCCGCTCACGCTGACGTTGTCGACCGAAGGCGGCCGGCGTCACGCGAGCGGCTTTTCCGGTTGCAACCGCTTCATGGGTTCGTACATGCTGAAGGACGGCAAGCTGAGCTTCGGTTCCCTCGCCGGCACACGCATGGCGTGCGTCTCGCCGGGCGGCGACATCGAGAAGCCGTTCCTCGATGCGCTCGAGCGCATCGATCGCACCGGCGTGCAGATGCGAGCGCCGCAGCAGATGCAGCTAATCCTCGACAACGGCGACACCCTGATTTTCGATCGCAGCGATAAGTGATGCGAGTTTGCGCCGCGTTCGGGATTTGCGCCGGCCTTCGAAGCCGCGCGCTGCGCCGTTTAAACTCGACGGATTGCGCTTCTCGCGCGCTCCGTCATTCGTAGATGTCTGGTATGCACACGGTAGTTTTCGGCTGGTTCGGCGGGTCGGCCGGCTGGTTCATTCCTCTTTTGTGGCGCCTCGTGAAGTCGATGCTGCCGGGCGGCGCGGGTCTGCGCGGCCCCGGCACGATCCGGCTGTGGCTCGGCTTCGTCTGCGTGCTGATCGCGAGTTGCACGCTCGAGGGCTCGCTGATCGGCGTTGCCGGCATCAATGGTTTCGGTCATGCGCTCGCCGCGGGGCTTGGACATCTGCTCGGCCATGTCGGCACGCCGCTCGCGGCGCTCGCGCTGCTCGTGATCAGCCTGCCGTGGCTCGTCGACTTCCGCTGGAGCGACGTCGCCGTTTGGGCCGACGGCGCGTTCGGCCTCGGTCTGTCGCGGGGACTCGCGAAGCGCGACGAGGATGCGCGCCGCCACCGCAGCGTCGACGACGGCGCGCCGTCGCATGTGTCGCCTGCTACCAACACGATGGCGCCACGCAATAACAAGGGTCGCTACGCGCGGCCGACGGTGTGGCGTCCGCCCGCGAGCGGGCGCGGCGCGGGCTCCGCCGCTGCTGCCGGCACCGCGGCGGCTGGCATCGCGGTTAGCAAGGACGCTTCCGCCCGTGGCGCCGGCGCAAGCGGGCGAGCCGATGCGGCCGCTGACGCGGCGCGCGGGCCGGTCAAGCAGACCGAGCCGGTGCTACGGACGGGGTCGAGCGCGTCGCCGCGCCCGGCAACGTCGACGGCAACGCAGGCGCTGCATGCGGACAAGGCTGCGGACAGATCCGCCGCACCATTCGTGCCGGCCGAGCCGGTCGCGCCGGCCGGCTGGCTGCGCACCACGGAGCCGCGCGCGGCGACGGCGGCGGCATCGCTGGGTGCGGCGGGTGCATCGGGCATGTCGGCTCGTGATGGCGCTGCGCAGGTCGGGCGGCGTTCGGTCGGAGATCAGCGTGCGGCCGCGTCGTTCGGCTCCAGTGCCGCGTTGGCGGCGACGGCCGCCAACGCGGCCGGCGTGTCGGCGCGAGCGGCACAGGCAATGGCGGGCCGCGCCGCCGCCTCGGGCGCCGGTATCGGCATCACAGCGGGATCGATGAATGCCGCGGGCCGCGCAAGCCGCCCGTCGTCGCTGCCACGTCCGGCCGACGGCAGCGCGCCGCTCAATCGCGGCGCGACCCCGCGTCAACCGTTCCCGGCCGCTTCGCGCGCCAATAGCGTCACCTCGCCGTCGACGGTGCGCCGGCCTACACCGAACTTCACTGGAACGACGACGAACGCGTCGACGGTCGCGCCGCCCGCGAGCGTCGAGGAAACGCTGCGCAGCATCGCGGAAAACGCCGCGCGCTGGA
Organism: Paraburkholderia sp. 35.1; assembly: GCF_050436525.1. NCBI lineage: Bacteria > Pseudomonadati > Pseudomonadota > Betaproteobacteria > Burkholderiales > Burkholderiaceae > Paraburkholderia > Paraburkholderia sp. 35.1. The sequence goes on along the minus strand of NZ_JBNDMJ010000003.1, from coordinate 2,920,905 downwards.
CCGACATGGCCGGTGTGAGCCTGGCGCGCAGCCGTGGCGCCGATAGCACGAAGATTGGCGATGCAGAGCGTGCGTCGACGACGTTCGATGTGCCACCGGCGCAGCGGGACGTGCTACCTGTCGAAAACGGCGAGACGGTTGCGGCGCCGCAGGCGCAGAGCGTGGAGAGTTCGGCGCGGATGGTGTCGCCGGCGCAGTCGCAGCAAGAAACCGCATCGGTCGAGTTGCCGGCTGAGCGTGCGGTGGCCGAGTCCGAGAGGTCGGTCGAGGGCGGCAACGAAGCGGTTGCGCAATGGCCGACCGAACCGCCCGTCATTCATGCGCCGCTTACGGCTGCGCCGCAGACGACGACTGCAACCGAGTCGGTGGCCGACGTGGCTGCTGCGGCTGTCGAATCCGCGGTTGTCGAGCCATCGGCATCCGCTGTGGCTGAGCCTGCCGCCACCGAACCCGCCGCAAGCGCGCCGCAACATGAGTCGCCGACGGCGACGCCATTCGAGCGCTTCGCAGCCAGCCTACGGGACGATGCTTCGCAAGAAGACGCACCGGCGGTTCAAAACGATTCGACGCAGACAGCAACCAACACCAGCGTCCCGGAATCGCAGGGGGAGGAATCCGCGCGAACCGTCGAACCGGCCACCGCCGACACCGCGACGCCTCCGCAAGCGCGGGCTCCGGCAGCCGAAATCGTCATCGACAAGACGCTCGTGCCTTGGGAGAGCAAGCTCGCCCCCGCCGCGGCTCAACGCGCGGCCGCGTCAGCGGACTCGCCGCAGACGGAGGCCGCCGCGCCGTCGAGCGCAAGCGTGCCGCCGTGGTCCGGCGCGACGGTCTCGGAACTCGCCAGCGAAAGTGCGCAGTCAGGTGAGCCCGCGACGTCGCACGCCCCTGCCCTGCCCGCTGTGAAGGAGCCCGCGAACACCACCGCAAACGACTCGCCGTCGTCGACTTCGACGAGTGCGGCGAATCTCGCTATGCCGGCAACCGCACCGGCCGTCGTCTCGAACGTAGTCCGTTTCCCGGGCTTCGCCGCGCCGGCGACCAGCATCGAGCCTTCGGTCGGCGCAAGCGCAACGCCTGCCGCGAACACGCCGGCCGCCGAACCGTCGCCGGCTCCGTCGCCGGCTCCGTCGCCGGCTCCGTCGTCTTCGCCCGCGCTAACACCGCAACCGCAGGTCCAATCCGCCGACCAACCCACTGCCGAGCCCGCCGCCCGCCCGCCGCTGCCCGGCCACGCGCCGGTCAACGGCTTCGAGTTCCATGCGCCGGCCGCATCGATGGTCGAACTGCCGACGCTCGATCTGCTCGCCCCCGCCGATGCCGACATCGAACCGATCCCGGATGAAAAGCTCCGCGAAACCGGCCTGCTGATCGAGCAGCGCCTGCAGGAATTCAAGGTGCCGGTGATGGTGGTCGGCGCATCGGCGGGTCCGGTCATCACACGCTTCGAAGTCGAACCGGCGCTCGGCGTGCGCGGCAGCCAGATCGTCGGTCTGATGAAGGACCTGTCGCGCGGTCTCGGTCTCACGTCGATCCGCGTGGTCGAAACGATTCCGGGCAAGACCTGCATGGGCCTCGAACTGCCGAACGCGAAGCGCCAAACGATCCGCCTCTCGGAAATTCTCGAGGCGAGCGTCTACCAGAACTCGCACTCGCGACTCACGCTTGCGATGGGCAAGGACATCACCGGCCATCCCGTCGTCGCCGATCTCGCGAAGGCGCCGCACATGCTGGTGGCCGGCACGACCGGCTCGGGCAAATCGGTCGCGATCAACGCGATGATCTGCTCGCTGCTGTTCAAGGCGACGCCAGAGGAAGTGCGCCTGATCATGATCGACCCGAAGATGCTCGAACTTTCGGTTTACGAAGGGATTCCGCATCTGCTCGCGCCGGTCGTCACCGACATGAAGCTCGCGGCCAACGCGCTGAACTGGTGCGTCGGCGAAATGGAAAAGCGCTACCGGCTGATGTCGGCCGTCGGCGTGCGCAATCTCGCCGGCTTCAACCAGAAGATCCGCGACACCGAGGCGAAGGGCAAGAAGCTCGGCAACCCGTTCTCGCTGACGCCCGATGCGCCCGAGCCGCTGGCGCCGCTGCCGCTGATCGTCGTCGTCATCGACGAACTCGCCGACCTGATGATGGTCGCCGGCAAGAAGATCGAGGAGCTGATCGCGCGGCTCGCGCAGAAGGCGCGCGCGGCCGGCATCCACCTGATCCTCGCGACGCAGCGGCCATCCGTCGACGTCATCACCGGTCTCATCAAGGCGAACATTCCGACGCGCGTCGCGTTCCAGGTGTCGTCGAAGATCGACTCGCGCACGATTCTCGACCAGATGGGCGCCGAGTCGCTGCTCGGCCAGGGCGACATGCTGTTTCTGCCGCCGGGCACCGGCTACCCGCAGCGCGTGCACGGCGCGTTCGTCGCCGACGAGGAAGTGCATGCGATCGTCGAATATCTGAAGCAGTTCGGCGAGCCACAATACGAGGAAGGCATTCTCGACGGCCCGGCCGCCGATGGCGGCGCGGCCCAGGACCTGTTCGGCGAAGCGCCGGATGCGGAAGCCGATCCGCTGTATGACGAAGCAGTCGCGTTCGTCGTACGCACGCGGCGCGCCTCGATCTCGTCGGTGCAGCGGCAGTTGCGCATCGGCTATAACCGCGCGGCGCGGCTCGTCGAGCAGATGGAGACGGCCGGCCTCGTGTCGGCGATGAGCATCAACGGCAGCCGCGAAGTGCTGGCGCCGGGGCCGGCGGAATGAGCGCCCGGTGAATCGCTAACCGGGTCGGCGATGATCCGGAAGAAAAAACGGACAGCCTCAGGATGTGAGCTGTCCGTTTTTCATTTACCCGCGCGTGCCGCGCATCACGACGGTGATACCAGCTTGAAGTCGACCGGCGAGCCGAGATCGAAATGCTGCTTCGGATTCGGATCGAGCAGCCCCGTCTGCGGATCGCGCTTGAACACATAGACCGTGTCGCTCAGCTGATTGCCGACGATCAGCCAGTTGCCGGTCGGATCGATGGTGAACTCGCGCGGCGATTTGCCGAGGCTCGACTGCCGGCCGATCTGCTTCAGGTGTCCGGTGGCGGGATCGACCGAGAAGATCACGATCTCGTTCGCGTCGCCGCGATTGGACGCATACACGAAGCGTCCGTCCGGCGACATATGGATCGCCGCGGCGCCCACCTTCCCTTTGAAGTCAGGCTCGCTCAATGGCAGCGTCTGCACGAGCTTCAGCCTGCCGTCGTGGTAGTCGAACGTGCTGACGGTCGCCGCGAGTTCGCTCGTCAGATACGCGTGCTTGCCGTCCGCGCCAAAGATCAGATGGCGCGGACCCGTGCCGGCCTTCTGCTGCGTGTAGCCCCAGTCCGTCGCGATGAATGGACCCGCGCCGGCGCTGCTCTGCGGCGCGTAGCGGTACGAGTACAGCTTGTCGGCGCCGAGGTCCTGCGCGAACAGATAGCGGCCGTCAGGCGAGAACACGGTCGAATGCACGTGCGAGTTGTCCTGCCGCCCTTTCACCGGACCGCCGCCCTCGTGATGCACGGTCTGCACCGAGGTGCCGACCTGGCCGTTCGCCTGCAGCGGAAACACCGCGAAACTGCCGCCCGGATCGGGCGCGACCGAATAGTTCGCGCCCAGCAGATACTTGCCGTCCGCCGAGATGCTCAGATAGCACGGATCATTGCCGTCCGACGACACCTTGTTCAGAAACGTCAGTTGCCCGCGCGCGGCATCGAAGCCGAACGCGCTGATCCCGCCGCGCTGCGTGGCCGGGCCGTTGTCACCGGGCAGTTCGTTGACCGAATAGACGAAGCGGCGGTCGCGGCTCACGACCAGAAACGACGGATTGACCGTCTGCGCGACCGACACCTGGGTCGCCGCGCCGGTCTTCGTATCGAAGCGAAAGACGTAGATGCCCTCGCTCTTGCCGCTGGTGTAAGTACCGACCAGCAGCGTATAGACGCCGTCCGCGGGGACCGGGCCAGAATCTTGCGCATACGCGTGCGAAGCAACAATCGAAACCATGAGCGCGAAACCTCTTATTATCGAACGGGCGGCCCGCAACGGCGTTGGCCGCGTTGCGCGCCGGGCGGTGCTTTCCGCCGTGCAATCCACGGCAGATGGAGCGGCGCGGTCAGCGCCACGCGGACGGGAACCCTGAAAGGCAACACTGGCAAGAACAGAAGTAAAAACGGAAGTCGGAACTGGGCGCACGGCAATACGCCCGACGGCACGGCGACTGTGAAGCATGAGACCTCCTCGACATCGGTTGTCTGGTACGGGCTCGCGTATGAGCCGGGGTACGAGCGGTTGTAACGGTGTCTGGTCTGCCGCGCCGCGAATCGAGCGTCGTTCCACGTTGTTGTTGTCGAAGTCAGTATAAGAGCGTCAGGTCGGATCATGCAGTGAATCCATCGCTGCGGCACGGTCTGCGCCAGCGGCTTGGGTCCCGCGCGGCGGGACGTTTTTCAATCGTTTCCTCAATCGCGCATCACGCGTCTCAACCACGGAGTCTCCATGAACGTCACTCTCAGCCTGGGCCCGCTCGTTTCGCTGATCGCCGGCATCCTGATCCTGATCATGCCGCGCCTGTTGAACTACATCGTCGCGCTTTACCTGATCATCATCGGCATCATCGGGATCTTCGGCGTGGGCTCGTCGCATCTGTGAGCGACAGGTGCCACGACGCCGGGCGCGAGATTTGCGTCCGGTATCGAGGTGGTTTCGCACGAAGGGAAGGTTCGCTGGGTGCCAGCGCCACTCGCCGGTGTGAGAGCGCGGCAAATGTCACGCCGTGACATATGCGGGAAGCGGGTATCGCGTGCAAGATTGACGCGCGCGACACCCGCGCCACGCGAACGATCGACCTGACGCGACGCGGCGTGAAGATACGGATAGGAAATGGGAAGGCGCGGTACGAAGGGATGCGGCGAATGGCCGGCGCGGATACGCCAGGAACCTGCGCTACGAACGCTCGGCCCTACCGCTCAACCGTTCGCCAGCTGTTCGAGCCGCAGGCGCCCCTGCAACGACAGCGCGCCGACCGCATAATGATCGGCATCCTGCTGATAGCGCCGGAAGCAGGCCCGCTCGACCAGGAAGGAGGCGGCAGCCAGCATGCCGTTGCGGCTCAGGCCGAGCCGGCCATGATCGAGTGGCAACATGGAGTCGCCGGCAAGCTGGCTGGCGGCCGAGAGAATTGTGATGCAATCGGATTTCGAAGGGTTCAGCATGGCTTTCGTCCTCGGAAACGGCGTCTGCAACCGCCATGAGCAAGGCCGATTCGCAGTCCGGCAGGTCGCCGAACATCGGCATGAAATTTAATTGTATGCATGGATTTGACAATTTTCCAACCCGCGTTTTGCCGCACTGTGCGGTGAACCAAACACTGCCGATCGTGGTCCGGTAATAACGCCCACTCGAAGCGCGGCTGCTGTGGCCGTCCGTAATAACGACTCGTTTTCCGACACGCTTCCCATGCCTGCACACATCGAAGACTACGCACTCATCGGCGATGGCCATACCGCCGCGCTCATCTCCCGCGAGGGTTCCGTCGACTGGCTCTGCTGGCCGCGCTTCGACTCGGGCGCCTGCTTCGCCGCGCTGCTCGGCTCGCCCGACAACGGCCGTTGGCTGATCGCCCCCGCCAGCGAGGGCGAGCACGGCGCGCCGACCATCACGCGGCGCTATCGCGGCGAAACGCTGATTCTCGAAACCGACTTCGAAACGCCCGAGGGCGCCGTCACGCTGATCGATTTCATGCCGCCCGGCAACGGCTGGTCGGAGCTGATCCGCATCGTCGTCGGCAAACGCGGCACCGTGCGCATGAAGATGGAACTCGTGCTGCGCTTCGACTACGGCTTCTCGATTCCGTGGGTCGACAAGCTCAAGCACGACAGCGGCATCAAGGCGATCGTCGGCCCCGACAACGCGGTGCTGCGCACGCCGGTCGAACTGCACGGCGAAGACATGAAGACCATCGCGGAATTCACGGTAACCGAGGGCGAGCGCGTGCCGTTCTCGCTCGCGTACGCGGCGTCGCATCTGCGCATTCCGCCCGCGCGCGATCCGCACACGTCGCTCGCGCGCACCGAGAACCACTGGCTCGAATGGGCGGCGCGCGGCACCGTCGAAGGACGCTGGGCCGGGCCGATCCGCCGCTCGCTGATCACGCTGCGCGCGCTCGCCTACGAGCCGACCGGCGGCATCGTCGCGGCGCCCACCACGTCGCTGCCCGAGCGGCTCGGCGGCACGCGCAACTGGGACTACCGCTACTGCTGGCTGCGCGACGCGACCATCACGCTGCTCGCGATGATGCGCGGCGGCTACTACGACGAAGCGCGCGCCTGGCGCAGCTGGCTCGGCCGCGTGATGGCGGGCGCGCCGGACCAGTTGCAGATCATGTACGGCATCGGCGGCGAGCGGCGCCTGCCCGAATCCGAAATCGACTGGCTGCCCGGCTACGAGGGCGCGAAACCGGTGCGCATCGGCAACAATGCGGTCGGGCAGCGTCAGCTCGACGTCTACGGCGAGGTGATGAACGCGCTGCATCTGGCGCGCGTCGGCGGCCTGCAGGCGGACGTCACCGCGTGGAGCGTGCAGCGCGCGCTGCTCGAGCACCTGAGCACGATCTGGCGCGAACCCGACGAAGGCATCTGGGAGACGCGCGGCGGCCCCGAGCATTTCACGTTCTCGAAGGTGATGGCGTGGGTCGCGTTCGACCGCGCGATCCGCTCGGCCGAAATGTTCAAGCTCGACGGCCCCCTCGACGAATGGCGCGCGACGCGTGACACGATCCACGCCGAGGTCTGCGAGAAGGCGTGGAATCCGCAGCTCAACGCGTTCTCGCAGTACTACGGCAGCGATCAGCTCGACGCGAGCGTGCTGCTGATGCCGCTGGTCGCCTTCCTGCCGCCGCAGGATCCGCGCATCAAGGGCACGGTCGAGGCGATCGAGCGGAACCTGATGCACGGCGGCTTCGTGCTGCGCTACCGCACCACGGAATACGACGACGGCTTGCCACCGGGAGAAGGCACCTTTCTTGCGTGTTCGTTCTGGATGGTGGATAACCTTGCTCTACAGGGACGCGTGCAGGAAGCAACCGAGATGTACGAGCGGCTGCTCGCGCTGTGCAACGACGTCGGCCTGCTGTCCGAGGAGTACGACCCGGTCGATAAACGTCTCGTCGGCAATTTTCCGCAGGCGTTCTCCCACGTTGCGCTCGTGAACACCGGACTGAACCTGATGAAGCACGAGCAGGAGATGGCGCAGGCGACCGGCCATCCGGCGCGCGCGATGGAGCTTGAGGTTCAGGCAAGCCCTGATAGCGGCGGAGCAGCATCGCCATTAGCATGACGCAGTGACAATTTGCGTACACTGAATGCGAATATTGTTGCATTGCACAAATTTACCTTATTCGATATTATCGATCTGACTGTCGGCCGACAATAATGTGCCTACAACCACAATGGCCCGCCGCAACGCCTCACGCGTGTTTGCGAAGCCCCATGCGAACCGCTTAAAACGGAGCAAACATGCTCTATCAATTTCATGAATTCCAGCGGGCGATGTTGAGCCCCCTCACCGCCTGGGCTCAGGCCGCATCGAAATCATTTGCGAATCCGGCCAGTCCGCTAGCGTATGTTCCGGGCGCCACGCGCCTTTCCGCCGGCTACGAACTGCTTTACCGGCTCGGCAAGGACTACGAAAAGCCCGAGTTCAATATTCACCAGATTGTCAAAGACGGCCATAACATTCCGATCGTCGAGCAGACGTTCATCGAAAAGCCGTTCTGCCGTCTGATGCGCTTCAAGCGCTTCGCGGACGACAGCGAAGCTGTCAGCCAATTGAAAGACGAACCGGTCGTGCTCGTCTGCGCACCGTTGTCAGGACACCACGCCACACTGCTACGCGATACCGTGCGCACGTTGCTGCAAGACCACAAGGTCTACATCACCGACTGGCTCGACGCGCGCATGGTGCCGCTAGAAGCCGGCTGGTTCGGTCTGAACGACTACATCGCGTATATCCAGGAATTCATTCGCCATATCGGCGCGAAGAATCTGCACGTGATCTCGGTGTGTCAGCCGACCGTGCCGGTGCTCGCCGCCATTTCGCTGATGGCGAGCCGCGGCGAGGACACGCCGCGCACGATGACGATGATGGGTGGCCCGATCGACGCACGAAAGAGCCCGACCTCGGTCAATTCGCTAGCCACGCAGCACTCGTACGAGTGGTTCGAGAACAACGTGATCTTCACGGTGCCGCCGAACTATCCCGGCGCGGGCCGCAAGGTCTATCCCGGCTTCCTGCAGCACACCGGTTTCGTCGCGATGAATCCGGAGCGTCACGCGGCGTCGCACTGGGATTTCTACCAGAGCCTGCTGCGCGGCGACGAGGACGACGCCGAAGCGCACCGCCGCTTCTACGACGAGTACAACGCGGTGCTCGACATGGATGCCGATTATTACCTCGACACGATCCGCGTCGTGTTCCAGGAGTTCCGTCTTGCCGAGGGCACGTGGGTCGTCAACGGCGAACCGGTGCGGCCGCAGGACATCACGACGACCGCGCTGTTTACGATCGAAGGTGAACTCGACGACATTTCGGGCGACGGCCAGACTTACGCGGCGCACGACTTGTGCAGCGGCATTCCGGCGAAGAACAAGCGTCACTTCACTGCGGAGAAATGCGGCCACTACGGCATTTTCTCGGGCCGCCGCTGGCGCACGATCATTTACCCGCAATTGCGCGACTTCATTCTCGAGCACAACAAGGCAGCAAAAACGGCGAAAGAAAAAGTCGAAGCCTGAGCATCAAACTTGCACTAGCATATAAAAAGCCAACGGTCCCGTTCGAGGCCGTTGGCTTTTTTATCGCGCTTTGTTCGTGATACTGATTTTTTGCCACGGCCATGATCACCGCGGCACTGCCCGTTACTTTCTCAACAAATACGCGAGCAGCAGTTCGGTATTCATCTGAATCACCTCGCTGCGTTCGGCGGCGCTGCTGAAATCGCGGCCGAGCGTCGCCTCGAGCGTGAAACGGTTCGACACGATGTAGTAGCCCATGCCCGAGAGCGTCACGTAAAAGCGCAGCGGGTCGATGTTCGTGCGAAACAGCCCCGCGCGCTGCCCACGTTCGAGAATGCCGCCGAGCGTGGCGACGATCGGCGAGATCATTTCGCGTATGCGCGTGGACTTCTGCATATAGCGTGCTTCATGCAGATTCTCGTTGTTGATGAGCCTCAACAACTCGGGATGATCGCGGTAGTAGTCCCACACGAAATGCGCGAGGCGCGTAACCGCCTCGACCGGCGCGATTCCGTTGAGTTCGAGCGTGCGTTCCGCTTCGTTGAGCGCGCTGAACGCGTGCTCGAGTACCGCGGTGAATAGCTGCTCCTTGCTACCGAAGTAGTAATAGAGCATTCGTTCATTGGTTTCCGCGCGGCGAGCGATCTGATCGACCCGCGCGCCGAACAGCCCTCCATTTGCAAACTCTTCCGCCGCCGCGAGCAAGATGCGGCGCCTCGTGCCTTCAGGATCTCTTTTGATTTTCGGCTGATTCATGGTGGCATCGTCTTCGTGAGCCGCGTTCTCCGGATCGCGCCGCCGGCCTCTCCTCGAGCCTTTTTGTGGCGGCGTTTAGCGGGCGCGTCATGGTTGGGAAACACACCCTTTTCTGCGGTCTTTCGAATGAAGCGCTTCGATTATGGCACATGGATTGCGAATGGCAATCCGGGAAATCGGCGATAATGTGCTATTTAGTTCAGGTCGTGCGATCGCACGGCAAACCCCCGCGCCGCAACCGTGACAGACGTCAAAACACTCGCGGATCGCATCGAAGATCTGCTGCCTCAAACGCAATGCACGAAGTGCGGTTATCCCGCATGCCGTCCGTATGCCGAAGCCGTCGCCAATGGCGAGGCGAACTATAACCAGTGCCCGCCCGGCGGCGCCGAGGGCATCGCGCGCCTCGCCGCGCTGCTCGGCAAACCGGTGATTCCGCTCAATTCGGCCAATGGCGTCGAACGTCCGCGTCCGTTGGCGGTTATCGACGAACAGGTGTGCATCGGCTGCACGCTGTGCATGCAGGCGTGTCCGGTCGACGCGATAGTTGGCGCACCGAAACAGATGCACACCGTGGTCGCCGAGCTATGCACCGGCTGCGACCTGTGCGTGCCGCCCTGCCCGGTCGACTGCATCACGATGCTCCCCGTGACCGGCGAGGCCACCGGCTGGGATGCATGGAGCCAAAGCCACGCGGACGCGGCGCGGGCGCGTCATAACCGCCACGAGACCCGTCTCGCGCGCGAGCGCGACGCCGCCGAAGCGCGCGCTGCGGCGCGGCGAGCCGCAAGCGCGCCGCCGGCTGCGCCGGACGCGGTTGCTGCAAGCGGCGCGACAGTGCCGTCCGAGGCTCCCGCCGCCCCGATTGCGGACGACGCGGAAGCGAAGAAACGCGCGATCATCCAGGCCGCGCTCGAACGCGCGCGCAAGAAGAAGGAAGACTTGGCCGCGAAAGGCGAGGGACCGCTGAACACCGAGAACGTCAGCGCCGACGTGCAGGCACAGATCGACGCCGCCGAAGCGCGCCGCCGCCGTCTCGGTCTTGCCAGCGGTGGCGACACGCCCGGCTCGGAACAGCAGTCCGACGAGTCAAAGGAGTCAAACGAGTCCAATCCACCGTCCAACTCACCGCCAACCGCGCGCTGACCACGCCGACGCAACCAGGCCCACTCACACGGACCCGCTCCGCATGAACGCGAACAAACGCCGCGCGATCTACGAAACGCTTCAGAGCCTCAATCCGCATCCGACCACCGAGCTCGAGTACACGACGCCGTTCGAACTGCTGATCGCGGTGCTGTTGTCGGCGCAGGCGACCGACGTGTCGGTCAACAAGGCGATGCGCAGGATGTTTCCGGTCGCGAACACGCCGCAGAAGGTGTTCGACCTCGGCGAGGAAGGTGTCGCGAGCTATATCAAGACGATCGGTCTGTATCGCACGAAGGCGAAGAACGTGATCGCGACCTGCCGCATTCTGCTCGACCGGTATGGCGGCGAGGTGCCGGAGGATCGCGAGGCACTCGAAGGGCTGCCCGGTGTCGGCCGCAAAACGGCCAACGTGATCCTGAACACCGCATTCGGCCATCCGACCATCGCGGTCGACACGCACATTTTCCGCGTCGCCAACCGCACCGGCCTCGCGCCCGGCAAGGACGTGCGCGCGGTCGAAGCGGCACTCGAAAAATTCACGCCCGCCGAATTCAGGCAGGATGCGCACCACTGGCTGATCCTGCATGGACGCTACGTGTGCAAGGCGCGCCGCCCCGAATGCTGGCATTGCGCGATCGAGCCGCTGTGCGAGTTCCGGCCGAAGACCCCGCCACCCGATCTATAAGGCCGGCCCAGCTCGAAACCCGAGGCCGTGCAGCGCGCCTGCAGCCCACGCGGCCGCCGCGTAAAATAGTGCCTTACGCGCAGCGCGCACTGCGGACCCGCACCGTCGCGCTCCGCGTCTCCACTCCCACGCACCGGTTCCACGATGTTCAATCCCAGCCGCGACGAAGTTCGCCTCTTTTTCACCGACACCTGGCGCAAACAACGCCAGGGCGAGATTTTGACGCCGCTCGAGGCGATCGCCGCCGACTGGATCGTCGAGCATCCCGAATATCACGCCGATCTCGCCGATGGTCCCGCCGCCCAGGCGCAGGACTATTCGCCGGAGCGCGGCCAGACCAATCCGTTCCTGCACCTGTCGATGCACCTGGCGATCTCCGAGCAGTTGTCGATCGATCAGCCGCCCGGCATTCGAGCCGCGCATGAGCGGCTCGCCGCGCGCCTCGGCTCGACGCACGAGGCGCAGCACGCGATCATGGACTGCCTCGGCGAAACCATCTGGGAAGCGCAGCGCACCGGCACGCCGCCGGACACGGACGCGTATCTGCAGCGCATCGAACGGCGCGCGACGCGCGACTGAGGCGACTGGAAACGCCGGCGCGGCACGACGCCAGCACGCCGAGGTACGACGCCCTCAAAGCAAAACACCCCGCCAAGGCGGGGTGTTTTGCTTTTGAAGCTTCGGCGCGAAACCGGCGCCTGACGCTTACTTTTTCTGCACGAGGTCGCCTTTTAGCGATTCGATGTAAGCGGCGATGTCCTTCATGTCACTTAGCGACAGGCTCTGCACCTGTGCCTGCATGATCGCGTTGTTGCGGCCGAGGTGTGGATTGGCAGTACCCATCTGGTACTGACGCAGCGCCCAGAAGACATAGTCGGCGTACTGACCGGCCAGCTTCGGATACTCCGGGCTCACCGGCTTGTTCAGGTTGGGACCGTGGCAGGCCGCGCAGTTGTGGCTGGCGGCGAGCACCTTACCGTTGCCGGCGTCGGCAGCGTGTGCTGCGTTCGCTGCGGCCAGACCGATGACCGCCGCCGCGCCGACCGCCTTGAATACCGTGTGGAGTGCCTGTTGGGGCTTGATCATGAAATCTCCTATCCCGCGAATTGGATGTGCTGGTGACCGACGCCGATCACTTGTCGGGATTGTTTTTCGAAGCGGCAGTTTGCGCTGCGTAGTACGCGGCGACATCGGCAATGTCCTGATCCGACAGCGTCACCGCGATCGCATGCATCGTGGCGAAATGGCGGTCGCCCTTCTTGTAGGCGCGCAGCGCGTTTTCGAGGTACGCCTGATTCTGGCCACCAAGCTTCGGCACGCGGAAAACCTCTGGATAAGCCGTGCGGTATTCGGGGATGCCGTGGCAGCCGCTACACATCGCGACCTTGTCCTGGCCCGCCTTGGCATTGCCTACGACATCCGCTGCCTGCGCATTGGCCGCATACCCCGCGAGCACCGACAGCGCTGCGATCACGACGTGTTTGCCGACGAATTTATTCATAGATGTAACCTGGCTTGAGGGGAAACGGGTGCCCACAAAGGCAGCGGTCCGCGCCGTTCTTCTTGTAGGGTAGCCACGCAGGCCAAAAAAATCGGGCTCATTGTACCGCGCCGCCGCGCCGAACGTCCACCAGACACGGGGGCCGCGCAACGCCCGCCGGGACGCGCGCCACGCCATGACCGCGGCGGCTTCGCAACGACGCCACAGCGGCACCGCCGCCGCGTCACTGCGCGGCTGACACCATACGTGAGCCGGTTTCAGGCCAACAGGCCTTCTGACTTATACTGGGTTTTTTCCCGCACAAGAGCATCTCGTCATGCGTTTCGAAGGCTCATCGCAGTACGTCGCCACCGACGACCTCAAGCTCGCGGTCAACGCCGCGATGACGCTCAAGCGTCCGCTGCTGATCAAGGGCGAACCCGGCACCGGCAAGACCATGCTCGCCGAGGAAGTCGCCGCCGCGCTCGGCATGCCGCTCTTGCAATGGCACATCAAGTCGACCACCAAGGCACAGCAGGGGCTGTACGAATACGACGCGGTGTCGCGTCTGCGCGATTCGCAGCTCGGCGACGAGCGCGTGAAGGACATCCGCAACTACATCGTCAAGGGCGTGCTGTGGCAGGCGTTCGAATCGGACGAGCAGAGCGTGCTGCTGATCGACGAGATCGACAAGGCCGACATCGAATTCCCGAACGACCTGCTGCGCGAACTCGACCGCATGGAGTTCTACGTGTACGAGACGCGCGAGCTGGTGCGCGCCAGACATCGCCCGCTCGTGATCATTACGTCGAACAACGAGAAGGAGTTGCCCGACGCGTTCCTGCGCCGCTGCTTCTTCCACTACATCAGGTTTCCGGATGCGACGACGATGCAGCAGATCGTCGACGTGCATTACCCCGGCATCAAGAAGGATCTGCTCGCCGCGGCGCTGCAGAGCTTCTTCGAGCTGCGCAACGTCGCGGGGCTGAAGAAGAAGCCGTCCACCTCCGAACTGCTCGACTGGCTCAAGCTGCTGCTCGCCGAAGACATTCCGCCCGAAGCACTGCGCTCGGCCGATCAGAAGCAGATCGTGCCGCCCCTGCACGGCGCGCTGCTGAAGAACGAACAGGACGTGAGCCTGTTCGAGCGGCTGCTGTTCATGAACCGCAACAACCGTTGAGCGGGCGCCGCGCCGCAGGACATCCAGCATGCTGATCGACTTTTTCTACTCGCTGCGCGCCGCCCGCCTGCCGGTCTCGGTGAAGGAATACCTGACGCTGCTCGAAGCGCTGAAGGCCAACGTGATCGCGCCGTCGCTCGACGAGTTCTACTACCTCTCGCGCATCACGCTCGTGAAGGACGAGCAGTACTTCGACAAGTTCGACCAGGCGTTCGGCGCCTTTTTCAACGGTGTCGCGGCGACCTCGGAGCTCGCGTTCGAGATTCCGCCCGACTGGCTGAAGAAGAAGCTGCAACGCGATCTATCGCCCGAGGAAAAGGCGCAGATCGAGGCGATGGGCGGCATCGACAAGCTGATGGAGCGCCTGAAGGAACTGTTCGACGAGCAGAAAGAGCGCCACGAGGGCGGCAACAAGTGGATCGGGACGGGCGGCACGTCGCCGTTCGGTCACGGCGGCTATAACCCCGAAGGCGTGCGCATCGGCGGCGACGCGGCCGGCAATCGCACGGCCGTCAAGGTATGGGAAGCGCGCGCGTATCGCGACTACGACGACCAGGTCGAAATCGGCACGCGCAACATCAAGGTCGCGCTGCGACGGTTGCGCCGGTTCGCCCGCGAAGGCGCCGCGGAAGAACTCGACCTGCCCGACACGATCCGCAGCACCGCCGCGAACGCCGGCTGGCTCGATCTGAAGATGGTGCCCGAGCGGCACAACAACGTGAAGGTGCTGATGCTGCTCGACGTCGGCGGCTCGATGGACGATCACGTGAAGCGCACCGAGGAGCTGTTCTCCGCCGCGAAGGCCGAGTTCAAGCACCTCGAGTTCTACTACTTCCACAACTGCGTGTACGACTTCCTGTGGAAGCACAACCGCCGCCGCCACGCCGAGCGCACACCGACGTTGGACGTGCTGCACAAGTTCACGCCCGACTACAAGCTGATCTTCGTCGGCGACGCGACGATGAGCCCATACGAAGTGTTGCAGCCCGGCGGCTCGGTCGAGTACAACAACGCCGAGGCCGGCGCGGTGTGGTTGCGCCGGCTCGCCGATCACTTCCCGCACTTCGCGTGGCTGAACCCGGAGCCGGAAGCGCTGTGGCCGTACCGGCAGTCGGTCAGCGCGATCCGCGAAGTGCTGGGCCACCGCATGTATCCGCTGACGCTCGCGGGCCTCGAGACGGCCATGCGGGTGCTGAGCAAGTAACGCCCGCCCAAGTAACGCCCGCCATTCCAGAATCCACGTCCCGACGCTTCAACTTCCACAACAAGAAAGCCTTCGCATGAGTTCGTCCCCCTCGCCCCAACTGTCCCCCGCCGCCACGTCGCCCAGGCGCTTCAATCCGCTCGCCGATACGTCGCTGTCGACGATCGTCGCGGGCTTCGTCGCGGCGATGACCGGTTACACGAGCTCGCTCGTGCTGATGTTTCAGGCGGGCCAGGCCGCGCATCTGAGCGACGCGCAGATTTCGTCGTGGATCTGGGCGCTGTCGATCGGCATGGGCCTGTGCACGATCGGCCTGTCGCTGCGCTTTCGTGCGCCGATCGTGATCGCGTGGTCGACGCCGGGCGCGGCGCTGCTGGTGTCGTCGCTGCCGCATGTCGAGTATGCGCAGGCGATCGGCGCATTCATCTTCTGCGCGGCGCTGCTGACGCTGGTCGGCGTCACCGGCTGGTTCGACGCGCTGATGAAGCGGATTCCGTCCGGCCTTGCGGCAGCGCTGCTCGCGGGCATCCTGTTCGAGATCGGCATCGAGATTTTCCGTGCCGCGCAGTACCAGACCGCGCTCGTGCTGACGATGTTCTTTACCTACCTGATCGTCAAACGGTTCGTGCCGCGTTATGCGATTCCGACCACGCTCGTGGCAGGCACCGCAGCCGCCGGCGGCCTCGGGCTGCTCGACTTCAGCCACTTTCACGTCGCGCTCGCGCACCCGGTGCTGACGATGCCGTCGTTTTCGGTGGCGGCTTGCGTGAGCATCGGCATTCCGCTGTTCGTGGTCGCGATGGCCTCGCAGAACGTGCCGGGCATCGCGGTGCTGCGCGCCGACGGCTATACCACCCCGTCCGCGCCGCTGATCGCGACGACCGGCGTCGCGTCGCTGCTACTCGCGCCGTTCGGTTCTCACGGCATCAATCTTGCCGCGATCACGGCGGCGATCTGCACCGGCCCCGAAGCGCACGAAAACTCCGCCAGGCGCTACACAGCGGCCGTATGGGGCGGCATTTTCTATCTGCTCGCGGGCGTGTTCGGCGCGACGATCGCCGCGCTGTTCGCGGCGTTCCCGAAGGAGTTGGTCGTGTCGGTCGCGGCCCTCGCGCTGTTCGGCTCGATCATGAGCGGGCTCGCCAACGCGATGCAGGATACGAGGCAGCGCGAGGCGGCGCTCGTCACGTTCATGGTGACCGCCTCGGGACTCACGCTGCTGTCGATCGGCTCGGCGTTCTGGGGGCTCGTCGCGGGCGTGGTGACGCAAGTCGTGCTGAACGCGCGCCGCGTGTGAACGGATCGCCACGCCCGGCTGTCCATACGCGGTGTTCATACCGTCCTCGGCGATCCGCCATAGAATAGATGTATCCGGCAGCGTTTCCCAAGCCATCGTGGGACGCGCTGCGGCTTGACCCGCGGCCGCCGGCGCCGGCTGATTCCTCCTGCCGGCGCGGCGGCGTCCTCATTTCTCCTGAACCATGGCGCACACGCGCCCTGAAGGCCCGAACATGACAACCGCACTCGACCAACTCAAGCAATACACCACCGTGGTGGCCGACACCGGCGACTTCCAGCAGCTCGCGCAGTACAAGCCGCGCGATGCGACCACCAATCCGTCGCTGATTCTGAAGGCCGTGCAGAAAGACGACTACCGGCCGCTGCTCGAAAAGACCGTGAAGGCGCATGCGTCGAAGCCGCCCGGCGCGATCATCGACCAGTTGCTGATCGCCTTCGGCACCGAAATCCTGAAGATCATCCCGGGGCGGGTGTCGACCGAAGTCGACGCGCGCCTGTCGTTCGACGTCGAAGGCTCGATCGCGAAAGGCCGCGAGCTGATCGCGCTGTACAAGGAACACGGCATCGAGCGCGACCGCGTGCTGATCAAGCTCGCGTCGACGTGGGAAGGCGTGCGCGCGGCCGAGGTGCTGCAGAAGGAAGGCATCCACTGCAACATGACGCTGCTGTTCTCGCTCGTGCAGGCCGCCGCCGCCGCGGAAGCTGGCGCGCAGCTGATCTCGCCGTTCGTCGGCCGCATCTACGACTGGTACAAGAAGAACGCCGGCAGCGCGTGGGACGAAGCGAAAGACGGCGGCGCCAACGATCCGGGCGTCAAGTCGGTGCGCCACATCTACGCGTACTACAAGAAGTTCGGCTACAAGACCGAGGTGATGGGCGCGAGCTTTCGCACGACCTCGCAGATTCTGGAACTGGCCGGCTGCGATCTGTTGACGATCAGCCCCGACCTGCTGCAGAAACTGCACGAGAGCACCGACAAGGTCGAACGCAAGCTGTCGCCGGAGACATCGCACGACGCGGACATCGAGCGCGTGCCGGTCGACGAGAAGTCGTTCCGCTTCCTCCTCAACGACGAAGCGATGGCGACCGAGAAGCTCTCCGAAGGCATCCGCACGTTCGCCGCGGACGCGGTGAAGCTGGAAAAGCTGATCGACACGATGCGCTGAGGCGCCGGAGGCGGCGGGCGTGGCTGGCTGAGTGGCGCTCACGCTCGCCGCGCGGCTCCGCGCGAGTCCCATCCATGACAGGCGGCGCTGGACCTCACGGTTCAGCGCCGCTTCTCGTTTACGCTGCGTCGCCACCGGCGACATAGCGTCACGATCGACGCGCCGCCACCGACTACAATCGACTCCACGCCCCTCCCCGCCGCCGCTGGCGAGGAACGACGGCGCCCGCCCAACGCCTGACCATGGAGACGATCATGTACGTTCAGCCCTATGTGTTCTTCAACGGCCGTTGCCAGGAAGCGCTCGATTACTACACCGACAAGCTCGGCGCCCAGGTGACCTTCAAGATGCTGTTCAAGGAAGCGCCGCCGGACGCGCACAATCCGCCACGCCCCGAACTCGCCGACAAGATCATGCACGCGAGCGTGCAGTTGGGCTCGAGCACGTGGATGGCTTCCGACGGCAACTGCGATCCGGCGGCCGGCCCGTTCAATGGCTTCAGTCTGTCGCTGACCGTCGATGACGGCGCGTCGGCGGAAAAATGCTTCAACGCGCTCGCCGATGGCGGCCAGGTCGTGATGCCGTTCCAGCAAACGTTCTGGAGCAAGGGCTTCGGAATGGTGGTGGACCGCTTCGGCATGATGTGGATGGTCACACTGCCGCCGCAGGTTTGAGGCTTAGGGGCAGGCCAGCGCTAGCACCTACCTACCACGCGTCGCCCGCTCGTGCCGCTCGATGTTCCAGTTCGGCTCGGTCTCCAGCAATAGCGCGCGCAACCGGTCTACCTGCTCCGCGAGCCGCTGACCGAGCCAGTACGGCCCTTGCCAGTCGGGCGGCAACGCGGTGGCCACGTCGCCGTGCCCCTTCGCGAGCGGCGCCGCGGCCGGAATGCCAAAGCGCGACGGACGGCCAAAACGCAGCCCGCGCGCGGTGGACAACAGGATCGCCCGCACGGCGCGCACCTCGGCGCCGCAATGCGCTGCATAGGCGGTGCGCGCGGCGGCATCGGCGTTCATCAGCGGACCCGTGGCAAGCAGTTCCAGCGAGCTGAGCACCGAGCGATGCAGCCGCTGGATCTCCTCGAGCCTCGACTGCGGCACGTCGATTTCCTTCGCGACCGACGGCATCAGCGAGCGCAGTTGCACGAGCCGCTTGTTGATCCGCAGGAAGCGCTTGATCTGCTCCTCCTCGGTGATCGTTTCGCCGTCGAGCAGCCGCGCGTAGATGCCCGCGCATTCGCGCAGATTGGCGGCGAGGCCGTAGCGCCACGAATACGTCGCGTGCAGCGGAAACGCGAACGAAAACGCCAGCGCGATGACGATACCGATCAGCACGTTCAGCGTGCGCCACAGGCCGACGTCGATCAGATTGTCGCCGTGGCCCGCGACGATGCACATCGTGATGGCGGTCAGGAGCCCGATATAGCCGGACGAGCCAATCGCGAACCACGCGCAGATCGACGCGATGATCGCCTCCAGCACATAGGTGAGCGGCAGCGAACCGATGAAGTGCTGTTGCACGATCAACAGGAGCCCGATCGATGCCCCGAGCAGCGTGCCGGCCGCGCGTTCGGCCGCTTTCTTGCGGATATTGCCGTGATGCTGCAAGCCGCCGATCACGACCAGCAGCGTTACCGACGACCAGATGCCGTGCGGAATATCGATGCCGGTCGTCGCGAGAATCGACACCAGCATCGCGAGGCCGACGCGCAGGCTATGCAGCACCTTGGCGTGCCGGTAGCGGTAGTACGGCGACGTGACCGCGCGCACCATCCGGCTGAGCGCCGCGCGGCGGGAAATCAAAGTGGGAGTATCGGCAGCAGCCATGGCGGCGCGCGGCGAACGCGTGAAAGGACGGTTCCGCTATCCTGCCCTGGAGTGCCCCGCAAACACAAACGCCCGCCAACTTCCGTCGGCGGGCGTTGCGTGTTTCAGAACGTGATTTGCAGCTGGAATCAGCCTTCGACGATGTCCAGGTAGTCCTCCGGACGCGTACGGTCCTCGGCGCGCTGCATGCCCACCGCGCGCACGACCAGGCTCACGACGACCGACACCACGAGGTTCACGACCAGCGACCACACGGCCGCATAGCCCGGAATCGCCATGCCGAACAGATGGATCGTGAAGATCGAGCTCGCGAGGTTCAACGAAATCGCCATCCACGTGCCGGTCGCGATACCTGCCGCCCAGCCGAGCAACAGACCCCGGTAGTCGAGCACGCGCGTGTAGAGACCCAGCACGATCGCCGGCAGCGTCTGGATGATCCAGATCCCGCCGAGCAGTTGCAACTGGATCGCGTACGTGAGCGGCAGACCGAGAATGAACGCCACCGCGCCGACCTTGACGATCAGCGACACCAGCTTCGCGACGTTGGTCTCCTGCTCGTGCGTCATGTTGCGGTTGACGAACTCCTTGTGCACGTTGCGCGTGTACAGATTCGCCGCCGCGATCGACATGATCGCCGCCGGCACCAGCGCGCCGATACCGATCGCCGCGAACGCGACGCCGACGAACCACGACGGGAAGAAGTGCAGGAACAGCGCCGGCACCGCGAAGTTCGGGCCGAAGGCCTTGAAGTACGGCGCGAACTCCGGCATGTCCTTCACGCCGGCCGCGAGCGCCATGAAGCCGAGCAGCGCGAGCAGGCCGAGCACCAGCGAATACGCCGGCAGCAACGCCATGTTGCGGCGGATCGTGTTGCCCGACTTCGACGACAGCACCGCGGTGATCGAGTGCGGATACAGGAACAGCGCGAGCGCCGAACCCACCGCGAGCGTCGCGTACGCGCTATAGCCGTTCAGGCTCGACACGTCCGGCGACTTCAGCAGCAGCTTGGCCGGCGGGACCGCGCCGAAGATATGGCCGAAGCCGCCCAGCTGCGGCGGAATCACGATGATCGCGGCGAAGATCGTCACGTAGATCAGGATGTCCTTGACGACCGCGATCATGGCCGGCGCGCGCAGGCCCGACGTGTACGTGTAGGCCGCGAGGATCGCGAATGCGATGATCAGCGGCAGATCGCCGACGAAGCCGGTCGTGTCGAAACCGAGCGCGCCGATCACCACTTCGATACCGACCAGTTGCAGCGCGATGTACGGCATCGTCGCGACGATGCCGGTCACCGCGACGGCGAGCGCGAGCATGCGGCTGCCGTAGCGGGCCGACACGAAGTCCGCCGAGGTCACGTAGCCGTGCCGCTTCGCGACGCTCCACAGCTTCGGGAACACGACGAACGCGAACGGATAGATCAGGATCGTGTACGGCAGCGCGAAGAAGCCCGTTGCGCCCGCACCGAACACGAGCGCCGGCACCGCGATGAACGTGTAGGCGGTGTACAGGTCGCCGCCAAGCAGGAACCACGTGACGATCGTGCCGAAGCGCCGGCCGCCCAGACCCCACTCTTCGATATGCGCGAGATCGCCGCGCCGCCAGTGGGCCGCGACGAAGCCGAGAATCGTGACGCCGATGAAAAACAGAACGAAGACGAAAGTTGCAATGGGGTTCATTATTGCGCGCCCCCGTTCGTGCGACCCGTATAGCGGGACCTGGTCTTCGAATAGACGAACGCGGTGATGACCGCGCTGATCAGCACCCACAGCAGCTGATACCAGTAGAAGAACGGGAAATCGAACAGCTGCGGCTCGATCCGGTTGTAGGACGGCACCCAGATCATCGCGATCCACGGTAGCAGCAATAGCCAGAGCCAGTGCTTGCTGGCTTTCTTCACGTCGGGGTCGTGAGCCATGACGTCTCCTGTTTCCTATTTAGAATTTATCTGCCCGCGGTCGACGGGAGGTGGGACTCTGCGGGTGGTCGTCCCGCGCTCAGCCACGGGCTCCCCGAAAGCTTCGAAAGAGTATAGGAGTGGCGAACTCCCGGTCAAGCAGGGACGACCCGAGGCGCGTCGGCGTCCAACAACGCGACGAAGCGCCAACGATGCAGTCTGGATGACGTTGCGGCGTAGACGTGAAAAAAATACCGGAAGCAAAGCGGCCGTGCCGACCGCTACGCCGGTACGGCCGCTTCATTCTCCGTGCGCTGATCAGATCGCAAACGATGCGCCCGTCTGCCCCGTCGATTCGCGCAGGCCCTTGATCCATTTGCGCGCCGGCAAGCCGAGCTCGGCTTCGATCAGCTTCGCGCGCGCCTCTAGCGCGGTGAACGGCACGTCGAGCGCGGGGCCCGAGAAGGCGATCGCGATACGGTTGCCGTCGTGCACTTCGGGCAGCGCGACGACGCGACCGTCGAAGGCTTCGTTCAGACGCTTCATGTTGCGCACGAAGCTCGGATGATCGCCGAACAGATTCACCGTGACGATGCCCGCGTCGGTCAGACACGCACGTGCCGCACGGTAAAAGCCGACGCTGTCGAGTACTGGGCCGCGCGCGGTCGCGTCGTAGACGTCGATCTGCAGCGCGCCGATGGTGCCGTGGTTCGCGCTCTCGTTGACGAAGTCCCACGCGTCGCTTTCATGCACGCTCAGACGCGCGTCGTCGGGCGGCAGTTCGAACATCGTGCGCGCGGCCACGACGACCGCCGGATTCAGTTCGACGGCCTCGACCTTCGCGCTCTTCAGGAAGCGGTGCGCGAACTTGGTCAGCGACGCGGCGCCGAGCCCGAGCTGCACGATGCGCTTCGGCGTTTCGAGGAATAGCAGCCAGGCCATCATCTGCTGCGCGTATTCGAGTTCGATGTGATCGGGCTTGCGTAGACGCATCGCGCCTTGCACCCATTCCGTGCCGAAATGCAGGTAGCGCACGCCGCCCTCTTCGGAGAACGTCACCGGTGCGAAGCGCGGCTTGCGCGGCGCTTCGATTTGCGGCGCTTCGATTTGCGGCGCTTCGATTTGCGGCGCGTCGTGTGCGTCGTGCTCGACGGTGCCGCCCGCGTTGCGCGTGGATTTGGGCGCCTTTTTGTGGGCCATTTGCTGTTTACCGCCGATGGCTTGGGCGTCGCGGTTACGGAAAGCGCGCGCCTCGGCCGAAGCGCGCTTGATCAGATTCGTCATGTAGGGATGTCGCGCGACAGGCGCAATATTTTTGGTCGAACGAGAGCATAGCATTCGCTGCGGTTCGCTCATTCAAATCAACCGCTCACAAACGGCTTTCAACGAACTCACTTTTGCGGCCGCTGGGTCGCGACCAACCTGCGCCATTACGCCACGCGCAAACGATTCACGTGGCGCTTTATCGCCGTTTTCCGTCACCAGCCGCAGCTTGCAGCGCATTTCCTCCTGGTGCAGCGCCCGGCGAGATCATCTATTCCGAGGGCTACTCGGGTGAGCCCGTGGTCTTTCTGATCACGGAAGGCAAGGTCGAACTTTCCACTCGCTGCGACGACATGAAGGTCGTCGATTCGTTCGATGTACTCAACCCGATCGCGCAGGGACTGCAAAAGGATGCGACGGGGAATGTGCTCGTCGAGGGGCATACCGACAGTGTGCCGATTTCGACCGCGAAGTATGCGTCCAACTGGGAGCTGTCGTCGGCTCGCGCGGGCGCCGTGGTCAGGTATCTGGTCGAGCGCGGGATCGAGCCGCATCGGCTGGCCGCGATCGGACGGGCGGACAATTTTCCGCTGGTCGCCGGCAATGACGCGGCGGCAAGAGCGGCCAACCGGCGGGTCGCGATCGTCGTGCAGTATTGAACGCGTTCGCCGGTAGCATTGGCCGCCCTTCCCTGCTACGAGCCGCCCGCCGGCGGCTCGTCTTCACATCACCTCACTTCACGCATCACGTCATTCGACGCGTACCGCCCCGAGCGCCTCGTTCAGCGTGCGGCTCGGCCGCATCACCTCTTCGAGCTTGTTGAAGTCCGGCTTGTAATAGCCGCCGATGTCCGCCGGCGCGCCCTGCACCGACGCGAGCTCCGCCACGATCACCTGCTCGTTGGCGGTCAGCTGCGTCGCGAGCGGCGCGAACTGCGCGGCGAGCGCGGCGTCGTCCGTTTGCGCGGCCAGCTCCTGCGCCCAGTACATCGCCAGATAGAACTGGCTGCCGCGATTGTCGAGCTCGCCCGTCTTCGGGCTCGGGCTGCGATTGTTGTCGAGCAGCTTGCCGGTTGCGGTGTCGAGCGTCTTCGCGAGGATCTTCGCCCGGTTGTTGCCGGTCTTGATGCCCAGTTCTTCGAGCGACGCCGCGAGCGCGAGGAACTCGCCGAGCGAGTCCCAACGCAGATGGTTCTCTTCGACGAGCTGCTTCACATGCTTCGGCGCCGAACCACCCGCGCCGGTCTCGTACATGCCGCCGCCCGCCATCAACGGCACGATCGACAGCATCTTCGCGCTCGTGCCCAGCTCCATGATCGGGAACAGGTCGGTCAGATAATCGCGCAGGATGTTGCCGGTGACCGAGATAGTATCGAGCCCGCGCACGACGCGCTCGAGCGTGTAACGCATCGCGCGCACCTGCGACATGATCTGGATGTCGAGGTCCGTGGTGTCGTAATCCTTCAGGTAGGCCTCGACCTTCATGATCAGCTCCGCTTCGTGCGGGCGATAAGGGTCGAGCCAGAACACCGCGGGCATGCCGGAATTGCGCACGCGCGTGACCGCGAGCTTGACCCAATCGCGGATCGCCGCGTCCTTCACCTCGCACATGCGCCAGATGTCGCCCTGCTCGACGTTCTGCGTGAGCAGCACCTCGCCGCTAGCTAGATCGACGATGCGCGCCTCGCCGTCTTCCGGCACTTCGAAGGTCTTGTCGTGCGAGCCGTATTCTTCCGCCTTCTGCGCCATCAGGCCGACGTTCGGCACGGTGCCCATCGTGACCGGATCGAACGCGCCGTTGGTCTTGCAGAAGTTGATGATCTCCTGGTAGATGCGCGCGAACGTGCTCTCCGGGATCACCGCCTTGGTGTCTTTCGGACGGCCGTCGGCGCCCCACATCTTGCCGCCGAGGCGAATCATCGCCGGCATCGACGCATCGACGATCACGTCGTTCGGCGCGTGCAGGTTCGAGATGCCCTTCGCCGAATCGACCATCGCCAGTTCCGGACGATGCTCGTGGCATGCGTGCAGGTCGCGGATCACCTCCTCGCGCTGCGATTCCGGCAGCGTCTCGAGCTTCTCGTACAGATTGACGAGGCCGTTGTTGACGTTCACGCCAAGTTCCTCGAACAGCTTGCCGTGCTTCGCGAACGCGTCCTTGTAGAACACCTTCACCGCGTGGCCGAAGACGATCGGGTGCGAGATCTTCATCATCGTCGCCTTCACGTGCAGCGACAGCATCATGCCGGTCTTGCGCGCATCTTCCATCTGGTCTTCATAGAACGCTAGCAGCGCCTTCCTGCTCATGAACATGCTGTCGATGATCTCGCCGTCCTGCAGCGCGACCTTCGGCTTCAGCACGATCGTCTTGCCGTTCTTCGTGACGAGTTCCATCTTCACGTCGCGCGCGCGATCGAGCGTCATCGATTTTTCGCCGTGATAGAAGTCGCCGTGCCGCATGTGCGCGACGTGCGTGCGCGACGCCATGCTCCATTCGGCCATGCTGTGCGGATGCTTGCGGGCGTAGTTCTTCACCGCGGCCGGCGCGCGACGGTCCGAGTTGCCCTCGCGCAGCACCGGGTTCACCGCGCTGCCGAGACACTTCGAGTAGCGCTGACGGATCGCCTTCTGTTCGTCGGTCTTCGGATTTTCCGGATAGTCGGGCACCTTGTAGCCCTTCGCCTGCAGTTCCCTGATCGCGCTCGTCAGTTGCGGCACCGATGCGCTGATGTTGGGCAGCTTGATGATGTTGGTGTCGGGTAACGAGGTCAGGCGACCGAGTTCCGCGAGGTTGTCGGGCACCCGCTGCGCTTCGGTCAGAAACTCGGGAAACTCACCGAGGATGCGGCCCGCGACCGAGATGTCGCTGGTCTCGACCTCGATGCCGGCCGGCCTGGTGAAGGTCCGGATGATCGGCAGGAACGCGGCCGTCGCAAGCAGCGGCGCCTCGTCGGTGAGGGTGTAGATGATGGTCGGTTGCTGGGTCGTCATTGCTAGGCTCTGGGCGGGCGGTTGAGAGGCATCTCGCACGTGATACGGGCAGGATGCGCAAACGTCGATCAGGAAAACGACAACGCTAGGACACAAACGCTGTGCGTGGCGGATGGCGACGCGGGGCCCTGGAACGCCAAAGCGGAACGATTAAGCGAACACGGCGGACTGCGTCGCGCAGCGGGTCGCACGGTTGGATTCTGCCTCATTTTTGGGCTGCCAGGAGAATTCGGAATGTGAACAACGGGAGCACGCATGGACACGGCAGAGCAAATGATGATCGCGGCTGACTGGATACGCGAAGCCGACGGCATTCTGATCACGGCAGGCGCAGGCATGGGCGTCGATTCCGGACTACCCGACTTTCGAGGCGATCACGGATTCTGGGCGGCTTATCCGGCGTTGAAGACCGGCGGAATCAATTTCCATGATATTGCCAATGGAACAGCCTTCCTGCGTGATCCGGTCCGCGCATGGGGTTTCTACGGCCATCGGCTCAACCTGGACCGGCGCGCCGTCCCGCACGCGGGTTTCGAGAGCTTGCGCCGCTGGGCATCGGCGAAAAGAAGCGGCGGGTTCGTATTCACCAGCAATGTCGATGGCCAGTTCCAGAAGGCCGGCTTCGCCGACGATCGCCTGTTCGAATGCCACGGATCGATCCATTTCCTGCAATGCGGACAGTCCTGCAGTACGCCTGAATAAATCAGAACCCGAATTTTCATCCGTCGCCCATTCCTCTCCCTGTTGTCGCCTGCTAGTGGTCTGCGTCAAACGGATTGCATCTTATTCAGCTTGGTGCGGGCACGCGTGACTTTCGCCAGAATGTCGGAAGCTTTAGCGGTCCAGATGAAGGGTTTTGGATCACCATTGTGCTTTTCAATGTACTGCTCGATCGTGCTGACCAACTCGGGTACCGAGCGAAAGGCTGACCGCCGTAGCTGGTTCTCGGACAGATCACGAAAGAAGCGTTCGACCATATTGAGCCAGGAAGCGCTGGTGGGCGTGAAATGCATGTGAAATCGTGGGTGCTTGGCCAGCCACGCCTTCACCTCGGGATGCTTATGAGTGGCGTAGTTGTCGGCAATCAAATGTAGTTCCTTACCCTTGGGGGTGCTGCGATCGATCTTGCGCAGGAAGCCCAGCCATTCTTGATGACGATGCTTCGTCTGGCACTGGCCAATGATGCTGCCATCGAGCGTGTTCATCGCGGCGAACAACGTCGTCACACCATTGCGCTTGTAATCGTGCGTCATCGTCTGACCTCGACCTCGCTTCATCGGCAAGCCAGGCTGGGTCCGGTCCAGAGCCTGAATCTGGGACTTCTCGTCACAACTGAACACCAGTGCGTGCTCAGGTGGATCGAGATAAAGGCCGACGATGTCCTCCAGCTTCTCGGCAAAGTGCTTGTCGTTCGAGACTTTGAAGGTTTCTATCCGATGCGGCTTGAGTCCATGCGCCTGCCAGATGCGCCTCACGCTCGCCTCGCTGACGCCGGCCACTGCCGCCATGCTGCGCGTACTCCAATGCGTCGCGTTATCGGGACGCTGCTGCATGGTCATCGCCACGATGGCCTTGACCTTGCGCGCAGAGATCTTCGGCTTGCGCCCGGGTCGCGTCTCGTCCCGCTCGATCCCCGCCACACCGTCCGCGATGAAGCGCGCTCGCCAGCGCGCCACCGTGCCTCGCCAGATACCCAACTGCACACCGATCTCTTTGTCTGTGTGGCCCAGTGCCGCGAGCAATATCATCTTGGCACGCTCGGCCAGTCGTACCGGAACCCTCCGCCCAGCCGCCCACGTTTCCAATTGTTTGCGCTGGCCTTCGCTCAGCTCAACTTTTGCCGCGATTCTCATGGGTTCTCCCTCATCACCTGGAAGGAGACTCGCAAATCGCGATTAAGTTGCATTATTTACGACGCACTACACTAGCGTGGCAGTCCCGACAGCTACGGAGAGGTTCGGAATGTCGTATCAACAGGATGCGGACGGCGTGCGCGTGGCGCTCAGCGCGCCGCAACTGGCGGCGGTACTGGCAAGGCAGTCAATCACCCAGACCGAAACGCTTTCCAACCGGCTATGGGGCGGGTTGCAAATCGTCGGTGGCGTGCTGGAAATGGTCGGCGCAAGTGCGTTGTGTGTGATCCCGGAACCGACCATGCTCACCAAGGCAGGGTGTGTCGTGTTCGGCGTACATGGTTCTGATACGGCGACGGCTGGTTTGCGTCAGGTCTGGTCGGGCCAGGACACGGCCACATTGACCCAGCAGGGCACGACGAAGCTGGCCGAGGCAATGAAGGCAAGTCCTGACATGGCCAACAATATCGGCCTGTCACTTGACATGGTCGTGCCGTTCAGCTTTGCCGGGTCAATCAAGGCGGTGCGGGCTGCGCGTATCACGATGGGCGAGATCAACCTGAACATGCATGAAGCGAAGACGCTTCGCGGGGTTGGCGGGCATACACTTTTGAAGCATGTGGGAAAGGATGAGGCCTGGTTGCGACAAAGACTGAAAGATGAGCCACGGATAAAAGCGGCGACATCATTTAAAGACCAGAAGACTGCCGAGAAAGCCATTTCGGAAGTGATGATGGGCGAAACTTCCCGCATCAGATCTTGGTCCCAGTCTACGACGAGTGCTCCGTTGCGTTTAACAAGGCACATATCTGGGGACGTGGGTTACGGGGTTGTCAGGAAGACAGGACAATTTGCGAAAGGAAACAAGGTTTTGGTGGTACTTAAGCGGGAGATATACAATGGAATGCCCTATTACGTCCTGACGGCATTCATCGACTTATGAGACGCAGTTATGAATGAAAATCCGCTGTACCCCGAACTAAACCAGCTCTTTGGTGTGTACCTTAACGAGGATTTTTCGTACTGGGGTAACACCATCAAAGTGATCGTAGGTTGCTACAGAAGAGATAGTTCACAAGAGAGTTTAAAGAACATACTTGCTGAAATTGAAAACTTCGAGAGAGAGAACTTTAGCAATCTGGACGATGCATTCGAAGAGGCGTATGGCTCCCAGTTCGGCCCGGAGTTGTGGGGTTACACCACTGCTTCCTTCCTTGACGAATTGAAGCGGCTACTGAGTGAGTAGGCAATTGCTCGGGACAGACTATAAAGAAGGCCCGCCATTGTCGCGGGCATTTTCACGCACGCGCCCCTCAACACGCAGACAGGGAGTGAAGGCTTATCGTATGGTTGACGGTGAGGAATATGGCAATCTGACGGGGTTGATTCGCTCTCGTTTCCACGAAGATTTTGACCTTTTCGGAAACTCAGTAGAAGAACTCGTTTCTTCCTATACCGACAAAATGTCAACGACTGACATTGACGCGCTCATGTCTGACATAGATTCATTCAAAGCCGACTATCCAGAGACGTTGGACTCTGCGTTCAAGGAGCGGTTTGGCCGCCAGTTCGATCCTGTTTTGTGGGCTACACAACGGCTTCCCTCCTTGATGAAGTAAAACGGTTACTGAGTGAGTAGGCAACTGCTCAGGACCGGACCCGCGACGAGAGACTGACGTCAGTCGCGCCATCGTGCATGCCAAGCGTGCGAACATTCGCACCGGTACAATCCTCCGATATCGTTGTTCCCGCAGATCTGCCAAACCAAGCCGGAGCGTGTGATGGACGGCGATACCAGCAAAGCCCAATCCGACTGGATTTCCCGTTCGGAATCCACCCACGGAGTCGAACGCATCGAAGCGTTTTTCCACGGCAACGCGTACTCCATGCATCGGCACGACACCTACGCGATCGGCCTGACCCTCGCCGGCGTCCAATGCTTCCATTACAGGCGCGGTTTGCGCACCAGCCTACCCGGACAGACCATGGTCCTGCATCCCGACGAAGTGCACGACGGTCAGGCCGGCACGAACGAGGGATTTCGTTATCAGATGATTTACGTGCAACCCGCTGCAATCCAGGAAGTCCTCGGCGGCCGCCCCCTGCCGTTCGTCGAAGGCGGCGTCACGGCCGATCCGCGCCTGTTCGAAGCCACGCAGACAGCGCTGCGCCAGATGCGTGGCGACGCGGAGCCGCTCGAACGTGACGACGCGCTCGCCGGTCTCGCGCTCGCGCTGGATAACGCCTCGGGCGCGCGGCAGACGCGCAAGTCCGCGGATTTCGCGGCAGCGCAGCGAGCACGCGAATATCTGCACGCATCGTGCACGCACACCGTCACGCTCGATGAACTTGCCGTCGTCAGCGGGCAGGACCGCTGGAGCCTCTCGCGCGATTTCCGAACTTTTTACGGCACCAGCCCCTATCACTACCTGGTCATGCGCCGGCTCGAAGCCGCGCGCGCGATGATGCTGCGCGGCGTTTCCCTCGTGGACGCGGCGGCCGCAGCCGGCTTCGCCGACCAGAGCCACATGACCCGACATTTTCGCCACGCATACGGAATCTCTCCCGCACGTTGGCTCGCGATGACGAGCGATCGGCACGCCGGCTAACGCAAGCTTGCACGATCGTTCAAGACACTCGCCGGCGGCGGGACTATGCTCTGTTCCAGGTATCACCCGAATGGAGCCACCATGCACAGCGATTCCCAGCCGACACCCGAGCAACGCGGCCAATACAAGACCATCAACCTGCTCGACAAGATCAGTCAGATCGACGACCACTGGCAGCCGCGCGTCGTTGCTGAAATGAATGACTATCAGTTCAAGGTCGTAAAGATAGTCGGCGATTTCGTCTGGCATCGGCATGCCGATACCGACGAGACGTTCATCGTCCTCGCAGGCCGGTTGCGCATCGACTTCCGCGACCGCTCGATCGAACTGTTTCCCGGAGAAATGGCGGTGGTACCAAAGGGAGTCGAGCACAAGCCGTATGCCGAGTCCGAGGTGAAGCTGCTGCTCATCGAACCGCGCGGCGTCGTCAATACCGGCGATACGACCAACGAAAGAACGGCCGAAAACGACGTATGGATCTGAGAGCCGCCATGCAAACGCCGCGGCCGATCGTTCGCGAAGCCGTTTTCCCCGCCGACACGCACAACCTCGTCGCCGTGATCCGCGAGTATGTCCGCTGGCTGGATATGGATCTGTCGTACCGTGGATTCGATGCAGAAATGGACGCGTTCGAACACGTTTATACGCTGCCATCCGGCATGTTCTTCGTCGCCGATGCCGGCGGCGAGCTCGCCGGTTGCGCGGGGCTGCTGCGCCATACGGCAGAGACTGCGGAAATCAAACGGCTCTATGTTCGTGAAGCATTCAGAGGGTTGTCGCTTGGCGAAACGCTGGTCACATCGGTGATCGGGAAAGCGAAGACATTGGGATTCTCGACGCTGGTTCTCGACTCGGTTCCGCAAACCCGTTTTGCACAGCGCATCTACGAGCGGTTAGGGTTCGTCGAAACCGCGCCCTACTACGAGAATCCAGTCGAAGGCACACGGTTTCTTGCGCTCGATCTATGAGCGCGAATGGCATCCTGTCGGTCGATCAGACCCAGGTTAGCCGTCGCCATATGTCCAGCTTTTGAGCGTATGAAACCGAGGCATGGGCGGGACTGCTCGATGGCAAACGGACAAGCCGATATTGCACTCCCCGCTCGCCCAACGCTTTCAGCCCGATTTTGGCCGCCGTCCCCCCGTTGAAGGCGATGGTAGCCAGTTTCGGCAGCGTATCGATCAGAGCAATCAGATCGTTGCTGGCATGGTCGCGAATCCGGCTATCCAGGCTTCCTGCTCGACGAGCCTCGGCAACGACATCCCATAGTCCGATATGGTGTTCGAGCAACGTCTCGAGACGCGTCGAATAGTCCATATCAACCAGATCCCGTTCTATCGCTTCACCGACCAGTAACCAGAATTTGTTCTGCGGGTGTGCGTAGTATTGGCCGTGAGCCAACGACACCTCGCCCGGCAAGCTACCGAGGATCAAGACCCGCGTATCAGCGTCGACGACAGGCGCAAAGCAACGCTTGAACGACATCAGCGGCTCCGCTCGTCGGCGCTACGCGGCACGCTGTGCGCACGCGACGCGGTGTGATCGAGCGGACGACCGTGCTCGCGCACCCGCGCGTGCGCGATATGCGCCGCGCCGGTGCCCGACGCGGCAGCGTGCGCGCGAGCGGCCGCGTCCAACGCACGCAAATGCTCCCACAGTGCCGGCAACATGCATTCGGTCACCATCAAAGGCGCGCCATGCCGCTCGAACACCGAGCGACGCGCCACCAGCGCATGCCGATCGCCGCCGTCGATTTCATGCGCGGCCAACCGATACAACGGATGCCGCTGCCCCACCCTGCGGCTCACCAGCGACGAACGCGCGACGCTGCTATCGCTATACAGCAACTCCGCGAGCGGCCGGGTGCGCAGCCGGCGCGTCGCCTGCCAGACGCCGACGCTCGCGGCACGCGGCGTCACGCTATGCGCGGCGACGAACGGCACGCCATCGACCGACAGCACCACTTCGCGCACCCACACCGGCGCGCGCGGCGCGAGTCCGAGCGCGGCGGCTTCGTCGGGCCACGGCAGCGCGACGGCTTCGCGAGTCACGCGCACCGCGACCGCGCCGAGCGCGCGCAGGTGCGCGGTCAGTGAACCGCCGCGGGTCAGCCAGTCTTTCTGGGCGGCGCTGAAAGTGGCCAAAGGCGCGACGCGCCAGTGGGCATCGGCGGGATCGAAACGGATAGGCATGGTGTCGGATTATAGCGGCGTGCTCCGACGGTAATTTTTCGCGGCGACGACCGCGGCGATCGTGCGCGCTCCTTCAGGCAGGGGAGCCGACGCAAACCAGAAGGATCGGGTAGGAGGCGGGGTTGCCCCCGCCGTCCTCCCACAACACCGGACGTACGGATCACGTATCCGGCGTTTCCTGACGACTGGATTGCTCCAGCGAGCTTCGTTTCGTTCGTCGTGTCGCCTGTCGTTCAATGGACACCCCAACCTCTCTCAGGCTTCCGGCCGTCAAGTTTGATCGCAGGCTCCCGGCTGTGCCGAGACTTGTGCCCAAACGCTCAGAGAGCACGCGTGACTATCCACTCTCGTCAGGTTCGGCCCTTCACTGCTCCGGTTCCGAGCCGCTACTATGGCCTCTGCTGACTCCCGCCAGCCCATCCCGGCACCTTGCGATGCCAGTAGCACAAGGCAGACTGACGGGGCTCCCAGGGTAATGCGCGCGACCTTCCTGCTTATGCCTGTCGGATCTACGTCGTGGCGTTCCGTGCAAGTATTGGGCTTTACAGATCTTGGACTGCTCACCCCGCCACACCGCCTGATATCCGCTTCCTGTTCGTCAGGCCAGCATTTTGCCTGCGGCTTCCTTCAGATTCCGCCTTACGACGGACACCCTTGCCGTTCAGCTAGCACTTCCCCTTGCCGGGTGTGCAGAGGACTTTCACCCCCAAGTCATCCGGCTCGCCACCACAGCGGGTCGGACAGCGCCAGTCACGGCGCTACGCGCCATGCCTGGCGCACCAAAAAAAATGCGCTGCCGAAGCAGCGCATTTCTCAACTACCGGGCGTCAATCCAGCAACGACATCAACGCTTTCGGCTCACGCTCAACCCGCGCGCGACAGCAGCAACGCATTGGTCCGCTTCACGAAGCTCGCCGGATCTTCCAGCGCGCCGCCTTCGGCGAGCAGTGCCTGATCGAACAGCAGATGGCACCAGTCATCGAAATTCGCGCTATCGGCATGCAGACCCTTCACGAGGGCGTGCTCCGGATTCACTTCGAGAATTGGATGGAACTCTGGCGCCTGCTGGCCCGCGGCCTTCAGCATGCGCTGCAGGTAGCCGCTCATTTCGCCGTCGTCGGCAACGAGGCACGACGGTGAGTCGGTCAGGCGGAACGTCAGACGCACGTCCTTCGCCTTGTCCTTCAACGCTTCCTTCATCTTCTCG
Organism: Paraburkholderia sp. 35.1; assembly: GCF_050436525.1. Classification (NCBI taxonomy): domain Bacteria; kingdom Pseudomonadati; phylum Pseudomonadota; class Betaproteobacteria; order Burkholderiales; family Burkholderiaceae; genus Paraburkholderia; species Paraburkholderia sp. 35.1. The sequence goes on along the minus strand of NZ_JBNDMJ010000003.1, from coordinate 2,887,332 downwards.
ACGAGCGGCTTGAACGCTTCGCCGATCTTCTCCTGCGCCACTTTTTCCTCGTCATTCAGCGCGCCGAGATCGAGGTCGCCGCGCGCGACGCTTTGCAGCGGCTTGCCGTCGAATTCGTTGAGGAACGACAGCATCCATTCATCGACGCGATCGGTCAGCAACAGCACTTCGACGCCCTTCTTGCGGAACACTTCGAGATGCGGGCTGTTCGACGCGGCCTGCCACGTGTCGGCGGTCACGTAGTAGATCTTCGTCTGCTCGGGCTTCATGCGAGCGACGTAGTCGGCCAGCGACACGGTCTGCTCGGCCGTGCCCGTATGCGTCGTCGCAAAGCGCACGAGCTTCGCGACGCGCTCGCGATTGGCGAAGTCCTCGCCGATGCCTTCCTTCAGCACCTGGCCGAACTCCTTCCAGAAGCCGGCGTACTTTTCCTTATCGGCGTCGTTGTCCGCGTTGGCCAGTTCTTCCAGCATCGACAGCGCGCGCTTGGTCACGCCTTCGCGGATCGCCTTCACGTCGCGGCTTTCCTGCAGGATTTCGCGCGACACGTTGAGCGGCAGATCGGCCGAATCGACCACACCCTTCACGAAGCGCAGGTACGTGGGCAGCAGTTGCTCGGCGTCGTCCATGATGAACACGCGCTTCACGTACAGCTTCAGTCCGCCGCGCTGCTCGCGGTTCCACAGATCGAACGGCGCGTGCGCCGGCACGTACAGCAGTTGCGTGTACTCGCTGCGGCCTTCGACGCGGTTATGCGTCCACGTCAGCGGATCTTGATGATCGTGCGAGATGTGCTGGTAGAACTGCTTGTATTGCTCGTCGGTGATGTCGTTCTTCGAACGGGTCCACAGCGCGCTCGCCTGGTTGACGGTCTCGTCCTCGTCCTTCGTGACCATCTCGCTCTTTTCCGCGTCCCACTCTTCCTTCTTCATCAGGATCGGCAGCGCGACGTGGTCCGAGTACTTCTGGATGATCGACTTCAGCCGATACGACGACAGCAGTTCGTCCTCATCGGCACGCAGATGCAGCGTGATGGTCGTGCCGCGCGCGGCGCGCTCGATCGTCTCGACCGCGAAATCGCCTTCGCCCGCGCTTTCCCAGCGCACGCCTTCCGAGGCCGGCAAACCGGCGCGGCGCGTCTCGACGGTGATCTTGTCCGCGACGATGAAGCCCGAGTAGAAGCCCACGCCAAACTGGCCGATCAGCGCCGCGTCCTTCTGCTGGTCGCCCGACAGCTTGCCGAAGAATTCCTTGGTGCCCGAACGCGCGATCGTGCCGAGGTGCGCGATCGTCTCGTCGCGACTCATGCCGATGCCGTTGTCGTCGATCGTGATGGTGCGCGCGGCCTTGTCGAACGACACCCGAATCCGCAGGTTCGGATCGTTCTCGTACAGCGCGCTGTTTTCGATCGCCTCGAAGCGCAGCTTGTCGGCCGCGTCGGACGCGTTCGAAATCAGCTCGCGCAGAAAGATTTCCTTGTTGCTGTACAGCGAATGGATCATCAGTTGCAGAAGTTGCTTCACTTCTGCCTGAAAGCTCATGGTTTCTTGTGCCATGGTCGGACTTCCTCTCTGTTGCGAATTGGGGGATGAGCGGCGGCCGAAGCGGATTCCAACCGCGGTTCGGGCTCGCCGTGCCGGAGCGCCGGACCGCCGGGTCGTCCGCGCAAATGGGGACGCTCCGGCGCGGTTTCAAGAGGCCCGGCGCGCGACGCCGTCGAGATAACGGCTTAGGAACGCCGGCAATTCAGGATCGCCGCAATTGGCGATGTTGAAGCGCATCCACGTGCTCGGCGACTGCTGCGGCGAAAACAGCCCGCCCGGCGTCAGCAGATAGCCGGCTTCGTGCCCGGCCGCGGCGAGCGCGCCTGCGTCGACGCCGGTGTCGGCCCACAGGAACATCCCGGCCGTCGGCGTCAGAAACAGCTTCATGCCGGTCTTCTCGATCATCCGCACGGCCTTCTCGCGCACGCCGTCGAGCCGTGCGCGAATGCGCTCGACGTGCCGCCGGTAGTGGCCCTCGGTCAGGATCTTGTAGATCACGCGCTCGTTCAACTCCGGGCTCGTCATGCCGACCAGCATCTTCTGATTGGCGACCACCATCGCGACCTCTGCCGCGCATGCGATGAAACCGACGCGCAGATTCGGCGCAAGCGTCTTCGAGAAACTGCCGAGGTAGATCACGCGCTTTAGCTGATCGAGGCTCGCGAGCCGCGTACCCGCGTAGCTGGGCGGGCACAGGTCGCCGTAGATGTCGTCCTCGACGACGATGAAGTCGTACGCCTCGGCAAGCCGCAGGATGCGGAACGCCTGCGCGGCGCTCAGCGAGGTGCCGGTCGGGTTCTGCAGCACCGAGTTGATCACCAGCATTTTGGGGCGCCATTCCTGGACCAGCGCTTCGAGCGCGTCGAGATCGGGGCCGTCCGGTGTGTACGGCATGCCGACGAGCCGCGCGCCCTGCGACGCGAAGCAGCCGAACATCTGGAACCACGCCGGATCGCCGACGATCACCGCATCACCCGGCTTCACGTAGATGCGCGAAATGAGGTCGATCGCCTGGGTGACGCCCGACACCATCACGATCTGCTCGGGCAACGCGCCGATCTCCAACTCCTCGAGCCGCGTCTGCAACTGCTGACGCAGCGGCAGGAAACCTTGCGCGGTGCCGATGCCGAGCATCTGCATGCCGCTTTGCCGGCCGAGCGTGCGCAGCGCGTTGGTGATCAGGTCGCCGTCGAGCCAGCGGGCCGGCAGATAGCCGAGGCCCGGGCTGCGCTCGGGCCGCGCGCCGGTGTGCAGCATGTTGCGCAGCAGCCAGACGACGTCGATATTGGCCGGCGCGGGCAGCGTCTCGGCGCGCGGGTGCAGCTCGGAGACCGTCGCCGCGCCGCCCTGGCGCTCGCGCACATAGAAGCCGGAGCCGCGCCGCGACTCCAGAAAACCCTGCGCGACGAGCCGCTCGTACGCTTCGACCACCGTGAAGCGCGACACGCCCTTATCGAGCGCGAGCTTGCGGATCGACGGCATGCGCATGCCGGGGCGGAACACGCGCTCCTCGATGCGGCGCCGCGCCCATTGGACGAGCTGTTCGACTAGCGTCAAGGACGCGGTGTCGTGCGGGGCGGGAATCTGGGTAAGCGGGACGGACATGACGGACTCCAACTGTACCGAACAGTATCGCGCCGATTGTACCGTTACTGTGCAGGTCACGGCCGTTACATTTGAATCCAGCGCGGCTGGTGACACCATGTAAATCCATACGTATGGCCCGCCGATCCGGCAAGCGGTTATGCTTACGGCCCCGGCAGCGCTGCCCACAAGCGTGGCGCGCAACTGGCCCTTGCACAGAACAGCGTTTTCCGTCGATCCGCCATGACCACCCTGACAGCCCAATCGCTCAGTCTCGATCACCTCGTCGTCTCCGCGCGCACCTTGGACGAAGGCGTCCAGTACGTCGCCGATACGCTCGGCGTCGCGCCGGCCGGCGGCGGCGCGCATCCGCTGATGCGGACCCACAATCGCCTACTCGGCCTGTGGGGCGGGGTCTACCTGGAAGTGATCGCCATCGATCCGCACGCCGCGGCCGAGGCAACCGATGGCACCGCGCCGCGCCCGCGCCTGTTCGCGCTCGACGACCCGGCGACGCAGGCCCGACTGGAAAACGGGCCGTATCTGTCGCAGTGGGTCGCGCGCGTCGAGCGGCCGAAGCATCTGGCGACGTGGCAAGCGCAGTATCCGCAGCGCATCGCGCCGGTCGTGCCGATGACGCGCGGCGATTTCACGTGGGGCCTGACGGTGCCCGACGACGGGTCGTTCCCCGCGTGGCAAGGCGCCGGCGACGGCGTGCTGCCCTCGCTGATCCAGTGGGACTCGACGCGGCATCCGTCGCAGTCGCTGGCGCCGACGAACCTCGCGCTGAAAGCGTTGAAAGCCGTGCATCCGCGGCCAGAGCTGATTGGCGAGCAACTGCGCTGGCTCGGCGCCGCGCACCTGCTCGACGTACAGCCGACCGACGGCGCGGCGGCGCTCGTCGCCGAATTCGAAACACCCGAGGGTTCTCGAACCCTCGGATAAACAGCGCGTGATTGGGCAACCCCCGTGGCAACCCCGGTGGCACCCCAGCGGCAATGGTTGGCCAGTCGCGCGATAATTGAAATTTTGACCGGTTCCAGAAATACCAGAGGAGATCATGGACCAAAGCGACCTGAAAGCCCCGACGTGGCAATTGTCCGAACGCGCGCGCAAGCTCACGAGCTCCGCGATCCGCGAGATCCTGAAGGTCACGGAACGGCCCGAAGTCATCTCCTTCGCCGGCGGCCTGCCCTCGCCTGCCACCTTCCCGGCCGAGCGCATGCGCGAGGCGTCCGACCGCATCCTGCGCGACACGCCCGCCGCGGCGCTGCAGTACAGCGCGACCGAAGGTTATCTGCCGCTGCGCGAATGGGTCGCGCAGCGCTACTCGATCAACGGCGCGCAGATCCGTGCGTCGCAGGTGCTGATCACGACCGGCTCGCAACAGGCGCTCGACCTGCTCGGCAAGGTGCTGATCTGCGTCGATAGCCCCGTGCTGGTCGAAACGCCGACCTACCTCGGCGCGCTGCAATCGTTCTCGATGTACGAGCCGCACTACGTGCAGGTGCCAACCGACGAGCAGGGCCTGATCCCCGAGGGCCTGAAGCCGGAACTGACCAATGGCGCGCGTCTGCTGTACGCGCAGCCGAATTTCCAGAATCCGACGGGCCGCCGTCTGCCGGTCGAACGCCGCCGCGCGCTCGCGGAGTTCGCGAAGACCGCGCCGTTCCCGGTGATCGAGGACGATCCCTACGGCGCGCTCGACTACGCGGGCGAACCGCTGCCGACGATGTTGTCGATGGCGCCCGATCACATCGTCTATCTCGGCTCGTTCTCGAAGGTGCTCGCGCCGGGTCTGCGCGTCGGTTTCATCATCGCGCCCGAGGAGCTGATCTTCAAACTCGTGCAGGCCAAGCAGGCCACCGACCTGCACACGCCGAGCTTCACGCAGCGCATCGTGCACGAGGTGGTCAAGGACGGCTTTCTCGACACGCACGTGCCGACGATCCGGGAGCTGTATCGCAACCAGTGCGACGCGATGCTCACCGCGCTCGAACGCTATATGCCCGAAGGCGTCAGCTGGAACCGTCCGGAAGGCGGCATGTTCATCTGGGTCAATCTGCCGGCGGGCATCGACACGATGAAGCTGCTCGAGGAAGCGGTCGCGCAGAACGTCGCGTTCGTGCCGGGCGCTCCGTTCTTCGCGAGCGAGGCGCAGCACAACACGCTGCGTCTGTCGTTCGTCACGGTGCCACCGGCTAAAATCGACGAAGGCGTGGCGCGTCTCGCCGCACTCGTGCGCGCGAAAATCTGAACGGCGTTAGCCGCACTGCCATCGGGGCGAAGCTTGCACGCGCGTTGCGGGCGGACTTCGCCCCGCCTGCATTCATGCAATCTCACCGAAACGAGGAAACGATATGGCTCAATCGAATGTGTACGACAAGCTCAAGGAACTCGGCATCGAATTGCCGGCGGCGGGTGCGCCGGCAGCGGCCTATGTGATGAGCGCGCAAAGCGGCAACACGGTGTACCTGTCGGGCCACATCGCCAAGAAGGACGGCAAGGTGTGGGTCGGCAAGCTCGGCGCGACGCTCTCCACCGAGGAAGGCAAGGCCGCCGCGCGCTCGATCGCGATCGATCTGCTCGCCACCTTGCATGCGCACGTCGGCGACCTGAACCGCGTCACGCGCGTCGTCAAGCTGATGAGCCTCGTCAACTCGACGCTCGAGTTCACCGAGCAGCATCTGGTCACCAACGGTGCGTCCGAGCTGATCGCCGACGTGTTCGGCGAACGCGGCAAGCACGCGCGCTCGGCGTTCGGCGTCGCGCAGATTCCGCTCGGCGCGTGCGTGGAGATCGAGCTGATCGCCGAGGTCCAATAGCATCGACGCGATGTGACAATGCGTGCGGTGTCGCGCGAGATCGGCACCTGATTCACGCCGCATCGCGATTGAAACGCGCCGACCGGTGTCACGCACCGGCGGCGCGTTTCTGTTTTATGGCGACGGTGGATCGCCGCCGCGCAGGCGGATAGAATCCGCGAACTCCCTCAATGTCCATTGCACCGGGGCCTGTCGATGTCCGCTCACACCGTTCGTTTCAAACAGGTCGACGTGTTTACGTCGACACCGTTCAAGGGCAATCCGCTTGCCGTCGTGTTCGATGCCGACGCGCTCGATACCGCGCAAATGCAGGCCATTGCGCGCTGGACCAATCTGTCCGAAACCACGTTTCTGCTAAAGCCGACCGACGCGGCCGCCGACTATCGCGTGCGCATCTTCACGCCGGGGGGCGAGTTGCCGTTCGCGGGTCATCCGACCTTGGGCACCGCGCATGCTTTACGCGAAAGCGGCTACCAGCCGAAGCAGGCCGGCAAGCTGATCCAGCAATGCGGCGTGGGTCTCGTCGAACTCGAAGCGCTCGACGGCGGCGACAACATGCACGGCGCATGGGCGTTCGCCGCGCCGCCCGCGCGCGTGACACCGCTCGCCGAGCATCGTTACGAAGCGCTGTCTACGGCTTTACGTAGTCAGGCGATCGACTTCAGCGCGCCGCCATGCGCGGTCGACAACGGTGCGCCGTGGCTCGTGGTGCGGGTCGATTCGGCACGCGCCTGCCTCGCGCTCGAACCCGACGCGGCGGCGCTCGCCGAGCTCGCGCATTCGGTCGACACGCACGGCGTCGCCGTGTATGGACCACACGACGCCGACGGCCCCGCGACGTTCGAGGTCCGTTGCCTGATGGCGGGCGGCGGCTTCGGTGTCGGCGAAGACCCGGTGACGGGCAGCGCCAATGCCGCGCTCGCGGGTCTGCTGAACCTGCAGCACCGTCGTCCCGCCGCGCGCTACACGGCGCGTCAGGGCACCGCGCTCGGGCGCGCGGGCCACGTGTCGGTGCACTACGACGATGCGCGCGGCAAGATCTGGATCGGCGGGCCTTCGGTGACGATCGTCGACGGCACGTGCCGGCTCGCGTAAGCGAGCTGCGGCTTCGCGCGCACGCCACGGCGACACGCCACATGCCGCCGCTTCACACCACAGAAAGCCGCAGCGCGATGGCGTCGCCATACCTGGTTCTCCGAATTCATCGTGGCCGGATTGCAAAAGCCCTGCCAGAAACTGCCGAGTGGCAGGCACCGTTGCCGATGAAGTCTTCGACAAACCACGGACCGGCCGCGTCATAAGACCGGCGATGCAGGCCACGTGAACAGCCGCATCCAGGCGCCCGCCGCGCGAGCGTATACCCCATGCCCGGAAGCTTCCTTAATCCGGTGGCATTCAGTAATATCGAACCGTATCCGATGACCTGTGGACGGTCCGGCGCGGCGCCACGCCCTCTCATCCTGCGCAGCAGCTTTGGCATCTTGGTCACCATGCAGCCATCCATCTATTTCGCGCAGTCGATGCCCATGCGTTTGCAAGCGGCCCGCACCCAGCCAAGGCCCGCGCGATGACTCAGTCCCGCTTCTCCGAGCCGCGCGAAGCCAGGCCGCGACGCGATCCATCGGTCACGCGCCGGCGCGCATTGCTCGTCATTCCCGCCCTCGGGGTACTCGTACTGATCCTGCTGTGGACCGTGATCTTCGCGCGGCTGTCGGTAGAAAGGGACGCGACGTACCGCGAAGCGATGGCGTCTTCCGCCATACTTTCCGCGGCGCTCGAGCAGCACACCATCAAGGCGATTCACCAGGTCGATCAGATCACGCGCTTCGTCAAGTACGAGTTCGAAAAGACGCCCAATCATTTCGATCTCGCGAGCACGGTCGAAAAAGGCGTCGTGCAAAGCGAAACACTCGTGCAGGTGTCGATAATCGACGAGCACGGCAGACTGATCGCCAATACGGCCGAACTCAACCCCGCTCACATCGACTTGTCTGACCGCGAGCACTTCAAGGTCCACGAGCACGAAAACGACGACCAGCTGTACATCAGCAAGCCTGTGCTCGGCCGCGTGTCGGGTCACTGGACGCTGCAGATGACGCGGCGTCTCAATCATCCGGACGGCTCGTTCGCGGGCGTCATCGTGGTCTCCGAAGACCCGAGCTACTTTACGTCGGACTTCTACAACAACGCGGCGATCGGCCGCGAAGGCGTGATCGCGGTGATCTCGGACAGCGGCACCGTGCTCGCGCGCCGCACCGGCAACGCCAGCAGGACGAGCAGCACGTTCACCGCGAGCGGCACGTATCCGACCTCGGAGCATGTGTCGGGCACCTACGTCGATTCGATCGACAACGTCACGCGCATCGTGTCGTACCGGCACATCGACGGCTATCCGCTCGGCGTGCTCGTCGGTCTTTCGCAGGGCGAAGAATTCGCCGATTACAACCACACGCGCAACGTCTATCTGTTGATGGCGGGCTTCATCTCGCTCGCGATGCTCAGCTTCTTCGCGGTCGCGACCGGCCTGATAGGCAAACTGCTAGGCCGCGAGCGCGAGATGACGCAACTCGTCGAATACGATCTGTTGACCGGCCTGCGCAATCGCTACGCGACGCTGCAGGCGCTGCGCCATGACGTCGCGCAGCCGTTCAACCTGGGTCGCCTCGCGATTCTTTTTATCGACCTCGACAACTTCAAGACCGTCAACGACACGCTCGGCCACAACGCCGGCGACATCGTGCTGCAGATGACAGCCTCGCGCCTCGCCACCGCGGTCGGCGACGACGGCGCGCTGAGCCGCATCGGCGGGGACGAGTTCGTCGTCGTGATCAAGGGCGACGATGTCGAAAAGCGCGCGGTCGCGCTCGCCGAAGCCGCCGGCGAAGCGTTCTCGAAGCCGTTCGAGGTGCGCGGCAGCGCGTTCGTGCTGCATGCGAGCATCGGCATCGCGCTGTACTCGGTCGCCAACGAAAGCGAGATCGACCTGCTGAAGAAAGCCGACCTCGCGATGTACAGCGCGAAGGACGCCGGCAAGAACTGCTACCAGTTCTATTCGCCGCATCTGTCGCACCGCGCCGACCATCTGATGAAGTGGGAGCAGCAGTTGCGCGTCGCGCTGGCCGAGGGGCAACTGTTCCTCGCCTATCAGCCGAAGATCGATCTGAAGCGCCGCTGCATCACCGGCTTCGAAGCGCTCGTGCGCTGGAACCATCCGCAGCACGGACTGATCCCGGCCAACGAGTTCATCCCCGTGGCCGAGTCGACTGGCCTGATCGTGCCGATCGGCGACTTCGTGATCGAGACCGCATGCCGTCAGCTCGCGCAATGGCAGCAGCAGGGCTACGACACGCTATCGCTCGCGGTGAACATTTCGGCGGTGCAGTTCTGGCGCGGCGACCTGTTCGAAACGGTCTCGCGCGCGATCGAGGAAACCGGCATCTCCGCCCGTCGCCTCGAACTCGAAATCACCGAAACGACGATGATGGAATTTCCGGAAGTGGTCTCCGAAAAAATCTTCGCGCTGAAGCGTCTCGGCGTACGCATCGCGCTCGACGATTTCGGCACCGGCTACTCTTCGCTGTCCTATCTCAACCGCTTTGCCGTCGATACGCTGAAGGTGGACCGCTCGTTCGTCCAGGCGATTCCGGGCGACCGCAGCGTCTGCGTAATGGTCACCGCGATCGTCAACCTCGCGCGCTCGCTCGGGCTCACGGTGGTGGTCGAAGGCACGGAGACCGAAGAGCAGATTGCGTGGCTGGCCGCGCTCGGCCATATCGAGGCACAGGGCTTCCTGTTCTCGCGGCCGGTGCCAGTGGAGGCGATCCCGGCACTGCTCGAGCGCTTCGGGGTATGCGGCATGAACAGCGTCGGCGGCCGCCGCGTCGCGCACGAAGCCCACAGCGCAAGCAGCCTATCCAGCAACAATTAAAGGACGGGCACCCGCACGGCGGGGCCCGCGCAGCGCCGATGCAGACCATCACGAGCGATGAGACTGCCCGCCGCGGGCAACGGGAACCGCTATGGACGCTGTTCCGGGTCGTGTGCGGCCTGTCGGCGCTGTCCTGGGGCGGTCTCGCGTTGATGGCGCAGCTCGAGCATCATTACGTGGAACGCGAGGGGCGGCTCTCGCGCGTGGCGTTCTCGGACCTGATCGCGCTCGCGTGGATGGTGCCGGGACCCGTCGGCTGCAACGTCGCCGTGCAGCTCGGGCACGCGCTGCGCGGACGCGCGGGCGCATGGGTCGCCGGGGTGGCGAGCGTACTGCCCTTCTTCACGCTGATGACGCTGTTCGCGATCTTCTATCGCACGCCCATCATGCACACGATCACGTCGCAAACCCTGCTGCATCACTTCAGCGTCGTGCTCGCGACGCTGATCGCGCTCACCTGGTACAAGCAAACCCGCGCGCTCGTGCGGGGCAAGCTCGAATGGACGGCGGCGCTGCTCGGCAGCATCGCGCTGCTCTATGCGCACGGCGCCGCGGCGTATGTGGTGATGCTCGGCGCGGCCTTCGGCGCCGGCTGGTTCGCGAGTCGGGAGCGCGACTCGCGACTCGCCGTGTCGCTCCAGCGCGGCGACTGTCGGCTGCTGGCCGCGCTCGGCGTGCTGCTCGTGCTGTTTGCGCTGCCGCTGCCGCATCGCTATGACCTCGCGCTGCTGTGGCCGCGTCTGGCGGGCGCCGGCATGACGCTGTTCGGCGGTGGCTTCTCGGCGTTGCCGGTGCTGAAGACGCTGTTCGTCACGCCGGCGGTCGGCGTGTCCGATAACGACTTCACGCTCGCGTTTGCGCTGTCACCGTTGTCCCCAGGACCCCTGCTGAACGTGGTCCCGTTCTTCGGTTATCTCGTCGATGGCTGGCTCGGCGCGCTGATCGCGACTCTCGCGCTATTCGTGCCGTCAGGCTGCCTCGTCGTGCTCGCGCAGCGGCATCTGCATCAGTTGAAGGTGAACCCGCGCTTCGAGCACGGCATGAGGATTCTGCGCGCGGTCACGACCGCGTTTCTCGCGGTCGCGGTACTGCGCATTGCCGTGCACGTACCGCTGGAGCCGATCTATCTGCTGACCGCGACGTTCTCCGCGATGTGCTTCGCGAAGCTGAAGGTGCCGGTCTATGCCGTGTATGGAACGGTGGCGGTGGCGTGCGGTTTGTGGCTCGCGTACGGCGCCACGACGTGATGCGTCGCGGGCCGCACGAAGCCTGCTGCGCCGTTGGCGATCCGGCGATCCGGCGGTCCGGCGATCAGAACCCGCGCGACAGCGCAGCGAAGCCGATCGTCACGACGCCCAGCACGAGATTGATCAGCACGAGACGGCGAACCGTGCCGACCGCCTGCGCGCCATCGGGCCACTTCTGCGCCTGCACCGCGCGGCGAATGCGCGGATATACGGCGAAGCGGATATGCCCGAAGATCAGCATCATCACGATGCCGAGACCGGTCATCGCATGCAGCGGCCAGCTAGCATGAGCGCCGCCGAATTGCATCAGCAGGAAGCCGCCGCTGATCAGGATCACGAGCACCGACACCCCGACCCAGTTGAAGAAGCGCCCAAATACCGACTCCCACAGCGGCAGGCGCAGTTGCGGCGACAGATCGCCGAGCGCAGGGCGCAGGCAGAAATGCGCGAACACCATACCGCCGACCCACACCGCCACCCCGAGCAGATGCAGAAAAAGCGCGACTTCGATAGCCTTGTTCATGTAGTTTTCCTCTCCCGACGACGCCACACCGTTTAGGACACGCAATCCCGCTCAGCACCAACTGAGCGCGTTCGACCATACGTGATGCAGGCAGTTCCGGGTATCGACGTCTATTGCGTCGTGTTTTGTCGTTGTGATCGCGGCCCGTTCATCTGGCCGCGACGCCGCCGCGCCCCGTTTGCTTCCACGCCCTTCGCGCGACGGACTTTGCTGCGACAGACCGCGAGCGCCCCGCATGCTAGCAGGCGCTCACGGTTTTACAGCGTCAAACTTCGTTAAATCGACTCCATTAAGCCGGCAGCACCGGACGCATGCCGTCGAGCTTCAGCTTGCTGGCGGGCGCGCGTCCCTTGCGCGCACGCTTGCCGACATGCGCCGCAAGCTCGGCGCCGGCCAGCTTCTCCTCGTCGACGCGGCCGCCACGACGCGTGCCGATCAGCATCACGCCTGCTTGATTGATCGCGAGCGCCTGCACGAGCGTTTCGTTGTCGTCGAGCGCCATCAGCGTGACGCCACGGCCGCCGCCCGACAGCGTCTTCATCTCGTCGAGGCCGAACACGAGCAGACGTCCGCCCGACGACAGACACGCGACCTGCGCCGCGTCCGGCAGCATCGGCATCGGCGCGAGCGGCGCGGCGCCGGCGTCGATCGTCATGAACGACTTGCCGGCCTTCACGCGGCTCACCATATCGCCGAGCTTCGCGATGAAGCCGAAGCCGTTGCTCGACGCGAGCAGCAGCGCCTGTTCCGCCGACGCCGCGTAGTAGTGCATCAAATGACTGCCCGATTCGAGCTCGATCAGCGACGTGACCGGCACGCCGTCGCCGCGTCCGCCCGGCAGTTGAGCCACCGCGACCGAATAGACGCGCCCGTTGCTACCCCACGCGATCAGCGTATCGGGCGTGCGGCATTGGAACGCCGCGTAGAGGCCGTCGCCGGCCTTGAAGCTGAAGCCGGCCGTATCGAGCCCGTGGCCCTTCAGCGCGCGCACCCAGCCCTTTTGCGACACCACGACGGTGACCGGCTCGTCGACCACGCGCGCTTCGAACGTCGCGCGCTTTTCCTGCTGGATCAGCGTGCGGCGCTCGTCGCCATACTGTTTCGCGTCGGCTTCGATTTCCTTGATCAGCAGGCGCTTCATCGCCGGTTCGCTGCCGAGCAGCTCTTCGAGCTTGGCCTTCTCGTCGCGCAGCTCGGCCAGTTCCTTCTCGATCTTGATCTTCTCGAGGCGCGCCAACTGACGCAGCCGGATTTCGAGGATGTCCTCGGCCTGGCGATCCGTGAGACCGAACGCGGCCATCAGCGCGACCTTCGGCTCGTCCGATTCGCGAATGATGCGGATAACTTCGTCGATATTCAGGAAGACGATCATCCGGCCTTCGAGAATATGGATGCGGTCGTCGACCTTCGACAGACGATGCCGCGTGCGGCGCGTCACCGTCGCGAAACGGAACGCGATCCACTCGTGCAGGATTTCGCTCAAGCCCTTCTGACGCGGCCGGCCATCGCCGCCGACCATCACCATGTTCAGCGGTGCGTTCGATTCGAGGCTCGTATGCGCGAGCAGCGTGTTGACGAAGTCGGTCTGATCGATGCGGCTCGACTTCGGCTCGAACACGAGGCGCACCGGCGCGTCCTTGCCCGATTCGTCGCGCACCGCGTCGACGAGCCCGAGCAGCGTCTGCCGCGTCTGCAACTGCTCGGGCGTCAGCGTCTTCTTGCCGAGCTTGATTTTCGGGTTGGTCTGTTCTTCGATTTCCTCGAGCACCTTCTGCGCGGCCGTATTCGGCGGCAGTTCGGTGATCACGAGTTGCCACTGGCCGCGCGCGAGATCCTCGATCTTCCAGCGCGCGCGCACCTTCAGGCTGCCGCGGCCGGTTTCGTACGCGGTGGCGATTTCCGCCTCGCTCGAAATGATCTGGCCGCCGCCGGGGAAGTCCGGACCGGGCACATGCTGCATCAGCTCCGCATGCGAGAGCTTCGGATTGCGGATCAGCGCGACCGCCGCTCCTGCGACTTCGCGCAGGTTGTGCGACGGAATTTCCGTCGCGAGGCCGACGGCGATGCCCGATGCGCCATTGAGCAGCACGAACGGCAGACGCGCTGGCAGCACCTTCGGCTCTTCGAACGAGCCGTCGTAGTTCGGCATGAAGTCGACCGTGCCCTGATCGATTTCGGCGAGCAGCAGCTTTGCGATCGGCGTCAGGCGCGCTTCGGTGTAACGCATCGCCGCCGCGCCATCGCCGTCGCGCGAGCCGAAGTTGCCCTGGCCGTCGATCAGCGGATAGCGCATCGAAAAGTCTTGCGCCAGACGCACGAGTGCGTCGTACGCGGACTGGTCGCCGTGCGGGTGATACTTACCGAGCACGTCGCCGACCACCCGCGCCGATTTGACCGGCTTCGCGTTGTCGCCGAGGCCCATCTCGTTCATCGCGAACAGGATGCGGCGCTGCACCGGCTTTTGCCCATCGCAAACATCGGGCAGCGCGCGGCCCTTGACCACGCTGACCGCATACTCGAGGTACGCGCGCTCCGCGTAGTTGCCGAGCGTCAGCACGTCGCTGTCCGACGGCGGCTCGTTGAAAAGGTCGAGAGTGTTATCGTCGTCCATCTAGATTCCGTGTCCGTGTTTGGCTTGAAGTGTCGTATGCCGCATTGAGGCGCAATGCGCTCAGATGTCCGCTTCCACTTCGTTGCCCTTCTCTTCGAGCCAGCTGCGGCGCGACGCCGCTTCGCCCTTGCCCATCAGCATCGTCATGCGCGCGACGGTCGCATCGTAGTCGAGTTCGCCGAGCGCGACCGGCTGCAGGCGGCGCGTGTCGGGATTCATCGTCGTATCCCACAGCTGCTCGGCGCTCATTTCACCGAGACCCTTGAAGCGGCTGATCGACCACTGGTTGTCGCGCACGCCGTCCTTGCGCAGCTTGTCGAGAATCGCCTCGAGCTCGCCTTCGTCGAGCGCATAGAGCTTCTGCGCGGGCTTCTTGCCGCGCGCGGGCGCATCGACGCGAAACAACGGCGGACGCGCGACGCACACATGACCGCGCTCGATCAGTTGCGGGAAATGCTTGAAGAACAGCGTGAGCAGCAGCACCTGGATATGCGAGCCGTCGACGTCCGCATCCGACAAAATGCAGATCTTGCCGTAGCGCAGATTCGACAGATCGACCTTCTCGTCCGGATTATGCGGATCGACGCCGATCGCCACTGAAATGTCGTGCACCTCGTTGTTCGCGAACAGGCGATCACGTTCGGTTTCCCATGTGTTCAGCACCTTGCCGCGCAGCGGCAGGATCGCCTGGTATTCCTTGTCGCGGCCCATCTTCGCGGAGCCGCCCGCCGAGTCGCCCTCGACGAGGAACAGCTCGTTGCGGCCGATTTCCGTCGATTCGCAATCGGTCAGCTTGCCGGGCAGCACGGCAACGCCCGAGCTCTTGCGCTTCTCGACCTTCTGCCCCGCGCGCGTGCGCGCCTGCGCCTGCTTGATCACGAGGTCCGCGAGTTTCTTGCCATGCTCGACGTGCTGGTTCAACCACAGTTCGAGCGCCGGCCGAGCGAACGACGACACGAGCTTGACCGCATCGCGGCTATTCAGGCGCTCCTTGATCTGCCCTTGAAACTGCGGATCGAGCACCTTCGCCGACAGCACGAACGACACCCGCGCGAACACGTCTTCGGCGAGCAGTTTCACGCCCTTCGGCTGCAGGTTGTGCAACTCGACGAAGCTCTTGACCGCCTGATAAAGACCGTCGCGCAAGCCCGACTCGTGCGTGCCGCCCGCGGGCGTAGGAATCAGGTTCACGTACGACTCGCGCGTGAGCGGCCCTTCCTCGCTCCACGCAACGACCCACGCCGCGCCCTCGCCTTCGGCGAACGTCTCTTCGCTCGAACGCGAGCTTTCCGCGTAGCGCTCGCCCTCGAACAGCGGAATCAGCAGATCGCTGCCGTTCATGCCTTCGAGCAGATAGCCGCGCAGGCCGTCTTCGTATTTCCAGCTTTGCCGCTCGCCGGTTTTCTCGTTGACGAGCGTGACCTCGACGCCCGGCAGCAGCACCGCTTTTGAGCGCAACAGACGCTGCAATTCACCGAGCGGCAGGTTCGGCGAATCGAAGTACTTCGGATCGGCCCACGCGGTCACGCGCGTGCCGGATTTCTTGTCGGCCTTGGTGGCGGCACGCACTTCGAGCGGCTTCGCGACGTCGCCGTGCGCGAAGCTCAGTTCGGCGACCTTGCCGTCGCGCCACACGGTGACGTCGAGCCGCGTGGACAGCGCGTTGGTGACCGACACGCCGACGCCGTGCAGACCGCCCGAGAACGTATAGGCGCCGCCGGCGGCCTTGTCGAACTTGCCGCCCGCGTGCAAGCGCGTGAAAACGATTTCGACGACCGGTACGCCTTCGTCGGGGTGCAGGCCGAACGGAATGCCGCGGCCGTCGTCGTCGACCGAGACCGAATGGTCCGCGTGCAGCGTGACCGTGATTTGCCGGCCGTAACCGCCGAGGGCTTCGTCCGATGCGTTGTCGATGACTTCCTGAATGATGTGCAGCGGATTCTCGGTGCGGGTGTACATGCCGGGTCGTTGCTTGACCGGCTCCAGACCCTTCAACACCTTGATCGACGCTTCGCTATACGCGGCGTTTGGCTTTTTCGTAGACATGATTGACTCGGTGCGTCGGTTCATCGTTGTCCACAGGTCCTGTGGACAGGGCCGTGGACAATGCGTTGAGTATTCAAAAAAAGCGAAACGAAACAACGGGGTTAGGTGGAGCGCCCGCGATGCGGGCAAGCTGTTTTGTCGCGCGGCTTCCGTTGGCGCGCTCGAATGCCGAAGATGGACGCACAGCCCGCCGGGGAAGCCTGTTCGCGGGGTATTGTACTGATTTCGATCACCGCGGCAATTGACCCCGCGCTGAATTGGCCGACTGGATAAGGCGCGGCGGGCGTTGGGGGACATGCGATGGAGGATGGACGGCTCGCAGGACGGCGGCGCGATCGGTATCGGCGGAAAATGCACGGGCGCGCGCCGGCTGAATTTCGGTGCCGTGCGCGGCGGCGCTTTCTGTTGTTTTTGTGCCGGCCGCGCACGCCGCGTTACTTGACGCGGTTTTCCAGCTCGTCCCAACGTTCGAGCGCGAGCATCAACTCCTCGTCGATCTCTGCATAGCGCTCGGTCAGACGCGCGCCTTCGCGTGCATCTTTCGCGAACACCGAGCCGTCTTCGAGCTGCGCGCCGATTGCCTTCTGTTCGGCCTCGAGGTCGGCAATCATTTTCGGTAGCGCCTCCAGTTCGCGCTGCTCCTTGAACGACAGCTTCGCGCTGCGCTGCGCATTGCGGCCCGACGCGCTGTCCTTCGGCGCCGCTTCTTTCGGCGCTTCCTTGCTCGATTCTTTCTGCGCTTCGAGCGCGAGTTGCTCCGAGCGATCGCGCTGCGTCTGCCAGTCCGTGAAGCCGCCGACGTATTCGCGCCACTTGCCGCCGCCTTCCGAGGCGATCACCGACGTCACGACGTTATCGAGAAACGCGCGGTCGTGGCTGACGAGCAGCACCGTGCCGTCGTAGTCGATCAGCAGTTCTTCGAGCAGTTCGAGCGTCGGAATGTCGAGGTCGTTGGTCGGTTCATCGAGCACCAGCACGTTGGCCGGGCGCGCGAACAGGCGCGCGAGCAACAGCCGGTTGCGCTCGCCGCCCGACAGCGACTTGACCGGCGAACGCGCGCGCTCCGGTGCGAACAGGAAGTCGCCGAGATAGCTCATCACGTGCTTCTTCTGGGCGTTGATTTCGACCCACTCGCTGCCGGGGCTGATCGTGTCCGCGAGACTCTTTTCCAGATCGAGCGCCGCGCGCATCTGATCGAAATACGCGACCTGCGGATTCGTGCCGACGCGCACGTTGCCCTCGTCCGGCGCCAGATCACCGAGGATCAGCTTCAGCAGCGTGGTCTTGCCCGCGCCGTTCGGACCGACGAAGCCGATCTTGTCGCCGCGCATCACCGTGGCCGTGAAGCGGTCCACCACCGCGCGCTCGCCGTAGCGCTTCGTCACGTCCGTCAGTTCCGCCACGATCTTGCCGGACTTCTCGCCCTGACCGACGTCGAGCTTCACGTTGCCCTGCACGTTGCGGCGCTCGGCGCGCTCGTTGCGCATCTGCACGAGGCGCGCGATGCGGCCGACGCTGCGCGTGCGGCGTGCCTCGACGCCCTTGCGAATCCACACTTCTTCCTGCGCGAGCAGTTTGTCGAACTTCTCGTTCTCGATGCGCTCGACTTCCAGCTGCTGCGCCTTGCGCGTCTGGTACGCGGAGAAATTGCCCGGATACGACAGCAGCCGCCCGCGATCGAGCTCGACGATGCGCGTCGCGACGCGGTCGAGAAACGCGCGATCGTGTGTGATGAACAGCAGCCCAGCGCGCAGCGACACCAGCAGATCTTCGAGCCAGCGGATGCCGTCGAAGTCGAGATGGTTGGTCGGCTCGTCGAGCAGCAGCACGTCGGGCTGCACGACGAGCGCGCGCGCGAGCGCGGCGCGCTTCTGCATGCCGCCCGACAGCGAGCCGATACGGGCTTCGCCGTTCAGGCCGATCTGCTGCAGCGTGGTCGCGACGCGCGTGCTCCAATTCCATGCGTCCGCGGCGTCCAACGACGATTGCAGCGTGTTCATGCGCGCGAGCAGCGCGTCGTGTTCGGCGCCCTCGGGCGTGTCGGCGAGCTGATGCGCGACCGCGTCGTATTCGTCGAGCAGCGCGCGCGCCTCGGTGAGCCCGGCGGCGACCGCGTCGAACACGGTGTCGTCGGCGTTGAACTCGGGCTCCTGCGGCACGTAGACCGTGCTCAGATGCTGCTGACGCGTGACGAGGCCGTCGTCGGGTTTGGCCAGATCGGCGACGATTTTCAACAGCGACGACTTGCCCGCGCCGTTGCGCCCGATCAGCCCGACGTGCTCGCCCGCTTCGAGCGAGAAATCCGCGTGGTCGAGCAGCGCGACGTGACCGAACGCGAGCTGCGCTCCGGTAATGGTGTAAAGCGACATGGGAATGGGAGAAGACAGCGATGAGTCGGAACTGCTCATTGTACCGGGCGTAGGGCCGGCCGCAGGTATGCCGTGCGGGAACATCCGTGCGATGAAGCGCGCGACACAGTGTGCAACGCTATCGGCGCGGGCCGGGCCGGCCTTTCAAGCAGTTGCTTACTTGACGTGCACCGTGATCGTCTTGCTCATCTCCGGCCCATACGAGCGATGCGCGCCGTCGCCGAATTGCAGCGTCAGCGTATGGTCGCCCGGCGGCAGCGTCAGATCGGTTTCAGTCTGGCCTTTGCCGAAGTGCAGCGACTTGTCGGTCGCGGGGACGACCTCGCCCTTCGGCAGCGGCTTGCCGTCGATCAGCAGGTGATGATGCCCGGTGCCGTCCGTCAGCGTGCCGGCGGGCACGATCTTCATGCCGTCAAGGCCAAACACGACGTGCACCGGATTGGTGACGGTCGCGCCGTCCGCCGGTTGCACGAAGGTCACGCCCTCCGCCTGCGCCACACCTGACCCGGCGAGTAGCCCAGCCGCCGCGACGCCGACCAACCATCGGTTTATAAACATCGCTTTCTCCTTTGGAAACGAAACCCGGCGATGCGGCGCCGCCAGCGGCCTCTCCGAGACCGATCGTCTCAATACGTGCGAAGCGAGCGCCACATCTGTCCAATCGAATGGCTTGCAGGTCAAAGCGTACACGGCTTGTGTGACGAGGCCCGTCGCGCGAACCCGGGCTCGCCGCAGAGGCGTTGGGGCGGCGCCGCTTCGGTCGTCTGCGGCTGATTTGACAAATTCCGGTAATATTGCGGGTCGCCGCGCCGCCCCATAAAGGGGCAGAGCAAGCCGGCCATTGCATTGAACGAGAGAGCGTGTCGTGAGCGAAGTAATCGAAGTGACGGAATTCAAGAGCTGGGTCTGCCTGATTTGCGGTTGGATCTACAACGAGGAAGACGGTCTGCCCGAAGAAGGCATCGGACCGGGCACGCGTTTCGCCGACATTCCGGAAGACTGGCGCTGCCCGCTGTGCGACGTGGGCAAGGCGGAGTTCGCGGTGGTGGAGTTTTGACAGTGAGATGAGCTTGGGGCGATAGGCGCGGTTGCGTGCGCTTCGTCAGATGCTCAGGTGGTTTTCGCGGCCCGGCAGGCGATGTCTTCGGGGCGTTTGTTTTTGCGGGATTTGTGCGAGGCGCGGGCGGCTGCTGGCTTGGCTCTCCTCTTGCCCGCGCCGGTTTGATATACTCTGCGCTCGCCGATCTGTCCGGCTCGGTCCTCTCCCTGTAGTTCAATGGATAGAACAAGTGCCTCCTAAGCGCTAGATACAGGTTCGATTCCTGTCAGGGGGACCAACTAAGCTCCAAACGTTCGCCACGTTTCACCACAAAACCCCGCCCAGCCCAGCCTAGCGGGGTTTTTTGTTGCCAACGTCGTCAAGGTTTCACCATTGACAGCGGGGGTATTGCGGGGGTACTTATCGGGGTATCAATCGACCCCCTCTTTCAGATACCCCCAAATGGCACTGACCGACACCGCGATCAAGAACACAAAGCCCGCCGAGAAGCCGCTCAAGCTGTTCGACGGCGGCGGCCTGTTCCTTCTCATAACACCGGCGGGCCAGAAGTACTGGCGGCTCAAATATCGGGTTGCCGGAAAAGAAAAGCTGTTAGCGATCGGCGTCTATCCCGATGTTGGTCTGGCGGCGGCAAGAAAGAAGCGCGACGAGGCGCGTGAGCTACTGGTGGATGGAATTGATCCGGGCGAGGCAAAAAAGGATGACAAGCGCTTGCGCGCCCTGAGCGCCGCGAATTCATTTGAGGCGGTGGCGCGGGAGTGGTTTGAGGGGCAACGAGGCGGATGGACGGCGGGCTACGCCGAAAAGGTTATTGCCTCGCTGGAGGGGGACGTGTTCCCCACCCTTGGCAGCAAGCCTCTCGCTGATATAGAGGCTCCCCACCTGGTCGAACTGCTGCGAACCATAGAGTCCCGAGGCGTCCGCGAGACAGCGAAGCGGATATTGCAGCGCAGCCGCGCCGTGTTCCAGTATGCAATCATGACCGGGCGATGCTCCCGCAACCCGGCAAGCGACGTTGACGCCGCTGTCATCCTGAAGAAAGGGCCGGGAGTACAACACATGGCCCGCGTAAAGGCGCTGGAACTGCCGGAACTGATGCGGGACATTGCCGGATATAGCGGCGACCTTATAACCCGGCTGGCGCTCGAACTGATGGCTATCACGTTCGTCCGGACTGGCGAACTGATCGGCGCGAAATGGGGAGAGTTCGACACTACCGCGGCGGAGTGGCGCATCCCTGCTGAGCGTATGAAGATGCGCACCCCGCATATCGTGCCGTTGAGTCGCCAAGCACTCGCCGTTATCGAGCAACTACGCGAGATGAACGGCAACCGGGATCACGTGTTCCATAGCCCTCAAAGCCGTGGCCCCATCTCGAATAACACCATGCTCTACGCGCTGTACCGGATGGGCTACAAATCCCGGATGACCGGGCACGGGTTCCGGGGGCTGGCCGCAACGACGCTGCGGGAAATGGGCTACTCGCGTGACCTCGTAGACCGCCAGCTAGCGCACGCCGAACGCAATCAGGTCACGGCGGCATACGTCCACGCCGAATATCTGCCCGAGCGACGCCAGATGATGCAGCACTGGTCCGACTTTATCGAAGCTTCGCGGGCTGGCGGGAAAGTGGTTACTGGAAAGTTCGGTTCGGCGGCGTGAAGCCCTCTGTGGTCTGCCCCCACATCGCATTTGCACGCAAACCCTGACGCCGCATTGCGTTAATGGTGGGGCAAACAAAAGTACAATCATCCACAATCGTTGCCACGTACCGGCAACCGGCAAGTCACACCGCGCCTAGCTCGACGGGGCGAAAACCGGGCTCCCTTACCCGGCTGGTGCGGTTCCTCATAAGGGCTTTGCGTGAGGGAGCAATGACCGTCCCGTCTGCCGACGCCTTTCTGGATTGCATCCGACAGCTTCGCGATGTCCCTGTTCCGGAGTTGTACTGCGAATTCCGCATCGAAAGATTTGCACAAGAGAATGACGACGAAGGCCGTGCGCTCGTGCGGCGCGCCTACGCCGACATTTACGAACGTCGCGTGCGCGCGTGTGATCACGGCACGGTGAAATGGCTCTGGAACGACCCTGCGTTCCAGAGCGCGTGGAAAAGGATTCGCGGCCGCCGCCCGCCCGTCGAGCCGACGTGGTACGCCCATGAGGACGAGGCTTTCCTGAACCGAAAATTCGCCCAACTCAAAGAGGCTGCGTTGTCGGGCGATCGGGCGCAGTTCTTCAGTCACGTTCGCGTGGTGCTCTATGACCATTTCGCGGCGTGGGACTGGTTGATCGGTCTAACTGAAGCTCTGCACGAATATCTCTATCTCGACGCTGCGAAAATCGCTGCGACAAACCGTAAATGCATCACGGAACGGCTTGCAGCGGCGATCAAGGGTATCGAAGCGCTCGCGCAGCTTGCGGACGATCCTTTTGCTAGCGCGCTATACGAGTCTGTCACCCGTGGCACGGGGCATCATGCTCGCCTCTCGGAAATGGCGGGAACGCTGTCTGGTCTGAAGGAGATGACTCTCATTGATCCAGAGAACCTCTACCCGATTGCCCGGCTCGACGACACGGTTAAAGAGCGCTTATTCGTGTGGCGCATCGCTCAATTGAATCGGCGTAGATGGCGCGTTCCTAAGACCGCCCTGATTGCCGACCTGATGGCGATCGAGGGCTTTGCGACGCAACCTGATGAACGAACCGTCGAGCGTCAATGCGCTGCCTTCGACGATCAGCTTACAAGGTACTACCGTCAATTCGACACTACTGCCGCCGGCAAACGCATTGCCGTTGATGCAGCACTTTGGCGAAAGCAGCACCCTGGACAAATCGAAGCGTACCTAGCGGCACGAAAACTCAAACCGAGGCGAACAACTGCCGGGGCAAAAAACGCCACTGTGGAAGCATCAACTGTCGGGACAGAAACAGCGCAAAACGAAGAATCGACTACCGTTATCAAGTAGGGCGGTCGTCCATAGCATGTGCCACGTTCAACAACCTTTTTATGAGGTTCACAACGTGGCTACCAAAACAGCAAACGCGCAACCGTCCGGCGGCGCGCATCTCTCCCTTCCTGAATCTCTGCCGCTCGACGGCTATTCACGCTGGCAGAACCTGCGCGGGTTCGTGCCGTTCAGCCGCGAGACCCTGCGCAAACGCGAGCTTGAGGGTAAGTTCCCGCGCCGGATTCACCTGACGCAGCGATGCGCCGCATGGTCGAATCGCGAGCTTCACCGCTGGTTTGCCGATCCGGCGAACTACCGTGCGGAGGCCTGAGCATGGCGACGACCAAAAATGAAAAGGGCCGCACTCCCGCGAAGAGTGCAGCCCTGACGACCCGCGCCAATGATACCGCGCTGCGCATCGAGTACGACGGCGAGCTCGTGAAGTTCACGAAAGATGGCTGGATCAACGCTACGCAGGTCGCCGCCCGTTTCGGTAAGCGTCTGGATAGCTGGCTGAGAAGCCCAGAGACACAGGAATACATAGCCGCATTGGCAGCCGCCATAAATTCCCACGATTCGGGGGATTCAATCCGCACCCAGCGCGGCCGTAGCGGCGGGACGCGCCTGCATCCGAAGCTAGGCGTCCTGCTGGCCCGCTGGTGCAGCGCCCGCTTCGCCGTCTGGTGCGATCTGCAAATCGATCACATCCTGCGGGGCGGCTTGAGCCTGCTGGAAAAGGATTCCCGCTCGCGCAGCACGACGCCGGACCGCGAACCGTTGTTGACCGTCGCCGCCGCCATCGTCGCCCGTCATCGTCTCCCGTTCGGCGCAGTGTACGAAGCGCTAGACCTGTTCGCAGGCGTGACCCACGCGCGCGAAATGACGTGTGCACAGGTCGCGGACACTACCGCTTTCGGCGACCGCCTGCTCTCGGGCACCGCAACACCCGCCGACTTTGCGCGCATCGAAGCCCATCGCACGCAGCTCGGCGGCGAGCGTGCGCAACTGCCGTTAGTCGTCGGCGGCCTGCTGGCGGGAGGCCTCTGATGAGCGACCGCAACTCCGCCGCCAGCCAGCGCGATCGCCTGTTGCGCGCATTGCCTCACGGCCCGGTCGACACGCAGCACGCGAGCCGCCACCTCGACATCATCCACCCGCCGCGCCGCGTGTTCGAGCTGCGCAAGCTCGGCCACCGCATCACGACCTCGTGGGTGTGGCGCACCACCGAGGCCGGCGAGCGTCACCGCGTGGGCTTGTACGTGTTGGAGGGCCGATAGCATGGCTCATTGCTTGACACCTAGGCGGAATCCGCCTACATTTGTCCGTATGGGCAGCGCATCCGCGCGGCCGCTATCCGAAAGGAACCATACTATGCAACCCTACGTTTGCGCCGCCGTGCGCACTGGATTGACACGCCATGCTCTACGAACCGCCATCCGTGGCGCAACTGAAACAATGGAAGGAGAAGCTCGGCTTTTCCGGCGCGCAGATGGCCAACATTCTCGGCCTGAAGAGCGCACGTCGCTGGCGCGAGTATGCGGAGGAAGCGAAACAACAGGGGATTCCACCAGCGAACCTGTTTATGGCCTGCGCGTTGGTAGCGCTCTCTCCTGCGCAGGTCGATCACGTGCTGAAGCTGATGCGCGAAGTGGGCGCAACGATCGACCTGAAAACACCCGAATAACCGCGCCACCTGAGCCCCACCGCGCCCGCGATCGCCGGGCGCAATCTCCCATTCAATCCATCATCACCAACGCCTTGCGCGCCGCCGCGCTGGCTGACACGTATCAGGATGCGCTTGACATTACCGGCGACGCGCTGCGCTTGCTGGCGGAAATGTCCGCAAATAATCCCGGCGTAATTCGTCGTATCGAAAGCGCTGAGTACTCCTACACGGTAAGCGGAGACGACCATGCGTAAGAACACGACTACGCCCGCAGCCCTCACGAATGAGGAAATCGACCGCATCGGCTACGCACTGGCAAAGCAGGTTCCAGACATGGAACGAGGCTTCACCATTCAGACGAGCTACGGCGAACTGCGGATCGACGCCGAGGATGCCCCGCGCTTTGTCGCGCTCGCCCGCAACCTCCTGCAAAAGCAACTCAAGCGCGCGGAGGTGAGCCATGTCTAACCTCGCACGCACACAGCAAGAAAGCAGCATGACCGAGCTGGACGCCGCCGTTATCCGCGTTGATCAATTGCAGGCGCTCGCCAGTCTTCTGAGCCTCGAAGAAGTCGCCGAACAGTTCGCCGGCATGTCGACCACCGCGCAGGTCGCGCTGTTCGGCCTGCTCGATGACAGTCTGGGCGACGTTCGTGCAACGCTGGTTCGCGGGATGGAGGCGGCACATGGCTAACACGACGAAGACGGCCGCGCCGGTCGCGACGCAACCGCTCACGCCGGAACTCACCGCACGTCTCAATGCTGGCGTCCGCGACGTGAGCGCCGTGGCGCTCAGTTACATGGAATTCGCCGATAGCCTGTTTGCAGCTATCTCGATGGTTTCGCTTGAGAATTGCGCCGTCGCAAAGGGGCTTGCGGACATCGGCAGCTATCTGACCGAACACGCAATGGCGAGCGTGGAGGCCGAATCCGACCACTTGGGCGAGATTGTGAAGAACGCCGCCGAGGCCGCACATGGCTGACAACATCACGACGCTCGACGCCGCGCTCGAGGCGGGTATTGAGGCGACCGACGCGGCGCGAGCTGCATTCCAGCGAGTCGCCGGGTTGCTCGACGCAATTCACTTTCTCGCCAAACAGATCGACGCGAAGCACATCGCAACGCTTGCGGTTGAGGGATTGCTGGTCGCGAACGATAGCGCAGACACCGCTTTCGACGATTGCGCCACGCTGATTCGCTCGCGCGATACCGCCGAAGATCAACGCAGGCGCCGCCACCAAAGAGCATCGAGGCCGGCGCGAGCCACCCGCGCACCTTCGCGTGCGCGTAGTACTAAGGATTCCTCACAGGAGGCGCGCCAATGAAGCACGGCCAATTTCGACGCGATCGGCTGCCGGACGTGCGCGCGGTGCTCGACATGCTCGGACTGACCGCCGCGAAGATCAATGCATCGGGCTACGGGCAGACGTTCTGCCCCGTGCATGGCGAAACGCACCCCTCACTTTCCATTCACATGGAGCGCGGCAACTGGCGCTGTTTCGCGTGCGGCGCGAGCGGTGGCGACGTGCTCGAACTGTACCGCCGTGCGCGCGGGCTGACCTTCGTACAGGCGGCGCGCGAGCTGGGCTGCTGGGAGTCTCAATGAACGCAGTAATCGACAATCACGACCCGTTCGGGCTGGAGGCGTGGAAGGATGCCGCGCGCCGCCTGTTCGCCTTCAAGACGGCGGAAGGGTTTCAACCGGCCGCGTTGCACCTGTACCGCGCCGCCGACGGTGCGATCCTTTACGCCCGCGTGCGGCTCCACAAGCCGCTTGATGGCGGGGGCCGCGAGAAGTTCATCCGCCCTTTCTGGCACGACGGGAGGCGCTGGACGCACGGCGAGCCGAAACAGGAGGGCGGGAAGCTGCTGTATGGCCTGTGCGAGGCGTTGGCCGCGCCGGATGCCATGCTGGTGATTCCCGAGGGCGAACAGAAGGCGGACGCGCTGACGAGGATCGGCGCGGGCCGCCTTGTCGGCATCACGAGCGGGAGCGCGACGAGCGCGGGCGGCGCGGACTGGTCGCCGCTGGCGGGCCGTAGCGCGCTGCTGTGGCCCGATCACGACGATTCGGGGACGCGATACGCCGACGAGGTAATGGCGAAGCTCGGATCGGTAGGGTGCGCTGTCGAGCGGCTGGACGTGGCTGCGATGGGCTTACCGTCGAAGGGCGACGTAATCGACTGGATGGAACAGTTCAAGGTCGCGCACGGCCGCGCGCCGGATGCCGATGACGTGCTGGCTTTGCCGCGAGTGGGCGCACCGCCAGCGGTACCGGCAACGGCCGGGGGGACCGTACCCGACGACGCGCCGACGGCCGACGCCGAAGGCGACGCCGCGCCGCCAGAAACCGACGACCACGTAATCGCGCGCCTGGCCGCGCTCAGGCCGATGGAATACGACCGGGCACGCAAGTCGGAGGCGGCCCGGCTGAAGGTCCGGCCGACCACGCTCGACGCGATGGTCAGGGAGGCGCGCGGGGAAACCGGCACCGGCGAGCCGTCACCGTTCCAGGACGTGGAACCGTGGCATGAGCCGGTGGACGGTACTGAACTGCTGGCCGGAATCGCGCGGACCATCCGCCGCTTCATCGTGTGCGACCCGGAAACCGTGACGGCCGCCGCGCTGTGGTGCGTCGCCGCGTGGCTGGTCGATCACGTCGGCACCTGTCCGATCCTGCTTGTCAACGCCCCGGAAAAGGCGTGCGGCAAGACGCAACTGCTGACGGTGGTGGGCCGCATGGTGCCGCGCCCGGCCCAGGCGGCGGGTATCTCGCCGTCAGTACTATTCCGCATGATCGAGAAGTATCAGCCGACGCTGCTGGTCGATGAGATCGAGACGGTCCTGACGAAGGAAGCCGAAGACCTGCGCGGGCTGCTGAACGCCGGACATACGCGCGATTCGGCTTTCGTGTGGCGCAGCGTGGCGGTGGGCGACGACTTCGAGCCGAAGCGCTTCAACGTGTTCGGCTTCAAGGCGCTGGCAGGGATCAACGCGGACCGGCTGGCCGAGACGATCACGAGCCGGTCGGTGGTGGCCGCGCTGCGCCGCAAGCTGCCTCACGAAAGCGTCGAGCGCCTTCGCCACGCCGAGCCGGGCCTGTTCGATCGGCTCCGGGCGAAGATCGCGCGCTGGGCCGAGGACCACGCCGACGCGATCCGCGCCGCGCGCCCCGAGCTGCCCGCCGAGTTGGGCGACCGCGACCAGGGCAACTGGGAACCGCTGCTTGCGGTGGCCGATCTGGTTGGCGGCACTTGGCCCGCGTGGACGCGCACGGCAGCTATCAAGCTGTGCGGGAACGGGAGCCAGTCGCAGAGCCGGGGGGGCGAGCTGCTGTCGGATATTCAGGACGTTTTCGACACGCACAAGGCGCAGCGCATCTTTTCCGCCGACCTGCTGGAGCGTCTTTGCGAAGATGAAGAAAAACCCTGGGCGACATGGAACCGTGGAAAGCCGATAGCTCTCAAGCAACTCGCAACCCGGCTTGGCGAATACGGCATCAGGAGCGCCCAGATTCGCATCGGCTATGAGTCGAAAAAGGGCTATTTGCGTAGTCAGTTCGATGACGCATTCAGCCGATATTTGCCTTCTTCTCCGGCTTCCCCCCTTTCAAGCGAAACAACGAAACAACCCAAGACTGGCGTGGCTTCCAGCGTTTCCCCTGTGTTTCGTGTTTCCGATGAATGCGAAACGGGAAACAGACCCGAAACGCTGGAACCGTTGTCAGATAAGGGTTGTTTCGTTGTTTCGGGAGAAAAGGGGAAAGCCGGGGAAAACGGAAATTCTGTGACCTGTGACGAACCGGAGGAGGACATATGAGCGTTGCTGAAATCCTGTGCAGGGCGCGCGAGTTGGGTGTCCGTCTGCGGGTAGAGGGTGACCGGGTGAAGATGAAGGGGCCGCCCGAGGCGCTGGCCGAACTCAAGCCCGAAATTGCCGCAGAGAAAGAGGAAGTCATGTCGTTCCTCCGGGCGATGGGCAGCGCGCGCTGATCGACCCGGACGGCGGCGTATATCTGCCATGGGGACCGCACCTGTCACCCGATGACATGTTCGGGATGCGCGCCGAGCTGGCCGAACTGATCGAAGACATGGCCGATGCCGAGGACTGGCCCGCGTCATATCGCGATGAAGTGCTGGCGCGTGCGATGCGCGGGCCGTTGCATGACCTGTTGCCGAATCTGCATTACTTCCGCGAGCGCGTAGCCGAGTTCTCCGCCGAGTGCGAGGCGCGCGCGCTGTTGCGCCGCCGCGCTTGGCGCGCGAACGAGGATCTGTCGAAGCGCGGTTATTCGGAGGCGCGAAGCACGGCCGCGACCCGCCAGCCAGGGAAGGTGCGCCGATGACGGAGCGCATCCGCGAACCGATGCGGCACGGCGGCACAGCATCGGAAACCAGTACGGGAGGCCGTCGTGATCAATGACCTGTTTTTCACCGCGAAGGAAATGCAATGACGATTCAGAACGAGTACGTACTGGCTGAAGCAACCGCGACGCTCCTGTTGAGCGAGAACTGCGGCATGGATCTGGTCACCATGCAGGCGACTATTGCGCAGCACCTCTGCGACCGCGGCGACAGCCTGAACGACGAGACGCAGACGATCCTGCGCGGTGTCATGGTGGCGCTGAATGTCATGCATCGTCAGATGAACGTGATGGCCTCTTCGCTCGGGTTGCCGCCCTATCGCTCGGATATCGAGGGGGGCGCACAATGATGTGCGAACCGAAAGCGGGGTCCGGTCGCATCCGCGTCCCGATGGCGGACGGCGAGCCGCGGCGGCCACTCAATAACCAAGGGGGAGTTGCATGATCGACGGACTGATCGCGGGGAAGCTGTACGGCACCGCGCAAACACGCACGGGACAGAGTGGCAAGACGTTCGTCACGGCGAAGGTGCGCGCCGCCGGCGGCGACGGAGAAACGCTGTTCGTGAACGTCATCACGTTTTCGGATACGGCCGCCGCCGCGCTGCTCGCGCTCGAGGACGGCGACGCTGTGGCGCTGGCCGGCACGCTTTCGCCGAAGGTCTGGACGGACAAGCACGGCGAAGCCCGCCCGGCGCTCGACATGGTGGCGCACGCGGTGCTGACCGCCTATCACGTGCGGCGCAAGCGCAAGGCCGTGCAGCCAGAAGAACCCGGCCCGGTCGACGGCGCGCATCGTGACATGGACGACGATCTGTGAAAGCCCGGCGGCGCGCAGCGATTGCGTCGGCATCCCGAATTTCTTCAGTCCACCACGCGCGCGCGTTTGCACAGAGGGGCCACCATGACGACTGACGCAGAGAAGCGGCGACGCCTGAAAGCGCACTACGCCGAGTGCGATCGCGTGCGGGCACTGCGCGACGAGCTCGAACGTGCCGCCCACGCGCGATGGCTTGACCACCTTGTGATCTCCGGGCCTCGACGGGCCGGGCGGCCGCCCATGCCGGCACTCCCCGTTTGCCCACCCTTCCCTGATGATCTGCTCGGGCTTCGGTGCGGCGCGAAGACCCGGGCCGGAACACCCTGCAAGCGCGTCGACCTGTACGGGAGCGGGCGGTGCAAACTGCACGGTGGGCTCTCCACCGGGCCGACCACGCCCGAGGGCAAGGCACGGGCCGCACGCAACGGCCACGCACCCAAACGGAAGCGGAGCCCATGAGCGGTTCATAAAAGTTAATATCCGCGTGTCATGCGGCGTCCATGTTTGAGCGGTATTGAAACCATGCCGCGCCGCGCGGTAGCCACTCAGGTATCCACGGAAAACGCAGTTACCACGCTGGCGGTTACCACTCTGGTTACCACGGTTTGGGCGGTTCGCACGCTGGTAGCCATCGGTCAGTGCGAACCACGGCGAGCGCGCCGCCCGTCACGGCTTTGCGGCTGGTTCGCGGCCGTTGGTTCGCGCTCAGGTTCGCACGGAAAACGGCCTTGCCGACTGCGAACCAAGCGGGGACCGGTTGCCACCGGAAGCGCCCCGCGAAGCCCCGCCAGCCAAGCAGAGCGGCTGGTTGCCACGCGTGAGGTTGCCACGCAGGTTGCCACGGAAACCGCCCATCTGACGGGGCTGGCGCCGGTTACCACTTGCTCGGTTACCACGCAGACGGGGAGTTTTTTTCCCCTATTAAAGAGCGTGGAACGGGAAAGAAACGCCGGGAGTGTCAACAGGACGGGCTCCCCGGACGCATTCCCAGCTACGCAAACCGGCGGCGCTCACGGAAAAAAAGCCGGACTCCGCCGCGCGCACCGGTCGCGAAGTGTCGATGTACAAACGGCGGACAACCCGGCATTGTCCGCATAACGCCGCACGAAGGCACGAATAGGTGCAAGCGGGAAAAGCCCGCAAAGCCCTGTCGCGCAAGGCCGCGCGGGGTTAGCCGTTACTGCGAAAGTTCGGACGGTGCGAAAAACAAGTCCAAACGAAACAACGCCCGTTTGTACCGGCTAGTTAATGCGCGCCGAATTTCTTCAGTCCATCACGCGCGAGCGCGGCAGGGTTTTTTCCGTCTATTAAAAGGGGCGGCGGGCGGCATCAACCGTCGCTCGAAGGGCGCCACGCGATCACGCAGACGCGCCGCCAGATTTCCCGTTCCCCCGTTTGGGGGAGCGGCGTCGAACTGGCAGCCGGGAAAGACGGGCAC
This sequence comes from Paraburkholderia sp. 35.1, assembly GCF_050436525.1. NCBI lineage: Bacteria > Pseudomonadati > Pseudomonadota > Betaproteobacteria > Burkholderiales > Burkholderiaceae > Paraburkholderia > Paraburkholderia sp. 35.1. The sequence goes on along the minus strand of NZ_JBNDMJ010000003.1, from coordinate 2,856,360 downwards.
AAAAAAGCCGACTCGCGAGGGTCGGCTTCTGCGTTTGGGCCGGCTCACGCCGCGCTATCGGTACTCGTCAATCTCGACCGTGCCGCCCATCGCTTCCATCAGGGTGCGGATATCGTCGGGCACATCGGGCACGCGGTCGCCGCTCTCGTTGTACCAGTAACAGAAGAAGCGCATCCGAAGTCCCTTGTCTGCGAGCAGTTGGCCAAGTTCCGCTCTCGGCAGATTCAGGCGCCCAATCAGGTAACGCAAATGCGGCTCAAGTGAATCGCTACGAACTGCGCCCTCACTGCGCACGCCCCAAAGGCCAACGCGGCCCGGCGCGCTGCTCGGTCGCCCAGACGGTGTGGTGAACGGCTGTCCCTTGGTAATCGCTGTATCCGGCTTGATGTCGAAATACGCCGTCCAAAAGGCTGGCTCCAATGAGTCGCCGGATATGTAAAAGGTCGCGTGCGCAAGTTGGTGATCTGCCATTGGAGCGGCCTCAGTTTGCCCAGTCATGAAAATTTCCGATGTGGTTACCATTAAAGTACACGTCGCCGTTGTCATGCCAGATGACGTTATCGGCTGGCCCCAAGCCATTGCCTGGCTTGAACCTGTGCAAGATAGCCCCAAACGTCTTGCGGTCATACCCCAGCATCTTCGCTGCGTAGTTTGGGTTGTTCGTGCTCGCGGCGAGTTCAACGACATCGCCGCTCAACGCATCAGGCACATACTCAAACGGCTGCGCGTCGCCGAGCAGCGTTGATGCGCCTCTATCGCTAGCTCTGGCTGCGCGGGCAGCGTTCAGTTGGGTTTGCCAGGTGGCCGGATCGTACTGCACAGACAGAAAGGGTTCGCCGTTCGGGTGACTGCCGGTTCTCGCTACGGGATTCATTAACGGCGTGCTGCTGTACGGTGACGGAAACAGGCCGTGACGCGGACCTTTAACGGCAAGCAGTTTGCCCCGGCGAACCTCTTCGAGAAGCGCAACGATGACCCACCAGCCATCGGCGTCAGGATCGCGGTCCCGGACCCTATGAAAAAACAGCCAGCTGCGGCCAATGAGATTCCTGACCAGCTTCCGGTCCTCCTCCCACTTCCTGCGATTCAGTGCGGCGATAGCAAGAAATTCCCGCGTCTCCGCCCTGGCCCTCTCAAGGTCTGCGGCCTTGCCGAGGCACGCTTTATAGTGCCGTTCGTCGCAGATGACATAACAGCCACCCGGTGGCCGCTGGCAGAACAGCTCTACGGAGTGCATTTCAAGTACGGACAGGGACATAGGTGTGTCGATGGTCTATCTGAAGGCGCTGCCGGGGTTGACAGCAGTCAGATGATTACCGTGCGACAGGCAGTACGTACATGGGCGACCGCCCAAAATCTCCATGGCTTTCGATGAAACAGAAAAAGGTGCCCCCAAGAACATTGCGGTTTTTCGCGCCCGGAGCGCGGATGCTCGCGGGCAGCGACCGTACCGCCGGTCTATGACATTTCCAGCCGCGATCCACCTCCTGCACGTCACGAGCCGGCACGTGCAGCGCGATTGTACGAACACCCCCATTCGGGAAACGACATGTTTCCTCCGCGTCGATCTGAGGCGGGTATACGTAGCACGGAACAGGGGCGGAAAACTGCACACGACAATTTATGACGATTGCCGACGGGTGCGCCTTCTGCTCGGAAAGCGCATCGCCGCGGCAGATGCGAACCTCGACACGCTGAAGGCCAGCCCTTCGTGCATCAGGGATGCGGCCCGTCTCGTTGCGCCCTGTGGATAACTCCCGTGCACGTCATTGCCCAAAAAATAAGCAAAACAGGGACATCACGCAGACCCTTTATTGACGTGCAATTCCCGTAAAGCGGACAAAATCTATCCACAGGTCGACAATGTGATAACGGACGTTATGTAAAATTGCGGACGTTATCGCGATTTCTTTCCGCTTTACGGTAGACGCGCTATTCTCGCCGCACACCACTCTCACGCGTACGCGAGAACACGATGACCCCTGAAGAGTTCCAGGCCGCACTGACGCGGCTTGACTGGAAGCAATCCGATTTCTGCCGTATGGCCGATGTCGACAAGAACACCCCGAGCCGCTGGATCAAGGGCACCACGCCGGTTCCGGGGTGGGCGGCGCGCTTCCTTGCGATGGCGTTGGAGATAAAGAGGCTGGCGGCGCTGATCGAGCCGCCGAAGTCGCCCAAGGTCTAGCCGCCGGGCGCACAAGCAGGCCAAAGCTGATCGCGACCGCAAGGTAATGCCCGTCGGTGCGGCGGTTCTACGGCGTATCGATCGCGGTGAGTGGGATGAGGCCGAGTTCCGGCAGATGATGGGCGGGGCGCTATCCCGGCCCGCTGACCGCGCGCTGTTCGATCTGGAATGAGCAGGCCACCATGGCAAGTGTCCGATGGTTGTCAACGCAACGTTGATCCATGGCCGCTTGCTTGTGGATAAACGGGGCAGCAAAAATAATTGGGGGTACTTTTGGGGGTATCTGCAATGGCGATCGACATGAACAACCTTACTCAGTAACGCATTACGTCGACAATGTGAGAGCTGTCAGGGCGACCAACCGCCACCGGTGCTTTTTGTTGCCGATCCGCCTTCCAGGCGAACCACCCGTTCGACAACCCCGGAAAATCAGGCCGCTCCCGTAAATCTCAGATCGCTATAATCGGCGAGCCGACTTCGAAACGTTTCCGAGGACCGACATGGATCAAGCGCTTGAATGCGTTACCACGTTGAATTTTTGTGAGCAGGCCTATCTCGCCGCAAATCCGGACGTCGCTGAGGCTGTCAGGCTCGGCGCATTACGATCGGGAAGATCGCATTTCGAAGTTTTCGGAAGCGCCGAAAGTCATCGCAGGCAAGATGCACTGGTGGCGGCCCAATCCAGGCAGGAACGAAGAAAAAGAATAGCGTCTGTCCTTCGCACTGATATGCCATTTAGTGACGACGGAAAATTTTTCGATTTTTTGTCGCCCGATCTGCGCTCCCAGTTCGACATTTACGACTCGGAACTGGCCGGAAGCAATCTGTACGATCAGGATGCACTGGGTATGATCGAGCGCCATCCGTCGGGGATCATTCTGGATTGTGGGGCCGGCAGCCGTCCCGCGATCTACGAAAACGTGATCAATTTCGACATCACCAACTATCCATCCACCGATGTGCGCGGTGTCGGCGAAGTTCTGCCATTCAAAGATGCATCGTTCGATGGCCTTCTGTCGTTGAATGTCCTCGAACATGTGAAGGACCCATTCACTGCCGCTAAAGAGATTCTTCGCGTGTTGAAGCCAGGAGGCGATCTGGTCGTGGTGGTTCCGCTCACTCAACCTACTCACGGCTACCCGCATCACTACTACAACATGACAGCCGAGGGGATTCTCAACCTGTTCGGATCTGCGATCAATGTCGAACGTGTGTACGTACCGGAATCGACATCGGCCATCTGGTCGATTTACTGGATCATGAGCGAATGGGCCGATGGTCTCGACGAGAATGCGCTGAAGGAATTCAAGGCGCTCACGGTCGAAGAAATTCTGCAAGGACCGCCGACGTTGCTGGATCGATCGTTTGTGAAGCAGCTAAGCGCAAAAAAGAATCTCGACATTGCGAGTTCGACGACGGTGATCGCGAAACGCGTTTGAGACGGCGCCAGTCCAGCGGCTCCATTATTTTTGCATCGGCCGACGGACACTTTGCTCATATATCGAAGGGTCGACGACGTTCATCTGATCCTTTGGGCGTTCACCAAAAACTCGCTCGAAGTCCTCGGGACCCAGAATGTCAGCAGCGTCGTGGAGAAAAGACGAATAGGCCTGGTTCAGCTCCGAGGCGGACGGAACATCGCCGCCCTGCGGGGCAGGTTGCAAACGCTCGACCCGCACCATAAATACGCGTCGATGATTCATCAACGACTTGATTTTCGCATCCGCGTCGGGACCCTTCAAAGTCGCCTGAAGATGCTCCTGAAAATCGTCGACATCGGATTCCTGATGTCCTGGCTTCATCGCGTCACTCCCGCTTGGTGTCGAGCACTGAATCTTCTTGCTCGCCCATGCAGCATGCTGCTTGCCGTATGGTCCGAAGATCGCGATGCTCAACCAGTAGCCCCTGGACATGCGGACGGTAGCTGGAGCCGCTCCACCGCTGCCGGTCGCCCAAAGAATCTGGTTTGACAGCTGATGGCATACACCATCGCGACCATAGCTGAATATCGTTCCACGAGCGGCCGGATCGATGTTTGAGTCCACATCGGGCTTACATAGACAACTAGCATAAAGCAGATTTGCCGCGCCGGAAGCCAAAAAACCATCCGCACTGACCGGCGTCCCACCTCGGGCGTGGAAGCTGCCCCAGCTGTACCAATAGTGCTCGCCCGCGATCAGGACGTCCGCCAGCGCTGGGTAAATCTTCACGCGGCTGTCGTAGGTCGTCACCCATGTATGGTCGACCACGGAATCCGGGAAATACGCCGGAACGGACCACGCGAACAATGTAACGGCGCTCATTGCTTCACCTTTTCGTCCGGTCGCGTCACAGCGCTGTCGCGCGATTCTCGCCCGATAAGCCGGTAAGAACTTTACTCACCTCAAAGGTTATACGCGCTCAGCGGTATTAATTTCAAGGACACGAAAAACCGTCGAAGCACGCTTACCGCTTCGCTCCGGCTACCGCGCTTGCCCACGACAACCCGGCGATCCGGCTGGCCACGGCCCGACTTGCCGGTCGCTCGACCCACCGATACGACCCGAGCGCCACCGCCGTCGACGCGACCACAAGCGCCCCGCCAACCAGATCTCCCGGCAACCGATGTCGCACATCGATCATCTGCATGAAGCCGACCACGACCGGCATCGCGAGCAGATGCGTCAGATACAGCGAATACGACGCATCGCCGATGCGCTCGAGCCACCTGTTCCACCGCACCTTGCTCTCGACCGACAATCCCGCCACCACGACCGCCAACGCCGGCAGGCCAAATACGAGAAACCGGTTCGCATCGGTCAACCTCGGCGCAAACACGCCCGCTGCGGCGACCGCCACCAGCAATCCCGCCGCCGCGGCCACCGGCACCGTCCGCCCCGTCGCATACCAGGCTCCGAAGCAACACCCGAACACGAACTCCAGCACCAGCGGATTCGTGTAAAAGGCGAACGCGACGCCCTCGCCGGGCAGCAGATGCAACGCGGACGTCAGGAGCAGGAACGCCCCTACCGCCAGCAGACGACGTCTCGTCACGCACATCGCCGCGGCAAACACGCCGTAAAACCACATCTCGTAGTTCAACGTCCAGCCGACGCCCAGCACGGGCGCGGCCATGCCGGTCCAGCTCATCGACGGTAGAAACAGAAACGACGACAGCGCATGCCAGGCGCTCACGCGCGCATGACCGAACGCTTCGGAAACGCCCGGCACGAACGCGACGAGCGCGATAAACAACGCGGTGAGAATCCAGTAGAGCGGCACGACCCGCGCGATGCGGGCGCAAATGAACGAGCGCGCCGACTGGATTCCCGGGGGCAAACCCTGAGTCACCAGCACCATCACGAAGCCGGAGATCACGAAGAAGACGTCGACGCCGATTTCGCCATAGCGCGACACGCGCGGAAAAACATGGACGAGCCAGCCATGCGCGGCGACGATGCCGTCGGTATGAAACGCGACGACGCCCAGCGCGGCGAGCGCGCGCAACGCCTGAATTGATCGATACTTCCTGATACCTGTCATGCCCTTCGATCCGGCAAAGTGCGTAAGGGGGGCATGGCAGCGCAGAGCGTCGCGATGCCGAGTGGCCGGGCGCGTTCGATTCGCGCCCGGGCGGCCGAGCGGTCAAGCTCGCGAAACGCTCAGGCCATCAAGCCGGCCGTTGCGGAATATTCAGGCCGCGCACCACCGCCGGACGCTCGACGAACGCGGCCAGCACGCGCCGCACGTTCGGGAAGTCCTGAATGCCGACCAGTTCTCCCGCCTCATAGAAGCCGACCAGATTGCGCACCCACGGGAAGATCGCGATATCGGCGATCGAATACTGATCGCCCATCACCCATGTGCGTCCTTCCAGGCGCTGCTCCAGCACGCCGAGCAGCCGCTTCGATTCGGCGATGTAGCGATCGCGCGGACGCTTGTCCTCGTACTCCCGGCCGGCGAATTTGTGGAAGAAGCCGACCTGGCCGAACATCGGACCGATGCCGCCCATCTGGAACATCACCCACTGGAGCGTCTCGTAGCGCCCGGCGGCGTCCCGCGGGATCAGCCGGCCGCTTTTGTCGGCGAGATAGATCAGGATCGCGCCCGATTCGAACAGCGGCAGCGGTTTGCCGTCGGGACCGTTCGGATCGAGGATCGCCGGAATCTTGTTGTTCGGGTTCAACGACAGAAACGCCGGCGTCATCTGATCGTCGGTATCGAAGCGCACCAGATGTGGCTCGTACGGCAAGCCGGTTTCCTCGAGCATGATCGAGATTTTTACGCCATTGGGCGTCGGCAGCGAATAGAGCTGAATCCGGTCCGGATGCTCGGCCGGCCATTTCTTTGTGATCGCGAAAGCGGATAAATCGGTCATGGGTTCGGGTCGCCCTATGGGACAGAAATTGCAAGACCGCCCAATATAAACCGACTCGCCACAACGCGTGCGAGGCCGCGTGAAGACCCTACAAACGCTGCGGCAACAGCGCCGTTCGCGATCGGCGGTTCACCACAAGTCCTTCGTCGCCGTACCCGCGCGCACGTTGAAGCCCTCGCGCCACAGCGCCGCACCGACCGTCAGCAGCAGCGTCTTTTCGGTGCCGTCGAGCAGTTCCCACGCGGCCGCGAGCCACGTCGCGAAGTTCGCGCAGGTCGCTTCGAGATCGGGCGGCGCGTTGCCTTCCAAATACTGCCGTTCAAACATCGAAAGTATCTTTTCGGGTGTCATTGGCGCGACCTCCTGATGGGATTGCGCCAAGTCTAAAGGGCTCGCAGCGCGTGCGGAATGCCGATCATCGCGATCACGGGTTACTCCCAGGCCGGCCGCCGCGCCAACGTCAGCCGTGACCCAGCTGGTGAAATCGGACGCGTCGTGTCCGACCTGCGCCGTACAAAAAGCAAAGGCGCCGCGACGATCGCGACGCCTCCGCCGTTACGGCAACCTGCATCGAACGGGTTCAGTGACGACCGCGCTTTGCATCGTCCCTGGCGTCTTCCTTCGCATCGCCATAGGCCTTCTGCACCTTGCCGGCGCCCTGCTGCAGGTCGCCCTTGAGTTCCTTCGCAGGGTCCTTCGTGGCCTTGCCGACGGCCTCGTTGACCTTGCCCTTGACCTGCTCGCCAACGCCCTTCACTTGATCCTTGTTCATGCTCGGCTCCCATATGCGTAGTCGACGGAAATGCCGGCGCGGTATTGCGCCGGTGTGTGGTAAGCAGCAACGGCTGTTCCCGGGAGCTGCTGCGCGCGCCGGGCCGCGGCACCGGCGAACGCCGACGCGCGATCGGGCAAATTTTTTATCAAAAGGCCTAAAGTCTCGCCGCGCACCGCCGTAAATGCGCTCAGGGAGGAGTCATGGACCGCACGGAGACTACGATTTCGGGATCATCGCAAGCTGCGTTGATCGATCACGACATAGCGCACATCGCGCGGGTGATGCACGTATCGCTGCGCGGCGATTTCGGCGGTCCGATCCTGCCAGCCGCCTATTGGCGCAAACGACTGACCGCGCTGGTCGACAGCGGCCAGCTTTCTACCGCCCAATTGGACAAAGTCGATAGCCTGCTGCTGCAACTCGATCGGCTGGCCTCGACGCCGCTGCCCGAATGGGAACGCTTCGCGCCCGCACCGACCTCGCGATTCGAGCCCGCTGACCCGGTGAAGAAGGTGAAGTCGGCCTGACCGCATCCGCATCCGCCCCACCCGCTGCACCCGCATGCGTGGCGCCAAGCCGGCACGCGGCTCGTCTTGCGCGCCGATCGGGTAGGAGGCGGGGTTGCCCCCGCCGTCCTCCCACAACACCGGACGTACGGATCACGTATCCGGCGTTTCCTGACGACTGGATTGCTCCAGCGAGCTTCGTTTCGTTCGTCGTGTCGCCTGTCGTTCAATGGACACCCCAACCTCTCTCAGGCTTCCGGCCGTCAAGTTTGATCGCAGGCTCCCGGCTGTGCCGAGACTTGTGCCCAAACGCTCAGAGAGCACGCGTGACTATCCACTCTCGTCAGGTTCGGCCCTTCACTACAGCGGGTCGGACAGCGCCAGTCACGGCGCTACGCGCCATGCCTGGCGCACCAAAAAAAGCGGCCGGGCACGAGGTCGCGGCCGCCAACACACGTCGCAACGCCGGAAACCAGCGTCACGGGACAAGCGTCTATCCGCATTCGTCACAGGCATGTTTCGCCGCAGACAAACGCAGCGGCGTGACGTATCGCGAAAAATTCCTGATCAATCGGCGCCGACAATAGGGAAAAGGGACGACCTTAGGTCATAATGTCCGCAAAAATTCCCAGCAAGGACGCCACGTGACCCTCGCCGCCCCGTTCGACCTGCTCAAGCAGGCGCGCGCCCGTTTCACCCAACGCGAAATCGCAGCCCATGTCGGCAAGGACATCAAGACGGTGCGTCGCTGGGAAAAAGGTGAAACGGCTTGTCCCGCGATGCTGGAACCCGCGTTGCGCGATCTGCTGCGGCAAGGCGCGCGTGAGGCGCAACACGCGGGCGACGCGGCGCGCTTCCGCTTCATCGATCTGTTCGCGGGTATCGGCGGCATTCGCATGGGCTTCGAGGCGCACGGCGGCGAATGCGTGTTCACCAGCGAGTGGAACGAGTTCTCGACGCGGACTTATCGCGAGAACCACGGCGACAACTCCGCGAGCGGCGGCGCGCACGCGCTGATCGGCGACATCGTCACGTTTCCCGCCGAGGACGTGCCGAGCCACGACGTGCTGCTCGGCGGCTTTCCGTGCCAGCCGTTTTCGATCGCCGGCGTCAGCAAGAAAAACGCGCTTGGCCGGCCGCACGGCTTCGAATGCACGACCCAGGGCACGCTGTTTTTCGACGTCGCGCGCATCATCGCCGCGAAGCGCCCCGCCGCGTTCCTGCTCGAAAACGTAAAGAACCTGCTGTCGCACGACAAGGGCCGCACCTTCGATGTGATCCTGCAAACGCTGCGCGACGAACTCGGCTACGAGGTGCACTACCGCGTGATCGATGGCCAGCATTTCACGCCTCAGCATCGCGAGCGCATCATCGTGGTGGGCTTTCGCGGCAAGACCGGGTTCACATGGGACGACCTGCGCCTGCCCGAACAGGGTCCGCGGCTCGGCGCGATCCTGCATCGCACGGACGGCACGGAACCGGTGCTGCCGTGGGACCATGACCGCTTCTTCGACCACACCGCGCGCCGCGTGCAGCCGAAGTACACGCTCACCCCGAAGCTGTGGGCGTATCTGCAAAACTACGCGGCCAAGCATCGTGCGGCGGGCAACGGCTTCGGTTTCGGCATGGCCTATCCGGACAGCGTGACGCGCACGCTGTCGGCGCGCTATCACAAGGACGGCTCCGAAATTCTCGTCTATCAGGGCGAGGCGCTGCGCCCGCGTCGCCTGACGCCGCGCGAATGCGCGCGACTGATGGGCTTTCCCGACACCTTCAGGATTCCGGTCAGCGATACGCAGGCCTACCGGCAGTTCGGCAATAGCGTCGTGATGCCGGTGATGCGCGAAGTGGCGCGTATCATGCTGCCGCATGTGCAAACCCTGCTTGCCCACCCGACCCGCGATGCGTCGAAACACTCCCTGCCGCTCTACGCGTGAGCGGCCGCGCGACCCGTTGGCCCGCTGACGATGGTCGATATCGTCGATAGCGCGACGCGCAGCCGGATGATGTCCGGCATTCGCGGCCGCAACACCAAGCCGGAGATCCTGATCCGCAGCCTGCTGCATCGGCGGGGCCTGCGCTTCCGGCTCGACGCGCGCGATCTGCCCGGCCGCCCCGACATCGTGCTGCCGCGCTATCGCGCGGTGGTGCTCGTGCATGGCTGCTTCTGGCATGGCCACGACTGTCATCTGTTCAAATGGCCGCAGACGCGGCCCGACTTCTGGCGCGACAAGATCGGCCGCAATCGCAGCAACGACGACAAGGTGCGCGCCGCGCTGCTCGCGAGCGGCTGGCGCGTCGCGGTCGTGTGGGAATGCGCATTGCGGGGCGCGAATCGCGATATCGCGGGCGTGATCGAGCGGCTCGTCGCGTGGATCGGAAGCGACGCGCCGGAGTTCGAGGAACGCGGCTGAAAACCGCGCGCGACCTGCCCGGCTCGCGCGAGTCTCGCGGCCGCTGGTGCTACACTCGAAAGGCTCACCCGGCGCGCTTTCGAGATGCCTTCGAGGCACGCTTCGGCGGCGTTTTCCGGGTGCTTCCAGGCGCTTTCGCGGCACGTCCTCACGCGCTTCGGCATGCCGCGAGATGCGCCTCGCCCGCCGCGACATCGCGAACTCCGACGATCCCAGAACCAATCAACAAGGGAGGCACATCATGGCTGACTTCCGTCTCTGGTCCGACGATTTTCCCACCAACGGCTTCATGCCGAGAGCCCACGAGTACAACGACAAGGCGTTCGGCGGCGACGGCGAAAACATCTCGCCGTCGCTGCAATGGGAAGCGCCGCCCGCGGACACGCAAAGCTTCGCGCTCACCGTTCACGATCCCGACGCGCCGACCGGCAGCGGCTTCTGGCATTGGGTCGTGGTGAACATTCCGGCCGACGCGCGCTCGCTGCCGCGCAACGCCGGCAAGGCCGACGGCTCGCTGCTGCCGCAGGGCGCGATGCAGGTGCGCAACGACTATGGGACGGTCGGCTTCGGCGGCGCCGCGCCGCCGCGCGGCGATCGCACGCATCGCTATATCTTCCGGCTGCATGCGCTGAAAGTGCCGCATCTGCCGGTCAGCGCGGAAACCACCAACGCGGTCGCGCGCTTCATGACGCACCTGAACGAAATCGATTCGACGACCCACACGGGCCTTTACGAACTCAAATAACGCACGCGCGGCGCCGGCGCCCGGTAACGCCGGCGCCGCGCCGACCGATACGCCCGCAGCGGCCAGCGCGTGAGCCGCGCACAGGCGCGCCAACATCTCCGACAAATCAAACAATCGATGCACGCACCCTCCCCGCGCACGGACGGCTCGACGCCCTCCACTTCCCGCTTCGAAGGCAAGGAACTGGGCCTACCGGTTCCACAACGCTACTGGGCGATGCTCGTCATCGCGCTCTCGCTGACGCTCGCGGTGCTCGACAGCGCGATCGCCAACGTCGCGCTGCCGACGATCGCGCGCAACCTCAATGCGAGTGCCGCCGCGTCGATCTGGGTCGTCAACGCGTATCAGCTCGCGATCACGATCTCGCTGCTGCCGCTCGCGTCGCTCGGCGACCGCATCGGCTACCGGCGCATTTATCTGTCGGGCCTGATCCTGTTCACGGTCGCGTCGTTCGGTTGCGCGCTGTCGAACTCGCTGGCGACGCTCGCGTTCGCGCGAGTGATCCAGGGCTTCGGCGCGGCCGGCATCATGAGCGTGAACACCGCGATCGTGCGCATGATCTATCCGCCCAACCAGCTCGGGCGCGGCGTCTCGATCAACGCGATGGTGGTGGCGGTGTCGTCGGCGGTCGGGCCGACGGTCGCCTCGGGCGTGCTCGCGATCGCGAGCTGGCCGTGGCTGTTCGCGATCAACGTGCCGATCGGGATCGCGGCGATCGTCGGCGGCTTCAAGGCGCTGCCGATGAACCCCGGCCACGAATCCCCGTATGACTATCTGAGCGCGGTGATGAACGCGTTCGTGTTCGGCCTGCTGATTTTCGCGGTCGATGGCCTCGGCCACGGCGAGCGTTTCGGCTACGTGACGCTCGAGGCGCTCGGAGCGCTGGTCATCGGCTACTTCTTCGTGCGTCGCCAGCTGACGCGGCCCGCCCCGCTGCTGCCGATCGACCTGCTGCGTATTCCGGTGTTCGCGCTGTCGATCGGCACGTCGGTCTGCTCGTTCTGCGCGCAGATGCTCGCGTTCGTGTCGCTGCCGTTCCTGCTGCAGGAAACGTTCGGCATGTCGCAGGTCGAAACGGGTCTTTTGATGACGCCGTGGCCCGCGATCATCATCATCGCGGCGCCCATTGCCGGCGTGCTGTCGGACAGGATATCGGCCGGCTGGCTCGGCGGCGTCGGGCTCGCCGCGATGACCGTCGGCCTGCTGCTGCTCGCGACGCTCGGGCCTCACCCGGACGCGCTGCAGATTTCGTGGCGCATGGCGCTGTGCGGCGCGGGCTTCGGCATCTTCCAGTCGCCGAACAATCGCACGATGCTGTCGTCCGCGCCGCGCGAACGCAGCGGCGGCGCGAGCGGCATGCTCGGCACCGCGCGCCTGACCGGGCAAACGCTCGGCGCGGCGCTGGTCGCGCTGATCTTCGGCGTCGCGCCGCAGAGCGGGACGATCATCGCGCTGTATGTGGCCGCGGGGTTCTCGGCGGTCGCGGCGGTCGTCAGCACGATGCGGGTCGTGCAGAAGGTGGCGCAGCCGGCCTGAGGGCTGTGGCCGTTACGCGCGCAAGACATGCACGATAAAAGGCGCGCATCGCACGAGGCGATGCACGCCTTTTTGCTTTGATCTTCCCCTGTCACTCCATGCACGACGTGAGCGGCACACACGCGCCGCCCGCCCGCGCGGGCCGCGCCTGTCGGCTCAGGGCGATGCCGTCACGTCAGCGAGCTTTACCGCTTTGGCCGTCACCGAAGACGCGGTCGCGACGTGGCGCAGATCATCGAGCAACGTATCGCGCCACACCGACAGGTTGCTCTCGCGCATCGGCTCCATCATGTCCGCATGACGCGCCTGACGTTCGGCGAGCGGCATCGCTAATGCGCGCTCGAGCGCTTCGGCCATCTGCGACAGATCGAACGGATTGACGACCAGCGCGCCCGGCAGCTGCTCGGCCGCGCCCGCGAATTGCGACAGCACGAGCACGCCCGGATCGGCCGGATCCTGCGACGCGACGTACTCCTTGGCCACCAGGTTCATGCCGTCGCGCAGCGGCGTCACATAGCCGACCTGCGACTGGCGGAAGAGCGCCATCAGCAGATTGCGCTCGTACTTGCGGTTCAGATACTGGATCGGCGTCCAGTCGAGCTGCGCGAACCGGCCGTTGATGCGGCCCGCCTCGCCTTCGAGCGTTTGCCGGATGCGCTGATAGGTCTGCACGTCGGCGCGGGTCGGCGGCGCGATCTGCACGAGCGACACGCGGCCGTGCCAGCCGGGCGCGTTCTGCAACAGCCGCTCGAATGCCTGGAAGCGCTCGACCAGCCCCTTCGAATAATCGAGCCGGTCGACGCTCATGATCAGCTTGCGCCCGCGCATGCCGTCGCGCAGGCTGCGCACCGCCTTGCGGTCGGTGAACTGCTCGGCGGTCTTCGCGATCGCGTCGGGATAGATGCCGATCGGGTACGCGCCGACCTTCAGGAAGCGGTTGTACGCGTGCACCATGCCGTCTTCGCTCGACGTGCCATGGTGACCGCGCTCGATATAGTCGACGAACGACTGGCGATCCGCCTCGGTCTGAAAGCCGATCACGTCGTAGCTGCACATCGCCTTGACGAGTTCTTCATGCGGCGGAATCGTGCGCAACACTTCGGGCACCGGAAACGGAATGTGCAGGAAGAAGCCGATCGGGTTCTTCACGCCGAGCTCGCGCAGGCAGCGCGCGAACGGCAGCAGATGGTAGTCGTGCACCCAGATGATGTCGCTGGGCTTGAGCAGTTCCTTGAGCTGCTTGGCGAGCGTCGCGTTGACGCGCTGGTAGCCCGCGTAGTCCTCGCGGTCGTAGCGGGACAAGTCGTTGCGATAGTGGAAGGTCGGCCACAACGTGGTGTTCGAAAAACCGCGGTAGTACTCGTCGTAATCGCGCTTGGTGAGGCCCACAGTCGCGTAGGTGACGTTGCCCTGCTTCTCGATCACGGGCGCGGATGGCTCGCTGACCGTTTCGCCGCTCCAGCCGAACCAGACGCCGCCGGTCTCCTTCAGTGCGTCCAGCACGCCGATCGCGAGCCCGCCCGCTGCCGGACGCGCTTCCTGAATCGGTGCGACACGATTCGATACCACGATCAATCTGCTCATTAGTGCTCCATTGTTTCGTTGTATGCGGAATTGCGCCAAAACGGTGCATGCAATCATCGTGCCGATATATGAGATATCGGAAATAAAGTTGTATGAAAATGTGACAAACGAGCGAATCCCCGCAATCATCACGGATTGCGAAGAAGATTTTTCTGTTAGATCCGACGAATCCAGAGGTCTTTCTTACCGGTATCCCGGGTCGCCGGGATGCCCCCGCCCGGGTGCTACGCTGCCTCAGGCATCCTGCTCCGAGCCCAGATCGCGCTGGTATTCGAGGCCTTCCTGACGCACCCCGCCCTGGTTGTGCTCGCCGTCCGGCGGCGTATGCGGGGCGATCCGATTCTGCGCGGCCGGGTCCGGCGACACCACCGGCCCAGTCTCGACCTCGGCCGGCCGTGGCCCGCGCTTGGGGTGCCGCGCGGAACGTCGCAATGCGGGATGTCTCATGATCGTGCCTCCGGGGGAAGCCTGCCGCTTGTCGCGGCATCCCTACAGTCTAGGGGGCGAAACCGTAAATTGCCGGTAAAACATGCGCCGGCTTTGTAACAAGTACAGCAATGCTCTGCACCGACCCAGGGCATGACGCCTTGCAGTGCGGGATGTGGTTCCATCGAGTGCGCGACAGGGCGCCGACAATCGACGGTCGTATCAACATTGCCGCGGGTCGCGACGGACGGTCGGCGGCCTGAGGCGTTTGCGTTGGCTGCGGCGGCGGATCGCCGATCGGCGGCGTGACCGGTTCGACGGGTTCGATCGGATCGGGTGTCGGGCCGGGGATCGTGTCGGGTTCGGCCGGGTCCGGCGGCGCGATGGGAGGTGCAGTGGGCGGCTCGACCGGTTCGGGCCGATGAGCGTGCAACGGCCTGGACGGCGCGGAAACGGCAGCGTAATGCGACAGGTGCGGCGGCAGGTGCGGCATGTCGGTGACCTCGTTTTGCGTTCCACCGGAGCGCAGCAAGGCTTGTGCCGTTCGGGTGCCCGCCCGGAAGCCCGGGCGGGCGGATACTGGGGACGCGGATGACGTGCGAACGAGGCGCGGATCAGGCGTCCGCGCCGCCGAGTGCGCGTGATTCGTCGGTGGGATCGCCGTCGTCGCGCGCATCGTTGCCGTACTCGACGAGGCGGTTGTACAGCGTCTTCAGGCTGATGCCGAGAATTTCCGCGGCGCGCGTCTTGACGCCGCCGCATTGCTCGAGCGTCGCAAGAATCAGCTGACGGTCGGCTTCCGCGAGCGAGGTGCCGAACGGGATCGTGATCGCGGTGCCGGCCGCGGGCTTCGACAGCGTGATTTGCAACGGCACCGTCGCCGTGCTATCCGAATCCCCGCTCGACATGATGTGCGCGCGCTGCACGTAGTTCTTCAGTTCGCGCACATTGCCCGGCCACGGATACGACAGCAGCATGTCCTTCACCGCGACAGGGAAATGCTTCTTCGTGCCGTGACGCTCGTTGAGCTCATCGAGGAACGATTGCGCGAGCAGCTCGACGTCCTTGCCGCGATCGCGCAGCGGCGGCAGGCTGATCGGAAACACGTTCAGCCGGTGGTACAGATCGAGCCGCAGCTTGCCTTCGAGCACCGCCTGTTCGGGATCGCGATTGGTGGCCGCGATCAGACGCACGTCGGTTTCGATTTCCTTGGTCGTGCCGACGCGCATGAACATGCCGGTCTCGAGCACGCGCAGCAGCTTTACCTGCAGCTCGATCGGCATCTCGGTGATTTCGTCGAGGAACAGCGTGCCGCCGTTCGCGCGCTCGAAATAGCCCTTGTGCTGCCGGTCCGCGCCGGTGAAGGAACCGCGCTCGTGGCCGAACATTTCCGATTCGATCAGATTCGGCGAAATCGCGCCGCAGTTGACCGCGAGGAACGCGTGCTTGCGGCGCAGGCTCAGCTCGTGCAGCGTCTGCGCGGCAACTTCCTTGCCGGTGCCCGATTCGCCGACCAGCATCACCGAGGCCGCCGTCGGCGCGACGCGGCTGATCTGGTCGTAGACCTCCTGCATCGCCGGCGAATTGCCGAGCATCAGACCGAAGCGGCCCATGCGGCGCAACTCGCCGCGCAGCGTGCCGATTTCGGCCTTCAGGTCGCCGGCGCGCGGCAGGCGCGACAGGATCGACTTCACGCGCTGCATGTTGATCGGCTTCACGAGGTAGTCGGCCGCGCCCATTTTCAGTGCGCTGACCGCCGACTCGACCGTCGCGTGGCCAGTGATCACGATCACTTCGACGCCGGAGCGCGGATCGAGATCTTCGAACAGATCGACCCCGCTGCCGTCGGGCAGCTTCAGGTCGGTGAAAACGACGTCCGGCATCTGCCGGATCAGTTGAATACGCGCTTCGCGCAGATCGCCCGCGGTGGCGGTGGTCAGCCCGTCTTCCCCGATGACGGCGGAAAGTGCCTCACGGGTACCTGCGTCGTCATCGACAATGAGTACATGTGGCATCGCGTTTCGAAAGCCTGCAAGCGTGGGTCAGAAAATATGCGGAACATGCCAATGGGCATGCGGCTGGGTCCGGTCGGCTGCATGGCGCGGACTCGATTGCGTTCCGTTCCGCCGACCATTTGATGAAAAATTGCAACAATAACGGCCAGATTCGCGCCAACTTCCGCGTCATTGTTGTCTATTTACCTATTATACGGCTTTATAAGATTCATTTAACAATCCCGTCCCAGGCGCCGGCCGCAGGCCGCGTTGCATTCGAGCCAACCGCGTCAGCCGCGCGGAAACGGCCATGCGCGGGGTTCGCCGTTGACCTGCCCCGAGCCGTTGGCGCTGTGCGAGGCAGGCGCCAGCTCGGTCGACAAAGTCGCCGGCGCCGCCACCGCGCCGCCCTCGTTTTCCCAGCGGCTCAGCTCGCGCGCCGGTGAGACCTGGCCCGTGCGCTTGTGTTGCACGTAGCGAACCGCCAGGAAGCCGCCGATTGCCATCAATGCGCCAAAAAAACCAATCGTGGGTCGTGTCATCATGAACTCCTTGGATCGTGATGCGGATGAATGCAGCCGTGCCAAGCGTGCGCCGCGCCTAACGCGCGACCAGCACGCCGAGCAGAAACCCGGTGCCCGCCGCGAGCGCGAGCGAGCGCCACGGGTTATGGCGCACATAGTGCTCGGCGCTGACCGCCGCCCCGCGATATCGGCGATGCACGTTGCGTTGCGCATCGCCGAGCGTCGATTGCAGCGTTTCCACGTGCGTGCCGAGCCGGTCGCGCAAGGCGCCGACGCCTTCGCCCGGCACGTTGGCGGCGAGCCGCAGCATTTCCTCCGAGTCCCTCAGCAGCACCCGAAGATCCTCGACGATCTTCTGTCCGCCGAGTGCAAGTTGTTGTGTGGTGTCAGTCATCGTTCACTCCTCGTCTGATTCGGCGTTCGTGCGTTGCCGCGGAATCGGTGCGTTGACCGGTGCAACAGTTCGGGCTTCGGGCGCACGATGCGGGTTGCCGGTTTGCGCCGGCCGGCGGCGCTGCGACGTAGCCGTCAAACCTCGCACGACTCGATCAAACGGTCAATGATGCAATGCATGTGCCCGGTATATTTACCGCTCCAACGCGCTGATAAAGCCAATTTCGCGCACTTTCGACCGATTGCGCGCACGGCTATTTCAGCGGCTGCCAGTTCGATTGCCGGAATCAGTGTCGAAGTGGTTAAATCGTCTTTTATGAGATAGTGGCTGTACGGTCTATCGCATTCAAGGCCTGCGCGCCGCAATACGAACTCCATTTGCACAGGACTTCCCTTTTTATGGCGTCAATCGATCTGGACTCGCCCACCGTGTCCGCCGGTGGCAATGCTTCGCCACAAGCGAAGCAGCGCGTCGCGGACGCCGTCGCGGGACTGAAATCGTACGGGCTGCTGTACGGCTCGTCGCCGGTAATGCTCGATCTGTACGAACAGATCGAACGCGTCGCCGATACCGACGCGACCGCGCTGATCATCGGCGAATCGGGCACCGGCAAGGAGCTGATCGCCCGCACCATTCACGAGCGCAGCGGCCGCAAGGACGGCGCGTTCGTCGCCGTGAACTGCGGCGCGATTCCCGATGAGCTGATCGAAGCCGAACTGTTCGGCCACGAAAGAGGCAGCTTCACCGGCGCGGTCCAGGGCCGCGTCGGCTACTTCGAACATGCGAACGGCGGCACGCTGTTTCTGGACGAAATCACCGAAATGGCGCCGGTGCGCCAGGTCAAGCTGCTGCGCGCGCTCGAAACCGGCACGTTCTATCGCGTCGGCGGCAACGAGTTGATCAGCGGCAACGTGCGCGTGATCGCCGCGACCAATCGCGACCCCGCCGTAGCCGTCAAGGAAAACGGCTTGCGCGAGGATCTGATGTACCGGCTCGCGGTGTTTCCGCTGCGCGCGCCGCCGCTGCGCGAGCGCGAAAACGATCGCGAACTGCTCGCGCAACACTTCCTCGCGCAATTGAATCAGCAGGAAGGCACCAACAAGAGCTTCAGCAAACGCTCGATCGAAACGCTGCGTTCGTGGTCGTGGCCGGGCAATGTGCGCGAGTTGAAGAACGCCGTCTATCGCGCGTTCATTCTCGCGGAAAAGACGGTTGAATTGCCGCATCCGCATCTTGCGTCGCGAGTCAAGAAAGCGGTCACGCAAGGCGACGCGATGAGCGTGTGGATCGGCACGCCGCTCGCCGACGCGCAGAAGCAGATCATTCTCGGCACCCTCAAGTACTGCGGCGGCGACAAGCGACGCGCTGCCAAAGCGCTCGGCGTGAGCCTCAAAACGCTGTACAACCGGCTGAGCGCATACGGCGACGAAAGCGGGGAAGACGAAGCCGACTCATAGGCACGGTGCAACGCGAGCCGTGCGCCGATGGCGGCGGCCAACTGTTGCGCTGTTCGTCATGATCCTTTCGCCGCGGGTTTCGCGGCACCGAATTCACCTGCTCAACGTCTCACGCCGACGGCAAATTTACCTGATGTCCCCAATACCTGGCAGAGCCAGGTAAGCCCGCCCATGCGACAGAAAACATCACAGTGCACGATGTTTTGCAATTTCTTGCACTTTTTCGCTGCCAATTACAAAACGCATCCTGCACAATGCGGCTGCATAATGAACGACGTGTCCTTCGTTTACACGCGCGAAGCGTGAACGCAGGCACCTGTACGGGCAGGGACGGGAGAAATGCAAAAGAACATGGTGTGGGCTGTCAACGCGAAGTCCGATGTCGCTGGCAAACGCCCCCACGTAGCAGCGCTGATCGCGCTGGCGCTGGCGGTTTCGTCGGCATTGAGCGGCTGTAGTTCGTTGTACTCGGAAGGCGCGGTCGCGGGCGCCGGTGTCGCGGGCGCCGCGGTCGCCAACAAGGTCACCAGCAATGCGGCGGTCGCGACCGGTATCGGTCTTGGCGCGGTCGCCGCCGCGCGCGCCGGTGTGCAGTACTCGGAGCGCGTAGTTCACACGAATACGCAGAACAGCATCGCGCAGGCGGCCGGTCCGCTCGAGGTCGGCGCGGTCGCCCCGTGGAGCATCACCCACTCTTTCCCAATCGAAGACGACGAACACGGCCGCGTGACCGTCAGCCGTCTGATCAGCACCGGCCCGCTCGACTGCAAGGAAATCGTCTTTTCCGTCGATCAAAACGAAACCCGCGACAAGCCCGCGAGCAGCGCGTTCTACATCGCATCGGTTTGCCGTGATGGTAAGGACTGGCGTTGGGCATCGGCCGAACCCGCCACCGAGCGCTGGGGTGCGCTGCAATGAAATTGCGTTCGCTTGGCGTTCCGATGGGTGATCGGATGCGGCTCATCGCGGCCGGCGCGCTATGCGTCGGCGCGAGCCTGCTGGCGAGCGGCTGCGCGTCGATCGGCGCGGCGAGCGGCGCGGCGGCGGGTATCGCGTCAGGCCTCGTGACCAGCAATCCGGCCGTCGCGCTCGGCGTCGGCGTGGCCGTGCAGGCCGCGACCGACGAAGCGGTCGCGCGCTACATGCGCAGCATGCACAAGGATCAGCAGGATCTGATGGCGGCGCTGGTCGGCACGATGCCGGTCGGCGAAACGAAACCGTGGTCGGTCAAGCACACCTTGCCGATCGAAAACGGCCACGGCGAGGTGCGCGTGACCCGCGCGTTCAGCTCGGCGCTCGCGCTGTGCAAGGATTTCGTGTTCTCGGTGCAGGACGGCGACGGCCCGAACGCGCCCGAGAGGTGGTTCACGGCGAGCGCGTGCCAGCAGGACAAGGGTTGGAAGTGGGCGACGGCCGAGCCGGCGGTTGCACGCTGGGGCAATCTGCAATAAAAAAGCGGCGAGGTTTTCCTCGCCGCTTTTTTGTCTGGACCGCAGTCGTTTCCGCGGCAACCCAGGCTCAAGACTCCACGTCTTCCAGACTGAAGATTTCGGTCTGGTCGTTATACGAAAAGATCTCGCCGTAACGGCCCCAGTTGATGACCGCGTCGAGCGTCTCTTCCGCCGCGCTGTCCGACAGGAAGTCCTCGAGCTCCTGCTCGAAACGCACGCGCGGCGCGCGATGTCCGGGCCGCTCGTTCAACACCTTCTTGATCCGCGCCGCGAGCGGCACGTGCCGCAGCAGATGCTCGGCGAACATCATCTTCCGTTCCTGCGTGCCGAACTCGGAGAACACGCGCGCCGGCGGCGTCAGGAAAATGTCGCCCTCGCGCACGTCGGCGAAACCGAGGTGCTGCAGCACTTCGGCGATCGGGAACAGATCGTCGACCTCCAGATGCAGCGAGCGCGCGATTTCCGGCATGTCCGCGCGGCCGTGATACGGCGCGGCGGCGAGCGTTTCGATCAGACCGGCCATCAGGTTGGTCGACACGTGCGGCAGCCAGCTACCGAGCTCCAGCCCCTTCTTGGTCTTTTCGTCGGTCTGACGCGCGGTCATCTTCGCGTAGATCTCGTCGACGAGGCGGCGGAATGCCGGGTCCAGACGGTTGCGCGGATGCTTGAACGGCACCTTGATCTCGGCGATCACGCGGCCCGGGTTCGACGACAGCACCAGAATGCGGTCGCACATGAACACCGCTTCCTCGATGTTGTGCGTCACGATCAGCACCGCCTTGATCGGCATGCGCCCCTGCGTCCAGAGATCGAGCAGGTCGGTACGCAGCGTTTCGGCGGTCAGCACGTCGAGCGCGGAGAACGGCTCGTCCATCAGCAGCAGCGTCGGATCGACGACGAGCGCGCGCGCAAAGCCGACGCGCTGGCGCATGCCGCCCGACAACTCGCGCGGATACGCGTTTTCGAAGCCGTCGAGGCCGATCAGGTCGATCGCGGCGAGCGCGCGCGTGCGCCGCTCCGACGCACCGACGCCTTGCGCCTCGAGACCCGCTTCCACGTTCTGCAGCACGGTCAGCCACGGAAACAGCGCGAAGGTCTGGAACACCATCGCGACACCCTTGGCCGGGCCTGCGAGCGGCTTGCCCATGTACGTGACTTCGCCGTCGGTCGGCTCGATCAGACCGGCGATGATGCGCAACAGCGTCGACTTGCCCGAGCCCGAACGGCCAAGCAGGCCGACGATCTCGCCCTCGCGCAGCGACAGATTCGCGTCGTCGAGGACGAGCAGTTCGCCCTGCGTCTTGTTGAAGCCGCGGCACACGTCCTTCACGCGCAGGATTTCCTCGCCGAGGCGCGGGGGCTTCGGCGGCGTCTGGATCGGCGCGGCGGTCATAGCAGCTTTAGGATTTTGCATCGCGTTAAGCCTTCATTTCTCAATCTAGACGGAGCTTGCCTTCGGCGTAGGCGTACATCGGACGCCACAGCAGACGGTTGAACAGGGTCACGAATAGGGACATCACGGCGATGCCCACGATGATCTTCGGATAGTCGCCCGCCGCGGTAGTCTGCGCGATATAGGCGCCGAGGCCATGCGCGGCGACCTTGGTATCGCCCCACTGCACGAACTCGGCAACGATGCTCGCGTTCCACGCGCCGCCCGACGCGGTGATCGCACCGGTCACGTAGTACGGAAAAATGCCCGGCAGCATCGCCTGACGCCACCACTGCCAGCCGCGAATGTGGAAATTCTTGGCCGCCTCGCGGTAGTCGTTCGGATACGAGCTTGCACCTGCAATCACGTTGAACAGGATATACCACTGCGTGCCGAGCACGATCAGCGGCGACAGCCAGATGTCCGGATTCAGGTGAAAGCGCACGATCGCGATCACGAACACCGGGAACAGCAAATTCGCCGGGAACGCCGCGAGGAACTGCGCGAGTGGCTGCATCTTTTCCGCGAGCGCGGGGCGCAGGCCAATCAGCACGCCGACGGGCACCCAGATCACGGAAGCGATCGCGATCAGCACGACCACGCGCAGGAGCGTGATCAGGCCCAGCACGAACACGTGGCCGATCTCGTCGAGCGTCACGCCGGTACGCACATACAGGAACACGCGGTACACCACATACACCGTGGCGAGCAGCACGATCGCCGCCCAGATGAAGTCGCCGAGCTTCGAGTTCTTCTCGCGCTGCGGGATGTGAAAGCGCGGCGCGCTGAACGCCGGCAGTTGGAAGCGCACCCGAGCCGCGCGCGCGAACATCCAGCCGAGCGGCACGAGCAACCGGTGAATCAGCCGCGTGCGGCGGATCAGGTCGAGCAGCCACGATTCCGGCGCATCGCCCGAACTCGTGAACTCCATGCGGAACTTGTCCGCCCACGCGACGAGCGGACGGAACAGCAACTGGTCGTAGGCGAGAATCACGACCGTCATCGCGAGGATGACCCAGCCGATCGCGTGCAGGTTCTTGTCGCTGATCGCCTGCGCCAGGTAGGCGCCGATGCCCGGCAGCGTAACCGTATGATTGCCGACCGTGATCGCTTCGGAAGCCACGACGAAGAACCAGCCGCCCGACATCGACATCATCATGTTCCAGATCAGGCCGGGCATCGAGAACGGCACTTCGAGTTTCCAGAAGCGCTGCCATGAAGTCAGATGAAAGCCGCGCGAGACTTCGTCGAGATCGCGCGGCACCGTGCGCAGCGACTGATAGAAGCTGAACGTCATGTTCCACGCCTGGCTCGTGAAGATCGCGAAGATCGCGGCGAGTTCGGCGCCGAGCACGCGGCCCGGGAACATCGCGAGGAAGAACGTGACCGTGAACGAGATGTAGCCGAGCACCGGCACCGACTGCAGGATGTCGAGAATCGGCACCAGCACGAGACCGGCGCGGCGGCTCTTGGCGGCCAACGTCCCGTAGACCAGCGTGAAGATCAGCGACGCGACCATCGCCGCGAGCATGCGCAGCGTGGTGCGCATCGCGTACTCGGGCAGGTTGGCCGGATCGAGCGAGATCGCCTGCGTCTTTAGCGTCGACATCGGCGCGAGCGTCTCGTGAAAGCCGATCGACGCCATCGCGATCAGGCAGATGATCAGCGGGAACGCGACGAAGTCCCAGCGGTTGGGCAACACGCGCCATGCCGACGCATTGGCGGTGCGGTTCAGGTTGAAGCTGAAATCCATCAGATGCCCTCCCTCTTCAAACAGGCATTCGAACGCTCGAAGGAGGCCGCGGCTGCTCCGCGGCGGTCTATGGGTCGGTCCGGAAAGCGGAAATCAGGCATGGCAAAACGCGCGTGCGTGGTAAATCGTTAGCGTTGGAGACACATGGGCCGGCAATGGACAGATTCGTGAACGCGTCGCCCACGACCCCAACCATCACGCCGAACTCCTGTCGCCGCGGGCGCCGCCCGAGGGCTGGCGGGCTTTCCTCGTTTTGGACGGCACGACACTACACCATCCTATGTTTCAGGCACAACCTTTCGCCGCAAATTGCGATACGGCCTTGCGAGGCCGGGGCGTAAGGCTTCAGCAAGCCCCGGCACGCGTCGCCGCGCCGCACTGTACTCTGCTGCCGCGTGCTTCAGCGTGACACGTCGCGAGGCCGTCTCGCGGCGTGGCGCGCAAGCCACATCGGCGCGTCGCCCCGGCCGTCGTCGCTCGATCGCTTCATTGGCCCGCACAGCTATCAAGAAAGCGGCGCGGCTGCCGTTAAGAATCTGATCAGTGCGGCATATGCATGCGGCATCCCAGCAATAACGGTGGCATCGTGCCCCGCGACGGTTAAAATCGGGAAACGACGTACCTGTTTATCAGCGGATCATCCCGGGCATGGCGACGGCGCAGCGCACCTCGCTCGCGACGGGACGAAACCGCAGCTGATGCAGATAACGACACAGCGTTGAGAGCGCGCTGCCCACGAACGAGCAAGTTGCATGTCACAGCCAGACGGATCAGAGGGTCGATGAACAGGACAACCTTGCGCCAGGTAGCCGGGCCGGTCAGCTTCGTGCTGATCGTACTCGTCTGCTGGTTCGTGGCTGGCATGGTCGCGGACCGGATGGTACAGCAAGAGCTGGACGCGGCGTTGCGCACGCAGCGGCAAATGTCCACGTCGATCGTCGACAACATGGCCGAAGTGATTGCCAGCGACCTCGCGATGTCCCGCGCGATCCCCGCAACCATGGCCGAAATGGACGTGGTCCAGCGTGCCCTCGTGCAATCGCAGAATTATGCCGTGAACAGCGAGGCGGCGGAACCCGCCTTGCGAGCCGCCTTGCTCAAGGATCCGAAGATGGCCGGGGTCAGCAGGTTCCTGCACGAAGCGCAGGGCTTCTCCGGGCTCGATCAGGTCTGGATCGTCAACGCGAACGGCATCTGTGTTGCGTCGAGCGGCACGATGTCGAACCCCGAGGGTGCGCAGCAATCGTTC
Source organism: Paraburkholderia sp. 35.1 (assembly GCF_050436525.1). Classification (NCBI taxonomy): domain Bacteria; kingdom Pseudomonadati; phylum Pseudomonadota; class Betaproteobacteria; order Burkholderiales; family Burkholderiaceae; genus Paraburkholderia; species Paraburkholderia sp. 35.1. The sequence continues at coordinate 2,831,575 of NZ_JBNDMJ010000003.1, read as the reverse complement.
GTCGGCGTGGACATGCGCGCGCGCGGCTATCTGACCAACGCGCTGCTCGGCGCATTCTCCGAAGCCTACGGCGTGGGTCGCGCGAGCGGCGAGCCGGGCATCTTCATCGCCGCGCCGGTGTACGCGGACGGGCTGCTGGTCGGCGCGGTGGTCGCGAAGGTCGGCATCGCGCGGTTGCGCCACTGGGTCGCGCACGCGGGCACCTTCGTGTCCGACGACAACGGCGTCATCATCATGGCGCACAACAGCGCGCTCGAAGGCCACGCGTTGCCGAACTCGCGCGTCACGCTGATGAGCCCCGCCGAGCGGCGCATCATCTACCGCCGGGAGACGTTCCCCGACATGCTGATCCGCGAAGACACGCAAGTGCGTGAGCAGGCGCCGTGGGTGCCGGCGTCGGTCGCCGCGCAGCTGTTCGGCATGATCGAACGGCCGGCCCCGGCGCTCTATCAGAACCGCGGCGGCCTGAACTCGGGGCTCTCCGCGCACCTGGTCGATCCGCTCGCCGCGTGGCCGGAGCTGCTGCGCAACCACAAGCGCGACCACCTGCTGGTGTTCCTGACGCTGGCCGGCACCGTCGCGCTCGCGTGGGTGATCACCGTGTCCTACGTGCGCGAGCGGCGCCACCATCGCGCGACACGCGATCTCGCCGAGCAGTTGCAGTCGGCCAATACGCTGCTGTCGGCGGAGGCGCGGCACGATGCGTTGACCGGCGCGCTGTCGCGGCGCTATTTCCTCGACCTGCTGCGCCACGAGATCGATCGCGCGCACGCGGGGCGCGAGCCGCTGTGCATGGCGATCGCCGATCTCGACCACTTCAAGCAGATCAACGACCGCTTCGGCCACGCCGCCGGCGACCGCGCGCTCGAACATTTCGTCGATACGTGTCGCGCCGAGTTGCGTGGCTCCGACGCGGTCGGCCGGCTCGGCGGCGAAGAGTTCGGCCTGCTGCTGCCGGCCACCGATCTGACGGGCGGGCGCGAAGTCGTCGAGCGTCTGCGGCTGCGGTTGAAAGCGGTGCCCTCGCCGAAGCTGCCGGCCTCGGCGGGGCTGAGCGTGAGCATCGGCATCACCGAACTGTCGCCCGACGATCTGCCCGAGCGTCTCATGAGCCGCGCCGATACCGCGCTGTATGCGGCGAAGACCGGCGGGCGCGACCGCACCGAAGCACTGCCTCCCGACGATACGGCGCCGCCTACGCGCACCGCGGTGAATGCCTGGTGAATGCCTGGTGAATGCCAGGTGAATGCCTGACGCTCGCCGAAATATTCAGCGCGCGACGGTATCGCCCTCTCCGCTCAGCCAACCCACGCCGACACCCTGCCCCGCGCTGAAAACGACGCCGAGCCTCCCACAACGAAGCAGGTATCATCAATCCTGATATCGGATTGTCACTACCGCACTAACGGGAGATTCGCATGAAGGGAAATCTGGTGATCGTCTGTCGCGATCACGACGCTGATGCTTTCGACCAGCTGCTCGCCGAATACGGCGCGTTCCAGACGCGTCTGTCGTCGACCGCGTGGTATCTGAAACTGGAGGTCGCGCCGGAACTGATTCAGGAGGAAATACTCGCGCGCCTCGGCAAATATACGACGCACTATATTTTCGAGGCGGAATCGGTGACGTGGAATACCGTCGATAGCGAAACGGCGAACGCGTTGAATACGCTGTTTTCGGACTGAGCTCTCGCCGCTCGCGATGCCGACGCCTCGCGCGCGCATCGCGACTCCAACACCCCTGCTTCTACCAGGCGTTTTCCGAGGCGGTCGCGACCCGCGGCAGCACGTCGAACGGAAAACTCATCAACACCCGCAAACCGCGGCCGCCATGATTGCCGATTTCCCATTCACCGCCCGCACGCCGCACGAGCCGCTCGACGATCGCAAGGCCCAGCCCGCTATGGCCGTTGCCGCCTCGCGCCGGATCGAGCCGCACGAACGGCCGGCTCGCGTTGATCAGGTCCTGGGCGGCGATGCCCGTGCCGCTGTCGCTAATTGATAGCGTAAAGCTCTGCGGTGTGCGCGCGGTCGCGACGACCACCGGCGGCGCGCCATACGCATGCGCGTTGTCGATCAGATTGGACAGAATCCGGTCGAGCGTGGCCGCCGGCAGCAGAAATGACGGCCCGGCGTTCAGTTCCGTGTGCACGGTCGGCGCACTGGTGGCCACCGCCCGATAGCTGCGCACGACACGCTCGCACTGCGCATCCACTTCCACGGGTTCGCTGCGGTCCGCGCCGTCGTGCGCGAACAGCAGGAACTGCTCGACGATATGCGTCATCGAATCGACGTCGCGCACGACGCCGTCGCGCGTCTTCGCGTCGTCCATCATTTCGGCGCGCAGCCGCAGACGCGCGAGCGGCGTCTTCAGGTCATGCGCGACACCGGCAAGCATCACCGCGCGATCATTCTCGGTGCGCGCGACTTCCTGCACCATCTGATTGAAGCCATGGGTGAGTTGCCGCAACTCGCGCGGCCCGCGCTCGGGCACCGGCGGCACCGGCAGCCCGCGACCGAAGCGCGCCACCGCCTGCGCGAGCAAGCGCAGCGGCCGCTGCAGCGCCCAAGCAGCGAACAGCGCCGCCATCACCGCAAACGAGAAAATGATGACGAGCCACAAGACCGTGCGGTCGAGCGAGCGCGGCATGCGCAGCGGCTGCACCGGCACGACGATCCAGTTCTGATCGGTCACGGCGCGCACCCATAGCATGGGCGGGGCGCCGGGCGGACCGACGCGCACCTGGGTGTCGGCCGGCATGCGGTCGCGCACGTCCTCGACGAAACGCGCGAGCGGCGGCGGCATGTTCGCGCTGGCCGCCGGCACGTCCGGACTCGCCGGGTCGACCAGCTTCACACGCGACGGCAGCGGTTGATCCGGTGTGCGGGCGACGTGCTGACGCACCGCGTCGACGAGGAAGGTCGCTTCCTCGACCGCGTAGCGCGTTTGCAGTTGCGAACGTTCGAGTCGCATCAGCGCATACCACGCGAAATGCGACAGCAACAGCACCGCGACGACGAGCAGCGCGAGCCGCCCGAACAGCGAATCAATGGGCCGACGCATGCTGCTCGCCGTCCGGCACGAACACGTAACCGCGGCCGCGCACGGTCTGGATGAAGCGCGGCGTGGATGGATCGGTTTCGAGAATGCGACGCAGGCGCCACACCTGCACGTCGATGCCGCGGTCGGTGCCGTCGTACTCGGGACCGTGCAGCAGTTCCAGCAGGCGCTCGCGCGTGAGCGTGCGCATGGGGTGATTGACGAAAATCTTCAGCAGCGCGAACTCGCTGCCCGACAGCGCGAGCGGCTTGTCTTCGAGATGCAGTGTACGCGACTGGAAATCCAGCGTGAAGCGGCCGAAGCTGAACGGCTCGCGCTGCTCGGGCGCGGCCGCCGACGGCAGCGTGCGGCGCCGCCGCAGCACCGCCTGCACGCGCGCGAGCAGTTCGCGCGGATTGAACGGTTTGCCGAGGTAATCGTCCGCGCCGAGTTCGAGCCCGACGATACGATCGACGTCGTCCGCACGCGCGGTCAGCATGATGACGGGGATATCGTCGCCCGACGCACGCAGCTTGCGCAGCGCGGTGAGGCCGTCCACGCCGGGCATCATCAGGTCCAGCACGATGAGGTCGGGGCGCTCGCGCTCGAGGCGCCGTTCGAGCGAGCCCGCGTCGTGCAGCACCGAAACTTCGATGCCCTGACGGGCGAGATAGTCGCGCAACAGATCGCGCAGTTCGACGTCGTCGTCGACGACCAGGATTTGAGTAGCCATGGAATGAAGTTTAACGCGCAGCCAAAAGGGATTTCGTTTTCCAAACGGTCTGAAGGGTTACCGGGTGTTACGGTGAAAGCCACACGTAATTGCTGGTAATAGCGGCGTCCGGGCGCGTAACACAGCGGCGCACGCGGTTCTCTACGCTGTGCCTTACCGAGTGCAGGCAGTCCAAAGACCGGTTGCTTCGTCGGCTATTCCATTACAAGGAGCCTCATATGTCCACCAAAAAGATGTCGCGCGTTCTCGCCGTTGCTGCCACCGCTCTCGCCATCGGCGCGGGCGCCGCTTACGCCGCCCAACCCGCCGAGCAGGCGCACGGCGGGCCCGGCGGCTGGCATGGCCACTTCATGAAGGAACTGACCCAACTCCACGACCGGCTGAAGCTGAACGCGGATCAGGAAAAGCTGTGGCAAAACGCGCTCGATACGATGAAGCAGAACCGCGAAGCGATGCGCGCCAACCACAAGCAGGTTCAAGACCAGTTCAAGGCCGCACAGCAACAGCCGATCCTGGATCTGAACGCGATGGCCGCGACGCATCAGCAGATCGAGCAGAAGGACGCGCAACTGCGTCAGCAAACCACCGACGCGTGGCTGAAGTTCTATAACGGCCTGAACGACCAGCAGAAGACCACCGTCAGCACGGCGCTGAAGCAGCGCTTCGCGCGGATGGAGCAGCGTCACGAGAAGATGCGCGAGCGCTGGGAGCATCACAAGGGCGCCGCGTCGGCGCCGGCCGCCAATCAATAAGCGGCGCATTCGCGAGGCGGACCAGGGAGGGCGCCTCGCTAATAGAAAAACGCCACGGAAGAGGTTTTCCGTGGCGTTGCTGTTTGGCGCTGCTCGCCGCTCGATCGGCGGCCCGCGCGAATCAACTGCTTGAATCAGCCGTTCAACTGACCCAGATCGAACAGCAGCACTTCCGCGTCGTCGCCCTTTTCCAGCGTCACCGTGTCGACGTCGCTGAGCTTCGCGGCATCGCCCGCCTCGAGCACCGTGCCGTTCACGCTCAGCGTGCCGCGCGCGACGTGCAAATAGCCGAGGCGCCCCGCCGGCAGCGCGAACGTCGCGTGTTCGGCGCCGTCGAACAGTCCCGCGTAGATCGACGCTTCCGCATGGATCGTCACCGAGCCGTCACGGCCGTCGGGCGACGCGATCACGCGCAGGCGGCCGCGCTTGCTGTCGGCGTCGAAGCGCTTTTCCTCGTAGCCGGGCTGGTCGCCCGCGCGGCGCGGGATGATCCAGATCTGCAGCAAGTGCGCGAGTTCGTCGCGCGACGCGTTGAACTCGCTATGCTGCACGCCGGTGCCCGCGCTCATGCGCTGCACGTCGCCGGGACGGATCGTCGAGCCATTGCCCATGCTGTCGCGATGCGCGAGCGCGCCTTCGAGCACATACGTGACGATCTCCATGTCGCGATGCCCGTGCGTGCCGAAACCCTGACCGCCGGCGATGCGGTCTTCGTTGATCACGCGCAGCGGCCCGAAGTGCACGTGCTCGGGGTCGCGGTAATCGGCAAACGAGAAGCTGTGATACGAGTCGAGCCAGCCGTGGTTGGCGTGACCGCGTTCTGCGGAGCGGCGAATCTCGATCATGGAAAGTCTCCCGGTAAGTAGTCAATCAGAGCGATGCTGGGAATGTAGGGGTGCGCCGCCCCATAACAATCGTGCGCAACCGCACCGCAGCGTTCCATCGCTGCATGCAATCGCGCGACCGGCGAGCCCATCGCACGGAAAGCCCGGCGCCCGGATGCCCGGCGCCCGGCAGCCGGCGCCCGCAAAACCGCGCCGGCGTCGCGCACGCACAACGCGTTGCACGGCGTCTTGCCGCTCGATGCCGCGCTGCGCTGGCAGCTTGCCGCTCTTCGGGTAAAATACCGCGCTTTTCGAGCCGCGTGGACGTCCCGCGGGACGCGCAGGCCGCGCTGGCAAGCCTCGGCGGGCGGGCCGCAACCGGTGCGCGACGGGCTTCGACTCGGCACCACACCGTGCGAGCCACGCCCGATAAGCACCGAACGCGCCGGACCGGCGCGCCACGTCGGACGAACCGCCCGCGCAAGGACCGACCAGAGCGCGGCGACGATCCCTGCGGCACGGCAATTTTGACCGCCTAGAATACCGACCGTCGGCCCTCGGCCGGTGCTCGTCGAGTCGTGTCATTACGACGATCAGTTTGATTCAGGAGAAACATGAAGAAGTTCGCACTGTGCGTGGCTCTGGCAGTCATGGCCACCGGCGCGATGGCGAAAGAATGGAAAACGGTGCGCATCGGGGTCGACGCCAGTTATCCGCCATTCGAATCGAAGGCGCCTGATGGCGACATCGTCGGTTTCGATGCCGATCTGACCCGCGCGCTGTGCGCGAAGATGAACGTGAAGTGCGTGTGGGTCGCGCAGGATCTCGATGGCATCATCCCGGCGCTGAAAGCTCGCAAGTTCGACGCGATCATTTCCTCGCTGGGCGTCACCGACAAGCGCCGCGAGCAGATCGACTTCTCCGACAAGATGTTCGACGCGCCCGCCCGCATGATTGCGAAAACCGGTTCGCCGCTTCTGCCCACCCCTGAATCGCTGAAAGGCAAGCACGTCGGCGTCGAGCAGGGTTCGACGCAGGAGCAGTACGCGAAGGCCTGGTGGGAGCCGAAGGGCGTGCTCGTCGTGTCGTACCAGAATCAGGACCAGGTGTACGCGGATCTCGCGTCGGGGCGCCTCGACGCCGCGCTGCAGGACGAAGTGCAGGCCGACGCCGGCTTTCTGAAGACGCCGCGCGGCAAAGGGTTCTCCTGGGCCGGTCCGGAAGTGAAGGATCCGCAGACGATCGGCGAAGGCACCGCGATCGGTCTGCGCAAGGGCGATGCCGAGCTGAAGGCGAAGTTCAATCAGGCGCTCGCCGAGGTTCATCAGGACGGCACGTTCAGGAAGCTCGAAAAGCAGTACTTCGATTTCGACATTTATCCTGGCCGTTGAGCGAAACAGGCAGGATACTGCGTGGTAAGCCGGCTCGTGCCGGTGGCAGTGAAAGCGGCAACGAAGGTGGCGACACCAGGCAGTAGATTCAAAACAATCCGAGACGAAAGTCCCACAAGCGCGCTGCAGGAGCACCAACGTTTCTGCAGCATGATTTGCACAGCGGCACGCTGTGCGCTGCGGATCACGGCGAGCCAGGCGCTCGTCCCCGACGCGGCGCTACGCGGACCGCGTCTTTCGCGGTGCGCGTAGCGCATCGTCGTGGACTACCTATGTTCCTTCAAGGCTACGGCCCGCTGCTTCTCAGCGGCACCTGGCAAACCGTCAGGCTGGCGGTGTTCTCGCTCGCGCTCGCGTTCGTGCTCGGCCTGCTCGGCGCGGCGGCGAAATTGTCGAAGAACCGTCTGTCGAACGGCATCGGCACGGTGTATACGACGCTCGTGCGCGGCGTGCCCGATCTCGTGCTGATGCTGCTGCTGTTCTATAGCATCCAGATCTGGCTGAACAACCTGACCGACGCGCTCGGCTGGGAGCAGATCGACATCGACCCGTTCGTGGCCGGCGTCGCGGTGCTCGGCTTCATCTACGGCGCGTACTTCACCGAGACGTTCCGCGGCGCGTTTATCGCGGTGCCGCGCGGCCAGCTCGAAGCGGGCGCCGCCTACGGCATGACGAGCTGGCAGGTGTTCTCGCGCGTGATGTTCCCGCAAATGATGCGCTTCGCGCTTCCGGGCATCGGCAATAACTGGCAGGTGATGGTCAAGGCGACCGCGCTCGTGTCGATCATCGGTCTCGCCGACGTCGTCAAGGCCTCGCAGGACGCCGGCAAGGGTACCTTGCGGTTCTTCTTCTTCACCCTGCTCGCGGGGGCGATCTATCTCGTCATCACCACCGTGTCGAACTTCGTGCTGATGTACCTCGAAAAGCGTTACTCGACCGGCGTGCGAAAGGCGGATCTATGATCGAGATCATTCAGCAATACTGGCGCAACTATCTGTTCACCGACGGCTATCGCTTCACCGGGGTCGCGATCACGTTATGGCTGCTGGTCGTGTCGATCGGCCTCGGCTTCTGCCTGTCGGTGCCGCTCGCGGTCGCGCGCGTGTCGAAGAAGAAATGGCTCGCGGGCCTCGTGTGGCTCTATACGTATATCTTCCGCGGCACGCCGCTCTACGTGCAGCTGCTGCTGTGCTATACGGGTCTCTACAGCCTCGAGATCATCCGCAACAACGAGCTGACCAACGCGTTCTTTCGCGACGGCATGCACTGCACGCTGCTCGCGTTCACGCTGAATACCTGCGCGTACACGACCGAAATCTTCGCGGGCGCGATCAAGGCGACGCCCTACGGCGAGATCGAAGCGGCGCGCGCGTACGGCATGTCGTCGTTCACGCTGTACCGGCGCGTGATTCTGCCGTCGGCGCTGCGCCGCGCACTGCCCTACTACAGCAACGAAGTGATCCTGATGCTGCACGCGACCACCGTCGCGTTCACGGCCACGGTGCCGGATATCCTGAAGATCGCGCGCGACGTGAACTCCGCGACGTACCAGTCGTTCAATGCGTTCGGCATCGCCGCGCTGCTGTATCTGTGTATTTCTTTCGCGCTCGTGTGGCTGTTCCGCCGCGCCGAGCGTCGCTGGCTCGCTTACCTGCGGCCGCAAGGCAAGTAACTGCGCGTCCCTGGACAAGCAAGCTCGTTAAGGATCCTGATGAACTCCAAGAAGCAGAAGCTCTTCGTCGACCAGCTTCACAAAAAGTACGGCGACAACGAAGTCCTCAAGGGCGTGTCGCTGAAAGCCAATGCCGGCGACGTGATCAGCGTGATCGGTTCGTCCGGTTCGGGCAAGAGCACGATGCTCCGCTGCATCAATTTTCTCGAACAGCCGAACGCGGGGCGCATTTTCGTCGACGGTGAGGAAGTGCGCACGCAGACCGCCAGGGACGGCGCGTTGCGCGTGTCGGACCCGAAGCAGTTGCAGCGTGTGCGCACCAAGCTTTCGATGGTGTTCCAGCACTTCAACCTGTGGTCGCACATGAACGTGCTCGAGAACATCATCGAGGCGCCGGTGCATGTGCTCGGTCTGAAGCGCAAGGAAGCCGAGGACCACGCGCGCGAATATCTGGAGAAGGTCGGTCTCGCGCCGCGTCTCGAGAAGCAGTATCCGTCGCATCTGTCGGGCGGCCAGCAGCAGCGTGTCGCGATCGCGCGGGCGCTGGCAATGCACCCCGATGTGATGCTGTTCGACGAGCCGACCTCCGCGCTCGACCCGGAGCTCGTCGGCGAAGTGCTGAAGGTAATGCAGAAGCTCGCCGAGGAAGGCCGCACGATGATCGTCGTCACGCACGAAATGGGCTTCGCGCGCAACGTGTCGAACCACGTGATGTTTCTGCACCAGGGCCGCGTCGAGGAACAAGGCCATCCCGACGAAGTGTTCAGGAACACGAAGAGCGAACGTCTGAAGCAATTCCTGTCGGGCAGTCTCAAGTAATAAAATTACCCGCGACTTATGATGCGAATGGCATGGAAAATGTAGTCAATGTAGTTTTACAAGGCGCTTACGAGCGCCTTTTTCGTTTTTACCATGTCCTTCCGCCCGGCCATTCGAACGACGAAAAAGCGCCGAAAATCCCACAAAACGGGCCATTCAGGCCGAGTTTTCGCCTACCCCGCCACTTTTGACCCGTCAATAGTGACAATCCTTAATACGACCCCTTCCAAGCCGCGATTCCCTTGCCGGACAAGGCTTTGCGCCTTTTCCCGAGGAACTCCTTGGGGTCCCAGCCCACATTCGTATTGCAATTTGGCGACACCCCCTGTTGGCGGTACTAATTTCTTCTCCCAGTTAAAGTTATTTTTGATAAATTGGTAACCAAAGTAGCAAAACAAAGTTGATTAAAAGTAGTTTCACTTCAAAACGCAGAGGAGAACCGGTCGGCGTGGGATCGGCATGATGCAAAGATAGCTCGACGCTACATGTCATGACAGGAGAATCCCTATCCACCCGCCACTCTCCCTGGTACCGCTTTCTGTTCGGTGCTTATCGCGTCCGAACACCACTCGCAGTACTGGGTTTCTTTTTTGACAGGGTATGGAGGAGAAGATGAAGAAAGCTTTGCTCGTCGCTGCGCTGATGTCGGCCGGCGTTGTTGCACACGCTCAGAGTAGCGTCACGCTGTATGGCCGTTTGGATGCAGGTCTCGAGTACATGTCGGGCGTCCCGACCGGCGCTAACGCCAACGGCGCGGCCAACACCAGCTCGAACCGCTTCAAGGCGGAAAGCGGCGACTGGGGCACCAGCCTGTGGGGCATGAAGGGTGTCGAGGACATCGGCGCCGGCAACAAGATCCTGTTCCAGTTGGAAGGCTCGTTCAACACGATGACGGGCGCAGGTCCCGGCGGCGGCGGTCTCTTCAATCGCTGGGCAACGGTCGGCATTTCGAACAACCAGTACGGTACGTTCACGATGGGCCGCATGCTCTTCATCTCGAACGGCGTGTGGGACTTCGACCCGTTCGGTCAGTCGAACTGGTCGTCGGCATCGCTGGTGCGTGGCCGCAACTGGCCGCAATCGAGCAACAACTTCGCGTACCAGTCGCCGAAGATCGCAGGCTTTGACTTCTACGGTCAGTACGCGCTGTCGAACGCGACGAGTTGGAACGGTAACGGCACGACGCCGCAAGGTCGCGAAGCTGGCGCGCAGGTCACCTACACGACGTCGCTCTTTCAGGTCCGCGGTCTGTACGACGAAATCCGCAACCCGACGACCGGTGGGTTGTGGGGTGGCCCGGTTGCCAACAACGGTATCAATACGGCTAACACGGCCAACGGCGTATTCGCTGCATCGCGCGAGTACTCCGCTCTGCTGAACGTGTTCCTCGGCCAGTTCAAGATTCAGGCTGCTTACCAGGCAGTCCGTTCGGCAGGCGCAACGGGGGTTCTGCCCGGTCAGCCGACCACGCTCGATCACGAATGGGGCGGTGTGACGTGGCAGGCAACGCCGGCTGCAGCACTGATCGCGGCGGTCTACCACGTGAACGGCAACAACGGCGCGGGCAATGCGACGATCTACACGATCGGCGGTTCGTACAACCTGTCGAAGCGCACGCTGCTCGACCTGCAGGCCGCGACGGTGCGCAACAGCCGTAATGCTAACTTCGGTCTGAACGCGAACAATGCGGGCTTCGCCGCTGCAACGGACAACCCGCTGCAAGGCCGCCAGCAAAGCGGCGTGTACGCAGGTATCCAACACTCGTTCTGATCGAACGGTGCGCCCCGAGGGTCATCCCTCGGGGTGTAATACAGGTTTCTTCGAGAGAATCTTTTTCACGCTGCTGCGAGAGGCGCGTATCGGTGCGATATCCGCAAGGGTATTGCACCGTTTTTTATTCGGCGCACGGTTTTTGCCGTTGCGCGCACCGGGCCGGTGCGTGATTGCACAGCTTATACGGCCGCTTCGTTCTCTTCGCCGGTACGGATACGGATGACGCGCTCGACGTCCGCGACGAAGATCTTGCCGTCGCCGATCTTGCCGGTACGCGCCGCGCCGATGATCGCGTCGATGACCTGATCGCACTGGCTGTCCGCGACCACGACTTCGATCTTCACTTTCGGCAGAAAGTCGACCACGTATTCCGCACCACGATAGAGCTCGGTATGCCCTTTCTGGCGGCCGAACCCCTTGACCTCGGTAACGGTCAGGCCGGTGAGGCCGACTTCCGCGAGGGCCTCGCGCACTTCGTCGAGTTTGAACGGTTTGATGACTGCGGTGATGCGCTTCATGGCGAACCTCGTCTCTTGATGGGAAGAGTGGAAAGGAAAAGGATGATTTTTATTCTACGCCGCGCCGGATGCATTGCGGCATCCGCGCGCGGGTGTCGTCTTTCACTCCACCGGTTCGGTGTAGCGCGACGTGATCGGATAACGCCAGTCGCGGCCGAACGCGCGATGCGTGACGCGAATGCCGATCGGCGCCTGACGGCGCTTGTACTCGTTGATCTTGATCAGGCGCGTGACGCGCTTCACGTCGTCGACCTGATAACCCGCCGCGATGATCTCCGCGAGCGAACGGTCCTCCTCCATATACATGCGCATGATCGCGTCGAGTACTTCGTATTCGGGCAGGCTGTCCTGGTCGGTCTGGTTCTCGCGCAGCTCAGCGGACGGCGCGCGCGTCAGAATCCGCTCGGGAATCACGTCGCGCGTCGCAAACGTGGTGGCCGCGTTGCGATAGCGGCACAGCCGGTACACGAGCGTCTTCGCGATGTCCTTGATCACCGCGAAGCCGCCGGCCATGTCGCCGTACAGCGTGCAATAGCCGACCGCCATCTCGCTCTTGTTGCCGGTGGTCAGCACGATCGAGCCGAACTTGTTCGACAGCGCCATCAGCAGCGTGCCGCGAATGCGCGCCTGAATGTTCTCTTCGGTCGCATCTTCGGCGCGGCCCGCGAACTCCTCGGCGAGCGAGCCGCGGAACGCGTCGAACATCGGCGCGATCGCGATCTCGTCGTAGCGCACGCCGACGCGGCGCGCCATCTCGGCGGCGTCGCTGGTCGAGATATCGGCCGTGTAGCGCGACGGCATCATCACCGCGCGTACCTTGTCGGCGCCGAGCGCATCGCATGCAACGGCCAGCACGAGCGCCGAATCGACGCCGCCCGACAGACCGATCAAAGCACCAGGAAAACCGTTCTTGCCGATGTAGTCGCGCACGCCCATCACGAGCGCCGCGTAGACCTGCGCTTCGATCGACTGCTCCGGCGCGATCGCGGCCGGCAGCGGCGTGCCAGCGTCGAACTCCACGACAGCCGTGGCTTCCTCGAACTGCGCGAGCTTCGCGACGAGTTCGCCCCGCGCGTCGAGCACGAACGAACCGCCATCGAACACGAGTTCGTCCTGGCCGCCGACCATGTTCACGTAGACCATCGGAATACCGGTTTCGCGAATGCGCGCGCGCAGGATGTCGAAGCGCACCGCTTCCTTGTTCAGGTGGTACGGCGAGCCGTTCGGAATCAGCAGCACCTGCGCGCCCGCGGCCTTTGCCATCTGCGCGGCCGACGCATGCCACGCGTCCTCGCAGATCACGACACCGTACTTGACGCCGTCGAGTTCGAACACGAACGGCTGCGGGTCGGAGGCGAAATAGCGTTTCTCGTCGAACACTTCGGTGTTCGGCAGATCCTGCTTGCGATAGGTGCCCTTCACTTCGCCGTCGACGATCAGCGACGCCGCATTGAACGTATCGACCGGCGGCACGCCGCGCTCGATCGGCGCGTTTGCATTACCATGGCCGTTCGCCGGGCGGTGCGCGAGGTTGTCCGACCCGTCGCGCAGCGGATGGCCGACGATCACATGCAGACCGGTGAACGGCTTCAACTGTGCGGCGAGATCGGCCAACGCGGCCGCGCTGGCGGTGTAGAACGCGGGGCGCAGCAGCAGGTCTTCGGGCGGATAACCCGACAGCGCGAGTTCAGGCGCGACCAGCAGCTTCGCACCATCGCTGTGCGCGGCGCGCGCGGCGGCGACGATCTTCGCGACGTTGCCGGCGAAGTCGCCGACGGTGACATTGATTTGAGCAAGAGCGATTCGGGTCTTCATGGCAGGATCGACAGGCAAGCCTTCACGGCTCGCGGTACCGCGGCTCGATGGCTCGACGGGATTGAACAAACCGGATAAACGAACTCAACGAACGACGTGGCAGCGTCAGTTTCACAGCGCCGCGCCGGTCATTGCATACAGTCACTCAGATTGAACCAGCAACGTATCGATTATCGCACGGGCATTCTGGCCTCGCCCTCCGAGGTGGACGCCGCCGAGTGGAACGCCCTCCTCGCCGCGCAGTCGCAGCCCACGCCGTTTTTGCGGCACGAGTTTCTGAGCGCGCTCAACGCGACGCAATGCGCGGTTCCCGACACCGGTTGGGCGCCGCAATTCGTCACGCTGACCGACGCGCGCACGGGCATGCTCGCGGCGGCGGCGCCCGTCTATCTGAAGGGACACTCGTACGGCGAGTACGTGTTCGACTGGGCCTGGGCCGACGCGTACAAGCGCAACGGCCTGCCCTATTACCCGAAGCTGCTGTGCGCGGTGCCCTTCACGCCGGTACAGGGCAACCGGCTGCTGTCGGCGAACGAGCATGCGTTGCGCCATCTCGCGGCCACGTTGATGGCGTTCGCCGAGCAGGCCGAGGTGTCGTCGCTGCATGTGCTGTTTCCGACGCAGAGCGAAGCGGACGCGCTCACCGATATCGGCATGATGCAGCGCGAAGGCGTGCAGTTTCACTGGCTCAACGACGGCTATCGCGACTTCGAAGACTTTCTGTCGACGCTCGAACAGAAGAAGCGCAAGAACATCCGCGCCGAACGGCGCAAGGTGCACGAGGCCGGCATCACGATGCGAAGGATCCGCGGCGCAGACATCGAGGATGCCGACTGGCGCTTCTTCAGCAAGTGCTATCGGCAAACCTATCGCGAGCATTTTTCGAGTCCGTATCTGAACCTCGATTTCTTCCGGATGATCGGCGCGTCGATGCCGGAGAATCTGCTGCTCGTGATCGCCGAATATGAAGGCAAGCCGATCGCGAGCTCGCTCGTCGTCTATCAGCGCGACGAGAAAACCGGCGGCACCTTGTATGGCCGCTACTGGGGCGCGCTCGAACACGTGCCGTGCCTGCATTTCGAAACCGCGTACTATCAGCCGCTCGAATTCTGCATCGAAGAAAAGCTCGGCGCATTCGAAGGCGGCGCGCAGGGCGAGCACAAGATGGCGCGCGGCTTTCTGCCCACGGTCACGCGCTCGACGCATTGGCTCGCGCATCCGGCGTTCGCCGATGCGGTCGGCCATTTCCTCGATAACGAAAAAAACAGCATCCACGCGTACGTGGACGAGCTGCGCGAACACAATCCGTTCAAAGGCTAGAAGCACGGTTATGGCGTGGTTTCTCTATCTGCTCGAATGCTCGGACGGCAGCGTCTATACCGGCATCGCGACCGATGTCGCTGCTCGCTTCGACAAACATCTGAGCGGCACGGGCGCGCGTTATACGCGCTCGCGCAAGCCGGTGCGGGTGCTGGCGTCGTTCGAGCTGGCGGACCGGTCGAGCGCGTCGAGCGCCGAGTATTGGGTCAAGCGGCTCACGGCGGCCGATAAACGGGCGCTGGCGGCCGGGGTGTTCACGCTGCAGTCGGTGTTGCCGGTTGCAGCGGTGAATGACGTCGCGGAAGACGGCGAGCGTTCCGACGGCTGAGTCGTGCTACCCCCTCGCCTCCCGCATCCTCTCCGTCAGCAGCCGATGCACCCGCGCCAGCTCGCCCACCACATCTGCTTCCAGCGACGTCAATTGCTCGCGAGCGGGTAACTCGAGCCGCACCGGCCGTAACGTGCGATTCAGCGCGGCCTCGATCGCCGCGCTGATCGCCTCGACCCATTCGTCGAGTTCGCTATGCATGTCGCGACGGTTCGCGGTGAGGCGCAACTGCGTCGCGGTGCCGGCCATCCGTCGCAGCAGGCTCAGCACCGTCAGCGTGACCGTATCGGCCATCGAGTCCTCGAGCTTCTCAAGCCGCACGCGGCCGATCGCTTCTTCCGCGTTGTTGCTGGTGAGGCCCGCGGCGCGGCGCAATTGCTCGATCTCCTTGCCGCCATGCCGAGGCGCGTCGAGCGACGCGCGCAGATACGCGAGATTCGCGCGCACCGCGTCGCCGAGATAGACGCGCACATCGAGCTTCTCGCGCGTCGGCCATAGAAGGAACGTCGCGAGCAGCGCGAGCACGCAGCCGAGCACGTTGTTGCCGAGCCGCGTCAGCGCGAACGCCAACTCGTTGGCGCCCGGCGTCGCGAAGTCGGCGACCAGCACGAAGGTCGGCGTCAGGAACAGCACGAACAGGCTGTAACTGACGGGGCGCAGCGCCATCGTCGCCATCACCAGCGGGAACACCGCGAGCGAGATGCCGAGCGGCGAATGAATCGCATAGCCGATCGCCGCCGCGAGCACGCCGCCGACGATACTGCCCGTCGCGCGTTCGATGCTGCGCGGCCAGGTCGCGGCGATCGACGGCTGCAGGATCAGCAGCGTGGCCATCGTGGCCCAATAGCCGAACGGCAGACCGAGCGCGCGAATCACGACGAAGCCCGCCGTCGTCGTCACGCCGACACGCGCCGCATGGCGCAAGCCGACCGACTGCCACGACAGGTTGGCCTTCAGCGTCGACCACGCGCGCGCCGTATAACGCGCGACGCACGCGCTCCACGGCTCGACGTGCACCTCACGCGGCGCGAAATCGACGAGCTCGAAACCGGATTGCAGCTTCACCGGTTCGAGCAACGCGCTTTCGAGCCGATGCGCGAGACGCCGCAGACGCGCCTGCGGGTCCGCGAGACGTTCCCAGCGCGCGTCGCTGGTCGCGCTGCCGATGTCGCTGAGCACTTCGCCGATCGCATTGAGCGAGCGCACCGCGCGTCGCGTGCGGCGCGGATCGTCGGGCACTTTCGCGCCCGCGCCCGACACCGCGATCAGATACGCGAACAACGCTTCGCCGTCGGTCAACAAGCCGAGCAGCGTGTCGTAGACGGCCGCGCCGCGCCCGCCTTCGATGCGGGCACGTTCGCGAGCGCATCGCGCGAACGTTCGAGCGACGCGCGCGCATCGGCGCGAAAGCGCGCGGCATGCGTGGCCCATTCGCGCCGCGCGGCACGGCCGCCGACAAGCCGCGCGCTATCGAACGCGACATCGGCGAGGCGCAGATACACCGCGCGCAACGACGCGCGGCTCGCGCCGAATGGATGAATGCGCCACACCGTCAAGCTCAGCACGATCGCGAACAGGCAGCCGACCAGATAGACGCCGAGAAACGCGACACCCGCGCGCGCGTCGTGCATCGGCCGATCGACCATCACGACGCAGGCGGTCGCCGCGAGGATCGTCACCTGCGACGTGGCCGCGCCCCAGATGCGGCCGAACGCGCCGAGCGTCGTGAACGCGAGCACCGCGAGCGCGGCCCACGCGGCACCCGAGGCGGACGCGAACGCGGTCATGCCGCCGCACAGCGTCGACAGCAGCGCGAAG
Source organism: Paraburkholderia sp. 35.1 (assembly GCF_050436525.1). Lineage (NCBI taxonomy): Bacteria > Pseudomonadati > Pseudomonadota > Betaproteobacteria > Burkholderiales > Burkholderiaceae > Paraburkholderia > Paraburkholderia sp. 35.1. Next base: position 2,814,773 of record NZ_JBNDMJ010000003.1, on the reverse strand, counting down.
CTCATCATCGACATGAAGCGTGCGCGGTTCGAGCCGGCGGCATCGGCGAGGCAGGTCCAGAACGCGCCGATCGCCGCCCACGCAAACACCGGATCGTGCAGCACGTTGCCGAGCGCGAGCATCGCCGTCGATGCGCATGCTGCTCGCAAGCCCTCCGACAGATTCGCCTCGCTCGCCGCGAACGACACCATCCAGACCGGCCGCTTGCGATAGATCGCGGTGACGACCGAATGCAGCCGGGTCGACCAGCGCGGCGATGTCGAGTGGGACTTGCTGCGGTTCATCATCCGGACCGTGGTTCTTGAAGTGATGGAAACGCGCGTAGATGCCGTGAGTTCGCGCGCGAGGTCGTGCGGCGAATGATAAGGGTTTACACCTAAATATAAAAATGCGTTCCGTTCATCGGAGCGATGCGTTCAGGTTATGCGCGCGAGACGAAGCGTGCGAGACGAAGATCGCGGCGCTTTTGCACGGTAGTCGAATACCGCGCAAATCAGATGAAAAAAACCGCGCGGTCCTTGCGGACTCGCGCGGTTTTCGTACTGCATGCAGCAAGCGGATGAACCGCGGCGCGCTTACTTCTTGTAGTTCGCCACGCCTTCGCTGATTTCCTTGTGGGCAGCATCGACGTCGGCCCAGCCTTCGACCTTGACCCACTTGCCCTTCTCCAGCGCCTTGTATTGCTCGAAGAAGTGCTTGATCTGGTCCTTCAGGTAAGCCGGCACGTCGTCGACCGACTTCAGGTTCGCCGTCATCGGGCAGATCTTGTCGTGCGGCACGGCGATCAGCTTCGCGTCGACACCTGACTCATCGGTCATCTGCAGCATGCCGAGCGCGCGGGCGCGCACGACCGAGCCTGCCAGCAGCGGGAACGGCGTGATCACCAGCACGTCGACCGGGTCGCCGTCGCCCGACAGCGTCTGCGGAATGAAGCCGTAGTTGGCCGGATAGCGCATGCCGGTGCCGATGAAACGGTCGACGACGAGCAGGCCCAGGTCCTTGTCGGCTTCGTACTTCACCGGGTCGCTTTGCGCCGGGATTTCGATGATGACGTTGAAATCGTGCGGAAGGTCATTGCCTGCGGGAACGTGATTGAAGCTCATGAGCGCTCTCTGAAGGGGATGGAAATCGGAAGGCGGCGAACGGCGCGCGGGCTGCGGATGCGGTGCGAACTGTGTGCGAACCGCGAACGTCGGGCACTGAAACCCTCTCGCCCCGAACGACGGGGCCGCGCACCGGACCGTACGGAATGCGCCATTATAGCCAATCGGCAGGTGGCATCCGCGGTCGGATCGGCGCGATAATCGTCTGGCGAGTCTCGCTTCGCGTCTCTACCGTTTTGTGTCTCCCCTTCGAACCCGCGCCGCCGCACGCCGGCCGCACGTCATCAAGGAGCATGCATGGAAGAAGCACGGCATTTCATCGGCGGCGAGTGGTGCGCCGCTTCCGGCGGCGAATCGATCGCCGTACTCGATCCCTCGGACGGCCAGCCGTTCACGCGCATCGCGCGCGGCACCGAGGCCGATATCGACACCGCCGTGCACGCCGCGCGCGCAGCGTTCGACGGCGCATGGGGTGCGCTGAGCGCCGCCGAGCGCGGCCGCGTGCTGTACCGGCTGTCGCTGCTGGTGGCAGCGCGCCAGGAAGACCTTGCACGGCTCGAAGCGCGCGACACCGGCAAACCGCTCAGGCAGGCGCGCGCCGACGCCGCCGCCCTGACCCGCTACTTCGAGTTCTACGCCGGCGCGGCCGACAAGCTGCACGGCGAAACCCTGCCCTACCAATCCGGCTACACGGTGCTGACGATCCGCGAGCCGCACGGCGTGACCGGCCACATCGTGCCGTGGAATTACCCGATGCAGATCTTCGGGCGAAGCGTCGGCGCGGCGCTCGCGACCGGCAATGCATGCGTCGTCAAACCGGCCGAGGACGCGTGCCTTTCCGTGCTGCGGGTCGCAGAGCTCGCCGCCGAGGCCGGCTTGCCGGCCGGTGCACTGAACATCGTGACCGGCTATGGGCACGAAGCGGGCGCCGCGCTCGCGCGTCATCCGGGCATCGATCACATCTCCTTCACGGGCTCGCCCGAAACCGGCAAGCTCGTCACGCAGATGGCCGCCGAAAACCACGTGCCGGTCACGCTCGAACTCGGCGGCAAGTCGCCGCAAATCGTGTTCGCCGACGCCGATCTCGACGCCGCGCTGCCGGTGCTGATCTCCGCGATCGTGCAGAACGCCGGGCAAACCTGCTCGGCGGGCAGTCGCGTGCTGATCGAGCAGGCGATTTACGAGCCGCTGCTCGACAGACTCAGCAGCGCCTTTCAGGCGTTGCGCGTCGGGCCGTCGAATGCCGACCTCGACTGCGGACCGCTGATCAGCGCGAAACAGCAGCAACGCGTGTGGGACTTTCTGTCGGACGCGCAACACGACGGCATCGCGATGGCCGCGCACGGCGAGGTGATTCCCGAAGCGCCTGAAAGCGGCTTCTATCAGGCCCCGACCTTGCTGCGCGACGTGCCCGCGAGCCACCGCCTCGCGCGCGACGAAGTATTCGGTCCGGTGCTCGCCGCGATGTCGTTCCGTGACGAAGCCGAAGCGCTCGCGCTCGCGAACGGCACGCAGTTCGGGCTCGTCGCCGGCATCTGGACACGCGATGGCGCGCGCCAGATGCGCCTCGCCCGACGCGTGCGCTCGGGCCAGGTGTTCATCAACAACTATGGCGCGGGCGGCGGCGTCGAATTGCCGTTCGGCGGCGTCAAGCATTCGGGACATGGCCGCGAGAAAGGCTTCGAGGCGCTGTATGGCTTTACGGTGCTGAAGACGATCGCGATCCGGCACGGCTAGCGGGTGCCGTAGGGCTCGCTCGCGATCGGCGCGAGCAGCACGTTACACGCAACAACGCATCGCTCTATCCATCACAAACAACGGAGACATCATGCGGTTGACAGGTAAAACGGCCATCGTCACGGGCGGCGGTTCGGGTTTCGGCGAAGGCATCGCAAAGACCTTTGCGCGCGAAGGCGCGAACGTCGTGGTCAACGACCTCAACGGGCCGGCCGCCGAACGCGTCGCGAGTGAGATCGCGATAGCGGGCGGCAAGGCGATCGCGGTCCCCGGCAACGTCGCGCAACGCGACGACTGGCGCACGCTGCGCGAGGCCGCGCTCGAAGACTTCGGCAGCGTGCAGATCGTCGTCAACAACGCGGGCACCACGCATCGCAACAAGCCGGTCCTCGAGGTGACCGAGGCCGAGTTCGACCGCGTCTATGCGGTGAACGTGAAGAGCATCTACTGGAGCGTGCAGGAGTTCGTGCCGTATTTTCGCGAGCAAGGCGGCGGCAGCTTCATCAATATCGCGTCGACGGCGGGCGTGCGGCCGCGGCCCGGGCTCGTCTGGTACAACGGCAGCAAGGGCGCGGTGATCGTCGCTAGCAAGTCGCTCGCCGTTGAGCTGGGGCCGGAGCGGATTCGCGTGAACTGCGTGAATCCGGTGATCGGTGAGACCGCGCTGTTGTCCGAGTTCATTGGGGTCGAGGATACGCCGCAGAACCGGCAGAAGTTCCTGGCAGGGATTCCTCTCGGGCGGTTTTCGACGCCGCAGGATATTGCGAATGCGGCGCTGTATCTGGCTTCGGATGAGGCGGAGTTTATTACCGGCGTGTGCCTCGAAGTGGATGGGGGGCGCTGCGTGTAGCGGTAGGTGAAGCGCTGCGCACGCACTGCGTGCGCAGTCAGTGTTTTCCCCCAATATCGATTCGTCCTGCAAAAAACCTGGCGCGGATAGAATCGTTCGGCTGCGGCACTTCAATTCCATAAAAATGAGGAGACATAGTCATGGCTAGTCCTGCAGATCCGCTCCACCATCCCGGCGCTGGCGCGCCGCCTTCGACGTTCGAAGAGGCGACTTATCGCAAGGTTACCTGGCGGCTCGCGCCGCTATTGATGCTCTGCTACATCGTTGCCTATCTGGACCGTGTGAACGTCGGCTTCGCGAAGCTGGGGATGAGCACCGATCTTGGCTTGAGCGATGCGGTGTATGGCTTCGGCGCGGGGATTTTCTTCATCGGCTATTTCATCTTCGAAGTGCCGAGCAACGTGATCCTGCATAAGGTGGGCGCGCGTGTCTGGATCGCGCGGATCATGATTTCGTGGGGCGTGATATCCATGCTGACGATGTTAGTCACCACGCCGACGATGTTTTATGTGATGCGCTTTTTGCTCGGGCTTGCAGAGGCGGGTTTCTTTCCTGGGATTATTTTGTATCTCACCTACTGGTATCCGGCGCATCGGCGTGGACGGATGACGACCTGGTTTATGACGGCGATCGCGTTGTCGGGGGTGATTGGTGGGCCGGTGTCTGGGGACATCCTGAAGAACTTCAACGGCGTGAACGGTTGGCACGGGTGGCAGTGGCTGTTTCTGCTCGAAGGGGTGCCGTCGGTGCTGGTCGGGATCATCGTGTTCGTGATGCTCGATGATCGGATTTCGAAGGCTAAGTGGCTGACCCGGGAAGAGCAGCAGTTGCTTGAGAGTCAGGTGTCGGCTGAGGAAGCGACCAAGCACGATATGCCGATTCGGCAGGTACTCACTAGCGGGCGGGTGTTGATGTTGAGCCTCACCTACTTCTCGTTTGTGATGGGGCTTTATGGGGTGAGCTTCTGGTTGCCGACGATTATCAAATCGACCGGCGTTACCGATGCGTTTTTGATTGGGCTGCTATCGGCGGTGCCGTTTGCGGCGGCTGTTGTGGCGATGGTGTTTGTGGCGCGGAGTGCGGATCGGTCGAGGGAACGGCGATGGCATATTGCGTTGCCGGCGTTTCTTGGTGCTGTGGGGCTCGTGCTTTCCGTCGTTTGGGCGCATAACACCCTGCTTGCCATGACTGGGTTGACCCTGGCTACTATGGGCATCCTCACTACACTGCCGCTGTTTTGGAGTTTGCCTACGGCGATTCTGGCAGGCACCGGCGCCGCTGCCGGGATTGCGATGATTAATTCGATCGGCAACCTCGCCGGTTTCCTTAGTCCTTATGCTGTGGGGTGGTTGAAGGAGGTTACCGCGGCGAACGATTCGGGGATGTATATGTTGGCGGCGTTTATGGTGCTGGGCGGTTTGCTTGCTATTAGTGTGCCGGCGAGGATGGTTAATAAGTAACCTTGGCCGATGATGAACTGCTAGCGGCCCGGCACGAACAACCCGCCGCGCCTCGAAACCGTCGTGGCACGGTGTTCCTATTGCGCAAAGGTGATTTCGATGTCCGGCACTTCCGGCGCCAACGCCCCGCGCCTAAAGTCAGGTCAGCCTTCGGATGCGGATCCTCACAAATGGAACCGCGCGAAGCCCCCTCAAAACTCAATAGGAGCAAAACCATGCTGACCAGGACATCCCCCGACCTTCTCACCAAACCGAATGTCGCCACGGAAGACGCGCAATACTTCGAATACACTTCGTCCGCCAATCCGATTGGTGCGAAGCTCATCTCGCGTGTGCCGTTCTGCAGCTTCTCGCCTTCGCTTTATGCAGACGGCGCAACCCGAGTCGTGCCGCTTGACCTGTCTGCGGAGTTGGGCTGCCCGGGTCCCGCGACCGGTCCCGGCTTGAGCGCCAACTTCCTGCGCATCAATGCGGGCGATGCGTTGACACTCGATCCCAATGCGACCTCGCAGGTCTGCTACGTCATTAGCGGAGCGGGTAGCGTGCAGCAGTCCGAAACGAGCTTCCCGTTTTCGATGGGCGATTTCTTCACGTTCCCGGGCGGCCATGCCACGGTGCTGTCCGCTGCTGCGACGGCCACGCTCTATTACGTCAATGACGCGCCACTGCTCACCTATCTTGGTACCACCGGGGTACATGCGCGCTTTGCGCCGACACGCTATCCGGCCGCCGAGGCGCAGGCAGCACTGCGCGCGGTCGCGGAACAAGCGAACGCGGGTCGTCGCAACCGCATCAGCGTACTAATGGGCAACACCAACTTTCCGCAGACGCGCACGGTCACGCATGTGTTGTGGGCGATGTTCGGCATCGTGCCGCCCAACTCGGTGCAGAAGCCGCACCGGCACCAGTCGATTGCACTCGACTTCATCGCCAGCGGCAAGCCGGGTGTCTATACGCTGGTCGGAACGGAACTGGACAGGGACGGCAATATCGTGAACCCGACCCGGGTCGATTGGGAAGCGGGAATGGCATTCGTCACGCCGCCGGGACACTGGCATGCGCATTTCAACGAAACGAACGAAAACGCCTATGTGATTCCGATCCAGGATGCAGGCTTGCAGACTTATCTGCGCACGCTAGACATCCGCTTCGCCCATTAAGGCTGACGCTCCAGTGCGAGTCCGTCGTCCCAGTACGGCGGCTCGCCAAACGCCTCGGCATAGAAATCCACGAAGGCGCGCACCTTCGACGAGACGATCTTCTTCGGTGGGTAGACCGCCCAGACCGCGGGTTCGGCTCGTCCGGTGCGTGCTTCCCATTCCGGCAGCACGTGCTGCAAGCGTCCTCCGCGCAGGGCCGTAGAGGCGAGCCATGTCGGCAGGAGCGCCACGCCACAACCGGCCACGGCGAGCGCGAGCACGGCTTCGGAGTCGTCAGCGCGCAAGCGCCCTTTCAACTCCACCAGCACCTGTTCCTGTTCTTGCGACGCCCGCGCGTCCGCGGTGACCAGCGTGAAATACCATTTGTCGTCCGGGACCAGGGACACGCGAAGCGCATCGCGCGCGGCCAGATCGCCAGGGACACGCGGTGTGCCGCTACGCGCGAAATACGCCGGGCTGCCGCAGACGATACGACGATGCGGTGCCAGGCGCCTCGCCATCAATGACGAATCGGGCAGCACGCCGGTACGGATCGCCACATCAATGCCCGCATCGATCATGTTGAGCGTTTCGTCCGTAGAGACGATGTCGAGGTCGATATCAGGATAGCGCGCCATGAAGGCCGGCAGATGCGGCACGATGTGCAGGCGGCCGAATGCCGGTGGCATTGTCACGCGCAGCACGCCTTGTGGCGTGCGATTTAGCGACGACGTCACTTCGCGCGCGTCATCGAGTGCTTGCAACGCTAACAAGGCGTGTTCACGAAACAGCCGGCCGCCTTCTGTCAGGACGAGGCCGCGCGTCGACCGGTTGAATAGGGCGATGCCCAGATCTCTTTCGAGTTCGCTGACGTAGCGGGAGACGGTCGAGGTCTTGACTGACAGTGCATTGGCCGTCTTGCTGAAGCTCTGCAGTTCCGCTGCGCAAACGAAGGCCCGTACTGCGGCGAAGTAGTCCATGGACTGTCTGACGTGGATGGGATTACCTGGCTTTTGCCGAGACCGGTAGTGTACTGCCCCGGCGCGGGCGAGTGTCGCTCGTTCCCCGGCTGCAGCCCGGCAGCGATTGGCGGCACGCGACCCCTTCGAGTCACTCAATCCACGTTGACGAATGTCCCCTTGCTGCCCTACAGGAGGCCATCGTCAATCTATTCGCGCCGAAGGGCTTTTCAAGTCAAGGCCGAAGGTAGTCCATTGGCAGCACTTACTGGCGGATCAGTCATACCTTTGCCGGGATTCAACGGCATCGGGAGCACCCGTCAAAAAATGTTCATGGTCAAGCGGCCCAGATGGACTATATACAAACGAGGGGCGGCGAATGGCTGTACGTCCAACGAAAACCGCCCTTGACTCAGGTCCGCGAGAGCCGCAGTCAAGCCGAACGGAGATGTACGACGCCGAATAGTCGCGACCCGTCTTTTCCCACATAGACCGGTCAGTGTATCGCAGCGTTAGCATCATTGCCGGGGGCGACGCGCTCCCGACCAATCCACCGCTGCCCGATGTTCCCTGTTCGACCTCCTTAACCACCGTGTAGTCAACGCGACAAGGGGTGAAGTAATGAAACAGCTCGCGAACTGGCTAACGCTCCTGCAGGTCTGCCTGTAGCCCAATTTATCAAGGACGTAACGTACAGCTACCTGCTCTGCCCACTCGTCCATCCGACGTCACCGTTCGCTCGTCGTCCACGCAAGGAGTACGCCATGTCATTTATCACGTGCCGTTTAACGTTTCTATTGCGAACCATCGCGTTCGCGACGGCGTTAGGATTCGCTTCAATCAGCATTGCGCAAGCCGATTCGGAGGCCGATCCGCCAGGAGCGGTTTACGTTCTGTCAAACCAGCCGTCCGGGAACTCGGTTCTTGTCTATTCGCGCGCTGCCAACGGAATACTGAACTACGAGGCCACGTACTCAACTGGCGGTAAAGGAGCAGGCACGGGAGCCGATCCACTAGGCTCGCAGGGTTCCCTAACGTTGGCAGCGGGCTTTCTCTTCGCCGTGAATCCGGGCAGCAATGATGTTTCGCTGTTCGCGGTCGACGGCAGCAAACTGACGCTGCTCGACAGAAAACCATCGGGTGGTCAAATGCCCGTCAGCGTGACAGTCAAGGGGCCCATCGCGTATGTGCTTAATGCCGGAGGCACACCGAACATCAATGGCTTTATCGTCGACGCGTTTGGCAAGCGTCTCGTTCCATTACCAGGCTCACAACGACCACTTGCCGGCGGAAACTCCGCCCAGCCCGCGCAAGTGACGTTTGCGCCGGAAGGCAACGAACTGCTGGTGACGGAAAAGGGCACACAACTCATTGACACGTATTATGTCGGCTTCACCGGCTACGCCTCGAAGACTCCAACCCCCCATGCGTCAAACGGCGTCACGCCGTTCGGGTTTTCCATCACGACCCGGGGTTACGCGATCGTCTCCGAGGCCGGGTCTGGTTCTGTTTCCTCATATGAGGTCGAGGACAGCAAACATCTGACTTCCATCAGTGCGGCAATTCCCTTGGGCCAGAGCGCCCCTTGCTGGCTTGTCACCACGGGCGATGGACGTTTTGCCTACACGGCCAATGCCGGGAGCGACTCGATCAGCAGTCTGCGGATCGCGGCGGACGGTACAGTACGCTTGCTCAATCCGACTGCAGGCACGCTCAGCGCTCCCCTTGACATGGCGCTCAGTGGTCACAGCAAATTCCTCTACGTTCGTGAAGGTAACGGCGCTGTAAGTGGCTTTCGCGTGATGCCAGACGGAACACTCGAGCCAGTTGGCTCAGTCACCGGCGTACCGCCGGGGGCACAAGGGATCGCGGCGCGCTAGACACATCTCCCCCGCGCTGGGAGATGTGCACGCGGGATCATGCTTTCGTATCCCTGTATCGGCAGCGTTCGCGCAAGAACGTTGCCGGTACCGCTGAGCACCCGCCGTCCACCTTGATCCGATTGAAATCGAGACTCCCGGTCAAGCAGGTGTTAGGTGAGTCCAAACGGGCGACGGTGAGCGAGTCGAATCCCATCACTTTCTTCAAGGCTTCCGGGAGTCACATTGACTCCCGGCCCTCCCATGGCCGATCCGGCCGGGTGGCACGGGTGCGGCCAAGAGGCCGCTTTGAGTGCCCAACCGACGCTCGAACGCCATTGACCCGCTTTCGATCACGTTCATACGGGTAGCGACACGCTGCGTCTATCTGGCGGTCATCCTCCTGCCAGATCAGTACCATCCGATTCGGCGAGCGGCGCAACGCATCCTACACTTAAGTTCAACCGCGCAGGCTTGCACGTGGCTGCGCCACAAATTGGGCCGAACGCATATTGCGCTGATGGCCATCGATAGCGAGCATGGCGCGGTCGCGTTCGGCGGCGACCGAGGGATTCGTATCGTCTCCGGATATGTCTCAGATGCTAACCACCAAGGAGGCGGTTTATGAACAGTAAGTTAGCCAACCCGGCGCCGCTCGGGCTCGCTGGATTCGCATTCACCACATGGATGCTCAGCATGGTGAACGCCGGCTGGTTCGACAAGGATGCCTTGGGGCTCGTGCTGGCGCTAGCGTTCGCTTTCGGCGGCACGGCGCAGATGATCGCGGGCGTGCTCGAATTTCCACGCGGCAATACGCTAGGCACAGTGGCGTTCCTCAGTTACGGCGCCTTCTGGTGGTCCTTTGCGCTGTTTGCCGCGTTCCTGGGCACCAACGTGCCTGAGGCCTTCATCGGCTGGTATCTGTTTGTGTGGGGGGTCTTCACGTTCTACATGTGGATCGGCTCGCTGCACACGAGTACGTCTGTGCAACTGGTGTTTCTCTCGCTGTGGGTCACTTTTCTGCTGTTGGCGATCGGCGCATGGACAGGTATGGGCCTTGCCACGCGGGCCGGCGGCTATGTAGGCTTGATTACCGCTCTACTGGCGTTCTATGCGTCGGCGGCGATGGTAATCAACGAAAGCTTCGGACACACCGTGCTTCCGACACACGACTGGGCACAAGCCCATCCGCAAGCGGCCTAGCCACTCGGCGCGGGTCGGCCGGCGTGCAGCAAGCGCGCCGGCCAGTCAGGCCTGCGGTGCTCCATGGAGACGGAGACCAAGTCTGAGTATCGAGTCTTTCCGGTATCAGCCAAGTGGGTCGAGAAATGTGGACCGACTGGACTCGTTACGAGGCGATGGATCGCCGTTCGATGGAGGAACTCTGATGTTCGAACGAATACCCCCTGACAATTCGCGCTATCGGCGGGTGTGATCGCTGGCCGGCTCTACGACGTCGTAAACGTGTCAGGGCGCTGCTCTGATGGCGTCCCACGGCCGGCGTCGCCTTCGTCTTGTCTGAGGAGTGGGCCGTGCCGAGCACACGGCATTGCGGCACCCGTTGCTGTCGTGGCGGCGCAACGTCCTACGCCTGCTGCAAAATCTCCATTGCACGAATCGTGTCGCCCAGCGCGTCCATTGCCAGGTAGGCAACGAACTGTGTGCCGATAGCGGCAGCCGAAACGCCGCGAAGGTTGATTCCCCCGGTAGCCAACTTTTGGGTCAACTCTGCAATGATGCCCGGCCGGTCGGGGCCCATCACCCGCACCGAGTGAAGACTCGGGAGGACGTTGAACCCCACCTGCGAGGCGGCACGAATTTCTCGGTCGTTCTGAAGCGGCGCGAGAAACACGACTGCCTTCCCGGGTGCTTCCGCAGTTCGACGGGAGATGATGAATTGCAGGTTTGCTCCGGCATCTCGCAGGACACTTAACACTTCGGCGAGACCGCCGGGCCTGTCCTCGATTGTGGCCGCCCATACGTCGACACGTTCAACGAGCAGATCCATGGCGCCTCTCCCGTTTGATGAACCCCAATGAAAATTTAGTTCAGGGTTGAGCGACCGGCAAGTCAACGCTCGTCGTCGCGCTAACACCATTGGCCCTCGGGATGCAGCTCTTTGACAGGGAATACGTTGCTTGGCATTGCATCCGCCCTGGCCTTAAATTCGTTATGCAGCGCACGGACTGTCGCGCCTGGTGTCCAGACCCATGAGACAGGTCAAAAGACGCGCTGCCGCGGGTAGCGTGGGACACCTCGTGTCCCTGGGCACCTAGAAGCAAGGAGGAACTGTCATGTCACGAGACAAGTCATCGCGCCGCGCTTCCGCAGAGCAACAAGCGGCCGAGGTTTCCGAGGCGCAAATCGCCGTGCACTGGCCTGAAGAGGAATATTTCCCGCCGCCCGCATCGTTCATCGCCCAAGCCAATCTGACAGACGCAGGAGTATTCGCACGTTTCTCTCTCGACAAATTCCCCGAGTGCTTCAAGGAGTTCGCGGACCTTCTCGACTGGTACAGGTACTGGGACACGATGTTCGACGCGAGCAATCCTCCGTTCTGGCGCTGGTTCGTCGGTGGCCGGATCAATGCCTGCTACAACTGCGTGGATCGTCACCTCGCCGCCCACCGGAACAAGGCCGCGATCCATTTCGTGCCAGAGCCCGAGGACGAGACGGTCCAGCATGTCACCTACCAGGAACTTTATGTCCGCGTAAGCGAGTTCGCGGCCATGCTACGCGACTTCTGCGGTCTAAAAGCCGGTGACCGGGTTACTCTCCATATGCCTATGGTGGCGGAGCTGCCCATCACGATGCTCGCCTGCGCCCGGCTCGGGGTGATTCACTCGCAGGTATTTAGCGGCTTCAGCGGCGCGGCCTGCGCCGACCGCATCCTGGATTCCGAGAGCCGTCTGCTGATTACGATGGACGCTTACTGGCGTGGCGGCAAGCTGATCGATCACAAGGAAAAAGCCGACACCGCGTTCGCCGAAGCTGCCGGGAAGGGTCACCAGGCCGAGAAGGTTCTGATCTGGCAGCGGTATCCGGGCAAGTATTCGAGTCCGACGCAGCTCGTGGAAGAACGCGATGTCATCGTCAACGACGCCCTCAAGGCGTTTCGCGGCAAACGTGTCGAGCCCGTGCAGATGCCCGCTGAGGCACCGCTATTCCTCATGTATTCGAGCGGTACCACGGGCCGCCCTAAGGGGTGCCAGCATTCCATTGGAGGCTACCTCGCCTACGTCGCCTGGACATCGAAATACATCCAGGACATCCACCCCGAGGATGTGTATTGGTGCATGGCCGACATCGGCTGGATTACCGGTCACTCCTACATTGTCTACGGCCCGCTCGCGCTCGCGGCCTCGTCGGTCGTGTACGAAGGCGTGCCCGTCTACCCCGATGCCGGGCGCCCTTGGCGAATTGCCGAAAACCTCGGCGTCAATATCTTCCACACGTCGCCGACTGCGATCCGCGCACTGCGGCGCAGCGGACCGGACGAACCCGCGAAGTACAGCTATCACTTCAAGCACATGACGACCGTGGGCGAACCCATCGAGCCCGAAGTCTGGAAGTGGTATCACCGGTCTGTCGGGAAGGGGGAGGCCGTCATTGTCGACACGTGGTGGCAAACTGAAACGGGCGGGTTCCTTTGCAGCACGGTGCCGGCGTTGCACAAGATGAAGCCCGGCAGTGCCGGTCCGGGAATACCTGGCATTCATCCGGTGATTTACGACGACGCCGGTAATGAACTTGCAAGCGGTTCCGGCAAGGCGGGCAACATCTGTATTCTCAATCCGTGGCCCGGCGCGTTTCAGACCATCTGGAGAGCCCCGGAGCGCTACGTGAAAACGTACTATGCCCGCTACTGCCGGGATCCCAAGAGCAAGGACTGGCGCGACTGGCCCTACATGGCGGGAGACGGTGCTGTCGACGCTGCGGACGGCTACTTCCGGATTCTCGGTCGCATCGACGACGTGATCAACGTCGCCGGCCATCGCCTCGGTACCAAAGAAATCGAGTCAGCCGCCCTGCTTGTCCCCGAAGTCGTCGAAGCGGCTGTCGTGCCGGTCGCCGACGAGATCAAGGGCAGAGTGCCCGAACTGTATGTTTCGTTAAAGCCCGGAGTGGAAGCTTCGGAGGAGCTTGCAAAGCGGGTCACAGACTCGGTGGTCGATCGGATCGGAGCCATCGCGAAGCCGCACCGGGTGGTCATTGTTCCGGACATGCCCAAGACCCGGTCGGGCAAGATCATGCGGCGCGTGCTCGCAGCACTTTCAAACCATCAAGACCCCGGAGACGTATCCACGCTGGCTAACCCGGAGGTCGTTGACAGTCTGCGGGAGCTCGTGAAGTAATGGGGGCTACGTCCATGATCATCACGCGGCGCGCGCGGCGGGCGGGCGGCCATCGGGCGCCGCAGCCTTCGTCACCCATGTGACTCGACTCATAGGGAAAACTGGCCGTTCACCGCGGCCATTATCGATTGGTCCTGCGCAAACTCCCGCGTCAATCCTTTTCCGCCACCCGCCCCGGCTGCACAGCCGGCATCCTGCGATAGATCGTGTTCCGCGAGACCCCGAGCGCACGCGCCGCGGCAGACACGTTTCCGCCGTGGCGCGCCAGCGTCATCGCAACCACAGAGGTGGCAACATCCTGCAGCCGAGCACCGTCGGGCCGCGACGCATCGCCAGCAGCGGGGGCATCCGCAGCCGAACCGGCCGAAATGGCTGAAGAGCTCGAAGCGGCCGACGCAGCAGAGTCCCCCTGTCCAACCTCGCCGTCGCCGCAACCCGCGCTCCCCACATCATCCAGAAAATCATCCGGCAAATGCTCCCAGCGAATCACCCAATCCTCCTCCACCATCGCCGCCGCGGTCCGCAGCAGATTAGCCAGTTGCCGACAGTTACCCGGCCACGCATGTCGCCCGAACACCGCCATCACATCAGCCGCAACGCTGAGCGCCTGCCGCCCCCCGCTTTCGACTGATTCCCACCGCAACATCTTTTGAACGACGACCGCGAGATCGCTCCGCTCACGCAACGCCGGCAACCGAACCGCAAGCCCGTTGATCCGATAGTAAAGATCCTCGCGAAACTGGTTCTGCGCGATCATCTCGCGCAAGTTGCGGTGGGTCGCGCAAATAATGGAGACATCGACAGGAACCGCCCGCGTCGCCCCAAGCGGCGTCACAACCCGCTCCTGCAAAACACGCAGCAACCGCACCTGCAACGAATAGGGCATATCCCCGATCTCATCGAGAAACAGCGTGCCTCCATTCGCCTGCATCAGCTTGCCGATCGCCCCTTTACGCCGCGCGCCGGTAAACGCGCCCTCTTCATACCCGAATAGCTCAGATTCGATCAGCGACTCCGGAATCGAAGCACAGTTGACCGCAACAAACGGCCCATCACCTCGCGGCGAATCGTTATGAATCGCCTGCGCGAGCAACTCCTTGCCGGTACCGGTCTCGCCGGTGATCAGAATCGGAATGTCCTTGCCGAGCACCTTGCGAACCTTCGCGATCAGTGCGGACACACGAGCATCGCCGGTATCGAGATCGCCGAGCCGCGACAGTCCCGCAGCCGGTTGACGCGCATTCGCACACGCCGGTCGCGGTGCGACTGCACCCTGCACATCGACGGCTCCACGCCCCAGCCCAAACGACGCCCGCCTGAACTGCCCGCGCGCGCAAACCACCGCACCGTTGTGCAAATTCAGCATCAGATGCGGCGCGACGCCATGCACCAAACGATCGATCAATTGCGCATACGAGATCTGAAATAGCGACGACAGCGTATGCGCGCGCAACGCAGCGAGCGACAAGCCCAACTGAAACTGCGCACTTCGATTCGCGGACAGAAAGCGCCCATCATCGGTAAACGCAATGATCCCTTCCATCAGCGTGCCGAGAAATTCCGGCCGTCCGTGAAAAGACACTTGCAGGACGTCACGAAACGCAGTCGAGAACAGATGGTTTTCGATCATCTGCACCGACATCTTCGCGAGTGCCGTCGTGTGCTGGTGATAGCTGCGGTGGTCGCCCGTCACGTCGAGCACGCCGATCAGATCGCCGTACGGATCGAGAATCGGCACACTCGAACAGGTCAGGAAGCGGTTAGCAGCCAGATAGTGCTGGTCCCCATGAACGACCATCGCACACCCCTCGGCCAGCGAGGTACCGATCGCGTTGGTCCCCTGACGATCCTCGGCCCAGTTCGCGCCAGGGCGCAGCGCCACTTTTTCCGCGCGACGCAGAAAGTCGTCGTCGCCGATCGAATGCAGGATCAACCCTTCGGCGTTGGTCAGCACGATCATGCTTTGCGTGTTGACGATCTGCTCGCGCAGCGTCTCCATGACCGGCATCGCATGCGCGCACAGCACCTGGTTCTGTTCGCGCTGCAGCGCGAGTCCCGTGCCGGACAGGATGTCGTAATCCGGCCGGATCGATGCGCGCAGGCCGAACGTCTCGGAGCGTTCGTGGGCTTTCTGGATCGCCGGTGCGGGCCAACCTTTGGAGCGGTTAGCCGCCGCCACGCCGAGCGGATGAACGTCGTCGCGCATTGTCTCCTCCTGAATGCGCCCGGGTCGTGCCGGACGCTTTGATGCGTGTCAACAGAATACTCCCTTTGCCAGTCCGCCCGACGCGTGCGGCGACCCCGCGCGGGCCCGCATCCTTGATCTGCGTCAGCGTCGGCCGAATCTGCGGCGTTTCTGAACACCCGCTGCCCGCGCAACCGTTCCGAAACGGAACACTTCCGCCATCCAGCTCACCGCAATCCCTGAAATAGCCTACTTCGATGCATTGGTACGGTTCGTGCCTGATGTAGTCCCGCGCAGTCACCCGATCACCATCACAAAACGGAGACAAGTGATGAATCCATTTGACCTGAAAGCCCTCGGCATCGACATCGAGTATCCCTATCGCCAGCGTTACGAAAACTACATCGGCGGCAAGTGGGTACCGCCGGTCGGCGGCGACTATTTCGACAACGTGTCGCCGATCAACGGGCAGCCGTTTTGTCGCGTGCCTCGCTCGAGCGCTGCCGATATCGACCTCGCCATCGACGCCGCGCACGCAGCGCGCCGCAAATGGGCGAAGACCTCGGTGACAGAGCGCGCGAACCAGTTGCTGGCGGTGGCCGAGCGCATGGAGAAGAACCTGAAGCTGCTAGCGGTCGCCGAGACGATCGACAACGGCAAGCCGCTGCGCGAAACGATGGCCGCGGACCTGCCGCTCGCCGTCGATCATTTCCGCTATTTCGCGGGCTGCATCCGCGCGCAGGAAGGCGGCATCTCGGAGATCGACGACAACACGGTCGCTTATCACTTTCACGAGCCGGCTGGGGTGGTCGGTCAGATCATCCCGTGGAATTTTCCGCTGCTGATGGCCGCATGGAAGCTCGCCCCCGCGCTCGCGGCCGGCTGCTGCGTCGTGATGAAGCCCGCCGAGCAGACGCCGGCTTCGATACTCGTGCTGGTCGAACTGATCGGCGACCTGTTCCCCGCCGGGGTCATCAACATCGTCAACGGCTTCGGCAAGGAAGCGGGCGAAGCGCTCGCCACCAGCAAGCGCATCGCGAAGATCGCGTTCACCGGCTCGACGCCGGTCGGCAAGCGCATCCTGCACGCAGCCGCGGACAACCTGATCCCGTCGACGGTCGAACTCGGCGGCAAGAGCCCGAACATCTTCTTCGCCGACGTGCTCGATCGCGACGACGCGTTCCTCGACAAGGCGCTCGAAGGTCTCGCGATGTTCGCGCTGAATCAGGGCGAAGTGTGCACGTGCCCGTCGCGCGTGCTGGTTCAGGAGTCGATTTACGAGCGCTTCATCGAGAAAGCGATCGCCCGGGTGGAACGCATCAAGGCTGGCCATCCGCTGAACCTCGAAACGATGATCGGTGCGCAGGCATCGCAGCAGCAGCTCGACAAGATCCTGTCGTATATCGACATCGGCCGGGACGAAGGGGCGCAGTGCCTCGTCGGCGGCGAGCGCGCAACCCCTGGCGTCGGCCTCGGCGAGGGTTTCTACGTGAAGCCGACGATGCTGTTCGGCAACAACGATATGCGTGTGTTCCAGGAGGAGATCTTCGGCCCGGTCGCCTCGGTGATGACGTTCAAGGACGAACAGCAAGCGATCGAACTCGCGAACGACACGTACTATGGCCTGGGCGCGGGCGTGTGGACTCGCGACGGTACCCGCGCTTACAAGATGGGACGCGAGATCGAGGCGGGACGCGTGTGGACCAACTGCTATCACCTGTATCCGGCGCATGCGGCCTTCGGTGGCTACAAGCAGTCGGGGATCGGGCGCGAAACACACAAGATGGCGTTGTCGAACTATCAGCAGACGAAGTGTCTGCTGGTCAGCTATCAGGCGGAGGCGCTGGGGTTCTTCTAAGCGAAGGGCGCGTCGTCTATGGACGGCGCGTGCCGAAGAATGCAGCCGTGCGGCGTGGTGGCCGCTCCGGCTGCATCAATCGATGCGAAATCACGAAGTCCCCTCAGACCTCAGTCCGCCTCGACTTCTCTTCTGGAAGCCGTGAGATCCCGTTCGCCCGACAAATCAAACAAATTGCCTACATAGGCTAAAAATTCATCCAATTCCGAATGCTCCTGGTTGCCCCGCTCCCGATACTGTCGTTCGCACATAACAGGGGATGACCGATGAAGAACGGCAACGGCCAGCCGATGATCCGGCTCGCAGACAAGACGACGCACGACGGCACGGTCATCGAGGCCGCGACAGACCTCATGCACATGGGCATCCCGGTTGCACTCGATGGACACGGCGTCGAATGTCCGAAGTGTGGCGGTGTCTATCCGATCATCGCGACCGGCCAGCGAACCCACAACGGCAAGCGGGTCAGCCATGCCGGCGACAGGACGGGCTGCGGCGCGATCCTGATCGCTTCATGATCGCTTCCCGGTTGCCACGAAACACCGAACTCCTTGCACGCATGGTCGAACCCGCACAGGACCGCACGCTAGGTCTTTCCAGTGACGCACTACCCACATGGGGCAATGAGCCTTTGCTGGCTCCGCTCCGCCTGCGCGGCACCGAATCCCTGGGCAAGCTCTATCGATACACGCTCGATGTGGCGACGATCGACAGTCCGACACTCGGATTGTGGCAAGCACAGGAACTGGTCGTACCCGATAACCTGATTGGCAAAGTCATCGACATTTCGATCGCGTTCGACGGGAACGGATTGTTCGGTCAACAGGAGTTGGAATCCGGTGACGTGGTACACGTGGGCGCGGGCCGCCGCACGATTTCGGGCCTCGTCACAGGCATGAAACAGACCGGCACCGACGACCGGCGCGCCCATTACCGCTTCGTCGTGCGCCCCTGGCTGTGGCTGGCCACGAAGAACCGCGAAAGCAGGATCTTTCAGGACGCGAGCGTGGTGGACATCACCGACCGGATACTCAAGGAGCGTTATCACTTTCCGGTCGTGATGGAGTTGGGCGCGACCGGTCTGTGCGAAGGCTACCCAAAGCGGGACCATGTCCGGCAGATGTGGGAATCCGATTTCGAATTCCTCACGCGGATCTGGAGAGAATGGGGAATCTACTATCTGTTCGACGGAATGACGCTGGTACTGTGCGATTCGCCCGGCTCGCACAAACAGCACGACAACGGCTACGACACTATCCGCTATCACGCGCCTGACAGCCGGCACGTCGACGAAGAACACATTCACAGGCTCGAGGTCTCGCGTCAGATCACGACGGGCAAGGTCAGTCTGATCGACTACGACTACACGCGCCCCGGCATGCACTTCGAGGGCGAGTACGAGAGCTTCAGCGAAAGGGCCTTCGACAACATCGAGCAACACGGCTGGGGCGACTACTCGCAACCGCTCGCCGGCGAGATGGGATTGTCGGGTAGGCGAAACAACTTCCGCAATGAAGCCGAACACCTCGCGAGCGTGCGCGTCGATGCAATGCGCTGCCACCGGCTGCGTCTGAAGGGCCGAGGGAATCTGCGCGGCCTGACAACCGGCAAAACATTCTGGCTCGACAACCATCCGCAATGCGACATCAACGCCGAGTACCTGGCGGTATCGACCACACTCGACATTCGCAACGCGCCGCAGAACACACAGCCGTCCGGTAACGACACGAACGACGCGTTGCGCCAGTGCGTGACAAGCTTCGTGCTTCAGCCTGCCAATACATTCTTCAGAAACCGCCCGAAGAAAAAGCCGCGCTGCGCGGCGGAAACGGCGATCGTGGTTGGGCCCGAGCACCAGCCGATCTGGGTCGATGGATACGCGCGCGCCAAGGTGCGTTTCGTGTGGGACCGGCTTGGCCCGAAAAACGAGAGCGCCAGTTGCTGGGTGCGCGTGTCGTCGCCGTGGCAAGGCAATGGCTTCGGCGCGATCTATCCGCCGCGTGTCGGTCAGGAAGTCATGGTCAGCTACCACGAAGAGGACCCGGACAAGCCGTACGTATCGGGCCGGATGATCAATGGCTGGAACCAGCCGCCCTGGAAGCTACCGGATAACCAGGCACTTTCAGGCGTCTTGAGCAGTGAGCTCAACGGTGGCTGCGACGGCCAGACCAATCACGTCGTACTGGATGACACGCCGGGCCAACTCCAGGCACAGTTCGCCAGCGATCACGCACGCTCGCGCCTCGTGCTGGGCTACAACACGCAGGTCGTGCGCGAGGCCGGCCGACAGCAGGCACGCGGTGAAGGCTGGGAACTGGCCACCGACGCATGGGGTGTCGCGCGCGCCAACAGAGGCATGCTGATCACCACGGAGGCGCGTCGCGGCGCGACCGCGCCGGCAAAGGATCTCGGCGAGACCGTGGCGCGCCTCACGCAGGCGCGCGATATCCACGAGAACCTCGCGGGTCTCGCGCGGCAGTATGAGGCACAGGAGCAACAGACCAGTCAAAGCGACGTATCGCGGGCCATCAAGGCGCAGAACGAGGCGATACGCGGCGTCGCGGCGCGTGCTGACCTTCCCTTCCCGCAACTGGGCGCGCCCGACATGGTGCTGGCCAGCGCGGCGGGGGTCGGTCTCACCGCAGCGCAAAGCACGCACGTGGCGAGTGTCGAACACATCGCGCTCACAGCGGGCGGTCACGTCAGCATGGCGGCGGCGAAATCGCTGCTGGCGTCGGCAATCAACGGCGTGCGGGTGTTCACGCAGAATCTCGGCATCAGGCTCAAGGCCGCGTCAGGCAAGGTGCGAATCGACGCGCAGAGCAATGATGTCGAGGTCATCGCGCAGCGGGTCGTCAGCATCATCAGTAGAACCGATTCGATCAATCTGATGGCCAGCAAAGAGATCGTGCTCCATGCGGGA
The DNA here is from genome assembly GCF_050436525.1 of Paraburkholderia sp. 35.1. NCBI lineage: Bacteria > Pseudomonadati > Pseudomonadota > Betaproteobacteria > Burkholderiales > Burkholderiaceae > Paraburkholderia > Paraburkholderia sp. 35.1. The sequence continues at coordinate 2,794,345 of NZ_JBNDMJ010000003.1, read as the reverse complement.
AGCACGAAGGTGGTGATCAATTCGGAAGGGTACAGGGTCTATACGGATGGAGAGCATCGGGTCCATGCGCGTGGTCATCAAACCGACACGCCAGCGGCGCGGCCTGTCAATGTGCCGGTAACGCCCGGAAAGCCGGGCAAGCTGGCTGCGCATCATGTTCTGATCGAACACGATACGGGCTTTGCACTGCCGAACCAGCCGTACCGGATCACGCTCGACGATGGTCAGGTGATTCAGGGCGTGACCAATGCGCTTGGAGAAACGAGTCTCGTCACGAGCAATCTGCTTGCATTCGCGACGGTTGAACTGTTCGCCGCGAGTGAACCGGACAAGGTTATTGCGGTGAGCAGAGGCGCGGTGATCAGGGAGGCGGACGAGCCGTTTGCGGGCGCAGTGCCCAACGCCGAGAAACGCACCGCCAGGGTCGCAGGAAGGGCCGTGGCCTCTCCCAATCAAAGCGCGACGACGGAAGACAAGCCGCCCGAATTCGTTTCGTGTGATCCGATGAACTTCGGTCTGCGCTTTCATCACTTCATCAACGGTGCGACCGAGGCTGATGCGCCGGCCGGTGTGTCGATGCGCAAGGATGTTGAATATCCGGTGACCAAGGCTTATACGGCTGCAATTAAAACCGCGTTGCAGGGAATCGATTGGGCCGGGTTGCCGTGGCCTTTGACTTCCAGTTCGATAGAGACGATTCAAAATGCGGTCACGCCGCAATTGGAAATCGCGCTTAGTGACGGGCCCTTTGGATTGCCACGACGCGATGCCGCCAACTCGGAAAATGGTGGTGCCATGCCAAAGCTTGTGATTGTCGATCCACAGCGGGCAACGCAGTACGCCCTGCGGCAGGATGTCAGCGCCGCGTTTATCGGTGACGATTGGGCTATCGCCGTCAACGAGAGCGAGATTGCACGCATCGTCGAACTGATGGACCAGCCGGCTTCGCTGGATCACCGCCTCAGGGCATTTGCCGACACGCTGTATCACGAGTCTCGCCACTGCCAACAGTACTTCTGGATGCTTTCTTTGCTTCAGCATTTTCCAGACGACTACAGGGAGCTGCCGAATATCCGCTTGGTGTATTGGTCGACGATGCTAAAAAAGGCCTATACGGCGGCTGGAAACACGCCGCTACCCGACGATCACCGCGTTCACATCGGTCTGCACAGGATGCTTGTATTCCACTACTACTGGCTGATCTCCTGCATGCAGGACAAGCCGGGCTGGGAGTACGTCAGGCGAGATCTCCCGAGTGCTGAAAGGAAGGTATGTGACCTGCTGAATGTCTCCGCTGAAACAGCTCAAAAAATGGTGCAATTCGAAACCGGCTATAGGAGCCAGATTCATGAAGAAGATGCCTACGCCTGCGCGGAAGTGGTTCAGGCCTACTGGCGCAATCCTGGTGATCCTCTCGTTCGCAACCCCGGTACATGCACGGCTCAGTACGCTGACGCCCTCAGGATCGTCGGGGCCAGGAGCTGAGATGAGACCGATCGTGACCGACGCCCAGCGCGACATGGCCTTGAGAATATTGACCACGGCAATGGCGATCCTGCGGGACGACCAGCCCTTCGATCCCGCACATACGATTTTCGGCCGCATTATCGCGGCGCGGCCTGAGCGCGGCGTGGTAGGTGTTACGGAGTATTCCTTCGAGAATCCGGCGTTCCCACGGACGGAAATCACCGTAGTTGTGATACCCGATCCGCTCGACCGCTCTGCCGACCGCGCGCAGGTCAAGCAAGTCATGCTGGACTTCACGATCCGCTTCAGTCCACTGTTGACAGACATTAACCGTTCGACGCTGGAAGACCTCCTCCATGTCGATATCGGCTACTGGATCGACGGCAACGGCGAGCGGCGACCCGGCAACGATATGGGGACAGTGCCGCCGCACGTTCGTCTGCATCACTATCGCTATCGTGCTTCGAATCTGTCAACGAGCCGGTTTCCGGTGGACGTCGAATTTGCTTTCGGCGACCCCGACCCAAACGATCCGACGCCGGACGAACCCAAAACGCCGGTCCTGATGGACGTTCGCCTCAATCGTGACTATTCCGCGTTGAAACGGCAACACCGTGAATGAAGCCCGTCTTGAACAGCAGGTGGCAACGCGCCACGGCGCGCGGAAGTGGTTCAGGCCTACTGGCGCAATCCTGGTGATCCTCTCGTTCGCAACCCCGGTACATGCACAGCTCAGTACGCTGACGCCCTCAGGACCGTCGGGGCCAGGAACTGAGATGAGACCGACTGTGACCGACGCCCAGCGCGACATGGCCTTCAGAATATTGACCACGGCAATGGCGATCCTGCGGGACGACCAGCCCTTCGATCCCGCGCATACGATTTTCGGCCGCATTCTCGCGGCGCACCCACTGCGCGGTCGTGTAGGTGGTATGCAGTACTCCTTCGTCAATCCGGCATTTCCGCGGACGCAAATCATTCTATTTGTGGTACCCGATCCGGCCGCCCCCTCCGCCGACCGCACGAAGGGCAAGCAAGTCGCGACGCACTTCACGATCCGTTTCAGTCCACTGTTGACAGACATTAACCGTTCGACGCTGGAAGACCTCCTCCATGTCGATATCGGCTACTGGGTCGACGGCAACGGCGAGCGCTGGCCCGGCAACGATATGGGAACGACGCCACCGCAGATTCGGCTGCATGGCTATCGCTATCGTGCTTCGAATCTGTCAACGAGCCGGTTTCCGGTGGACGTCGAATTTGCTTTCGGCGACCCCGACCCGAACGATCCGGCGCCGGACGAACCCAAACGCCGGTCCTGATGGACGTTCTCCTCAGTCGTGACTATTCCGCGTTGAGACGGCAACACCGTAAATAGAGCCCGTCTTGAACAGCAGGTGGCAAAGCGCCGCATGTGCAGAGACGACATCCGCATTTTCAGCTTTGCATGGACTCGCTTGCCACCACCCTGTTTCGCCCACTCGCCTTCGCGGCGTACAGTCGCTGGTCCGCGACCGCAATCAACCCCTCGAGGTCAAAGCAGTTATCCGAAACACTCTCCGCCACCCCGATCGATATCGTGAACCATATCTCACGGCCCGGCGCGGTGCGGGTTAATTGCGTCTCCTGAAGGACGCAGGCGTTGCGGGCGACGGCCTCGCGCACGCGCTCCGCAATTCGGGCCGCGTCGTCCGCGGTCGTATCGGGCAGCAGCACACAGAACTCCTCGCCACCCAGACGTGCCATCAGATCCCCCGGGCGCACGGCAATCCTGACCACGTTGGCCAGGTGCTTCAGGGCCTCGTCTCCGCCAGCGTGCCCCCAGTTGTCGTTGATCACCTTGAAATGGTCGATATCGATCATCAGCAGCGCGATGCGGCGCTCGTCGTTGCGCCGTGAAAGTGCGTCGAATTCCTCATTCAAACGGCGGCGGTTCGCGAGACCGGTCAGGGGGTCCGCGAGCGACAATTCCCGCAGCCGCCCGTTGAGTGCCATCTGCGTGGAAAGAAGCTGGTCGACGACAAAAAGAGTGGCCCAGAGAAGCAATGCCATCAGTATCCACACTCCGGCAAACAGCGCGCTGCTCAAGCGAACGACCGAGAAGAATACGGTCGCAGCGGATACGTAATCGGTCAATACGAGATCCGCCGTATCCAGCTTTCTGAAGAGCAGGAAGTCCTGTCCCGCACTCAACGTTCCGCTGGGTGTCCGAAACAGCGTGGAAGCAGAGAGCGTGTTCCACTGCGCCGGCAGAGTCTTCAGCCAATTCTCATCATTGACCGAGAAAGTACTTCCGCTCGTTGCAATTGGCATCCCGCTCGGGTCTATCAGAGCGTGAGTTTCATCCGCTGTGGTGTTGTTCCACAGATAGTCCTGAACGATGCGTTGCGGGACCACGAAGAATATGAGGCCGCGAACCACGTCGTTACTCATCACCGCTGTCCCAAACAGCAGGCGAGGTCCTGCCGGGTTCTTGCGCCCGCGAACCGGATCGAACGTGACGTCATAGTCGAGCGGGTTCTGGTTGGCCAGCTGTAACAGGCGCGAGCTGCCGTACATTTGCAACAGCCGGACTACCTCGTCGTCGTCAATGGTTGGGTGAGCGACCACGATACCGGTCGGCGAGACATATACCGCGCGTTCGAGACCCGTGCCCATCTGGAATTGCACGGCAAACAGCCGGCTCATCAATTGGGCGAGCCGCAGGTCCTCGACAAATGTGGGCTCGTCACGGTGCAAACCAGGAGTCACCGCGAGCTGCTGTGTGCCGATACCCCGAATGGGGGCGTCGATATCGCGAACTTGAAGATTCCAGACGCGCTCGTCCTGCGCCCGGAGTACCGCCTGGAGCGAGGCATCCGGTGTTCGATCGAGCTGTGCTGTCCGGTCCGCAAGGAGCCGCTCGGCACTCTCGCGAAGAAACTGCAAGTGCTGCCTGTTATTGCGGACCGCGACATCGAGAACCCTGTCCTGAATCTCGAGCCGATGCGAACGGTTATCGAGCTCCCGGGCACGTACGAGAAAATATTGGTGTACAGCAAGAATCAACGTGACAACGAATACCACGGCGAAACACAGGATCACGGTATGCCGCGGACGTGAACTGGCGCGGTCCCAAACCGTTTTCGCAGGCGTTTTAGAAGCGGACGGCAGGCGCATGCCGGCTCTCCGGTGATCCAGCTCCAGGTCCAAATACTATTCCTTCCCAACCCCCTCGACATAGCTATCAACCGCACTGTTCACCGTCGGATGAAAGCACGCATCGCCAATCAGATCCGTCAACTCGAAGCGTCTGAGCTTGTCGCGAACCGGATCCTTCACCTCTGCAAAGTGCAGCGCAATCCCGCGCTCGTCGAGCGTGCGCGTCAGTTCCCGCAGCATGTCGGCGGAGGTGACGTCCACGCTCGTCACCGGTTCGGCCGCCACGACCACACGCCGCACCGGTGCCGGCGATTCGGCGACGGCTTCCAGCAGGCGCTCCTGAAACTGCTCGGCATTCGCAAAGAACAGCGGTGCATCCCAGCGAAACAGCACGAGCCCGGGGATTCGCTGGGCATGCGGATAGCGCTGCAAGTCGTGATAGCCGCGCAAACCTTCGACGCGACCGAGCACCGCGTAGTGCGGTCGCCAGCCGTCCCACAGAAATTCGATGACCGCGATCACCACCGCGAAGCAGATGCCGGGAATCGCACCGAACACTGCGACGCCGGCAAAGCAGGCCATCGACAGCCAGAACTCCCATTGCTGGATGCGGAAAATCCGCTTCAGGTCCGTGATCTCGAACAGACCGATCGCCGCCGCGATGACGACCGCGGCGAGCGCACTGTTGGGCAGGTAGCGCATCAGATTGGGCGCGGCCATCAGCAGCGCCGCGACCGCCAGCGCGCCGACGACGCCCGTCAGTTGCGTCTTCGCACCCGCCGCCTCGGCGACCGGCGTGCGCGACGAACTGCTGCTGATCGGGAAGCCGTGGAACAGGCCGGCCGCAAGATTGGCCGCGCCGAGCCCGACCATCTCCTGATTGGGGTCGACGCGGCTGCGAAAACGTGCCGCGAAAGTTCGCGACAGCACGCTGGTATCCGCGAACGAGATCAGCGCGACCGCGCAGCCGCCGAGCAGAATCTTGACCAGATCGGCGTCGGTGACCCACGGCAGCGCAAAGGTCGGCAGGCCTTGAGGAATCTTGCCGAGCACTTTCACACCCATGCTATCGAGGTGCAATGCGGTTACGCACAACGTCGCAACGATCACGGCGATCAGTATGCCCGGCAGCTTTTCGAAGCGCTTGAGAAACAGGATCAGCACGAGGCTTCCAGCGCCCACCGCGAAGCTATACCAGTTGGATTTGCCATCGGCGATGGCCTGCACGAGGCTCACGATGTCCCGCAATGGCCCGCGCTCTTCGATTGAGATGGCAAACAGTTTGGGCAACTGACTGATCAGCACGGCGAGCGCAATGCCGTTCATATAGCCGTATCGAATGGGTTTCGACAACAATTCAGTGATGAATCCCAGCCGCAGCAAGCCCATCACGATACAGAACAGGCCGGACACGATCGCCATCATGCTGGCCACCGCAATCGCGCGCGACGGGTCGCCTGCAGCGATTTGCACCACGACCGCCAGAATCGGAGCGGCGAGCGCGGAGTCGGGACCGAGCACGAGAATCCGGCTCGGACCGAACAGCGCATACGCCAACAGCGGAACGATCGTCGCGTAGAGGCCGTACACGCCAGGGACGCCGGATGCCTCCGCGTAAGCGATCCCAACCGGCACCAGCATCGTGGTCAGTACCAGTCCCGCCGTCAGATCGTTCGGCAACCAGCTCAGCCGGTACGTCTTGAGCACCGTCAGTCCCGGCAGCCAGCGCATCCAGCGGCGCGCCCTGCTTACAGCAGTCTGTTCTTTGTGAGGAACTGGCCTGTCCGCTTCCATTTTTGGAATGTTCGTAGTCGAGGACGTCGCACCACGGTTTGTGGGCGGTACCGTCATTCGAAGGATAGTCCAGACATTCCGTTGGCGACAGGATGAGGCCGACCGGCCGCGCATCAGGGCCGCTGGCGCCTCAGCAGCCACGCGACGCCCCCCGCCAGCGCCATCACTGCCGCGCCGTACACCGCATTGCGATGCCGCTCGGTGAACATCTGCCAGCAGTACGCATGCGCTTCGTCATCGAAGCGACCATGCGAAGTGTAGTGGCCCGGCACCGGCTCGTAGAGATTCGCGGGCGCATCGGCGGGCAACGGTTCATCGGTCAATTGCCCGTCGTAACCCGCCCGCGCGAGATAGCGGTCGAGCAGCGCCGGCGCGATCCGGTTCGCGAGGATTGCCTTGACCGTCGACCACCCGACCCACACCTGCCGCCGCCGATGGGTGGCCGCAAAGTAGATCGCCCGTGCCGCCACTTCCGGCTGAAACACCGGCGCCACCGGCCGTGCCCTGCGCCCCGTGCGATTGAGCGCCCAGTCGAATTGCGGCGTATTGACCGCGGGCAGATCGACCATCGTCAGATGGATATCGACTCCGTCGTGCAGCAACTCGGAACGCAACGAATCGGTGAAGCCGCGCACGGCAAACTTCGCGCCGCAATAGATCGACTGCAACGGCACCGACCGGTACCCGAGCGCCGAGCCGACATTGACGATCGTGCCGTGCCCGCGCGCGCGCATCACGGGGAGCGCCGCCAGCATCCCGTTGACCTGCCCCAGATAGGTCACCTGCGTGCCGCGTTCGACATCGCGCGCGCTGAGCGCCGACACCGGCGCAAACGCGGTCGCCATCGCGACGTTGACCCAGACGTCGATGCCGCCCCACTCGCGCTTCACGCGCTGCGCCGCGCGCTCGATCGCGTCGGCATCGGCGACATCGGCCGGAATGGCGAGTGCGCGCACGCCATGGGTCGCGGCGATCTCCTCGGCGGCACGAGCGAGCCGTCGCGGCTCGCGCGCGATGAGCCCAACGTCGTAGCCCTGCCGCGCGAATTCGGACGCGCTCGCGCGCCCCACGCCGGCACTTGCCCCTGTAATGACGACGACGCCCTTGCGCTCGACGTCGCCGCTGCGGGTCTCGGTTTGCACCGTCACAGCGTCGCTGGCCACTTTGAACACCTCCGAGGTTGCGTATCCAGTGAGGTGGTGAAGCAAAGCGCAGTCCCGACGATTCGAGCTGGGGATCTGCGAATTGCGCGCGAGTCCAGCGCACGCTCGGCCGCCGGAACGCCGGCCGCCGGAACGCCGGCCGCCGGAAAAACAAATGGCCGCAGCGCGGGGCTGCGGCCATCAGGTAGCGGTTTCCGGGGCTTGCGCGCTTCAGCGCATGGCCGAAAACGCCGAACTCACGTCACGTTCATCGCCAACGCACTCTCGCGATAGTGCTGGCTCGCCTTGTCGGTATCGCCCAGCTGCTCGTGCAGACGCGCGAGCGCGCGATGCGAGCGGATCTTCAGCGTCTCGTTGTCGGCAAGCTTCAGCGCGCGTTCGAGGAACGACTGCGCCTTGCCCCACAACTGCTGATGCAGGCACAGGCGCCCCAGCGCGAACATCAGGTCCGCGTCTTCCGGCCGATCCTTCTGCCACGCCTCGGCCTTCTGGATCAGCGGCAACGCGTCGCCGCCGGCCGTGTCCGGATAGCGGCGCAACAGGCGCGCATCCCAGTTCTGCGCGAGCGCCTCCTCGACGATCTTGCGCGCCTCCTGAGGACGGTTCAGCGCGACCAGCAGTTCGGCGGCGGTGTCGGCGAGGCGCGGCGAATGACGCTCGGTCGCCGACAGCGAGTTCCACAGTTCGAGCAGCGCGTCCGCATTGTGGCGACGATCGCGCAGCAGATTTTCCGCCGCCAGTTGACGCAGCCGCACCGCGACCGCCGGATGGATCGCCTCGCGCTTCTCCAGCGTCTTCACGAGCTTCAGCACTTCGCCCCAGTTCTTCAGTTGCTGCTGTGCACGCAGCATGATTTGCTGCGCGTGAATGCGCCGCGCGCCCTGCGATTGCATCTCGGTCAGCGCATTGAGCGCGCCGTCGGCGTCGCGGCCGTCGGCGCGCATGTCGGCGGTGGCCATCAGGCGCGCGTCCTGCCAGTCGGCCTCGTCGATCTGCGCGAGCCATTCGTCGCGCCGCGCGTACTCATGCATGCGATGCGCTGCGGTCGCCGCGATCAAACCGGCCGCGCCCTTGTTGTCGCCATTCGTGAGCGCGTCCTTGGCGGCCTTTTCCGCGCGCGAGAAACGCCCCGCGTACAGGTTGCCGATCGCATCGCGCAACGCCGCGTGCGCCTTCGCGACACGCGCGCGTGCGCGGTACGCGGCGACGCGCTGCGGCATGCGCCAGATATTGCGGATGATGCGCAACAGCGCATAGAGCAGGATGAACAGCACCACCAGCCCGACGACGAACAGGTTCAGCGACATGTCGACGCGGTACGGCGGATAGATCAGCAGCACTTGCCCAGCGTCGAAGCGCCCGCCCACCGCGAGCACGACCGCGACGGCGAACAGCGCCGCGAGCCACAGGAGTCCCCGGATCGCCATGATTAACCCCGGTTCCGGTATTGATTGACGGCCTGCAGGCTCGTATCGAGGTTCGGCAGCTCGACCGCGGCCGAATCGGCGTCCACCTGCTTGACCAGATCGATGACCGTCTGCGTGTCTTTCGACGACGCGTCGAAGTAGCGCGTCAACGCGGACTGCGCCGCCTGCAGGTCGGACTTCAGCGTGGTCTGGTTGCGCGACAGCAGCGCGAGACGCGCCGACAGCAGACGCAGCTTCAGGTTCTCGCGCACGAAGTAGCCTTGATCCGGCGTGACCAGCATCGCGTCGGCGTTGTCGATACGGCGCACCTGCACGAGGCTCGTCAGCTGTTGGCCGATGCCGTGCGTGACCTCGTCGATCCACACTTCCCAGCGCGGCTTGCCGGTGGCAGCGGCGACCTTCGCAGTGTCGGCCCACGTGGCCGCATGCGGCGCGGCACGCGGAATCGGTGCTTCACCCGACAGCGGCAGGCCGTTCACGCGATCGATCGCGTTGTCGAGCTTGATCGCGAGGCCGGTCAGATCGGTGGACGGCGCGGCCTTCAGCTTGTCGATGTCCTGCGCGATCGCCTTGCGCACCGCGACCGCCTGCGGACTGTCCGACGCCGCGAGGCGCGTATCGGCGCTTTGCAACGCGAACAGCGCGAGCTGCGTATTGCCGGTCAGCTGCAACTGCTGGCTCGCCGCCGACAGCATCTGCCCGACTTCGGCGAGCGTCCAGTCGTCGCGATTGCGCGCGAGATCCGCGTATTGCTGTTGCAGCGCCTGCTGCGCGGCCTGCGCATCGGCGAGCTTGCCTTCGAGCTGCGCGACCTGCGAGTCCGATTGATGCACGGTGGCGAGCGCCTGGTCGATCTTGATGCGCAGCTCGTTGGTCTGCGTGTCGTTGGCCTGCTGACGCTGCGCGAGTTCCTGCTCGGTGCGCACCAGCTTGCGGTTCATCGCGAAGCCGCCCACGCCCGCCGCGCACGCGATGACCACGATGACCAACCACAGCAGCGGTCCGCTCGTGCTGCGGCGCTTTTGCGCTTCGTACGGCGTGAAGGGTGGGTTCGGCGGCAAGGCGGCGCTTGCGGGCGGCTGAGGTGAGGCGTTCGTGGATGCGTTCGTTTCAGTCATGCGTGGTTGAGCCGGGTTGGACGATACCGGTTGGACGACGGGAGGCACGGCGGCCGCGGCAACGAGGGCTCGGACTATGCGCTCGTCGCCCGCGCCGGACACCGTAATCCTATCAAAACCCAATGCCCGCGCGGTCTGCGCGATGCGCGGATGCGGCGTGACGAGGGGCGCGTGTTTGAGCTGCTCGATCTCGCCGGCGGTCAGATGCTCCTGCGCGAGTTCGTGCAGATTGCGGACGCCTTCGGAGCTGGTCAGAAGCCATGCGTGCGGCGTGCCCGCGAGCAGTTCGTGCACGCGCGCCCATGCGCCGATCGACGGCTCGGGCACGATGCGCCGGTAAGCGGCCACCGCGTCGACTTCGGCGCCGGCTTCACGCAGGCGCTCGCTCAGCCATTCGCGGCCGCCGTCGCCGCGCACGATCAGCACGCGCTTGCCTTCGAGGCCCGCGGCACCGAGTTGCGCCTCGAGCGCGGCAAACAGGCTCTCGGAGTCGAAGCTCGTCGATTCGTCGTCGGCGCCCGCCGCGGGGCTGATCACGCGATGCTCGGGCGCGCTGACGCCGTGGCGCGCGAGCGCTTGCACGCTGCCCGGGCCGACCACGCCGATCGGCAGCGCATGCGGCCAGATATCGTCATGGCGCGCGAACGCGTGATCGACTGCGTTCGGCGACACGAACACGACGAGCGCGTAGCGTTCGAGCGACGCGAGCGCGGCGCACAACGGCGCGTCGTCGATGACGGGCGCGATGTCGATCAGCGGGAAGTCGAGCGACGCGAGTCCGGCTGCTTCGAGCCGTTCGACGAGTTCGCGCGACTGGCCGGCCGGCCGCGTGATCACGACCGTGAAAGGCGCCTTCTCGGGCGAGACGGCGGCCATCACTCGCTGGCCGCCGCGCTGGGCGCGGCCGCGCGACCGCTCGCCGTACTGAGCGTGCGGACGATGTCGAGGGCGCCCTGCTGCACGAGCGAGTGCGCCACTTCCTCGCCGAGCGCGAGCGCGCGCTCGACGGTGGGCGCCGGCGCCGACGCCTGCGCGCTCAGCACGCGCTGGCCGTCCGGCGTCGCGACGATGCCGCGCAGATGCAGCGCGCCATCGCCCCAGGTTGCGTAGGCCGCGAGCGGCACCTCGCAGCTGCCGCCGAGCACGCGCGATACCATGCGCTCCGCTTCGACGGCCGCCGCCGTGTGCGGATGATGCAGCGGCGCGAGCCATGCGGCGAGGTCCGCGCGATCGGCGCGAATCTCGATGCCGAGCGCGCCCTGGCCCGCCGCGGGCAGACTGTCCTCGGGATCGAGCAGCGCGCGGATGCGATCGGCGAGACCCAGCCGCTTCAGCCCGGCCGCGGCCAGAATGATCGCCGCGTAATCGCCGCGATCGAGCTTGGCGAGTCGGGTATCGAGATTGCCGCGCAACGGCCGCACGTCGAGATGCGCATAGCGCATGCGCAGCATCGCCTCACGCCGCAGACTCGAGGTGCCGACCACGGCACCGGCCGGCAGCGCGGCGAGCGAGTCGTACTGATTGGACACGAACGCGTCGCGTGGGTCCTCGCGCTCCATGATGGTGGACAGAGTGAAGCCGGCCGGCAACTCCATCGGCACGTCTTTCAGCGAATGCACCGCGAGGTCGGCGCGGCCATCGGCGAGCGCGGCTTCGAGCTCCTTCACGAAGAGCCCCTTGCCACCCACCTTCGACAGCGTGCGATCGAGAATCTGATCACCGCGTGTCGTCATTCCGAGGATTTTTACGTCACAAGATGGATATAATTTGTGCAGCGCACATCGCACATGCTCGGCTTGCCACATGGCAAGGCGGCTCTCTCGCGACGCAATCACAAGCGTGTGGGGTGGCGTGGAAAACGTCTCGGTGTTCATTAACTTGCTGCTGGATGTCGGGATGGAATAACAATCAATGTTAGCACGCGCCCTCGTTCGCGCCCTTTGGTTCCAAGGCACGGCGAAGCGCCGTGCGCAAGCGGCATCGACGGAGGAGACGGGCTTCGCGCCATGCGCGAAGGTCCCCATTCCGCGTTGTCACGTACGGTCGTTCGCGCACTGCGCGGCGGCATGCGGGATGATGCAATGCGGCGAACATGCTGAGGCAATGCCTGCCGCGTGTTCGGTCCCAGCGCGGGCTGGCAGCCCGTGGCTCCTTTCTCCCTCGTCGGCGTCGCGATTCGGCAGCGCTCGTGTCGTTCCGCGTACGCGGTGCGGCACGCGCGGGCCCCGCTTCCAGTGGGTCGAGCAATCGCCGTGTACAGTCGCCGTTTCAAGTCTCCGTTGCAGTTGCACTAGCAGTCCGTCTTGTAGTCCGTTGCGTAGTCCCTATTGCACGCAGTTCACGTTGCACTTGCTGGTTGCAGTTCCGCAGTCGCAGTTCATCAATCAACAGACCCTGGCTTCCCCGAGGAAACTCATCGTGACGTCTTCCGGATCGGCGCGCCCCGCCCGCCGCAACACTGCCTCGCCCACCGCTCGCCCGGCCGACGCCGCGGCGCCTGACGCCCTGTCCGACGTTGCCGCGCACGCCATATCGTCGAGCGTCGGTCAACATGGCGACACGCGCGCCGACCAGCGCGCCAGGCGCCGCGCCCTCGCCGCTCGCGCCACCAAAGCCCCGAAGGCCGCGCAGACCTCGGTGCCCGTCAAGCAGGACAAGGCGCAAAAGGCGTCGAAAGCCGGCAAGGCCAGCAAGGCTGAACAGGCCGCGACGTCGGCCACCGCGCGCAAGCCGGCCAAGACCAAGGTCGATGGCGACGCAACACCCCCGCGCGCCGCGAAACCGTCGAAACCGAAGGACCTGCCGCCGGCTCAGTCCGCCGCCGCGACCACCGCGAAGAGCGGCGGCCGCACGCGCGAGGACAAGGACCACCCGCTGTTCCAGGACATCCGCTATCTCGGGCGTCTGCTCGGCGACGTGCTGCGCGAGCAGGAAGGCGAGGCGGTGTTCGACATCGTCGAGACGATCCGGCAGACGGCAGTGCGTTTTCGTCGCGAAGACGACAGCGCCGCCGCGCAGACGCTCGACAAGAAGCTGCGCACGCTGACGCCCGAGCAAACCGTCAGCGTCGTGCGCGCGTTCAGCTACTTTTCGCATCTCGCGAACATCGCCGAGGACCGTCACCGCAACCGCCGTCACCGGATTCACGCGCTCGCGGGCTCGGCCTCGCAGCCGGGCACGATCGCCCATGCGCTCGAGCGGCTCGCCGCGGCTGGTGCCGCCGCGACACCGGTGCTGCAGCGGTTTTTCGACGACGCGCTGATCATGCCGGTGCTGACCGCGCACCCGACCGAAGTGCAGCGCAAGAGCATTCTCGACGCGCAGCACGACATCGCGCGGCTGCTCGCCGAGCGCGACCAGCCGCTGACGAACCGCGAGCGAGCGCACAACGAAGCGATGCTGCGCGCGCGCGTCACGTCGCTGTGGCAAACGCGCATGCTGCGCGACTCGCGTCTGACGGTCGCCGACGAAATCGAAAACGCGTTGTCGTACTACCGCAGCACCTTCCTCGAAGAACTGCCGGCGCTGTACGCCGACATCGAGGAGGCGCTGAAGGAGCATGGTCTCGAAGCGCGCCTGCCGCCGTTCTTCCAGATGGGCAGCTGGATCGGCGGCGATCGCGACGGCAATCCGAACGTCACCGCCGAAACGCTCGAAAATGCGATCACGCGTCAGGCCGCGGTGATCTTCGAGCACTACCTGGAGCAGGTGCACAAGCTCGGCGAGGAGCTATCGATGTCGAATGTGCTCGTCGGCGCGAGCGATGCGCTGAATGAGCTCGCGGCCATCTCGCCCGACCATTCGCCGCATCGCACCGACGAGCCGTATCGTCGCGCGCTGATCGGCATCTACACGCGGCTCGCGGCAAGCGCGCGCGTGCGCCTCGGCGAAGGCAGCGTGCCGCTGCGCAGCGCCGGCCGCGGCGTCGCGCCGGTCCGCGCGATCCCCTACGACGACGCCGCCGACTTCGTGCGCGACCTCCACGTGCTGATGGATTCGCTCGCCGAGCATCACGGCGCGCCGCTCGCCGCGCCGCGTCTCGCGCCGCTCGCGCGCGCGGCCGAAGTGTTCGGCTTCCATCTCGCGAGCATCGATCTGCGGCAAAGCTCCGACATCCACGAAGCGGTGATCGCCGAGCTGCTCAAGCGCGCCGGTGTCGAGGACGATTACGCGGCGTTGCCGGAAGCCGACAAGCTGACCGTGCTGCTCGCCGAACTCGCGCAGCCGCGCGCGCTGCGCGTGCCCTCCGCCGACTACTCCGAGCTCGTGAAAAGCGAACTCGCGGTGCTCGAGGAAGCGCGCATGACGCGCGAGAAGTTCGGCGCGCGCGCGGTGCGCAACTACATCATTTCGCACACGGAGACCGTTACCGACCTGGTCGAGGTGATGCTGCTGCAGAAGGAAACCGGCCTGTTGCGCGGACGCCTCGGCCACGAGCACGACCCCGCGCGCGCCGGCCTGATGGTGATCCCGCTGTTCGAGACGATCCCCGACCTGCGCAACGCGCCGCACATCATGCGCGATCTGATCGCGCTGCCGGGCATTCGCGCGCTGATCGAACATCAGGGCAACGAGCAGGAAGTGATGCTCGGCTACTCGGACAGCAACAAGGACGGCGGCTTCCTGACGTCGAACTGGGAGCTGTATCGCGCGGAGCTTGCGCTCGTGTCGCTGTTCAACGACCGCGGCGTGACGCTGCGTCTGTTCCATGGGCGCGGCGGCACCGTCGGGCGCGGCGGCGGCCCGACCTACCAGGCGATCCTGTCGCAGCCGCCGGGCACCGTCGACGGTCAGATCCGTTTGACCGAGCAGGGCGAAGTGATCGCGAGCAAGTTCGCGAATCCGGAAATCGGCCGGCGCAATCTGGAAACCGTCGTGGCCGCGACGCTCGAAGCGTCGCTGCTGCCGCACGACCACACGTTGGCCGAGCTGCCGGTGTACGAGGAAACGATGCAGCAGCTGTCCGATACGGCGATGGCCGCGTATCGCGCGCTCGTCTACGAAACGCCGGGCTTCAAGGAGTATTTCTTCGAGTCCACACCGATCGCGGAGATCGCCGAGCTGAACATAGGCAGCCGCCCCGCGTCGCGCAAGCTGCAGGATCCGAAGCAACGCAAGATCGAGGATCTGCGCGCGATTCCGTGGGGCTTCTCGTGGGGTCAATGCCGGCTGCTGCTGACCGGCTGGTACGGCTTCGGCAGCGCGGTCGCCGAGCACCTCGACAGCGCGCCGTCCGACGCCGAACGCGCGCGCCGTCTCGCGCTGCTGCAGAAGATGCACAAGAGCTGGCCGTTCTTTTCGAACCTGATGTCGAACATGGACATGGTCATCGCGAAGACCGACCTCGCGGTCGCGTCGCGTTATGCCGCGCTCGTGACCGACAAGAAGCTGCGCAAGCATGTGTTCGAGCGCATCGTCGCCGAGTGGGAACGCACGTCGAAGGTGTTGTCGGAGATCACCGGCAAGAGCGACCGGCTCGCCGAGAATCCGCTGCTCGCGCGCTCGATCAAGAATCGCTTTCCGTACCTCGATCCGCTCAATCACCTGCAGGTCGAACTGCTCAAACGCTATCGCGCGGGCGACACGAATGCGCGCGTGCGGCGCGGCATTCATTTGAGCATCAACGGGATCGCGGCGGGGTTGCGCAATACCGGTTGAGGTTGCCGCATTGGCGGACAAAAGCCGGGTGTGGCCAGCGCAGGTCACACCCGGCTTTTCTCATTGCGCGAATCCAGCCGCTACAATAGAGCCCGCCATGTACCAGTACAAGTTCGGCAATTATTCTGGTATCTCTATTACCCCCTCCACGCGCAGCCGATAGCATGACGACGCCGTCTTCCGCCGATCACCCGCCGCCGCTCGACGCCACCCCGGCCCGCGCGCTCGGCGACTTCATCCGCGCTCATCGCGAGCGGCTGTCGCCGCAGGCGGTCGGGCTGCCGCCGGGGCCGCGTCGCCGCACGCCCGGTCTGCGGCGCGAGGAAGTCGCGCAACTGTGCGGCGTGAGCCCGACCTGGTACACGTGGATCGAGCAGGGCCGGCCAGTGTCCGCTTCCGCCGATGCGCTCGCGCGCATCGCGGTCGCGTTGCAGCTGTCGCGCGCCGAGCGCGCGTATCTGTTCGAACTGGCCGCGCAACGCGATCCGGCCGAGCCCGACCCGGCCGCCGCCGATGCGCCCGCCACGCTGCTGCAAACCGTGCAGCTCATCGACACGCCCGCCTACGTGCTCGACCGGCAGTGGAATGCGCTTGCGTGGAACGAGCGTGCGGCCGATCTGTTCGTCGGCTGGCTCGACGGCGCGCACGACCGCAACCTGCTGCGCTACACGTTCACCGAGCCGGCCGCGCGCGCGTTGATCGTCGATTGGGAAACGCGCGCGCGGCGGCTCGCCGCCGAATTCCGCGCCGACTCGATCCGCCATCTGAACGATGCGCCCACACGTGGGCTGATCGATTCGCTCTCGGCCGCGAGCGACGAGTTCGCACGCTACTGGGCCTCCCAGGACGTCGGCGGCCGCGAAGGTGGCAGGCGCGAGTTCAACCATCCGCGCGACGGGCGCATCGTTTGTGACCAGATCACGTTCAAGCCCGCGCATCGCGAGGATCTGAAGCTCGTGGTGCTGGTGCGCGAATAGGCCCGCGATGGGCGCGGCAGCGCTTTGGCCGCCCTCACCCGGTGTTAAAATCTTCGTCTTTCTTCGCTGCGGCGGCGCTTCTGCACGATTCGCGCACTCGCGTTGCCAGCCTCTTCACCGCTCGTTTTTACCGCCCAACACCATGACGTCCCAACTGCACAAAAAAGGCGAAGCCTGGTCGGCTCGCTTCTCGGAGCCGATGTCGGAACTCGTCAAACGCTACACGTCGTCGGTTTTCTTCGACAAGCGTCTGGCGTTCGTCGACATCGAAGGGTCGCTCGCGCACGCGTCGATGCTCGCCGCGCAGAAGATCATTTCCGCCGACGACCTCGCCGCGATCCAGCGCGGCATGGCGCAGATCAAAGGTGAAATCGAGCGCGGCGAGTTCGAATGGCAGCTCGATCTCGAAGACGTGCACCTGAACATCGAAGCGCGCCTGACCGCGCTGATCGGCGACGCCGGCAAGCGCCTCCACACCGGCCGCTCACGCAACGACCAGGTTGCGACCGACATCCGCCTGTGGCTGCGCGGCGAGATCGACCGCATCGGCGAGCTGCTCACCGAACTGCGCGTGGCGCTGCTCGAGATCGCGGAGAAGAACGCCGCGACCATCATGCCGGGCTTCACGCACCTGCAGGTCGCGCAGCCCGTCACGTTCGGCCACCATCTGCTCGCGTACGTCGAAATGTTCTCGCGCGACGCCGAGCGCATGATCGACTGCCGCAAGCGCGTGAACCGTCTGCCGCTCGGCGCGGCCGCGCTCGCCGGCACCAGCTATCCGATCGACCGTCACGCCGTGGCGAAGACGCTCGGCTTCGACGGCATCTGCGCGAACTCGCTCGACGCAGTCTCCGACCGCGACTTCGCGATCGAATTCACGGCCGCCTCCGCGCTCGTCATGACGCACGTGTCGCGCTTCTCCGAAGAACTGGTGCTGTGGATGAGCCCGCGCGTCGGCTTCATCGATCTGGCCGACCGTTTCTGCACCGGCTCGTCGATCATGCCGCAGAAGAAGAACCCGGACGTGCCCGAACTCGCGCGCGGCAAGACCGGCCGCGTGAACGGCCATCTGATGGCGCTGCTCACGCTGATGAAGGGCCAACCGCTCGCGTACAACAAGGACAACCAGGAAGACAAGGAGCCGCTGTTCGACACCGTCGATACGGTCGCCGACACGCTGCGCATCTTCGCCGAAATGGTCGCCGGCATCACGGTCAAGCCGCAGGCGATGCGCGACGCCGCGCTGCAAGGCTTCTCGACCGCGACGGACCTCGCCGACTATCTCGTCAAGCGCGGCCTGCCGTTCCGCGACGCGCACGAAGCAGTCGCGCTCGCGGTGCGCGTGTGCGCCGATCGCGGCTGCGATCTCGCGGACCTGACGCTCGACGAAATGCGCGGCGAACTGCCGAACGTCGCGCATCTGATCGGCGACGACGTGTTCTCGTATCTGACGCTCGAGGGCTCGGTGGCGAGCCGCAATCATCCGGGCGGCACCGCGCCCGAGCAGGTGCTGGCCGCGGTGAAAGCGGCGCGTGCGACGTTGAAGTAATCGACGCCTGGGCAGCGCCGTGAGCCTCAGCTTGCGGCGTGGCTGGTTGAACCGGGATCGAAAAGGCGGGCCCGTTTGGCGGGTTCGCCTTTTTTATTGCCGCGTGTGAATGGCGAATCGAAGGAAAAAGAAAGCCCGCCAGAAGCGGGCTGAAAAGACTTCCACCGATGCCTCAGCAAGAGGCCATCAGAGTGTAGGCGGGTTTCGCTCGCCGACCAATGCGCGCACATTTCCGGCCATTACAGCGGAAAGCAAAGCACCTCAGCGGGGCACGCACGATGACATCCGGCGGGCGAACGCCAATTGAATCCCGACGGTTTTTGACTACCATTCAATCAGGTTCTCCTCGCGGTTCGTCGACGATGCTCTCTCGCACTTCTCCCCCTCCTGTTTCTCACCGTGTGGCTCTGCGCTCCTTCACGGCCGCTCGCATGCATCGGCTATCGCTCGCCGCGCTCGGTGTTGTCGCCGTGGCCGGTTGCACGATCACACCGCTGACGCCGCACGAAACCGTCAGCACACCGGTGGCCGCGATCAACAGCGCGACGCTCGATCAATATCGCGACGCGGTCGCACGACGGATCGTCGAGCGCAATCCGTCGTATGTGCTCCAGGGCAGGCCTCAGCCGATGCTGCGCTCGCTGGTGGTGGTGTCGTTCACGGTCGATCGTTATGGACACATCGTCGAGTCGTCGGTGTATCGCACGAACGGCGACGACGAAGCCGAAAGCACCGCGCTCGCGACGCTGCGCCGCTCGGCGCCGCTGCCGCAACCGCCCGGCAAGCTGCTGAATGGCCGCGGCCAGCTCGAGCTGTTCGAAGACTGGCTGTTCAACGACAACGGCAAATTCCAGCTGCGCGAGCTCGCCTCGCCGCAAGCGGAAACGTACGACTGAGCGCGGTTGGCGCGTGCGCTGACACGCACCGCCCAGCGCAGCCGCGCATGGGTCGGCCACGCGCGAGCTACTCGAGTCATCGCGCATAACTCATAAAGCAACCTCGTTGCCGCGCAAGCTTGCGCCGCCATTGCTGCGCGACGAGCGCGCTCGCTATAATTTTCCGATTCCCCGCGCCGGAGCCTTCCGGCATGGCTCACGCCGTCCGCACACCCGCCGGCGCGGCGCATGAGCCGACTGCAGTGCCGCACCGCCACCCCGCGTGCGGCGCCCAAACCTATACCTCAACGAGGATGCCGCCCTTGCGCGCCGCCTGTCTGCGACGCACGGCTCAGCGCGCCGCGGCCTCATACAATTGGAGACCCTGCATGTCCACTTCGCCGATTTCCGCCGCTCATCCCGCAAGCGGGCAAAACAGTAGGGCGCGGATCATCTTCGCGAGCTTCATCGGCACCGCGATCGAGTTCTATGATTTCTATGTCTACGCGACCGCCGCGGCGCTCGTGATCGGACCGGTATTCTTCCCGCATGGTTCGGCCACCGCGCAGGCGCTGTCGGCGTTCGTCACGTTTGGCATCGCGTTCGTCGCGCGACCGATCGGCTCGTTCCTGTTCGGCCACTTCGGCGACCGCATCGGCCGCAAATCGACTCTGGTTGCGTCGCTGCTCGTGATGGGCCTGTCGACCACGCTGATCGGCTTCGTGCCGGGCTACGACGCGATCGGCAGCCTCGCGCCGATCCTGCTGTGCGTGCTGCGTTTCGGCCAGGGTATCGGCCTCGGCGGCGAATGGGGCGGCGCCGCGCTGCTCGCCACCGAAAACGCGCCGGCCGGCAAACGCGGCTGGTTCGGCATGTTCCCGCAACTCGGGCCCTCGATCGGCTTTCTCGCGTCCAACGGCCTGTTCTTCGCGCTCGCAATGTCGCTCTCCGACGAGCAGTTCCGCAGCTGGGGCTGGCGCGTGCCGTTCATCGTCAGCTCGGTGCTCGTCGCGCTCGGGCTGTACGTGCGGCTGAAGATTGCCGAAACGCCCGCGTTCCAGGTAGCGATCGAGCGCAAGGAGCGCGTGCGCGTGCCGATCGCGACGCTGTTCTCGCAGCACTGGCGGCCGACCGTGCTCGGCGCGCTCGCGATGGTGGTCTGCTACACGCTGTTCTACAACGCGACGACGTTCTCGCTGTCGTACGGCGTCGGGTCGCTGCATATTCCGCGGCAGACGTTCCTCGGCCTGCTGTGCATCGCGGTCGTGTTCATGGCAATCGCGACGCCGCTGTCGGCCCGTGCGAGCGATCGCTTCGGGCGTAAGCCGGTGCTGATCGTCGGCATCATCGCGGCGATCCTGTCGGGCTTCACGATGGCGCCGCTGCTCGGCAGCGGCGAGCCGTTGCTCGTGCTGCTGTTTCTCGTGATCCAGCTGTTCCTGATGGGCGTGACCTTCGCGCCGATGGGCGCGCTGCTGCCGGAACTGTTTCCGACCAACGTGCGCTATACGGGCGCCGGCGTCGCGTACAACCTCGGCGGGATTCTCGGCGCGTCGGTCGCACCATATATCGCGCAGGTGCTCGCCGCGCACGGCGGCTTGGCGTGGGTCGGCGCGTACGTGTCGGTCGCCGCGACCGTGAGCCTTGTCGGCGTGCTGTGCATGCGCGAGACGCGTGATGAGAGTTTGATGAAATGATGCAACGCGCATCGACGGAACAACGCTTTCGTCGATGCGCGTTTGCCGAGGTTCGATCGATGCTGCACCCGCGCAGTTTTTACGCGTCTGCGGCAGCAGGCAGAGAGCATTATTTCCTCGCTGTTTCCGCGGCCCGGCCCGGGTAAAACCCCCGCCTTGCGCGTCCTTTTGACTTGCCTATACTCCCTGACATAACCCTATAAAAAACGGGGAGATCCGCATGAACGTCCATCTTCACAATGCCGATATCGTGACGATCATCGCGCTGGCCTTGCTCGGCTCGCTGCTGCTCGCGCTGCGCTTCCGTCCGACGACATGGAAATCCATCGTCGTCGAGGCGCTGGCCGCGAACGCCGCGGCCATTGCCGCGGTGGTCGCGTTCGAAATGCTGGTCGCCTGAGGCTGGTGCTCCGGGCCTGAGCACGGCGCGCGGCTTAGCGGTAGTAGTAGCCGTGATGGTAGTAGCCACCGCCGTAGTAATAGCCCGGCGCCGGCGCGATAACGCAGCCGCCGAGTGCCGATGCGAGCAGCGTGCCGGCCACGAGAGTCAGGATCAAGCGTTTCATGTTGTTCTCCATCGAGTCAGATTGATTCGAGCGCAAACCCCGAATGACCCGATTGGACACGACGCGCGCCGCAGCGAACGTTGCCATTTGTAAGGGAACATCACCGAGCTGTTACAGGACCGGCGCGCTGGATCGGCGCGTTCGATCGACCGCCCCGCTGCCGCCAGATCGCGCCACCATGGCGGAAAACACCGCCTATACTCCGTTGAGCGCACTGTCGCGATAGAAACCTTGCTGGCCGCGCCGGCGTCGCCGCAATCGAGCGGTTCAACGCGCGCCGTGCGAGCCTCGACGCACCGCGGCGTATCAGCTTGCCGCCCCCGCGTCCGCGCATCGGACGCTTCGGCGTCCAACGAAAAGCGACAGTTTTAACAGACGTGTAATCGATTCCTCTCCGCCCGCTGTTCCCCGACACGGGCGTTCTTTGAGGCGCGACGATGCAGTCCCCGCCAGCAAGGGTGGACTACGCATCGCGCCTCTTTTCTTTTGCGCAAACGATTGCGCGAGCGCACGAACGAACTCAGGCGGCGGCAGATCCTTGCTGCATCGCGAGCACCGGCTCTGCCGCGTACACGTAGTCGATCGCTTCGAGCGCCGCGCTGATCGGCGGCACCGAGTCGCCGTCGCCGATCGAGGTCGAGCGATACGGCGCCTCGACGCCGCAATGCGATGGCGACGTCGCGACGAAGATCATCACGGTGCGCTTCTGCAGCGCATGCGCGAGGTGCACGAAACCCGTATCGGTACCGACCACGAGCGCGCACGCGCCGATCATCTGCGCAACTTCGGTCACACTCAATGGCGGCAGCACGGTCGCGCCTGGCACCTGCGCGGCGATCTGCCCGGCTTCGGCAAGCTCACCGTCCGAACCCCACGGCAGCACCACACGAAAACCGCGCTCGCTCAACTCGCGTCCAAGCGCCGCCCAGTGCGTGAGCGGCCATTTCTTGTCTGCTTTCGAGGTGGCGTGAAAGAGCGCCGCGACAGGCGCGTCTTGCGTCGCGAACGGCTGCGGGACGGTTTCGGGTAGCTGCAGGTCGTAGATGGGCGGTCCTTCCACTTCGTAGCCGAGCGCCTCGCTGGCGCTGATGCGCATGCCGTGCCACGCGCTGCCTTGCGGACGTGGGCCGAAACGCCCGGTGTAGGCGAACGCCGCGCCACGCTCGCCCAGATCCAGGGATTGATAGCCGATGCGCCGCGATGAGCGCGCGAGGAAGGCGATGATCGCGCTCTTGTAGACGCCGTGGATGTCGATGATGTAGTCGTAGCGATACGCGCGCAGCTCGGCGATGGATGCCCAGATCGCCTTCAGATCACTCCAGCGACGCGCCTTCTTGAAGCGGCGCAGCGGCGCGCACAGCACGCGATCGACGCCCTGGCTCCAATGCACGACTTGCGCGAATGCTTCGTCCGCCGCCCAATCCACCTGAACGCCAGGAAATGCGCGTTTGATGTCGGCGACGACTGGCAACGCCTGCACGATATCGCCTAGTGAAGTGACCTTGACAATAAGTATTCGCTTCATTGAGGGTCTGTTCGTTATTCGAAATTGAAACTATTCTAGCTGACGTTTTACCGATCCCGCCAAATGGCCGTTGCGCACGGTCCGATTCTCAATACGGCACGTTACAGCAAAAAAAATATCCGCCTGATGATTCACTTCACTTCACTTCATTATTTCAAACATCTTTCACGTGTTGTGGTCGATCCCGCACGCTTTATACTTGGCCCTTTGCACGAATCTAATTCATGTCCCGGCCCTTCCCTTCCCGTTCGCCCGCTGTCATGCGTCACGCAAAACGCCTGTGGCGGCAATACGGCATCTTCTGGCTCGGTGCCATCGCCGTCGGCCTGGTCGCGGTGCTGTACGCGCGTCTGATCGACTGGGGGTATGACGCGTTTCTCGATGTCCGGCAGCGGTATGTGTGGGCGCCGCTCGTGATCACGCCCGCGGTCGCCGCACTCGCGGTCTGGCTCACGCGCAAGTTCTTTCGCGGCTCCGAGGGCAGCGGCATCCCGCAGGTGATCGCGACGCTGCACATGAAACAGCGCGGATACGGCACGCGGCTGCTGTCGCTGCGAATTCTGCTCGGCAAAATCGGCGTGTCGTTTCTCGCGATTCTCGGCGGCTTTACGATCGGCCGTGAAGGACCGACCGTGCAGGTCGGCGCCGCGCTGATGTTCAATCTGCGCCGGTTCTATCCGCGCTCGAATGCGCAGATCGAACGGCAGCTCGCGTTGGCGGGCGCGGCAGCGGGTTTGTCGGCGGCGTTCAATACACCGCTCGCGGGCGTCGTATTCGCAATCGAGGAATTGACGCGCAGCTTCGAGGCGCGCACAAGTGGCGTGCTGATCACGGCGATCATCATCGCGGGTGTCGTCGCACTGGGCCTGAACGGCAACTACACGTATTTCGGCACGATCCAGATCGGCGCGCATTTCCCTGATCTGCTCGCCGTCGCGGTGGTGCTCACCGCGATCGTCACGGGAATCGCAGGCGGTATCTTCGGCTGGCTGCTGCTCAATACCGCGCGCTGGATTCCGGAGCCGCTGCGTCAGTTGCACGGCGAGCGGCCGGTTGTGTTCGCCGCGCTGTGCGGCTTCGCGATCGCGGTGGTCGGCGTGATCTCGGGCGGCACGACGTTCGGCAGCGGCTATACGGAAGCGCGCGGCCTGCTCGAGGGACACGAGCAGTTGTCGGTGTTCTATCCGTTCCTGAAGATGATCGCGATGGTCGGCTCATACCTGCCGGGCATTCCGGGCGGCATCTTCGCGCCGTCGCTGTCGATCGGCGCGGGCTTCGGCAATCTGCTGCACATGGTGTTCGATTCGATGCAATTGCCGATGCTGATCGCGCTCGCGATGGTCGGCTATCTGGCCGCGGTCACGCAGTCGCCGATCACTTCGTTCGTGATCGTGATGGAGATGATCGACGGCCACGCGCTCGTGATTTCGCTGATGGCCACCGCGTTGATCGCGAGCCGAGTGTCCCGCCTGTTCGCGCCGCCGCTCTATGAGTCGCTCGCCGAGCGCTACGTGGCGCCGCTGCCGCAGCCCATGCCTGCGCCAGTGCCGGAAGTGCCCGAGGTCGAGGTGCCGGAAGCGGAAAGCGAGGACGGCGAGCCGAGCGCCGACGATGCCGCAGACGACATCACGACGGATACCGCCGACTCGCCGCGTCAGTAGATGCGTGAGGGCGACGCGAGGCTGACGTTGCGCGGGGTAACGGCACCGCTGGAGTGCAACGGTTCATTTCGACCGGGAAATGGCGAGCGCCGTGGAGATGCGAAGAGACGGCTTCAGACAGAAGCCAGAGGACGAGCCGAACGCCGCAACGCATCACGTCGCTCCGACGCGACGCCATGCGACGTCCTGCACATGATGCGAGACGGACCGCGGTCCATCCGAAGCTCAGGCCTGGGGTATTTCGATCTTGACTTCAAGCACTTCGAGATCGTCCTGACGCTCGAGACTCACGCGTATGTCGTCGTCGGAAATCTTCACGTACTTCGAGATCACGGCCACCAGTTCGCGTTGCAACGCAGGCAGATAATCGGCGGGCGCATGGCCGCCGGCGCGCTCGTGCGCGATGATCAACTGCAGGCGTTCCTTCGCTACCGACGCGGACTTCTTTTTCTCGCCCAGCAAAAACGAAAGAATCGACATGACGTGCGCTCCCCTTACTTGGTGCCGAAGAGGCGCTGCAGCAGCCCGGGCTTCTGGTAATCGACAAAGCGAAGCGATTTCTGCTCGCCGAGGAAACGCGACACGACGTCCTTATAGGCTTCGGCCACATCGGTGCCGTCCATATGCACGGCCGGCAGACCCTGGTTCGACGCGTGCAGCACCGCTTCCGATTCCGGAATCACGCCGATCAGATCGATGCGCAGAATTTCCTGGATGTCGGTCAACGACAGCATTTCGCCTTCGCTGACACGCTTCGGGTTGTAGCGGGTGATCAGCAGGTGCTCCTTGATCGGTTCCTTGCCTTCGATCGCGCGCTTGGTCTTCGACGACAGGATGCCGAGAATGCGATCGGAGTCGCGCACCGACGACACTTCCGGGTTCGTCACGATCAGCGCTTCGTCGGCGAAGTGCATCGCAAGCAGCGCGCCCGACTCGATACCGGCCGGCGAATCGCAGACGATGTATTCGAAGTCCATCGCGATCAGATCGTTGATGACCTTCTCGACACCTTCCATCGTCAGCGCGTCTTTATCGCGCGTTTGCGAGGCCGGGAGGATGAACAGGTTCTCGCATTTCTTGTCTTTGATCAGCGCCTGATTCAGATTCGCTTCGCCCTGGATCACGTTGATCAGGTCGTACACGACGCGGCGCTCGCAGCCCATGATGAGGTCGAGGTTGCGCAGGCCGACGTCGAAGTCGATCACGGCGGTCTTGCTGCCGCGCAACGCGAGGGCCGACGCAAAGCTCGCGCTCGTGGTCGTCTTGCCCACGCCACCCTTGCCCGAAGTCACCACAATGATTTTTGCCATTACCCTTACCTTGTGTTCGTCAAATGCGTCAATTGGTGCGCGGCCCGCCTCGCCGTGAAACGCCGCGTGCCGCAATCGCTCGGGGCAGGGCGCGTTTCGCGGCGCTTTACGTGAGCCGCAGCGGTTCGATCATCAGCTTTTCTTCTTCGAGCCAGATCTGCACCGGCTTGCCGAGCACGTCGGCCGGCAGCGGGTTCTCGGTCGTTCGATAGATGCCCGCGATCGAGATCAGTTCCGGTTCGAGACACGTGCAGAAGATGCGCGCGTCGTGATTGCCCTGCACGCCGGCCAACGCCCGGCCGCGCAGCGGCGCGTAAATGTGGATGTTGCCTTCCGCGATCACCTCGGCGCCGTAGCTGACCAGACCGAGCACGACCAGATCGCCTTTTGCGTAAATACGCTGACCCGAGCGCAACGGCTTGTCGACCACCATCGTTTGCGGCGACGTGGCAAGACGCACCGGCTCGGCGGCGGGCGTGGGTTCGACGGCGGCGGCAGCGGCCGTGCCCGTGGCCGCGCTGGCGGTTGCGGATGCAGAGCTGGCGGACGCGCTCGTGCCCGCGCTTGCCTCGGTGCCTGCTGTCGCGTCTGCCGCGCTCGCCGTGCTGTCCTCATCGGCCTGCTTCGCCGGCGCGCCGCGGCGATCGCGCGCTTCGAGCAACGGCAATCCCGACTCCGTCGCCCACTGTTGCTCCGCATTCGCGACCACGCCGACCGGACGCATGCGCACGCTGTCGAGCAGTTGCGCGATGTCGGCGAGCGGCACGCGTTCGTTGCCGGCGAGACGCCGCACGTCGATCGCGACGACGTCGTTAGCGAAGAATTCGGGGGTCGCCTCGAAGCGTCGCGTCAGCTCGGCACGCATCGCATCGAGGTCGGTCGTTTTGACCACGAACATCAGCGTGTCGACAGAGCCGCTGCGCAGTTCGAAAAAGGGCGATTTCTTGGGCGACATAGCGTTCGGCGAAAAATTTTGCGTATTTTACAGGCGTACAAGCGCGCGGCCACTATTTTTCCCGGGAGAATCGGTACTCGCGCGCGCGAGCGCAACGCGTGTCGTCGATGCGATCGACGCGCGACGGTGCGAAAGAAACGCTGGCGGGAAAAAGACCGTGATGAAGGGACGGCGAAGACGAGCGGCGCGCGCGACGCGCCGCTTGGGCGATCACTGCTGTAACACCTGCGAAGTGGTCGGCACGTGCCGCACCAGCAGACTTTCGACCTGCTCGGGTGCGCGCTCGACGCGCCGGTGCTCGCCGGTCGGGCCAAAGCCCAGCGCTTCGTAAAAGCGCATCGCGTTGCGGTTCGCGTCGGCGACCCACGCGTAGATTTCCGTGGCGCCCGCATTCGCGAGCCAGCTGCTCGCGGTATCGACGAGCAGCTCGCCGCCGCGCAGATGGCGCACGGCCGGCGCCACCCACAACTCGCAGACGAACGCGCGCCGCGCCGCGGTGTCGTCGAAATGCGCCTCGATCAGCCCGGCCGGATGACCCTCGGTATAGAGCAGGAATGCACCGACGGACTGCGAAACCGCGTGATTCGCCGCGGTCGCGTCGAAACTGGCGGCATCGGCCGACAACGCGTCCTCGAGCGTCGCGCCGAAGGCATACGGCGCCTCCCGCAGCGAGGCCGTGCGGAGTTCGCGAAAAACGGCGCCCTGATCAGCAGTGATGCGGCGAACGGTCAATGACGGACTCATGCAGACGAAACCCCTGGAAACCCTAACGCGTAGCTTTAACCGAACCGGCCGGCGAGTCAAATTTATTATTGACCAGAATATGCGGTCCCGCTCACGGCGCGTCGTAGTCGCCCGTGCCGTCCGGCCACGGCGTCAGCAGTTCATAGCCGTCGTCGGTCACGGCGACCATGTGCTCCCATTGCGCCGACAGCGAGCGGTCCTTCGTGATCACGGTCCAGCCGTCGCGCTGTACCGACGTGCCGGCGCGGCCCGCGTTGATCATTGGCTCGATCGTGAAGACCATGCCCGGCTTCAGGCGCACCCCCTGCCCCGGCTGCCCATAGTGCAGCACCTGCGGGTCCTCGTGATAGACCTTGCCGATGCCGTGCCCGCAGTAGTCGCGCACGATCGAGAAGCCCTCGCGCTGCGCGACCTTCTGGATCGCGTGGCCGACGTCGCCGAGCGTCGCGCCCGGCTTCACCTCGCGGATGCCGGCGACCATCGCCTCGTAGGTCGTGTCGATCAGCGCACGCGCGACCGTGCTCGACTGGCCGACGCAATACATGCGGCTCGTGTCGCCGAAATAGCCGTCCTTGATGATCGCGACGTCGATGTTGAGGATGTCGCCGTCCTTCAGGATCTCGTTGCGATTCGGAATGCCGTGACACACGACATGATTGACCGACGTGCAGACGGTCTTCGGAAAGCCCAGATAGCCGACATTGGCCGGAATCGCTTTTTGCGTGTGGACGATGTAGTCGTTGCACAGCGCGTCGAGGTCGTCGGTGGAGACGCCTGCCTTGACGTGCTCGCCGATCATTGCCAGCACATCGGCCGCGAGGCGGCCCGCAATGCGCAGCTTCGCGATATCGTCGGGAGTCTTGTACGTAATGGCCATGAATTCAGTCGATGTGAGTCGCGGGTCAAGCGCGAGATGACCCGCCGCGCCCGAAAGCCCGGCGGCCCGCAACCGCCGCTCGATTGGGCGATTTCGGGCAATTGTACAGAGGATCGTCAGTGGACCCCTCGAAAACCGGCCGAAGCGGTGCGCGAGAAGCGGCGGTGGCGCTGTCGCGGCTTGCTGCGGCGCGCGCCCGAATCAGGATGACAGTTTTTGCGCGGCCCGTTGCGGGCCTGGGCGCTCGCATCGACTTAAGAGCAAAGGAACTCGAAGGATCATCGAGCCGGCAACGCCAATCGTTCAGCTTTCCATACTAAATCAGCGCACCGAGAAGCAGGCTGCCTCGCTCGGCGAGACGGTCTCGGCGATGGAGCAGCTCACCGCGATCGTGCAGCTCAACGCGAGCATTGCCGAATAGGCGAGCGAACTCGCGCGCGTCGCGCGTGACGAGCATCGTCGGTGAAATCGCGCAGGTGTCGCGTGAACAGAGCGATGGGATTCAGCAGCTGGGCATCGCGATCACGCAAATGGTCGAGGTCACGCAACAGAACGCGGCACTCGTCGAGAAAAGCGCGGCGGCGGCCGCGTCACCCGCGGATCAGGCGCGGGCGCTGAGGGAGGTGATGGAGGGGTTCGGGGTGGATGAGGCGCCCGCACCCCCGCCTCGATACTCCGAAGGGAAGATTGGGCGCCGCCGTCAGGCCCGGCGACTCGTCGCTCTTGACACCGGGCAGCATCGACTGCGGACGGGCGGAACTGCTTGCGTCGACCCGCGGCCTAGTTGTCGGGATGGGCCGCCGTGAAGCTTTGGAAAGCACTGTAAGACGGATTCAGCGGTGAACCGTTGAGCATGATGCCGTAAGTCTGGTCGCCGCTGTCGAGCACGTAATACATGACGGACTGGATGTTGTGCGTCTTGCGGTTCTGATAGAACTCGCCGAGCTTCGTCGAGATGTAGTTCGAACGATAACGCACGTCTGTGTTGTCCGATTGAACCGAGGCGCGCGAAGGTGGTCCTCGCGGTGGTTCAGATTGACAGGGCTGGGTGCGCGTTGGTTCGCAAACGTTTGCGGTGCAAACGTTTTACTGATTAATTGCCGAAGCTTTCATTTTCAGGAAAATTCTTCCTGTAAAAGCTTCTGACGGCGTAAATCGTACCCTGAACGAATGACCGAGCCCAATCAAAAATCGTATTTATTTGTAAAAAAGGGCAGATCTTGCGGAGATCTGTGGGGTCGGCGAAGATTCGCACTTTCAGAAGTCGATCGGGGGGCGGGTCGCCCGCAAATTTTCTGACTTCGACCCCTTATAGCGTATAACAGCCACGCCCGAATATGTCCGGTATATGAATTAGGGGACAGTGCAGTACGGATGACTTAAGATATTTGTATGGAAATGAGATGAAAAAGACCACGAGCAACGAATGGCTTATGTAAAAAATTGAAACAAAGGATTTCGCCAAAATAGAAATGATGCTTGAATAATTTCGAATTGCCTTGGCAAAGCCATTCGAGAACTCAAAGCAAAAACCCCTTGATCTCGGTGAAATCAAGGGGTTTCAGAATTTGGCGGAAAGGGTGGGATTCGAACCCACGGTACGGGGAAACCGTACGCCTGATTTCGAGTCAGGTACATTCGACCACTCTGCCACCTTTCCGGGTATTCCAACTCGCTACTGCATCGTCGGATCCAAGCGGGCCGTTGCTTGGGAGAAAAAGATTATAGAACAGCTCGAATTAGTTTTCCAAGCCCCCTCGTCCAAAAAATTTCTAAAAAATTTTCGCGGGACCCCGATGCCGTTCGCGGCATCCATCGTCGGACACGCGACGACACCGCGCCTGCGCGCGCATCGGCGACGCTCAGGCCGCCGGCACTTGCAGCCGCTCGACGCCGCCGAGGTAAGGCCGCAGTGCCGTGGGCACCGTCACCGAGCCATCGGCGTTCTGGAAGTTCTCGAGCACCGCGACGAGCGTGCGGCCCACCGCGAGACCCGAGCCGTTGAGCGTATGCACGAGCTCCGGCTTGCCCTGCGCGTTGCGGAAGCGTGCCTGCATGCGTCGCGCCTGGAACGACTCGGTATTCGAGCAACTCGAAATCTCACGATAGGTGTTCTGCGCGGGCAGCCACACTTCCAGGTCGTAGGTCTTCGCTGCGGAAAAGCCCATGTCGCCGCTGCACAGCGTGATCACGCGATACGGCAGTTCGAGCTTTTGCAGAATCGCCTCCGCGTGGCCGACCATCTGCTCGAGCGCGTCGTACGATGCGCCTGGCGCTACGACCTGCACCATCTCGACCTTGTCGAACTGATGCTGGCGGATCATGCCGCGCGTGTCGCGGCCATACGAGCCCGCTTCCGAGCGGAAGCACGGCGAGTGCGCGGTCAGCCTGATCGGCAGCGCGTCCGCTTCGACGATGCTCTCACGCACCGTGTTCGTCAGCGAAATTTCCGAGGTCGAGATCAGGTACTGCGTGACCGTGTGTTCACCGCCGCCCTTTTCGACGCGGAACATATCGTCCGCGAACTTCGGCAGCTGGCCCGTGCCGTACAGGATGTCGGGATTGACGATGTACGGCGTGTAGATCTCGGTATAGCCGTGCTGCTGCGTGTGCGTGTCGATCATGAACTGCGCGAGCGCGCGATGCAGCCGCGCAATCTGGCCGCGCAGCATCGTGAAGCGCGCGCCCGACAGCTTCGCGCCGGTCTCGAAGTCGAGGCCGAGCGGCGTGCCGACGTCAACGTGATCCTTGACCTCGAAGTCGAACTGGCGCGGCGTGCCCCAGCGGCGCACTTCGACGTTGCCGGCTTCGTCGTTGCCGACCGGCACGCTTTCGTGCGCGAGATTCGGCACGTCGAGCAGCAGATCGGACAGACGCTTCTGGATGTCTTCGAGCTTGACCGCCGACGCCTTCATCTCGTCGCCGATGCCGCTGACTTCGGCCATCACCGCCGACGTGTCTTCGCCGCGTCCTTTCATCGCGCCGATCTGCTTGGACAGGCTGTTGCGACGCGCCTGCAGTTCTTCGGTACGGGTCTGGGTATCGCGGCGTTCCGCTTCGAGCGCGGTGAAGGCCGCGACGTCGAGGGTATAGCCGCGGTCGGCGAGGCGCTTTGCGACGCCGTCGAGGTCTTTGCGCAGCAACTGGATGTCGAGCATGGGATGGGACGGATGTTCGTTGTATGAAAACGCGATTTTAACGCACCGGCAAAGGTGAAACGCCTCAAGCCTTCTTCGGCTTGTTCTCGGCGCGCCACCGCGCATCGAGTTCGCCAAGGCGCGCGAGCTTCTCGCCGATCTTGCCTTCGAGACCACGCGGTGTCGGCTCGTACCAATGCGGCTCGCGCATGCCGTCGGGCAGATAGGTTTCGCCGGCCGCGTACGCATCGGGTTCGTCGTGCGCGTAGCGGTAGTCGTGGCCGTAGCCGAGTTCCTTCATCAGCTTCGTCGGCGCGTTGCGCAGATGCACCGGCACCGCGCGCGACTGGTCCTTGCCGACGAAGCGCCGCGCCTCGTTGTACGCGTTGTACCCGGCATTCGATTTCGGCGCGACCGCCAGATAGATGATCGCCTGCGCAAGCGCGAGCTCACCTTCGGGCGAACCGAGACGCTCGTAGGTTTCGGCGGCGTCGAGCGTGATGCGCGCGGCGCGCGGGTCCGCGAGGCCGATGTCTTCCCACGCCATGCGCACGATGCGACGCGCGAGATAGCGCGGGTCCGCGCCGCCGTCGAGCATGCGACAGAACCAGTACAGCGCGCCGTCCGGGTTGCTGCCGCGCACGGATTTATGCAGCGCGCTGATCTGGTCGTAGAAGGCGTCGCCGCCCTTGTCGAAGCGGCGCAGATTCTCCGCGAGCGCGCTGCCCAATAACGCGCCGTCGATCTCGGTGGTCTTCTGCTGTGCGGCCGCGCGCGCGACGATCTCGAGGTTGTTCAGCAGCTTGCGGCCGTCGCCGTCGGCCGAACCGATCAGCGCGGCGCGCGCTTCGTCGGTGAAGGTGAGGCCGCCGAGCTCCTTCTGCGCGCGCTCGAGCAGCTCGCGCTGTTCGTCGTCCGTCAGGCTCTTCAGCACGTAGACGGCGGCGCGCGACAGCAACGCGCTATTGACCTCGAACGACGGATTCTCGGTCGTCGCGCCGACGAACACGAACAGGCCCGACTCGACGTGCGGCAAGAACGCGTCTTGCTGGCTCTTGTTGAAGCGATGCACTTCGTCGACGAACACCAGCGTCTGATGGCCGTTCGCGCGATGGATCTGCGCGGTTTCGACCGCCTCGCGGATATCCTTCACGCCCGACAGCACCGCCGACAACGCGATGAACTGCGCGTGAAACGCATCGGCCATCAGCCGCGCGAGCGTGGTCTTGCCGACGCCCGGCGGCCCCCACAGGATCATCGAATGGGCCTCGCCCGATTCGAACGCGA
Organism: Paraburkholderia sp. 35.1; assembly: GCF_050436525.1. Classification (NCBI taxonomy): domain Bacteria; kingdom Pseudomonadati; phylum Pseudomonadota; class Betaproteobacteria; order Burkholderiales; family Burkholderiaceae; genus Paraburkholderia; species Paraburkholderia sp. 35.1. The sequence continues at coordinate 2,761,417 of NZ_JBNDMJ010000003.1, read as the reverse complement.
CCCTGAGCGGCTTGTTCGGACCGAGCAGATGCGACTGGCCGATCACTTCGTCGATATTGCGTGGCCGCAGGCGTTCGGCAAGCGGAACATTGGCACGGGTTTCTTCAAACATGACGTTTTGGGGATAATCTCGGCTTTCCGGGGCACGCACCGCTTCGGAGCAGCGCCTCGCGGGACAAGCGCAAAGCCCGCGTCCGGCCGGAAACACAGGCACGAACGCGGGCAACGTCCTGCATTATGACAGTGACGGCGGCCAGGCGATGGCCGACCCGGGGCGCCGGCAACGCAAAGAATCACAGCACCACCAACAGGAACGAACATCAGATGGCTCAAGATTCCGTCGCCGGCAACGCCGGCTCCACCTACGCGCCGCTCACGCCGGTGCCCGACGCGCGCCGCGCGTTTCGCACCGGCGACGCGTTCGCGCTGTGGTTCTCGCTCGGCATCGGCCTACTCGTCGCCCAGGCGGGCGCGCTGCTGGTGCCGGGGCTGTCGCTGCCGCATGCGCTCGTCGCGATCGTGCTCGGCAGCGTGATCGGCGTCGTGCTGCTCGCGCTCGTGGGCGTGCTCGGCACCGACACCGGGCTCGCGGCGATGTCGTCGCTGCGTCCGACGCTCGGCGTGCGCGGCGCGTCGGTGCCGGCCGTGCTGAACATGGTGCAACTGGTCGGCTGGGGCTCGTTCGAGGTGATCGTGATGCGCGATTCCGCCGATGCGCTCGCGAAACAGGCGTTCGGCCTGTCGATGCCGCTCGTGTGGACCGTGATCTTCGGCGTGCTCGCGACGCTGCTCGCGATCAGCGGCCCGCTGTCGTTCGTGCGGCGCTTTCTGCGCAAGTGGGGGATCTGGCTGCTGCTCGCGGGCGCCGCGTGGCTCACGTGGAACCTGCTCGCGCGCCACAATCTCGCGGACCTGATGCGTCGTCCCGGCACCGGCGAGATGTCGTTCGGCGGCGCGGTCGACCTCGTGGTCGCGATGCCGCTGTCATGGCTGCCGCTGATCGCCGACTACACGCGCTTCGGCCGCCGCGCCGGCGAGACGTTCCGCGGCACGCTATACGGCTATGGCATCGCGAACATCTGGTTCTATGCGCTCGGCGCGGTCTACGGGCTCGCTGCCGGCGGCGGCGATGCATTGCTGACCGGCGCGCTCGCGCAAGCGGGCGGCGGGTTTGCGCTGCTGCTGATTCTGATCGACGAAATCGACAATGCGTTCGCCGACATCCACTCGGCCGCGGTGTCGACCGGCACGTTCTGGACGCGCGCGAGCGTGCCGTTGCTGTCGGCCGCGTTCGGTGCGCTGTGCACGCTGATCGCGCTGCTCGTGCCGATGGCGAAGTACCAGAACTTCCTGCTGCTGATCGGCTCGGTATTCGCGCCGCTGTTCGGCGTCGTGCTGACGGATCACTTCATCGTGCGCAAGCGTCGCGTCGACGCCGCGGTGCTCGCCGATGTGCTCGGCCGCTACGGCTTCTCGGGCGGCTGGCACCTGAGCGCGTTCGTCGCTTGGGCGATCGGCATCGCCTCGTACCAGGTGATCAATCAATGGCTACCGAATGTCGGCGCGACGCTGCCGTCGCTTGCGATCGGCGCGGTGTGCTATTACGCGTTCGTATCGGCGCGCAAGACCGCGTATGCGTGAGCGCGTCACCCTCAGGGCGTTGCATTAGACGCAGCTGTCACAAAATAAAAAAGACCTGCAATCCAACTGCAGGTCTTTTTTTTGACCCTCGAACGGCCAATCACAGTGCGCGCCGCGGGCTATTTTTTCGCCGCTTTGCGCCGACGCGATTCGGCCTTGCGACACAGATCCGTGAGCAGCCAACGGGCGACGGTCTCCGGCCGATTCGGCGCATACGAGGCGAATTTGCTCTCGTTCGCGAAATGGACGACGACGGTGCCCGTCATGACGCGATAAGTTCCGGCATAGTTTACGCCGTCCAGTTCCACGCTAAGCGCGTGGGTGGTTTCATATTCCGCGAAAGTCAAAATAAATGTGATATCTCGAAACGAGACATTATCGCTACGATTTTTCGGAAGTCAAAAAAATATGCAATTGGTTGCATATTAAATTATCACCGGCGGTAATTGTTGCGTTTCCCGCTCGAAAACCCAAATAACGGGCTGCCGGATACGTTAGATAACCTGACTGCCTTACTGCCGTTCAAGCGGAACCGCCGGCGTATCGGCGAAACGCTCAAGCGCGCGATTGCCTTCCCGATGGGCTTCGGCCTCATCGATAAAGGTTTTTTCACTATATGCAACGACCTTGAAACCACTTCCGGCCGCGCGCGGAACCGTTATTCCCCAATGCCACCCGCCCTCCTGCTGGAACACATGGAGGGATGGGGACAAGCGTGAATCGTGTGAAGAAGACAATCTCATGACATGCCTCACCTTTCCAGACATCTGAAGCGACAACCAGATTCGATCAGTTTAGGCGTTATTTTGTTGCGTTGCAGCAAAAAATTGTTAGAGATTGCGTACCCAATCCCGGAAAATGATCGGACGCGCCAACTCCAGCCCATGAGCAATGCCGCTCTTTCCAGTCTCGCACTAAATCATTACGTCTGCCGGTACGACGATTTAACGTTCGTCGCGGCGCCGGGCGCGCATCCCTAAGCAATCCACGCGCCGCGCGAAATAAAAAGCCGCGCTCGACAAGCGCGGCTTCGCGGGCGTTTGCAAAGGCGCCACGTGTCGGCGCCTACCGCGCGGTTTATCCGTTGATCACATCCGCGCCCTTCGGCACCGTGAACTTGAATGCATCGGGCGGCAGTTGCGGATTTTTCTGGATGTTCGAGAACGTGAGCAGCGTCACGTTACCGAACACGTCGTGCAATTCCATCGCTTCGAGATTGCCGTCCTTGAAACCGATGCCGACGCGCTCGAACTGCGTGTCCTTCGCCTTCGGCGTCAGTTCGAGCCAGTCGATGCCGGCCTTCACGCCCGCGTCGCGCAGCGAGAAGTTCTTGTCCAGATCGTTGCTGCCGAACAGGATCGCCGCCGGGCTTGCGCCGAGCGCGTTGCCGAGCGGGCGCACCGTCACCTGGTTCAGATCCTTGTCGTAGACGTAGAACTTGTCGCCGTCCGCCTGCAGCAATTGCGAGTAGGGCTTCTCGTATTGCCAGATGAACTTGCCGGGCCGCGCGAACATGAACGTGCCGCTCGACGTGGTCGGCTTGGCCGGGTTCGCGGTGGACAGCGCGCCGCTCGCGCCCTGCGCCTTGCTCGGCGCGCGCACTTCCTGCTGCACGAAGGCGCCGCGCGCCGAATGGACCTGCGCGATGAATGCCTTCAGTTGCTCGGTGCCGCTCGCGAACGCGTGCGAGGCGACGAACAGCGACGCACCGATCGCGACACTGCCCACGGCGCGCGCGATCTTGCGCATGCCGCGGGACACGCGCTGGCCGAGGCGCCCCGCTCGACGCTCTCGGGCATCCTGCTGCGCGATTGCTTGCATAGGTTTTTCTCCCTTGAATGAATTCGGTGATGGGCTGCGCCGGCTCGATGCACTCGCTGAACACAGAGTGACTGGCCCAGCGTCGAGCCGCAACGGCGCACCGGACGGTGCACGCGGCGTCGCTCGCGATGGCCGCAATGGCTCGTTGCGGCTATTCCGCCTCGCGCGCCGGCGCCAGGATCTCGCGATTGCCGTTCGACGACATCGCCGACACCACGCCCGAATTCTCCATCTGTTCGAGTAGACGCGCCGCCCGGTTGTAGCCGATGCGCAGATGCCGCTGCACGAGTGAAATCGACGCGCGGCGATTCTTCAGCACGACGTCGACCGCCTGATCGTATAACGGGTCCGACTCGCCTTCGGTGGACGCGGTTCCCGCCGAGCCTTCGTCGCCCTCGCCGCTCACGCCGCCTTCGAGAATGCCCTCGATATAGTTCGGCTCGCCCTGCTCCTTGAGCTTGTCGACGACGCGGTGCACTTCATCATCCGACACGAACGCGCCGTGCACGCGCACCGGCAAACCGCTGCCTGGCGGCAGATAGAGCATGTCGCCCATGCCGAGCAGCGACTCGGCGCCCTGCTGGTCGAGAATCGTGCGCGAGTCGATCTTCGACGACACCTGGAACGCCATACGGGTCGGCACGTTGGCCTTGATCAGGCCGGTGATCACGTCGACCGACGGACGCTGCGTAGCGAGAATCAGATGGATGCCGGCCGCGCGCGCCTTCTGCGCGATCCGCGCGATCAGCTCTTCGACCTTCTTGCCGACGACCATCATCAGGTCGGCCAGTTCGTCGATGACGATCACGATGTTCGGCAAACGCGTCAGCGGTTCCGGATCGTCCGGCGTCAGGCTGAACGGATTCGGCAGCTTCTCTTCGCGCTTGGCCGCTTCGTCGATCTTGTTGTTGTAGCCGGCGAGGTTACGCACGCCGACCTTGCTCATCAGCTTGTAGCGGCGCTCCATTTCGGCGACCGCCCAGTTCAGCGCGTGGCCCGCCTGGCGCATGTCGGTGACGACCGGACACAGCAGGTGCGGAATGCCTTCGTAGACGCTCATTTCGAGCATCTTCGGATCGATCAGGATCATGCGCACCTGCTCGGCGCTCGCCTTGTACAGCAGCGACAGGATCATCGCGTTGATACCCACAGACTTGCCCGAACCAGTCGTGCCGGCGACGAGCAAATGCGGCATCTTCGCGAGATCCGCGCACACGGGCTTGCCGCCGATGTCCTTGCCGAGACCCATCGTGAGCGGCGACGCGGCATCCGCATACACGGCCGAGCCGAGAATTTCGGACAGGCTCACGGTCTGACGGCGCTGGTTCGGCAGCTCCAACGCCATGTAGTTCTTGCCCGGAATCGTTTCGACGACGCGAATCGACACGAGCGACAGCGAGCGCGCGAGATCCTTCGCGAGATTAACGATCTGACTGCCCTTCACGCCCGTGGCCGGCTCGATTTCATAGCGCGTGACGACGGGCCCCGGATACGCGGCGACCACGCTCACGTCGACACCGAAGTCCTTCAGCTTCTTCTCGATCAGGCGCGACGTGAATTCGAGCGTGTCCGCGGAAATGGTTTCCTGCGCGGCTGGCGCGGGGTCGAGCAGCGCGATGGGCGGCAGCGTGGAGTCGCCGGGCAGATCGGTAAAGAGCGGCACCTGGCGTTCCTTCTCGACACGCTCCGACTTCGCCGGCGTGGCGAGCGGCGGCACGATCACTACGGGCTCGTGCTCCTCGATGCGCACGCGGCCCTTCTCGACCTTGCCTTCGCGCTTCACGGCGGCCGCTTCGCCGAGCTTGCGATCGAGCCCGGCCTCGCGGCGCAGCTTCGCGAACGTCACCGCGGAAATGATCGATTCGCCGACCTTCTCCGCGACCGACAGCCACGAAAAACGGAAGTACAGCGACAGCCCGATCCCGAGACCGAGCAGCAGCGCGAGCGTGCCACCGGTGAAGCCGAGCGCATGCGAGATGCCGCGCGCGACAGCCTCGCCGATCACGCCGCCGGGCGCGCGCGGCAACTGCACCTTCAGCGACCACATGCGCAGCGCCTCGAGGCCGTTGCACGACAGCAGCACGAGCATGAACGCGAACGCGTCCGCGAGCCAGCTGACGCCGCGCGGCGCGTCGTCGTCCTGCGGCTCTTCGTTGCGGCTGATGCGCTTGTAGTTCGCGGAGATGTGGCGGCCGAGCAGCACGATCCACCAGTAGGCGGACAGGCCGAACAGCAGCAGCAGGATGTCGGAAGTCCACGCGCCGACGCGGCCCGCCCAGTTCGAGATATGGTCGACCTGCGCGGCATGGGTCCAGCTCGGGTCGTGCCTGCTGTAGCTGACGAGCGACATCAGCAGGAACACGCCGAGGGCCACCTGCAGAATCCAGCGGATTTCGGTGAAGAGGCGCGACATGCGGTGCGGCAATGCCTGCGCGCTCGCGGTATAGGGAGCTTTTGCCATTGATCCTGTTGCCTGGGGTAGCCGGTTCAGGCTGAAACTGCCGCCGGGAACGCGGCCCGAGCCTCGCCGCGCACGGCTTCGGGCCCGATCCCGGCTACCGGAAACTTCGATCCGGGCTATTGTAAACGCTGTGTCCCGCGCAAGGCTGTAAATGACGGTAACCTGGCTGTTTGACCACAGACGCATGCGCGAGGCGCGCTGAATTCGCCGTATCGCGCCGCGGGCTCGCCCCGAGCGCCCACGCCGCCACGCTATCGCGGCGATCAGAAAGCTTGATGGCGCAGCGGCACGCCCCGCCCTTTATAATGCCCGACTGATACCCATCTACAGTTTCAGCTCAAAAACGCACGGCTACGCAGCGGCGAGCCGCGCGCCGTACAAGGATTCGATCATGCCCGCAACTGCAACGAAACACGCCAAGGTTCTGATTCTCGGTTCCGGTCCCGCCGGCTACACGGCGGCGGTTTACGCGGCGCGCGCCAACCTCGCGCCGGTGCTCGTCACCGGCATCGCGCAAGGCGGCCAGCTGATGACCACGACCGACGTCGAAAACTGGCCCGCCGACGCCAACGGCGTGCAAGGCCCGGAACTGATGGCGCGCTTCCTCGAGCACGCCGAGCGCTTCAATACCGAGATCATCTTCGACCACATCCACACGGCGAAGCTCGATGAGAAGCCGATTCGCCTGATCGGCGATTCGGGCGAATACACGTGCGATTCGCTGATTATCTCGACGGGCGCATCGGCGCAGTATCTCGGCCTGCCGTCGGAAGAGGCGTTCATGGGCAAGGGCGTGTCGGCCTGCGCGACCTGCGACGGCTTCTTCTACAAGCAGCAGCACGTCGCCGTGATCGGCGGCGGCAATACGGCCGTCGAAGAGGCGCTCTACCTCGCCGGCATCGCGAAGAAGGTGACCGTGATCCATCGCCGCGACAAGTTCCGCGCCGAGCCGATCCTGATCGACCGTCTGCTCGCGAAGGAGAAGGAGGGCGTCGTCGAGATCAAGTGGAACCATGTGCTCGAAGAAGTAACCGGCGACAACTCCGGCGTGACCGGCCTGCGCATCAAGCACACGCAGAGTGGCGAGACCACTGACATCGCGCTGCAGGGCCTGTTCGTCGCGATCGGCCACAAGCCGAACACGGACATCTTCGCAGGCCAGCTCGAGATGAAGAACGGCTACATCATCACGAAGGGCGGCCTGAACGGTTTCGCGACCGCGACCAGCGTGCCGGGCGTGTTCGCCGCGGGCGACGTGCAGGACCACATCTATCGCCAGGCGATCACCAGCGCGGGCACCGGCTGTATGGCCGCGCTCGACGCGCAGCGCTATCTCGAGACCATCAACGAAATGGCCGGCGAGCACGCGATGAGCGCGGAAGCGGACCGCTGATCCGCGCCGCGCTGCCGTATGTCGAGACGAAGTCCCGACAAACGGGCGCGACAGTAAAATGACGGTGGCGCAGCGCTGCTGTCATTGGCTCACGAAGGCCGCGGCTGAAATGCCGGCGGCCTTTGTCGTTTTTGCCGCCTTGTCAATGTGCGTCGAGCGCGTTGGCAGCACCACCGACCGACCTTTCCGCCTGTATTGCCGACATGCCGAAGAATCAGCCCCATCCGAACGATCCGAAACGCCCGCAAGCCGCCACGCGTCCCGCGCCCGCAACGGCTGCGCCCGCCGTCGCACCGAAGCTCGATCGCGCATCGGGGCTCGCCGGACTCGGTGCGTTGCGTGAAGCGTTGAAGGGCGAAGCCGAGCGGCGCGAGCGCGAACAGGCGGCGACGCGAGCGGCGCAGCGCGAAGCGGCCGCCGACGCCGATCTGTTCCGCCGCGAGATCGGCGAAGTCGCGCCGCTCGCGATTCCGCCGCGCGCGACGCTCACGCGCAATCCCCCGCCGCCGCTGCCGGTGCAGACGCTGCTCGACGAGGAGGCGGTGCTGCACGAAGCGATCTCCGACGAATTCGACCCCGAAGTGCTGCTCGAAACCGACGAAACGCTGTCGTATTGCCGCCCCGGCTTGAGCCGCGACGTAGTGCGCAAGCTGCGGCGCGGCGACTGGATCGTGCAGGCGCAGATCGACCTGCACGGCATGCGGCGCGAAGAGGCACGCGAGGCGCTCGCGGAATTCATCCGCGAATCGGCCAAACGCGGCCTGCGCTGCCTGCGCGTGATTCACGGCAAGGGTCTGGGGTCGATCGGCAAGGAGCCGGTGCTGAAGGGCAAGGTGCGCGCGTGGCTCGTGCAGAAATCCGAAGTGATCGCGTTCTGTCAGGCGCGCCCTCATGACGGCGGCGCCGGTGCGGTGCTCGTGCTGTTGCAGCCGGGCTCGTTGCCGCCGCATGGGGCGAGCGCGAAGGTCTGAGGTCGATTTTTTCGGCCGTCGTTCGTCGTGGGGTAAACGGCCAGTCTGGCCGTCGCGCGGCGTGGCTCTGGTCGTCACCGCGTACTCGTGCTGTGCAACCGTCAAAGGTGATCGCGATGCCCCTGCAGCTTTATGCCCATCCGTTCTCGTCCTACTGCCAGAAGGCCCTGACCGCGCTGTACGAAAACGGTACGCCGTTCGAGATGCGCGTGCTCGCGCATGACGACCCGAAGGTCATGGCCGAATTGGCCGCGCTGTGGCCGATCAGGCGCTTCCCGGTGCTCGTCGACGGCGGGCGCACGGTGGTCGAGGCGAGCATCATCATCGAATATCTGGGCCTGCATTATCCGGGGCCTGTCACGCTGTTGCCCGCCGATCCGCGCGTGGCGCTCGAGGTGCGCACGATGGACCGCTTCTTCGACAACTACATTTCGACTCCACAGCAAAAAGTCGTGTTCGATAGCCTGCGTCCCGAAGCCGAGCGCGACCGGCGTGGCGTCGCCGATGCGCGCGCGCTGCTCGACACTTCGTACGCATGGCTCGACCGTCACATGGCCGAGCGCGAATGGGCCGCCGGCGACAGCTTCAGCCTCGCCGACTGCGGCGCCGCCCCGTTCCTGTTCTACGCCGACTGGACGCACCCGATCGACCCCGCGTTCGCGCACGTGCGCGCGTACCGGCAGCGGCTGCTCGCGCGGCCCTCGTTCGCACGCGCGGTCGACGAGGCGCGGCCCTACCGGCCGCTATTTCCGCTGGGCGCGCCGGAGCGCGATTGAGCCACGAGCGGCGGTGGCAGTTGCGCGCGAACGAGACGCGGCAGACAACCCGTTTTGCTGGCTGTAGACTTCCTGTCGTGTCGCAAACCTGCCCCGCCCTTCTTCTGGCTCACCACCCACAAGGCACACCATGGACCGTTTCGAAGCGATGGAGATCTTCACGCGCGTGGTCGAAGCGAACAGCTTCACCAAGGTTTCGGAATCGCTCGATCTGCCGCGCGCGAAGGTCAGCCGCACGATCCAGGCGCTCGAGGAACACGTCGGCGTGCGGCTCCTGAACCGCTCGACCCGCCAGGTCAGCGTGACCGAAGACGGCGCATCGTTCTACGAGCGCTGCGTGCGCATTCTCGCCGACGTCGCCGATGCCGAGTCGTCGCTGTCGAGCAAGCGCGAGAATCCGGCCGGGACGATCCGCGTCGACACCTCCGGCACGCTCGCGCGCTCGCTGCTGCTGCCCGCGCTCGACGACTTCTACGCGCACTACCCCGCGATCGACGTGCGCCTCGGTCTCGCGGACCGCAACATCGATCTGATCCAGGACGCCGTCGATTGCGTGATCCGCATGGGCACGCCCGAAGAATCGAGCCTCGTTGCGAAGCGCATCGGGCTTGCGCGCATCGTCACGTGCGCATCGCCCGCGTATCTGCGCAAGTTCGGCACGCCGACCACACTGGCGGACCTCGGCGAGCATCGCGCGGTCAACTACGTGTCCGCGCGCAGCGGCAGGACCTTCCCGTTCGAATACGAAGTGGACGGCGAAATCGAGCGCGTCGCGATGGATAGCACGCTCGCCGTCAACGACGGCTCGGTGTACATCACGGCGGGTGTGTTGGGCCACGGCATCATCCAGCCGTCGCGCTTCATGGTCGCCGAGCTGATCGAGCAAGGCGCGCTCACGGAGATTCTCGGCAACTACACGAGCCCCGGTACACCGCTGTCGATTCTGTATGCGCATCGCCGCAATCTGAGTTCGCGGCTGCGCGCGTTTATCGATTGGGTCAGCGAGCTCGCGCGCAACAATCCGGACTTGCGTTTGCCCGAGGCGGCGTAACGGCTGCAAAAGAACAGAAGCCCCATGCGCAATTCAACGCATGGGGCTTTTCTGTAGCGACGGATTCAGCGCTGAGGCGACGACTTACGCAATCCGCTCTTCATTCGCCGGATCGAACAACACCGCCTTCGACGTATCGAACAGCAGCGTCGCATTGTTCTCCGGTTGCGGGTTCGACGCCGGGTGCACGCGGCTCACCACGCGCTTGCCGTTGATCTGCGCGAACACCAGCGTGTCCGGACCAGTCGGCTCGATCACGTCGACCTTCACTTCGACCGGCTGCAGCTTCGAGTCGTCGCCGTGCGCGCCGCGCGCATCGGTGATGCGTTCCGGACGCAGGCCGAGAATCACGTTGTTGCCGACGTGCGAGCGCACCTTCGCCGAATCGAACGGCAGCACCAGCGCCTTGCGCGCGACGCCCGTATCGAGTTCGATGCCGACGCCCGAGCCCTGCTCGACCAGCTTGCCTTCGATGAAGTTCATCGGCGGTGCGCCGATGAAGCCCGCGACGAACAGGTTCGACGGCGAGTCGTAGATTTCCTGCGGCGCGCCGAACTGCTGAACGATGCCGTCCTTCATCACCGCGATGCGGTCGCCGAGCGTCATCGCTTCGATCTGGTCGTGCGTCACGTAGACGATCGTCGTGCCGAGGCGTTGATGCAGCAGCTTGATTTCCGAGCGCATCTCGATGCGCAGCTTCGCGTCGAGGTTCGACAGCGGCTCGTCGAACAGGAACATCACCGGATCGCGCGCGAGCGCGCGGCCCATCGCGACGCGCTGACGCTGGCCGCCCGACAGCTGACCCGGCTTGCGATCGAGCAGATGCTTGATCTGCAGCGTGTTCGACACACGCTCGACGATCTGCGTCTGCTCCTGCTTCGGCACCTTGCGGATGTTCAGGCCGAACGAGATGTTGTCGCGCACCGTCATCGACGGATAGAGCGCGTACGACTGGAACACCATCGCGATGTCGCGATCTTTCGGCGACAGGTTGTTGACCGTCTTGCCGTCGATCTGGATCTCGCCCTTGGTCACGGTTTCGAGACCGGCAATCATGTTGAGCAGCGTCGACTTACCGCAGCCTGAGCCGCCGACCAGAATCAGGAACTGGCCGTCTTCGATGTCGATGTTGACACCCTTCAGAACCGGCACCCCGTTCGGGTAGGTCTTGTACACGTCACGGATGGAAAGGCTTGCCATGCTGTGAATCCTCTAGTCTCTGGTACTGCTTGAAAACGTCTTGTCAGGCGACGACGGCACGCGTTCGGTGAAACGCCGTCGCTCCAGGGTGATTTAGCCCTTCACCGCGCCCGCGGTCAGGCCGCGCACGAAGTAACGTCCGGCGATGATATAGACGAGCAGCGTGGGCAGCGCCGCGATGATCGCGCCGGCCATGTCCACGTTGTATTCCTTCACGCCGGTCGAGGTGTTGACGAGGTTGTTCAGCGCCACGGTGATCGGCATCGAATCGACGCCGGAGAACACGATACCGAACAGGAAGTCGTTCCAGATCTGCGTGAATTGCCAGATCAGGCACACCATGAAGATCGGCAGCGACACCGGCAGCAGGATCTTCGTGAAGATCGTGAAGAAACCCGCGCCGTCGATCCGCGCGGCCTTCACGAGTTCAGCCGGCACGCTCACGTAGAAGTTGCGGAAGAACATCGTCGTGAACGCGATACCGTAGATCACGTGCACGAGCACGAGGCCGCTCACCGTGTTCGCCAGGCCGAGGATGCCTTCGAGGCGCGCCATCGGCAGCAGGATCGCCTGGAACGGAATGAAGCAGCCGACCAGCAGCATCGTGAAGATCGGATCGGCGCCGCGGAAACGCCAGTGCGTGAGCACGTAGCCGTTGAACGCGCCGATGATCGACGAGATCAGCACGGCCGGAATCACCATGCGCACCGAGTTCATGAAGAACGGCTGCATGCCGTCGCAACGCACCCCCGTACACGCGCCGCTCCACGCCTTGAGCCACGGCGCGAAGCTCCAGCTCGTCGGCGGCGTCAGCAGGTTGCCGGTGCGCAACTGGTCGATGTCCTTGAACGACGTCGACAGCATCACGTACAGCGGGAACAGGAAGTACAGCGCGAACAGAACCAGGGCCGCGTAAATGACGGCACGGCTAATCGTCATCTTAGGCTGCATTGCGGGTGCTCCTCGATTCCAGATACATCAGCGGCACGAGCACGGCCACTACGGTAGCGAGCATCATGATCGACGATGCCGCGCCGACGCCGAGCTGCCCACGGTTGAACGAAAACGTGTACATGAAGATGGCCGGCAGCGACGTCGACGTGCCCGGACCGCCGGCGGTCAGCGCGACGACCAGGTCGAACGTCTTGATGGTGATGTGACAGAGGATCAGCAGCACGGAGAAGAACACCGGCCGCATGCTCGGTATCACGATCTTGCGGTAGATGGTCGGCAGGTTCGCGCCGTCCATCTGCGCGGCCTTGAAGATCTCGCTGTCGACGCCGCGCAAGCCGGCGAGGAACAGCGCCATCACGAAGCCGGTGGACTGCCAGACCGCCGCGATCACGATACAGAAAATCGCCCTGTCCGGGTCGCCGAGCCAGTTGAACGAGAAGCTCGTCCAGCCCCAGTCGTGAAACACCTTCTCGATGCCGATGCTCGGCGTCAGAATCCATTGCCACGCGGTGCCGGTCACGATGAACGACAGCGCCATCGGATACAGGAACACGGCGCGCAGCGCGCCTTCGTTGCGGATCTGCTGATCGAGCAGGATCGCGAGCAACAGACCCAGACCGATGCAGATACCGATGAACGGAATGCCGAACCAGCCGAGGTTCGCGGCCGAAGTCCAGAACACGTCGTTCTGGAACAGTTCGCGATAGCGGTCGAGACCCGCGAACTCCCAACGAGGCATCAGCCGCGAAGTAGACAGCGACAGATAGCCGGTGATTGCGATAAAGCCATACACGAAGATCAGGCTGATCACGACGCTGGGTGCGAGCACCAGCTTCGGAATCCAGCGATCGGCAAGGGCCGCCATGGGCGACGTGCGGCGGGTGACGGTGGCCGTTTTCCCGTTCCCGCTGATGGAAGCAGTCACTACTCGACTCCTGCTGAAACTGTACCGTCGGGCTGCCCGTGCACGCATGGCGCGGGACCGCGACGGTCTGGGTGTGACTCCATGAAACCAGGGTGAGCCGCGTGGCGCCGGACTGCGCTGCGAACGAAAGCAGCTCGAGGTCCGACTCGACACGGCCCGAAGGGCGCGCCCGGTGCTTCGGATGCAAGCCGCCGGGCGCAACACTTCGTACTTACGCTTACTTGGTCTTCGCTGCCTTCGCGAGAGCCTGAACCGCGGTCTTCGAATCTTCCTGCGAATTCATGAACTTCGTGACGACGTCGGAGATCGCGCCTGCCGCGGCATCCGGCTGAGCCATGCCGTGAGCGAGCGACGGCACATAACCGCCGGCCTTGATCGCGATCTGCTCATCCGCGTACGACTTCTTCGCGCAGTCGTCGAACTTGTCCATCGGCACGCCGAGACGCACCGGGATCGAGCCCTTGTACAGGCTGAACTGCTCCTGGAACGCCGGCGACATGATCGTCTTCGCGAGCGCGAGCTGGCCCGGCGTCGCGGCCTTCTGGCCCTTCTGCTGGAAGAACACGAACGAGTCGACGTTGAACGTGTAGGCCTTCTCCGTGCCCGGCACCACGGCGCAGACGTAGTCCGTGCCCGACTTCTTGCCGGCGTTGGTGAATTCGCCCTTCGCCCAGTCGCCCATGAACTGCATGCCGGCCTTGCCGTTGATAACCATGGCCGTCGCGAGGTTCCAGTCACGGCCCGTGCGACCCGCGTCGAAGTAGCCCTGGATCTTGCGGACCGTGTCGAACACGCCGACCATCTTGTCCGAGGTCAGCGTCTTCTCGTCGAGGTCGACGAGCGCCTTCTTGTAGAAGTCCGCGCCCTGCGACAGCACGACGTCTTCCCACAGCGTCAGGTCCTGCCAAGGCTGGCCGCCCATCGCGATCGGCTGGATGCCCGCGGCCTTCATCTTGTCGGCCACCGCGAAGAACTCAGGCCACGTGGTCGGCACCTTGCCGCCGGCCTTGTCCAGCGCGGCCTTGTTGATGTACAGCCAGTTCACGCGGTGCACCGAGAAGGGAGCGGCGACGTAGTGGCCGTCCGCGCGAATGATCTTGTCGATTTCCGGCGGCAGGTTCTTCTTCCAGTCGCCCGCGACCGAGTCGATCGGCACCAGCACGCCCTGCGAAGCCCATTCCTGGATCAGCGGACCCTTGATCTGCGCGGCGCTCGGTGCATTGCCCGAGATCACCTGCGTCTTCAGTGCCGTCATGGCAGCCGCGCCAGCGCCGCCCGCGACCGCGAAGTCCTTCCACGTGTAGCCCTGCTTCGTCATGTCGTCCTTGAGGACGCCGACGGCCTTGGATTCGCCGCCCGAAGTCCACCAGTGCAGCACTTCGAGAGACTCGGCGGCCTGCACGGCCGACACGCCACACATCAGACCCGCAGCGCACAGAGCGCCCATGATCGCGCGAAATTTCATTGCTTATCTCCTCCAGACACCTGAACAAAAAAACGAATGGCCCCTGATGTCGCCAGGGTGCTGTGGTTGGTTCAAACAGGCAAAACACCGGCGATCGAGCACGGTCGGGCGCATGCGCGAGGGCATGTGCCGGCGGACCGATGTCCGGCCGCTGGACGCTCAAGAGGTGAGTGGTTCGGGATGCAACTGACTGTCTCCTCTTTTGATTTTTGCCTGCCCGCATCGCGCTGCAGACTCGAGGTACCTCATACGCCAACTCGACGCCAGCCTGACGTCGGCTGCGGGCAACGACCCCGCAAGCCCGTCGACTCCCCCGGCTTTCCGTAAGGTCCGCCGGCACCCTGCTGGCGCGTACCGGAAGGCGTTGTCCCATTGTCCGTCAGCGTGCCGGGGACGCCCGCCGAGTCGCAAAAAGCGTGCATTCCGTCAGTACAGCGCACGCTCTTTTTTCATCGAATTAGCGCTACCTCTTGATTTGGATTGTAGTTAAACTACAATTCAGTGTCAAAAAATATTTTATCGGACTACGGTCGCTCTTCCGGGGCGCTGCGCGTGCAGTGTCCGATCAGCGCGGCGGCCCTTCAGGACATCGACGGAGACTCATGCATACCGACACAAGCTTCACCTTCGTTCTCTTCGGCGGAACCGGCGATCTGTCGATGCGCAAGATCCTGCCCGCGCTGTTCGAGGCGCACCGCGCGGGCGGCATGCTCGCCGACAGCGGCAAGATCGTGGCGCTCGCGCGGCACGTCGAGGATCGCGGCGAGTATCTGCAGTGGGTCGACGGGCACGTCAAGCCGCATGTGTCGAAGAACGGCCTCGACGAAGCCGCGTGGACGAGCTTCCTCGCGCGCATCGAGTTCGTGAAGATCGATCTCGGCAATCCGGATGACTTCGCGCAACTGCGCGACGCGATCCAGGAGATGCCCGGCATCCGCGTGTTCTATCTGGCGACGGGTCCGTCGCTGTTCGTGCCGATCTGCCATGCGCTCGCCGCGGTGGGCCTGAACCACAACGCGCGCATCGTGCTCGAGAAGCCGCTCGGCTACGACCTGAAGTCGTCGAACGCAATTAATGATGCGGTCGGCGAAATCTTCGCGGAAGAACAGATCTACCGGATCGACCATTACCTCGGCAAGGAGCCGGTGCAGAACCTGCTCGCGCTGCGCTTCGGCAATGCGCTGTTCGAGCCGCTGTGGCGCCGCGAGTGGGTCGAAAGCATCCAGATCACGATCGCCGAGGAACTCGGCGTCGAAGCGCGCGGCGACTTCTACGACAATACCGGCGCGCTGCGCGACATGGTGCAGAACCACCTGTTGCAGTTGCTGTCGATCGTCGCGATGGAACCGCCCCACTCGATGGATTCCGACTCGGTGCGCGACGAAAAGCTGCGCGTGCTGCGCGCGCTCAAACCGGTCGAGCCGCAGGACATCGGCAAGGTCGCGGTGCGCGGCCAGTATCATTCGGGCGTGATCCGTGGCAACACGGTCCCGGCCTACGCGACCGAGCACGGCGTGAAGCCCGATAGCTCGACCGAGACCTTCGTCGCGCTGAAGGTCGAGATCGGGAACTGGCGCTGGGCCGGCGTGCCGTTTTTCCTGCGCACGGGCAAGCGGCTCGCCGATCGCGTCGCCGAGATCGTCGTGAATTTCCGTGCGGTGCCGCATTCGGCGCTTGGCGCGTCGGCGCTGCGCGCGGGCGCGAACCGCCTCGTGATTCGTCTGCAGCCTAACGAGACGATTCGTCTGTACTGTCTCGCGAAGCAGCCCGGCGAGGGTATGAACCTCGCGAGCGTATACCTCGATCTCGCGTTCGACCGGTTCTTCCGCGAAGGCCAGATGGAGGCCTATCAGCGGCTGCTGCTCGACGTGATCCACGGGCGCCTCGCGCTGTTCGTGCGGCGCGACGAACAGGAAGCCGCATGGCGCTGGGTCGAGCCGATCCTGAACGAGTGGAAGGCCTCGACCAAGCCGCCCAAGCCGTACGCGGCGGGCACGTGGGGACCGGCCGCGGCGAGCGCGATGCTCGCCCAGCACGGCACCTGCTGGCTCGAGGAAGAGAATTGAGTTTGATGAATTGATGGACGGCGCCGCGCGCGATGAACACCTCGGCGCGCGGCGCCGGCAACACCACCGACGAACTGAACGGAGTCGCGCCGGTATCGCGTCATGCGTTTGCAGGCCACCCGCCTTGCAGGCGTCGCGCGAGAGTAGTCAGGCTGATTCCGCAGACCTAACAAGAAAGCAGCACGGAGGAGAAGTGATCGAGCTTCACGCTTTCGACGACCAGCGCGCCCAATCCGACGCGCTGGCGAAAGCGGTGGGCGACGCGTTACATGCGTCGCTTGCCGCACACGCGGCCGGCACCGGCACGTCAACCCCGCTCGCGCGCCCGGCCATGCTGGCCGTGTCCGGCGGCAGCAGCCCGCGTCCGTTCCTGCAAACGTTGTCGACGCAGACGTTCGACTGGCCCCGCATCGCGATCACGCTGGTCGACGACCGCTGGGTGCCGGAGACCGATAGCGCGAGCAACGCGCAGCTCGCGCGCGCCACGTTGCTGCAGAACGCGGCGCAACACGCGACCTTCTGGCCGCTCGTCGACACCACCCAGGATCTGCATTCGCACGTCGCCGCGCTGAACGCGGACGCGCGCTTTGCCACGGCGCCCGACGTCGCGGTGCTGGGCATGGGCGAAGACGGCCATACCGCGTCGATCTTCGCCGACGCGCCCGAATGGGATCACGCGATCAACACGACCGAGCGTTTCGTCGCCGTGCATCCGGGCGCGGCGCCGCACGCGCGCGTGAGCTGGTCGCTGTCCGCGCTGAAGGACGTGAAGCATCTGTTTCTGCTGATCGCAGGGCCGCGCAAGATGGACGTGCTCAATGCCGCGTCCGCCGCGCTACAAAAAAATGCCATCTCGCAGCTGGCAAACGACAAGGGAGTGAGACTCGATGTCTACTGGTGTGCAAACTAAAGCTGTGCCGGGCGCGGTCCAGCACGCCGATGGACCGAGGCTGCTTGCCGACATCGGCGGTACCAATGCGCGTTTCGCGCTCGAGACGGGCCCCGGCGAAATCGGCTCGGTGCAGATCTATCCTTGCGCCGACTACCCGAGTGTCGCCGACGTCATCAAGAAGTATCTGAAGGACACGAAGATCGGCCGCGTCAATCACGCGGCGATCGCGATTGCGAACCCGGTCGACGGCGACCAGGTCAGCATGACCAATCACGACTGGACCTTCTCGATCGAAGCGACGCGCCGCGCGCTCGGCTTCGACACGCTGCTCGTCGTCAACGACTTCACCGCGCTCGCGATGGCACTGCCCGGCCTCACCGATGCTCAGCGCGTGCAGGTGGGCGGCGGCCAGCGCCGGCCGAACAGCGTGATCGGCCTGCTCGGCCCCGGCACCGGCATGGGGGTGTCGGGCCTGATTCCCGCCGACGACCGCTGGATCGCGCTCGGCAGCGAAGGCGGCCACGCCACCTTCGCGCCCGCCGACGAGCGTGAAGATATCGTGCTGCAGTACGCGCGCAAGAAGTGGTCGCACGTGTCGTTCGAACGCGTGGCCGCGGGGCCCGGCATCGAGGTGATCTATCGCGCGCTCGCGGGCCGCGACAAGAAGCGCGTGCCGGCCAGCGTCAATACCGCCGATGTGGTCAAGCGCGCGCTCGAAGGCGAGCCGCTCGCGGCCGAATCGGTCGACGTGTTCTGCGGCATTCTCGGCACCTTCGCCGGCAATATCGCGGTGACGCTCGGCGCGCTCGGCGGCATCTATATCGGCGGCGGCGTCGTGCCACGCCTCGGCGAGTTCTTCGCGCGTTCGTCGTTTCGCCAGCGCTTCGAGGCGAAGGGCCGCTTCGAAGCGTATCTGCAGAACGTGCCGACCTATGTGATTACCGCCGAATACCCGGCGTTCCTCGGCGTATCGGCGATTCTGGCGGAGCAGCTGTCGAACCGCGCGGGCGGCAGCTCGTCGGCGGTGTTCGAGCGGATTCGCCAGATGCGCGACGCGCTGACGCCGGCCGAGCGCCGCGTCGCCGAACTCGCGTTGAACCACCCGCGTTCGATCATCAACGATCCGATCGTCGATATCGCGCGCAAGGCCGACGTCAGTCAGCCAACCGTGATCCGCTTCTGCCGCTCGCTCGGCTGCCAGGGGCTGTCGGACTTCAAGCTCAAGCTCGCGACCGGTTTGACCGGCACGATTCCGGTCAGCCACAGCCAGGTGCATCTCGGCGACACCGCGACCGACTTCGGCGCGAAGGTGCTCGACAACACCGTGTCCGCGATTCTGCAATTGCGCGAGCATCTGAACTTCGAGCACGTGGAACGCGCCATCGACCTGCTGAACGGCGCGCGGCGCATCGAGTTCTACGGACTCGGCAATTCGAACATCGTCGCGCAGGACGCGCACTACAAGTTCTTCCGCTTCGGCATTCCGACCATCGCGTACGGTGACCTGTACATGCAGGCGGCCTCGGCCGCGCTGCTCGGCAAGGGCGACGTGATCGTCGCGGTGTCGAAGTCGGGGCGCGCGCCCGAGCTGCTGCGCGTGCTCGACGTCGCGATGCAGGCCGGCGCGCAGGTGATCGCGATCACGTCAAGCAACACCCCGCTCGCGAAGCGTGCGACGGTCGCGCTGGAAACCGATCACATCGAGATTCGCGAGTCGCAACTGTCGATGATCTCGCGCATCCTGCACCTCGTGATGATCGACATTCTCGCGGTCGGTGTGGCGATTCGGCGCGCGGTGCCGAGCGACGACGTCGCCGAGACGGTCGAGAAAGCGCGCGAAGGCGCCGACGACGACGCGACGGCCGTGCTCGACTGGCTCAGTCACGGCGCTGCGTCGTCGGCGCGCGACTGAGCCTCCGCTCACGGCTGTCCCGATCCGCTCGCGGTGAACGAACCCGCGGCGTGTGCGCATCGTCTTCGATGCGCCCGCCGCGGGTTTTCCTGTTTGGGGGCGCGAAAAGCGACCGATAATAGGCGCTCTATCTCCTGGCCGAACCGCTTTGCCATGATCATCCGCCCGCATCTCCACTGGTTTCACATGCTGCTTGCGTGGCGCGGCTCGGTGCTGCCGCAGTTGCTGCCGCGGCTCCTGCTGATCTTCTTCATCTCGATCATTGCGCTCGCCGCACACGATCATCTGCTGCCCGTCAGCCTGAACCTGAACTCGATCGCGCCGTTCTCGCTGGTCGGCATTGCGCTCGCGGTGTTTCTCGGCTTTCGCAACAACGCGAGCTACGACCGCTGGTGGGAGGCGCGCAAGCTGTGGGGGCAGTTGCTCAATGAGTCGCGCTCGCTGACGCGCCAGGCGCTGACGCTGCCGTCGCGCGAGTTGCCCAAAGAAGAAGCCGCCGCGTTTCTGGCGATACTGAGCGCGCTCCCGCATGCGCTGCGTCATCAGTTGCGCAAGACCGAACCGCGCGACGACCTTGCCGCGCGGCTGCCCCGCGCACTGTTTGAACGTGTGATTGGATCGCGCTACAAGCCAGCCGCGCTGTTGCTGTGCCTCGGCGAATGGGTGCAGCGCGCGGCACGCGCGGGGGCGCTCGATCCGATGGCGGTGCTCGCGTTCGACCGCAATCTGAGCGGGCTGTCGGATGTGATCGGCGGGTGCGAGCGCATCGCGTCGACGCCACTGCCGTTCGCGTATTCGGTGATGATCCACCGCACCGTGTACTTCTTCTGCGCGTCGCTGCCATTCGGACTTGTCAATAGCATCGGCATTTTCACGCCGGTGTTCGCGGTGTTCGTCGCGTACACGTTCATGGCGCACGAAGCGATCGCGTCGCAGCTCGAAGAACCGTTCGGCACCGACGACAACGATCTCGCGCTCAACACGATGTCCGCGATGATCGAGGATGCGATGCGCGATCTGCTCGGCGAGCCGGCGCTCGCGCCGCCGCAGCCGCGCGAAGACCGTTATCAATGGGATTGAATGCGCGGTGGGCCGCGCCGGTCGGCGACCGTCAGTGGTTGCCGACCGTTTCGGAGAGCCGTTTGATCGTCGCGACGCGCGCGCCGATGACGTCGATACGCCCGTGCTCGTCGACGAGCCGCGTCGACGCCGTCAGATACGCGCTCCACGCGCGTTGCGCGTGCACGAGCGTCGGCCGCGATTGCGCCGGCATCTTCGATTCGAGCACACGATAGTAGCGCTTCAGATCGAACATCGCGTGTTCGCAACGCGCGTCGGCGTTGCAGGCTCGCGGCCGGCGCGGCGCCGGACCGTTCGCATCGGCGAGCGCGCTGCGCAGCGCGAGCGCGCGGTCGCGCACCGGCTGCAGCTGCATGTCGGCTTCGGAAAGCACGTACATCGAACCTTGGGTCGTGGCGAAGACCGCGGCAAGCAACTGCTTCTCGGCATCGCGCGACGCGAGCCAGCTCGACTGGCTCCTTTCCCACAGCCTGCGCCGCGCGGGCGGCAGCTTCGCGAGCAACTGCTGGTACGCGTTGTCGACCGCGACCTTCCAGCCGATGCGCGCAGCGTCCATGCACTGCACCTGCCCCATCGTCGTCGACATGTCGGCGCGCGCGAGACATGCGCGCATCGACGCGTCGATCGGATCGGCGGCGGCCACCTCGGCATGCGCCGCCGGACTCGCGATGCCGCCGAACACCACCGTGCCGGCCGCCAGCGCGAAGACCAGCACGCCGGCCCCGCGCCGCCAGCGGCCGATCGCTGCCAGGCCCGGCAGAAACGTCACCCACCCCATCGTCAGATGCGCACGCAATCGACGAAGTATTCGATGCGCCCGTTGACCATTTCGCCGACGAGCCCGTGGATATCCGTATGGAAGCCCGGGAAGCGCTCGTTGAACTCGCGCGCGAAACGCAAATAGTTGACGATGGTCCTGTTGAAACGCTCGCCCGGAATCAGCAGCGGAATGCCCGGCGGATACGGCGTCAACAGGATCGACGTAACACGGCCTTCGAGCTCGTCGATCGGTACCCGATCGATCTCGCGGTGCGCGAGCTTCGCGAACGCGTCGGACGGCTTCATCGCCGGCTCCATGCTCGACAGGTACATCTCGGTCGTCAGACGCGCGATGTCGTTCGCGCGATACACGCTGTGGATCTGCTGGCACAGGTCGCGCAGGCCGACACGCTCGTACATCGGATGATGCTGCACGAACTCGGGCAGCACACGCCACAGCGGCTGGTTGTTGTCGTAGTCGTCCTTGAACTGCTGCAGCTCGGTCACCATCGAGTTCCAGCGGCCCTTCGTGATGCCGATCGTAAACATGATGAAGAACGAGTACAGGCCCGTCTTCTCGACGATGATGCCGTGCTCGGCCAGGTACTTCGTGACGATCGCGGCCGGAATGCCGGTTTCGCCGAAGCCGCCGTCCATGTCGAGACCCGGCGTGACGATCGTCGCCTTGATCGGGTCGAGCATGTTGAAGCCTTCGGCGAGAGGACCGAAGCCGTGCCACGCGTCGTTGGGACGCAGCATCCAGTCGTCGCGCGAGCCGATGCCTTCCTCGGCGAACTGGTCCGGGCCCCACACCTTGAAGAACCAGTCGTCGCCGTATTCGGTGTCGACCTTGGTCATCGCGCGGCGGAAGTCGAGCGCTTCAGCGATCGACTCCTCGACGAGCGCGGTGCCGCCCGGCGCTTCCATCATCGCCGCGGCCACGTCGCACGACGCGATGATCGCGTACTGCGGGCTCGTCGACGTATGCATCAGATACGCCTCGTTGAAGCGATGCTTGTCGAAGCGGCTGTTCTTCGAATCCTGCACGACGATCTGCGACGCCTGCGAGATGCCGGCGAGCAGCTTGTGCGTGGAGTGCGTCGCGTACACCATCGCGCCGATGCGCGGACGGCCTGCGCCGATGGCGTGCATGTCCTGATAGAACTCGTGGAATTCAGCGTGCGGCAGCCACGCTTCGTCGAAGTGCAGCGTGTCGAGCCATTCGCCCAACATCTCCTTGATCATCTCGACGTTGTAGATCACGCCGTCGTAGGTGCTTTGCGTGATCGTCAGAATGCGCGGCTTCAGGTTCGGGTTCTTCGCGAGCGCTTCGCGCGCGAACGGGTTCGCCTCGATCTTCTTGCGGATGTTCTCCGGTTCGAACTCGCTGCGCGGAATCGGGCCGATGATGCCGAAGTTGTTGCGGGTCGGCGTCAGGAACACCGGGATCGCGCCGGTCATCGTGATCGCGTGCAGGATCGACTTGTGGCAGTTGCGGTCGA
This sequence comes from Paraburkholderia sp. 35.1, assembly GCF_050436525.1. Lineage (NCBI taxonomy): Bacteria > Pseudomonadati > Pseudomonadota > Betaproteobacteria > Burkholderiales > Burkholderiaceae > Paraburkholderia > Paraburkholderia sp. 35.1. The sequence goes on along the minus strand of NZ_JBNDMJ010000003.1, from coordinate 2,738,548 downwards.
CCAGCACGATGTCGCCCGGCGCCACCGTGCCGTGCCAGACGATCTTGTTCGAGGTGGAAGTGCCGTTGGTCACGAAGAACACGTGGTCGGCGCTGAAGATGCGCGCGGCGTTGCGCTCCGAGGCCGCGACCGGACCGGTATGGTCGAGCAGCTGGCCCAGTTCGTCGACCGCGTTGCAGACGTCGGCGCGCAGCATGTTCTCGCCGAAGAACTGGTGGAACATCTGGCCGAGCGGGCTCTTCAGGAACGCGACGCCGCCCGAGTGACCCGGGCAGTGCCACGAGTACGAACCTTCTTCCGCGTACTGCACCAGTTCCTTGAAGAACGGCGGCGCCAGCGAGTCGAGATACACCTTCGCCTCGCGGATGATATGGCGCGCGACGAACTCCGGCGTGTCCTCGAACATATGGATGAAGCCGTGCAGCTCGCGCAGGATGTCGTTCGGCAGATGGCGCGAAGTGCGCGTTTCGCCGTACAGGAAGATCGGAATATCGGCGTTGCGGCGGCGCACTTCGGTCACGAACGCGCGCAGCGCGACGATCGCGGCGGCAAGCTCGGGCGTCTCGCCTTCGACGACCACGTTATCGACGTACGGCAGCAGCTCATCGTCGTCGATCGACAGGATGAAGCACGACGCGCGGCTCGACTGCTGCGCGAACGAGGTCAGATCGCCGTAGCTCGTCAACCCGAGCACTTCCGCGCCTTCTTTCTCGATGGCTTCGGCCAAAGCCCGGATGCCGGAACCCGAGATGTTCTCGGAGCGGAAATCTTCGTCGATGATGACGACGGGGAAACGGAACTTCATGGGCGATTCTCCAAAAAGAAAACGACCGCTGCGTTACGTAAAAAGCGCAGCGGTCACCCGAATAACTGGTGGGTCAAGACGCTGCCGGCGTCACGTTTTCGGCAATGTGACGCCGTGCTGACCTTGATACTTGCCGCCGCGATCCGCGTACGACGTTTCACAAATCTCGTCGCTTTCGAAAAACAGCACCTGGGCGACGCCTTCGTTCGCGTAAATTTTCGCAGGCAAAGGTGTCGTATTCGAGAATTCGAGCGTGACGTGGCCTTCCCATTCCGGCTCGAACGGCGTCACGTTGACGATGATCCCGCAGCGCGCGTAGGTCGATTTGCCGAGGCACACGGTCAGCACGCTGCGCGGAATACGGAAATACTCGACCGTGCGCGCGAGCGCGAACGAGTTCGGCGGGATGATGCAGACGTCGCCCTTGAAATCGACAAACGACTTCTCGTCGAAGTTCTTCGGATCGACGATCGTCGAGTTGATGTTGGTGAAGATCTTGAATTCGTCGGCGCAGCGGATGTCGTAGCCGTAGCTCGAGGTGCCGTAGCTGACAATCTTCCGGCCGTCTTCGGAGACGCGAACCTGATCGGGCGCAAACGGCTCGATCATCTTGTGCGACTCGGCCATGCGCCGGATCCACTTGTCAGATTTGATGGTCATAGGTGAGAGCTGCTCGACGTGAATATCAGGTGTGACGAAAGATAAATGAAAACGGCCGGCGGCGGCGCCCAGCCGGCAAAGGCCGCTTATTTTACGCGATCACGGAGACGCTGCCGCAGATGGCGCGAGGCGCGCCCGATGAAGGGGGTCCGCCGACTGGCACGACGCCGTTGCGGGGCGGGCGCGGCGAAAGCGCGCTCGCGCTTCACTGCTGGCGAATCACGCCGCAGGCGATCGCCGCGCCCGCGCCATGCTGAGGGTAAGCGTAGGGATCGGTCGCATCGCGGTGGAGCAGTACCGCGCGCTGCAGCACCGAGCGGATGCCGTCGAGCGACACGTCCGGCGCGACGATGAAGCCGGTGGCCACGCCGTTCGCGTCCGCATGGATGTTGCCGAGATCGCCCTCGACGCGCGCGCCGGCCTTGAGCCGTTCGGCCGCCGGCGAAAACACCGGACCGGCGCTGGAGCCGTCGGCGGCGTTGCAGTCGCCGCGCTCGTGCACCTGCAGCGCGTGGTCGCTATTGGGCGGCAAGCCCGTGAGATTGTAGGTGACCTGGACGCCGTCCGAGCGCTCGATAAAGGTCACGAGACCGTGCGCCTGATTGCCCACGGTGGGCAGCAGTTGCGCGTCGGCGCGCTTTTCCTGTGGTCTCAGGAATACGCCACAGCCGCTCAACAGCACACAGCCGGCAGTCAGGACGATGAACGCATGTACCGCGTGCCCGTCGATTCGTTTTCCCATGCGATCCTCTTGTCGGCCTGGCGGCTGCCCCTGCGGCCGCCGAGCCGAACTCGTGAAGTCGACATGATACCGCGAGAGTTCGTGAAAATAGGGATCGAGATCACCCCTAATCCCTCGCCCGAACGGCCGCTCAGGTGTTCTGTACGACGATGTTCGGAAACTTCGAGCTCATGTCGCGCGCGCGTTCGGCGATATGCACCGCGACCTTGCGCGCGATCGAGCGATAGAGCTCCGCAATGCGCCCGTTCGGGTCCGCGACGACCGTGGGACGGCCCGAGTCGGCCTGCTCGCGGATCGTGATGTCGAGCGGCAGGCTGCCGAGCACCTCGACGCCATACTCCTTGCCCATGCGCTCGCCGCCGCCGGCGCCGAAGATGTGCTCCTCGTGCCCGCAATTCGAACAGATGTGCAGGCCCATGTTCTCGACGATGCCGAGAATCGGGATGCCGACCTTCTCGAACATCTTGAGGCCCTTCTTCGCGTCGAGCAGCGCGATGTCCTGCGGCGTCGTGACGATCACGGCGCCCGTAACCGGCACGCGCTGCGCGAGCGTCAGCTGGATGTCGCCGGTGCCCGGCGGCATGTCGACGATCAGATAGTCGAGTTCGTGCCAGTTGGTCTGGCGCAGCAGCTGTTCGAGCGCCGAGGTCGCCATCGGGCCGCGCCACACCATCGGGTTGTCCGCCTCGATCAGGAAACCTATCGAGCTGGCCTGCACGCCGTGGCCGGTCATCGGGTTCATCGATTTGTCGTCGGGCGATTCGGGACGACCCTCGATGCCGAGCATGGTGGGCAGCGACGGGCCGTAGATGTCGGCGTCGAGAATGCCGACCGCCGCGCCCTCGCTCGCGAGCGCGAGCGCGAGATTCACGGCGGTCGTGCTCTTGCCGACGCCGCCCTTGCCCGAGGCAACCGCGACGATGTTCTTCACGCCGGGCAGCAGTTTCACGCCGCGCTGCACGGTGTGTGCGGCAATCTGTTGCGAAACCTCGACGCGCACGTTCGCGACGCCCGGCACCGCGCGCAACGCGTCGGCGAAGCGCTGGCGGATCGCGTCGAACTGGCTTTTCGCCGGGTAGCCGAGCGTCACCTGAAGGTTGACCGCGTCGCCCTCCACAACCACGTTGCGGATGCTCTTCGCGGCCGCGTACGGCGCGCCCGTGTTGGGGTCAGTGACGGCCGCGACGGCGGCGTCGACCAAAGCCCGATCGATACTCATTGATACTCCGTGGGGAAGAGGTGCGGCGCGGCGAGATGGACCGATCGGCCACGCGGCGGAATTTGCAAGAAATTGTTATGTGGCATTGCGAAAATCGAACGTGCCGGGCACCCTTCGGGGCACGCGGGACGCCGTAGGGTCGCATCACTGTGTGTTTCAGGCACTATTGTAGTGTCTGACGGCACACGGTGCCCTAAGACCCTTCTTCGCTGTAGGACCGCGCGAAGCAAGGCGCAGGAATCGTTCCCGAACTTTCTGAGTGGTCGGTGCATTGCCGTAATGTTCGCTGCATAGACTGACCGCTACCCGCTAGCTCATTCGCACTCGAAAGGAAACCAAAATGAATGCAAGAATCATGACTCGCGTGGCCGTATTCGCCGTGGCCGGCTCGCTGGTGGCAGGCTGCGCAACCCAACAGGGCACCAACACAGCAGTCGGCACCGGCGTGGGCGCTGGTGCCGGCGCGGCGATCGGCGCGATCTTCGGCGGCGGCAAGGGCGCGGCGATCGGCGCGGCCACCGGCGCCGCGGTGGGCGGCATCACCGGCTACAACTGGGACAACATCCGCAACCGCATGTCGGGCGCGACCAAGGGCACCGGCACGCAGATCACCGAGCAACCTGACGGCTCGCTCAAGCTGAACATCCCGAGTTCGGTCACGTTCGACACCAGCAGCTACGCGATCAAGCCGTCGTTCGCACCGGTGCTCGACCAGCTCGCGCAGACGCTGCAGCAGAATCCGGAAGTCGTCGCGTCGGTCGTCGGCCATACGGACAGCACCGGCTCGCTGCAATACAACCAGACGCTGTCGGTCAATCGCGCGCAGAGCGTGACCGGCTATCTGGCGCAACACGGCATCGCGCCGCAGCGCCTGTCGGCCACCGGCATGGGCCCGAACCAGCCGATCGCCGACAACAACACCGAAGCCGGCCGTGCGGCCAACCGTCGCGTCGAAATCTATCTGCGCGCCACGGCCCAGCACGCGACCCAATAAGGGCAAGTCTCAAGGAGAAGGCGCCGCCGGGCCGGCCGGGCTTCAGCCGCACGCGCCCGGCTTGCGGGCGGGACGAGCCGCCGGACCGGTTTGTCGACGGATCGAAAAAATTTCGAACTCTGCGGAAAATCCGCGGTCTGTCTTTACGGTACGTGGCTGGCGAAGCCATCACGTCACCATTCTCCTCTTGTCGTTGTTGCTCCGGGGTTTATCGACCCCGGTTTTTTTTGCCCGCGCGGTTTTGCACCCCGCTTCGCCAGGCATCGTTCCTGGCGGTCCCCCACCGCAGCGCCCGCCCCCATCCCCCTCTGTTCCGCGCGTCCAGCCCGCCGCGCCCGGTCCGCGTGCGGCGTGCGCCCTGCTAAAATCACCGTTTCGTCCCACCGCAGGCACCCCCGATCCTTATGTCAGCACCCGCCACCGACCTCCCAGCAGGCGCGCCGCCCGGCCGCCGTCAGATTCTCGTCACGTCGGCCCTTCCTTATGCGAACGGGCAGATTCATATCGGCCATCTGGTCGAATATATCCAGACGGACATCTGGGTCCGGGCGCTGCGAATGCACGGCCACGAGGTCTACTACGTCGGCGCAGACGACACGCACGGCACGCCGGTGATGCTGCGCGCGGAACAGGAAGGTCTGACGCCGAAACAGCTGATCGATCGCGTCTGGCTCGAACACAAGCGCGACTTCGACAGCTTCGGCATTTCGTTCGACAACTACTACTCGACGGACTCCGACGAAAACCGCGTGCTCAGCGAAAACGTCTACCTCGCGCTGAAGGAAGCGGGGCTGATCGACGCGCGCGAGATCGAACAGGCGTACGACCCGGTCAAGGAAATGTTCCTGCCGGACCGCTTCATCAAGGGCGAGTGCCCCAAATGCGGCGCCAAAGACCAATACGGCGACAGCTGCGAGGTCTGCGGCTCGACCTACCAGCCCACCGAGCTCGTCAATCCGTACTCGGTCGTCTCGGGCGCGACGCCGATTCGCAAGACCTCGACGCACTACTTCTTCCGCCTGTCCGATCCGCGCTGCGAGAACTTCCTGCGCGCCTGGGTCGGCGGCCTCGCGCAGCCGGAAGCGACCAACAAGATGCGCGAATGGCTCGGCGACGCCGGCGAAGCCAAGCTCGCCGACTGGGACATCTCGCGCGACGCACCGTACTTCGGCTTCGAGATTCCGGGCGCGCCCGGTAAGTATTTCTACGTGTGGCTCGACGCGCCGGTCGGCTACTACGCAAGCTTCAGGAACCTCGCCGAAAAGCGCGGCCTCGACTTCGACGCGTGGGTCCGCAAGGGCTCGACGGCCGAGCAGTACCACTTCATCGGCAAGGACATCCTGTATTTCCACACGCTGTTCTGGCCCGCGATGCTCGAGTTCTCGGGCCATCGCACGCCGACCAACGTGTTCGCGCACGGCTTTTTGACCGTCGACGGCGCGAAGATGTCGAAGTCGCGCGGCACCTTCATCACCGCGCAAAGCGTGATCGACACCGGCCTGAATCCGGAATGGCTGCGCTACTACTTCGCGGCCAAGCTGAACAGCACGATGGAAGACCTCGACCTGAATCTCGACGACTTCCAGGCGCGCGTGAACAGCGATCTGGTCGGCAAATACGTGAACATCGCGAGCCGCGCGGCCGGCTTCCTGATCAAGCGCTTCGACGGCCGCGTGCAGGACAGCGCGATGCATCATCCGCTGCTCGGCACGCTGCGCGCAGCGCTGCCGCAGATCGCCGCGCACTACGAGGCGCGCGAGTACAGCCGCGCGCTGCGTCAGACCATGGAGCTCGCCGACTCGGTCAACGCCTACGTCGATACCGCCAAGCCCTGGGATCAGGCGAAAGACCCGGCCAACGCGGTCGCGCTGCACGAGACCTGCAGCGTCAGCATCGAGGCGTTCCGTCTGCTGTCGCTGGCCCTGAAGCCGGTGCTGCCGAAGCTCGCCGAAGCGGTCGAGGCTTTCCTCGGCATCGAGCCGCTCGTGTGGGCCGACGCCACCGTGCCGCTCAGCTCGGCGCGCCCGATCAACGCGTACAAGCATCTGATGACGCGCGTCGATCCGAAGCAGATCGAGGCGCTGCTCGCGGCCAATCGCGACTCGCTGCAGGCCACGCCGGAAGCGGCGCCGGCCGACGCGAAGGCCAAGGCGAAGGCCCACGCCAAGGCCGTCGCCGCGAAGGAAGAAGAGGCCGGCATCATCACGATCGACGACTTCGCGAAGGTCGATCTGCGCATCGCGAAGATCGTCGACTGCAAGGCGGTGGAAGGCTCGGACAAGCTGCTGCAACTGACGCTCGACGTCGGCGAAGAGAAGACCCGCAACGTGTTCTCGGGCATCAAGTCCGCGTATCAGCCGGAGCAGCTGATCGGCAAGCTGACCGTGATGGTCGCGAACCTGGCGCCGCGCAAGATGAAGTTCGGCATGTCCGAGGGCATGGTGCTGGCGGCATCGGCGGCGGACGAGAAGGCCGAACCGGGCCTCTACGTGCTCGAGCCGCATAGCGGCGCGAAGCCCGGCATGCGCGTGAAGTAACGCGCGGCGCCTTCGGGCGCCTCGCCCCACCTCGCCGCAGGCAGGTATGACGAAAACGGCACGCTTCCAGGCGTGCCGTTTTTTTATGTTGCCCGCGTCACCACGAGATCCGGTCGAAGCGCCGCGTGTACAGCACGTCGGCGCCATAGAACGTGCCGCCATACACGACCAGCGACCAGTATCGCGTCAGATTGATCGTCGCCTTGATCGCATTGCTCGCCGACTGCAACCCCTGCTCGTAGCCGATCACGAGCCGCTCGTTGATCGCCTTCGACACCATCACGACTTGCGGATCGGTCAGGCCGACGTCGCTGCGGCCGATCGAAAACTCGTCGAGCCCGACGGTCTGCGCGATCCGCTGACCCGTCGCGCTGCCGAGCAGCGCGAGCGCGGTCGTCATCGTGCTCTGCTGGCCGAGGTTATTGCCCTGGTCGGTGCCGTGGCCGAACAGCAGCCACGACAGTTTTTCGTTGTCCGACACGCTTGGCTCCGACACGAGCCGCGCGACCGGCGCCTGCAGCGTGCCCGTTACCTGTACGCCGGCCTCGACCTGCTGGTTGCGGCGCATCGCGAGAATGTTGATGCCCGGATTCGTGACTGGCCCGTTGAACGTGAAGAAGCCGTTCTCGATCGCGAGCTTGCGGCCGAATGCGGTGTAGGTCGATCCCGGCGTGACGCGCACGTTGCCGACCGCGCGCAGCGGCGTATTCGGCGCGCTCGTCGCGGTGATCGTGCCGGCGAGGCCGAGATCGGCGCCCTTCCCACGGAAGCGGAAGTCGTTGCCGAGGCCGATCTCGATGTTCGCGCGAGGCGCGAACGGGCTCGCCGGCGGCTGGCCGCCTTCGCTCGGACGCGGCCGGCCGCCCGAGCGCGTGCCGTCCGGGCGGATGATCACGACGTCGTCGCCTAGGCTCGGCGCGGCCTGCTCGGGCAGATCGAACCGCGCGCTGTCGACCACGAACTTGCCGTCGATCACAGGGCCGCGCTCCACGCCGCCGTTCGAGATGTTCGCACTGCCCGACAGCGACAGATGGCGGTCCGGCGACGCGAACACATCGAGCTTGTCCGCGACGATGCTCGCGGTCATGTCGGGCTCCGGGCTGTCGAGACGCACGCGCCCAGTCGCGCGCAGCGTGCCGCTCGCGCCGTGGAACTCGACCTGCTGGAAGTCCACCATGTTCTGCGACAGCGCGATGCGCACGACCCCGTCCTTCAGTTGCACGCCCTGGCTCACGACCGTCGCGGACAGACCGTCGCCGGTCAGCGAGCCGGTCACGTTCGGTTTCGCGACCGTGCCGCCGAGCGCGAGCTTCAGCGCGAGATGGCCGTCGAGCAGATAGCTGGGGCCGAGCAGGCCGCCCGTCGTGCGCAGCGACGGCACGTTCGCGTTCACGTTGCCCGACAGCGCGCTTTGCGGATCGACGCTCAACATGCCGTCGCGCAGCACGAGCGGCGTGTGCGCGTCGGCATCGATCACGCCGACGCGGCTCGCCTGCGCATGCACGGTCGCATTGAGCCGGTTGCCGCCGGTGAATTCGGCGCGCGCTCGGATGTCGCCAATGCCCATCGACGAGAGCCCGCGGCCGATCTCGACCGTCACGTCGCCGCTGCGCCGGCGCAGCTCGATGTGGCCGCTCGCCGTCGCGCCGAGCGAGAAGTCCCAGTCGCCGTCGAACACGAGGTCGGTGTGCACGGCGGGCGGCTCGCCGGTGATCTGGTGACGCAGCTCCTGCAAGTGCGCGAGCGACACATCGGTCAGGCTGCCGGCCGACTGGATGCGGCCGTGATCGAACGCGAATGACTTCAGGGTCAGCACCGAGCCTTCGATCGTCAGGCGCGTTGCGCCAAGCGTGAGGTGCCCCGGCCCGACGCTGAGCGCGAGCGGCGATTCGAGATTGAGCGCCGGCGTGCCGCGATTTTGCAGACGCGTGACGGTGCCGTCCCAGCGCGAGCCGTCGCGCGTGTCGGTCAGCTTGCCGTTGGCGGCGAGCGTCAGATCGAGCGGTCGGTCCTGCAGCTTGCCGGTCGCGGCGGCTTCGAGCGTGTGGTTCGCGCGTGTGCCGGACAGGCGGGCGGTCAGCGTGGCGAGGTCGACGCCGCCCGCGTTGACGTTGCGCGCGTCGGTCGTGAACGCGAGCGCGCCGTTCGCGCCGTCGCGCAACTCGGCGTGGCCTTCCGCATGGCCGATGCGGTTGCTCGCGAACACGACGCTGTCGGCCTTGTAATTCAGCGTGACGTTCGGATGCGCGAACGAGCCGGTAACGTCGCCGTCCGCGGCGACCGCGCCCGCGAGGCCGAAGCCGAGCCGATCGAGCTGCGGCGCGTCGATGCCGAAGCGCAGCCGGTCGCCGGCCGCGCCGAAGCTGCCTTGCAGATTCACCCGGTTGCCCGCCACCGAAAGATTCGCGTGGCTCGGCAGGATTCGCGAGCCGGCCAGCTGGATCATGCCGCCGCCCGTGAGCGGCAGGTCGTTGTAGACGCTCGGACCGAGCGTGAATTCGGCGCGCGTCGTGAAGACCGGCGCGAGCACACCTGCTGCCGTGACCGTGGCGTTCACGCGCGCCTCGATCCTGCGCGCTGGCGGACCTGCATGGGCGGCCGCGCGTGGCGCATGGCCCGCGCGATGCGCGGGCGGTGGCGTCCCGCGCTCGAGCACTTCGGTCTGCACCGCGGCCTGCGCTGTGTTCTTCGCGATGGCGGCGGCCTGATCGCCGGACGCCGCGCTCTTCGCGCCGGCGGTGCTGTCCACGAGCGCCGCGGCTTGCGCTTGCCGCTCGCGTTGCGCGCCGCTCGCGGCGGACGCGCCGGATGTCGTGACAGGCGTGCGGGCGGGCATCTGCGAGGTCAGCGACAGCGGATCGAAATCGGTCAGTTGCGCCTTCAGGTTGTAGGTCGAGTTCTCATCGTGCTTCAGCGCGCCCGATAGATCGATGCGGCCACGGCCCGACGTGACACGCACGTCGTTGAAGCTGATGCGTGCGGGGTCGAACGTAATCTTGCCCTGGGCGCGCAGCGCGGCGGCGGGGTCGGCGAGATCGAGCGTCAGGGTCTGGATGTCGTCGTTCAGGCGGATGCCGATCGGGCCGGACAGCTGCGTCGGCCGCAGGGTCGCCTGCAGCGCGTTCAGGTCGAGCCGCGCGACGCTCAGATCGAGCCGGCCGTGCCGGCCGCTCAGCGCACCGCCGCCGGTGAGCGTCGCGTTGCGCACGAGCCGCACGTTCAGGTTCGAGATGCTCTGCGTGTGGGCGTCGAGGCGCACGTCGGCGTTCGCATCGATCAGCGGCAGCAGTTTCTGGTCGATTGCGCCGGGTTTCGCGTTGACGATCGAGACATGGCCGGCGACGGCGAAACCCGCCGCCGGTTGGGCCGGCGCGTGGTGGTCGCCGAAGATGTGGTGCGGATGGCTGGCGGCCGACGGTTTCGCCGCGCTGGCTGTGCCAGGGGCGGTCGCCGCGCCCTGCTCGACCGGCTGCAGCTCCGCGCGCACCGCCAGATCGGCCAGCGGCGCACCTGGCGCGAAAGCCTGCGGATTCACATGATCGAAGCTCAGCGTCGCGCGCTGCAACGGCACCGCGGCGAACGGCGCCGCTTCGACCCGCGCGTGGCCGGCAAGCTTCATGCCGCTCGCATCGAGCTCGGCGACGAGCTGCTCGAGCGTGCCGCTCACATGGCCGGCCACCTGCACCGCTTCATCGTTGACCTTGCCCGCATAACCGACTTCGCCGGTGAGCGGAAACGGCCGCACGCCATCGAGTTTCGCCGCTGCCGTCAGCGCCCCGAACGGCGTATCGAGCCGATCGATCACGGCCTCGTGATGACGCCCGTCGCTGCGCCCATGAAACGCGAAGCTGGACAGCTCCGTCGTCGACGCGCCCTGGTGCAGCAGCAGCCGCTCGACCCGCACGTCGCGGATCTCCAGCTGCATCGGTAGCTGCAGATCCTGCGGCAAGCTCAGCGGCTCACTGGTGCTCGCCGACGACGGGCCGACGCGCGCCTCGATCGTGCCGACGTGCAGGTAGTCGATCGTGAACCGCCACGGCTCGCGCGCGAGCGCCCAGCTGCCCGCGATGCGGTCGATTTCGATGTCGGTGCCGCTGCCGTCGAGGCTGCGCCAGCGCACGTCGCGCAGTTGCACGCCGCGCGCGAGCGTGCCGCCGTCGAGCGTGCCGGCGAGCCGGCCGCCGAGCAGCTTCACAGCCGCGTGCCACGCGTACGCGGTGCCGCGCTCGGTCGTCAGCGCCCCGTACAGCAGACCGACCGCGAGTGCGGCGAGCAGTACCAGCATGACCACCGTGCCCGCGACCGACTTCAGCAGCAGCCGGCCCCAGCGCCGCTTCGGCGGCGGCGTGTCGGGCGGCTGCTGCCCATCCGGCGGTCCTGGCGGCGTGGCGCCGGGCGGCTGCGCGGGGGGCGGGGCGGTGACGTCGGTGGTCATGCGTGAATACGGTGGCAAATAAGGTAGTGGGTTGTCGTCAAAACGTCAGAACGCGATGCCGAGCGTGATATACGGCCGCACCCGGTTATCGCGGATCCCGTAAGCGACATCGAGATTGACCGGGCCGACCGGGCTGCGCCAGCGCGCGCCGACGCCGGCGCCCGGATAGAAAACTTTTTCGCCCCAGGTGTCGGTCGCGGTGCCGATGTCGAAGAATACGGCCGCGCCCCAGTTGTGCGAGAACCAGTGCTGGTATTCGGCCGCGCTCGTCAGCAGGTACTTGGTCGGCAGGATCGAGCCGGCGACGTTGTTACCGATGCTCTGGAAGCCGTAGCCGCGCACCGAGTTCGAGCCGCCCGCGCGGAACAGCAGCGACGCCGGAATGCCGCTCGAGCTGCCGCTCGTGAATACGCCGCCGAGCTCGGCGCGGATCAGCACGATGTCGTCGACGCCGATCGGGAAATACTGCTGGCCGCGCGCGTAGCCGCGGATGAACGACTGGTCGGCGAGCAGACCTTTCACCGCGAAGCCCGCCTCGACGTGGATCAGGTTGCCGCGGCGCGGGAACAGCGGGTCGTCGGTGTCGCGCCGCGTCCACGACCACCCCGGCACCAGCGCGTGCGCGCGGCTCGGCGGCGCCGCGTTCTGGTCGAGCTGATCGTCGTAGAACAGCAGCGAATAGCTGTAGTCGAGGAACTGCGACGTGCGCGAGCGCTGCACGCCGCCGCGGATGCTGTAGATGCGCGTGTCGGAGACGTCGGTGGTCGTGTACGACGCGAGCGCGCTATTGGTCCACCCGTGCTGGCCCGGCGGCATCGACAGCTGGATCTGCCCGTATTGCTGCGTGTTGTCGGCGCGGCCCTCGACGGTGAACGGCCACGCCGCGCCGAACGTGTTCAGATACGTGTAGCCGCCCTGCACGAGCGGGCCGTTGTCGGTCGAATAGCCGACGCCGCCGCGGAAGCTGTTATACGGAAACTCCGACACCTTCACGTGCACCGGCGTGTCGAGCGGCTTGGCGGGGTTGTCGTCGAGGTCGATCGCGACGCTCGCGAAGTACGGCGTGTTCTGCAGTTGCCGCTGCAGTTCGGCGACAGTGCGCGTGTCGTAGATGTCGCCCGGCGAGATCGGATTGACGTTGTGGACGATGCGCTCCGGATAGCGCTTCATGCCCTGCACGTCGAGTTGGCCCATCGTGAAGGTCGGCCCGCTGTCGTAGATCACCGACAGCTTCGCCGTGTGCGTGCGCGGATCGATCAGCGCCTCCGAGTGGTAGATCTTCGCGGCGAGGTAGCGGCGCGATTGCAGCTCGTGCAGCGACGCGTTCTTCGCGTCGTCCCAGGCGCCCTGCGAGAACGGCTGGCCCTCGTGCAGCGAGAACGCGAAGCGCGTCGCGTTTTCGCGCGATGGGTCTTCGGTCAGCACCGCGCCGCGAAACGACAGATCGACCGACGTGACTTTGGTCTGCGGGCCCGGCTCCACGCGCACGGTGACCTGCCGCAGGTTGTCGACGGTGCGCACGTCGGTGCTGACGAGCGGCGAGAAATAGCCCTGCGTCGCGGCGAGATCGCGCACCTGCTGTGGCGTCGCGGTGATCAGGAACGAGAACTGGTCGTCGGTGATGTCGGGCCGCTTCGCGAAACGCGAGATATCGAGGTGCTGTTCGAGCAGCCGGCGCAGCGCGCGCGGCTCGGCGACCACCTCGACCTTGTAGCTCGGTGCCTTGCTCGCCGCGTGAGCCTTGCCCGCGGCGAGCAGCAACATCAGGAGGCCGAGGCCGATGGCGAGCGACGCACGCAGCCAGCACCGCGCGAGCGCCTCGCGCTCACGCGCGCGCCCGCGCGCCTGGCCGGTCTCGCCGCGCAACGCACGCGGCATGTCGATCGTACCTCCCGCCAAACAGGACCTCCGGCCTCAATGAGTGAATTCTCGCGCCCCGGCCGCGCATGCGATCGAGGCATGCTATTTGACCACAACGCGACCCCGATCGGCCTGTCTCGTACCCCTGGCGGAGCTCCGCGCTTCATCTCAAAAATGGGCGGCCCGCGGCGATTTTCGACCGCCCGCGACGCATGCGGTAAAATCGCGGACGACGGCGCCCTCCCCGCGGCACCGCGCAGCGGCCAGCCCGAGAGCCGCCACCCTACCCACCACGGACGTCGAGCCATGTATCAATCGGACATCACCCAGTTCCTGAACCAGCTCAAGCAACAGAAGCCCAATCTGGAGGCCGAGCAACGCAAAGGCCGCGCACTGCTGTGGGACAAACAGCCGATCGATCTGGAAGAGCGCGCCGAGCAGAAAACTTCGCGCGTGGAGCAGACGCCTTACTCGTACTACCAGAACTTCTAAGCTCCCCAGTCACGCCGACGATGAGTCACGCTGACGAGGTGCATGGTCCGCTTCACGGCCCGATACACGGCCCGATACACGGTCCAATACACGGCCCGGTTCACGGCCCAGCGCCGGCACCGTCCGACACCGCGCTTTCCGCGCCCGCCACCGATTCGACGCCCGACACGGTCGACGGCGTCGCGTTCGCGCGTCTGTACGGCGAGCCGCTGTTCAAGCTGCCGAACGACCTGTACATCCCTCCGGACGCGCTCGAGGTATTCCTCGAGACCTTCGAGGGGCCGCTCGACCTACTGCTGTACCTGATCCGCAAGCAGAACTTCAACGTGCTCGACATCCCGATGGCGGATGTCACCGTGCAATATCTCGGCTACGTCGAGCAACTGCGCAAGACCAATCTCGAACTCGCGTCCGAGTATCTGCTGATGGCCGCGATGCTGATCGAAATCAAGTCGCGCATGCTGCTGCCGGTCAAGAAGGCCGACACCGGCGAGGAAGCCGAAGACCCTCGCGCCGAACTGGTGCGCCGCCTGCTCGAATACGAACAGATGAAGCTCGCCGCGCAACGCATCGACCAGTTGCCGCAGCTTGGGCGCGATTTCCTGCGCGCCGAGGTCTACATCGAGCAGAGTGTCGCCCCGCGCTTCCCGGACGTGAACAGCGACGACCTGCGCGCCGCGTGGGCCGACGTGATCAAGCGCGCGAAGCTGGTCCAGCATCACAAGATTTCGCGCGAGGAGTTGTCGGTGCGCGAGCACATGAGCCTGATCCTGCGGCAGTTGCAAAATGCGCGCTTCATCGAGTTTTCCGATCTGTTCGACACGAGCCGCGGCGTGCCGGTCGTCATCGTGAATTTCATCGCCATGCTCGAGCTGTGCCGTGAATCGCTCGTCGAAATCACCCAGGCGGAGCCGTTCGCGCCGATTTACGTGCGACTGGCGTATCTACCGGCCTGAGCGCTGAATGACGGCCGCTTGACGGCCGGACCGCGGCCGGACCGTGGAAATCTCGCTACGAACACCGTCGCAGCGAAGCCTGGCGGGCCTCAGCGGGGAGTGCGCGGCAAGCTCGTCGCGCGCCACTCGGAAGTGCCGCCGCGTTTCGGTGCGTCCGCTGCCCAAATCCACTACAATCCGCGCTCCGAACCCGTCATTTGCCGGTGAGGCGATGAGCCGCGCGATTCCGCCAGGTGTCGCGCCAACCGGATCGCGCGCCGCGCGAGCCTATCCCTGTCCGATCATGAAAGTCATCAGCTCGATCCATGAATTGCGCGACCAGTTGCGCGGCCAGAATCGCACGGCCTTCGTGCCGACGATGGGCAACCTGCACGAGGGCCATCTGTCGCTGATGCGCCTCGCGCGCCAGCACGGCGACCCGGTCGTGGCGAGCATCTTCGTCAACCGCCTGCAGTTCGGCCCGAGCGAGGATTTCGACAAATATCCGCGCACGCTCGAAGCCGACATCGAGAAGCTGCAAAAGGAAGGGGTCTACGTGCTGTTCGCGCCGACCGAAAGGGACATGTATCCGGAGCCGCAGGAATACCGCGTGCATCCGCCGCACGATCTCGGCGACATCCTCGAGGGCGAATTTCGCCCCGGCTTCTTCCACGGTGTGTGCACGGTCGTGATGAAGCTGATGTCGTGCGTGCAGCCGCGCGTCGCGGTGTTCGGCAAGAAGGATTACCAGCAGCTGATGATCGTGCGCCAGATGTGCCACCAGTTCGCGCTGCCGACCGACATCGTCGCCGCCGAAACCGTGCGCGACACCGACGGCCTCGCGCTCAGCTCGCGCAACCGGTTCCTTTCAGCCGCCGAACGCGGCGAGGCGCCGATGCTGGCCGCCGAACTCAATCGGGTGCGCGACGCGGTGCTCGCGGGCGAGCGCGACTTCGCGAAACTCGAAGAGTCGGCCAAAGCGACGCTCGCGACGCGCGGCTGGAATCCCGATTACATCGCGATCCGCAAGCGCTCGAACCTGATCGCGCCCGGCGCGCAGGACGCCAACGCACCGCTCGTGGTGCTGGCCGCCGCGAAGCTCGGCGCGACCCGGCTCATCGACAACCTCGAAATCTGACGCCGCAACCGCCCGCGCGAACACAGTTACACTGCGCAGTCACACAGGATTGGATTGATCATGCAACGCAATATGCTGAAGTCGAAGATTCACCGCGTCGCGGTCACGCACTGCGAGCTCCACTACGAGGGCTCGTGCGCGATCGACGAAGATCTGCTCGAAGCGGCGAATATCGTCGAAAACGAGCGTATCGACATCTGGAACATCAACAACGGCGAGCGCTTCTCGACCTACGCGATCAAGGGCGAGCGCGGCAGCGGCATGATTTCGCTGAACGGCTCGGCCGCGCGTCGCGCGCAGCTCGGCGATCTGGTCATCATCGCGGCGTTCGCGGTGGTCGACGAGGCGGAGTTGAAGGCGGGCTGGAAGCCGGACCTCGTGTTCGTCGATGAAAACAACAGGATCAAGGGCAGCCGCGACCACGTGCCCACGCAGGCCTGGAGCTGAGCGAAGCTCAGCTTGACGCTTGACTGATGGTGGGCAGCCCCCGCCTCAGCCCTTCTTCCCCGCGCCGTTCGTCCACTCGACGATCGGCTGCCACTGCTCCAGATCCTTCTCCACACGGCTTTTCGCGACGTCCCACAGCGTCAGGCCGTGCGCCGCGAGCTGCACGTAGTTCTGCGTGTCGCGCAGAAAACCGAGCACCGGCAGCTTCAATCCCTCGACGAAGCGATGCAGCTGCTCGGCCGAGCGCGTGCGCGCATCGACGCGCATGCCGACCACGCCGACCTCGATCGCGCCCTTCCTGACCGCCTTTTCCTTCGCCAGCCGCTCGAGAAATTCCTGGGTCGCGAGAATATCGAACAGCGACGGCTGCAACGGCACGATCACCTTGTCGGCGAGATCGAGCGCGATGTTCAGGCGATTGCCGTGCAGGCCGGCCGGCGTGTCGACGACCGCGTGCTCGAGGCCTTTCGGCGGCTTGGCCGGCGTGTCGGGGTTGACCTCCCAGGTTTCGATATTTGGTAGCGTGGCGGGCCGTAATTCGAGCCACGCATGCGCGGAGTGCTGCTTGTCGAGGTCGGCCAGCGCGACCCATTCGCCCGCCGCGGCGAAATAGCCGGCCAGATTGGTCGCTAGCGTGCTCTTGCCCACGCCGCCCTTCGGATTCGCCACCACGATCACCGACATGAAATCTCCCGGAAAGAAGGCTGGACACCGCCAGCCGGTTTGCCGCGCTATTGCTCCGTCCCCGCCGATCCGCTGTGACCGGCGCCGGCGGGCTCCACGATCGCTGCCGTTCGAAGTTCCGTTTCCAGGGACGCCCACCGGTCCAGGCGTTGATAATATCGACAAATTCAGCGCGGCCGAAGCCCCCGCATCGCGAATCGGCCGCTCCAACCCGCCGTTTTTTTCGACAAGGACCTGAAATCTCATGAGCAAACTGCGCCCGGAATACACCGTCGAACGCCTGCTGGAGCGCCAGAAGGGCACGCTGCCGGACCTGCTGGGCCTGCGCGTGCTGACCGTGGACCAGGGCACGCTGGTCGCCGAACTGACCGTGCGCGAGGCGCTGCTCGCGCCGAACGGCTTCCTGCACGCGGCCACGGTGATCGGCCTCGCCGACACCGCGTGCGGCTACGCGTGCATCGCGCATCTGCCCGAAAACTCGCGCAACTTCACGACGATCGAGCTGAAGAGCAACTTCCTCGGCACCGCGACGCAGGGCACGATCCGCGCGGTCGCCAAGGGTGTGCACCTTGGGCGGAGCACGCAGGTCTGGGACGCGACGGTCACCGGTCCGGATGGTAAGACCATCGCACTGTTTCGTTGCACGCAGATGGTGTTGTACTGAGCGAACCGCGCGAGCAGCAATTGCGTTCAAGCCGATGAAGGAGGCCGGCGCAAAGCGTCACCCCAGCGCCGCGAACAGCCTGCGCATATCGACGTGCCCGGCCAGAGTATCGGCCAGCCGCTCCAGCGACGCCTCGCGCAACGCCGGATAGTCGAGCGCTTCGGCATCGCTCAAACCCGCCCATGCGAGCAGCGCCGCGCACGCGGCCGGCGTGTCGAACAGGCCATGCACGTAGGTCGTGAGAATCTGGCCATCGGCGGACATCGCGCCATCGGGACGGCCGAAGTCCGCGCCGCCCTCGCGCGGGCCAGCGTGGTCGAGTCGCAGCGCCGGCGTGTCCAATGCCGGCCCGCGCGTCTCGCCCATATGAATCTCGTAGCCGGCGACGTCCGGCGTGCCGGGCAGCGCCAGGCGCCCGGTCACATTCTTCAGCGTCTTGTCGCGCGTGAGCACCGTCGCATAGTCGAGCCAGCCGAAACCCGCGAAGGTGCCCGGCGCGCCCTCGACGCCATGCGGATCGGCGATCTCGCGGCCCAGCATCTGCATGCCGCCGCAGATGCCGATCACGCGGCCGCCGTAGCGCAGATGCCGCGCCAGCACGTCGTCCCAGCCCTGTGCGCGCAGAAACGCGAGGTCGTCCGGCACGTTCTTCGAGCCCGGCAGGATGATCAGATCGGCGGCCGGCGGCGGCGTACCCGCGCGCACATAGTGAAAATCGACCTGCGGATGCGCGCGCAACGCGTCGAAGTCGGTGTGATTGCTGATGTGCGGCAGCACCGGCACGACCACGCGCAGCAGACGGCGCGAATCAACGCTCGCCGCCGCGCGCAGCTCGGGCGGCAGCATGTCCTCGGCGTCGAGCGTCAGGCCATGCAGATACGGCACGACACCGAGCACCGGCTTGCCGGTCTTCGCTTCCAGCCAGTCGAGCCCGGGCTTCAGCAGACCGATGTCGCCGCGAAAGCGGTTGATGATGAAGCCGCGCACGCGCGCCTGCTCGCTGTCGGACAGACACGCGAGCGTGCCGGTCAGGTGCGCGAACACGCCGCCGCGATCGATGTCGGCGACCAGCACGACCGGGCAGTCGACCGCCTCCGCGAAACCCATGTTCGCGATGTCGCGCTCGCGCAGATTGATCTCGGCCGGACTGCCCGCGCCTTCGACGAAAATCGTGTCGTACGACGCGCGCAGCCGCGCATACGACTCCAGCACGGCCTCGAACGCGACCGGCTTGTAGTCGTGATACGCGCGCGCGTCGAGATTGATGCGCGCCTTGCCGTGGATGATCACCTGAGCGCCGCGATCGCTGGTCGGCTTCAGCAGCACCGGGTTCAGATCGGTGTGCGCGTCGATGCCCGCGGCGAGCGCCTGCAATGCCTGCGCGCGGCCGATCTCGCCGCCGTCGACGGTCACCGCGCTGTTCAACGCCATGTTCTGCGGCTTGAACGGCGCGACCCGCGCACCCGCGCGCCGCGCGAGGCGGCACAGTCCCGCAACCAGCGTGCTCTTGCCCGCGTCGGACGTGGTGCCCTGGATCATCAGCGTGCCGCGCGGCACGGGCAGGGTGTCGGGAGGAATGGTCATTCGGGTCACGGCCGTGCAGGTGGAAGATGGACAGTGGCGTTGCAATGCTATCGAGCGGCATTATCCCATCGCGCCGGTACAATCATAGGATGACTCCCCGCGACCTCACCTTCGTCCTCGGCGGCGCCCGCTCGGGCAAGAGCGCGCATGCCGAGCGGCTCGCCAGCGACAGCGCCTTCCCCGTCACCTACATCGCCACCGCCCGCGTCACCGACGACGCCGAATTCAACGCGCGCATTGCGCATCATCGCGAGCGGCGGCCCGCGCATTGGGGGCTCGTCGAAGCGGACGACGACCTCGCCGGCGCGCTCGCGCAACACGACGCGCCGGGCCGGTGTCTGCTGATCGACTGCCTGACGCTGTGGCTCGCAAACCTGCTATGTCCCGCCGACGGCGCGGCGGCGCCGCTGTCGCACTACTACGAGCAGGCCGCCGCGTTCGAAGCGGCGCTCGCCGGCGCGCGCGGCAAGATCATCGTCGTCAGCAACGAGATCGGCCTCGGCGTCGTGCCGCTCGGCGAAGCCACGCGTCTTTACGTCGACGAACTCGGGCGCTTGAATCAGCGCATCGCCGCGTTGAGCAGCGCGGCCACGCTGATGGTCGCGGGACTGCCGCTCGCGCTGAAAAGCGCGAGCGGCGTGTGATGCCGCCGCTGACCATGCCGCTGGTCGCGACGCTCGCGGTCGCGGGCGTCGCCGTCGATCGCTGGTTCGGCGAGCCGAGCCGCCGGCATCCGCTGGTCGGGTTCGGCAACTGGGCGGCGCGCATCGAGACGCGCTTCAATCACGACCGGCGTCTGCGGCTCAGGGGCCTGCTCGCATGGGCGCTCGCGGTTCTGCCGCCGGTGTTGATCGCGTGGTGGCTCGTCGCCGTGCTGCCGTTGTTCGCGGCCTGCGCGCTGCATGTCGCGCTGCTGTGGTTCGCGCTCGGCGCGCGCAGCCTGCGCGATCACATCGCGCCGATCGCGCGGGCGCTCGGCCAACGCGATCTGGCCACGGCACGTGAGTTGACCGCGCGGATCGTCTCGCGCGACACCGCGCAGTCGGACGAGGCCGCGCTCGCGCGCGCCGCGATCGAATCGGCGCTCGAAAACGGCAACGACGCGATCTTCGGCGCGCTGTTCTGGTTCGCGCTCGCGGGCGGGCCCGGCGCGCTCGGCTTTCGCCTCGCCAATACGCTCGACGCGATGTGGGGTTATCGCACGCCGCGCTATCTGCGCTTCGGCTGGGCCGCCGCGCGCATCGACGACGTGCTGAACTGGATTCCCGCGCGGCTGACTGCCACGAGCTACGCGCTGCTCGGCGACACGCTGACCGCCTGGCGCTGCTGGCGCGAGCAAGCGCCGCGCTGGGACAGCCCGAACGCGGGCCCGGTGATGGCCGCCGGCGCCGGCAGCCTGAACGTGCTGATCGGCGGGCCGGCCGTGTATCACGGCACGCTCGAGCACCGGCCGACGCTGGGCTTCGGGCGTCCCGCCGAGGCGCGTCATGTGGGCGCCGCGTTGATGCTGGTCGAACGCACGGTGATTTTCTGGCTGGCCGTGCTGATCGTGCTGGCGTTGTTGAGCGTGCCGTTTCATGGCTGAGCGGAACGACGCGCGTAGCGATGGGATGAGCGCATGACCGACTGGACGCAACCGCGCGAGCACGCCGCAAGCGGCCCGATCGCGCACGGCGGCAACCTGCACGAAGCGGCGGCGCGCTACGGCATTGCGTACGCGCAGTGGCTCGATCTGTCGACGGGCGTCAATCCGCACGGCTATCCGGTGCCGCCGCTGCCCGCCGACGCGTGGCGCCGTTTGCCCGACGAAGGCGACGGCTTCGCCGAGCGGGCCGCGCGCTACTACGGCGCGCCCGATGCCGCGCACGTGCTGCCCGTGGCCGGCAGCCAGGCGGCGATTCGCGCGCTGCCCGCGTTGCTGTCGCCCGCGACGGTCGGCATCGCGCCGCTGACCTACGGCGAGTACGCGCCCGCGTTCGCGCGCGCCGGACACGCGGTCGCGCCGCTCGACGCGCATCGCGACACGCTGCCCGCCGCGCTCACGCACGTCGCGATCGTCAACCCCGACAATCCGACCGCCACGCATATCGATGCCGCCAGGCTGCTGCACTGGCACGCGCAGTTGCGCGAACGCGGCGGCACGCTGCTCGTCGACGAAGCGTTCGCCGATACGCTGCCGGCCGCGCGGGTCGCGTCGCTGGCGGCGCATACGCACCGGGACGGGCTCGTCGTGTTGCGCTCGCCCGGCAAGTTCTTCGGGCTCGCGGGTGTGCGCGCCGGCTTCGTGCTCGGCGCGCCCGCATTGCTCGCCGCGTTGCGCGACAGGCTGGGGGCGTGGACCGTCAGCGGTCCCGCGCGTCATGCGGTGAGCGCCGCGTTCGACGATGCCGCGTGGCAAACGCGGATGCGTGAGCGGCTCATCGGCGACAGCGCGCGGCTTGCCGGGCTGTTGCATGCGCACGGTTTCGCGACACGCGGCACGCCGCTTTTCGCATGGACCGACGACGCGCGCGCCGCCGCGTTGCATGAAGCGCTCGCGCGGCGCGGCGTGTGGACGCGTCTTTTTCCGCCATCGCTTCGGGTGCCATCGGCCAGCGTGCGCTTCGGGCTGCCGGGCGACGAAGCCGAATGGACCCGCTTCGAGCAACAGTTGCAACAGGCGGTTGACTCGATCGATACCGCGCGGTCGAGTTAGCGCAGTGACCTTCGCACCCAAGCCGCTCAACGCTTCGTGATCCGCCCTCGTCCGATGATCCGCTTTGCACCTTCCATCCGCTTTGCCCCGCCCGCGCATGGCTTCATCCATTGGTTCGGCGCCGCAGCGCTCGCGCTGACCGCACTGAGCGCGCACGCCGCGATCACCGTCACCGACGACAGCGGCGCGACCGTCACGCTCGCCGCGCCCGCGCAGCGCGTGATCAGCCTCGCCCCACACGTGACCGAATTGCTGTACGCCGCGGGCGGCGGCCCGAAGATGGTCGGCGCCGTGTCGTACAGCGACTATCCGCCCGAAGCGAAGCAACTCCCGCGCGTCGGCGACAACAAGGCGCTCGACCTCGAACGCATCGTCGCGCTGAAACCGGACCTGATCGTCGTGTGGCGGCACGGCAACGCGCAGCGCCAGCTCGAACGCTTGCGCGAGCTACACGTGCCGCTCTTTTTCAGCGAGCCGCGCCGTCTCGACGATATCGCCGTGTCGCTGACCAAGCTCGGCCGGCTGCTCGGCACATCGGCGAGCGCGGATGCGGCGGCGGCCGCCTTCCGCGACGACATCGCCCGTCTGCGCGCGCGGTATGCGAACCGCCCGGCCGTCAGGGTCTTCTATCAGGTATGGGACCGGCCGCTGATGACGCTCAACGGCGAGCACATGATCAGCGACGTGATCACGCTATGCGGCGGCCGCAATGTGTTCGCGGACCTGCAGCCGCTCGTGCCGACCGTGTCGATCGAAGCGGTGCTCGCGGCGAATCCGCAGGCGATCGTCACCGCCGCGCCCGGCGCGACGCGGCCCGACACGATGCTGCCGCAACTCGACACATGGCGCGCATGGCCGGGCCTCGCGGCCGTCGCGAACAACAACCTGTTTGCGATCGACGGCGATCTGATCAATCGCCCCGCGCCGCGCATCGCGCAAGGCGCGCGGCAACTGTGCGAGGACCTCGAACTGGCGCGCTCGCGCAGCAAGCAGCCCGCACCATGACGGCGCCGCGTGTGGCGAGAAAAAAAGATCGGTTTTCCGGATGACCACGCGGGTCACGCATTCCATCGCACGAGCGACCACTGCAGCGTCTCGTCGTTACGTCGCAACCAGACGATCCCCGTCATATCTAGCGACCACTGCAGGCAATGCGCGAGCGGCACCTCCAGCACCCACGACGCGATCGCGCGCATCACGCCCGCGTGCGTGACCACGTATGCGGGCGACAGCTCGCGCGTCAGCGCGAACGCATCGAACCA
This sequence comes from Paraburkholderia sp. 35.1, assembly GCF_050436525.1. Lineage (NCBI taxonomy): Bacteria > Pseudomonadati > Pseudomonadota > Betaproteobacteria > Burkholderiales > Burkholderiaceae > Paraburkholderia > Paraburkholderia sp. 35.1. The sequence goes on along the minus strand of NZ_JBNDMJ010000003.1, from coordinate 2,715,395 downwards.
CGCTCGCACACGCGCGACGAATTGCGCGACGCTCTCGCCGCCGTGCGCGCGCGCATGTTCGAAATTGGCGGCCCAGTCGTCGAGCAGCGCGCGATCGATCGTATCCCAGCGCTGCGCTTCCCACTCGCCGAAATCCATTTCCTTCAAGCGCTCGTCGTGGCTGACCACGCAGCCGAAGTCGTTCGCGATCTCGGTCGCTAGGGCGGCGCAGCGCGTAAGCGGACTCGTGATCAGCACCCGCGGCGCCGGCACCTGCAAGCTCGCGAGCTTCACCGCCAACGCATTGGACGTGACCTCGGCGCTTTCCGCCAACGCGACATCGCTATGGCCGTAACACACCCCCGCCTCGAGCGCGACAGCGGGATGTCGAATCAGGACGATATCCATGCAAGCCCCACCAGGTAGATGCTCAATTCGAAGATCTGCTGCGCGAAGCCGAGGCAGTCGCCGGTATAGCCGCCGATGCGTCTGACGAAATAACGGCCCATCGCGAAGCGCAGCGCGAACAGCACAGCACACGTGAGCGCGGCGAAACGCCAGTCGGGCATGCCGGGGCCGTTCGGCCACAGCAGCCACGGCAGCCCGAACAGCACGGCGCACAACAGCGCCGGCCCGCTCAAACGCTGCGCGACCGGCTTGGCTTTGCCGGCCGCGCGCACATAGTCGAGCGTGGCCAGGTAACTGATCGCGCACGCGCGGCTCGCGCCATGCGCCGCAAGCATCAGGCTTGCGGCGCGCAGCGGTGGCAATGCCGCGAGCGTTTGCCACTTGATCGCCAGAGCGATCACGAGCGCGATGGCGCCGAAAACACCGATGCGCGAGTCGTGCATGATGCGCAGCGCATCGTCGCGCGTATAGGCGCCACCGAACGCATCGATGCAGTCGGCGAGACCGTCCTCGTGAAATGCGCCCGTGACCACGAGCGACGCGGCCATCGACAGCAGCACCGCGACACTCGCCGGAAACACGCGCAGCGCGGCCAGATAGACGAGCGCGCTGAAGCCGCCGACCAACACGCCGACGAGCGGAAAATAGCGCGCCGCGGCGTTCAGATAATGCGGCTCGAAACCGACCCAGCGCGGCACGGGCACGCGCGTGAAGTAACCGAGCGCCGTGAAGAAATAGCGCAGTTCCGCGAGCGGGTTCATGAATGTGGCGAGTGCAGGTTCACGGCGCCGCGGGCCGAGCTTCGCGTTATCGCGAAGCGCGTGCTCGCGCGCTTCACGGTTCGCGATCGGCGACGCCCGCCGAATCGAAGCTGGCCATCTCGTTGACGAAGGCCACCGCCGCGCGCAGCAACGGCACCGCGAGCGCGGCGCCCGTGCCTTCGCCGAGCCGCATGTCGAGCGACAGCAGCGGCTGCGCGCCGAAATGATCGAGCATGCGCCGATGCCCGGCCTCGTTCGACGCATGCGCGAACACGCAGTACTCGCGTACGTCGGGCGAGAACGCATCGGCGACCAGCAGCGCGGACGTCGCGATGAAGCCATCGACGAGGATGGTCATGCGCGCCTCGGCGGCCGCCAGATACGCGCCCGCCATCATCGCGATTTCGAAGCCGCCGAAGGTCGCGAGCACGTCGAGCGGCGCGCGTGCATCCGCATGGCGCGCGAGCGCCGCCGCGAGCACGTTGCGCTTCTTCGCGAGTCCGGCATTGTCGAGACCCGTGCCGCGGCCGACGCAGTCGTCGATCGGCACACCGCACAGGCGGCTCATCAGACACGCGGCCGCCGACGTGTTCGCGATGCCCATCTCGCCGAAGCCGATCACGTTCGTGCCGAGCGCCGCGTGATGACGCACGCGCGCGGCGCCCGCCTGCATCGCGGCGAGCGCTTCGGCGTGCGTCATCGCGGCTTCGTGTGCGAAGTTGCGCGTGCCGGGCCCGACCGGAATGTCGACGAGTCGGTCCGTGGACGGCAGCGGCGTCGCGATGCCCGCGTTGACCACTTCGAGTTCGAGACCCGCGACGCGACTGAGCGCGTTGATCGCCGCGCCTGCATCGCGGCGAGCGCTTCGGCGTGCGTCATCGCGGCTTCGTGTGCGAAGTTGCGCGTGCCGGGCCCGACCGGAATGTCGACGAGTCGGTCCGTGGACGGCAGCGGCGTCGCGATGCCCGCGTTGACCACTTCGAGTTCGAGACCCGCGACGCGACTGAGCGCGTTGATCGCCGCGCGCCCGCGATGAAGTTCGCGACCATCTGCGCGGTCACCGCTTGCGGATAGGGGCTCACGCCTTCGGCGGCGATGCCGTGGTCGCCCGCGAAAACGATCATCGCGGGACGCTGCACGGTGGGACGCGTACTACGCTGGATCAGGCCCATCTGGCGCGCGAGCGTTTCGAGCCGGCCGAGGCTGCCGGGCGGTTTGGTGCGCGTATCGATGATCCGCTGCAGTTCGGCGCGTAGCGTCTGATCGAGCGGCGCGACTTCGGGCAAACCGGCTGGGTGTGGGATGCGAGTCATAGGTGTGATCGAAACAAGGGATAGGAATAAATATCAGCCTGACTGCGCGTCATGGCCGGCAGGCGATTCGTGACGCGCGCGCGGCGCGGGTATCAGCGCCTCGTGCTCGCCGTCGCGAATCAGAATCAGCGGATAGCCGAACGCGCGGCTCGTCAACGCAGGCGTCAGCACGTCGCGCACTGGGCCCGCATACGCGCCGCCCGCGCCGTCGAGCAGCAACGCGTGCGTCGCGAAGCGGCGCGCGAGGTTCAGATCGTGGCACGAGAACAGCACACTACGGCGCGGTTCGCGCGTCCATGCGACGAGCGCTTCGAGACAGTCGACCTGATGATGCAGGTCGAGATGCGACAACGGTTCGTCGAGCAGCAACAGCGGCGCGTCCTGGCACAGCACCGCCGCGAGGGCAACGCGCTGACGCTCGCCGCCCGATAGCGACAGCACGTCGCGCGCCGCAAAGTCCGCAAGGCCGAGCCGTTCGAGCGCCGCCCGCGCGGCCGCGCGATCCTCGTCGCGCTCCCAGCCCCAGCCGCCCAGATGCGGGAAGCGGTTCAGCAGCACGATGTCGAGCACGCTTGCGTTGAACGCATCGGCCGCGCTTTGCGGCATCAGCGCGCGGCGCCGTGCGAGCGGCAGCGGCTGCCAGTCGGCCACGCGCACGCCATCGAGTTCGACATGGCCCGCCGCCGGATGCAACAGCCCCGCCAGCGTCGATAGCAAGGTGGTCTTGCCCGCGCCGTTCGGCCCGGCGATGCACCAGATTTCGCCCGCATGGAACGTGTGCGTGAACGCGTCGAGCAAGGTGCGCGCGCCGGCGCGCAACGTCAGGCGCTGCGTGCTCAGCATCGAACAGGCGGGGCTGGGTTTGGCTCGTATCATCGGCGGCGTTTGAGCAACATCCACAGGAACACCGGTACGCCGACCAGCGACGTGATCACGCCGACCGGCAATTGCGCGGGCGCGATCACGGTCCGCGCGATCAGATCCGCGCCCATCACCGCGACACCGCCGCCGAGCGCGGCCGCCGGCAGCAGCATGCGCTGATCGTTGCCGAACGCGAGCCGCAGCATGTGCGGCACGACGAGACCGACGAAGCCGATCGTGCCCGCGGTCGTCACCGCCGCGGCCGCCGCCAGCGACGCGACCAGGTACACACGCAAACGCAGCGGCATCACGGCGACGCCCAACGCCTGAGCGGCCGCGTCGCCGCGCAGCAACACGTTCAGACGCGGCGCGGCCGGCACGATCGCGAGCAGCACGAGCGCGAGCGCCATCAGCGCGGTCCACGGCAGCGCGCCGCCGTTGAGGTCGCCGGTGAGCCAGAACAGCATGCCGCGCAGACGGCTGTCGGGCGCGAGATTGAGCAGCAGCGTGATCAGCGCGCCCCACCCGGCCGCGATCACCGCGCCGGTCAATAGCAAACGGGGCGACGTGTCCTGCGGCTCGCCGCGCCATAGCTCGCGACGCGCGAGGCCGAGCACCAGCAGGATCGACACGAACGCACCCGCGAATGCGCTCGCATCGACGAGCCACCATGCGCCGCCCGCAATCATCGCAACGAGCGCGAACGTCGCCGCGCCGCCCGACACGCCGAGCACGTATGGCTCGGCCAGCGGATTGCGCAGCAGCACCTGCAGCAGCGCGCCGGCGAGCGCGAGCAACGCGCCGCACGCGAAGCCCGCGAGCGCGCGCGGCAAACGCAACGTACGCACGATTTCGCCGGCGAGATCGTCGCTGCCCGTGCCGCCGAACGTGTGCGTCGGCACGAGCGCCGCAAGCACGCGCGACGGCGCGAGCGGCACGCTGCCAAGCACCAGCGAGGCGCCGAGCACCGCGATGGCGGCGAACGCGAGGCCGAGCCAGATCGCGGCCGCGCGTTTCGCGTTCATCGGGCGCGGCGTCGCCATCGCGGCACGCAGCGAAGCGGACGCGCGACTCATCCGCGTGCGCTCACGCATGCGGCCACCCCGGCGCGCGCGTCACTGCTGCTGCCAGCCGAGCGTGAGATACGCACCGCGTCGCGGCGAGTTATACGAGTAGGCCGTTTCATAATCCTTGTTGAACAGATTGTCGATTTGCGCACTGACGTACCAAGCTTTGGTGACGTTGTAGCGCGCCGACAGATTCACGATGCCATAACCGCCGAGGTTGCCGGTGCTATCGGTGCGCGGACCGCTGACGATCCACTCGCCGCCAACCCGCCAGCCACCGATGCTGCGGTTCACCGCGAACGACCCGAACCGACGCGCGCGCCGCACGAGGTCGGTACCGTTGTCGAGATCGACCGGGTTCTGCAGCGTCACCGTTGCGCGCACGTCGGTCTTGCCGACATGACCGCTCCACGATCCCTCGAGTCCCTGCACCTTCGCACGGCCGACGTTCTCCGCGAGGTAGATGCCGGGGATCGTCTGCACGTAGTCGATCAGATTCGTATAGCGCGTCTGGAATGCGTTCAGTCGCATCACGCCGAGCGCATCGGTCGCGTACTGCAAACCGGCTTCGACCGAATGACTGCGCTCGGGTTGGATCGACGGGTTGCCGCTGATCGGATAGTACAGATCGTCGAAGCTCGGCGCGCGGAACGCATCCGAATAGCTTGCGGTTACCTTCCAGCGCGACGTGATGTCGAATCCGTAGCCGAGATAGTAACTGTTCGCCCCACCGAAATCGGAGTACTGGTCGCGTCGCACGTTGGCCTGAATCTGGTTGCGGCCGAAGCGCGCGCTGTAGCCCGCGAAGACCGAATCGACGCGACGGTCGGGCGCGGCGAACGTGTCGGAGTCGAGCGTCTGGTCGAGATGCTCGTAGCCGAGTTGCAGCTTCTGGTTCGCGGCGAGCGCGAAATCGTTCTGCCACGTGTACTGGCGATTGTCGGTATCGAAGCGGCCGTTGTAGATGCCATTGGTGTTCGACACGCTGCGGTCGTCGCCCTCGGCGAGCGTGACGTGGGTGGTCCACCAGTCGGTCAGCTTGCCGTTCGCGAATACCGACACCTGACGCACCTTGCTATAGAGATTGTTCAGATCGGTGGGCTCGCCGTACGCATTGTCGTAGCTGTTGTCGTTGTTCGACTGGAAGTAGCTGACGCCCGCGTCCCACCTGTCGGTGAACTTGTGACGCAGCGACGCGCTGATGCTCTCGTTCAGATTGCCGTTTGCGTTCGGATTCGCGTTCGGCGCCTCGAGCGGATCGAGCGACGAAAAGCCGTCGTCCTTCGTGCGCGCGAGCGAAATATTGAAAGTCGTGCGGCCGTCCTGATCGAGCGCGCCGTTCACGCCGGCTGTTTGCGTCTGCGTGCGATAGCTGCCGTAGCCGACCGAAAAATTGAAACGCGGCGGATGATCGCCGCCGTCTTTCGTGAACACCTGCACGACGCCACCGATCGCGCCCGAGCCATACAACGCCGACACGTTGCCGTTCACCACTTCGACGTGATCGACCTGATCGAGCGGAATCTGTGCGAGTTGAGCTGAGCCGAGACTCACCGAATCGACGCGCACGCCGTCGATCAGCAGCAGCGATTGCGTTGACGATGCGCCGCGCAGAAAGAGGCTCGCGGTCGAACCGGGGCCACCCGTGCGCGAGATTTGCGCGCCTGGCGCGAGTTGCAACAGGCCGGGCAGATCGGTCGCGGTCGTGTCGGCGATGTCTTGCTGATCGAACTGCGTGGTCTGCGGAATCGCATCACGCAACGCTTGCGGTCCGCGTTGCGCGGTCACGACGATCGGCGACAGCACGTTGCCCGATGCATCGGCGGAGGCGGCATTGGCAGCGATTGCAGCGTTTGCGGCGGTAGCATCCGTGGCGGACGATGAAGACGAATACGGCGTCGCGGACGCGGATGCAGGCTCGGCGCTTTGCGCATGCACGACGAGCGGCAGGCTCGCGAACGCGAGCAGCGTTGCGCGGGCGATGGGGGACAGCATGGGATGACATTCCTGTGGATAGCGTGCGCGGCCTGCTTCCCCGCAGGCCGACGCGTCACGAGGCGTCCCCTTGTTCAACGTTTTCGCGGGGGACGTCCCTCTTTTCTGGCCGGTATCCGGGCTACGACACATCGATCCCGCCTTCCCACGCGTGACGCGCAGTGGCACACTCGCACGTTGAACTTCCAACCTTGCGACCAGGACCGACCTGCATGAGCACATCACATGCGGTCGCTTACCGTTGCGGGGGCAGCGCAGGTTCGCGCATCCGGTTTTGGCACCGCGCGCGTCCTGCTTCCCGTTTAACTGCGCGCGCCGAGAAGCGCGCGCGGGCACCAGAGTGCGGGAAGTTTACGAGCGGCCTCGCGGGGCGTCAAGAAAGGTCAACCGGAGCGCAATCGGTTCTGTTGAATGCAGGTTATTGTCCGATGGATTACCGGTTTTTTACCTTATGGTCGACGACACGACACGCAACGAACCTGCACGTAGCGATGCTGTTACGTCTCGAAACGAGACAATTGTCGGAACCTGTAATATTCCGCGCTAAAATGCGATGTCTTTAGAGGACGCAGCACATGCTCACCGAACTCGAATCACTCTCCCAGAACATCGGCAAGCTGATTGCGATCAGCCAGCGCCACAACGAAGCGCGGCTCGCGCTCGAAGAGCAGCTCGCGCAAACGCGTGCCGAAGTGCAAGCCACGCATGCGGAACTCGCGCAATTGCGCGAAGAGCGCGACGCACTGCAGGCGGAACGCGACGCGCTGTCCGCCAAGATCGACGACGCTCAGGTGCGCCTGAATGCCATTCTCGAAAAATTGCCGCGCGCACGCGCGAGCAGCGAACCGGATAACCAGCTCGATCTGCTCGAGTCCGCCCAGCCCGGACACGAGGAAGCGGAAAGCGACGTGAGCCGACACGGAGAAAGCGCATGACCACCAAGCAGATCGAAGTATCGATTCTCGAAGTACCCTATCGTCTCGCCTGCTCGCCGGAAACGGAAGGCGCGCTGCTCGAGGCGGTCGCGCGCGTCGACGCCGAGATGAAGAAAATCCGCAGCGGCAGCAACGTGCGCGGCACCGATCGCATCGCGGTGATGGCTGCGCTGTCGCTGGCATCGGAACTGCTTAAGCTGCAAAGCAGCGTGCGACACGGAGAAGCATTTCCCGCTGAAGAAATCCGGCGTACAATGCAGCAAATGAACGAACAGCTAGGTACTGTGATCGAGCAGTACAGCTTGCAGTAAGCAGTAGTGGGCCGGTTTCGAATCGGTCACGTGTTGAACGGTTTGGGTTGTAGCTTCATCGGTTTAGCTTCCCTGCCTGGTTCGCCAAGGTCATACATTCCTTGAACCAATGCCATGTGCACGGTTGCGGAAATTTGTAGCACGGGTGTGCGCGTCACTCAGTCTGATGTACCCGAAGTGTTGCTAACTGCGACCAATTCTGAACCCTCGGTTCAGGATGCCGGCCTAGCGGCTAAGGCGGGGACCTTATCTGGAACGGCATCGGACTTCGGTTCGATGCCGTTTTTCTTTGGTCGTCGTTTTTTCGTTTGAGCGCCTTTTTCAGGGGCTTTTCCGTACGCGCCTGCTGTTGTTGCGCTTCGTTCAATCTCACACGCTCACTCCGATTCATGCGCTACTGGCTGATGAAGTCCGAACCGGACGAAGCAAGCATCGACGACCTCGCCAACGCACCTCATCGCACCTTGCCGTGGACCGGCGTACGCAACTATCAGGCGCGCAACTTCATGCGCGACGTGATGCAGGTCGGCGACGGCGTGCTCTTCTATCATTCGAGCTGTCCGGAGCCCGGCATCGCGGGCATCGCGGAGGTCTCGTCGAGCGCGTATCCGGACCCTACGCAGTTCGATAAAAAGAGTCCGTACTACGACGCGAAATCGTCGCCGGAAACGCCGCGCTGGATGCTCGTCGACGTCGTGTTCAAGAAGAAAATCGGGCTGATTCCGCTTGCCGCGCTGCGCGAGCATGCCGAATTGCAGGACATGCGCGTGCTCGCCAAAGGCAACCGCCTGTCGATCACGCCGGTGACCGAAGCCGAATGGCGCTTCATCATTAAACAGCTGGTTTAAGGGCGAACGCGCGACGCGGCACGTGTCGTGATCGCATCCAGGTCATCGTTTCCGATGCGGCGGCGAAGCACTAATTGGGGAACCAAGCGTCGGTAAAACGCGCCTAATCGGTCGACGAAAGCGTGAACTCGAACCGGCCGCTCGACGGCAAGCCGATGCATTCGCCAGCGCATCCGTCAAACCGCGCGCCACCACCCGGCGCTCGCGTCGAACGTGCACAACCTGTTCAAACAAGGATTCCAGTCATGACGACAAAAACCGCGCGGTCCCTCGCACTTGCGCTCGCCTTGGGCGCGCCTGTGGCACTCGCACTGAACCCTGCGCCCGCTCGAGCGCAGACCATGATGCCGCAGCCTTCGGGCGTGCTGTCGCTGAATGCGCAGGCGAGCGCGGAAGTCCCGCAGGACGAAGTCGAAATCACGCTGTTTTACGAGCAGGAAGCGAGCGAGCCGTCGTCGCTGACGTCGACGCTGAACGAACGCGCCGACGCGGCATTGCAGAAAGCGCGCGGCGTCAGCGGCGTGACCGCGCGCTCGGGCGCGTTCTCGATCTTCCCGTCGACGGACCGCGACGGACGCATCACGACGTGGCGCGGCCGCACGGAAGTCGTGCTCGAATCGCGCGACTTCGCCGCGGCATCGAAGCTCGCCGGACAGATGGCATCGATCATGCAGGTTGGCAACGTGCGTTTCTCGCTGTCGCCGCAAGCGCAGCGCGCGGCCGAACAGCGGCTCAGCGGCGAGGCGATCAAATCGTTTCGCGAGCAGGCCGCGGCGTCCTCGCAGGCGTTCGGCTTTAGCAGCTATTCGATCCGCGAGGTCAACGTGAGTCACAGCGGCGTGATGCCGCGTCCGATGATGATGATGAGCGCACGCGCGATGGGCGCCGACGCGAAGAGCGCGCCGCTGTCGCTCGAAGGCGGCACGTCGACGGTGACGGTCAACGTGTCGGGGTCGGTGCAGATGAAGTGACGCGCAAGCGCAAGCCCAAACAGAAAACGCCACGGCATCCATCGATGCCGTGGCGTTTTTTCATGCAACACTCGCTACGCTAGCCGAGCGCCGCTCAGTTCGCGCCAACCGCCTGCGCCTGCTCGCGACGCCCACGGCGATACGCCCACACCATCAGGCCGATGCCCGCGAGAATCATGGGCAGCGAGAGCCATTGACCCATCGACAGCCCCATCGCGAGCAGGCCGAGGAAATCGTCCGGCTCGCGCGCGAATTCGACCGTGAAGCGCGCCAGGCCGTAGCCGATCAGGAACATCGCGGAAATCGCGCCGAGCGGCTTCGGTTTGCGCGAGAAAAAGATCAGCACGAAGAACAGCGCCACGCCTTCGAGCGCGATCTCGTACAGCTCCGACGGATGTCGCGGCAGCATGTGATATTGCGCGAACACTTCGTTCAGATGCCATTGCGCGGCCAGTTGCGGATGCGCGGCGAGCCATGTGGCGTCGTCAGGCGCGGCGCCGGGAAACAGCATCGCCCACGGCGCCGACGGATCGGTCACGCGGCCCCACAGCTCGCCGTTGATGAAGTTGCCGAGGCGCCCCGCCGCGAGGCCCGTGGGCACCATCGGCGCGACGAAGTCGGTGACTTGCAGCCACGAGCGCTTGCGCTGATAAGCGAACAGCATCATCGCGATCGTCACGCCGAGAAAGCCGCCGTGAAACGACATGCCGCCTTCCCACACCTTGAAGATGTCGAGCGGATGGGCGAAATAAAAGCTCGCCTTGTAGAACAGCACATAGCCGAGCCGGCCGCCGAGGATCGTACCTAGCACGCCGTAGAACAGCATGTCGTCGATATCCTTCGCGGTCCAGCCTTGCGCGGCGACGTACGGCAGCCGCAGCCGCAACCGGGCAACGACGATCGCCGCGACGAACGCGACGAGGTACATCAAGCCATACCAGCGCACGGCGAGCGGCCCCAGATGGATGGCGACGGGGTCGAAATTGGGGTGAATGAGCATCGTGTAGTTATGGGCAGTTCAGGTTCGAAAGCAGTTTTTACAGGGAATCAGAAGCGGGATCTAGACACGTGACGCGACGCTCGCCGCATGCGCGCGCACGATGTCGATGAAGCCCGCCAGCACCGGGCTGACCTCGTCGGTGCGCCAGACGAGGCCCGTCTCGATCGCGGGCACCGACTCGGACAGCGGCCGGTACACGACGCCCGTGCGCCGCAGGTTACGCAACGATTGCGGCACCAGCGCGACGCCCATGCCGGCCGACACGAGACTCACGATGGTCTGCATCTGGATCGCCTCCTGGCCGATCCGTGGCGCGAGGCCGGCAACGCCGTAGCAATCCATAATGATGTCATAAAAGCCTGGCGCGAGACGTCTTGGGAAGATCACGAGCGGCGCGTCGGCGACATCGCGCAGGCTGACGGGCATCTCGAGCCATTCGGCGGCGGGGTCTTCGGCGGCGCTGCCCTTGCCGTTTGCGTTCACGCTGCCCCGCAAGCCTTGCGCCATCTCCGTCGACATCGCGATCACGAGCGGCTCGCGCGCGATCGGCAGCCACGACAACTGCGCCGCATGCCGCGACGGCAGCGGCGCGATCACCAGACCCGCGTCGATACGCCCGGCCACCAGTTCCTCGACCTGCACGTCGCTGGTCGCCTCGGTCAGTTCGAGCCGCACGCGCGGATGCCGCGCGCCGAAATCGCGCAGCAGCAGCGGCAGTAGGCCGTAATCTGCAGTCGACACGAACGCGAGCGACAGCACGCCCGCCTCGCCGCGCGCGAGGCTCTGCGCGAGCGGCCTGAGCCCTTCCGCGGCCGCGAGCAGCCGCTGCACCTCCGGCAACAGATCGGCGCCGACCGCCGTCAACTCGACCGAGCGCTTGGTACGCGCGAACAGCTCGACGCCGAGCGTCTCCTCGAGCGCGCGGATCGCCTGCGACAGCGGCGGCTGCGTCATCGACAGACGCGCGGCCGCGCGCCCGAAGTGCTTTTCCTCGGCGACGGTGACGAAATAGCGCAACTGGCGCAGGTCGGGGATCGTCGGCAGCATGATTGATATATTTTACGACCTGAACAACCGCGAATAATACACACGACGCGTGTCACGCAAAACCGCCGGTTTGCACGGTCTGGCGGAACTACACTGAACGGATGCGCGCGCGGACGCCGCCGCGCGCTTTCGTCAGAACAACCAGACTGGAGCTCCCCATGGCCTACAACCGTCGTTCGAAGAACATCACGCAAGGCATCGCGCGTTCACCGAATCGCTCGATGTACTACGCGCTCGGCTACCAGAAGGAGGATTTCGACAAACCGATGATCGGCGTCGCCAACGGCCACTCGACGATTACGCCGTGCAACGCCGGCCTGCAGCGTCTCGCCGACGCGGCCGTCACCGCGATCAGGCGCGCCGACGCGAACCCGCAGACCTTCGGCACGCCGACGATCTCGGACGGCATGTCGATGGGCACCGAGGGCATGAAGTACTCGCTCGTGTCGCGCGAGGTGATCGCCGATTGCATCGAGACCTGCGTGCAAGGGCAATGGATGGACGGCGTGGTCGTGATCGGCGGCTGCGACAAGAACATGCCGGGCGGCATGATCGGCCTCGCGCGCATGAACGTGCCGGGCATCTACGTGTACGGCGGCACGATCCGGCCGGGCAACTGGAAAGGCACCGATCTGACGATCGTGTCGTCGTTCGAGGCGGTCGGCGAATTCACGGCGGGCCGCATGTCGCAGGAGGATTTCGAGGGCATCGAGAAAAATGCGTGTCCGTCGACCGGTTCGTGCGGCGGCATGTACACGGCCAATACGATGAGCTCGTCGTTCGAGGCGCTCGGCATGTCGCTCATGTATTCGTCGACGATGGCGAATCCCGACCAGGAGAAGGTCGACTCGGCCGCCGAATCGGCGCGTGTGCTCGTCGAAGCCGTCAAGAAGGATTTGAAGCCGCGCGACATCATCACGAAGCAGTCGATCGAAAACGCGGTTGCCTTGATCATGGCGACCGGCGGCTCGACCAACGCGGTGCTGCACTACCTGGCGATCGCGCACGCGGCCGAGATCGAATGGACGATCGAGGACTTCGAGCGCATGCGCAAAAAAGTGCCGGTGATCTGCAACCTGAAGCCGTCGGGGCAGTACGTCGCCACCGATCTGCACAAGGCGGGCGGCATTCCGCAGGTGCTGAAGATCCTGCTCGACGCCGGGCTTGTGCACGGCGATTGCATGACGATCACCGGCAAAACGATCGCCGAGGAGTTGAAGGACGTACCAGCCAAGCCGCGCAGCGATCAGCAGGTGATCTTCCCGATCGACAAGGCGCTCTACGCCGAAGGCCATCTCGCGATCCTGAAGGGCAATCTGGCCGAAGACGGCGCGGTCGCCAAGATCACCGGGCTCAAGAACCCCGTCATCACGGGCCCGGCGCGCGTATTCGACGACGAGCAGAGCGCGCTCGAAGCGATCCTCGCCGACAGGATCGTCGCCGGCGACGTCGTCGTGCTGCGCTATCTTGGCCCGAAGGGCGGCCCCGGCATGCCGGAAATGCTCGCGCCGACCTCGGCGATCATCGGCAAGGGGCTCGGCGAATCGGTCGGGCTCATCACCGACGGCCGCTTCTCGGGCGGCACCTGGGGCATGGTGGTTGGGCACGTCGCGCCGGAGGCGTTCGTCGGCGGCACGATCGCGCTCGTGCAGGAAGGCGATTCGATCACGATCGACGCGCACCAGCTGCTGCTGCAACTGAACATCGACGATGCCGAGCTGCAGCGCCGCCGCGCCGCATGGCAGGCGCCGAAGCCGCGCTACACACGCGGCGTGATGGCCAAGTATTTCGCGCTCGCGCAGCCGGCGAATCGAGGGGCGGTGACGGGGTAATGACCGCGGCCGGCGTGGCCCGCCCCGACAGGGATAACCCGCGCCACTTTACGCGAAAACGCAAGGGGCGCACGAAAATCCGTGCGCCCCTTTGCTCTTATAATGCGTGCACCACGAGCCGGGCATCTGCACTGGCGGAGACCATAATGAAATCGATGTCGTACGCGGCCGTGGCAGCCACCGTTGCGCTCGCCGCCGCATTGAGCGCCGCCAGTCCCGCAGCCCGTGCCGAAACAGCCGGGCTCGCGCTCGCCCAGCAGAAGAACTGCATGAGCTGCCACTCGGTCACTCGCCCGTTCATGGGGCCGGCGCTGCACGACGTTGCTATCCGTTATGCGGGACGCGAAGACGCCGCGACCTATCTGAAGCGCAAGATCCTCGATGGCGGCACCGGCGTATGGGGAACCGTGCCGATGCCCGCGAACACGCAACTGACGCCCGATCAGGCGGCCACGCTGGCGGCTTGGGTGCTGACGCTCAAATAACGGCGCTCTCAGGTCACCGCGGCGTCAACGCGAGCGCCGCGCGATTTCTTCTTCCACCGCTTCACGTACCCAATCGGTCATCTCGGCTTCGAGCGTCTGCGCGACCTCGCGCGTGATCTGACTCACGAGCAGACTCGTGTGCTGCTGCACTGCATCACGGCAGCGCGCCTCGATGATGCCGCGCCCCTCGCCCGTCAGAAAACGCTGGAAGCGTCCGTGCAAACGTGCGGCGAGCGCGTCGGCATCGAGCGTGGGCTGAGCGGGAGCGCCTTCGTGCGCGCCTTCATGGTCGATATCCGGCGGCACGGTCGCGCCGGCTTCGAGCGGTATGAAGGGCTCGGTACGATCGAACACGCCGGGCGACACCTCCACGTCCTCACGCAAGTCATCATGCAAGTCGTCATGCCCATGTCGCACATGAATGCCGTGATGCGGCCGTGCGTGTTTTCTCGGGTGCGTGTGATCAGCCACGTGCGGCTGATGAAGCTCGGTCTGCGCGAGAGGCTCATGCTCCGCCGCATGCGGGGCTTCTCGCGTCGGCATCGGCTCCGGCACGAGCACGGGCTCCGGCGAACTCAGTTGCTCGGGCGTGGGCACCGGTTGGGGCGCGAGTACCGGCTCGGGCGCCAGCGTCGGGTCGGCTCGATGCGCGGGCGGTGGCACGAACGCGGGCTCCGTGCGGGAAGCGGCCTCGGGCACCGCCGCCGGTTGCGCGACGGCTGGGCTTGCGGGCTCGGCGCCCGGCTGGGATGCAGGCGCGGCGGCATCGGTCGACGCCTCGCGCGTCTCGCGCGCGCGGCCCGGCACGAGGACCTCGTTCAGGACCGGAATCGAATTGTCGTGGGGATCGGACACGTGCGCTCTCCGTGTTTGAGTCGAAGCCAGGGCAGGCGGTCCGCATGCCGCGTTCCTCGCGGCCATGACGCGCAGCGCAACGAACTAGCCGCCCTGCTTGTAGTTGTTCAAAGCATAGCCGCGATCGCGATAGAAGCGATAGCGCTCGCGGCCCGCAGCGAGTTCCTCGTGTGCGTTACCGACCACTTCGAGCAATCTTTCGAAGCGCGCGAACTGCGCCGGAACCGTTGCGCCCAGATTGAGCAGCACCTGATGATGCGGCACGTCGTCGAGATTCGTGGCCAGCACGACGGGCGTGTCGGTGGCAAGCGGCGCGCCCGCCATGCAGTGCGGCACGAAGTCGAGCGGCGAGAAGGTCCACAGCATTTCGTCGAAGGCGCGCAGGCGCGCGGGCTCGGCCAGCACGACGAGCGGCTGGCCCGCCAGATACGCCTTGCGCACGAGGCGACACGCGTACAGCAGCGAATCGCCGACGTTCGAGTGAAAGTCGATTCTCGTCATCGGCCGCTCCGCCCCGCTTGCCGCGCGCCGTGCGCGCGCTTACCGCACCGCGTCATTGGCCGGCGCGGTCGATCAGGAACTGCGCGAGCAGCGGCACCGGACGGCCCGTCGCGCCCTTCGCGGTGCCGCTCTTCCACGCGGTGCCGGCGATGTCGAGATGCGCCCACGGGTACGAATCCGTGAAACGCGACAGGAAGCACGCGGCCGTCACGCTGCCCGCCGGACGCCCGCCGATATTCGCGACGTCCGCGAAGTTCGACTTCAGCTGGTCCTGGTACTCGTCGTCGAGCGGCAGGCGCCATGCCGGGTCGGCCGCTTCACGCGACGCGTCGAGCAGTTCTCCGGCGAGCGCGTCGTCCTTCGAGAACAGGCCGCTGTTGTGATGGCCGAGCGCGATGATGCAGGCGCCCGTCAGCGTCGCGATGTCGATGACCGCGGCCGGCTTGAAGCGCTCCGCGTAGGTGAGCGCGTCGCACAGAATCAGGCGGCCCTCGGCGTCGGTGTTCAGCACCTCGATCGTGAGGCCCTTCATGCTGGTGACGATATCGCCCGGCTTGGTGGCCGTGCCCGACGGCATGTTCTCGACGGCCGGAATGATGCCGACCACGTTGATCTTCAGGCCCATCTCGGCGACCGCGCGCAGCGTGCCGAGCACCGAGCCCGCGCCGCACATGTCGTACTTCATCTCGTCCATGCCCTCGCCCGGCTTCAGCGAGATGCCGCCCGTGTCGAACGTGACGCCCTTGCCGACCAGCACGACCGGCGCGGCCTTCGCGGCGGCGCCCTGGTACTGCAGCACGATGAACTGCGCCGGCTCGACCGCGCCCGCGGTGACCGACAGGAACGAGCCCATCTTCAGCGCTTCACACTGTTTCTCGCCGAGCACCTCGACCTTCAGCTTCCAGTCTTTCGCGAGCTTCTTCGCGGTGTTCGCCAGATAGGTCGGCGTGCAGACGTTGCTCGGCAGATTGCCGAGCTCGCGCGTCAGGTCCATGCCGTTGGCGAGCGCGGCGCCCTGCCTGGCGGCGAGCTTGGCGGCCTTCTCGTCACCGGTGTTGACGCTGAACACGATGCGCTTCAACGCGCGCGGCGTGTTCTCCGGCTTGCTCTTCAGTTGCGTGAAGCGGTAGGTCAGCTCGCGCAGCGCGAGGATCGCGGCGCGCACACACCAGTCGGCCGTGCGTTCGAGCACCGGCAGTTGCGCGAGCGTGAACGTGACCTGCACGATCTTCGTGCCGAGCAGCGCGCGCCATGCGGCGCGGACCGCCTCGCCGTAGGCTTTCTGACTGAAAGCGTCCTGTTTGCCGAGCCCGACGAGCAGCACGCGCGACGCGCCGATGCCCGACACCTCGTGCAGGAACAGCGTGGTACCCGCCTTGCCGTCCATGTCGCCTGCCTTGATGACGCGCGTGAGCAGGCCCTTGGTGGCCGCGTCGATCTCCAGCGCGGCGCCCGACAGCGTTTGCGACTCGAACACACCGATCACGATGCAATCGGATTTCCCCGTCAGGAAACCGTTCGTCGAGCCTTTGGTCCAATCACAGGCTTTTATGCTAAAGTCCATCGCGCTTGTCCTCGGATAAAATCTGGGCTTAGGATGAAAGCCGCAATTATCCGCTATTTTTCCCGCGGCGGCTGCACCGGGGGCGTGACGGGAACGAACACCCCCGCGTCGCCGTGAGCGCCCCCTCTCGTCATCAACAATGATCTTTGAACGCTCCCTCCAGCGCGAGCTCGCGTACACGGCTGGCGCCGTGTTCATGGTTCTCCTCACGCTCGTGCTGACGACGATGATGATCCGCATCGTCGGCTTCGCGGCCTCGGGCGAGGTCGACCCGCGCGACGTGCTGGTCCTGATCGGCCTCACCGTGATCGGCTATCTGGCCATCATGCTCGTCGCGACGCTGTTCGTGTCGATCCTGTTCGTGCTCACGCGCTGGTACCAGGACTCCGAGATGGTCGTGTGGCTGTCCTCGGGCGTCAGTCTCACGCAATTCATCAAGCCGATCGGCATTTTCGCCACGCCGATCATCATCCTGATCATGTTCTTCGTGTTCGTCGGCTGGCCGTGGTCGAACCAGCAGAGCAAGCTGATCCGGGCGCGCTTCCAGCAGCGCGACGAAGTCTCGCTGCTCGCGCCGGGGCAGTTCCGCGAATCGCCGACCACGCATCGCGTGTTCTTCATCGAGAAGATGTCGCCCGACCAGGGGCATGTGGAAAACGTGTTCGTGACGAGCACCGAGGGCGGCAAGGTCAACGTCGTGGTGTCGAAGAACGGCCACATCGAGACGCACAAGAACGGCGACCGCTTCGTCGTGCTGGAAAACGGCCGCCGCTACGACGGCGAACCGGGCCACCCCGATTTCCGCATCATGGAGTTCGAGCGCTACGGCGTGAAGATCCAGAGCCAGCCGGTCGTCAATACGCCGACCACCACCGGCTTGCCGACGCTCACGCTGCTGCGCAATCCCACTAAAGAGAACCTCGCCGAATTCGCGTGGCGCGCGGGTCTTCCGTTGATCGCGATCAACCTGATGCTGCTCGCCATTCCGCTCGCGCACCAGAACCCGCGGCGCAGCCGCACGATCAACCTCGTGATGGCCGTGTTGATCTACCTCACTTATTCGAATCTGCTGAACGTCGTGCAGGCGTGGATCGAGCAGGGCAAGATGTCGTTCGGCGTCGGGCTCGTGATCCTGCACGTGATCGTGCTCGGGATCGTCGCGTTCATCTTCTGGATGCGGGTGCGCAACCGGCCGCTATTTACGCGCGCCATGTTCAGCCGTTCGCAGGGAGCCTGAGCGATGCGCATTTATGAAAGGTATTTCGCGCGTCAGATCTATCTCACGTTCGTGTTCATCCTGTTTGCATTTTCAGGTCTGTTCTTCTTCTTCGACCTGATCAACGAACTGAACTCGGTCGGCCACGGCAACTACAAGTTTCAGTACGCGGTGCTGCGCGTCGCGCTGCAAACGCCGTCGCGTTTCTACGAAATCATTCCGGTCGCGGCGCTGATCAGCGCGATCTACGTGTTCGCACAGATGGCGGCGAACTCCGAATACACGATCTTCCGCGTATCAGGCCTCGCGACGAATCAGGCGCTGCGCTCGCTGCTGAAGATCGGCATTCCGCTCGTGATCGTCACCTATCTGATCGGCGAAGTGGTCGGCCCGTATACGGATCAGCTCTCCGAGCGCGTGCGGCTCGAGGCGCTCGGCTCGTCGGTGTCGAGCAACTTCCAGTCGGGCGTGTGGGTCAAGGACACGCTGACCGAGCGCGCCGACGGCGAGCAGGTCACGCGCTTCGTCAACGTCGGCGAACTGAAGCCCGACGCGACGATCAGCAACGTGCGCATCTACGAATTCGATTCGAAGTTCCGCCTGACGAACATTCGCATCGCGCAGAGCGGCCGCTATCAGCCGCCGGGCCACTGGCTGCTGACCGGCGTGACCGATACGCAACTGCTCGACGTGGCCCCCGCTCCGGGTACGCCGGCAGATGCGCTCAATCCGGTCTATCGCGCGAGACAGGTCACGCTGCCCGAGTATTCGCTGCGCTCGGAGCTGACGCCGCAGATCCTGTCGGTGCTGCTGGTGTCGCCGGACCGGATGTCGATGTTCAATCTGTTCCGCTATATCCAGCATCTGACCGAAAACCATCAGGACACGCAGCGCTATGAAATCGCGCTGTGGCGCAAGGTGCTGTATCCGTTCGCGGTGTTCGTGATGCTGGTGCTGTCGCTGCCGTTCGCGTATCTGCATACGCGCGCGGGCGTGGTCGGCGTGAAGGTGTTCGGCGGCATCATGCTCGGCATGAGCTTCCAGCTGTTCAACACGCTGTTCTCGCATATCGGCACGCTCAATACGTGGCCCGCGCCGTTGACCGCGGCGACACCTGGGCTCGTCTACCTTGTGCTGGGGCTCGTCGGGTTGAAGTGGGTCGACCGGCACTAACGCCAGTGCGTTGAGGGGCATCCTCAGGGAGCTGATGCGATGGCTATGCACGGACTGATTCTGTTTGGCCACGGCGCGCGCGATGCGCGCTGGCGCGAGCCGTTCGAACGGCTCGCCGACAAGCTGCGCGCCGCGCGCGCGGCGACGGGCGAAGCTCCTGCGGTTACGCTCGCCTTTCTCGAACTGATGGAGCCCGACCTGCCGACGGCCGTCGCGCAACTCGTCACGCAAGGCTGCGATGCGATCACCGTGGTGCCGGTGTTCTTCGGGCAAGGCGGTCATGTCCGCAAGGATTTGCCCGCGATCGTCGATCATTGCCGCGCCGCGCATCCCGGTGTCGAGATTCGCTGCGCGGTGGCGGTCGGCGAGGATGATTCGGTGCTGGATGCGCTCGCGCAGTATTGCCTGCGGCAGCTCTGATTTTTTCGTTCTGATTGCTCAGATTCGCCGCTCTCGGGTCGGCCCTGCCGAGGATATTCAGGCCGCGACCAGCATCCCATTCGACGCGCGCTTCGCCTCGGTCTGCCGCGCCGCGAACGCCTCGCCGATCATCAACAGACTCGGCTGCGACGCATCGACCCAGCGCTGCGCTTCGCCGGCCGCAAGATCTTCCAATGTCAGCGTCAGCATGCGTTCGCGCGGCGTGCTGCACGCCTCGACGATCGCCACGGGCGTCGTCGCGGGCTTGCCAGCATCGATCAGTTGCTGGGCGATTTCGACGCCGCTGTCGCGGCCCATGTAGAACACCAGCGAATCGGCGTTGACCTGCTCGCGGATCTCATCGGAACCTGGCGCGCGGCTGAACGTCGCGAGCGCGACGCTGCGCGACACGCCGCGCAGCGTCAGCGAACGCTTCAGCGTGGCCGCGCTCGCCAGCGCGGCGGTGATACCCGGCACGACTTCATACTCGATGCCCGCGGCTTCGAGCGCGCGCATCTCTTCGTCGGCGCGGCCGAACAGCATCGGATCGCCGCCCTTCAAACGCACGACCACGTCGTGCTCCAAAGCCGCATCGACGATCTGCTTGTTGATGAACTGTTGGGCCGTCGATAGCTGGCCGCAGCGCTTGCCGACCGCAATGCGCTTCGCGCGCGCGGGCGCGTAGTCGAGCATCGCCGGCTCGACCAGCGCGTCGTGCAGCACGACGTCGGCGGCGCCGAGCAGCCGCGCGCCGCGCACCGTAATCAGGTCCGCGGCACCGGGTCCCGCGCCGATCAGATAAACCTTACCCATTGACATCAACCTGTTCGTTGGAGCGTAAGCGGCGGCGCGCTGCGCCGCCTGTGTGGGCCGTCCGTCGCCTGCTAGCCTTGCCGTGCTCAGGCGGAAAACGCGCGGATCATGCCGGCGGCGACCGTGTGGTTCGTCGCCTCGTCGATCAGCACGAACGCGCCGGTGCCCTGATGCGAGTCGTACGCGTCGCACACGAGCGGCTTCTGCAAGGTCAGCGCGACACGACCGATATCGTTCATCGCCAGCTCCTTGCGATCGGTCGCCTGCGACAGCGTATGCACGTCGAGCACTTCCTTGATCGCGCCGATCTTCGCGAACACCGTGCTGGTGGTCTGCTTCAGCAGATACTTGCGCTGCGTCGACAGCGGCGTGTCGTCGAACCAGCAGAGGTCCGCTTCGAGCTTCTTCGCCGGCTCCGGCGCCGCTTCGCGCAGCACGAAGGTGTCGCCGCGCGACACGTCGACGTCTTCCGCGAGACGGATCGTCACCGTCTGACCGGCGAACGCACGGTCCACCTGCGCGGTGCCGCCGACCACCGGCGCGATGATCTCCGCCACGGTCGCTTCGCGATTGGCCGGCAACACGACGATCGTGTCGCCGAGCTTCACTTCGCCCGATTCGACCCGGCCCATGTAGCCGCGGAAATCGTCGGCCCGGCTGCCGTCCTGGCGCGCGACCCACTGCACTGGAAAGCGCAGCGCCTCGCCGTTCGCGGTTTCGACCGGCAGCGCTTCGAGCACGTCGAGTAGCGGCTCGCCCGCGTACCACGGCATGCGCTCGCTCGCCGTGACGATGTTGTCGCCCTTCAGCGCCGACACCGGCACGAAGCGCACGTCCTGCAGACCGAGGTGACGCGCGAGCTCGACGTAGGCGTCGCGGATCTCGTTGAAGCGCGCTTCGCTGTAGTCGACGAGGTCCATCTTGTTGATCGCGACGATCACGTGCTGCAGACCGAGCAGCTTGACGATCGCGCTATGACGCTTGGTTTGCGGCAGCAGTTGCGCGACGCCGTTTTCGAACGTCACGCGCGTCGCGTCGACGAGAATGATCGCCGCATGCGCGGTCGACGCGCCCGTCACCATGTTGCGCGTGTACTGCTCATGACCCGGCGTATCGGCGATGATGAACTTACGCTTGGCGGTGGCGAAGTAGCGGTAGGCGACATCGATCGTGATGCCCTGCTCGCGCTCGGCTTCGAGGCCGTCGGTCAACAGCGACAGATCGATTTCGTCGCCGACGGTGCGCTTGTTCTTCGCGCGCGACAGCGCCGAGAGCTGGTCGCTCAATACCGCCTTGCTGTCGTACAGCAGGCGGCCGATCAGCGTGCTCTTGCCGTCGTCGACGCTGCCCGCGGTGATGAAACGCAGCACGCCGAGGTCTTCTGGTTGATGAATACTGCTCATGGTTGCTTTGCCTTCGTCGTGTGCTTAGAAATAACCCTGCTTCTTGCGCTGCTCCATCGCCGCTTCCGACACCTGGTCGTCCATCCGCGTCGCGCCGCGTTCCGTGATTTCGGTGACGGCCGTCTCGGCGATGATCTTCTCGATGACGTCCGCGTCGCTTTCGACCGGGCACGTGCAGCTGATGTCGCCGACCGTGCGGAAACGCACGAGCGCCTGTTCGCTCGTCTCACCCTCGCGCATCGGCGTGAGCGGCGTGACCGGCACGAGCAGGCCGTTGCGGCGCACGATCTCGCGCTGGTGCGCGTAGTAGATGGACGGCAGTTCGAGCTGTTCACGCGCGATGTACTGCCACACGTCGAGCTCGGTCCAGTTCGAGATCGGGAACACGCGCATGTGTTCGCCGTTGTGCAGACGCGCGTTGTACAGGCTCCACAGTTCCGGGCGCTGCGCCTTCGGGTCCCACTGGCCGAATTCGTCACGGAACGAGAAGATGCGCTCTTTCGCGCGGGCCTTTTCCTCGTCGCGGCGCGCGCCGCCGATCATCGCGGTGTAACCGTACTGCTCGATGGTTTCGAGCAGCGTCACCGCCTGCGCGGCATTGCGCGAATCCGTTTCGCGACGCAGACGCACGGTGCCGCGCTTGATCGAATCTTCAACATGGCCGACCACCAGTTCCGCGCCGATCTGTTGCGCGCGACGATCGCGGAAGTCGATCACTTCGTCGTAGTTGTGGCCCGTGTCGATATGCACGAGCGGGAACGGTAGCTGCGTTTTGCGGTTCGCACCGAGGCCGAACGCCTTCAGTGCGAGCGCGAGCACCACGACGGAATCCTTGCCGCCCGAAAACAGCAGCGCCGGCTTGCTGCATTCGGCGACCAGTTCGCGCAGGATGTGAATCGACTCGGCTTCGAGCCAATCGAGGTGATCCATCCGGTTGACCGTGTTGGCAAGTGGAGCGTTGACAGTGGAATCGAGCGTGGTGCTCATAGCGGGTCCTTCGTTGGTTCGCCCGGCAAGCGCTGCTCGCACGGGCGAAAATATTCAGATCGGTTTCGGCGGTAGTGCGCCGCAAGCTCGGTACGCGGCGCTCAGGCCGACGCGTTTTCGTTGCGCTCGACCGCAATCGGAGTAATCGCCGTGATATGCAAGCCGCATTCCTTCGTATCGCGCGACTCCCACCACCAGCGCCCCGCCCGGCTGTCTTCGCCGGGGCGGATCGCACGCGTACACGGCTCGCAGCCGATGCTCGGATAACCGCGCGCATGCAGCGGATTGACCGGCACGTCGAACGCACTAAGATAATCCCAGACTTCGGCTTCGGTCCAGTCCGCGAGCGGATTGAACTTGGCGATATTGCGCGCGTCGTCGTGCTCTTCCTCGTGCAGCTCGGCACGCGTGACCGATTGCTCGCGACGCTGCCCGGTCACCCAGGCGCTGACCTCGGCAAGCGCGCGATTGAGCGGCTCGACCTTGCGGATCTCGCAGCAGCGCTTGCGCAGCTCGACGCTTTCATAGAATGCGTTCAGGCCGTGCCCGTTCACATACTGCTCGACCGCGGCCGCCCGCGGATGAAACTGCTCGATGTCGTAGCCGTAGCGCTCTTTCACGCGGTCGAGCATGCCGAGCGTTTCCGCATGCAGGCGCCCCGTGTTCAGCGAAAAGATGCCGATCTTCACGCCGCGCGACAGGATCGCATGCGTGAGCAGCATGTCTTCGGCCGCGAGGCTGCTCGCGAGCTTCACGTTCGCGTGACGCGCGGCGATCGAGTCGAGCAGCGCGTCGAGACGCTCGACCTTCGCTGCGAGCTCCGGGCTCAACGATTGGGCGGCGCTCATGCCGGGACCTTGCCGGCGCCAGCCTGCGCGGCACGGCGGCGGAACAGCGGCGACGTGTCCACGGCGCCCTGGTACTGCACGCTAAAGTCGTCGAACGCTTTCAACGCGTCGTTGATGTCCTTGTCGGCGCGCAGTGCATACGCGTCGAAGCCGCAGCGGAACATGAACGTGATCTGGTCGCGCAGCACGTCGCCGATCGCGCGCAGTTCGCCCTTGTAGCCATAGCGCTCGCGCAGCAGACGGCCGATGCTGTAGCCCCGGCCGTCGCGGAACACCGGGAAGTCCACGGCGATCAGCGCGAGCTTGTCGAAGTCGCCGGCGATGTCCGCCGGTTCGTTATCCGGCGCGAGCCATACGCCGATGTCGGCGGCTTGACGCGCGGCCACGAGCGCTTCACGCTCGGCCTGCCACAGCGCCAGCGGCACGATGACCTTGCCGGGCGGCAGTTCGGCCACTGCCGGCAAAGCGCCGTCTTCCGCGGCACGCACGACGCTCCAGTCGTCGTCGACGATCGCGCGGTTCTTGATGATTGAAGCCATCTGTTCAGTATCCTTTCGCGGTTACGCGTGAGCCGGTTGACGCGCGGCGTACACGCGCTCCTTGAACGGCGCGATGCCGATGCGGGTGTACGTATCGATGAAACGCTCGCCTTCCTGGCGGTTTTCCACGAACGTATCGATCACCTTCGTCATCACCTCGGGCATTTCCTCGGCCGAGAACGACGGGCCGATCACGCGGCCAAGGTGAGCGCCGGTCGCGCCGGTGCCCTGCTCGCCGCCGAGCGTCACCTGGTACCACTCGGAGCCGTCCTTGTCGACGCCCAGAATGCCGATGTTGCCGACGTGATGGTGACCGCACGCGTTGATGCAGCCCGAGATGTTCAGCGACACGTCGCCGAGGTCGTACACGTAGTCGAGATCGTTGAAACGTTCCTGGATCGCGAGCGCGATCGGAATCGACTTCGCATTCGCGAGCGAGCAGAAGTCACCGCCCGGGCACGAGATGATGTCGGTCAACAAGCCGATGTTCGGCGTCGCGAAACCCTGCGCCTTGGCCTTTTCCCACAGCGC
Organism: Paraburkholderia sp. 35.1; assembly: GCF_050436525.1. NCBI lineage: Bacteria > Pseudomonadati > Pseudomonadota > Betaproteobacteria > Burkholderiales > Burkholderiaceae > Paraburkholderia > Paraburkholderia sp. 35.1. The sequence continues at coordinate 2,690,732 of NZ_JBNDMJ010000003.1, read as the reverse complement.
GAACAGGTCGCGCTTCTTGACGTCGGCGAGGATCAGGTTCTGTTCGTGCGACACGCGGACCTTGCCGAACGAGTATTCGTCGGCCCAGTCGGCGACCGCGTCCATTTGCACGTCCGTCGCGTCGCCCGGCGCAACCGTGGTCGGCTTCAGCGACAGCGTGACCGACGCGTAGCCCGAGACCTTGTGCGGACGCACGTTACGCTCGACCCAGCGCGCGAACGCGCGGTTTTCCAGCAGATGCTTTTCGAACGACGTATCGGTGTCCGGCAGCTTGTCGTAAGCGGGCGGCGCGAAGTATTGCGTCACGCGATCGACTTCGGCCTGCGTGAGCGTCGACGGGCCGTCCTTCAGGTGCTGCCACTCTTCTTCGACCTGCGCGGCGAACTTCTCCGGCGACAGCGCCTTCACCAGAATCTTGATACGCGCCTTGTATATGTTGTCGCGGCGGCCGTAGCGGTTGTACACACGCAACACGGCTTCGCTATAGGTCAGCAGGTGCTGCCACGGCAGATCGCGGCGGATCACCGCGCCGACGATCGGCGTGCGGCCCAGACCACCACCGGCGAGGATGTCGGCCACCAGTTCGCCCTGTTCGTTCTTGCGCAGATACACGCCCATGTCGTGGATCTGCACGGCCGCGCGGTCTTCCTTCGAACCCGACACCGCGATCTTGAACTTGCGCGGCAGCCACGCGAATTCGGGGTGGAACGTCGACCATTGACGCAGGATTTCGGCCCACGGACGCGGATCGACGACTTCGTCGGGCGCGACGCCGGCGAATTGATCGGCGGTGATGTTGCGGATGCAGTTGCCCGAGGTCTGAATGCCGTGCATCTGCACCGAGGCGAGCTTGCGCAGAATCTCCGGCGTTTCTTCGAGCTTGATCCAGTTGTACTGGATGTTCGAACGCGTCGAGAAATGGCCGTAGCCGCGGTCGTGTTCGCGCGCGATCTGCGCGAGCACGCGCATCTGGTCGCTGCGCAAGTTGCCGTACGGAATCGCGATGCGGTGCATGTACGCGTGGCGCTGGTAATACAGACCGTTCTGCAGCCGCAGCGGACGGAATTCCTCTTCGCTCAATTCGCCCGACAAGCGGCGGCGAACCTGATCGGCGTACTGCGCGACCCGTTCATCGACGATGGTCTGGTCGTACTGATCGTATTGGTACATTCGGGGCCCCAATTTTTCGAAACTTGCGTGACACGCGACCGTCCGGATCGGCCGCGGCTTGAATACCGGCTTTGTCAGCTATCGCAAGCGAGCGTTTAGACCCATCGCTCATTTGCTTATAACAAATACAGATATCCATATTGAAAAAGATGGACAGATCGTAATAAACTCGCCTTATATTTCAAACGACTAAAAAATTCTTTTTATATGCGGCGAGGTTATATATGAACCTGCACCAATTCCGCTTCGTCCGCGAGGCTGTGCGGCAGAACTTCAACCTCACCGAAGCGGCCAAGTCGTTGTTTACCAGCCAGCCGGGCGTCTCGAAGGCGATCATCGAGCTGGAGGACGAACTTGGCGTCGAAATCTTCACCCGCCACGGCAAGCGCGTGCGCTCGCTGACCGAGCCGGGCCGCATCATATTGCAATCGATCGAAAAAATCCTGCAGGAAGTGGAAAGCCTGAGGCGGGTCGGCAAGGACTTCGCGGCGCAGGACCAGGGCAATCTGACGATCGCCGCGACCCACACGCAGGCGCGCTACTCGCTGCCCGCGGCGATCGCGGAGTTCAAGAAGCGCTTTCCGAAGGTTCACCTTTCAATTCTGCAAGGCAGCCCGACCCAGGTCGCCGAAATGGTGCTGCACGACCAGGCCGACCTCGCGATCGCGACCGAGGCGATCTCGAACTACAAGGATCTGGTGTCGCTGCCCTGCTTCCAGTGGCACCACGTCGCGGTGATGCAGCCCGACCATCCGCTGCTCGAGCGCAAGCTGCTGTCGCTCGACGACCTGACCCAGTACCCGCTGATTACGTACGACAACGCGTTCGCCGGCCGCACCAAGATCAACGAAGCGTTCCGCCTGCGCGGGGTGCATCCGGACATCGTGCTCGAGGCGATCGACGCCGACGTGATCAAGACCTACGTCGAGCTGGGCCTCGGCGTCGGCATCATGGCCGACATCGCGTTCAACGCCGAGCGCGACCGCCATTTGCGCGCGATGCCGGTCGGCCATCTGTTCGGCAGCAACGTGACGCGCGTCGCGCTGAAACAGGGCGCGTATCTGCGCAGCTACGTGTACACGCTCGTCGAGCTGCTGTCGCCGAGCCTGAACCGCAAGCTGATCGAGCAGGCGCTGACGGGCGAACACGAAACCTATGAGCTTTGAACCGCTTCCATACCGCTCTCTCGCTACGGAGACCTTCCGATGAAGTTGCATAACAATAAAGTACGCAACACCCTGCGCGGCCTCGCGGCCGCGGCGCTGCTCGTCGCCGGCGCGGCGCACGCCGACCTGAAAGTCGGCATCGACCTGTCGAACACGGGGCCGGCCGCCGTGATCGGCATCACGAGCAAGAACGCGATGCTGATGTGGCCGCAGACGATCGCCGGCCAGAAAGCCGACTACATCTTCCTCGACGACGCGTCCGACCCCGGCAACGCCGTGCGCAACATCCGCAAGCTGATCAACGAGGACCACGTCGACGTGGTCGTCGGCCCGAACATCACGCCGGCCGCGATGGCCGCGCTCGATCCGGTCGCCGACAGCCAGACGCCGATGATCACGCTGATCGGCTCGGCCATCGTCGTCGAGCCGCAGGAAGGCAAAAAGATCTGGGCCTACAAGATGGCGCAGACCGATAGCGCGATGGCCGACGTGATGACGCGCTACATGTCGAACCACGGCGTGAAGACGGTCGGTTTTATCGGTTTCGCGGATGGCTACGGCGAAAGCTGGCTCAACGAGTTCAGCAAGTTCGCTGCGCTGCGCCATATCCAGCTGGTCGCGACCGAGCGCTACAACCGCACCGACGCGAGCGTGACCGGCCAGATCCTGAAGCTGATGGCCGCGAAGCCCGACGCGATCCTGATCGCCGGCGCGGGCACCCCAACGGTACTGCCGCAGCGCACGCTGATCGAGCGCGGCTACAAGGGCCCGATCTATCAGACGCATGGCATCGCGACGCCGGAGTTCATCAAGCTCGGCGGTAAAGACGTGGAAGGCACGCTGTTCCCGACGCAACCGGTCGTCGTCGCGCGCACGCTGCCGGCCGATCATCCGTCGAAGAAGGCGGCGCTCGCGTTCGTCGACGCGTACGAGGCGAAGTACGGCCCCGGCAGCGTCACGCAGTTCGCGGGCGACGCGGCCGGCGTGTACCCGCGCCTGCAGGACGCCGTCGCGCGCGCGTTGAAGACCGCGCAGCCGGGTACGCCGGCGTTTCGCGTCGCATTGCGCGACGAGCTCGAACACGCGCATGAGCTGGTGGTGCCGAACGGGGTCGTCAATACGAGCCCGAAGGATCACGTCGGTCTCGATCAGCGGGCGAGCGTGATGGGCACCATCAAGAATGGCAAGTTTGTTTACCTGAGCCAGTAATCTGGCATCGGGGCGCCGATCAGGCGCCCCTGACGGCGGCTTCGCGAATGTGGAAGCCGCCGTTCGTGCAGCGGGCACCCCATCCGCTTTCTTTCGCCTTTCGGTAGAACTTCCCTCACAGCGCGTCCGCACGATCGGCCACACCGCACCAGCGAACGCCTACACTGCATGGATCCGCTTCTCCGTTGACGCATTGCACGCATGCGACGCATGCTGCGTCACGGTCGACGCGTTGCCCGTCCGGCAGACCTGATCACGCGAACGCTGCCGGAGCACAACATCCGCACGGGAGGCATAATGGCCACCGCTTCGATCGCAGAGAACGCCAGCGCTGGCATCGTCACCGTTGCAAGCACCCATGCGGGCGACGCGACCGCCGAGCGTCTTCAAACCTTGATTCTGGAGCGAGGGCTGACGGTTTTTGCGTGCATCGATTTCAGCGGTGACGCTGGGCGCGAGGGACTGGCGATGCCGTTCAGCCGGCTCCTGATCTTCGGCAATCCCAAAGCCGGTACACCGCTGATGCAACTCGCGCCGACCGCCGCGCTCGATCTTCCTTTGAAGGTGCTCGTCTGGGAGGACGCGGACGGCCGTGCGTGGCTATCGTTCAACTCGACGGCCTATCTTCGTGAGCGGCATGGTCTGCCGGACGACTTGATGAAGCCGGTGAGCGGTGTGGCCGCCCTCGTCGATGCGGCCGCGCGATAACGCGTCGAACCAAGGAGACCGCCATGTCCATGCACGCTCTGATCCTCAGCCAATACAACGGCCCGCTCGAATACACGACGCTGCCCCGCCCGGAACCCGCTGCCGGCCAGGTCCTGGTGCGCGTCGCCGCGAGCGGCCTCAATCCGCTCGACATCAAGATTCGCGCGGGCGAGGCCGCGCACGCGCAACACCCATTGCCGCTTGTCCTCGGTATCGACCTTGCGGGCACGGTGGAGGCGCTCGGCGATGGCGTCGGCGGGTTCGCTGTCGGCGACAACGTGTATGGCATGACCGGCGGCGTCGGCGGCATCCAGGGGTCGCTCGCCGAGTACGCTGCGGTCGATGCCGCCCTGCTCGCCCATGCGCCGCGCAATCTGTCGATGCGCGAGGCCGCCGCGTTGCCGCTCGCGTTCATCACGTCGTATGCGGGTATCGTCGATCGCGCGCATCTGCAAGGCGGAACCAAAGTGCTGGTCCAGGGTGGCGCCGGAGGGGTCGGCCACATCGCCGTGCAACTGGCGCGCGCGCTCGGCGCCGACGTCTATGCAACCGCGAGCGCACACAATGCCGAGCTGGTGCGGCGGCTCGGCGCGACACCGATCGACTACCGCGCGCAGACGGTCGAACAGTATGTGGCGAGTTTGACCGATGGCGAAGGCTTCGATCTGGTCGTCGATACGGTAGGGGGGGCCTCGCTCGATGCGTCGTTCGCCGCGGTCCGGCATTTTGGGCACGTGGTCAGTGCGCTTGGCTGGGGGACGCATGCGCTTGCGCCGCTGTCGTTTCGTGAAGCCAGCTATTCAGGGATCTTCACGCTGTATCCGTTGCTGACCGGTCGATATCGCGCGCACCTCGGCGAGATGATGCGCGAAGCGACGCGGCTCGTGGAAAGCGGCGCGCTCGCGCCCGTGGTCGATCAGACACGGTTCGATTTGCGCAGCGCGGACGAGGCCTATCAGCTCGTTGCCAGTGGGACTGGACGTGTGAAGGTGGTGGTCGACGTGGATGCCGCGCAACGCTGACCCGGTCACGAACAACCCATCGAAATCAGCGCCGTCACCCGACTCAGGTATGCTGGGCCCTTTGTAACCGCTTCCGTTCAAGGGGAGACCATGCGGCGCGTTGTATTCAATCAGAAAGGTGGCGTAGGCAAATCGACCATCGTCTGCAACCTGGCGGCCATCAGCGCGAGCGAAGGGCTGCGCACGCTGGTGATCGACCTCGATGCCCAGGCGAATTCGACCCAGTACCTGCTCGGCGCCCAGGCGAGCGAGGTCAACCCCACCGTCGCAGGCTTCTTCGAAACCGCGCTGGGCTTCAGCTTCAAACCCGTGGAAGCGACCTCGTTCATCCATCCGACGCGCTTCGAGAATCTCGACGTGATGCCCGCCCATCCCGACCTCGACACGCTGCACGGCAAGCTCGAATCGCGCTACAAGATCTACAAGCTGCGCGACGCGCTGAACGAACTCGACATGTACGACGCTATTTACATCGACACGCCGCCCGCGCTGAACTTCTACACGCGCTCGGCGCTGATCGCCGTCGAGCGTTGTCTGATTCCGTTCGACTGCGACGACTTCTCGCGTCGCGCGCTCTACACGCTGCTCGAAAACGTCAAGGAGATCCAGCAGGATCACAACGACGCGCTGCAGGTGGAGGGCATCGTCATCAACCAGTTCCAGCCTCGCGCGAGCCTGCCGCAAAAGCTCGTCGACGAACTGATCGGCGAAGGCTTGCCGGTGCTGGGGTCGCGCTTGTCATCGTCGGTGAAGATCCGTGAGTCGCATCAGCTGGCGACACCCGTCATTCATCTCGATCCGGGGCATAAGCTCGCGCAGGAGTATCGGGCGTTGCATCGGGAGTTGAGCGAGTAAGGCGGAGCGCGGCGCCGAAGCGCGAGCGCGAGCCACCCTTCTCCGCTGTCGCTGAGCGGGTCGTGGTTCATCGCGTGTTTTTCGTCCGTAGTCCCCAACCGCATACCGTCGGCAAAATTGTTAAAGTAACGCTCTCGTCAATCAGCCGCCGCAGTCCCCATCATGCGCACCACCCGAGCCATCCACGCCGTCGAGCGCCTGAAAACGCGCAGCGGCAACCCGCGCTTCGCCGCGATCAGTCTGTCCGGCGGCCTGTTCTACCTGGTCGACAAATCGAGCGGAGCCGACAAGAAAGTGTCCGACCCGCTGACGCTCGACGACTTCGTCAAGTTCGTCGACGCCTACGGCCCGCAGAAGCCGCGCAAGGCCAGCAAGCTCGATATCGCGTTCGAAGCGCAGATCAAGAAAAGCAAGGGCGGTTGACGCTTCGGCAGCTTCGTCGATCTGGCGTTTTGTTGCAACGCTTCACGCCTCTTCGATCTCCACCCACCGTCCATCCGCCGCACTGCTTTTCAGCACCGCGTCGATAAACCGCAAACCGTCGACGCCATCATCGACCGTCGTCAATAGCAGGCTCTCGGCTGGCGGCGCGCGACCATCGTTCAACGCATCGATCTGCAACGCCGCATCCTGGTACAACTGCGCGAACGCTTCCAGATAGCCTTCCGGATGCCCGGCCGGCACGCGGGTCGCATGCGCGGCAACCTGACTATTCACCCGAGCGCGCGTCAATCGTTCGGCAGCGCCGCCCAACGGCGTGAACCACAAGGCGTTCGGCTCCTCCTGATCGAACGCGAGTCCCGCCTTCGTGCCATACACGCGCAAGCGCAGCGCGTTCTCCGCGCCGCTCGCCACCTGGCTCGCCCACAACATGCCGCGCGCGCCGTTCGCATAACGCAGCATCGCCTGCACGTGATCGTCGACACGACGCCCCGGTACGAACGTGTGCAACTCGGCCGACAGCGCGCGCGGCATCATCCCCGTCACGAAAGCGGCCAGTTGATACGCGTGCGTCCCGATATCGCCGAGGCACCCGGCCGGCCCCGCCAACGCCGGATCGGTGCGCCAGCGCGCCTGCCTGTTCGCGCCGCCTGTTTCGACCGGCTCGGCGAGCCAGTCCTGCGCATACTCGACCTGCACGACGCGAATCTCGCCCAGTTCGCCACGTTCGACCAGCTCGCGCGCATGCCGCACGAGCGGGTAGCCCGAATAGGTATGCGTCAACGCAAGCAGCCGCTTTTTTGACTGCGCGAGCTTCGCGAGCGCTTCGCCTTCGGCGAGCGAAACCGCGAGCGGCTTGTCGCAGATCACGTGGATGCCGGCTTCGAGAAACGCCGTCGCGACCGGCGCGTGCAGATGATTCGGCGTGACGATCGCGACCGCGTCGATGCCGTCCTCGCGCGCGGCCTCGGCGCGCGCCATCTCGTGCCAATCCGCGTAGCTGCGCGCGATGCCCGCTTCGACGGCGCTCGCCCGCGCGCGCTCGGAATCGGACGACAACGCGCCCGCCACCAGTTCGAAACGATCGTCGAGCCGCGCGGCGATCCGATGCACGGCGCCGATGAACGCGCCCTGCCCGCCGCCGACCATCCCCAGCCTGAGCCTTCTTCGCTGCATTGTTTGCGCTCCCAAGTGTTGCGTCGGCTGTCACCGCCCGGCCGTCAGATGCCGAGCACGCTTTTTAACTGCGCGGTATCGACACCGCTTCCCGCGAAGTCATCGAACGCACGCTCGGCCACGCGGATGATGTGCCGGCGAATGAACGCCGCGCCTTCGCGCGCGCCGTCGTGCGGATGCTTCAATGCGCATTCCCATTCGAGCACGGCCCAGCCCGGAAAATCGATCTGCGCCATCTTCGAGAAGATCGCGCCGAAGTCGATCTGCCCATCGCCGAGCGAGCGAAACCGCCCCGCGCGTTCGACCCAGCCGCTGTAGCCGCCGTACACGCCCTGCTTGCCGGTCGGACGAAACTCCGCGTCCTTCACATGAAACGCCTTGATGCGCTCGTGGTAGATATCGATGAACGCGAGATAGTCGAGCTGTTGCAGCACGAAGTGGCTCGGGTCGTACAGGATGTTCGCGCGCGGATGCTGATCGACCGCCGCGAGAAAGCGCTCGAACGTCACGCCGTCGTGCAGGTCTTCGCCCGGATGCAGTTCGTAGCAGACATCGACGCCGGCCGCGTCGAACGCATCGAGAATCGGCGTCCAGCGGCGCGCGAGCTCTTCGAACGCGGCTTCGACGAGACCGGCCGGCCGCTGCGGCCACGGGTACAGATACGGCCACGCGAGCGCGCCCGAAAACGACACGTGCGTGCTCAGGCCCAAACGACGCGACGCCTGCGCCGCGAGCTTCATCTGCGCGATCGCCCATTCGGTGCGCGCCGCCGGATTGCCGCGCACCTGCGGCGCGGCGAAGCCGTCGAACAGCGTGTCGTAAGCCGGATGCACGGCGACCAGTTGCCCTTGCAGATGGGTCGATAGTTCGGTGATCGCGACGCCCGCGTTGTCGACGCTCTCGCGCAGTTCGTCGCAATACGCGTCGCTCGCGGCCGCCTTGTCGAGATCGATCAGGCGCGGGTCGCACGGCACCTGGATGCCCTTGAAGCCGAGACCCGCGGCCCAATCCGCGAGATGCGCGAGGTTGTCGAACGGCACGTCGTCGCCCACGAACTGCGCGAGAAAAATCGCCGGCCCTTTGATGGTTTTCATCGTACGGTTCCTCGAACTTTGCGCGCGGGCCGCGCCCGCGCGTGCTAGACGATGCTCGGCGCGCCGCTCAGAACGGCGAGTCGGGGAAATAGAACTGCTGGGCGTTTTCCTTCGTGATCAGCACCGACGGAATGATCGTGGTGGCCGGCAGCTTGTCGCCCTTCAGCCGCGCTTCGGCCGTCAGCTTGATCGCGTCGTAGATGAATTTCGGCGAGTACGACACGTCGGCCTTGATCATCGGCGCGCCGTCCATCACGTTCTTCACCATGCCCTTCGAGCCCGCGCCGCCGAACACGATCTTGATGTCGTTGCGCTTCGCCTGATCGATCGCCTTCAGCACGCCGACCGCCATGTCGTCGTCGGCGGCCCATACGGCGTCGATGTGCTTGAAGCGCGTCAGGTAGTCCTGCATCACCTTGAACGCGTCGTCGCGATTCCAGTTCGCGTATTTCGCGTCGAGAATCTTGATGTCCGGATAGTTTTTCATCACGCCGGTGAAGGCGCTCCAGCGTTCGTTGTCGAGCGTGGTCGGAATGCCGCGCAGCGCGACGACGTTGCCCTTGCCGTCGAGTGCCTTCGCCAGATATTCGGCGGGAATCTTGCCGAACGCGGTGTTGTCGCCGGCCACGTAGGCGTCCTGCGCGCTCGTGTTCGTCAGGCCGCGATCGACCACCGTCACGTACACGCCTTTCTTCTTCACCTGCTCGACCGGCTGTGTCAGCGTCGCCGATTCGTACGGGAAGATCACGAGCGCGTTGATCTTGTTGACCGTCACGAGATCCTGCAACTGGTTCGCCTGCTCGGGCGCGTTGGCGGCCGTTTTCACGATCACTTTCAGATCGGGATGCGCCTTCTCGAGATCCGCCTTCGCCTTGTTCGCCCACCAGACGATGCCGCCGGTGAAGCCGTGATCGGCCGTCGGAATCGCGACGCCCAGCGTGACCTTGTCGTCGGCGCGCGCCGCGCCGCTCGTGCCCAGTATCCCCAACGCCAGCACGCCGGCGCCGATCGCTCGAATGACTTGCTTCATGGTGTGTGTCTCCAATCATGAGGCGTTCGCTCGCCTCGATTTTTCGGACCTGCCGTTGGTTTACCGCGCCTGCTTTGCTACGCCTGCTTCGCTGCGATTTATTCAGCGCGCTTTGTTCACTGCGCTCGCGCCGCTGGAAGTGCGCGGCTAGCGCCGCCCACGCTGCACGAACGCGACGAAAATAATCACGACGCCCTGCACCGCCGCGTTCAGATACACGCTGATGATGCTGGTCAGGTTCAGAATGTTCGCGATCACCGACAGCAGGATCGCGCCGATCACGGTGCCGATCACGCGTCCCTCGCCGCCCTTGAGCGCGGTGCCGCCGACCACCACCGACGCAATCGCTTCGAGCTCCCACAACAGGCCCGTGGTCGGCGTGGCGGAGCCGAGGCGCGGCACGTAGAGCACGGTGGCCACGCCCACGCAAATCCCCAGCAGCACATAAGTGACGATCTTCACCGTATCGACGCGAATCGCCGCATAACGCGCGACCTGTTCGTTCGAGCCGATCGCCTGCACGTGCCGGCCGAACGCGGTGCGATTGAGGATCAGCGCGCCGCCGGCCGCGACCACGAGAAACACCCAGATCGGCACCGGCACGCCGAACAGGCTCGCGTAATAGACGGGACCGTAGAGGTCCGATAGCGAATCATTGAGCGTCAGCGCGCCGCCATCGGCCAGCCATGTCAGCACCGCGCGAAAAATCCCGAGCGTGCCCAGGGTGACGATGAACGGCTCGATGCGCCCTTTGGTGATCAACAGCCCATGCGCGCAGCCGAACAGCGCGCCGAGCACGAACGCCGCGACGATGCCGATCGTCACGATCACGAGCGGCGGCAACGCATGACCGGCGGCGCCCGCCGCGAGCCCGTTCATCAGCCAGATCATGATGCCCGCGATCAGCGCGGCCATCGAGCCGACCGACAGATCGATGCCGCCCGAGATGATCACGAAGGTCATGCCGACCGCGATGATGCCGATGAACGACGTGCGCGTGAGCACGTTCATCAGGTTGTCGAGCGTCGCGAAGTCGCGATTGAGCAGCGTGCCGACGATGCACAGCAAGATCAGCCCGGCGAGCGGCCCGAGCGTATAGAGCCGCTGCGCGACGCGCAGCGCGCGCCGTGATTGCACGGCTTCAGTGGGTGCCGGTCGCATGAGCGATCAACTCCTGTTCAGTCAGATGCTCGAGCGTCAGCGTCGCTTGCAGATGTCCCGCGCGCATGACGGCGACGCGATGGCACAAGCCGATCAGCTCGACCAGTTCGGATGAAATGACGATCACCGCACGGCCCTGCGCGGCGAGACGATGAATCAGGAAGTAGATGTCGCGTTTCGCGCCGACGTCGACGCCGCGCGTCGGCTCGTCGAGCACGATCACGTTCGGGTCGGGCTGCAGGAACTTCGCGAGCGCGAGCTTCTGCTGGTTGCCGCCCGACAGCATGCGCGCGCGGCTCGACAGGTCGCCGGTACGAATGCCGAATTCGCCGACGGCCTTCTGCAAGGCCGCGCGCCCCGCTTTCATGTCGAGCAGCGGATGCGCGTAGCGTTCGAGCGTCATCAGCGTGACGTTGTCCTGCAGGCTCAGGTCGACGTGCAGACCCTTGCCCTTACGGTCCTCGCTCAGATACGTGAGACCGTGGCGCATCGCCTCGCGCGGGTTCTTCAGATCGACTGCCCGGCCGGCGATTTCAATCGTGCCGCCCGTGCGTTTGCGCAAGCCGATGATCGCCTCGAACGCCTCGGTGCGGCCCGCGCCGACGAGGCCCGCGAAGCCGAGCACTTCGCCCGCGCGCACCTCGAAGCTCAGATCCTCGACCCAGTCGGGCACCGTCAGGCCGTTCACACGCAACGCGATCGGCGTGTCGGCGGGCACCGCCTGCTTGTCGGGGAACATGTCGGACACGTCGCGCCCGACCATCAGGTTCGCCATCTGCTGACGCGCGAGCCCCGCGGTTTCACCGCGCGCGACGAAGCGGCCATCGCGCATCACGATCACTTCGTCGGTGATGCGCTCCACTTCATCGAGCTTGTGCGAGATGTAGACGATCGTCACGCCATCGGCCTTGAGCTTCAGCATCAGCGCGAAGAGCCGTTCGGTCTCGGCGGGCGTCAGCGTCGCGGTCGGCTCGTCCATGATCAGGAGACGCGCACGGCGCGACAGCGCCTTCGCGATCTCGACCATCTGCTTTTCCGCGACGATCAGCTCGCGCACCTTCGTGTCCGGCGCGCGCTCGAGCCCGACCTGCGCGAGATAGCGCGCGGCGTCGCTGCGCATCGCGGCATCGTCGACTAACCAGCCGCGGCGCTTCTCGTGACCGAGGTACATGTTCTGCGCGATCGTCAGATGCTCGGCGAGGTTGAACTCCTGGTGGATCAACACGATGCCCTGCGCCTCGGCGTCGCGTGAGCCGGCGAAGCGCTGCGCGTGGCCGTCGACCAGCACGCTGCCTGACGTTGCCGTTTCATAGCCGGCGAGGATTTTCATCAGCGTCGACTTGCCCGCGCCGTTCTCGCCGAGCAGACCGTAGATGCGGCTGGGTGCGAGTTCGAAGCTCACGCCGTGCAGCACGCGCACGGGCCCGAAGTCCTTGCGGATGTCGTCGAAACGGATCGCGAGGCTCATGGCTCACGCACTCCCACGGATCACGAGGCGATGCGGCAGCAGCACGCCCGGCACGTTGGCCTGCGGATTCGCGAGGCGTTGCAGCAACAGACGCGCGGCGGTCTCGCCGAGCTCGCGCATCGGCTGCGCGATCGTCGTGAGCGGCGGATCGATCTGCGCGGCGAGCGAGATGTCGTCGAAGCCGGCCACGGCGACGTCGTCGGGCACGCGCTTGCCGACGCTGCGCAAGCCGTGGATCACGCCGATCGCGAGCGTGTCCGACACCGCGAAAATCGCGCTCGGCGCGTCGGGCTGCAGCATCAAGCCAGCCGCGGCCGAGGCACCCGCCTCGTAATCGAGGCTGTTCAGATTCATGCGCCAGCGCGGGTCGGGCGCGATGCCCGCGTCGCTCAATGCGTCGAGGTAGCCCTGCTGACGCTGGCGCGCATACAGATAGTCGATGTCGGAATTGATCAAGCCGATGCGCCGGTGGCCGCGCGTGAGCAGGTGGCGCACCGCGTCGCCGGCCGCGCGGTAGTTGTCGATGCCGACGTAGGGCACGCCCATCTGCGGATCGAACTCGCAGCACGCGACCCACGGCAGCGCCTGCGACGCCTCGCCGAGCGCCTGCTGGATCGTCGCCGGATCGAGGCAGATCGCGCCGTCCGCGCGGCGCCGCCGCAGCATGTCGAAGTAGCTGCGCTCACGCCCCGGGTCCGCGCCGGTGTCGCATAGCAGCATGAAATAGCCGTGCCGACGCGCGACGCTGTCGATACCGCGCACGATCTCCGCGTAAAACGGATTGCCGAAGTCCGGCACCATCGTCAGCAGCAGGCGGCTTTCGGCGGTGCGCAGATTGCGCGCAAGTTCGTTGACGCGGTAGCCGCTCGCGTCGATCGCGGCGAGCACCCTGTCGCGGGTAGCGGGCCGCACGTTCTCGTGGCCGTTCAGCACGCGCGACACCGTCGCGACCGACACGCCCGCCTGCTCGGCCACGCTGGCGATCGACGGGCCGTCGGCCGCGCGCGGCGAGCGCCTCTGCGGCTGAGGTTGCGGTTGACTGCTCGCGCCGGACACCACGGCCGGCGACGATCGGGACGGCGTTCGGGACACACGACCTCGCAGCAAAAATGTAATCGATTACATTTTGTGGCGATGGCGACGCGAATCGCAAGGACGGATCGCTAGGGATTAACACGGGGGCCGCCCGGCCTGGCGCTTGCCCGCGAGCGGCCGGCGCGAGTCCGCCATTTGATACAATCCCGCCGTTCCCCTGACGCGGCTTGCGATGCGAATGCCTCGCTCCGAAGCCGCGGCCGCCGGCAATCCGCCGGGGCCGGGTCAGGACAAAAGTCTGCGGCAGCCGCCGCCCGCTCGCCAAACCAAAACCGCCGAATCCACCATGAACATCGAGCAAGCGCGTTTCAACATGATCGAACAGCAGATCCGCCCCTGGGAAGTGCTCGACCAGGACGTACTGAATCTGCTGTCGATCGTCAAACGTGAGAATTTCGTCCCCGCCGCTTACCGCGACCTGGCTTTTGCGGACTTCGAAGTGCCGCTGCCGGCCGGCCAGCACATGCTGGCGCCGCGCGTCGAGGCGCGCGTGCTGCAGGAACTCGCGGTGAAGAAGCACGAAAGCGTGCTGGAAATCGGCGCGGGCTCGGGTTACATGGCGGCGCTGCTCGCGCATCGCGCGCAACACGTGTTGAGCGTCGACATCGAACCGGAGCTGGCCGAGTTCGCGAAGAGCAACCTGATCGCCAACGGCGTGCTGAACGTCGAAGTCGCGACCGGCGACGCCGCGCGCGGCTGGACCGGCGCGGCACCGTACGACGTGATCTGCGTGTCGGGCGGTCTGCCGGTGCTGCCGCAGGAAATCCTCGAACAGCTGAAGGTCGGCGGCCGTCTCGCGGCGTTCGTCGGCAGCGCGCCGGTGATGAAGGCGCAAATCATCACGCGCATCGACGAGAAGCAATACCGCATCTCCGACGTGTTCGAAACCTATGTCGAGCCGCTCGCCAACGCGGTGCAGCCGGCGCGGTTCAGGTTCTAAGCGGCACTTTTTCGCTGCGCTTCGCGCTGTATTATTGATCTGGACGGGCGGCGAGTAAGCCGCCGTCCCACGAACTGGATGTCTCGCTGATGCAAAACCTGACCGCTCCCGCACTCGCCGAATGGCTCGCCGATACCTCGCGCCCCGCACCCGTGCTGCTCGACGTACGCGAGCCGTGGGAACTGCAAACGGCGTCGATCGCCGGCATCGTGTCGATTCCGATGCGCGAGATTCCCGCGCGCAGCGAAGAACTCGATGACGACGCGCAGATCGTCTGCATCTGCCATCACGGTGCGCGCAGCGCGCAGGTCGCGATGTTCCTCGAATCGCGCGGACACACCAACGTGTTCAATCTGCAAGGCGGGATCGACGCGTGGTCGCGTCAGGTCGATCCGTCGGTTCCGACTTACTGAGTCGAGCTCAACAGCGTATTAAAAGCGGCGCAAGGACTAGCAGTCCTTGCGCCGCTTGTCGTTTCGGCTGCCGATTCAGCCGGAATGTTGGCGAAAACCCCGCAAAATCGGGGTTGGCAAAAGCAGCCGATATTTTGGGCCGTCGCCCATGTACGGAAACGTGTCGTGCGGCAAATATCTGATCTCTGTCGACCCGGGCAAAGACTTCAGATAAGCGCCGATACACCTATGTCCTTGTCCGTGTTTGAGATGCACTCCGTGGAGCTGCGCTGTCAGAGGCCCTTGGGTGCTTGTTATGTAATCTGTGATGAGTGGCATTTCAAGGCGTGCCTGAGGAAGGCCGCCGACCTCGAGAGGGCCAAAGCAGATACCCGAGAATTTCTGGGCATTGCCGAACTGAACCATCGGGAGTGGGAACGGGACCGGGAGCTGATCAAAAGCATCGGGTGGCGTCTCTCCCTGGCGTTTCAAGCTTTGCGAGACCATGAACCCGACAGCGATGGATGGTGGGTCATCAGTGCGCTTTTCGCTGAAGTGCGGCGGGGCTCCCTACTTGCCGTTAAAGGTCGTCGTGCTGACCTGTTTCCGCCACCCCACCACACGCCGTTGAGGAGTCTCGCGGCGAGGGCAGTCGATCTCCCGAACGGCGAACCGATGCTGTGCGGCCGGTACGACCGAGGCGCCCGGCAAGCCCGGAAGTTCGCCGCACCCGCGGCCATGCCCGGAGGCAGCGGCGACGACGGCCTGCTCGACGCGGCGCTCGCCGTGGTCGATGCGCTCGCAGGCAAGGGCGAGGACTCAACGCTGCTTGATGACGCGCAGCCCTTCGAGTACACACCTGATGCTGTCAACGGCGACTCCTTTGATATCGCCAAAACACCCAATGAAGGCGAACCCGGTACGTGGTATACCAACCCTGGTAGCGGGCAAATGCGCATGTTTGGAGACGACGGCAAACGTGTCGTTGACTTCGACTTTGATCACGATCACGGTCAGGGCGTACCTCATGCCCACAACTGGGCAATCGATCCGCTTAGCGGGAAACTCAGGCGCGGCCCCGGCCTACCGTTTTCGTTGCTCCCCTAATCGACGGAGATGAAATGGAAAAGTCAAATTACGCAAACGTGCGGGATCTCCAGAATCTCCCCAGCTTCCACGACGCGGAGCTCTTTCGGATTGAGCACCGTCGCGATGAGAGCGAGTTGGAGCTTGGATTTAAGCGTGTCAATGGTGAAATGGAGGTTCTGCTTTTCAAGCAGGTGATTTCACTACGGATGCTGGACTTCGCAGAGCAAAATGTTGTCTCGCGCGTATTGCTGTCGCCGAAGCATTCATTTTCTGTCAGCGATGTGAGGACAATTATCGGATGGATCCGTAGTTGGACCGACTCCAAACCCGCGCTTGTATCTCAGGAGCAGGCGGAAAACATCACTCAGGACATACTGACAGGAAAGGCGACTCTATTCGCACTTGATCCCTCATGCGGAGCTGAAGTAGCCGTTCTGTGCGAGTCGGTTTGGCTACGGCAACACGATTAGTCAGCGTACAAGTATTAACCGCCTATGCACCACAGCCAAACTTCAGCATCAGACGCGAGCGCGGACGCCGGAGCATAAGCATCTTTCCTGATAACCGGAGATGCCGTATCACCGGAATTCTGGACCGAGTACTTTCAGATATCCCCCGACACAACCATCGTCAAAGGAAAGTCATTTACTCTCCGTTCCGGAAAGTCCAGTAAGGCTATGGGGAAAACAGGTCTCTGGGAGCTAAGCAGCGAATCGACCGTGCAAAGCGATTTGCTGGAGCCGCATTTGCGGTATCTCATTGCTCGGCGTGGTATGCCCCGCGAAGAAGCATTGTCCATTTCCCCGGCCTGCGCCCGTTCGCTCATGTCGGGCCTCCTTGTTCCGCATCACTGGTCGTCCGATGTACCCAGAGCGCACGACATGCACAAAGACGCGGCGCCCCGATCCCGCCCATGCACCGCCGATGCCCAGCGCGCGCCAGCGGCGCTTCGCTGGCGGCGAAGTGCGCTTCGTCGCGGCGCGACACGCACCTGAACGAGGCGCGGCGCGCGCGACTGCACCAGTTTCGCGCCGCGGCATCGATGGCTCGACGCGCCGCCCTCGCGCCGATAGCCGCGCCGCAACGGGCATCGCACGCGCATCGCACCGAATGTGTCACATGGCATGTGCCTTGCAGAAGACAAGTGGCTAGTCGTGCGACCTCAGCCAGGCTGGCTGAAATCGACGCTCATAAACAGTGACCATCAATGACAAGGGGAAAGCACATGAAACGTCGCAGTCTGTTGAAGTTCGGCTCCATGTCCGGCGCGCTCGCGCTCGCGGGCCGTGTGCCGTTCGCGCACGCGGAGTCTGATAGCGGCCCGATCAAGGTGGGCATCCTGCATTCGCTGTCCGGCACGATGGCGATCTCCGAAACGTCGCTGAAAGACACCGCGTTGATGACGATCGCCGACATCAACAAGAACGGCGGTGTGATGGGCCGTCAGATCCAGCCGGTGGTCGTCGACCCGGCGTCGAACTGGCCGCTGTTCGCCGAGAAGGCGCGCCAGCTTCTGACGCAGGACAAGTGCGCGGTGGTGTTCGGCTGCTGGACCTCGGTGTCGCGCAAGTCGGTGCTGCCGGTGTTCGAGGAACTGAACGGCCTGCTGTTCTATCCGGTGCAGTACGAAGGCGAGGAAATGTCGCGCAACGTGTTCTATACGGGCGCCGCGCCGAACCAGCAGGCGATTCCCGCGACCGAATACCTGATGAGCGCCGAAGGCGGCGGCGCGAAGCGCTTCTTCCTGCTCGGCACCGACTATGTGTATCCGCGCACGACCAACAAGATCCTGCGCGCGTTCCTCAAATCGAAGGGCGTGCAGGAAGCCGACATTCAGGAAGTCTATACACCGTTCGGTCACAGCGACTATCAGACCATCGTCGCGAACATCAAGACCTTCTCGCAAGGCGGCAAGACCGCGGTGATTTCGACCGTGAACGGCGATTCGAACGTGCCGTTCTACAAGGAGCTCGGCAACCAGGGGCTGAAGGCGTCGGATGTGCCGGTCGTCGCGTTCTCGGTCGGCGAAGAGGAGCTGCGCGGCATCGATACGAAGCCGCTCGTCGGCAATCTCGCGGCCTGGAACTACTTCATGTCGTTGCGCAACCCGACCAACGAGAAGTTCAAGAAGCAATGGGCCACGTGGGTCAAGGACAACAACCTGCCGGGCGGCACGAAGCGCGTGACCAACGATCCGATGGAAGCGACCTTCGTCGGCATGCATATGTGGAAGCAGGCGGTCGAGAAAGCAAAGAGCACCGAGGTCGACAAGGTGCGCGTCGCGATGGTCGGCCAGACTTTCGCCGCACCGTCGGGCTTCACGCTGGAGATGGACGGCAACCACCATCTGCACAAGCCGGTGATGATCGGCGAGGTACGCGCGGATGGTCAGTTCAACGTCGTGTGGCACACCAAGGGACCGATTCGCGCGCAACCGTGGAGCCCGTTCATCGCCGGCAATGCTGGCAAGCCGGATGTGGTCAGCTCGATTCCGGCGTTCCTGCGGCGCTCGCGCGTCGCATGACGTGTCGGCTTGAGCCTCGTTGCGGCTCGCGGCGGCGGTGTGGCGCGCGGGTCACCGCGCGGGTATCGCCGCTCCGGTCGCGACGCGCGACCTGCGTGCCGACGCGCGCGCGGCTCGCGCGTGACCCGGACGCCCTGCGCTTCGCGCCGCCGCCGCGCGTTCGCTGCGTCGCGCGGCGTGACCGCGCACGCCAATGCGCGGCAACGTCCCGCTGAAGCGGCGCCGACGTCTGACGCGACGCCCTCGCACTCTCGAGCGGCTCATCGATTCAACCCAGTGCAAAAGGCCATCATGGCGTTTTCGTTTCCGACTTCCGTACGACGACGCGGCGCGACGCTCCTGGTGCCGCTCGCGGTCCTTCTCGCCGCCGCGCCGGGCGCCGCATTCGCGCTGACCCAGGCCGACGTCGCGCCGCTCGCGGGCGACGACTTCGAGGCGAAGTCCGCCGCGATCGACAAGCTGATCTCGACGCACGATGCCGCGTCGCTCGCGGTGCTCAAGGCGCTCGCCGACGACAACGCGCTCGCCACCGACGCAGGCGCGGTACTGCTGCAGGACGGCGACGCCACCCGCGATGCCGTCACCGGCCAGCCCGTCGCCGCGAGCGACGCGCAACCGGTCACGCTGAATAACCTGCTGCGCTCGAAAGTGGCGGGCGCGCTGTCGGGTCTGCAACTCGCCTCGCCCGACCAGGCGACACGCGCAGCCGCCGTCGACGCGCTGCTGCAAAACCCCGATCCGTCGATCAAGCCACTCGTCGACGCGGCGCGCGCAAAAGAAACCGATCCCGCTCTGAAGAAACGTCTCGACACGCTGTGGGCGATGAGCGCATTGCACGACCCGGATCCGGCCAAGCGCCTCGATGCGGTGCAACTGGTCGCCGCGCGCCACGACCTCGACATGAACGAACTGCTGCGCCCGTTGGTCGCGAAGAAAGCCGACGGCACGTTTGCCGAAGCCGACGAACGCGTGCGCGCGGCAGCGCAAAGCGGCATCGATGAGCTCGATGCGATCCAGCGCCGCAGCCAGATCGCGGGCACGCTGTTCGCGGGGCTGTCGCTCGGCAGCGTTCTGCTGCTCGCCGCGCTCGGCCTCGCCATCACATATGGCCTGATCGGCGTGATCAACATGGCGCACGGCGAATTCCTGATGATCGGCGCGTACGCGACCTACGTCGTGCAGAACCTCGTTCAGCGTTTCGCGCCTAACGCGTTCGACTGGTATCCGCTACTCGCGATACCGGCCGCGTTCGTCGCGGCGGCGCTGGTCGGCATCGTGCTCGAACGGCTCGTGCTGAAGCACCTGTACGGCCGCCCGCTCGAAACGCTGCTGACCACCTTCGGCGTGAGCCTGATCCTGATTCAGGCCACCCGCATGCTGTTCGGCGCGCAGAACGTCCAGGTCGTCAATCCGTCGTGGATGAGCGGCGGCGTCACCGTGCTGCCGAATCTGATCCTGCCGTACAACCGGCTCGCGATTCTCGCGTTCTCGCTGATCGTCGTCGCGATCGCGTGGGCCGTGCTCACGCGCACGCGGCTGGGTCTGTTCGTGCGCGCGGTCACGCAGAACCGTCGCATGGCCGCGTGCGTCGGCGTGAAGACCGCGCGCGTCGATTCGTATGCGTTCGCGTTCGGCGCGGGCATCGCGGGGCTCGGCGGCTGCGCGCTGTCGCAGATCGGCAATGTCGGGCCGGACCTCGGCCAGAGCTACATCATCGATTCGTTCATGGCGGTCGTGCTCGGCGGCGTCGGCCAGCTCGCGGGCACCGTGCTCGGCGGCTTCGGGCTGGGACTCGTCAGCAAGGCGATCGAACCGTTCTGGGGCGCGGTGCTCGCGAAGATCGCGGTGCTCGTGCTGATCGTGCTGTTCATCCAGAAGCGTCCGCAGGGCATGTTCGCCTTGAAGGGCCGTAGCGCGGAGGCATGAGATGACATCGGCTACTTCATCGGCAGACCCCGCTTCCGCTTCGTCGTCGCGCGCCGGTGCCGCCGGCGCTGGCGGCGCGCGCGAGTCCAACACCGGCTTCGCGCTCGGCCTGCCACCGCGGCCCGCGCTGTTGTCGCGTCGCGCGTGGCTCGCGCTGATCGCGCTGATGATCGTGTTCGGCCTCGGCGTGCCGTTCGCCGCGCTGGTGATTCCGGAGACGAGCGCCTTGCATCTGTCCGCGTATGCGATGACGCTGACCGGCAAGTTCATGTGCTATGCGATCGCCGCGCTCGCACTCGATCTGGTGTGGGGCTACTGCGGCATCCTGAGTTTGGGTCACGCTTTGTTCTTCGCGCTCGGCGGCTACGCGATCGGCATGTACCTGATGCGCGCGATCGGCCACGATGGCAAGTACGGCAGCGATCTGCCCGACTTCATGGTGTTTCTCGACTGGCACCAGTTGCCGTGGTACTGGCAGGGCACGCAACATCTCGGCTACGCGCTCTTGCTCGTCGTGCTGGTACCCGCCGTGCTCGCGTGGGTGTTCGGCTTCTTCACGTTCCGCTCGCGCGTGAAGGGTGTCTATCTGTCGATCATCACGCAGGCCATGACCTTCGCCGCGATGCTGCTGTTCTTTCGCAACGAGACGGGCTTCGGCGGCAATAACGGCTTTACCGACTTCAAGCGCATCGGCGGTTTTCCGATCACGCATCAGGGCACGCGCGCCGCCTTGCTGCTCATTACGTTCGCGGTGCTGATCGCCGCGTTCATCGGCGCGCGCGCGATCGTCACGTCGAAGCTCGGCCGCGTGGTGAGCGCGGTGCGCGACGGCGAAACGCGGCTGATGTTCCTCGGCTACAGCCCGCTCGCGTACAAGCTGTTCGTGTGGACCGTGTCGGCGGTGCTGTGCGGCATCGCGGGCGCGTTGTACGTGCCGCAGGTCGGCATCATCAATCCGGGCGAGATGTCGCCGGGCAACTCGATCGAAATGGCGATCTGGGTGGCGGTCGGCGGACGCGGCACGCTGATCGGCCCCATCATCGGCGCGTTCGCCGTGAACGGTGCGAAGAGTTTCTTCACGGCGAACTTCCCCGAATACTGGCTGTTCTTTCTCGGCCTGATCTTCGTGCTGGTGCCGCTGCTGCTGCCGAACGGCATCATGGGGCTCGCCGATCTGCTGACGCGTAAAAGGAACCGCTGATGAACGAAAACCCGATGGTTCCCGATCTGGCTTTACCCGAAGCACCACCGGAACGCTCGCTGAGCGGCGTCGCGAGCATGGGACACGCGGTCGTGCCCGGCGAGATCGACGTATCGCACGGCACGATCCTCTACCTCGAAGACGTGACGGTCAGCTTCGACGGCTTTCGCGCGCTGAACGCGCTGTCGCTCGCGATCGACGCGGGCGAACTGCGCTGCATCATCGGCCCGAACGGCGCGGGCAAGACGACGATGATGGACGTGATCACGGGCAAGACCGCGCCCGATCACGGCAAGGTGTTTCTCGGCCAGTCGATCGATCTCACGCGCATGAACGAACCGGCGATCGCGCGCGCCGGCATCGGCCGCAAGTTCCAGAAGCCGACCGTGTTCGAGCAGCATCCGGTGTGGGAAAACCTCGAACTCGCGATGAAGACCGACAAGGGCTGGTGGGCGTCGCTGCGCGCGCGGCTCGATGGCGACGCGCAGGCCCGCATCGAGGAAACGCTCGCGCTGATCGGGCTGGAAAGCGAAGCACGAAGGCTCGCCGGCGAGCTATCGCACGGCCAGAAGCAGCGCCTCGAAATCGGCATGCTGCTGATGCAGCAACCGGCGCTGCTGCTGCTCGACGAACCCGCGGCCGGCATGACCGATGACGAAACGATGCAACTCGCCGAATTGCTCAACCACCTGCGCGGCACCTGCTCGATGATGGTCGTCGAGCACGACATGGAGTTCGTCGCGGCGCTCGCGGGCGACACAGGCAAGGTGACGGTGATGGCCGAAGGCCGCGTGCTCGCGCACGGCACGCTCGACGAAGTCAAGCGCGACGAGACGGTGATCGAGTCTTATCTAGGCCGCTGATTGCTGCTGGAAGCGGCACCGCATCGTCAACCCGACAGGATGACTGAACAATGCTCGAAGTAGACCGACTGAACCAATACTACGGCGGCAGCCATATTCTGCGCGACGTGAAGCTCACGGTGCCCGACGGCAAGCTGACGGTGCTGCTCGGCCGCAACGGCGTCGGCAAGACCACGCTGCTGCGCTGCCTGATGGGCGTCGTGCCCGCGAAAAGCGGCGCGATCGCATGGCGCGGCGAACAGTTGATGAAACTGCCGACCCATGCCCGCGTCGCTCAGGGGCTCGCCTACGTGCCGCAGGGCCGCGATATCTTTCCGCGCCTCACCGTCGAGGAAAATCTGCTGGTGGGCGCCGCGAGCAGAAAGGCGCCGAAGAAAATCCCCGAGCGCATCTACGAGCTTTTCCCGGTACTGAAGGACATGCGCAACCGGCGCGGCGGCGATCTCTCCGGCGGTCAGCAGCAACAGCTCGCGATCGGCCGCGCGCTGATGAGCGAGCCGCAACTGCTGATCCTCGATGAGCCGACCGAGGGCATCCAGCCGTCGATCATTCAGGACATCGGCCGCACGCTGCGGCAGCTCGTCGAGGACATGGGCATGACGGTGCTGCTGGTCGAGCAGTACTACGACTTCGCCAAAGCGATCGCCGATCGTTACTGGGTGATGAGTCGCGGCGAGATCGTCGCGGGCGGCGAGGGGGCGAACATGGATGCGGATGGGGTAAGGGGATTGATTGCCGTGTAAGCGAGCTCAAGTTATCCGCCGCGCAACCGTTACACAGGCTAGGCAACGCCGCAACGGTTCGACGAGGTGGACACCATGGACGACAACAAGCAGGTCAGACGCGAGTTTTACAGAAACCCAGCCTCCTATTGCAGGGTGATGAACGTCGTGTCGGCGGTCACTTTCGGTCTATTCGAAGTGGACAGCGGCGGTACGGTCGGCATGCTGTCGGTGCGCTGGGAGAAGCTCGGCAACGAACTCGCGCCGCAGCTGCACGCGTATTACGACAGCTGGCACGTGCTCGCGTCGTTCCCCGACGTTCTCGCGAGAATGGCCGGGACGACCGGGCCGTCGTGTTCGCCGGAAGCTTTCTGTCAGCTATTGCTCGACTGCGGATTCATCAATCGCGCGGAACGGGGCGTGGACGATCACGCCGAGCCGACACTCGTACCCTAGACGCCGCCGCGATACGGCCTGGGTCGGCGACACAACCTCGATATAGAGGGAGAAAAGCATGTCCGTGACGGTTCACGTCGAATATCAGTATTGCCAACATGGCCAGAAAGCCATCCAGACAGGCAGCGACTCGTTGACCGTCCAGGAAAACACCCCCCGCGCGATCCTTGCGTTGCTGCGACTGTTGCATCCGCAGTGGGAGGGCATCAAGGTGCTGTCGGTGACCGAAGCCTCGCCCGAGAGTACCGCGTCGTAGCCGCTGCCGCGGCTTGCGCGCTTCGACACGCGTGCTATCCTCGTCGCACGCCGATTCCCCCATCCATCCGCATGTCGCTTCACGAAAACCACGCCACGCTCGCCGCCGCGCACACGCCGTGGCGCGCGCGGCTCGAACTCGGCTTCGTCGGCGGCGACGCTCGCACGACGCTCGCGCACCGGCTGCACGACGGACCGCTGCGCGTGCAACGGCCGCTCTATCCTGAAGGCCCGTCGATCTGTCACGCGGTGATCGTGCATCCGCCCGGCGGCGTCGCGGGTGGCGATCAGCTCGACATCGACATCACGCTCGCCGCGCAAACGCATGCGGTGCTGACGACGCCGGGCGCAACCAAGTGGTACAAGTCGAACGGCCGCGCGGCGCGGCAGCGCATCGCGCTGCGTGTCGGTGAGCACGCGAAGCTCGACTGGCTGCCGCAGAACAACATCGTGTTCGATCACGCGAACGCGCACCTCGATTTTTCGCTGACGCTCGCCGACGGCGCGAGCGCGATCGGCTGGGACGCGACCCAGCTCGGACGCCAGGCGGCCGGCGAACGCTGGTCGGCGGGTAGCTTGCGCGCGGTGTCGCGCATCGTCGGCGCGAATGGCGAGCTGCTGTGGTTCGAACGCGCGAGCCTCACCGCCGACGATCCGCTGCGCGCCGCGCCGCAGGGGCTCGCCGGCTTTCCGGCCTATGGCACGCTGTGGGCCGTAGGCGCCGCTTGCGATGACGCGCTCGCCGAATCGCTGAGCGCGCAACTGCCGTTCGACGACACGTTGCGAGCAGCCGCCTCGTGCGTGACGAACGGCGTGCTGCTGGTGCGCGCGGTGTCGCGCTCGATGGAAACGCTGCAGCACGCGCTCACGCGCTGTTGGCTGCAATTGCGGCCGGTCGTGCATGGTGTCGCGGCGGTGCCGTTGCGGATCTGGTCGACCTGACAGCGCGGCTTCCCGCTTTCGTCTTCATCACGCTGTTTGCGCACCAAGGCGGCGCACGCGCACGCCCCAACCCTGTGCGCGAACTGGCGTAGCACGCCGCCACGCCACGCCGCAGAGGGATGGCACACAGCTTGCATTGCACTCGCCACTTCGCGGCCGGCCAAGATGAAGCCAGCGACGACCCGACACCCACGACACCACCACTGCTCACGCCCATGACCCGCACTCTCTCCCGCTCCGCGCGCCGCGCCTTGCTAGCCGCATTGCTCGCCCTGCCCATCGTCGCCGATCTCGCGTTTCATGCGGCCCCCGCGCACGCCGACACGCTCGACAACATCGCCAAGGCCGGCGTGCTGAAGGTCGCCGTGCCCGAGGACTATCCGCCGTTCGGCTCGGTCGGCCCCGACATGAAGCCGCAGGGCTATGACATCGACACGGCCGCGCTGCTCGCCAAAGCGATGAACGTGAAGCTCGAACTCGTGCCGGTCAACAGCGCGAATCGCATTCCGTATCTGCAAACGGGCAAGGTCGACCTCGTGATCTCGTCGCTCGGCAAAACGCCCGAGCGCGAGAAGGTGATCGACTTTTCGAGCGCGTACGCGCCGTACTACCAGGGCGTGTTCGGTCCCGCCGACATCAAGGTGAGCGGTCCCGCCGATCTCACCGGCAAGACCGTCGGCGCGACGCGCGGCGCGCTCGAGGAAATCGGTCTCACGCAGATGGCGCCGAACGCGACGATCAAGCGCTTCGAGGACAACAACGCGACGATCGCCGCGTTCCTGTCCGGCCAGGTGCAGTTGATCGCGGCCGGCAACATCGTCGCGGCCGCGATCCTGGCGAAGAATCCGCCGCGCCGTCCGGAGCCGAAGTTCGTGATCAAGAACTCGCCGTGCTTCGTCGGCATGAACAAGAATGAGCCGCGCCTGCAACAGAAGGTCGATGCCGCGATCGCCCAGGCCAAACACGACGGCACGCTCGGTGCGATGTCGAAGAAGTGGTTTGGCGCACCGCTGCCCGCCGACCTGTAATTCTGCAAACGCGGTGGCACGCGCGGTCGCAAACGTAGTTGTAAGCGCGCCGTTAGCCGGACTTGATACCGTGACCGGATGATCGCGCGACGCCAGGCCCCCGTCGTCGCGACGCGACCACGACGCCGCCACGACACATCAAACGCCGAGACCCACACCCGATGAAGCTGACACCTCGCGAGAAGGACAAGCTGCTGATCTTCACCGCCGCGCTGCTCGCCGAACGGCGCCGCGCGCGCGGCCTCAAGCTGAACTATCCGGAGGCGGTCGCCTTCATCACCGCCGCGCTGATGGAAGCCGCGCGCGACGGCAAGAGCGTCGCCGAGGTGATGCACTACGGCACCACGCTGCTCACGCGCGCCGACGTGATGGAGGGCGTGCCCGAGATGATCCCCGACATCCAGGTCGAAGCGACGTTTCCCGACGGCACCAAGCTCGTCACCGTCCATCACCCGATTCCCTGAACTCCTCTTCGTCAAGGCAGGCCCCATGATTCCCGGCGAACTCCTCGTCGACGACGGCGAGCACGAACTGAACGCGGGCCGCGCGACGGTCACGGTGGTCGTGTCGAATACCGGCGACCGTCCCGTGCAGATCGGCTCGCATTATCATTTCTACGAGGTGAACGACGCGCTGTCGTTCGATCGCGAAGCGGCGCGCGGCTTTCGCCTGAATATCGCGGCGGGCACCGCGGTGCGCTTCGAGCCCGGTCAGGAGCGCACGGTCGAACTCGTCGCGCTGGCCGGCGAGCGCATCGTCTACGGCTTCAACGGCAAGGTGATGGGCAAGCTGTGATGCGCTGCCCGCGCCCTGGCGTTTCGACCGCCCTGCTCCGCCTTGCCTTGCCTGTCGCTCGCTTGTAGCTCATTTCGGACCCACACCATGACACTACGCATTGGCCGCCGCGCATACGCGGAGATGTTCGGCCCCACCACCGGCGACCGCGTGCGCCTCGCCGACACCGAACTGCTGATCGAGATCGAGCGCGACTTCACGACCTACGGCGAAGAGGTCAAGTTCGGCGGCGGCAAGGTGATTCGCGACGGCATGGGCCAGTCGCAGCGCGTGCATGCCGAGGTCGTCGATACCGTCGTGACGAACGCGGTGATCCTCGATCACTGGGGCGTCGTGAAGGCCGACATCGGCATCAAGGACGGCCGCATCGCGGCGATCGGCAAGGCCGGCAATCCCGACATCCAGCCGAATGTGACGATCGCGATTGGCGCGGCCACCGAAGTGATCGCGGGCGAAGGGCTGATCGTGACCGCGGGCGGCATCGATACGCACATCCACTTCATCAGCCCGCAGCAGATCGAGGAAGCGCTCGCGAGCGGCGTGACGACGATGCTCGGCGGCGGCACCGGCCCCGCGACCGGCACGAATGCGACCACCTGCACGCCGGGGCCATGGCATCTCGAACGCATGCTGCAAGCGGCCGACGGCTATCCGATGAACCTCGGCTTTCTCGGCAAGGGCAACGTGAGCCAGCCGGCCCCGCTGACCGAACAGATCGCCGCGGGCGCGATCGGTTTGAAGCTGCACGAAGACTGGGGCACGACGCCCGCGGCGATCGACAACTGCCTTGGCGTCGCCGACGATACCGACACGCAGGTCGCGATCCACACGGATACGCTAAACGAAGCGGGCTTCGTCGAAGCGACCGTCGCCGCGTTCAAGGGACGGACGATCCACACGTATCACACCGAAGGCGCGGGCGGCGGCCACGCCCCGGACATCATCAAGGTGTGCGGCGAAGCGAATGTGCTGCCGTCGTCGACGAATCCGACGCGGCCCTACACGGTCAACACGCTCGACGAGCATCTCGACATGCTGATGGTGTGCCATCACCTCGATCCGTCGATTGCCGAAGACATCGCGTTCGCCGAATCGCGGATTCGCCGCGAGACGATCGCCGCCGAGGACATCCTGCACGATCTCGGCGCGCTGTCGATGCTTTCTTCGGATTCGCAGGCGATGGGCCGCGTCGGCGAAGTGATCATCCGCACGTGGCAGACCGCGCACAAGATGAAGGTGCAACGCGGCGCGCTGCCCGACGACAACGCGCGCCACGACAATTTCCGCGCGAAACGCTATGTCGCGAAGTACACGATCAATCCGGCGATTACGCACGGCATCGCGCATGAAGTCGGTTCGATCGAACCGGGCAAGTGGGCCGACCTCGTGTTCTGGGAGCCGGCGTTCTTTGGCATCAAGCCGTCGCTGATCCTGAAGGGCGGCATGATCGCGATGGCGCAGATGGGCGATCCGAATGCATCGATTCCGACGCCGCAGCCCGTGCACTATCGCGAGATGTTCGCGACGCGCGGCGGAGCGCTGGGCCGCACGTCGCTGACCTTCGTGTCGCAACTCGCCGCCGATGCGAATGTGGCCGAACGCTATGGTTTGCACAAGCGCATCGTCGCGGTGAAGAACTGCCGCAACGTGACGAAGGCCGACATGATTCACAACGCGTGGCGCCCGAACATCAGCGTCGATCCGGAAACCTATCAGGTGATCGCCGACGGCCAGTTGCTGACCTGCGATCCGGCCACCGTGCTGCCGATGGCGCAACGCTATTTCCTGTTCTGATCATGCGTACACTGAACAAACTTCTCGCGCCGCATCTGAAGATCGCGCCGGTACTCGTCAAGCGCGCGCCGACCTTGACGCTCGCGTTCGATGAACGTCGCAAGAGCCGTCTCGCCGCGACGCTCGATGACGGCGAGGAAATCGCATTGCTGTTGCCGCGCGGCACCGTGCTGCGCGATGGCGACGTGCTCGTCGCCGATGATGGCGGGCTCGTGCGTGTCGTTGCGGCTGATGAAGCCGTGCTTGTCGTACGCGCATCGGACGCGTTGACGTTGACGCGCGCCGCCTATCACCTCGGTAATCGTCATACGCCGGTCGAAGTGGGCGCCGATTATCTGAAACTCGAATACGATCCGGTGCTCGCCGACATGCTCGAGCGCATCGGCGCCACGGTCGAGCGGGTGTCGCTGCCGTTTCAGCCTGAAGCCGGGGCGTATGGCGGTGGACATAAGCATGGGCACGACGAGACGTTCGCCGAGGACTATGCGATCGCGCAGCAGGTGTTTGGTGAGCATCATGGGCATGAGCATGCTCATGCCCATGAGGGCTCTTCGCACTCGCACGATCACGACCATGACCACGTGCACGACGAATCGTGCGGACATGGACACCACCCGCATCGTCATGCGCATCGCTGAATTCACCGCGCTGCTGCATCTAGCGTCGCCAGCACTGCCGATTGGCGCGTTCAGCTATTCGCAGGGTCTCGAAGCGGCGATTGAAGCGCAGCTCATTACCGATGCCGACTCCGCGCGCATATGGATTGAACGCGGCCTGACCGACGTGCTCGCGCGCGGCGAGTTGCCGTTCCTCGCGCAGCAGATCGAACGCTGGCGCACGCACGACGCCGTGGAACTCGCCGACGCCAACGCCGAATTCCTCGCGAGCCGCGAGTCCGCCGAACTGCGCCGCGAAACGGAGCAGATGGGCTGGTCGCTGCGACAGCTGTGTGTGTCGCTCGAATGGGGCGACGTGGCGAGGCGCGAAACGCTCGCGTCGCTGACGCCGCTCGCGCAGCCGAGCGCGTTCGCATTCGCCGCTCACGCGCACAATGCTCGGGTCGATGCCGCGCTCGCCGCCTATGCGTTCAGTTGGGTCGAGAACCAGGCCGCCGCCGCGTTGAAGGCGGTGCCGCTCGGCCAACTCGCGGGGCAACGCATCATCGTCACGCTGCGTGAGCCGATCGACGCGGCCGTCGCGCGCGCGCTGGCGACCTCGCGTGACGACCTCAACACGTTCGCGCCGCAGCTCGGCATTCTGTCGGCGCGCCACGAGTCGCAGTATTCGCGGCTCTTCCGCTCGTAGCACGATTCCCACGATCCATCATGAACGCATCTCATCATTCCGCTTCCCATACCGCGAGCCAGATCCGCACGAAGAAGCTGCCGCCGCTGCGCGTGGGCGTCGGCGGCCCGGTTGGCTCGGGCAAGACCACGCTGCTCGAAATGCTGTGCAAGGCGATGCGCGACCAGTACGACCTCGTCGCGATCACGAACGACATCTATACGAAAGAGGATCAGCGTCTGCTGACCGTCGCGGGCGCGCTGCCGGCCGAGCGCATCATGGGCGTCGAGACGGGCGGCTGCCCGCACACCGCGATCCGCGAGGACGCATCGATCAACCTCGAAGCGGTCGACCGCATGCTCACGCGTTTTCCGGATGCGGACATCGTGTTCATCGAATCGGGCGGCGACAACCTCGCGGCGACCTTCAGCCCGGAGCTGTCGGACCTGACGATCTACGTGATCGACGTCGCGGGCGGCGAGAAGATTCCGCGCAAGGGCGGACCTGGGATCACGAAGTCGGATCTGCTCGTGATCAACAAGACGGATCTGGCGCCGCTGGTGGGCGCGAACCTCGACGTGATGGCATCGGACGCGAGGAAGATGCGCGGCGAGCGGCCGTTTGTGATGTGTAATCTGAAGGCGCTCGAGGGCCTCGACGACGTGGTGAAGTTTATTGAAAAGAAGGGATTGTTGAAGGTGTAAGCAAGTGACGCTTCACTCGCCAGGATGGCATTCGCGCAGGAATGCCATCATTTCGGTGCCATCCTTCGATAAATAGAAGCGCACCATCTTTTCGTTGCCGTCGAAGAAAAACTGCTGCAACGCGCCGAACAGGAAGAACGCGCAGCCGCGTTCGAATGGATTGGAAACTTCTTCGCTGAGCGCGCGGGTCCCTGCGCCGAAAACCCAGTTGAGCTCTGGAGCACCCGGCACGGTAGGCAAAGGCGTATACCGCCCCGCCTCACCCAGCGCGACGTCGGGCGTATAGCGCGTTTGTTCACCTTCACCTCGGAAAACGCCCCCACTCGAGCGCTTCGTTACGCGCTGCCACGTGGCTCTGCAAATCGCCGAACGTAAGCTTGGCGAGCGTGAATCGATCATTCCGCAACAGCGCCAGCAAACGCTTTGAAGCGTTCGCGAGGTTCAAAATCTGCTCATGATCGGATATCTTCCGACCACCGGCGGTGATGCCGTCGAGCAATGTCTTCACCTCGACGAACGTCGACGGATTCCCTTCGAGTACGCCTGCGTCCCACACGAACTCCGGCAGCATTCGGTGAAAACGGGAACATACACGTTTGACCGGATGGATGGGAACGTCTAGTGGAATCGCGGCACGATCCCGCCGAAAACCCAGTTGGGAGAAAAGTGTCATTGCCAGAGGTGAAACAGCAATTGGTCCAACCAGCGACATGCTAGCCTTGAAGATTTTGCGACGGATTCAGTGGTACGCTGAGGCTTCAGATGTGAGCGCGAGAACATTTGCTCATATCTCACTGATACGCGCAAATATGTGGACTGTGCTGGCAGACGTTGGCGTGCCGCAGTGCGCGCATGCTGACGATACAAGGACAGACAATGGCTGAACCAAAAACCGAAGATGCAGGCTCTTCTTCCGCCGAATATGTGCAGCGCGTCACAACCTTCCTGGGGGAAGTGAGTGCCTGGTGCAGAGACCATGGTCTAACCGTGGAACGCGACGTCACAACACTCAGTGAAGAGATGATGGCCCAATATGATGCGTAAGCACCTCGCGACGGCCGTCCGCAACGCGGCGCCCGCGTGAGGCATGATCGGGAATCGGGTTACGTGTCAGCAGACGCCGATGGGCCAGACTGCCGAGGCAGCTTCGTGGCCACGTTCCAGGGCAACAGTTCGTCGATGCGGTTAATGGGATGGTCAGCGATATGGGTCAGGACGTATTCGAGGTAGGCGCGCGGGTTGATCCCGTTGAGCTTGCATGTGCCGATCAGACCGTACATCGCGGCTGCCCGCTCGCCTCCGCTGTCGGAGCCGGCGAACAGGAAGTTCTTGCGGCCCAGACTCACACAGCGCAGCGCGTTTTCCGCCAGGGCGTTGCTGATCTCGGCACGGCCCTCTTCGCAATACAGCACGAGCGCATCCCACTGGTTGAGCGAGTAACGGATCGCTTTGGCCAGTTCGGATTTCTTCGACAGCGTTGCGAGCTTGTCCGTCATCCACGTCTTGATGGTCGCCAGCAGCGGCACGCTTTTCTCCTGCCGCACGCGCAGCCGTTCAGCGGCGGGTTTGCCGCGGATGTCCGCCTCGATGCCGTAAAGTGCACCGATCAGCTCGAGCACCTCCCGGGTCGCCTCGGTAGGCGTTCGGGCATGCACGTCGTATATGTACCGTCTCGCGTGGTCCCAGCATGCAGCCTCGCGAATCTTGCCGCTCTCGTACAGTTCGTTGAAGCCGCTGTAGGCGTCGGCCTGAAGGATGCCCTCGAATCCGGCCAGATGGGTCTGGGGATGGATGCCTTTGCGGTCCGGCGAGTAAGCAAACCACACTGCGGCCGGTTCGGTCGAGCCCGAACGGGTGTCATCGCGCACATACACCCACAGGCGCCCAGTCTTCGTCTTCTTCTTGCCCGGCTCGAGCACCGGGATAGGCGTGTCATCCGCGTGCAGCTTCGACGGTGCCACCGTGTAGCGGCGCAGTGCCTCGGTCAGTGCATCGCAAAGGGCCTCGCACTGGCCGACCCAGCGTCCCATGCTGGCCGGATCCAGCTTCACGCCGTCGCGCGCGGCAATCTGCGACTGCCGGTACAACGGCGCGTGGTCAGCGTACTTCGAGACGAGGATGTCGGCCAGCAGGCTCGGATGGGCAATGCTGCGCGTGATCGGCAGGCCTGGCATGGACGGCTGCGAGAAGTGGTGGCCGCACGGACAGACCGTCTTGCGCCGGATCGTGCGGATCACCTTGAACATTGCCGCGACGCGGGCGAGCTGCTCGGACACGTCTTCTCCGAGCGGCTGCATGGCGCTGCCGCACTTCGGGCAGGTCGCGTCGGCGTCGAGTACGCGTTCTTCGCGTGGCAGATGCGGCGGCAGCGCTTCTTTCGGCGATGCGTCGCCCACAGGCGTGCTCGCGCTTGATTGGCGGGCGCGTCGCACATCAGCGACACCACGCTCACCGGTCAAGTCCTCGAGCGCGGTTTCGAGCCGCGCGACCTCCCGGTCCAACTGCTCGGACTTGCGGCCGAACTGCATGCGCTTGAGCTTGTCGATCTGCGCCTTGAGCTGCTCGATCTCCAGATCGCGCTCGGCAAGCTGGGCACGGGCCTCGACCAGCAAGGCTCGCAGGGTTGCAACATCGTCAGGAAGTTCGGCGCCGTTCGACATGCGGCGCAGTTTACGAGTCTTCTGCTCGGTTTACAACATCGACAGTGCAGCGGTGCGACGCGGCTGCCGCCAATCGATGCCTTCGAGCAACATCGACAATTGCGCCGCCGTCAGATGGACCTTGCCGCCATCGGCCTGCGGCCAGACGAAGCGGCCCCGCTCAAGCCGCTTCGCAAGAAGCCAGAGCCCGTCCTCGGTCGCCCACATGACCTTCACGAGATCGCCGCGCCGTCCCCGGAAGATGAACACGTTGCCACCCAGCGGATTGTCCTCGAGCGCCGTCTGCACCTTTGCCGCCAGCCCCTGGAACCCGCAGCGCATGTCGGTGACGCCCGCCACCAGCCAGACGCGTGTACCCGTGGGTAGAGAGATCACGATCGCACGCTCCCCAGCACGACGCGTAGCGTGTCGGCGTCGACGATGCCGTTGACCTTGACTACCACGTCACCGAACCGGATCTCGATCGTCCCGGCTCGTGCAGTCCGGTTGCAGACGTCCCTTGCATCTGGGGGCATCGCCACGCGCTGCGGCGGCGTCTCATGAACCACCGCCACTGGAATCAGGCACGTCGTTTCCGCCTGCAATTGCTCGCGATAGCGACGCCGCCAGGTGAACAGCATGTTTGCATTGATGCCATTGTCCCGCGCCAGCTTCGCGACCGACGCACCAGGCTCACATGCCGCGGCCGCAAGCCGGCGTCGAAATTCGCGATCATAATTCGGGCGCCCCTTGCGGCTACCCGGCTTGGCTTCCGACTCTGTCACAGTGATGTCCATCAAATCGAAAATGATGGGCACCACTTTGATGTCGGTTCTCGCCGCCGTCTACGACGGTCGTCGTGAGGTGCTTACTATGATGCCCCGAGCCTTCACATATCAAAGGACGGAGTGTCAGTGGCCGAGATCCAGCCTGTCGGATCGAAAATCATCGGCGCGCACGGGAGAGTGGATCTAATCGGCCGTGTGACGAGACATGCGTTCCTTTTCTACGTTGGAAAAGGTCCGACGTTTTCGATGCAGACTACCGTTGGTGGAAAAAACACAACCTCGTCGTCGGCACCCATGCTTTCTGGAGGCGACGGAGATGGCTGGTACTGGATCGAGGCCAGAGTACGTCGAGCAAAGCGCGTTGAAGAGAGTCTGTTTCTTGACCTGCTCACGGATGTTTCCGACTATGAATTTTAATAATCCTCTGGATCCAGTCTATAAGGCATTTGCTGTGGCGAACGATTGCTTCAAAGTCGCCACGCGCACGATTCAAATCCAGCACGAAGAACTCATCCGACGCACACAGTTCATTGGGGCAACTCCGGAGGAAGCAAATACCGCCCTTCAAGACGCAGCCAGGCAAGCGGCTGACCTTGCCATTTTGGCGCTATTCGCCACATTTGAGCGGTTCGTCATCGAGCATCTGCAAACGGCCAATCGGCTGCTGGCCGCCGGATATCCGCAGCAGTATTCCGACAAGCTGGCTGAAAAGTTCGAGAATGAAGTCGAATATTGGAAGTTTGGTGAGATTCTCAATCTTTTCAAAGGCGAAGTTGACTCCGATCTCATCGGGCAGGTCAAGCAAATCAAGCAATATCGCGATTGGATTGCACATCAAAACCCAGGCAAACCAACCCCGACGCAAGCTGCGCCGGAAACGGCTTTTGATGTCTTAACCAAGATGATTGAGCAAATCCGGCAGACCCACACACCTCCGCAGGAAGAGGAAGCGGTCGACGCCGTAGCGCCGACACAAGCCCAATAAGCGACGAGTCTGTCGCGAAGCAGCAATAACACTCGGACCGTTCATATCACATAAGCAAGCGTTAGCCACAAAGTGCGTGGCGCTTGCGGCTTGAATAATTCGCTCGGCGCGGTCGTCAGCGGCGTTCCGAGACTACTCCGGCAACAACGCCGCCAACACATCCACCGTCCTCGCCGTCGCCCCGCGATGCCTCGCCGCAAACGCGGCAGCCGCACCGCCCATCGCGAGCCGCCGCGACTTGTCGCCGAACAGCTCGCGCAGCGCGCGCGCCAGATCGGCCGGGTCCTGCACCTGCACGGCGGCACCGGCCGCGACCGCATCGGCGGTGGCTTGCGTGAAGTTGAACACGTGCGGCCCGATCAGCACCGGCACGCCGACCGCGCACGCTTCGATCAGGTTCTGTCCGCCAAGCGGCAACAGACTGCCGCCGATAAACGCAAGATCCGACGCCGCGTAGTAAGCGCCCAACTCGCCCATCGAATCGCCGAGCAGCACGTTCATCTCGCGAGGCAGCGGCGCCACGCCATCGTCAGCGGTGCGCGCCGCCGACGCGACCTTCGCATCGGGCGCCCAACTCGATCGCCGTTCGAGCCGCAACCCCGCTTTCTCGACGAGCGCCGCGACTTCATTGAAGCGCTGCGGATGACGCGGCACCAGAATCAGCAGCGCATCGTCGATGCCGAGCGCCGCGAACGCCTCGAGCACGAGCGCTTCTTCGCCCTCGCGCGTGCTCGCCGCGACCCACACGGGCCGCGTGCCGATCGCCGCGCGCCACGCGTGGCCGCGTGCCGCGAGTTCGGGCGGCGTGCTCATGTCGAACTTCAGATTGCCGAGCACCGCGACATTGCGCGCGCCGAGCGAGGTCAACCGCTCGGCATCGGACGGACTCTGCGCGAGCACGCGCGCGAAGCCGCCGAACACGTCCTTCGTCGCACCGCCGTATTTCGCCGCGCGCTTGAA
Organism: Paraburkholderia sp. 35.1; assembly: GCF_050436525.1. Classification (NCBI taxonomy): domain Bacteria; kingdom Pseudomonadati; phylum Pseudomonadota; class Betaproteobacteria; order Burkholderiales; family Burkholderiaceae; genus Paraburkholderia; species Paraburkholderia sp. 35.1. The sequence goes on along the minus strand of NZ_JBNDMJ010000003.1, from coordinate 2,654,850 downwards.
CGAACGTGCCGACATCCGCGCGTTGGTCAGCACGAGCGGCACGTCGGCGCGACGGCACTCGTCGATCAGGGTCGGCCACACCTCGGTTTCCATCACGAGACCGAGCGACGGCCGCCACCCGCGCAAGAAGCGCCGTACCGCATGCGGCATGTCGTACGGTAGATAACTGCGCAACACGCGGTCGCCGAAAATCTCGATGCCGGTCGCGCGGCCGCTCGGCGTCATGTGCGTAAGCAGAATGCGCGCGTCGGGGCGCGCCTTCGTCAGCGCATCGATCAGCGGCTGCGCGGCGCGCGTCTCGCCGACCGACACCGCATGCACCCAGATCAACGGCGCGCCGTCCTCCAACAGGCGCCCGCGCGAATAACCGAAGCGCTCGCCGATATGCTCGCGATAACCGCGCTCCTTACGCGAACGGATCAACAGACGCAGCACCGCAAGCGGCGCGATGAGCCACCAGAGCGCGCGATAGATCGCCCTTAGCATCGGCGCCCCGCGTGATTCGGAAAGCGCAGCGCGCTCACTCGCGCGATGCGGGCCGGCATCTGCCCGGCCCTCGAATCGACCGCCGCGCTCAAACCAGCGCCCTGCCCTTCAGGCGCTCGAGAATGCCGAGCGGCGCGCATTCCGGCTGCGCCATCGCCTTCACTGGCAGGAAGAAAGTCTGCTCCAGCATGAACTGGCCGGACATCACCGCATGCGAGGTCTGGTCGGAGAAGCACACCCACACGCTGCCCGGTGGAAACGGCATGGTCTGTTGCGGGCTCGTCTTCTGATAGTCGAGGTCGGCCTTCATGCCGTCGTGCAGACTGAGCATCAGATGATCGTATTCGCTGCGCAGCGATTTGGTCACGTGCAGCAGGTTCAGCAGCCACGCGGAGCCGGGCATCTGCGGCTTGATACGCGGCAGGAAGCGCTGCGCCATGTCCTCGAACGGCTCGCCGACGCGCCATACGCGCGGCACGCCATGGGGATTGACGTTGGTGAACACGCGCAGGATGCGCTCGCCGTAATTCGGCCGCGACGGAAACGCGTCGACATGCAGACGGCTATCGTCCTTGCGCCACGAGGTTTCGCGAGTCTCGACCTGATGCAGCCGCAGGCTCGTCGGCGCGACCCGCAGCTTGCCGCTGTACTCGGGAAAGAGCCCGTCGACGAGCGTGCGCGCATTCGCCTGATAACGCGCGATCAACGCGCGCACCGCCGATTGCGTGACCGCATCGCCGGCCACGCCATGCAGCGCGCCGCCGTTCGGTTCGAGGCTGATGTTCTTGCGGTTCGGATCGGCGAGCGCCGGGTCGAGCAGCGCCTGCTCGCCACCGTCGATCGCGAAGCGCAGGTTCGGGAAGTACAGCACCTTGCCGCGCTCGACGCCGGCGAGCAGCGTCTCTCGAGGCACGGACAGGTTGCAGCCGTGCCAGTCGGCGTTCGCTACTTCGATGATCTGGGTTTCGTTCATGGTCGCCCTTTGGAACGGAGGGTGCGCAAGGCGAAGCGCACCGACAGGATGCAGCAGGTGCTGATGCCGGCCGGCCCGGGTTACAACAGCCCGAAGCCGGCAAGCACCGACTTCACCTGCTGCAGCGTAGGCGGCTGCCCCGCCGCGCCGAGATTGACGACGTTCGGCGACCAGTAGCCGCCGGTGCGCCACGCGGTCGAGAAATTGTACAACTCGACCGTGGGCCGCTTCAGCGCCGCCGCGATATGGACCAGACCTGTGTCAACCCCGACCGTCGCGGCGGCGCCATCGATCAGCCCCACCACCGCCGGCAGCGACAGCTTCGGCGGCACGATCGCGGCCGCGCCGAACTCCTTCGCGAGCCGCTCGCTGGTCGCGCGCTCGGCGTCGCTGCCCCACGGCAGCACGATCGACGCGCCGCGCCGCACCAGCGCCTGCCCGAGTTCGATCCACGCGGCATCGGGCCACTGCTTGTCGGCGCGCGAAGTCGCGTGCACGAACACCACGTACGGCACCGGCAGATTCAGATTCGCCTGCGACAGCGCGAGCGCGGCACGGCCCGTGTCGAGACCGAAGTCGATGTCGTCGGTGGGTTGCGGCGGCGGATCGTTCAGCGCCGCGGCCACCAGTTGACGCGTGCGTTCGACCACGTGCGTGCGCGGCGCGATCGGCACGCGGCGCCCGTAGAAAAAGCGCACCGGCCATTCGTAGCCGGCGCCTTCGGTACGGTTGCCGAGGCCGACGAGCGGTCCGCGCGCCATGTTCGCGACCCACGCGGTCTTGATGAGGCCCTGGCAGTCGATCACCAGATCGTAGTGCTCGGCGGCGAGCGCGCGGCGAAACGCGCCGATCTCGCGCCAGTTGTCGACGGACAGGATGCGCTTGCGCCAGCGCCGCAGCGACACCGGAATCGCGCGCCGCACGCCGGCCACGAGTTCCACGAGCCCGACGAAGCTTTCCTCGACGAGCCAGTCGATCTGCGCGTCGGGATGACGGCGCCGGATGTCGGCGATCACGGGCATGTTGTGAACGACGTCGCCCAGCGACGACACCCTCACGATCAGTATCTTTTGCGCGCTCAAGAGTGGGAAAACCGGCGATCCGGCTCGAAGATGCGTTGAAAGGACCGCAATTCTAGCGCGCCGTCCATGAAAGACATGAAAAACGCGGCGCGGTAAGGCAACCCGCGCCGCGTTCGGTAGGGGCGACGCTTCGAGCCGTCTTGACGAACCTCGAAGCGCAGCGCCGCATCAGCCGTCAGAACGGCAGTTTCGCATCGGCCTTCTCCGCGAGAATCACGCGGCGGAAGTCGTCCTGGATGCGTTTGAGCGCTGCGTCGTTGTCCGCCTCGAAACGCATCACCACGACCGGCGTCGTGTTCGACGAACGCGCGAGGCCGAAGCCGTCCGGATACTCGACGCGCAGACCGTCGATCTTCACGACGTTGTCCGCGCCGGTGAACTTCGCGTTCTGCTGCATACGCGCGATCAGCTCGAAGTTCTCGCCTTCCTCGAGTTTCAGCTGCAGCTCGGGCGTGGAGTGCGAGTTCGGCAGCGAGTTCAGCAGCTTGCTCGGGTCGGCGACACGCGTGAGGATCTCGAGCAGACGCGCTCCCGTGTACAGGCCGTCGTCGAAACCATACCAGCGGTCCTTGAAGAACACGTGGCCGCTCATTTCGCCAGCCAGCGGCGCGCCGGTTTCGCGCAGCTTCGCCTTCACGAGCGAGTGGCCGGTCTTCCACATCAGCGGCTCGCCGCCTTTGTCCTTGACCCACTTCGCGAGATTGCGCGTGCACTTCACGTCGTAAATGATCTGCGCGCCCTTGTTGCGCGACAGCACTTCTTCGGCGAACAGCATCAGCTGACGGTCCGGGTAGATGATCTGGCCGTCTTTGGTGACGACGCCGAGGCGGTCGCCGTCGCCGTCGAACGCGAAGCCGATTTCCGCATCCGTTTCCTTCAGCGCGCGAATCACGTCTTCGAGGTTCTCCGGGTGCGCCGGGTCCGGGTGGTGATTCGGGAAGTTGCCGTCGACTTCGGTGAACAGTTCGACGAGTTCGCAGCCGAGCTTCCTGAACAGCTTCGGCGCGAGCCCACCGGCCACGCCGTTGCCGGTATCGACGACGATCTTGATCGGACGCGCGAGCTTCACGTCGCTCGCGATGCGCTCGAGATACGCGTCGGCGATGTCGTACTCGGCGTAGCTGCCGCTGCCGTCGGCGAAGTTCTCGTCGACGATGCGCTGATGCAGCGCGAGAATCTGCTCGCCGTAAATGGCCGCGCCGCGCAGCACCATCTTGAAGCCGTTGTAGTCCGGCGGATTATGGCTACCCGTCACGACGATGCACGAGTCGACGCGGCGCTCGCCGCCCGCCAGCTTCAACGGTACGCTCGCCGCGAAGTAGCCGACCGGTGTGGGCACCATGCCCACGTTCACGACATCGACGCCGGCCGCACGCAGGCCGTCGGACAGCGCCCCGATCAGCTCGGGGCCCGACAGGCGTCCGTCGCGCGCGACCACGACCGCGTCGCCGCCCTGGGCGCGCACTTCGCTGCCGAATGCGCGACCGATGGAACGCGCGGCGTCGGCGTCGAGCGTCTTGCCAATGACGCCACGAATGTCATACGCCTTGAAAATGGATTTGGAGATCATGTTGGCTCACTTGCGTGCAATGGAAAATTTTGACCTGCGCACCGACCTCGACCGGTAACAATCGCCGGTTAAAACGCGGTAAAAATTCGCGTTAAAAACCACGGTAATACTCACGTTAAAAACACCTGTTACCGCGCCTCGATGCGCCCTTGCCGGAAGCGGTCCGGTTCCAACTTATAATTGCGTTTTTCTGACCAGCCTGAATACCGCCATTCTAATGCTTAGACGCCCTCCATTTGTAAAGTTGCCGTGGCTGCCGGCCGGGTGGGCGAATGCGCATAGCGCCGCATGCATGGCCGTGCGAGGCGGCTTGACCGACGCGCAGCGGCGAGCGGCCAACGGATGCTGACGGTCAAGCGCTTCGCCAATCCCGACGTCACCCGAGCGTTTACGAACATCGTCTGGCTGGGTCTCGAGCGGCTCACGCAGATCGGCGTCGCAATCGTGATCAGCGGCATGCTCGCGCGTTACTTCGGGCCCGAAACGTTCGGCAAATGGCAGTACGCGAATACGCTGCTGCTGGTGCTGTCGCCGATCACCTGGGTCTGCGGCACGGAAATCCTCGTACCGACCATCGTCAACCGGCCGCCCGGACAACTCGGTACCGTCCTCGGCAGCGCGTTCGCGTTGCGCATCTCCGTCTCGGCCGTTGCGCTGCTGCTTACGTGGCTCGGCATTGCGCTGCACTTCTTCGAACCGCTCGTCGGTGCGATGCTCGCCGGCCTCGCGGTGACGATGCTGTTTCGCGAGCCGTTCGTCGGCGTGATCAACGCGTGGCTGCAAAGCATGACCTACAGCAAGCCGCAATTGCTGACCAGCATGAGCACCGCGGTGATCAAGGCGGCTCTCGTCTATCTGCTGGTGCGCGCGACGGCCGCGCCCGCGCGTTTCGGCTGGCTGTGGGCGCTCGAATCGGCGGCGATCGGCGCGGTGCTGTTGCTCTACTTCATGCGCCGGCATGGCGGCAAGCTGGGCTGGCATGTCGAACGTTCGCTCTTCAGGCACTTCGCGAGCGCGGGCACCGTGTTCTGGCTCGGGCTCATCTGTATGTATCTATTTCTGAAACTGGACCGGCTGATGCTCGAGCGCGCGATTTCGTTCGCCGACCTCGGTCGCTACTCGGCCGCCCAGCAGTTGAATGAAAACTGGATCACGCTCGCGCTGATGCTCGCGCAAACCATTGCGCCCGCATTCGTCTACCGCGTGCAAGGCATCGCGCAACTGCGCCGCAACATGTGGCGGCTCACCGCGCTGAGCGCCGTGCTGATGGTGTGCGGCGCGTTCGTGCTCGATCTGCTCGCGGGCTTCATCATCCGCCGTGTGTTCGGGCCGGACTTCGAAGGCGCGATCGAAATCTTCCGCTGGGCCGTGTGGCTGTCGGTTCCCGCCGGTGTCGAGGCGATCGGCAATCTGGTCGTACTCAAATATCAGGCCAAATTCGTATTGCTCGCCAAGTGGCTGCTCGCGCTCGCCGTCGCGTTCGCGGTCAATCTGCTGGCGATCCCGCGGCTCGGCGCGTATGGCGCGCTCGTCGGCCTCGCGGCCGGCTATCTGGCGGCCGCCTCGGTCAATCTTTATTACATCCGTTTCAAATTGCGCCCATGACGAATTCATCCGCCACCGCGCAAACCACGCTCGACGACGTCGCGGTGCTGATACCCGCCTATAACGGTCAGACGGACGTCGATTCTACGCTCGCGTCGTTCGAAGAAAGTGCGCTAGTGCACGTACTGATCGTCGATGACGGCAGCACGCCGCCGATCGTCGCGCCCACGCTGCCGAACCTGAAGATCGAAGTGCTGCGCATGGCGCAGAACGGCGGTATCGAGCGTGCGCTGCGAACCGGCGTCGACGCGCTCGCGCAGCGCGGCTTTCGCTATGCGGCGCGCATCGACGCGGGCGATCGCGCGGTGCCACAGCGGCTCGCGAAGCAGCGCGCGTTCATGCAAGCGCATCCGAACGTGGCGGGCCTCGGCATGTGGACCCAGGTCGTCACGCGCACGGGCGAGCCGCTTTTCATGCTGACGCCGCCGGCCGAGCCGAACGTGATCCGGCGCCAGCGCTTTTTCCGCTCGTGCCTCGCGCATCCGTCGATGATGCTGCGTATCGATGCCGTCCGCACAGTCGGCAACTACCGCGCCGCGTATCGTTCGGCGGAGGACCTCGATCTGTTCGTACGTCTGATGGAACGCTATGACTGCGCGAATCTGCCGGAACTGGGCCTTTTCTATGAGCTGAACGAAGGCGGCATCAGCGCGACGAAACGGCGCCGGCAGATCGGTTCGACGCTGCGTTTGCAGTTGCGCTACTTCAACGTGGCCAATCCGTACGACTGGTTGGGCCTCGCGAAGAATCTGTTGCATCTGATGCTGCCTTATCGCACGTTGCAGCAGGTCAAGCGCGTGCTGCTCACGCCGCGTGCGAACCGTTGAGTCGCGCCGCGTGTGAGCGCTGTCGTTGCCGCTGTCGTTGTCGCTTCATTCGCTGAGGTTCGCGCCGCATCGTAGGGCGCTGTCTTCGTATCAATGGTCCACACTTCATTCAACGCCCGGCATTTCTTCGCATGAAGCCCTCTTTCAAGTCGACGCCCGCGCTACGCATTACACTCGTTTGCAACACGGCCTGGGCAATCTATACCTATCGGCAAGGGCTGATCCGCACGCTGATCGGGCGCGGCGTCGACGTGACGGTGCTCGCGCCGCGCGACCGCACGTTCGAGTTGCTCGCCGCGATGGGCTGCCGTTGCATCGAGCTGCCGATGGCGTCGAAAGGCACGAGTCCGGGCGAAGATCTGCGCACGCTCGTCGCGCTGTATCGGCAGTACAGGACCATCCGTCCGCATGTCGTGTTTCACTACACGATCAAGCCGAACATCTACGGCTCGATCGCGGCGAAGCTGGCTGGCGTGCAGTCGGTGGCGGTCACCACCGGGCTCGGCTACGTGTTCATCCAGCACAGCCGCGCCGCGCAGATCGCCAAAAGGCTGTATCGTTTTGCGTTCCGCTTTCCGCGTGAAGTGTGGTTCCTGAATCGCGACGATCAGGCCGCGTTCATCGACGGCAAGCTGCTCGTGCATCCGGAGCGCGCGCGGCTGTTGCACGGCGAGGGCGTCGATCTCGAGCAGTTCGCGTTCACGCCGCTGCGCGAGCGCACGGAGTTTCGCTTCGTGCTGATCGGGCGGCTGCTGTGGGACAAAGGCGTCGGCGAATACGTCGAGGCCGCGCGGCAATTGCGCGCGCGCTACCGCCACGCGCGCTTTCAGCTGCTCGGGCCGGTCGGCGTCGACAATCCGAGCGCGATCACGCGCGAGGAAGTCGCCGCGTGGGAACAGGAAGGCGTGATCGAATATCTGGGCGAGGCGCACGACGTGCGGCCGTTCATCGCCGATGCCGATTGCGTGGTGCTGCCGTCGTATCGCGAAGGCGTGCCGCGCACGCTGATGGAAGCGTCGGCGATGGGCCGGCCGATCGTCGCGACCGACGTGCCCGGCTGCCGCGAGGTGGTGGCCGACGGCGTCAACGGCTTGTTGTGCGAAGCGCGCAATGCGCAGAGCCTTGCCGCGAGTCTCGCGCGCATGCTCGACATGAGCGGCGCGGAGCGGCGCGCGATGGCGGAACGCGGCCGGCAGAAAGTCGCGACCGAATTCGACGAACGCATGGTCGTCGAAACCTATAAAGACCTGGTGCAAAAAATCACGGGTGTTTTACTTTAATGGGAGCAACAGCATGACCATGAAGGGCACGATTCTGGTAACGGGCGGCGCGGGTTTCATCGGCTCGCACACCTGCGTCGAACTGCTGAACGGCGGCTACGACGTCGCGGTGATCGACAACCTCGTGAACAGCAAGCGCGAAGCGGTGCGGCGCGTCGAGAAAATCACCGGCCGTGCGGTGAGCTTCTACGACGACGACGCGCGCGACGCAGCCGCGCTGCAGCGGATTTTCGATGTGCATCCGATCACCGGCGCGATCCATTTCGCGGCGCTGAAAGCGGTCGGCGAGTCGGTCGCGAAGCCGATCGAGTACTACGCGAACAACGTCGGCAGCCTGCTGACGCTACTCGGCGTGATGCGCGATCGCAACGTCAAGCAGTTCGTGTTCAGTTCGTCGGCAACGGTGTACGGCGTGCCGAAGAGCTCGCCTATCGACGAATCGTTCCCGCTGTCGGCGACCAATCCGTATGGTCAATCGAAGCTGATCGCCGAGCAGATCCTGCGCGATCTCGAAGTGTCGGACCCATCGTGGCGCATCGCGACGCTGCGCTACTTCAATCCGGTCGGCGCGCATGAAAGTGGCCTGATCGGCGAAGATCCGGCCGGCATTCCGAACAACCTGATGCCGTACGTCGCACAGGTCGCGGTCGGCAAGCTCGACCGCCTGCGCGTGTTCGGCGGCGACTACGAGACGCCCGACGGCACCGGCGTGCGCGACTACATCCACGTGGTCGATCTCGCGCGCGGGCATCTCGCCGCGCTCGATGCGCTCGTCGAGCGCGATGCGAGCTTCGTCGTCAATCTCGGCACGGGCCAGGGCTATAGCGTGCTCGACGTGGTGCGCTCGTTCGAGAAGGCGTCGGGGCGGCCGGTGCCGTACGAGATCGTCGCGCGCCGCCCGGGCGACGTCGCGCAGTGTTTCGCGGACCCGAGCGCGGCCGAGAAAATCATCGGCTGGCGCGCGCAGTTCGGCATCGAGCGCATGTGCGCGGACCACTGGCGCTGGCAGTCGACGAATCCGCAGGGGTTTGCATAAAGCGCTTCGGCACCAGCGCATCCCGTTAAAAAAATGGCGGCGGCTTTCGCGTAGCGCGGATGCCGCCGCCGTTTGCTTTGGCGCTCACCTCGTCAGAACGGTGAGCGCCGTGGCTGCTGAACGCGTTACGCCGTTGCCCCTTCCAGCTGGAACACCGCGACCGCATCACGCAACGCCATCGCATGCTCTTCCAGCGACTTCGCCGCGGCCGCCGCCTGCTCGACGAGCGCCGCGTTGTGCTGCGTGACCTCGTCGATCTGCGACACCGCCTTGTTGACCTGCTCGATACCGTCGCTCTGTTCGAGCGCCGACGCCTCGATCTCGCTCATCACGCCGGTCACGCGCTCGACGGCCTTCAGCGCTTCCTGAATCGTCTTCTGCGCATCCGACACCAGCGAGGCACCCTCCTCGACCTTCGCCGCCGACTCGCCGATCAGCTCCTTGATCTCCTTGGCCGCCGCGCCCGAGCGCTGCGCGAGGCTGCGCACTTCCGAGGCGACCACCGCGAAGCCGCGTCCCTGCTCGCCCGCGCGCGCCGCTTCGACGGCCGCGTTCAACGCGAGAATGTTGGTCTGGAACGCGATCCCCTCGATCATGCCGATGATCTCCGTGACCTTGCGCGACGACTCGCTGATGCCGTCCATCGTCTCGGTCACGCGCGACACCACCTTGCCGCCGCGCGTGACCGTATCGAGCGCGCCGTGCGCGAGGCGGTTCGCCTGCCTGGCGTTGTCGGCGTTCTGTTTCACGGTCGCCGACAGCTGCTCCATGCTCGCCGCGGTCTGCTGCAGCGCGGCCGCCTGCTGCTCGGTGCGCGCCGACAGATCGGCATTGCCCGACGCGATTTCGTTCGCGCCCTGCGTGATCGCGCTCGTGCTGCCACGCACCTTGCCGACCGTTTCGACGAGGCCGTCGCGCATCCTCGTCAGCGCGCCGAGCAGCTGGCCCATCTCGTTGCGCGATTTCACCTTGATCGCGACGCTCAGGTCGCCGGCCGCGATGCGCTCGAAGTGCTTGACCGTCGCGTTGACCGGCTTGATCAGCGCCGACGACAACGCGACCCGAGCGCCCACCGCGATCACGAGCGCGATCACCGCGATCGCGCCGAACAGCACTGTCGCGAGCTGGAAGCGTCGCGCGCCGGTCGCGGCCTGCTGATGCTGATTGTCCATCTGCGCTTTTTCGAGCGCGTCGATCGCTTTCGAGTAGGACGCGTACAGGCTGTTCGCCGTGTCGCCCTGGATGTTGCGGAAGGTGTTGAAGTCGAAGTCGATCAATGCCTTGAATTCCGGTTCGATCGCCTTGTCGACGAGCGCCGCGCGCGCGTCGCCGACGCTCTGCGCGAGCTTGCGCTCTGCGTCGCTCGCGAACGGGCCGGCCATGTAGTTGCGGAAGTCGTTGTTCGATTCGAGCAGCACCTTGTGCGCGGCCGGCAGCAGATCGTCGGTCTGCTTGCCGACGCTGAACAAGGTCTGATAGGTGCCCAACGCGAGCTGCACCTGCAGAAGCTTCTCGGAACTCGCCTTCAGATGCGACAGCGCGACCGCACTGCGCTGGGTGTCGTCGCGGCCGTCGTTGGCGAGCTTCAGCGCGCCGTAGCCGACAGCGATCACCGTCAGAAGGAAGGCGACGAATACGCTGATCACGAGCGTCAGTCCGCCACGAATTGTGATGTTATTAAGCATTGGGTCTCCGGAACGCCTCTGTTGCGCGCGACTTACACTTCGTCGCATCCAGGTTTACGGTTGCGGCGCGCGCGCGCCGCATAGGGGGAATCCATGAGGAGCGAGCGCTCACGGGCCTGTGCGGGCCACTTCGGTCTCGCTATCTGGGATTTTTTGCCGGCCTGGATGAAAGCTTCGCGCCCGTGCCGCGCGCCGGCCGCCGCACGTTTCGTTTGTATAATTCCGCGTCTTCGCTCAGGCCCACTTTCATGCTTAGTTTTGCGCTCGGCTTTCTCGTCTCTCTGCTGATCACGCTGTTGATCGTGCGCTATGCGCATCTGCATGAAAAGTTCTCGACCGACACCGATCTGGCCGGCGTCCAGAAATTCCACGTGCGGCCGGTGCCGCGCATCGGCGGGACTGGGATTCTGGTCGGGCTGATCGTCTCCGCGGTGCAATTGCATCGCGCGTATCCGGCCGTATCGGGCAGCATTCTCGGGTTGATCGCGTGCGGCATGCCGGCGTTCGGCTCGGGGCTCGTCGAGGATCTGACCAAGCGCGTGTCGCCGCTCGCACGCCTCATCTGCACGATGGCGGCCGCCGCGCTCGCCTGGTTCTTTCTCGACATCGCGGTCACCCGCATCAGCGTGCCGCCGCTCGACTTTCTGCTGTCATATGCGGCGATCTCGTTCGTGGTCACGGTGCTCGCGGTCGCGGCGCTCGCCAACGCGATCAATATCATCGACGGCTTCAACGGCCTCGCGTCGATGGTCGCGTTCATGATGTTCGCGTCGCTCGCGTATGTGGCGTTCCAGGTGCACGACCCGGTCGTGCTGTCCGCGTCGTTCATGATGATGGGCGCGGTGCTCGGCTTCTTCATCTGGAACTTCCCGGCCGGGCTGATTTTTTTGGGCGACGGCGGTGCTTACTTCATCGGCTTCATGCTCGCCGAGCTGTCGATCCTGCTCGTGATGCGCAATCGCGACGTATCCGCGTGGTATCCAATGCTGCTCTTCATGTACCCGATCTTCGAGACCTGCTTCTCGATCTACCGCAAGAAGTTCATTCGCGGCATGTCGCCGGGCATTCCGGATGGCGTGCATCTGCATATGCTGGTCTACAAGCGGCTGATGCGTTGGGCGGTCGGCGCGCGCACCGCGCGCGAGCTGACGCGCCGCAACTCGCTGACGTCGCCGTATCTGTGGCTGCTGTGCCTGATTGCGGTCGTGCCGGCGACGCTGTTCTGGCGGCACACGCTGCATCTGTTCTGCTTCGTCGTGGTGTTCGCGGCGACTTATGTGTGGCTTTATGTGAGCATCGTGCGGTTCAAGTCGCCGCGGTGGATGGTGGTGAGGAAGGGGAAGCGGTGAGCAGAAACGACAAAGGCTGAAATCGGCTCACTCGGCTCGAAATGTAGCAATAAATCCTCTCTTCACGAGATTCCTCCAAATTCATCAATGCACGGGATAAACAAAAGCCCCGTCGCCAGGGCTTTCGTCTACCTCGTGCGATACCACCGCCATAGCTTCAGGATCGCCACATACGCCAGCGCCGCCACGATCAGTTCGATAGTCACCCACACCATGTAATACAGGTCATCAGGGTCACGCACACCGAGCCAATCGGAAGCCGCCCAATATGCATTCGACTCGCTTTCTGTCCACTCGTACGGATACGGCCGGACATAAAGAACAGAGAGAACAAACAGCGCCAGAAACAACGTGACCTTGAACAGTCTACGGGCAAGTGTTGCCATATGTGATGACCTCAATTGTTCCGTAGGCCCAGAGGTGGCGCCGAGAATTCGGACAGTTCGTTGAGTGGAAAAGCTGGGGCGTGAGTCGGTCATAATGGCCGGCGACAAGGAACCAGAAGATGACGAAACGAAACCGACGGACACACTCACCGGCGTTCAAGGCAAAGGTGGCACTCGCGGCGCTTAAGGGCGACAAGACGCTGGCAGAACTGGCCCAGCAGTTTGATGTCCATCCAAACCAGATCACGGACTGGAAGAAGCAACTGCAGGAGCGGGTTGCCGATGTGTTCGAAGCGGGCAACGCGGCGTCGGCGGCACCGCCCGTTGACGTGAAGGTGCTGCACGCGAAGATTGGGCAGTTGACGCTGGAGAACGATTTTTTAGAAAGCGCGCTCAGCAAGGCGGGACTGCTGGGCGTAAGGCGATGATCGATCGTGATCACGCCCTGCCGATGACACAGCAGGCCCGGCTGGTAGGCATCAGCCGGTCGAGCGTCTATTACCGATCGCGTGGCGTCAGCGAAGCGGATCTGAAATTGATGCGCCGGATTGACGAGCTTCACCTTGAGCATCCATTTGCAGGGGCGCGAATGCTGGCACGGCTGCTGCGTCGCGAAGGCATCAAGGTCGGACGCAGGCACGTCGGCACCCTGATGAAGCGCATGGGCATCGAGGCGTTGTATCGCAAGCCCAACACGAGCCGCAAGCATGCGGCCCACAGGATCTGGCCGTACCTGCTGCGCAACAGGAAGATCGATCGGGCCAATCAGGTCTGGGCACTCGATACGAGCTACATCCCGATGGCGCGCGGCTTCGTTTATCTGACAGCCGTAGTGGACTGGGCGAGCCGTCGGGTGCTGGCACACCGGGTGGCGATCACACTGGAGAGTTGCCATGCTGTCGAGGCGCTGGAGGAAGCGTTTGCGAAATACGGGCTGCCTGAGATCGTCAACACGGATCAAGGCAGCCAGTTCACCGCAACCGAATTCACCGACGCGGTACTCAGCCGGAACGTTCTTCTGTCCATGGATGGAAAGGGTGCCTGGCGTGACAATGTGTTCGTCGAACGGGTGTGGCGCAGCGTCAAATATGAAGAGGTTTATCTGAAAGCATATGACTCGGTCAGCCACGCCCGCCGCTCAATCGGCAATTACCTGAACTGGTATAACCAGAACCGGCCTCATTCGAAGCTCGCCGACCAGACACCGGATGAAGCATACTTCGCGACGCTGCCAGCGATAAAATCGGCAGCTTGACTGCCTCAGCGATTCCACTTAAAAACTCGCAGATCCTGTCTGAACGAACGAGGCCACCTCTCCCGAAGCCCCGAAATGCCGGCAAGGATCGTCATGGTGCCCAGCAGCGCATTGCGGATTCTCATGAAATCGCTATGGCTCGGCAAGGTAATGCAACCAAGTGATGCGCCGTGCCCGCCTGCTGGATGCAACCGGAACTGCCCACGCTTGACACCATTGACCCAAGTGAAATCATCGACTAGTCCATCATCCCGATACAGGGCGAACCAGTCACCGTGATTCGACGGATGGCCGAAAACGGCATTCAACGCGTCTTTCCCCATGCGTAAGCCTGTGAATGGATGCCACCAGTCGGACGGTCGACGATCCAGTATTTGCCGGCGGGAATCGGCCCCTTGCTAGGCACAGCCGTGCAGCCGCCCCGATTGCGGTATTGCCGGTCGCCAGAATAAGCGTCAAAGTTGCCGATGCCAGAAATGGTGAGCGGTGATAGTGGCTCGTTATTCACGAGGAATTTGCCGGTGTAGGCCATATGTCACACCTCCTGATTACGCTGACTGTAGGTCATTGCGTCCTGAACAGGTTCCTCCCGTCGTGGAACCTTGACCGTAAGCGCGCGTGCCCCTGGCGCGCTACAGGTCGATTCCCGATTTGCCGCCTCCTTCGCCTGGGCAAAAAAAGCGCGCCACAAGGGCGCGCAAAACATTTGCATCACAGATAAAAGAGCTAACCGAACCGCCACCTCAGCGAGAAAGCGATACCGGGTTGCGACGATTCAATGCTAGGTGTATGTGCCGGGCGCAGGCTTCAGACGACTCCGAAAAGCCGGGGCGTGCGCGATGGTCGTCAACTCTCCTGAGCAAAAATAGAAAAGTCCCGTCGCCGGGGCTTTCGTCTACTTCGTGCGGTGCCACCGCCATAGCTTCATGATCGCCACATACGCCAGCACCGCCACGAGCAGTTCGATAGTCATCCACAGGCCGATATACAGGTTTTCGGGATCGCCGATACCTAGCACCTCCGAAGCGTGTATCCATGCACGCATCTCAGACTCGGTCCACCCATCGTCGTACGGTCGGACAAATCGGAATGACAGAAGGTACAGACCTATAAACAGCAGGACTTTAAGCACCCTTCGGACAGGTGTTGCCATCGGTGATGACCTCAATTGTTCCGTAGGCGCGAAGCCCCGAATTGCCGGCAGGGATCGTCATGGTGTGAAGGAGTGAGTTGCGGATTCTCAGGAAATCCGTACGGCTCGGCAGGGTAATGCAGCCAAGCGAAACACCCCGACCACCTGCCGGATGCAACCTGAAGTTTCCACGCCGCACGCCGTTGATCCATGTGTAATCGTCGATTAGCCTATCATCACGATACAGTGCAAACCATTCACTGTGATCGGTCGGGTACGACGAGTAGTAATTGAACTCATCTTTTAACCACGTTTCTACCGCAGAGCGCACGCCGCCAGTAGGGCGCGGGACGATCCAGTACTTGCCAGCGGGGATCGGCCCGTTATTGGGAACCATTGTGCAGCCGCCCCGATTGCGGTATTGGCCGTTGCCGGAATAGGCGTCGAATGTGCCGATGCCATTAATGGTGAGCGGTGACAGCGGCGCGTTGTTCACGAGAAATTTGCCGAAGTAAGCCATGTTTCACGCATCCTGATTGCGCTGGCTGTAGGTCATTGCGTCCTGCATAGGTTTCTCCCGTTGGTGAGCCTGGACCGTAAGCGCGCGTGCCGCTGGCGCGCTACAGGTCGATTCCGGATTTGCCGCCTCTTGCGCCTGGACAAAAAAAAGCGCCACAGGGGCGCGCAATACCTTTGCATCACAGAAAAAGAGCCAACCGGGGCGCCAACTCAGCGGGAACGACATACCGGGCGGCGATGGTTCAATGCTAGGTGTATGTGCCGGGCGCAGGCTTCAGACGACTCCGAAAAGCCGGGGCATGCGCGATGGTCGTCAACTCTCCTGGGCAAAATCGGGATAGGGGCAGGCCTCGCGGCCCGACCCCTCCCACATACATGGACGCCCCCGTTTTGCCAGGCCTTCACCACCATCAGGTTGGACAGGGGACTCACACCCCCAAGCTGTTGCGCATGCTCGGCGCACAATAGAAAAGCCCCGTCGCCGGGGCTTTCGTCTACTTCGTGCGATACCACCGCCATAGCTTCATGATCGCCACATACGCCAGCGCCGCAGCGATCAGTTCAATCGTCACCCACACCACGAAATACAAATCTTCGGGATCGCGGACACCAAGCCAGCGCGAAGCACCAAACCATGCGCGCGACTCGCTTTCTGTCCACTCATAATGGTACGGACGGACATAGAGCAGAGAGAGATAGCACAGGCCGATAAACAGGGCGACCTTGAACACCCTACGGGCAAGTGTTGCCATATGTGATGACCTCAATTGTTCCGTAGGCGAGAAGGCCCGAACTGCGCGCGGGGATTTTGACCGTGTGCAGCAGCGCGTTGCGGATTCTCATGAAATCGCTATGGCTCGGCAGCGTGATGCAGCCAAGCGAAATCCCGCGTCCGCCTGCCGGATGCAAACGGAACTGCCCGCGTTTGACGCCATTAATCCACGTCACATCATCGATCGTCCCATCATCACGATATAGCGCGAACCACTCACCGTGATTCGATGGGTGACCCATTGCTGCATTCCACTCATCTTTTGCCGATGCAAACACCTGAGAACGGATGCCGCCCGTGGGGCGGTCCACGATCCAGTATTTACCGGCAGGGAGCGGCCCATCATTAGGCACCATCGTGCAGCCGCCCCGATTGCGGTATTGATTGTTGCCTGAATACGCCTTGAATGTGCCGATGCCAAAAATGGTGATCGGTGATAGGGGCTCGTTATTCACGAGAAATTTGCCCGTGTAGGCCATGTGTCACGCCTCCTGATTGCGCTGGCTGCAGGTCATTGCGTCCTGCATAGGTTCCTCCCGTTGGTGAACCTTGACCGTAAGCGCGCGGGCCACTGGCGCGCTACAGGTCGATTCCGGATTTGCCGCCTTTTGCGCCGGGACAAAAAAGCGCCACGCGGGCGCGCAAAACCTTTGCATTACAGAAAAAGAGCCAGCAGAGCCGCCAGCTCAGCGGGAACGACATACCGGGCGGCGACGGTTCAATGCTAGGTGTATGTGCCGGGCGCAGGCTTCAGACGACTCCGAAAAGCCGGGGCGTGCGCGATGGTCGTCAACTCTCCTGGGCAAAAATAAAAAAGCCCCAGCAGATCTGTAGGGGCTCTTATCGATAAACATCCGGCGGCCAACTTCAACGGGTCAAATGACCTGCCTTCGCGGGTACTGATTCAATGCTTCGACTACTCCGATGACTCGCGGCGGCGGAACGCCTACGACACCCGCGTCGCCGGCGCCACACTACGCAGTGTCGTCGCCGTCGCCGGCAGATACTCCGGCACCCAGCGCCGCAGATCGCGCCGCACTTCGTCGTCGGCCGGCACGCGATGCTGCATCAGCCACGGCAGCAGATTGTCGATCAGGCTGTCCGGCACCTCGCGCGCCTGTGCGATGCGCAGCTTCGGGTGCGGCGTGCGCGTGGTGGTTTCGTCGTCCGCGAGCAGTTCTTCGTAAAGCTTCTCGCCCGGACGCAAACCCGTGAACACGACGCGAATCTGCTCTTCGGTGAAACCGTACAGGCGGATCAGATCGTGCGCGAGATCGGCGATTCGCACCGGCTTGCCCATGTCGAGAATGAAAATCTCGCCGCCGCGCCCCATGCTCGACGCCTGCAACACGAGTTGCGACGCCTCCGGAATCGTCATGAAGAAACGCGTGATTTCCGGATGCGTGACCGTCACCGGCCCGCCGCGCGCGATCTGCTCCTGGAACTTCGGAATCACGCTGCCCGCGCTGCCGAGCACGTTGCCGAAGCGCACCGTCTCGAACTGCGTGCGCCGCGCGCCCTGCTGCTGCAGCGCCGAGCACGCCATCTCCGCGAGCCGCTTGCTCGCGCCCATCACGTTGGTCGGGTTGACCGCCTTGTCGGTCGAGATCAGCACGAAATGCGCGACGTCGTGGCGGATCGCCGCGCGCGCGACGCGGTACGTGCCAAGCACGTTGTTGCGCACCGCCTGCCACGTGTTGACCTCTTCCATCAACGGCACATGCTTGTAGGCCGCCGCATGAAACACGATGTGCGGACAGTAGCGCGCCATCACCTGATCGAGCAGCAGCGAGTCCTTCACGTCGCCGACGATCGGCACCACCGACACTTCCGGATACTTGTCGCGCAGCTCTTCGTTCAGCCGATAGATCGAGAACTCGGAGATGTCGAACGCGACCAGTTGCACCGGACCGAAGCGCAGGATCTGCCGGCATAGCTCCGAGCCGATCGAGCCGCCCGCGCCCGTCACCATCACGACGCGGTTTTTCAGCAGCGCGGCGACGTGCTCGGTGTCGATCGTCACCGGGTCACGGCCGAGCAGGTCTTCGAGATCGATCTGCCGCACCCGCGACAGGAACGCCTGACCTTGCGTGAGCGGCGTGAGCGCGGGCAGCGTCATCGCGCGTACGCCGGCGCGCACGCACAGCGTGGCGATGCGCCGATGCGCCTCCACCGACGCCGACGGCACCGCGATGATCACATGCTCGACCTTCAGCTCCGTGCAGATTTTCTGCAGATCGCTGATCGCACCAACCACGCGATAGCCGTAGATTTCACGGCCCTGCTTGATCGGATCGTCGTCGAGCAGACCGACGAGGCGCCATTGGCCCGAGCGCTTCAGCTCGCGCACGAGGTTCGCGCCGGCATTGCCCGCGCCGAGCACGAGCACCGGCTTGCCCTGGCCGACCAGTCCGCCGTAGCGATAGAACTCCTTGGCCGCGCGATACAGCGCGCGTGAGCCGCCCATCGTCAGGAACAGCAGCATCGGCGACACGATCAGCACCGAGCGCGGCACGACCGGCGCCGGCTGCAACAGCGCCGAGCCGATCACGACGACGAGCGCGCCGACGCCGATCGCTTTCGCGATCCGCACGAGATCGGGCAGGCTCGCGAACACCCACATGCCGCGATAGAGGCCGTAGCTGCGGAACATCACCGCGTAGATCAGCAGCACCCACACGAGCGCATGCAGCCCGCTCGACCAGAACGGCGCGGGCACCGGTCCGTTGAACCGGATCACATAGGCCAGCAGCCAGGCCATTGCCACCGCGCACAGGTCGAACGCAAACGCACTGAACGAAAGCCATCTGGCTTTGAAGCTTTTCATTGCGCAGAACCTCAGATTGGCCCGGAACGGGACACATGGCGCCGCCAGCGGCGATCAATACACAGCCCCGCGACGACCAGCACGGCAGCCCATGCGACGACAACCAGCCATTGATACAGAAGAGCGAATTGTAGCGCCCAGATAGCAAGCATTATGCCCGCCGCCATGAACAGATACCAAATCCACGCGGTCGATGCGTGCCCGAAACCCGACTGCACCAGTCTTTGATAGTAGTGTTCACGATGCGCCTGCCAAAATTTTTCACCGCGCAGCAGGCGCTTGAGCAGCGTGACCGACGCATCGCCGATGAACGGCGCGAAGCACAGCGCCGGAAACCACACCGGCCATACACCCTCGCGCCACCCCCAATAGCCGAGCGCGCCGGCCAGAAAGCCGAGCGGGATCGAGCCGGCGTCACCGAGAAAGATGCGCGCCGGGTGAAAGTTGAACAGCAGAAAGCCCGCGGCCGCGCCTGTGACGATCAGGCTCGCCGTCGCGAGCGCCGGGTCCGCGTGCGACGACAGCGAGGCGGCCACCGCATAGCCGCCGAAGCCGAACAGCGCCATGCCGCCCGCGAGGCCGTCCGAGCCGTCCATGAAGTTGTAGAGATTGACGAGCCACACGAGCAGAACCGCCATGCACGCGAGCGCCCACCACGGCACGTCGGCCGGATAGACGGCGATCAGTGCCGCCACCGCCGCCGCATGACCGCCGAAGCGCACGCGTGCGGGCAGGCCACGTCGATCGTCGAACTGCGATAGCGCCGCGAGCAGCGCCGCGGCAAGCGCGGGCAGCCACAGCGACGGCGCCGCCAGCGCGATCAGCAGCACCGCGACCGGCACGATGCCCCACCCGCCGACGCGCGGCGTCGGGCGCGTGTGCAGCGAGCGGTCGTTGGGGATGTCGGTGGCGAGCCGCCACGCGAGGCCGGTGCGCAGCAGCGTCCAGAGGATCGCCGCGCAGGCCGCGAGCGCGGCGACGCCCCACGGCAGTAGAGAGACGACGGAAGAGGCGGAGTGTGCAGCGAGCGGCATCGATAGCGTTAGCGGTTCAGGTCGGAGTCAAGGCGGGTTCAACCCATGGTCAATGCGTTGAGCGATACCACGCCGCGGTTTCGAGCAGCCCATGCTCGACCGTATGCGGCGCAGACCAATTCAGACATTCGCGGATATGCGAACTGTCGACGCGCAGCTCGCCGGTCAATCGATCGATCTGCGCCGAGCGGCCGGTCAGGCGACCCGCGAGCCGCAGCAGGCTGGCCGGCACCGGCACGAGCCGCGCGGGCACGTGAAGCTGTGTGGCCAGCAGACGCGCGAGTTCCGGCACGCTGAGGTCGCGGCCGTCGGTCACATGGAAGGTTTCGCCGGCCGCGCGCGGATCGGTCGCGCAATGCACGAGCGCGTCCGCGAGGTTATCGACGAACACGAGGCTGCGCAGCGCGCTGAGCGCGCCGAGCGGCAACGGAATGCCTCTCGCGACCGCGTTCATCAGCTGCAGGAAGTTCGCGCGCACGCGCGGCCCGTAGACCAGCGGCGGCCGCACCACGACGACTTCGAGACCCGTCGAGCGGCCGTAGTCGAACAGCGCGCGCTCGGCTTCCAGTTTCGAGATGCCATACGCATCGGACGGCGCGGGCTGATCCGTTTCAGCGATCGGCCGGCCGCTGCTCGCCTCGCCCATCGCCTTGATGCTGCTGACGAACACGAAGCGCCTCGCGCCCGCGCGCCGCGCCGCGGCCGCGACGCGCAAGCTGCCCTCGACATTGGTCGCGCGATAGGCGGCGAGCGGCTCGGTCAGGGTCTCCCGCATCACGTGCACGCGCGACGCCAGATGGATCACCGCATCGCAAGTGAGCGCGACCGGCCAGCGCTGGTCGATGCCCGCAAAGTCTTCGGTATCGAGCAGCCATTCGCGCACGCCTTCGGCGGCCGTCTGCGGCCGGCGCACCACGCCAGTCACGCGATCGCCCCGCCGCAGCAACGCGCGGGACACCGCCTGGCCGACGAAGCCGTTGGCGCCGGTGACGAGGATCTGCAGACTCATCGCAATGCTCCGTCATGCACTTCGCGGCGCACGATTACGCCCACGCCATGCCGCGCGACCCACGCAAACAGACGATCGCCGTCAGGACTCGACGCGGCCGCAAACGGCGGGAAAGGCGGATCAGACACGATACAATCTGGCATCGGCGGTGCTTTCTCAGGAAGTCTGGCTGGGAACGTATTGTATTCGGGCCGTGATAATAAAACGGACCTGCGCCTGCTGGCGCGTCGTTCGTACACTTCGTAACAACTCAAACATATTCGCGCATGTGGAATTCGTGGTATCGATCCGACGTGCTCGACGACAGCACACGCCGGCCTGCTCGCTGGCCGTGCGATCAGGCCCCGGCCCGCGCACGGGCAAGTCCGCGCCTGAAGGCCGCGCAAGCGCGCGGCGAGCATCCACGTGAATGCCCCCGAAACCTGCCGGTCTCGCCGCCACGTTCGCGCGTTACGCGCAGCGGCGTGCCGCGACGTGCTGGTCTGAAGAAAAGAACTGTTTGAGCGACTAGAGTCCCACCTATGAAAGTGCTGTTCGCCACCTACCCGATGGCTTTCCATACCCCCGGCGGCGGAGAAATCCAATTGCTTGCGTATCACAAGCATCTGCCCGCGCATGGCGTCGACGTTACGCTGTTCGATCCGTGGAAGCCGCGTTTTCTAGAACACGACGTGGTGCATTTCTTCTCGTGCGTCGGTGGCTCGGTGCACTTCTGCAACTTCGTCAAGCAACTCGGCTTGCCGCTCGTCGTGTCGTCGAGTCTGTGGGTGACGGAGGAAACCAGGCATCTCTATCCGATCGGCGAGATCCACCATCAGTTCTCTCTCGCGGACCGCGTGGTCGCGAACTCCGAGATCGAATGCGACACGCTCGCTCGCATCTTCGATCTGCCGCGCGAGAAGTTCGCGAGCGTGTTGAACGGCGTCGAACAGAGCTTTTACGAGCCGGTCACGGCGGAGCCGTTTCGCTGTGAATCCGGCATCGAGGGCCGCTTCATCCTGAACATCGGCAACATCGAGCCGCGCAAGAACCAGCTCGCGCTGATCCGGGCGATGAAGTCGTTCCCCGACCTGAAGCTCGTCCTGATCGGCCATCAGCGCGATCCCGAGTATGCGAAGGCATGCTTCGACGAGGGTGGCGCGCAGGTCGTCTACGCCGGCACGCTGCCCCACGATTCGCCGCTGCTGCGCTCCGCCTACGCGGCCTGCGAAGCGTTCGTGCTGCCGAGCACGCTCGAAACGCCGGGGCTCGCCGCGCTCGAAGCGCATGCCGCCGGCGCCCGCATCGCGGTGACAAAAGTTGGCTCTACCCAAGAATATTTCGCGCAGCACGTTGCCTACCTGGATCCGTTCGACGTCGACAGCATCACCGGATCGATTCGCGCGGCGCTCGCGCAACCGCGCGGCGCTGCCGCTGCTCCGACGCGCGATCTGACCTGGCAGGCCGTCCTGTCGCCCTTGAAAGACCTCTACGATTCCCTGCTGACAAAATGAAGAACCTCGTCAAGACCTTCGAACTTCGTCCTCTGAACAACGTCGAGGCTTCCTCGAATCCTGAATTCGCGTGGAAGGCGACCAACAACGATCCGCAGTTCGAACTGACGGGCTCGGAATCGCTATCGAGGTGCGCGGCGCGTGTTTCGTTCGAACTCAAAACCGACGCGAGCGGCGCGTCGACCTGCATGCTTTACCTCGACGCAGGTTCGGGCATGTCCGAGCACAGCGCGATCGTCCTGCACGTCGACGCCAACGGCAAGGTCGAACAGGATGTCGCGTTCCCGGAACTTGCCGGCCCGGTGCGTTTCGACCCGATCGCGCTGCCGGCCTCGTTCTCCGTGTACGACCTGAAGATCGAACTGCTCGACGAGACGGAATGTTCGCCGGAGTTGCTGGCGCGCGCACGTCGGATGGCGGCGTGGCGTGGCGGTCCGTTGCAGCCCACCGCGCCGATCGTCGGGGAGTCCTATCAGGAATGGCTCGACGCTCACGAGCCGCCGGCTTCCATCTATCCGCAACTGCGCGAACGCTCGAAAATGTTCACGCTGCAGCCGAAGGTCAGCATTCTGATGCCGACGTACAACACGCCGGAGAAATGGCTGCGCAAGGCCCTCGACTCGGTGATCGACCAGGTCTACGAGAACTGGGAAATCTGCGTCGCCGACGACTGCTCGACGAAGCCTGAGGTCAGATTCGTGCTTGATGAATACGTGGCCCGCTGTCCGGACCAGATCAAGGTCGCCTATCGCACGACGAACGGCCACATCAGCGAATCGAGCAATACGGCGCTTGAGCTGGTGAGCGGCGAATTCGTCGGTTTGCTCGACCACGACGACGAACTGCATCCGCTCGCGCTGTACTGCATGGTCGAAATGATCAACGCGCATCCGGACGCGGCGCTGATCTATAGCGACGAAGACAAGGTGTCGGAGGAAGGCGCCCGATCGGAGCCTTACTTCAAATCGGACTTCAACTACGACCTGTTTCTCGGACAGAACATGATCTCGCACTTCGGCGTGTACCGCACGTCGGTGATCAGGGAGATCGGCGGTTTCCGTACCGGCTTCGAAGGCTCGCAGGACTATGATCTCGCGCTGCGCGTGCTCGATCGGGCCGGACCCAACGCGATCTATCACGTGCCGCGTCCGCTCTATCACTGGCGCATCATTCCCGAAAGCACGGCGAGCGGCCATGAAGCCAAGCCGTACGCGCATGTCGCGGCGATGAAAGCGATCGACGAGCATCTCGCACGCAACCAGATCAACGCGCATGTGATCCACGCACCGGGCACGCACGCGTTCAACAAGGTCGTATATGCGCTGCCGGACGCGCTGCCTTCGGTCGAAATCATTATCCCGACGCGCGACTCCGCGGATCTGGTCGAACAATGTGTCGAATCGGTGCGCAAGAAGTCCAGCTATTCGAACTTCCGCATCACGATCATCGACAACGGTTCGGTGAAGCAGGAAACGCACGACCTGTTCGCGCGTCTGCAGACGGACGAGCGCATCAAGGTCGTGCGCGACGATTCGCCGTTCAACTACTCGGCGCTGAACAATCGCGTCGCGCTTGCAAGCACGGCGGACTTCGTCTGTCTGATGAACAACGACATCGAAGTAATCAACCCCGACTGGCTCGAAGAAATGGTTTCAGTGGGGTTGCAGAAGGACGTGGGCGCGGTGGGAGCGAAGCTGCTTTACCCCGACGATACGATCCAGCACGCCGGTGTCGTGCTCGGCGTGGGCGGCATCGCAAGTCACGCTCATAAGCACTTCCCCAACACGCTGGCGGGCTATTTCGCGCGCGCGCGTCTGCGCAACGTGATGTGCGCGGTGACCGCCGCGTGCCTGCTGATCCGCCAGTCGATCTACAAGGAAGTCGGCGGCCTCGACGAACAGTTACACGTCGCTTACAACGACATCGATTTTTGCCTGCGTGTGCGGCAAGCGGGCTACCGCAATGTGTGGACGCCCTACGCGGAGCTTTATCATCACGAATCGGCAACCCGCGGCGCCGAAGACACACCGGAAAAAATCAGCCGCTTCAACCAGGAATCTGAGTTGGTCAGACAGCGCTGGGGGCATCTGTTGATGAACGATCCCTGCTATTCACCCAATCTGACACTGACTGCCGACGATTTTTCCTTTGCTTGGCCTTCAAGGATTGCAAATCTTGTTTAATCTGGGACCCAAAAAAAACAAGACCGGATGGCTGGCGGAGTACCGCCATCCATCGCCGGGGGAACTGTTCTGCCTGCCAAGCGCGATCTACTTTCTGATGAAGTTCAGAGCCGATCTCGCGCGCTTCAATTCCAAAGTGCTGGATGACCGCGTCACGCTGTATTTCTGGTGGGAAATGTCGGCGCGCGAAACGTATCCGGACTTCAACTGGGTGCTGCGACAGGAAGACCTCGAATATTTGCGTCAGCTGGACAACGACACGCTGATCGAGCGGCATCCGGACGCCGTCACGTACTGGCTCGGCTCGACCAAACCGAGCGTTCTCGATGCGAAGCATCTGAGCGAGACGCTGCACGAGCCCGTCACCGTGCTCGAAGAAGCCGGCCTGCAATTGCCGACGCTGATGACGACGATCGTGCGCAATCGCGGCGATCTGTTCCAGGCATTCAACCTGAACACGCTGACCGGCTATCTGAACTGCCTCGACTGGTGGGAGCAGTACGGCCAGGTCACCTGCCCGCGCGTGACGTGGCGTCCGCCGATCGCGTGGCCCGGGCTGCTGGAACCGATCGACGCGCCCGACTCCAGCGCGATGCCGTTTCCGCGCTTCCTCGCGCTGATCACGACCGAGCGGCCCGATCTGCGCAGCGCGTTCAATCTGAACAGCTTCACCTCGCGGCTCAATGCGCTCAGCTGGTGGGAAGACCACGGCCAGCGCGAGTATCCGCGCATCAAGTGGTCGCAGCCGCCGATCGGCGGCTTCATGCTCGAGCCCGAAGCGCCGCCCGCGGACGGTGGCCCTTACGTGCCGCGCTTCCTGAGCGAGATCTACAAGGACCGGCCGGACCTGCAGGCGACCTTCACGCTGCAGTCCTTCCGCGGGCGGCTCAGCTGTCTGTCGTGGTGGATCGAACACGGCCAGCATCAGTACCACGCGATCAAATGGGTGCCGCCCACGCCCTCCGCCGTGATGTTCGAGCCCGAATTTGGCTCGCACGCCGACTGGCTACCGGTGCCGCGCTTCCTGCGGCTGCTGCACGGTGAGCGCCGGGACCTGCAGGAGCTCTGCTCGCTCGACAGCTTCACCGGGCGCCTGAAGTGCCTGTCGTGGTGGATCGAGCATGGGCAGCATCAGTATCCGGCGATTCACTGGGGCATCCCGCCGTTGCCCGACACCCTGTTCAGGATGGAAGCCGGCGAGCAAGGCGCGCTGCCGCTGCTGCCGCGCTTTCTGCCGCTGATCTGGAACGAGCGGCCCGACCTGCAGGCGTCGTTCAACCTGAGCAGCTTCCGCGAGCGGCTCGCGTTCATTTCGTGGTGGGAAAAGCACGGGCACAGCGAGTACTACGCGATCGAATGGTCGCCGACGCATCTCGCCGAAGAACGCGAGGGCGAATGGGTGCCGCCCACCACACCCGCGCTGATGTTCGAGCCCGAATGGGGCACGCACGCCGACTGGCTGCCGGTGCCGCGCTTCCTGCGGCTGTTGCATGACGAGCGCCAGGATCTGCAGGAGCTCTGCTCGCTCGACACCTTCACCGGGCGTCTGAAGTGCCTGTCGTGGTGGATCGAACACGGGCAGCACCAGTATCCGGCGCTTCACTGGGCCATCCCGCCGTTGCCCGACAGCCTGTTCGGCGCGCAAGCCGGCGAGCAAGGCGCGCTGCCGCTGCTGCCGCGCTTTCTGCTGCTGATCTGGAACGAGCGGCCCGACCTGCAGGCATCGTTCAACCTGAACAGCTTCAGCGAACGGCTCGGCTTCATCTCGTGGTGGGACAAGCACGGGCACGACGAGTACTACGCGATCAAATGGACGCCGACTCATCTGGCCGAAGAGCTCGCGAGAATCGACGACGAGCAGCCGGCGGACGACACCTTGCTGCCGCGCTTCCTGACGATGATCGCGAATGACCGCCCGGATCTGCGCGAAGTGTACGACCTGAATACCGCGGATGGCCGCGACCAGCTCGTGCGCTGGTGGAACGAATGGGCGTCGAGCGAATACCCGCTGGTCGGCTCGCTGAAGGTGCGCTGGACCGACAGCGCCGACGACGAAGCCGATGACGACGCGCACGAGCCCGCGCGCTATCACGCGCGCGTCGAAGGCATCGGCTACGACTTCGGCGTCAACATCATCGGCTTCCCGCAAGGCGTGCTCGGCCTCGGCGAAGACGCGCGCATGGCCGCCCGCGTACTGCAACTGTCGTCGACGCCGGTCACGCTGCTCAATGCACCGATGGCGGGACCCGCGCGCCTCGAACACTCGGTCGATCATCTGATCAGCGACGAGCTCAAGTACAACATCAGCCTGATCTGCCTGCCGGCGCCCGAAATGGTGCGGCTCGCGCTGGAAGGCGGCCGCAGCCTGATCGACGCGCCCACGCACAAGATCGGCGCATGGCCATGGGAACTGCCCCACTGGCCGAACGCATTCGGCAACGTGCATCAGATGGTCGACGAAATCTGGGCGCAGAGCCGCTTCGTGCAGAGCGTCTACAGCCGGCTCGGCAACACGCCGGTCTACCAGATGCCGATGGCGGTCGAGGTCCCCGCGCCGCTCGAGCCGAAGCGAGAGCGCTTTGGCCTGCCGGCCAACGAGTTCCTGTTCTACCTGATGTTCGACGGCAACTCGTGGCTGAGCCGCAAGAATCCGCTCGCCGGCGTGCAGGCGTTCAAGCAGGCGTTCGGCGAGAGCTCCCCGGGCGTCGGGCTCGTCATCAAGGCGATGAACGTGCGCGACGACGACCCGGTGTGGCGCGCCGTGCTCGACCTTGTCGCGGGCGATAGCCGCATTCACATCGTGTCCGAGCGCCTGAGCCGCCAGGACTCGACCGACTTCATGGCCTGCTGCGACGCCTACATTTCGCTGCACCGTAGCGAAGGCTTCGGCCGCGTGATCGCGGAGGCGATGGCGTTGGGGCAGCCGGTCGTGGTCACGAACTTCTCGGGCAACGTCGACTTTTGCGAACCCGACACCGCGTTCCTCGTGGATGGCGAACTCGTGCCGCTGCGCCCCGGCGACTACCTGTTCGCCGAAGGTCAGTACTGGTGCGATCCGGAGGTATCGATCGCGGCGGAACAGCTCAAACGCATGATCGACGATGCGCCACTCCGTGAGCGCATCGCACTGGCGGGGAAGGCGCGCATCGAGCGCGACTACTCAGTTGAGGCAGTCGCACGCGCGTATGCGCGACGGTTGAACGACATTGCGGAGGCGAAGACGATATGACGCTGCGGGTATGTGCTCCGGACATTTTCTCGGGCGATGCGGTGGGTAACCACTGCATCGGTTTCGTACGCATGGCTGAACGTCTCGGCATGAGGGCCGAGCTGTATGCAAGCGGTTTCGAGGAGGGAACGAATGGAGTGCGCCCGCTTGACGCATTATTCGAAGAGGTCGCTCGCGACGATGTGGTTCTGCTGAGTTACTCGATCTACGATCCGTATCTCGAGCGGATACTCGCGCTCGATTGCAGGAAGATCTGCTACATCCACGGCGTGACGGACCCGCAGTTGCTGCGCGCGCTCGAACCGCGCACCGCACAGTTGTGCGAGAAGGCACTCGCGCAACTGCCGCTGCTCGCGCACTTCGACACCGTCGTCGCGAATTCGCGCAGCACGGCGGCGAGCCTCGCCGGCATCGTCGCGGCGGACGCCATCAAGGTCGTACCGCCGATCTTTCCCGACATGTACGTGTTCCGGCGCGAAGGACCGCGCAAGGGCCGCAAGCGCCCTGAGCCGAATCTGCTGATGGTGGGCCGCGTGGTGCCGCATAAACGCATCGAGGACGGCATCGAGATTCTGTCGCTGCTGAAGCAGCGTGATTTCGGCGCGACGCTGAGCATCGTCGGCAGCACGCCGAACTACGATTACCTGAAATTTCTGATCAATCACGCGCGGCGTCTCGGCGTGCTCGAGCAGGTCGACTTCAAGGGCATGCTCGACGACGCCGATCTGTTCGAGTGCTACGAATCCACCCACGCGTTGCTCGCGACGAGCCGCCACGAGGGCTTCTGCGTGCCGGTGCTCGAAGCGATGCATTACGGCAAGCCCGTATTCGTGCGTGGCGGCACGGCCGCTCAGGAGATTTGCCCGCCCGACTGCGTGTTCGACGCCCATGCCGAACTCGCCGCCTGGATACCCGTGATCACGCAGCGCCTCGGCCAGACCCACGGCCGCTGTCCGATCGACACGGCCTTCGTCAAACACGCCGACGGTGTGCTGCAACGTGCCAGCGACGAGGTATGGCGCAACATCTTCATCGGCGCCGGGGTCGGCATGGCGGCCGCGTCGACGCATGCGCGCGCAGGTACGGCGGCCGTTTCGCTGAAAAGAGATCGATAGTCAGCGCCGCCGCTCACCAACGCATCCCGGCGCCCATCGGCGCGATCCAACCCGATCGCGCCGCCTCACTCGTTCGCTGGCGGCTTGCCGGTCCTGTCGAAGTCGATCGGTTGCCCCGTATGCGGGTGCGGCGTGAACGAGAAATGCGCGCGCACGTACTTCTGCCATAGCGTGCACAGCAAGTCCATCAACGCAATCTGCTCGGGCGGAAAGACCGGCGCGCGATCCGCCGCGTCGATCGGTTTTTGCATGTAGCGCACGATGTCTTTTTCGAAATCGCTGACGCAATAGTCCAGCACCTGATCGCCTTCGATCGGATAGGCCGCCACCTTCAGTTCGGGATGCAGCGACAGATACGTGCTGAACAGACGCTCGGCAACGAATGGCAGGAACGGTGCGTCGTCCGAGTGGATCGTGGGCTCCAGCACCCCGCGCGCGGCCTCGGTGCCGCTCTGCGTTTCGAGGAACGTGGCAATCGGCTCAAGCACCTTGCCGACGTAGCTTTCCCAGAACGACTGCGAACCGACCCAGAAATTGCAATAGCACAGCGTGTGCGGCGACTGACGGGGCGCCTCACGCAGATTCCACGCGATGCCGCAGGCGTCGAGCAGTTGCTGGCTGCGCTCGACGAGTCCCGGATGCGCATGCTCGCCCTGCATCCACGCGGTGTACGAGAAATACGCGAGTTGCGGAAACGGATTGATCATCCAGACGTCGGCGTCGGCATTGGCCTGCACGAACTCCAGAAACCGGCTGCCGTCCATGCGCGCCTTCAGCGCGAACTTCGGCGAAAAAAGACCGGTGATCTGCTGCTGCCGATGCATGCCCTTGCGGTACATGTCGACGAGAATATAAAACTCGCGCCACGCGGCGTGCGCGTTATCGCGCAGTTCGAGCGGATGAAAAGCCTGTTCGGACAGGACCTGTCCCGGCGCGTAAAGTGGCTCGAAGATCTTGATCGATGCACTCATGACAGCCCTGCGATCTGCAGATAATAGTTTCCGGTATGCACGTTGCGCCGGAACAGCGTGAGCGATGCATTCGGCACCAGCACGTTGGGAAAGCGGGACAACGGCACGTTCAGCAGGTATTGCGAGATCACCGAGATCGGTCCCGCGTGACACACGGCGGCGATCAGGCCAGGCTGCTCAGCGTGCCGCAGCACCTCCTCCTCGAGCCAGTTCACCGAACGCGCGGCCAGTTCGAGATGCGACTCGCCGCCCTCGTAACGGTCCGACAGATGTTTGCCCCAGTCGGGAAACGCCAGACGAAAATCTTCGGCCTTCCAGGTCGCGAACCGCCCCGCATTGGTTTCGCCGAGACGGGCGTCGACGGTCCAGTCGCTGTTGTCCTTGAACAGCACTTCAGTGGTCTGCAACGCGCGCCGCCAAGGGCTCGAAAAAACGCGGTCGGGCGCGAAACCGTGACTTTCCATCAGCGTGCGTAGCTTCGCGGCCTGCTGCAGGCCATGCTCGGTCAACTCGTCCTGCTCGGTCGAGTTCAACAGGCCAGCCACGTTGGCGTGCGATTGGCCGTGGCGAATCAGAAGAAGATCCATAGGTGTTAGCTGCTTTAAGGCTTGGGGTCGGGCAAGGCCTTCAGGAACATCGACGAAATGCGTCGCACGCTGAAACGGTCGAACACGTCGGCGTAGGCATTGCGGCGGATCGACTGGCGAAGCTGCGGGTCGCCCAGCATGTCCTCCAGCGCTCGTGCCCAGCTCTCGGCCGTGTTCGACGCAATGTATCCCGTCTCACGATGTTTGACGTTCTCGCGGTAGGTCGGGCAATCCGAATAGATGCTCGGGATGCCGAGGCTGCCGTAGTCCGCGTATTTGATCGGCGACTTGCACGAGTTGAAAAACAGCGTCTCCGGATCCTCTTCGGCGCCGAGCGGCACGATCGCGAACGTGTAGCCTTCGTCGCGAATGGTCTTCTTGTATTCGAGGTTGCCGCGGCTGCCGCGATGCGTCATGCGGGCAATCGTATTGAGCTCCGGAAACGGATCGCCCCAAAAGTCGATCGACACGTTTTCGTGGCGCGCGAGAAAACTGCGCAAGGTGCCGAAAAACTCCTTGCGAAAGCTCACGAGCTTGATGCCGTCGAGATTGGAGAAGATGATCTTCGGCGGCTGGGTTTCAGTCCACAGTTCCGGCGACAGGTCGAACGCCTGATCGTCGAAACCGTTCGGGATGATCAGCACGTCGTCCGAGCGCCGCACTTTGCGCATGCGCTCCTGCAACAGCGAGTTCGACGCCGTGGCCGCGCTCGCCTCGCGAATCATCGCGAGCACGTTGTAGAGCACGTCCTCGTTCATTTCGAGCACGCTCCACGACGGCAGATCGAGCAGCCAGTCGTCGAGATCGTAAATCGTATGAAGACCGAGTTCGTTGGCCATCCGCATGATCTTCAGCGACAGATTCGACACGTGCTTGTTGAACAGCACGACGTCGAAGCGATGCAGATGGCTGACGCCAACGTCCGCCTCCGAGATCTGCTCCCACTCGATCAACTGATGGCGCTGCATGTACGAAAGCAAAGGCGCGAAGCGCGCGCCGATGGTGCGCGAATTCATTCGCCCATCGGTCATGGAGCGCCGCTGAACGACGAGCAGTCGGGGAATCTTAGTAATTTGTGAGGCCGGCATCGATCAGGTGTCTGATTAGGTCTGCTGCTACCGTGCTCGACGAGTGCCGTGCATAGACGCGTTCGTAGTTACTTTCAATCTTTTCGTCCCTGTCCGGGTCGGTCAGGGCAGCCTGAATGGCGGGAACGATGTCCGGCGCGCGGGTGGAAGCCGCGTACCAGACATTGTCGTCGAAGTGCTCGCGCTGCCAATCCCCATCAACCATGACGAGGGGCTGCTTCACGAACGCGCCTTCGAGGCACGAGCGCCCGGGCGGATCGAGGCTCGGCTCCGCCACTACCATCGCGCTGGCGAGCGCGGAGCGCAACAGCGCGCTGCAGGGCTGGATGAATGGCAGGAAATGAATCCCCCGACGCGCTTCGCGAACGCACTGCCGGTAATACTCCTCGTCCCTGAAACCGCCGACCATCAAGCCGTTCATGTCGAGCTGGTTCAGTGCGCGGATCAGTTCGAGCTGATTCTTGATCGGCTCGATCAAGCCGAGGCACAGCACGTAGTCCGAGACGTCGCAGACCGTGGGGAGCAAATCCTTGTCGGCCGGCAGCAGGAACCGGTCGGATATGCCGGAGCCCACCACCACGCATTTACCTGGATCGACCGTGATGTACCTGTTGAAGTGCGCGAGTTCGGCGGAGGACTTGAACAGTAGCCGCTCGGCACGCTGCACGAACGCCTCGATGCGGCTGATTTCCGCCGGGTCGGGCGCGCTCAACCACCAGACGTTCGGCCACAGGAACAGCTTCTTGCCCTGATTCACCGTTTCGCGAACGATCGCTTCGCCGTCCGCATGGACGGAGAAGTGCATCACCGCGTCGTAAAAGCGTAGCGGCCGGCTGCGAATGCCGTAAATGTCGGCCTGTACGTCCGAATCGTTGAGAAGTTCGGCGACCTGCACGAGTTCCGACTCGCCACCACCGCTCGTCATGAACGCGGTACTGTGAGTGGTCAGGAGAATTTTAAAATGCATATTGCGGGCTCCGTCCCGAATCGTGGGCGCTGGCGCCGTCCGCCGGACGGTGCGGAATTCACGCGTTCGCGCGACCTGTGAAACAGGCGCGGACTATTATCGGCAGGGGCTCGATTTTACGCCAAATCGTAACGCAGACGATCGCCCGCGAGCGACGCGCAGAGCACCCTGTTGCATGCTTTCGTCGGCTTACGTGGCTTACGAAACGATGACCGCCCCGCCCTCTTCTGGCGCGCACTCGCGACTCACGCGCGGTATCCACGGAAAACGGACGGCACATGACCCTTGGCATCGCGGCTGTGCCGATTGCTATGACGAATAATTTGTAAGTAACGGTAAATGCGGGCTCATGTCGGAACATCAGGAAATGTTGGACGTGCAGAATACTGAGGGTACGATAGACTGGCCGGCCGGGAGGGCCGGCTCGCCAGCCAGTCGGCATATCGGTATGAATTCGCTGTTCTGTCATGGCTTTTCGCAAATTCTTTCAAGCGGAGCAACAAGATGTCGGCATCGCCCGAGCTTCTCGATTCACTTGCCGCGCAGCATCCCGAGATTGCAGAACTGATCGCTGAACGGGACAAGTATCGCGACGCGCTTCAGGTCAATATTCCGCACTTTTCGAATCTCGGCGACGTGCCTCCAGGCCACTACTATTCGCCGATCCCGTCGATCCCCGACATCAAACAGAATGAAGCACGGCTTTTCGGTAACGTCTCGCGCACGCTGCCCGGCATCGAGTTCAACGAAGAGGCGCAGGTGCGGCTCGTCGGCGAGTTCGCCGACAAGTACTACGGCGAAATGCCGTTCAAGCCGCACAAGAAAGACGGCCTGCGCTTCTACTTCGAGAACGTGATGTTCTCGTATGGCGACGCGACGTCGCTGTACTGCATGATTCGCCACCTGCGGCCGCGCCGCATCGTCGAGATCGGCTCGGGTTTTTCGTCCGCCGTTTCGCTCGATACCAACGACCTGTTCTTCGACGGCCAGATCCAGTGCACCTTCGTCGAACCGAACAATGAACGCTTGCTGTCGTTGCTGACCGAGAAAGACAAGGTCACCTCGAAGATCGTCAAGTCGCTCGCGCAGGACGTCGACCTGTCCGTATTCGCGGAGCTCGAAGCGAACGACATACTGTTCGTCGATTCGTCGCACGTGAGCAAGATCGGCAGCGACGTGAACCGCATCGTCTTCGAGATACTGCCGATCCTCGCGCCCGGCGTGCACATACACTTTCACGACGTGTTCCTGCCGCTCGAATACCCGCCGCAGTGGATCTACGAAGGCCGCGCGTGGAACGAAGCCTATCTGCTGCGCGCCTTCCTCCAGTACAACAGCGCGTTCGAAGTTGTCCTGATGAATACGTTCATGGGACACTTCCATGCGGACCTGATGAACGCGCGGATGCCGCTCTTCATGCGCAATCCCGGCGCGAGCTTCTGGATTCGAAAGACACGTTAGGCGCCGCGGCGCAAACGTCTCACATTTTGCGGAGATTGATAGATGACTTCGACGAACGCGCTCGAGCATCGCAACGAAGGCGCGTCCATGCGAGCCGGCTTGCAAGACGGGGTGCGCGCGATGAAGGTCGGCCGCATCCCGGTACCTGAGTTGCTACCCGGCACCGTGATCGTCAAGGTGGCGAGCGTCGGTATCTGCGGCAGCGATCTGCACGCTTACCGGAACGTCGACGTTCATCAAAGCTTTCCGAACGGCCACGAACTGAGCGGCACCGCGGTCGAGATCGGCGAGGGCGTGACGAGCGTGCGCGTCGGCCAGCGCGTGACGATCGACATGGTGATGGGCACCGCGTGCGGCAAATGCGAGTACTGCAAGCTCGGCGCGCCGATTCACTGCCGCGCGCGCGAATTTCCGTTCGGCGGCGGCTTTGCCGAATACGTGCGCACCAAGGAATCGGGCGTGTTCCCGCTGCCCGATGCCGTCGACGATCAGCTCGGCGCCATCGTCGAGCCGGTGGCGGTCGGCATCCACGGGTGCCGCAAGATGCCGATTGCGCGCGGCTCGGTCGGCGTCGTGATCGGCGCGGGCACGATCGGCCTCGCGGCACTCGCCGCGGCGCTGGACGCTGGCAGTGAAAATGTCTACGTGGTCGCAAGACACGCGGCTCAGGCGCGCGCGGCGCTGGCGATGGGCGCCACCGCGATCCTGCCGGCCGATCGCGCCGAAGCGCTCGGCATGGTCGAACAGGCAACCGGCGGATTGGGCGCGCACTACGCGATCGAAGCGGTCGGTGGAACGGCCGACACGTTCGACTTCGCCTGTCAGTTCGTGCGCCCGCTCGGCCACGTGTGCGTGCTCGGTGCCTTCGATCACGGCTTCAGGAACATCGAAATCATCAAACCGCACATCAAGGAACTGACGATTCATCTGCCGAACTGCTACGGCTATATCGACGGTCAGCACGACTTCGCGCTTGCGATCGATCTGCTGGCGCGCAAGGGCGATACGTTGCGCGCCATGATCACGCACGACCTGAGCCTCGACGACGTCGACGAGGCCTTTCGGCTGGCCAGCGACAAAAGTTCGGACTCCATCAAGGTGCAGATGCATACCTGAAGATGTAAGCGGTCTCGCGCAATGCAGTGAACATCGGTCATAACTGGAAGCTGTGCCGTCCAATACGAGGAGGCAACATGGCGAAGGAAGACAATGCTCTCAGCATCGATGAAATTCGCGATAAGCGGCGTTGCCGTCTACTTCGAGGACTGAACATCAAAGAAAGCGTTGGCGTCGAGATAGGCCCGCTGTGCTGGCCTCTAGTGCGACGCAGCGACGGCGGCGAGATTATCTACGTCGATCATACGGACACGCCTCACCTGCGTCAGAAGTACAAGGACGATCCTCATGTGAAGGTTGATGAAATCGTCGATGTCAACGCGATCTGGGGGCGCAATACGCTGCACGAAGCGATCAACGGCCGCTATGTGGATTACGTCGTGGCATCCCATGTTGTCGAACACGTGCCTGATCTGGTGACCTGGCTAAGAGAACTGGCCACGGTCCTCAAACCGACGGGCGAAGTGCGTCTCGTCGTTCCGGATAGACGCTTCACTTTCGATTACCTCCGCCGTGAAAGCCGCCTGCCAGAGGTTCTGGCTAGCTATGTGGCGCGGGCGCGCATACCCCAGTCCTATTCACTACTGGATCACTGCCTGTCCGCGGCGGATGTCTCTGCCGTTGAGGCTTGGGAAAAGCGGCTCGACCCGAATCTGGTCAAGCGGCATCACACACCGCACGGCGCGCTGCATCTCGCTCGCGACGCACATGAAAACGGCAATTATCACGACGTCCATTGCTGGGTTTTCACGCCGCGCTCGTTCTCGAAACTGCTCGCTGATCTTTGCGAGATGGAACTGCTCGATTTTGCGTGTGAGAATTTTTGCGACACGCAGCGCAATGACATCGAGTTTTCCGTCGTATTGAGACGTTCGCGCGATCGCGATTATATTGCGGAGAGTTGGCGGCGAGTGGAGCACGCCGCGAGCGGCATGGCACCGGGCGTGCCATTCTGGCGTACCCATCGCAAGCTCGAGGAATTGCGCAACCGGCAGGACGTGAACCAGCGCCCACCGCGCATATCCGGAGAACGCAGCGAGCTCGACCCCGACGAACCGCTCGGGCTGCCGCCGAATTTCGATCCTCGCGAATATCTCGCCGTCAACCCGGACGTCGCCGCGGCGGCCGTTGATCCGGGCGCGCATTACCAGCATTTTGGGTGGAAAGAGGGGCGCCCGCTGCGCCCGCCATTGCGCATCTAGGCTGCCTCGGCTCTGACGGCCGTTGCGATGAGGTAACGGTCCCGACGGCTATCACTCGCCGCGAACCAGGACTTTTACGGACTATTTGGAATCTGCACCGTCCAGTTCGGCGCAACCTTAAGGGTGTAGCCCGTGTCGTTTGGCGTAATGCTCCATATAGGCCATTCAGATGCGGGAAATCGCGTGCAGAACGATGAGCGTCGGAAGC
This sequence comes from Paraburkholderia sp. 35.1, assembly GCF_050436525.1. Lineage (NCBI taxonomy): Bacteria > Pseudomonadati > Pseudomonadota > Betaproteobacteria > Burkholderiales > Burkholderiaceae > Paraburkholderia > Paraburkholderia sp. 35.1. Next base: position 2,618,403 of record NZ_JBNDMJ010000003.1, on the reverse strand, counting down.
AGTATCCATTGAATATTCGTCACGTTTAGCAGGGTCTCGCCCGTCCTGCGGAACCAGTAAAGGCGCGAGCGCAAGAAGTGCGGTGACGGGACGCGAGAAGGAATGTTAAAACAGACGAGTCAGAAATTTACGGCCGACTCGGACCCTCGAGTCGGCCGTTTTCAGTCGGAATAATGGTCTTACCCTAGGAGGAATGGCACTTACTTAAGCCTACATGGAGGAGAAGACGCGGGTAAGTGCTTGAAGAGAAAGGGAGGGGGCTGATCCAGGGATTGATACGATGGTTGTTACCAGGCAAACACCGTCTCATTCCAAAGATCAGCCCCCATGGATCGTAATGCACGAAGTCATCACAGGCAAACACGAAGCAGGGTTCAAAGCCGGGCGTGCAGGGCCCAGGCGGTAGACTACTTCAACATACTGACGAGCCCGGGGCTGTTGGGCATAACGGAAGCGTATTTGCCAGAACATCGGGAACGGCTGTATCCGCCGACGGTGACACTGTCGATGTTCATGCGCCAGGCGCTGGAAGAGGACGCCTCCTGTCAGAAGGCAGTCAACGGGTGGGCGGCGCAGCGAGCTGCCGACGGGCTGCGGCCCATGAGTGTGCGTACGGGAGGCTACTGCCGCGCTCGCCAGAGACTGCCGCTGACGATGGTGCGGGAGTTGGCGCGCGAGACGGGGCGCCAACTGCATGAGCAGGCCGAGGCTGCCTGGAAGTGGCGCGGGCGCCCGGTCAAGCTGGTTGACGGCACCGGGATCTCGATGCCCGATACGCCGTCGAACCAGGCCCGTTTCCCGCAGTCCAGTGCTCAGGCCGAAGGAGTGGGCTTTCCATTGGCCTATCTGGTTGCGGTGATCTGTCTGGCAAGCGGCGCAGTACTGGAGTCGGCGGTCGGAACTTACGCGGGCAAAGGCAGCGGGGAGCTGACGGCGTTTCGCATGCTGCAAGGCACGTTTCGCAAAGGTGACATGATCGTCGCCGATGCCTTGTACTGCCACTACTTTCTGATGGCCTCAATGATCGCCGCCGGGGTGGACGTCGTGATGGAACAGCATGGGGCACGCCGCACCGACTTTCGGCGAGGCCGGTCCCTGGGCACGCGCGATCACATTGTGACGTGGCCCAAACCCCGGCAGCGTCCTGACTGGATGACGCATGAGCAGTACCAGGCCTTCCCCGATGAGCTGATGGTGCGCGAGTCCAGGCTGCATCACCGGGTGCTGGTCACCACGATGCTTGATGCACGCAAGACCAGCAAACAGGACCTCTCGCAGTTGTACGCCAGGCGCTGGAACGTGGAACTGGATCTACGTAACATCAAGACGACGATGGGCATGGATGTGCTGCATTGCCAGACTGCCCACATGAACGAAAAGGAGATCTGGGTCCATCTGCTGGCCTACAACGTGATTCGGCTGCTGATGGCTCAGGCCGCCAGTCACCATGCCACTGACCCGAGAACACTGAGTTTCAAACACACGGTGCAGTTATGGACTGAATGGCTGGCCAGAGGTCTGACGGCAACTCACAACCAGAGTCTCCTGTTCAACCTGATCACGCAGTCTTGCGTTGGGAGTCGCCCCGGTCGCATCGAACCACGAATGCGCAAACGAAGACCGAAGTCCTACCCATGGCTGAAAGAGCCTCGTCACATCGCACGTGAGCGCGTCCAAAAATATGGGCACGCTCCACGGGCTTAAGTAAGTGCCATTCACCCTAGGAGGGGTGACTTCGCAGCGAGCGCTGCAGCGCTTATCAGGTACGCGGCCCTTTCGCACACGTTCGGATCCGCTGCTGCGTGCCCACGGCGTCACTGCGCTTTAGCAGGCGATACCCCTCGAAATTAAATACTTCCACAGGGGCATAGGCCCCGCTCGCGAGCAGGCAATCTGCACTAGCCTCGAAACTCCAGAGCGGCTGATGTACGAGGATGTAATCTGGGGTGTATTTCGTGAGCCAGGAGTAAAGGTCCTTATGAGCAATATAGTCCGCGTTATAGCGATTTGTCAGACCGAGAATGTCGATGATGTACCGGTCAGAGTACCAACCCACGGTCCCGATTTCGACGCTTGCCACCACCGCATTGCCCGGCGTGTTTGCCTTTATCCATTCGCCGATATTCTTATACACGTCCATCGAGCCGCGCTGGATATTGGATATGCCAAAGCTGTGATAAACGAACCCGCTCGTAGCAAGGAAGAACGCAAGAAACAGCGTAAGAACAACAGCACTCCCTCGGGAACGCTCGTACGTGAAGCTGAGCACCTTCCATGCGCCAACGCCAACGAACAACAAGCCAAAGAAGAAGAACGGCGCGTAGTACCAGTGGTAATTCGGAATATGCAGAAATACATAAAACGAACCCAGCAATACCAGGTAGAGAATGGCGAGCAAGACGATCCTTTGGCGTAGGCTCGTCAGCACGCCAACGAGACCGACCGGCAGCATGAATGCAAGCAGCCGGAGATCTCCCCCGAAGAAAGCGCCCTTCATATACTGCACGTGAAGAAAAATCAGGCCCTCGCCCCACAGCCCCGACTTGCCTTGTCCGAGCTTCGCATTACCGGTAGCTGGAAGAAACGCGCCATAGTAGTAGTAGTTAAATGCGAAATTGGCCGCAAGCAAAATAACCGGCGCAACGAAATACTTAACATGAGGCACCTTTCTGTTCCTGACGAAGAAATCGACGACCAGAACCAAGCCAAGGAACACGCCTTCACTGCGTGTGATGAACAGCAGGCCCAGAACCAGACCGAGGCCGAAGAATTGCTCTCTGCGGTAGAGTATCAACGCGAGAGCGGAGAGGAATAGAAACAGCGACGTCTCCATCCCAAAGGTGTCGTAAAAATAGTTGAAGGAAACAATGATCAGTGCGCACAGCGTCTGTTCGTATTTCCCGCTTGCCAACAGATGTGCTCCCGTGATTGCAGCCGCGCATAGGAACACGAACGACAGAAAGATCGTCGTATATTGCAAATTTCTCGTCAGGACGTTGGCCAAGATCAACAAGTAGGAGTACAACGGCGACGTCAAACCGTTGAAGCGATCGCCTGCATTGTAGGTCAGGCCGTGTCCGTCAAACAGATTGCGCAGATATCGCAGATAAATCAGCGCATCATCGAGCTGAAAGTTGCGCGTCTGCCATGCGAGGTAGCCACCCACAGCAATGGTGATCGCCAGTAGAAGCGCGTTCTCCGAAAGATATTGTCTAAGTCGTTGCATGTTCATTGGCCAAAAATTTCTGTTCACGCGAGTTCGACGGTGGTTCAATTTATGAAATCAATGCATTGCCCGAATCAGGCAAAAACGAACTTCTTGTCGAGCCGATATTTGACTATATAACCAATCACGAGGCCAATCACGCCGCCCGTAAAGCGGGCAGGCTCGGAATGATAGATCGCGTCCGCGCCGAATTCGAAGCCCCAGAAAATCGCCGTAGTTGCGAGCCCCATCACCGTATAGAGCAGAAAACTCTGTATGCCGTGCGACAGATCGCGATGCTGGTATCGAAAGATCCAGAGCTTGTCGAGTAAGAACTTCACCACCAGCCCGCCACCCGTTCCGACGACTACGGACAGCGGCACGCTGAACGCTCCCGAATAGGTGATCAGCGAGAGCTTCTGCAGACCGATATTCGCGGCGATCGAAACTGCCGCGAATATCGCGTAAAAAATCACGAGGCGCGACGCGCTCATGGGAGTTGCCGAGGAGTTCACGAAAGGCACACCAGGTCAGGAAGGTCGAACGAACATTCGCCGCGCCATGCGCTCGCTGGGCGGCGACGGTTGCCGTCGAGCACGGCAGCCCCGTCGCGATGCATGCAGTGCATCACAACGAGAGCCGCTTGAACACGCGGCCAGGAACAGAGCGAATGATCAGCATGATGCCCCACCAGAACCACGGGGTATAAATGACATCCCTACCCTTTTCCACCGCGCGCACGATATCGCCCGCGACCTTGTCCGCGGTAGCAACAAGCGGTCCCGGCAAGGGAAGACCCGCTGTCATTGGCGTCGCGACAAAGCCAGGCTTGATCGTCAGCACATGCGCGCCCGCCTTGAACAGGCGCGCCCTCAGGCCCTCGCAAAACGCGGAGAGCGCTGCTTTTGCACTGCCGTACAGATAGTTCGACTGGCGACCGCGATCGCCGGCCACCGACGAAATGACCGCGATCGTGCCGCGCCGCTGCTGCTCGATCACAGTGGCAAAACGCGTCAGCAACGCGATGATCGATACGGCATTGGTATTGAACTCGCGGACCGCGACGTCGGCATCGTTCTGACAGGCCTGCTGGTCAGGCAGCGTTCCCGGCGCCACCAGCACGATGTCGAGCGCGCCGAACTCGGCCGAACAACGCTGCATCATGGCGGCATGTTCACCGATCTGATCGATGTCCAACTGCTGACACAGCACGTCTTGCGCACCACGTGCCTTGAGGTCGTCGGCAACCTGCTGGAGGCGCTCCATGTTGCGCGCGACGAGAAAGAACCGCGCGCCCTGTTTAGCCCATTGCCGTGCACAGGCAATGGCGATCGCCGAAGTGGCGCCTACGATAACGATGTTTTTCATACTCGAGTGGTTCGTTCCCAAAAGCGTGACAGCAAAGCCGGATCACGCAGCGCTTCGACCTGTTCCCACTGCGGATAGGCAGCGCGAAAATCTTCCCCCGACATATGCGCGTCCTTGGCGGGATACAAACGGCCGCCGCTCTCGCGCACGATCGCATCCAGCCGGTCGAAAAGCTTGCGATTCGATTCCTCGCGCTGCGGGAAGTCGAGCGCGAGCGAGGTGCCTTCGAGCGGAAAAGACAGCAAGCCCGGCGATTTGATGGCGCCGCAGCGCTTCAGCACGGCAAGTATCGACCCCGTGCCGCTGCGGGCAATCGCGTCGAGAATGGCCCGCGTTGCCTCGCGCGCAACGGCCGCCGGGATCACGCATTGATACTGCTGGAAGCCCGAGCGGCCATAGATGCGATTCCATTCAAGCAGGCTGTCGAGCGGATAGAAGTACGAGTCGTAAGTGACCGTCGAGCGAACCGCGTCCGCGCGTTGCCGCCTGTAGTACAACTCGTTGAAGGCGCGCAGGGTCAGGCGGTTGAAAACGGGGATCGGCGACGTGAACGGCACCGTACGCGTCTTGCGGCGTTCGACGTCGAGCCCCCCCTCGGAGGCGTGATCGCCGACCATGAAAATGCCTCTGCCCAACGCGGCATCGCGGCTCTGACAGTCCACCCACGCCACGCTGTACTCATGCAGTTCGTCGAGCCGTTCGGACAGCGCGAAGAACTCGTCGAGGTTGGCAAAGCGGATACTGGTCACGTCGAGCCTGCTCGACCTGATCGGCATCAGCTGGATTTCAGCCCACGCGATCAGCCCGGTCATACCAAGGCCGCCGATCGTCGCGGTGAAGTACTCGGGGTGGAGGTCCGGCGTACATTCGAACTGCGTGCCGTCGCTTCGCAGCAAGCAGAAACGCCGCACATGCCGGCCAAACGTGCCGCGTACATGGTGATTCTTGCCGTGCACGTCGTTGGCGATCGCGCCGCCCAACGTCGCGTACTTCGTCCCCGGCGTGACGGGCAACATCCATCCACGCGGAATCGCCACGTCGAGAATCTGCTCGAGCGTCATGCCCGGTTCAGCGCGCAACACGCCGTTCTGCCAGTCGGCCAGAATCATCCGGTCCAGCGGCAGCGTCTGGACCACGTGCCCCGACGACGCGAGGCAACTGTCGCCGTAACTGCGCCCATTGCCGAAGGCAAGTGTCGTGCGCTGCGTGCCGCCGACACTTCGCCATATCGCCGCGGCCGTATCACGCCAGGCGATCGGATGGGACTCTTGCAGCGCGTACGGATAGCGCCCCCAGGACTGGACTTTCGACATGGCTAGATCGCCATCCAGAACACGGCACCGCATAGGGCCATGATCAGCCAACTGCTCCGGTCCTTTGCCGCGAATATGATCGGGTCGTCATGCATGGAGCCGCGATGCGCGATGATCCACGTGCGGCTCACCCAGTAAAGCAGCAGAGGACAGGCCACCCAGATGTACTGTGGATGCCGATAGAGGCTCGCCGTATTGCCGTCCTGAATATAAAGCGCGAGAACCAGCACGGACAGATAGCCCGAGGCCGCGCCTAGTGACGAAATCAACGGCAGATCGCTCGCGACATAGCCGCGGCCGCGTGACTTCACGAGGCCGCGCTCCTTCAATGCGTGCAGTTCCGCATACCGCTTGACGAGCGCGAGGCTGAGAAAAATGAACATCGAAAACGCGAGCAGCCAGAACGTGAGCCGCGCATCGATCGCGGCGCTTCCGGCGATGATCCGTGTCGTATAGAGCAAGGCCAGCACCACCACGTCCATCATGACTCGCCGCTTCAGATGGAACGAATAGGCCAGCGTGAGTACGTAATATCCAAGCAAAACCAGCGCGAACTGATGAGGCAGGCAGAACCACGCGATCGCGCCGCCCACGACCAGCAGAACGGGACACAGCGCCGCGCCCCAAACCAGCGGCAACGCGCCCGACGCAAGCGGGCGTTTGCGCTTGGTCGGATGATGCCGGTCGTCCTCGAGATCGAGCAGATCGTTCAACAGGTAGACGCTCGACGCACAGACACCGAAGGCAAAAAAAGCGAGGAGCGCGGCAATGACCAGCGCAGCGTCCGACAGTTGATGCGCCGCGAGCAGCGGAACGAAAATCAGCAGATTCTTCAGCCACTGATGCAGTCGCAACGACTTCGCCCACGTTCTCGGCCACGCGGAGCGTTGGTCGATGACGCGCTCGACGTTGCCCTGCTTGCGGGCCGCGCGCTCTACGCCACTCGACGGATTGATCACATAAGCACGCTCGGCCGCGGCCCAGACTGCGACATCGTCGTGCGAATTGCCCGCGTAGTCGAAGCCTTTCTCGCCGAACTCGGCCACGAGCCTGTCGCGCTTGCGATGCGCGGACAGATTGATGTCGCTATGCGTGGCGAAGGTTTTGTCGAATAGCCCAAGATGATCGGCAATCGCCTTCGCGTAGCGTTCATGGCTAGCGGTCGCCAGCACGAGCGACCGCCCGGCGGCCCGTTCTTCCTTCAGCCACTCGATGACCGTGGCGTCGTAGGGCAGGACGGTGACGTCGATATCGGTCGCTTCGGCCAAGCGGGCTTTGAGCCCGGCTTTGCCCCCGCGCAGGAGCCACAGAAGCGGCTCGTAGAACCGATGGGGAGCGGATCGGGTGAAAGCAAATCCGCATTCAATCAGGACGTCCGAGCGAATCAGAGTTCCATCAAGATCGACGACGAGTGGTTTGCTGCTCATTCAGTGAACCGCCGCAGGGCAGAAAAGAGTGTGGAAGGCACATGCGCTGCCGTAGAAATTCGTTCCGGCGCGGTAGCGGGTCAAGTCGAACCACGAGAATCAAAATCCGGACCGCGTAAAGCGGCATCACGCTACCATCTCGCGCCCTCCCCTACAACCCGCTTCCAATTTATTTGTCAACTTATTGCCGACTGATTTAACAACCATGAACCCGCAATATTTGTAACGAAGCAGAATAATCAGTGTACCGGGCTCGACCGCGCAGATAATACCAACATCTCGCATATAGGCCGAATTTGCGCAAACCAAGGTGAATTAAACACTTTCGCAAACTTTTCGGCGATATAGAGAAAGAAAATAACGACTCAGGAAGACAATACGTGTTCATACAGCGATTTATATGCGTTTCCCAACGCTGGCCCAGAAAATAGCCGCTCATATCGCTGCCGCGCCGCCGCTCCCATGCCGCACGCCAGTGCTTCATCCAGCGTCAGCCGGTTAATCGCGGCGATCAGCGGTTCGGGCGCCTCGGGCGGCACGACAAACCCCGTCACCCCATCCTCGTTGACGAACGACGTCCCGGACCCCACCTCACAGCACACCATCGGTTTGCCGAACATCGCGGCTTCGACCAGCACCATCCCGAACGCTTCGGAGCGCAAATGCGAGGGCAGCACCATCGCGCGACAGCCCTCGAGCAGCGCAACCTTTTCCTCATGCGTGACCTGCCCGGCAAACACGACGTTGGTCGCGCCATGCTGCCGCGCCAAGGCGGCGAGCCGCTCGCGCTCCGGCCCCGAGCCAGCGACGACGATTTTCGCCTGCACATGCCGGGCGGCCTCGACGAGCGTATGCAGTCCCTTGTAGTAGCGCAACACGCCGAGCGCCAGAAAATACGGTTCGCCCGGCGCCAGGCCGAGCCGGCTCTCGAGCTTGCGCCGCGCGTCGAGCGGCTGCGGCTCGTCGCGATAGTCGATGATGCCGAGCGGAATCGTCTTCAAACGCTCCTTCGACACGCACGCGGCAAGCGTCTCACTGGTCCGCGCATAAGCCGCCGACGTCGCGACCACCGCGGACATGCTGCGCAGCGTGCGCCGCATCAGCGGCCCATAGACGGCGCCGAGCAGCTTCTGCCGCACGATGTCGGAGTGGTAAGTCATCACCGTCGGTTTGCTGGTGCGTCCGAGCAGATGCAATACGTCGGCGAACGGCCACGGAAAGTGGAAATGCACGACGTCGGCCCAGGCGGCCAGCTCGCGATACCTGATCACCGAGCACGGCCCGCCGAGATCGCACGATGCCGGCGCCGCCCACGATTTCTCGCGGATCACCTGCCCTTCCGGGCGTTCGACGACGGTCGGCGTCGGGCTCGGCGACAGCGTCAGAATGCGCGGTTCGACGCCGCGCTCGCGCGTCGCTAGCGCAATCTGGCGGATCGCTTCCTGCAGGCCGCCGGGCGGGTCCGGGAAGTACGTGCGGTACACATGAACGACCCTCACGTGCGCACCTCCGCGCCGTGTGGCCGCGCGCTGCCGCCGCCCGCCTGCGGGAAGTGGAAGGTGATCGCCAACATCTTGTCCAGCCGCGCTTCCCACGTGTTCTCGCCAACCGCCGCGCGCGCTTCCTCCGCGCTCAGCTTGCCGCGTGCAAGCTGCCTCTCGATCGCCGCGATGAACGCGTCGGCATCGCTGCCCACTTCGAGCCCCGCGCGCGGTTCCTTCGCGAAATCGAGCGGCGTCGATACAACCGGCAGACCGGCCGCGAGATATTCGTAGAACTTCATCGGAAACATCGAGTGCGTGTATTCGTTGATCAGCGTCGGCAACACACCGACCCGCATGCCGCGCAAATACTGCGGCAGCACGCGATACGGCCGGTAGCCGAGCAGATGCACGTTCGGCAGACGCTTGAGCTGCGCGAGCAGGTCGCTGCGCTGCCCTTCGCGCTCCTCGCCGATGATCACCCATTGCCACTGCGGCCGCGCCTGCGCGGTTTGCAGCAGCAACGGCAGATCGACCTTGAAGTCCGACAGCACGCCGTGATACACGAGCCGCGGCTCGTCGATCGCGGCGAGCTCGGCGGGCAGCGGGCCGTCCGCGCGCGCCGCGCCGAAGTGCGCTTCATCGACGACGTTGCCGAAGAAATGCGTATTGGGGTTAAACGGCAGGCACACGTCCTTCAGCGACTGCGCAGTCGTGAATACCGCCTCGCAGCGCCCGAGCAGGTCCTGCTGGGCAGTGCGGAACGCGTCGACGTCGACGCCCGGAATCGCCGCGATATCGTCGACGCAGTGGTAGACCAGGGTCCCGCGCGGCAGCGTCGCGATCGCATCGAGCATGTACGGGTGGTACGTCCACACGACCGGCTTGACGTAGCGATGCAACCTCGCGAAGCGGTTCACCGAAAAACGCAGCATCGCCTGATTCAGCGAGCGCACGAACGGCAGATGATGCCCGGCCGGCACCATCAGCGGCGACAGCACCCAGATGTTGTCGGCACGGCGCGGCGGGCCGAGCACGAGCGACTGCACGCCGCGCCACAGACGTCGCCACAGGCGCGACCAGTCGCGGCCGCTGGCCACTTTCGGCGAGCGGAAGCCAACGCTTTCCACATACAGAATCCGCCAGCCGCGCGCGGCGAGGATGCTCGCCGTGTGCTGCTTGTTGGTCCAGTACGGCTCGTCCCAGTCGGCGGTCGAAAACAGCACGCAGTCTTGCGGGGCAAGCACGGGGTTCTTGCCGTCAGCCAACGAACACCTCGACCGGTCGGCCGCGCAGGCTGTCGACGATGCGTCGTGAGGCCAGTCCGTCGCCGTACGGATTCGCGCGATCGCGCAGCGCCGCGCGCCGCGCGGGATCGTCGAGCCAGCCGATCACCGCGCTTTCGATGCTCGCCGCACTTTGGCCCGCGAGCGTCGCGAAACCCGCGTCGACGCCTTCGCGGCGCTCGGTGTGATTGCGCATCACGACGACCGGCACGCCGAAGGTTGGCGCTTCTTCCTGGATGCCGCCCGAATCGCTGACCACGACGGCGCTGCCGCTGATCAGATGAAGGCTGGTCGGATAGTCGACCGGCTCGATCAGCGCGAGATTCGGGATGCCATCGAGCTCGCGATGCACGGGCCCGCGCACGGCCGGGTTCAGATGCACGGGAAACACCCAGCGGTAATCGCTATAGCGCTGACACAGATCGCGCAGCACGCGGCAGATATCCTGCAGCACGTCGCCGAAATTCTCGCGCCGATGGCACGTGACGAGCACGTGCTGCTGCGCGCCATGCCATGCGGGCAGCGGACTCGCCGGCGGCGTGACGCTCCAGCTCGCGCGCACTTCGCCGATCGCATCGACGACCGTGTTGCCGGTCACGACGATCTTCTCTGGCGCGACGCCTTCGCTGAGCAGGCTGTCGCGCGCGCGCGAGGTCGGCGCGAAATGCAGCGTCGCGATGCGGCCGAGCAGGCTGCGGTTCGCTTCCTCGGGAAACGGACTCGCCAGATCGCCGGTGCGCAGCCCCGCCTCGACGTGACCGACGCGGATGCCGCGCTGGAATGCCGCGAAGCCCGCGCAGAACGCGGTCGTCGTGTCGCCCTGCACGATCACCCAATCGGGACGTGTTTCGTCGAGCGCGCGATCGAGCGCGGCGATCAGGCGCGACGCGAGCGCATTCAGCGATTGACCCGGGTGCATCGTTTCGAGCGTGATGTCCGGTTCGATGCCGAAGAATTCGAGCGCCTGCGCGGCCATGTCCCTATGCTGCCCGCTCGCGCAGACGATCGTGTCGAACTCGCTGCGCAGCGCTCGCACGAGCGGTGCGAGCTTGATGACCTCGGGCCGCGTGCCCATCACCACCATGACTTTCATTGCAGTGCTTTCCCCGTCTCTACCTTGGTATGAGCGCCCCGGAACTCGACGCCGAGCGCGAGCGGCGTCGTGTCGGCGAAGGGCGTGACGACGCGAAAGACGCCGTCGTGTTCGACGATCTGCGCGAGCGAGCGCAAGCGCAGGAAATCGAGCGCGGCTTCCTCGTGCAGGAACAGCGGCCGTTGGGCCTTGCCGCGCATGTAGGCGATCAACTGCTCGTGCGCGTCGATGCGCGCCGCCTCGTCGGTCCAGCCGTACGCGTAGCGCTCGGAGAACGGATGGTCGAGATAGCCGAACAGCGTGTTGGTCGCGTACGCGGTGTCGAAGGCCTGCTTGAAGATCGCGAGCGGATCGCCCTCTTTCAGCATGCAGTCGCCGTGCAGCATGCACTGTTGGCTGTGACCGACGAAGCCCGCCGGCAAACCGGCCAACGCGCCGCCGCGTGCGCTCAGAAACTCCGGATCGTTGCGGATGATGCCGCCGATGCAGCCCGCGTAGCCCGCGTCGATCAGGCCGCGCATCGCGTACGGCGGCGACTGGTGAAACGGCGACACCGCGTAGCGCACCGGCACGCCGGTCGCGCGTTCGAGCAGTTCGGCCGATTGCACGCCTTCCGCGATCGCGGTGTCGTAGCTGCCGCCCCAGTTCGGCGAGTGCGTCGCCGTGTGCGACAGCACCGCGCCCTGCTGCCGGTCGGCAAGCAGTTCGCGCAGGATGTCGTGCTGGCCGCCGCGTTGCAGGTTCTGCGTATGCACGGCGAGCGTGAACGGCACGCCGAGACGCCGGTACGCGTGCCACAACGGGCGCGCCGATTCGACGTCCTCGTCGCAATCGAGCCGCGACGTGATCGCCGCGTCGTAACCCCACGGGAGTTCGCTCAGCACCGGCTGACACGGCCGCGCATCGGCCCGGTAGCCCGACAGAAACTGCTCGACGAGGCGCCATTCGAACGAATCGCACGGGCCGACCGGCCGGTTGAACCACAGCACGGCCGATGCGCCCGCATCCCACAGCGCCGCGTACGCGAACTGTCGCTCGCCGTTCACGACGACCGCGGCCAGCTCCGCTTCGGCCGGCACTTCGGGCGCCTGCGCGAGCGCCCAGATCGAGCCGTCGGCGCGAATCGCGCCGTAGCCGAGGTTGTTCCATTCGTCGGCGAAATCGAAGCGCTCGAACGGGCGATGCCATGGCGCGCCGCCGAGTGTCTGCGCGAGCGCGCCGTAGCGCACCGCCGCCGCGCTTTCGCGCGACTCGCCCGAAGGCGCCATTGCACTGCGGCTCGCTTGCGAGAGGTCGGCGGGCAACGCCGCGGGCCGATAACGCAGATAGTGCGCGAGCGCGATCGGCATATGGCCGAACACGATCAGCTTGCGCGGCCGCGCCTGCACGAACGCGATCAGGTCGGCGCTCCACGCATCGGGCGCGTCGACTGCGACCATGACGTCGGGCGCGATCTCGTGCAGCATGTTGCGCGTGATCGCCTGGGCCTGGGTCACGCTGACCGAGCGCCGCAGCGCCGCCAGCACGTGTTGGCCGGCGTCGGCGCGGGCGTCGGGATACGCGACGCCGATCATGCGCTCACCACGTGACGGAATTTGGCGCGACTGCCCACGCGCACGAAATCGTCGTGACCGACGTAGGCGATCGTGAACGCGTCCTGCCAGAAGTGGCGCAGCTTCGCGGTGGTGTCCTCCGCGTTCGCGTGCGGTTCGAGCACGATGCGCAAAGTGGGCGGCGTCGTGCGCAGATCGATCTGGAATTCCTGGATGCCGCCGACGCGGTGATCGAGCATGTCCTGGATGTGGTGCGTCGGATGCGCGACGCCGTTGATCGGCACGACGTCGTGAATCCGGCCGACCACGTCGGTCAGGAAAAAGCCCTTCTCCGTCTTCTGCACGCGCGCGAGGTCGCCGGTCGTGTAGCGGATCAAGGGCATGAGCCGGTTGCGGAACCCGGTGAACACGAGCTCGTGCGCGCCGTCGGGGTTGTCCGGCGCAACGCGGCTTTCCGGCCAGCCTTCCGATTCGAGGATCTGGAAGCCGCCTTCGTGACCGTCGAGCTCATAGGCCATCACACCGAGCTCGGCGAGGCCGTAGCGGTCGATCACGCGACAGCGCAACGCCTTCGCGATCATCTCGCGCGCATGCGGCTCGAGCAGCTCGCCACTCGACTCGAACACCTGGAACGCGTTGCCGCCGCCGTACTTGCGCTCGACATAGCAGGCGAGCGCGTACATCGTCGACGGATGCGAGTGCGCGAGATATGGGCGGCGGCGCTTCAGCGTGCACCACATTTCCTCGAGGCCGTGATCGTCGATGCGGTCGAAGAAGACATTGCTGCGATTCATCGCGAAGCATTTGAAGTCTTCGCGCGACGGCCAGTCGGGCACGACCTGATCCGGGAAACGGCACGCGAAGTGCAACTCCGAGCGATGGCGCAGCTTGCCGATCCGCTCGCGGCAATAGTTGGTGACCGCCGACGAATAATCGGCGCCTTCCTGGTCGTAGTAAATCGTCGTGGAGAGGCCGGTCGAGCCGCCGGTCTTGCACGCGTGGTGCTTGCCGGCCTCGAGCGGTCCCGACAGGAGACGCGGACCCTGCTCGCGGATGATGTCCTTGGTCAGATACGGCAGTTCTTCGAGGTAGCGCGGGTCGTTCCTGACCTTGGCGGGATCGAACTGCTTCGCCTGGAACAGGTCGCGATAGTAAGGCACCTTCGCGCCGGCGAATTCGAGCGTGGCGACGAGCCGTTCGAGCGCGATGCGGCGGCGATGCGGCATCGGCAGCGAATAGTGCTCGCGCAGCTCGCGGATTTTCGGGCGCACGTTGCGCTTTTCGGCGTTCTCCGCAATCGGATACGCGATATAGCCGCCCGCGAAACCCTTCAGCGTGCGAAACGGCTGACGCACCAGCAGGGATTCGGAGTAGCGCAGAAACGGGTGATTAGCTCGCATCAAATTCGAACCTTGTTACGCCTCGGGATTGGCCACGAGGGTGTTGCTGAACTGCGGGACTGGCTTGCGCCGGGGCGCGGTTTAGCCGATGAGCCGATGGATTTGCCTGCTGCCGTCGCGCCGCGCAGCTCGCGCGTCGGCGCACATGCGGCAGGCGCGGCATGCGCCGCGCCGGTCGCGCACCGGCGTGCTCAGTGCGGCAACTGCGCGGTGTGGCTGATGAGCGGCTCGTCGGATTTTTCCGACGGCAGCACGGGTTCGTCGGCGACCATCTTGCCGTGTTCCATCGAGATCTTGCGGGTGCACGCGCGCGCGACCAGCGACGGATCGTGCGACGCCACCACCAGCAGCGCCGCCTTGCCGACGAGGCCTTCCAGACGCTCGGCCGCCTTCACGCTGAACTCGGCGTCGCCCACGCTCAGCCATTCGTCCATGATCAGGATGTCGGCTTCGACGCTCGTCGAGATCGCGAACGCGAGGCGCAGCATCATCCCGCTCGAATAGGTGCGCACCGGCAGATTCAGGTAATCGCCCAGTTCGCTGAAGTCGGCGATCTCGTCGATCTTGCTGCGGATGCGCGCGGGCTTCAGCCCGTCGAGAATGCCGCGCAGATAGATGTTTTCGAAGCCGGTCGCGTCGGGGTCGAGGCCCATCGACACGTCGAGCAGCGACGCGATCTTGCCCCGCACCTTCAGCTCGCCGCGCACCGGCGCATAGACGCCCGACAGCGTGCGCAACAGCGTCGTCTTGCCCGAGCCGTTGTGGCCGATCAGGCCGATGCGCTCGCCTTCGCTGAAGGTGAAGCTCAGGTCGTCGATCGCGCGGACGATCGCATGGCGACCCGCGTCCTGGCCGATCCGGCCGCCCGTCGTCAAATTGAGCACCGCCTTTTTCAGCGAGCGATGCGAGTTCTCGTAAATCGGAAATTCGACGGAGATGTTACGAGCGACAATCGATGAAGAACTCACAATATCAAAGCCAGTAAGGAACGCGATTACGGAAACGCTTCATCAGGATCTGCGCGAACGCAAAGCCGACGATCAAGAGACCAATCGACCACGCCCACGACTCCCAGTGGGTCGGGCGGCCGGTGAGCGGCGCGCGCACCGTTTCGATCAGGTGATAGAGCGGGTTGTATTCGGCGACCCACGCGCGGTCCTTCAGGATTTCCGGCGACCACATGACCGGCGTGAAGAAGAACACGACCTGGATCAGGTTCGTGACGATCGGCGGAATGTCGCGAAAGCGTGCGCACAGCACGCCGAGCGTGACGCCGAGCCACACGCCGTGCAGCAGCAGGACCACGAGCGCGAACGGCACCAGCACGATTTCCCAGCCCGGCCAGTGACCGAACACGAACAGCAGCACGACGACGACCGGCAGGCTATGCAGCAGGATCACGAAGTTGCGCCACGCGATGCGGCATACGTGGACCGTCAGCGGCAGCCTGATCTGCTTGATCAGATAGGCCGAGCCGATGAAGGCCATGCAGCCCTCGTTGGCGACCGACGCCAGATACGCCCACACGACGAGACCCACCGCCAGATACGGCAGATAGTCGGAGAGTTCCTGGTGCAGCAGCGTCGAGTACAACGCGCCGAGCACGACCACCAAGATGATCGTGCTGAGCGTGAACCAGAACGGCCCGAGCACCGAGCGGCGATAACGCTGCCGGATGTCGTGCCAGCCGAGCGTGCCCCAGACCCGCACCGCTTTCATGCCGACCAGCAGGTCGTCGCGCTCGTTGTGACGTGTCAGGTCTTCCGAGTCGTTGGTAAAACTGATATCCATCTCAAGTACGTCCGTAAATGTCTTCGAAGCGAACGATATCGTCTTCGCCCAGATATTCGCCGCTTTGCACTTCGATCATCACGAGCTCGACGACGCCCGGATTTTCGAGGCGATGTTTGTGACCCGCCGGGATATAGGTCGACTCGTTGGTCGACACGAAGAACTCTTTTTCGCCGTTGACGACCTTCGCCATGCCGCTCACCACGACCCAATGCTCGTTGCGGTGATGATGCATCTGCAGGCTCAGGCTCGCGCCCGGCTTCACCTCGATGCGCTTGATCTTGAAGCGCGGCCCCTCTTCGAGCACCGAGTACGTGCCCCACGGCCGATGCACGGTGCGATGCACCTTGTACGTCTCATGGCCGCGCGACTTCAGCTCCGCGAAAATCTGCTTCACGTCCTGCGCGCGATCCCGGTGCGCGACGAGCAGCGCATCGGGCGTGTCGATCACGATCAGGTTGTCGACGCCGACCGCGCCGATCAGGCGCCCGTCGCTGCGCAGATACGAGTTCTTCACGTCGACGAGCAGCGCCTCGCCTTCGACGCGGTTGCCGCTCGCATCGGCCGGCGACAGATCGGACAGCGCGGTCCACGAGCCGACGTCGGTCCAGCCGAGGTTGCAGCACACGACCGCCGCGTGCTCGCACTTCTCCATTACCGCGTAGTCGAACGACAGCTCCGGCACCGCGCCGAAGCAGCCCGGCTCGAGACGCACCTGCGCGCCGCTCTTGCCTTCGGCGGACGGCGACTTGTCCATGCATTCGGCCGCGGCATCGAGAATGTCGGGACAATGCTCGCGCATTTCCTTCAGGATCGTGCCCGCGGTGAAGCAGAACATGCCCGAGTTCCACACGAACTTGCCCGACGCCAGATACTCGCGGGCCTTCTCCACCGACGGCTTCTCGACGAAGCGCACGACCCGCTCGCCATCGGCTTCGATATAGCCGTAGCCGGTTTCGGGCGTATCCGGATGCATGCCGAAGGTGACCACGTTGCCGGCCTGCGCAAGCGTCTGCGCACGCGCGACCGCCGCGGCGAACGCGGTTTGATCCGCGATCAGGTGATCCGCGGCGAGCACCAGCATCACGGTGTCTGCGCCATGCGCCTTCGCCGTGTGCCAGGCCGCCGTGGCAACCGCCGCGGCCGTGTTGCGGCCGAACGGTTCGAGAATGAACGAGGTCGCGACGTTCTTGCCGTTGACCTCGCGGAAATCGTCTTCGGTCTTGAAGAACAGCTCACGGTTGGTTACCGTGAGCACTTCCTTCACGCCGGGCAACGCGACCGCGCGCAGGAACGCTTTCTGCAGCAGGCTTTCGCCGTCCGCGAGACGGATGAACGGCTTCGGGTGCGATTCCCGCGAGACCGGCCAGAGCCGCGATCCCGCTCCGCCGCACAGAATGATCGGTAACAAACTCACAGCTCCCTCTCGATACCGTATTTTTTACGTGGCCATACTGGCTTGCGCGCGGTTGACGCAGACGTTTGCAATCTACTGCGCATAGAACGTTAAATCCGCGCCTCGAACGCCCTCGCGTCGAGCGACATTCTACCGCCGCACCCTTTCACCATTGTCAGGCAACAATCGTTTCGATCGGTCCCAGACCACGACGGCATCATGGCGAGCGGCGTGCGCGGCAGGACATCCGATGCGAGTGTTTCCTTCGCCGCACCGGTGCTCGCGAGCCCTGCGTCGAAACCGCGACTCAGGTGCGCGCCGCCGGCGACTTTGGAAAACCGTCCGTCAGACACAGCTTCAACGCGTCGCGCCAATGCGGCGCGGCGAGCCCGAACACGCGCGCCAGCTTGTCGTTCGACATTCTGGAATTGGCTGGGCGCTTCGCGGGCGTCGGGTAATCCGCGGCCGGAATCGGCAGCGTGTTCGGCCTGTTCGGCAAATCCGCGAGTTCAAAGATCGCCGACGCGAAACCGTGCCACGACGTCGAGTCGCCCGCGCACAGGTGATAGATGCCCGAACGCTCGTCCCACCACTTCGCGCCGTCTTCGGCGGCGAAGGACTGTGCGCACAGATGCGCGGTCAGCGTCGCGATCGTGTTGCACCAGGTGGGCGCGCCGAACTGGTCGGCCACCACCTTCAGCTCCGGACGATCGGCGCCGAGCCGCAACATCGTCAGCAGAAAGTTCTTGCCGCGCGTGCCGTACACCCAGCTCGTGCGCAATACGAGGTGATTCACGCCGCTCGCCGCGATTGCCTGCTCGCCCGCGAGCTTGCTGCGGCCGTAGACGTTCTGCGGATCGGTTGGATCGTCTTCGACGTACGCGCCTTCTTTCGTGCCGTTGAACACGTAGTCGGTCGAATAGTGGATCAGCGCGGCGCCGAGCTTTTTCGCTTCCTCGGCGAGCACGCCCGGTGCTTCGCCGTTGATGCGCATTGCCAGGTCGCGTTCTTCTTCGGCCTTGTCCACCGCCGTATAAGCGGCCGGATTGACGATCAGCGCGGGACGCAGGTCGCGCACCACCGCGCGAATCTGATCGAGGTTCGACAGATCGAGCCGCGAGCGGTCGACCGCGACCACATTGCCGAGCCCTTGCAGCGTGCGCGCGAGCTCATAGCCGAGCTGGCCATTTACGCCGGTGACGAGAATCGTCCGTTTCGCGTCGTGTGCGCTCATGCGATCCCCTTATGCGTAGACTTCGGCGTCGGCGAGACGCTTGCCCGCCGCATCCTTGGCCGCGAGCAGCGGCTCGAAGTCGACCGGCCATTCGATTCCGATCGCCGGATCGTTCCACACGATGCTGCGCTCGTGCTCGGGGAACCAATAATCCGTGGTCTTGTAGAGGAACTGCGCGGACTCCGACAGCACGACGAAGCCGTGCGCGAAACCGGGCGGCACCCACAGCTGCCGATGGTTCTCGACCGACAGCGTCACGCCGACCCACTTGCCGAAGTTCGGCGAGCTCTTGCGGATGTCGACGGCGACGTCGAACACCTCGCCCTCGACCACGCGCACGAGCTTGCCCTGCGCATGCTGGATCTGATAGTGCAGACCGCGCAGCACGCCTCTCGCCGAACGCGAATGATTGTCCTGCACGAACTCGACGCCCGGCTCGACCTTCTCGGCGAATTCGAGCGCATTGAAGCTTTCGAAAAAGAAGCCGCGCGCATCGCCGAACACCTTCGGCTCGATGATCTTGACTTCGGGCAGCGAGGTTGCGGTTACCTGGATGGCCATGCGACGTGATCCGTGAGAATGTTTTGCAGGTATTGCCCGTAGGCATTTTTCGCGAGCGGTTTGGCGAGCGCGAGCAACTGCTCGCCGTCGATCCACTGACGCCGGTACGCGATCTCTTCCGGACACGCGACCACCAGGCCCTGGCGCTTTTGCAGCGTTGCGATGAAGGTCGCGGCTTCGATCAGCGAATCGTGCGTGCCGGTGTCGAGCCACGCATAACCGCGGCCCATGATCTCGACGTTGAGCGCCGCGTTCGCGAGGTAGCGCGAGTTCACGTCGGTGATCTCGAGCTCGCCGCGCGGCGACGGCTTGATGTCCGCGGCGATGTCGCAGACCTGCTTGTCGTAAAAGTACAGACCCGTGACCGCGTAGTTCGAACGCGGCCTGGCGGGCTTTTCCTCGATCGACAACGCGCGGAACTGCTGGTCGAATTCGACCACGCCGTAGCGTTCCGGGTCCTGCACGTGATACGCGAACACGGTGGCGCCGTCGGTCTGATCGTCGGCGCGTTCGAGTTGCTTCGCGAGATCGTGGCCGTAGAAGATGTTGTCGCCGAGAATCAACGCCGACGGATCATTGTTCACGAACTCGCGGCCGATGATGAAGGCCTGCGCGAGTCCATCCGGCGACGGCTGCACCGCGTACTGGATGTTCATGCCCCACTGGCTGCCGTCACCGAGCATCGCCTCGAAGCGCGGCGTGTCCTGCGGCGTGGAGATGATCAGCACGTCGCGAATACCCGCCACCATCAGCGTGGACAGCGGGTAGTAGATCATCGGCTTGTCGTACACCGGCAGCAGCTGCTTGGAGACGACGTGCGTGATCGGATACAGGCGGGTGCCCGAGCCGCCCGCGAGAATAATGCCTTTGCGCGCCATTGCCGTGCCTTTACGCGCGCTGCGCGTAGTTGGTCTCGACCCACTTCCGGTATTCGCCCGAAGCGACTTCGTCGACCCATTGCTGGTTGTCGAGATACCACTGAACCGTTTTGGCGAGCCCCGTCTCGAACGTTTCCGCCGGCTTCCAGCCGAGTTCGCGCTCGAGCTTGCGGGCGTCGATCGCGTAACGGCGGTCGTGACCCGGACGATCTTTTACATAGGTGATCTGGTCGCGATACGAGCCGGCCGCCTTCGGGCGCTGCTGGTCGAGCAGGTCGCACAGCGTGTGCACGACCTCGAGATTCTTCTTCTCGTTCCAGCCGCCGACGTTGTACGTCTCGCCCGGCGTGCCGCGCGCGAGCACTTCACGGATCGCGCTGCAGTGGTCGCCTACGTACAGCCAGTCGCGCACGTTCTGCCCGTCGCCATACACGGGCAGCGGCTTGCCGCCGAGCGCGTTGGCGATCATCAGCGGAATCAGCTTTTCGGGGAACTGGTACGGGCCGTAGTTGTTCGAGCAGTTGGTGGTCAGCACCGGCAGGCCGTACGTGTGGTGGTAGGCGCGCACGAGGTGATCCGAACCGGCCTTGGTCGCCGAATAGGGGCTATTCGGCGCATAAGGCGTAGTTTCGGAGAACTGCGGATCGGTTGCCGACAGCGAGCCGAACACTTCGTCGGTCGACACGTGCAGGAAGCGAAACGCGGCGCGCTCCGCAACGCCCAGCGTGTTCCAGTAGCTGCGCGTCGCTTCGAGCAGCGTGAAGGTGCCGACGACGTTGGTTTGCACGAAATCGGCCGGACCGTGGATCGAGCGATCCACATGGCTCTCGGCCGCGAAATGCAGCACGGCGCGCGGCTTGTGCTCGGCCAATAGCGAATCGAGCGCGGCGCGATCGCAAATGTCGACGCGCGCGAAAATGTGTTTGGGATTGCCCTGTAGCGACTTCAGCGTGCCCAGGTTGCCGGCGTAGGTCAGTTTGTCTACGTTGAGCACCGCTTCGTCCGACGCATTCAGCCAGTCGAGCACGAAATTAGCGCCGATAAAGCCGGCACCGCCCGTTACCAGGATCATGTAATTCCCTTGTCGATGTTAGTGACAGGCGGCGAAGAGCTTGCGACCTGTTCACCCCGCGTGGTGTCCGTTTCTCTGGTCGTCCGTCGCGTTCCCCGGAGAGTGGACACTCAGACGCCAATTTTATGAACCCCCAATTATAAAGCCGCCGAGTGCAAAAACTAGAACCCTAACAACTTGAAACAGCTTGACAGAATTCGTTGCCGTGGGTCTGGGAAAAGGGGCTTTTTCGGTGCGGTTACGCGCATTTTGGCGCCTGTGATGATGTGCACCACATACTGTGCGGCGCGGCGCGGAAAGAGTAGAAAATGAAGAAGAACGGCGAAAGCGTCATGAAAGGCCGCAAACGCGGCCCTTCGGTGCAGACCGTCAGGCGGTTGCTCGCGCGAGCGCGCTCAGGCCGCGAGCATCCAGCGCAGCGTATCGATGAAAGGGATCGACTCGACCGCCGGCACCAGCGAGTGCAATTTGGCGGGCGAACCGGCAAGCATCTTGACGTCCGTTTGCCGGACAAAGGCGGGATTGACCCGGACTTCGATGTCGTGACCGGTGAGTTCGCTCGCGGTCGTGAGGATTTCACGCAACGAATACGGCGCGCCGGTGCAGACGTTGACGATTTCGGCGGCGACATTGGAGTCGAGCAACGCCTCGTACGCGCTCGCCACATAACGCACGTCAGAGAAGTCGCGCGCAATGTCGATATTGCCGAGTTCGATCGATGCCGCGCGCCGCGCGAAGTGGCTGACGATCTTCGGCACGAGGAAGTTCACCGCCTGGCCGCGGCCGGTGTAGTTGAACGGCCGCACGATCAGGATCGGCAGGCGGTCGAACCATGTGCGCACCAGCGCTTCCATGGCCGCTTTGCTGGCCGCGTAATGATTGACCGGCATAAGCGGGAAGCTCTCGTCGATCGCGGCGCTGCTGACGTTGCCGTACACGTTCGCGCTGCTTGCGATCAGCAGCTTGCGCGGCACATGGCCGATCGCGACACAGGCTTCGAGCAGGTTCTGCGTGCCGATCACGTTGACGCGATAAAAGTCGAGCGGATCGTTGTGCCCCACGAAGCTGATCGCGGCCAGATGCACGATGAAATCGGGCCGCACGGTGTCGAGCACGCGCCGGCAGTCTTCCGGTGAGGTGATGTCGAGTTTGACGCGTGCCGGCGTGTCGGACTCGTCGCGGCCGGACACCGCTTCGATCACGGTATGGCCGCGCCCGGTCAGCTTCTCGACCAGATAGCGGCCGGTAAAACCGTTCGCACCGGTGACGAGCGTGCGAAATGATTGCTTCGCCGCGGAAGACGACATGCTGGCTTCGTTCACGAGAGAGTCATCCTGTTGTTGTATTGGAATCGCGCGCGGTCCATGCGGGGTTGCCGCCGTGCCGTGTTACGGCGGCGTTCCACCCGCGTCCCGCAACGTTATCGCGCGATACCCGAACCCCAAACGGGCTATTATGTCACGCTATCTTGCTGCTCTGCCCAGCGTGGCACGCGTCGTGCAGCACCGCGCGTATCGAATCGCCTTGATTTCCTCGATGACACCCCTCAACGCTTCCAGTACCTCCGCTCCCCTCGTCCCTCTTGCTTTCGGCGATCTGCAAGGCTGCCGCGCACCGTTTCAAGCGACTGCTGGCCAAAGCCGCGCCGCCGGACGGCACACCGCTGTGGTTCGCCGGCGATCTGATCAACCGCGGCCCCGACTCCCTCGACACCTTGCGCGACGTGATCGCGTTCGGCGAGCGCGCGGTGCCGGTGCTCGGCAATCACGATCTGCATCTGCTGTCGGTGTCGGCGGGGATTCGCAAGTCGAAGAAAGGCGACACGATCGAAGAGATCCTCGCCGCGCCCGATGCCGCCGATCTGCTCGAGTGGATACGCCACCGCCCGCTCGCGCATTTCGACAACGGCATGCTGATGGTGCATGCGGGCGTGCTGCCGCAATGGGATGCGACGCTGACGCTCGAACTCGCCGACGAGTTGCAACGCGCGCTGCGTGCGCCGAACTGGAAAGAGACGCTTGCCGGCTTGTACGGCAATGAACCGAACCGCTGGAAGCCGGGCCTGAAGGGTATCGAGCGGCTGCGCGTCACGTGCAGCGCGTTGACGCGCATGCGCTTTTGCAGCGCCGATGGCGTGATGGATTTCAGCAGCAGCGGCACGCTCGCATCCACGCCGAGCGGCTGCATGCCGTGGTTCGACGTGCCGTCGCGCCAGACCGCCGACGTGACCGTCGTGTTCGGTCATTGGGCCGCGCTCGGCCTGATGTTGCGCGACAACCTGATCGGCCTCGACTCGGGTTGCGTGTGGGGGCAGAAGCTGTCGGCGGTACGGCTCGCGAAAAACCCGGCTGAGCGGACGTTGACGCAAGTCGATTGCGATTCGCGCGGCGTGCCGCGCGGGGGCAACTAAACAGAAGACGGCGACGCTGCCCGGCAGCGCCCCCGCTTAGACCGAGCGGTGCGGCTGATCGACGGGCTCGATCAGCGTTTGCGCCGTCTCAGCGGCGTCGCTCGACGACGCAGCATCTACAACGTCGCCCTCTTGCGCGACCGTCCCCGCCACTGCGTTGCCGGCCTGCATGTCCCGCAACGCGTTCGCCACCACCTGCTGAGCCTGCGCCGCGAGCACCCGCCGGTCCGCGTCCGGCGCGAGCGGTGCGCCAACATATACGTGGGCGGTCATCGGACCGCCACGCAACAGCATGTCGAGCGAGTCGGACAACGACACGTCGTCGATGTATGCGGGTGCCGTCGACTGCCGGCCCTGCGCGTCCTCGTACATGATGCACAGCGGCTGCACCGGCACACCGGCCGACACCGCGGCCTGGAACATGTTCGCGTGAAACGGCAGCAACTCGAGCCCGTTCGACGTCGTGCCTTCGGGGAACACGCACATCAGTTCACCCGCGCTGAGCCGTGCGGCGAGTTCGTGCATGATGCGCTTCGCGTCACTGCGCTTCTCGCGCTGGATGAACACCGTATCGAGCTGCTGTGCGAGCCATCCGACCACCGGCCATTGCCGGATCTCCGCCTTCGAGACGAACGGCGTCGGCCGCCACGCGTTGATTACGTAGATGTCGATCCACGAGATGTGATTGGCGACGACGAGCACGCCACGATCGAGCCGCACCGGGTCGTTATGCACGACGAGGCGCATGCCGCACAGCCGCAGCATCTTCAGCGACCACGCGCGATTGAGCGCGTGACGCCGCTCGGCGCTCGCGTTCGGAAAGCGCGTCGCGACGGTCCACATGCCGTGCAGCAGATGCGTGATGAGACGGACCTTGCGTAACGCGAGCTTCATGGCCGGAGCTTTCCTTGACTGTACCGAAACGATACCGCTCAGCGCTGTTCGTAGGCGAGCTGACCGGACACGACGGTCGCGCGCACCTGTGCCGGCAGCTCGTAGCCGAGGAACGGCGTGTTATGCCCCTGGCTCTTCAGCGCACGCGGCTCGACGCGCCAGTAAGCGTGACGGTCGAACACGCAGAGATCGGCCACCGCGCCGACCGCAATGCGGCCAGCCGCTTCGAGGCCGAGCACCTGCGCCGGCGCCGCGGTGATGCGATTGAGCGCGGTCGCGAGCGGCACGCCCGCTTCGTCGGCCCACTTCACCGTCAGCGACAGGAACAATTCGAGGCCGGTTGCGCCCGGCGTCGCTTCGGCGAACGGCAGCAGCTTTTCGTCGTCGTCGACCGGCGTGTGCGCGGAGCAGATCGCATCGATCGTACCGTCGACGAGGCCCGCGCGGATCGCTTCGCGATCGCGCTGCTGGCGCAGCGGCGGATCGAGCCGGAACTGCGCGTCGAAGTAACCGATGTCGAGGTCGATCAGATGCACGTGGTTCACGGTGACGTCGCACGACACCGGCAGGCCCTCGCCCTTCGCCGCGCGCACGAGCGCCACGCCCGCCGCCGAC
Organism: Paraburkholderia sp. 35.1; assembly: GCF_050436525.1. Classification (NCBI taxonomy): domain Bacteria; kingdom Pseudomonadati; phylum Pseudomonadota; class Betaproteobacteria; order Burkholderiales; family Burkholderiaceae; genus Paraburkholderia; species Paraburkholderia sp. 35.1. The sequence continues at coordinate 2,593,426 of NZ_JBNDMJ010000003.1, read as the reverse complement.
GACACATGCGACACATGCACGCGCGCGCCGGTCACGCGCACGAGTTCGAAGATCGTATGCAGCGCGATGGTCTCAGCCGCCACCGGCACGCCCGACAGCCCGAGCCGCGACGCCAGCGCGCCGCTCGCGGCGACGCCGCCCTTGCCCAGATACGCATCGACGGGACGCAGCCACACGGTGAAATCATAGGTCTTCGCGTATTGCAGCGCGCGCATCAGCACCTGGGTATCGACGATCGGCGTGTCGGCCTGCGAGAAGCCGACGCAGCCCGCCTCGGTCAGCTGGACCATCTCGGTGATGACCTGCCCCTTGAGACCGACCGTCAGCGCGCCGAGCGGATACACGTGCGCCTTGTTCTGATTGCGCGCGCGGAACTTCAGCATTTCGACGAGGCCCGGTTCGTCGAGCGTCGGATCGGTGTCCGGCGGACATACGAGGCTCGTCACGCCGCCCGCGAGCGCCGCGGCCATTTCCGAGCCTAGCGTCGCCTTGTGCTCGTAGCCCGGCTCGCGCAAACGCGCGCACAGGTCGACGAGACCCGGCGCGATCGACAGACCGCGCGCGTCGAGCGTGCGCTCCGCCTGGAAGCCGGCCGGCGCGTTGCCCAAGGCGACGATCTTGCCCGCCTCGATAAAGATGTCCTGCTGCTGTTCGGTGCCCGCTGCCGGATCGATCAGCGTGCCGCCTTGAATATGAATCTTCATGCGCTGCCTTTGTTAAACCTGTGGTTCAGCCTATCGTTCGGCTTCCCGATCAGTCGTTGCTTAGTCGTTATTGCCCGCGACGATCCCCATCACCGCCATGCGCACCGCGATACCGAACGTGACCTGATTCAGGATCACCGATTGCGGGCCGTCCGCGACCTGCGAGTCGATCTCGACGCCGCGGTTCATCGGGCCGGGGTGCATCACGATCGCGTCGGGGGCGGCGAGCGCGAGACGCTCGGGCGTGAGCCCCCAGCTCTTGAAGTACTCCTGCGACGACGGCAGCAGCGCGCCGCTCATGCGTTCGTTCTGCAGGCGCAGCATGATGATCACGTCGACATCCTTGAGACCTTCGTCGAGGTTGTGGAACACGCGCACGCCCATCTGTTCGAGCCCGCCCGGCAGCAGCGTGCGCGGACCGATCGCGCGCACTTCGGGCACGCCGAGCGTGGTCAGCGCATGAATGTCCGAGCGCGCGACGCGCGAATGCAGGATGTCGCCGACGATCGCCACGCGCAGCTTCGTGAAGTCCTTCTTGTAGTGGCGGATCGTGTACATGTCGAGCAGACCCTGCGTCGGGTGCGCGTGACGGCCGTCGCCGGCGTTGATCACGTGCACGTGCGGCGCGCAGTGCTGCGCGATCAGGAACGGCGCGCCGCTCGACGCATGACGCACGACGAACAGATCCGCGTGCATCGCCGACAGGTTGTTGATCGTGTCGAGCAGCGATTCGCCCTTGCTCGTCGACGACGCGTTGATGTTCAGATTCAGCACGTCGGCCGACAGCCGCGTGGCCGCGATCTCGAACGTGGTACGCGTGCGCGTCGAGTTTTCGAAGAACAGGTTGAACACCGACTTGCCGCGCAGCAGCGGCACCTTCTTCACTTCGCGATCGGTCACGCTGACGAACTGGTCGGCGGTCTCGAGAATGTGATTGACGATGGCCTTCGGCAACCCCTCGATCGACAGCAGATGTTTGAGCTCGCCGCTCTTCGTGAGCTGCGGGTTGCCCTTCAGGAAGCCGTAGCGGAAGCGCTCGGGTGCGCTAGCGGAGGAATCTTGCGGAGCCGGGGTGGCGGTGTTCATTATGTACCTGCTTCAAATACGGGCTTCAACGTGATCGAGGTCGCGTCGACACGCCGCTCACGCGCGTTTCAATCGACGCGTGCTTCAGTGTGAAAAGAAAACCGCTGGCCGCCCGCGCCGTCGTCTTCACGGGCCAGCACGAGCGTCGCGTCGGCGGGTACGTCGACCACGCCACCGACGAAGCGCGCCGCCACCGGCAACTCGCGTCCGCCCCGATCGGCGAGCACCGCGAGTTCGACCGATGCCGGCCGGCCATAGTCATACAGCTCGTTGACCGCCGCGCGAATCGTGCGGCCGGTGTACAGCACGTCGTCGACCAGCACGATGCGGCGGCCATCGACCTCGAACGGTAGCGAGGTCGGGCTTGCTTGCGCGTGCAGCCCTTTCTTCGCGTAGTCGTCGCGATGCAGCGCGACGTTCACCACGCCGAAGCTCGGCAGTTTCAGGTCGCGCGCGAGCCGCTCGGCGAGCCACGCGCCGCCGCTATGGATACCCGCCAGTACCGCCGCGTCGGCACCGCCTTGCGTGGCGGCGAGCTGGTCGCCATACGCCGCTCGAATCTGGTCGAGCAACGCGCGATACAGCGCTTCGGCGTCAATGGAACTCATGATCGTCGGAAAGTCCGTCAAGATATTGCTGGAGGATGATGCTCGCGGCTTCGGCATCGAGCATGTCGGCGCGGGCATTGCCGGCGCGGATTTCCGCCTCGGCCTCGACCGACGAGTAGCGCTCGTCGACCCACGTGACCGGCAGATTGAAGCGGCCGTTCAACTGGTTGCCGAAGCGCTTCGCGAGTTGCGTGCGCTCGTGCGGTGTGCCGTCGGGGTGCATCGGCAGGCCGACCACCAGCGCATCGGGCTTCCATTCGGCGATCAGCTTGCCGAGCGCTTCGAAGCGGTAGTCCCTGCTGCGGTTTTGCACGACGACGAGCGGCCGCGCGCGGCGCGTCAGCGAATTGCCGACTGCCACGCCGATGCGTTTCTCTCCGTAGTCGAACGCAAGCAGCGTCGCCTCACGTCCGGCCGGCAGATTCATGCGCGGCCCCTCATGCGTGCCCGGCCTCGCCCGACAGCATCGACAACGACACGCCGAGCAGTGCGAGCGCCGCTTCGAGACGATCTTCGGCGGGCACGTCGAAAACGATTTTCGGATCGGCCTCGACCGTGAGCCAGCCGTTCTTGGAGATTTCGTCTTCGAGCTGACCCGCGCCCCAGCCGGCGTGGCCGAGCGTCAGCAGGAAACGCTCCGGACCGTTGCCGCTCGCGACGGCCTCGAGCACGTCTTTCGACGTGGTCATTTCGAGCCCGCCCGGCACCGACATCGACGACGTGTATGCGCTGCCGCCTTTCGGATCGTGCAGCACGAAGCCGCGCTCGGTTTGCACCGGGCCGCCGAAATATACGGGGACATGGAGAAGCGGTTCGATCTCGAGCTTCAGATCGATGCGATTGAAGAGCGCCTGCAGGTCGATATCGGTCGGCCGGTTGATCACGAGGCCGAGCGCGCCGCGCTCACTGTGATCGCAAAGGTAGACCACCGTTCCTGAAAACGTCGGATCGGCCATGTTCGGCATGGCGATCAGGAACTGGTTGGTCAGATTGATGCGATCGGTACTCTTGGACATAGTTCGGATTTTAGCAAAGACGATGCGTCATGGCGGGCTGCTTTGAGCATTGCAACGCGTTGGGTTGCACGCTACGCGACGCGCCATCGACGCCGGATCAAGTTGCACTCTATCACGCGCGCGACTTGCGCCATGCCGCGATCAGGCGCCGAAACACCGCGTAGAACGGCACGTTCGGCGCGCGTCGCGAAGTTGCGGGATTGTGACTTGTCACAATGGGTTTCAGCGGGTTCGGCGCGCGTCGGTCGAAGCGTTGCGCACGCAATTCGCGCGCCCCGTCGCGCGTTTGGTTCGACCCGGCTTGCGCTTCACGCGCCGCCCTGCTCGATCGCACGCGTGAGCGCGGCGAGCGCCGCCTGCGTGAAGCTGCCGCCCGCCGGCCCCACGCCCGCGGCGACCTTGTGCAGCGACGCACGCAAGGCCTCGGCGGCCTGCTCGAGTGTGTCGGCCGGCGGCGCGCCGACGATCACGTGCGCGCGCACCGCCGGCGTCGCGACGCCCGCATGCGCACGACGCCGCCAGGCGAGACCCAGCGCGTCGGCGAGCAGCGCCACGTGACCGAGACCGAGCGCGCAGGCGGCCGAGCCAAGCCGGTAGGCGGCATCGCCCGCCTGCAGCGCTTCGCTCGGGTCGGCTTTTTCCGGCTGATCGGCCGCGCGCGCATGGGCGGCCAGCGCCTCGATGGACGCGTCGGCGGTCTGCAGGAAGTCTTCGTACGCGTTCGCGTTGACGCTCAGCACGCCGAGATCGCGCGTGTGCGGCAGCGACTGCGCCTCGAGCGCGCCCGCCTCCCACAGCGCTTCCGACAACTGCGTGCCGGCGACGTGCCAGTCGACGGTCAAGCCATAATCGTGCAGCACCTCGACCTGGTCGGCGTCTTGCGCGGCCGCGCCGAACAGCGCGTAGTCGCGCCACAGCAGCGCGAGCGTCGCGCGCACCAGCGAACGCGGCGCGCGCTCGATGCCGCGCGCGTGATCGGCGAGCGCCAGGTTGCAGCGCGCGTAGAAGCGCCGCGCCTCGATATCGCGGATTGCGTGGCCGCGCGCGCGCAGCGCCTTCGCGCAGGCGCGCGCGAGCCGCCAGAAGTCATACGGATCGGGGCCGGCGAGTTCGGTGAACACGGCGTCGAGCTCGTCGAGCGCGGCGTTGGTGACCGCAAGCGCCACCGCGCTGCCTGTGTCGGCCTGCGAGCGCAGCACCGGCAGCAACGCGCGCTCGTAGCGCGCCCGCAGATGGGCAAGCTGATCGGCCGATTGCGCGTGCAGCGAAGCCGGCGGCACTGGCCGCGCGCACAGCGCGAGGTCTTCGAACGCAACGGCGGAACCCGGCGTGGGTTCGATGAGTTGCGCACACAGCTCGCGGTAGTGGTTGAACAGCGTCGGCGAGCAACTGAGCTCGCGCAGATTGTGACGTTCGAGCGCCGCGCGGAAGTCGCGCAGCGCCGCGCCGAACACTGGCCGCGCGCTTTCCGCTTCGGCTGGCTCGCCGCTCGCGAGCGGCGAGAGCCGCACGAGGGCGTCGGTGAAACGCTGCGCGCTGAGCCAGCCCGCCGTGCGCAACGCATGCGACGCGCGCAGCAGCGCGGCACCGCTCTCGTCGCGCTGCTCGAACGCGAGCGACGCCTCGGCGAGCGCGAGTTCCGCAGGGCGGACCGCGCCACCGCGCGGGTTCGGCAGTGCGTCGATGGAAACGGGTGCTGCGGATCGAAGAGTCATGGGCAGGCGACACGAAGCTGACGGGGCCGTCGCTTCGCGCCGCATGCTGAGTGAGCGGCCACCGCGCGAACCGGCGACAGGACAATGACAGACTACCGTTGCGACACGACGCGACCGGCGATGTTCCGCGCCGGCGCGCTCAGACAGGCGCCGGGCGTGCCGGACGCATCAAGCGATTGCAGCAATTGCGCGGCGGATGACGCCGCTGACTTTTCGGGATCGAAGCTCAGGGTTCAGGTTCGGGACCGAATCTCGGGACCCGGTTTGGGGGCCGAAACTTCCGGCGAGTCGCACGAGCCCATCAAACCGCGCCGCCGGAACAATGATCAAGCGACGCGAACGACCGGCCGGCTGACGCCGGCGGCTTGCCGAACTTCAGATCTGGACCATTTCGAAGTCTTCCTTGCGCGCTCCGCACTCCGGACACGTCCAGTTGATGGGCACGTCTTCCCAGCGCGTGCCCGGCGCAATGCCCTCGTCGGGCAAGCCGGCCTCTTCGTCGTAAATCCAGCCGCAAATCAGGCACATCCAGCTTTGATATTCCATTCTTTTGTCGCGTCGTTGAGTCCGTGGAAGCGGGAGCCATGATGGTACCGTGTTGCCGCCCCCATGCCTAGCAATCGAAAACTCGCAATCGTAGCGTGGAGCGGGCTTCGGCGGTGCGCCCGCGCGCCGTGCGGACGACGCTCGCGGCGCCATGCCGCATGGCGGTGGGGACACCCGGCAGCGCGATAGAGGGCGCCCTCGGCAAGCTCGCGGCGCTAGCGTGGCAACCTCAAAGCAATCCCCGCCGGCCGCGCGTCAGCGAGCCGCGAGCCAGCCTCTGGCGATCCCCGCCGCGCGAAAAAACGCCCTCTCCACGGTTTAGGCCGCATAATTGAGCCAATTGCGCATTGCGCGCCGAAATCCTGCTTTCCTTATCCATTTTCATGCCCAGCGACACGCCTCCGATCGTCCTCACCTTCGGTCTCTCCGACCCCACCGGCGGCTCCGGCCTGCAGGCGGACCTGTTGACACTTGCCAGCATGGGCTGCCACGGCGTTTCCGTGCTCACGGGCTATACCGTGCGCGACTCGGCGAACTGCGACGAAGTCACCGGGCTCGACCCGGACATCGTCGCGACGCAGGCGCGCATGCTGCTCGAGGACATGCCGATCGCCGCATTCAAGGTCGGCGGGTGCACGCGCGCCGAAGTGGTCAGCGCGATCGCGGAAGTTGTCGCCGACTACGACGACATCCCACTGATCCTCGCCCCGGACTTCACGCTCGACGACGAGCACGTGCTCGCCGCCGACGAACTGCGCGAAGCGATCGCCGATCTGCTCGCGCCGCAAACCACGCTGCTAGTCGCCGACTCGGCGACGCTGCTCGCGCTCGCGCAGCCCGACGGCGACGCGGAGGCGCCGAGCCTCGACGCGGCGATCTCGCACCTGCTGTCGCAGGGCTGCGAGTACATTCTGTCGACCGAAACCGGCACGCATCGGCTCGTCAACACACTCTTCAGCGAGGACGGCCAGTTGCGTCAGGACATGTGGGACCGCGCGCCGCATCGGTTGACGGGCCTGACCGATACGCTCGGCGCGGCGATCGCCGCGCTTCTCGCCAACGGCCAGGAGCCCGCGGAAGCGGTGCGCGAAAGCCAGGAGTATCTGTATCAGGCAGTGCGCAATGCGTTCCGGCCCGGCATGGGGGCGTACATGCCCGATCGCTTCTTCTGGGCGCGCAGCAGCGATGAAGACGAAACGCCGCCCGCGCAAGGCAAGGGCGCGGCGCCGGGGGAAGCGCGGCACTGACCTCGCCATTTGTCGGCATCGACTAAAAACCCGCTGTCAGCCGGTTTTTTCATTAATGTGACTTTCGCGATTGGTGCGACTTTCCATTCGATTTAACCAAATTGAACAATGTAATTAGCGCGTAGCTATCGATACTGCCGCGCCCAGTTCGTCTCGCGGGCATCCTAGTCAATTTATTTTGCATAGCCGCATGAATCTTGCTGTCGGCGATGCAACCGGACGTTTTACCGCGTAATCAAACGTTACAACGCCGATGACATCTTTTGTCTAGACTTTACGCATCACGATAAGTCATATGTCCCCACATGTCATTTCCCACCTTCTTCATCCATCCACCGAAATGCGGCGGTTCGACCGTTATTTCGTTTTTTGATTTGAATAAAGGTAATGACCAATTCATTAGCTTTATCTGGGCTCAGGATGGCTGGGGAAACTGTCGCGCAAAGCTGCTCGCGACGCAGGTAGGCGGCGGTCATCTACCGTATGGCATTCATCGGATGATCAAACATCCGGTCAACTACTGCACGATCCTGCGCGATCCGCTCGCGCGCCAGATCTCGCACTACTGGTATGCGGCGAACGGCAAGAACGGCGAGGTCACACGCGGCGTCAGTGTGTCCACGCCGGAAGCTCTGGCGCAGCAAGGTGTGCTGTCGCTCGACGAGTGGGTCAGCGAATCGCTCGGCGGCAAGAACCTGTTCGTGCACATGTTGAGCGGCGAGCCAGTGGCTAACCAAACGAGCCTCGCCGTTGCGCAAATCCATTTGCGCGAACAGATCGGCACCGTCGGCGTCTGCGAGGACATGAGCGAATTCTTACTGCGGCTTTGCGGTTCGACTGGGATGAAATTGCCGTTCTATTTCGAAGCGAATCGCACCAATGGCACGGCGAAGGGCAAGGCTCACTTAAGCGACGCAACAAGACAAAAATTTATCGAGGACAATAGCCTCGATTACGAACTGTTCCGCGACGCGAGTCAGATCGTGGAAGCTTATGCGAAAGAAACGGGCAGCGTCTTTTCGAATGCGCTCGAATTGGTCCGCGTGATTCAGTCCGAAATCGATCAGCTCGACAATCCGCACGTCTATAGTTCGACCGTTTTCGGCTTCGACGGCTCATTCCTGTCGCGCGTGCATGAGGTGATCCGCCGCTTCGATCTCGCGCCGATCGACACCTATCTGGAGTTCGCGCGAAGCCGGCAGCGTCCGCCGGTCGACCTGTTCGACGGTTTTGTCGACACGGTGCGCGACGGCGTAGTGTGCGGCTGGGCCGTCAACCTGAGCGAGCCGCAGCGGCAGGTGCCGCTCGAGGTGCGGGTCGGCACGCAGATCGTCGCGACCGGCTGCAGCGGCGAGCCGCGGCCCGATGTGGCGAGCGCCGGCTATCCGAGCGCATACAGCGGATTTTCGATTCCACTGCCGAACGATATTCCGGAAGGCTTTCGCGTTACCATTGCCAATTCCACCGAAAGCCTGCACAACGCCGGCACTTGGCGGCAAGGCTGGCACTGCGAATGAGCCAGAAGAGCCAAGAGAACCTATCCATGAAAGAGCCGCCCCAGTTCGTGCAACGCTTCCACGGCAAGATCGCGGTGCAGGACCGCATACGCATGTTCGATCAGATGCCCGCCACGATCTGGCTGACCGGCCTGTCCGGCGCCGGCAAATCGACGCTCGCGTTTGCGCTCGAAGAGCAACTGATCGCGCTCGGTCACGCCTGCTATGTGCTCGACGGCGACAACATCCGGCACGGTCTGGCGAGCGACCTTGGATTCGAGCCCGACGACCGGCGCGAAAACATCCGCCGGGTCGCGCACGTCGCCCAATTGATGAACGACGCGGGTCTGATCGTGATTTCCGCACTGATTTCGCCGCTACGCGAAGATCGGGCAATGGCGCGCGCGATCATCGGAGCCGACAAGTTCGTCGAAACCTATGTGTCCGCCTCGCTCGCCACCTGCGCGAGCCGCGATCCCAAAGGTCTTTACGCGAAAGCGAGGTCTGGCGAGATCAGCTCGTTCACCGGCGTATCAGCGCCCTATGAAGCGCCGATCGATCCCGACCTGCACGTCGACACGGGAACGCTGAGCCCCGCGCAAAGCGTCGCGCAGATCTTCCACTACCTGCGCGAAAAGTGCCTCGGAAGGTCCTCTCATCGCACGGCTCACGCCGCGGGCGCCTGATCCGGACAAAAGGTCGTCCGGAAGCGCTCGCCAGCAAGCACATCAACGCCGGCCCCAAACGAAAAAACCCGCTTATGCGGGTTTTTTTCGTTTGGGGAAACGCCTCGCGGCGCACTCCCCCCACGGACTTCCAGCCGGGCCTCGGCCGTGATCCAGACGCGCGGCAGTTCAACCACGCGGCCGGACCACGAGGCCCGAGCGGAATTACATGTCCATGCCCATGCCGCCCATGCCGCCGGGCATGCCGCCAGGCATCGGAGCATCTTCCTTCGGCAGTTCGCAGACAGCTGCGTCGGTCGTCAGCAGCAGGCCAGCAACCGAAGCTGCGTTTTGCAGCGCCGTGCGCGTCACCTTCGTCGGATCCACGACACCTGCGTCGACCAGGTCGACGTACTCGCCGGTCGCTGCGTTGTAGCCGTAGTTGCCCTTGCCAGCAGCAACCGCTGCCACGACGACACTCGCTTCTTCGCCACCGTTGGCGACGATCTGGCGCAGCGGCTCTTCCATGGCGCGCAGAACGATCTTGATACCTGCGTCCTGATCGGCGTTAGCGCCCTTCAGGCCAGCGATTGCCGTACGTGCACGGATCAGCGCGACGCCGCCACCCGCCACGATGCCTTCTTCCACAGCCGCGCGCGTTGCGTGCAGTGCGTCTTCGACACGTGCCTTCTTTTCCTTCATTTCGACTTCGGTCGCAGCACCGACCTTGATCACTGCAACGCCGCCTGCCAGCTTGGCGACGCGTTCTTGCAGCTTTTCACGGTCGTAGTCCGAGGTCGCTTCTTCGATCTGCGTGCGCACTTGCTTGACGCGAGCTTCGATGTTCGCTGCTTCGCCAGCGCCGTCGATGATCGTGGTGTTTTCCTTGCCCACTTCGATGCGCTTCGCCTGGCCCAGTTCAGCCAGCGTTGCCTTCTCGAGCGTGAGGCCGGTTTCTTCAGCGATGACCTGACCGCCGGTCAGGATCGCGATGTCTTCCAGCATCGCCTTACGACGATCGCCGAAGCCCGGAGCCTTGACGGCAACGGTCTTCAGGATGCCGCGGATGTTGTTGACGACCAGCGTTGCGAGCGCTTCGCCTTCGACGTCTTCAGCGATGATCAGCAGCGGACGGCCAGCCTTCGCGACTTGCTCGAGCACCGGCAGCAGGTCACGGATGTTCGACACCTTCTTGTCGTGCAGCAGCACGAACGGGTTCTCGAGCACGGCGACTTGCTTGTCCGGGTTGTTGATGAAATACGGCGACAGGTAGCCGCGGTCGAATTGCATACCTTCGACGACGTCCAGCTCGTCTTGCAGCGACTTGCCGTCTTCGACGGTGATCACGCCTTCCTTGCCGACCTTGTCCATTGCTTCAGCGATGCGCTCGCCGATCGACGAATCGCTGTTCGCCGAGATCGCGCCAACCTGGGCGATTTCCTTGTTGGTCGTGCACGGCTTGCTGATTTTGCGCAGTTCTTCGATTGCGGCTGCAACGGCCTTGTCGATACCGCGCTTCAGGTCCATCGGGTTCATGCCCGATGCGACGTACTTCATGCCTTCGCGGACGATCGATTGCGCGAGAACCGTAGCGGTCGTCGTGCCGTCGCCTGCGTTGTCGCTGGTCTTGGAAGCGACTTCCTTGACCATTTGCGCGCCCATGTTCTGGAGCTTGTCTTTCAGTTCGATCTCTTTCGCGACCGACACACCGTCCTTGGTGACCGTCGGGCCGCCGAAGCTGCGCTCGAGAACCACGTTGCGGCCCTTCGGACCCAGCGTGACCTTCACGGCGTTGGCGAGAATATTCACGCCTTCGACCATCTTGGCACGGGCGGAATCACCGAATACGACGTCTTTAGCTGCCATCTTCTAACTCCTTGAATACTTTGGATATAACCGGTGAAGTAGCGACCTTGCGCTTACTTCTGCACCACGGCCATGATGTCTTCTTCGCGCATCACGAGCAGTTCGTTGCCGTCGACCTTGACGGTCTGGCCTGCGTACTTGCCGAACAGGACGCGGTCGCCGACCTTCACGTCGAGCGCAATGGCTGCGCCCTTGTCGTCGCGCTTGCCCGGGCCGACTGCGAGGATTTCACCTTGATCCGGCTTTTCCGCTGCGGCTTCGGGGATCACGATGCCCGACGCGGTCTTGGTTTCCTGATCCAGACGTTTGACGATCACGCGATCATGCAAAGGACGAAGGTTCATACATACTCCTCTCTGATTGAGACTGAAGAACGCTGAGAAAAACCCGGCTGGCCGAGCCAACCGGAGATGTTGTTAGCACTCTCGTGCAGCGAGTGCTAATTATATGGACGGGCAGTGACAAATTCAAGAAGCGGGGAACGCGGTCGAAGTTCACTCACCCTCAAACGTGATTCGCTCGGGCTTGAACCCGCCCCGTGCGGAACGTCTGCCGTTCGGCATTTTCTCTAAGAAAACAATAATTTACCGACGTGTTGCGTTGAGATTCGGCCCTTCGTGAAGGAAGAGGCGAGCCATGACGAGGCAGCGACTTCGGAGCGGAGCGCCCGCTCGAAACGTCAAACCCAGGGAAATCCCCCATAAGCGCGGGCCGTTACGATAGTCAGCCTTCAGGCAAGTCGAGGGGGCTCATGAATGTGCTTGGCGGCTGAGGCACCAGTCGGTCCAAGTATATCTGGACCGTTGCAGCGGCCGTTGATAGCGGGATTGTGAAATTGATAGCAGCTGCAAGGACGATACTTGCAGAACCGTAACGCTATAACTGAGTGCGAAAGATTTGAGATCTTTCCACTCTGAAGATCAGCGACAAATATGTCCAACTGACCAGTCGATAATTGCGCTCCTCCAGATAGCGAAATATGGCGGAAGCTATTACTTCCCTTATCGAAGTCAGCGTAGACTCCACAATAATGATTTTTGGTTTATACCTGCTGATATCAATCGATCGCAAGACTTCGTAATCGTGACCTTCCACGTCGATGGAAAGCAGATCGATTTCCTGATCGGCGTACGGGGTGTGCTCGAGAACGTCGTTCAATATGGTGGTTTCAACGGTCCGGACGGAGATAGGCTTCTGGACTTTGGCCGCAGCCACTGAAAAATTATAGACTTCCTTGAGCTGTTTCTCGTTCGAGACGGCCGCACATACATTGACATCACCGGACCGCGCAAGAGAAAACGTTTCAATTTTCACCGGATCCATGTCTATGTTGATGCCGCGCCAACCACTACTCGACGGTTAGCCGAACATTAAGCGAAAGTCATAATAATGTGTATTTTTGGCCGAAACCGTCGAGTGATGCAAAAAGCTTCCGGTTCCAGTCGGTTCGCGTGTCGTCGACTACAGCCGCGCGAGATTCAGCCCGGCGAAGCCTTCTGCATCAGGCCACGATCCGCCAGTTTCGGTCGCCCGACAGCGCGCTCGTTTCACTTCACTTCTGCGCAGGCCGGTGCAACGCATTACCCGCCATCCACTTGAGCCGTTCGCAATTGACCTTGATGCGCGCCGCGAATTCCTTCGGATCTCGCTCGCGCAGTGCGTTCATCTGGCTATTGGTGATGTCGGCGCGGTGCCAGCCCGTGTCCCAGTGCTGATCGAAATCGGTCGCACCGGTCAGGACCTTTCGGAGCCGCTCCTTATAGGCGTCGATCCGCTCGGGCGACACGTCGCAAAACGCCCGCGCGAAGCTTGCGCGCTCGCCCGCCGTCTCCGCGCTCATGTTGGCGTCGCTCGCGCCGCTCGCGAGCGGCGCGGCGAGCGACAGCACCGACAGACAGAACGCTGCGCAAAGCGGCCGATAGCGATACGATAGGTTTTTCATCTTCGACTCCTGACGATCCTTCGTGGCGACCAGGGATTGTCCCGATCTTCAACGCCGCCTCGCCGATTGTGTCCTGATTGCACTGCACGATGGCGTTTTCGCGCGCTATCCGATGCATCGCGTGGCCAAACCGCGGTGCTACGCTCATTAAAGCGGCATTCGCGACGTGCCCGTTCCGGGGAGCGGTGGCGCAAGCACCGCAACGCCACGGCCTATCGGCAGGCCGCGACAGAAGCACGAGCGCCAGGCATGAGAACGAGCTCGAACACGACGCGCAACGAGCACAGAACGAAAGCACGACACGAAATCAAACACAAAAAGGCGAGACATCGCTGCGGGAGTGACTGCGATGGCATTTAGAACATATACCGTACTGACGCTGTTGGTGACGAGCACTGCCGCGTTCGCGTGGCGGCCTGTCACCTATCCGATCCGAAGTCAGAGCCCTTACGAGCGCAGCATCGACAACGCGATGTGCTACGCCGAGGCGAACCGCGTGACCGGGGTCAACATGGCCCACGAGTCGCAGATTCCGCCGCGTCAGCCGCCCGCGGCCAAAGGTGCGTCGACCGGCGTACCGTCGAAACCGCCGCTTCCACCTAGTTCCTTCTCAGCCACGCCGCTGCCGTGGAGCGCGAGCGCGCCCGAAGCCGCGAGCGCGCCGTTGGCTGGCGCGCAAGCGCCTGGCGGTGCATCGTCGGCGAAACCGGTGAACGAAGCCGCGGCCGGCGCCAGCGCGCCAGGCGCGCCAGCCACCGAGGCGGCGAATGCACCGCCGAACGCATCGGCAGCGGCAACGGGCCCCAGTGCGAACGCGGCACCCGGCGCGTCGGATGGTGCGGCCGCTTCGCTGGCGTCGAACGTCAAGCTGCCGCCGCTGCCCGCGCCCGAGCCGCCGATGACCCGCTATTGGGCCGCCTACGGCGCGTGCATGCAGGCGCGCGGTTACGTCGTCCAGTAGTCCGGCCGACGCCGCTTGCGGGCGTCGTTGCATACATTCTTTTTGATGGCGCCGCCCTTCGGCGCCAGTGGAGCGACACGGCCATGCCGCGCGACACGACCTCCGACCAGCCATTTTTCCATCACTGCGCATACTGCGGCGTGCCGCTGTCGGGCCGCTTTTCGCCGTGTCCCGCATGCCATGCGCTGCCGATCGATTCGTTCGATACGGACGACAAGCCCGGCGAGCGCTCCGCGCGATCCCGGGCGCTGAGCGCATCGCGCACGCAACTCGAACCGCTGCCAGCGGCCGCGAGCTTGCCCGCGGACCGTTCGTCGCGACGCTCCGCACAAACGAAGATGAGCCCCTACGATCTGATCGACGAAGCGACGTTCGAGCCGGGCGGGCGTCGACGGCGGCATCCGCTCGCGCTTGCCGCAGCCGCGCTCGCGACGCTCGGCGTCGTGTACGTCGGCTTCGTTCTATTCAACGACGACGATGCGAGCGTCGACACGCCGGTCACGGTCTTCGGCACGGTGCGCCCGGACAACCCTGGCCAAGCCCCTGCACAGAACGTTGCGCAGAATGCGGCGCCGTCGGTTGCCGCGGCGCCGAAGCCGGCGTCGATCGTCGCCCAACGGCCGCGTCCCGTTGTCGTCGCGCGGCAGCAACCGGCGAACGTGCACGCGGCCCCCGTCGCGCCACCGGCACCGCCCATCGTGGCGACCGCACCGACCGTCGCGCCATCGTCACCGCCGGTCGTTGCGACCGCGCCTGCCGTAGCGCGATCGAGCCCGCCCATCGTGGCGACCGCGCCGACCGTTGCGCCATCGTCACCGCCCGTCGTTGCGACCGCGCCTGCCGTAGCGCGATCGAGCCCGCCCATCGTGGCGACCGCACCGACCGTTGCGCCATCGTCACCGCCGGTCGTTGCGACCGCGCCTGCCGTAGCGCGATCGGCTCCACCCGTCGTGGCGACCGCGCCCGTCCCAGCGCGACCGTCAACGCCCGTCGTTGTGACCACGCCGACCGCAGCGCGACCGTCAACGCCCGTTGTCACGACCGCGCGCGCCGTAGCGTCAACGAAGACATCGAGCGCGGCCATCTCCGCGCCCACGCCGCGTGGCGCGGCGCTCGCGTCGACCAGCACCAACAGCAACACCGACACGATGGCCGCCCCGCTCACGCAAGCCGACAAACAGCGCGCCGACGCCGAGCGCAATCTGAAAGCCGCGCACGGCTATCTGCGACGAGGCAATCTGGCGGCGACCAGAGCACGCCTCGCCGCCGTAATCACCGCGCAGGCCGACAATCGCGACGCGCGCAGCATGCGCGCCCAGGTGAGCACGCTAGAGCAGCAACGCGACGCGTTGCTGAGCCTCGCGCGCGGCTGCAGCAACGTGGGACAGTGGGAGTGCGCGTCGCACAACGCCAACGAAGCGTTGCGGATCGATTCGAGCAGCAAGGCCGCGCAACGGCTCGTGGCGCTCGCGTCGCACGAGTCGGCGTGGCAAACCATGCAGCCGACGGCGGAAGAGTCGCGCGCATTGCGCGATCTGCTGCGTCACCACTAAGGATTGCGAGGTATCTCGCGGGACGGCGGCACGGGCGTGCAGTCGACCACGCCCGCCCGCGCGGCGCCCCGAAAGACGCGCGCGCAGGCAGCAGTGTCAGCCGGCGATGCTGTCGTAGCCGTAATAGCCGCCCTGATACCCTGAGCCGAGAAACGCCGCTTCCTGCGGCACGTCGGTGAGCAGCACGCCGCGCAGACCGACGCCACCGTTACGCAGGCGTTTGGTGGTTTCGATGATCTCATGCAGCGGTTGACGCCCATGCCGCACGACGAGCAGCGTCGTCGCCGCGTATTTGCCGATCAGCGTCGAGTCGGTCACGGCGAGCACCGGCGGCGTGTCGATGATCACGACGTCGTATTGCGGCTTCAACACCTCGAGCATCGCTTCGAAGCGTTTGCTCATCAGCAGTTCGGCCGGGTGCGAGGGCAGCGTGCCTTTCGCGAGCACGTCGAGGTTGGGCAGCACGTCGCGCTGGATCATCGCGTTGAGATCGCCGCCGCACAGCACGTCGGACAGTCCCGGCCGATGGCTGACGCCGAAATGCGAATGCACGTCGCCGCGTCGCATGTCGCCGTCGATGATCAGCACGCGCTTGTTCGCCGACGCGACCAGCGTCGCCAGATTCACCGACAGGAACGACTTGCCCGCATCGGGCCGCGAGCCGGTGATCATCACGACGTTGTTGGCCGCATGATCGAGCGACAGCTGCAGCGAGGTGCGCAGATTGCGCACCCCTTCCACCGCGATATCTTCGGGCGCCTGTTGCGCCAGCACATGCTGCCCGCGCTGGCGCAGCGACACCTTTTCCTGCAGGCGCAATTGCGTCTGGCTGCGCGGCACCACCGCGAATACCGGCACGCCGAGCATCCCCTCGAGTTCGTCCGGGCGCTCCACGCCGCCGCGCATCGCGCGCCGCAAGAAGACCAGCAGCAAGCCGAGCGCGAGGCCGCCGCCGAGCGAGATCAGGATCACCAGCATGCGCTTCGGCCACACCGGATCGTCGGGCGTTTCGGCGAAGTCCACCACGCGCACGCCGCTCACCTGCCCCGCCTGCGCGACCCGCAGTCGCTGCACGCTGTTGAGCAGGTTCATGTACAGATCGGTGTTCACGTGCACGTCGCGCTGCAGACGCAGCGCGGTCTGCTCGGTGTCGGGCATCGTCGAGACGCTGTGGTTCATCGTGCTCTGCGCGCCCTGCAACGCGGCAATCTGCGCATCGAGCGCGGCGACCATCGGATGATTCGGCGTAAAACGCTGCAACAGCTCCGCGCGCTGCTGCTGCAGATCGAGCAGCTTCGTCTTGTTGTCGACGATCTGCTGCAGCAGCAGCTTGCTTTCTTCACCGAGATCGACGGCGCCATGTGTATTGCGGAACTTGCCGTAGCGCTCTTCCGCGTCGTCGAGCGCCTTGCGCGCGTCGGGCAGTTGCTGTTCGAGATACGCGAGCGTGTGGTCGGATTCGGTCGAACGGCTCGCGAGATCCTGCCGCACGAACTGGCGCGCCACGTTGTTGACGATCGCCGCGGTCAGCGCCGGATCGGCGCCTTCGAGACTCACGCGGATCACGCCGGAGTCCTCCGCCGTTTCCTGCACGACCATCGTCTTCGCCAGACGCTCTACCGTGCCGAGCGTCGACGCGCGCGTCAGCTCGAAACGCGAGCCGGGCGCGCCGACCAGTGAGTCGACGTGCAGCGTGACCGGGCCGACCGCGGTATCGGTTTGCACGGTCTCGCCGACGTGCCCCGACAGGATCGCGCTGCCGTGAGGATCGCGCAGCATGAAGGTGTTGCCGGCGCCCGCGACTAGCGTGAAGGTCTCGCCATACAAGTCCTTCGACGTGTCGAAGCGCGACACCGCGATGCTCTCGTTACCCCACGCGAACCCGCGCAGGTTGACGAACGACGGCAGCCGGAACCACCAGTGCCCGTTCACGAGTCCGGCGATCCTGCTGCCGATCACCGGCAGATAACGCGGCTTCGCCGTAATGTCGAGGTGCAGCGCGCGGACCGCCTCCTCGGTGACGAGACGCGACTTCAAAAGCTCGATCTGCGCCGCGGTCGACGGCTTCGAATCGTACGCGCCGGGAAGCGGCGCCGCCGCGTCCCGGCCGTTCGCATTGACGTTGACCGCGTTCGCCGTCCTGTCCTGGACGTGAAACAGCACGTCCGAACGATAGACCGGCGGCGTGAGGAACGCGTACGCGCAACCGAGCGCGAGCGCGATCAGCGCCACGGTGAGGATCGTGCGCCAACCGCGCACGATCGTGCGCACGTAGTCCGACAGATGCAACTGCCCCGGTTCATACACGCCGGCGTAACGGTTTTCGTAATTGATTGCCATGTTTTCACCCAACAAGGCCTGCCGGTTCAGATATCGCGTCACGCAAGCGTCACTTCGACACGACGACTCCCGTCACCGCCGCGTTGATCGCGGGCAACAGCAGGTTCAACACACGGTTGAAGCGGACCAGACCGCCCTGACCGACGTACACGATGTCCTTCGGCTGCAGCTCGAACTGGTTCGCGAGCAGCATCGCCACCGGCGAGGTCGCATCGAGGTGATAGATCTGCGGCGAGTCGCTGGTCGAATTGCGGATCACGAACAGCTGCTGCCCCGAAGCCGTATTCGAGTCGAAGCTGCCGCCGTCGGAGATCGCCTGCGACAGCGTCAGCGAGCCGTTGCGCAACGGCAGCACCGTGGCCGGCTTGTTGACTTCGCCCATCACGTAGACGCCGCTGTCTTCGCGCCCGTTCACGCGCACGGTATCGCCCGGCTGCAGATAGATATCCGACGGATTGAGGCCGCGCTTGATGAGCTCGTCGATGTTCAGCCTATAGGTCTTGCCGTCGCGGATCAGATCGACCCGGCTGCGATCCGCGGTCGCGTTGAAGCCGCCGCTCAGGCCGATCGCGTTCGTCAGCGACAGCGGAATGTCGTTGATCGATTGCGTGCCCGGTGTGCGCACTTCGCCATCGATATACACCGTCGCGTTACGGAACGACGCGACGCGCACCGTCACCTCGGGCTTCTGATAGACCTTGCTCAGCCGCGAATACAGCTCGCGCTGGATCGTCGCGACGTCCTTGCCGGCGACATGCAGGTTGCCCGCGTACGGAAACTGGATGTCGCCGTGCTCGTCGATCAGGAAGCCCGGCATTGCATCGGAAGGGCGCGAGGTCGTCGGCGGCTGTCCCAGCGCGGCCGCGAGTTCCGGGTGATCCCACACGACGATCTGCAGCACGTCGCCGGGGCCGACCCTGTACATGGCCGGCTTGCCGAACAGACCCGTCGTCGTCGGCGGCAACACCGAGGCAGTCTGGTCGGCATTCATCTTCTTCACCAGTTCCAGATTGATATCGGTGATCGGAATCTGCTTCTGCTGCGAGCCTTCGGTACTGAATTCGCCACCCGTCTCCTGAATCGCGGCCGGCGTGACCATCCGTTGTCCCGGTACGACCTGACATCCGGAAAGCAATGCTGCGCTTGCGAAAACCACAAGACTTCCTGTGCGAAAACCAAGTGAGCTCATGATCTTTACTCCTTCGCCCCGAGGCGTTGTTATCGACTTTCTAGTAAGCGTTTCGATGCACCAGTCCGGCGACAATCGTCGCGCCGATGATCCGCATGTCGAGTGCGAACGACCAGTGACCCAGGTAGTACAGGTCATGTTCGACGCGACGCTCCATCTTCTCGATGCGGTCGGTTTCGCCACGGAAGCCGTTGATTTGCGCCCAGCCCGTGATTCCCGGTTTGATCCGGTAGCGATTAATATAGCCCGCGACCACCTTCTGATAGAGGTCGTCGTGCTCGAGCGCATGGGGACGCGGTCCTACGACCGACATGTCGCCACGCAACACGTTGAAAAATTGCGGCAACTCGTCGAGGCTCGTGCGGCGCAGAAACGCGCCCACTTTCGTCACGCGCTTGTCGTTGCGCGTCGCCTGGCTCAAGGTGCCCTTCGCTTCGGTATGCACGCGCATCGAGCGGAACTTGTAGATCGTGAACACTCGGCCGTCCGCGCCCTTGCGCTTCTGTTTGAACAGCACCGGTCCGCGCGAGGACAGCTTGACCGCGATCGCAATGCCAAGCAGCAGCGGCGCGAGGGCAATGATCGCGGCCGCGGCGAACAGCCGGTCGAAGACTTCCTTTTTCAGCATCGCGTTGGCCGACAGCGGCGAGGCGACCAGATTGATCGCCGGCACGCCGAGCAGATCGACCACGCCACTGCCTTCGAACAGCGCATGGCTGCGCACGTCCGGCATGAAGCGGATATTCACGAGGTCGTCGCGGAACTCGTCGATCAGCGCGCAGATCAGCGGCTCCTCGGACAGCGACAGCATCAGCCATAGCTCGTGCACGTCGTTGGTGCGGATGTAGTCGGCCAGCAGATCGACGCGATCGAACACCGGCACGCGCGGATTCGTCACGCCGGAGTCGTCCGGGCGCGTGTTGTAGACGGCGGTCGCGCGAAAGCCCGCGGTCGGCGCCGACTCGATGCGGCGCAGGAGCGCATCGCACTGCGAACCGCTGCCGACGATCGCCACCTGATGCAGGTTCATACCCGCGCCGCGCGCCCGCGCGAGCACCGCGTGCGCGATCACCCGATTCGCGATCAGCAGGCCACCCGTCGCCGCGGTCCAGTACGAGAACCACAGCCGCGACACGATATCGATGCGATGCAACGAGTACATCAGCACGAGCGCGCAGGCCTGCACGATCAGCCACGCGAGCGACACCTGACCGGCGAGCCCGAGCTTCGAGCGGCCGCGCCATGATTCGTAGAGGCCGAACGCGGGGAAGATCGCGAGCGCGAACGCAGCCGAAAACATCACCAGCGCCCAGTAGAAACCCGACTGGCCGAGATAATCAAAGCGGATCCGCGACGCCACGGTCGCACCCGCCAATACCAGAGCGACATCGAAAATCCGCGCGAGCAGATCCTGAAACTTGCGCATTTTACTTACCTCGTTCTGCCGTTCCTGTATGCAAAAAGGGGCGTGCATGGGCTGCCTACGGGCAGCGGCCGTAGTTGTCGTCAAACCTCACGATGTCGTCTTCGCCGAGATAGGTACCCGACTGGATTTCGATGATTTCGAGCGGCACCCTGCCGGGGTTTTCGAGCCGGTGACGCGTGCCGAGCGGAATGTAGGTCGATTCGTTTTCGCTGAGCAGGAACTGCTCTTCGCCGCGCGTGACGAGCGCGGTGCCGCGCACGACCACCCAATGCTCAGCGCGATGATGATGGAGTTGCAGCGACAGCTTTGCGCCGGGCGTCACGACGATGCGCTTGACCTGGAAGCGCTCGCCGCGATCGATCGAGTCGTAGAAGCCCCACGGGCGCCGCACCTTGCGATGCGCGTCGGCCTCCGGCGCATGCTGCGCCTTGATGCGCGACACGAGCCCCTTGACGTCCTGCACATGCGAGCGATCCACCACGAGCACCGCGTCCGCGGTCTCGACCACGACGACGTTCGCGGTGCCGACGCACGCGACGAGCCGCCCTTCCGAATGCGCATAGCAGGACACCGCGCCTTCGAACGCCACGCGGCCGCGCCCGGCGTTGCCGTTCGGGTCCTTCTCCATCGCGGCCCATACCGCGTCCCATGAGCCGAGGTCGGACCAGCCGGCTTCGAGCGGGACCACGACGCCGGGGGGAATGACCGCGGCTCGACTTTGAGCTTGCATATCGTTCTGTGCCGCGCCTTGCGCTTCGACGTTGCTCGCGCTGTCGTCTTGCGCCGGCGCCGGTTCGGTCAAACGCTCCATCACCGCGTAGTCGATCGAATCGGCGGGCACGTCGAGGAACGCGTCGTGCGATGGCCGGAATACGTCGCCGTCCTGCTTGCCGCTCGCGAACGCGGTTGCGCACGGCGCATGCATGTCGGGCCGCAGCGCCGCGAGCGTATCGAGCCACACGCGCGCACGCACGATAAAGATGCCGCTATTCCACCAGTAGGTGCCGGCCGCCAG
Organism: Paraburkholderia sp. 35.1; assembly: GCF_050436525.1. Taxonomy (NCBI): domain Bacteria; kingdom Pseudomonadati; phylum Pseudomonadota; class Betaproteobacteria; order Burkholderiales; family Burkholderiaceae; genus Paraburkholderia; species Paraburkholderia sp. 35.1. The sequence continues at coordinate 2,572,051 of NZ_JBNDMJ010000003.1, read as the reverse complement.
GTATTGCCTCGCGATTTCCTCGGCGGGCTTCTCGACGAAACCGTCGATCGTGTGGCCGCCAGCGGCCAATGCCGCGCCGATCCGGATATAGCCGAAGCCGGTGTCGGGACGCGTCGGCGGCACACCGAGCGTCGCAATCGCGCCCTCGCTCGCGTGGTGCGCCGCGCACGCTAGCGCGCGCTGCAGGGCAGGCACGTCCGCGATCGCGTGGTCGGCCGGCATCACGATCAGGATCGCGTCGTCGCCGGCCGCGCACGCGAGCGATGCCGCGAGCGTCAGCGCGGGCGCCGTGTCGCGGCGCGCGGGCTCGACGATCAGACGCGCGTCGACGCCGTTTTCATGCAACTGTTCGGCGATCACGAAGCGATGCTCCTCGCCGCACACGACGATCGGCGAGGCGTCGACGCTCCAGCCCGCCGGGAAGCTCTCGAGGCGCCGCGCGGTCGCCTGCAGCAGCGAGTCGGAGCCGACCACGTCGATCAGCTGCTTCGGAAAGTTTTCGCGCGACACCGGCCAAAGCCGCGTGCCCGAGCCGCCCGCGAGAATGACCGGGACGATGTGCGCGCAGCGCGCGCCAGCAACCCCGGCGCTTGCGCCGTTCGGCTCGACGGATCGGGCGCTCACACCTGCCTGCGTCAACATATCGGCAATCCTTTTCGATCTGCAAGGTACGACGAACAACGGACCCGTCCCCGCCTGTCACGCGCGGTTACCGGGCTGGCTCCGTCGGTGCTACGCGCCTGCCATGCGGCGGCTTTGAATCCTGAACTCGGTCGGCGAAATCCTCATCCGCTTGCGAAACACTTTCGCGAGCCGGTCGCCGTTGCCCATCCCGGTGCGCCGGGCGATCTTGTCGACCGGCAATTCCGATTCGGTCAACAGGCTGCACGTCACCGCGAGGCGCTCGTGCAACAGGAAACTCGACGGCGTGATACCCATTTCCATCTTGAAGCGGCGCAGAAAGTTGCGCTCGCTCATCGCCGCGAACTGCGCGGCATCCGCAATCGAAATCGCCTGCTGGCAGTTTTCCTGCAGCCAGCGCGCCGCCGCGCGAACCTTGTCGCCGGGACTCATGCCGCCGTCCTCGCCGAGCAGCGGCGCGAGGTTCGTGCACGAGTCGGACAGCAGCCGCTCGGCAGCCGAGCGCGCGGTCGCGTTGCCCAGATCGCGCTTGATCATCGCGAGCGCGCTGCGCATCGATTCCAGCCGGTCGTTAAGGTCGACGACGCCCTGCTCCGCCGAGCCCGCGCCATTTCTGGCCAAGGCCGGCTGGCGCGGGTCGCTCCCGTCCTTGTCCTCGGGCAGGGCCGCCGCGTCGAGCACCGCGCGCCCTTCGGCGATCGGCCGGATCATCGCGGTGTTGCGACGCACGCGCCGCAGCCAACCAAGCAGACGCTCATCGCGCGCCGCCGACGCCGCGCCCTTGCCGCCCGCCACATAGAGCGCGTCGAAGCCGCCGTAATGGCGCGCGTCGAGTCCGTCGGTCCAGACGCGCAAACCCGACGACGAAGTCACCATGCCGCCGCCGGCGGACAAGAACGATACGTCGTACAGCCACGCGCCCGAACCGGAAGTGGCGAGTTCGTTGGCAGCCTGGAACACCTCGGCGATCACGCCCGCCCCTTGCAGCGAGCAGTCGTTGAACAACAGAATCGCGACACGACGCACGCCCTTGTTCGGAGCATGCACCCAGCGCAGCATTGCAGACTCGAGACTCGCGCAGGTCATAGTCATCCTCTCGACAGAAAACGATCTACTACACCTTTTACGATCACGCACGATGCGAACTCCGCGCAATGCATCATAGCGACGGCCTCCGGCGCTCTGCCGTCATGTCCGAAAGTGCAGACATATTGGCACTATGAATACGTGATCGGCCAGTGCAATTCGGCACAATACCGAAACGACCGTCTTTTCACTGGATTAATCGTCTAACCGCATATGGTTGAATATGCACTCGCAAATCTTAATGCAATTTAAAAAATGAATGCGTACGCCAGCGCACACTGCGCGGCTACTCGAAAAGCGGCGTGTCCCGCCTTATGTACCCACCGAAGCGGCATTTTAAAAGATATTTTTTGCCGGAATGGGCTATCGATGAGTGAAACACCCCCGGCCCTACCCAGCGGGTCCGGCTGCATCGACAACTTCCCCTGACGATCCGCGCAAGCGCCGCGCAACCGACCCTTCGGCCGTCCAATGCAAGCACTCAACGCGCCAGAACAGATTATTTAATCTATTTTTATTGATGGCGGGAATATTAACGTGGCGATTAACGTTTCAAACCTGAAACACGGGTATCGGACGACTTTAGCGTCCCCGCAATAGATGGGCCAATGGCGGAATAAGTCGGGTGCGAGCGGGTGCATTTCCGCCAATCGATTGCGGAAATGGACTACGAGGTTTCCGCAAAGGGGGTTGGGGACAGCGAACGAAGTCCGCCATCCCTATGCAACGACTGTGACACCCGTCGAGAACGCGCCGCGTAATGGCACGACGCTACGATAGTTCGGCGTCGCCTGACAGGTTTACGGCGGGCAAGCGCACATAAAAGTGGTTCTGAACGGGTTACGATGCCCCCGACAAACGCGCTGGAACCGCATACATGGACGGCATTTCATGGATCACGCTGATACTTGCCACGATGATCGGCGGGTTCCTGTTCGCAATGATCGGCGTGGTGCTGCTCGCGCTGCTGCTCGGCAACGTATCGGACCGGCTGTCGAGCAACGACGAGACTCGCCAGGACTCATAGGGCCTGTTCACGCTAATAACGGGCTTGCGAACGTGCCTTTCCGCGCGTAGTGCAAGGAGAGAGGAGCGCCGTTTGGCCGAGCCAAACAAGCGACGACCGACGCCGCAATACGGGCGGAAAGGCACGTTCCCCTGTTTTAAAAAAACCTTCAAGGGGCTGGCCCGTTATTAGCGTGAACAGGCCCTAGCTACTTCGAAAGATCCTCGAGCGCGACATCGCGCGTCTTCGGTCCCAGCGTACCGATCGCGACCATGACGATCGCCATTGCCCCCGAGATGAACACGAACACGCCGTTCACGCCGAAGCGACCGAGGCAGGCGGCGATCACGAACGCCGAGAACATCGCCGAAATCCGGCTCCACGAGTAAACGAAGCCGACCGCGCGCGCGCGGATGCCGGTCGGAAACAGTTCGGCCTGGTACGCGTGATAGCTGTATGAAATGATGTTGCCCGCGAGCACGAGGCACACGCCGAGACTCACGAGCAGCACCGTCTCGCGCGCCTGGCTGAACGCGAGTCCGCACACGACGTTGACCGCCGCCATGCAGACGATGACGGTCTTGCGCTCGAAGCGATCGGCGATCAGCAGCCCCAGCAACGGCCCGAGCGGCGCCGCGATCGCGATGATGCTCGCGTACATCAGACTCGTCGTCACCGTGATGCCCTGCTTCATCAGCAGCGTCGGAATCCAGTTCGCGAAGCCGTAGTAGCCCATCGTCTGGAACACGTGAAAGATGATCAGCATCAGCGTGCGCTTACGATACGGCGGCACCAGCAGATCGCGAAACGCGGCCCGCGCGCGCACCGGTTCGGGCAGCGCGGGCTCGGGCAACGGCAGGCCGCATTGGCGCCGATACTCGCGCGCGACGCGTGCTTCGAGACGCGTCATCACCGCGTCGGCTTCGTCGAGGCGGCCTTTTTGCGCGAGCCAGCGCGGGCTCTCCGGCAAGCCACGGCGAATCCACCACACCACGATCGCGCCAATCGCGCCGATCAGCACGACCACACGCCAGCCGTCGAGACCGAACAGGCGTTGCGGCACCAGCAGATACGACAGGAACGCGACGATCGGCACCGCGCAGAAGCCGACCGCCTGCGAGCACGCCGAAGCGCGCCCGCGAATGTGCTTCGGCACAAGTTCGGAAATATACGTGCCGATCGTGACGATCTCGACGCCGATGCCGACTCCCGCGATAAAGCGCCAGCAGTTCAATCCGAGCGCCGTGTGCTGGAACGCCATCACGACGTTGGCCGCCGTGTACCACAGCAGCGACCAGGTGAAGATCGCGCGCCGGCCGAAGCGGTCGGCGAGAAAGCCGCACGCCGCCGTGCCGATGAACAGGCCCGCGAACAGCGCGGCGATGAAACTCGCGACGCCGCTCGTGCCGAACAGGCCGCGCGTCGTGGCCGTCAGCAGGCCGCTGTGCACGAGTCCCGGCGCGATATAGCCGGAGTACATCAGGTCGTAGAGTTCGAAGAACATGCCGAAGCTCAGCAGCATCACGAGCTGCCAGATCGTGCGGGTCGCGGGTAGCCGGTCGAGCCGCGCGGAAATGCGCGCGCCGTCGAGCGCGATCGCGCCGGCGCGGTCCGAGCCTGCCGCATCCGCGCCCGCGTCCGTGGGTGAGCCGTCGAGCGCGCCGGCATCGCCGAGCGCCGTTGAGTACATCGCCTGATGCGACGATTTCATCGTCTGTCTCCAGAATTATTGGTCTATTGCCCGCTGCAGCGGGTCAAGCGCGGCACGACGCTCACGCAGCCGCGCGCGGCGCCCGCGATTCCATGCCATCGCCGAGCTCCGCGATCCGCGCGTCGTCGAACCCGAGTTCGCGCAGCACCTCGACGGTGTGCTCGCCGATCTTCGCGATCGGCCGACGCGGGCCGAGACGCGCACCGTCGAGCGAAATCGGCAGCAACGGCATCGCGGTTTCGCTGCCGTCGTCGAGCGTCAGCGGCACGAGGCCGCCGCTCGCATTCAGGTGCGGATCGTCGAACAACTCCTCGGGCTTCGTGATCGACGCGAACGGAATGTGATTGCGCTCGAACAGCGGCACGAGCGTCGCGCCGTCGAAACGGCTCAGGCTTTCGCCGAGCGTCTGCAGCAGCCAGCCGCGCGCGAGCACGCGGTCGTTGTTGGTCGCGAGGCGCGCATCGGCGAGCAGATCATCGCGTTCGAGAATCGCGCACAGCGCGCGCCACTGCGCGTCGCCGGTCGCGGCGATGAACATCTGCTCGCCGTGCGCGAGCGTAAACACGTCGTAGACGGCCCAGGCGCTGATGCGCTCGGGCATCGGCGCGGCGGCCACGCCGGTCGCCGCGAACTGCTGCATGTGCTGCGCCGAGAGCAGCACGCAGTTCTCGAACAGCGCGCTCTGCACCTCCTTGCCGCGGCCGCTCGCGTGCCGTTCGTGCAGCGCCGCCAGCACGCCGATCGCGCCGAACATGCCGCCCATGATGTCGTTGACCGAGCTGCCCGCGCGTAGCGGACGGCCCACCGGACCGGTCATGTACGCGAGGCCCGCCATCATCTGCACGACTTCGTCGAGCGCCAGACGATGGTCGTACGGACCATTGAGAAAGCCCTTGTGGGACACGTAAATCAGCCTGGGATTGCGCTCGCGCAGCGTCGCGTAATCGAGGCCGAGACTCGCCATGCGACCGGGCTTGAAGTTTTCGACGAAGACGTCGGCGCTATCGACGAGTTGCTTCAGCGCGGCGAGACCGGCTTCACTGTCGAGATCGAGCGCGACGCTCTTCTTGTTGCGATTGAAGGTGCGGAAAAAGCCCGCGCCGGTGCCGAGCAGCCGGCGCGTGCTGTCGCCGCGCGGCGGCTCGACCTTGATCACTTCGGCGCCGAGGTCGCCGAGAATCATGCCGCAGGTCGGACCCATCACCATATGCGACAACTCGATCACGCGGATGCCCGCGAGCGGCAAGGTACCCGGCTGCGGCGAGGACGTCGACGACGAAGCTGAAGTAGCGGAGGAAAGCGGAGTCATTGCGGCACCTGCGGAACGGAAGAATGGGGACAACGCAAAGATTCGGCGTAGCTGGCGGAGTCGCGCGCGACCGCTTGCGCGTGCGCGAACTGTTTCGGTAATCCCGCTCGCGCGAGATAGCCGTACAGCGGCTCGCCCGGCAGCGCTTGCGCCAGCACCGCGCGCGATGCGAGTAGCCGCGCGATGTCGATACCGGTGTCGTAGCCCATGCTGTGGAGCATGAACACGAGGTCTTCGGTATTGACGTTGCCGGTTGCGCCCGGCGCATGCGGACAGCCGCCGAGACCAGCCAGCGACGCATCGAACTCGCGGATCCCGTGCTGCAGCGCGACCAGCGTGTTGGCAAGCCCGAGGCCGCGCGTGTCGTGGAAATGCAGCGAGCGCAGCCTGTCGCCCGCGACGTCGCGCACCAGCTCGATGACCTCGCCGACCTGACGCGGCGTCGCTTCGCCGGTCGTATCGCCGAGCGCGATCACGTCGGCGCCGGCCTGCACCGCGGCGCGCGCGATCGCGGCGATATCCGCGTACGGCACGGCGCCCTGCAGCGTGCAGCCGAACACCGTCGACAAACCGGCGATCAACTCGACGCGGCGCCCACCTGCCGGGGACGCGCCATCGATCAGCTCGCGCATCGCGGCGAACGCGTCGATCATCTCGGCGGGTGTCTTGCGCACGTTCGCGACGCTATGCGCGGCGCTCACCGAAATCGGCGCGACGATGCGCTCTACGCCAGCCTCGAGCGCGTGCTGCGCGCCCTTCAGGTTCGGCACGAGCGCGCTCACGCTGAGATCGTCGTAGCTACGGGCGTGGGCGACTACGTCGACGGCGTCCGCCATTTGCGGCAGCAGCTTCGCCGGCACGAACGACGCGACTTCCATGTGGCGCACGCCGGCCGCGTAGGCGGCGTCGATCCAGCGCCGCTTGTCGTCGGTGGACATGATGCGGGCAATGCTTTGCAGACCGTCGCGCAGACCGACTTCGGTCACGACGACGCGCTCGCGGGTTTCATTCATTGGTTGGAATCCTGGTCGTGGACGCGGGCTTCAGAGGCCCCTTGGATGGAAGTGATGCGCTGACTGGGTCACAGCGTGCCCGCGTGACGACGCGCGGCAAAGTCTGCTTTGACGAAGCACACCATCGCCGCTCGCGATGGCCGCTCAGGCCGATGGGGCGGGCTTTGGCGCTCGCCTGGGTGAAATGCTTAGGGGTTTGTCTGGGGAGGTGGCGAAGGCGCGGGTGACGAGGCGTGTCGCCCGTCTTATCTGGCGCTCAGCAGATGCTCGAGCAATCGCGCGGCCGCCAGCGTCAACGCCGCGCGATCCCGCATGCAGATCACGAAGCGCCGCGCGGCCCAAGCCTCGCGCAACGGCACGGCGACGATGCCGTACTCGTCGGCCGCATGGCGCGGCAGCGCCTCGCGCGGCAGGATCGCGACCGCGAGACCCGCCTGGATGAAGCGATAGGCGGCGTCGAACGTCGATACATAGGTGCGGTAATTCAACTCGCTGCCCTTCTCCAGCGCGATGCGCTGCATCAGCGCATTGACCGACGCATTCGATGCGAGCCCCAGATGATCGAACCCGAGCGTCTGCTCGAAGCCGATCTGCGCCTCGCCCGCGAGCGGATGCGCGCGCGGCACGATCAGCGCGAGATGGTCGGCGCGATACGGCAACGTGTCGAGACTGCCGAGCGGCACCGTGTCGCGGCAGATGCCCAGATCGGCCACGCCCTCTTCGAGTCCGCGCACGATGTCCGCGCTGACGCGCTCCTCGACGTCGACGCGAATCGCCGGATTCGCCTGCAGAAACGCCGACAACGCCTCGGGCAAAAACTCCACCATCGACGACACGTTGGCGAGCACGCGCACATGCCCACGCGCGCCGGCCACGTACTCGCTGAGCTCGGCCTGCAGGCGTTCGTGGCCGCGCATGATGAGCCGCGCGTGGCGCAACAGCGCTTCGCCGGCGGCGGTGGCGCGCACGCCGCGCTGGCTGCGCGACAGCAACGCGACATCGACGAGCGCTTCGAGATCGGCGAGCCGCTTGCTGACCGCCGACGGCGCGATGAACTCACGCTCGGCCGCGCGCGCGATCGTGCCTTCCTCGCACACGGCGATGAACAAGCGCAGCGTCACCTGATCGATTTGCCACATCGGGGCAGCGGATTCGTGGGTTGGGGGTGGGGGAAATTATGGTTGATCGTTGAAAACTGTGGAGGGATTTCTGGCGCTTGCGGAACGGCTCGAACGTGTTGAATGGCGCCAGGCTTCGGTCTCTATCGCACATTTGTCGCCGGCGTGCGCCGCCACGCATCGACGAAGCGCATCTGCGGGGGCTCACGCTTCCGGCTGATCCTCCACGGCTCGAACTGCTTCACGTACCAGCGCCACACTGCGGCTTCACAGATTTTCAGCAATGCGTGTGATCGCCAAGGCGTGCCACTCGATGATGCCGAAGCGACGCAGAAACAAGCACACTTGACGCCCGAATGGAAAGCCCCGCAAAGCGGGGCTACGTATTTGAGGCGAGGGTGCCTTTCGTTAGTCTTCCGCGCTCTTCAGATCGCTTATCCGCTCTTTCGTTAAGCGCGCCATGCAATCCCAAAACGTCATATAACGCATCGACGCTTCGCCTAATGAATAGGTCTCAGCGTAACACTGGTTATCGCGATACTGGACCCATGCCCTTTGTCCTTTCTCAAAATAAGGCAATGCAACAGGATTGTTATCGGCTTTCAAATCAACATCGCCTTTCCTCAACTCAGCTTCCAACGGTTTAATCGTAGAATTCAATTGCGCGGAAATTTGTTCGAAATTCCTTTGGCTGCATGCAGCGATATCGGCAGTTGACGCGTGCTCACCGGTCTTGCAAAGGCGGTCAATTTCTTCGCGCGATTTCCCAGTAAAATAAACCGATGATGGCGTTGCTTTTTTGTAGTCAAACCGCACCGAGTAAATTGTTTTACCCAGCACAATTGAGTCAAGAAAAGGCAATGTCGAAATCAGGACAAGCGGCACAGCTATTATTCTAATGGGATGCATCATATACACCTTCAGAGAATGCTCTAGCCCATAGCGTTATACAGAAGTCATTAGCCGAGCCCTTCGCGGAGCGCGCGTAGCGTGTCAGCGGCAGCGAGTACCTGATCGAGCCCTCGCCAGATGGTCTTGGCGCCCGGCTCACCGTCACTCTTTCGGCCGAGGAAACCACCGATTTGCGCAATCAGCCGCACGACCTCATTCACAGTGGGCGGCGTCGCCGGCATCTTCTTTTTTGCCAGCAGATGGGCGCCACGAATTTCGTCCGGATCGAAGAACAAGGCGGCATCCAGATCCGGGCAGGTTCGGCCTTTGCGCATCAAATACGTCACGCGCCAAGCCACCACCAGGAACAAGGCCAGCGCGCGCTCAATCCGGTCGACAGCGGCCAATTGCAGGGTCTCGACTTCGCAGCCATTCTTGAGGACATGGAAATAGATTTCGATTTCCCATCTCGCCCGGTACCAATTGATCAGTTCGACCGCTTCTTCTTGGGTTGCGACGGCTCGGTTGGTCAGCAAACGCCACTCAATCGGCTTGATGCCAGCGGGCGCCCCGACTTCGCGTGCGATTACGCAGTGAACCTTGATCTTGCCGCGCTCGCCGTCCGCGATCTCGACTTCGCGAGCCCACAGTTGCTGGCGCACGGTGCGACTCTTCTGAGTCTCGCGGGCGCCGGTCACGAAGGTGATTTCACCCAAGGGCTCAGCGCTGGTTGTACTCGCCCACAGCCTGGCGCCGTCGCCGCCGGGCAAACAGCGGTCATGTTTGGCGCGCACCAGCCAGTCCGCCGGCGTGCCCAGCTCGCTGGCCCGGCGCATCATTTGCACCATGTCGGCCTCGCGGTCGGCCACGTACACCAGTCGCGTGTGCGGCATGTCCGGCGCCATTTCCGCCACGCGCTCGTAGCCTTCGACCCAGCGTGTGCTTTCTTTCGGACCAGGACGAACGCCATCGGCATCAAGCTCCTCACGCGCCCACATCCACGCGTCGAGCACGCCCAGCGGTTCGCGTTCGGTCGTCACCGCATAGGTGGGGTGCAAGTACAGCCCGCGCCTTGCTTCGTAGTTCAACGGCCCCAGCCCGTCGATGTCCTGGCCGTTGAAATCAAGCTCGGTCGTGTCCTGGATGCACAGCACCACCGACTGGCTGCGCATGCGTTCCTGCGTGCTCGCCCAATGCGGCTCCAGTATGACTTCCCAGGCCACATCCGTATTGCGCAAAAAACGGTACGCTGCGCACGTCTCGCTCCAGCTATCGCACGCCTGCGGGATACTGGCCGTCGGATTGGCCGCAAGTCGTTCCATCAATTTCTTTGCCCTCCTGTCCAGGCGGGCGTCGCCAAGGTCCAGCCCCGCAAATTCCTGCTCGATCCACTGCTGTGCAGCCTTCGTCACGCGCCCGCCCAAATTGCAAGAGTAGACGCGATTCGGCCAAAGTTTACAAGCCCAGCCTCCAAGTCATTGAATGTAAACGGCTTGCTGGCGCGGGCGGCGCGGACAACGAAATGTGTATAACGCTATGGCTCTAGCCTCCGTTTCCCGGCGTTGGTGCAAGCTCGAGGAACAGCGAAATCCTTTTATGTAATTCGGAATATTTCGGTAGTCCCCCTGATTTACGCGATGCGTCAATTCGTCCGCAGCATGGCCTGCTCCAGCATTAAAAGAAATGCTCACCAATGCATCATACTCATATTGAAACAACGGTACATGCACCTTTGCATTTATGGCCCGTTCTGTTCGCCTCAAATCTTTCTTCAAAAACTCTCTGGCGCGTTGAACTGATACTGTCTGCCCGAGGGGCAGATTGTCTTCCGGCAAGACAAGATGGCCGCAACCCACCGTAGGATTTCCGCGATCATCGGGATAGACAACCAGAATAAAGCCCTCTGAAACAGGCACGTCGATGTGTGAGCGATCCGAATGAAAAATTCGTGTTATGCCGTTCAATCTGCCGCTCTCCCATACCGCCAAGAAGGTTGAAATCTGGCTTGACGCAACCCAAGGTTTGCAAAGCCTATCCGATTGGACAACTACGCATGAATTCGGGACCGTGTTTGTTACTGCCGTTCCAAGCGCATCAGGCATTACGCCACCTCTCTATGACCAAGATAGATATGCATGGATTGAGCACCTTCTGTTTCGTATCGCTCGGTGCGTCCCTGAGAATCAGTGGTGCCGCGATGCAAAGCGCCTGACAAAAGACGCACGGTGTAATAGGTACTGGCGAGCGGCCTGCCGTTCGCATCGTGAAGTGTGAACTGTTCGTCGTGCCGTGCAGCTTCGGACTGTACTGCCAACACGCCAGTGCGAACCTTCGAAGTCAGCGCTGGCGTTGCTTTACGCCCTCGACAATCGCACGCCCATGCGTAACCCAGGGCTTCAGCCATGTCGTAACCGTTTGAATACGACTTCAGCCTATCGAACGGAAACCATTCGCCGGTTTCGGCGTTCAGCGCAATTGCGGACGGCATTGGTGGGAAGTTTGAGTATATTGAATAGGTGATACGGCAAAGCTCGCACTCTTCCTTGCCCACGGTACCATCTTGTTTCTGTCGTCCCATTTGACCTTTTCTGATTTTCCAGAGAACACTCGGAGAATTAACCACCTAAACGTGGTCACGGTCAACGACATTAATTTGAGATAAAACTTTTTTGACAGATATTAACGATTGCCCGGGCTATCTCATTTTTAGGCGAATTTTTCCGATATAACGGTCAAACAAAAAAAATCGGCATTAAGCCGTAATGCTGTTCAGTTAAGCGACTGAGCGGCATTTTCGTTTTCTGGCAAAACCGGTTTACACGGGGCGCGGCGATGCTGTGACCTTGATGGTCAGTCAATCCCCATGTACTCCCTCCCGTGCGCTTGTCGTGACACGATAGCGAGTCAGGCCTGAATAATTCGCTCTCGGCGCCGGCACCGTTCAGGATGTCGACCCTATGCTCAGTCGCGTGGTGCCGCTTGTCTGCGTGACCCGGCTGCGTGAAGCCCCGCCTGAACGAGGCAGCATCGCGCTATCTGCCGCGTTGGCCATTTTTTTCCGAGCACGTCTGTGGCTCGATACTGTGCTTTAGTCCACCGGGGACAGATTCCGGCTGGTCTTTTTCCGGCGGCTCTATCGTTACACTCTCGATGTATTCTTGAATGCGAATCGCCTTTTTCAAATCGCCTCCCACCTTCTTCCCGCGCGCGTCGATAAAATCAGTGTGCGTATTTATAGTGAGAATCACCGGCTTTACACCTGAATTCCCGTGCCAATTTGCCCACATTGAGTAAGGCCCGATTCTATCTCCTCCTAGAGCCTTCGATTGAATGTCGCCGATTCGCGTCCCCATCGGATCGCCAACGATATCGAAGTTACAAAGCACGAGCCCTTTCAAAACGGAGTTTTTATTCAATAGCGGAATGATTGCCGAATCAAAATCGACCGATCCCGTCCCATCTAGCGCGAAAGAGACAAATGGAAAAAACAACACGAGAGGAAAAGCTTTTTTCATTTAATAACCCAGGAATTTGACACGGGCGTTTTGGAGATCCCCTCCCGATGCTTGCCATGCGCGCGTCGCCGCGCTTCCGGGACCACTGAAGTGGTCGATATGTGCGCCGCGAATGCCACCGCCCGTATCATCGGCAGACCGCTCGCCGACTATTCGCCTACCGTCGCTAGAGGCAATATAAACAGCGCTGAGGCCGCCGTGCGACCGCGGCAATCGCACGCCCATGCATAACCCAGGGCGTCGGCCATTTCGTAACCGTTCGAATACGACCGAAGCCTATCCTGCGGAAACCATTCGCCAGTTTCGACGTTCATCGCCATTGCAGATGGCATTGGCGGGAAGTTTGCGTATATTGAATAGGTGACACGACAAACTTGGCACTCTTCCTCGCCCGCGGCACCTGCCTGTTTCTGTTGTCCCATTTGACCTCTTTTGATTTTCCAGAAAACACCCGGCGAATTAAGCATCTAAACGGTGGCACGGTCAATGATTTTAATTTGAGACAAAACTTCATTGACAGATATTAACGATTGCTCTGGCCATCTCATTTTTAGGCGATTTTTTCCCGATATCACGACCAAACAAAAAAAGCGGCATTGAGCCGCAATGCCGTTCAGTTAAGCAACTGAGCGGCATTTTTGTTTTTCTGACAAAAGAGCCGTTGTAAGCGAGCGCGGCGATGTTAGCTTTCATCGCCATGCTGGCCGATGCGCTGAAGCGAGTCATCGCGCGTCGAGTCTCACCCATCCCCGCCCTTGCCCGCGATTTCCGGTCTGGCTATGCTGGCGGGTGCGCCGGCTGCCCGCAGGCGACCGCCCCAACCAGAACAACGCTCGATAACCTGCCCATGTCCACCACCAGTCTGTTTTTCACGGCCGCCGGCGTCGGCCTCGCGATCGCCGCGCCGGTCGGCCCGATGGGCATGCTGTGCATCCGCCGAACGCTGAGCGGCGGTCCGCGCGCGGGACTCGCGATCGGCTTCGGCATCGCCAGCGGCGACGCGGCCTACGGGCTGATCGCGGCGCTCGGCCTCGTCGGCATTTCTCAGTTCATGCTCGCGTACGACCGCCCGCTGCATCTGCTCGCGGGCCTGTTCCTGCTGTATCTCGGCGTGCGCGCGCTGCTGCAGAAGCAGCCCGCTGAAACCGCCGACGGCAATGGCAACGGCAACGGCAACGGCAAGCTCGCGCAGATCGGCCGCGCCGGCGCGCTGCGTGCGTACGCGAGCGCGCTGCTGTTGACGCTGACCAATCCGCAGACCGTCATCATGTTCGCGGCGCTATTCACGACGCTCGCACCGCGCGGCGCGTTCTCGCCGGCCATCGCGCTGACGACGGTCGGCGGTGTGTTCGCCGGCTCGATCGCGTGGTGGTGCTGTCTGGTGACCATGGTGTCGCTCGCGCGTCATGCGATCGGCAGCAGGCTACGCGTCGCGATCGATCGCGTGGTCGGCTTCACGCTCGCGACGTTCGGCGTCGTCGAAATCCGCCGCGCGCTCTGAGCGGCACCTCACACGCCATGCGGCACATCAGCGCCGTACACGCCGAACGCAGCCCGCTGCCAGCCGCGACGCGCTCCCCCTGAACAAGTGCCGCACGCTGGCGCGGCAGTTTTGCGACAATAGCGCCTTTCGCCGCTGAGGCGCCGGCCGACGCGGCCGTGCAGCGCACCGCACGCCGCCGCACCCACCCGCCCCGGCGCGTACGCCGGCCTTGCCGCCCATCCTTTCACCCGCGCTGCGTCAGCTGTCCGTTCAATGGCTCTACCCCACATCGATCTGCTGTACTCCGTCTCCGGCCTGTTCGTCGGCTTTCTGGTCGGGCTGACGGGCGTCGGCGGCGGCTCGCTGATGACGCCGATCCTCGTCCTGCTGTTCAAGGTGCACCCTGCCACCGCGGTCGGCACCGACCTGCTGTACGCGGCCGCAACCAAGGCGACCGGCACGCTGGTGCACGGACTGAAGGGCTCGGTCGACTGGCAGGTCACGCTGCGCCTCGCGGCCGGCAGCGTGCCCGCGGCGACCGTCACGCTGATCCTGCTGCATCGCTATGGAATGGATACGCCTGGCGCGGGCCGGCTGATCCAGGTCGTGCTCGGCGCGGCGCTGCTGATTACCGCGATCGCGCTGGTGTTCCGTCCGCAGCTCGCGGCGCTCGGCGCGCGCAAGCAACGCGCGCCGAGCCAGGCACGCACGCTCGCGCTGACCATGCTGACCGGAGCGACCCTCGGCGTGCTGGTGTCGTTGACGTCGGTGGGCGCGGGTGCGATTGGCGTGACGGTGTTGATGCTGCTGTATCCGATGCTGCCGACGACGCGCATCGTCGGCTCCGACATCGCGCACGCGGTGCCGCTGACCTTGCTCGCGGGCGCCGGACATTGCCTGCTCGGCTCGATCGACTGGTCGATGCTGCTGTCGCTGCTGGTGGGATCGCTACCCGGCATCGCGATTGGCAGCTATCTGGCCTCGCGCGCGCCGGACGCGCTGCTGCGCAATCTGCTCGCCGCGACGCTGACGCTGGTCGGCGTGCGGCTGGTGTTGTCGTGAGGCGCTGAAGACGCGTCGAGCGCGCACGCCGCAACCCGTGTCTATTTGAAAAACCGGCAGGTCAGATCCGCCTCGAACTGCCTGACCCACTGACCGTGGCGGTCGTAATACGACTGTGACCAGTTGCCGCGCCGCACGGTGACGACCCGCTCGTGCGCCGGCTCACCGGGTGCCACACTCGCGCTGATGTCGAAATGCGCGGGCGCGAAACCGTGTCGCGCGCACACCAGTTCGAATGCCGCGCGATCGCCGATCGGCAGATCGATATAGCGAAACAGCGTGGTTTCCATGACCTTGGCTCCCCCTTCCCTCTTGGTCACAGTACGCCTCGCGATGCGTCGGTAATGTGTCGCAGCGCACGAATCCGCGACGGCCGCGCCTCCATCAGGACCTGTGCGTGCGGCAAGCCGCATTGCTGCGGTCCCGCAAACCTCGCGAGTGCCACGCCATAAAACCGGCGGCGAAAAAAAAGCTCCGGCGATCATGCCAGAGCCTCCAGGTTGACCACCGCGCGACGCGGGCCTTGCGGCGCCGCGCGCACGCGTACCGCTTACTGCTGCACCACTTTGAGCTTGTTCGACACTGACATTACGCCGTCGACACCCTTGGCGGCTTCGCCGGCCGCATCGATCTGTCCCTGGGTCGGCACCGAGCCGGTCAGCGTCACTGCGCCGCCGCGCGCGCGCACGGCGATGTGCGACACGTCGAGACCCTGGGTCTTCGTCAGCGCGTGGCGCACCTTACGGCCAAGTTCGTGATTCGCTGCCTTGCCGGCCTTGACGGCGGCTGCCGCCGACGCCGTATCGGTTGCCGGAGCGTTTTGGGCGTAGACGTTGCACGCCACCGCCATCGCCACCACCGGACCCAGTGCTTTCAGAAAACCGACCGTCTTCATAGCTCTCTTCTCCTTGGCTTCACATTGGACCGCATGAACAAGCGGCATCGTTACGACTACGGGCGGCCGTCATCGCGCGAACGCGCGCGTGAGCGACGGCCATCAACGGCTGTGACAAGATGTGCAAGAGGCGAGAGAGGCTGATTACCGGCAACCGGCAACCGGCAAACCGCGACGTCCGCCGACGCACCCGGTTCTTGTCCGTCTTGCCGGGGTCGCGCCGCAAACGTTGGATCGCGGTAGCGATGCACAATTTAATCTAGCCGGCACAGAAGCGCAAAGGATTTAGCGCGCGGCGTGGCGCGCCGACAGCGGGTGCGTCATGCGTGCCGGATAGAAGCAGACACGCACCGTGGTCGCGCAAGAATTTGCACGGGCATCATGCCAGCGCTCATGCCGGCGTTCACCGCGGTGCTCACCATTTGTTACGCGTTTGTCGGCGTGACGGGCGGCTACGCGTTTCGCGGCCGCGCCAATCTCAGGTACCATCGGCGCGACGCGTGCTGGCGCGCGCCGCCCACGCCGCCTTCGCGCATTCGAGCCCGATCGACCGCCGCTTTCAGATGATCCGATGAAGCCTGACACCGGCCGCACCCGCCCTACCCATCTCGTCGCCCGTTTTGTCGCGATCTCGTGGCGCGACCTGGCGGTCTCGTTCGGCCCGCTCGTGCTGCTCGTGATCGTCGCAATCTGGGCCGCCGTGCGGCTGATCCAACCCGCCCCGCCGAATACGCTGACGATTAGCGCCGGTCCCGTCGGCAGCACCTTCTGGATCGCCGCGCAGAAGTACAAGACGATCCTTGCGCGCAATCGCATTACGCTGAACGTGCTGGCCTCGCAGGGCTCGCAGGAAAATCTGAAGCGGCTGTTGGACCCGAACGCGGACGTCGACGTCGGCTTCGTGCAGAGCGGCATCGCGCCCGCCGCGGTGGACAAGGACAAAAGCCTGATGTCGCTCGGCAGCGTCGCTTACGTGCCGCTCGCGATCTTCTACCGCGGCGCCCCCGTCGACTGGCTGTCCGGGTTCAAGGGCGAACGCCTCGCGATCGGCCCCGAGGGCAGCGGCACGCGCGAGCTCGCGCTCGCGCTGCTGAAGGCCAACGGCATCGTGCCGGGCGGTCCGACCCAACTGCTGCCGCTAACGGGCGACGCCGCCGCCGACGCCCTGATCGACGGCACGATCGACGCGACCTTCCTCGCGGGCGACTCGGCGCAGCCGGCCGTGATGGGCAAGCTCTACCGCACGCAGAACGTGCGCTTCTACGATTTTTCGCAGGCCGACGCGTACACGCGCCGCTTTCCGTACCTGACGCAGCTGAAGGTGCCGATGGGCGCCTTCGACCTCGGCAAGAACCTGCCGGCGAACTCGATCAGCATCGTCGCGCCGACCGCCGAGCTGATCGCGCGCGATTCGTTGCATCCGGCGCTGTCCGATCTGCTGATCGAAGCCGCGCGCGAGGTGCACGGCGGCGCGACGACGTTGCAGCGCGCCGGCGAATTCCCCGCCCCGCTCGCGCACGACTTCCCGCTTTCGGACGACGCCGCGCGCTACTACAAGTCGGGCAAGAGCTTCCTGTACCGAACGCTGCCGTTCTGGATCGCGAGTCTCGCGGACCGCCTGCTGGTGATCATCGTGCCGCTGATCGTGCTGCTGGTGCCGGCGCTGCGCATCGTGCCCGGGTTGTACGCGTGGCGCGTCAAATCGCGCATCTATCGCTGGTATGGCGCGCTGATCGCGATCGAGCGCAGCGCGCTCGGCGAACATGCGTCGGCCGAACGCGCGTCGCTGATCGAGCGGCTCGACGCGATCGAAGACTCGGTCAACGGCATGAAGATGCCGCTCGCGTACGCGGACCAGTTCTACGTGCTGCGCGAGCACATCGGCTTCGTGCGGCGGCGGCTCACGGAAAGCCGCGACACGCAGGGCGGGCTGGACGAGGTCGACGAGCTGGCGGCCGACAAAGTCAAAGGCTGA
Organism: Paraburkholderia sp. 35.1; assembly: GCF_050436525.1. Classification (NCBI taxonomy): domain Bacteria; kingdom Pseudomonadati; phylum Pseudomonadota; class Betaproteobacteria; order Burkholderiales; family Burkholderiaceae; genus Paraburkholderia; species Paraburkholderia sp. 35.1. Next base: position 2,554,345 of record NZ_JBNDMJ010000003.1, on the reverse strand, counting down.
GCGCCCCTGACGATACCGCCGGAACCTACGCCCACCGGCCGCCACCAGGGGATATCGACCGATGCAAGCCGGGACCGCACCGCGTAAGATCGCTACAATTTTGATGAGGTAACGGACGCACCGTCCGCGTCGTCCGACACAGGCAATCCGGGAGACATTTATGACCGTTGGCATCGACGCCCAACAGCGGCAGTGGTTTTACGATTTCGTCTCGCCGTTCACCTACCTGTTGCTCGAGCAATACGACAAATGGCCCGGCTTCGACTTCGCGTTCACGCCGGTCGTGCTGAACGATCTGTATCGCCACTGGGGCCAGCGCTCCGCGTACAGCGTGCCCGCCAAGCGCACCTTCATGTACCGGCACGCGCTGTTCCGCGCGGAGCAGCTCGGCATTCCGTACAAAATGCCGCCCGCCCATCCGTTCGATTCGATGAAGCCGCTGCTGCTCGCGACCGCCGCGAACGGCGACGTGCAATTCGTGCGCGAGATTTTCCGCTTCATCTGGCGCGAGGGGCGCGATCCGTCGAGCGACGAAGCGTTCGCCGAGCTGTGCGAGCGCGTCGGCAAGCCGGACGGCCCGGAACTGATCCAGGACGAAGCCGTGCAGGCGCAATTGCAGCGCAATACCGCCGATGCGGTCGAACTCGGCGTCTATGGCGTGCCGACGTTTCGTCTGAACGATCAGCTGTTCTGGGGCGAGGACGCGCTGCCGATGGTGCTGTACTGTGCGCGCACGCCGAACTGGCTCGAATCGCGCGAGGTGAAGCGGATCAGTTCGCTACCGTGGGGGCTGCCGGACAAACCAACACCGGCATAACACGGCGGCCGCTGCGGGCCGCGCCCTCGTTGCGGCTTCGGCCCGAACGAATCGATGCCGGCAGGCGTCGCGCTGATGCCGGCCATACCGTGCCCGCTATGCCGCCGAAGCGCAAACGCGCCTAAGGTTAAGCTTTCGCACCCCACGCGCGCGCCGCGCGGCGAGCTCATCGGCAGCGCCCGCGCCACCACGCTTCGATCATGGACGACACCGCCGCCTCACTCGATATCTGGCTCGTGCGCGTGCTGCGCACGCTGCTCGTCGAGCGCAGCGTCACGCAGACCGCGTTGCGGCTGAACCAGACCCAGCCCGCGATCAGCACCGCGCTGCGCAAGCTGCGCGACACGCTCGGCGATCCGATTCTGGTGCGTGGCAAGTCGGGCATGGTGCCGACCGAATACGGCGAGTCGCTGCTCGCGGCCGCGCAGCGCGTGTTGCGCGATGTCGATTTCGTCGCGACGCCGCATGGCGATTTCGACCCGGGCCGCTCGCGCCGCACTTTTCGCGTCGCCGCGCCCGACTATCTGAACGACTTCTTCATGCCGACCGTGATCGCGCGGTTTCGCGAAGCGGCGCCGCATGCGCGGCTCGAAATCGAATCGCTGGGGCCGCTGCTCGATCATTCGGCCGCGCTCGACGCCGGCGAACTCGATCTGGTGATCGGCAACTGGCCGAAGCCCGATCCGCGCTTCGAGCGCAGCGACCTGTTCGCCGATACCGTCGTGTGCATGATGCGCGCGGACCATCCGCTGACACACGAGCCGCTCACCCGCGAAGCCTATCTGGCCGCGCCGCATCTCGCGCCGACACCCTACAGCGGCGCGCGCGGCGGCGCGATCGATACCGGCTTCGCGCGGGCGAAGGCGAGCCGGCGCATCGTCGCGACGCTGCCCTACTTCGGCCTCGTCGCGCAGACGCTTCTGCAATCGGATCTGATCTTCACGACGACGCGGCGTTTCGCGATGCACTACGCGAGCATGTTGCCGCTCGCGGTCGTCGACGTGCCGATCGCGTTTCCGCGCATCCGCTGCTATCAGTTATGGCATCCGCAGCCGGATCGGCCGAGCGATATCGGCTGGCTGAGGACGTTGATGTCCGAGGTGTCGGGTGAGCTGGTCGCGCGCAAGCCCCCGTTGCGCCGTATGGCCTAAACCGTGATCTGCGCCGTTGCGCGGACGTGGCTCACGGCTTGCCCCAAAGCATGAACCGTCGCGGCCTGCCGTGTCCTCAGTCGCAGCAGTTGCGCGCACACCGCAATCGCGATCGCGGCGGGCGCCTTGTCGACGATCCCTTCGACGCCGATCGGGCAGGTCATCTCCGCGAGCCGCTCCAACTCCACGCCTCGTTCGAGCAGTCGCCGCTCGAACTTCATGCGCTTCGTGTTCGAGCCGATCATGCCGAAGTAGCTGAAATCACGCCGTCGCATGATGCGCGAGGCCAGCGAAAAATCGAGCGCATGGTTGTGCGTCATCACCAGAAACCACGCGCCGGGCGGCGCCGCGTCGACGATCGCCTCGGGCGTGTCGGTCGCTTCGACCTGCACGTTGGGCGGCGTTTCGTCGGGGAACAGCTCGTCGCGTTCGTCGACCCACTGGACCACGCACGGCAGGCTGCCAAGCAGATGCGCGAGCGCATGGCCGACGTGTCCCGCGCCGAACAGCACGATGTGCATCGGCGCCGGCCGCGGTGCAAGCTCGGGTCCGCTCCCGCCCGGAGAACAATTCAGGCGTGCTTCCATATTGCGCTCCCAACTCGTTTGCCACTCGCCATCACGCCTGCCGCGCGGCCGCCGTCGCGGCCCGCACCGCGCCGACCGCCTTCAGGATTTCCTCGCTGGTCGCGGGTGCATTGAGCGGCGGATTGACCTGATGGCCGCCGACCGCCGACACCGCGTCGCGCACCGCGAAGAACACCGAGAACGGCAGCAGCAGCGGCGGCTCGCCGGTCGCCTTCGAACGATGGATGCTGTCTTCCGCGTTGCGGTTCCTGAACAGCCTGACATTAAAAACCGGCGGCACGTCGTTGACGGTCGGGATCTTGTACGTCGAGGGCGCGTGCGTCATCAGCTTGCCGCCCGCGTCCCACCACAGCTCCTCGGTGGTGAGCCAGCCCATGCCCTGAATGAACGCGCCTTCCACCTGGCCGACGTCGAGCGCCGGATTTAGCGAGGCGCCGACGTCGTGCAGCGCATCGGCGCGCAGCACGCGCATTTCGCCGGTCAGCGTGTCGATCACGACTTCCGATACCGCCGCGCCATACGAGTAGTAGTAGAACGGCCGTCCTTGCAGCTTCGACTGATCCCAGTAGAGCTTCGGTGTCGCGTAGAAGCCGTCGGACCACAACTGGATGCGCGCGAGATAAGCCTTCGCGACCACTTCCTCGAACCGCACGGCGACCTCGCCGACCATCACGCGATCATGCGCGAAGCGCACGTCCCGCGGGTTCACGCTGCCCGCGCCGAAGCGCTCGGCCGCGAACGCGGCGAGCCGCTCGCGCAATTGGCGCGCGGCGTCCTGCGCGGCTTTGCCGTTCAGGTCGGACCCGGTCGACGCGGCCGTCGCAGACGTATTGGCGACCTTGCTGGTATCGGTCGCGGTCACCCGAATCCGGTTGAAGCCGACGCCGAGTTCATGCGCGACGACCTGCGCGACCTTCGTGTTCAGCCCCTGGCCCATTTCGGTGCCGCCGTGGTTCACGAGCACCGAGCCGTCGGTGTAGATATGCACGAGCGCGCCGGCCTGGTTGAAGTGCGTGACGTTGAACGCGATGCCGAACTTGACCGGCGTGAGTGCCAGGCCCTTCTTCAGGATCTCGTTGTTCGCGTTGAATGCGTCGATCTCCTTGCGGCGCGCGCGATAGTCGCTGGTCGCTTCGAGCTCGTCGATCAGCTCGTGAATCACGTTGTCTTCGACCACCTGGCCGTACGGCGTCTGGTTGCGTTCGGTCTTGCCGTAGAGATTGCGGCGGCGCACGTCGAGCGCATCGACGCCGCGCGAGCGCGCGACGTTGTCGAGGATGTACTCGATCGCGAACGCGCCCTGCGGGCCGCCGAAGCCGCGAAACGCCGTGTTCGACTGCGTGTTGGTCTTGCCGCAGAAGCCGTCGATCGAGACGTCCGACAGCCAGTACGCGTTGTCGAAGTGGCACAGCGCGCGCGTCATCACCGGGCCCGACAGGTCGGCGGAAAAGCCGCAGCGCGAGGTCATGTCGACCGCGACGCCTTCGATCACGCCCTCTGCGTCGTAGCCGACTTCGTACGTGTAGTGGAAATCGTGGCGCTTGCCGGTCACCATCATGTCGTCGTCGCGATCCGGGCGCAGCTTGACCGGGCACAGCAGCTTCCACGCGGCGAGCGCGGCGCAGCACGCGAACAGCGCCGACTGCGATTCCTTGCCGCCGAAACCGCCACCCATGCGCCGGCATTCGATCAATACGTTATGCGATGCAACGCCCAACGTGTGCGCGACGAGGTGCTGCATTTCGGTCGGATGCTGGGTCGAGCAGTAGACGTGCATGCCGTCGTCGTCCTTCGGCACCGCGTACGAGATCTGCCCTTCCAGATAGAACTGCTCCTGGCCGCCGAGCCACATCTCACCGGCCGCGCGATGCGCGGCACGCGCGATCTTCGTGCCGGCGTCGCCGCGCGCGAGCTTCATCGGCGGCAGCACGAACTGGTTCGCGGCGCGCGCCTGCTGCGCGCTCAGCACCGCCGGCAGTTCCTCGTAGACCACCTCGGCGCGCCGTGCGCCGAGACGCGCCACCTCGTGCGACGTCGCGACCACGATCAGCATCGGCTGGCCGACGTATTGCACGACGCCGTCGGCGAGGATCGGATCGTCGCCATGAACGATCGGGCCGACGTCGTTGACGCCGGGGATGTCGTCGGCGGTGAAGACCGCGACGACGCCGGGCGTCGCGCGCACCTTGTCGAGCGCGATCGAGACGATCTTCGCGTGCGCCTTCGACGACAGTCCCAGCGCCGCGTGCAGCGTGCCGGCCAGCTCGGGAATGTCGTCGGTGTAGGTCGCGCGGCCGCTTACGTGCAGATGCGCGGACTCGTGCGGACGCGACACGTGCACCTGGGTGAAGTCGTCGAGTTCCTGAACCTCTTTCAGGAACGGTTCGGCTTGCTGGTTCATGGTTGTGTTCTCCGTATTCTCGGGGACGCGCGGCGCTCAGGCGCTCGCGCCGGCCGGCGCGACCGCGCGCACGTCGAGCGCGCTCTTCGGCAGCGGCTGCCGCGCGCGCGTTTCGAGCCAGAAGCGGTACAGCGTGTTCTTCGCCGCTTCGAGGCGGTAGTCGCTGCTCGCGCGCATGTCGGTGAGCGGCGCGTAGTCGGTGCCCAGCGCGAGCATCGCGGCCTGCGCGGTCGCCTCGTGCCATTCGGCGTCGCGCAGCACGGCTTCGGCATTGAGCGCGCGCTTCGGCGTCGCGGCCATGCCGCCGAACGCGATGCGCGGCTCGCGGATCGCGTCGCCGTCGGCGATGAACGAGAACGCCGCGCAGACGGCCGAGATATCCGAATCGAAGCGCTTCGACAGCTTGTAGGTACGAAAGCGCAGGTTCGCGCGCGCCCCGCCGCGCGCGGGCACCTTCAGGCCGACGACGAACTCGTGCCCGGCCATGTCCTTCTTCTGATACGCGAGGTACAGGTCTTCGAGCGGCATTTCGCGCTCGATGTCGCCGCCCCGCACGATCACGCGCGCGCCGAGCGCGATCAGCCCCGGCATCGAATCGCCGATCGGCGAGCCGTTCGCGATGTTGCCGCCGAGCGTGCCGGCGTTGCGGATCGGCAGCGACGCGAAGCGCTGCCACATTTCGGTCAGCTCCGGGTACTGCTTCGCGATCTCGGCATACGCTTTTTCGACGCTGACGCCGGCGCCGATCTCGATCCAGTCGTCATTGGTTTCGAGCTTTTGCAGCTCGGCGATCTGTCCGACGTAGACGAGGTCGCCGAGCTCGCGCATCTGCTTGGTGACCCACAGGCCGATGTCGGTGCTGCCCGCGAGCAGGCGCGCGGCCGGTTCCTGCTGTTTGATCCGCGCGAGCGCCGCGACCGTGCGCGGCGCGGCGAAGCGCTGGCCCGCGTGCTCGTACTGAAACGTGTCGCGGCGTTCGAGCGTCGCGAGCGTGTCGGCGAGCGCCTTTACGTCGACTGGCGCTTGCGGCGCGGGCGCGTCGAACATGCGCTCGGCCGCGTCGACGATCGGCCGGTAGCCGGTGCAGCGGCACAGGTTGCCGGTCAGCGCATTGCCGATCGCCTCGCGCGACGGCACCGTGCGGTTCGCGCAGCCATGCTCGTGGCCGTGCTTCTCGTAGAGCGCCCACATCGACATGATGAAGCCCGGCGTGCAGAAGCCGCACTGCGAGCCGTGGCAGTCCACCATCGCCTGCTGCACCGGATGCAGCGAGCCGTCCGGCTGGCGCAGGTCTTCGACCGTGAAGAGCGCGCGGCCGTCGAGGGTCGGCACGAACTGGATGCAGGCGTTGACCGCCTTGAACTCGACGCCGCCCGCCGGATTGCGCTCGCCGATCACGACGGTGCAGGCGCCGCAGTCGCCTTCGGCGCAGCCCTCCTTGGTGCCGGTGCAATGCGCGTCCTCGCGCAGATACTGCAGCACCGTGCGGGTGACGGGCGCGTCCTCGATTTCGCGGATCGCGTTGCGGTGATAGAAACGAATCGGCTCGGTCATGTCTCGGTGCTCTCGTCTGTTGCGTGTTTGCGCGGACACGCCGCGTCGATGGTTTGAAAGCTATCACCGTCAATAAACCTAACCCATAGCCTGAATCGCATGGGGGACATATTGTTCGCGCGATATGACCCGCCATTGATTCGTCCCATTTTTAAGCAAATCCTGCAAGGGAATCGGTTCCATGGGAGAATCACGCCTTCCCGCCGAATTCAAGTCTGGTTTTCCCGATGTCCACCGACTCCGCGTCCGCCCGCAGCGAATTTGCGACGACCCTGCAGATCATTCCGGTCGTCTTTTTCACCTTTCTTTGCTACCTCGCGATCGGTATTCCGCTCGCGGTGCTGCCCGGTTATGTGCACGGCGACCTCGGCTACAGCGCGGTGCTGGCCGGCGCGGCGATCAGCGTGCAGTACCTCGCGACGCTCGCGTCGCGGCCGCTCGCGGGCCGCTCGGCCGATACGCTCGGGCCGAAGCGCACGGTGTCGATCGGTCTGCTCGGCTGCGGCGCGAGCGGTGTGCTGCTGTTGCTCGCCGCGCTGACCAGTCGCTGGCCGGGGCTGAGCCTCGCACTGCTCGTGTGCAGCCGGCTCGTGCTCGGTTTCGGCGAAAGTCTGTGCGGCACCGGCGCGATCCTGTGGGGGATCGGCCGGGTCGGCACCTCCAACAACGCCCGCGTGATTTCGTGGAACGGCATCGCGACCTACGGCGCACTCGCGATCGGCGCACCGCTCGGCGTGATGATCTCGCGCTCGATCGGCTTTACCGCGCTCGGCATTCTGGTGATCGCGCTCGCGGGGCTCGGCTATTACCTCGCGCGTCTGATCGCGCCGGTGCCGGTCGTGCACGGCGAGCGGATGTCGTATCGCAGCGTGTTGACGCGCGTGCTGCCGCACGGCATAGGTCTCGCGCTCGGCTCGGCCGGCTTCGGTTCGATCGCGACCTTCATCACGCTGTTCTATGCGGCGAAGCACTGGCCGAATGCGGCGCTGTCGCTGACGCTGTTCGGCACGCTGTTCATCGGCGCGCGCCTGCTGTTCGCGAACACGATCAAGACCTACGGCGGCTTTCGTGTGGCAATCGCGTCGTTCTCGTTCGAATGCGCGGGTCTGTTGATGCTGTGGCTCGCGCCCGAGCCGCATATCGCGCTCGCGGGCGCCGCGCTGACCGGCTTTGGCTTCGCGCTGGTGTTTCCGGCGCTCGGCGTCGAGGCGGTCGGGCTCGTGCCGCCGGCGAGCCGCGGCGCGGCGCTGTCCGCGTACTCGGTGTTTCTCGATCTGTCGCTCGGCATTACCGGGCCGCTGGCGGGGTATATCGCCGGCGAGTTCGGTTACGGCTCGGTGTTCCTGTTTGCCGCGATCGCGGCTGCCGCGGCGGTCGTGCTGTCGACGGTGCTGTATCTGCGCAACGCGAAAGTAACCGGTCTGTCTACCGCGCAGTAAGCCCTCGCAGTGAACGCGCGCAACGAACGCGCGGCGCTGACGCAACAAGGCCGCGACGCGCAAAGTCTTCACGACGCGCGCCGCGGCCATTCGATCCCGCTGTCCATCCTCGCGGCTAATCTCTCTCCGCCGCCATCTCCTGCTTGATCGTCGTCTGCGCGCGCACCGCGATCTGGCCGTGATTGATTCGGCTCGACACGTTGTACACGCCGATCAGCATGAACAGCTCGGTGGCGGCCACCGAGCACGCGGTGCCGACACCGCCCCAGAAGTAGATGCTGATCGGTGCCTGCACCAGATGGAACAGCGCGCCGTAGATATAGATCCGCTTCAGCAACGACTGATTGCCCGACGCGATGATCGTCAGCATCACCTGGGTCGTCGTCATGCCGACGATCGCCGGCACGAACACGAGAATGCGCAAAATGCGGAACGTCTCGCCGAACGCCTCGCCGAGAAAACGTCCGACGAACCATTCGCCGAGCACCGTAAAGCCGACCAGAATCAGCACCGCCGACGCCGCGAACGCGACCATGAAGCCGCGGTTGACCTTGTGGATATAGGCGATGTCGTTGCGCTCGTAAGCGACGCAGATCTTCGGAAAGAACGCCTGGATGGCCGGCGCCGTGCACGCGCGTAGCGCGTTGGTGAGTCGCTCGGCCGCCACGTAATAGCCGACCGCGCCCGGGCCGCTGATCATGCGCAGCATGATCACGTTCGCGTACATGTACACGGACGTCAGCGCCGAACCGAGAAAGATGTGATACGCCTCTTTCGCCTCGGCCATCACGTCGGCCCAACTGACCCGCACGCTCAGCAGGATCTCGCGCTTCCAGATCAGCGCGCCCATCAGGATCACGCCGCACACGAAGGTCGGCGCATATTGCAAAGCGGCCGCGAGCATCACGTCGTCGCGAGTCCTCACGAACAGGAACAGCGGAATCAGCAGACCCACGCGCGTCGCGAGCAGCGTGCCCGCGAGCACCGGCAGGCGCTGCGTGCCTTCGTAGAAGCAGCCGGGCGTCAGCACGCCGCCCCAGATCACGAGCGAGCCCAGCAGCGTCGCACCGCGCTCCTGCGGCGACATGTGCGCGGCGAAGGCCCAGCCGACCAGCACCAGCGAGCACAGCAACGCGAGAATCGCGCGGCCGATCGTGGTCGACCAGTAGATGCGGTTCACGACCTCCGGGTTATCGATGTGCACCGCCACCTTGCGCGCGCTCGACAGGCCGAAGCCGAAGTCGACGATGACGAGAAGAATCTGCGAAATCGATTGCGCGTAACCGATCACGCCCAACCCGGCCGGCCCAAGTACGTGCGACAGATACGGCAACGTAACGAGCGGCAGCACGTAGTTCAGTGCGTACACCGAATACAGCGCGATGATGACGTTTCTCGTCGACACAATCGTCCTGTTTGCAGTAGGCGGTTAAAACTCACGTCGAAAAAACAGAGTACGACACGAAAGCAGGTTCACTTAGTGCGATATCGATCTTGTTGTAGCGATCGTCTTCGCCATTTGCGTTCAACACCGCGCTCTTCACCGCATTGCCGATCAGATTGCTTACCACGGTCTTGTAGTTGGCATCGGTTGCGTCGGTTGCGAACAGGATTTCGGCGAGTAGAGCATGGCCGCGTGTCGCCACGCGCAACACCACGCGACCCGAGGTCGAGCGCAGCACGTTGATCGCGATGCGCGTCGTCTCCTGCGACACGGTCTGGTTTCCGCAATGCAGCGCCGCCGCGACGCCGCCGCGTTCGTAGCCGACGCCGAGATTCAGCGCATGCACGAGGCTCGCGTCCTTGCCGCCCGCAATCGCGCCGCCGCCCGGATACGCCTTGGCGTAACCGACTATCGTGTCGCCCGCGCGATCGCCGAAATTGCCCTGAATCGTGATGCCGTCGAGCGGTGTGCTGCCCGGCGCGGTCGAGCTGCCGTACACGAACTGCGGGCCGTCGCAGCCGGCGTTCTCGTCGTCCTGGCCGGGGCGGTAGCGATTGCCCACGATCGTCGCCGCCTGCTGGTAATCGATCTGGATGTGGCAACTCTGACCGGGCGGCACATCGAGGTACGACGGATGGCCGCGCGTCGAGAATTTCCAGCGGCCGATCTTGCCGTCGCCGCCGCAACCGTTGCGCGAGAAGTAATTGCCGTTCACCACCTTGCCCCAGTTGCCGCTCTTCATATAGACGCCGGCAAAGCCATTGCGATCGAACACCGCGCCGACGATCAGCGACTCCGCGCCGAGAATCACGCCGTGTCGCGCGTTCCATTCCCAGCGTCCGCCGATCACCTGCCAGAAGTTGTCGACGATATCGGCGCCGGCCGTATGGCAGAACATGCCGATGCAATTGATCAGCGAGCCGTCGGTGTGCTCGGTCGCGTAGAAGCCGCGCTCGCACATGTACGCATAGCAGCGCTCGAGCGTCGAGGTGACGCCGAGTTCGTAGCCCGCGCGCGAAAAACCGATCGCCGTGCAATGACTAGCCCCGGCCGACGTACCGAAGTGGATGCCGATCGCCGTGTTGCCGGTGTGCGCCGGATAGTTGGCGAGGTAGTAGATGACCTTGTCGTAATGCGCGGGCCGCACCTGCACATGCTCGACGAACGCCGAGTCGCCCAGCGTCAGCGCCGCCGACCTCGGGCCGCCCGAGTCCTGTCTCTCCAGCACGGTCGCCCCCATCGCGATGTCGGTGATCACCACGTATTCGCCGCCGCCGTCGCCGCGCAGTCTCGAGCCGTTCGCGGTGGCCAGGTCGCCGGTGTAACGCCAGATGCCGCGCGGTAGATACAACCCGCGCGCACCGCTCGCGAACGCTTGCCTGAGTTCAGCGCCGCAGTCGTAACCGGACGCGCCGCGCTGGATCGCCGCCAGCCGGTGCGGATCGACGAAGCGCGCGACGCTGACCTCGAGTCCCGCGACGATATCGCTGAGCGTCTTCAGATAGCTCGGCGCAACCGGTTCCGATGCGGCGCGCTCGGGCACGGACGCGGCGACGCGCAGGATGCCGCCGGCGCCGTCGCCGGCGCCGTTGCCCATACTCGCGAACGCGCCGCGCTCGCGCAGCGCGTGCCCCGTCGCGCGCGCGATGCCCAAATCGGCTGTGCTTGCACTGGCCCCGGCCAGGCCGCCGAGCAGGAACGTCTTGAGCGCCTGTCGCCGGGTTTTCATCTAGCCTTCCCCCATTGCGTTACTCCGTTCTTTTTTCACGTCGAGACATCGACAGGCATCAGTCCACCGTGATGCTTTGCCCCTGCTCGGCGGCCGCCGGACGCGCGCTCACGGTCATGGGGACCGGCACCGCACGCGCCTTCGCGCTGCGACTCAGGCCCTGCACGCCTGGCGGTCTGAACAGCGGCACACGATACTTGCGGCTGAAACGCCACAAGCTGTTCATATGCCGGCGCCCCGCCTTGCTCAGGAAGCCCGCTGCCGACGCACGCTGATGCTCGTGCGTGAGTCGCGCGCCCGGCACGCACAGCACGCGGTAGCCCGCCTGCCAGATGCGCGCGCAAAAATCGACGTCCTCCATATAGAGAAAGAAGTGCTCGTCCATGCCGCCGAGTTCGCCGAATAGCGCGCGCCGCACGATAAAGCCCGTGCCCAGCACCCAGTCGGCCTCGAACGGCGTGCCCGCGGCCCACGCTTCGCGCATCATGTGGTTGTCGATGCGGCGCTTGAACGCGCCGAGCCGCCCGAGCGGCGAACGCCGGCCGAGTATGTCGAGCACCGAATAAAAGCGCCGCGCGGAAAACTGCCGCTCGCCATCCGGATAGACCAGATCGAGACCGACGAGGCCGACATCCTTCTCCGTTCTGAACAACTGCACCGCGTTTTCGAGCGATGTATCGACGAAATAGGTGTCCGGGTTCAGCACGAGCACGAGTTCGCGCAGACAACCGACCATGCCGAAATTGACGCCGGCTCCGAAGCCGCGATTGATCGACGTTTTGACGAGCCTCACTCCCGTCGGAAGCGTCTCCCTCAGATAGGAAAACGAATTGTCGGGCGAAGCGTTGTCCACCACGACGATGTCCTCCTTATCCGCAATCGAAAGTTCTAGCACGGAGCGCACGCAATTTCCGACCAGTTTTGGCGTGTTGTAATTGACGATCACCACGCTAAACATTCCCTTCAGGTTCATCCCCACCTCCTGCTTTACATCAGGTGTTCGTGGAATTACCCCCAAACACGGCTTTCTGGTTCTTGCACCTTGCTTCGCGCTGTTCGCGCGCACTACCGACTACCCACTGCTCGTCCGCGCGATGCAGACGATCTGGAGCGCACTGCCTTCTGGTTCGCTACGTGCTGTCTGGACGCGGTCCGCCCACGTAATCGAACACTGGCAATGTCATCAGGATGAAGACAAACGGAATCACTTCGATCGATTGATAGAAGAGCGTTTGAAATAAAGCGGCCCACATGCACAACGAAATCCGGCTCGCGCTGCTCGCGAGTTTCGTCACCGATATCAGCACGCCGTAATAGAAGATCGCGCCCATCAGGCCGATATTCAGAATCTGCTGCAGCACGCTCGATTCGACGACGCCGAACTCCTGTTTCACCGGCTCGGGTGCCGAGTTCGTGACGAGCCCAAAGTACGTGCCGGCGATCACGTTGACCGGCAATACGAGCGACTTGGCCTTTTCCCATGCTTCGGTGCGGCCGTCGTTGCCGTCCGATTGCAGATCGGTCGCGCCCATCATCCGTTCCGTGCCGACGTTGACGACACTATCGTTCTGACTGCTCACCGCGACGCCGAAGATCATGATTGCCATCGTCGCGAACACGGTGGCAACGATCAGTTTCGCGTTTCTCGTGATGAACTGGATCGGCGCCTGCACGAACGCGAGCCCGAACGTGCCGAGAATGATCAGCATGCCGCTGCGCGACAGCGCCGAGAAAATCGCGAAGCTGAGCACCGCGCACGCGAGGCCCGACAGCACGTTCCTGCGCACCAGATAGTCGACGCCGCACAGCGACGCGGCAATCGCGACGAACAGCGGGTAGTGCAGATAGCTGCCGGTCAGCGACGGCGCGCGCAGATTGTCGAAGCCGTACGTCGCGCCGGGCAGATCGATCGGGAAGACGTTCTGCTGCTGCGCGAGCGCGACACCCGCCTCGATCAGCGCGATCAGCACGAGCCCCGCATAGGCGACCCGCGGCTGCACGAAGCGCCTCTGATAGTTCGAGATCGCGTAGAAGTAGATGAACAGCGTGAAGATGAAGACGAACAGATAGGACGGCCCGAACTCACCGGTGAGCGCGAGCGTCGCGACGATCGACAGCCCGGTCGAGAACAGCATGCCCACGAGAAAGCCGAACGACAGGCGTCCTTCGTCGCGGAAGTAAGCGGCGATCGCCGTCGGCGAGATGTACCACACGAGCAGCCCGACGATGCCGCCGACCTGGATCAGATAGGCGGCGTCCTTGCCGATCAGATACTCGAGCACGCCGCGCGAGGCACACAGTACGACGGCCAGCAGATAGGCGATGGTTGCGATCATGGCGTCAGGCCTGATACGCCACGGAGGCGTTGACGTTGACCGGATCACCGCGGTAGATGCGCTCGATCACGTCCTGGAACTCATCGATTTCGCAGACGTTGAGCAAGCTGCCGTCGTGTTCGACGCCTTCCGCGCCGAGCGGCGTCGAGACGACCGGCAGTTTCGCCGCGAGCATTTCGAGCGTCTTGAGCTTGACGCCGGCGCCCGACAGCAGCGGCACCACGCCGATATCGGCGGACTCGAAGTACTTGCCCGGATTTTCGACGAAGCCGGTCACGCAAATATCGTCGCCATTCAGGCGCTTTACGCGGTCGCTCGGATCGGAGCCGACCACGAACAGCTTCAGTTGCAGGCCGCGCCGGCGCAGCGGCAGAAAAATCGTGTCGATGAAATTGAGCAGCGCCTCTTCGTTTTCACGGCGTTGCATCGCCCCCCAGAACAGGATGTTGCCTTTCTCGACCGTGTCTTTCGAGCGCCGCACTTCCTTCAGAAACGCCGGCAGTGAGATCGGCACGACCTGCAAGGTGCCGACCCCGGGGTACAGGCCGTTGATCAGCTGCGCGTCCTTGCTGGACAGCACGAGCACCTTGTCGGCCAGCTTCAGCAGACGCTGCTCGAGCATGAAGGTCTGCCGGGTGAACAGCCATCCTTCGATGGACTTGACGCGCAAGATGACCTGGATCTGCAAGTCATGCGCGCACATCACGATCTTCACGCCGTCGTGGAAACGCTCGCGCAGATTCTGGGCATACGCAAAGCATTGCGAGAACTCGAGCCGCACGGTGTCGTATCGGTTCCTGTCGACGAGCTCGCAGAGGAACTTGCCGATCGCGGGCTTATAGCGCGAGAACAGGCGCGGTGAAAAAGTCAGCGGATTCGCGAGGAACGACGGAATCAGGTCGAACCGGCTCACGTACTGGATGTACACGTTGCGCACGTTCGCGCGGAACTCGATGGCTTTTTCGTCGACCGGCACGCGCGACACGATCAGCACGTCGAGCTCCGATTCCGCGCTCAGTTTGATCAGGTAGTCGTAGGCCAAACGGTGGCCAGCTTGCGGCGCGTTTTTCTGAGGCAGAAACGGCGTGACAAATAGCTGTTTCATCCGAGTAGTCCCTTGCCTGTACGGTGTGCGCTCGGCAGGCGCGGCCGTAAGATCCCTTCGCATTGCCATGTTGGTGTTCTGATCGGTCCAGTCGGGCGCTACGCCCCGCACCGCGGGCGCGTCGCGAACCAGGCGCCCGCGCTTATCTGTCGTACGGTTTGTAGATGTAGGCCGCGTAGCGATAGCGTCCGTAACCGTAGCTGTAGCGTCCCGGCCGCATCCGCAGTCCGTTCATGATCACGCCGCGCACCGGCAGGCCGACCTTCTGCATCTGGCGGACCGACTCACGCAGCTCGCCGATGCCCGTGACACCCTGACGCGCGACGAAGAACGTCGTACCTGCCACGCAGGCGAGCCGGACCGCATCCGCGGCGAGCAGCACCGGCGGTCCGTCGAGCAGCACGACGTCGTAGCCGGTCGCGACCTGGCGCAGCACCGCTTCGAGCCGTGTGTTCGACAGCACGTCGCTCGGGCTCGCCACCTGGCGGCCGCTCGCGATGAAGTCGACACCCTGGAAACGGGTCGCGCGAATCAGCTCCTCGGGACGGTACGCGCCCTGGATCAGATCGGTGAGGCCGGGACCGCGATCGCCGCCGAGATGCCGATGCAGGAAGCCGCGACGCAGGTCGCCGTCGATCAGCAGGACGCGCTTGCCGGTCGCGCCGATTACCGCGGCGAGATTCAGCGACACGAACGACTTGCCGATGCCCGGCGTCGGGCCCGTGATCAGCACGATATGGTTGCGCGCCTTGGTCATCGTGAATTCGAGCGCGGTGCGAAAGCCACGCAGACTTTCGATGGCCGGATCGATCACCGCTTCGCCCGCAAGCACGAGCGCCTTCGATTCCGGACGGCGACGGCTGTGCGCGAACCGCTCTTCCTGACGGCTGAACGGCACGCTCGCGTAGACCGGCAAACCGGTGCGCAGCTCGACTTCGTACGGATCGTCGATCGCGTCGAACAGACGCTGACGCACGAGCGCGATCACCGAGCCGACGAACACGCCCAGCATCAGCGCGCCGATGATGATCAGCAGCGGCTTGGGCCGCACCGGCGTATCGGGCGCGACGGCGCCGTCGACGATGCGCACGTTGCCGGACTTACCCGCCTTGATCAGCTTCAGCTGTTCGAGCGTATTGCGCAGCGACGTATCGAGCTCGGTGCCGACCTGCACGTCGCGCTGCAGACGCAGCACGTTCTGTTCGAGCGGCGGCAGCGATTGCGTCCGGCTCGCGAGATCTTTCGCTTCCTGTTGCGCCGCATGCAACTGCGCGTTGACCGACTGCACGGCCGGATGCTGCTCGGTGAAGCGCGTCAGCAGTTCATTGCGCTTCTGTTGAAGTTCCGCGAGCCGCGTCTGCGCCTGAACCGACAGCTGCAGCAGGTTGGTCGCTTCCTCGCCGAGATCGACGGTGCCATGCTTCGCGCGGAAGTCGTTGAAGCGCGTTTCCGAAGCGGAAAGCTGCTGGCGCATTTCCGGAAGCTGTATTTCGAGGAAACGGATCGAACGCTCCGCTTCCTCGGATTTGCGCTTCAGGTTCTGGCTCACGTATTCGCCAGCGATGGTCGCGAGAATCGCGCTGATCTTCTTCGGATCGCTGCCTTCGAGCGACACGCCGAGGATGTCCGATTCCTTGCCTTTTTCCGAGATCGTCAGTTCCTTGCGCAGCTTTTCGGTCGTCGTCAGCGCGGACTGGCGCCGCACTTCGAAGGTCGCGCCGGGATTCGCCTCGATCCGGTCGACGACGAGCGTGAGCGGCCCGTAGTTGGTCGTCGCGCTCAGCGGTTGGCCGACCGTGCCTTCGAGCTTCAGCTTGCCGTATTGCAGCTCGTAGCTCGATCCCTCGCCCATCTTCAGCACGAACGGACGGTCGAATAGCTCTTCGGGGACGTCGAATTTCGACACCGTGATGCGCTCGTTGCCGTACACGTAGCCGTGCGGTCCCGGCGTCGACAGATGATCGGAATGACGGCCGAGCCAGCGGCCGAACAGCGGGAAGTAGCGCGGCGCCGCTTCGATGTCGAGATTGAGCTTGTCGACCGCTCGGCCCACCACCATGCGCGAGCCGATCACCTGTGCCTCGCCTGACGTCGCGGTCTTCACGTCGAACATCGCGGACACGTCGCCGATCACGCTCCTGGACGAGGTACCCGCGTTCTCCTCGACCTGCACCAGAATGTCCGCGCGATACACGGGCTCGGAGAACACCGAATAAGCGATGCCGAGCGCGACCGCGATGGCCGTCGTGATGGCAATCAGCTTGCGATTGTCGTACAGCGCATCCAGATAATTCGCGAAGCCTGCCGGCGCATGTTCGCTGTTGTTGTTGCGGCTATCGAATGGTGCACTGCTTTGGTTCATGCGAGTTCTCCCAAAGTCTCGACGGTTTGCCACTTGTTCCCGGCGCCGGGATCGGCACGTCGCCGCATCCAGTCACGCCTGTGTCCAGCGAGCTGACCGCCTCGATCGGACGGGGGTAGCTGATTGACGCCACATCGGCTACCTTTGTGTGTAACAGCGCCTATGCGAGGTCGGCTCTTTTCCCTAACATCGCACCACATGCTTTCTTACGGATCCCGAAATGAAAAAACTTCTTGCCGCCGTAATACCGGTATTCCTGAGCGCCCAGGTGGGTTACGCCCAGAGCATCGTGTCCGCCGCCTCTTCGGCTTATGCGCCGAGTTATGTCGCCAAACACTCGCAACTCGACGCGATGACGCCTCATGCGGCCAGTTCCACCACGCTCTACGGCTCCTCGTCGGATTTCGCGTACGCTAAAAAGAACCGCTATGTCGCGCCCAACGTGTACACCCAAACCAAGAACAGCCTTCCGAAGCAGAAACGTACAAGCGTTGCACAGCCTGTCCGCGGCAAGAACTCAGCGGACCCCTACGGCAGCGATTTGTGGAATTCAGACCAGACCTACGCGTCTCCCGAGACCGCCGATCCGTACAGCGTGCGCTGAGTTGTAGCGCATCACCGTCTGGACCCCCCGTATCGCCGATGTGGCCGCTTGCGGCCACATTCCTGTTTGGTTTGAACTGACTGCCGGGCCCGGTCGCGAAGATTCCCCGATTAGCCGCGTCTCGTCCGCCGTTTTTCCACGCAAACGCTCACGACATGCACATGCTTTTGTTCTGATGAGTCTGGCTTTTTCGCCGACCCATTGAGCCGGTCATCGCCAACTCCGCGCCGTCACCGCGGCCTCGTTTACTCTGTCGAGCCACGCGCTTCAGCGCTCGATAAAATGCCTTTCCTTGGCGATCATAATATTCAGAGAGCCCGTCCTTACAACGTTCGGCAGCGCACACAAAAGCCGATTGCTGCAGGATTGCTTCAGACAAATCACGCGATAAAAAACACGTGTTTAAAGCGACGATAACGGCACGGATATACACGCCGTTTGCCACAATCAGCGCCGACTATTTTCAGGGCGCCGGACGCGGATTATCCGCATAGCGCGCGCGACGGCGCGACGGCGCGACGTGCGTCGAACTTTCGCCGATGTGCATGATTTCAGCCAGACGCCGCGCGTAATGCTCGGGCAGATATTCTTCGACGTCGTACTTTCTGTGCTCATCGGCCAGATGAATGGCGAGTTCGCCGAGCGCCTGTTTCAGGCTGCCCGGTTCGAACTTGAACTTGATCTTGTTGCCGACCGATTCCGCGGTCACCGCCATGCTGCCGCCATCGCGAACCAGCACCGGCAGACCGAGCATCGCCGCCTCGATCACGACAAGCGGCGCGTTCTCCGCGCCCACCGACGGCACGACCACCGCATCGGCGAACTCGCGCATGGCGGGAAACAACTGCTGCTGCGGCATCGTGCCGAACAGAATCAGCTTGCGCTGTGCGATCAGCGACGCGTAGCGCTGCTCGATCGCCGCGCGGTCCGGGCCGTCGCCGTACACGCCGATGCAATTGATGCGCTCGAAGCCCGTCGCCTCGCAGAGCGTCAGAAATTGCAGCAGGCCTTTCTCCGGCGAGATCCGTCCGACGAACGCGAGGTTGAAGCGCTCCTTGTCACGCACCGTGACGATTGGCATCGCGCTCGGCACCGCCGACGGATTGTGCACGATGACCGTATTCTCGATGCCGACGCGATGCAGCGCCTGCTGCATGAACAGGCTCGGGCACAAGATCCTGTCGAACACGCGCGCCGGTTGATAGGCCGCGCGCACCGCGTGCCACCACGCCTTCGTCATCAGATCGTGCACGAGGCCCTTCGGCGTCGGCCGCAACGTGAAGACCGCGCGTGTGCGCAGCACGTCGAGCGGCAGAATGATCGGACGCTTATCCTTGTCGAAGTACTGCAGCGACGGGTTGTAGTAGACGAGGTGATAGTCGTGGCAGGTGTGATACGCGCGATAACCGAACTGACGCTCGTGCCGCGCGATCACGCTGAGAATCGAAGGCGACAGCACGTTGTGGTAGTTGTGCACCATCAGCCGATGCGGCCGGAAACGATGCAGCGCCTTTTCGAGCGCGCGCGCGGCGGTCGTGTTCCAGGAGCGCGACAGCATCGTCGAGCGCGCGGAAAACTGGCTATCGTCGAAACGCTCGACCTCGACGCCGGGCAGCGTGCCCAACAACTCGGCCGATTGTTGATAGACCACTTCCGCGCCGCCCATGTGCGCGTAATCGTTGATCACCAGTACCCTGCAGCGCTGCATGTCCCCTCCTGTCGTATGCCCCTCGTGCCGTCTCGCGAAAAACCCGGACGGCGTTGCCCGGACGAATCGCTTCGTCCAGGCGCTCCCTCTGTTCAAAACTGCGGAAACTTGCCGCGCCAGCCTCCACCCTCGCGCAGATAGCGCAGAAACAGCGCAATGCCGCTCAATTGCGCCGCGAAGCGCAGCGTCGATGCCGCATCGTCGATGATGATCGTGCGCAGCCGGTACGGATCGGTGTGCTGATCGTTCCAGCCGATGTCGCAGGTGCGCGCGGTTTTGAAGCCGGCGGCCCGCACGAACTCCACTTCGCGTTCGCCGTAATTGCCGTTCGGATACGCGAAGTGCTCGCACGGTTGTTGCAGCAGCGCCGCGATCTCATGGCGGCTGTCGCGGATTTCGGCCTCGCTTTCAGCGTCGCTGCAATGCGTGAGGATCGGATGGAAGCGCGTATGCGCCTGGAAGTCGATGTGCTCGCGCATCGCCTGCAGCGTTTCGATCGACAGGCCGGTCGGCCGGTCGTCGCCGTCCTGCTGGTAGCCTTGGGCCGCCAGCGCGGCGAGACGCTCGTCGTTCGTCATCCGCTTCAGACGTTCATGGCCGACGCGCAGCGAGCCCGGATGCAGCCACCAGTGACTGCGCGGCCGTCCGACGATGCGGCTGCACAGGAAGATCGTCGGGCGCACGTTGTGCTTGATGAACACCGGCAACAGCTTCGCGTTGCCCGCGTGGCCGTCGTCGAGCGTGATCGCCACGCGTGGCCGGCCGCGGCCGGGCGCGCTGACGTCGGTCAACGGCACGAACTCGCACAGCTTGCGGAGATAAGTCAGGTGACGGTCGAGCGTGTCCGGATCGGGATCGTGATAAAGCAGCACGGCCACGCGATCGCGCCACAGCACCTTGCGCGTGAACCACGCGAGACCCGAAATCAGGACGAAGCCCGCGAGCATCTCCTTCACGAGCATCTTGTAGCGCTTCATGCGGCGCCCGCGGTAGCTGTCGGACAGGTGCGAGCGCGCAGACGCGCCCGTTGCTTGGGTTTTATTCACCTGAGCGCTCCGGCATGGGTGCATCGGCGACGGGCCACGTGCGTTGCCGCGCACCCGCTTTCAACGAACCGATAATGTGCCGCGCCACGGTCGGCGACGCGTGCTTGGTTCCATAGACGAAGCGCATCACGGGCCCGAAGCTGTGCGCGCACGCGGGTCCGATCACATAGAGGCCGCGCACGCGCGTTTCGTAGTGCGACGTCAGATCGGGCATGCCGCCCTGATTCGAAATCGCGTCGGCCAGATCTTTGGACAGGAACGCGTGCTGCCGCATGTCGGTTTTGAAACCGGTCGCGGCGATCACGTGATCGGCGCTCACCCGCGCTTGCTTGCCATCGCTCAGCACGTTCAGTACGACGCGGTCGTTTTCGACCGCAGCGGAGCGCACCACGGTGCGATGCGAGATCTGCACCTTGCCGACCACGCGATCGTGCAGCCACCACGCGCCGGACGCGCCGTACGTGTGCTCCATGATCTGCTTGCGGCGTCGTGGGTCGAGCATGTGGAACACGCCCGGAAACTCGGACAGGAACAGCGAGCGCCAGCCGCGCCCCAGTCCCGCGTCGGGCCCCTTGATGCGCGACAGGATGTTGCGACCGCCCTGCGGCCGCTCATGCCACACCACGCCGCTCTCGCGCATCAGCACGTGCGCGCGCGCGCCGAGTTCGTTGAGCAGCGCGGACAGCCCGAGCGCCGACTGCCCGCCGCCGACGATCGCAATGTCCTTGCCGCGCGCCCACTCGAGGTTTCCATACAGCTCCGAATGCGACGCATATTGCGCCGGCAAGTCCCGCAGCGCCGGCGGGGTTTGCGCGAAGCCCTTCAGGCCGAGCGCGATCACGACTCTGCGCGCGGCGAGCGAGCGGCCGTCGCTGAGCGACAGCTGGAACTGATCGCCGACGCGGCGCAATGCGAGCACGTCGACCGGCTGGATTTCGCCGACCAGATTCGACTGGAACCACAGCCCGTACTCGACGAAGGTTTCGAGCGGCAGCGCCATGCCGAGCGGTTGGTAAGGCAGCCCTGTCAGGCGGCAGTAGTCTTCGACGGTAAAGCCGCTGCGCGGCGCGTGCAGGCTCGACGCGAAAGCCTCGGAGCGCAGCAGCATGCCGGGCGGCATGTAGTTGCGCCACGCTCCCATCGGTTCCCCGAGGATCTGGTGATCCACGCCGGCGGCCTTCAGATGCGCGGCAAGAGATGACCCGTAGGGCCCCGCGCCAATGATGATGGTATCGGTCAAAGACATGCTGGTCTCCAGGGGAACGGCTTTCGTTGCCAGCGTCAGGCTTTGGCCTGACGCGACTCGGGCGCCCTGATCGCTTTTTTCCAGCTGCGCTTCATGCGTCGCAGCGGATTCATCACGACATAGTGCTGCAACGCTGGGAGCGGATCGTTCCAGCGAAAATAGCCATCGAAAATTTTCGTGCGCTCGCTCAGCAATTCGGGCGGCGGCCGGTCGGAAAACGTCGCGCGCCACGCGACCGGTTGCCGGCTCAGGCGCTCGACGGGCAATGGCAGGCCGAGTTCATGGCGGTACGCGGCAAGCGGAATGTTGACGCCGCACAGCGTCGCGATCTCCTCCTGCCAGTCCGTGCGGCCGACCGTGGGCTCGACCATCACGAACTCGTTGTAGTTGTCGTCCCACTTGTACTCGATGCTGCCCATGCCGTCGAAACCGGCCAGCTCGGCGAAGCGCCGCGTCAGCGGTTCGAGCGTCCCGCGCGCTTCGGGCGCGGCCACGCAGATCGCGGTATTGCCGACGCCCGGCGGCGAGCTCAACACCTTGCGGCCGGTGAACATGCTGACCATGTTGCCGTCGGCGCCGCGATAGAACAGCGTGAAGTGGATGTTGCTGTCAGGCCCCTCGATCCACTCCTGCGCGATGATGCCGCCCGGCGTCGCGAGCATCGCGATAGCGCGATCGCGTGCATGCTGCAGCATGTCGACGCGCACCGCGCGTTCTTTCTCGCCGCGCAGCACGTTGCGCTTGTCGTCCGGTTTCAGCACGCACGGGTAGCGCAATTCGGCCAGCCGTTCGATGTCGGCAAGCTTGTCGAGCACGACCGAGCGCGGCACCGGAAAGCCATGCCGCTGCGCGAATTCGTGAAAGCGCGCCTTGCTCGACAACATCTTGACGGTGTCGTCGGCCGGCAAGCGGAACCGATACCAGTGCGACAAAGCCGCCCGATTTTCCGACACCGCATGCACCGCGTCTTCGTCGGTCAGAATCAGAACTGGCAGACGATCGAACCGCTTGCCGAGTTCGATCATTTCATCAACGAATATTTTCCCGACAAAACTCTTTACCTGATGCGCATGAACGTGTCGGCACCACGTCGCCGCGCGGGTCCTCGTATCGACTGCGACAACCGGAACGCGGGCCTGCGCGAGCGACCGCGCCACCCCCAGTCCGTTCAACTCTGCTCCAACGATAACCCCTGCCGATTGACCTGAGTCGTATGCGCTCGCCATAGTGTCGATATCCTTGCTTCGTA
The DNA here is from genome assembly GCF_050436525.1 of Paraburkholderia sp. 35.1. NCBI lineage: Bacteria > Pseudomonadati > Pseudomonadota > Betaproteobacteria > Burkholderiales > Burkholderiaceae > Paraburkholderia > Paraburkholderia sp. 35.1. Next base: position 2,531,567 of record NZ_JBNDMJ010000003.1, on the reverse strand, counting down.
CGTGCGTGGACCCTCGAAGACAGTCTTCGAGACTCCACGCGATCGAATTATCGAATCGGATAGAAATCCTTTTTTGTCGCCTCGCGGGGGCGCTTTGGCGTTAAAGCTTTGTTCCGGCGGCATGCATGCATGAGCGCGGCAGGCACGTCCTGGCACGCGCCGTGTGTCGAATCATGGTCTTGCGATTTACCGCAGCGTGAGCATTGCGCTGCTCTTGCCTTGACCTACTTTACGTTTCGGCCTGATCTCGATACGTGCGCCGGCGCACAGAGAACAATAGAAAGTAAGAAAGGAAGAAAACCCTTTAGAAAGGCGCAGAGCCTTATTCCGTAAGGGTTTGGACGATTTCGCCATTGTTATGTAAAAACGTTGCGAAGCATTAATTTATTGCAACACGATAATGGCGGAAAAAAACTTTCTAATGGGACTATAAAGTGCTGGATCGCACAAAAGATATGCGCTGCGAATGCTATTCGTAGCGCATCGGAAAAATGCTTATTTACCTTCGCTCAAGCCGCGCTCGAGCGCCGCGACACCCGCCGGCAGATCGACGTTGACGCCGAGATCGACCATCGTGCGGCCCAGCGCATGCACGGTGCGAAACAGGTTGTGCTCGCGGCACTGTTCGCCCATCTGGCCGATACGCACGATCGGCAGACCGAACGAGCCGGAGATTTCCACCTGATGCTGCCGCGAGATATGCGCGCAGACGTCGGTGGGACTGAGGCCGTCCGGCACTTCGATGCCGACCACCGAATTCAGGCGGCAATTCTCCGGCGCATACAGTTGCAGGCCCATCGCGGTGACGCCTTGTTGCAACGCGAGCGAGCATTTCAGATGGCGCGCGAAGCGCTTCTCCAGCGTCTCCGCGCAGACGAGCCGCAGCGCCTCGTGCAGCGCGAGCACGCCCGACACCGGCGCCGTGTAGTGATACCCGGCGTTGTGCCAGAAGTTTTCCGCCAGCGACGCATCGAGGCACCAGTGCGTATTGGGCGCCGTGCGGCCTTTGACGCGCGCCCAGGCCGCGTCTGAAAACGCAATCAGCGACACGCCCGGAATCGATGACAAGCCCTTCTGGCCGCCGGTGATCACCGCGTCGATGCCCCAGATATCCATTTCGAGCGGCATCGTGCTCAGCGTGCAGACAGCGTCGACGATCACGAGCGCGCCCGCTTCCTTCGCAAGCGCGGCGATGTCTTTCAGATGATGATTCCACACGGTGTTCGAGGTCTCGCCCTGCACGACCGTGACGACCTCGGGACGCTCGCGGCGCAGCGCGTCGGCGATCTGGTCGAGACTCGCGACCGTGCGGTCCGCGACTTCGAGCATGCTCACGCGCGCGCCGACGCGCCGGCCCATTTCGCCCATGCGGTCGCTGAAGAAGCCATTCTTGATGCACAGCATGCGCGTGCCTTCCCACGCGAGATTGGAGATCGCCATCTCCATCGCGCCCGATCCCGGTCCCGCGACGCCGAGCACCCACTTCGACTGCGTCTGGAACACGTAGCGCGCCATCGTTTTCACCTGGTTCACCACCTTCGCCATCGTGCCGCCCAGATGGTTGATCACGATCGCATTGGCCTTCGCGACCGCGGCGGGAATCGGCACGGGGCCGGCGCCCATCATCAGCAGCGGTTCTTCGGGAAGGATGGCGTCGAGCGATTCGACAATCGGACAGGGGACGGACGAAGCAACGGTAGTGGAGGTTGAAGTCGGCATGATCGGTGTATGAATGTGAAGCGCAAAGGAACGAACGGCCTCGCGGCAGGCACGCCGCTCGAGGCCGTTCGTCCGATCATTCACCGAACCGCGCGATCGCGCAAGTTTTTTGGCCAAGGTAGCCAGCCGTCATGCGCGAGCGTTACCCGCGTTCACCACATCACCCTACTCTTTCATTCGCGAAGTCGCCTAACATCGAGAAACAGCTTCTTCGGAGCCCGATATGCGCACGATCCTGTTCAGCAGTCGTCAATACGACGTCGATACATTCACCGAGGCCAATGCCGCGCATGGCTATGAACTGCATTTCCAGGAATCCCCTCTCGACAGCGAGACCGCGATCCTCGCGCATGGCTACGACGTGGTCTGCCCGTTCGTCAACGACAGCGTCGACGCCGCCACGCTCGAACGGCTTCATGCGGGCGGCACGCGCATGATCGCGCTGCGCTCGGCGGGCTTCAATCACGTCGACCTCGCGGCGGCCGAGCGGCTCGGCATGCCGGTCGCACGCGTGCCGGCCTACTCGCCGTACGCGGTCGCCGAACATGCGGTGGGACTGATTCTCGCGCTGAACCGGCGCCTGCCGCGCGCGGTCGCGCGCACGCGCGAAGGCGACTTCTCGCTGCATGGGCTGCTCGGCTTCGACCTGCATGGCAAGACGGTCGGCGTGATCGGCGCGGGCATCATCGGCCGGGTGTTCGCGCGCATCATGGCGGGCTTCGGCATGCAGGTGCTCGCCTACGATCCGGAGCCGCCGGCCGACGAACTGCTCGCGCTCGGCGCGCGCTACGTGCCGCTCGATACCTTGCTCGCCGAATCGGACGTCGTCAGTCTGCATTGCCCGCTGTTGCCCGACACCTATCACCTGATCGACCGCGCCGCGCTGGCGAAGATGAAGCGCGGCGCGATGCTGATCAACACCGGGCGCGGCGGGCTCGTCGAGGCGAACGCACTGATCGGCGCGTTGAAGGACGGCCAGCTCGGCCATCTCGGGCTCGACGTGTACGAGGAAGAAGGCGGCATCTTCTTCGAGGATCATTCGAATCTGCCGCTTCAGGACGACGTGCTCGCGCGTCTGTTGATGTTTCCGAACGTGATCGTCACCGCGCACCAGGCGTTCTTCACGCGCGAGGCGATGACCGAGATCGCGCAGACCACGCTCGCGAACATCGCGGCATGGCAGGCGGGCACGCCGCGCAACGTCGTGCAGGCGGGGTAGCCGTGATAACCGTGGCGTACGCGAATTGCCGCGGACTGCGAAAGTTAGACGTCGCTGTCGCTGCCCGACTGGGTCGCGCGAATCGCGGTGCGGGCATCATCGGCCGCGCCGCACAGCTCACGCAGCAATCCCGCCTCGCGCTCGTGCACTTCGACCGGACACCAGCGCGCGCCCGCCTCGGCCAGATAGCGCGCGCGATGCTGGCCGTTGCGAAACGCCACCACCCCCTCGCGCTCGATGCCGACCCAGCCGAGCAATCCCGGCGCGCGACGCGTGGAGATCGTCACGTAGGGCATCTGCGGAATCCGCGGGCTGTCGGGATCGAGAAACTCGCGAATGCCGCGGACCTTGCCCGCGTGCCATTCGGCGACCGGCTTCAGCACGTAATCGGTGTCGTCGCGATTCGCGCACACGAGCAGCTTGCGCAGATCGACGAGCACGACCTGGTGACGTGTGCCGTCAGCGACGAAGACGCGCTTCAGACGCACATGGTCGTACCACGCATGCTCGTGCAACGGCACGATCCAGACAGCTTCGGCGCAGCCCGGGGCGGGGGCCGGCGATGAATTGGGCAAAGGCAGGGACAAAGGCAGGCTCGGCAAGCTGGCGGCAGAACGCCAGAGCATTAATAGAGCGCTAACGCTACGAGCCGGACGTGACGGAAACATGACAGCCTACCGGATTAATTACGCTGCATGAGCGCATGGCAACACTGCCTGATCGACAGGCAAACAGGGAGCTTCAGATACCCTTCAGGTATACATAACGATGATAGCCTTCCAATATTTTAATAACCATGTGCGAATCGAGTCGAATGACGGCAACGGCGTCGCTACGATCGTGCTGGAGAGGCCCGCGCGGCGCAATGCGGTCGATCGGCAGGTGGCCGAGGCGTTGAGCGCTGCGTTCAGCCGCTTCGAGGCCGAGCCGGCGTGGCACGCGGCCGTGCTGTTCGGCGCGGGCGGCACATTTTGCGCGGGCGCGGACCTGGGCGCGCTCGCCGACGCGACGCGCCGCAATGAGCTGCACGCGGACGGCAGCGGCCCGGGGCCGATGGGACCGACACGCACATGCTTCAGCAAGCCGGTGATCGCCGCGATCGCCGGCTATGCGGTGGCGGGTGGGCTCGAGCTTGCCGCGATGTGCGACCTGCGCGTCGTCGAGGAAGATGCGGTGCTCGGCGTGTTCTGCCGGCGTGTCGGCATTCCGCTGATCGACGGCGGCACGATCCGGCTGCCGCGACTGATCGGTCTGTCGCGTGCGCTCGATCTGATCCTGACCGGCCGCGCGGTCGATGCGCGCGAGGCGCTTTCGTTCGGGCTCGCCAACCGCGTGGTGCCGAAGGGCGAAGCGCGCGCGGCTGCCGAGCAACTGGCCGCGGAGCTCGCCGCGTTTCCGCAGGCGGCGCTGCTCGCCGATCGTCGCTCCGCGCTCGAGAACAGCACGCTGGACGATCTCGCCGAGGCATTGCGGCGCGAAGGCGCGGGCGGCTACCCGGCGGTCTTCGCCGAGGGCGTGGCGGGCGCGGCGCGCTTTGTGTCCGGCGCGGGCCGTCATGGCGACACGTTCGACGCGGATCGCGGATAAGTCGGCGCCGCGCGATCGGTGACAGGTTTGCAATCGCCGGTCGCGACACCCCCGCGCGCACGAGACCTGGGTTGCCCGAAACGCACAGGAGGAAATGCGATGGCGACGATCTACCGGGAAATCGCCGTGGCAACCACCGCGGCCGATGCATGGGCCGTGCTGCGCGATCCCGCCGGGGTCGCCCGCGTATTCGCGGGCGTGCTGATCGCGGCGCGCATGGAAGGCGACCTGCGCTGGGTTACCTTCGCCGACGGCACCGTGGTCGAGGAACGCGTGATTGCCGTCGACGATGCCCACATGCGGCTCGCCTACTCGGTGGGCGGCGGGCGCTTCGAGCATCATCATGCGACGCTGCAGGTCGTGGCCGACACGTCCGCACATTGCCGCGTGATCTGGATCGCCGACTTCAAGCCCGACGATCGCAGCAACGTGGTCGAAGCGCTGACGGATGCGGGCTGCGCGGCACTCGGGCGCAACCTCGCGCGGCGCTGAACGCCCCTGGCGGCTCGGGCTCCCGCCGCCGCGTTCCACAAAAAACAACAGCTTTCCGGACAGCCGGCAAGCCAGATTTGACTTAGGTAGAATCCCCTACTGTTTTTCCCTAGCCGGCGACAGCGTTTCCGCCTTCGGAATTGCCCGCCCGGCGCCCGTTGTTCGCGCCGCTTCACGCGTCACACCCCATCATCGCCATGCCATTGCCTCTGCTTGCCCTTGCCGTTGCCGCGTTTGGAATCGGTACCACCGAGTTCGTCATCATGGGTCTGTTGCCCGATGTCGCGCGCGATCTGTCCGTGTCGATTCCGGCGGCTGGCATGCTGGTGTCCGCGTATGCGCTCGGCGTCACGATCGGCGCGCCGATTGTCGCGATCGCGGTCGCCAACATGCCGCGCAAAAAGGCCCTGATGAGCCTGATCGGCGTGTTCATCGTCGGCAATCTGCTGTGCGCGATCGCGCCGGGCTACGCGGTGCTGATGGCCGCGCGCATCGTCACCGCGTTCTGCCACGGCGCGTTTTTCGGCATCGGCTCGGTGGTCGCGGCCGGGCTCGTCGCGCCGAATCGCCGCGCGCAGGCAATCGCGCTGATGTTCACCGGCCTCACGCTCGCCAACGTGCTCGGCGTGCCGCTCGGCACCGCGCTCGGCCAGGCGGTCGGCTGGCGCGCTACTTTCTGGGCCGTGACCGGCATCGGCGTGCTGGCGGCGGCCGCGCTCGCGGTGTGCCTGCCCGCGAAGATCGAGATGCACAAGGCGAGCCTCGTGCGCGAATTCAGCGTGCTGAAGAACCCGCAGGTGCTGATGGTGCTCGGTATCAGCGTGTTCGCGTCGGCGAGCCTGTTTTCGACCTTCACCTACATCACGCCGATTCTCGAAGACGTGACCGGCTTCACGCCGCACGCGGTCACCCTGGTGCTGCTCTTGTTCGGCCTCGGCCTGACGGTCGGCAGCACGCTCGGCGGCAAGCTCGCGGACTGGCGGCTGATGCCCTCGCTGGTCGCGTTCCTGATGGCGATCGTCGTGATCCTGTGCGTGTTCGCGGGCACGATGCACGCGCGCACTCCGGCGATGCTGACCGTGTTCGTGTGGGGGGTGCTCGCATTCGCGATCGTGCCGCCGCTGCAGATGCTGATCGTCGATCGGGCGAGCCACGCGCCGAATCTGGCGTCGACGCTGAATCAGGGGGCGTTCAACCTCGGCAACGCGACCGGCGCATGGCTCGGCGGCATGGCGATCGGCGCCGGCGCGCCGCTGACGACGCTGCCGTGGGTCGGCGTCGCGACCGCGCTCGGCGCGCTGTTGTTGACGTTGTGGTCGGTGTCGATCGAGCGGCGGGTGGCCGTGGCGGGGTGAGCTTGCCGGGCACTTTGACGATGCGCGAAATGGGGTATTCCATTCCGGCGCGCGACAGCCGCTGTTCCGTGCCGATGCACCAGTGTTCGATGTCCGCCAGCAACGACGAGCGGCCCTGAGGGTAAGGCCTCGTTCGACAGCATTTCAGCCAGCGAGTGGAAACGATCTGCAACAGATCTTGAGCCGGGCGCCGAGGCCAATACCCGCTTCCACTCACGCTTTTCCGCGAACACAGCTTTCGCGACGTGCAGTGACGGGCGCGGCGTGCGGACCATCGTGCTAGGTTGTCGGCTCACCAATTCTCAACGCACGCGAGTTCGACGGCGACGCACAAACGCGTCCGACGGTGACAGCAAATCGTGACCGCTGTCATCGATTTCGAGCCAGGCAGTTTATCCACACATGTCCACGCCGTTTCCTTACACAGTCTCCGAATCGTCGTTTGCCTGGAATGGTAAAAGACCGACAGTCAGGGCTCTCTTCGACGCCCGCCCACCCACCGTTCCACGTGATGCAAAGGCCATTTTCGACGAAGATCTCGGCTGCATCATTGGATACAAGAAGGAAGTAGCCGGCGTATTCCGTATCTATACATTGGACGGCGGGGAATCCTTGAGCGAAAAGCCGCTGGAAGCCCCGCTGATCGATCCGCTCGATGTGCTGTTTCTCGTCGGAGGCATCTGGACGGCTGGCACTCGAGGCATCACGCGAGCAGGGATGAGAGGAGTAGGCTCCGCGATCGACCGGACCACGCTGTTTCGTTTACGTACGCGATACCATGCGCTGATGCAGCGGCCTTTGCGTTTTGCCGCCGCACCGCTCGCGCATATGGGAAATCCCGGACGCTATGTACCCGTTCACATCCTTCGCCTTACCCTGAAATATGGCAAACGTGCCGCCGACCCCGCAGGGCACACTGGCGTGTTTCAATACACCTATCCAATCACGCGCAATGGCACAGCATATATGCTCGAAGTCGTCGTGCGGGAGAGCGACTACACCGTTCTGCACTTTGCCTATAAACCTCTTCCATGAAGCATCCCACCGTCTACACGACTGCCCCTGCCACCGGCGTTTCCGCCACGGTGCGGTGGGATGAAGAAAGCTCCACGCTGTTCTGCGAGGTCAACTATTCACCTTTGCCTTCGCCGCGGGAACCGCAAAGCAGTCTCAGCGACTTGCTGGACGTGCGCTTCGGCATCGGCACGCCTTCCTATGTCCTGACGGCGGGCACGTTGTCGATGCTTCTCGATCAGCATCGCCGGTTGACCCGGTTGGACTTTTACACGAATCCCGAGCGGTGGACGGTGCGCATGTCTGAACCACTCACAGACCCGACCGACAGAACTCCGCACATCGAGACAGAATTCGACGAGCACGGACATGCGGACGACATGGAACCACCGGTGATCGTTTACGAGCCTCGTGACGGCACCCTTTACCTGTCGTGGGGCCCCGTGTCTCACTGGTACGGTATCGCGCCAGCGCTCGCGATCGGCGTCGCTGACGACAAGCGCCTCACGCAGATTCGTCTGCACGGTCTGACGATACCGCCGCGGAGCAGCAAATCCGCGCCTATCGAGTAAGGATCGCACACGAGATCGAGCAAATCTCGCGGCAAAGATACGCGCGACCCACACGCGTAGTAGCATCCCCGCCGATGAAAGTCATCTTCACCTGCGATTTCCTCGCGCTGATCCTGAGCGTCGCTGTCGTCGGACTCGGCAGCGGCGCCGCCCTTCCCCTCACCGCTCTGGCGCTCGCTCAAGCCGGTTACGGCACCGACGCGGTCGGTCTGTTGAACCGCCGCGCAGGCGGGCGGCGGTCTCGCCGTGGTGCCGCTCGCCGGCCGGATCGCGGCGCGCTTCGGTGGCCGCCAGGTGATCGTCGGCGCGGTGCTGGTGGTTGCTTGCGCGACCGCATTGATGCAGCTCACCGCGAACCTGCGGCTATGGGCGCTGCTGCGCGTGCTGTGCGGCGCGGCGCTGATGCTGCTGTTCACGATCGGCGAAGCGTGGGTCAACCAGCTCGCCGACGATGCGTCGCGCGGCCGCGTGATCGCGATCTACGCGACCAACTTCACGCTGTTCCAGATGTCGGGCCCGGTGCTGGTGAGCCAAATCGCGGGCTTCACGCAGGGACGGTTCGTGCTGTGGGGCGCGATATTCCTGCTTGCGTCGCCGCTGCTCGCGACGATCCGTGCCACACCGCACGCATCGAGCGACGAACACGCCGGGCACGGCGACTGGCGCCGCGTACTGCCGCGCATGCCCGCGCTCGTGATCGGCACCGGCTTCTTCGCGCTGTTCGACCCGATCGCGCTATCGCTGCTGCCGCTGTTCGCGATGTCGCATGGCATGTCGAGCGAAGTGGCCGTGCTGTTCGCGTCGGCGCTGCTGCTCGGCGATACGACGATGCAGTTTCCGATCGGCTGGCTCGCCGACCGGCTCGGCCGCGAACGCATGCATATCGGCTGCGGCATCGTGGTCGTCGCGTTGTTGCCGCTGCTGCCGTGGGCAGTCGGCTCGCCGTGGCTGCGCTGGCCGCTGCTGTATGTGCTCGGCGCGGCCGCGGGCGCGATCTACACGCTGTCGCTGGTGGCCTGCTGCGAGCGCTTTCGCGGTGTCGCGCTGGTGTCGGCGAGTTCGCTGGTCGGCGCGTCGTGGAGCGCGGCGAGCTTCGGCGGTCCGCTCGTCGCCGGCGCGTTGATGAAAACGGTCGGCCACGAAGCGGTGGTCGGCGTGCTGTTGTGCGCGGCGCTCGCGTTTCTGGCGGCGGCGTGGTGGGAGCGTCGGCGGATTGCGCTGCGGGCGCCGAGTTGACGAATAGACGCTAATTGCTGGCTTTTACGATCTATACGCAGGGTGCTAATCTCAATCCACGTTGCGCGGACACTCGACGAACGGCCCATATTTCGTGGCGCCGCCGCAAGCAACGGGGAGTCCGCCATGGTCTCGATGCGCCTGTTGCTCCGTGCCAGCCTGTTGGGCACGGCGATCGCGGTAGCCGCGATCGTCGCGGCGAACTGTGGAGGCGGCGGAGGCGGAAACAGCAGTGGCCCGACGGGCGCGAGCGTCGGCGGTAGCGGCGCGTCCGGCGCATCCGGCGCATCGGCCCCGGCCGCAGCGAGCGGCGGCAGCACCACCAGCGGTGGCACCACGAGCGGCGGCACCACCACCGGTAGCACCGGCGGCTCGGGCACCTCGATGGGCGGCACATCGGCGGCAGCCGTGCGCGAAGTGCTCACCTATCATGACGACATCGCGCGCACCGGCCAGAACCTCGGCGAAACCACGCTGACGCCCGCCAACGTGGCGGCTTCGACGTTCGGCAAGGTCGGCTTCTTTAGCGTCGACGGCAAGGTCGACGCGCAGCCGCTATTCGTCGCTGCGCTGGCGATCGGGGGCGGCACGCACAACGTGCTGTACGTCGCGACCGAGAACGACAGTGTGTACGCATTCGATGCCGACACCGGCGCGACCCTGTGGCAGGTGCGCACACTCGGCACCGGCGAAACCCCGAGCGACGACCTCGGCTGCAGCCAGATCGTGAACACCATCGGCATCACCTCGACACCGGTGATCGACCGTTCGCGCGGCACGCACGGCACGATCTACGTCGTCGCGATGTCGAAGGACGCGGCCGGCGGCTACCATCATCGCATTCACGCGCTCGACCTCGCGACCGGCGCCGAGCTGCTGAACGGTCCCACCGAAGTCGCCGCCTCTTACCCGGGCAGCGGCGCGGGTAATACGAACGGCGTCGTGCCGTTCACCGCGTCGTTGTACGCGGAGCGCGCGGGGCTGCTATTGCTCGGCAACACGGTCTACACGACGTGGACCTCGCACTGCGACGACGGCGGCTATACGGGCTGGATCATGGGCTACGGCGCCGACACCTTGCAGCAGACCACCGTGCTCAACCTGACGCCTAACGGCATCGGCGGCGCGATCTGGATGAGCGGCGCGGGACCGGCGTCGGACGGCTCGTCGATCTATCTGCTCGATGCCAACGGCACGTTCGACACGACGATGACGTCGAGCGGCTTCCCCGCCAGCAAGGATTTCGGCAATACGTTCCTGAAGCTCGGCACGGCGGGAGGCCTGTCGGTGGCCGACTACTTCGCGATGACGAACGTCGTGCAGGAGGCCCACGACGACATCGACCTCGGCTCCGGCGGCGCACTGGTGCTGCCGGACCTGACCGACGCGAACGGCACCGTACAGCATCTGACGCTCGGCGCGGGCAAGGACAGCACCATCTACGTGCTGAATCGCGACTCGATGGGCAAGTTCAACCCGGCGGCCGACAACATCTATCAGGAGATTCCCGCGCAGCTGGCCGGCGGCGAGTTCGGCATGCCCGCCTATTTCAACGGGCGCGTGTATTTCGGCTCGGTCGGCGATCATCTGAAGGCGTTCACCGTGACCAACGCGAAGCTGTCGATCACACCGACCGCGCAAAGCGCGATGACGTTCGCCTATCCCGGGACGACGCCGAGCATCTCGGCGAACGGCACCACGAACGGCATCGTGTGGGCCGCCGAAAACGGCACCGTCGCGGCCTTGCATGCGTTCGACCCGATCACGCTCAACGAGCTGTACAACAGCAACCAGATGGGCACGCGCGATCAGTTCGGCACGGGCAACAAGTTCATCACACCATTGATCGCAAACGGCAAGGTGTATGTCGGCACGACGAATGGGGTGGCCGTATTCGGGTTGCTGGGTGGGTGAAGCGGACGACGCGCCGATTCATTTCGACACGGTGCGCCCAAGGTCCCGCACAAACGACGAGGGCCGGCATTGCGCGCCGGCCCTCGCTCATCGTGACTGCCGCGCGCTCACCCTCGCGCCGGCAGAATCTGTCCGGCACACGCGCCGAAGCCCACGCGATACCCGTCGCCCTGGCACCAGCCGACGAGCGTCAACTCATCGCCGTCCTCGATGAACGTGCGCGTGCCGCCCTCCTTCAACGCCAGCGGCTTCTTGCCGTTCCACGTCAGCTCCAGCAGGCTGCCGTACGAATCCTCGGTCGGCCCGCTGATCGTCCCCGAGCCCATCAGGTCGCCCACCCGCGTATTGCAGCCCGCCACCGTGTGATGCGCGAGCTGCTGCGCCATCGTCCAGTACATGTATTTGAAGTTGGTCCGCGCGATCGTGCTCGCTTGCCGCGCGGGTTGCGCACGCAATGTCACTTCGAGGTGAATGTCGAACGCATGCTTTCCTCGATGCCTCAGATAGGCGAGCGGCTCCGGCTCCTGCACCGGCTGCGCGACGCGGAAGGGTTCGAGCGCATCGAGCGTGACGACCCACGGTGAGATCGTCGTCGCGAAGGTCTTCGCATTGAATGGGCCGAGCGGCACGTATTCCCATTGCTGGATGTCGCGCGCGCTCCAGTCGTTCAGCAGCACCATGCCGAAAATGTGCGCCTCCGCGTCCTCGCACGCGATCGGCTCGCCCAGCGCATTGCCGCCGCCGATGATGAAACCCGTCTCCAGTTCGATATCGAGCTTGCGGCTCGCGCCGAACACCGGACGCTCCTGGTCGGGCAACTTCAGCTGACCATTCGGACGACGCACCGGCGTCCCGCTCGCGACCACCGACGACGCCCGTCCGTTGTAGCCGATCGGCATCTCCGACCAGTTCGGCAGCAGCGCATTCTTCGGATCGCGGAACATCGCGCCGACATTGGTCGCGTGTTCCTTCGATGAATAGAAATCCGTGTAGCCCGGAATCTGCACCGGCAGATGCAGACGCGCATCGGCCGCGCGCACGAGCACCTTCGCGCGCAACGCGGCATCGTCGCGCAGCGTCGCGGTGTCGCGCGCGAGCAGTTGGCTTAGCTGGATACGCACGCTGCGCCACACGTCGCGGCCAAGCGCGATGAAATCGTTCAGCGCATCGCGCGCGAACACGTTGTGCGCCGGCACGTTCAGCAGACCCGCGGCCTGCAACGCGGCGAGATCGACTATCTGATCGCCGATCGCGACGCCCACGCGACGCGCGTCGTTGCCACGGTCGCTGAAAATGCCGAACGGCAGGTTCTGGATCGGGAAGTCGCCAACCGGGTCGTTGGCCGACTCGATCCAGCTCTTGCGCGACGCATCGAGCGTCGCCTGGAGATCGTTCACCGCGTTCATCGTTGCTCCGGATTGAAGTGTTTCTTGAGGCCTTGCCAGCACTCGTAGTAATGCGCCTGCAGTTGCGCGGTTTCGAGCGCGAAGCGCGTCGGCTTGATCAGCGTGCGGGTCTCGAACATGAAGGCCATCGTGTCGTCGACCTTCTTCGGCACCGAGGTATCGAGATGCGACGCCTTCTCGAACGTGTCCGCGTCCGGGCCGTGGCCCGTCATGCAGTTGTGCAGGCTCGCGCCGCCGGGCACGAAGCCCTCGGCCTTCGCGTCGTAGACGCCATGCACGAGGCCCATAAACTCGCTCGCGACGTTGCGATGGAACCAGGGCGGCCGGAACGTATCTTCGGCGGCGAGCCAGCGCGGCGGGAAGATCACGAAGTCGATCGTATCGACGCCCGGCGTGTCGCTTTGCGATTGCAGCACGAGGAAGATCGACGGATCCGGATGGTCGAAGCTGATCGAGCCGATCGTGTTGAAGCGGCGCAGGTCGTATTTGTACGGCGCATAGTTGCCGTGCCATGCGACCACGTCGAGCGGCGAATGGCCGATGTCCGCGCGCCACAGATTGCCGTTCATCTTCGCGACGAGTTCGAACGCGCCTTCGCGGTCTTCGTACGCGGCGTGCGGCGTCAGGAAATCGCGCGGATTCGCGAGACCGTTGGAGCCGATCGGCCCCAGTTCCGGCAGACGCAGCAGCGCACCGAAGTTCTCGCAGATGTAGCCGCGCGCGCTGCCGTCCGGCAGGCTGACCGCGAAGCGCACGCCGCGCGGAATCACCGCGATCTCGAACGGCTCGACATCGACTCGGCCCATTTCGGTCGCGATATGCAGGCGCCCCTGTTGCGGCACGATCAGCAGTTCGCCGTCGGCGCTGTAGAAGAAGCGATCGTGCATCGAGCGGTTCGCCGCGTACAGATGGATCGCGCAACCGCTCATCGCTTCGGCCGAGCCGTTGCCCGCCATCGTGACCCAGCCGTCGATGAAATCGGTCGGTTCGCTGGGCCTCGGCAGGGGGTCCCAGCGCAGCTGGTTCGGCGGCGTCGGCGGCACCTCGGCGAAGTTCGCGACGAGCCGCTCCGGCGGCATCGACGTGAACGGCTTGTGCATGGCCGCCGGACGAATCCGGTACAGCCACGAGCGACGGTTGTGACCGCGTGGCGCCGTAAACGCCGTGCCCGAAATCTGTTCGGCATACAAACCATAGGCCGCGCGTTGCGGCGAATTGCGGCCGGTCGGCAGCGCGCCCGGCAATGCCTCGGTCGCGAATTCATTCGCGAAACCCGACTGATAGCCGGGCTCGATTTCAGGCCGCAGGCGTTCGTCGGCCGGCGTACGTGTTGAGGTATCCATACAAGGTTCTCCGCGAGTTGCTCGATTCTTTCCCGGTTGATACGTGATCTTTGCAGTCGGGCTCAGGCCGGCTCCGCTTCGGACGCGCGGCTGGGTTGCCGCGTCGCACCGGCGAGCACGACCACCAGCAGCGCCGAGCACAGCACCGGCAGCGCCGCCGCATGAAACAGCGCGGCATTCGACCGGTTCAACGCGATCAGCATTGGGTCGTCCCCTCTGGCTGGCTAAAATTGTATTTTACGAATAGTAAAACGAATTACGAATAGTGAAACTAACGTATACCCTTGGAAATACGCCCGCGAACCTCGTCATTCCGCGCTCAGCCCCGGCCGATAAGCGTGAGGCCAATAACGATATGAGCATTTTGTTAATCTGCGCAGGGCGCGTACTGCTACCATCAATGAATGCGGCCATCGCGTCGCGCTGCCACGCGCCCGGTGCGCGTTCATCGTCGCCTTTCATTTGCCTTCATGATTTCGCCGACCATCCCCGATCTGATCGCCCGCGCCGCTCATCACCCGTTTCTCGGCGAGCATCTGGCAATGGGACAAGGCGGGCACGCCGGCATCGCGCTCGCACATTTCGATGGCATCGAGCTCACGAGTGCCTACGAGCCGATCTTCGACATCAGCGTGCACGGGCTTGCGCAGTCGCTGTCATGCGGCGCGGAAGGGGTCGACCGCTTCGGTGATGAGCTCGGCTTTCAGGCGGTCACGCACCGGCTCGACGCGCCGCCATTCGAGGTGTTCGATCCGTTCGACAACATCGCCGACGATCAGCAACTGGTCGCGCTAGACCGCATGTCGCGCGCGCTGCACGCAATCAACTTCTTCGGCCCGCAGCGGCATGGGTTGCTGTTTCTGCGGGTGCACGAGAGGCTGTTGAAGAGCGTGAAGTACGACCACGGCCGGCATTTTTCGAGCGTGCTGACCTCGTTCAATTTGAGTCCGACGCGCATCGTGATCGAGTTGCCGGCGGCGGCGGTCGCACACAAGACGTTCCTGGGCTATCTGACGCGCAGCTATCAGCACTACGGGTTCAAGGTGGCGGGCAATCTGTCGAACGCGGGGCAGATCCTGTCGGTATCCGAAACCGCGCGGCTCGACTTCATCAAGATGGATGCGGCGGCCGCATTGCGCGACGCGACCGTGAAGCCGCTCGTCGGCTACGCGGGCCGGCTGCGGGTGCCGCTGATTTTCAATCGCGTGATGGATGAGGCGCAATTCTCCGCGCTACAGCAGTACGACGTGCGGTTCGTGCAAGGGCCATTATTCAACGCGCATTATCACGACCGGGCGGCGTGACACGGTGTGGGCCCGGTTAGCCGGGGCGCCCCGGCATTACCTCAGCCCGGCTCCCCCAGCCGCGCCGCGAGCGCCTTCAGGCGCGGCGCGACATTCTCGCGAAACACTTCCTCCCCCATCGACGACGCCGGCCCGCTGCAGCTGAGCACGAGCCAGCGGTTTTCGCGCGGCTCGCGAAACGGCACCGCGACTGCGTTCACGTCGTCATGCCACGCACGAAACGAGTAGCAGCATCGCTCGGTCGCGAACGCGGCGATCTCCTGTTCGGCTTCGGCGACGAGCATCGCCCCCATTCTGCCAGCCGCTTTTTTCAGTTCCGCGAGTAACGCGGTACGCGCGTCGGGCGGCTGCACCGCGAGATAGGCGCGACCCATCGAGCTCGTCAGCATCGACAGTTTCGAGCCGGATGCCAGGCCGAGCGTCAATGCGGTTTCGCTGCGAATCGTCTCCAGATACACCATGTCGAGCCCGTCCCGGCACCCGAGCGAGACCGCCGCGCCGACCTCGCGCGCCAGGCTGCGCAGGTGCGGGCGTGCCAGTTCGAGCATGTCGGTGCCCGACAGCAGCGCGAAACCGAGCGACAGCACGCCCGCGTCGAGCGCATATTTGCCGTGTCTTTCGTCCAGCCGCAGATAGCCAAGCACGGTCAGCGTGTAGGCGAGCCGGTTCACGGTTGCCTTCGGCAGACCCGTGCGTTCGACGAAATCTCGATTGCCGAGCATCGTCTCGCCTGGCCGGAACGCGCGCAACAGGTCCAGCCCGCGAGCAAGGGCGACGACGAATTTGCGTTCGTCGAGCGAAGCGGAGAAAGTGGATGGCGGCGTCATAGGGTGATACACTCGGGCGTCATTTGCAAAACATTGTTTCGCAAAGCGGAACTCTAGTCAAGCGGGTTCTGAGCGAGAAATCAGGAGATACGTCATGGCCGTAGCCGCGCAGTTTCACTGGGAAGACCCGTTGCTGCTGGATCAGCAGCTCACCGAAGACGAACGTATGGTGCGCGATGCCGCTGCGGCTTACTCGCAGGACAAGCTGCTGCCGCGCGTGCTGGAGGCGTTCCGCCACGAAAAGACCGATATCGGGATCTTTCGCGAAATGGGCGAGCTTGGCCTGCTCGGTCCGACGATTCCCGAACAGTACGGCGGCCCCGGTCTGAACTATGTCGCGTACGGGCTGATCGCGCGTGAAGTGGAACGCGTCGACTCCGGCTATCGCTCGATGATGTCGGTGCAGTCGTCACTGGTGATGGTGCCGATCTACGAATTCGGCTCGGACGCGCAGAAGGAAAAATATCTGCCGAAGCTCGCGCGCGGCGAGTGGATCGGCTGCTTCGGCCTGACCGAGCCGAACCACGGCTCCGATCCGGGCGGCATGGTCACGCGCGCGAAGAAGGTCGATGGCGGCTACTCGTTGTCGGGCTCAAAGATGTGGATCACCAATTCGCCGATCGCCGACGTCTTCGTCGTATGGGCGAAGCTCGAGGAAGACGGCCAGGACAACATCCGCGGCTTCATTCTCGAGAAGGGCTGGAAGGGTCTGTCGGCACCGGCGATCCACGGCAAGGTGGGTCTGCGCGCGTCGATCACCGGCGAAATCGTGCTCGACGAAGCGTTCGTGCCGGAAGAGAACATCATGCCGGGTGTCAGCGGCCTGCGCGGTCCGTTCACGTGTCTGAACTCGGCGCGCTACGGCATCGCCTGGGGCGCGCTCGGCGCGGCTGAAGCGTGCTGGCACATCGCGCGTCAGTACGTGCTCGATCGCAAGCAATTTGGCCGGCCGCTCGCCGCGAACCAGCTGATCCAGAAGAAGCTCGCCGACATGCAGACCGAGATCACGCTCGGGCTGCAAGGCGTACTGCGCCTCGGCCGCATGAAGGACGAAGGCACGGCCGCGGTCGAAATCACCTCGATCATGAAGCGCAATTCGTGCGGCAAAGCGCTCGACATCGCCCGCCTCGCGCGCGACATGCTCGGCGGCAACGGCATTTCGGACGAGTTCGGCGTCGCGCGTCATCTGGTGAACCTCGAGGTCGTCAACACCTACGAAGGCACCCACGACGTTCACGCACTGATCCTCGGCCGTGCGCAGACCGGTATTCAGGCGTTCTTCTGATTCCGATGCTGGTGTATCGATAATGCAAAAAAGCCGGTTCCTTCGAACCGGCTTTTTGGTTCATGCCGCGCCGCTTACCGGTTCGGCTGCGGCGTCAGGCGCAGGTACGGACGCAACGCCTTGTAGCCCTTCGGGAATTTCTGCTTGATGACTTCCTCGTCCTTCAGCGACGGCACGATCACGACGTCATCGCCCTGCTTCCAGTTGCCCGGCGTCGCGACCGAGTGACTGTCGGTCAGTTGCAGCGAATCGATCACGCGCAGCACTTCGTCGAAGTTGCGGCCGGTGCTCGCCGGGTACGTGATGATCAGACGCACCTTCCGGTTCGGATCGATGACGAACAGCGAGCGCACCGTGAACGTTTCGTTCGCGTTCGGGTGAATCATGTCGTACAGCCCGGAGACCTTGCGATCGCCGTCCGCGAGAATCGGAAAACCGACGTTGGCGGCCTGCGTCTCGTTGATGTCCTTGATCCACTCCTTGTGCGACTCCGCGCTGTCGACCGACAACGCGATCGTCTTCACGTTGCGCTTTTCGAACTCGCCCGCGAGCTTCGCGGTCAGGCCCAGCTCGGTCGTGCAGACCGGCGTGAAGTCGGCCGGATGCGAGAACAGCACGCCCCAGCTATTGCCGAGCCACTCGTGAAACCTGATGCGGCCAATGCTCGACTCCTGTTCGAAATCCGGCGCAATGTCGCCAAGACGTAGACTCATAGTGCATCTCCTGTAGGTATTCGGAAGGTATCCGGATAAGGTCGCGGGCGTGTGCCCGCCGCGGCCAGTCACGATAAAGCATAAGGCCGCGGTGGTACATGGCGAACCAACATCGCGTCAGTACTTTATGTGTTTTTGTAATTTTCTCCCGTTTGACGGAAACTTTGCGGGACAGATCAACTCAATCCAGATACCGCCTTGGAGCAGAGTGCCCTCAAACGGGTGTCTTGACGCCACGCGCTGGCGGGAACGAATCGTGCAGCGGCGGCATGCAACCGCACTATGCTCGCCAGCGACCGTTTCTTTGGTTACGATTTACGCGTAGCGTGAGACAAAGGGAGCTGTCAATGTCGGAAGTCAACAAGGAGAGATTGATGTCGGATATCAAAACCGTCCTCGCGGACGCTGAAGACCTGCTGAAACAGGCCGCGAGCGCTACCGGCGAACGCGCGTCGGAACTGCGCGAAACCGCGCTGACGCGCCTGAAGCAGGCGAAAGAAAAGGCAGCCGACGTTCAGGTCGTGGTCGTCGAAAAAGGCAAGAAGGCCGCCCGCGCCACCGACGACTACGTGCACGAGCATCCGTGGGCGTCGATCGGCATCGCCGCGGGCATCGGCGTGGTGGTCGGTCTGCTGATCAATCGCAAGTAAAGGCCGGTGAGGCCGCCGGAGCAGGCATGTCCGGCGCACCGGCGACACGGGCGGACCGGCGCGAGCCTCGCCGGTCCCCTTCTGCTGGCGCGCACGCGCCGGCCAGGCCCTCACGCGCAACGCCCACAGCCATGACGACCGAAACACACTCGCAGCGCGCAGAACGCAGCCCGTTGCGCCGTATTCTCAGTTCCGTGTTTGCGATCCTGCAGACGCGGCTCGAACTGGTGGGCATCGAACTCGCCGAGGAAAAAGACCGCCTGCTCGGCGTGCTGTTTCTCGGTCTTGCCGCGACGATGCTCGCCACGATGGCCTTGATCGCGTTGACCGCACTCGTCGCCATTGCCTTCTGGGACACCTACCGATGGCAGGCGCTTGCCGGCATCACCGCGGTCTACGCGATTGCCGGGCTCGCCTGTGCGCTGAAGGCGCGCAGCGGTTTGCGCAACGCGCCGATGGTATTCGAAACGACCATCGCGGAGTTCGAAAAGGATCGCGAAGCGTTTCGCAGCCGCGACTGATGGGAAAGTTCGTCTGCATCCGATCCATCGCCTCACCCTCACTGCCGCCGACACGCCATGAGCCCCTCCCGTCCTGATACCGCCTTTCGTAACAAGCGCCATCCGTCGAAGGATCTGAGCGCGCCGCATCTGCGGGCGCTGCGCAAGGAATTGCTGCTCGTGCGCGCGGACGTCGAGCGCGTCGAGCTTGCACGGGCCAGCTTCGAACTGCGCCAGGCCGTCACGCATTTCAGCTGGCTCAGGTTCGTGATCCCCGGCTTTGGCGGCGTGCGCGTCGGTAAAGGGCCAAAGGCGAGCGTGCTCAACGCGGGCACGATCGGCGCGTTGCTCAAGCAGTACCCGTTCATCAGCTCGATCGCTTCGCTGTTGCTCGCCAAACCGCTGCGCGCGAGGGTCGTCGCGAGCGCGAAGCCCGCGCTGAAGTGGGGCAGCCTTGCGCTCGGCGCGTGGGAAGCGTTCCGGATCTGGCAACAGATGAAGAACGAGTCGGCGGCGGCGCGGGCGGCCGCGGCGGCTTCCGCTACGGCGCAGTCGCCGGCGGCGCAGGACGATTCGTTGCGAAGCGGCTATTGAGGTCGTGGCCGCTGCGAGTGGCAGCGATCTATCGGACCTCCCGCTCGCAAGGTTGCGTGTGTCGGACTTCAACCACCGCTAACTGGTATTCCAGCATTCGCTGCTCGTGGGCGTCGCGCCGCTCGCATCGTTTCTATTGCCTCGCTGACCCGTCGCATCTAGCGTGAACGTGCCGCACGAGTCGTCGCGCATCGGGCCCGCTTCCGCGGGCGCCGCTTCGATCGAATAGCCGCCGTTCGTGTCGTCCGCGGGTAGCACGCGCACTCGATACACCGGAGCGCCGAACTGCGGCGCCTGATCGATACCCGGTGGCAAGGCCGGCACGCCATCGCTCGCCGCGGCCTCGACGAATTGCGCAGCCCGATATAACGCCGACGCCGCATCGATGCGATGCGTGCGCGCAATGTGGCTGCGATACGAAGGGATCGCAAACGCGGCGAGCGTGGCGGCAATCGCGAGCGCGATCACGAGTTCGAGCAGCGTGAATGCGGATGTGTTCGGCCTTTTCATACGTGTCCAGTCGGTGCGTTCCTCAGAATGGTCTTGCTGCAACGCGCCGCCAATGACGTTCGATCGCGCCATCTTCGGTCACGACCTCCATCTGCAACCAGACCTGCGACTCGCTGCTCCACCCGAAGCCGCGCGCGGTCAGCAGATAAGCGCTGGCGTTGGGTCGACTCGCGAGACGCCAAGGCTCGATCAGGCATTGCGGCGCGCGCGATGATCCCGGCCATTGCGCCACGGGCGTGATGGCGCCTGCGTCGAACGCGGTTTCAAGCCTCCATTGAGTCGGCTCGCCGGATGTGAGCGGTGCATCGCGCGCGTCGCCACTTGCCGATAGCACGTTGCGCTCGCACCAGCTCAGCGCCGAATCCGCCGCGTGGAAAGCCTGCAGATAGTCGCGCACATTGGTCGCCGCGCGAGCGGCCGCGAGCGATGTTTCGAACCATATCGCGGACGTGGCGAGCATCATGGCCGAGATCAACAGCACGATGGCTAGCACGACGCCGCGTTGATGTGCCCGTCGGGCACCGCCCTGACAATTTCGCTTACCTAAGTGTTTCGCTGTTCCGCCTGGCCCGCCGCATATGTCGTACGCGCGGCCGCGTTGCGCTGCTGTGCCGCGATCCATCACGACGACGCCTCCGCGCGATTCCGCAGCGCAACGCGGCGGGAAAACACCTGTCGAGGCCGCAGGTCGGTACCGAGTGTACTCACGCCATCGCAGTCGATGTACTTCGAACGCTGTCCTTGCGGCGCGCCGCGCACCAGCACGCAGACATCGACCGCAACGACGTTCGCCCATTGATCCGCCGCTACGGCCGACGCATTCACCGCATCCGCCGCGCCGTCCAGCCAGTAGCGCAACCGCACGCGCTCGACGCCTTCGATCAGCGGCTGCGCGGACCCCGCGTTGCCGCTGCCCACGCAGTAAAGCTCCGGCTCGCCGGTCGAGCCGCTGACGTTGGCGAAGTAGCGATTGACCACCGGCGCGCCCTCATCGCCAAGGACCGCGTCGCTGCTTTTGACGGCCTGTCCGACACAGTCGGTGACCTGGCCGCTCGACGATGGCCATGTCGATACGACGTCTGCGACGTAACGGATCGCGACGCCATCCGAGCCGGTGCTCAAGGCGGTGCAAGCGAGGCTGTCGTCGGCGCCGGTCGGACGACCGCCCGAGCAGCCGAATAGCGCAGGCGCCGCGTTGTAGCCAATGACATCGGCAGGGACGAAGCCGGCCATCTGCAATTGCTGGCCGATCAGCATCAGCGCGGTCAAGCCCGCTTCGCGAATCCGGGTCGCGTTGCTCGCCTGCACAAACGCGTTGCGCTGCGCCGTGTAAAGGGACACGGCGCCCGCGATCACGAGCAACCCGAGCGCCATCGCGATCAGGAATTCGATTAGCGTATGACCGAGTGGGCAATGCGGCCGCTTCATTTCGCGAACGCCAACGCGACACACGACGATCCAGCCGGTGCATCGACGTCGCCGCAAGGCTCCGCCGGCTGGGCGCTCGCATCGCCCAAAGCGGGCCGGTCCCGCACGGACGCCCACGTCACGCGCGCCGCCGCGACCGCGCCGCTCTCGCCAATCGATGCGTCGCCGTGCGGCAGCAGAACGCTCGCCCAGGTGCGCCATTGATTGAGCGCGACATCGCCCGTGGAAGGCGTGCGCGTCGCTTCGGCAATCGAGTCGGCTATCCACGCGGCGCTCTCGCGCAGCGTCATCGCGCGCGCTTCGCGTGCGATCCACACCTGAACCGCGATCAAACCCAGCGCGCTCACCGCGACCAACGCGACCGCCAGCATCACCTCGATCAACGAGCTGCCATTACATGTCGATGCGTGCACACGCAAACCGGTCTTGAATGCGTGCTGTCTCATGACGTCGCTCCGCACGCGCCCTCCGAGATCCGCGCGCGACCTCCTGCCGCGACGCTGATGCAGCGCCGCCACGGGTTCCCCTGCATCGATTTCGATGGGCTTCGCGGCGCAACATCAAAACTTCGAAACGCGCCGATCAGTTGCCCAGCCGGCGGCGTGAACGTCATATCCGTCTGCACGCCGGCGATGCTCACCGCCGCGAGCGCCGGCTGCGCGCGCAACAACGACGGCTTGCCGCCACGTTCGGCGAATACGGCCCAGCCGCAGGCCCAGTCGGCGATGCCGCCGGCGCAGGCTTGGCCCGACGCGAGACAGACGCGCGCTGCATCGATGCGGCACACCGTGATGCGCGCACCGCGCCGCAGCGCCTCGCTGCGCGCGTAGGCGAACGTGGACAGCAGCGCCTTCGAGCGCGCGTCGACCTGATCGCGCATATGCCATGCGGCGAACGACGGCACCGCCATCACGGCCATCAGCATCACGAGCGCTATCACCGCCAGCGTTTCGACGAGTGTGAAACCGCCGCGCGATGGCCGGTAAATCCCCTTGAATTTCATCTGCATCCCTGAGCGTTACGAACGGATGCAGCCAATCTAGCGATTTGCGAGCGCGCCGACCATCGTCCGAATGGCCAGGTGGCATTCAGACGTTAGCGCGCGCAACAATGCACGTGACGATCGATCACGGAGGCGGGAGAAGCGATGCGTGAAAAAAAGCGCGAAATGCGCGAGGCGATGGACGCGAATGACCGCAGTTCAGCTGCGACATGCGTGCGCTCAGCGCTTGCGGGAAGGCTTGGGCGGGGAAGAGGCGCGGCGGAATTCCTCGATCACGTCCTCGAATTCGGAGACGTCTTCGAAGCGCCGGTACACGGAAGCGAAACGGACGTAAGCGATCGTGTCGAGCGCGCGCAACTCGTTCATCACGAGTTCGCCGAGGCGCTCGCTACGCACCTCGCGCTCGCCGCTGCCGAGCAGCTGATACTCGATACGGGCGACAGCCGCTTCGATCGCGTCCACCGCAACCGGGCGCTTGCGCAGCGCCAGTTGCATGCTCGCGACGATCTTGCGGCGATCGAATTCCGTGCGCGTGCCGTCCTTCTTGACGACCGACGGCAACGCCAGCTCGACCCGCTCATACGTCGTGAAACGCTTGTCGCAGGCCGGGCAGCGGCGGCGCCGGCGGATCGTCGCGCCGTCTTCGGATACGCGCGAGTCGACGACTTGCGTATCGGCATGGCGGCAGAAGGGGCAATGCATGGTTTAGCCGTAAACCGGAAAGCGCTTGGTCAGATCGGCGACCTGAACCTTCACGCGCTCGATCGTCGCGGCATCTTCCGGGTTGTCCAGCACGTCGGCGATCAGGTTGCCGACCTGCTCGGCTTCCTTCACGCCGAAGCCGCGCGTGGTCATGGCCGGAGAACCGAGGCGGATACCCGAGGTCACGAACGGCTTTTCCGGATCGTTCGGGATCGCGTTCTTGTTGACCGTGATGTGTGCCGCGCCGAGTGCCGCTTCCGCAGCCTTGCCGGTGATCTTCTTCGCGCGCAGGTCGACCAGCATCACGTGGCTTTCGGTGCGACCCGACACGATGCGCAGACCGCGCTTGACCAGCGTTTCAGCAAGCACACGCGCGTTCTCGACGACCTGCTGCTGATACCCCTTGAATTCCGGCGAAAGCGCTTCCTTGAACGCGACGGCCTTCGCGGCGATCACGTGCATCAACGGACCGCCCTGGATGCCCGGGAAAATCGCCGAGTTGATCGGCTTCTCGAACTCGGCCTTCATCAGGATCACGCCGCCGCGCGGGCCGCGCAGGCTCTTGTGCGTGGTGGTGGTGACGAAATCGGCGTGCGGCACCGGGTTCGGATAAACGCCCGCGGCGACGAGACCGGCGTAGTGCGCCATGTCGACCATGAAGTACGCGCCGACCGACTTCGCGATCTTCGACATGCGTTCGAAATCGATGCGCAGCGCGAACGCGGACGCGCCCGCTACGATCAGCTTCGGCTTGTGTTCTTGCGCGAGCTTCTCGGCGGCGTCGTAGTCGATGTCTTCGGCTTCGTTCAAGCCGTAGCTGACCACGTTGAACCACTTGCCCGACATGTTGACCGGCGAGCCGTGCGTGAGGTGGCCGCCGTGCGCGAGGCTCATGCCCATGATCGTGTCGCCCGGCTTGAGCATCGCGAAGAACACGCCCTGGTTCGCCTGCGAGCCCGAGTTCGGCTGCACGTTCGCGGCTTCGGCGCCGAACAGCTGCTTCACGCGGTCGATCGCCAGCTGCTCGGCAACGTCGACGTATTCACAGCCGCCGTAATAGCGCTTGCCCGGATACCCTTCGGCGTACTTGTTCGTGAGTTGCGAGCCTTGCGCGGCCATCACGGCCGGGCTCGTGTAGTTTTCCGACGCGATCAGTTCGATGTGCTCTTCCTGACGGCGGTTTTCCTGCTCGATGACCTTCCAGAGTTCAGGATCGACGTTGGCGATGGTGCTTTGGGCTCTGTCAAACATACGGGTTCCGTTGAGTGTTTTCAGGTTGACCGGATCGTGCGCCGAATCCTGCGTAGAGAGTACACAGCGGGGTACGCAGCGCTTTGGGCGGCGAGGCTTGCCCTGACGTGGCGAGTGGAGAGTCGCCGCACACGCGAGGCGAGCCAGCCACCGTCAGCGCAGATTAATGCGCGCGGTTCACGGCTGCCCAGGCGAACGGCAAAACGGCACCCTGCGCTTCACGGTGGGTTGTTCCACCTTGAACCCGATTGGTTGAATCGGCTGAGTCGGACGACTCGGTTCTATCGCCAGTCACGCAGGGTCGAGCGCGTTAGTGTATTGGAAGAGGCCCGAATAGGCAACCGACTTGCGGGTGCTCCGGCGGCCGCTGGCGGGGCCTCCGGACGGTTTGGCGGCCCCGCTGCGCAACCATCTGAGGAAAGCGCGCCGGTCGCGCCGCGCACCCGTTGCGCGCCGCCGCGGCAGCCGCCGATCCGGCTCGTGCATCCTTGCCGCAGCGTGCCATTGGAAGTAGGCTTTGGGCCTTTGTCTCTTACCGACCAGGGAACTGCAATGATCGTGTTTGTCACAGGAGCGTCGGCCGGATTCGGCGCCGCCATCGCCCGCTCGTTCGTCAAGGGCGGCCATCGTGTCGTCGCCACTGCACGCCGCAAGGACCGTCTGCAAGCACTCGCCGACGAGCTCGGCGACGCGCTGCTGCCGTACGAGCTCGACGTGCGCGATCGCGCCGCCGTCGAAGCCGTGCCCGCCTCGCTGCCGGCGGACTTCGCCGCGATCGACGTGCTCGTCAACAACGCCGGCCTCGCGCTCGGCACCGAGCCGGCTCACAAGGCAAGTCTCGATGAATGGAACACCATGATCGAGACCAATTGCACGGGCCTCGCGCAGGTCACGCATGCGCTGTTGCCCGGCATGGTCGAGCGCAACCGCGGGCATATCTTCAATCTGGGTTCGGTGGCGGGCCGCTGGCCGTACGCGGGCGGCAACGTGTACGGCGCGACCAAGGCGTTCGTGCGCCAGTTCAGCCTGAACCTGCGCGCCGACCTCGCCGGCACCGCGCTGCGCGTGACCGACATCGAGCCGGGTCTGTGCGGCGGCACCGAATTCTCGAACGTGCGTTATCGCGGCGACGACGACAAGGCCGCCAAGGTCTACGAAAATGTGCAGCCGCTGACGGCCGAAGACATCGCCGATTCCATCTACTGGATCGCCACGCGCCCTGCCCACGTCAACATCAACACGATCGAGCTGATGCCGGTCGCGCAGTCGTTCGCCGGTCTGTCCGTGCATCGCGGCTGAGTTTGAAGGCGGGCGGCCGGCAAAGCCGGCTCCCATCGCCGCCGACGCCCGCCACAAGCAACTCACACTTCGAAACAGACCCCGGGTTGTGCGTTCCGGTAGAATGCGCCGCATGAATATGTCGACCAGCCGGCCAGGCACGGAAATCGGCTATACGTGGCCCATCCGCGTGTACTACGAAGATACCGACGCCGGCGGCATCGTGTTTTACGCCAATTACCTGAAGTTTTTCGAACGCGCTCGCACCGAATGGCTGCGCGCGTGCGGCGTCGACCAGCACCGGCTTGCGGACGAAAACGACACGATTTTCATCGTGCGCAGTACCGCGGTCGATTACCGGGCTCCGGCCCGACTCGACGACATCGTGAAAATTATCAGCCGGATCGAGCGTCTTGGCCGAGCTTCGGTAGACTTCGTGCAGGAAGCATGGCGCGAAGGCACGCTGCTTGCTACCGGTTCGGTCCGGATTGGCTGTGTGGACCGCGCGACGCTGCGGCCAGCCGCGATCCCGCCGTCGGTTCTCGCCGCGCTGCGGCACGGGCCGGGCACTAGCGAAAGCGCTGACTGAACGACGGCGGCATGTCAACGGACGATCCCTGAGCCTCGTTGTTACGGGGCCAGTGAACTCATACCGGTCAGGTAACACAAAGCATGGTTCGGCTTCGATACCGCCGAAGCTTCCGTTTTGCCCACGGCAAGCTTGAAGCGGCCTTGCAGCCGGACGCCCCCTTCCCGGGACGTTAAAACGAACCTTTATGAACACTACACAAGATCTGTCGATCGTTTCACTCGTACTCAACGCGAGCCTGCTGGCCCAGGCCGTCATGGCTCTGCTGCTGTTGCTGTCGCTACTCTCCTGGACTTTCATCTTCCGCAAGTGGTTTGCGATTCGCCGGGCGCGCGCGCAAACTGAACGCTTCGAGCGTGATTTCTGGTCGGGCGGCGACCTGCAGGCGCTGTATCAGAGCGCCGCGAACAACCGTCACAGGATCGGCGCGCTCGAGCGGATTTTCGAGTCCGGCATGCGGGAATTTCTGAAGGGCAAAGAGAAGCGCCTGAACGATTCGGGCGCGATTCTCGACGGCGCCCGGCGCGCGATGCGCGCGGCGTTCCAACGCGAAATGGACGTGCTCGAAGCGAATCTGGCGTTCCTCGCGTCGGTCGGTTCGGTCAGCCCGTATATCGGTCTGTTCGGCACGGTGTGGGGGATCATGAATGCGTTCCGCGGCCTCGCCAACGTGCAGCAGGCCACGCTCGCGAACGTCGCGCCGGGCATCGCCGAGGCCCTGACCGCCACCGCGATCGGCCTGTTCGCCGCAATTCCGGCCGTGGTCGCCTACAACCGCTACGCGCACGACATCGACCGTCTGGCGATCCGTTTCGAAACCTTCATCGAAGAGTTCTCGAACATCCTGCAGCGCCAGGCACACTGAGGAGGCCATGATGGCAGGCTCCCGTTCCTCCAGCATGCGCGGCTCGCGCTCGCGTCGCGCAATGGCCGACATCAACGTCGTGCCGTACATCGACGTGATGCTCGTGCTGCTAGTGATCTTCATGGTCACGGCGCCGCTCGTCGCGCCGTCGATCGTCAATCTGCCGACCGTCGGCGGCGCGGCGCCCCAACAGCAGACGCCGCCCGTCATCGTCAACATCCGCGCGGACGGCAATATGAGCGTCAAGTACAAGGACGACTCCGGCGCGCAGCAGCAGGAAGACATGACGAAGGCTGGCCTCAACGGTTTCATCGCCGATCGGGCACAATCGCACCCCGATCAGCCCGTCGTGATCGCCGCCGACAAAACCGTGAAATACGAAGTCGTGATGAACGTGATGTCCGAGCTGAAGGCTCGGGGCGTCAAGCGCGTCGGATTGCTCGTCAAATCGCAATGATCCGCAAGAACTCCGAATACCCGCTTCAGCCGCCGCGTGAACGCGGCACCGGGCGAGCTTTTCTGTTCGCGCTGATGATGCATGCGCTGCTCGGATTCTTCCTGTATCGCGGCATCCAATGGCAGAACAGCACGCCCGAGGGCGAGCAGGCGGAACTGTGGACAGAGGTGCCGGATTCGGCGATTCCGCGTCCGGTCGTCACGCCGCCGCCCACGCCGGTCGCCCCTGCTCCGCCCGTGCGCGACGAACAAGCCGACATCGCGCTGCAGGAAAAGAAGCGTCAGCAGCAGGAAGCGGCTCGCGCGGCCCAACTGGCCGAACAGCAGCGCCAGCTGAAGCTGAAAGAGCAGCAGGAAGCGGAAGCGAAGCGTCAGCAACAGCTGGCGGCCGAACAGGCGGCACAGCTCGCGGCGCAGAAGGCCGCGAAGCTCAAGCAGCAGCAGGCGCAACAGCAGCAACAACAGCAACAGCAGCAGCAGGCCGAGAAGCTCAAGCAACAGCAGCTCGCCGAGCAGCAGAAGCAACAGCAACTGAAAGAACAGCAGGAGCAGCAGCAAAAGCAGGCTCAGGCAGAAGCGCAGAAGAAGGCTGAGGCGGAGAAAGCGGCGAAGGCCAAGGCGCAAGCCGATGCGGCCGCGCAGGCGAAAAAGCAGCTCGACAACGAACGTCGCGCGCGGCTTGCGCAGATGCAGGGTCTGGCCGGCGGCGTGGGCGGCAGCAGTTCGAGCAGCAACGGACTGGGCAAGAGCGGAACGGGTAGCGGCTCGGGCGGCACGGCGGCATCGCCGGGTTACGCGGACAAGGTACGACGGCTGGTGCTTCAGCATGTGAACTGGGGCGGCGAAACGGAAGGTCTCGAGACCGTGGTCGCCGTGCGTTGTTCGCCGGACGGCAATCAGCTGAGCGCAAACATTACCCACAGCAGCGGCAACGCCGCGTGGGACGCCGCCGCGTTGCGGGCGGTGAAAGCCTCCGATCCGATGCCTCGGGACGTCAATGGCAAGACGCCGGACTACTTCACTATCACGCTGCGTCCGGCGGCTTGATGTGCAGGCTGACAGCCGACCGGCGGCCAATGCCGCGCCCCACCCGGCGCGGCGTTGCGCGGGAACGAAATAGCCGTTTTCCGGTCTGTCTGCTGTCTTCGAGTATTAAGTAAAACCGTTTTGAGGAACCCATACAGCATGAGTTTGATGACCAAGCTAGGCCTGCGAACACTCGTGGCAACGTGCCTGATCGCCGTCGGCGGCGCCGCCAACGCACAACTCAACGTCCTCGTGACGGGCGTCGGATCCACTCAGTTTCCGATCGCAACGGCGAATTTCGCCAATGAAGCGAACTCCCCGCAGCAGGTCAGCACGATCGTGCGTCAGGATCTGCAACGCAGCGGCAAATTCACGAATATCGACGCAGGCTCGACGCCGGTGTCCGAGACCGATTCCGTCGACCTCGGCGCATGGAAGGCGAAGGGCGCCAACGCGTTCGTCGCGGGCAGCGTGAACCGCCTGCCGAACGGCCAGTACGAAGTGCGCTTCAAGCTGTACGACACGGTCAAGGGCGAAAGCCTCGGCGGCCTCGTGCTGGTGAGCCCGGAAAGCGGTCTGCGCATGAGCGCGCACAAGGTCGCGGACTACATTTACGCCAAGCTGATGGGCAATCGCGGCGTGTTCGCCACGCGCCTGTCGTATGTGGTCAAGTCGGGCAACCGCTACCAGCTGCAGATCTCGGATTCGGACGGTCAGGACGCGCACATCGCGCTGTCGAGCCCCGAGCCGATCATCTCGCCGGCCTGGTCGCCCGACGGCACCAAGGTCGCTTACGTGTCGTTCGAGAAGAAGAAGCCGATCGTCTATATCCACGACCTGCCCACGGGCCGGCGCATCGTCGTATCGGACCAGAAGGGCAACAACAGTGCGCCGGCGTGGTCGCCGGATGGCCGCACGCTCGCCGTCGCGCTGTCGCGTACCGGCAATACGCAGATTTTCGCGGTCAACGCGGACGGCAGCGGTCTGCGTCGTCTGACGCAAGGCAGCTCGATCGACACCGAGCCGACCTACTCTCCTGACGGTCAGTGGATCTATTTCACGAGCGACCGCGGCGGCTCACCGCAGATCTACAAGATGCCGGCGCAAGGTGAAAGCGCGGGCGGCGCGCAACGCGTCACGTTTACGGGCAGCTACAACACCAGTCCGCGTGTGAGTCCTGACGGCAAGGAGCTTGCCTACATCTCGCGCGTCGGCGGTGCATTCAAGCTGTACATCCAGGACCTGCAAAGCGGATCCGCCACGGGCCTGACGGACACGACACATGACGAATCGCCGAGCTTCGCGGCGAACGGTCAGTACATTCTTTACGCCACTCAGGTGAACGGCCGTGGCGTGTTGGCCGCAGTATCGACCGACGGTCGCACTCGGCAGGTCCTGTCCGTTCAGGGGGGCAGCGTACGCGAGCCGTCCTGGGGCCCGTTTATGCAATAACGTTGATGCAATAACACAAGGAGAGTAATCAAATGATGTCCAAACTTCGTTTCGCATTCGCCGTCGTGATGGTCGGTGCACTGGCCGCATGTCACTCGGGCGTCAAGCTCGACGAAAACGCCAACAAGGGCGCAGGCTCGGCCCAACCGAACCCGAACGACGTCGCGACGGTCAACGTCGACCCGCTGAACGATCCGAACAGCCCGCTCGCGAAGCGCAGCATCTACTTCGACTTCGACAGCTACTCGGTGAAGGATGACTATCAACCGCTGCTGCAACAACACGCGCAATATCTGAAGAGCCACCCGCAGCGTCACGTGCTGATCCAGGGCAACACCGACGAGCGCGGCACCAGCGAATACAACCTCGCACTCGGCCAGAAGCGTGCTGAAGCCGTGCGTCGTTCGCTGTCGCTGATGGGCGTGTCGGATTCGCAAATGGAGGCCGTGAGCCTCGGCAAGGAAAAGCCGCTGGCAACGGGTCATGACGAAGCGTCGTGGGCACAGAACCGCCGCGCCGACCTCGCGTATCAACAGTAAGTCAACGGGTGATGAGCCGAATGACGCATCGTTTCTCCTGGCTGCGGTTTGCCGCAGCGGCCTGCGTCGCAGGCACGGCCCTCACGGCCGTGCCCGCCCATGCGGGCATTTTCGACGACGATCAGGCCCGCCAGGCCATTCTCGATCTGCGCTCGAAGACCGATAGTCTGTCGAGCCAGCTATCGGCGGCGCAACGCACGATCCTCGATCAGTCCAACCGTCTCGACCAGCTCAACCAGCAGGTCGCGACGCTGCGCGGACAGAACGAGGACATGGCGAACCAGCTCACGACGCTGCAAAAGCAGCAGAAGGACTACTACACCGATCTCGACACGCGCCTGAAGAAATTCGAGCCGCAGCAACAGACGGTGGACGGCGTCCAGGGCGAGGTGCAGCCGGGTGAAACCGATGCGTTCAACGCGGCTTCACAGCAATTCCGCAGCGGCGACTTCAAGAACGCGGCGGCATCGTTCCGCAGCTTCATCTCCAAATATCCGAACAGCCCCTATCAGCCGACCGCGCAATACTGGCTCGGCAACGCGCTGTATGCACTGCGCGACTACAAGGGTTCGACGGCGGTCTGGCAAGGTGTCGTGAAGAACTATCCGCAGCATCCGCGTGCACCGGAAGCGCTGCTCGCGATCGCGAACAATCAGCTTGAACAAGGCCAGAAGGCCGCGGCGAAAAAGACGCTCGAGCAGATCGTCGCGCAATACGCCGGCTCGGACGTCGCGCAGTCGGCCCAGAACAAGCTGTCGCAGATCAAGTAGATCGTGATGTCGGATTGATCACGTTTTGATGTAATTGGCAGTAACGCGCAGTGTCCGAAGTGATAGCCACGCGCGCCTCTCGCTGGAAAGCCCGGGTAGTAATGCCCGGGCTTTTCATTTTGGGCGACGGTCTTGCTGAGTGTTGGGAGCAAATAGAACTGTCCGGTTTTATAGCAAATGATTTGTCCGCTTTCCTGCGTGGGCGGCAAAGCGGCGCAGGGCATAGCCCGAAGCCGGTTTGCCGCCCACGCGGCCGTCTGGCGAACCCTCAGGCGGCCTGCTGAACCGGGTCAACCTGCAGTGTGCCCGCGGCATCATAACGTCCCAGACAGCGCGGACCGTAAAACACGGCAAGCGAGCCGTCCACGTAGCGATGCACACGCACCCGCCGCTTGACGTAATGGGGCCTCGAACCACCGGCCGGGATCTGCAGTGGCAGCCCCTCGAAGCTCACACAGTTGTCGTTGTTCACGGTGCGCTCGTGGTGCTCGCACAGGATGTCGGCCAGGCCATTGCCGATGTACGGCACGAAGGCGCTGCCTGACTCGGCTGCAGATACCGCGAACTCGGCGTTGTGGCGGGGAAGATAGACCTGTTCCAGATACACATTGGCCTGCTGCATGCTGGTGATGCCGGCTTTGGCGAGCTCGCGTGGCAGCCGCTCCTGGTGCGTGCCGAAGGCCCGCTCCGAACGCCCGCGCGCCTCGGGTGAGTACGCCGCGATGTGCTCGATGCCCAGCTGCGCCAGCGCCCGGCCGAACTGCGTCGGGTTGTTTCGGTCGACCTTGCCGCCAGCTTCAGGCGTATGGAAATAGTGGCTGCCGCGATCGGTGTACAGCGCACAGAACAGGCCGTGCTGCGCGATTGTCTGGCCCACGCCGTGGAAACTCGACGCCGTGCCTTCCTCGTCGCAGAAGAACATCGACAGGTGTTCGCCCGTCGCATCGTCCATTGTCACCACCAGATCCCAGTCGTGCCCGCTAACCCACTCGTGACGGCTCGCATCCTGATGTATCAGCATGCCCGCCAGCGGCGCTCGCTCGCGCTTCTTGCGGTGCTTGCCACGCGCCTTGGCCCGCTTGACTTCACCGGCCTGCTGCAACTGGTTCTTGACCCACGTGTAGCTGCGCTGGCCGCCATGCTCACGCCGGTACCAGCCATGGAAATGTCGAACGTTCCAGCCGGGGTAGTCGCGCCGGTAGAGCTCCACGAGCTTGACTACCTCATCGACGGGCGCCCGACGATGCGATATCTGGTCAAGCCGTTTGTCGATCAGCCCCTGCAGTCCGTCCGCCTCGTAGCGATCAATCTGTCGCCGCAGCGTGCGCTCGCAAACCCCCAGCAGGCGCGCCGCTTCCGCCTGCGTAAGTCGCCGATCCTGCCAGTCCGTGTACACCTCTTCGAATCTCATCTTCCGGGTTTCCTGTAACCAGCGTGCCCGGCTTACGGGTGGTTCCATACCGCACCCAAAAACCGGACACATTACGTGCTACAGAACCGGACAATTGATTTGCTCCTAACACGACGGTCTTGCTGAGTTGACAGGGCATTGGTGCGCCGATATAATTTCGCTTCTCTTTTGGGTCGTTAGCTCAGCTGGTAGAGCAGCGGACTTTTAATCCGTTGGTCACAGGTTCGAATCCCGTACGGCCTACCAAAAGATTCGAGGGCTGACATGCGAAAGCATGTCGGCCCTTTTCTTTTTCCTTTGCCCGCGTGTGCAAACAGGTACGCGCGCGGCAAACGAGCCGCTTCTTCCCGCCCGCCTCAACGTAGCCTTCCGTTCAGGCACTGCCCTCCGCCCTCCAACGCCGCCAAAGAACACCAGGCATCCCGCAACGACATCGCGCCAACGCGCCAGCGCATTCTTATCTTTTTAGTAATTTTCGATTCATGTTTGTGCCACGGGTGGTTTGTAGCCTCGCGACTTGCAATACCGGCTGCAACTTTCAAAAATTTCACCCACCCTACTCAAACACACAGAATGCAAACCACCCTGAAGGCGCTTCCGATCGCGGTTCTGATCTCCGCCATCTACGGCTGCGGCGGCAGCACCCAAAACCCGTCGAGCACGAGCGCGCCGCAAGGCACCACGAGCAGCACCCCGGCCACGACGACGACGCCCTCGACTTCCGCCAGCAACTACACGGCTGGCAACCTGCTGATCTCGCGCACGGCCTATGATCCGGCGTACGTCGTGAGCGGCACGCTGCCTTATAACGCGACGCCCACGACCACCAATGCATCGCCCGTGACGGCCGTCACGCCCGGCGGCTTTCCGAACGTGTTCACCAACGATTCGAACGACGCCAACTTCGGCGTGACGTCGGAAGCGTATCTGGATCAGTGGGCACCGAACGCGACGAGCCCGTCGCAAACGTTGGACATCACCGCGCAGGCCGCGAAAAGCAACGTGAATTTCGCCACCAGCTTCGCCTCGAAGTCGGAGCTCGCGCTGAACGTGTCGCTGGATCAGAAATCGCTGACCTTCACCGGCTACAACGCGTCGATCGACCAGCTCGATATCTCAAACACGAATACGCCAGGCGTGGTCGACACGACGAATACCGACGTCGCAACGCCTACCTACCGTACCGTCGCGCAGCTGAATTTCGCCGATAACAGCCTGTCGTTTACGAACACCAACGCGTACGCCGGCAACAACAGCCGCGCGGCCGTGCTCGCCAACGGCATGTACTACATCGTCGGCAATGCCGGCAATTCGGGCAAGAATCCGAAGCCGACGACGGCCCAGCTCGACATGCTGACGATGAACACCGGCGTGCAAAGCATCGCTCCGGGCAGCCAATGCGCGTTCACGCAAGTAATCGGCGCATTCCAGTCCGGCACGGGCACCGGCACGTACGCGGTTGCACCGGCTGGAACGGCGTGCTCGCTGGCGTCGATGGGTTCGATCACGGGCGGTAGCTCGACGGGCGACCAGTTCGGATTCTCGATCGCGAGCCTGCCGACCACGCCCGCAACGGCCGCCGACAAAACCGGCAAGGACGCCAACTACCGCGGCCTGTTCGTCGGCCCGGACGGCACGATGTACGTCTCGAAGGGCAGCGGCGGCAACGGCGTGAACACGGTGTACCAGGTCGGCGCGACCGGCGCGCTCGCCAATGGCGGCAAGTTGCCGCAAAACGCCGCGGTGACGATCGTGCCTGGTTTCCCGACGACCCTCGCGACCAACCTGACGGCGCTCACGTCGCCTAGCCAGGTGACCGGCACGGTCTATCCGTTCGGCATGTGGATCCCCGCGTCGAATCCGTCGATCATGTTCGTCGCCGACGAAGGCGACGGCACGCCGGGCGACCAGGTGAGCGGCAGCGGCGGCCTGTGGGTCTATCAGAACCAGAACGGCACGTGGAAGCCGCTCGCCAACCTGACGACCGGCCTGAACCTCGGCACGGCCTACACGGTGACGGACACGACCGGCGCGTACGGTACGAAGGGCGCGAGCTATACGACGACGCCTGACGGCTTGCGCAACATCACGGGCCAGGTCAACAGCGACGGTTCGTTCACGATCTACGCCGTGACCTCGACGATCGGCAACAGCCTCGGCACCGCGTTCGATGCGGGCGCCGACTCGAACCAGCTCGTCAAGATCACCGTGGGCATCAACGGTTCGACGGTGAGCTCGGCGCAGGGCTTCACCGTGATGCAGACCGCGCCGTATGGCCAGGCGCTGCGCGGCGTCGCACTCGTGCCGAAGTCCTGAGCGGGTTAGTGGATTCAAAAGAAACGACCTGCCATCCGGCAGGTCGTTTTTTCTTGCACGCTCCAACGTAAAATCCGTCGCGAGCAATCGCCGTCTCGCCTCAACGCGCCGGCAGTCCCGCATTGAACCGCAACACGATCCTGCAGCCTGGCGTGTTGTCGTGAATCTCCACGACGGCCTCGTGCACCCGCGCGATCGCGGCCACGAGACTCAAGCCGACGCCATGCCCCGAAGTCGCCGCCTCCTGCCCGTTTCTGCTGCGATAGAACGGACGCAGGACAGCATCGCGCTCACCTGCCTCGATACCGGGTCCAGTATCCGCAACCTGCACGACGGGCCTTCCCGCTTCAAGCGTTGCTTGCAGCGTCACCGCGCCGCCACCGGGCGTGAACTTCAGCGCGTTATCGAGCAGATTCTCGATAGCGCCGAACAGCAGATCCACGTCGCCGCGCGCGAAAACTGGTTCGGACGCCAGCACCGCGACCGACAAACGACGGTTCTCCGCGACCGGCTCGTACAACTCCGCGACGTCGCGCAGGATGGTGTCCAGCGACACGTCGCAGAAGCTCGCGCGTCTGACATCCGCTTCGACCTCCGCGATCCTCAATAGCGCGGTGAAACGGTGCAGCACGACGTCCGATTGCGCGATCGCGGTGTCGACGGCGCTCGTGTAGTCGTCGACGGTATGCGAGCGGCGCCGCGCGCGTTCGAGGCCCGCGCGCAGATGCGTCATCGGCGTGCGCAGATCGTGCGCGATGCCCGCGCACACGCCGCGCACTTCGGCCACCAGCCGCTCGATTTCATCGAGCATCAGGTTGACGATTTCCGCCAGACGGTCGAGATCGTGATGCGTGCCGCGATTCGACAGACGCCGACTCAACTGGCCCGCCATGATCTCGCGCGCCGTCAGACTCATCGAGCGGATACGCCGGTTCGACATCGCGTGAAGCGCGGCGCCGCAGCCGACGGCAAGCAGAATCGTCAGCATGAGCCCGAGGCACAGGATCTTCACGAGCGTATGGTCGAAATGAATGATCTCGTCGATCGAGTGACCGACGACCACCCGCAGACCGCTACGCGTCGGCACGATGATGCCGCGAAAATGACTGGCCAGCGACGGCGGCCCGTCGTCCATTGCTTGCGTGTAGTAGAACGGCCGGCGCTCGCGCTCGGCCGGCAACGCGTGGATATTGCCGGCGAGCCAGCGGCCTTCTTCGTCGAACACGCCATAGGGCCGGCTGCTCGCGATGTCGCGCCGGCTCAGCGCCGCGATATTGGCGATCGCCTCGGCGCGGCCGATCGAGCTGAACTCGGCCACTTCTCCGCGCAGCCGTTCATCGACCTCGTGCAGCAGATACGTGTGCATCATCCAGTAGAGCATCGCGAACAGCACGACCGCGCAAC
This sequence comes from Paraburkholderia sp. 35.1, assembly GCF_050436525.1. Classification (NCBI taxonomy): domain Bacteria; kingdom Pseudomonadati; phylum Pseudomonadota; class Betaproteobacteria; order Burkholderiales; family Burkholderiaceae; genus Paraburkholderia; species Paraburkholderia sp. 35.1. The sequence continues at coordinate 2,494,837 of NZ_JBNDMJ010000003.1, read as the reverse complement.
TGATGAACACCATCAGCAGCGATGTGACGTTGTTCGCCGGCAGGCGCAGCCAGCGCCTATTCGCCGGCACGGAGGACATAGCCGACATTTCGAACCGTGTGGATCATCAGCGAAAACCGTCCGTTCAGACTGATCTTGCGGCGCAGGTGACCGATATGCATGTCGATCACGTTGGTCTGCGCATTGAAGCGGTAATTCCAGACCGACTCGAACAGCATCGCGCGCGTCACAGGCTGCTCCGTATGCAGCATCAGGTATCTGAGCAACTGGTACTCGCGGGGCTTCAACTCGATCGACTCGCCCGCCCGGCTGACCTGGCGCGTGCCAATATCGAGCACGAGATCGCCGACGCTCAGCATGAGCGGCTGCTCCGAGGAAGAGCGGCGGCGCAGCAGCGCATTGAGGCGCGCGGTCAATTCCAGACTGTCGAACGGTTTGGTCAGGTAATCGTCGCCGCCGGTGCGCAGGCCGCGCACGCGTTCGTCGACCGCTGACAGCGCGCTCAATATCAGCACCGGCGTCTCTTTGCCGACGTTGCGCAACGTGGACAGAATCGACAAGCCATCCACGTCGGGCAGCATCCGGTCGAGCACGACGGCGTCGAAATCGCCGTTGAGCGCGCGCAGCAGGCCGGCATGGCCGCTCGGCACGCTTTCCACCGCGAAGTCGTAGTCCTCGAGCGCGGTGGAGACTTCGAGCCTCACGCGCTCGTCATCTTCGACGACGAGAATGCGGGGTCGGCGCCCCGCGGGGTAGTTGATCGCTGCTCTGCTTTCCAAGAGGACGTCGTTTCCTGTGGTCGTGCGTCGCCGCATGAACGGCGACGTCAATAGCGGGGGCCGCCTATGCGGGCGCGGAGTATGACATGGCCATGTTGCTGCTTCATGACGCGTCCCGCGCGGAGCCGAAAACCGTTCACACGTGCAACTAGTCGAGCTTCAGTGCCGCGCGCACTTGCGCCTTCGCATCGGCAAAGTCGCGCTGAAAATCCGGATTGGCCATCAGCGCCGCCGCGACGAGCGTTCCGTCGATGCGACCCGCTTCGACATCGCTCGGATAGTGGACGCCGTCGACGACGCGGTTCATGCCGAATTCGCGCCCACGCGCGAATAGCGCATCGCGCTTCTCGGGGACCATCTGCGCGAGCAGGATCGCGCACAGATAGCCGACGGTCGCATGACCGCTCGGGTACGAGTGGTAGTCGTCGCCGGGCCGCTTCGGCACGATCGGTTGCACGTCGCGGCTCGCGATGAAGGGCCGCGCGCGGCTAAAGAAATGCTTGCCGCCTTTTGCGACCCGCTCGGCATCGTGATCGACGGCTTCGAACAGCGCAGCGGTTTTCGGCAGACCAGCTTCGTTGAAGTCCGGTCCGAGCACATCCGCGAAACGGAACACGGACTTGGTGGCGCGAGCAGCACGCCAAGCGGAATTTGACGGGCGTCGAGATAGCTCGCCTCCGCGGACGGTGCGGCGTAACTCGCCGTATGAATGCGCGGTGTCCACAAACTTACAAACCCGAGCGCGTCGCGTAGCGTCAGTGCGGATCGCGCTGTTGTGGGGCATCCGTAATAGCAACTTTAGATTCGTAAGATACCGATCACTTCGCATTAACGGACGGTTGATAGCATCCCGCCTCGTTCGACTCCCAGTTCATCGCCCCACTCGCGAAAGGATGCTGCACCATGCAACGGGTTAGTTTTCCCCTTAGAAAGAAGCCGCTGACGCAATTCGTTCTTGCCACACTGTGCGCGGCCGGCGCGCAGATCTCGCATGCCCAGACCTCGGGCGATCTCGGCTCCGTGCAAAGCACGGCCGTCTCATCATCGAACAGCGGCACGGCCACCAGCACCAACGTGCAGTCGGCACCGGCACAGGCGCCTTCGCAAGGCTCGCTCACCGCAACCCAACCGCAGTCGGTGATCAGCCGGCACTACATCGAAAACAGTACCGCTCCGACCGCGAACTACAGCGAGATCGTGCAGATCGCGCCGAGCGTGTCGAATGTTGCTCCGAACGGCTCCGGCCTGATGGAATCGCAGAGCCTGTCCATTCGCGGCTTTCAGGACGGTCAGTACAACGTGACATTCGACGGCATCCCGTTTGGCGATACCAACGACTTCACCCATCATTCGACGTCGTTTTTCTCGAACCGGGTGCTCGGCAATATCGTCGTCGACCGCGGTCCCGGCGACGCTTCGCAGATCGGCTTCGCCACCTTCGGCGGAACGATCAGCCTGCAGTCGAGGGTTCCGTCGGCATCGCCGGCATTCTCGGTGCTCGGCTCGTACGGCAGCTTCGACACATGGCAGGCCGGCGCCGAGTTCAATACCGGCTATCTGCAGCAATGGGGCGATGCGCGCGCAATGGTCGGCTATGCGCAGAGCAGCAGCGACGGTTATCTGACCAACGCGGACCAGCGCCGTCAGAACGTCTACTTCAAGCTCGACAAGCCGATCGGCGACAACACGCTGCTCACGCTGTTCGTGACTTACAACAACATCCACCAGAACGTGCCGCTCGGCGCGACGGCCGCGCAGATCCAGCAGTTCGGTCCCAACTTCGGTCTTGGCGCCGACCCGACGAGTCAGGCCTATGCCGGCTACAACTTCGACAAGATCAACACGGACTTCGAATACATCGGCGTGAAAACGAAGGTCGCCGAGTGGGTGATCGACAACAAGCTCTATACGTACGGTTACTACCACAACGGCTTCAACGGACTCGACCCGAACGGTGAAACGCCAAACGGCACGATCTTCGGCCCGAACAACGTGCCGGGCCAGGAAATGAACAACAACTACCGCGCGTTTGGCGACGTCCTCGCGCTCGAGCGGCAGCTCGGTCCCGGCAAGCTGCAGACCGGCATGTGGATCGCGCACCAGTCCAACTTCCGCGACAACTTCAATGTCGATTCGTCGCTGAACTTCGCGTTCATCTCGCAGAACTTCACGATGAACGACACGATTCTGACGTTTCAGCCGTATCTGCAATACGCCTGGCAACTGCAGAACGGTTTGACGATTACGCCGGGACTCAAGTACGTGTCGTTCAACCGCAGCATCGATACGCCGATGAACCAGAAGACCGGTGAGCCGCTCGATTTCAGCCACACGTGGGACAAGGTACTGCCGTCGTTGACGCTGCACCAGCAGATCACCCCGCAATGGAGCGCGTATGCGCAGTACGCGCAGGGCTTTCTCGCACCGAACCTGAATGTGTTCTATGTCAACGATCCGACCGTTTCGGGACAACCCGATCCGGAACAGACCGACAACTACCAGATCGGCACGACGTACAAAACGGGGCGTCTGACCGTCGCCGCCGATCTGTACTACATCAACTTCCGCAACGCGGTGACGAGCCGCACGGTCGGCAACAACGTGATCTTCTCGAATGCGGGTGGTGCGACCTACAAGGGCGTCGAAACCGAAGCGACCTTGTCGGTCGGCGACGGCTTCAGCCTGTACGGCAATCTGACCTTCAATTCGGCAAAACAGAAGAGCACCAATACGTGGATGCCCAACGCGCCGCAATCGACGGCCGCCGCCGGCGTGCTCTACGAACGCGGGCCGCTCAACGGTTCGTTGCTGATGAAGTTCGTCGGCCATCAGTATGGCGATACCGGCAACACCCAGCCGATCGGCGGCTATGCAATCACCAACTTCGCCAGTTCGTACACGTTTGCCCGACTCGCACCGTGGACGCATGACACGCGCCTCGGCTTCCAGATCGACAACCTTTTCAACCGCACCAGCATCAATGCGCTGGCCGGCTACACCGCCGCGGACAACACACCGCTTTACTGGACCATCCCGGGCCGCGCGTTCGTCGCGACGCTGTCCACCGATTTCTGAACGGAGCTTCTTTCATGACTGTCGATAACCTGCTGCACCTCGCGAACAATTCCGGTGGCGTGTTGTATGTGATTGCCGCCATGCTGTTCGTTGCCCTGACGATCATCATCGAGCGCTCGTGGTTCCTGCAGCGCGCATCGAGCGGCAGCCGCGCGGTGCTCGACCAGGTCGACCGCCTCGAACAACTGAACGCCGCCTCGCTGACGGCATGCGCCGAACAGTTTCAGGCGCTGCCGATGGCGAGCCTGCTGAAGGTCGCCGGCCGGCTTGCCGGTCAGACGTCGCGCGATGAGCTCGATGCGTGTCTCGACGAAGCGATCATGCGCGAAGCACCGAACATCGACCGCTTCCTGTGGGTGCTCGACACGATCGTCACGCTCGCGCCGTTGCTCGGTCTGTTCGGCACGATCGTCGGTATGTTCAACGCGTTCCAGGTGCTGTCGAATCCGGGCAACGCACCGACCCAGGTTACGGGCGGCGTGGCCGAGGCACTCATCGCGACGGCGTCGGGTCTGTTCGTCGCGATGATCGGCCTCGTGTTCTTCAACGGCCTGCACAACCGCGTAAGAGGCGTCGTCCATCAGCTCGAAACCGTGAAGGCGGTGCTCGTGAACCGGCTTGCGGCCAGAGCGCATGAGTCGGTCAAGCCGGTGCATGAAGTGCCGCGCCCGGTGGTCGGCAAATTCGCCTCGCAGGGAGTCTGACGATGAAGTATTTCGAGGCGCGAAAGGCGCGCATCGAGATCATCCCGATGATCGACATCATGTTCTTTCTACTGGTGTTCTTCATCATGATCACGCTGCACATGATCCCGAACGCGGGGCTGCGCTCGCAGCTGCCGTCGAGCGCCACGGCGCAAGCGCTGCCGCCGCCGCAGGTCACGGTAACGCTCGCGACCGACGGCAGTCTGTCGGTCGACGGCCGCACGCTGAGCCTTGCGCAATTGACCACCCTGCTCGCCGCCCGCACGGACGTCGCGCATACGGTCGTGACGATTGCCGGCTCGAAGCAGGCGCAGATCCAGCACCTCGTCTCGGTGATGGACGCGTGCCGCGCCGCGGGTGTATCGCAAATCGCGCTCGCCGCGCAGCCCGTGGCGAACTGATATGGCAACCGTACCCGCCTGCGGGATCGTGCAGGAACGAACGCGCCTATTGCCGGCCGCCGCCATCGCGCTCGTCGCGGAAGCGCTGGTGCTCGGCGCGACGATTGCGCTGCTCACGCATACGACCCGGGTGGCTTCCGTGTCGCATGAAGCGCCCCCAACACTGCTGACGCTGGCGGCACCGGCTCCCGCGCCGCAACCGCCTGCGAAGCCCGTGCCGCCTCCCGCGCGGCCGGTCGTACCCGCGCGCCATGCTGCGCACACGTCCGCGAAGCCCGTGACGGCCGCGGTGCCGAAGCGCGTGCCGACTCCGGTGCCGGTGCAGCCCGCGGCGACACCGACCGAGCCGCCATCCGCGCCCGCGCCGCAACCGCCAGCCGAGCCCGCGCGGCAACCGCCCGCACCCGCTGCGGCGCCGGTTGCAGCCGCGCCTACGCCAAGCTTCGAGGGTGCGCTGCGCGCGGCGATTCAGGCCGCGCTGCGCTATCCCGAGTCGGCCCGCATGGCTGGCATGACGGGCCGCACACGCGTCGCGTTCCGGTATCGCGACGGCGTCGTGTCCGACCTCAGCGTCGTGGTGTCGAGCGGTATCGGACTGCTGGACCGCGCAGCGCTCGCAGCCGTGCGCGACGCCGCTTATCCGAAACCCGAGTCCGCATTCGTGGGCAAAACGCTCTCGGAGCAATTGTGGGTCGACTTCAAACTCGACGACCACGAATGATGATCCGCTAACGCCCAACCGCACGAGGGACGTCATCCGCCCACCGGAATGGCGTCCCTCTTCCCAATCCATCCGCAGTACCAGTAAGAATCTACTCAACGTGAAACTGAAAAATATCCTGTCCGCCTTGATCGCCGGCGGCGTCGCTTCCCTGCTCGCGCCGTCGAACGTCCATGCGGCGACGGGCCCCAACGCCGATCAATTCGAAATCGCGAAACGCTATGGCCTCGAAGGCGGAGAGCGTTGGGATTACGTGGCGTACGACGCTGTTCGCCAGCACCTCTTCATCAGCCGCGACACGCACGTGCAGGTGATCGATACGCGCACCGGCAAACCGGTCGGCGAGATCGCCAACACCGACGGCGTGCACGGCTTCGCGTTCGTGGAGGACCTCAAGCTCGGCTTCGTCACCAACGGCCGCGCCAATACGGTGAGCGTCGTCGATCTCGACACACTCAAGGTCGTCGACAGCATCAAGGCCGCGGGCCCCGACCCGGACGGCATCCTCTACGTGCCGGCCTTGCGGCGCATCTTCGTGAGCAATGGCCACGACGGCAGCGTCAGCGCAATCGACGTCGCGACGCGCAAGGTGGTCGCCACGATGAGCGTGGGCGGCAAGCCGGAGGCGCTCGCGGCGGACAGCCACGGGCACGTGTTCGTCAATGTGGAAGATCGCGCCGGGATCGTCGAGATGGACGGTCGGTCCGCGACGGTGCTGGCGCATTGGCCACTCGCACGGTGCGAGTCGCCGACCGGACTCGCGATCGATCCGGCGAGCGAGCGCCTGTTTTCGGTTTGCGCCAATCACCGCATGATGATCGTCGATGCGACGTCGGGCCGTCGCGTGGCCGAGGTGCTGATAGGGGGTCACCCCGACGCGGCGGCTTTCGATCCGGCCTTGAAGCTCGCGTTCAGTTCGAACGGCGCGGACGGCACGCTGACGATCGTGCATGAAGACGATGCGGACCATTACACGGTCGCGCAGAACATGCCAACGCTGGAAGGCGCGAAAACGATGGCGCTCGATGAACAGCAGCACCGGATCTATCTGGTATCGTCGAAGTTCGGCGCGGCCGACCCGGCCACGGCTGCCAATTCTCATCCGCGCGCGACGGTCATCCCCGGTACGTTCGAAGTGCTCGAGGCGCAGCTCAAGGCACGCTGACGCGCGGCATCGACGCACGGCCGCCCGTTGATCGCGGCGGCGCGTCAAACATCGGTTCGCCTAGATGAGGCCGTGCGCGACGCCGCTCGGCATCGCCCAGCGCTCGCTGTCGTTCGACACGCCGAAATCGGCGGCCCGTAGTGAAACGGTGGCCGAGCAGGCCGTCGCACGCTTTGCGCTGGCGCGCGCGAGGATGCGCTGCTCGTGCACATAGAAGAATTCGAGTTGGCGCGCGTCGGACGCTTTTCGTTGGAGCTCGAACACATCCTCGAGCACGCGCCGCGACACATGAAAACGCTGAAGTCCGCGGCCAAGCCGGATCTGAAAGACAACACCGTCGCTGTTATGCGGCACCGCTGCCCAGATAAGCGGAATGCTACTCATGGAGCCCCCGTAACTGGATCTTCATGTCAGGACCATTGACGATTTCATCGTCGCACGGATAAACGCACGGCGCGACTTGTCAAAATTAAACAAGGTTGATTTGACGTTTTCACCACAGTGGCAGGTGTTGCGACGCGACGCCCCAGCGAATCCTTACTCGACAGCAGTCCGTCGCTTGCGCCGCGCGGTCGTTCGTCGGGTACGATGCAATGCGGCCCGATTTAATTTGCCACGCTTCTCGCTGATTTTTCGGTGGCCGGCCATGCAGAAGAATCATTCGCTTTTGCGTCGGGAATCCACACGCAAGGAATATGCGTTGGCTCGTTTGCGTCTTGCCACGAGCCGCCTTATGCGCGCTGAGTCAGAAGCTGAAAAGACACTCGCCACCTGCTGGATGAAGGCGTGGGCAAGCGTCATCGGCGATGCGCAGTTCCCTAAGCTTCCTTACCGACCGGCCCCACCCAAAGCGAGGCGGCGCTCCTCGCCAAGGCCCCGCGATTGACATCTGCCGTCGCTCGAACTGAATGGCGACGCGGCGACATCGTCGCGCACTCCAACCCCATTCATTGACCGTATGGTTCGCCACCTCACAGACCGTCTACGCCCTCTGCTCGCATGATCGCTTCACGACGCCTTCGAGCGTTCGCGACAAACAGAGCAACAAAGAAGAGACGACAAAACGGCGAGCGCGTCCCGCAACGATCGGGCTGCCCGCCGCTCAGGGGTACCCATGAAAGCTGGAAAGGTAATCTGGGTAGTGGCTTTGCCATGTCTGATCGAAACGTCGCATGCGCAGGAGGTCTATCTGCAAGGCGGCACACTGGGCATCGGGGTTGGCGCGGCGTGGAGCGTCACGTCGTGGTTCGGCGTGCACGCGGACTTCAACGCGATCAATTTGTCGCACAACTTCGAGGTTGGCGGCAATCGCTACGAAGACGGCATACGGCTGCGTCAGGGCGGTCTCTACGGCGATTTCTTTCCGTGGGCCGGCACCGGCTTTCGCGCGACAGCGGGCCTGCGTCTGACCGACAACGAAGTCAGCGGCAACTCGGTTCCGACCAACGGCATGTACGTATTCGAGGGCAAAGCCTCGCCGGCCTTTCCTGGCGAATACGCGACGGCGACCGCCCGATACCCGACCGCGATGCCCTACCTTGGCATCGGCTATGGCTTGCACCCGGGAGCCAAAGGCTGGGGGCTCGTGGTGGATCTCGGTGTCGCCTACGGCATTCCGAAGACCTCGTACACACTGTCGCCGGCGCTGTCGCAGGCCGCGGGACCGGAGATGAGTCAGCAGATCATCAACACCGGATTGCAGCAACTGCGCGATAAGGTCTCGCCTTATCGATGGTATCCGACGTTGCAGGTCGGCATTTCTTATCGCTTCTGAGGCGCAGCGCACGGAAACCGTCGCAGTACTATAAATTTGCGAAGGACTTTTCACATTCCGATTGCATAAAAAAACAAACGAAAGAGAGAGCGATACGACTTTCGCTTTTTCTGGTTATTTATCGAGATGAAAAGATATGCAATGATCGCCGCAGAATCAACGGAGCATGTCTGAACCTTGCGATAGCATACGTTCCGGCAACGCCACGGCGCATTGCTTTTTCATTGAACCGATAATGACCACCTTTCTGTTCGATCTGCTGTCGAACCTCGCCTTGTTCGCCATCGTATCGATGGCCTGTCGACTGTATAACCGGTTCGGGTCGGGTGCCGCGCTGAGCGGCCCTGCGATTTTCATCGTGCTCGCGCTGGCCGCATGCGTGCTCGACGGCTTGTTGACGTTTGTCGTGTTCGCCGACGCGCAGAACCGCTATGGACAATTCGCCCTGCCGACGTCGTTTCTTCAACGTGCTGGCGCGTATGCGCTCGCGATCGTGATCGCGTTCTCGTGGCATCGGATGTCGAGGCGCCGGCGCGCCGTGAAAAGCGACCCGGACAACGCGGTTGTCATCCAGACGTCACCGTACTCCGAATCGCGGCTGCGCATGTGAGCCCGGCACGCCCCGACCGGCTTTTCACGGACGCCCCGCCATGTTTCATCTCTGTATTGCCGCCGCGAGCAGGGCAGGAACGGTCCTTGCGCATGCGGGCGCCGTCGGCTATAACTCCCGAAGACCGCGCGTTGCGGGTCATGGCACCACCGTCGTTCAATCCGTTGATGGCAACCTATAACGAGGAAACATCTTGGATATCGAAACCGTACGTGCATTCGTCATGACCCGTGGCATCGACATCGGCACCAAGGTCATCGGCGCAATCGTGCTGTGGCTCGTCGGCCGCTGGATCATCGGGCTGATCTCCAACCTGTCGCGCAAGCTGCTCGCACGCAACGGGCGGGTCGACCCGACACTCGCCCACTACCTCGCGTCGATTCTCGCCGGGTTGCTGAACCTGCTGCTCGTCCTCGCGATCCTGGAAATCTTCGGTGTGCAGACGACGTCGTTCGCCGCGTTGCTCGCCGGCCTCGGCCTCGCGATCGGTACTGCGTGGGGCGGCCTGCTCGCGCATTTCGCGGCCGGCGTGTTCATGCAGGTGCTGCGGCCGTTCAAGGTCGGCGATTTCGTCATGGCCGCGGGCGTCACCGGCACCGTCACGGAGTTGGGCCTGTTCGGCACCACGATCGTGACGCCGGACAACGTGACGACCATCATCGGCAACAACAAGATCTTCTCCGACACGATCTCGAACTACAGCGTGCTGCCGTTCCGGCGCGTCGAGCTGACCGCGAAGATCGCCAACGGCGTCGATCCGACCGATGCGATCGCGCGTTTGAAAGCCGCCGTCGCGAAGATTCCGAACGTGGCCGAAAACCCCGCGCCGGATATCGAGGTCTTGAGCTTCACGCCAGAAGGACCGCTGCTGTGCGTGCGCCCTTACTCGTCCAACCAGAACTACTGGCAGGTCTACTTCGACACCAATCGCGCGATCGTTCAGACCTTCAAGGAAGCTGGCTATCCGACGCCGGAAACGCCACTCGCACCGCGCGCGATCACGCGCGATTTGATCTGATCGAACCTCCGCGCGCACCCGACACGGGGCGTCGGCATGGCGGCATGAAAAAAGGCGTCGCGAGATTCGCGACGCCTTTCGTGTTTTTTCAAGGCCCGAAATACAGCAAACAACTCGTCATCAACGCGTACTCGCGTTCGCGCCATTCTTGCGCAGCATCTTCCACAGCGCGCCGAGCACGATCGGTACGATCGCCGCGCCGATACCGACCAGCACGATCACGTTCAGATACTGACGGATGAACGGGATGTTGCCGAAGAAATAGCCGAGCAGTGTCAGCAGCAGCACCCACAACAGCGCGCCGACCACGTTGAACATCTGGAAGCGGCTCCACGTCATCGACGACGCGCCCGCGACGAATGGCGCAAACGTCCGCACGACAGGGATGAAACGCGCGAGCACGATCGTCTTGCCGCCGTGTTTCTCATAGAAGTTGTGAGTCTTCTGCAGCGCGGCGCGATCGAGAAAGCGCTCGAGCACCGGAATGTGCGTATTGAACACGCGCGGTCCGATCGCGCGGCCGATCAGATAGTTGGTCGTATTGCCCGAGACCGCCGCCACCAGCAGCAACAGGATCAGCAGTCCGAGATGCATCTGCCCGGTCGCGCAGAACGCGCCGCCGATGAACAGCAGCGAATCGCCCGGCAGAAACGGCAGCACCACGAGCCCCGTTTCAGCGAACACGATCGCGAACAGCACCGCGTAGACCCAGGCACCGTACACCTGAATGAAGTCTCCGAGAAACTTGTCGATGTGCAGGACAAGATTGGCGAAATGTAGCAGCGTATCCAAGGAACGTCCTTTTAAACCAGTGTATGCGTAGAGGGAAAACGGCCGCCGCGCGACCCTGCAACAGGCGCAGCGAGCGGCGGGCCGACCGCTGCGAATTGACCGCGACATGATACCGAAAGTGCCTCGGGTCGAATGAAAATCTGCCGGTTGGGCGTCTGCTCGGGCGGCGTGCGCCGAGTCGCTATAATTTCGCCATGTCCGAATTCTCCGAAACGCCTGCGGGCACCGCGGCCACGGCCGCACCTTCCGACGCCTCCCGCGCGGCGCCCGTGCCGCGTCCGTTGCGCGCCATCCAGCCGCTCCCCGATCAATTGATCAGCCAGATCGCCGCAGGCGAAGTGGTCGAGCGGCCGGCGTCGGTAGTCAAGGAGCTGCTCGAGAATGCGCTCGACGCGGGCGCGCAGACGCTGCGCATCCTGCTCGACGAAGGCGGCGTCAAACGCATCTCGATCACCGACGACGGCTGCGGCATCCCCGAGAACGAACTCGTGCTCGCCTTGACGCGCCATGCGACCAGCAAGATCCGCTCGCTTGCCGAGCTCGAAGCGGTCGCGACGCTCGGGTTCCGCGGCGAAGCGCTGGCGTCGATCGCGTCGGTCGCGCAGATGAGCATCACGAGCCGCACCGCAGATGTGCCGCACGCGGTGCGCATCGACGCGGAAACCGGCGTGCTGAGTCCCGCCGCCGGCACCCAAGGCACGACGATCGAAGTCCGCGAGCTGTACTTCAACACCCCGGCACGCCGCAAATTCCTGAAAAGCGAACAGACCGAACTCGGCCACTGTCTTGAACAGATCCGCCGCGCCGCGCTCGCGCGGCCGGACGTCGCGATCTCGGTGCTGCACAACGGCAAGGCCGTCGAGCACTGGAACGCGAGCGAGCCGCCCGCGCGGGTTGCGAAGATTCTCGGCGAGACGTTCGCGACCGCGCATCTGCCGCTCGGCGAATCCGCCGGTCCGCTTGCGATCTACGGCTGCGCCGGTCTGCCGACCGCGAGCCGCGGTCGCGCCGATCAACAGTATTTCTTCGTCAACGGCCGCTTCGTGCGTGACAAGCTGCTCACGCACGCGGTGCGCGCCGCGTATGAAGACGTGCTGCACGGTGAGCGTTATCCGTCGTACGTGCTGTTCCTCGATTTGCCGCCCGAAGGCGTCGACGTGAACGTACATCCGTCGAAAATCGAGGTGCGTTTCCGCGATTCGCGCTCGATCCACCAGTTCGTGTTCCATGCGGTGCAGCGCGCGCTCGCGCGGCACGCGGGCGCGTCGCCTGAAACGACGGCGGGCGGGCATGCGGCGCACCTGGAACCGTCGGCCGGTGGACCGGCTTCATCTGGTTCGACGCCGCCGGGTGTCACAAGCGGCGTAGGCGACGGCATTGGCGCGGGCGCCGGTCTTTCGAGCGGCGCGGGCTTCGGCGCGGGAAACCGCGGCGTCCTTGGCGGCGGCAGCGGCTTCAGCAGCTTCGGCGCCCCGGGCGCCTCGCAGCCTGGCAACACGTGGATGCGCCAGGCACGCATGACGCAAGGCACGCTGCCGGTCGCGCAACCGCTCGCCGGTTACGACGCGCTGTTCGGCCGCAAGGATCCGCTTGCCGGCCGGGTCGAAGGCGCGTCGCTGTTCGAAGCGCGCGACTCCGCAACCGACGCGACGTCGCCATACGACGCAGCGCCGTTCGCGCCGCGCCGGGCTTCCCCCGCATTCGACGCCACCGACGACCAGCCGCTCGGCTTCGCGCTCGGCCAGATCCACGGCATCTACGTGCTCGCGCAGAACCGCCAAGGGCTCGTAATCGTCGACATGCATGCGGCACACGAGCGCATCCTGTACGAGCAGTTCAAGAGCGCGCTCGCCGACCGCGCGATCGCCGTGCAGCCGCTACTGATCCCGCAGACGATGCAGGCCGATCCGGTCGAAATCGGCACGGTCGAGGAAGAGCGCGATACGCTCGATGCGCTCGGCTTCGACCTCGCGGTGCTGTCGCCGACCACGCTCGCGATCCGCGCGGTCCCCGCGCTTCTGAAAGACGCCGACCTGCAAGCGCTGGCGCGCGCGGTGCTGTCCGACCTGCATGCATTCGGCGGCTCGCGCGTGCTGACCGAGCGTCAGCACGAACTGCTCGGCACGCTCGCGTGCCATCACGCGGTGCGCGCGAACCGGCGTCTGACGCTCGACGAAATGAACGCGCTGTTGCGCCAGATGGAAGCGACCGAGCGCGCCGATCAGTGCAACCACGGGCGTCCAACCTGGTATCAGCTGACGCTGGCCGATCTCGATCGGCTGTTCATGCGCGGGCAGTAACGGCGCTGCGTTTCGATCACACCGTTGCGCCGCGCGCCCGCTTGCCCATGACGTCACACCCTACCCCCATCCCGTGCCTGCTCGGCCCGACCGCGTCCGGCAAGACCGCCGCCGCGCTCGCGCTCGCCGCGCGGCGGCCGGTCGAAATCATCAGCGTCGACTCGGCGCTCGTCTATCGCGAGATGGACATCGGCACCGCGAAGCCGACCGCGGAAGAACGCGCGGTCGCGCCGCATCATCTGATCGATATCGTCGATCCGGCCGACTCGTACTCGGCCGCGCAGTTTCGCGCCGATACGCTGCGGCTCGTCGGAGAAATTCATGCGCGCGGGCGGCTGCCGCTGCTGGTCGGCGGCACGATGCTTTACTACAAGGCGCTCACGCAGGGGCTCAACGACCTGCCCGCCGCCGATGCCGAAGTACGCGCGAGACTCGACGCCGACGCCGCCCGCGACGGCTGGCCAGCGCTTCACGCGCGGCTCGCCGCGCTCGATCCGGTCACGGCCGCGCGTCTCGCGCCGAACGATTCGCAGCGCATCCAGCGCGCGCTGGAAGTGTTCATGCTGACCGGCCAGCCGATGTCGACGCTGCTCGCCGCGCCCGCGCGCACCGACGACGCCGCATCGGCACGCTTCGTGCCGGTCGCGCTGGAGCCGTCCGAGCGTGGCGAGCTGCACGCGCGCATCGAGCAGCGCTTCGATTCGATGCTCGCGCACGGTTTCGTCGATGAAGTGGTGAAGCTGCGCGCGCGCGGCGACCTGCTGCCCGAGATGCCGTCGATGCGCTGCGTCGGGTATCGGCAGGTGTGGGAATACCTCGATGGCGCGGTCGACTATCGGACCATGCGCGACAAGAGCGTCTTCGCGACGCGGCAACTCTGCAAGCGGCAACTCACGTGGCTGCGCAGCATGCCGGAAAGACAGGTGGTGGATTGCTGCGATCCGCACGCGACGGCGCGGGTGGTGGAGTTGATCGAAACGCTGGTTTGAGGCGCCGATCAGCGTGGTGGAATCGGAGGGACGTTAAGCGGGAATTTGAAGCGGGAAATGTGAAGCAAAGGATTCGAAGCCCGCGTGGCGCACCATTGCGGCACGCCACGCGAGCCCTCGTCAATCTTTAGACCACGACCGTCTGCGCTTCACCCGCTGCGCTTTCACGGACCGTGCCGATCTTCCAGACCTGCTCGCCCGCCGCGGACAGCAGACCGATCGCCGCTTCGGCATCCGCGGCCGACACGATCACCGCCATACCGATACCGCAGTTGAACACGCGGTGCATTTCCGCATCGGCGACGCCGCCGTGCTTCTGCAGCCACGAGAACAGCGGCGGCAGCGGCCACGCGCGATGGTCGAGCTCGGCCGTCAGGCCTTCGCGCAGCACGCGCGGAATGTTCTCGACGAGGCCGCCGCCCGTAATGTGCGCCATACCCTTGACCTCGATCTGCTGCATCAGCGCGAGCAGCGGCTTCACGTAGATGCGCGTCGGCGCCATCAGCGCGTCGGCGAGCGTGCGGCCGTCGAAGTCCGCGTTCAGATCGGGATTGGCACGCTCGATGATCTTGCGCACCAGCGAAAAACCGTTCGAATGGATGCCGCTCGACGCGAGCCCGAGCACCACGTCGCCCGACGCGATCTTGCTGCCGTCGATGATCTTGCTCTTTTCCACCGCGCCGACCGCGAAACCAGCCAGGTCGTATTCGCCGTCCGGGTACATGCCCGGCATTTCCGCGGTTTCGCCGCCGATCAACGCGCAGCCCGACAGCTCGCAGCCGTGCGCAATGCCCTTCACGACGGTCGCCGCCGTGCCGACGTCGAGCTTGCCGCAGGCGAAATAGTCGAGGAAGAACAGCGGCTCGGCGCCCTGCACGAGGATGTCGTTGACGCTCATCGCGACCAGATCCTGGCCGACCGTGTCGTGCTTGTTCAGCTGGAACGCCAGACGCAGCTTGGTGCCGACGCCGTCGGTGCCGGACACGAGCACCGGTTCCTTGTACTTCTTCGGCACTTCGAACAACGCGCCGAATCCACCGATGCCGCCCAGCACGCCGTCGCGCAGGGTCTTCTTGGCAAAGGGCTTGATGGCGTCGACGAGGGCGTCACCCGCATCGATGTCCACGCCGGCGTCGCGGTACGACAAACCTTGGGCCGAATCGGTTGAATGCTCGGCGGATTTCGGTTGATTCATGGGGAAAAGCTCGAAGGTCGGTAAAATGCGATTTTACCCGATGCTGGTCGCCTGACTGGAATTCACGCGTTCCGACGATATCCTGGAAACGACATTGCAACACGACACCCCGATTCCGGCGCCGCCGACCCGCGCAATTGCGCCAGCCGTGCTTCGCGACGCGCGGCCTCACGACCCGGCGAGCACGCTTCACGACAACTGAGCGCCTGGCAATCTTCCAGGCCCCGAGGTCCGGGCCACTCGCGGCCTGAGCCTCATTTTCGGCATTAACCTACTGTGCTTCGTCAACTGACGCTCGATCTCGGCACCCCGCCGCCATCGACATTCGACAATTTCTTCGCCGGCGCGAACGCCGAGCTGGTCACGCGCCTGCGTGAGCTCGACGACGCGCTCGCCTCCGGACCGGTCGCCGATCGCACCTTCTACATCTGGGGCGAAGCCGGCAGCGGCCGCACGCACCTGCTGCAGGCGCTCGTGCACGAAGCGCCGCCGGGGCATGCGCGCTTCGCCGGGCCGCAAAGCAGCCTCGCCGCCTTCGGCTTCGATCCGCGCGTCGCGCTCTATGCGATCGACGACTGCGACGCGCTGTCGGCCGCGCAGCAGATCGCCGTGTTCAACCTGTTCAACGAAGTGCGCGCGCATCCGACCAGCGCGCTCGTCGCCGCGGGCAACGCGGCGCCGATCGGCATGACGGTGCGCGAAGATTTGCGCACGCGCCTCGGCTGGGGACTGGTGTTTCACCTTGCGCCGTTGCCCGACGACGCGAAGGCCGCGGTGTTGAAACGCGCGGCGCGCGAGCGCGGCATCATGCTCGCCGACGACGTGCCCGCCTACCTGCTCACGCACTTTCGCCGCGACATGCCGAGCCTGATGGCGCTGCTCGACGCGCTCGACCGCTTCTCGCTCGAACAGAAACGCGCGGTCACGCTGCCGCTGTTGCGCACGATGCTCGCGTCGCCCGACCCCGCCGCCGCGCCGGGTTCACACGCCGCTCTTCCCGCTTCAAGTAAAATAGGCGCCCATGGCTAACCTTGCACTCTTCGATCTCGACCACACGCTCATTCCCACCGACAGCGACCACGAATGGGGCCGCTTCATGGTGAAAAAAGGCATGGTCGACGCCGAAAATTTCGCCCGTGAAAACGATCGCTTTTACGCCGACTACAAGGCCGGCAAGCTCGACATTCACGCTTATCTGATCGCCATGCTGACGCCGCTCGCGAAGTACACACGCGCGCAGCTCGCTGACTTTCACGCGCAGTACATGCACGAGGTCATCTCGCCGGCCATCCAGCCGGTGGCGCTCGAACTCGTGAAACAGCATCGTGAAGCGGGCGACCTGTGCTGCGTCGTCACCGCGACCAACGAGTTCATCACGCGGCCGATCGCGCAGGCGTTCGGCGTCGACACGCTGATCGCGTGCGAGGCGGAGACCGTCGGCGGGGAGCCGCACGGCGCCTACACCGGTCGCCCCACCGGCACGCCGAGCTACAAGGAAGGCAAGATCGTGCGCACCGAAACGTGGCTCGCGTCGCTCGGCAAGAGCTGGAGCGACTTCGAGCACAGCTATTTCTATAGCGATTCGCACAACGACATCCCGCTGCTCGAAAAAGTCACCGATCCCATCGCGACCAATCCGGACGACACGTTGCGCGCCCATGCGCAGGCCAAAGGCTGGCGCATCCTCGAACTCTTCCAACCCTCGTGATCAAGAAACTCATCCGCAAGCTATTCGGCCAGGACACGGCGACCGCTGACGACACGCTCTCCGCCGCCGCCAGCGTCGACGGCAATGCCAATGGCAAGCCGCCGGCGCGCGGCAAGTCCGTATCCGGCACGACCGTATCCGGCACGACCGCTTCCGGCACGGCCGCGCGGCCGCGCCGCAAGTCCGCAGGTGCCGCTGCTGCCGCGCAAGCGCCGCGCGAGCCGGACGTACCCGTCATCATTCCGCACGACGTGCACGGCATCGACCCCACGCTGATCTCGCGCAATGCGATCCGCGTGACCGAGGGCCTGCAACAGGCGGGCTTCCGTGCGTTCATCGTCGGCGGCGCGGTGCGCGACCTGCTGCTCGGCGTCAAGCCGAAAGACTTCGACGTCGCGACCGACGCGACCCCCGAACAGGTGCAGAAGCTGTTCCGCCGCGCGCGCATCATCGGCCGGCGCTTCCAGATCGTGCACGTGCAGTTCGGCCAGGAAATCATCGAGACCTCGACGTTCCGCGCGCTGGTCGATCCGCCCGCGGCCGACGCGCCGCCGCCGAAGCGTCTGAAGCGCGACGAGCTCGACCGCCGCACCCACGCGGTCGATGCGAGCGGCCGCGTGCTGCGCGACAACGTGTGGGGCGAACAGCACGAGGACGCCACGCGCCGCGACTTCACGATCAACGCGATGTACTACGATCCGGCCACGCAAACCGTGCTGGACTACCACAACGGCATGGCCGACATGCGCGCGCGCCTGTTGCGCATGATCGGCGACCCGGCCACGCGCTATCGCGAGGATCCGGTGCGCATGCTGCGCGTCGTGCGCTTCGCCGCCAAGCTCGACTTCGACATCGACGACGCCACGCGCGCGCCGATCGAGAAGATGGCCGATCTGATCAACAACGTGCCCGCCGCGCGTCTGTTCGACGAAATGCTGAAGCTGATGCTGTCGGGTCACGCGCTCGCGTGCCTGAAGTGGCTGCGCCAGGAAGGCCTGCATCACGGGCTGTTGCCGCTGCTCGACGTCGTGCTCGAGCAGCCGACCGGCGAAAAATTCATTTCTCTGGCACTCTCTAACACAGATGCACGCGTGCTCGCCGGCAAGCCGGTGTCGCCGGGCTTCCTGTTCGCGACGCTGTTGTGGCACGACGTGCAGCAGCGCTGGCAGAAGTTCGAGGCCGAAGGCGAGTATCCGGTGCCCGCGCTGCATCGCGCGATGGACGAAGTGCTCGACATGCAGACCGAAAAGCTCGCGATCCACAAGCGCTTCTCGGCCGACATGCGCGAGATCTGGGGCCTGCAGCTGCGCCTCGAAAAACGCTCGGGGCGCAGCGCGCTGAAGCTGCTCGAACACCAAAGATTTAGAGCGGGGTATGATTTCCTCCTGTTGCGCTGCGCATCGGGCGAACTCGACGAGTCGGTCGGTGCATGGTGGACGGAGTTCATCGAAGGAGACGTCGCCGCGCGCGAGACATTGCTCACGCAAGGCGGGAAGGACCGGAGCCCAAGAAAACGACGGCGGCGCGGTGGCGCCAGAAGCCGCAAATCAGGTGACGGAGTGGAGGGCGGCTCGTCCGCCGAACGCACGGACAACGACGCGGGCCTCGAAGGCTCGCACGAAGACTGACGCGGCGTTCGCGGAAAAGCCGTCACAACGATAGCTGCAGGAAGTTATGCCATGACGGTTGCTTATCTCGGCCTCGGCGCGAATCTCGGGGACGCGCGCCAGACCCTGAAAGACGCGGTGGTGTGCCTCGCACAACAGCACACCATCACCGTGCTCGCCAAATCGAGCCTGTATCGTACTGCCCCGATCGACGCGGGCGGCGACGACTATTTCAACTGCGTCGTGAAGCTGGAAACGACGCTCCCCGTGCGGCATCTGCTCGCGCTGTGCCACAAGATCGAGCATCAGTTCGGCCGTGAGCGGCCGTTCCGCAATGCGCCGCGCACGCTCGATCTCGACATCCTGCTGTATGGCGATCAATCGATCGACGAAGCCGATCTGGTCGTGCCGCACCCACGCCTCGTCGAGCGCGCGTTTGCGCTGGTGCCGCTCGTCGAGATCGACGCGGCGATCGTCATTCCGCTGCATGGCCGGGCCGCCGCGCTGCTCGACAGCGTGAGCGACCAGCGCATCGAGAAAGTAAAGTCGCCCTGCCAGTGCCCGATGCTCAACGCGCTGACCGGCAATTCCGCCGAAAAAGGCCGTTGCGAATGAGTTCGCCGCCGCTCACGGTCACCGCGCCGCAGCTGCGCCCGCCGTTCGGCTATATCGCGATCGAAGGGCCGATCGGCGTCGGCAAAACCTCACTCGCGCGGCGCCTCGCGCAACGCTGGTCGATGCACGAACTGTTCGAACGTTCGCAAGACAATCCGTTTCTTGAACGCTTCTATCGCGACACCACGCGCTATGCGCTACCGGTGCAGTTGCACTTCGCGCTGCAACGCGCGCAGCAGGCGCAGGAAGTCAGCGCCGCGCAGGCGAGCGGCACGCCGCTGATCGCCGACTTCATCACGCAGCGAAACGACATCTTCGCGCGTCTGATCTTGCAGGAAGACGAGTGGCAGTTGTACCGCGCGCTTGCCGTGCGGCTCGACGTCAGCGCGCCGGAGCCGGACTTCGTCGTTTATCTGCAGGCGAGCCCAGAGGTGCTGTTCGCGCGCATCCAGAAGCGCGCGGTGCCGATGGAGCTGCAGATTTCCGATGCCTATCTGCGCGCGCTGTGCGACGCGTACAACGAATTCTTCTACCACTACGACCGCACGCCCGTGCTGACGGTCAACGCCGAACACCTGAATCCGCTCGACTCCGACGCGGACCTTGCGCTGCTCGCCGAACGCATCGAGACGATGCGCGGCCGCAAGGAATTCTTTGTCAAAGCCACATCGCTGTAAGCGGCGCGGCTAGTTCATTTTCTTCACTGGATTGACCATGACTTATTTGCAGGAAGCGAGCCGGAGCGCGATCACCGTGCCGAAACTGCAGGCAATGCGCGACGCTGGCGAAAAGATCGCCATGCTCACCTGTTACGACGCGAGCTTCGCCGCGCTGCTCGATCGCGCGGGCGTCGACGTGCTGCTGATCGGCGACTCGCTCGGCAACGTCCTGCAAGGCCAGGCGACCACACTGCCGGTGTCGCTTGCCGACATCGCGTATCACACGGCGAGCGTCGCGCGGGCGCGGCCGTCGGCGCTGATCGTCGCGGACCTGCCGTTCGGCACCTACGGCACGCGCGAAGACGCATTCAGGAGCTCGGTCGAACTGATGCGCGCGGGCGCGCAGATGGTCAAGCTCGAAGGCGGCGAATGGCTCGCCGACACGGTGCGGTTTCTGGTCGAGCGCTCGATTCCGGTGTGCGCGCATGTGGGTCTCACGCCGCAGTCGGTGCATGCGTTCGGCGGCTTCAAGGTGCAGGCCAAGACCGAAGCGGGCGCGAGCCAGCTGCTGCGCGATTCGCTCGCCGTGCAGGAAGCCGGCGCGCAATTGATCGTGATGGAAGCGATCCCGTCGCAACTCGCGGGCGAGGTCACGCAGCAGCTGCGCATTCCGACGATTGGTATCGGCGCGGGCCTCGGCTGCTCGGGTCAGGTGCTGGTGCTGCACGACATGCTCGGGATTTTTCCTGGCAAGCGACCGCGCTTCGTGAAGGATTTCATGCAGGGACAGCCGAATATTCAGGCGGCCGTCGAGGCGTATGTGCGGGCGGTAAAGGACGGCACGTTTCCCGGCGCCGAGCACACGTTCTGATGCTTCATTGCCGCGCGAGCGCGCGGCATTCCCGTATTTTTCAGTGCTCTAACCAACAAGCCGTGCCGGCACCGCGCCGCGCAACGCGTTGCACACGAGCAGCGCTTCGGCGTTCAGCACATCCGACCGCGTCAGCACTTTTTCACCTGCCCGCAAGCCCGACGCGTCGTCGAGCAACACGCTTCGCATTACACCCGGCAGCACGCCTGACGCGAGCGGCGGCGTCCACCATTGTCCCGCGAGCTTCACGAACACGTTCGACCTGCCGCCTTCGGTCAGTTCGCCCCATTCGTTGAAAAACAGCGTATCGAAGGCGCCCTTCGCTTCGGCTTCGCGCCAGCCGCGGTCGTAGTCTGCCCGGCGCGTGGTCTTGTGGCGCAGCAGCGGATCGGCGGCGTGGGTCGGCGCGAACTGCGCTTCGGGGCCGAGCAGAACACCAACGATCGCATCCGGCAACGGCGCAAGTATCGCGGCCGAGATCTGGGTCACCCCGCTCTTGCTCAAAGCAAGCCGCATTCGATGCGGCATCTGCGCCGGGAGCGTGGCGCACCGCGCTGA
Source organism: Paraburkholderia sp. 35.1 (assembly GCF_050436525.1). Classification (NCBI taxonomy): domain Bacteria; kingdom Pseudomonadati; phylum Pseudomonadota; class Betaproteobacteria; order Burkholderiales; family Burkholderiaceae; genus Paraburkholderia; species Paraburkholderia sp. 35.1. The sequence continues at coordinate 2,473,296 of NZ_JBNDMJ010000003.1, read as the reverse complement.
AATCTCCCCACGAATGCGCGCTTCGTCGAACCCGAAGCCAAGCGTCGCGGCGCTCGACGACAAGCGCCGCAGATGCCGCTCGACGTGCCGCACGCCGTCTTCCCGCGTCGCGTACATCGTTTCGAACAGTTCGAAACCCGGCTCGGCGCCGATCAGAAAACGCGCTTTCAATCTACACTCCTCGTGCTCGTCGGCGGCCACGCTGTCGAGCACGATGCCCGCGCCGATGCCCATGCTGCCGCGCACACCGTTCGTGCCACCGTCTGATGCCGATGACGCAGTCAACGTCAACGTGCGAATCGCGACCGACATGCAAAAGTCGCCGCAATCGTGATCATCGCCCGGCGCATCGAGCCAGCCGATCGCGCCGGTATAGAGCCCGCGCGGCGTGCTTTCCAGTTCGTCGATCAACTGCATCGTGCGATGCTTCGGCGCACCGGTAATCGAGCCGCAGGGAAACAGCGCGCGCAGGATCGTCGCGAACGAGGTGCCGTCGAGCAACGTCGCCTCGACAGTCGACGTCATCTGCCACACCGACGCATATGGCTCGACCGAAAACAACGCCGGCACGCTGACCGAGCCGATCCGCGCGACTCGCGACAGATCGTTGCGCAACAGATCGACGATCATGACGTTCTCGGCGCGGTTCTTCGGATCGGTCGCGAGGAACTCGGCGTTACCCCGGTCGACGGCAGGATCTTGCGAGCGCGGCGCCGTGCCCTTCATCGGCCGCGCGCGCAACGTCGGGCCGTGCTTTTCGACGAATAGTTCGGGCGAACACGACAGCACCCACGCATCGTCCGGCAACGCGATCAGCGCGCCGAACGACACGGGCTGGCGCGCGCGCAACCGCCGATAGAACGCGAGCGGCGAGCCGAACACGTCGAAGCCGAGGCGGTACGTGTAGTTGACCTGATAGGAATCGCCCGCGCGCAGGGCGGCGTGAATCGCGTCGATCGCCGCGTGGAACTCGGCGCGATCGACGCTCTCGCGCACGTTCGCGGTGCCCGCGACCGACGGCTCGAAAGCGCCGTTGTCCCGCGCCGTCAGCCACGCGTCGACCTCGTCGCGCGAAAGCTTCGCACAACGTTCGAACAATAAAAAACGCAGCGTGGCATTGCCACGCTGCGTTTCAGAAGACCGGCGCGCATCGAAACCCATCAGCGCGCGGCCAAATTCATAATCGGCGAGCACGACGGCGTGCAAACCGCTCCGGGTATCCGCCGCGACGCTGTCGCACACGGCTTCGAGCCGCGCCGCCTCCGTGCAGACCCGCTCGCGCACGAAACCCGTGTACAAGCGGCTCGACGGAAGCGCCGCCGTTGCACCGCAATCGTCGAGCAGCGCGAACGCCGCGCCGCGACTGACCACCGTCATACTGACCGCCGAATCAAATCAATCGAAAAAGCTCTTTACGCGATCGAACCAGCTCTTGCTTTGCGGACTATGCCGCGAACCGCCTTCCACGAGCGCCTTTTCGAACTGCTTGAGCAGATCGCGCTGCGCTTCGGTGAGCTTGACCGGCGTTTCAACCTGCACGTGTACGTACAGATCGCCGGCGATGCTCGAACGCAGCCCCTTGATGCCCTTGCCGCGCAAACGGAACGTCTTGCCGGACTGCGTGCCTTCCGGCACCGTGAAGCTGGCGCGACCGGCGAGCGTCGGCACCTCGATATCGCCGCCGAGCGCCGCGGTAGTGAACGGGATCGGCATCTGGCAATGCAGATCGTCGCCGTCACGCTCGAACACCGAGTGCTGCTTGATATGAATCTCGACGTACAGATCGCCCGACGGACCGCCGTTGATGCCCGGCTCGCCGTTGCCGGCCGAGCGGATGCGCATGCCGTCGTCGATACCGGCCGGGATCTTCACTTCGAGCGTCTTGGTTTCCTTCACCTTACCCGCGCCGTGGCAGTGATTGCACGGCTCGGGGATGTAGGTGCCGGTGCCGTGGCACTTCGGGCAAGTCTGCTGGATGCTGAAGAAGCCCTGCGACATGCGCACCGAACCCGAGCCGCTACAGGTCGGGCAGGTTTCCGGCTTGGTGCCCGGTTTCGCGCCCGAGCCATGGCAGACTTCGCACGAAACCCAGCTCGGCACGCGAATCTGCGTGTCGTAGCCGTGCGCGGCCTGCTCGAGCGTGATTTCCATGCTGTAGCGCAGATCGGCGCCGCGATACACCTGCGGGCCCGCGCGGCCGCCTCCGCGTGCGCCGCCGCCGGCCGCCTGGCCGAAGATGTCGCCGAAGATGTCGCCGAATGCATCGGCAAAGCCGCCGAAACCTTGCGCGCCGGCCCCACCCATGTTCGGATCGACGCCCGCGTGACCGTACTGATCGTACGCGGCGCGCTTTTGCGAATCCGACAGCATTTCATAGGCTTCCTTCACTTCCTTGAAATGCTCTTCCGCATCCTTGTGACCCGGATTGCGGTCGGGGTGGTGCTTCATCGCGAGCTTGCGATAAGCCTTCTTGATTTCGTCGTCGCTCGCGTTCTTTGCGACGCCCAGAACCTCGTAGTAATCCCGTTTCGCCATATCGGTTCAACGCCGCCGCGCAAAGCGACGCGGTAGCTCCTTGTGAATGCTGTGGAGTCTCACGACTCGTCCGGCCGCTGTCTGCGCCGCGCCAGGGCACGGTTCAAAACAACGCCCTCCATAAAACGAACGTGCCCGGAGAGCCCCAAAAAGGCTCGCCAGGCGCGAAAACCGCTCTTGCACTTTGGGCGCCCCGGGGGCGCCGTTCTCGTGCAGCCGGGCCGTGCACATCGCTGTGCACGGCTTTACGGTCGGATGCCGACCTGGCTTTAGTCTTTCTTCACTTCCTTGAACTCAGCGTCGACCACATCGTCGGCCTGCTGGCTCGCACCCGCCGATGCACCGGCACCGCCGCCCGCCGCGCCCGCCGCCGCTTCGGCACCTTGCGCAGCCTGCATGTCGGCGTACATCTTCTCGCCCATCTTCTGCGAGGCCGTGGCCACCGCTTCGATCTTCGCTTCGATCGCGGCTTTGTCGCTCGAGTTGCTCTTCAGCGTGTCTTCGAGGTCCTTCAACGCGGCTTCGATCTTGTCCTTCTCGCCAGCTTCGAGCTTGTCGCCGTACTCGGTCAGCGCCTTCTTCGTGCTGTGGACGAGCGCGTCACCCTGGTTGCGGGCGTCGGCCAGCTCACGCAGCTTGTGATCTTCTTCCGCGTTCGCTTCGGCGTCCTTCACCATCTTCTCGATTTCGGCTTCGGACAGACCCGAGTTCGCCTTGATCGTGATGCGGTTCTCCTTGCCGGTCGCCTTGTCCTTCGCGCCGACGTGCAGAATGCCGTTCGCGTCGATGTCGAAGCTCACTTCGATCTGCGGCACGCCGCGCGGTGCCGGCGGAATGCCTTCGAGGTTGAACTCGCCGAGCAACTTGTTGCCCGCTGCCATTTCGCGTTCGCCCTGGAACACCTTGATCGTCACGGCGCCTTGATTATCATCAGCCGTCGAGTAGACCTGCGCGTGCTTGGTCGGGATCGTCGTGTTCTTGTTGATCATCTTCGTCATCACGCCGCCGAGCGTTTCGATGCCGAGCGACAACGGGGTCACGTCGAGCAGCAGCACGTCCTTGCGGTCGCCCGACAGAACCTGGCCCTGGATCGCGGCACCAACGGCCACGGCTTCGTCCGGGTTCACGTCACGGCGCGGATCCTTGCCGAAGAACTCCTTCACCTTTTCCTGCACCTTCGGCATACGGGTCATACCGCCGACCAGGATCACGTCGTCGACTTCGCCGACCTTCACGCCCGCGTCCTTGATCGCGACGCGGCACGGCTCGATGGTGCGTTCGATCAGGTCTTCGACCAGCGCTTCCAGCTTGGCGCGCGTGATCTTCAGGTTCAGGTGCTTCGGACCCGATGCGTCCGCCGTGATGTACGGCAGGTTGATTTCGGTCTGCTGGCTCGACGACAGCTCGATCTTGGCCTTTTCAGCCGATTCCTTCAGGCGCTGCAGCGCGAGCACGTCTTTCGACAGATCGACGCCCTGCTCCTTCTTGAACTCGCCGATGATGTAGTCGATGATGCGCTGGTCGAAGTCTTCGCCGCCGAGGAACGTATCGCCGTTCGTGGACAGCACTTCGAACTGCATTTCACCGTCGACGTCCGCGATTTCGATGATCGACACGTCGAACGTACCGCCGCCCAGGTCGTACACCGCGATCTTGCGATCGCCCTTTTCAGCTTTGTCCAGACCGAACGCGAGAGCCGCGGCGGTCGGTTCGTTGATGATCCGCTTGACTTCCAGACCGGCGATGCGGCCGGCGTCCTTGGTTGCCTGACGCTGGCTGTCGTTGAAGTACGCCGGCACCGTGATCACGGCTTCCGTGACGGTCTCGCCAAGGTAGTCCTCAGCGGTCTTCTTCATCTTGCGCAGGACTTCGGCGGAGATTTGCGGCGGCGCGAGCTTCTGGTCGCGCACTTCGACCCACGCGTCACCGTTGTCGGCCTTGATGATCTTGTAGGGCATCAGGCCGATGTCCTTCTGCACTTCCTTCTCTTCGAAGCGTCGGCCGATCAGGCGCTTGACCGCGAACAGCGTGTTCTTCGGGTTCGTGACCGACTGACGCTTGGCCGGCGCGCCGACCAGGATCTCGCTGTCATCCATGTAAGCGATGATCGACGGCGTGGTGCGCGCGCCTTCCGAGTTCTCGATGACCTTGACCGAGTTGCCTTCCATGATCGCCACGCACGAGTTGGTCGTGCCGAGGTCGATACCGATGATTTTGCCCATTTTTACAAATCTCCTGACTTTGATCGCTGCGGAAAGCGCCCGGTTGACCCATCTGGCGGCGGGACGATCCGCTCTCAATTCATACCTGCACTCAAAATAAGTGCGGCCACATCGTTTTCAAGACCTCTTTTGCGATGCGGTCTTTAATTTTTTTCAATCACGGGGCGAGGCGCCTGAATCTTCGCTGCGAGCCCGCTCCGTCAGTCTGCGCGGCGCCCCCGGCGTGGTTCGCCGGAAGTGCCTGAATCGATGGATCTTTGCGGCACATAGCGATGCGAAGCGACGCAGCAGACGCCACCGGCGCAAACGCCCGGAGCGAGTGTCGACGTGATTACTTCGGCGCCGCGACGGTCACGAGCGCGGGACGCAGTACGCGATCCGCGATCACAAAGCCCTTTTGCAGCACCGCGACGACGGTGTTCGGCTCCTGGTCGGCCGGCACCATCGAAATGGCCTGATGGCGATGCGGATCGAACTTTTCGCCGACCGGATTGATCGCCACGACGCGCCCCTTCTCGAGCGCGCCGTTCAACTGCCGCAGCGTGAGCTCGACGCCTTCGCGGACCTTCTGCAAGTCGTCGGACGAATGGGCGACGGCCGCCTCGAGACTGTCGACCACCGGCAGCAGATGCTCGGCGAAGCTCTCGATCGCAAACTTGTGCGCCTTGGCGACGTCTTCCTGAGCGCGCCGGCGTACATTTTCGGTTTCGGCCTTCGCGCGCAGGAAGCTTTCCTGCAACTCGGCGATCTTCGCCTGAGCGTCGGCCAGCGCCTGCTCGGCGGCACCCTGGGCCGGTTCCGCGGGGGCGCCGGTGTCCGGCTGTTGAGCAGCGGCCCCAGCCGCCTCGGCGGCCTGGCGCGCGGCTTCGTCGGCGGGCGTGGGATTCTGGCTCGTCGGGTTCTCTTGCGTGTTTTCCATGTCGCTGAAAGTCGTTAAAAAGTAAAAGCCAAAGGCGGTGCAAGCCGTTCCGACACAGTACGATTCATGCTTTGCAAAATCGCGACACGCGTCTTCGCGCCGATCCGCCAGACCGGACCCCAGATGGGGCCTGAAAAAGCCGTTTCAAGCGGGTCGAGGGTTTTTTCGCACCACCGACGTGCAGGCGAAATGCGCCGTAACAAGCCTCAACGTGGCGCAATCAGATAGAGATTGAGTGCAGCCCGCAACTGACCTATTCTCCAGTCATGGAGCGGCAACGCCACGTTAACCCTAATCTGACGTAAGCGTTACCGACACCTGACAGTCGTTCCGATAGCCTGTTTCAGCCCATCAAGGGAGTACCGTGAAACTGACCTTTGCAATCGGGGTGGTCGCACTGGTACTGATCGCGGGCACCACGACCATCTGCATGTCCGGTGCGGTCAACGACCACACCACCGAGTACGGCGGCGCACACGCCACCGTGGAGCAGTTTCTCAATCCCCACCTGAAAATCTGTCGATAGTGCGCCGGTCGCGTTTGGTCGGTCGGCCGTGCAGCGCGGCGGCCGGCTCGTGGTAGACCTTGCGCCGTTCCTGCTCGACCTGCCGCTTCGCCTTGCTCTGCGCGGTTTCCACATAAAGCGTCTGCGCGACGCTCGCCGGACCGCGTACGTCGCATACGCCCAGCACCTCCACCTGCCACACGTAGCGCTCGATCTCGATTTCGACCAGATCGCCGACACGCACGTCCTTCGCCGGCTTCACGGCGACGCCGCCGATACGCACCCGCCCCTTGTCGACCGCCTCCGCGGCCAGCGAACGCGTCTTGAAGAAGCGCGCGGCCCACAGCCATTTGTCGATGCGCAGTTTCGCGCCCGGTTCGGTTGAAATGCGGTAGTTCATCTGCGTATTCAAGCTCCTGTCGTGTGCGGCACCGGCACCGCCTGCACGGGCCAGCCCTGCAGATGCTGCGCAACGATTTCGCCAAGCGCGGCAACCCACGGCTGCGACGCGTTCAGACAGGCGATCCGGTGAAACTCCTTGCCACCCGCCTGCAGAAATTCGCCGCGCACTTCCATGCCGATTTCCTCGATCGTTTCGAGGCAGTCGGCGGTGAAACCCGGGCAAAACACGTCAGCACGCCGCACGCCTGCCGCGCCGAGTTCCTTCAACGTCGGCGCCGTGTAGGGCTGCAGCCATTCGGCCTTGCCGAAGCGCGACTGGAACGTGATGCGGCATTCGACCGACGTCAAATCGAGCGCCTGCATCAGCAGCGCGCCGGTCTGCTGGCATTGCTCGTGGTACGGGTCGCCGAGGTCGAGCGTGCGCTTGGGCACGCCGTGGAAACTGAGCACGAGCTTGTCGCCCGCCGCGAAATCGGGGCGGCCGTGCAGATGCCAGTAGTGGTGCACCTGTGCGGCGAGCGCCGCGATGTACGCCGGGTGATCGGCGTACTGGCGCACGGTGCGGACTTCCGGCTGGTTGCGCATGCGCTTGAGCGCGGAAAAGGCTTCGTCGAACGCGGTCGCGGTGGTCGACGCCGAATACTGCGGATACATCGGCATCAGCAACACGCGCTCGGCGCCCGCGAGCTTCAGTTGGTTCAGCATTGCCGGAATGCCGGGCGTGCCGTAGCGCATCGCGTAGTCGACCAGCACCGTGTAGTCGTTCAGTTGCAGCAGATGGCGCAGGCCCTCGACCTGCTTTTCGGTGTGGACGCGCAGCGGTGAGCCCTCGGGCATCCACACCGCCGCATACTTCTTCGCAGAGCTGCGGCCGCGCAACGGCAGAATCAGCAGACGCAGAATGAGCTGCCACAGCAGCGCCGGAATTTCGACCACGCGAGGATCGGACAGGAACTGCGCGAGGTAGCGGCGCACCGCGCGCGGCGTCGGCGCGTCGGGCGTGCCGAGATTGATCAGCAACACGGCGACGCGATGCGACGTGGCGTTCTGTGAAGGCCGCTCGAGGTCGAAGCGCATAGGTAGCAGAAATCACCGCATTTTGCGGCGAGTCGATTCAATGGAGATTCATTATAGCGGCGCAGGTTCTGCCCGGCGCCGCCAGAGACCCCTGGCCATTCGGACGATTGGCAGACACCGCGCGTTCGCGCATCATGATCGCCACGGACTGCGATGACGACAGTTCCGCGGAGCCCGAGGACTACTGCTGGCTGAGCGTCATGGACAACAGCCGCGCGGTTATGTCCACGATCGGAATCACGCGGTTGTAGGCCATGCGGGTCGGTCCGATCACACCGAGCGTGCCGACGATCTTGCCGTTCACCTCGTACGGCGCGGTGACGACGCTCATTTCCTCGATCGGTACCAGATTCGATTCGCCGCCAATGAATATTTGCACGCCCGCCGCGTGACTCGACACGTCGAGCAACTGAAGGAGGCTGGTCTTCTGGTCGAACACATCGAACAGCTTGCGCAGGCGCGCCATGTCCGACGAAAGATCGGCGACTTCGAGCAGATTGCGCTCGCCCGAGATCAACACGGTCTCGCCGGTGTCGGATTCGTCGGTGCTGGCGGTGACGGCCGCGTGCATCAGCGAGGTCATGTCGCCACGCAGCTCGTCGATTTCCTCGCGCAGGCGGCGGCGCACCTCGTCGAACGAGAGGCCAGCGAAGTGCGCGTTGATGTAATTGGAGGCTTCCACCAGCTGCGAAGGCGAAAAGTCGCGCTGGGTGGCGAGGATGCGGTTTTGCACGTCGCCTTCGGGCGTCACGATGATCAGCAGAATGCGCTGGTCGGACAGGCGCATGAATTCGATCTGCTTGAACACGTGGCTGCGACGCGGCGTGAGCACGACGCCGGCGAACTGCGACAGATTTGAGAGCACGCTCGCCGCCGCGGCGACGATCTTCTGCGGCTCGCCCACCTGCAGCGTGGTCTTGACGGTGCGCGTCACCGCCTCCTCGTCGGCGGCGGATTCGACGGTCAGCATCGTGTCGACGAACAGGCGGTAGCCGCGTGGCGTCGGAATGCGCCCTGCCGACGTATGCGGACTGATCACGAGCCCCAGATCCTCGAGGTCCGACATCACGTTGCGGATCGTGGCCGGACTCAGTTCGAGGCCCGAATAACGTGACAGCGTGCGCGAGCCGACCGGCTGACCTTCGGCGATGTAGCGCTCAATCAGCGTTTTGAGGAGGGTTTGTGCGCGAGGATCTAGCATGACGAAAAATTTTAGCTCAATGGCATCGCAGCCGTGAGCGCCCGCGGCGCCCGCTCCCGGCGAATGCACCGCCGTCGGCGGGCTCGCATGTCATCGGGTCTTCACCATTCTAACGATAATCGCGACATACGCAGACGCCCTGCGTGCGCCGCCCCACAACCGGGTCGGTCTGCGGTTCTTTTCAGGCCCTACCTATGGTGTAATGCCGGCATGCAAGTGACCAGCCAGTTCAAGACCGTCGCGCTCGTCGGGCGCAGCAATACGCCAGGCATCGGCGAGCCGCTGACCGCGCTCGCCGCCTGCATCGCGAAGCTCGGCCTCGAAGTCGTGTTCGAAGCAGACACCGCCGCCGAAATCGGCGTGACCGACTATCCGGCGCTGCGTCTCGCCGAGATCGGCGCGCGCGCCGACGTCGCCGTGGTGCTCGGCGGCGACGGCACGATGCTCGGCATCGGCCGCCAGCTCGCGCCGTATCGCACGCCCTTGATCGGCATCAACCACGGGCGGCTCGGCTTCATCACGGACATTCCGATCTCCGACATGCGCGAGATCGTGCCGCAGATGCTGTCCGGCAATTTCGAGCGCGAGGAGCGCGTGCTGCTCGAAGCGCGCATCGTGCGCGACGGCACGCCGATCTACCACGCGCTCGCGTTCAACGACGTGGTGGTCAACCGCAGCGGCTTCTCGGGCATGGCGGAGTTGCGCGTGTCGGTCGACGGCCGCTTCATGTACAACCAGCGCTCGGACGGCCTGATCGTCGCGACGCCGACCGGCTCGACCGCGTATTCGCTGTCCTCGCAGGGGCCGATCCTGCATCCGCAACTACAGGGCATCGTGCTCGTGCCGATCGCGCCGCACGCGCTGTCGAACCGGCCGATCGTGCTGCCGGACGAATCGAAGGTCAGCATCCAGATCGTTTCCGGGCGCGAGGTGAACGTCAATTTCGACATGCAGTCGTTCACGTCGCTGGAGCTCGGCGACACGATCGAGGTGCGCCGTTCGCGCCACACGGTGCCGATGCTGCATCCGGTCGGCTACAGCTACTATGCGACGTTACGCCAGAAGCTGCACTGGCACGAGTACCCGTCGCACGAAGAAGACCCGAGGCCGTAAGCGGCACTTTGATTTCGCACGCCGCCGCGGCCGCCACCCGAATCCCAAGCTCACCCGACCACCTCCATGCTTCGCCACCTCTCGATACGCGACTTCGTCATCGTCGCCGCGCTCGACCTCGAATTCGACAGCGGCTTTACCGTTTTCTCGGGCGAAACCGGCGCCGGCAAATCGATCCTGATCGACGCGCTCGCGCTGGCACTAGGCGCGCGCGCCGAGGCGAGCGTCGTGCGCACCGGCGAGAGCCGCGCCGACATCACCGCGGAGTTCGAGACGCACGCACAGGTCGATCAATGGCTCGACACGCAGGCGCTCGGCGCGGCCGACGACGGCCAGCACGGCGGCACCGTGATGCTGCGGCGGGTGGTCGACGCGAACGGCCGCTCGCGCGCGTTCATCAACGGTACGGCGGCCACGCTCGCGCAGCTGCGCGAGGTCGGCGAGATGCTCGTCGATATTCACGGCCAGCACGCGCACCAGTTGCTGATGCGCCCGGACGCGCAGCGCGAGCTGTTCGACACGCACGCGGGCCTGTCCGACCTGGCCGCCGCCGTCACCCGCGCGTGGCGCACGTGGCGCGACAAGGCGCAGGCCGTCGAGCAAGCGCAAACGCGCGATCGCGAGTTGCAACTCGAACGCGAGCGACTCGCGTGGCAACTCACCGAACTCGACAAGCTCGCGCCACAGCCGGGCGAATGGGAAGAAGTCAACACCGAGCATCGGCGGCTGTCGCATTCCGCGAATCTGATCGACGGCGTGCAGGGAGCGCTCGGCGCGCTGTCCGAATCGGACGACGCGATGATCACGCATCTCGGCTCGATCGTGTCGAAGGTGCGCGACCTCGCGGAGATCGACCCCGCGCTGAACGACGTGCTCGCCGCGCTCGAACCGGCCGAAATCCAGTTGCAGGAAGCCGCGTATTCGCTGAGCCACTACGCGCAGAAGCTCGAGCTCGATCCGGAGCGGCTCGCGCAGGTCGAAAAGCGCCTCGACGCGCTGCACTCGGCCGCGCGCAAATTCCGCCTGCGGCCCGAGACGCTGCCGGAAGAACACGCAGAGCGGCGCAAGCAACTGGCCGCGCTCGACGCCGCCGCCGACCTCGACGGCCTGCGCGCCGCCGAGGCGCAAGCGAAGGAAGTGTTCGTCGCCGAGGCGAAAAAGCTGTCGAAGGCACGCGCGAAAGCAGGCAAGGCACTCGGCGAGGCGGTCACGACCGGCATGCAGGAACTGTCGATGAAAGGCGGCAGCTTCGAGGTCGCGCTGGTGCCGCTGCCCGAAGGCGGCGCGCACGGGCTCGAGCAGATCGAGTTCCGCGTCGCCGGTCATGCCGGCGTGCCGCTGCGGCCGCTCGCGAAGGTTGCGTCAGGCGGCGAACTCGCGCGTATCAGTCTCGCGCTCGCAGTGATCGCGAGCGCGGCCAGCCCGACACCGACCCTGATCTTCGACGAAGTGGATACGGGCATCGGCGGCGGCGTGGCCGAAGTGGTCGGACGGCTATTGCATCAGCTCGGCGAGGCGCGCCAGGTGCTGTGCGTGACCCATCTGCCGCAGGTCGCCGCGCGCGGCGATCATCATTTCCAGGTCGCAAAGATGAGCAACGGCACCGGCGGCACGCTCAGCAGCGTGAGCTCGCTCGACAAGGCGAGCCGCATCGAGGAAGTCGCGCGCATGCTCGGTGGCCTCGAAATCACGGCGACCACGCGCAAGCACGCGAAGGAAATGCTGGCCGCCTGAAATTGCGCCGCGCATAGGCGGCCGCACACGGCTGAGTCGGCCTGGCCGGGACGTCACACCGATCCCGGCCGCGCATGATGCGCGACGCGAAGTGCGTGAGCGCCCTTACCCAAACACCCTCTTCCACAACGCCAGCACCGCCTCGCGCTCGGCCGCGACCAGCGCCGGATCGACCCGCGCCTTCTCCATCCCATCGAGCCGCAGCGTGTGCTGCAGCTTGCGATAGCGCCGATAGGCGGCGCCGACCGTCTCCGCTTCCGCTTCGCTCATCAGCCCGAAACGCGACACCTCACGCAGCAGCGCGATATTGCCGGTATTGCGGATCAGCTCGGGATCGCGCGCCGCATGCAGCAGCACCCAGTACTGCACGGTGAACTCGATATCGACCATGCCGCCGCGGTCGTGCTTCAGGTCGAACAGCGCCGGCGTATGGTTCGGGTGTCCCGCCTCGACACGCGCGCGCATCTCGACGATCTCTTTCGCGAGCGGCGCCGCTTCGCGCGGCGTCGTCAGCACCTGTTCGCGGATCGCCTCGAACTTCGCGCCGATCTCCGGATCGCCCGCGCAGTAGCGCGCACGCGTCAGCGCCTGATGCTCCCACACCCACGCGGTATTCGCCGCGTCGCCCTCGCGCAGCTGGTAGCGGCGGAACGCATCGAGGTCGGTGACGAGCAGGCCCGACTCGCCGTTGGGCCGCAGCCGCAGGTCGATGTCGAACAATGTGCCGGCGCCGGTCGCGGTGGTCAGCCATGTGATCAGACGCCGTGTGTAGGTTGCGTAGACGTCGGCGGCGGCATCGCCGGGATCGTCGTACAGGAAGATCACGTCGAGGTCCGACGCGTAGCCGAGCTCCTTGCCGCCGAGCTTGCCGTAGGCGATCACCGCGAAGCGCGGCACGTCGCGATGACGTTTGGCCAACTGCTTCCACACGGCTTCGATCGCCACGTCGAGCACTGCGTCGGCGAGCTCGGACAGCCGGTCGCTGACGTGCTCGACGGACAGCTTGCCGGCAAGATCGATCAGCAGAATGCGGAACACCTCGGCCTGATGCGCGTGACGCAGCAGATCCATCTGCTGCTCGACGCCATCGGCGGCGGCGAGCCGCAAACGCAACGTACGCTTGAATTCAGCCCAGTCGAACGGACTGTTGATCGCCTCGACGTCGAGCAGCTCGTCGAGCAGCTGCGGATGGCGGATCAGATAGCCGGCCGCCCAGCGCGAGCCGCCCAGCACCGACAGCACCTGGTGCAGCGCCTGCGGATACTCGGTCAGAAGCGCCAGATACGCGCCGCGCCGGCTCACCGCTTCGAGCAGATCGAACAGGCGCGCGACCGTATCGCCGCGCCGCCCGGCCGGCTCCAGCGTGCGCGCGGCTTCGAGCGCGCGCTGCGCGACGATGTCGAAACGCTGCCGGCTGCGCTCGTTCAGGCCCGTGTAGCGCGACGAGCGCCACACCGCCTGCAGGCGGGCGAGCAGCTCCCCGGGCTCGGCCACCCCCAGTTCGACGAGGCGCGCGCGCAGTGCGTCGTCGGCGCTATCGTCGGCGAGCGCGCTGCTCCACACCCACGCGGCCGCGCCGTCCTCGGGCGCGCCGCAACCGTCGCGGCCGCCCACCTTGTCGGCGAAAATCTGGTCGAACTGCTGTTCGACGAACTCGCGATGCGCGTCGAGCTTCGTCATCAATTGCGGGTAGTCGTCGCAGCCCATCACGCGCGCGAGCGCCATGCGGTCTTCGGCATCGACGGGCATCGCGTGGGTCTGCGCGTCGTTGCGATATTGCAAACGATGCTCGAGCTCCCGCAGAAAGCGATACGCCTGCGACAGCTTCACGCACACCGACGGATCCATCAACCCATTCGTGGCCGCGTGGCGCAGCACGGCGAGCGTCGGCCGCACGCGAAAGCCGGCGTCCTGGCCGCCGCGGATCAGCTGGAACACCTGCGCGCTGAATTCGATTTCACGGATGCCGCCACGGCCTAGCTTGATGTCGTCGGCCTTGTCGGGGCGCATCGACGCGCGGCGCTGCGCCTCCTGGCGGATCTGCAGATGCAGCGCGCGAATCGCGCTGATCACGCCGAAATCCAGATAGCGTCGATAGACGAACGGCGTGACGATCGCCCCGAGCTGCTTCTGCAGCCGCTGCGCCGAGGCGCTCGCGCCCTCGGACACGAGCCGGCCCTTGATCCACGCGTAGCGCTCCCACTCGCGGCCCTGCACATAGAAATACTCTTCGAGCATGCCGAGGCTGCATACGAGCGGCCCCGAATCGCCGTTCGGCCGCAGACGCATATCGACGCGAAACACGTAGCCGTCGGCGGTGACTTCGGCGAGCGCGCCGATCAGCCGCTTGCCGAGCCGCGTGAAGAACTCCTGGGTCGCGAGCGGCGAGCGCTGGCCGCCGGCGGTCTCGCCGTCGTCCTCATAGACGAAGATCAGGTCGATATCCGACGACACGTTCAGCTCGCGCCCGCCGAGCTTGCCCATACCGACCACGCCGAGCGTGAGCCGTTCGCCCTGCTGGTCGCGCGGCTCGCCATACAGCGCTTCGAGCTCGGCGCTCAGCACCGTCAGCGCGCGCTGGATCGTCGTTTCCGCGAGATCGGTCATCGCGCCGGTGACTTCGGCGATATCGGCCTCGCCGGCCAGGTCGCGCTCCATCACCGCGCAGAATACTTCGGTGCGCAGCTGGCGCAGCGCGCGCTTCAGCGCATCTTCGTCGACCGGCGCACCGGCTGGGCCCGCCGCCTCGGCGCACAGTTCGTCGAGACGCGCGTCGATGCGCTCGCGCGTCAGCGGTTCGTCGGCCAGCGCGCCGACATGCGCGACCAGTTGCGGGCGGGCCGCGGCGGCGCGCGCGGCATAGTGCGAATAGCTGGAACTCAGGAGGGTGGCGTCAGTCATCAAAAATCTGGCTCGCTCGTTGCTTGATCGGATTTGTCCGGCGGTATTCTGACGGTGTCCGGGTGTCGTTCCGGGGTCGTTGTCGTGTCGTTCCGTCGTGCCATCGGCATGCGGCGACAAGCGTGCCGGCCCCCGTGCCGGACGGCCTCGCCAATCGCCGTCACGGGCCGTCGGACAGGGTTTGCAGGAGGTCCGCCGACGCTTTCCCGTGTGATACATTTCGTCGTTAACACGCAAAACTACCATACGCCCAGCCGCCGCAGCATGTCCGAGCGAAACGAATCCGCCGACCCGCAAACCCCACCGCAGGTCCGGCATGTGAGCGGAAGCGACCACATCGTGCTGCGTCGGACGTTGCGCGTGCTCGCCGCGCTCGCGCTCGTCCTCTATTTCATCGCGGGCGGACTGTTTCTGGGTTTGCGCTACGTGGTGCTGCCGCGCGCCGACATGTTCCGGCCGCGCATCGAAGCCGCGGTCTCCGACAAGCTGCGCACCCAATTCACGATCGGCCGGCTCGCGCCGCACTGGAGCGGCTTCCAGCCAGGGCTCGATGTCACGAATCTCGTCATCCGCGATCACGACGGCCAACCCGCGCTGACGATTCCGCACGCCACCGCGTCGGTGTCCTGGCGCTCGCTGTGGGAGTTTCATCTGGCGCTGTCGAGCCTGATCGTCGATCAGCCGGACGTGCTGGTGTCGCGCAGCGAGGACGGCGTGCTGTCGGTCGCGGGCGTGCCGGTGCCGACGCGCCACAGCGGCAACGACACGCTGTCCACCTGGTTGTTGCGTCAGCAGGCGATCGTCGTGCGCGGCGGCGTGCTGCGCTGGCGCGACGCGACGCGCAACGAATCCGAACTGGCGCTGCGCGACATCCGCATCGCGATCCTCAATGACGGCCGCGACCACCGCATGGCGCTGCAGGCGCCACCCGACGGCCAGGTGCTGAAAGGCCCGCTCGACTTCCGCACGCACTTCCGCCACGCGCCGCTCTCGGCGCTCGGCAAGCCGATCAACTGGAGCGGGCAGGTGTACATGTCGACGGGCCCGGTCGATCTGCCGACGCTCGCGCGCTACATCCAGTTCCCGATCGAGACGTTCGCCGGCCGCATCGACAATGCAATCTGGATCGACTTCAGCGAAGGCCGCGTGACCCAGGCGACCGGCCAGTTGAGCGGTTACGACGTCGCGATGCGCGTGCGCCCGACCCAGCCAAGGCTGCTCGTGCCGATCACCCACTTTCTGTGGCGCGTCGAGGCAAACGAAGGCGAGTACCGGCTGCAGCTGTCGGACCTGCGTGCCGAGCTCGGCCAGCCGCCGCTCGAAGACGGCACGCCGCTCACGCGCATCCTGCGCTTCCGGACCCTCGACAGCCGCTACCGGATGGCGTCGCAGCAGCATGGGCAGCTTTTGAGCGTCAGCGGCGATCGCGTCGATCTCGGCATCCTCGCCGAATTCAGCCGCGCGCTGCCGCTGCCGCGGCACTTTCTCAATGAACTCGTGCGCATCAATCCGCGCGGGCTCGTCGCGAACTACGTGATCGACCTCGAGCGCGGCAAGCCGGAATCCGGAGAAGTGGGCAGCGACCGTCGGCCGACGGGTGTTGAACCGATCGAGCGTTATCGCTTCAAGGGCGATTTGCAGGGCATCAGCTTTGCCGCCCAGGAGCCGGGGCCGGGCCTGACGCCGCGCGGCCACCCGCGCGCCGGCGTTCCCGGCATCGAAAACCTGTGGGGCAACGTCGACGCCGACGAAAAAGGCGGCCACGCGAACTTCGATACGACCAACGTGGCGATCACGCTGCCGGGCGTGTTCGACGATCCGCGTCTCACGCTTGCGCGTCTGCACGGCCGCGCCGACTGGACGATGGGCACGAAGGCACCGGGCGACACGCGTCCCGCGTTCGCGGTCAAGCTCAACGATTTCAGCGTATCGAACCCTGACGTCGAGGCGAGCGCGACTGCGAGCTACAGCAATCCCGGCCACGGCCGCGGCTCGCTCGACCTGAAAGCCGACTTCCAGCGCGCGCAGGTGACGCACATCGCCCGCTATCTGCCGACCGCGGTCAGCGAAAAGCTGCGCATTTACCTCGGCCACGGCTTGCAGGCTGGCGTGTCGCGTGGCGGCACGATCGAAGTGCACGGCGACCTGACCAAGTTCCCCTACGCGCGCGACCCCGACGCCGGCATCTTCCACATCGTCGCGCCGTTCACCGGCGGCAAGTTCGATCCGACACCGTTCCCGCCGCGCAACATGCGCAACGGCACGCCAAACGTTTGGCCGCCGCTCGACGGCATCGACGGCGTGTTCGAGCTCAAGCAGAACGTGCTGCGCTTCGACATCGACCGCGGCCGTTACAAGCGCGTCGCGCTGACCGGCGTGAACGGCCGCATCGACGACCTCGGCACCAAAGGCTCGAACCTCACCATAGAGGGCAACGGCCGCGGCCCGCTCGCCGATATGCTCGACTACGTGAACGGCAGCTCGCTCGGCATCATGGCGCGGCACCAGACCGAAAAGATTCGCGCGGAAGGGCCCGCGTCGCTCGCGCTGAAGCTGACGATCCCGCGTACGCCGAAGCCGCATATCGGCGTGGAAGGTGCGCTCGGCTTCCAGAACAATCGCCTGAGCGTGAGCAATGCGCCGTCGCTGTCGCAGCTGAACGGCCGGGTGCGCTTCACCGAACGCACGGCCGAGGTCGAGCGGCTCTCCGGCGAGTTCCTCGGCGGTGACGTGCATGCGAACGGCGGCTTGCGGCAAGATGGCACGTACGCGCTCGCGCTCAACGGCCACATCGCCGTCGATGCCGCGCGCGAACTGCATCTGCATGGCCCGGCCGCACAGGTGCTCACGCATATGAGCGGCAGCGCGCCTTATGCATTGCGCGTCACCGGCGCGAAGGGCCGCCTGCCGGAGGTCAGCGCCAACTCTGATCTGAGCGGCCTCGGGCTCGATTTTCCAGCGCCGTTCAAAAAGACTGCCGGCACGCCGATGCCGCTGCACTTCTCGGTCAATCCGTCGACGCTGCCGGGCGAAGCCGGCCTCGAACGCGCCGACCTGACGTTGGGGCCGGTCGCCGCCGCGTATCTGCTGCGCTATCGGCCGAACGCGCAGCCGCGTACGTCACCGACCGTCGTGCGCGGCGCGATCGGCGTGAACCGGCCGGTCGACCTGCCGTCCGAGGGCGTGGTCGCCGCGGCGGACATCAAGGAGATCGATGCCGACGCCTGGCGCGCGCTCGCCGCGCAGCTGCGCGCGGGCGGGGCGAATGGCGTGAACGGCGCTGCGAACGGCGGCAATACCGCCAGCAGCGCGGCCACACCCGCGGCCGTGCCGAATCCCATGCTCACGCAGTTCCTGCCGAACCGCTTCGCGCTGCACATCGACATGCTTACGCTGCTCAAGCGTCACTGGGACAACGTGATCGTCGGCGCGTCGCACGCGGACCGTACGTGGCAGGCGAACATCGCGTCGAATCAGGTGTCAGGCCACGTGTCGTGGCTGCCGGGAGCGACCCGCGAATCGCCTGGCGAACTGCAGGCGCGCTTCGCGCGCGTCGTGATTCCGTCGGTCGCGGACAAGGACCTGCTCGGTCCGGCGATGTCGGCGCCCGCGCTGAACATGCCGTCGATCGATCTGGTCGTCGACGAACTGATCGTGCACGATCGCAACGTCGGCCGGCTCGAGGTCGACGCGCACAACTTCGAAGAAAACGGCGTGCCGGTCTGGCAGCTCGACAAGCTCGACGTGACGAACCCCACCGCGACGCTGAGCGCGACCGCGAACTGGCGCACCTCGACCGAACTGCCCATCTCGGCCGACGAAGCCATGCCGCGCCGCACCGTGTTCGATTTCAAGCTCGACATCAAGGACGCCGGCGCGATGCTCGAGCGCTTCGGTCTGCCGAGGACGCTCAGGGGCGGCACCGGCTCGATTCAGGGCAAGGCCGTGTGGCAGGGCGGCCCGACCACGATCGACTATTCGACGCTGAACGGCAACCTCGCGCTGGATCTACGCCACGGTCAGATCCTGAAGGTCGATCCGGGCGTCGCGACGCTGCTCGGCGTGCTGAGCCTGCAAAGCCTCGCGCGCATCGCCACACTCAATTTCCACGATGTGATCGGCGAGGGCCTGCCGTTCTCGAGCGTGACGGGTACCGCGCAGATTCATGACGGCATCGCCCGCACCGACAACTTCAGGATGGTGACCGCGCCGGCCCGCGCCGAGATGGTGGGCTCGGTCGACATCGCGCAGAAGAGCCAGGACCTGCACCTGCACGTAGTGCCGACCGTCAGCGCCGGCTCCGCGGTGATCGCCGCGACGGTCATCAATCCGCTGATCGGCCTCGGCGCACTGATCGCCGATATCGCGTTCACGCATGGGGTGTCGCACGTATTCGCGCGCGACTACGCGATCACCGGCTCGTGGTCGAAACCGCACGTCGAGCGGGTGACGGGCGAACGGGGTAAGATTGACGCTCCGGCTTCGACCGTGCAAGCGCACTGAGCTCCGGTTTCCCTGGCGCCGCCGTCTCGAACCACGCGGCCGCTCGTGCCGCTCTATCGACTCAATGCGCCAACGGGGCCGAGCCAGCCCAGAACCATGCATGCGGCGCCCGCGCTTCACACCGCCGCCCGCCGGGAGTCTTTCGACACGCTCATGAGCGAAACACACGTCACTTCATCCGCATCCGCCGCAACCTCCAGCGGCCTTGTAGCCAGCCCCTTCCGGGTCGCCGCGCTGCAGATGGTCAGTTCGCCGGATCGCGATCGCAATCTCGCCGACGCAGAGCGCCTGATCGCCGAAGCCGCCGCCGACGGCGCGCAACTCGTGCTGCTCCCCGAGTATTTCTGTTTCATGGGCTTCAAGGACACCGACAAGCTCGCCGTGCGCGAGCCACATCAGGACGGCCCGATCCAACGCTTTCTCGCCGACGCCGCGCGCCGCCACCAGATCTGGGTGATCGGCGGCACCCTGCCGCTGAACGCACCGGAGCCGTCGCGCGTACTGAACACGACGCTGGTGTTCGACCCGAACGGCAACGAGGCCGCGCGCTACGACAAGATCCACCTGTTCAACTTCGAAAAGGGCGAAGAATCGTTCGACGAAGCGCGCACGATTCGACCCGGCACCTCGGTGCAAAGCTTCGAGGCGCCATTCGGCCGGGTCGGCCTGTCGGTCTGCTACGATCTGCGCTTTCCCGAGCTGTACCGGCGCATGGGCGACTGCGCGCTGATCGTGGTGCCGTCGGCGTTTACCTACACGACCGGCCGCGCGCATTGGGAGCTGCTGCTGCGCACTCGCGCGATCGAAAACCAGTGCTATGTGCTCGCCGCGGCGCAAGGCGGCAAACATGAAAACGGCCGCCGCACCTGGGGCCACAGCATGCTGATCGACCCGTGGGGCGAGATCGTCGCGGTGCGCGACGAGGGCGCCGGCGTGGTCGCGGGCAACCTCGAACGCGCGCGCATCGACGAAGTGCGGCAGAGCCTGCCGGCATGGCGTCATCGCGTGCTGACCTGAAACCGACATTGAAACTGCGGCGCCTGCCACGCATATAGCGACGCAGGCGCTCCCCGACCCCTTCGTATCGAGCAGAACATACTTCGCATGAACATCATCGAACCCGGTATCCGTAATCTCGCCGCCGCCAAGGACATCCTCCTCACGCCCTATGGTCTCGACGAATCGCTGCTCACGCGCACGCTCGCCGAAATCTTCACGCACCGCGTCGACTACGCGGACCTGTACTTCCAGACCACCCGCAGCGAAGCGTGGAGTCTCGAGGAAGGCATCGTGAAGTCGGGCAGCTTCAGCATCGATCAGGGTGTCGGCGTGCGCGCCGTGTCGGGCGAGCGCACCGCATTCGCCTACTCGGACGATCTGTCGCCCGAAGCGATCCGCCAGGCGGCCATCGCCACGCGCGCGATCGCCAAGGCAGGCGGCGGCAAGCAGAAGATCCAGGTGGCGTCGTCGCTGACCGGCATCGCCGGGCGCGATCTGTACCTGCCGTCCGACCCGCTGCATTCGCTCGACGCCACCGCCAAGGTCAAACTGCTCGAGCGCATCGAGCAGATGGCGCGCGGCCGCGACCCGCGCATCCAGCAGGTGATGGCGGGCCTCGCCGGCGAATACGACGTGGTGCTGGTCGCGCGCAGCGACGGCGGCTTCGCGGCCGACATCCGGCCGCTCGTGCGTGTCTCGGTGACGGTGATCGCCGAGCAGAACGGCCGCCGCGAAATCGGCAGCGGCGGCGGCGGCGGGCGTTTCGACTACGGCTATTTCACCGATGAAGTGCTGTCGCGCTATGTCGACGATGCGGTGCACGCCGCTCTCGTCAATCTCGACGCGCGTCCGGCGCCGGCCGGCGCGATGACCGTCGTGCTCGGGCCCGGCTGGCCCGGCGTGCTGCTGCACGAGGCGATCGGCCACGGGCTCGAGGGCGACTTCAACCGCAAAGGGTCGTCGGCATTCGCGGGACGCATCGGCGAGCAGGTCGCCGCGAAGGGCGTCACCGTGGTCGACGACGGCACGCTGCCGAATCGTCGCGGCTCGCTCAATATCGACGACGAAGGTAATCCGACCCAGTGCACGACGCTGATCGAGGACGGCATCCTGAAGGGCTACATCCAGGACACCCTGAACGCGCGTCTGATGAAGATGCCGGTCACCGGCAACGCACGGCGCGAATCGTACGCGGCGCTGCCGATGCCGCGCATGACCAACACGTACATGCTGAACGGCGACAAGGACCCGCAAGAAATCCTCGCGTCCGTGAAGAACGGCCTGTATGCGGTGAACTTCGGCGGCGGTCAGGTCGACATCACGAACGGCAAATTCGTGTTCTCGGCCTCCGAGGCGTACATGATCGAGAACGGCAAGATCACGTATCCGGTCAAGGGCGCGACGCTGATCGGCAGCGGACCGGAATCGCTGAAGTACGTCACGATGATCGGCAACGACATGAAGCTCGATTCGGGCGTGGGCGTGTGCGGTAAGGAAGGCCAGAGCGTGCCGGTGGGCGTCGGTCAACCGACGCTGCGCATCGAGCGGATGACGGTCGGCGGCACGGCCTGATTTCGTCACGGATGCACGCTTCGCGCACGCAAGGCGCGAAGCGTGCGGGTTTTCCGCATTTTTCGACGCCCCAGCTTGTCAGCCGAGCCTGTACCGGGTTATAAAGTCACTCACCCTTTTTGACCAGCGACGCATTCACTTCGCCATGTCCGCCAAGTTTTATTTTTACTTTTTTTGGTATCTCAGACCGCTGGCGGATCGAGAGGGGTGTTAGTGCACGCAGGACACCGAGAATTCCCGAAAAACCGCCAGCTAGCCTGGCGGTTTTTTTTCGTCTCACGCTTTTCGATACCTGACTGACATTTTGTCGTTGACCATTTTTTGATCGTCGTCCGCTCTGGCCTCGCTGTTTGATCACTGACTGATCGCCCCCGTTGCCCGCGCGAACACGCTACGAACCGATTCAGGAGAACAACATGCCCCCGCACAATACCGATGATGTCCGCATTCGCGAATTGAAGGAACTCACGCCGCCCGCTCACCTGATCCGCGAATTTGCCTGCGACGAGACGGTTTCCAACGTGATCTACGACTCGCGCACCGCGATGCATCGCATTCTGCACGGCATGGACGATCGTCTGATCGTCGTGATCGGCCCGTGCTCGATTCACGATCCGAAGGCCGCGATCGAATACGCGGGGCGTCTGATCGAGCAGCGCAAGCGCTTTGCCGGCGAACTCGAAGTCGTGATGCGCGTGTACTTCGAAAAGCCGCGTACGACGGTGGGCTGGAAGGGTCTCATCAACGACCCGCATATGGACAACAGCTTCAAGATCAACGAAGGTCTGCGCACCGCGCGCGAACTGCTTCTGCGCATCAACGAACTCGGCCTGCCGGCCGGCACCGAGTACCTCGACATGATCAGCCCGCAGTACATCGCGGATCTGATCTCCTGGGGTGCCATCGGCGCGCGCACGACCGAATCGCAGGTGCACCGGGAGCTGGCTTCGGGACTGTCGTGCCCGGTCGGCTTCAAGAACGGCACGGACGGCAACGTGAAGATCGCCGTCGACGCGATCAAGGCCGCCTCGCAGCCGCACCATTTCCTGTCGGTCACGAAGGGCGGCCACTCGGCGATCGTATCGACCGCGGGCAACGAGGACTGCCACGTGATTCTGCGCGGCGGCAAAACGCCGAACTACGACGCCGACAACGTCAACGCGGCCTGCGCGGACATCGGCAAGGCGGGTCTCGCCGCGCGTCTGATGATCGATGCGAGCCACGCGAACAGTTCGAAGAAGCACGAGAACCAGATTCCGGTGTGCGCGGACATCGGCCGTCAGATCGCCGCGGGTGACGAGCGGATCGTCGGCGTGATGGTGGAGTCGCACCTCGTCGCGGGTCGCCAGGATCTGCAGGAAGGCTGCGAGCTCACGTACGGCCAGAGCATTACCGATGCGTGTATCGGCTGGGACGAAAGCGTCGCGGTGCTCGAAGGCCTTGCCGAAGCGGTCAGGCAGCGCCGCGTCGCGCGCGGCAGCGGCAACTGAACACCTGCCCCGCCGCCACTGCGGGGGCTTGTCGGCAGTCCGTAGAAGAAACCCGGTTCAATATCGAACCGGGTTTTTTTATTGGCCATTCGGACGAATGGTACTCAGCCTGCTGCCTCGATATCGTCATAGCTCGTTGCCTGGTCGCTTACACGCTTGACCAGGCCGGAGAATGCGTATAATATTTTATACATGAGGTGGCGATGGAGCAGGAAAAAGAAATTCGCTGGTTAGGCTCCAGCTACCGTGATTTGCTCGCTTTTCCCAACGAAGCGCGTCGTCTCGCAGGGTTTCAGCTTCACAAGATTCAGTCAGGACTCGACCCTGACGACTGGAAACCGTTCGAGTCTATCGGCGCGCGAACGCGCGAAATTCGCATCAGAGACGAGGACGGCATTTTTCGCGTGATGTACGTCACCAAATACGCCGAAGCGCTGTACGTGCTGCATTGCTTTCAGAAGAAAACGCAGAGGCTCGGACCGCACGACAGAAGAATTGCCGAAACGCGCTACCGCGCCATCACCCATTACAGGACCACCCAGCCATGACGATCGACACCAACATTCGTCACGTAACGCGAGCCGGCGCGAACGTGTTCCTCGAACTCGGTTTTTCCGCCGATGAAGCGAAGCGCCTTCACGCGGCGTCGCAAAAGCAGATCAACGACACGCGGCTGCTCAAGGAACAGCTGATGACCGAGCTGTCCACGTGGATCGAACAGCATCATCTGAAGCAGGCCGAGGCGGCCGAAATCCTGATGGTGTCGCGCCCGCGCGTGTCCGACGTCGTCAACAAGAAAACCACCAAGTTCACGATCGACACGCTCGTGGAAATGCTGAGCCGCATCGGCAAGCCGGTCACGCTCGCCGTCGGTTGAGCCTCGGTTCGTGCGAAGCACCGTGCGTGTCTATGCGCACATGTGCGTCGCCATTCAAGGCGCGCCGCGATCGTGCTGCCACAGCACGTCGGTGCCGCCGTCCGCGCGATTGAGCACGCGCGCCAGCACGAACAGCAAATCCGACAGCCGGTTCACGTACTGACGTGGCGCCGCGTTCAGCGCCTCGTGTTCGCCAAGCGCGACGATCGCCCGCTCCGCGCGGCGGCAAACGGTACGGCACACATGCGCGAGCGCGGCCGCGCGCGAACCGCCCGGCAGAATGAATTCCTTCAGCGGCGGCAGCGTGGCGTTGTAGTCGGCGAGCCAGCCGTCGAGCTGCGCGAGATGCTGTTCGGTAATCATCGTGTGACCGGGAATGCACAGCTCGCCGCCCAGATCGAACAGGTCGTGCTGGATTGCGACCAGCGCCGCGCGTACGTTCTCGGGCAGGTTCTCGCACAACAGCACGCCGAGATTCGAATTGAGTTCGTCGACGTCGCCAATCGCGGCGATACGCGCGCTGTCCTTGCGCACGCGGCGACCGTCGCCGAGACCGGTGGTGCCGTCGTCGCCGGTGCGAGTGGCGATCTTGCTGAGGCGATTGCCCATGACGTCTCCCATGTATTAGTGACGATGCTGCCAGCTGGTTTGTCCATATTGCACGCATCGCGAAATCGCCGCCATTATATGAGCGCAAGCCGACCCAGCGCTGCCTGGCGGGCGAACGGCGTAAAATGAAACACTTGCTGCAAACAGACCGTTATTTAAAGAAACTTTCATGGGACCGGAGCAAGCGTTGAAGCGCCAACTCCGATCGAGCTAAAGCATGGGACCGGAGTAAGCGCTGTAGCGCTAACTCCGGTCGACACAGGAGACATGCGTGAACCATCCCGTGCCGCCGGCGCCGCTACGCCGGCCGTTTCCCGCCGAATTGCTGAACCAGCTAAAAGCCGCTTTCGGCGATCGCGTTTCCGTTGCCGAAGCCGTGCGTGCGCACCACGGCCGCGACGAATCACCGTTCGATCCGCAACTGCCTGACGCCGTCGTGTTCGCGCGTACAAGCGAAGACGTGCAAACCGCCGTCAAGCTGTGCGGCCAGTACGACGTGCCGATCATTCCGTACGGCAATGGCTCGTCGCTCGAAGGACATCTGCTTGCCGTGCAAGGCGGCGTGTCGATCGATCTGTCGGAAATGAACCGGGTGTTGTCGATCAACGCCGAAGACCTGACCGTCACCGTCGAGCCCGGCATCTCGCGCAAGCAACTGAGCGAAGCGCTGCGCGACACCGGCCTGTTCTTCCCGATCGACCCCGGCGCGGACGCGAGCATCGGCGGCATGTCGGCAACCCGCGCGTCGGGTACTAACGCCGTGCGCTACGGCACGATGCGCGAGAACGTGCTCGGCCTGACGGTCGTGCTCGCCGATGGCCGCGTGATCAAGACCGGCTCGCGCGCGCGCAAATCGTCGGCGGGGTACGACCTCACGCGCCTGTTCGTCGGCTCGGAAGGCACGCTCGGCGTGATAACGGAAATCACGCTGCGCCTCTATCCGCAGCCGGAGGCGGTGTCGGCCGCGGTATGCACGTTCCCGTCGATGGGCGATGCGGTGCGCGCGGTCATCGAGACGATTCAGATCGGCGTGCCGATCGCGCGTGTCGAGTTCGTCGATGCACTTGCGATCCGCTCGATCAATCGCCATTCGAATCTGACACTGCGCGAAGCGCCCACATTGTTCTTCGAATTTCACGGCACCGAGGCCGGCGTCAAGGAACAGGCCGAACTCGTGCAGGAAATCGCCGCACAGAATGCCGGTGAAGGCTTCGAATGGGCGACGCGCCCCGAAGACCGCAGCCGTCTGTGGAACGCGCGTCACAACGCCTATTTCGCGATGCTGCAACTGAAGCCCGGCTCGCGCGCGGTCACCACCGACGTCTGCGTGCCGATCTCGCGTCTCGCGGAGTGTGTGGTCGAAACGGAGCAGGACCTATTGGCCTCGCCGCTGCCCTGCCCGATCGTCGGCCATGTCGGCGACGGAAACTTCCACGTCGCGATCCTGATCGATCCCGACAAGCCCGAAGAGCTCGAGGAAGCCGAGCGCCTGAACCACCGCATCGTGCAGCGCGCGCTGCGGATGGACGGCACCTGCACCGGCGAGCATGGCATCGGCCTGCACAAGATGGGCTTTCTGCTCGAGGAGCACGGCGACGTCGCGGTCGACACGATGCGCTCCATCAAGCACGCGCTAGACCCTCGCAATCTGATGAACCCGGGCAAGATTTTCGCCTGGGCGGCGGCCTGATCGACATTGCGCATGCCGGCCGCGACAAACCGCTGACGCGCCCGGCGGCAACCGCGCCAAGCTGAACACGCAAGTGATTCGAAGCAGGCAGCACGAAACAGCCGGCTCGAACCAGCAAGCCGGACCGGCGCAAGCCACGAGGAGACAACTCACATGAACGCACCCGCTGAACTGTCGGCCGAAGTCCTCGCGCAGCGTCAGCGCGAAGTCGTGCAGGCGCTGATGGCCGTGTTGCCGACCCACTGTCTGCTGTATCGCGAAGAAGACACCGTCGCGTACGAATGCGACGGGCTCGCCGCGTACCGGCGTTTGCCGCTCGCGGTCGTGTTGCCGGAAACCGAATCGCAGGTGCAGCGCATCGTGCAGATCTGCCATCGCCTCGAGGTGCCCATCGTGCCGCGCGGCGCGGGCACCGGGCTGTCCGGCGGCGCGATGCCGATTCGGCACGGCGTGGTGGTATCGCTCGCGCGCTTTCGCAAGATCGTCGAAGTCGACTCGTACGCGCGCATCGCGACCGTGCAGCCGGGCGTGCGCAATCTGGCGATCTCCGAAGCCGCGGCGCCGTATGGTCTTTACTATGCGCCGGATCCGTCGTCGCAGATTGCCTGCACGATCGGCGGCAACGTGTCGGAGAATTCGGGCGGCGTGCATTGCCTGAAGTACGGCCTCACCGTGCACAACGTGCTGCGCGTGCGCGCGGTCACGATGGAAGGCGAGATCGTCGAATTCGGCTCGCTCGCGCCCGACGCGCCGGGGCTCGATCTGCTCGCGGTGCTGATTGGCAGCGAGGGCATGTTCGCGATCGTCACCGAGGTCACCGTCAAGCTGATCCCGAAGCCGCAAACCGCGCAGGTCATCATGGCCAGCTTCGACGACGTCGTCAAAGGCGGCGACGCCGTTGCGGGCATCATCGCGGCGGGCATCATTCCGGCCGGCCTCGAGATGATGGACAAGCCCGCCACGCGCGCGGTCGAGGAGTTCGTCAACGCCGGCTACGACCTCGACGCGGCGGCGATCCTGCTGTGCGAATCGGACGGCACGCCCGAGGAGGTCGCGGCCGAGATCGTGCGCATGACCGCGGTGCTGCGCGAGCACGGCGCGACCCGTATCCAGATTTCACGCACGGAAGCCGAGCGCCTGCGCTTCTGGTCCGGGCGCAAGAACGCGTTTCCGGCCGCCGGCCGCATTTCGCCGGACTACTACTGCATGGACGGTACCGTGCCGCGCCGCAGTATCGGGCCGCTGCTCGCGCGCATCGAGGAGATGGAGAAGACCTACCAGTTGCGCTGCATCAACGTATTCCATGCCGGCGACGGCAACATGCACCCGCTGATCCTGTTCAACGGCAACGACCAGGACGAGTGGCATCGCGCCGAGTTGTTCGGTTGCGATATCCTCGAAGCTTGCGTCGAGCTGGGCGGCACGGTGACGGGCGAGCATGGCGTCGGCATCGAGAAGATCAATTCGATGTGCGTGCAGTTCTCGCCCGAAGAGCGCGATACGTTCCACGCGGTCAAGCGAGCATTCGACGCGCCCGGCCTGTTGAACCCCGACAAGGGCATCCCGACGCGGGCGCGCTGTGCCGAATACGGCAAGATGCACGTGCGCGGCGGCCTGCTGCCTCATCCCGAGCTGCCGCGCTTCTAGCGGCTGGCGTTTGCAGCGCGCATCCACCGTTGGCCGCGCCCGCGCTGATGCTGGCGCGGCCTGCGCGGCGCTTTGCGCCCTCTCCTCCAGACCGATGCCGCGCCCCGTCATGCGGGTGCGCTCCGGCTTGCCAGCGAGCCGCCGCCCGGTACAATCAAACGAAACACAACGAGCAGGACACCATGGAAGAGGACGACATCGTCGCCGTATGGTCCGAACGCGTGCGTTCGGCCAGCGCCGAGGGACGCGCGCTGCGCATCCGCGGCGGCGGCACCAAAGACTGGTATGGCCAGACGCTGGAAGGTGAGATCCTCGACACGCGCGCTTATCGCGGCATCATCGCGTACGATCCGGCCGAGCTCGTGATCACCGCGCGCGCGGGAACACCGCTGCTGGAAATCGAAGCCGCGCTCGCCGAGCACAACCAGATGCTGCCGTTCGAGCCGCCGCACTTCGGGCCGCAGGCCACCTTTGGCGGCTGCATCGCCGCTGGCATTTCGGGGCCGCGCAGGCCGGCCGTCGGCGCCGCGCGCGACTTCGTGCTCGGCGCCGTCGTGATGAACGGCCAGGGGCAGGTGCTGCACTTCGGCGGCCAGGTCGTCAAGAACGTCGCGGGTTACGACGTGTCGCGGCTGCTCGCGGGCTCGCTCGGCACGCTCGGGCTGATCCTCGAGCTGTCGGTCAAAGTGCTGCCGCGGCCGCAGGTCGAAGCCACGCTGAAGTTCGACATGAACGGCACCGACGCGGTACGCAAGCTCAACGAATGGGGCGGCCGGCCCCTGCCGATCACCGCGAGCGCATGGCGCAACGGCACGCTCGCGGTGCGCCTGGGCGGCGCGGAAGCCGCGGTCAAGGCAGCGCGCACCGGGCTCGGCGGCGAAGTCGTCGATGCGGTCGAAGCTGAACGCTTCTGGGCCGGTCTGCGCGAACAGACCGATTCGTTTTTCGCGGGCATTCCACCGAAGGCCGCGCTGTGGCGTCTCGCGCTACCGTCGATCACCGAGCCGCTGCAGCTGCCCGGCGCGCAACTGATGGAATGGGGCGGCGGCCAGCGCTGGTGGATCACCGACACCGACGCGCAAACCGTGCGCATCAGCGCGAAACAGGCCGGCGGCCATGCGACCATCTTCCGCAGCGGCCACGGCTACGACCGCGGCGCCGGCGTATTCACACCGCTGCCCGCGCCGCTGATGAAAATCCATCGCGGCCTCAAACATGCATTCGACCCGGCCCGCATCTTCAACCGCGGCCGTCTCTACTCCGACTTCTGAGCGACGCGATGCAAACCAACCTCGCGGACTTCATTCGTAATACGCCCGATGGCAACGAAGCGGACGCCATCCTGCGCAAATGCGTGCATTGCGGTTTTTGCACCGCCACCTGCCCAACCTACCAACTGCTTGGCGACGAGCTCGACGGCCCGCGCGGGCGCATCTATCTGATCAAGCAGATGGTCGAAGGCGCGCCGGTCACGCGCAGCACGCAGGTTCACCTCGACCGCTGCCTGACCTGCCGCAATTGCGAATCGACCTGCCCGTCGGGCGTGCAATATGGGCGGCTCGTCGAAATCGGCCGCAAGCTCACCGAAGAGAAAGTCACGCGTCCGCTCAATCAGCGGCTGATGCGGCGCCTGCTCGCGAGCGTGCTGCCGAACAGCGCGATCTTCACGCCGGCGATGCGGCTGGGTCAGCACGTGCGCGGCCTGCTGCCGAAGAAGCTGCGCGACAAGGTGCCCGCGCGCCAGCACCCGCTCGAATGGCCGAGCGCAAAACACGAACGCAAGGTGCTGATGCTGGCGGGCTGCGTGCAACCGTCAATGATGCCGAACGTCAACATCGCGACCGCGCGCGTGTTCGACGCGCTCGGCATCGAAACGCTGATCGCGCCCGACGCCGGCT
Organism: Paraburkholderia sp. 35.1; assembly: GCF_050436525.1. Taxonomy (NCBI): domain Bacteria; kingdom Pseudomonadati; phylum Pseudomonadota; class Betaproteobacteria; order Burkholderiales; family Burkholderiaceae; genus Paraburkholderia; species Paraburkholderia sp. 35.1. The sequence goes on along the minus strand of NZ_JBNDMJ010000003.1, from coordinate 2,443,402 downwards.
GCTGCGGCGCGATCCGCCTGCACCTCGGCTACCACGACGAAGCGCTCGACGACCTGCGCGCGAACATCGACGCATGGTGGCCCTACGTCGAACAGGGCATTGAAGCGATCGTGATGAACGCGTCGGGCTGCGGCGCGACGGTCAAGGAATACGCGCACCTGCTGCGCCTCGATCCGAACTATGCCGAGAAGGCGCGCCGCATCGTCGAATTGACGCGCGACGTCTCCGAGATCCTGCCCGAGTTCGAAGAACAGCTCGTCGCCATCACGCGCCGCCGCTCGGTACACACGGTCGCGTTTCATCCACCCTGCACGCTGCAGCATGGCCAGCAGATCCGCGGCAAGGTCGAGCAACTGCTCGGCGCGCTCGGCGTCGAAGTGCGCCTGCCCGCCGACAGCCATCTGTGCTGCGGCTCGGCCGGCACCTACTCGCTGCTGCAGCCGCGCATGTCGTACGCGCTGCGCGACCAGAAGCTCGAGCGTTTGCAGGCGCAGGAGCCGCAGGTGATCGTGTCGGCGAACGTCGGTTGCATCGCGCATCTGCAAAGCGGTACGTCGACGCCGGTCGCGCACTGGATCGAATTGGTCGAGCACATGCTGTCCGTATAATCGGGGCATCGTCTTCGCTGAACACCGGTTCGTTCCATGTCCGATCTGCCTCACAATCTCGCCGACGTGCACGAGCGCATCGCCAGGGCCGCGCAAGCGGCCCACCGCGTCGCGCAGTCCGTGACGCTGCTCGCGGTCTCCAAAACGTTTCCCGCCGATGCCGTGCGCGCCGCTCATGCGGCCGGTCAGCGCGCATTCGGCGAGAACTACGTGCAGGAAGCGCTCGACAAGATCCAGGCACTTGCCGATCTGCGCGCGTCGCTCGAATGGCATTTCATCGGGCCGCTGCAATCGAACAAGACGCGGCCCGTCGCCGAGCATTTCGACTGGGTACATTCGGTCGATCGGCTGAAGATCGCGCAACGGCTGTCGGAGCAGCGCCCGGACCACCTGCCGCCGCTCAACGTGTGCCTGCAGGTCAACGTCAGCGGTGAAGCGTCGAAGAGTGGCGTCGCCATCGCCGAGGCGGCCGCTATCGCGCAGCAGATCGCCGCGCTGCCGAAGCTGAAGCTGCGCGGACTGATGTCGATTCCCGAACCGGGCGGCGATCTCGCAGAACAACGCGCGCCGCATCGCCAATTGCGCGAGTTGTTCGAGCGCTTGCGTAACGACGGGCTCGCGCTCGATACGCTGTCGATGGGCATGTCGGCCGATCTCGAAGCAGCCGTGCTCGAAGGCGCGACGATCGTGCGCGTCGGCACCGCGATCTTCGGCGCACGCAATTATTCGCGCTGAGCATTTCCACGGGCCTTGCGCGAACCTGGCTGCGCGAAGCCCTCACCGCATCTCATCTGAACCTACCCGGACCATCATGAAAATTGCGTTTATCGGCGGCGGCAACATGGCCGCGGCGTTGATCGGCGGCCTCATCAAGCGGGGCGTCGCGCCCGCGGACCTGTACGCGGTCGATCCGAACGAAGACGCGCGCCAGCGCAACGAGCAGCAATTCAGCATCCGCACCGGCGCGGCCGCCGACGTCACGCTCGCCGACTACGACGCGGTCGTGCTCGCGGTGAAGCCGCAGATCCTGAAGAGCGTCGCCGGGACGCTGGCGCCGCATCTGCGCGCGTCGCAACTCGTCGTCAGCATCGTCGCGGGCATTCGGATCGGCGACATGTCGCGCTGGCTCGCTGGCCACAACCGCATCGTGCGCGTGATGCCGAATACGCCGGCGCTGATCGGCAGGGGCGTCACGGGTCTCGTCGCCAGCGGCAGCGTCGACGAAGCGGGCCGCGCGCTCGCGTCGCAGGTGCTCGGCGCGGTCGGCGAAACCGTCTGGTTCGACGACGAAGCGAAGATCGACGCGGTCACCGCGATCTCGGGCAGCGGGCCGGCCTACGTGTTCTATTTCATCGAAGCGCTGCAGGAAGCCGCGCGCCAGCTCGGTATGGACGAAGCGCAGGGCCGCGCGCTGGCGGTCGCGACCTTCACGGGCGCCGCGCAACTCGCGGCCAATTCCGACGAGCCGCCGAGCGTGCTGCGCGAGCGCGTGACATCCAAAGGCGGCACGACCGCGGCAGCGCTCGCCTCGTTCGAAGCGAGCGGCATCAAGGACGCGATCGTGCGCGGCGCACTGGCCGCTGACGCGCGGGCGCGCGAGATGGGCGACGAGTTCGGCAAGCAGTAACGCGAACCGGCGTCGAAAAGAAACAGCGGAAACAGACACGCCGTAGCGCGACTGTCCCTCTTCTCATCAGGGCAGGCGCCTACGGCGTGTAGAAACGCAGCGGTCTGAAGCCAGAAAAGCGCTGACGCGAATTAAAACGAAGCCACCACGTAATGCGCGGCGATCCCCGCGAACAACGCGCCGCCGAGCCAGTTGTTGTGACGGAACGCGGCAAAGCACGGCATGCGCTCGCGATGGCGGATCAGCGTGTAGTGATAGATCGCGCAACCCACCGCGACCGCCCAGCCGAGCCAGTACAGCGGACCAAACCCGAGCGTCACGCCGATGCCGATGTAAATCCCGAGCGTCACCGCATAGCACAGCATGACCGCGGCCACGTCGAAACGGCCGAACGTCAGCGCCGACGTCCGGATGCCGATCTTGATGTCGTCGTCGCGATCGACCATCGCGTATTCGGTGTCGTACGCAACGGCCCAGAAGATATTCGCGACCAGCATCGCCCACGCGAGCAGCGGCACGTGATCCTGCACAGCGGCGAACGCCATCGGAATACCGAAGCCGAACGCGATGCCCAGATACGCCTGCGGAATCGCGAAGAAGCGCTTCACGAACGGATATGTGCCCGCGACGAACAGCGCGACCACCGACAACTCCTTGGTCAATGCATTGAGCGGCTGAATCAGTAGAAACGCGACCAGCGACAGCACGGTTGCCAACACGACCGCTTCCCACGCATTGATCTTGCCGGACGTGATCGGCCGGTTCTCGGTGCGCTTCACGTGACGGTCGAAATCGCGGTCCGCATAGTCGTTGATCGCGCAGCCGGCCGAGCGCATCAGCACCGTGCCGAGCGTGAAGATCACCAGCAATTGCCACGACGGATGACCGCCGGACGCGATCCACAGTGCGTTGAGCGTCGGCCACAGCAGCAGCAGGCTGCCGATCGGCTTGTCCATGCGCACGAGGCGCAGATACAGGGGAAGTCGGGCGAACATGGGACGAATTCGGTGAAGTGCGAACACGGTGCGCCTATTTTACGGGAAGCGCACGGCGGCCCAGGATTCGCGCGGCCGCGTATCGAAGTGCCACGCGCTCGAATCTGTGCGTCGTGCGGCAGCGGCGCAAAAAACAAAGCCTCCCGTGCAGGGAGGCTTGTGCGTTTTTAGCACGGCGCGCGCGATGCCGGCGCCGGCATCGGACTCGACTGGCTCAGCTGCGCCAAATCAGGCGAGCAGCGAGCGCAGCATCCATGCGGTCTTTTCGTGTGTCTGCATGCGTTGCGTGAGCAGGTCGGCGGTCGGCTCGTCGTTGGCGGCTTCCGTCGACGGGAAAATCGCGCGCGCGGTGCGCACCACGGCTTCCTGACCTTCGACCAGCTGACGGATCATGTCTTCCGCGGCCGGCACGCCGTCCGCTTCGGGGATCGACGACAGCTTCGCGAAATCCTTGTAGCTGCCCGGCGCATGCACGCCCAATGCACGGATGCGTTCGGCGATCGAGTCGACCGCGAGCGCGAGTTCGTTGTACTGCGTTTCGAACATCAGGTGCAGCGTATTGAACATCGGACCCGTGACGTTCCAGTGGAAGTTGTGGGTCTTCAGGTACAGCGTGTAGGTGTCGGCGAGCAGACGCGACAGCCCTTCGGCGATCTTCTTGCGATCCTTGTCGCTGATCCCGATGTTGACGTGCTGTACTGCTGCGGCGGCTTCTTTCTTGGCCATGATGACTCCTTTGAAGAGTGATACGAACCGGTCGGCAGATGACGGTCAGCGAAACACGAATAAAACGTTCGACAGTGTAGCGTGAATGCCGCAAGGTTTGCGCAACGCGTGCCCGAGAGCCTTGCTGCGCAGCCATTCTGGCGGTACGGCGCTCAGCCGCCCAGCGCGTGTTGCAACGCCTGCGCGGCGATTACCGCAAAGCCGCTCGCGACGATCGCAAAGCCCAGCGCCTTGCGAAACATCAACGCCTGCCATTGCGCCTGCATGCTCGGCGCGGCGGCCCGACCGCCAATGCTCGCCATCATCATCCGAATCATGATCGTACTCCGGGTTCGTCTCGTGACGGACCGCAGCAATGCGCCGCGCCGTCGATTGCTTTGCGACTGCTTTACCATCCGCCGCGTCTATGACGCCTAGCGGTTCCTGCCTTCCCGCAACGCGGCGAGCGCCGCGATCACACCCTCCGCGTAAGCCGGATCGGCGCGGCGGAAATGCTCGATCTGACGCGCGACGATCTCCTGCGGCACGCCGTCGATATGTCGCGCGATATTGCCGAACAGACGCTCACGTTGCGCGTCGTCGAACAGCGCGAACAACATGCGCGGCTGCGTGTAGTAGTCGTCGTCCTCGCGATGCTCGTAACGCGCGACCGCGCCCGCCGCGAGCGGCGGCTCGGACGCGTTCGCGTCCTGCACGAAGTCGCCGAAGCGATTCGGCTCGTAATTCACGTTGCCGCCGCGATTGCCGTCGGTGCGCAGCGCGCCATCGCGATGAAACGAATGCGGGTTCGGCACGCGCGGCGCATTCACCGGGATCTGGTGATGATTGATGCCGAGCCGGTAACGCTGCGTATCGCCGTACGAGAACAGCCGCCCCTGCAACAGACGGTCCGGCGAAAATCCTATGCCCGGCACCACGTTCGCCGGCGTGAACGCCGCCTGCTCGACGTCCGCGAAATAGTTCGCCGCGTTGCGATTCAGTTCGAGCGTGCCGACGTCGATCAACGGATAGTCCTTCTGCGACCACACCTTCGTGATGTCGAACGGATTGAAGCGGTAGTTCGCCGCATCCGCTTCCGGCATCACCTGAATTGCGAAGCGCCACTTCGGAAAGTTGCCCGCGTCGATGCTGTTCACCAGATCGCGCTGCGCGCTTTCGCGGTCATTGGCGACTACCTGCGCGGCATCGGCGTCGGTGAAGTTGTCGATGCCTTGCAGCGACTTGAAGTGGAACTTGACCCAGAAACGCTCGTCGCTCGCGTTGATGAACGAGTACGTGTGCGAGCCGAAGCCGTGCATCTGCCGGTAGTTCTTCGGAATGCCGCGATCGCTCATCAGAATCGTCACCTGATGCAGCGACTCCGGATGACTCGACCAGAAGTCCCACGCGGCGACGTTGCTGCGCAGATTCGTGTACGGATCACGCTTCTGCGTATGAATGAAGTCCGGAAACTTGAGCGGATCGCGAATGAAGAACACCGGCGTGTTGTTGCCGACCACGTCCCAGTTGCCTTCTTCGGTGTAGAACTTGATCGAGAAGCCGCGCACGTCGCGCTCGGCGTCGGCCGCGCCACGCTCGCCGGCCACCGTCGAAAAGCGCATGAACAGCGGCGTTTCCTGGCCGACCTGCGCGAATACCTTCGCCTTCGTGTAGCGCGAAATGTCGTGCGTCACCGTCAGCGTGCCGAACGCGCCCGAACCCTTCGCGTGAACGCGCCGCTCGGGAATCACTTCGCGATCGAAGTGCGCGAGCTTTTCGAGCAGCCAGACGTCCTGCAGCACCACGGGGCCACGCAGGCCGGCGGTCATCGAGTTCTGGTTATCGGCGACGGGCGCGCCGGCGGCATTGGTGAGCTTACGTTCGGACATGGACACTCCTGCGTGGTTTCTATCGAATCGGGGGCAAAGCATGCGGCATCCGTGCGCGACGGACGCCGTCACGGGTAGGCACGTCAGGCGGCCAGCACCCGGTCGGCCAGCAACGACCCGGCGACCGTACGGATACTCGGCGCGACGGCCGTCGTGGCCGGTTGCGCGGGAAAAGCGTGGATGGGCTGTGAAAGCGCGTGCATGGTGTTTTCCTCCTGGCTTGTCTCGCGCCCCGACTCGGAGTCCGGGCGCTGAGCCTTATCGAATAAAGGGATCGGGCGATCCGTGGAGGAAACTATAGCAACACCTATCGAATATTCGTATTTGATTAATTTAATCTATTCGATAGGGCTTGGGCCCTTTTTGCGGCAGGCCGCACCGGTGTCCGGCGCGGCTGCGGATGCTGGCGAGTCAGTTGACGGCGGCGGGCAGATCGAGCTTTTTGACGCCCGGCAGGTCGCACGCGGCGATTGCGTCACAGATCGCGTCGATCGCGGGCATGCGCGTGAAGCTCTTGCGCCATGCCAGCACGACGCGGCGATCGGGCACCGGCTCGTCGAACGCGACATAGCTGAGCAGGCCCGCGTCGATACCGCCCGCATGTGGCTTGACCTCGTACACCGACATGCGCGGCAGCACGGTAATGCCGACGCCGCTGGCGACCATATGACGAATCGTTTCGAGCGACGAGCCCTCGAAGGTCTTCTGGATGCCGTCGGCGTTCTGCGAAAAGCGCATCAGCTCGGGACACACGCCGAGCACGTGATCGCGGAAGCAGTGCCCGCTGCCGAGCAGCAGCATGGTTTCCTGCTTCAGGTCGTCGGGGTCGATCTTCGGGCGGCTTTCCCATGCGTGGCCGGACGGCAGCGCGACGACGAACGGCTCGTCGTACAGCGGACGCAGCATCAGCCCGGTTTCGGGAAACGGCAGCGCCATGATCGCCACGTCGATTTCGCCCTGCTTGAGCAGCTCGATCAGCTTCAGCGTGTAGTTTTCCTGCAGCATCAGCGGCATTTGCGGCACGCGCCGGATCATCTGCTTGACGAGCGTCGGCAGCAGGTACGGTCCGATGGTGTAGATCACGCCGAGGCGCAGCGGACCGAGCAGCGGGTCCTTGCCCTGCTTGGCGATTTCCTTGATCGCGAGCGTCTGCTCGAGCACGCGTTGCGCCTGCGTAACGATCTGTTCGCCGATCGGCGTCACGCTGACCTCGCTGGTTCCGCGCTCGAAAATCTGCACGTTCAGCTCGTCTTCGAGCTTCTTGATGGCGACGGACAGCGTGGGCTGGCTGACGAAACACGCTTCGGCGGCACGGCCGAAGTGCCGCTCGCGGGCCACCGCCACGATGTATTTCAATTCGGTGAGCGTCATTCGGGGATCAATCAGTCCGATGGATTCGATAGGTTCTAGTTATACACCTATAGGGTCGGTTCGCCAACTTTTTAGCCGTTGTGCTTGCGGCGGGGACGGCGCTCAGGCCTTCAGATACTGCTCGCGCGCGCCGAGCCAGCGCGCCAGATGCTGAATGACCACGTCCGGATATTGGTCGAGCAGCGTCGCGGCGGCTTCGCGCGCCGGCTCGATGAGGTGCTGATCGTTCTGCAGGTCGGCGAAACGCAGCATCGCGGCGCCTGACTGCCGCGCGCCGAGGAACTCGCCAGGCCCGCGAATTTCGAGGTCGCGGCGGGCAATCTCGAAGCCGTCGGTGGTTTCGCGCATCGTTTGCAGGCGCGCGCGGGCGGTCATCGACAGCGGTCCGGTGTAGAGCAGCACGCAGACCGACGCGGCGCTGCCGCGCCCCACGCGTCCGCGCAACTGATGCAGCTGCGCGAGACCGAAGCGCTCCGCATGCTCGATCACCATCAACGATGCGTTCGGCACGTCGACGCCGACTTCGATCACCGTGGTCGCGACCAGCAGCTGGATCTCGTTGCGCGAGAACGCGTCCATCACCGTGGCCTTTTCGGCGGGCGCGAGGCGCCCGTGCACCAGCCCGACCTTCAGCTCGGGCAGCGCGGCCACCAGCGTCTCGTAGGTCTCGACCGCGGTTTGCAACTGCAGGGTCTCGCTTTCCTCGATCAGCGGACACACCCAGTACACCTGGCGCCCCGTCAACGCCGCCTCGCGCACGCGGCCGATCACCTCTTCGCGGCGCGCGTCGGACACGAGCTTCGTGAGGATCGGGGTGCGGCCGGGCGGCAGTTCGTCGATCGTGGAGACGTCGAGGTCCGCGTAGTAGGTCATGGCGAGCGTGCGCGGAATCGGCGTCGCGGACATCATGAGTTGATGCGGCTGGAAGTCGGCCGCGCCGTCGGCGGCGCCCTGCGCCTTCGCGCGCAACGCGAGCCGTTGCGCGACGCCGAAGCGATGCTGCTCGTCGACGATCACGAGTCCGAGGCGCGCGAACTCGACCGCGTCCTGAATGATCGCGTGCGTGCCGATCACGAGCTGCGCGGTGCCGAGCGCGGCCGCTTCGATCGCGGCGCGCTTCTCCTTCGTCTTCAGACTGCCCGCGAGCCACGCGACACTCACGCCGAGCGGCTCGAGCCAGCCGCGCAATTTGCGCGCGTGCTGCTCGGCGAGAATTTCGGTCGGCGCCATCAGCGCGGCCTGGTAGCCGGCGTCGATCGCCTGCGCGGCGGCGAGCGCCGCAACGATCGTCTTGCCGCTGCCGACGTCGCCCTGCAACAGCCGCTGCATCGGATGCGGCTGCGTCAGGTCGAGCGCGATCTCGCCGCCGACGCGCTGCTGCGCGGCCGTCAGCGAAAATGGCAGCGCCTTCAGCAGCCGCGCGACCAGCGCCGATTCGTCGCCGAGCTTGCGGCGCGGCATGGCCGGCGCGGCGCGCGTGCGCCCGCTCGTCGTGCGCGCGCTTCAGCGACATCTGCTGCGCGAGCAGCTCCTCGAACTTGATGCGCACCCAGGCCGGATGCGTGCCGTCGATCAGCGCCGTTTCGTCCGACTGCGGGCCCGGATGATGCAGCGTGCGCACCGCGTCCATCAGCGCCGGCACGCCGAGCGGTTCGAGAAACGCGCGCGCGACCGGCGCGGGCAGCAACTCCGGCAGCGACGTGCGCGCGAGCGCGTTGTCGATTGCCTTGCGCAGATACACCTGCGACACGCCCGCGGTGCTCGGATAGACCGGTGTCAGCGCCTGCGGCAGCGGCGTGTCTTCATCGACGACGCGCACGGTCGGATGCACCATCTCCATGCCGAAGAAGCCGCCCCGCACGTCGCCGCGCACGCGCAGGCGCGCGCCGGGCGCCATCTGCTTGACCTGCGAGCCGTAGAAATTCAGAAAGCGCAGCACGAGTTCGTCGCCGTCGGCGTCGCGCAGCTTCACGAGCAGCTGCCGGCGCGGGCGATAGGCGATCTCATTGTCGAACACCACGCCTTCGGTTTGCGCGATGCCGCCGGGCAGCAAGTGACCGATCGGCGTCAGCGAGGTTTCGTCTTCGTAGCGCATCGGCAGATGCAGCACGAGGTCGATGTCGCGTGTGAGGCCGAGTTTGGCGAGCTTGTCGGCGGTTTTGACCGGGGCTTTGGCGGCGGCTTTTGCCGCGCCTTTGGTTTTGGCGGCGGGTTTGTCGTCGCTCGCGTGGTCGGCGGCGAATTGATCCGGCGGGTCGCCCGCGTGGCCGCCGGGCTTGTCGCCGTCGCGCCCGAGATCGTGGCCAGCGGCCATCATGCCGCCTTGTGCGCCCGCTTGCGCCGCATCTCGCTCCCCCGCCTCCGCCCGCGCACCGCGGCGCCGCGGTTCAGCGCCCGCTTCGAGGGTGGCAACGGACGATCGGCGGTCGGACAAAGGCATAGGCTGCTTCGCAAGTACAATATCGGGTGCTGTCGAAAAGAAGTCGTGCCGCCCTTCGCGCGTCCAGCGTAGGCAGGATGCGGCACAAAGCGCGCGGGCCGCTTCGGCGTCCCGCCATCATAGCCGCCCGGCTCCGGCTTCGGCTCAATTCAGTCCCAAATCAGTCCCAACCCGCTTCCAGTCGTTCGCATGTTTACGCTTTCCGATTTCGATTTCGATCTGCCGCCCGAGCTGATCGCGCAAGTCGCGCTGCCCGAGCGCAGCGCAAGCCGTCTGCTCGACGTGGACGCCGCAGGCGCCGCCGACGGCGCCGCGCGCCTGATCGACCGCCGCTTCACCGAACTGCCCGAGTGCCTCGCGCCGGGCGATCTGCTCGTCTTCAACGATACCAAAGTGCTGAAGGCGCGCTTCTTCGGCCAGAAGTCGAGCGGCGGCAAGATCGAAGTGCTGGTCGAGCGCCTGACTGGCGAGCGCAGCGCGCTCGCGCAGATCCGGGCGAGCAAGAGCCCGCAGGCGGGCACGACGATCCGTCTCGCGGATGCGTTCGACGTCACCGTCGGCGAGCGCGTCGATCAGTTCTACACGCTGCATTTCCCCGACGACTGCCTGACGCTGATCGAGCAGTACGGCCGTCTGCCGCTGCCGCCGTACATCGAGCACGACCCCGACGCGACCGACGAAACCCGCTATCAGACCGTATTCGCGCAGAACCCGGGCGCGGTCGCCGCGCCGACCGCCGGCCTGCACTTCGACGACACGCTGCTCGGCCGCCTCGACGCCCTCGGCATCGACCGCGCGACGCTGACGCTGCACGTCGGCGCGGGCACGTTTCAGCCGGTGCGCGTCGAAAACATCGCCGAGCACAAGATGCACAGCGAGTGGTATCACCTGCCGCAAGCGCTCGCGGACAAGATCGCCGCGACCAAAGCGCGCGGCAACCGCGTGATCGCGGTCGGCACGACCTCGCTGCGCGCGCTCGAAGCCGCCGCGCGCGACGCCGAAGCCGCCGGCCATCCGCTCGGCGCGGCGAGCGCGGAAACCGACATCTTCATCACGCCGGGCTACCGGTTCCGCGTGGTCGACCGGCTGGTCACGAACTTCCATTTGCCGAAATCTACGCTGCTGATGCTGGTGTCGGCGTTCGCGGGCGTCGAGACGATTCGCGCCGCGTACCGTCATGCGATCGACGAGCGCTATCGTTTTTTCAGCTACGGTGACGCGATGCTGCTCACGCGGCGCGATGCATGAGCCGGTTCGAGCACTGCTTCAGCGTATTGGCAGTCTTCCTAGCCGCCGCGATCCCTCGTGGCGGTTTTCATTGATTGCGCCGGACTGTTTTCCGGTAGCCCAGGAGTGATCCCCATGACCCTTGGTCATCTCTCGCAACATCCTGCCCACGAGCGCCCGGAGAATGGCCTCAAATTCGAACTGCTCGGCACCGACGGCCTTGCGCGCCGCGGCCGCGTCACGCTCAATCACGGCGTGGTGGAGACACCGATCTTCATGCCGGTCGGCACCTACGGCACCGTGAAGGCGGTCCAGCCGCGCGAGCTCGACGAAATGCACGCGCAGATCATCCTCGGCAATACGTTTCACCTGTGGCTGCGACCCGGCCTCGAAACCATCGAGGCGCACGGCGGCCTGCACCGCTTCATGGGCTGGAAGAAGCCGATCCTGACCGACTCGGGCGGCTTCCAGGTGTTCTCGCTCGGCGATCTGCGCAAGATCACCGAGGACGGCGTCACGTTCGCGTCGCCGATCAACGGCGACCGGCTGTTCCTGTCGCCGGAAGTGTCGATGCAGATCCAGAAGGTGCTGAACTCGGACATCGTGATGCAGTTCGACGAATGCACGCCGTACGCGACCAACAACATCCCGACCTCGCACAAGGAAGCCGCCGAATCGATGCGCATGTCGATGCGCTGGGCGCAACGCTCGATCGACGAATTCAAGCGCCTCGGCAATCCGAATGCGCTGTTCGGCATCGTGCAGGGCGGCATGTTCGAGGATCTGCGCGACGAGTCGCTCGCCGGCCTCGCGCAGAAGAACTTCCACGGCCTCGCGATCGGCGGTCTGTCGGTTGGCGAGCCGAAGGAAGACATGATGCGGATCCTGAACCACATCGGCCCCAAGCTGCCGGCCGACAAGCCGCACTACCTGATGGGCGTCGGCACGCCGGAAGACCTGGTGGCCGGCGTCGCGGCCGGCGTCGACATGTTCGACTGCGTGATGCCCACGCGCAACGCGCGCAACGGCTGGCTCTTCACGCGTTTCGGCGACATCAAGATCCGCAACGCGACGCACAGGAACTCGCTGCGCCCGCTCGACGAGCAATGCGGCTGCTACACCTGCCGCAACTTCACGCGCGGCTATCTGCACCACCTGCATCGCGTCGGCGAAATTCTCGGCGCGCAGCTGAACACGATCCACAACCTGCATTACTACCTGGAACTGATGCAGGAAATGCGCGATGCGATCGAGGCGAAACTGTTCGAGACATTCCGCAAGCGTTTCCACGAAGACCGCGCGCGCGGCGTCGAACCGTCGTCCTGACGGCCCGCCACATGGATTGCGCATGCCGCACGCGGACAACTTACAATTTACTTTCGCCGGCCGCTGAATTTGCCCCGAATCGGACCTTTAAACGGTTGATCGCAAAGCCAATTCGCCGCGCCGGCGCGCGTGTGGCCGGTGGTAGAATAATCGGCTGATTTTTTTGATCGTTTGACTGATAACGGAGAGACCAACGTGTCGTTCATTTCCAATGCCTTCGCGCAAGGCGCAGCAGCAGGTGGTATCGAATCGAACCTGATGAGCTTCCTGCCGCTGATCCTGATGTTCGGCGTACTGTACTTCATCATGATTCGCCCGCAAATGAAGCGTCAGAAGGAACATCGCAACATGCTCGCAGCGATGGCCAGGGGCGATGAAGTCGTGACGAACGGCGGTATCGTCGGCAAGGTGACGAAGGTGGGCGAAGCCTACGTCGGCATCGAAATCTCGGAAGGCACGGAAGTCACCGTGCAAAAGGCGTCGGTCACGACAATTCTCCCGAAGGGCACGATCAAGTCGCTGTAAGGCCTGCACTCCCCGCGTCCGGTGCGGCCTCGCCGGCGGTTCAGGCAGTTCGCTGAACGGCCCGCGCTCATCGCCGGACGCATCGCATCCAAGCCAACCTTCCCGTTGGACCACTCATGAATCGCTACCCCCTCTGGAAATACGCCGTGATGCTGGTGGCTCTGGTCATCGGCCTCGTGTACACGCTGCCCAATCTGTACGGCGAAGCGCCGGCGGTGCAGGTGTCGAGCGGCAAGGCCACGGTCAGACTCGACGCCGCCACGCTAGCGTCGATCGAAGCCGCGCTCGCGGCCAATCACATCAAGCCGACCGCAATCACGTTCGACAACTCGCAGAACAACGCGAACATCCGCGTGCGCCTGACGAACACGGACACGCAGTTGCGCGTGAAAGACCTGCTGCAGAAGTCGCTCAATAGCGACCCGAACGATCCGCAGTACGTCGTCGCACTGAACCTGCAAAGCGCGTCGCCGACCTGGATGACCGCGCTGCGCGCGCTGCCGATGTACCTCGGTCTCGACCTGCGCGGCGGTGTGCACTTCCTGCTGCAGGTCGACATGGCCGGCGCGCTGAACAAGAAGCTCGACTCGGACGCCTCGGACGTGCGCACGCTCCTGCGCGACAACAACGTGCGCGACGGCGGCGTGAATCGCGTGAACCAGTCGGTGGTGGTGAATCTGGCCGACCAGGCCACGGCGGACGCGGCACTCAAGCTGCTCAGCCGCAGCGTCAGCGAACTTCAGTGGGCGTCGCAGCCGAACACCGGGGCGGACGGCGGCGTGCAGCTCGTCGGCACCTTTACGCCGGCCGTGCAGCGCGAGGTGCAGGAGGCCGCGCTCAAGCAGAACATCACGACGCTGCATAACCGCGTGAACGAACTCGGCGTGGCCGAGCCGGTGATCCAGCAACAGGGCACGGACCGCATCGTCGTCGAGCTGCCGGGCGTGCAGGACACCGCGAAGGCGAAGGACATCATCGGCCGTACGGCGACGCTCGAAGCGCGCCTCGCCGATCCGGTCAACACGCATCCGAACCCGAACGAGCCGGTGCCGCCGGGCGATGAACTCTTCACGCAAGGCAACCAGACGCCGGTGCTGCTGCGCAAGCAGGTGATCTTCACCGGCGACCGCATCATCGACGCGTCGGCGGGCTTCGACGAGCATCAGCGTCCGACGGTCAATATCCGTCTCGACTCGGCCGGCGGCCGCGCGGTGCGCGCGGTATCGCGTGACAACATCGGCAAGCCAATGGCGATGGTGCTGTTCGAGCACGGCAAGGGCGAAGTGCTGACCGTCGCGACGATTCAGTCGGAACTGGGCGACCGCTTCCAGATCACCGGCCAGCCGACCCCCCAAGCGGCCGCCGACCTCGCGCTGCTGCTGCGCGCCGGTTCGCTCGCCGCGCCGATGGAAATCATCGAGGAACGCACGATCGGCCCGAGCCTCGGCGCCGACAACATCAAGAAGGGCTTCCACTCGGTCGTGTGGGGCTTCGCGGCCATCGCCGTATTCATGAGCGCGTACTACATGCTGTTCGGCGTGATCTCGATGATCGGCCTGTCCGTGAACCTGCTGCTGCTGGTCGCGGTGCTGTCGATGCTGCAGGCCACGCTCACGCTGCCGGGTATCGCCGCTATCGCGCTCGCGCTCGGTATGGCGATCGACGCGAACGTGCTGATCAACGAGCGCGTGCGCGAGGAACTGCGCCACGGCGCGCCGCCGCAACTGGCCATCCAGAACGGCTACGCGCATGCATGGGCGACGATTCTCGACTCGAACGTGACCACGCTGATCGCCGGCCTCGCGCTGCTCGCGTTCGGCTCCGGTCCGGTGCGCGGCTTCGCGATCGTCCACTGTATCGGCATTCTGACGTCGATGTTCTCGGCGGTGTTCTTCTCGCGCGGCCTGGTCAACTTCTGGTACGGCGGCAAGAAGAAGCTGAAGTCGCTGTCGATCGGCCAGGTGTGGCGTCCGCAAACGGCGGCGGCAGGCTCGGCCGCGTATGCCGGCAACACCCTCGGCGGCAGCGACGCCGCGACCGACACCGCGCAGGCCATCGCCACGGCGAAGGCGAAGGCGAAAGCAAGCTCGAAGGCACCGGCCGCGGCCGGCGCGCAGGGTCGCTCGAAACCGACCGTGCGTCGCCGCAATGCGCCGGGCACGCCGACGTCGAATGACTCGACGCGGCAAAAACCGGGTTCATCCCGCTGAGTCCCGGAGAACAAGACCATGGAATTTTTCCGTTTCCGTAAAGACATTCCGTTCATGCAGCGCGCGTTGATCTTCAACGCGATCTCGCTGATCACCTTCCTCGCCGCCGTGTTCTTCCTCGTGCATCGCGGGCTGCATCTGTCGGTGGAATTCACCGGCGGTACCGTGATCGAGGTGCAGTATCCGGGCGCGGTGCCGCTCGACCCGGTGCGTAACACGCTCGGCAAGCTCGGCTATGCCGACGCGCAGGTGCAGAACTTCGGCACCTCGCGCGACGTACTGATCCGTCTGCCGCTGAAGACGGGCTACACGTCCGCGCAGCAGAGCGACCAGGTGATGGGCGCGCTGAAGGCCGACACGCCGGAAGTGCAGTTGCAGCGCGTCGAGTTCGTCGGTCCGCAGGTCGGCAAGGAGCTCGCCACCGACGGTCTGCTCGCACTCGCCTGCGTGGTGGCCGGCATCGTGATCTACCTGTCGTTCCGCTTCGAATGGAAGTACGCGATCGCCGGCGTGATCGCCAACCTGCACGACGTCGTCATCATTCTCGGCTTCTTCGCGTTCTTCCAGTGGGAGTTCTCGCTGTCGGTGCTGGCCGCGGTGCTCGCGGTGCTCGGCTATTCGGTCAACGAGTCGGTCGTTATCTTCGACCGGATTCGCGAAACCTTCCGCCGCGAACGCAAGATGACCGTGATCGAAGTGATCAACCACGCAATCACCAGCACGATGTCGCGAACCGTCATCACGCACGGCTGTACGCAGATGATGGTGCTGTCGATGTTCCTGTTCGGCGGCCCGACGCTGCACTACTTCGCGCTCGCGCTGACGGTCGGTATTCTGTTCGGTATCTACTCGTCGGTGTTCGTCGCCGCGGCTCTTGCCATGTGGTTCGGCGTCAAGCGCGAAGACCTGATCAAGGACAAGAAGGAACGCGTCGATCCGGACGATCCGAACGCGGGCGCCCAGGTTTGATGCGCGCGTAACCGCTGAGGATGCGCAATCGGGTAGGAGGCGGGGTTGCCCCCGCCGTCCTCCCACAACACCGGACGTACGGATCACGTATCCGGCGTTTCCTGACGACTGGATTGCTCCAGCGAGCTTCGTTTCGTTCGTCGTGTCGCCTGTCGTTCAATGGACACCCCAACCTCTCTCAGGCTTCCGGCCGTCAAGTTTGATCGCAGGCTCCCGGCTGTGCCGAGACTTGTGCCCAAACGCTCAGAGAGCACGCGTGACTATCCACTCTCGTCAGGTTCGGCCCTTCACTGCTCCGGTTCCGAGCCGCTACTATGGCCTCTGCTGACTCCCGCCAGCCCATCCCGGCACCTTGCGATGCCAGTAGCACAAGGCAGACTGACGGGGCTCCCAGGGTAATGCGCGCGACCTTCCTGCTTATGCCTGTCGGATCTACGTCGTGGCGTTCCGTGCAAGTATTGGGCTTTACAGATCTTGGACTGCTCACCCCGCCACACCGCCTGATATCCGCTTCCTGTTCGTCAGGCCAGCATTTTGCCTGCGGCTTCCTTCAGATTCCGCCTTACGACGGACACCCTTGCCGTTCAGCTAGCACTTCCCCTTGCCGGGTGTGCAGAGGACTTTCACCCCCAAGTCATCCGGCTCGCCACCACAGCGGGTCGGACAGCGCCAGTCACGGCGCTACGCGCCATGCCTGGCGCACCAATAAAAAAGGCCGGTTCTGTCGAACCGGCCTTTTGCGTTTGCGTACGCAGTCGTTACCGCCTCGTTCCTAGCGGAACCCCAGCTTGCGCCGTGCGCCGATCAGCGCCGCGATGCTCAGCAGCGCGGCAAACATCACGTAGTAGCTCGGCGCTGCCTTCGAACCGGTCGCGCTGATCAGCCACGCGATGATGAACGGCCCGAAGCCGCCGAAGATCGTCACCGCGATGTTATACGCGAGCGACATGCCGGTCGTGCGCGTCTGCACCGGGAATATCTCCGACAGCAGTCCCGGCGTCGCGCCGAAGTAGCCGCTGACGAGAAAACCGAACACGATCTGCCACACGATCAGCGTGCCGAAGCTCGGATGCGCGATCAGGAACGCGAACGCCGGATAGACGAGCACGAACAGCAGCACGGCCGCGCCCAGCATGATGCGTGTGCGTCCATGCAGGTCCGACCAATGCCCGGCCACCGGCGAGAACACCATCTGGATCAGACCCGTCACCGCGATCGCCGAGAACGCGACCGACGGCGCGAGCCCCAGTTGCCGCACGCCATAGGTCGGCATGAACAGCATCAGATACGCGGACACGGTCCCGAGGATCACCACGCCCATCGCGATCACGAGCCGCAACTTCTGCGTCGCGAACGTATCGCGCAGCGGCGTCTGCGTCGTTTCGGCGGCGAGGAATTCGGGCGTCTCGTCGAGCCTGGTGCGGATGTAGAACGCGACGGGCCCGATCAGCAGACCGAAGAAGAACGGCACGCGCCAGCCCCACGATGCCATCTGTTCCGGCGACAGCTGGCCGGTCAGCAACGCGCCGAAACCGGCCGCGAGCAGCGTCGTCAGACCCTGGCTCGCCATCTGCCAGCTCGCGTAGAAGCCGCGCCGGCCCGGCACGTGCTCGGCGAGAAACGCAGTCGCGCTGCCGAATTCGCCGCCGGCCGAGAAGCCTTGCATCAGCCGCGCGAGCACGAGGATCAGCGGCGCGGCGAGACCGATGCTCTGGTAGGTCGGCAAAATCGCGATGATCAGCGTGCCGCTCATCATCAGCAGGATGGAAAGCGTGAGCGCCCCCTTGCGCCCGGCGCGGTCCGAGTACGCGCCGATCACGATCGCGCCGAGCGGCCGCATGAAGAATGACACGCCGAACGTGCCGAGCGTGAGCAGCAGCGATACGGTCTCGTTGCCGGCCGGAAAAAACAGCTTGGAGATGGTCACGGCGAAAAAGCCGTACACCACGAGGTCGAACCATTCGAGCGCGTTGCCGATCGAGGCGGCCACCACCGCGCGCCACGAATTCTGCCGGCCTCCCGCGACGCTTGCTGCTGTCGTTGCATTCATCCAGATCTCCTGTACGCGAAATATTTATCGACACGAACGCATAACGTCCGCCCAGGCCATCCCGGCAACGCGCAGCACCGGCATGACTGCTTGCGCTCTATTTAACTGAAAAAATAAAGGCGATGCGAGCGACAAATGGCCGAGGCGCGCCACCATGGCCGAGGCGTTCGCAACGGGCGACAAAAAACCGCTTCGTCGGTGAACGACCAAAGCGGTTTTCGTATTGCGGCGCAGCGCGGATCGAATCGCAACAGCGGCGCGGCTACTGCTGCTTAATACCTTCCGACTGGATATGCAGGCGCGTCTGCATGCTGAAGCCGTACTTCGCGCCGAAGTCCATGCCGTAATCGGCGCGATTGAATTCGGTGCTCGCCTCGACGCCGCAGACTTCGCGCTTGAGGACCGGGTGCTGCATGCACTTGAACGAATCGATCTTCAGATTCACCGGCTTCGTGATGCCGCGAATCGTCAGCGTGCCGATCACCTCGACGGGCTTGTCGCCGTCGAACTTGATCTCGGTGCCCTTGTAGGTCACGGTCGGATACTTCTCGACGTCGAAGAACTCGGCGGCCCTCAGGTGATCGTCGAGCTTCGGGTTGCCGGTCTGCACCGAAGCGGGATCGACGGTGACGTCGACGGTGCCGGTTTTGGCCGCGCGATCGAGCGTCACCGTTCCCGTGGTCTTCGTGAATTTGCCGCGCCAGATCGACAGACCGCCAAAGTGGTCGGCCTCGAAGCTCGGAAACGTATGCATCGGATCAAGCAGATAGGTATCGGCGGCGAAGGCGCCGAGCGACAGCGACGAAGCCAGCGCGCCAATAGCGATCAATATGGACGTTTTCAATTCGTGCTCCTGTTTTGCGTTGAAAATCGCGGTGCAACCTGCGGTGGGAAAGCGGCCGCGCCCCACGTGGCGCGGCGGACCTCGCGAGCGCCGTGCGCGTTACTTGCGCGCGGCGACGATATGAAACTTGATCACGACCTCGTCGGCGACGACCGATGTGTCCTTCCATTCGCCGGTGCCGATGTCGAACTGCGAGCGCTTGATCGGCAGCGCGCCGTCGAAGGTCTGCATCGCGCCCTGCTGGCCGACCGTGACCGGCACCACGACCGTCTCCGACTTGCCCTTGATGGTCAGCTTACCGGTCACCTTGAACTGGTTGCCGCCGTCCGGCGCGATCGCGCTCGACACGAACGTCGCGCTCGGAAAGGTCTTCGCGTCGAACCATTCCTTGCCGCGCACCTGCTCGTTGTAGCTCTCGTCGCCGAGATCGTAGCTGGCGACGTCGATGTTGAGCTGCGCGCTGCCGGCCGTCGGTTTGGCCGGATCGAAGCTGACCTGCGCGGTGAACTTGTTGAACTTGCCTTCGACCGGCACGTTCATCTGCTTCGAGGTAGCCGTCACCGAACTCTTCGCGACGTCGACCTGCGCGAGCGCCGCGCCTGCGGCGCTCAGCGACGCCGCTGCGAACGCGGCCAGCATGTAGCGATAAAACGAACCCTTCATGGTTGTCCTTATTTGAGGAAAGGGAGCATGCGCGACAGCAGGCCGTCGCGATCGAGCCATTGATGCTTGAGCGCCGCCGCGGTGTGTAGCGCGACCAGCACGAGCAACGTGTAATTCAACGCGATGTGCAGGTTCTTCAGCACTTCCTTCAGGTGCGGATCGGGCGCGATGATTCGCGGCAGCGGAATCAGCCCGAGGTAGACGACCGGCACGTTCGCCGCCGAGCTATACAGATAGCCGGACACGGGAATCACGATCATCAGCACGTACAGCAACAGATGTGTGAGATGCGCGGCGCCACGCTGCCAGGTGGGCATGCGGCGCGGCATCGGCGGCGAGGCGTGGGTCGCGCGCCACAGGATGCGCACGATCGCGAGCGCGAACACGGTCACGCCGATCCATTTGTGCCACGAGAAATAGCGCAGCTTGGTGGGCGTGAAGCCCGGGATGTCGGTCATCACCCAGCCGAGCGCAAAGCCGCAGATGATCAGCAGTGCGATCAGCCAGTGAAACGCGATGGCGGTCCGCGTGTACGACTCCCGGGTACCGAACGATGGATTGAGTGTCATGACAGATCAACGCAGGCTAATGGAAGTTAACGGCGCGCCGCGGCCAGCTATTCCGCGATCGCCGCCGCGCATCGGCGCGGCGTGCGCGGCCGATGCGGCGGACATCATCGCCACAAAAGGCGGCCGGGCATGCCACGGGCGCCATGCTACCCCAAGCGCGAAAAGCTGGCTGGAGCGCATCGGCGGAACGGGCCCGAATTTTGCGCTGCAATGGCCCCAGGGCGCCGCGTCACCGCCCTTGCGTTGAACGATTCGGGGACCGAAAGCCCCGAAGCGACGCCATCTCAGGCCCGGACCAGCGCGCGTCGGGGACGGCGCCACGCCCCGCGCCGCGCGCGGCTCGCGTCGGTCGCGAGGCCGCGTTTGGTACTATTGCTGCTCACCGCCGCCCGACCCCTCGTAACGAGCAGGCCTTGCACGCCGCTACTACGTCGTTAGCCCATCTGCCGCATGGAACATGACAACCTGATCGCGTGCCATGAATGCGATACGCTGTTCCGCAAGCCACGGCTTGTCGGGCGCGTCGCCGCGCGTTGTCCGCGCTGCGGCGCGACGCTCTATCGCGGCGTCTCGCGCAAGCTCGACGCGATCTGCGCACTGACGCTCGCTGCGCTGATCACGTTCGTGATCGCGCAGGGCTTTCCGATCGTCGAACTCGAAACCAACGGCATCACATCACAGACTACGCTGTTCGGCGCGCTCGTCGCGCTGTGGGGCGAGAACATGCAGATCGTCGCCGTGATGGTGTTCTGCTCGACGATCCTCTTTCCGTTCACCGAACTCGTCGCGCTGCTGTACGTGCTGGTGCCGCTACGCGCCGGCTACGTGCCCGCGCACTTCAATCGCGTGCTGCGCGCGATCCAGTTCGTGCGGCCGTGGGGCATGATCGAAGTGTTCATGCTCGGCGTGCTGATCACGATCGTGAAGATGGTGAGCCTCGCGCGCGTGATTCCCGAGGCGGCGCTGTTCGCGTTCGGCGCGCTGACGCTGATGTTCGCGGTCGTCGTCACATTCGATCCGCGCGTGCTGTGGGATGTCGCCGACGAGATCGACGCGAGCGGCGATCGGCCGTTGCCGCGCACGTCGGCCGACAGCGCGGCGGTCGCGGTCGGCTCGCTCGCCGGTCCGCCGGCGCCGTCCGCGCGCGTCGCGGGCTCGACCAGCGGCAGCGCTGGTGGCACAACCAACAGCACGGCGGACGGCACCCCGCCCGGCTTGCCGCCCACGCCGCGCGAAGGATGAGCCCGCGATGAAATACGTCACCGCGAAACGCGCGGGCCTGCTGTCCTGCCATTCGTGCGGGCGCGTCGAACCGCGCATCCGCTCGGTCACGCCGCAGCACTGCGGCCGCTGCGGCGCGCATCTGCACTCGCGCAACCCCGACAGCCTGATGCGCACATGGGCACTGCTGATTGCCGCGGCGCTGCTGTATATCCCGGCGAACCTGCTGCCGGTGATGCACACGTCGTCGCTGCTCGGCTCCGAGGACGACACCATCATGAGCGGCGTCGTCTATTTCTGGACTTCCGGCGACTGGCCGCTCGCGATGATCGTATTCATCGCCAGCATCCTGGTGCCGATGCTGAAGCTCTCGGTGCTCGTGCTGCTCACCGCTACCGCGCAGCGCCGCTCGCGCTGGCGTCCGCAACAGCGCACGACGCTGTACCGGATGGTCGAGCGGATCGGCCGCTGGTCGATGCTCGACGTGTTCGTCGTCACGCTCACCGTGGCGCTCGTGCGTTTCAAATCGTTGGCCGAGATCACGGCCGGGCCGGGCGCGATCGCGTTCGGCTCGGTCGTGATCCTGACGATGCTGGCCTCCATGCAATTCGATCCACGCCTCATCTGGGACCCCGTGGAAAGCCGTACCCCAACACCTCAGGATCTCGACCATGACTAGCCCGCAAGGACCGACGCCCGCTTCCGATGACGCGCCGCGCAACGATTCGAACGGACCCAGACTGCCGCCCCAACTGCCCGACCCCGAGATCGAGCCACGCAGCCGCTGGCTGCCGTCGCTCGTCTGGGTGATTCCGCTGATCGCCGCGCTGATCGGCATCGCGCTCGTGATCAGGTCGGTGACCGAGCGCGGACCCGTGATCACGATCAGCTTCATCAGCGCGGAAGGCCTCGAGCCGGGCAAGACCAAGGTCAAGTACAAGGACGTCGACGTGGGCGCGGTGAAGACGATCACGCTGTCGCCGGATCTGTCGCACGTGCTCGTGCAGGTGCAGCTCACCAAGGAAGGCGGAAAGTTCGCGGTCAAGGACTCGCGCTTCTGGGTGGTGCGTCCGCGCATCGGCGCGAGCGGCGTGTCGGGTCTGACCACGCTGCTGTCGGGCTCGTACATCGGCGCCGACGCGGGCCGCTCGACCGAAAGCGAGAGCAACTTCGTCGGCCTCGAAACGCCGCCGCCCATCACCGGCGACCAGAAAGGTCACCAGTACACGCTGCACGGCGATTCGCTCGGCTCGATCGACATCGGCTCGCCGATCTTCTACCGGCGCGTGCAGGTGGGTCAGGTGGTCGGCTTCTCGCTCGACAGGGACGGCACCGGCGTGACGATGCGGGTGTTCGTGTCGGCGCCGTTCGACCAGTACGTCGGCACCAACACGCGCTGGTGGCATGCGAGCGGCGTCGATCTGCGGCTCGATTCGAGCGGCTTCAAGCTGAACACGCAGTCGCTCGCGACGGTGATCGTCGGCGGTCTGTCGTTCCAGTCGCCGCCCGGCCAGAACATGGGCCCGCAGGCGCCGAACAATCAGACCTTCCGCCTCGGCTCGGACGAAGCGGACGCGATGCGCGAACCAGACGGCGTGCCCTTGCGCGTCGTGATGAACTTCAACCAGTCGCTGCGCGGGCTGTCGATCGGCGCACCGGTCGATTTCCGCGGCATCGTGCTCGGCCAGGTGACCAATATCGGCATCGACTACGATCCGAAGACGCAGAGCTTCACGATGCCGGTCACGATGAACGTGTACCCGGACCGCCTCGGCAAGCGCTTCCGCGAGAGCTCGCCGCAGCCGGGCACGCTCGCCGGCGAGAACCTGATGCAGGAACTCGTCAGGCACGGCCTGCGCGGCCAGTTGCGCACCGGCAACCTGATCACGAGCCAGCTGTACGTGGCGCTCGATATCTTCCCGAAAGCGCCGCCGGCCAAGGTCGACGTGACGACCGATCCGCTCGAGCTGCCGACCATTCCGAACACGCTCGACGAATTGCAGCTGCAGGTCGCCGACATCGCGAAGAAGCTCGACAAGGTGCCGTTCGACCAGATCGGCGCGAATCTGAACACCGCGCTGAAGAACGCCGACCAGCTGTTCTCGCGTCTCGACAAGGAAGTCGTGCCGCAGGCGCGCGACACGCTGACGGCCGCGAAGCAGACCTTCAGTTCGGCCCAGGCAACCTTGCAGCAGGATTCGCCGATGCAGTCCGATGTTCATCAGGCGTTGCAGGAACTGACGCGCACGTTGCAGTCGCTGAACGCGCTGTCGGACTACCTCGAGCGTCATCCCGAATCACTGTTGCGCGGTAAATCAGGAGATAAACCATGATGTTTGCCCGGCTCCCCCGTCCGCCGCGCGCGCTCGTGCGCGGTGCCGTACGCGGCGTCGCGTACGGCACCGCACTGGCCGCGGCTCTCGCCATCGCGGCGTGCTCGTCGCCGTCGAGCCGTTTCTATACGCTGGGTGGCGCGGATAGCGCAAGCACCGCCGCGAACGGCGCCGCGCCGGCCGTCGCGCGCACGAGCGCCGCGCCTGCCTGGCTGATCGAAGTCGCGCCGGTCAACGTGCCGCCGCAGGTGGCGAGAAATCAGCTGGTCGTGCAGACCGGGCCGACTCAGGTGCAGTTGCTCGAACAGGAGCGTTGGGCGTCGCTGCCCGGCGATGAAATCCGCCGCGCGCTGTCGACGAATCTGACGCAGCAGCTCGGCACCATCGATACGTTCGGCACCGCGCACCCCGACGACGCGGCCGTGTACCGGATCGCCATGAACGTGCAGCGCTTCGAGTCGTGGCCCGGCTCGCATGTGTTGATCGATGCGGTGTGGAGCGTGCGGGCCGTGCGCAGCAATGCGGTGATGACGTGTCGCAGCGTGGTCCGCGAGACGGTTGGCGGCGGGTACGACGCGCTCGTCGATGGACATCGGCGCGCGCTCGCGGAAGTGTCGACACAGATCGCGATGGGCGTGCGCGCGATGGCGGCAACTGCCGTCGCTTCCACGAACACGACGGGCCGGCCTTCGTCTTCGGCCAGACCCGCCGCGGCGCCGGCCGTGCCGCCCTGTCCTTCGGCGGGAACGGCCGCGGGAGCCGGCGCCTGACAGGCCCGGCTGGCGCGGCGAGCTCAACGGTGTCCGCATGCCGGCGGGCGTCGCCGGCCAAAGCGGGACGCGAGGCGAGATGACGCGACGACAGACGACGGGCCGGCGCGCCAATCGCGCCGGCCCGCCGATCTCGACCGCGTACAATAGCGCCTTATCCAACGCCTTGCGGCAACCTCAATGTCCTTCGATTTCTTCCTTCCTTGCCCGCGCGGGCTCGAAGCTCCGCTCGCGGCCGAACTCGCCGAAATTGCCGCCAAACATCTGAACGGCGCCGCCTTCACGGCCGGCGCCCAGGTACCGGGCGGCGTGCATTTTCGCGGCGGCTGGGCCGCCGGCATGGCCGCCAATCTGCACTCGCGTCTCGCGAGCCGCGTGCTGCTGAAAATCGCGGAGCGGCCCTACCGCGGCGAGCAGGACATCTACGCGCTCGCGCTCGAGCAGCGCTGGGAGCAGTGGTTCTCCGCGCACGAGACGCTGCGCGTCGACGTCACCGCGATCAAGTCGCCGCTGCGCAGTCTCGAGTTCACGACGCTGCGCGTGAAGGACGCGATCTGCGATCGTCTGCGCGAAAAAAGCGGCGCGCGGCCGAGCGTCGACACCGCGATGCCCGACGTGCGCGTGTTCGCGTTCCTGAGCGCGACCGACTGCACGCTGTACCTCGACACTTCCGGCGATCCGCTATTCAAGCGCGGCTGGCGTCTCGACAAGGGCGCGGCGCCGCTGCGCGAAAACCTCGCGGCTGGCATTTTGCGTCTGACTGGCTGGCAGGCCGGCACGCCGCTCTACGATCCGATGTGCGGCAGCGGCACGTTCCTCGCGGAAGCGGCGCAGGTCGCGTTGAACATCGCGCCGGGCGTCGAGCGGCGCTTCGGCTTCGAGAAGCTCAAACAGTTCGACGCGCGGAGCTGGCAAGCGCTGAAGGGCGCCGCGCTCGAGGCAAAAAATGCGGCGCGCGGCTCGCGCGGCGCGGATCTGGAGATTTTCGGCAGCGACATCTCCGGCGACATGCTCGAAAAAGCGCGCGCGAACTTCGAGCGCGCCGGCTTGCCGCCCATTTCGCTCAAGCAGCTCGATGCGCGCGACATGACGCCGCCTGGCTCGGCGCCGGGCATCCTCGTCGCGAATCCGCCGTATGGCGAGCGGATCGAAGTGCGCGGCCGCAATGCGCGCGGCGAGCTTCGCGAAGGCCGCGGCAATCGCGACGACGACGGCTTCCGCCGCATTCAGGAAGAAGCGCCGGACAGCGAGTTTTTCCAGTTGCTCGGCAATGCGCTGAAGCAGCGCTTTGCCGGATGGCATGCGTTCATCCTGACGTCGGATCGCAAGCTTCCGGGGCAACTGCGGCTGCGCGAATCGACGAAGACGCCGCTGTTCAACGGTGCGCTCGAATGCCGGCTGTTCCGCTTCGATCTGATCGCGGGCAGCGTGCGGCAGCGTCCGCAGGGCGATACGCAGGCGGGCTGAGGCTGCGTCGGTCGGGCGGCGCGCTGTCGTCGCCCTGTCGTCATCGCGTCGCTCGAAAAGCAGGCCACGCGCATGAGCGATGTGGGGGGGATGTTTCAGTTGCCGGTGGAGTGAGGCTGCCGCCTTTCCCCACCCTACTGCCACCACGCTGTCAGCAGCACCCCCGCACACTCCTTCTCACGCCATCCGGCGCTTGAACGGCCTACTGCCAACCGAAGGAGAGTGTCATGTCCGCATTGCCCAAACTCGTTGCCTGGTTCGAAATCCCGTCCGTCGATTTCGATCGCGCGGTGCGCTTTTACGAAGCCGCGCTCGACGCCCCGTTGAATCGACAGGAGATCGGCGGCCAGCCGATCGCCGTGTTCAGCTACGAGGAGCCCGCGACTGGCGGCGCGATCGTCCACAATCCGTCGATGACACCCCGCGTCGACGGCGTCATCGTCTACCTGAACGCGCTGCCCACCGTCGACGCGGCGCTTGCGCGCATCGAACGGGCGGGCGGCAAGACCGACGGCCCGGTGATCAAGCTGCCGCAGGACATCGGCTATATCGCGTTCTTCACCGATACCGAAGGCAACCGCCTCGGCCTGCATTCGCGCACCAACGGCTAAGCGCGCACCTGAAGTCGCCGCGCCCCGACCGAAGGCCGCCATGCGGCGCTATCATCGCGGGACCGTCCCCTTCCTCCTCTACCCGACGCCCACGATGACGCGCCGCGCCGACCGCCTGTTCCAGATCGCCGAGCTGCTGCGCGGCCGGCGCCTGACCACCGCGCAGCAACTAGCCGACTGGCTGAACATCTCGCCGCGCACGGTCTATCGCGACGTGCGCGATCTGCAATTGTCAGGGCTGCCGATCGAAGGCGAAGCGGGCATCGGTTATCGACTGTCGCGCTCGGCAAGTCTGCCGCCGCTGACCTTCACCGCCGACGAACTCGCCGCGCTCGCCGCCGGCGCGCGCATGCTCGAATCATGGGGTGGCGCGGGCTTCGCGAGCGGCGCGCGGGGCGCGCTGGCCAAAATCGCATCGGCGATGCCCGCCGACAAGCGCGCGACGCTCGAACGGCTCGCGATCTTCGCGCCGTCGTTTCACATCAAGGGGGATTTTTCGACGCAGCTCGACTCGCTGCATCGCGCGATCGATGCGCGCCAGGTGGTGCGCTTCGCGTACACCGACGCCAACGGCGCCGACACCGAGCGCCGCGTCTGGCCACTCGCGCTCGCGTACTGGGGCGCGCGCTGGACGCTCGGCGCATGGTGCGAGCTGCGTGCTGATTTCCGCAATTTCGGACTGGAGAAAATTCGCGATCTCGAAGTGCTCGAGACGTATCCGGATCAGGAAGGCAGGCGGCTCGCGGATCTGCTGCGGCACGTAAACGCGAGGCCGAAAATATGAAAAGGATCGCGGCGCGACGCACCGCGATCTCAGGGTCTGTTTACCGCTAACGAGCTACTCGACCGACTTCACCATATCCTCGATCACCTTCTTCGCGTCGCCGAACACCATCATCGTCTTGTCCATGTAGAACAGGTCGTTGTCGAGCCCGGCGTAGCCCGCGGCCATCGAGCGCTTGTTGACGATCACGGTGCGCGCCTTGTACGCCTCGATGATCGGCATGCCCGCGATCGGCGACTTCGGATCGTTCTTCGCGGCCGGATTCACCACGTCGTTCGCGCCGAGCACGAGCACCACGTCGACCTGGCCGAACTCGCCGTTGATGTCCTCCATCTCGTACACCATGTCGTACGGCACTTCGGCCTCGGCGAGCAGCACGTTCATGTGACCCGGCATGCGGCCGGCCACCGGGTGAATGGCGTACTTCACCTCGATGCCCTTCTCGACCAGCTTGTCGGTCAGCTCCTTCAACGCATGCTGCGCGCGCGCGACGGCCAGCCCGTAGCCCGGCACGATCACGACCGTTTCCGCGTTGCCCATCATGAACGACGCGTCATCGGCCGAACCCGATTTCACCGGACGCTGCTCCGCCGCGCCGCCCGCGGCCGCGCCCGGCTCGTTGCCGAAGCCACCGAGGATCACGTTGAAGAACGAGCGGTTCATCGCGCGGCACATGATGTACGACAGGATCGCACCCGACGACCCCACCAGCGACCCGGCGATGATCAGCATCGGATTGTTCAGCGAAAAGCCGATGCCCGCCGCCGCCCAGCCCGAGTACGAGTTCAGCATCGACACGACGACCGGCATGTCCGCGCCGCCGATCGGAATGATGATCAGCACGCCGAGCACGAACGCGATGATCGTCATGATGATGAACGGCAGCCACGACTGCGTGAGGAAGAAGAGGACGCCGAAGCCGAGCATCGCGAGCGCGAGCATCAGGTTGATCAGATGCTGGCCGCCGTAGACGACCGGCGCCCCCTGAAACAACCGGAACTTGTACTTGCCCGACAGCTTGCCGAACGCGATCACCGAGCCGCTAAAAGTAATCGCGCCGACGAACGTGCCGATGAACAGTTCGATGCGGTTGCCGTAAGGCAGGAAGCCCTCGATCGGCACGTCGGGATCGACGAGGCCGAACGCGGCGGGCTCCGACACCACCCCATACGCGATGCACACGGCCGCGAGACCGATCAGCGAGTGCATCGCCGCGACCAGTTCAGGCATCTTGGTCATCTCGACGCGCGCGGCGACGAACGCGCCGATCGCGCCGCCGATCACGAGCCCGAACAGCAGCAGGCCGAGCCCGAGACCGAGATTGGAGCCAAGTACTTCGGCCTGCCGCGAGATCAGCGCGATGGTCGTCAGAATCGCGATCGCCATGCCGACCATGCCGAAGGTATTGCCGACGCGCGCGGTCTTCGGATTGGACAGCCCCTTGAGCGCCTGGATGAAGCAGACCGACGCGACCAGATACAGCAGCGTGACGACGTTCAGGCTCATTTACGTACCCTCCTTGCCGCCAGCCGGTAGTTTTCTGGGTTCTTTCTTCTTGAACATCTCGAGCATTCGCCGTGTGACGAGGAATCCGCCGAACACGTTGACGGCCGCGAGCGCCACCGCGATCGTGCCGAAGAACTTCCCGGCGCTGCCGACGGTGAGACCCGCCGCGAGCATCGCGCCGACGATCACGATCGCCGAGATCGCATTGGTCACCGCCATCAGCGGCGTATGCAGCGCGGGCGTGACGTTCCAGACCACGTGATAGCCGACGTAGATCGCCAGCACGAAGATGATCAGGTTGATCACCGTGTGATTGATGACTTCCATCTTCGGCTTCCCCCTATGCGTTGCGCGTGACCTGGCCGTCGCGAGCCAGCAGCGTGGCCGCGACGATGTCGTCCGCGAGATCGATGTTCAGCGTGCCTTCCTTGGCGATAATCAGCTTCAGGAAGTCGAGCACGTTGCGCGCGTACAGCGACGACGCGTCGGCGGGCACCATCGCGGCGAGATTCGTGTAGCCGACGATCTGCACGCCATAGCGCACCACCACCTGGTCCGCCTCGGTCAGCGGACAATTGCCGCCGCGCCGGCCGTCGACTTCGGGGCCGCGGCCGGCCGCCAGGTCGACGAGCACCGAGCCCGGTTTCATCGCCTGCACGGTTTCGACCGACAGCAGCGTCGGCGCGGGGCGGCCTGGAATCAGCGCGGTCGAAATGACGATGTCGGCCTGCTTTGCGCGCTCGTGCACCAGCGCCGACTGGCGCGCGAGCCACGACGGCGGCATCGGCCGTGCATAGCCGCCCACACCTTGCGCGGCCTCGCGCTCCTCGTCGGTCTCGTAGGGCACGTCGAGAAACTTCGCGCCGAGCGACTCGATCTGCTCCTTGACGGCCGGGCGCACGTCGGACGCTTCCAGCACGGCGCCGAGGCGCTTCGCGGTGGCGATCGCCTGCAGGCCAGCCACGCCCGCGCCGAGAATCAGCACGCGCGCGGCCTTCACGGTGCCGGCCGCGGTCATCAGCATCGGCATGAAGCGCGGATAGAGCGTCGCCGCGAGCAGCACCGCCTTGTAGCCGGCGATGTTCGCCTGCGACGACAGCACGTCGAGGCTTTGCGCGCGCGTGGTGCGAGGCGCGGCTTCGAGCGCGAACGCGGTGACGCCGGCCGCGGCGAGCTTGCCCGCGTTGTCGGCGTTGAACGGATCGAGCATGCCGACCAGCGTCGCGCCGCGCTTGAGCAGCGGCAGTTCGGCATCGGTGGGGGATTGGACTTTGAGGACGAGATCTGCGCCGAATGCAGTGGCGGCATCGACGATTTCCGCGCCCACGGCCGTATAGGCGTCATCGGGAAAGCTCGCGCCGGCGCCGGCGCCGCTCTGGAGCGTGACCCGGTGGCCTTGCGCCACGTACTTCTTGACCGTCTCGGGCGTCGCGGCAACGCGGGTTTCATGCGCGCGCGTCTCGGCTGGCACTCCGATGTGCATCGTTGTTCCTCCTCGACTTCCTGTTTGACGACAGACCTGCCGACGAGGCTCGCCGGCTTGCACATGCAACGGCTAACGCAGGCCCCACTTTAACCGGAAACCGCCACATCACAAATATCGGGGTCGATGCGAATGCGCGACAGACCGCCAAACTGTTACGAATCGGTCGCGATGCCACCTCGAACACGCTGCGAACCGGCTGCCAGCGGTCACCAGGCAGCCGGCGCGCATAACCGGTAAAATGCGCACCCATGAAACCGGAAACCTGGCGGCCGCACGTGACCGTCGCGGCGATCGTCGAGCGTGACGGGCGCTTCCTGCTTGTCGAGGAACACACTGCCGCCGGCCTGCGCCTGAACCAGCCCGCCGGCCACCTCGAGGCGGGCGAAACGCTGCTGGAAGCGGTGATCCGCGAAACGTTCGAGGAAACCGCGCATCCGTTCGCGCCCGAGGCGCTCGTCGGCATGTACATGACCCACTTCGAGCGGCCGGACCGCGCGGGCACCACGTACCTGCGCTTCACCTATTGCGGCGCGGGCGGCGAACCGGACCCGGCGAGTTCGCTCGATCCCGACATCGTCCGCACGCTGTGGATGAGCGCCGATGAGTTGCGCGCGTGCCCCGAGCGGCATCGCACGCCGCTCGTGATGCGGTGCATCGACGATTACCTGGCCGGCCGGCGTTTCCCGCTCGACTTCGTCCATACGCATTCGGTTGGGCCGAAGCAATAGGGCCGTCACGAGCGGCCCCATAGATCCATGCAGTCATGCAGCACCCAGTGAGTACCTTATGAGCAAGCGTAAAGTCGTAGTAGGCATGTCGGGCGGCGTCGATTCGTCGGTCACCGCGTGGCTGCTAAAGGAACAGGGCTACGACGTGGTCGGCCTGTTCATGAAGAACTGGGAAGACGACGACGACAGCGAATACTGCTCGACGCGCCAGGACTGGATCGACGTGGTGTCGGTGGCGGACCTGATCGGCATCGACGTCGAGGCGGTCAACTTCGCGGCCGAGTACAAGGACCGCGTGTTCGCCGAATTCCTGCGCGAGTATTCGGCCGGCCGCACGCCGAACCCGGACGTGCTGTGCAACGCCGAGATCAAGTTCAAGGCCTTCCTCGATCACGCGATGTCGCTCGGCGCGGAAACGATCGCGACCGGCCACTACGCGCGCGTGCGCGAGAACGATGGCCGCTTCGAGTTGCTGAAGGCGCTCGACCAAACGAAGGACCAGTCGTACTTCCTGCATCGGCTCAACCAGGCGCAGCTGTCGAAAACACTGTTCCCGCTCGGCGAAATTCCCAAGACGAAGGTCCGCGAGATCGCCGCGCAGATCGGCCTGCCGAACGCGAAGAAGAAGGATTCGACCGGCATCTGCTTCATCGGCGAGCGGCCTTTCCGCGACTTCCTGAACCGCTATCTGCCGACCAGGCCGGGCCCGATGAAGACCACCGACGGCAAGATCGTCGGCGAGCACATCGGCCTCGCGTTCTACACGTTCGGCCAGCGCAAGGGCATCGGTCTCGGCGGCAGCAAGGACGGCAGCGGCGAGCCCTGGTTCGCCGCCGGCAAGGAGATTCCGACGAATACGCTGTACGTCGCGCAGGGACACGACCATCCGTGGCTGCTGTGCCATACGCTGTCGGCGGGCAACACGAGCTGGGTCGCGGGCGAGCCGCCGGCCGACGGCTTCGCGTGCGGCGCGAAGACGCGCTACCGGCAGGCCGACGCGGCGTGCACGTTCAACGCCTCGGCGGGAGGCGGTTCGGGCGAAGGCCTCTTCGAACTGACCTTCGACGCCGCGCAATGGGCCGTCACGCCGGGCCAATCGGCGGTGCTGTATGACGGCGACGTGTGCCTCGGCGGCGGCATCATCGAACGCGCGATGACCGGGCAACCGGCCGAGCTGCCGCAGGATCAGGCGCCGAAGCAAACCCGCGCGCAGCGTCGCAAGCAGGCGCACAAGCCAAAGCAGCCGCAAGGCCAGGCGCAGGACGAGCCGCAAACCCCGCGGCAAAAAGCGGCTCTGCTCGGCGCGCGTTGAGCGATGCATAACGGCGGGCGCGGTGGGTCGTACCATCCCGGCAGGTTCGCGCCGTTCACCATGTTTGCCCCGCCTGGCGCGCATTCACACACACTTCACCTTCGCGTGCGACGCTTGGCTTCCATTCGCAGGCCTTATCTTCGGGCTTCGCCGGTCCGCGTCGCACCGTGACCCGCAACCGCCAGCTTTCCTTCGCGACCGATACCGCCCGCGCTCCCGTGCGGACGATGCCGCCGCAATGATCTTCACTGCACTGGAGTCCCCATGTTTTCTCAACGCTATCTGGCCATGTGGTGCGCAATCGCCCTCACCGCGGTATGTGCCGCGCTCGCCGCGACGCATCACCTGTCATGGTTCTGGATCCTCGTGCCGGCCGCGCTCGTCGCGCTCGGCGTGTTCGACCTGAGCCAACAGCGCCATGCAATCCTGCGCAATTACCCGCTGTGGGGCCACCTGCGTTTCATTTTCGAATCCATCCGCCCGGAAATCCGTCAGTATTTCGTCGAAGACGATACCGACGAGAAGCCGTTCTCGCGCGCGCAACGCAGCATCGTCTATCAGCGCTCGAAGAACGATGTCGACAGCCGCCCATACGGCACGCGGATCGACGTGAAGGCGGTCGCGCACGAATGGATCAGCCACTCGCTCGCGCCGACCACGCTCGACGGTCACGACTTTCGCATCGTCGTCGGCCCCGATCGCGGGCAGCCGTATTCGATGTCGATCTTCAACGTGTCGGCGATGAGCTTCGGCTCGCTATCGGCCAATGCGATCATGGCGCTGAACCTCGGCGCGAAGAAAGGCAACTTCGCGCACGACACCGGCGAAGGTTCGATGTCGAAATATCATCGCGAACATGGCGGCGACATCATCTGGGAAATCGCGTCCGGCTATTTTGGATGCCGTAACGACGACGGCACCTTCAACGCGGAGAAGTTCGCGAAGCAGGCCGCCGAACCGCAGGTGAAGATGATCGAGGTGAAGCTGTCGCAAGGCGCGAAGCCCGGTCACGGCGGCGTGCTGCCGGGCGCGAAGATCACGCCCGAAATCGCCGAGACGCGCGGCGTGCCGATGGGCCGCGACTGCATCTCGCCGGCGACGCACTCTGAGTTCTCGACGCCGCGCGAGCTGCTCGAATTCGTCGAGCGGCTGCGCACGCTGTCGGGCGGCAAGCCGACCGGCTTCAAGCTGTGCATCGGGCATCCGTGGGAATTCTTCGGTATCGCGAAGGCGATGCTGGAAACGGGGATTCTGCCGGACTTCATCGTCGTGGACGGCGCGGAAGGCGGCACCGGCGCGGCACCGCTCGAATTCACCGATCACGTCGGCGTGCCGTTGCAGGAGGGGCTGCTGCTCGTGCACAACACGCTGGTCGGCATCGGTCTGCGGCAACGCATCCGCATCGGCGCGAGCGGCAAGATGATCACCGCGTTCGATATCGCGAAGACGCTCGCGATCGGCGCGGACTGGGTCAACGCGGCGCGCGGCTTCATGTTCGCGGTCGGCTGCATCCAGGCGCAGACCTGCCATACCGGCCGCTGCCCGACCGGCGTCGCGACCCAGGACCCGGTGCGCCAGCGTGCGCTGGTGGTGCCGGACAAGGCCGATCGCGTGTTCAACTTCCACCACAACACGCTGCACGCGTTGCAGGAAATCATCCAGGCCGCCGGGCTCCGGCATCCGGCTGAGTTGCGCGCGCATCACATCGTGCGGCGCGTGTCCTCGCATGAGGTGCGGCTGATGTCGGATCTGCTCAAATATCTCGAACCGAACGACCTGCTCAACGGCAACTATCGCTATACCCTGTTCGAGACGTACTGGCCGATCGCGCAAAGCGATTCGTTCTCGCCGAAGGCGGAGCTGGCGGCGAGCTGAACGTGCGCGCGGCCCTTGCCGCGTCGCCTGTCGCCCAAAAACCGCATCGCGGCCCGTCCGACCCCGCAAAACGGGCCGCCCCCCTTCCTTTCCGTTAAAATCTCCGGTTTAGCACTTCGCTCCACGACCCCCTCGCGCGCTTAGGCGCGCGCGGCATGGCCCCATGCCCGAAAGGCACTTCATGCTCACGTTTCAGCAAATCATCCTGACCTTGCAGTCCTACTGGGACAAGCAGGGCTGCGCGTTGCTCCAGCCGATCGACATGGAAGTCGGCGCGGGCACGTCCCACGTCCATACGTTCCTGCGCGCGATCGGCCCCGAGCCGTGGCGCGCCGCCTACGTGCAGCCGTCGCGCCGCCCGAAAGATGGCCGCTACGGCGAGAACCCGAACCGTCTGCAGCACTACTACCAGTATCAGGTGGTGCTCAAGCCCGCGCCGGAAAACATTCTCGACCTGTACCTCGGCTCGCTCGAAGCGCTCGGCTTCGACCTGAAGCAGAACGACGTGCGTTTCGTCGAGGACGACTGGGAAAACCCGACGCTCGGCGCATGGGGGCTGGGCTGGGAAGTGTGGCTGAACGGCATGGAAGTGACGCAGTTCACGTACTTCCAGCAGGTCGGCGGTCTAGACTGCAAGCCGGTGCTCGGCGAAATCACCTACGGTCTCGAGCGCCTCGCGATGTATCTGCAGAAGGTCGAGAACGTCTACGACCTCGTCTGGACCGAGTGGGAAGAACAAGGCCCGAACGGCCCCGAACTGCGCCGCCTGACCTACGGCGACGTGTATCACCAGAACGAGGTCGAGCAGTCCACCTACAACTTCGAGCACGCGAACGTCGATCTGCTGTTCACTTTCTTCAACAGCTACGAAGCGGAAGCGAAGCGCATGATCGATGCGCAGATCGCGCTGCCCGCCTATGAGCTCGTGCTGAAGGCCGGCCACACGTTCAACCTGCTCGACGCGCGCGGCGCGATTTCGGTCACGGAACGCGCGGCGTACATCGGCCGGATTCGCGCGCTGTCGCGTCTGGTCGCGCAGGCCTACTACGACTCGCGCGAAAAGCTCGGCTTCCCGATGCTCGGCAATCCGGTGCACGGCGTGCCCGGCCTCACCACCGACGAGCAGGAAGCCGCGATGCCCGCGTGGGCGCCGCCGCTGAAAGTCGAACGCAAGATCGACCAGGACTGACGAGAACTTCAACCAATGACTCAATCTCAACACGCTACCCTGCTCGTCGAGCTGCTGACCGAAGAACTGCCGCCGAAGGCGCTCGCCCGTCTCGGCGACGCCTTCGCCGAAGGTATTGCGCAGCGCCTCGCGGCGCGCGACCTGATCGACGGCGAGCCGTCGTTCGAACGCTTTGCCACGCCGCGTCGTCTCGCGGTGACGATTCACAACGTGCGCGCGCTCGCGCCGGAAAAACACGTGCGCGAAAAAGTGCTGCCGGTTTCCGTCGCGCTCGATAAAGACGGCCAGCCCACCGCGCCGCTCGCGAAGAAACTCGCCGCGCTCGGCTTCCCCGACTTCACGGTGAACGATCTCGAACGCGCCCAGGACGGTAAAGCCGAAGCGTTCTTCCTGCGCTACGCGGCGCCGGGCGCGACGCTCGCCGACGGCCTGCAAGGCGCGCTCGACGAAACGCTCGCGAAGCTGCCGATCGCAAAGCCGATGACGTATCAGCGCCCGGACGGTTCGAGCGTGCAGTTCGTGCGCCCGGTGCATCGACTGACCACGCTGCACGGCGAAGAGGTCGTGCCGGTCAGCGTGCTCGGCATCGACGCCGACGACACCACGCTCGGCCACCGCTTCCTGTCCGAAGGCTTCGTGCAGATCCAGCACGCGCAGTCGTATGCCGAAACGCTCGAACACAGAGGCCGCGTGATCGCGAGCTTCGCGAAGCGCAAGGAAGCGATCCGCTCGCAACTGCTCGCGCAAGCCGGTGACGACAAGGTCGTGATGCCCGAAGCGCTGCTCGACGAAGTGACGTCGCTGGTCGAATGGCCGGTCGTCTATGAGTGCCGCTTCGAGGACGAATTCCTGCAAGTGCCGCAGGAATGCCTGATCCTGACGATGCAGACGAACCAGAAGTACTTCGCGCTGACCGATGCGAACGGCAAGCTGCGCTCGCGCTTCCTGATCGTGTCGAACATCGAGACGGCGACGCCGGTCGAGATCGTCGAAGGCAATGAGCGCGTGGTGCGTCCGCGTCTCGCCGATGCGAAGTTCTTCTTCACGCAAGACAAGAAGAAGCCGCTCGCGGATCGCGTGCCACTGCTCGCGAACGTCGTTTATCACAACAAGCTCGGCTCGGCGCTGCAACGCGTGGAGCGGCTCGAAGGGCTGGCCGGCGCGATCGCCGCACTGACCGGCGCCAACGTCGCGCTCGCGACGCGCGCCGCGCGCCTCGCGAAAGCCGACCTGATCACCGACATGGTCGGCGAATTCCCCGAGCTGCAAGGCACGATGGGCACGTACTACGCGCGCCACGACGGCGAGCCGGAAGAAGTCGCGCTCGCATGCTCGGAACACTACCAGCCGCGCTTCTCGGGCGACGCCTTGCCCACCACCGCGACCGGCACCGTCGTCGCGCTCGCCGACAAGCTCGAAACGCTGGTCGGCATCTGGGGCATCGGCCTGCAGCCCACCGGCGAGAAAGACCCGTTCGCGCTGCGCCGCCATGCGCTCGGCGTGCTGCGCATTCTGATCGAGAAACAGTTGAACGTCGACTTCGTCGAGCTGCTGCGCATCGCTTATGCGCAATTCGCCGGCGTTCCGAACGTCGCCGATTCGACCGACGCGATCTACGAATTCAGCATGGACCGCCTGCGCGGCCTGCTGCGCGAACGCGGCTACGCGGCCGGCGAAATCGACGCGGTGCTCGCGCTGAACCCGACGCGGCTCGACGACCTCGTCGCGCGCCTCGACGCGGTGCGCGAGTTCGCGTCACTCGCCGAAGCGGCGTCGCTCGCGGCGGCCAACAAGCGTATCTCGAACATCCTGAAGAAGTCGGCAGGCGTGACGAACGGCAGCGTGCAGCCCAGCTTGCTCACCGAGGCAGCGGAGAAGGCGCTCAACGCGCAGCTCGAACAGGTCACGCCGCGCGTGCAATCGCAACTGGCCGTGCGCGACTACACCGGCGCGCTGACGGCGCTGGCCGCGCTGCGCGAACCGGTGGACACGTTCTTCAACGACGTGATGGTCAACGCCGAAGACCCCGCGTTGCGCGCGAACCGTCTGGCTCTGCTCGGCGCGCTGCATCAGCAGATGAACTGCGTCGCCGATATTTCCCGACTCGCCGCCTGAGCACCGCGCCATGCCGATCAAGAAAGTGGTGATCCTCGACCGCGACGGTGTGATCAACGTCGACTCCGACGCGTTCATCAAGTCGCCGGACGAATGGGTCGCGCTGCCCGGCTCGCTGGAAGCGATCGCACGCCTGAACCACGCCGGCTATCGCGTCGCAGTCGCGACGAACCAGTCGGGCATCGGCCGCGGTCTGTTCGACATGGATGCGTTGAACGCGATGCATCTGAAGATGCACCGGATGGCGGCAGCGGTCGGCGCGCGCATCGAAGCGGTGTTCTTCTGCCCGCACACGGCGGAAGATCACTGCGAATGCCGCAAGCCGAAGCCCGGCATGCTGAAGATGATCACCGAGCGTTTCGAGGTCGATCCGGCGCATACGCCGACGGTCGGCGATTCTCTGCGCGATCTGCAGGCGGGCGCTGCGCTCGGTCACCCGGTGCATCTGGTGCTGACCGGCAAGGGCCGCAAGACCCTCGCCGCGGGCGGCTTGCCCGAAGGCACGATCGTGCACGACGACCTGCGCGCGTTCGCGCTCGACTTTCTCGCCGACGCTCAGGAATAAACGCGCGCACCGCGCTCCCACCCCCCACCGACCACGCCGATGCGCTTTATCCGTTCCCTGCTGCTGCTGATTTATTTCGTTGTGTTCACGGTGCCGTACGCGACCGCGTGCTTCATCGCGTTTCCGTTCCTGCGCGCGGAAAACCGCTACTGGATGGCGGCCGGCTGGTGTCGTCTGACGCTGTGGACGGTGCGCTACCTGAACGGCATCCGCTACCGCATCGAAGGTTTCGAGAATCTGCCCAACGGCCCGGCCGTGCTGCTGTCGAAGCACCAGTCGGCGTGGGAAACGCTCGCGTTTCCGGCGATCATGCCGCGCCCGCTGTGCTACGTGTTCAAGCGCGAGCTCTTGTATGTGCCGTTCTTCGGCTGGGCGCTCGGCATGCTGAAGATGGTTCACATCAACCGCAAGGAAGGCAAATACGCGTTCGTATCGGTCACGAACCAGGGCAAGGCCCGCATGGCCGAAGGCGCATGGGTCATCATGTTTCCGGAAGGCACGCGCACGCCGACCGGCAAGCAGGGCAAGTACAAGACCGGCGGCGCGCGCTTCGCGATCGCGAGCGGTGCCCCCGTCGTGCCGATCGCGCACAACGCGGGCCGCGTATGGCCGCGCAACTCGTTTCTTAAATATCCGGGTATAGTCACGGTGTCGATTGGCAAGCCGATCGACACGACGGGGCTCACGCCCGACGAAGTGAACACGCGCGTCGAGCAGTGGATCGAAGCCGAGATGCGCCGCATCGATCCGACTGCCTACAGCGCGGCGGCTAACGATTCCGCCGCCGCGCCCATCTGACGCGCCACGCCCTCGAACTCCGAAGGCGTATTGCGCGAAGCGAAGCCGATGCAGAAGTCTCCTACGCCGCAGCCCGCCGCGGCGCTCGAAAACCGGCAGCTCGATCTCCCGCTCTTCGCCGAGCCGGGGTCGACGTCGTCGTCTCCTTCACCTTCCGCGCCGGGTTCATCTGGCTCAGCGCCGGCCCGGCCGCCCGTCGCGCCGCTCGCGCCGGACGGCAGCAAGCTGCGCAGTCTCGCCATCGGTTCACGCACGCTGCATTACGCGCTCAAGCGTTCCGCGCGCCGCTCGATCGGCTTTGCGATCGACAGCACCGGCCTCACGATCACCGCGCCGCGCTGGGTCACGCTCGCCGATATCGAAACCGCGATCACCGAAAAACAGCGTTGGATTTTTACGAAGCTGATCGAATGGCAAACGCGCGTCGAGCAGC
Organism: Paraburkholderia sp. 35.1; assembly: GCF_050436525.1. NCBI lineage: Bacteria > Pseudomonadati > Pseudomonadota > Betaproteobacteria > Burkholderiales > Burkholderiaceae > Paraburkholderia > Paraburkholderia sp. 35.1. The sequence goes on along the minus strand of NZ_JBNDMJ010000003.1, from coordinate 2,404,191 downwards.
GTGCATTGCCGAAGATCGACTGGCAAGACGGCGCCGAAGTGCCCTACCTCGGTCAGCCGGTGCGCGTGACGCTCGGCGCGCCGCAAGGCATGCTCGCGTTCAGCGCCGAGCACGGCGCGCTGCAATTGCCGCTGCCGTTGCAAGCCGACCCGCAGCAGATCAAGGATCGCGTGCAGGGCTGGCTGCAAGGAGAAGCGAAGCGGCTGTTCGGCGAGCGTCTGGCGATCTACGCGCAGAAGCTGGGCGTCAACTATCGCGCGTATGCCTTGTCTTCGGCGGCGACGCGCTGGGGCAGTTGTTCGAGCGACGGCAAAATCCGCCTGAACTGGCGGCTCATCCACTTTCCGCTGTCGATCATCGACTACGTCGTCGCGCACGAGCTGTCGCATCTGCGCGAGATGAATCACAGTCCGCGCTTCTGGCAGACGGTCGAATCGATTTTTCCGGAATTTCGCGAGGCGCGGCAGACACTGAAGTCGCATCCGCCGGAGCTGTTGCCGACGCTTTGAGGCCGGGCGCTATCTATGCGAGAGCGCTTTCGCGGACTGCAACAGATCGTCGAGCATCACGCCGCGCCTGTCCGGGCTCGTGTCGCGACCGGTCATGAAACACAGCGCCGCAATCGGCAGTCCCGCACGGTCGCGAATCGGCGCTGCCATACAAAGCCTGAACGCATTCGAGAGTCCTTCGGTGCAGCAGTAGCCTCGTTCTTTTGCGGCCTGCACGTCGTTCAGGAATTCGTCGAATTCGATATTCACCCCGTTGTCGAGGATGAAATCTTCGGCCGGAATGAGCGCGCGAATCTCGTCGGCATTCAGGTGACCTAGCAGCAGACGTCCCGTGGCGGTCCACGGAATCGGCACTCTCACGCCGATGTCCGAACTGATGTTGAATGGCCGGGCACTGTTCTCGGATAACACGACCGTGTACTTGTTGCCTTCCAGCATGCACAGCTGCGTGGTCTCGTCGTACTTCCGTACCAATGCCAGAATGGATTGATGCGCGCGGCTAATCAGATCGTTGTGCGTTGCATAGTCGGACCCGTAGTAGTGCATCTCGCGCCCGAAGAACACGCTCCCATCCGCGGCCGTCTCGAGCCAGCCCACTTCCGCGAGAATCGCGACCAGCTCGTAAATGCTCGAACGCGGCGCGCCGGTCGCCTCGATTAATTCGCGCATGGTCAGCGGGCGTTGGGCGACGTGCAATTGCCGGAACATCGCGATGACGCGATCCACGCCTCTCGCCCGAGACGATTCTGTTACAGCCATGCGTTCACTCCGTAAAGCGTTCATCCGACCGGTTGTCTTTCAAGCGACGTGAGTTTATCGCGCGGCAGACCCGCGAAAGCGACTTTCAGGCCGCGACAGGTCAATGGTCGAGGACTCTGTGCAGAAATTGCCGCGTGCGTTCGTTCGCGGGATTGACGAAGATCTGTTCCGGATCGCCCTGCTCGGCGATGACGCCCTTGTCCATGAAGACGACGCGGTCGGCGGTCTTGCGGGCAAAGCCCATTTCATGCGTGACGACGACCATCGTCATGCCGTCGCGCGCGAGCCCACGCATCACCTCGGTGACCTCGCCGACCAGCTCCGGATCCAGCGCGGACGTCGCCTCGTCGAAGAACATGATGCCGGGCTCGACCGCGAGCGCTCGCGCAATTGCCACGCGTTGCTGCTGACCGCCCGACAACTGGCTTGGATAGTGTGCCGCGCGGTCCGCGAGCCCGACACGGTCGAGTGTGTCCATGGCGCGCTTGCGCGCGTCGTCCGGACTCATGCGGCGTGCCTTGATAAGCGCGAGCGTGACATTGCCGAGCGCGGTCTTGTGAGGAAACAGATTGAACTGCTGGAAGACCATGCCGACATGGCCACGAATCTCTCGCGCTCGGCGCGGATCATGCATGGGCACATCGTTGACCCACACCTCGCCGGAATCGGTGGTCTCCAATCCCGCCATGATTCGCAAGACCGTGCTCTTACCCGAGCCGGACGCGCCAATGAGCACCAGCACTTCGCCCGAGCGAACCCCGAGATTGATTTCGTTCAACACCCGAGTCGAACCGAATGCTTTGCTGACGCCCGTCAGTGAAATGATGGGTCTGGTTTGGCTTTGGTTACTCACGACAATCTCCTGCGGTCATGGTGGCGCACCCATTGCGAGAGCGGGAAGCACACGGCGAAGTAAATGAGGGCGACGAGTCCGTAGATTTCCACGGGCTTTCCGACCCGGTCGACGATGGCCTGGCCACCGTGCATCAACTCGGACATTCCGATCATGCTGACGATCGACGTGTCCTTGATGAGCGACAGATACTGACCGACGAGAGGCGGCAACACGATCTTTCCCGTCTGAGGCAGCACGACGAACGAGAACGACTGAGCCCGCGTGAGGCCGAGGATCTGAGATACCTCCCATTGACCTTTGGGTACCGCCTCGATCCCCGAGCGGAAGATTTCGGCGATGTAGGCGCCCTGATAGATGCTCAAGCCGATGACGCCGGCTGCGAAGACGTCGATCGCGTAACCGAAGTACGACACGCCGAAATAGATGAACATCAGCGTGATGAGTACCGGCGTGCCGCGAAACAGCTCCGTATAGAGTCTGGCAAGGCGGCCTGTGCCCCACGGTCCGAACGACCGCAAGACCGCGGCGAACAGGCCGATCAGGGTGCTGCCCACGATGGACGCAATGGAAAGCAACAGCGTCGTCACCAGACCCTGCAGCAGGATTGAGAAACTGGTTTTCAGCAATTCGACTGACATGATCCAACTCCAATCCGGGAATCAGGCCCGTTTCGTCCGGCGCATAAAGCCGGTCCTGAAACCGGTGCGCGCCGGCATGACGAGGGGAGGATGAAAGATCCGCGCTCCGAGCTGGCCCGCAAGCCAGGACAGTACGTTACTGAGCACGAGATACGCGACGAGCGTCACGCTGAACGTCTGAAGGTAGAGAAGCGTCCGCGAGTTGATCACGGTCGCAGTGCCGGTCAACTCCGGCAACGCAATGGCGGACAGCAGCGACGTACCGAGCAGCAACTGGATCAGGTAGTTGACGATGGCCGGATAGACCGCGCGCGTCGCCTGCGGTAGCACGACCTCGACGAAGATCTGCGCGCGTTCGAGACCGAGAATGCCGGCGGCCTCGAGTTGGCCGCGCGGCACCGACTGTATGCCGGCGCGGAACACTTCCGATAGATAAGCACCGACGTTGACGCCGAGCGCAATGACGCCCGCCCAGTATGCGTCGAGCGAAATACCCGCCGACGGCAGACCGAAGAAAACGATGAAAATCTGCAGGAGAACAGGCGTGTTGCGGATGATTTCAACGTAGCCGCGAGCAATCAACCGAAATGGCGCGAGCGCAGAAACGCTGGCAAGCGCGGTCAACAAGCCGAGGACTAGCGCCAGTACGAATGCCAGCACGGTCACTTGCAACGTCAGCCAGCTCGCGCTCAAAAACTCGGGCACGTAGCCCCACAGAGTGAGCCACTCGTAACTCATCTCACCCTCCGCATCGTTCGGGTTTCAATAGATATCGGCATCTCCCGCTCCTCAAAACTGCGGATTGAGCGGGTAGCGCGGATCGGTGCCGAACCACTTGTTGTAGAGCTGCGCGTTGAGCTTCGACGCATTGACGTTGAAGAGGAACAGATTCAGGTAGTTGAGCCATTCCTGATCGCCGGCCTTGACACCGAACGCGTTGTATTCGAGCGGGACCAGCGCTTCGTTCGTGACGGCAAGTTCAGGATCGAGCTTGGCCTGATACGCGAGAAAGTTGTTGTCCTCGATCATCGCGTCGGCCTGTCCCTGCTTGACAGCAAGAATCGCGGCCTGCGAGCTGTCGTATTCCTGGATCTTGATCGGGATATTCAGCGAGCGCACTTCGTCGCCATTGGTCGAGCCCTTGACCGTCGCAATCGTGCGACCGCCCATGTCCTTGATCGACTGAACGCCACTATTTTTTCTGACCAGCAGTGCTTCGCTGGCAACCACGTAGGGGGTCGTGAATTCGATTACCTTCGCGCGCTCCAGATTACGCGTGAAGTTGCAGAACACGACATCCACTTTGCTGGTCTGCAGATTCGGAATCCGGTTCGCGCTCGTCGTATTCACGACCTCGAGCTTCACGCCCATCTGCTTCGCGAGTTCCTTCGCGAGGTCCACGTCATAGCCGTCTGGTTGGCCGTCCTTGTTATAGAACCCGAACGGCGCGAACGTCAGGCAGTCGCCGACGCGCAGCGTGCCTCGCTGCAGCACGGCCTGAAGCGTCGAGGGGGATGCCGCTGCGCTCTGCCCTGGCGTGGCAACCTTGGTGCAGCCGGTGATGGCGAGCAATCCGGCAACAGCGAACAGAAAGGCGGCTTGGGCGCCTCGTTTGGCAAGCTTCATGGCAGGGTCCTAAGCGGAGAAGAGTGGTCCGGAGCGGACGAATCGGCTTCAGCGCCTGTCTGCACGCTCAACGAATCGCCGGGTCACGCATCGATTGTCCGATATATCAGACTGCTATCTGACGAACCGGATTGATGCTGAGTGTTGGACACTAATATCAAACCGGCAACCGCACACAAACCCTTATTGCCCATACTTTTTTGTTCAAATAGATCCGATCGAATTCCACGATGCGCATCGAGTCCGCAGTGGGCCGGGCGGGCGGCGCGGCTGCGGGCTCAAGCTATACGGCAATCATTTACAATTGCCGCAGGTCGACGCATTTATCGACAAACTATCAAAGGAGTCCTCATGCGAATCTTGCATACCATGCTTCGAGTCGGTGATCTGGACGCATCGATCCGGTTCTACACCGAAGTTCTAGGAATGCGCCTGCTTCGAAAGAACGACTACCCGGACGGGAAGTTCACCCTCGCATTCGTCGGTTACGAGGACGAATCCGAAGGCGCGGCGATCGAACTGACGTACAACTGGGACACGAGCAAGTACGACCTCGGAACCGGCTACGGTCACATCGCCCTCGAAGTCGACGACGCCTATGCGGCATGCGAAGAAGTGAAGAAACGCGGCGGTGTCGTTACACGCGAAGCTGGGCCCATGAAACACGGCACGACTGTCATCGCCTTCGTCGCCGATCCGGACGGGTACAAGATCGAGCTGATACAGAAGAAGAGGCGAGTCGACTGACGTCCGGTGGCGAGCACGAGTCGCGCTGTCAGCCAGAACGATGAAAACACAGCCCGGCTTCACGTTGCACCCGGCGAATTGACGCCGGGCGAATTCGCCCGCAATCTTGCCTCGTGCCGACGCCATCAAAAAACGCCGACTACTGACGCTCGGCGTTTTCGCCGCGCACCGGACCGACCGGCTCGCCGTGCACTCTCCACCTCTTCACCACACCGCCATGAGCACGACCACCGCCCTGCCCGCGCGCCGCGCCCCGGATAGCTTCGCGATCCTGTTGATGATCGGCCTGTGCGCAATCTGGGGGCTGCAGCAAGTCGCGATCAAGACCACCAATGCGGCGGTGCCGCCGGTCTTTCAGGCGGGACTGCGCTCGACGATCGCGGCGCTGCTCGTGTGGGCATGGGCACGCTCGCGCGGCACGCCGCTCTTTCGCGATGACGGCACGCTCGGCGCGGGCCTGCTTGCGGGCGTGCTGTTCGCGGCCGAGTTCGTCTGCATCTTTCTCGGCCTGACGCTGACGAGCGCGTCGCGCATGGCGGTCTTTCTGTACACGGCGCCGTGTTTCACGGCACTCGGCCTGCACTGGTTCGTCGATGGCGAACGCATGCGGCGCATCCAGTGGCTCGGCATTGTCGTCGCGTTCGCGGGGATGGCGCTCGCGTTCGCGGACGGCTTCCTGCACACGGACGCGGGCACGGCTGCAAGCGCGGCCTACGGCTCGACGCTCGCGGGCGCGGCCGGCGATGCGCTCGGCGTGCTCGGCGGCATCGCGTGGGCCGCGACCACGGTGATCGTGCGCGGCTCGCGGCTCGCGCGGACGAGCGCGAGCAAGACGCTGTTCTATCAGCTGACTGTGTCGGCGGTGGTGCTGCTCGCGCTGGCGCTGGGGCTCGGCGAGGTGCGCGTGGAAAGCGTGACGCCGCTCGCGCTCGCGAGCCTCGCGTATCAAGCCGTGATCGTCGCGTTCGTCAGCTATCTGTTGTGGTTCTGGCTGTTGACGCGTTACATCGCGTCGAGGCTGTCGGTGTTTTCGTTTCTGACGCCGCTGTTCGGCGTCACCTTCGGCGTGCTCCTGCTCGGCGAGTCGTTCAGCGCGCGCTTTCTGATCGCCGCGCTGCTGGTGCTGACCGGCATCGCGCTCGTCAACGCGCCGGCGAAACGGTAAGCGGGCTCGACGACGGCACCCTCCGCCGTCGAGCGTCGAGTCTATTCCGCCGCAGCGGCCGAGCGCGCCGCCACCGCCTGCGCCACACTCACGTATTCGGCGACCGGCACGTCCTCCGCGCGGCGTTGCAGATCGAAGCCGAGCGCGTCGAAATCGACGGTGTCGCGCAGCGCGGCAAGCGTGTTGCGCAACATCTTGCGACGCTGCGAGAACGCCGCCGTCACCACCCCGCCGAGCACGCTTTCGTCGACCACCGGCAGTTCGTGCCGCTCGTACGGAATCATCCGCACGATCGCCGAATCGACCTTCGGCGGCGGCTGGAACGACTCGGGCGGCACGTCGAGCTGCTTGTCGATCACGTAGCGGTACTGCAGCATCACCGACAGGCGACTGAACGCCTTCGTGCCCGGCTCCGCCACCATCCGCTCGACCACCTCGTTCTGCAGCATGAAGTGCTGATCGATCACGCGCTCCGCGAACGTCGCCAGATGAAACAGCAGCGGGCTCGAAATGTTGTACGGCAGATTGCCGACGATGCGCAGCGACGCCTTGTCGCCCGGTGCCGCGAGCGAGCCGAAGTCGAACTCGAGCGCGTCGCCCGCGTGCAGTTCGAGCAGGTTGCCGAACTTCGTCTTCAGACGGCCGATCAGATCGCGGTCGAGTTCGACCGCGTGCAGCGGCGTGTCGGGCGTCGCGAGCCGCTCGATCAGCGGCTCGGTCAGCGCGCCGAGGCCCGGCCCGATCTCGACCATGCGCTCGCCGCGCTGCGGCCGGATCACGTCGACGATCGAATCGATCACGCCCATGTCGACCAGGAAGTTCTGACCGAAACGCTTGCGCGCGAGATGGCCCTGGTGCCGGCCTTGCTGTCTGCTGGTGGACATCGGAGAAACGCTAGAAAGAAAACTGCTTGAGAATGAAAGACGTCACGGTGGAAACACGACGCCACGCGGCGCGTCACGAGCACCGCGACCGCTCACGCTACCCGCGCCTCAGCCCGCGCGACGATGCTGCGCCATCGACACCGCCGTGTCGATAGCGGCCATCAGGCTACCCGCGTCGGCGCGGCCGGTGCCGGCCAGATCGAGCGCGGTGCCGTGATCGACCGACGTGCGGATGATCGGCAGGCCGAGCGTCACGTTGATCCCTTCGCCGAACGTCGCGAATTTCAGCACCGGCAGGCCCTGGTCGTGGAACATCGCGAGCACGCAGTCGGCTTCGTCGAGATAACGCGGCTGGAACAGCGTGTCGGCCGGATACGGACCGCGCGCGTCGACGCCCTCGCCGTTCACCTGCCGCAACGCCGGCGTGATCACGTCGATTTCCTCGCGGCCCAGATAGCCGTTTTCGCCAGCGTGCGGATTGAGCCCCGTCACGAGGATGCGCGGCGCGGGCAAGCCGAAGTGATGACGCAGGTCGTGATCGATGATGCGCAGCGTCGCGACGAGGCTTTCGATCGTCAAAGCCGCCGACACGTCCTTCAACGGCAGATGCGTGGTCGCAAGCGCGACGCGCAGCGGCCGCTTGCCGGTGCCCGCAAGCATCATCACGACGCGCGGCGTATGGGTGCGCTCGGCCAGATATTCGGTGTGGCCGGTAAACGGCACACCGGCGTCGTTGATCGTGCTTTTTTGCAGCGGCGCGGTGACGATCGCGTCGAACCTGCCGGCCACCGCGCCCTCGATCGCCGCATCGAGCAGATCGAGCACATAGCGGCCGTTCGCGGCGTCGAGCTTGCCAGCCTGCGCTGGTGCGCCAAGCGAGTGATGTTCGAGCCGCACGCGCGGGCCTGGCGCGAGCAGCGCCGCCCAATCGACGCCGACCGCGCGCGCGCGCTCAGCGAGCAGTTGCGCATCACCGAGCACGGTGAACTGCGCCTGAGGCCAGTGCGCCGCCGCGCCGGCCAGCGCCTGCGCGGTCAGCTCGGGACCGACGCCGGCGGGCTCGCCGGTCGTGATCGCGATCTGCAGCGGGCGGTGGGTGGGCTGGGCAGCGCTCGTCATCGCATTGACTCTGTTATTGCACGTTCGCCGTGGCCGGCTTCACTTCGACGTACGCGGTATCGCGCAGCTCGCGCAGCCAGTCGGCATATGCCTGTTCCGCCTTGCGCTGGCCGATGGCCTGACGCGCGAGATCCATCTGCTGCGCAATCGAGCCTTGCGCATCGCGGCGGCCGAGCACCTGAATCAGGTGGTAGCCGTATTCGCTGCGCACCGGTTCGCTGATCTGACCGTCCTGCAGCGAGTTCATTGCGCGCTCGAACTCGGGCACCGTCTCGCCCGGGCTGACCCAGCCGAGGTCACCGCCTTGCGACGCCGAGCCGTCCTGCGAGTAGGTGCGCGCGAACTTCGCGAAGTCGCCGCCGGCGGCGATCTGGTTGCGGATGTCGAGCAGCTTCTGGCGTGCCTGCGGTTCGGACTGACCGTCGCCGACGCGCAGCAGAATATGGCGCACGTGCGTCTGCACGAGCTTCGGCGCGTCCGCGCTGGTGCCCTGGCCGGCACGGCGCTCGACCAGACGCACGATCTCGAAGCCGTCGTTGGTGCGGATCAGATCCGGATCGATCTCGCCCGGACGCAGTGCCGACGCGGCCTTCACGAACTCGGGCGGCAGCTTCGACGGCGCGAGGAAGCCGAGATCGCCGCCGTTCTTCGACGCGTCCGGCGCCTGCGAATTGGCTTTCGCAAGCTTTTCGAAATTCGCGCCGCCCTTCGCTTCGGCGAGCAGAGCCGCGGCCTTCTTCTGCGCCGCCTCGATGTCGGTCTCCGAGGCGTTGAGCGGCGCCTTCACGAAAATGTGCTGCATGTGCAGGTCGTTCGTCTGGCCGGCGCCCGGACCGCGCTGGCTGGCGATATAGTTCGCGACCTCGGCGTCCGTCACCGTGATCTTGCTATCCACTTCCTTCTCGCGCAGACGCGACAGCGTCAGCTCCGTGCGCGCGTCGCTCGTGAAAGTGGTCCAGGGCACGCCTTGCGCCTCGATGCGCGCGCGGTACATGGCCAGCGACATGTTGTTCGCCTGCGCGAGACGCTCGAGCGTGCGCTGCACGGCCGCGTCGTCGACGGTGATGCCGTCTTCCTTGGCCTTCTGCAGCTGGATGCGCTCGAGCACCATCTGCGTGAGCACCTGCTGGCGCAACTGGTCCGTCGGCGGCACCGGAGCGTTCTGCTGGTTCAGCCGGTGCGCGATCAGACCGACCCGCTCGTCGAGCTCGCGCTGCGTGATGACACCGTTGTTGACCACTGCGGCGATGGTGTCCACCGTCTGGCCGCTATTGCCGGCCAATGCCTGCGCCTGTACCGACGCGACTGGAAGGAAGGACGCCGCGGCGACGAGACCCGCCGCGAGTATTGCCAAGCGAAGCTGTTTCATGATTGCCACAGATACTCCAATGATGTCGGGCGCTTCGCCCGTCTTTTCGCAAGCCGTGAATGACCGGGCGAGCGTCATTCGTAGTTGGTGAACCGCGACTCCGGCGGTGGCGGTGGCGGCAACGGCATGTAGCCGGCCACACTGCTGCGGAACGCGGTCATCAGCCCGTTGTCGACGCTCGACAAGCCCTTGAACGTCAACTGCGCCAGAAACCGTGTGCTCGACTGATTCTGTCCCGACGAGTTCAGGCCGTTCGCGTAGCGCTGGATGCCGGCGCCGAGCGTCCAGCAGTCCGCGTCGTATTGCAGGCCGACCAGGCCGTCGACGACACGGTGGCCACCCAGATCGTAGTTGAACCGGCCGACACCGTACATCCGGTGCGTCAGCGGCCATTGGCCCGAAATCAGCACCTGATTGATCGGCTGGTTGTCGAGCGTGGTGTTGGCGCGCGTGTAGCGGTACGCGACGTTGACGACCTTGCCGCTCGCCGGACTGAACCCGAAGCCGACACTCGTCTTCGTGAGCTGGTTATTGTCCGCATTATATTGGAACGCCGTTTCCGAAGCGAAACCGGCGCCCAGCTTGATCGACGCTCCCGCGATCAGGTCCGAGTGCGTGGCCTGGGTACTGGTCTGGGTCGGCGTCAGCGTAACGCGCTGATCCCGGAAGTAATACTGCTGCGCGATCACGAAGCGCGCGCGCTCGTCGCCGGTGGACGGGTTGATGAAGCGCGTGGTGAGACCGGCGGTCAGGCGGTTCGCATCGGCGATCCGGTCGTTACCGACGAACGTATTCGGCGTGAAGATTTCCGCGAGACCGAAGTCGGATTCGGCGGTATCGAACAGCGGCGCGTTGTTCTGATTGCGGTACGGCGTGTACACGTAGTACAGGCGCGGCTCCAGCGTCTGAATATAGTCCGCGCCGAAAATGCGCACCGAGCGCTCGAACGTCAGTCCCGTGTCGAACGTGAAGGTCGGAATCGACTCGGTGAAATTCTTCTGCGCCCCCGGCACGTTCGCCAGATCGGTGCCGATGTTGTTCAGGTTGTACGACGCAAAGTGCCACTGCACCTTCGGCGTGACGAAGTAGCCCGGCCCCACCACCGAATACGACAGGTACGGGTTGAACAGCACCCGCTGGCCTTCGCTCAGATCCGCGGTGGTGATGCGGAAGTTCGTGTAGTCGGCTTCGGCACCGAAATCGAAGCCGCCGATGTTGTACTTCGCGTACTTGACGTTCAACTGCGGCTGGCGGCCGTACGGCGCGACCGACGGCTCCAGCGTCTGCCAGTGCTGCTCGCGCGCGAGCACGGACCACGGTCCGTTGTTGTAGGTCAACCCGGCTTCCTGCTGATACAGGAGCTGGGTGCCGTTCATGAACTGGTTGACCGACGACGACAGGTCTTCCGGATAGGTGTTGTCCGAAACCTTGTTGTAATAGATGTAGCCGCCGAAGCCGTTACCGAAATTCTGGTTGTGCTGGATGTACAGCGCGTAGCGGTTGGTCTTCGTCAGGCGATCGTCGGGCAGAAATTCACCGGTGATCGACCCGGAATACGTCGGCGACAGATAGCGGAACGTGCTCTGCAACTGCACACCGCGCTTCGAGATCAGACGCGGCGTGACCGTCAGATCGCGATTCGGCGCGATGTTGAAGTAATACGGCACCGACAGCTCGAAACCGTTCGTCGAGCTCAGCGAGAACGTGGGCGGCAACAGGCCGCTGCGCCGATCGCCCGACAGCGGGAACGACAGCCATGGCGACGCGAACACCGGCACGCCCTGGAAGAACAGCACGCTGTTGTAGGCGACGCCTTCGTCGGCGCCGGTGTCGAAATCGAACTCGCTGCCCTTGATGTACCAGGCCGGATTGTCCGTGCACGCGCAGGCCGTGTAGGTGCCCTTCGTGAACACGGAGCGCTCGGCGTCGAGCAGGTCGACGCGCTGCGCGCTGCCCGAGCCGCCCGTCAGCGTGAAGTGGTACTTCGGCGCGGTCATGAAGCCTTCGGTCGAATCGACGCGCAGATGCGCTTCGGGTCCGATGAAGGTATTGCCGGTATTGATCACGTGGACATTGCCGTACGCATCGGCCATGTCCGTGTCCTGATCGTAGTGCAGGGCGTCGGCCTTGATCACGGATGTGTTGTGCCGCACTTCCGCCGAGCCCTTGGCGGCCAGATCCTGGTCGATCGTGCCGCTCGCGTGGTCGCCGAGCACGAAGGTGGCCGGCCGCTGGCCCGTTTGCAACGGATGATCCTCGAGCTGCGGCGCAAGCTGCATGCCCCACGGCGGGTAGACCGCCTGCGGTTGCGCAGCTTCCCCCACCAGCTGGGCGTGCGCAAGCGCGGGCATCAGGCCCGGAACGGCGATCAGCGCCGCGACGAGCCGCCTTTTGCGCGGCACTACTGCACAGGAAGGAGTGGTATCGGAAAGCTGTCTGGGCGGCATGTATCGTTTGGCGAGTCGACCCGTGCGCAAGCTTCCGTCGTCACGATCCACCGCCTGCACACCGCGACCGGAAGAGTCGGCTGCACGTCTGGATTCCCAATTTGCCGAGTAATAAGGCGGGCGGTGAAACGGAGCACGCGAAAGCTGGCGTGTGAGTCGCGTCAAAAAAGTCGTGGGGTATTATATGGCAAGACGTTGTCCCCAAGAATTTGCCGCCGCTTTTCATGACGCTGCCTTCCACCCAAGATTTCACCGACACCCGTCTCTCCCTGCTCAAGGCCTGGCTGCAAAGCCACGCGGCGCGCCATGCGCTCGAGCCCGACACCCTCGTTCCGGCCTCGTCCGACGCCAGTTTCCGCCGTTATTTCCGGCTCGCCGGTAAGGCGGCGCAAGGCAACGGCGCGGCCACGCTGATCGCCGTCGACGCGCCACCGCCCGAAAAATGCCGCGAATTCGCACAGATCGCGCAATTGCTCGCCGCCGCCGGCGTGCACGTGCCGCGCGTGCTCGAGGTCGACTTCGACGCGGGCTTCATGCTCGTCACCGATCTCGGCACCGCGTCGTATCTGGGCGCGCTGACCGACGCGCAGGCCGCGGGCGACACGCGCGCGGCTCGCGCGCTGATGCGCGACGCGCTCGACGCGCTGATCCGCTGGCAGCTCAGCTCGCGCGAAGACGTGCTGCCGCCCTTCGACGAAGCGTTCCTGCACCGCGAGATGGAACTGATGCCCGAGTGGTTCATCGGCCGGCACCTTGGCCGCGAGGTCGATGCCGCCACGCGCGCGCTGCTCGATCGCACGTTCGCGCTGCTGATCGCGAGCGCGCGCGCGCAGCCGCAAAGCTTCATGCTGCGCGATTTCATGCCGCGCAATCTGATGATCGCCGAGCCGAACCCAGGCGTGCTCGACTTCCAGGACGCGGTGTACGGGCCGATCACGTACGACGTCGTGTCGCTGCTGCGCGACGCGTTCCTCAGCTGGGACGAGGAGTTCGAGCTCGACTGCTTCGCGTACTACTGGGAGCGCGCCAAAAAAGCCGGCCTGCCGGTCGATGCCGATTTCGGCGAGTTCTACCGCCAGCTCGAATGGATGGGGCTGCAGCGGCACATCAAGGTGCTCGGCCTGTTCTGCCGCATCAACTACCGCGACGGCAAGGCGCATTACATGAACGACCTGCCGCGCTTCATCGGCTATGCACGCAAGGTGGCGGAGCGTTACACGCCGCTGCGCGGGTTCGCGAAACTGCTCGACGACCTCGACGGCCGCGCGCAGGAAATCGGCTACACCTTCTGACCGATGACGATGTCCGTAAAGAAAGCGATGATTTTCGCCGCGGGCCGCGGCGAGCGCATGCGTCCGTTGACCGACGCCTGCCCGAAGCCCTTGCTCGAAGTGGGCGGCAAGCCGCTGATCGTATGGCAGATCGAACGGCTCGCGCGGGCCGGCATCCGTAGCATCGTGATCAATCATGCGTGGCTCGGCGCGCAGCTCGAAGCCGCGCTCGGCGACGGTTCGCGCTGGCAGGTCGAGCTGCGCTATTCGCCCGAGCACGAGGCGCTGGAGACCGCGGGCGGCATCGCGCAGGCGCTGCCGCTACTGACCGACGAGGGCGCGGATCAGTTGTTCGTCGCGGTGGCCGGAGACGTGTACACCGAGTACGACTACGCCGCGCTGCACGCGCACGCCGGCCGGCTGAAGGCGCTGCCCGAGCCCGGCATGCATCTGGTGATGGTGCCGAACCCGGCGTTTCACCCGAACGGCGACTTTGGTCTCGTCGATGGCGTGCTGTCGCTCGACGCGCAGCCGCGCCTCACGTTCGGCAGTTTCGGTCTGTACGACACGCGCATGTTCCGCGATCTGCCGCGCGGCACGCGGCGCGCGCTGAGCCCGTATTACCGCGCGACCATCGCGCGTGGGCTCGCGAGCGGCGAGCTGTACGAAGGCTTGTGGGAGAACATCGGCACCCAGGCGCAGCTGGAAGCGCTCGATCGGCTGCTGCGCGCGCGCTGAGCTTTACTTCGCCGGGCTCTCACCTGCCCCGACTGCTTCCGCTCTTTCCACCGCATCCGTGGTGTGCGCGGCGCGCTGCTGCAGCGCCCACATCTGCGCGAACAAACCGTTCGCGCGCAACAGCTCCGCGTGCGTGCCGCGCTCGACGATGCGCCCTTTGTCCATCACGATGATCTGCTGCGCGTGCACGACCGTCGACAGCCGGTGCGCGATGATCAGCGTCGTGCGTTCGCGCGCGATCAGGTCGAGCTCATGCTGGATCGCGCGCTCGGAGCGTGAATCGAGCGCGGACGTCGCTTCGTCGAACAACAGGATCGGCGGATTCTTGAGTATGGTCCGCGCGATCGCGACGCGCTGCTTTTCGCCGCCGGACAGCTTGAGCCCGCGCTCGCCGACCGGCGTGTCGTAGCCCTTCGGCAGACTCTCGATGAACTCGTGGATATGCGCGGCGCGCGCCGCCGCGATCACTTCGTCGCGCGTCGCCGACGGCCGACCGTACGCGATGTTGTAGTAGATCGAGTCGTTGAACAGCACCGTGTCCTGCGGCACGATGCCGATCGACGCGCGCAGCGAATCCTGCGTGACGTCGCGAATATCCTGCCCGTCGATGCGGATCGCGCCGCCCGTCGCGCGGTCGAGATCGTAGAAGCGGAACAGCAGCCGCGCGAGCGTCGACTTGCCCGAGCCGCTGTGGCCGACCACCGCCGTCGTCGTGCCGGCCGCGATCGTGAAGCTCACGCCGTGCAGAATCTGCCGCGAAGGCTCGTACGCGAAGCTCACGTCGTCGAAGCGCACCTGCGCGCCGCTCACTTGCAAAGCCACCGCATTGGGCGCGTCGGGTACTTCCCGCGGTGCGCCGAGCAGCGAGAACATGCGGTCCATGTCGGTCAGGCTCTGCTTCAGCTCGCGATAGACCACGCCGAGAAAATTCAACGGAATATACAGCTGCAGCATGAACGTGTTGATCAGCACCAGGTCGCCGAGCGTCAGACGCCCGGCCATCACGCCCTGGGTCGCGCGCCACAGGATGAACACGAGCCCCGTGCCGATGATCGCCTGCTGCCCGAAGTTCAGCGCCGACAGCGAACGCTGCGACTTGATCGCCGCCGCGCGATAGCGCTTCAGGTTCTCGTCGTAGCGGCTCGCTTCCCACTCCTCGTTGCCGAAGTACTTGACGGTCTCGTAGTTGAGCAGCGAGTCGATCGCGCGCGAATTCGCCTTCGAATCGAGCTCGTTCATGGTGCGGCGAAAGTGCGTGCGCCACTCGGTGACCTTCACCGTGAACGCGATGTACACCGCGAGCGCGACGAACGTGACGATCGCGTAATAGGCCTCGTATTTGACGACGAAAAAGCCGAGCACGAGACCGACTTCGACGAGGGTCGGCAGGATGCTGTACAGCGAATAGGAAATCAGCTGCGTGATGCCGCGCGTGCCGCGTTCGATATCGCGCGACATGCCGCCCGTCTGCCGCTCCAGATGAAAGCGCAGCGACAGTCCGTGCAGATGGCGGAATACTTTCAGCGCGAGTTGGCGCACCGCGCTTTCCGTGACTTTCGAAAACAGGATTTCGCGCAGCTCGGTGAAAAACGAAGTGGACAGCCGCGCCACCGCATACGCGACCACCAGCAAGCCGACGCCGCCGAGCAGCACGATGCCGGGCGCGTCCTGCGCGCGGCCGAGCGCGGTCAGATGCCGGACCGACGCGAGACTGTCGACGATGCGCTTCATCACGATCGGCACGCCGAGGTTCGCGACCTTCGCGCCGATCAGGCAGCTGAGCGCGAAGCCGACTCGCCATTTGTAGGTGGCAAGGTATGGCAGCAGCGACAGGATCGTTTGCCAGTCGTTGCGGGGTGCGGTGGAAATCGGCGAGGGTTCGGACGAAGGAGCGCGGCGCATAAATCGTGGGGAGAGTGTGGAGCTGCCGGAGTTCGCAGCGGCGCGCGGCTCGCGCGCTTCGCTGGGTGCTTTCCCGTACAATTCCTGATCTTTCTATTGTCGCAGAAGCCGACTGGCGGCGCTTTGCATGGCCTACTGTCGAACTGGCCCAGCCATTGCGTCAATGCGCGTCAATACACTCGAACACGTTTCCCAAGGATGTCCCGATGACCGATCTTCTTCAACTTCCGTCCAAGCCGTGCGCGCTGCGCGTCATGCCGCAGCCGTCGGACGCGAACATTCATGGCGACGTGTTCGGCGGCTGGATCATGGCGCAGGTCGACATCGCCGGCTCGATTCCGGCAAGCCGTCGCGCGAATGGGCGGGTCGCGACGATCGCGGTTAATTCTTTCCTGTTCAAGCAACCGGTGTTCGTCGGCGATCTGCTGAGCTTTTACGCGGATATCGTGAAGACCGGCAATACGTCGGTGACAGTGTCGGTCGAGGTCTACGCGCAGCGGTTGAGGCTCTCGCAGGAAGTCGTCAAGGTCACGGAAGCGATCCTCACCTACGTCGCCACCGACAGCGACCGCCGTCCGCGCGTGCTGCCCGCGCTGGACTGAGCCGGCGAGGATGCTTAAGCTAGCGATTCCACGCGTCACGCGCCGCGCCACCGCTAGCCGTTCCAGCCGATCAGCGCACGAGGCCCGGGACGCCCCATAGTCGCTCTTCTCATGGAAACGAGATGAAACTGATCGGTATGCTCGACTCGCCCTACGTGCGGCGCGTCGCCATCTGCATGAAGCTGCTCGCGCTCGACTTCGAACACGAGTCGATTTCGGTTTTCCGCACCTACGACCAGTTCGCGAAGATCAACCCGGTCGTCAAGGCGCCGACGCTCGTCGCCGACAACGGCGCGATCCTGATGGACTCGACGGTGATCCTGCAGTATCTGGCAACGCTCGTCGGCCCCACCCCGCTGTTCCCGACGCAAGCCGACGCGGCGTTGCGCGCCGCGCGTCTGACGGGCCTCGCGCTCGCCGCGTGCGAAAAGAGCGTGCAGATCGTCTACGAGCGCAATCTGCGGCCTCAGGAGAAGCAGCATGAACCGTGGGTCGAACGCGTGCGCGCGCAACTGCTCGCCGCCTATGCCGAACTCGAACGCGAGTTGGGCGAAGGGCCGCTGCCCGACACGCAGCAGCAGTTCAGCGCGGCGGACGTGGCCGTCGCCGTAGCTTGGCAGTTCACGCACATGATGCTGCCGGAGGCGGTCAGCAAGGCCGATCATCCGCGGCTCGAGAAGTTTTCCGCGTTCGCGGAAAGCCTGCCGGTGTTCAAGGACACGCCGGCTCAGTGAGCAGCGTTGGACGCGGCACGCGGCGACACGCGGCGACACCCGTCGCCGCGTCACGCTCCCCTCACGCCGGCTCCAGCTCCGGCACCAACCCGCCGTGCAGCAGTTCGGAAATCGCTTCCGTCGATAGCGGCTTCGCGAAATAGAAGCCCTGCATTTCGTCGCACGCGCGTGCCTTCAGGAAGTCGAGTTGCGCCGACGTTTCCACGCCCTCGGCGATCACCTGCAACTTCAGCGAATGAGCGAGCGCGATGATCGCCGACGTGATCGTCTCATCGTCGCCCGATACGCCGATATCCGACACGAACGAGCGGTCGATCTTCAAGCGGTCCACCGGGAAGCGCTTCAGATAGCTGAGGCTCGAATAGCCGGTGCCGAAGTCGTCGATCGCGAGACCGATGCCGAGCGCGTGCAGTTCGTTGAGCATCGACACCGCTTCTTCCGCGTTGCGCATGATCGTGCTTTCGGTCAGCTCGAGTTCGAGGTACTTCGGTTCGAGTCCGGTCTCGTCGAGCACCTGCATCACGAGCTTCGCGATGTCACGCTGCTGGAACACCCGCGCCGACAGATTCACCGACACGCGCGCCGGCGGCAAGCCCTGATCCTGCCACGCCTTGTTCTGCCGGCACGCCTCGCGCAGCACCCACTCCGACAGCGGCCCGATCAGCCCGCTTTCCTCGGCGAGCGGAATGAACGACGACGGCAGCACGAGCCCGACCTCGGGATCGTGCCAGCGCACCAGCGCCTCGATGCCGACGATCTGTCCGCTGCCGATATCGACTTGCGGCTGATAGTGCAGCAGGAACTCGTTGTCGCGCAGCGCGCGGCGCAGGCGTCGTTCGAGATTCAGGCGCGCGCCCGCGCTCGCGTTCATCTCCGGCTGATAGAACTGGAACGTGTTGCGCCCCATGTCCTTCGCGCGATACATCGCGACGTCGGCCTTCTTCATCAGCGTTTCGGCATCCTCGCCGTCCTGCGGGAACAGGCTCGCGCCCATGCTGCAGCCGACGTACAGCTCGGTGCCGTCGAGCCACACCGGCTCGGCGATCGACGCGCGCACGCGCTCCATCCACGTGATCAGCGATTGCTCGTCGACGGTGTCGGTCATCACGATCACGAACTCGTCGCCGCCGTGACGCGCAACCGTGTCGCTGGTGCGCGAGCAGCGCGCGAGCCGTTCGGCGACCACCCCGAGCAGCCGGTCGCCGACGCTATGGCCGAGGCTGTCGTTGACGTTCTTGAAGCCGTCGAGATCGAGGAACACGACCGCGACGCCCGAATGATGCCGCTGCGCGACGACGAGCGCATGTTCGAGCCGGTCGCGCAGCAGGTTGCGGTTCGGCAGCCGCGTAAGGCCGTCGTAGTTGGCCTGGTATTCGAGCTGCTCCTGATAGCGGATCAGCTCGGTCACGTCGTTGATGACGCCGATATGATGGGTGATCACGCCTTCCGCGTTCGGCACCGGCGCGATGAACAGCTGATTCCAGAACAGCGCGCCGTCCTTGCGATAGTTGCGCACCACCGCGCTGACCTCGCGATTCGCCGCGAGCGCCTCGCGGATCAACGCGACGCCTTCCTGGTCACGGTCGTCGCGTTGCAGCACGCGGCAGTCGTGGCCGATCACCTCGGCGGGATCGTAGCCGGTGATGCGCATGAACGCCGGATTCACGTATTCGATCAGATTTCCCGACGGCGACGGCGCGGTGATCAGGATCGCGTTGACGCTCGCGTCGAGCGCCCGGCTTTGCAGACGCAGCGCGAGATCGGCGCGCTTGCGCTCGGTGATGTCGGTGTACGAGCCGAGCACGCCGATCACCTGACCGCCGCCGTCAGTGAACGGCAGCTTGCTCGTGACCGTCGTGCGGTGCAAGCCGTCGATCACGAAGTCGACCTCGAAGTTCATCTTGGGCACGCCGGTGCTCACGACTTCGCGATCGTGCTCGGTCAACAGGTCGGCGAACGCGCGCCACGCCAGGTCGGCGTCGCTCTTGCCGACCACCTGTTCGGGATACGCGAGCCCCGCATCGCGCGCGAACGCCATGTTGCAGCCGAGATAGCGCGAGTTCAGGTCCTTCCAGAAGATGCGCTGCGGAATGTTGTCGATCACCGCTTCGAGCATCTGATTCGAACGCTGCGCTTCGGCTTCGGCGTTGATCTGGTCGGTCACGTCGTCCGCCAGCACGAACGAGGCGTCGCGGCCCATGAAGTTCAGTGCGTGATAGGACACGTTGACGCTGAGGATCGAGCCGTCCTTGCGCCGATGCCGCCAGATGCCCGCCATCGTGTGGCTCTGGCGGAGGTCGGCGCTACGCTGCAGGTGCGTCTCCAGGCGGCCGATTTCCGAGTTCGGGCGGATCGCGCGGATCGTCATGCCGAGAAACTCGTCTTCCGTGTAGCCGTATTGCTGGATCGCGGCCTTGTTGACGGCGAGAAAGCACAGCGTGTCGCGATCGAAGATGTACATCGGCACGGTGTGATCGTCGAACAGGCTGCGAAAACGCTCGTCGTTGCGCACCAGCGCGCGGGCGCTGCGCAGTTTTTCGCGCGCGCTGTTCTCGCGCACGCCGAACGTGAGGAACAGCAGCACGCTGCCGGTGAGCATCGTCACGAGCAGCACGAACATCGCGCGCTCGCTGTCGCTCGCCGATGCCGCGAGCGAGGTCTGCAACGAGCGGTTTTCCTCGCTGCGCAACGTGGCGAGCGCGGCTTCGACACGCTCTAGCGCGGGGGCAAGATGCGAGTTCGACGGCGCAGGGTCGAGGGATGCCTCGAATGGCGCGTCGAGGGGGGCCGCCCCCGGTGCTTCGGTCGATGCCGCGTGCGCCACGCCCGACGCCGCCCCCGACGCCGCGCTTGCCGCTCCGGGCAGGTCACTCGCATGGTTGCGCAGCGTGTCCTCGAGATCGTGCTGCAACGCGTGCCGCGCCGCGCTCAGGCTGGCAAGCGCCCCCGACATGTACGGCTCGCTCGCGAGCTCCTCGCGCAGTGATTGCTCGCGGCTCGCGAGTGTGTTCGTCATCGAAGCGGCCGCGTCGGGCGGCACCGGCTTGCCCGATTCTTTCAGGCGGTGCAGAGCGGCGAGCGCGTTATCGAGCGCGGCGTGATACGCATCGAGGTTCTGGCGCACGCTGGTCGAGCGCGCGAGGCGCGCATCGGCGTCGCGCTGCCCGCGAATCTGCGTGTACGCGACGAACGCGTTTGCACCGACCGCGACGACCACGACCACAATATTGATCAGCAGTCGCTTCGATAGAAAAGGATTCATGGATTCCGAACGTCAATCGTTCCGAGGGCGGGAGAGCGCGCTCGCTGCCGGTGCGTCGGGCCGCATCGATGCAAGTCTTTTACGCGCCATCCTTTGGATATCGGCAGCGATCGGAAGCGGGTTGAGGGTCGGCGTGAAAAAAATCTGATGATTTGGGGGAAGGCTGCGAGTTGGTGGGGGCGCCTGGCTGGGGGCGGCTGACCGGCCGCACCTAGCCGGCCGCGCCTAGCCGGCCGCTTCAAATTCCTTCATCGCCGGGACGAAATCGTGGCTCGCCTCGGGCTTGCGCGACAGCTTCGCGAGCACATAGCGCTTGAAAGGATCGAGCTCGGCCCAGCGCGCGACGCTCGGCGCGGCGAGACCGGCCAGCCCCGCCTGATGCGCGACACCGTCGGGCACGCTGTCGGTTTGACGCCAGGCCGGCGACTCCTCCGGCGTGAACCACTCCGGTTCGACGTTCGCGTGCGTGCGCAGCATCTCGAACAGCGCGTGATCGAAATTCGGTTCGATCTGCGTGTCGTCTTCGACCGGGAAACGCGCGAGCAGCTTGCGATCTTCGAGCGGCAGTTGCTGCCACTGCGCGAGCGTGATGCGCAGCCCGAAACGGTCGAGATTGAAGCGCACCGACATCGGGATATAAGTGAAATTCTCCGAAGACGCGACCTCGAAGTCGAACAGAAGCGGTGCTTCGTTGAGTCCCATGTCAGTGCTCCTTGTCGGTGGCGGACAGCGTGCGGGCGTCGCTTGAGGTATTTTAGAACCTTATTCGCGCGACGGCGCCCCGCGCGGCGGCCGCCGCGAAGCATACGGCGAGCCCGGCGCACCCTTTGACGCGCGGCATGGTACAGGAGTGAAGCAGCTTGAACGGACAGCAAAACGGGCGCCAAACCGGGCGGGCGGACGGCCAGCCCCACGCCCTCGACAGCGACGAACAACCCGGCGCGGTGCAACTCGAAGTGCGCCGCCATCGCGGCGCGGCGGTTGAAACCGCCACCGATCACGTCGGCCAGGAGTGGCCGGTCGCGCTCGTGTTCAACGGCATCTCGCACGCGGTGATGATGTGCACGCCGCGCGATCTCGAAGCGTTCGCGGTCGGCTTCGCGATTTCGGAGGGGATCGTCGAGCGCGGCAGCGACATTCAGGACATCGAGGTCGAATTGCACGGGCACGGCGAGCTGCCGCATGCCGAGGTGCAATTGCAGGTCGTGCAGCAGGCGTTCGCCGGTTTGAAGGAAAAGCGCCGCGCGCTCGCCGGGCGCACCGGCTGCGGCGTGTGCGGCATCGAAAGCATCGATCTGCTGGATCTGAAACCGCAGCGTGTACCCGACACTGGCTTCTTGCAGCGGCTCGCGCCCGATGCGATCGCACGCGCCGCGCGCGCGCTGCCCGAGCACCAGGCGCTCACTCGTTTGACGGGCGGCCTCCACGCGGCCGCGTGGTGTGATTCGCAAGGCGCGATTCACTCTGCGTTCGAGGACGTCGGCCGCCACAACGCGCTCGACAAGCTGATCGGCCAGCTCGTGCTCGACCGCGCCGATACGCGCGACGGTTTCGTGTTTCTGTCGAGCCGCGCGAGCTACGAGCTGGTGCGCAAGGCCGCGCGCGTCGACGTGCCGATGGTCGCGACGATCTCGGCGCCGTCGTCGCTCGCGATTGCGATCGCGCGTGAGGCGGGCGTGCGGCTCGTGAGCTTCTGCCGCGAAGGCAGCTACGTCGATTACGACACGTGGCAGCAGCAAGCTTGAGCGATTGAAGCGGCGCAGCGACGATTCACGGCTAACCCACCCGAAGCTCGCCTGCGTCGCACACCCCTCAGTCGAACCGCCGGAAATCCGGCTTGCGCTTCTCGAAGAACGCCTTGAACGCCTCGCGCGCTTCGGGCGCAAGCAGCATCTTGCCGAAATGCACGGCTTCCTCGGTCATCTGCGTCTGCAGTTCCTGCTGGCTCGCGCGCTTCATCAGGCTCTTCGTCACGCGCAACGACGACGCCGGCAGCGCCGCCAGCTTCGCGGCCTGCGACGCCGCGAACCCGTCGACTTCGCCCGCCGGCAGCACGCGATTCACGAAGCCCATGCGGTGCGCTTCGGCCGCGTCGAACGCCTCGCCGAGCAGCAGTTTTTCCGCCGCCGCCTGGTAACCGGCCACGCGCTGCAGCAACAGGCTCGACGCTGCTTCCGGGCACAGCCCGAGCTGCGTGAACGGCAGCGAAAAGCTCGCGGTGTCGGCCGCGTAGACCAGATCGCAATGCAGCAGCAACGTCGTGCCGACGCCGACCGCCGGCCCCGCGACCGCCGCCACCACCGGTTTTTCCGCCGAACATAGCGCGCGCAGGAACTGGAACACCGGCGGGGTTTCGCCAACCGGCGGCGACTTCATGAAGTCCTCGAGATCGTTGCCCGCGCTGAATATGCCCGCGCTGCCGCGAATCAGGATCGCGCGCACCGACGCGTCGCCCTGCGCGTCTACGAGCGCGTCGGCCATCGTCTGATACATCGCGGCCGTGAACGCGTTTTTCCTGCCGGGCCGGTTGAAGCTGATGGTCAGCACCGCATCGGCGCGCTCGACCAGAATATCCGTCGTCATCCCGTTCATCTCCTTGTGCTCCTGCTGAATGTAAAAACGGTTCGCAAGCCGCGCGGCCTGCGAACCGTTGCGCGATCCCTGGTGGATCACAGAAGGATCCCCCGTTCGATCAGCGGCTCACAGACGCTCGATGATGCCCGCCGCGCCCATGCCGGTACCGACGCACATCGTCACCATGCCGTACTTGTAGTTGCGGCGGCGCAGGCCGTGCACCACGGTCGCCGCACGAATCGCGCCGGTCGCGCCGAGCGGATGGCCCAGTGCGATCGCGCCGCCGAGCGGGTTGATCTTCGACGTATCGAGGCCGAGGTCCTGGATCACCGCGAGCGACTGCGCGGCAAACGCCTCGTTCAGCTCGATCCAGTCGAGGTCGTCCTGCTTCAGGCCCGCGGCTTTCAGCGCGGCCGGAATCGCTTCCTTCGGGCCGATGCCCATGATTTCCGGCGGCACGCCGCGCACCGCGAAGCTGACGAAGCGCGCGAGCGGCGTCAGGTTGAACTGCTTGAGGATTTTTTCCGACACGACGATCAACGCGCCCGCGCCGTCCGACGTCTGCGAGCTGTTGCCGGCCGTGACCGAGCCTTTGTTCGCGAACACCGCGCGCAGCTTCGCGAGGCCCTCCATCGACGTGTCCGCGCGCGGACCTTCGTCGAGCGACACCTCGCGCGTTTTCACGTTGATCTCGCCGGTCGCGAGATCGGGCACGCGATCGACGATCGTGTACGCGGCGATTTCGTCGTTGAATTCGCCGGCTTGCTGCGCGGCGAACGCGCGGCGGTGCGATTCGACCGAGAACGCATCCTGCGCTTCGCGGCTGATCTTCCAGCGCTCGGCGACTTTCTCCGCGGTCAGGCCCATGCCGTACGCGATGCCGACGTCTTCGTTGCGATCGAAGATATGCGGCGACAGCGACGGCTTATTGCCCATCATCGGCACCATGCTCATCGATTCGCAGCCGCCCGCGATCATCGCATCCGCCTCGCCGACGCGGATGCGGTCCGCGGCCATCGCGAGCGCGGTCAGACCCGACGCGCAGAAGCGGTTCACCGTGACGCCGCCGACCGTGTTCGGCAGACCTGCCAGCAGCGCGCCGATCCGTGCGACGTTCAGGCCCTGCTCCGCTTCCGGAATCGCGCAACCGACGATCGCGTCTTCGATCACGCCGGTGTCGAGGCCGGGCACCTGAGCGACGGCCGACCTGATCGCGTGAACCAGCAGCTCATCCGGACGTGTGTTCCTGAACATGCCGCGCGGCGCCTTGCCGATCGGCGTACGGCTCGCGGCGACGATGTATGCGTCTTGCAATTGCTTTGCCATTTGGGAATCTCCTTTGTCGACCAGAGTTGGCCAAAGCTCTTACTCTGGTCCCATGCACATTGTGCGGTCGCCGCTTAGTTGCGCACCGGCTTGCCGGTCTGCAGCATGCCCATGATCCGTTCCTGCGTCTTCTGCGTGCCGAGCAGTTCGACGAACGCGCGACGCTCGAGTTGCAGCAGCCATTCTTCGTCGACGAGGCTGCCCGCTTCGACGTCGCCGCCGCACACCGCTTCCGCGATGCGGCTCGCGATCAGGAAATCGTGCTCGCTGATGAAGCGGCCGTCGCGCATGTTGACGAGCGACGCCTTGATCGTCGAGATCGCCGAGCGGCCCGCGACCGGCACCTGGGTCGCGCGCAGCGGCGCACGGTAGCCCGCCGCGGCGAGCGCGCGCGCTTCCTTCTTCGCGACGTCGAGCAGTTCGAACACGTTGAAGACGATCGTGTCGGAAGGCTTCAGGTAGCCCATCGCGCGGGCGTCGAGCGCGGAGGCCGACACCTTCGCCATCGCCGCGTTCTCGAACGGCTTCTGCAGGAACTTCAGCAGATCGTTCGTCGCGCCGACCTGGCTTGCCGCTTCGGCCGCGCGCAGCGCCGCTTCCTTCAGGCCGCCGCCGGCCGGCACGAGACCCACGCCGACTTCGACGAGACCCAGATAGCTCTCGATGTGCGCGACGCGCTTCGCGCTGTGCAGTGCGAGCTCGCAGCCGCCGCCGAGCGCGATGCCCGAGATCGCCGAAATCACCGGCACGTTCGCGTACTTGACGCGCAGCATGCCCTGCTGGAAATTCTTCACGAACGGCTCGATGCCCTTCGCGCCGCCCATCATGAACGCGGGCATCGCTTCTTCGAGGTTCGCGCCCGCCGAGAACGGACCGCCCGGCGTGCCGAGCTTCAGCGATGTGGGCTGCCACACGACGAGGCCCTTGTAGTCCTTCTCGGCCAGTTCGATCGCCTGCGTGAGCCCTTCGATCACCGCCGGTCCGATCGTGTTCATCTTGCTCTTGAACGACACGATCAGCACGTCGTCCTCGCCCGCGCGATCGTCGACCCATGCGCGCACCGCATCGGTCTCGAACAGCGTCTTGCCGTAGGTCTTCGGATCGGCGCCGGTTTCGCCGACGAGCGGCGCGCGGAACACCTGCTTGCGGTACACGTCGAGCGACGAGCGCGGCACGAAGGTCTGCGTGGCCGGGGACCACGAGCCTTCGGCCGTGTGCACGCCGCCCTTCTCGTCAACCGCGCCTTCGAGCACCCACGACGGCAGCGGCACGTTGGCGAGCGCCTTGCCCGCCGCGATGTCTTCCTGCACCCATTCGGCGACCTGCTTCCAGCCGGCCGTCTGCCAGCCTTCGAACGGACCTTCGTTCCAGCCGAAGCCCCAGCGGATCGCGAGATCGACGTCGCGCGCATTGTCGGCGATCGATTCCAGATGCACGGCGATATAGTGATAGACGTCGCGGAAGATCGACCACAGGAACTGCGCCTGCGGGTGCTGCGTTTCGCGCAGCAGCTTCAGACGCTCGGCAGCCGGACGCTTCAGGATGCGGCCGACGAGTTCGTCCGCCTTCCCGCCGCCGTCGATATATGCACCCGTGTTCGGATCGAGCACCTTGATCGCCTTGCCTTCCTTCCTGTAGAAGCCGGCGCCGGTCTTCTGGCCGAGCGCGCCCTTCTTCACCAGTTCGGCGAGCACGGCCGGCGTTTCGTAGACCGGCAGAAACGGATCGTCCGGCAGCGTGTCCTGCATCGTCTTGATCACGTGCGCCATCGTGTCGAGACCGACCACGTCGGCGGTGCGGAACGTCGCCGACTTCGCGCGGCCGAGGCGCGCGCCGGTCAGGTCGTCCACTTCGTCGAAACGCAGGCCGAACTTCGCGGCTTCGGCAATAACCGCAAGGATCGAGAACACGCCGACGCGGTTCGCAATGAAGTTCGGCGTATCTTTCGCGCGCACGACGCCCTTGCCGACCACGCTGGTCAGGAAGGTTTCGAGCTGATCGAGAATTTCCGGACGCGTCGTCGCGGTCGGGATCAGTTCGACCAGATGCATGTAGCGCGGCGGATTGAAGAAGTGCACGCCGCAAAAGCGCGCCTTCAGTTCGTCCGCGAAACCTTCGGACAGTGCGGTGATCGACAGCCCCGACGTGTTGGTCGCGAAAATCGCGTTCGGGCCGATGTGCGGCGCGACCTTCTTGTACAGGTCGTGCTTCCAGTCCATGCGTTCGGCGATCGCTTCGATCACGACGTCGCACTCGGCGAGCTTGTCGATGTCGTCGTCGTAGTTCGCGGGCTGGATGTATTGCGCGTCGTCCTTCACGCCGAACGGCGCCGGCGACAGCTTCTTCAGATTTTCGATCGCCTTCAGCGCGATCCCGTTCTTCGGGCCTTCCCTGGCGGGCAGGTCGAACAGCAGCACGGGCACCTTGGCGTTGATCAGGTGCGCGGCGATCTGCGCGCCCATCACGCCGGCGCCGAGCACGGCTACCTTGCGAATGATCAGATTGCTCACGTCGTTTCTCCGGAGAGTTGTGCGATGGCGCGAAGCGTCAGCCATGCTTCGCGCGATGTGTGTGGCCTCGCTCGATGTGCGAGCGTCAGAACAACGCTTCTTCGACGTCCATCATCGGCTTCGAACCGGCGCGCGCCTGGCGGATCGTCATCGCCGTTTCGGGCAGCAGCTTCGCGAAGTAGAAGCGCGCGGTCGCGAGCTTCGCCTTGTAGAACGGATCGCCCGATACCTCCTTGTCCAGCGCGATACGAGCCATGCGCGCCCAGAAGTACGAGAACACCAGATGGCCGACCGTGCGCAGATACGGCACGGCCGCGGCGCCGACTTCGTCCGGGTTCTGCATCGCCTTCATGCCGATTTCCATCGTCAGTTTCTGCACCTTTTCGCCGATCTCGGCGAGCGGGTTCACGAACTCCTGCATCTCCGGCTTGATGCCTTCGGCTTCGACGAATTCGGCGACGAGCTTGCCGAACTTCTTCATCTTCGCGCCCATGTCGCCGAGCACCTTGCGGCCGAGCAGGTCGAGCGACTGGATGCCGTTGGTGCCTTCATAGATCATGTTGATGCGCGCGTCGCGCACGTACTGCTCCATGCCCCATTCGGCGATGAAGCCGTGGCCGCCGTAGATCTGCATCGCGTGATTGGTGCCTTCGAACGCGTTGTCCGACAGGAACGCCTTCAGGATCGGCGTGAGCAGCGCGACGAGGTCGGCGGCTTCCTTGCGCTGGGCTTCGTCGGCGTGCGACAGCTCCTTGTCGATCTGCAGCGCCGACCAGTACGAGAACGCGCGGCCGGCTTCGGCGTAGGCCTTCTGCGTGAGCAGCATGCGGCGCACGTCCGGATGCACGATGATCGGATCGGCGGCCTTTTCCGGCGCCTTCGGGCCGGTCAGCGAACGCATCTGCAGCCGCTCTTTCGCGTACGTGAGCGAGTTCTGATATGCGACTTCGGTGAGACCGAGGCTCTGCATGCCGACGCCGAGACGCGCTGCGTTCATCATGACGAACATCGCGTTCAGGCCTTTGTTCGGCTCGCCGACCATCCAGCCCTTCGCGTTGTCGAGATTGATCACACAGGTCGCGTTGCCGTGAATGCCCATCTTGTGCTCGATCGCGCCGCACTTCACGCCGTTGCGCTCACCGGGCTCACCCGCTTCGTTCGGCACGAACTTCGGCACGATGAACAGCGAAATCCCCTTGGTGCCCTTCGGCGCATCCGGCAGACGCGCGAGCACGAGGTGAACGATGTTCTCCGCCATGTCATGCTCGCCGCTCGAAATGAAAATCTTCGTGCCGCTGATCGAGTACGAGCCGTCGCCGTTCGGCTCGGCCTTCGTGCGCAGAATGCCGAGGTCGGTGCCGCAATGCGGCTCGGTCAGACACATCGTGCCGGTCCAGACGCCTGCGACGAGCTTCGGCAGATAGCGTTGCTGCAGTTCCGGCGTGCCGTGCGCGTGCAGGCATTCGTACGCGCCGTGCGACAGGCCCGGATACATCGTCCACGCCTGATTCGCCGAGTTCAGCATTTCATAGAGCGCGTTGTTGACGAACGCGGGCAGTCCCTGGCCGCCGAATTCCGGGTCGCAACCGAGCGCCGGCCAGCCGGCTTCGACGTATTGCCGATAGGCCTCCTTGAAGCCCTTCGGCGTGGTCACGACGCCGTCGCCGGCATACGTGCAGCCTTCCTGGTCGCCGCTGTGGTTGAGCGGGAACAGCACTTCGGAGCAGAACTTGCCGGCTTCCTCGAGCACCGCGTTGATCGTGTCGGCGTCGAGTTCGGCGTGCTTCGGCATTTGCCGAAGTTCGGCCTCGACGTTGAGCAGTTCGTGCAACACGAATTGCATGTCGCGCAGCGGCGCGGCGTACTGTCCCATGACTCTCTCTCCCTGGTTTGACAAAAAGCCAGGCCGTTGGCCGGGTCCGTGGTCGGACCTTCTGCGCCGCGCGTTTCCGGTAGATTCCGGCGACGCCGCTAACGGCTTTCGCTTTGATACGAATTAATCAGTTTTTCCAGCGCGGCCCACGTGAGACGCACCGCATCCGGCAAATGCAGAAAGCGCGCGTCGTGATGCAGGCCGAGCGTGACGCTATACAGTTCGAACAGCATCAGCTGCGGGTCGGTATCGGCGCGCAGATGCCCTTCTTCCATCGCTTGCGAGATCGCGCGCGTGAGCGCCGCACGCCACGTCGTCACGCTCGACACCAACTGCTCGCGCACCTGGCTATCCGCGCGGTCGTCGTATTCGACGGCGCCGCTGATGTAGATGCAGCCGGTCGTGACTTCCTGAATGCGTTTCTCGATCCAGCGGGAAATCATCGCGCGCAAGCGCGGCAGACCACGCGGCTCGCGCAGGCTCGGGAAAAACACCTCTTCTTCGAAACGGCGGTGGTATTCGCGCACGACCTCGATCTGCAGATCCTCGCGCGACCCGAAATGCGCGAACACACCGCTCTTGCTCATCTGCATGCGCTCGGCCAGCAGACCAATCGTCAGACCTTCCAGTCCGTCTCGGCCTGCCAGATCGAGTGCTGCGTCGAGAATCGCGGCTCGGGTTTGTTCGCCTTTTCGCATAGCTGTCTTACCGTTCTAATGTGACCGAATTTAAAATCGAACGGCCGTACTATTATTGAGTGCTTGCCGTCCGCGAAACAAGGACTTTATTAGAAACCGGTTTCTAACCGGCTTCTAATTTTGCGGCTTTCGACCATCAGATCAATCAGATTTTTAGAGGCGTTTGCCTTGACTCGATGGTTGCCGATCGGCGCGCGCGTGTTCTCGCGCGTGTTCTATTTCTTTGCCCCGGTTCGCTGGCGCCGATTGATGGCCGACATGATGCAGCAAGCGCGGGCTCTCGTGCGAGCGGTATTAGTCGTAGCCGCCCACCGTCAGCAGCTTCATCGCGACGCGGTAGCTCGTGTACGCGATCCAGCTCAGCGCGCGCACGCGCGCCGGTCGCGATTCGTAGTGCGCTTCATCGATTGGGCGCGCGTCCGTGAACGCGTCGAGAATCGCGTCGCGCAGTTTGGGGATCGACGGATCGTTCACGAGCACGACGTTCGCTTCGTTGTTGAGCATCAGGCTGAGCGCATCGAGATTCGACGAACCGACCGTGCCCCAGTTCGAATCGACCACCGCGACCTTGCCGTGCAGCAGCGTCTTCTCGTATTCGGCGATTTGCACGCCTGCGCGCAACAGCGCGTGGTACAGGAACGGCACGGCGTAATCGAGCGCCTTGAACTCCTTGCGCCCGATGATCAGCTTCACGACCACGCCGCGCCGCGCCGCGAACACCAGCGCGCGACGCAGCTTGCGTCCCGGCATGAAGTACGGATTCGCGAGCAGGATTTCATGGCGCGCCTGGCCGATCGCGGCCAGATAAGCTTTTTCGATCGCGCGGCGGTTGATCAGGTTATCGCGCGCGACGAATGCGACGCACGGCTCGCCGCCGGCCCACAGTGCCTCGTTGCGGCGTCGCCGGCGTCTGCGCAGACTGCCAAGCGAGTTGGCGTCCTGCGACGACAGGTCGGGCTTCATCGAATCGAGCGGCCGATGGCCGACGCGAATCCGCCGCCACTGCACGTCGATCGCATCGCGCACGTCGGCGACCACCGGCCCGCGCAGCTCGACCGCGAAGTCCCAGCGCCGGTACGGCAGCTTCTCGCCGTTGTTCTCGTAATCGTCGACGATATTGATGCCGCCGCAATACGCGATCTGATCGTCGATCACCGCGAGCTTGCGGTGCGTGCGCGAAAAGCCGAAGCGGCCGAACAGATGCGGGTTGTAGATGCGATGCTCGATGCCGCCGGCCGGCCATTGCTCGAACATCTTCAGGCGCGCGGTGCCGACGCCATCGGTGATCACACGCACTCCGACGCCGCGCGCGGCAGCGCGAAGCAGCGCCTCGCTGACCGCGTGGCCGGCTTCGTCGTCGCAGAAGATATAGGTTTCGAGCGCGACGTTGTGCTCGGCCGCGTCGATGCGCTCGATCAACGCGTCGAAGAAATCGTCGCCGGAGCGCAGCAGCTCGACCTCGTTGTTACTGGTGAAGCGGTAGCGCTGCCAGTAACGACGGCCGAGCAACGTGTGGCGCAGACGCGCCAAACGGCCCGAGCCGCCTGCGCTCACTGGCCACGCTCCCCGGCCAGCGGGCCGGATTGCGGGTCGACCGGGCGTGCGGCGAGCCGCCGCGGCAACTGCAGGATCGCATCGGCATTCGACGACGAAAAGCAGCGCGATGCGGCCTCTTCATATGGCAGCCACATATACGCGGTGTGTTCGCGCGGCGCGAGCGTCACGTCGATGCACTCGGGGACCTGCAGGCTGAACCAGTGCTCGGTGTTGTAGAGCACGCCCGCTTCGTAGCGGTAACGAAATTCCGGGTAGATCTCGTAGTCGATCGAGTAGTGCCAGTCGAACAACCCGCTGCGCGGCACCAGTGCGCCGCCGATCATGATGCCGGTTTCCTCGCCGACTTCGCGCACCGCCGTGTCGGCGAGCGGTTCGTCGAGCCGGTCTTTCGAACCCGTCACCGACTGCCAGAACGCCGCATGATCGGCGCGCTCGAGCAGCAGCACGTCGAGCGCAGGCGTATGAATGATGACGAGGACGGACTGCGGAATTTTCGGCGGTTTCGGCATGGCTCAAACTGGGCGCGACGATACGCGCGGTACATGTCGGATGACGGTCGAAAGGGTCTGGAAAGCAGTGGCTTCACTGTAACGCAAAAAATGAAAAAGGCGCTGAGGTGGAGATCACCTCAGCGCCTTTTCGTTTCGCTCGTGTGGTTTTTTTGCGGCCGCCGGCCCGCTGGCCGGCACACGCAAGACCGCTTGCCGGCCGCGCGCAGCGGCCGCGGTTTTATGCCTTCGGTTCCGGCGTACGCAGACGGATGTGCAGTTCGCGCAGCTGACGCTCGTCGACTTCGCTCGGCGCCTGCGTGAGCAGATCCTGCGCGCGTTGCGTCTTCGGGAACGCGATCACGTCGCGGATCGAGTCGGCGCCGGCCATCATCGTGACGATGCGGTCCAGACCGAACGCGATACCGCCGTGCGGGGGCGCGCCGTATTGCAGCGCGTCGAGCAGGAAGCCGAACTTCGCCTGCGCTTCTTCCGCGTTGATCTTCAGCGCGCGGAACACCTT
Organism: Paraburkholderia sp. 35.1; assembly: GCF_050436525.1. Taxonomy (NCBI): domain Bacteria; kingdom Pseudomonadati; phylum Pseudomonadota; class Betaproteobacteria; order Burkholderiales; family Burkholderiaceae; genus Paraburkholderia; species Paraburkholderia sp. 35.1. Next base: position 2,372,014 of record NZ_JBNDMJ010000003.1, on the reverse strand, counting down.
GCTCTGCACTTCCTCACGGTAGATACGCACCGAGCCGCCGCCGATTTCCCAGCCGTTCAGCACCATGTCGTAGGCCTTCGCGAGGCAGCGCGCGGGGTCCGTTTCGAGGTACTCGAGGTGCTCGTCCTTCGGGCTCGTGAACGGGTGATGCGCGGCGACGTAGCGGTTGTCTTCCTCGTCGTATTCGAACATCGGAAAGTCGACGACCCACAGCGGCTTCCAGCCGGACTCGACGAGGCCGTTGGCCTTGCCGAATTCCGAATGACCGATCTTCAGACGCAGCGCGCCAAGGCTGTCGTTGACGACCTTCGCGCGATCCGCCGCGAAGAAGATGATGTCGCCGTCTTGTGCGCCGGTGCGCTCGATGATCGCCTTCAGCGCTTCGTCGTGCAGGTTCTTCACGATCGGGCTTTGCAGACCGTCACGGCCCTTCGCCGCTTCATTGACCTTGATCCACGCGAGACCCTTCGCCCCGTAGATGCGCACGAATTCCGTGTAGCTGTCGATGTCGCCGCGCGACAGCTCGCCGCCCTTCGGCACGCGCAGCGCCGCGACACGGCCGTCCTTCGTGTTGGCCGGGGTGCTGAACACCTTGAAGTCGACGTCGCGCATCGCATCGGTCAACTCGGTGAACTCGAGCTTCACGCGCAGGTCCGGCTTGTCCGAACCGAAGCGGCGCATCGCTTCCGCGTATTCCATGACCGGGAATTTCTGGTCGAGCTCGACGCCGATCGTCGTCCTGAACACGTGACGGATCATCGCCTCGAACAGATCGCGGATTTCCTGTTCCGACAGGAACGAGGTCTCGCAGTCGATCTGCGTGAATTCCGGCTGACGGTCGGCGCGCAGGTCTTCGTCGCGGAAGCACTTGGTGATCTGGTAGTAACGGTCGAAGTTCGCGACCATCAGCAGCTGCTTGAATAGCTGCGGCGACTGCGGCAGCGCGAAGAACTGGCCCGGGTTCGTACGCGACGGCACGAGGTAGTCGCGCGCGCCTTCCGGCGTGCTCTTCGTGAGCATCGGCGTTTCGATGTCGATGAAGCCCTGCTCGTCGAGGTACTTGCGCACTTCGATCGCGACACGATAGCGCAGACGCAGGTTGTGCTGCATCTGCGGACGGCGCAGGTCGAGCACGCGATGCGTGAGGCGCGTGGTTTCCGACAGGTTGTCATCGTCGAGCTGGAACGGCGGCGTGACCGACGCGTTCAGCACGATCAGCTCGTGGCACAGCACTTCGATCTTGCCGCTCTTCAGCGAGGCATTGGTCGTGCCTTCCGGACGGCCGCGCACGACACCCTTGACCTGCACGCAGAACTCGTTGCGCACGCCTTCGGCGACCTTGAACATGTCAGCGCGATCCGGATCGCAGACGACCTGAACGAGCCCTTCGCGATCGCGCAAGTCGATGAAGATGACGCCGCCATGGTCGCGGCGGCGGCTTACCCAGCCGCACAGCGAGACGGATTGGCCCAGCAGTTCTTCGGTCACCAGACCGCAGTATTCAGATCTCATCGACATGATGTTTGTCTTTCGTTTTGCATTGGTTGAACGGCGCGCCGCAGACGATCCTGCATGAAGCGTTGCGCGCCGGCATTAGAGCGGGGGCTCGACGGTGGCGCGGCGCACCGGCGCCGGCGGTGGCGCGGACGGCGCCACGACGCCCATCGAGACAATGTACTTGAGCGCAGCGTCGACCGTCATGTCGAGCTCGATCACTTCGCTTTTCGGCACCATCAGGAAGAAGCCGGACGTCGGGTTCGGTGTGGTCGGCACGTATACGCTGACGTACTCTTCTTTCAGATGGTTGGCCACGTCGCCGCCCGGGATGCCGGTCAGAAACGCGATCGTATAGGACCCGCGGCGCGGGTACTCGATCAGCAGCGCCTTGCGGAATGCATTGCCGCTGCTCGACAGCAGCGTGTCGGACACCTGCTTCACGCTGGTGTAGAGCGGGCCGACCACCGGAATGTGCGCGACCAGCAGTTCCCACCACTTCACGAGCTTCTGCCCAATGAAGTTCTGCGTCAACAGCCCGACGACGAAGATGAACGCGAGCGTGAGCACCGCGCCGAGGCCCGGCAAGCGATAGCCGATCGTGCGTTCCGGCTGCCACGAGGTAGGCAGCAGCAACAGCGTCTGGTCCATCGTGCCGATGACCAGACCGAGCACCCACAGTGTGATGGCCAGAGGCACCAGCACCAGCAGGCCGGTCAGAAACACCGATTTGAGCGTGAATTTCTTCGTCGTCATGTGTACCGCCAGAAAGCTGCGCGGGCCGAAGCCCATGCGCGGTAGATACGCCGCCCGCGCGGGGCGGCAGTCCCACTAGGCGCTGCCGGAACCGCTCGGGCTCGCGGCGGCGGGCGCTGCGGCGGGGGCCGCGGGCGCGGCAGCCGATGCAGCCGGGGCAGCGGCTGCGGCCGGCTCGGACTTCGCTTCCGACGCGGCCGGCGCGCTCGTGCCGCTGCGGAAATCGGTCACGTACCAGCCGGAGCCCTTCAACTGGAAGCCGGCGGCGGTGAGTTGTTTGCTAAAGGTGTCTTTTCCGCACTCGGGACACTGCGTCAACTGGGGGTCGCTCATCTTCTGGAGCACGTCCTTCCCGAAACCGCATGACCCGCAACGATAAGCGTAGATCGGCATGATCCTCTCTTACTCCAAATGCCTACTGAAATCTTGTAAACGCTTGCAAAGCCTTGAATTATAGCCGCAAACGATGTCCGTTCCCCGGATTTCGGGAAGCGGACGCACGACGCGCCCGCCACCGCGCCAGATGGGGACGACCCCCGGACCTCTCAAGAGCGGCGCGCGTGGCGTTAGCCGCGACGTCGCCAGGTGAGCCAGCGCTCGCGTCCGGCGAATACGGTGATCGAGTCGTCGACCGCTTCGTCTTCGACCAGCTCGAAGTGTGGCGTGAGCAGCGCATCGAGCTCGCCGCGTTCGACGCCGAACGGCGGCCCTTTCGGCGTCGCGCCGATGAAAAAGATGCCCGCCAGCAACCCGCCGGCCGGCAGCAGTTTGGCCATGCGCTGCGCGTAGTCGGCGCGGCGCGCCGGCGGCAGCGCGCAGAAGAATGCGCGCTCATAGATCCATGCCGGTGCGAACGGTGGCGCATAGGTGAAGAAATCCGCCTGTTCGACCAGCGATGCATGCGCGCCGAGCTGCTCGCGTGCCGCCGCCACGGCGGCCGGCGAGAAGTCGATCGCGCGTACCGGGTTGCCCTGGCGCGCGAGCCATACCGCTTCGTGCGCGCTGCCGCAGCCTGGAATCAGCACGGCCACGTCGCGGTGCCGTTCGGCGAACGCGCGAAACGCGGACGGCACGCCCGCCTGATCCCACGGCGTGAAATGGCGCTCGAAGCGTTCGTCCCAGAACTCGGGCGAGTCGGGATCGCGGGTTGCGAAATCGGGCGCGGCGGGTTGGGTCGGATCGCTCATCGGAATCTAACCTCCATAAGCCAGTACCAGGAACGCACGCGCCAGCATCGCGCCGACGCCGACCGCCACGCCGAACAGCAGCAGGCCTTGCAGCAGACGGTTGGTGCGCTTTTGCTCGAGCAGGATCTGGCGGATCACGTCGTCGTTCGCGCCGCCCACCGGATGATGGCGCTCAGCCAGCATGTTATGGACGAGGCGCGGCAACTGCGGCAGCGTCTTGCTCCACTGCGGCGCCTCGATCTTCAGACGCTCGTACCAGCCGCGCAAGCCGATCTGCTCGTTCATCCAGCGCTCGAGATAGGGCTTCGCGGTCTTCCACAGATCCAGTTCGGGATCGAGCGAACGGCCTAGGCCTTCCACGTTCAGCATCGTCTTTTGCAGCAACACGAGCTGCGGCTGGATCTCGACGTTGAAGCGCCGCGACGTCGAGAACAGACGCATCAGCACCTGGCCGAGAGAAATGTCCTTCAGCGCGCGATCGAAATACGGTTCGCAGACCGCGCGGATCGCGCTTTCGAGCTCCTCGACGCGCGTGCTCGGCGGCACCCAGCCCGACTCCAGATGCAACGTCGCGACGCGATGGTAGTCGCGCTTGAAGAACGCGAGGAAGTTCTGCGCGAGGTAGTTTTTGTCGAAGTCCGACAGCGCGCCGATGATGCCGAAGTCGAGCGCGATATAGCGGCCGAAGTGCGCGGGATCGAGGCTCACCTGGATGTTGCCGGGGTGCATGTCGGCGTGGAAAAAGCCGTCGCGGAACACCTGCGTGAAGAAAATTTCGACGCCCTCGCGCGCGAGCTTCGGGATGTCGACACCCGCCGCGCGCAACGTATCGACCTGGCTGATCGGCACGCCGACCATGCGCTCCATCACGAGCACCGTGGGCGTGCAGAACTCCCAGTACATCTCGGGCACGAGCAGCAGGTCGAGCCCCAGGAAGTTGCGCCGCAACTGGCTGCCGTTGGCGGCCTCGCGCATCAGGTCGAGTTCGTCGTGCAGGTATTTGTCGAATTCGGCGACCACCTCGCGCGGCTTCAGGCGCTTGCCGTCGGCCCACAGACGCTCGGCCCATAGGGCGATGTCGCGCAACAGCGCGAGGTCGGAATCGATCACCGGCAGCATCTTGGGGCGCAGCACCTTCACCGCGACCGCCTTGCCCGCATGCTGGCCGGCCTTCACCTTCGCGAAGTGGACCTGTGCGATCGACGCGCTCGCGACCGGCACCCGCTCGAAATCGTCGAACAGTACGTCGACCGGCGCGCCGAGCGACTTCTCGACGAGCGCGATCGCGACCGCCGAATCGAACGGCGGCACCTGGTCCTGCAGCTTGGCAAGTTCGTTGGCGATATCGACCGGCAGCAGATCGCGACGGGTCGACAGCACCTGGCCGAACTTGACGAAGATCGGCCCGAGGCTTTCGAGCGCGAGCCGCAGACGCACGCCCGGCGGCGCATCGAACTTGCGGCCGAGCGTCGTGATGTGCAGCAGCAGACGCACGCGCCGGTCGTTGATGCGGCTCAACATCATTTCGTCGAGTCCGAAGCGGATGACCGTGAAAAATATCTTGAGAAAACGCAGAAAACGCATGGCTGGGCCCGGTGACTAGCGCGTGCCGCGCGACGTGGCGGCGCCGCCCGGCGTTTGTGCGCCGCGGGCTTCGACCTTCTGTTCGATGCGCTCGATGCGCTTTTCGACGCGCGCGAGCGAATCGCGCGCGCGCGCCAGCTCGACGTTGAAGTCAGCGAGCGCGGTGCGCCGCACCAGTTGCGGATTTTCGTCGAGCAGGTACTCGGCGGCGGTGTCGAGCAGATTGCGACCGGTGCGCTGCACATGCTCGCCGACTGAGCGGACTAGCGACGTGATGCGCCACGCGGGTCCATCACCGATCAGCTTCGCGAGATCTTCCTCCGGCTCCCAGCGCAGATGCTCGGCGAGCTTCGCGATCACGGTCGCGAACTCGGCGTCGCCCTCGATCTTCACGTGCTTCATCACCGCGGCCTGGCCACCTTGCAGGAAGGCCGGCAGTGCGTCGGACGGCACCGAGATCGTCACGTCGAACTGATGCGCATCGGCTTCGTCGAGCGTACCGAGATAGCCGTCGGGCTGCACGAGCAGCGCGAGCACAACCGGCGGACATGACAGGCGAGCGGTCTTGCCCGCGTAGGGGGCGAGGCGCTCGCGGGCCCACGATTCGCGGGCGAGCAGATGATTGACAGCAGCAGCGAAGGGCTTGGCGGCGAGGGTCATCGAAGGTGGCAAGAAAAAACCCGCGCGAGCGAGGTGCTTGCGCGGGCTCCCATTGTAACGTCCGTTCGCTTCGCGGCCTGCTATGCCGAACGGCCTAAGCCATGCGCGAGGTGAGGAATCGCCATGCCGTGGCCGGCTCTTTTCGAGGCAAACGCGACTCGATGCTTCGGCATGTCAGTGTTGCTCGACCTGCTGGATGCCGGCAAGCAGCCAGCCTTCGCCAGTGCGGTTCGCCTTCGTCAGATTCCAGACTTCGACGAACGGCTCGGCCGCCGCGCCCGGCTCCTCGCGGATCAAACCGGAGAAGCGCACGCTCGCGAAGGATTCGTTCGCGCGCTCCTCGACGCCGAGCAGCTCGGCGTTCAACTGCACGACGTCGGTCTGGGTCGGCTGCGTGCCGCGCGACGCGAGATCGACGCGCACTTCGGCGAACATTTCCGGCGTCGTGAATTCGCGGATGTCCTCGACGTTGCCGACGTCCCACGCGGCCTGCAGGCGCACGAAGTACACCTTCGCGTTACGCAGAAACGCTTCCGAATCGAAGCCGGCCGGCACCGACGGCGTCGCGCCGAGCGATGGCGTGGTCAACGGGTTGCCCTGCGGTTCGAGATACGAGCCGGTGGGCGGCGCCGTGTAACGCGGCTCCTGAATATAGTCGGTGCCTTTCGTGTTCAGCGACGGCGCCGTGCCCGCGTAGGCAGGCTGCGCCGCATCGCGCTTACGGCCGGTGAAGCGGCGGATGAGCCAGATCACCACAATCGCGATCAACGCGATCACGATCACGTTCGCGAACATGCCGGCGAACGCCTCGCCGAGCCCGAAATGCGACAGCAATGCGGCGATGCCGAGGCCGGCCGCGAGACCGGCGATCGGCCCGAGCCAGCGATTGCGGTTCGGCGCGGCGGGCGGCGTGGGCTTAGTCGCAGGCGCCGCCTGCGCGCTCTGCTGCGTGGCCTGATTGTTCTGCGCCGGCTGGGACGGCGGCGGCGTCTGGCGCTGCTGCAGACTATTCGATTGACGGCCGAAGCTGCGGCCTCCGCCCATGCGGCGTGCTTCGGCGTCGAGAGAGGCAAGCGTGCCGGCCATCAGCAGACCGACCATCGCGATCAGTCCGATTCTTCTCGCCAGCGCCCCCTTAACCTTACGAGTAGATAACAAATTCGAATCGGACATTTCGCACTTTCCTTTAAAAATCGATGGGTTAGGGACTCTAGTATTTGGTCCCCACATGCAAAGCTACCACGCCAGCTGACAAATTGTAATATTTGACGCCGTCGAGACCAGCTTGTTCCATCATAGTTTTCAAAGTTTCCTGGTCCGGATGCATGCGGATCGATTCCGCCAGGTACTGGTAGCTTTCCGCGTCCTTGGCGAAGCGCTCGCCGAGCCACGGCAACACCTTGAACGAATACAGATCGTAGACCTTCTTCAGCGGATCCCATACCTTCGAGAACTCGAGCACGAGCAGCCGCCCGGCCGGTTTCAGCACACGACGCATCTCGGCGAGCGCGATGTCCTTATGTGTCATGTTGCGCAAGCCGAACGCGACCGTCACGACGTCGAAGTAGTTGTCCGGAAACGGGATTTTCTCGGCATCGCACAGCAGCGCCGGCGTGATGATGCCCTTGTCGAGCAGCCGGTCGCGGCCCACGCGCAGCATCGATTCATTGATGTCGGTATGCCAGACCTCGCCCGTTTCGCCCGCCTGTTTCGCGAATGCTTTCGACAGGTCGCCCGTGCCGCCCGCGATGTCGAGCACCTTGTAGCCCGGCCGCACGTTCGCCTGGGCGATCGTGAACACCTTCCACGCCCGGTGCAATCCGCCCGACATCAGGTCGTTCATCAGGTCGTAGTTGGCGGCCACCGAGTGGAACACCCCCGCCACCTTCTGCGCCTTGTCCTGTTCGTCGACCGATTGAAAGCCGAAGTGGGTTTTGCTCATCGCGCTCGTCCTTTCGCGTGTTCTTGAATGTTGCGCCGCTCGAGCGGCGTTCGGGGGCGAATCGTATCAGTGACAGTGCCCGTGCGCAGCCGCGGCGGGCACCATCGGCGTGTCGCGGTCGATGCCGGCCGCTGCCAGTTTGGCGAGATACGCGCGCCAGAGTTCATCCTGACGCACGGCCATGTCATACAGCAGGTCCCACGAGTAGATACCGGTGGCGTGTCCATCGGAGAAGGTCGGCTGCAGCGCGTAATTGCCGACGCCTTCGATCATCGTGATCGTCACGTCGCGCTTGCCGGTCTGCAGGGTTTCCTGGCCGGGCCCGTGGCCCATCACTTCCGCCGACGGCGAATACACGCGCAGCAGTTCGAACGGTAGCCGATACGCTTCGCCGTTCGCGTACTGCAGTTCGAGCACGCGCGACTTCGAATGCAAGATCACGCCTGTCGGCACCGGCGTCTCGGGAGTCAATCCGCTCATGTTGGCCTCATCAGATAACGGCGGGTGATAACGTCGGATCGGCCGCCTCGCACGCCGACGGCAGTCCGGCGATGCGCGGCGACGGGTTCAGCGACGCTCAGCCCAGCGCCTGTTCAATTTCCTGCCGCACGGCTTCGCGCAGCAGCGTGGCGTGCGCGCGGCGCGACGACAACATCGCTTCGGACACCGTGCGCTGGCGCGGCGCCCAGATCGGCAGGGGGAAATGCGCGTCGTTCGAGAAACGCGGAATCACGTGCCAGTGCACGTGCGGCACCTGGTTGCCGAGGCTCGCGAGATTGACCTTCGCGGGCTGCATCACGCGCCGCTGCGCACGCTCGACCGCGTACACGGCCTTCATCACGTGATCGCGCTCGTCGGCAGAAAGATCCGAAAACTCGGCGACGTGAGCGTTCCAGATGACCCGGCAAAAGCCCGGGTAGTCTTGTTCGTCGGCGAGGACGACTCGCAGCGCGTCGTCCTGCCACAGCACATGGCCGCCGTCTTCACGGCAAAAAACGCAGTCCATCGTCGTCCTCGGCAAAAATCGTTGGTCGTGCCATTAAACCAGCACGCGCTCGATTCCGCCATTGTTCGCCCGTTGAACGTAGTCCGCCATCCAGTTTTCGCCGAGCACGTGACGTGCCATCTCGACCACGATGTAGTCCGCCTCGGTACCCGCGTCTTCGTTGTAGCGCGACAGCCCTTGCAGGCACGACGGGCAACTCGTGAGGATCTTGACGTCGGTCGAACCCGCGTTTCCGTGATTGGGCTGCGGACCGTCGCCGGCCTTCAGCACCGAACCGTTCGGCGCGCCCGCGGCGCCGGCCGATGCATTGGCCGGATTGATCGCGTTCGCGCCCGCTTCGGCGACGAGAGGGATGCCGCGCAGCTTCGCCGCGCCCTTGCGGATTTCTTCTTCCTTGCGGAAGCGCACCTGGGTCGAGATGTCGGGACGCGTGACCGCGAGCGTGCCCGATTCGCCGCAGCAGCGGTCGTTCTTCTCGATCTTGTAGCCGTCCTGCTCCGAACCCATCAACTGATTGACGAGCTTGACCGGGTCCATCGTCTTGATCGGCGAATGGCACGGGTCGTGGTACATGTAGCGCACGCCGTTCACGCCATCGAGCTTGATGCCTTTTTCCAGCAGATACTCGTGGATGTCGATGATCCGGCAGCCCGGGAAGATCTTTTCGAATTCGTAACCGGCGAGCTGGTCGTAGCACGTGCCGCACGACACCACCACCGTCTTGATGTCGAGGTAGTTCAGCGTATTGGCGACGCGGTGGAACAGCACGCGGTTGTCGGTGACGATCTGCTCGGCTTTGTCGTACTGGCCCGAGCCGCGCTGCGGATAGCCACAGCACAGGTAGCCCGGCGGCAGCACGGTCTGCACGCCCGCCTCCCACAGCATTGCCTGGGTCGCGAGACCAACCTGCGAGAACAGCCGCTCGGAGCCGCAGCCCGGGAAGTAGAACACCGCTTCGGTGTCGGCGGTGGTCGTCTTCGGATTGCGGATGATCGGGACGATCTTGTTGTCCTCGATATCGAGCAAGGCGCGCGCGGTCTTCTTCGGCAGGTTGCCCGGCATCTTCTTGTTCATGAAGTGGATCACCTGCTGCGTGATCACCGGCTTGCCGACCGTGGCGGGCGGATGCGCGGTCTGCTTCTTCGCGAACTTCTTCAGCACTTCATTGCCGAGGCGCTGCGCCTTGTAGCCGACGCCCATCATCGCGGTGCGCGCGAGGTTGATGGTCTGCGGGTTGGTCGCGTTCAGGAAAAACATGCCCGCGGCGTTGCCCGGGTTGAACTTCTTCTTGCCCATCTTGCGCAACAGGTTGCGCATGTTCATCGACACGTCGCCGAAGTCGATCTTCACCGGGCACGGCGTCACGCACTTGTGGCAGACAGTGCAGTGATCGGCGACGTCGTTGAACTCGTCCCAGTGCTTGATCGACACGCCGCGGCGCGTCTGCTCTTCGTACAGGAATGCCTCGACCAGCAAGGACGTGGCGAGAATCTTGTTGCGCGGGCTGTACAGCAGGTTCGCGCGCGGCACGTGGGTCGCGCAGACCGGCTTGCACTTGCCGCAGCGCAGGCAGTCCTTGATCGACTCGGAAATCGCGCCGATATCGGACTGCTGCATGATCAGCGATTCGTAGCCCATCAGGCCGAAGCTCGGCGTGTACGCGTTGCGCAGGTCCGCGCCTTCGAGCAGCTTGCCCGCGTTGAAGCGGCCATGCGGATCGACGCGCTGCTTGTACTTGCGGAATTCGCCGATCTCGTCGTCGGTCAGGAATTCGAGCTTCGTGATGCCGATGCCGTGCTCGCCGGAGATCACACCGTCGAGCGAACGCGCGAGCTTCATGATGCGCGCGACCGCCGTGTGCGCGTCCTGCAGCATCTCGTAGTTATCGGAGTTGACCGGCAGGTTCGTGTGGACGTTGCCGTCGCCCGCGTGCATGTGCAGCGCGACGAACACGCGCCCGCGCAGCACCTGCTTGTGGATCGCCTGGGCTTCGTCGAGGATCGGCTTGAACTCGCCGCCGTTGAAAATCTGCCGCAATTCGGCGCGGATTTCCTGCTTCCACGACACGCGAATCGTGCGGTCCTGCGCGAGGTGGAATACGGTTGCGTCGAGTTGCGCGTCGACGCGGTCGGCGAACTTTTCGGCGAGCGACTCGTAGCCGAGGCCGACCAGGTAGTGCTGCGCCTCGCGCAGCGACAGGTCGAGCTTGCCGCGCACGAATTCCCAGCGCGTGCGCACACGCGCGAGTAGATCGAGCGCCTGCTGCACGCGGTCTTCGAGCAGCTCGGCGCTCGGGATTTCGTTCGCGTCGTCGCTCTTGCCGAGCGGCAGCTTGCCGCCCTTGAAGAACGCTTCGAGCGCGTCGACCAGTTGCAGCTTGTTCTTCAGCGACAGCTCGATGTTGATGCGCTCGATGCCGTCCGTGTATTCGCCCATGCGGTCGAGCGGAATCACGACGTCTTCGTTGATCTTGAACGCGTTGGTGTGCTTTGCGATCGCGGCCGTACGGCTGCGATCGAGCCAGAAGCGCTTGCGGGCCTCGGCGCTGACGGCGACGAAACCTTCGCCGCTCTTGCCGTTGGCCATGCGCACGACTTCCGAGGTGGCCTGCGCGACCGCGTCCGCGTCGTTACCGACGATATCGCCGATCAGCACCATCTTCGGAAACGCGTTGCGTTTGCTCTTGGTCGCATAGCCGACCGCGCGCAGATAGCGCTCGTCAAGATGCTCGAGACCCGCGAGAATCGCGCCGCCCTGGCGCGACGTCTCGAACAGGTAGTCCTTGATTTCGACGATGCTCGGAATCGCCTCGCGCGCCTGGCCGAAGAACTCGAGACAGACGGTGCGCGTATGCGCAGGCATCTTGTGCAGCACCCAGCGCGCGGACGTGATGAGGCCGTCGCAGCCTTCCTTCTGCACGCCCGGCAGACCGGCGAGGAATTTGTCGGTGACGTCCTTGCCGAGGCCTTCCTTGCGGAACACGCGGCCCTTGATGTCCAGCGCTTCGGTGCGCAGCAGCTTCTCGCCCGGCGCGTAGTTGCCGTCGAACCATTTGAGCTCGAAACGCGCGACTTCGATGTCGTGGATCTTGCCCATGTTGTGCTCGAGACGCGTGACTTCGAGCCAGTTCCCTTCCGGGTCGACCATGCGCCACCACGCGAGGTTGTCGAGCGCCGTGCCCCACAGCACCGCCTTCTTGCCACCCGCGTTCATCGCGACGTTGCCGCCGACGCAGGACGCGTCGAGCGAGGTCGGGTCGACCGCGAACACGAAGCCGGCCTGCTCGGCCGCTTCGGTCACGCGGCGCGTGACGACGCCCGCGCCCGAGAAAATCGTCGCGACCTTGCGATCGACGCCCGGCAGCTGGGTCATTTCGACCGGGCCGAGCTGTTCGAGCTTTTCGGTGTTGATGACGGCCGAGAACGGCGTGAGCGGCACCGCGCCGCCCGTGTAGCCGGTGCCGCCGCCGCGCGGAATCACGGTCAGGCCGAGTTCGAAGCAGGCCTTGATCATGCCGGCGATTTCGGCCTCGGAGTCCGGCGTCAGCACGACGAACGGGTATTCGACGCGCCAGTCGGTCGCGTCGGTCACGTGCGAGACGCGCGACAGGCCGTCGAACTTGATGTTGTCCTTCTGCGTGACCTTGCCGAGCACGCGCGTAGAACGGCGGCGCAGGTCGTAGGTCTGCTGGAATTCGCTGGCGAATTGGTCGATCGCGCGGCGCGCGGCCTGCACCAGCTTTTCGACGCGCGCGGCGCGATCGACGCCGGCTTCGTCGCCGTGTTCGCGCAGATCGGCGCGGCGGCGCTTCTCGATTTCGGCGAGACGGTGATTGAGCGCCTCGATCAACAGCGCGCGGCGCTTCGGGTTGTCGAGCAGGTCGTCCTGCAGATACGGATTGCGGCGCACCACCCAGATATCGCCGAGCACTTCGTACAGCATGCGCGCCGAGCGGCCGGTGCGGCGTTCGGCGCGCAGTTCGGCGAGTGCGTCCCAGGCTTCGTTGCCGAGCAGGCGGATGACGATTTCGCGGTCGGAGAACGACGTGTAGTTGTAGGGAATTTCGCGCAGACGCGCTTCGGGATCGGCGGCCACCGCGCCGGCGGCGCCGTGCGGATCGAAAACTTGAGGTGCGTTCATGGTTGGACGACTCGGTAGGTCAGCCTGGCGCACTCGTCACGAGGCGTCGGCGGACAATGCGCGTGGGGCGCAATGCTTGAAATCTTCTAGGGCTTCAAGGGGAGCGAGCACGACCGGCGGCCAACTCACGGCGGTCGCTTCGCGGCACTCAGAGACAGCTACACGATCGCGCGTGGCGGACATGCCGTTCCGCCGCGGGGCAGGATTCGCGCGGGACGGGCATTAAATGGGCGATCCGAGGCTGCCAGTGCATCTTCCGATCCTTATTCCAAAACGAAATTCTACCGCATCATTCCGCCACGCGTTGACGGTGGGAATCGGGCGGCGGCGGGGATTCGGAGGATTTGGCGATGGATCCGGCGGCGTTTTCGCATACCGTCCATTGACCAGCCGGACGGTTGGGCGAGCTTCGATCGCGCAATTCCGATACGGCCCGGTTAAGTGCACGGCACCCGTCCGCGGAGCGCGCTGAACGGCCAGAGCGGGCACCGTTGGCGCTATCATTGACGTCTTCCCGTTTTACACAGCGCACCGCGCCACCCGCATGGCTTCCCACGACTACCTGAAAAAGACCCTGACCGCGCGCGTCTACGACGTGGCGCGCGAGACCGAACTCGAACGCGCGCCGAACCTGTCGGCGCGGCTGTGCAACCCGGTCTATCTGAAGCGCGAGGACAACCAGCCGGTGTTCTCGTTCAAGCTGCGCGGCGCATACAACAAGATGGCGCATATTCCGGCCGAGGCGCTCAGTCGCGGCGTGATCACCGCGTCGGCGGGCAATCATGCGCAGGGCGTGGCGTTATCGGCGGCACGCATGGGCGTGAAGGCGATCATCGTCGTGCCGGTGACGACGCCGCAGCTCAAGGTCGACGCGATCCGCACGCATGGCGGGCCGACCGTCGAGATCGTGCAGTTCGGTGAGTCGTATAGCGACGCCTATGGTCACGCGGTCAAGCTGCAGGAAGAGCGCGGCCTGACCTTCGTGCATCCGTTCGACGATCCGTACGTGATCGCCGGCCAGGGCACCGTCGCGATGGAAATCCTCAGCCAGCACCAAGGGCCGATTCACGCGATCTTCGTGCCGATCGGGGGCGGCGGTCTCGCGGCCGGTGTCGCCGCATACGTGAAATCGGTGCGCCCCGAGATCAAGGTGATCGGCGTGCAGACCGATGATTCGTGCGCGATGGCCGCGTCGTTGCAGGCGGGCGAGCGCGTGACGCTGAACGAAGTGGGCCTGTTCTCCGACGGCACCGCGGTGAAGCTCGTCGGCGAAGAGACCTTCCGTTTGTGCCGCGAATATCTCGACGAAGTACTGCTCGTGAACACCGATGCGCTGTGCGCCGCGATCAAGGACGTGTTCCAGGACACGCGCAGCGTGCTCGAACCGGCGGGCTCGCTCGCGGTGGCCGGCGCCAAGCAGTATGCCGAACGGGAAGGCATCGAGAACCAGACGCTGATCGCGATCACGTCGGGCGCGAACATGAACTTCGACCGCATGCGCTTCGTCGCCGAACGCGCGGAAGTGGGCGAAGCGCGCGAAGCGGTCTTCGCGGTGACGATCCCCGAAGAGCGCGGCAGCTTCAGGCGCTTCTGCGAGCTGCTCGGCACGCGCAGCGTCACCGAGTTCAACTACCGGATCGCCGACGCGAACTCGGCGCATATTTTCGTCGGCGTGCAGATCCGCAATCGCAGCGAATCGGCGCAGATCGCCGGCGCCTTCGAAGCGCACGGTTTTGCCACCGTCGACCTGACCTTCGACGAACTGTCGAAGCAGCACATCCGCTACATGGTCGGCGGCCGCTCGCCGCTCGCGCGCGACGAACGACTGTTTCGCTTCGAGTTTCCGGAACGTCCGGGCGCGCTGATGAAATTCCTGTCGTCGATGGCGCCGAACTGGAACATCAGCCTGTTCCACTACCGCAACCAGGGCGCGGACTACAGCTCGATTCTGGTCGGCATTCAGGTGCCCGGAAGCGACCACGCGGCGTTCGAGCGCTTCATCGAAACGCTCGGCTATCCGTGCTGGGAAGAGACGAAGAATCCGGTCTATCGTCTCTTCCTCGCCTGATCTCTTCGAACCGGAACGCAACGATGGCGCTTTCGCTCGTCGACAAACTGGTGGTCGCAATCTCGTCGCGCGCGCTGTTCGACTTCGAGGAAGAGAACCGTGTCTACGAGGCCGGCGACCTGAAGGCTTACGAAGCGTTGCAGCGCGAGCGTCTGAACGTGCCCGCGAAACCGGGCGTCGCGTTTCCGCTGATCCGCAAGCTGCTTGCGCTGAACGCCGGCGGTCATCGCGTCGAAGTGGTGATCCTGTCGCGCAGCGATCCGATCAGCGGTCTGCGCGCGTTTCATTCCTGCCGCGAACACGGGCTCGCGATCGAGCGCGGCGTGTTCACGCGCGGCCGCGCGCCGTTCGGTTATCTGAAGCCGCTGAACGCTTCGCTGTTTTTGTCGGCGAATCAGCACGACGTGCGCGATGCGCTCGCCGCTGGCTTCCCAGCCGCACGCGTGTTGCCGGAATCGGCGAAAATGGCGAGCAAATACCCGGACGAAATCCGCATTGCGTTCGACGGCGATGCGGTCTTGTTTTCCGACGAAGCGGAACGCATCTTCCAGCAAGACGGCCTGCGCGCGTTCGTCGGTCACGAGATCGACAACAAGCATCTGCCGCTCGCGGACGGTCCGCTCAAGCCGCTGCTCGAAGCACTCCACCGGCTGCAAAAACTCGCGGACGCGGCCGCGCCGATGCGCATTCGCACGGCGCTGGTGACGGCGCGCTCGGCTCCCGCGCATGAGCGCGCGATCCGCACCCTGATGGCATGGAACATCGAAATCGACGAAGCGATGTTCCTCGGCGGCCTCGACAAAAGCGCATTTCTGCGCGAGTTCGAGCCCGACTTTTTCTTCGACGACCAGATCGGCCACTGCGAATCGGCCCGCGTCGTAACCGCGACCGGGCACGTGCTGAGTGGCATCGTGAACGCATCATGACACCCGAACAATCCCCGCTCGGCAAGTCCTCGACTTACACCGAACAATACGATCCGACGCTGCTATTTCCGATTGCGCGCAGCCATGCGCGCGAGGCGATCGGCATTACCGCGCGACTGCCGTTTTTCGGCACCGACATCTGGAACGCCTACGAGCTGTCGTGGCTGAACGCGCGCGGCAAGCCGCAGATCGCCGTCGCGACGTTCTTCGTGCCGGCCGACTCGCCGAACATCGTCGAGTCGAAATCGTTCAAGCTGTATCTGGGCTCGTTCGCGCAGACTGCGTTCGACTCGGCCGAGAGCGTGCGCGACACGATCAGGCGCGACGTGTCCGCGTCGTGCGGCGCGACCGTGTCGGTACATCTGAGCACACCGCACGAATTCGGCAAGCTGAAAATGGAAGAATTCGCCGGTCTGTCGCTCGACCGGCTCGAACTCGAGGCGAGCGTCTATCAGCCGGACGCGTCACTTTTGAGCGCGGCGCGCGACGAAGCGCCGGTCGAGGAAACGCTGTTCTCGAACCTGCTGAAGTCGAACTGCCCGGTGACCGGTCAGCCGGACTGGGGCAGCGTGCAGATCCACTACGCCGGCCCGCAGATCGATCACGCGGGCCTCTTGCGATACATCATCTCGTACCGCAATCACACCGGGTTTCATGAGCAATGCGTCGAGCGAATCTTCGTCGACATCATGAAGATGTGCAAACCGCTGAAGCTCGCCGTGTATGCGCGCTACACGCGTCGCGGCGGGCTCGACATCAACCCGTTCCGCACCAACTACAACCTGCCGATGCCGGACAACATGCGGCTCGCGCGGCAGTAACTCCAACACAAAAAACAGCGGTAAACGCGACGAGGGCGCCGCAGGCCATCACGACCTGCGGCGCCCTCGTCACATGAAAGCCATCAAAGCGATCAGGCCGCCGGCTTCTTATACGCGACGCAATCCACCTCGACCTTGCAGTCGATCACCATCGACGACACCACGCACGCGCGCGCCGGCGGATTCTCGCCAAAATACTCGCGAAACACCTTGTTGAACGACGCGAAGTCGCGCGGATCGTCGAGCCACACGCCGCAACGCACGACGTGCTCGGCGCCATAGCCCGCTTCCTTCAGGATCGCGAACACGTTCTGGATCGCCTTGTGCGATTGCTCGACGATGCCGCCGTTGATCACTTCGCCGTTTTCCATCGGCGTCTGGCCCGACACGAACAGCCAGCCGTCCGCCTCGACCGCGCGCGCGAACGGCATCACCTGACCGCCCGTTCCCTTTCCGCCTTCCACGCCATATCGCTTCATCGTCACACTCCTTAAAAAGTCGGGCACGCGCGGCGCCCTCGCCGCGCGTGCCGCCATCAATCGATAAAAAATCAGAACGCGCCCTGCGCATCGCCCTTCGACGGCGCACCGCGCGTGACGAACCGGCCAGCCCGCTCGCCCGTCACCGCGCCATCGCGATACGACAGCACGCCGTTGACCCACACCGCATCGATGCCGGCAGCGGGCTGCTGGGGCTTGTCGAACGTCGCCACGTCATGCACTTTCGCCGGATCGAACAGCACGAGGTCGGCGTGATAGCCGATATGCACTTCGCCGCGTTGCGCGAGTCCGAAGCGGCGCGCGGACAGGCTCGTCATCTTGCGCACCGCTTCCTCGAGCGGCAGCAAAGCGGCATCGCGCGCATAGTGGCCGAGCACGCGCGGAAACGCGCCCCACAGCCGCGGATGCGGCAGCGGATCGTTCGGCAGGCCGTCGGAACCGACCATCGTCGCCGGATGCGACAGGATGCGCCGCACGTCGTCTTCGGACATGTTGTGATAGACCGCGCCGGCCGGCTGCAGGCGCTTGCCCGCCTCCTGCTGCGAGACGCCCCATTCGGCCGCGATTTCCTTGATCAGCTTGCCCGCCATTTCCGGATGCGGCTCGGACCACGTGATCGTGATGTCGATGTCGCCTGTCACCTGCTTCAGATCGAGCGTCGACGAGCTGCGGTTGTACGGATAGCAGTCGCAACCGACCGGCTGCCCGCCGCGCGCGCCTTCGAGCGACTTCAGCACCTCGACGCTGCGCCCCCAGTTCGACGGCCCCGCGCACTTCAGATGCGAGATCACGACCGGCACACGCGCATGACGACCGACGCGGTAGGCCTCGTCCATCGCGTCGAGAATCGCGTCGAACTCGGTGCGCATATGGGTCGTGTACAGCGCGCCCGCGGCCGCGAGCGGCTCGGCGAGCGCCATCACTTCCTCGGTCGGCGCGGCGAACGCCGAACCGTATGCGAGCCCCGAGCTGAGACCGAGCGCGCCGTGCGCGAGCGCTTCCTCGAGCTGCGCGCACATGCGCTCGATTTCCTCGGCAGTCGCCGCGCGATCGAGCCGGTCCATCTGGTTGTTGCGCAACGCCGTGTGGCCGATCAGCGCGCCGACGTTTACCGCCGGCCGCGCGGCGTTCACCGCGTTCACATAGTCGGCGAAGGTCGGGTACTGGAACGCGTCGCGCTCGCCGAGCAGGTTCATCGGATCGGGCGGATCGCCCTTCAGCGATACCGGCGACGCGCTGATCCCGCAATTGCCGACGATCACCGTCGTCACGCCCTGGGTGATCTTCGGCAGCATCTGCGGCGAGCGGATCACATGCGTGTCGTCGTGCGTGTGCACGTCGATAAAGCCCGGCGCGAGCGCGCGCCCCTCGGCCTCGATCACCTCTTCGGCGAGCCAGTTCGACAGATTGCCGATCGCGGCGATGCGGCCGTCGCGGATTGCCACGTCGCGCTCGACGGGCGGCGCGCCCGTGCCGTCGTACAGTTGCGCGCCGAAGATCAGCGTGTCGGCGGCTTCGGGATGCGAATGCATGGATCAGTCTCCTAACGGTTGTCGATCGCCGCCGCCGCGGTGCGCGTCGAGCGCGTGCTTCATGCGGCGCAGCAATTCGCGGCTTTCGTCGCCCTGACTGACGGCAAGTTCGGTGACGAGCACATCGAGCGCCATCATCATCGCGTAACGGGACGACGACGGCTTGTAAATGAAATCGGTTTCGAACGCGACGATCGGGATCAGCCAGTTGGCGAGCTTCGCCAGCGGCGACGCGGGCGCCGTCAGCGCGACCACCGTCGCACCGTAGCTGCGCGCGATCTTGCAGTTCTCGACCATCTCGGGCACGCGCCCCGTGGTGGACAGCGCGATCACGACGCACTCGCGCGACACCGTGCTCGCCACCATGCGCTGCAACAGCCCGTCCTGATAGGTCGCGACCGGGCGGCCGAGGCGCACGAGCCTGAAACGCATTTCGTCAGCGAGCGCGGTCGAGCCGCCGCCCATGCCGAACACGTAGATCATGCGCGCATCGCGCAGCGCGGCCGCCGCTTCGGCGAGCGGCGCCTGGCGCAGCAGTTGATGATTGTGCGCGAGCGCCGTTTGCAGCTCGTCGAAGACGCGCGTGGCGATCGGCTCGGGTGCGTCGCTTGCGGTGTCGCGCTCGAGAAACCGCTGACCGACCGCGGCCGCCTGCGCGAGCCGCAGCTTGAGTTCGCGCACGTCGCGGCAGCCGACCGCCTTCGCGAAGCGCGTGACGGTCGCGATGCTGACCTCGGCCTGCTGTGCCAGCGCGCCGATGCTCGCGCGCGACGCGCCGGTCAGATCGTCGAGGATCAGCGCGGCGACCTTGCGTTCGGCCGAGCGCAACTCCGGCGCGCACTCGGCAATGCGCGCGACGATGTCGAAAGCGAGCGGTTCGGCGCTACGGTTCATGGCAGGCGGTGGGGTTCGCGGCACGGCTTTCGCGGCCCTTTCCGGCGGCCTTCGAAACCCATGGTACTAAATAACATTCGTTCAGACATCGTACTTTCGATAACATGGTAAAGTCAAATCCAACTCAATTTACCCGGACGATGGAGCACGGAGACATGAAAGTTACAAACTATCAGGGCGCGACGATTGATCCTTATAGCAAGGGCTTGGGCATGGTTCCGGGCACGAGCATCCAGCTGACGGACGCCGCGCGCCTCGAGTGGAACCTGCTCGCCGAGGACGTCAGCCTGCCGGCCGCCGTGCTGTACGCCGATCGCGTCGAGCACAACCTGAAGTGGATGCAGGCGTTCGTTGCCGAATACGGCGTCAAGCTCGCGCCTCACGGCAAGACCACGATGGCGCCGCAACTGTTTCGCCGTCAGCTCGAAACCGGTGCGTGGGGCATCACGCTCGCCACCGCTCATCAGGTGCGCGCGGCGTACCACGGCGGCGTCTCGCGCATCCTGATGGCGAATCAGCTGGTCGGCCGTCACAACATGATGATGATCGCCGAATTGCTCAGCGATCCGGATTTCGAATTTTTCTGCCTCGTCGATTCGGCTGAAGGCGTCGAGCAACTCGGCGAATTCTTCACCTCGGTGAAGAAGCCGCTGCAGGTGCTGCTCGAACTCGGCGTGCCGGGTGGACGCACCGGCGTGCGCGACGAAGCGCAGCGCAACGCGGTGCTCGACGCGATCGCGCGCTATCCAGACGTGCTGAAGCTCGCTGGGGTCGAACTGTACGAAGGCGTGCTGAAGGAAGAACCCGAAGTGCGCGCGTTCCTGCAAGGCGCGGTTGCGGTCACTCGCGAACTTGTCGAGCAGGGGCGTTTCGCGCGCTCGCCGGCGGTGCTATCGGGCGCGGGATCGGCGTGGTACGACGTGGTCGCCGAAGAGTTCGCGCAGGCGACGCAATCCGGCAAGGTCGAGGTCGTGCTGCGTCCCGGCTGCTACCTGACGCATGACGTCGGCATCTATCGCAAGGCGCAGACCGACATCTTCAAGCGCAATCCGGTCGCGAAGAAAATGGGCGAAGGCTTGCTGCCGGCGCTGCAATTGTGGGCGTACGTGCAGTCCATTCCCGAGCCGGATCGCGCGATCATGGGCCTCGGCAAACGCGACTCCGCGTTCGACGCAGGCATGCCGGAGCCGGCGCGCCACTATCGCCCGGGCCAGCAAGCGCCGCGCGACATCGCCGCGAGCGAGGGCTGGGAGATCTTCGGTCTGATGGATCAGCACGCGTATCTGCGGATTCCCGCCGGCGCCGATCTGAAAGTGGGCGACATGATCGCGTTCGACATCTCGCATCCGTGCCTGACGTTCGACAAGTGGAAGCAGGTGCTGGTCGTCGATCCGCAGTATCGCGTGAAGGAAGTGATCGAGACGTTCTTCTGATCGGACCACGCCGCGCTGACTGAAGCGCGATCTGTTCCGCTAAAGAAAAAGGCTGTGCGCCCCTGGGCTCACAGCCTTTTTTATCGCCACGCGCGGACTAAAAATCACATGCGCTGCGCCGCCTCGTCGCCAGCGGTCTCCTGCGGCGCGGCGGCCACGGTCGCGGCGCCGGCGTTGGCCGTCACCTCGCCGATGCGCGTCTCCAACATTTTCAGCGCGCTCGACAACGCCGCGAGCGCCTGATCCGGCAACCCGGCCATGGTGTCGTGCAAGAACGCGTTGCGACGCGGCAGGCTCGCTTCGGTCGCGGCGTGGCCCGCTTCGGTCAGGCGCACGTTGGTCACGCGGTTATCACGCGTATCCATGCTGCGCGCGATCCAGCCCAACCCTTCGAGCGCCTTCAGCTGTCGCGTGAGCGCGCCAGGATCGACGCGCAACCGCTCGACGAGCCGCTTCTGCGACGACTCGCCAGCCTGCTCGCGCAGCGCGAGCAGAATGCGCCAGCGTGGCAACGGATGCCCCACCTGGGCCTCGAATGCCGACATGAACGCCCGATACGTGCGACCAAATTGCTGCATGACGGCGACGCGGTCCTGTTCTTCCATAATCTGCCTGTCCAACACCAAGTTCAAAAATCAGTCTGCGTGAATCACCGGCTCGAGCTTGCGCTGCAGCTTGATCGGCGGCACGCGGCGGGTTTGCCACACCGACACGACGGCGATCACCGCGGCCATCGCGAGACCCAGATGAATCGCCCCGACCAGCGCCTCGCGCGCACTTTCGAGCAACATCGCGCCGTTGTGGCCAGCGTGGGTCAACTGGTCGACGAGCGTGGTCTGCGCATCGCGGTTGATCAGGATCTGCGGATCGCCGAGATCGGCGAACCAGTGCGACGCGCCCGCGCCTTCGAGCGCATTGCGCACACCGCTCTTGTACATGTGGGTCACGAGCGTGCCGGTCAGCGCCGTGCCGATCATGCCACCGATCATCCGCAGCGACTGCAGCAGCGCGGTCGCGATGCCGAGGTGTTCGCGGCCCGCGGTCTGCTGCGCGAAGATCGTCAGGTTCGGCATCACGAAGCCGAGCCCGAGGCCGCCGACGACCATGAACGACATCAGCACCCATTGCTGCATCGAACGGGTCGCGACGACGATGCCAAGGCATGACAGCGCGACCATCGCAAAGCCGATGTACAGCATCAGGTTCGGATTCTTCACCCGCGACACGACGCGCCCGTTCGCGATACTGCCGATCGTGATGAACACGACGAGCGGCGTGATCACGAGGCCCGCCTCTTTCGGCGACATGCCGAAGCCGCCCTGGAACAGCAGCGGTGCGTAGAACAGCAGCGAGAACATCGTGAAGCCGCCGAGCACGGCCAGCGTGAACAGCGCGGCCAGACTGCGGTTGCGGAACATGTCGACGGGCAGGATCGCGGTCGGGCAGCGCTTTTCCCATTTCCACAGCGTGACGGCCGACGCGACGGCGAGCCCGAGCAGCGCGAACGCGCTCAGCGTGACGCCGTGCTTCGGCAGCAATTCGACGAACAGCTGCAGTGAGCCGAGCGCGATCGCGATCAGCAGCGCGCCGGGCCAGTCGAGCCGCATCTTGCCGGTATGTTCGACGTGCCGCAGATGCGGCAGGAAACGCCAGACGAAAAACAGCGACAGCAGCCCGACCGGCAAATTCACATAGAACACCGAGCGCCAGCCGTAGTACTGCGTGAGGAAACCGCCGAGCGACGGGCCGATCGCATTGGCGATGCCGAACGCCGAGCTCATCAGCACCTGCCAGCGCAGCCGCACGACGGAATCGGGGAACAGATCGGGAATGCATGCGAACGCGGTGCCGACGAGCATGCCGCCGCCAATGCCCTGCAACCCGCGCGCGAGCACGAGAAACAGCATGCTGTTGGCCGCGCCGCACAGCACCGAGGCGCCGGTGAACACGACGATCGACGCAATCACGAACGGCTTGCGCCCGTAATAATCGCCAAGCCGCCCGAAAATCGGCACGGTGATCACCGAGGTCAGCAGATACGAGGTTGCGACCCATGCGTACAACTCGAAGCCTCGGAGTTCGGACACGATGGTGGGCAGCGCGGTGCCGACCACGGTCTGGTCGAGCGCGACCAGCATCGTGACGAACGAGATGCCGAGCATGGCCAGCAGGGATTCGCGAAACGGTAAGACTTGCCCACTCGAATGGTGGGCGGCGGTATGGACAGCCATTTTTGATGGAGCAAAAGTTGACGTGTCAAAAGATTGGGGATCATACCATGGTGCGACGCGCCAAGCGGACGGAACGCGTCTTGCAACGCGGTAGACTGACTCCAGGTACCCAAGACACGACATGCCGGGGAGGCCCATGCAGCCGAGTTCGCTCGCAGCACCATCCTTATCGGAGCAGGATCTCGCCGCGCTGCGGCGCGCGAAACACCAGCTCGAAAGCCCCGCGCTCACGATGAAGCTCGCGAGCGTCGTCGGCGCGCCGATCGAGAAGCTGCTATCGCGCATCCCGGCGTTCGCCAACCAAAAAGTGTCCGATGCGACGCAGGCCGCGTTGCGCAAATGTCTGTCGATCGCGCTACGCACGCTCGGCCGGCGCGAGGACGCCAGGCTTCTCGCGCCCGACAAGCCGAACAACCTGCTGCACAAGTTCGCGGTCGCGACCACCGGCGCGGCCGGCGGGGCGTTTGGATTGATCGCGCTGCCAGTCGAGCTGCCGGTCACGACTACGCTGATGTTCCGCTCGATCTGCGACATCGCGCGCAGCGAGGGCGAGGACCTGACCTCGGTCGACACGCAGCTGCAATGCCTGACCGTGCTCGGCATGGGTGGTACATCGAGCGAGGACGCCGACGCCGACCTCGGCTACTTCTTCATGCGCGGCGCGCTAGCGCAGGCGGTGTCGAAGGCGTCGTCCGAGGTGGCCAGCAAGGGCTTCACGACCCACGGCTCGGCGGCGCTGCTGCGGCTGCTCAACGCGATCGCCGCGCGCTTTTCGGTGCAGGTCAGCGAACAGATCGCTGCCAAATCGATTCCCGCGATCGGCGCGGTGCTCGGCGCGATGGTCAACACCGTGTTTATCGATCACTTCCAGCAGGTCGCGCACGGGCACTTCACCGTGCGGCGGCTCGAGCGGCAATACGGCCAGCAAACGATCGAAGCCGTCTATCGGACGCTCGACGTCACGCTCGACGCCTGAGCCCTGTTCGCGGCGCGGCTCGTCGCGCGTCGCACGAACGCGGCCGCGCGATCGAGCGCGCGGTTCGCCTCCGGCATGAACGGCGCGAACATCGGCCACACGTGCGGCAGGTTTTTCCACACCTCGCATTCGCAATCGACTCCTGCCGCATGCGCGTTGTCGGCGACGCGGCGCGCGTCGTCGAGCAGCACCTCGGTGCTGCCCACCTGCAAGAACAGCGGCGGCAGACCGCGCAGGTCCGCGTAGACCGGCGACGCGTACGGATGCGTGGCCGGCGCGTCGCCGAGATAGATCTTGGCCGCGCGCTCGATCGAGGCGCCACAGAACATCGGATCGACGCTGTCGTTGGTGCGCAGGCTCGCGCCGGTCGTCGCCAGATCGGTCCACGGCGAGAACAGCAGGCCGCCAGCGGGCATCGGTGCGCCGGCGTCGCGCAGCGCGACCAGCGTGGCGAGCGCGAGGCCGCCGCCGGCCGAGTCGCCGGCGACCACGATCGAGCTCGGTGCGATGCCCATCGCGAGCAGCTGTCGATAGGCGGCGGTGGCGTCGTCAAGCGCGGCCGGAAAGCGATGCTCGGGCGCGAGGCGGTAGTCGAGGGAGAAGAGCCGCGCGTCTGCGCGGGTAGCGAGAGCGAACGTTAGCGACCGATGCGTGCGCGGCGAGCAGAAGTAGTAGCCTCCGCCGTGGCAATACAGCACCGTCGGCTCCGCGCCGCCGGCCGTGCCACCGTCCACGCGTTCCAGCCATTCGCCGACGAGCGGCGCCTCGCCCGCGCCATACGTTTCGCGAAGATGCCAGCCGCGCGGCACGCGTGGCGACCACACGCGCTTCGAGGTCAGCGCGCGCGCCCGCTCGACGTTGATCGACGGTTTGAGGGTTTCGGGCCGGAACTGCTTGCGCAAATACCAGCAAGCGAGCGCGCTTTGCCAGCTCATCGGGACATGCTCCTTCGTTGAAGTCCCGTCATGGTACGGGCGGTGGCGGGGACGCCGTTGGTTGGCGGGTTCTAACGGTGTGAAGCTGCTTTTGGCCGCGGCACGCGCGCTCGGCCCACGCGAGGCCCACGCCTAGTTCGCCGGCAACACCTGCCCGCGAATTTCGCCCGTCGGATTCTGCGCGGTATGAACATTGAAGTACCACTGCCCCGCCATCAGATCCGTGACCTGCTGCTCGGTCAGCTTCGCCGTGCCTTTGATCGGACTCGCGAGGCCATTCTTCTCGATCGGCACCTGGACCTTCGCGTTCTGGCCAACCGGCGCGGGACCGTGGAAATTCGCGGCGGTGACCGGACTGCTCAAGCCTTCGTAAGTAACAGTCCACTGCAGCGATTGGGTGGACGTGTCGAAGGTCGCATTCAGCATGCCGTGCCCGTGACTCACGCGCGGCGGCACTTCGCTCGAGGGCTGGAGATTCGCCTTCAGCGCAACCGTATCCGCGAACGCAGCGCCCGACGCAAGCGCCCATACCACCACGGCCAGATTCAATTTTCGCAGCGAAATCATGGTCTTCTCCGGACATTGACGCGCCGCCGCGGCACCCGTGTCGGCCGTGCGGAGCTTCCACATACTAGTGCAAATCATTTGGAGCCGGTGAGGTTGGGATGGTGGCTTGCGCGGGCCGCTTTAATTCGAACCGGACTGTGATTAAAACCGAAGGCCTGATGGGCAAGGTGCGCAATGCGCGCAGGCGTTCGTCACGATATGCCTAAAATACCGGCAAAAACGTAGTGCGAAATCGTTTTAATCGATTTAATCGAAAAGTTAATTGCGCGATTTGTAATGAATAAATGACGCTGTTCCTGGTATGCTTCGATTTGCGAGAAGTGACTCCTTCATCGAAGGATGTCTCCAAATCTTTAACGCGGCTTCGGCCGCGTTTTTTTTGTCCCGATTTTGGTCGCGGCCGTTTGAATCGGCCGCGTATTCGCGCGAGGTCACCGCCCGCCGCCCGCTAGGCGAGCAATGCAGCCTGCTGTTCGATGCCATCGAGCATCGCCTCGCATTGGCGGATTAGCGCATGCCCCTCGTTACGCAACTGCTCGGGCGACTTCGCGACAATGTCGCGACGATAGGCTTCGAGCGCGTGTACGAGTGGCTGATACCGCAGCACGCTGGCCGCCCCCATCACCCGATGCAGCCACTCGGGCACCCGCCCCGTGTCCGCGCGTTCGAGTAACGTCGCAAGCGCGTTGAAGTCTTCGCGCATCGACGAGATGAATGAACCGAGCAACGCCTTGACCGTCGACTCGCTTCCCCATAACTGCGTCATGTGTGCTAGTTCGATGGGCACGTACGGTTCGACACCGACGCGCTGCGTGATCTGCCGCTCGCCGGCCGGCGCAGACGATTCGCGACCGCATGTTTCTGCCGGCGCGGGGTGCCGAACGGTGTCGGTGCCAAACCAGCGGCTCAGGTAGTCGCGCAACGTGGCGAGCCGAGTCGGCTTGATCAGACTGTCGTCCATGCCGGCTTCGCGGCACAGCCTCAGGTCGTCGGGCGCGGTGTTGGCCGTGATGCCGAGTATCGGCAGACGCTGCGCGCCGCCGCGCAGTGCCTCCGCTTCGCGGATACGGCGAGTTAGTTCGTAACCGGACAGGTTCGGCATGTGACAGTCCGTGATCAGGCAGCCATAGCTCGTGCGCTCGAGCGCGAGAAGCGCTTCGGCGCCGTCGTTCGCGACGTCGCACGCGAACCCCAGCAGGGCGAGTTGATGGCGGATCAACTCCTGATTGACTGGGTGATCTTCCGCGACAAGAATCAGTCGCCCGCTCGCGATCGCGCGTTCACGATCCGGCGGCGGCGCGACGCCATCGGTCGAGAACGGCACGCCTGGCGCTCGCGGTACCATCGGGGACATCGACGACAGGCCCGTCGTCGCGGCCGCGCATGCGGCGCCGAGGCCGCGCCACGAAATCGGATTGATACTCACGCGCACCTTGTCGTCGAGGATGCGGTAACCCGTCGGCATCGGCTTTTCGGTCAGCGTGACGACACGCGCATTTGCGCCGATCTGTACGGGCAACGTGACGTCCTCGCCGACGAACAGCAGATCCGCGCGGCTCAGCACGTCGCTTTTGCCCTGCGTCGCCGCAGCGGCCGAGAGGCTGCGCAGTTCGAGCCCGAGCGCCTCGCCGAAGTGTGCGAGAACGCGGCCGATGCGCGGATCTCGCGTGATCACGACGGCGCGTTTGCCGCGCAGACCGTTGATCGAATAACGCTGCTCGACGATCGGCATCGTCAGCCGCACCGTCATCCTCGTGCCGTGGCCCGGTTCGCTGCGCAGCGCGAGCGTGCCGTTCATCAGGTCGATCAGCTTGCGGCAGATCGTCAGCCCAAGGCCCGTGCCGCCGAAGCGCCGCGTGGTGGACGACTCAGCCTGCACGAACGGCTCGAACAGGCCCGCCTGCACGTCCGGCGCGATGCCGATGCCGGTGTCCTCAACGGTCAGCTCCAACGTCTGCGAGTCCGCGCGATCCTGGACGACCGCCACGCTAACACCCACCTCGCCCTTCGGCGTGAACTTGATCGCATTGCCAAGCAGATTGAACAGAATCTGGCGCAGACGCACGCTGTCGCCGCGGAGCGTCGCGGCGGCGTCGGTCGCGATGTCGACGCGCACTTTCAGCCCTTTTTCGTGGGCGCGCCCCGCGAGCAGGCCGACCGCGTTATCGACGAGTTCGCGCAGATCGATCGGCTCGGCTTCGAGCGTGAGCCGCCCCGCCTCGATCTTCGAATAATCGAGCAGATCATCGAGAATCTGCAGCAGCGCGCCCGCCGACTCCTGGATCATGCCGAGCATTTCGCTCTGATCGGTACTGAGCGGCGTGCGCTCGAGCACTTCGACGAGACCGAGCACACCGTTCATCGGGGTGCGGATTTCGTGGCTCATCATCGCGAAGAAGTCGTCCTTCGCGCGCGAGGCCGCCTCGGCCACATCGCGTGCCCGCGCGAGTTCCTCCGAACGCGCGCGCTCGACGCTCGCATCGACCCAATAGCCGCTCCAAACGACGCTGCCATCGGCTTCTCGCCGCGGCACCAGCTCGGCCCGCACCCACTTTAGTTGACCGGCGTTTTCCAGGCGGAACTCCATATGCACTGGGGAGGCGCAGCTCGCGGAACGCTCGAGCTCGGCGAGAACGCGCGGCCGATCCAGCTCCGACACTCGTTGGAAATCGACCCGTGCCCCCCCATGCCAATCACCCTCGCCGAGCAGATGCCGCGTGTCGCCGCCGATGTACGGGAAGGAATACGCGCCGGACGGCGAGCGCCGCAACTGGAACACGACGGCGGGCAACGAGCGCGTGACGTCGAACAGGCGCCGTTCGGTTTCGCTCGCGCGCATTTCAGCGCGCCGGATGTCGGTGATGTCGACCATCGTGCCAAGCACGTACGCCGGATGCCCATCGCTGGCCTCGCAGACGCTCGTCCAGAAAATCCCATGCCGCGCCTCGCCAGCGCCGTCCTCGAACTGGAGTTCGACTTTCGCGATGCCGCCGCCGCGCAGGATCTCGCCCGTGATGTCGTCGAGCACGCGGCTGTTTGCGTCGCCCCATGTGCCGACCTCGGTCGTCGTGCGCCCGAGCACGTCCTTGCGCTCCAGCCCGCACGCTTTCTCATAGGCCTCGTTGATCGCGATGTACCGTCCGTCCAGGCCTTTCGCGATGAGCGGATACGGCACCGTCTTCATCATCGTTTCCTGGAAGTTCAATTGCAGTGCGAGTTCGCGCTCGGTCTGCTTGCGTAGCCGGACTTCGCGTTGCAGCAGCACGTACGCGCGCAACGTGACCAGCAGCACGACGCCGATGCCGATCAGCACCGGCAGCAGCCGCACCGCAGTCACGCTCCATACGGCGTTGTCCGGCGCGGCGGGACTCACCCACTTGCGCCGGATGCGCTGCTTTTCGGCTGCCGGCATCGCCTGCAACGCGCGATCGATCAGCTTGACGAGCGGGCTCAGATCCTCGCGCACAGCAAAATACAACGAGTCGGATTCGCCGAGCGAGTCGAGCACCCTGAGCGCGCCGACGTAGTGCTGCCGCAGTTGCACGTTGATCGCGGCCGCGTTGCCGACCAGCACGTCGGCCTCGCCGCTCGCGACCATGCGCAGCGCCTCGCCCAGGCTCGCCGCGACGACGATGTGATCGACCGGCACCGCTTCCAACGCGAGCGGCACCGAGCCGGCCACGTGCGGCGACATCACGACGCGGCACGACGTGATGTCGTCGAACGAGCACGGGGGCGGCGCGCCGCTCCGCCCGACGATCACCAGCGGATCGCTCTCGTACACACGGCTATGGTCGGCGCCTACCAGGAGCGCGGCGCGACTCGATGTGGAGGACAGCATCGCGAGGTCGCCACGCTGGAACGCCTCGACGGCGGCGGCCCAGTCGGCCATGCGCGCGCGGTTGAACACGACACCGAGCGTGCTGCTCAGGTACGTGAGGTAATCGGCGGTCAGGCCGACGGGGCGGCCTGCGGAATCAACATAGCTGAACGGCGCCCAGTCGTTGTCGAAGCCGACCTGCAACGGCGGCAGCGAACGCAGCCAGTTCTTCTCTTCCGGCGTCAACGTGAAACGTGGTGCATGCGGCGCGGGCGCCGCGTTGAAGTTGCCGGACAGCCAGCGCGCGCGTATCGCGGCGGCCTCGGCGGGATTCATCGACACGAGCGCGCGGTTCAGCTGATCGCGCAAAGCAGGCTGGCTAGGCGATACGGCAAAGCGCAGGTCGAGCGCTTTGCCGCCTTGCTCGAACGCTACGCGCAGCTTGCGATACGCGTCGGTCGCCAGTTCGTATTGCACGACCGGCGTGAAGCCGAAGTAGACGTCTGCATCGCCATGCAGTAGCGCGTTCAGCGCTTCGTGCGTGCTCGCGAACGAGACGATACTCGCGCGAGGAAAACCTGCGCGCAACAAACGCTCACGCGCAAAACCGCGCTCGATCGCGATACGCGCGCCAGCGAGGTCGGTGGGGTTCACATGCCGGGCGTCGTCGCGACGCACGACGGCCGAGGCGAACGAGTGGAAGTAAGGAGCCGTAAAGCTGAGGCAGCGCTCGCGCTCCGGCGTGCGCGCTATGCTCGTCAGCAGGTCGACCTCGCCGGCGCAAGCCGCGGCGACCAGCCTAGCCATGTCGGGAAAGCTCTTCGTCTCGATGACGACGTTCGGCCCCACGAGCGCGCGCAACAGGTCGCCGCTGACGCCGGCGAGCCGGCCGCCCAGCGGAATGTCGAACGGCGCCCAGCCTCCTTCGAGAATGCCGACCGTCAATCTGGCAGGAAATGCAATGGATGACGACGCGGAAGAACCCGTTCCCACTGCGGAAATTACGGGTGGCTGTGACGCAGCGCCGGCAGGTCCGGCCATGCAGACCGCATCCGTAACCGCCAGCAGAAAAAACGCGAGCCAATGCGTCATTGAGTGGCGCGGCGAGCGCGGCCAAAGACACCGCAACAAACGCCGCAGCCCCAATGTCAGCACCGCATCGACCGGAAGTGGTGAGTACCGTCCCTCGCTCACGAAACGTCACCCTGCCCGTCCACCAACGACACCGAAGACGAATCGGCTCCGCCGTCCAGAAACGAAAACAGCACGCCAGCCGCGATTGCTCCGGCCAACGGCGCGGCCCAGAACAGCCACAACTGATCCAGCGCCCAGTTGCCGACGAACAGCGCCTGCGCGGTCGAGCGTGCGGGATTGACCGCTCCATTGGTGATCGGAATGGACACCAGGTAGACGAGCATCAGACATGCGCCGGTGATGAATGGCGCAATCGTTGCCACCTCTTTTCGAACGACGACCAGCAGGCATGCTCCGACAAACACGAACGACAGCACGCATTCCACGACGAGCGCCCTATGCAATGGATAGTCGGCGGGCGAATGAGCGCCGAAGCCGTTCGCCGCGAATTCACTCGCGGAGAGTTCGAAACCTGGCCGGCCGCTGGCGAGGTAGGCGAGCAGCGCCGCGGCGACTATTGCGCCCCAGATTTGCGCAGCGATATAGGGCAAGACATCACGCACGGGAAAGCGCTGCGCGATCGTCAGGCCGATGGTGACGGCAGGATTGAAATGCGCGCCGGAAATCTTGCCGAAGGCATAGCTGCCGGTAGCAAGCGCAAGACCGAACGCCAACGACATTTGCAACGCGCCAGTGCCCTGCAGCACGCCTGTGGTGTCCAGCACCGTACTGCCGCAGCCGACGAACACGAGCCAAGCCGTACCCACACCCTCGCTGCACAATCGCTTGCCTAGCGCAACCATCTCTATCCCGTCCATCAAGTATGAGGCACAGACGCCAAACGATCGCGCGAAGAGGTCTGCACCGGATTCCCCTGATCCATTGGTAATCGGATCACGAGCCAGCCGCTTGGCAGTTGCGGCGCAAGGCGCGCAATGACAGGGGCGCCAGGATTATTGGGTGCCCCCCACGCCACGGCAATCAGATAAGTCTGATAAGGGCTACCTCAAATCCATCGAGAAAGAATTTGTGACCGTTGCTGCGCCTCATATCAGCCCAATCTGAGTGGCGTAGTTGATCAGGTCGGCTTCTGTTTCCAGTCCGAGCTTGCGCATCGCGCTGCGTTTTTGCGTGCTGATGGTTTTGTCGCTACGCCGCAGACGTATGGCGATCTCGTGCACCGCGAGGCCTCGCACATAGAGTTGAAACACCTCCCACTCGCGTGCGCTCATCACACCGCCGCGCCGGGGCGGCGCAGGCTCCGCGGTCGCGAGTGCGGCCCGAACCTGTTCCGATAGATGGGTGCCCCCGGCGGCAACGGCTTCGATTGCGTCGATCAATGCGTCCACGGCGTCGCGCTTGTCGACGATTCCAGTCACGCCGATATTGCGCAAGCCGGCCAACACATGCGCGCGCCCAATCATGGTCAGCACGACCACGTGGGGATGCGGCGTGCGCCGTAGCAGCCGGCGCAATAGCGGCACCGCGCTGGTGTCTCCGTCGAGTCCCGGCATGCCGATGTCCGACACGACGACGTCGCATGCGCAGGCATCGAGCAGCTTCGCGAGACCACGGGTGTCGGCAGCTTCGCCGACGATTTCGATATTCGGCTTGTCGCGCAGCAGAGATCGGACGCCCGCGCGAATGGAGTCGTGATCGTCCGCCACGACGACGTGAATCTTGTTTGGCATTCTTTTCCGTGACTTTTTTATGGTGTCGATCGGGCATACCGCACGAAATGTGTCCCCCGGTTATGCCGATATATTCGCCGCGCGCCTGCGCAGAATGTTGCCGCCCGCTTAACGGCTTTGACCAAGCCCTTCTGGCACTACGCCATACTCGACTGCGAAGCGAAACAATTCGGCGTCGCTATTCAGCGACAGCTTGCGCATGGCCATGCACTTCTGCGCGCTGATCGTCTTCACACTACGTCCCAGCCGCGTGGCGATTTCCGTGACGCCGAGTCCTGACGCGTATTGCGTAAAAACCTCGAACTCTCGGCGAGACAGGGTGGCGCGCACGAAGTCGAGACGTTTCGTCAGCGTGACATCGGCCAGCATGGCGCGCACCGCCGGACCGACAAAACATTCGCGTGCCAGCGCCATGACCACCGCCACATGGATCAGATCGATACGATCACGTTTGCTCAGCAGCCCATCCACGCCGAGCGACATCACTTTGCGCAGCGTCGCCGCCTCCGTTTCCATTGTCAGAATGACGAGCGCCACGTTGGGATAGCGCGCCTTCAACTGCCTGACGACGTCGAACCGGTTGTCGTTGTGCCCTCCTGGCATGTAAAGGTCCATCAGCACGATATCGCAAGGACTGCGATCGACTTCGATGAACAGTTCGGCGACATCCGCCGCACGGCCAACCACCTTCAGGCCCGGATAGTTGCCAATCAGATTTTCTATAGCCAGCAGAACCAGCGGATGATCATCCGCAATGATCGTTCGAACAGGCGAGCCTGATGCAGCCATGAGGTTCATCGTCTGGCGCTCCTCGATACTTTCATTTCTCGACCTTGTTATGTGTGACCGGCGCTCACGCAATGGTCGAGCATTTCTATTGCGACAAACATCAGAGCGCTCTGAAATGGTACGAACAACCGTATGCCTGATGCTTAGTCTTCCGATTCGAGGAGGACCGTGCCGCAGGCGCGCACACAGGAAAAAAGCGCGGGGTCGTCGTTGACGCCAAGCCGCGCCATCGCTTCGCGCTTGTGCCGGCTCACCGTGCGGCGATGGCAGCCGAGCGCCGCCGCGATCTGCACGATGGACTCGCCGCTCACGAGCCTGCGCAGGATGTCGGTCTGCCGCTTCGACAGCAGCAGGGCCGACACGAACCGACCGTTGTCCGGCTGCAAACGCGCGAGCGTTTCGACTACCGAGCGGCCCAGGTAGCGCGCGCCGCGCGCACTGTCGCAGACCGCTTGCGGCAGTTCCTCGAGCGAATCGGCTTTGCCGATCACACTGACCGCGGCATCGGCGACGACGACACGCAACATCGCGGCATTCGTCTGCCCGGTCACGACGACGACGCGCAATGACGGCCACTCGCCACGAATGCGCCGGATCAGGCCGAGTCCGTCGCCAATCTCGCCGGCGGGCTCCGGCATGGAAAGATCGACGACGAGCACGTCGCACGGTGTGTGTTGCAGCAATGCGATCAACGCAGCGGGCATCTGCGCCTGGCCGACGACGGACAGACCTTCGTGCGCCTCCAGTGTCGATTTCAGGCCAAGCAGGATGAACGGGTGATCGTCCGCCAGAATGATTCGAAGATTTGTCACGATTAGTCTCGCTCGCTATAAGAATGGTCGAAATGCGCGCGGCAGTGGCTGTGCAGGCGGCAGGCGTCGACCTGCGTCGCGGCACTCAAGCGACGTGCCGGAAAAGCCATCTGATCACCCTCGCAAATTCACGACAATCGGAGCGTTCCTAATCCAGATCAATAATCGGGATAATTTATAGTTCGACCAGGCAATATGCGCACCGTGATTCGAATCGAATCAAAATCGATTCGGCAACGCAAAGCGCGCTGTTCGCCCCATGTCTCACGCCGCATCGCAAGCACGCGTCGCGCGCATTGCACGCGTCGACGCGGCGCGCGGAAACACCGGCAATGCGAGCAACGCGCAAGCGCTCGCCACCGTCCACACCAGCGGCCATGCTCCGATAGACAGCAGCGCCGGAATCGCGAGCGGCGTCACGAACAGCGTGAGGAACACGCAGGTGTTGCCCATCGCGAGCGCGGTGCCCGCGCGGCGAGTACCGGCGAGCGTCGCGAGTTCGGTGAACGCGACGCCGTGCCACGCCGACGCGCTAACTCCGCCGAGTACGATCATCAGCGCGAACGGCGCGACCGCCCCGGCGCGACGCAGCCCGATGAGCCCGGTCGCGAGCGCGAGCAGCACGAACAGCACGGCGGTCACCAGACTGCATGCCCGCATATACGCGCGGCGGTTGCCGCGCCGGTCGGTCCACGCGCCGCTCCAGACCCGCGCGATCGCGGCACCAGTCTGCACCGCGGCCATCGTCGCGCTGATCGCGAACACGCCGGCACGCCCGAAGTCGTGCAGGAACACCGTGCCGAATGTGATCACGGCAATCTGCGGCATGCACAGCGCGCCCGCGCCAAGCGCGACGCGCCAGATCGCGATGTCGCGCAATGGGGAGATCATCGGCGGCGGTGCGCTGACGTTCGAGGAGTCCAATCTCCGACCGTTGGCCGCCGCAGCACGGGCCGTCGCAGCCGCGCGCACTCCTTTGGGCGCCGGCGTATCGTCCGCGTGTGCGGGCTCGTGCAGCCAGCGCCACGCGAACCATGCGGTGATCGCGCACGCCAACGCCAGCACCGCATAGGCGCTCGCAAAACCAAAGTGCGAGGCGAGCACCGGCAGGACCACTGCGCCGAGTCCACCGCCCGCCGGCACGGCGGTTTGGCGGATGCTCATCGCGAGGCCGCGCTCGCCTTCGCGAAACCGCGCCATCACCGCTCGGCCGCTCGATCCGTTGACGCTGCCGCCCAGCAGTCCGACCAACAGCAGCCCGAGCGCGAGCGGGACGATGCCGGGCACATGCGCGCCGCCCGGCGACACGAACAGCGCGAGACCGGCTAGCGCGACCGCGGTCGACAGCAAGCCGAGCAGCAGCACCCGGCGATCGCCCCAGCGGTCGGTTAGCAGCCCCCACGGCAACTCGCTGACCGCAATGCCTAGGCCGAGCATGCCGAGCACGAGGCCGAGCCCGTGGTTGCCCAGGTGGTAGTCCGAGCGGAGGAACACCGCTGTCGTCGGAATCCCCGAAAATGCCGCCGAAAAGCTCGCATTCGCGGCAAAACCAACGCCCAGCACCTTCCAGCGATGCCGCGCGCCGCGCTCGCCGGTGCCGCCCGACGCTGTCATCGATCCGTTTTCCATCACACCCTCCGTGTGTCATTCGAGGGTATGCTACGGCTTGGCATTCCATCGGCAAAGCCGGAAATTCAGATCGCCACCATCGGAAAAACCGAATCATGAGCCAGCGTGGTTTCGACCTTGCGCAGTTGCGGACCTTCGTCGCCGTCGCCGAATCGGGCGGGGTGTCGGCAGGCGCGCAGCGCGTGTTCCTGTCGCAGTCGTCGGTAAGCGAGCAGCTGAAGAAGCTTGAGGAGCGCGCCGGCCAGCCGCTCCTCGTGCGCGGCCGGCAGGGTGTGAGTCCGACGTCCGCGGGCGAGCGCCTGCTCGAGCATGCGCGCCGCATCATCGCGATGAGCGAAGCGGCCTTCGACGACCTGCAAGGCCGCTCGCTCGACGGCGAGCTGCGCATCGCGATCACCGATTACTACCGGCCGCACGACATCGCGCGCATCCTCAAGACGTTTTCGGAACAGCATCCGCGGCTGAAGCTGCACGTGACGGTGCTGCCGAGCGCGGTGATCGACAGCGGCGCGGACGATCACGCGTCGTTCGACATCGGTTTGTCGGCGCGGCTCGTCACAGGCCAGCTGCGTGCGCGCGGCGCGGGTGCCGGTGCCGCGAGCATCGTCGTGCGGCGCGAAAGGTTGCTATGGGCCAGTTGCGCCGATGCCGCCACCCGCCCCATCGCGCCGTATCAACTGGTGCTGCTGCCGTCGACGTGTCAGTTGCAGCGCTTCGTCGTCAAGCTGCTCGACCAACACAAGGTACCGTACGTGGTGTCGCATTCGGCGTCGGGCGTCGCGGGCCTGCAGCTCGCATTGAAGGCGGGGCTCGGGATTTCCTGTCTGAACGAGTCGTCGCTCGGCGGCGGCGTGGTGGCGTGTGCCGCGAACTTCGGCTTGCCACCGCTGCCCGCCATCGAGTTTCATCTGCTGCCGCGGCGTCCGGGCGAAAGCGAGTTGGTCAGCAATGCACGTGATGCGCTCGTGCGGCTCTTCGCATGACGCGCGACGATCGCGACGCAGCACTGCTCGATGTGCCACGGCGTACTCGGCACCGTGCAGGTCACCGCGCCGGCGCTCGCCGGACAGTACGCCGACGTGACCTACAAGGAATTGCGCGACTTCCAGAGCGGCCAGCGGCAAAGCGCGGTCATGCAGGCAATCATCGCGGGACGCAGCGACCAGGCTCTGCACGATCTGGCGGTGTACTACGCGTCGCTCCCGCTCCCCGCGGCGGCCGAGAAGACCCGAGCCGGCGAAGGACCCGATGCGACGGCAACCAGGCTCGTGATGCAGGGCGACCCGCAACGCAATATCGCACCGTGCGCGGCGTGTCATGGCCAACTCGATCGCAAGGGCGCGGCGCCGTGGCTCGGCGGACAGTCGGCGGCCTATCTGGCCGCGCAGTTGCAGGCGTTCGCTTCGGGCGCGCGGCGCAACGACATCAACGAGCAGACGCGCAATGTCGCGCGGCAGATGACGCCCGAGGAAATCGATGCGGTGGCGAGGTATTACGCGGGCATGCAGTAGTGGGACGGTGAGAGGTCGTGGGTTGACGCAGCGCAACGGCTCGCGTTACGCCGCGACAAACTCGCTGTCCAGTCTCCGCTCGCCGGCAACACCGGCCAGCTTCGCGCCGGGCGCCGGAGCACGGCTGCGCGATTCGCTGCCGGTCCGGAACACCGCCACCGCCGTCGACAGGCGCCGCGCCTGGTCTTCCAGCGAACTCGCCGCCGCGGCCGCCTGCTCGACGAGCGCCGCGTTCTGCTGCGTGACCTCGTCCATCTGACCGACCGCGCGATTGACCTGATCGATGCCGGTGCTCTGTTCGAGCGCCGCCGCCGCGATCTCGTTCATGATGGAACTGACGCGCGCGATCGCGCCGACGATGTCGTTCATCGT
Source organism: Paraburkholderia sp. 35.1 (assembly GCF_050436525.1). Lineage (NCBI taxonomy): Bacteria > Pseudomonadati > Pseudomonadota > Betaproteobacteria > Burkholderiales > Burkholderiaceae > Paraburkholderia > Paraburkholderia sp. 35.1. The sequence continues at coordinate 2,334,604 of NZ_JBNDMJ010000003.1, read as the reverse complement.
CGTGCCCGAGCGCTCGACGAGCTGCGAGCCCCGCTCCACGCGGGTGGTCGACGCGTCGATCAAGCCCTTGATCTCCTTGGCCGCCGCCGCGCTGCGCTGCGCGAGCGAGCGCACTTCGCTCGCGACGACCGCGAAGCCGCGTCCCTGCTCGCCCGCTCGCGCCGCCTCGACCGCGGCGTTCAGCGCGAGGATGTTGGTCTGGAACGCGATGCCCTCGATTACGCCAACGATATCGGCAATCCGCCGCGAATCGTCGACGATGCCGTGCATCGTGCCGACCACCTGCTCGGTCAGCTCGCCGCCCTGCGCGGCCAGCGTCGAGGCGCCCTGCGCGAGCGAGCTCGCCTCTTTCGCGTTGTCGGCCGTCTGCTTGACCGTCGTGGTCAGTTCTTCGATGCTCGCGGCCGTTTCCTCGAGCGCCGCCGCCTGCTCCTCGGTGCGTTGCGACAGATCGGCGTTGCCGGCCGCGATCTCGCTGACGCCGGTATCGATCGAATCGGTACCTTGACGAACCGCGTTGACCGTCGCGATCAGCGACTCCTGCATCTTGCGCAGCGCGGCCGCGAGACGGCCCATCTCGTTGTCGCTGAGCACCTCGATGCGGCCGCTCAGGTCGCCGTTGGCGATGCGCTGGAACTGCGCGATCGTCGCATCGACCGGCGTGACGATCGCGCGCACGAGCACGAAGCGGGCGAGCAAGCCGCCGACCAGCGACAGCGCAATGCCGATCGCCACCGCCGTGCTGATCGCGTAGAACAGGTCCTGCGCATCCTTGTAGCGCTGTGCGCCGTGATCGAGCTGCAACTGCTCGAGCGCGAGCATGGCCTTCTCGTACGCGCTGTACAGCGACGGCAGTTTATGCGCCTGCAATTGCTGGAAGGCGTTGATGTCGCTCGACTTCAGCGCGGCGAGCGTCGGGTCGACGCCGTCATGCAGGAACGCGTCGCGCTTCTGCTGCATGTCGGCGATCAGACGCTGCTCATCGGCATCCGTGCCCGCATGGCTCAAATAGTGGGCAAGCCGCTCGTCAGAGGCTTTGCGGTACTGATCGAAGCGCTTGAGCACGGCGTTCGCGCCGTCCTGATCGTTCAGCGCGACGAGCGACGCGTACGTCGCGAGCGCGAGCCGCAGGCGCAGCAGTTGGCCGGCGCTGCCTTCGAGGTCGGCGACGGCGGGCGTGTCGACCGTGTACATCTGTTGCAGCGACGCGTTCGACGAGCGCAGCGACAACAATCCCGCGGCCGCGCCGAGCAGCAGCACGATGCCGAAGAACACGATCATCAGGGTAAGGCTGGTGCGAATCGACAGCTTTTTCAACATCGGACTGGTCTCCTTGGGCTGCCCGGCCGATGATTCCGTATCGTTGACGATAGCTGCATGGCCACGCAGGCTGCGCCCACGCCGTTCGGCCCGGTCCGCAACTTATCTGAAAATTAAGCAAACAGCACATTCGGGACAACGGCGTATCGGCCGAAAACTTTATGGTTGATCGCTCGCCCGGCTTGCGTTACATCAATAGAGTCTCGAAGCCCGTTTGCTGAAGCCCTTCTGTCGAAGCCCCTTCCTGCCCGGAGCGCGCCCATGTCGGAAATCGGTTCGGCCGTACTCGTGTTCGCGCTGCTGCTGATCGCCACCGGCCTCGGCGTCGGGGTGCGGCCGCTGCTGCCGGAAGAGCACAAGGCACACGAGACCGTACAGCTCGTGCAGCTCGTGATCGGCATGCTGGTGACGTTCGCCGCGCTGGTGCTGGGTTTGATGACGGCATCGGCGAAAGCGAGCTTCGACACCGCGTCGAACGATATGCGCAGCTATGCGGCCGAACTGATCGAATTCGACTCGACGCTGCGCGAGCTCGGCAGTGCGGCCGACGAATCGCGGCGCCTGTTGCGCCAGTACACGGCGGCGGCGATCGCTTCGACATGGCCGCGCGAGCCCGCGCCGAGCGGCGACTATCCGCGCGATCTCGGGCCGCCGGGCAATCCGCAGCAACTCGAAAACGTGCATCTGGGCGACATGCTGACCACGGTGGGGCGGCAATTGCGACAACTGCGCACGCAGGATGCGTTGCAGCAACGTGCGCTCGATGACGCGTTGACGCAGTACCGGCGCGTCATCGATGCGCGCTGGAAAATCATCGAGGAAGCGCACAGCTCGATTTCGCAGCCGTTCTTCAAGACGCTGACGTTCTGGCTAGGCGTGATCTTTCTGAGCTTCGGGTTGATCGCGCCGCGTAATGCGTTGGCGCTGGTGACGATATCGCTGGGAGCGGTGTCGATTGCTTCGGCGGTTTATGTGATCGTCGATCTCGACACGCCGTTCACCGGGCCGATCGTGATTTCGAGTCTGCCGTTGCGGGATACGTTGGAGCATTTGAGTCGGTGAGTTTCTGACGAAATGCCCCGTCCGCGCGCGTGACGTAAAAAATGCCGGCAAACAGAAGGCAGAAAGGCCCGCTTTCCTGGCAGAAAGCGGGCCTCTGTTTTTGTGTCGATCAGCGGGACGCTGGTCGGCTCGGCATCGAGCCGCAACGATCAGAACGGAATATCGTCGTCCATCTCGTCGAAGCCGCCGCCAGCCGGCGCGCTCGGTCGGCTCGCACCGCCACCGCCGCTACCGCCACGCGAACCGCCGCCCGACGACATCGCGCGACCACCGCCGCCGCCGCTGCGCTCCGACGGCTCGCCACGGCTATAACCGCCTTCATCGCCGCCACCCATCGACGCGCCGCCGCGGCCGCCGAGCATCTGCATCTGCTCCGCGACGATCTCGGTCGAATAGCGATCGGTGCCGTCCTGCGCCTGCCACTTGCGCGTGCGGATGCGCCCTTCGAGGTACACCGACGAGCCCTTCTTCAGATATTCCGCCACGATTTCCGCGAGGCGGCCGAAGAACGCGACGCGGTGCCACTCGGTGGCTTCCTTCATCTCGCCCGACGCCTTGTCCTTGTAGCGGTCCGTCGTCGCAAGGCGGATGTTCGCCACTGCGTCGCCGCTCGGAAGATAGCGGACTTCCGGATCGGCGCCGAGGTTGCCGACCAGAATGACCTTGTTCACGGATGCCATGAATTTCTCCTGTTGATTCCTGTTGCAGGCGGCGCGGCACTACGCGGTTCGCGTCTCACGGCCGGCAGGCCCGAGACCAGAAGAGCGCCTCTGCCCGCCGCCGGGTGAGTTCTGGATGATTCGGGAGGTGCCCCGAGTACGCTGTGTTATGCCTTGCGCGGCGGCTGTTTCATCTTTGCGGCGATTATAAGCCAGCAAAATACCAGCCCGGAGCAGGCGAAGAAAACCGCGCTCTGGCCGTTCACCTTCAGGAGCCAGCCGCCGACCACTCCGCCCAGCGCAAGACCGATCGACTGCGTGGTGTTGTACACGCCGGCCGCGGCTCCCTTGCGGGTACCGGGCGCGAGCTTCGACACCAGCGAAGGCTGCGAGGCCTCGAGAATATTGAAGCCGAGAAAGTACACGAACAGGATCGCCGCCACACTCAGAATCGTATGCGGAGCAACGCCCAATAACAACTGGCCGATCAGGATAAGAGCGATCGCCGACAGCAGCACGATCTTCATCTTGCCGCGCTTCTCGGCGGCGATGATCGCCGGCACCATCATCACGAACGACAGCCCCATCACCGGCAGATACACCTTCCAGTGTGAAGCGACCGGCAGCCCGCCCGCTTCGAGAATGCGCGGCACGACGAGGAACAGCGCGGTTTGCGTGGCGTGCAGCACGAGCACGCCGAAATTCAAACGCAGCAACTCGACGTTGTGCAGCACTTCGGCGAACGGCGCGCGCACATGCACCGGCTTCGGCGCATCGGGCACGACCCATATCACGACGCCGATCGCGAGAATCGAGAACACGCCGACCAGCGTGAAGAGCCCGCTCATGCCGAGCCAGTGGAACACGATCGGCGCGCCGACGATCGCGACCGCGAACGACACGCCGATGCTGCCGCCGACCATCGCCATCGCCTTCGTGCGATGTTCCTCCGAGGTCAGATCGGCGATGAACGCGATCACCGCCGACGACACCGCACCCATCCCCTGAATCACCCGGCCGACGATGATCCACGTCATGTCGTGCGCGGCCGCCGCGACGAAGCTGCCGATCGCGAAGATCAGCAGGCCCGTCGCGATCACCGGCTTGCGGCCGACCTTGTCGGAGATCCAGCCATAGAAGATGTAGAGCATCGACTGCGTGACGCCGTACGCGCCGAGCGCGATGCCGACGAGCAGCACGTTTTCGCCGCCGGGAATGGTCTTCGCGTAGATCGAGAACACCGGCATGATCATGAAGAGACCCAGCATGCGCAGCGCGAAGATGGCGGCAAGCGACACGGTCGCGCGCAATTCGGGCGCGCTCATGCGTGTGGAGATGGCGGACGGATTGGACATCGAAGCGTTGTTTGAATGAACCGGGCGGCGAGCCCGTGGGGACAGCCTTGGCCGCCGGCACAGTGGAGCAGAACGAACAGGCAGGCGGCTAGCCCCGGCATATCGGCGGGTCCGCGCCGACGAGACGCGCAAAGCCCGTGCCCCATCGCCCCCGCTCACCCCTCGCGGCATCTTGTACTCACGGAAAACGGCCCCAGTTACGCCTTTTTCCCGCTGTCAGCACACCGTAACGGCGGTCTGGAAAAGTCGTTATAGTAGCAGGTTTGGCCTCTTTCCCTTTCCGCAGTTCATGGAATAAATCCGTGGAACAAATCCGTATTCGTGGGGCTCGCACCCACAACCTGAAGAACGTCAATCTCGACCTACCGCGTCACAAGCTCGTCGTTATCACGGGGCTTTCGGGCTCCGGCAAATCGTCGCTGGCGTTCGATACGCTGTATGCGGAAGGACAGCGGCGCTACGTCGAAAGTCTGTCCGCCTATGCGCGGCAGTTCCTGCAACTGATGGAAAAGCCAGACGTCGACCTGATCGAAGGCTTGTCGCCAGCTATCTCGATCGAACAGAAGGCGACCTCGCACAATCCGCGCTCGACGGTCGGCACCGTCACCGAAATCCACGACTATCTGCGTCTGCTGTTCGCGCGCGTCGGCACGCCCTACTGCCCCGATCACGAGATTCCGCTCGAAGCGCAAAGCGTGTCGCAGATGGTCGACGCGGCGCTCGCGCTGCCCGAGGAAACGCGCGTGATGATCCTCGCGCCCGTCGTCAGCGATCGCAAGGGCGAGCACACGGATCTGTTCGAGGACATGCAGGCGCAAGGCTTCGTGCGCTTTCGCGTGCGCTCGGGCGGCGGCACCGCCAACGAAGGCACTGCGAAAATCTACGAAGTCGACTCTCTGCCGAAGCTCAAGAAAAACGACAAGCACACGATCGACGTCGTGATCGATCGTCTGCGCGTGCGCCCCGACGTGAAGCAGCGCCTTGCCGAATCGTTCGAAACGGCGCTGCGTCTCGCCGACGGCCGCGCGATCGCGCTCGAAATGGATACGGACAAGGAGCACCTGTTCAGCTCGAAGTTCGCCTGCCCGATCTGCTCCTATTCGCTGCAGGAACTCGAGCCGCGCCTGTTCTCGTTCAACAACCCGATGGGCGCGTGCCCCGAATGCGACGGCCTCGGCCAGATTACGTTCTTCGATCCGAAGCGGGTGGTCGCGCATCCGTCGCTGTCGCTCGCGGCGGGCGCGGTGAAGGGCTGGGACCGGCGCAACCAGTTCTACTTCCAGATGCTGCAGAGCCTCGCGGCGTTCTACGACTTCGACATCGACACCGCGCTCGAGGACCTGCCGGAAAAAGTCCGCAAGATCCTGCTGTACGGTTCGGGCAAGCAGGAAATTCCGTTTTCGTACATCAACGAGCGCGGCCGCACGTCGGTGCGCGAGCACGTGTTCGAAGGGATCATCCCGAATCTGGAGCGGCGCTACCGCGAAACCGATTCGTCCGCGGTGCGCGAAGAACTCGCCAAATACCAGAATAACCAGCCATGCCCGGCGTGCGCGGGCACGCGGCTGCGTCGCGAGGCACGCTTCGTGCGCATCGGCGCGGACAGCGACGCGCGCGGCATCTTCGAGATCAGCGGCTGGCCGTTGCGCGACGCACTCGGCTACTTCCAGACCCTGCGGCTCGAAGGCTCGAAGCGCGAGATCGCCGACAAGGTCGTCAAGGAGATCGTCGCGCGTCTGATGTTCCTGAACAACGTCGGGCTCGATTACCTGTCGCTCGAACGCAGCGCCGAAACGCTGTCGGGCGGCGAAGCGCAGCGCATTCGCCTCGCTTCCCAGATCGGCTCGGGGCTGACCGGCGTGATGTACGTGCTCGACGAACCGTCGATCGGCCTGCATCAGCGCGACAACGACCGGCTGATCTCGACGCTCAAGCATCTGCGCGATCTCGGCAACTCGGTGATCGTCGTCGAGCACGACGAGGACATGATCCGCATGGCCGACTACGTGGTCGACATGGGCCCGGGCGCCGGCGAGCACGGCGGCATGGTGATCGCCGAGGGCACGCCGAAAGAGGTGCAGAAGAACGCGGCGTCGCTGACGGGCCAATACATGTCCGGCGCGCGCACGATCGAATACCCCGACGAGCGCAAGGATCCCGACGAGCGGCGCCTGCGCATCGTCGAAGCGTACGGCAACAATCTGCACAACGTCACGCTCGATCTGCCGGTGGGTCTTTTGACCTGCGTGACCGGCGTGTCCGGCTCGGGCAAGTCGACGCTGATCAACGACACGCTGTATCACGCGGTCGCGCATCATCTGTACGGCTCGGCCACGGAGCCTGCGCCGTACGAGTCGATCGAGGGCCTCGAGCACTTCGACAAGGTGATCAACGTCGACCAGTCGCCGATCGGCCGCACGCCGCGCTCGAATCCGGCCACCTACACGGGCCTTTTCACGCCGATCCGCGAGCTGTTCGCGGGCGTGCCGGCCGCCAAGGAGCGCGGCTACGATCCGGGGCGCTTCTCGTTCAACGTGAAGGGCGGGCGCTGCGAATCGTGCCAGGGCGACGGCGTGCTGAAGGTCGAAATGCACTTCCTGCCCGACGTGTACGTGCCGTGCGACGTGTGCCACGGCAAGCGCTACAACCGCGAAACGCTCGATATCCAGTACAAAGGCAGCAACATCAGCGAAGTGCTCGACATGACGGTCGAACACGCGTACGAGTTCTTCAAGGCCGTGCCGGTCGTCGCGCGCAAGCTGAAAACCCTGCTGGACGTGGGTCTCGGCTATATTCGCCTGGGTCAGTCGGCCACCACGCTGTCGGGCGGCGAGGCGCAGCGTGTGAAACTGTCGCTGGAACTGAGCAAGCGTGATACCGGTCGCACGCTATACATCCTTGACGAACCGACTACCGGCCTGCACTTTCACGATATCGCGCAGTTGCTGGAAGTCATACACCGGTTGCGTGACCAGGGTAATACCGTCGTGATCATCGAACATAATCTCGATGTAATCAAAACTGCGGACTGGGTCATCGATCTCGGCCCCGAAGGCGGCGCCGGCGGCGGGCAGATCATCGCCCAGGGCACGCCCGAGCAGGTCGCGAAGTCGAAGGCCAGTTTTACCGGCAAATATCTGGCGCCGCTGCTCAAGCGCGCCGCCACCACAAAGTAACGCTGCACTACCGAGGTTGGAGACGGGATAAGCCATGACCAAGCGTAATCAGGCGCACGAAGAAGATCGGGTGCAGGACCTGCGCCCGCGCCCGGTCAGGCTGACCAGCGACATGAGTCTGCCGAAGCTGTCGGCGGTCGAGATCGGCAGCTACGTGGTGATGCTGTTCGGCATGTGGGCGGTGATCGCACTGAAGCTGCTCGGCGCGCTGCTCGCCGGGCTGCTGGTGTTTCAGCTCGTGCATACGATCGCGCCGCGCATCGAGCGTCACATGTCGAGCAAGCGGGCGCGCTGGCTCGCGGTGGTGATTCTGTCGACGCTGATCGTCGGCGCGCTGACGGGACTCACGCTCGGCATCATCTCGCATTTCGAGAACGACGTGCCGAGCGTGCAGGCTCTGCTCGATCAGGCCATGCAACTGATCGACCAGGCGCGCGGCAGGATTCCCCAATTCGTCGCGAACTATCTGCCGGTCGACACCGAGCAGATGAAGACGAAGGCCGCCGAACTGATGCACACGCACGCGAACATGCTGCAGCAAAGCGGCACGACCGTGGCGCGCGCGTTCACGCACGTGCTGCTCGGCATGATCATCGGCGCGATCATCGCGGTCGGCGCGCAGAAGCATATCCAGCGGCTGCCGCTGTCCACCGCGTTCGTCACGCGCGTCACGCGTTTTGCCGACGCGTTTCGCCGCATCGTATTCGCGCAGGTGAAGATCTCCGCGCTGAACACGGTGTTCACCGCGATCTTCCTGCTGGTGATCCTGCCGGTTTTCCACGACCGGCTGCCGCTGTCGAAGACGCTCGTGCTCGTCACGTTCATCGTGGGTCTGCTGCCGGTGATCGGCAATCTGATCTCGAACACGATCATCGTCGCGGTCGCGCTGTCGGTGAGTTTTCCGGCGGCGATCATGTCACTTGTGTTCCTGATCCTGATTCACAAGCTCGAGTACTTCCTGAACGCGCGGATCGTCGGCGGGCAGATCGAGGCGCGCGCATGGGAGCTGCTGATCGCGATGCTGGTGATGGAAGCGGCGTTCGGTATCGCCGGGGTCATCGCGGCGCCGATTTTTTATGCGTACATCAAGCGGGAGCTCATTTATTTGCGGTTGGTGTGAGTTGGGCTGGGTCGAGTAGCAATAGTCAGCACTCACTAGCGCTCTGCAGCACACGCGGCAGTCCACCAGCCGACGAAAACGCAAGCGGCACTTCGGTGCCGCTTTTCTTTTTGCTTCCCGCGACCCTGCATCGTCGCCTCTTGCTGACAGAAAACTTGCAGCCGACCGCGCCACCCCCTAAGATGCGAACAATTCCTATTTACACCCAGTCCGCATCGTGACGTTTCGCCTGATCTCCCACCCGCGTCTCCGTCTGGGTCCCTGTTGCGCGTTGCCGGCTAGCGCATGAGACGCCGGCTTGTCCGCCTGCACCGCTGGTTCGGCGTCGCGACCGCACTGTTTCTGTTCGTCGCGGGCCTTACGGGCGCGATCATCGCGTGGGACCACGAGCTCGATGCCGCGCTGAACCCGTCGTTTTACCAGGCTCGCACGGCCGGGCCGACGCTGTCCGGCCTCGAACTGGCGAATCGCGTCGAAGCCGCCGATCCGCGTCTTCGGGTGACCTATCTGCCGCTCACGGTCGAACCGGGCCACACGCTGCAGATGATGGTGCTGCCGCGCACCGATCCGGCGACGAAGCAGCCCTATCCGCTCGATTTCAATCAGATCGCCGTCGATCCCGTCACCGGCAAGATCCAGGGATGCCGCGAGTGGGGCGCCGTGTCGCTCGCGCGACTCAACCTGATTCCGTTCATCTACAAGCTGCACTACACGCTGCAGTTGCCGTTTACCGGCGGTGTCGACCTTGGCACCTGGCTGATGGGGATCGTCGGCATCGTGTGGCTCTTTGACAGCGTGATTGCGCTGTGCCTGTCGTTTCCGAGCCTGAAGGCCTGGCGCAAGTCGTTCACGTTGCGCCTGAAACGCGGCGGCTATGCGTTGACGTTCGATCTGCACCGCTCCGGCGGCGTATGGATCTGGGGCCTGCTGGCGATCGTCGCGCTGACGTCGATTTCGATGAATCTGTCGTCCCAGGTGGTGCGGCCGATCGTGTCACGACTGTCGACGCTGACACCCGATCCGTTCAGCAACCCCGAAATCCTGCGCGCGCCGCAACCCGGCGATCAGGTGGTGAGCCGCGAGCGCATCGTCGAACTCGCCGGGCAGGCCGGCAAGGAAATGCATGTCGCCGCGCCGCCGGGCGGGCTCTACTACGCCGAATTCATGCACGCGTATGGCGTCGGCTTCTACACGTCCGGCAACGACCACGGCGACACCGGCCTCGGCAACCCGTGGATGTATTGGGACGCCGCCACCGGCAAGCGGCTCGCCGCGCGGATTCCCGGCCGAGGCACGGCCGGCGACATCTTCCTGCAGGTGCAGTTTCCGCTGCACTCGGGGCGCATCCTCGGTCTCGGGGGGCGGATTCTGATCAGCGCGGTGGGGGTGGCGGTGGCCGTGCTGAGCGTCACGGGCCTGCTGATCTGGCTGAAGAAGCTGAACGCGCGCCGTCGTTCCGCGCAAAACGCGAATCTCGCGAGAAGCACGGGCGGCGCGGCAGCGCGTTCGTAACACGAGCAGGTAAAGGACCGCGCCGAGCTCGACCGGCGCAGTGTGACTGGCGCGGCTCCTAGCGGAACACCACCGTCTTGCTGCCGTTCAGCACGACGCGATGCTCCACGTGCCACCTCACCGCGCGCGCGAGCGTCACACACTCGACGTCGCGGCCGATCGCCGTCAGTTGTTCCGGCGTCATGCTGTGGTCCACACGCTCGACTTCCTGCTCGATGATCGGACCTTCGTCGAGATCGGTCGTCACATAGTGGGCGGTTGCGCCGATCAGCTTCACGCCGCGGTCGAACGCCTGGTAGTACGGCTTCGCGCCCTTGAAGCTCGGCAGGAACGAGTGGTGGATGTTGATCGCGCGGCCGGCGAGCGCCTCGCACAGGTTCGGCGACAGGATCTGCATGTAGCGCGCGAGCACCACGAGGTCGGCCTGATGCTCGTTGATCACTTCGAGCACGCGCGCTTCCTGCGCGGTTTTCGCTTCGGGCGTGCCGCCGAGCAGCGGGAAATGATGGAACGGGATGTCGTAGCTCGCGGCGAGCTGGTAGAACTCCTTGTGGTTCGAGATGATCGCCGGGATGTCGATGTTCAACTGACCGGTACGGTAGCGGAACAGCAGATCGTTCAGGCAGTGGCCGATCTTCGACACCATGATCACGACGCGCGGCTTCACGTTCGCGTCGTGCAATTCCCAGCTCATGCCGAACTGCTCGGCGAGTGTCACGAACGACGCGCGCAGCGCGTCAAGCCCCGGATCGCCGCCCACCTGCTGAAAATGCACGCGCATGAAGAACTCGCCGGTGCGGCTGTCGCCGAACTGCGCGGAGTCGAGAATATTGCTGCCCCGCTCGAACAGAAAGCCCGACACGGCGTGAACGATGCCGGGCCGGTCGGCGCACGACAGTTTGAGGATAAAGCTGTGATCGGTCGACATGACCTCGGTGACTCCCTTCTTCAATGCGTGGTTTGTTTCAGTGGGTACTGGCTGCACGGCTTGAGCTCGACTGATGAGCCTGAGCTAGGCGAGCGCCGGCGGCGCGAACAGCGCGTCGATGCCCTCGCACGCGTCCTCGTCGATCCAGCGGCGGCGCAGCAGGCAATCGAGCGTCGCGAGGCTGGCATCGACGGTCAGCGCGCCTTCCTCGATCCAGCGCGCGACTTCGTCGATGCGCGCGAGCCGGTGTTCGCCCACTTCGCCGTCCTGGTTGCGCGGCGCGAAGTCGGCGGGCAGCGCGAGGTCGTAGATGAAAATCTGCTCGGCCTGCGTGCCTTCCGGCAGCGATTGCAGCACGTGCGCGGTGCGGCCCGCGACCGCGCTCGCCGCGATCTGCGCCGGAATGCCCGCCTCTTCCCAGCACTCCTTGACGATCGTCTCGGCGATGCCGAAGCCCCAGCCGATCCCGCCTGCGACGACGTTGTCGAGCATGCCGGGGTCGGTCGCCTTGGTATCGCTGCGGCGCGCGATCCACAATTGCGGTGCGCCACGCGGCGCCCCGCCAAAGGGCGCTCCGCCAAAGGGCGCCCCGCCATCCGCATATTCTACGACGCCGTTCAGATGCACCGCGTAGGTCATCGTGCCGAAGAAGCGCGACGCCGCGCGCTCGATATACACGAGCGGCGGCGCGTCGAACGCATTGCGGATCGCGTACGTCTCGTTGCGCCAGCCGGGGATGCGACCATCGGCGGCGAGCGCGCCGATCACGGAAGCGAGCGCCGCGCTGCGCAGATCGACGGTATCGAACGTGGCGCAGAGCGTCACGCCGTCATTCGCCATCTCGAACACGTCGGGCCAGCGCGCGAGCAGCGGCACGTCGCGCTCGCGAATCCACCCGACCTGTTCGGCGCCGATCAGAAACGGCCGATGCGCGTTCGCGTCGAAGCGGCGCGCGGCGGTGATGCAGGGCAAAGTCATCGGAAAACTCCAAACTGTCCGCCGTCGTGGCGAACCGGGGCAAAGCAGAAGCGGGCGGATTGCGTGACGAGCCTCAGTCGCGCAAGGCGACGCGAATCCCGATCGCGATGAACGTCGCGCCGGCCACGCGATCGAGCCACAGGCCCACGCGCGGCCGCCGTCTGAGCCAGCCGCCGATGATCCCCGCGCACACGCCGAATAGCGAAAACACCACGACGGTCTGCAGCATGAACAGCGCGCCGAGCTCCAGCATCTGCACGGTGACGCTCTGCGCGCCGTCCGGCTGCACGAACTGCGGCAGAAACACGACGAAGAACAGCGTGACCTTCGGATTCATCAGATTGCCGAGCAGGCTCTGGCGAAACACCGTCGAAAGCGGCTGCGGCGCACGCTCGTGCGCGGTCGCGAGGCCCTGGCTGCGCAGCGCCTTGATGCCGATCCACACCAGATACGCGGCGCCGGCGAGCTTGATCGCTTCGAACGCGAGCGGCGACGAGCGCAGCAGCGCGGCGACGCCGAGCGCCGCGAGTGTCGTATGAAACGTGATGCCGGCGGCAAAGCCGAGCGCGGCGACCAGGCCGGCCGCGCGGCCCTGCGAGATGCCGCGCGCGAGCACCTGCAGATTGTCCGGGCCTGGCGCCACGGTGATCGCGATCGAGGTGGCAAGAAACAGCAGGAAGTTGGGCATCGTGGTGGCCTTCTGGTTGGGCGACTGGTGAACCATGATGGGTGAGCCATATCGTTGAGCCCGGTTGGTTTTGCTCGGCCAACGGGGCTCATGCGGCTCATGCGACTTTAGCCGCTACCTCCCGGTTCAATGACCGTCGAAACTCGTCACGGTATAGAGCGCAAGACCGCCCTCGCCCAGCAGCTTCGAGCCGCCCAGCTCCGGCAGATCGACGATCGCCGCGCCTTCCACGACGACCGCGCCGAGCCGCTCGAGCAGCAGTTTGCCGGCCATCATCGTGCCGCCGGTCGCGATCAGATCGTCGATGATCACGACGCGGTCGCCCGGCTCGCACGCATCCTCGTGAATCTCGACGGTCGCGGTACCGTATTCCAGTTCATACGATTGCGAGATCCGCTTGTACGGCAGCTTGCCCGCCTTGCGAATCGGGATGAAGCCAACGCTCAACTCATGGGCGACGATCGGCCCGATGATGAAGCCGCGCGCATCGAGCCCGGCAATGTAGTCGAGCTTCGCGTCGATATAGCGCTGCACGAACAGGTCGATCAGCACACGCAGCGACTTCGGCTCGCGCAGCAGCGGCGTGATGTCGCGGAACTGCACGCCCGGCTGCGGCCAGTCGGGCACCGTGCGAATGTGACTTCTGATGTAGTCGGCCGCATCGAGCGGCGCGCTCGCGAGCGCCTTGGACATGATGTCTCCGGATGGACCTCGACAGGTCCGGTGAAAGGCTTGAATCACGGTCGCCCGCCAGAACGGGCCACGCTCACGGGTTCAGGCCGCAGCGGCGCGGCGATGCTTCGACAGCCGCTCCTCGGCTTGCGCCAGTTGTTCGGGCAGACCGCGCAGCACCACGATGTCGCTCGCGCGCAGTTTCGTCGACGGGTCCGGTTCGACGCCGCGGATGCCGTGCCGGCGGATCGCGGTCACTTCGACACCGAGTTCGTACAGGCCCACCTCGGCGAGCGTACGGCCCACCGCGTCGGCACTCTCGTCGACCGGCACCGATTGTAGCCGCACCTGCTCGTGGCCGTCGTCGTCGTCGATGTCGTCGGCGCCGTGGAAATAGCCGCGCAACAGCGAATAGCGTTCGTCGCGCATCTCCTCGACGCGCCGCACCACGCGCCGCATCGGCACACCCATCACGACGAGCGTATGCGACGCGAGCATCAGGCTGCCCTCGACGATCTCCGGAATCACCTCCGTCGCGCCGGCGGCGAGCAGTTTCTCCAGATCGGCATCGTCGACGGTGCGCACGATGACCGGCAGCGTCGGCTCCATCTCGTGAATGTTGTGCAGCACGCGCAGTGCCGACGGCGTGTTCGCGTAGGTGATCGCGATCGCGGCCGCGCGATGCAGGCCGGCGGCCAGCAGCGACTCGCGCCGCCCCGCGTCGCCGAACACGACCGATTCGCCGGCTGCCGCGGCCGCCGCGACACGGTCGGGATCGAGATCGAGCGCGACATACGAGAGCCCTTCATGCTCGAGCATGCGTGCGAGGTTCTGTCCGGCGCGGCCGTAGCCGCAGATAATTACGTGGCCGCTCTGCTTCAGGCTTTGCGTGGCGATGCGCGTCATCTGCAACGACTGCATCATCCATTCGGTCGACGACAGCCGCAGCACGACACGGTCCGCGTTCTGGATCATGAACGGCGCGGCGAGCATCGACAGCAGCATCGCGGCGAGAATCGCCTGCAACAGCGTCGCGTCGACGAGATGCCGGTCGAGGATCAGGTTCAGCAGCACGAAGCCGAACTCGCCCGCCTGCGCGAGACCGATACCGGTACGCATCGCGACGCCCGGCGTCGCGCCGAAGAGCCGCGCAAGGCCGGTGATCATGACCAATTTCAGCAGCACCGGGCCGAGGAAAAAGGCCAGCACGACCAGCGGATGCTCCCAGATCACGCGCGGATTGAGCAGCATGCCGGTGGTGACGAAGAAGAGCCCGAGCAGCACGTCGCGAAACGGCTTGATGTCCTCTTCGACCTGATGCCGATACGGCGTCTCGGCGATCAGCATGCCGGCGATGAACGCGCCGAGCGCGAGCGACAGCCCGAATTTGTCGGTGATGAACGCGGCGCCGAGCGTCACCAGCAGCAGATTGAGGACGAACAGCTCCTGCGAGCGGCGCCGCGCGACCACGTTGAACCAGCGCGTCATGAAGCGCTGCCCGACGATCAGCAGCAGCGCGAGGGCCACGACGATCTTGATCGCCGCGACGCCGAGCGCGCTGACCAGATTCTCCGAGCGGCCGCCGAGCGCCGAAATGATGATCAACAGCGGCACCACCGCGAGATCCTGAAACAGCAGCACGCCGAAGATATTGCGGCCGTGCTCGGTTTCGATTTCGAGCCGCTCCGCGAGCATCTTGCTGACGATTGCCGTCGACGACATCGCCAGCGCGCCGCCCAGCGCGACGCTCGCCTGCCACGTGATATGCACCCAACGCTCGAGCACGAAGCCGAGCGACACGGCCACCGCGACCGTGCCGATCACCTGCAGCAAGCCGAGTCCGAACACGAGCCGGCGCATCGTGCGCAGCTTGGCGAGCGAAAACTCGAGCCCGATCGAGAACATGAGGAACACGACGCCGAATTCCGCGAGATTCTGCGCCCCCGCCGAATCGGGAATCAGCCCGAACGCATGCGGCCCGACGACGATGCCGACCGTCAGGTAGCCGAGCATCGGCGGCAGATTCAGGAAGCGAAAGATCACCACGCCCGCCACCGATGCCAGCAGCAGAAACAGCGTCATTTCGAGCGGGGAAATCATCGGCAAAAACGCATGGGTGAAGCGTCCTCGTTCGTCAGCGGAACCGCGCACGAGAACGCCGTGCGAGATGATTGATTGGGCCGGCAAAAAAGCTGCAAAAAGGCGGCAAAGCAGCTGAAAAAGGGATTGTCGACAGGCCGATGCAGACAGCGGCTCGGCACAGCAGGCCCGGCGCGGCGAACAGGCGCCTTTGCTATACTCCGCGAATGATAGCGAAAATCAATGGCGACAGGGCACTCACGCTTGCTCGCGACGTACTCGACATCGAAGCGGACGCCGTGCGCGCGCTTCGCGACCAGCTCGACGGCAGTTTCGTCGGCGCGGTCGATTTCATCCTGGGTTGCCGTGGACGCGTGGTCGTCTCCGGCATCGGTAAATCCGGCCACGTGGCCCGCAAACTCGCGGCCACGCTGGCAAGCACCGGCACACCCGCGTTCTTCGTGCATCCGGCGGAAGCAAGCCACGGCGACCTCGGCATGGTCACCGCCGACGACGTATTTCTCGCGCTGTCCAATTCGGGCGAAACCGAGGAGCTGATGGCGATCCTGCCGCTCATCAAGCGGATCGGCGCGAAGCTGATCGCGATGACGGGCCGTCCTGGCTCAAGCCTCGCGCAACTCGCGGATGTGCATCTGAATTCCGGCGTCGCGAAAGAAGCCTGTCCGATGAATCTCGCGCCCACCGCCAGCACCACCGCCGCGCTCGCGCTCGGCGATGCGCTCGCGGTCGCGGTGCTCGACGCGCGCGGCTTCGGCCGCGACGACTTCGCGCGCTCGCATCCGGGCGGCGCGCTCGGCCGACGCCTGCTCACCTACGTGCGCGACGTCATGCGCACCGGTGACCAGTTGCCGCAGGTCACCCCTGAGGCAACCGTCAGCGATGCCCTCTTCCAACTGACCGCGAAGCGCATGGGCATGACCTCGGTCGTCGACCGCGAGGGCCGTGTGACGGGCATCTTCACCGATGGCGACCTGCGCCGCGTGCTCGAACGCGACGGCGATTTCCGCCAGCTGCCGATCGCCTCGGTGATGACCGCGGGCCCGCGCACGATCGGGCCGGATCATCTCGCGGTCGAAGCCGTGGAACTGATGGAGCGTTATCGTATCAATCAGATGCTGGTCGTCGACGAAACGGGCAAGCTGATCGGCGCGCTCAACATGCACGACCTGTTTTCGAAGAAGGTGATCTGATGGCCGTTGCTCCCCCTACCGCTACCGAACGCGCAAGCCGCGTGAAGCTGATGATTTTCGACGTCGACGGCGTACTGACCGACGGCGGCCTGCTGTTCACGGCGGAAGGCGACACGATGAAAGGCTTCAACTCGATGGACGGCCACGGCATGAAGCTGCTGCGCCAGGCCGGCATCGAAACGGCGCTCATCACCGGGCGCAAGTCCGGCATCGTGGCCGCGCGGGCGAAAGAAATGAACATCGCGCATGTCTACCAGGGCGTGCAGGACAAGCCACAGGCGTTCGCCGACCTGCTGCGGCAAACCGGCCTCACCGCCGAGGACTGCGGCTACATGGGCGACGACTGGGTCGATCTCGCGGTGATGCTGCGCGTCGGCTTCGCGGCCGCGCCGGCCAATTCGCATCCCGAAGTGATCGCGCGCGCCCACTGGGTCAGCGAGGCGCGCGGCGGTTACGGCGCGGCGCGCGAAGTGTGCGACACGCTGCTGCGTGCCCAGCACAAATATGAAGCACTGCTCGCGGCGGCGTGCAGCGGCGAGCAACGGGGCCTCGTGGGATGAACCAGTTTCGCCTGACTTCGCTGATCCCGCTCATCGCGATGGCGGCGCTCGCCGGCATCACGTGGTGGCTGCTGCAAGCCACGTTGCCGCGCAAGACCGACGACGAGGTGCGCCCGAAGGAACACACGCCGGACTACTTCGCCGACAACTTTTCGGTGTCCGAGCTCGACCAGTCAGGCGCGACGCAGTACCGGCTGACCGCGCAGTCGCTGGTCCATTACGAGGACGACGAAATGAGCGACCTCGTCAAGCCGGCGATGCGTGCGTTCCAGCCCGGCAAGCCGATCGTCACCGCGACCGGCGACACGGGCACGGTCAACGCGGATGCGTCGATCGTCAATCTGTACCAGAACGCGCGCATCCTGCGCGCGCCCGGCGACGGCGATCCGCAGATGCAGGCCGATTCCGAGCATTTCAGGGTCCTCGTCAACGACGATGTGATCGAGACTGAAAAGCCAGTTAAACTTCAGCGCGGCATGTCCGTGATGACTGCCAGCGGCATGAAATACAACAATGTCACCCGGTTTATGCAACTGTTCGGCAATGTAAGAGGCGCAATCGCCGCGTCCGATTCCGGCCACTAAGCCAACGCATACCGGGTAATCCATTCCAGGCGTGACTGCATGAACGAATCGCACCCCCGTTTTGATACCGGCCGTTCGCGCGCGCTGTCTGCGTGCCGCGCCGCACTCGCTGCGCTCGTCGTCGCGCTGCCGCTCGTCGGCTTCGCGCCGCTTGCGCACGCGGACCGCGCCGACAAAGACAAGCCGCTGAACATCGAAGCGGACAACATGACTTACGACGACCTGCGGCAGGTCAGCATCTTCACCGGCCACGTGGTGGCCACCAAAGGGACGATCCTGATCAAGGCCGATCGCGTCGAAGTGTCGCAAGACCCGCAGGGCTACCAATTCGCGACCGGCACCTCGAGCGGCGGCAATCTGTCGTATTTCCGCCAGAAGCGCGAAGGGCTCGACGAATACATCGAGGGTACGGCGATCCGTATCGACTACGACGGCAAGCAGGATCTGACCACGCTGACCACCAACGCGACGGTGCGCCGCCTGCAGGGCATGACGACGCTGCTCGACCAGGTGCACGGCAGCGTGATCACCTACGACGGCCAGAACGACTTCTACACCGCGAAGTCAGGCAAGGACGTCGCCGGTCCGGGCAACCCGACCGGCCGCGTGCGCGCGATGCTGTCGCCGCGCAACGCCGGCGCCGCGCCGCTGACCGGCGCGTCGGCCACGCTCACGCCGTCCAACTCGATCCAGGGAGCGCCGAACCAGTGAGTACCATGAGCAGCACCATCGCGCCCCTCCCCCATCGGAAGCCGGCCGGCACCAGCAGTTCGCTGGTCGTGCGCAATCTGAAGAAGCGCTATGGCTCGCGCACGGTCGTCAAGGACGTGTCGCTCGACGTGAAGAGCGGCGAAGTGGTCGGCCTGCTCGGCCCGAACGGCGCCGGCAAGACCACGTCGTTCTACATGATCGTCGGCCTCGTGCCGCTCGACGCCGGCGAAATCGATCTGGACGGCAAGTCGATCAGCCTGCTGCCCATTCACAAACGCGCATCGCTCGGCCTGTCCTATCTGCCGCAGGAAGCGTCGGTGTTCCGTAAGTTGAGCGTCGAGCAGAATATTCGCGCGGTGCTGGAATTGCAGCACGACGAAAACGGCAAGCGCCTCGGCAAAGACGTGATCACGTCACGCACCGAAGCGCTGCTCGACGAGCTTCAGATCGCGCATCTGCGTGAAAATCCGGCGCTGTCGCTGTCGGGCGGCGAGCGTCGTCGGGTTGAAATTGCGCGCGCGCTGGCAACCAATCCGAGCTTCATTCTGCTCGACGAACCGTTCGCCGGCGTCGACCCGATCGCGGTGCTGGAAATCCAGAAAATCGTCAAGTTCTTGAAGCAGCGCAATATCGGCGTCCTGATCACCGACCACAACGTGCGCGAAACGCTAGGTATCTGCGATCACGCGTACATCATCAGCGACGGCAGCGTGCTGGCCGCCGGCGCGCCTAGCGACATCATCGAAAACGAAAGCGTGCGGCGCGTCTATCTGGGCGAGCACTTCCGCATGTAAGCACGTACGGCGTCCCCGGCCACGCGAGCGCGCGCGGCCGGCCGCGGCGCCATTTTTGCGGCACCCGCACATTCGTTGTCAGGCGGCGCAGGGTGGCGCCGCGCGGCGCGCCAAATTGGGCGTACCCAAAAATTGCGAGTGCCGCAAGGTATCGCGGTCGTGGCAAACTCTCTACAATGAATCTCAACTTGCCATGAAAGCCAGCCTCCAACTCCGCCTATCGCAGCATCTTGCGCTCACGCCGCAACTGCAACAGTCCATCCGGCTGCTTCAGTTGTCGACGCTCGAACTGCAGCAGGAAGTCGCCATGGCGATCTCGCAGAATCCTCTCCTCGAAAACGAAGACGAGTGGATCGCGAGCCCGTTGCGGGTGGCATCCGACGGTTCCGTGATCGCCCAGACACCGG
Source organism: Paraburkholderia sp. 35.1 (assembly GCF_050436525.1). Taxonomy (NCBI): domain Bacteria; kingdom Pseudomonadati; phylum Pseudomonadota; class Betaproteobacteria; order Burkholderiales; family Burkholderiaceae; genus Paraburkholderia; species Paraburkholderia sp. 35.1. The sequence continues at coordinate 2,314,788 of NZ_JBNDMJ010000003.1, read as the reverse complement.
GCTCCTCGGCGCCGGCCGATCCGATGGCCGGCAACGGTTCGGCATCGTCCGAGGGCAACGGCGAGCGAGCCGAAAGCGGCGAGCCGCAGGGTGTCGACGAATACAATGGTCTTTCGGGCGACGGCGGCGGCGATACCTCGCAGTGGAACCTGGACGACTACGGCCGCTCCGGCAACGCGTCGGACGACGACGACCTGCCCCCGCTGCAAATCCACGAATCGAGCACGTCGCTGCGCGACCACCTGATGACGCAACTGCGCGTCACCCAGGCGAGCCAGCGCGACCGCGCGCTCATCACGTTCCTGATCGAATCGCTGGACGACGACGGCTATCTCGCCGCCACGCTCGAAGAAGTGCTGGCCGACCTGCCCGAAGAACTCGAAGTCGACGTCGACGAACTGAACGCCGCGCTTGCGCTGCTGCATAGCTTCGACCCATCGGGTGTCGGCGCGCGCTCCGCGTCCGAATGTCTGAAGCTGCAGTTGCTGCGGCTCGAGCCATCGCCTACGCGCACGCTTGCGCTAGACATTGTCAGCCATTACCTGGAACTGCTCGCCGCGCGCGATTTCACGCGGCTGCGCAAGCACCTTAAGGCCAGCGACGACGATCTGCGCAACGCGCATGTGCTGATCCGCTCGCTCGAACCATTTCCGGGCGCGGCCTACGGCAAGGCCGAAGCGGACTACGTGGTGCCCGACATCATGGTGCGCAAAACGGCACAGGGCTGGCTGGCGGAGCTGAATCCCGAGGTAGTGCCGAAGCTGCGGATTAACCATCTATACGCGAATATTCTGCGCAATAACCGCGGCGATCCGGGCAGTGGTTCGTTGCGCCAGCAACTGCAGGAAGCACGCTGGCTGATCAAAAATATCCAGCAGCGTTTCGAGACGATCCTGCGGGTTGCGCAGGCAATTGTCGAGCGTCAAAAGAGCTTTTTTGTGCACGGCGAAATTGCCATGCGCCCCTTGGTTTTGCGGGAAATAGCTGATACGCTGGGCCTACACGAGTCGACTGTCTCGCGTGTGACAACCGGCAAATACATGCTGACCCCATTCGGGACGCTGGAATTCAAGTACTTTTTCGGCTCACACGTTTCGACGGACACCGGCGGCGCGGCCTCCTCCACGGCCATTCGCGCGCTGATCAAACAACTGATAGGAGCGGAAAACCCGAAATCGCCACTTTCAGACAGTCGCATAGCCGAACTGCTGGCGGAACAGGGCTTCGTGGTCGCACGGCGTACCGTTGCGAAATACCGTGAGGCGCTCAAAATCCCGGCAGTCAACCTGCGCAAGTCTCTGTAGCCCGCCGCGTTTTGCAGCGGGCATTTACCGGCCGCTCCGCACCTGGCGGACAGGCCGGCCGCTGCGACCTGCCAGATGTCCGTCACCGGGGGGCGACACAGGCAAGCCGTCAGATCGACCGGACCTTTGTCATTGTGCGGACCAAGCGGCCATTAGCTTGGAGAAGCACTATGAATCTCAAGATCAGTGGACACCACCTCGAAGTAACGCCTGCGTTGCGCGAATACGTGATCACCAAACTGGACAGGGTGCTAAGACATTTCGATCAGGTCATCGACGGCAGTGTGGTCCTCTCGGTCGACAACCATAAGGAAAAGGACAAGCGTCAAAAGGTGGAAATCAACCTCCATCTGAAGGGTAAGGATATCTTCGTCGAGAGTTGTGACAGCGATTTGTACGCTGCAATCGATCTGATGATCGACAAGCTCGACAGGCAGGTGATACGCCACAAGGATCGTCTGCAAGGCCATCAGCACGAAGCGATCAAGTATCAGCCGGCGCCGCAACTGGACGTGCCGCCGCAATAGGAGAAATTAGAGGAAATTCCTCAATTCCCTTGAACTCGTCGAGCCGCCCGCGACCGGGCGGTTTTTCGTTTCAGCGCCCCGGTTTCCGCTCACCGCCGGTGCGTCTCGCCGAGGCCGACCCGTACCATTCCCGCAGAGGTTTGCGCAGCGCGACACGTGCCGCGGCGCAAGCGCTGAAAAACCTGATATGCATAGATGGCGCGCCGCACCATCGGCCGTCACCCTGTTCTATAATGTTCCAGTTACCATCGGGGTCAAGCCAGCTCTGATGAAGTACGGCCGATCGAAATCTAACGCTTTCGCGATCGACTCTGACCGTCCGTCTTCGCCAGCATCGAACGAATGGAACGTCACTCAACCGCCCCGGTGGGGAGAACTCAGGCCACGTTTTCGCCTGTCAAAATGAATCGTTTAGCCAAATTTCTTCCCCTCGAGAACGTCGTCATCGGACTATCGGTCACCAGCAAGAAACGCGTGTTCGAGCAAGCGGGCCTGATCTTCGAGAACCAGAACGGCATCGCCCGCAGTACCGTCACAGACAATCTTTTTGCGCGAGAACGACTCGGCTCGACCGGGCTCGGCGAAGGCGTCGCGATCCCGCATGGGCGGATCAAGGGCCTCAAGCAGCCGCTCGCCGCATTCGTCAGACTCGCCGAACCGATCCCCTTCGAAGCGCCGGACGGCCAGCCGGTCTCGCTGCTGATCTTCCTGCTCGTCCCCGAACAGGCCACTCAACAGCACCTCGAAATTCTCTCCGAGATCGCGCAATTGCTGTCCGATCGCGACGCCCGCGAGCGGCTGCACACTGAAGAAGAACGCGAATCGTTGCATCGCCTGCTTACTCAGTGGCAACCTTGATGCAACGGCGGCGGTAGTTCATACGCGCCCGCACACGCAGCAAAGACCCGGCAAGCGGCTCACACTGGAGTCACTGACTCATGGATACGTCCAGCATCAACGCCCAAAGCATTTTCGACGACAACGCCGCCATGCTGAAGCTCAGCTGGCTCACGGGGCATGAAGGCTGGGAGCGCGGCTTTTCTTCGGAATCGGTCGCCAATGCCACGTCGAGCGCCGACCTCGTCGGCCACCTGAACCTGATCCACCCCAACCGGATCCAGGTGCTCGGCGACGCTGAAATCGACTACTACAAACGTCAGACCGACGAAGACCGCTCGCGCCACATGGCCGAGTTGATCGCGCTGGAGCCGCCGTTTCTCGTCGTCGCGGGCGGAGTCGCGGCGCCGCCGGAGCTGGTGCTGCGCTGCACGCGCTCGTCGACGCCGCTGTTCACGACGCCGACCTCGGCGGCCGCGGTGATCGATAGTCTGCGTCTTTACATGTCGCGCATTCTCGCGCCGCGCGCGACGCTGCACGGCGTGTTTCTCGACATCCTCGGCATGGGCGTGTTGCTGACCGGCGACTCGGGCCTCGGCAAGAGCGAGCTCGGCCTCGAACTGATTAGCCGAGGCCACGGTCTCGTCGCCGACGACGCTGTCGACTTCGTGCGCCTCGGCCCGGACTTCGTCGAAGGACGCTGTCCGCCGCTGCTGCAGAACCTGCTCGAAGTTCGCGGCCTCGGTCTGCTCGACATCAAGACGATCTTCGGCGAAACGGCGGTGCGCCGCAAAATGAAACTGAAGCTGATCGTGCAACTGGTGCGCCGCCCCGACGGCGAATTCCAGCGGCTGCCGCTGGAAAGCCAGACCGTCGACGTGCTCGGCCTACCGATCAGCAAGGTGACGATCCAGGTGGCCGCCGGCCGCAACCTCGCGGTGCTGGTCGAAGCGGCCGTGCGCAATACGATTCTGCAGCTGCGCGGTATCGACACGCTGCGCGATTTCATGGATCGGCAACGTCTCGCCATGCAGGATCCCGATAGCCAGTTTCCCGGCAAGCTGATCTGAAGCCCGCCACAGCGCCATGAAGCGCCCGCAGAAGGCAGGCCGCGGGCACGCGCATGGAGGCCAGATGCTATGATGAAATCTACGCTTTCGACGACTCCATGCGCATAATCCTGATCACCGGTATCTCCGGCTCCGGCAAATCCGTTGCCCTGAACGCGCTCGAAGACGCGGGTTATTACTGCGTCGATAATCTGCCGCCGCGTTTCCTGCAGCAACTCGCCACCTACCTCGCCGCGGACGGCCAGGATCGTCTCGCGGTCGCGATCGACGCGCGCTCCGGTTCGTCGCTCGACGAAATGCCCGCGATGATCCGCGACCTCAAGCGCTCGCACGACGTGCGCGTGCTGTTCCTGAGCGCGAGCACGCAGTCGCTGATTCAACGCTTTTCCGAAACGCGTCGCCGCCATCCGCTGTCCGGCTCGCCCGCGCACGACGCGGACGTTGGCCTGCTCACGTCGCTCGCCGAAGCGATCGAACGCGAGCGCGAACTGGTCGCGGGACTTGCCGAATTCGGCCATCAGATCGATACGAGCAATCTGCGCGCGAACGTGCTGCGCGCATGGGTCAAGCGCTTCATCGAACAGGAGGACGCGGGGCTCGTGCTGATGTTCGAGTCGTTCGGCTTCAAGCGCGGCGTACCGCTCGACGCGGATTTCGTATTCGACGTACGCACGCTGCCGAACCCATACTACGATCATGAATTGAGGCCGCTCACCGGCCTCGACAAACCGGTCATGGATTTTCTCGATGCGCAGCCGGTCGTCCACGAGATGATCGACGACATCGAGAAGTATCTGTCCAAGTGGCTGCCGCATTTCCGCGACGACAATCGCAGCTACCTGACCGTCGCAATCGGTTGCACGGGCGGCCAGCACCGCTCGGTATTTATCGCGGAGACGCTTGCCGCGCGTCTCGCAACATCGGCGAATGTGATTGTGCGGCACCGCGATGCGCCGGTCGACGTCGGCGAATCATCGAAGCTGGTGGCTTAACCGGCCGCATCGCGCGGCCTTAACCCGAAGCGTTGCGCCATGTCCTCTACACCTACTGTGTACGCCGATTTGCCGCTGTTTCCGCTGCATACGGTGCTATTTCCCGATGGCTTGCTGCCGCTCAAAATCTTCGAAGCGCGCTACCTCGACATGGCGCGCGACTGTCTGCGCGAAAAAACACCGTTCGGCGTTTGCATGCTGAAAAGCGGCGCCGAAGTCGCGCGCGAGGAAGAACCTTCGGTACCCGAAACGATCGGCTGTCTCGCCGAAATCGACGAGTGCGACGTCGAAGCATTCGGCATGCTGCTGATTCGCGCGCGCGGCACGACGCGCTTTCGTCTGTTATCGCATCGCGTCGAAGCGAGCGGTCTGCTGGTCGGCATGGCCGAGCCGCTCGCCGATGATCTCCCGCTCGAGGGCAATGAGCTATTGGCCAAATTCGGCGCGTGCGCGGAAGTGCTCGAGCGGATCATCGCAACGATCCGCGAACGCGATCCGGACAGCCTACCGTTCGCCGAGCCGTTCCGGCTCGACGATCCGTCGTGGGTGTCGAACCGTCTCGCCGAGGTGCTGCCAATCGCGTTGCGCGCACGGCAAAAGCTGATGGAATTAACCGATGCCGGCGCACGCATCGACGTCGTGCATCACTACATGCAACAGCATCAGTTGCTGTGAAATCCTGAAGTCGTGAAGGCTGCCGCGTCGGACCCAAGTCGCCCGCTCAGCACCTCCGATCCATTCCGCTAGAGCAACGAACCATGCAGACTGGCGAGCAGCTTGCGCACCGGCGCCGGCACGCCGAACGAATCCAGATCGCTGAGCGCAACCCATGCGGTGTCCGCATCGTTGAGCGCGGCCAGGGCGCCGACACCGCGATCGAACTCCGCAAGCCGCGGTTCGATATCGAGCTTGAAATGCGTGAATACGTGTGAGAACGACGCGAGCGCGGACACTTCGCCGTCGCCGCCGAACGCGCGCGCCCGCTCGGCCAGCGATGCTTCGTCGGCAGCTTCGGGCAAACTCCACAGACCACCCCAAATGCCCGACGGCGGACGCCGCTCGAGCATCACCGCATTGCCGTCGCGCAGCAGCAGCATCCACGTACGGCGTGTCGGCACCGCTTTCTTCGGGCGCGCGGTCGGCAATTCACGTTGACGTCCGGTGACGTTGGCAACGCAGTCCGGCGCGAACGGACAGCGCGAGCAATGGGGTTTGCCGCGCACGCACAATGTCGCGCCGAGATCCATCAAGCCCTGCGTGTACCCGCTGAGCTCCGCGTTCGACGCATTCGACGGCAGCAGTGATTCCGCGAGCGTCCACATTGCGTTCTCGACTTTCTTCTCGCCCGGAAAGCCTTCGACGCCGAATACGCGCGCGAGCACGCGCTTCACGTTGCCGTCGAGAATCGTCGCGCGCGCGCCGAACGCGAACGACGCGATCGCCGCGGCCGTCGAGCGCCCAATGCCGGGCAACTCGACGAGCTCATCGACCGACGCGGGAAACGCGCCGCCATGCTGCTCGACGACGACCTGCGCGCAGCGATGCAGATTGCGCGCGCGCGTGTAGTAGCCGAGGCCGGCCCACAGCGCCATCACGTCATCGGACGGCGCGGCGGCGAGCGCGGCGACATTCGGGAAACGCGCGAGAAATTTCGCGTAGTACGGAATCACCGTCGACACCTGGGTCTGCTGCAGCATGATTTCGGACAGCCAGATACGATACGGATCGCGCGTGTTCTGCCACGGCAGATCGTGGCGGCCGTGCTGGCGCTGCCACGCGATCAGCCGCGCGGAAAACTCGGGCATCGGCGCAAACGCGGGCGTGGTGTCGGACGCGCTGGAGCGCGCGCCGGTCGTTGGGGTCAGGCGGGAAGGCATCGAGAATCTAGCGCTGGCAAGTGGGACAGAAGTACGTGGAGCGTTGCCCCTGCACGATCTGTTTGATTGGCGTTCCACACACGCGGCATGGCAGGCCCGCACGATCGTAGACGAAGTAGTCGAGCTGAAAATAGCCGCTTTCGCCGTCGCTGCCGACGAAATCGCGCAGCGTGCTGCCGCCCTTGTCGATCGCGGCGGCGAGCGTCACGCGCACGGCATCGGCCAGCAGTTCATAACGCACGAGCGACACGCGGCCCGCCGCGGTGGTCGGCCGGATGCCCGCGCGAAACAGACTCTCCGACGCGTAGATATTGCCCACGCCGACCACGATGTCCCCCGCCAGCAGCGCCTGCTTCACCGACACCTTGCGCCCGCGCGTCAATCGATGCATCAGCGCGCCCGAAAAAGCCGGCGAGAAAGGCTCGACGCCAAGGCTCGCGAGCAGCGGATGTTCGAGGATGTCGCCTGCTTCGCGCGGATGCCATAGCACCGCGCCGAAGCGGCGGGGATCACGATAGCGCAGGATAAAGTCGTCGAAGATCCAGTCGACATGATCGTGCTTCGCCGCGGCAGGCGGATGCGGCACATGACGCAGAACGCGCAACGTGCCCGTCATGCCGAGGTGGACGATGAACCACCCAGCGTCGATTTCGAACAGCAAATACTTGCCGCGTCGCTCGACTTTGCGCACCACGTGGCCGCGCAAGGTTTTCGCAAGGTCGGCCGGAATTGGCCAGCGCAGCGCGGCCGTCCGCACGTCGACGCGCTCAACCTTGCGCCCGGACACATACGGTTCGATCCCCCGTCGGGTAACCTCGACTTCTGGCAACTCTGGCATGGCTGATTGGTCTGCTACTTGCGTGAGTGGTTGTGCGCGTATTGTAGCGAGCGCGTTACAATCGACTGAAACATTGAACGGATTTCCATGAACGTGTCCTTCGTGAAGCTGCTATCAAAGCGCCGCGCGCGCGTGTCCAACGTGCCGCTCGCCGTGTCCGCTCGCCGGATGCTCGGTGCGGCCGCGCTCGGATTGTGTGCGCTGGCCGCCGTGCCCGCGCATGCGCAGGACCCGTCGCCGGATTCCGACGACACGTCGGTCACGATGCCGGACCCGCTGGGTCCGGCAACACCTGAAGACGAAAAGTCGCTGCCCGGCGTACCGCTGTCGAGCCAGATCGTCTTCCAGGTGCTGGCCGCCGAGATCGCGCTGCAGCGCGACCAGCCGGCACCGGCCTATCAGACCTACCTCGCGCTCGCGCGCGACACTCACGACCCGCGCATGGCGCAACGCGCCACCGAGATAGCGCTGGCGGCGCAGAGCCCGTCGGACGCGCTCGCCGCCGCGCAACTGTGGCAACAGTACGCGCCGAGTTCGGAACGCGCCGCCCAGCTCGACGCGTCGCTGCTCGTGCTGTCTGGCAAGCCCGACGATGCTTCGCAAATCCTGTCGCAAGAACTGGCGAAGGTACCCGAGGAAAATCGCGGCAGCGCGATCCTCGCGCTGCAACTGCTGTTGTCGCGCGGCCCGAACCGCGTCGGTGGCCTGCACGTGTTGCAGGACCTGCTGAAGAACGACATGAACCGGCCGGAGGCGCAACTGGCCCTCGCGCGTCAGCAGTTGCTGGCCGACGACGCGCCGGGCGCGCACAAGTCGCTCGAGCAGGCGCTCACGATCAAGCCCGACTATCTGCCGGCGGCGTTGATGCTGTCGCAAATGGGTCCGGAGGAGCGCAAGGAAGGCATCGCGTCGCTCGAAAAGTACGTGCAGCAGAATCCGAAATCGCATGACGCACGGCTCGCGCTGGCGCAGATGTATCTTGCCAGCGACCGTCTCGACGACGCGCAGAAGCAGTTCGAACTCATGCGCAAGGCAAACCCCAACGACTTGACACCGCTAATGGCCCTCGCGCTGATCAAGATCCAGCAGAAGAATCTCCCCGAAGCGCAGACGTATCTGGTGCAGTACGCGCAGCAGGCCGAGAAGACGCCGGGTGTCGATGCGGGCCAGGCCTACATCTACCTCGCGCAGCTAGCGCTCGAACAGAAGAATGAGGCGGCCGCGAGCGACTGGCTGAACAAGATCTCGCCAGCGAGTCAACAATACCTGGCCGCGCAGATTACCCGCGCGCAACTGCTCGCGAAACAGGGCAAGACCGAGGAGGCGCGCCAGTTGCTTTCCAACTTGCAGACCTCCGATCCGCGTGATGTGGCGCTGATCGCGCGCACCGATGCGGCGATCCTGTTCGACGCGAAGCGCTACCCGGAGGCCGAAGCGCGTCTGCAGCAAGCCACGGCGAACTTTCCCGACGACCCCGACCTCACCTACGACTACGCGATGGCCGCCGAGAAAACCGGCCATTACGACATCATGGAAGCGCAGCTGCGCAAGCTGATCCAGACGCAGCCGGACAATCCGCAGGCGTATAACGCGCTCGGCTATTCGCTCGCAGATCGCAACCAGCGCCTGCCAGAGGCGGACAAGCTGGTCGAGAAGGCCTCGGCGCTCGCACCGAACGATGCGTTCATCATGGACAGCGTCGGCTGGGTCAAGTACCGGATGGGTGACACGGCCGATGCGATCAAGCTGCTGCGCAAGGCATACAGCCTCCAGCCGAACGCGGAAATCGGCGCGCACCTCGGCGAAGTGCTGTGGAAGGCCGGCGAGCAGGAACAGGCGCGCGCCGCGTTTCGCGAGGCTCGCAAGCTCGAACCCGACAACGAGACGCTCGTCAAAACGTTGCAACGTCTTCAGGTAAACAATCTTTGATGCGTCTTTCGCGTTTGATTTCTTTTTCCAGGGCGCCGCGCGGCATGGCGGTTGGTTTCGCGGCGGCGGCGGTTGTCGCGCTGGCCGGCTGCGCGTCGGTGAAGCCGCAGGGGCCGTCCACGTCGAACGCCGCCACCGAAGTCACCGCGCAGACGAGCCGCTCGTATCAGGGCCGCTTCGCGATCCAATACAACGATCAGAACGGCCAGCAGCGCAACGCCTACGGCAATTTCTCGTGGCAGGAAACGGGCGACACCGTCACGCTGCAGTTGCGCAATCCGCTTGGCCAGACGCTGGCCATCGTGACTTCGTCGCCGGCTTCGGCCACGCTCGAATTGCCGAACCGCCAGCCGCTCACCGCCGATAACGTGTCGACGCTGATGCAGAACGCGCTCGGCTTCACGCTGCCGGTCGAAGGGTTGCGCTACTGGCTGCAACCGTCGCCGGCGCCGACTTCGCGCGCGAAGACCGAGAAGGATCCGGAGCAACCGTCGCGCCTGAAGCAGATTACCCAGGACGGCTGGACGATCGACTATGTGGCCTATGCCGATGCACCAGCCACCGGCGTGAAGCGCCTCAATCTGAGCCGCTCGGAGCCGCCACTCGACATCAAGCTCGTGCTGGATCAGTGAGTCGTTCTTGCTGGGCCGTTTGTCCAGCATCCGCTCACGTAACCTTGCTACCCGTTTGGCGCCACCGTGGCGCATGTAGCCTTCACTCATGATCGAAACAAGCAATTCGCTGCGCGACTGTCTCGCGCCAGCGAAACTCAATCTCTTCCTGCACATCACCGGCCGTCGGCCGGATGGTTATCACACGCTGCAGACGGTCTTCCAGTTGCTTGACTGGGGCGACACGCTGCACTTCACGCGACGCGACGACGGTCTCATCACGCGCCGCGCCGAAATCGCCGACGTGCCACCCGAGCATGACCTGACCGTACGCGCCGCGACGTTGCTGAAGGTACATACGGGCTCCCGCGAAGGCGTCGATATCGAAATCGACAAGCGCCTGCCAATGGGCGCGGGCCTCGGCGGCGGCAGTTCCGATGCGGCGACGACGCTGCTCGCGCTCAATCGCCTGTGGAAACTCGATCTGCCACGTCAGGAGTTGCAGGATCTTGCGTTGAAACTCGGCGCGGACGTGCCTTTCTTCGTATTTGGAAAAAATGCGTTTGCAGAGGGTGTCGGAGAATCATTGGACGTTGTACAATTGCCGCCGCGTTACTTCCTGGTAGTGACGCCGAGGGTGCAGGTTCCGACTGCAGCGATTTTTTCCGAAAAAGCGTTGACAAGAGATACAAAGCCCCTCAAAATTACGGACTTTCCTGCAGAACACAGCTGCAACACTGAATGGCCAGAAAGCTTCGGCCGGAATGACATGCAGCAAGTTGTCGTAGGAAAGTACGCGGAAGTAGCGCAAGTGTTGCGGTGGTTTGAAAGCATCGCGCCAGCGCGGATGTCCGGATCGGGTGCCAGCGTTTTTGCAGCGTTCCGTAGCAAAGCTGAAGCAGAAGCGGCGCAAGCCAAACTGCCCGGCGAGTGGAACAGCGCAGTAGCAGCGGGCTTGGATCAGCATCCACTCTTTGCTTTCGCGTCATAAGTTTTGCATCGTCGAACGAAACTCCACGTTCGGCGGAGCTCAAAGTTAGTGTAGGGGAGTCGCCAAGCTGGTTAAGGCACCGGATTTTGATTCCGGCATGCAAAGGTTCGAATCCTTTCTCCCCTGCCAAAAATTCTCGTAGTTCGCTGTAGTTCGCATTTCTCCCGCCCCCAGCCTGAAGTAGGTGCACGATGAGCAGCCATGACGGCCTGATGGTTTTTACTGGCAACGCAAATCCCGCGCTTGCCCAGGAAGTCGTCAAAAACCTCGGTATTCCCCTCGGCAAAGCAATGGTTAGCCGTTTCTCGGACGGTGAAATCCAAGTCGAGATTCAGGAAAACGTGCGCGGCAAGGATGTCTTCGTCCTGCAATCCACGTGCGCACCGACTAACGACAATCTGATGGAACTGATGATCATGGTCGATGCGCTCAAGCGCGCATCCGCAGGCCGGATCACCGCAGCCATCCCCTACTTCGGTTATGCCCGTCAGGATCGTCGCCCGCGTTCGGCGCGAGTCGCCATCTCGGCTAAGGTCGTGGCGAACATGCTGGAAATCGCCGGCGTCGAGCGGATCATCACGATGGATCTGCACGCCGACCAGATTCAAGGCTTCTTCGACATCCCGGTCGACAACATCTACGCAACGCCGGTGCTGCTCGGGGATCTGCGCAAGCAGAACTACGACAACCTGATGGTAGTTTCGCCGGACGTCGGCGGTGTGGTCCGCGCCCGTGCATTGGCGAAGCAACTCAATTGCGATCTCGCGATCATCGACAAGCGTCGCCCGAAGGCGAACGTCGCGGAAGTGATGAACATCATCGGTGAAGTCGAAGGCCGCACCTGCGTGATCATGGACGACATGGTCGACACGGCTGGCACGCTGTGCAAGGCCGCGCAGGTTCTGAAGGAACGCGGCGCGAAGCAGGTATTCGCGTACGCCACCCACCCGGTTCTGTCGGGCGGCGCGGGTGAGCGTATTGCCGCTTCCGCACTCGACGAACTCGTTGTCACGGACACGATTCCGCTCGGCGAAGAAGCCCGTTCGTGCGCGAAGATCCGTTCGCTGACGAGCGCCGGTTTGCTCGCCGAAACGTTCTCGCGCATCCGCCGCGGCGATTCGGTGATGTCGCTGTTCGCTGAGAGTTAAGCATTTGCGAAGACACCGCGTACCGCTTCACGCGACACGCGGCGTTTTTGCACAATCGGCATGAACGAACGAAGGTTCTTGCCGCTATCCTGGGCCTCAGCCATTACGGCTTCGAGGCCCTGTTTTTACTGCCTGGTCGCGGGCAGTGCATTGGAGATTCAACATGAAAGTAGTCGCTTTCGAGCGTTCCCTGCAAGGTACGGGTGCGAGCCGCCGCCTGCGTAACTCGGGCAAGACCCCGGGTATCGTTTATGGCGCCGGCGCTGACACGCAACTGATCGAACTCGATCACAACGCCCTGTGGCACGCGCTGAAGAAAGAAGTTTTCCACTCGTCGATCCTCGATCTGGAAGTGGCAGGCAAGTCGCAACAGGTTCTGCTGCGCGACGTGCAATACCACCCGTTCCGTCAGCTCGTGCTGCACGTGGACTTCCAGCGCGTCGACGCGACGAAGAAGCTGCACACCAAGGTGCCGCTGCACTTCTTGAACCAGGAAACCAACCCGGCAGTGAAGCTGTCGAGCGCGGTGATTTCGCACATCCTCAACGAAATCGAAATCGAGTGCTTGCCGTCGGCACTGCCGGAGTTCATCGAAGTCGACCTCGCGAAGATCGAAGCAGGTCAATCGGTTCACGCGAAGGACATCCCGTTGCCGGCAGGTGTGGCGCTCGTGGCCCACGTCGACGCGGAAAACCCGGTGGTCGCTGCTGCAACGATCCCGGCTGGCGCAATCGCTGAAGACGCTGCTGCTGCTGAAGGTGGCGAAACGCCGGCTGCTTAAGAGCCTTCCGGTTCGAAGCAAGCAATCCTCTCGATCCGTTTCCTATGAAACGGTCGATGTGACCCGCCGAGGTTCGCCCTGGCGGGTTTTTTTTTCGGCTTTTCTAGTCCGGTACGTTTCACTTCCGGACTTGGTGGACTCACGCAATCATGATCAAGCTGATCGTCGGGCTCGGCAATCCGGGCGCCGAATACACCGCGACGCGTCACAACGCCGGCTGCTGGCTGGTCGATCAACTCGCGCGCGAGGCCGGCACCGCGCTGCGCGACGAGCGGCGCTTTCACGGCTTTTACGCGAAAGCGCGGTTGCATGGCGAGGAAGTGCATCTGCTCGAGCCGCAAACCTACATGAACCGCTCTGGTCAATCGGTCGTCGCGCTCGCGCAATTCTTCAAGATTCTTCCCGACGAGATCCTCGTCGCACACGACGAGCTCGACATGCCACCCGGCAGCGTCAAGCTGAAGCTCGGGGGCGGCAGCGGCGGGCATAATGGGCTGAAGGACATCAGCGCGCATCTGTCGTCGCAGCAATACTGGCGGCTGCGGATCGGCATCGGCCATCCGCGCGATCTGATTCCTGAAAGCGCGCGCGCCGGCGCGAAGCCGGACGTCGCGAACTATGTGCTGAAGCCGCCGCGGCGAGAAGAGCAGGAGGTCATCGACGCGTCGATCGAACGCGCGCTCGCGGTGATGCCGCAGATCATCAAGGGCGAGCTCGAACGCGCAATGATGCAACTGCATCGCAACAACAGCTGACGCGCGCCACACTCATCGACACCCGCAATCGGCCCCGCAAGGAGAATCGCTTGAGCCGCTACTGGAGCGACATCGTTCACCGTCTGACGCCGTACGTGCCGGGCGAGCAGCCCGCGCTCGCGCATCCGGTGAAGCTGAATACCAACGAGAATCCGTATCCGCCGTCGCCGCGGGTGCTAGACGCGATCCGCCGCGAGCTCGGCGACACGGCCGACGCACTGCGCCGCTATCCCGATCCGAGCGCACGCAAGCTGCGCGAAACGGTCGCCGCGTATCACGGCATCCGCGCCGAGCAGGTGTTCGCGGGCAACGGCTCGGACGAGGTACTCGCGCTAACGTTCCAGGCCTTGCTCAAGCACGACAAGCCGCTTCTGTTTCCCGACATCACTTACAGCTTCTATCCGACCTACGCGAAGCTGTTCGAGGTCGACTACCGGACCATCCCCCTCGACGACAGCTTCGCGATCAACGTCGACGACTACACGGTGCCCAACAGCGGCATCCTGTTTCCGAATCCGAACGCGCCGACCGGCCGGCCGCTGCCGCTCGCGGTAATCGAACGCCTCGTCGCGAGCCATCCTGATTCGGTCGTGGTGATTGACGAAGCGTATGTCGACTTCGGCGCCGAGTCGGCGATTGCGCTGATCGCGCGCTATCCGAATCTGCTCGTCGTGCAGACCGTGTCGAAGTCGCGTTCGCTCGCCGGCATGCGCGTCGGCTTTGCGTTCGGCGATCCCGCGTTGATCGATGCGCTCAATCGCGTGAAGGACAGCTTCAATTCGTACCCGCTCGACCGCCTCGCGCAAGTCGCGGCCACCGCCGCCTACGAAGACGACGCGTGGTTTCGCGAATGCTGCGCGAAGGTGATCGCGAGCCGCGAACGGCTTGCGGCGGAATTGACCGCGCTCGGCTTCGAGGTGGTGCCATCGGCGGCGAATCTGCTGTTCGCGCGGCATGAGGGGTACAACGCGGCGACGCTCGCGTCGCGGTTGCGGCAAAAGGAAATTTTCGTGCGGCATTTCAACGCGCCGCGCATCGACCAGCATTTGCGGATCTCGGTCGGCACCGACGCCGAATGCGACATACTGCTCGACGCTTTGCGCGGCTTTTTCAGCGCTTACGTCGGATAACGGAAACGCCGCCCCCAAAAGAAAACGGCGAAGGCCCGCAGGCCTTCGCCGTTTTCTTTTGCGCGTCTTCCGCGAACGTCAGGTGCCCTTGGCGGCCTGCAACGCGTGATATTTCGCCATCAAACCTTCGGGCGTTTCCAGGTGGTTCGGGTCACGCGGAATGCACTCGACCGGACACACCTGAACGCATTGCGGCTCGTCGAAATGACCGACGCACTCGGTGCACTTCTTCGGGTCGATCACATAGATTTCCGGGCCCATCGAAATCGCGTCGTTCGGGCACTCGGGCTCGCAGACGTCGCAATTGATGCACTCGTCGGTAATCATCAGGGCCATGCCGCCACCAACTTTGCTAGAGAAAACAAGACATTATAGCTTTTTCGCCCCCGCACGGCCGTGCAATCCCACGCCAGGGTCATGGGCGGCTGCGCTTCTCGGTCAGGTAGCCTTCGTCGCAAGCTGGTTGGCGTATGCGCTGTTCAACGCCAACTGGATGCTGAACATGCCATTCGACACGCGGGAATTGCCGGGCTGTTTCGGCAACAAGGCCAGCAGCGCCTTCATCACATACAGAATGATTAGCGCGCCGGCCAGATCACCCACAAACATCGTGAAGAAGCTTTCGAACCAGTTCTTCGTCGTACCGGCCAGCGCGAACCACAGGTGGTGAAACAGCGTATTTGCTCCCGAATAGGCGACAGCCAGAACAAGCAGCCGCTTCGGCGTCAGGTTCGTCAGCGATGCGCGCAGATCGAAATACTCGAGCGCAAACCTGTAGACCAGCTACGGTGCCAGTGACCCAAGCAAGGCGCCTGCTATTGCACGCACCGGGTCATGCGGAAACCAGTACAGAAAGTCTGTAATCAGTCCGGCAAGCAGCAGGCCGAGTGCACCATCGAACCCAACCAGCAACGTGCTGAGAAGCCGAACACCAGACGGCAGGAAAATCCAGTTGACGCCTCGCACGAAAGACGTGTGCGTAAACACCTCCTGATTGATCCACAGCGACGCCAGGAACGCGATCAGGGTCCCAGCGATCGACCAAAAATGCAAACGTAAGCTAGACATTGCGGTGAGCCATCCTCGGTTGCTTTTGCCGAATGCATCATAGCGTGCCCGTATGGCGTTCCGCGAGCACAAGCAGCAGGCTTTCGGTCACAGATATCGTGACGCTCACGGAAAAAATTTCGCGAGGCCCTCAAGTTCTGCGCGACGCGACCGAAAACCCATGTATAGCTTTATGCCCGGCTCGACAAGCATGCAGAGCCGCGTCCATATTGATATGCTTTTTATAGCGATGAACCTGAGAGAACAGGCTGGAACGGAACGCGCTATCCGGACGAACCGGTGGCTATCGGCACGCCGACCAGTAGGCCGGCCGCCTGCTGCATGGCTCGCGTGCTATCCCGTCTTTCGAGATGCGTTGCTCGGCTGCGAAACAAGGTTGGGGGCGCTTCCTGACTTCGTCAGGCGCGCTGCTTTGGAAAGACTGGGTGGCTCCAATTATTCGTGTGTGCCCACTTCAGTACTTGATGAAGTCCGCGCCTCTTACCTGGAACTTCGCAGCACATGCGTCGCAGAAGAAGTACGTCGATACCTGTCTGATACCGAGGACAGTCTGCTGGCGTCACACGAATCGTCGGACGCCCTTGAAACCCTGGCGGCGGGAATGCCGCGGATGCTGGTTCCGCCTGTCGCTCGCCCTCCGTGTCTGCTGAGTTCTGGCAACGGAATGTTTCTCGGGGGCTGCGCGCGGTTTGTTGCGTACTGGTGTCGGAAAGACCCAACGATTCCGCTACTCGCGGTAGATTGGCCGATCCTGTACGAGCACGTAGCGCCCTACAGCCTTCGCCACTTGATCGACGATCCTAGTGTTGCATCGACCGGTTGAATCCGCCTTCGGAAAGCAGCCAATCGTCCTCCAGCGACGGCTCGAGTTGATCACCCGCACGAATCTTGGCAATGCGCGACTTTATCGTTATAGTTTTTGTAACGGCCAAACCTGAGAGAAATGGTTCGCGTGGAACTCGATGTGCGTGAAGACTTCCTGGTCGATCCAGAGCGACAGCGCGAACGCGATGGCCGTGCCCGCGACCGGGAGCAAACCCAAACGTAAGCTGGACATGGAGATAAAATAGGGAAGCCCGGTTGTCGCAGGGCATCAAGGTTCGCTTTCCGCGCTCGGGTGAGCGGCGTTTTCGTTGGAGCGATGGTCATGGGCCGCCCTGCTGATATCTATCTTCGATTTCTTCAATTGACCGAAGCACTGCGAGGTCTTCCCGCACTTCCCGCGCTCGATCCACTCGAAGAAAAGATCCTGGAGTTCGTTGCTCGCATGAGGCAAAAAAACGAACGCCTGTCAGTTCGAGACATGATGGCCCAAAGTGCGCTGGGGTCGCCGGCTACCTTGCATGCCCGTATCACGTCAATGCGCGAAAAGGGCTGGCTCCTGCTCAACGACACCGAAGACGCTCGCCGCAAACAGGTCGAGCTGACGCCCGCGGCCCTCCGGCACTTCGACAAACTTGCCGAGGCGTTCACGAAAGCTGCGAAGGGAAGCTGACATTGTTCTGCTTCGGTTAAGCCGGCACTATCCGGTTAGGAAAAACTCCTCATTCCTCTTGCAATGCCCGTCTGGTTGCTCCGCTCCGGCAATTCCACGTATGCGGCACCTGTACCCTGTTGAAATCCATCGTACCGTACTGGTGCGCTTCGTCAGTTCATACTCGGCGAATTGGACAAAGGTATATCGATTGCCCACGCCCGTGACTTTTTCCGGATAGGGTTCCGTAGGAACCTGACAAGCCGGCGTGACTATTGATGATCGCCCCGTTTGCGATGAAGAGACAATTCTTGTTCTTCGCATCATCATTGACATCGCAGCTTGCACGAACCATCGAATACACCGATGCCCGTGCATAACGACAGGATTGACGTTCGCCGCCAATACGGCTCGCCAACATTACCTGGAACAGCCGACCGATGCCCCTGGCGCCGATCACCGAGGCCTGGCCGGTCTTGATCCGTCAAAACCGGCATTCGCGCGACTCAGGCTCAGGTCCCCTGAGCGCCGTCCTGCGGATCCAGCGAAGCGACCTTCTCCTTCAGCCATTTTTCGACGGAAGGGAACACGAACTTGCTGACGTCGCCGCCCAATTGCGCGATCTCGCGCACGATCGTGCCCGAGATGAACTGATACTGATCGGACGGCGTCATGAACATCGTCTCGACGTCGGGCAGCAGATAACGGTTCATGCCCGCCATCTGGAACTCGTACTCGAAGTCCGACACCGCGCGCAGCCCCCTGACGATCACCCGAGCGTTGTTGGTCCGCACGAAGTCCTTCAGCAGTCCCTTGAAGCTCATCACCTGGACGTTCGGATAGTGGCCGAGCACCTCATGCGCAATCGCGAGGCGCTCCTGGAGAGTGAAAAACGGCTTCTTGGCACGGCTGTCGGCCACACCCACCACCAGCGTGTCGAAAATGCTCGACGCGCGCCGAACGAGGTCTTCGTGACCGCGCGTCAGCGGGTCGAACGTGCCCGGGTACACGGCGACTACCATGAGACTTCTCCTCTCTTCAGACAAAAGGGCACGTCCGGGCGACGCATTTCGCACCGGCGCGGATGACGATAAACCGCCCGGCCCTTTTTTGGAACGCGCATTATTCCTTATTTTCGCGCTGCAGCAAATGAAAGTGCACAGCGCCCGCTTTGCCCTGCCGAACGAGTTCCCAGCCTGACAGCGGCTCGTGCGCGGCCGGTTCGAGCGCTTCGCCGGCCTCGACATAAAGATAGCCGTCGGCCCGCACGAGCGGCACGGCCACCGCGAGCGCCTTGCCGAGCAGGTCGGTATCGAACGGCGGATCGAGGAACACGACGTCGAACGAGCCTGGCGCGAGACTCGCCGCAAGACGCAGGCCGTCCGCCTCGGCGATTTCGATCATGCGTGCATCGAGCCGCTGCTGGTTTGCGCGCAACTGGCCGGCAGCGCGCGCATGGCGCTCCACCATCAGCACGCGAGCGGCGCCGCGCGACGCGGCCTCGAAGCCGAGCGCCCCACTACCAGCGAACAGATCGAGGCAGTGCTGGCCGTCCAGACGCTGGCCGAGCCAGTTGAACAGCGTTTCGCGGACGCGGTCGGGCGTCGGGCGCAAGCCGTCCAGATCGAGCACGGGCAGCGGCGTGCGTTTCCAGTCGCCGCCGATGATGCGAATGGCATGCGGTTTGCCACTTTTGGACGAAGCGCCAGCGGCGCGTGAAGGTGCTAAACGAGGCATGCAGTATCGCGCAGTTTCAGCTAGGTGATGAACACGCCCACGGCGTCGATGCGCGCGGGCCGGAGCGCTCACGTTACCACAGGGTTGGCGCGCGTCCAGCCTGGCCGAGCGGCCGATACGACGCGCCGCGGCACGCCTGATAAAATGTGCGGCTGCCAGCGCCCCGCCTTTTCGCATCCCGGCGCTGCCCACCGCTTCGCCGGTCCCGTGCCGGCTGCGCGCATCGGCGCGCTCTCCCATACGTCAGATCATGTTCAGCTTTTTCAAACGATTCAAGGGCTCGAAAGAGTCCGATACCGCCGCAGACGAATCGCTGGCGGCGCAAGACGGCGCGGCACCCGAGGCCGAGGCAGCGCCCGTTGCGCCCGCCGAACCCATCGAGCCCATCGAGCCCATCGAGCCCACCGCGCCCCCCGTTCCTCCTGTGGCCACGACGATCATCGAGCCGCAGCCCGAGCCGCCAGACGCCATGCTCGACACCGTCGAAATCGTCCCGCCGCCCGTGCAGGATGCCGGCGCGAAGCGCTCGTGGCTTACGCGTCTGAAGAGCGGCCTCGCGAAAACCAGTTCGAACCTGACCGGCATTTTCGTCGGCACGAAGATCGACGAGGACCTGTACGAGGAACTCGAAACCGCGCTGCTGATGTCTGACGCCGGCGTCGAGGCGACCGAATTCCTGCTCGAAGCGCTGCGCGAAAAAGTGCGCGGCGAACGCCTGACGGCCCCCCTGCAGGTCAAAACCGCCTTGCGCACACTGCTCGTCGAGTTGCTCAAGCCGCTCGAAAAATCGCTGATGCTCGGCCGCGCGCAGCCGCTCGTGATGATGATCGCCGGCGTCAACGGCGCGGGCAAAACCACGAGCATCGGCAAGCTCGCGAAGCATCTGCAGAGCTTTGACCAATCGGTGCTGCTCGCCGCCGGCGACACGTTCCGCGCCGCCGCACGCGAGCAACTCGCCGTGTGGGGCCAGCGCAACCACGTGACCGTGGTCGCGCAGGAAAGCGGCGACCCGGCCGCGGTGATCTTCGACGCGGTCGGCGCCGCGCGCGCGCGCAAGATCGACGTGATGATGGCCGACACGGCCGGCCGCCTGCCCACGCAACTGCATCTGATGGAAGAACTGCGCAAGGTGAAGCGCGTGATTGGCAAGGCGCAGGACGGCGCGCCGCACGAAGTGCTGCTCGTGATCGACGCGAACACCGGCCAGAACGCGCTCACACAGGTCAAGGCGTTCGACGACGCACTCGGGCTCACCGGCCTGATCGTCACCAAGCTCGACGGCACCGCGAAGGGCGGCATCCTCGCGGCGATCGCGCGGCAGCGGCCGATTCCGGTGTATTTCATCGGCGTCGGCGAAAAGGTCGAGGATCTGCAGCCGTTCAGCGCGGAGGAGTTCTCGGACGCGCTACTGGGCGGCTGATCGCGTGATCGTTGCGGCGCTCGGCGCTCGCGGCGAACCAAAGGAAAAGGGCACTCAGCGGAGCGCCCTTTTTTCGTTTCGAGCTACCGTCGAAGTGTTAGCGATCCCGGGCTCACTCCGCGTCCGGCTGCACGCCCGGCGCCGCGCGCGCGAACGCGTCGAGTTGCATCGCGTGATCGTAGATGCGCTGGATCGTCGGAAACTTTGCGGTGTCGAGCTTGAAGCGCTGCGCGTTGAATACCTGCGGAATCAGGCACGCGTCGGCGAGTGTCGGTGCGTCGCCGAAACACAGTTTGCCGGTGCGCGCGTCGCCGGCAAGATGCGTCTCCAGCGTCGCGAAGCCCGCGTCGATCCAGTGCCGGTACCACGCGTCCTTCGCTTCGTCGTCGACTCGCAGCGTGTGCTTCAGATAGCGCAGCACGCGCAGATTGTTCAGGGGATGAATCTCGCACGCGACCTGCAGCGCCACCGAGCGCACATACGCGCGATCGAGCGGTGCCTTCGGTAGCAGCGGCGGCTCGGGATGCGTCTCCTCGAGATACTCGATGATCGCGAGCGACTGCGGCAGCAAATGACTGCCGTCGGCGAGCGTCGGCACGATGCAGTCGGGGTTGATCTTGCGATACGCGGGCTTCAGCTGCTCGCCGCCTTCGCGCACGAGGTGCACGGGTACGTAGTCGTACGACAGGTTCTTCACGTTCAGCGCGATGCGCACGCGATACGACGCCGAGCTACGGAAATAGCTGTAGAGCTTCATGTTGTCTGCCTCCTCCACCTGCACGCAAGCCGTCTCAGACGACGCGCACGCTGAACTCGCCGAGCCCGTCCACGCCGCCCTTCATCAGGTCACCCTTCACGACCGCGCCGACGCCTTCCGGCGTGCCGGTGAAAATCAGGTCGCCAGGCCGCAGTTCGAACAGCGTCGACAGATACGCGATCGTCTCGGCCACCGACCAGATCAGCTGCGACACATCCGCGCGCTGCTTGTCCTCGCCATTCACCGACAGCCAGATCTCGCCCTTGCCGATGTGACCGACCGTCGAAGCCGGATGGATCGGGCCGAGCGGCGCCGAGTGATCGAAGCCCTTGGCGGTATCCCACGGACGACCCATTTTCTTCGCTTCGCCTTGCAGGTCGCGGCGCGTCATGTCGAGACCGAGCGCGTAGCCGTAGACGTGGTCGAGCGCGCGGTCGACGGGGATGTCTTTGCCGCCCTCGCCGATCGCCGCGACCATTTCCATTTCGAAATGGACGTTCCTGGTCTGCGACGGATACGGGAATTCGCCGGTCGTGCCCGGCGCGACGTACACGATCGCATCGGCCGGCTTCGTGAAGAAGAACGGCGGCTCGCGGTCCGGGTCGTGGCCCATTTCACGCGCGTGCGCCTCGTAGTTGCGCCCCACGCAGTAGATGCGGCGCACCGCGAACTGCTCGCCCGACCCCACGACCGGCACCGCGACCTGCGGTGCGGGTGCAAATACGTAACTCATCCCGTTCTCCGTTTTCCGATGTGCGCCGCCGAGGCGGCGAGAAACATCGAGTGTAACCCGCGGCACGGCGCGGGGGCGTGTCAGGCGGCCCGTCGCGCGCCACTGCGTGCCCGCTTCGTTGCTGTTCGCCCGCTCGCCATAGATGCGATACTCACACCGAACTGTTCCCCGAATGGCGTAGCGAACCGCCAGGCGCGGCACGCCACCCGCCTCTTGCGCACGATGACCGACTCCACCGATACCACTCCTCCCTTCCCCTGGGCCCGATTCATCAAGGAAATCGGCCGCGGCCCGAATGGCGCCCGCGCGCTGACCGCCGACGACACGCGCTCGCTCTACACCGCGATGCTCGACGGCCGCGTCGACGATCTCGAACTCGGCGCGGTGCTGCTCGCGTATCGCGTGAAAGGCGAAACCGCCGACGAACTCGCCGCGATGCTGGCCGCCGCGCATACGTCGTTCGAGCCGGTGCGGCTGCCGCACGGCGCGTTTCGGCCGGTGTCGATTCCGTCGTACAACGGCGCGCGCAAGCAGCCGAACCTCGTGCCGCTGCTTGCGCTGCTGCTCGCCCGCGAAGGCGTGCCGGTGCTGGTTCACGGCGTCACCGAGGATCTGGGTCGGGTGACGAGCGCGGAAATCTTCACACATCTGCGCATCGCCCATGCGCAGTCGCACGCGCAGATCGAAGCTGGACTTGCGGAGCGCCGCGTCGCGTTCGCCTCGATCGACGTACTGGCGCCCAAGCTCGCGCGCCTGCTCGCGCTGCGCCGGCGCATGGGCGTGCGCAATTCGACGCATACGCTCGTGAAGCTGCTGCAGCCGTTCGCACCCGCGGGATTGCGGCTCGTGAACTACACGCATCCGCCGTATCGCGACAGTCTCACTCAGCTGTTCGTCACGCATCCCGATGCGGCCGTCGGCGGTGCGCTGCTCGCGCGCGGCACCGAAGGCGAGGCGGTCGCCGATACGCGCCGCCAGGTGCAGGTCGACTGGCTGCATGACGGCATCTGCGAGACGCGGCTGCCGCACGAGCGCTCGTCGCCCGATGCGCCCGAAGTGGAACTGCCCGAAGCGCGCGACGCGGCGACCACGGCCGCCTGGATCGACGCCGTGCTGCGCGGCGAAGCGCCGGTGCCTGGCGCGCTCGAGCGGCAGGTCGAGCTGATCGTCGATATCGCGAAGACGGCGGCCTGACGGCCGCGGGTTGACAGGCCAACGCACGCCGTCATACATTTGGCCTCATGCGTTCCCTTCCGAACACCCTCCGAATTATCTCCGGCCGCCTGGCGCGGCCCCTATCGCTACGCCTGGCCTAAGTCTCGCGTAGCGCCGCGCGCTGGCAGCTCCGGTTGCCGTCGGCGGTCCTCCCCGTAGTTCCCGCAGTTTCGCTTCACCCCCGTCGTAGTTCTCCACAACCTGTCGTCGTTTGCATTCGTCCGTTTACCGCGCGGACGATGCGAGAGGATCACATGTACGTTGCATGGGCAGCATCCGCAGCGTGCATGCGTGAACAGTCGGCCCACCGCTCGACGTCCCCACCCTCCGCCGACGACGCCACGAATGAGGCACCTCACCATGTTGCGCAATCCCGCTGAAAAGTACCGCCCATTTCCCGCCGTCAGGCTGACCGGCCGCAAATGGCCGAGTCGCACGGTCGACGCCGCACCCGTCTGGATGAGCACGGACCTGCGGGACGGCAATCAGGCGCTGATCGAACCGATGAACGCCGCGCAGAAACTCGAATACTTCGAGATGCTGGTCGCGATCGGTTTCAAGGAAATCGAAGTGGGCTTTCCGTCGGCGTCGCAGACCGATTTCGACTTCGTGCGCAAGCTGATCGACGAGCGACGCATTCCCGACGACGTCACGATCGAAGTCTTCGTGCCGTCGCGCGCGGAGCTGATCGCACGCACGTTCGACGCGCTCGAAGGCGCGCCGCGCGCGATCGTGCATCTGTACAACGCGATCTGCCCGTCGTTCCGGCGCATCGTGTTCCAGCAGTCGAAGGATGAGACCAAGGCGCTCGCCGTCGAAGGCACGGGCCTCATCAAGGAACACGCGCAGGCGCGGCCGGGCACGCGCTGGACCTTCCAGTACTCGCCCGAGACCTTCAACACGACCGAGCTGCCGTTCGCGCGCGAGGTGTGCGACGCGCTCGCGCAAACGTGGCGGCCTACGCGCGATCACAAGATGATCGTCAACCTGCCGGCAAGCGTCGAAGCGGCCACGCCGAACGTGTTCGCCGACCAGATCGAATGGATGCATCGCAACCTCGGTTACCGCGACAGCATCGTGCTGTCGGTGCATCCGCACAACGATCGCGGCACCGCCGTGGCCGCGGCGCAGCTCGCGCTGCTGGCGGGCGCGGATCGCATCGAAGGCTGTCTGTTCGGCAATGGCGAGCGCACCGGCAACGTCGATCTCGTCACAGTCGCGATGAATCTCGACGCGATGGGTATCGACAGCGGTCTGGATTTCTCGGATCTCGCGACGATCAGGCGCGTGGCGGAGCACTGCACGCGGCTTCCGGTTGCGGCGCGGCATCCGTATGCGGGACAGGTAGCGATGCGCGGCACGCGCGAGGCGCGCGACGCGGATGCCGATGTAGACGAGCACGGCGCAAACAGCCGCGACAAAGCTGGCGAATGCGTGACCGCGTGAATTCGCGTTGGGCCTCGAGCCTGCTGCAGCGGAGTGCACACCCGCATTCCGCTGCCGCTGGAGACGCGCTCACGAGGCGCGCCCGCCCGATGAGAATCTCACTCGAGCGCGCAACGGGTCGCCTGCCACGCGATCAGTCGCCACTGCCCGTCTTCGTGCGTGTGAATCGCGGTATAGGCAATCGGAAACAGGAGCGCGCCGTTGTTGGCCTCCATCTCGATCAGCGCGCGGCCCGTGACGACGTAGGTCTCGCGCCCGGCCGGCAAAACATCCTGCGACTGCACCTCGATTTGCCGATAACGACGGCGCCCCGCGGTGATCCCGTCGATGAACTGCCGCTTCGTCTCGCGCTTGCCATTCGTATGGACGTAGCTCACGTTGTCCGCGAGCAGCGTGTCGAGCGACTGCCCATCGCCATCGACCATCGCGCGAAAACGCTCTCGCTCGAGCCCGCGAATCGCTTCGATCATCTTTGCCGCCATTGCAGAGCCCCTCGAACACCGCGAGCCGCAGGCGGCCACGGTCAGAAGTGATATTGCAAATATAGCTGGCTGAAATTTATACCAGGATTCGGCTCTTTGATACCGCCATTGGAGACATGCTGGAAGCGGTAGCCGGCGACATACTGCTCACGAGCGCCGAACTGCAGCCCGACGCCCGCCATCTCGGCGAACTGGAACGCGGTGCCCAACGTGAAGTCGGAAGAAATGCGCGGGCTGGTCAGCAGCCGGACGCCGGCACCCACCTCGATGAATGGCCGCACCGAACCCGACGACCTGATGAAGCGGATCACCGGCGTCACGCCGATCTCGCCGATGTTGTCGTGAACGTTTCCTTCATTGGTGTGCCACCACGCGACATGCGCCTCGCCGAGCAGCGCGAAATGCCAGTCGCCGATCTGCCACCAGGTCAGGTTTGGATCCCAGACCACGCCGAGATCGAGCGTCCTGACGTGATGGTCGCCGACGCCGGCGGCCACCTGCACGCCGAACTGCTCAGCTTGGGACGCGCCCGCCGCGCTCAACAGCAGAACGAGCAGAACGGCAAACGTGCTTTTTAGACTAAGCCCACGCACCACAAGATTCTGCCTGTTCATCCGCCCCCCATACTGCCGAGTATTAAGCGAGCGCCCCCTTTATTCCAGGCACGAATTCAGGAGCAAGTATTTCCCAGATAATGCCCATGATCAGCAATTATTCTCTTCAAAAGCGGACGATATCAGTCAAACGTGAGCCTGCACCCGCTCCGGGCGGTACTTTGTACAGGTCCAACGCGCAGGGCAAATAGGGCGTATGATGGCTATCGGAAGTAAAAACTCAATAGGATTTTTGGGAACTCGGATACCCCTGCGACCTCTAAGTATTAGCACTCGGCAGATCTGAGTGCTAACATCCGTCGCTGGAGTCGTTTACTGAGTACGCAATTGTCTGATTCCAAAGGAGCTTCAAACGTGAGCCATGCAATGACCCTTCCGAGTACTTTGAGCCCGTCGTCGGCTAAGGCCGCTCCGGCAGGTGCACTGGCGCTCTCGCATTCCTCGCTGCTGTCCGGTCACCTGGGCAACATCGACGCCTACATCCAGGCGGTCAACCGGATTCCGATGCTGACGCCGGCGGAGGAACGCCAGTTCGCCACCGAATTGCGCGAACACGACAATCTGGAGGCGGCGCGCCGCCTGGTGCTGTCGCACCTGCGACTCGTCGTGTCAATCGCGCGTAACTACCTCGGTTACGGGTTGCCGCACGCCGATCTGATCCAGGAAGGCAACATCGGCCTGATGAAAGCGGTCAAGCGCTTCGATCCCGAGCAAAACGTGCGCCTCGTGTCGTACGCGATGCACTGGATCAAGGCCGAGATCCACGAGTACATCCTGCGCAACTGGCGCATGGTGAAGGTCGCCACCACCAAGGCGCAGCGTAAGCTGTTCTTCAACCTGCGCAGCCACAAGCAGGGGCTTGGCGCGTTCACGCCGGACGAGATCGACGGTCTCGCGAAGGAGCTGAACGTGAAGCGCGAAGAGGTCGCGGAGATGGAGACGCGTCTGTCAGGCGGCGATATCGCGCTCGAAGGTCAGGTCGAAGACGGCGAGGAGTCGTACGCGCCAATCGCCTATCTGGCCGACTCGCATAGTGAACCGACTGCCGTGCTGGCTTCGCGTCAGCGCGACCGGCTGCAAAGCGACGGCATCGCAAGCGCGCTCGACGCGCTCGATCCGCGCAGCCGCCGCATCATCGAAGCGCGCTGGCTGAAGGTGGCCGACGACGGCTCAGGCGGCTCCACGTTGCACGAGCTGGCCGACGAGTTCGGTGTCTCGGCCGAACGTATCCGCCAGATCGAAGCCAGCGCGATGAAGAAGATGCGCGGCGCGCTGAACGAATACGCGTAAAGCGTCGAAGCCATGCGCGCGTCGATTGTGTCCCGCCTATGACATAGGTAAAAACGACACGCGTTAATCGGTCGCGCCATTTAGCGACCATCGCGCTCAAGCCCCGCCCTCGCAAGACGGCGGGGCTTTTTCATTCTTTTCGCCCTTTCTTGCGTCCCCGCGGCCGCGCATTCGCGTCGGCCCATCCGCAAGCCGGCCTGTCGAGGCCGGTAAGCGTTTCTTGACGTATCGCAAGTCCGGTAGCAATACTGCACAGACGCGGCAAGTTTCGCGACGTGTTGCCGCATGGCTAAACCTGAGCGCGCGAGGTTCACCTCCTACAATCGGCATGCATTCGCCAGACTGCCAGACTGCCTGACGGCCAGGGCGGTCTGGATCCAGCCGGACTCACCGGCGTGAAGTCGTCTTCGACCGATCATGACCATAGCCCTGAATCGCAGCAGCACTGTCCGGTCGCGCTTGCGCGGCCGGTTCACCAGGTGGGTGCGCGGTCCAACGCTGGCGCGCGATATCGCCATCATCCTCGCCATCAAGTTCGTGCTACTGATGGCGCTCAAGTACACATTCTTCAATCATCCACAGGCGCAGCACATGATGCTGCCGCCTGAGCAGGTCGCGCAGGCGCTGCTGTCGGTGCCCGCCCCGCATCCGTCTCGAGGTGATCAACATGCCCGTTAGCGAAGTCGTAGAACTGTCGCGGTTCCAGTTCGCCATCACGGCGCTTTATCACTTTCTGTTCGTGCCGCTCACGCTCGGTCTCGCCTGGCTGCTCGTCATCATGGAATCGGTCTACGTGATGACCGGCAAGCAGATCTACAAGGACATGACGCAGTTCTGGGGCAAGCTGTTTGGCATCAACTTTGCAATGGGCGTCGCGACCGGCCTCACGCTCGAGTTTCAGTTCGGCACCAACTGGGCTTATTACTCGCATTACGTCGGCGACATTTTCGGCGTGCCGCTCGCCGTCGAAGGGCTGATGGCGTTCTTCCTCGAATCGACGTTCGTCGGTCTGTTCTTTTTCGGCTGGAACAGATTGTCGAAAATCCAGCATCTGATCGTCACGTTCTGTGTCGCGCTCGGTTCGAACCTGTCGGCGCTGTGGATTCTGATTGCCAACGGCTGGATGAACAATCCGGTCGGCGCGAAGTTCAACTATCAGACGATGCGCATGGAGCTCGACAGCATCAGCTCGGTGATCTTCAACCCGGTTGCACAGGTCAAGTTCGTGCACACGGTATCAGCTGGATACGTGACCGCGGCGATGTTCGTACTCGGCGTGTCGTCGTGGTATCTGTTGAAGCGCCGCGACACCGAGTTCGCGCTGCGCTCGTTCGCGATCGCCGCCGGCTTCGGCCTCGCGTCGGCGCTGTGCGTGATCGTGCTGGGCGACGAATCCGGCTATCGCACCGGTGAAGTCCAGCAGATCAAGCTCGCGGCTATCGAATCCGAATGGGACACCGCGCCCGCGCCGGCACCGTTCACGATATTTGGCATCCCCAATCAGAAAGAGCAACGCACCGACTATGCGATCCGTGTGCCGTACGCGCTCGGCATTATCGCGACCCGCTCGCTCGACGAACCCGTGGTCGGCCTGCGCGACCTGATCGCCCAAAACGAAGGTCGCATCAAGGACGGCATGCTCGCCTATTCGGCGTTGCAGCGGTTAAAGGGCGGCGACTCCAGCGACGAGGCGCATGCGGAGTTCGACAAGTACAAGGACGATCTCGGCTACGCCCTGCTGCTCAAGCGGTTCACGCCGAACGTCATCGACGCGACGCCAGACCAGATCGCCGCGGCGGCACGAAGCACGGTTCCGCCGGTGTTGACACTGTTCTTCTCGTTCCGCACGATGGTCGGCCTTGGCCTGCTGTTCCTCGCGACCTTCGTGCTCGCCTTCTGGTTCTGCGCGCAGCGCACGTTGCTGCTCGAAAGGCGCCGCTGGTTTCTGCGCTGGGCGGTCATCGCGATTCCGCTGCCGTGGCTCGCCGCCGAGCTAGGCTGGATCGTCGCGGAAATGGGCCGCCAGCCGTGGAGCATCGCGGGCATTCTGCCGACCAACCTGGCCGCGTCGACGCTGACGCCGCGCGATCTGTATCTGAGCATCGGCGGCTTCGTGCTGTTCTACACGGGGCTGTTCGTCATCGAGATCATGCTGATGTTCAAGTACGCGCGGCTCGGCCCTTCGTCGCTGCATACGGGCCGCTATCACCACGAGATCGGACAGCCGGTGACGCAGCCACTGTCGAACACGGCCGCATGACGCACCGCTGCACCGCCCCGGAGGAGAAACCCATATGGACTACGCAACTCTCAGACTGATCTGGTGGGTGTTGATAGGTGTACTGCTGATCGTCTT
Source organism: Paraburkholderia sp. 35.1 (assembly GCF_050436525.1). Classification (NCBI taxonomy): domain Bacteria; kingdom Pseudomonadati; phylum Pseudomonadota; class Betaproteobacteria; order Burkholderiales; family Burkholderiaceae; genus Paraburkholderia; species Paraburkholderia sp. 35.1. Next base: position 2,285,406 of record NZ_JBNDMJ010000003.1, on the reverse strand, counting down.
CGCGCTCACCGACGGCTTCGACATGGGCGCGGCGATCCTGCTGCCGTTCATCGCCAACACCGACTCCGAGCGACGCATCGTCGTGAACACGGTCGGCGCGACGTGGGAAGGCAACCAGGTCTGGTTCGTGACCGCGGCCGCCGCGATGTTCGCCGCGTGGCCGCTCGCCTACGCGGCATCCTTCTCAGGCTTTTACTTCGCGATGCTGCTCGTGCTGTTCGCGCTGTTCTTCCGCCCGGTCGGCTTCGACTATCGCGGCAAGCGCGAGGATCCGCGCTGGCGCAACGCGTGGGACTGGGGCCTCTTTATCGGCGGCTTCGTGCCGGCGCTGGTGTTCGGTGTCGCGTTCGGCAATCTGCTGCAAGGCGTGCCGTTCTCGTTCGATACCGATCTGCGCGTCACCTATCACGGCAGCTTCTTCGGCCTGCTCAATCCGTTCGCGCTGCTGACGGGACTCGTCAGCGTGTCGATGCTAGCCGCGCACGGCGCCGCGTTCGTCAAGTGGAAGACCGATGGGGTGGTTCACGAGCGCGCGTCGAAGGCGCTGCGGCTCGCGGCGCTGTGCACGGTGGTGTTGTTTCTCGTCGCGGGTGCGCTCGTCGCGACGATGATCGGCGGCTATCAGATCGTCGACGCGCCGCCGCTCGACGCCGTCTCCAATCCGTTGATGAAGACCGTGATCGGCGCGCCGGGTTTGTGGCTGAACAACTACGCGCTCTACCCGTGGATGGCGGTTGCGCCGCTCGCGGGTCTCCTCGGCGGGGTGCTCGCGGTGCTGCTCGCGCGTTCGCGCTTCGAGGCGACGGCGTTTCTGTCGACGTCGTTGATGATCGTCGGCGTGATCTTGACCGCGGGCTTCTCGATGTTCCCGTTCATCATGCCATCGTCACTCGACGGCCGCAGCAGCCTGACCATGTGGGATTCGACGTCGAGCCGCATGACGCTCGAGATCATGCTGTTCGCCGTCATCGTGTTCCTGCCGATCATCCTGCTCTATACGGGCTGGGTGTATCGCGTGATGCGCGGCAAGGTGACCGCCGCGGCGATCAAGGAAAACCACCATTCGATGTATTGACCGGCACGACGCTTCAACAGAAAACAGGAGTTGGCGATGTGGTATTTCAGCTGGATTCTCGGCGTTGGCGTCGCGCTGGCGTTCGGTGTCGTCAATGTGATGTGGCTCGAATCGCGCGAGGTGGCGCGCTCGGCAAAGCGGGGGACTCGCTAGGGACTGGTCGTAAGCGCGAAAGCGGCACCTTGGGACCAGGTGCCGCTTTTTTATTGGCGTGCTGCGAGCGCCGTGCAACTCAACAGCGCTCGACAGCCATCAACCGATCACGCCGGCACCGGCGCCGCGCCCGCGCCGCCGCCTTGCGACGACAGGCGCTCGGCCAGCTTCTGCGCATAGCGCCGCGCGGCCTCGCCGACGACGATATGGAACGTGTCGGTCGACACCCACGCGGTATCGAGCGTCGCGAGGCGCTGACGATCGACCGCCGACGGATCGCGCACGACTACCCGCAGACGCGTCGCCGCGACCGCATCGAGCGACATCACGTTGCCCACGCCGCCGAGCACGGCGAGCCAGCGCAGCGGATCGGGATCGAGCGGACCGCCTTGCGCGTCATCGGCGTGCCCAGCGTTTCGCGCGACCGGCGCGGCAGCAGTAGCCGCCGCGGCAGCAGCCGGCGCCGATACAGCAGCACCCGCCACCTTCACCGCGTCGCCCTGACCCTGCGCGATCGCCGTACGCATCTCATCGGCGATGATGTCCGCCTCCGGTCCGATGATCACCTGCACGTTGTTCGCGCCGCGCTTGAGCACACCGCGCGCACCGATCGACTTCAGTTCGCTTTCGGAGACCTTCCCCGTATCGACGACAGACAGACGCAGACGCGTCGTGCACGCATCCACGACCGACAGATTCGCCGCGCCACCGAGCGCCGCGATATAGCGCTGCGCACGCGGCACGGCCGCACCAGCCGCCGGCGCGACGAAACCGCCCGCCGCGAACGACTCGACCTGCTCGTCGGCAGCGGCGGGCTCACGGCCCGGCGTCGCCATGTTGAACTTACGGATGAAGAAGCGGAACAGACCGTAGTACACGACCGAGTAGACGATGCCGAGCGGAATCGCCCACCAGCCCTTCGTCGACAGACCGAAGTTCAGCACGTAGTCGATGAAGCCCGCCGAGAACGTGAAGCCGAGGTGAATCCCGAGCGCCGAGCAGATCGCGAGCGACAGACCCGTCAGCAGCGCGTGGATCGCATACAGCACCGGCGCGAGGAACATGAAGCTGAACTCGATCGGCTCGGTCACACCGGTCAGAAACGACGTGAGCGCCATCGAGAACAGCAGGCCGAACACCATCGCGCGACGCTCTTTCGGCGCCTCGTGATACATCGCGAGACATGCGGCCGGCAGGCCGAACATCATCACCGGGAAGAAGCCGGTCATGAAGGTGCCCGCGGTCGGATCGCCAGCGAAGAAGCGGTGCAGGTCGCCCGTGACGGGCGCACCGCCCGCCGGCGTGAAGGTGCCGAACACGAACCACGTCAGCGAGTTGAGGATGTGATGCAAGCCCGTGACGAGCAGCAACCGGTTCAGCACGCCGAACACGAAGGCGCCGAGCGCGCCGGCCGTCGTGAGCCAGTGGCCGGCCACGTCGATCGCGTTCTGCACCGGCTCCCACACATGCCCGAATACGATGCCTAGCACCACGCAGACCACCCCTGTCACGATCGGCACGAAGCGTTTGCCGCCGAAGAACGCCAGGTAGTCGGGCAGCTTGATGTCCTTGTAGCGGTTGTACAGCAGCCCCGCGACGATGCCCGCGATGATCCCCGACAGCACGCCCATGTTGAGCTTGTCGTTGATGTCCTTCATCACCGCGATCTGCACCAGATAGCCGATCGCGCCAGCCAGACCCGCGACGCCGTTGTTGTCTTTCGCGAAGCCGACCGCCACGCCGATCGCGAACAGGAGCGGCAGGTTGTCGAAGATCGCGCCGCCCGCATCGGCGATCATCTTGATGTTGAACACGTCGGGCTGGCCGAGCCGCAGCAACAGGCCGGCCACCGGTAGCACCGCGATCGGCAGCATCAGCGCGCGTCCCAGGCGCTGAATCTTCAGAAACGGATTTCCATCCATCGGTATCTCCAATTTTGTCTCGTAGGGGTAGGTCTTGGTTGAGTGGTGCAGCTGTACGGAGAATCGCGCCGCGCGTGAAGGCAGACGTGCTGCCGGGCGCACGGCGTGCGGGTTCTCAAATTCGCTAGGGTCTGTTTACATATGGAACGCACGTGCGTTGCCGCGAGAAGGGCCGCTCGCAAGGATTGCGACGCCGCGAATACTCGACGTATTCGCAAGGAGCATGACGCAGCGAGCGGCCCTTCTCGCGGCAACCCCAGTTCTGAATTTCATTCCAGGGGCCACGTGGCGCGGCTTGCGGCTCTGACCGCCTGCGCCGAGTCGAGCGCTAGCGCATCGCGGGCGCGCTGGCGACACAGCTGATAGTCGAGCGTGCGCACGCGTGCCTTGATGCCTGGCACGGAGACCGGATCGACCGACAGCTCGGTCACACCGAGGCCCACCAGCAGCGGCATCGCGAGCGGGTCGCCGGCGAGCGCGCCGCACACGCCGACCCATTTGCCGTGCTTCGCGGCACCTTCGACGGTCGCCGCGATCAGGCGCAGCACCGCCGGATGCAGGCCGTCCGCCTGCGCCGCCAGATCGGGTTGGCAGCGGTCCATCGCGAGCGTGTATTGGGTCAGGTCGTTGGTGCCGATCGACAGGAAATCGGCGTGCTGCGCGAGCTGATCGGCGAGCAATGCAGCCGACGGCACTTCGATCATCACGCCAACTTCGACCGGCTCCGATCTACCCGCTTCGCGTGCAAGCTCGTCGATACGCTTGCGGATGCGGATCAGTTCGCCCGCATCGGTGACCATCGGCAGCAGGATGCGCACGGCGCCGACCGGACGCACCGCGAGCAGGCCACGCAACTGGTCGTCGAGCAGATCGGGGCGCACCTGCGCGAGGCGCACGCCGCGCAGGCCGAGTGCGGGGTTCGGCTCGGGCGGCAGCGTCAGATAATCGACTTCCTTGTCCGCGCCGACGTCGAGCGTGCGGATGATCGCGGCGCGGCCGCGCAACGCATCGACGATCGCCTGATAGCTCTGGCGATGCTCGTCCGCGCTCGGCGCGGCCGGGCGGTGGATGAACAGCAGCTCGGTGCGCAGCAGGCCGACCGCGTCCGCGCCGTTGTCGACCGCGGCGTTCGCGTCGTCGAGTGTGGCGATGTTGGCGGCCACTTCGATCGCGCGGCCGTCGGCGGTCGCCGCTGCCTGCTGCGAGGTGCGGCGATTCGCTTCGCGCACGTCGGCGAGGCGGCCGCGTTCGCGTCGCGCGCGTTCGACGTCGAGTTCGGTCGGCGCGAATTCGAGCCGGCCGGTGCTCGCGTTCACCACCACCTGAGTGCCCTCGGGTATCGCATGCAACGCGTCGCCGAGCGCGACCAGCGCCGGAATGCCCGCCTGACGCGCGAGAATCGCCGCGTGCGAGGTCGCGCCGCCGCGTGCCATCACGAGCGCGGTCACGCGCGTGCGATCGAGCGACGACAGATCCGATGGCGTGAATTCGTCGGCCGCGAGCACCGCCTCGTCCGGCAGGGTGCGAGCCGCGCTGCTCGTGTAGCCGAGCGCGCGCTGCACGCGCTTTTCGATGTCGCGCAGATCGGCGGCCCGCTCGGCGAGCAGTGCGTCCTCCACATTACTCAGAATGCCTACTTGCGCGCGGATCGCTTCGCGCCACGCAAAACCGGCGCTCTTGCCGAGGCTGATCAGATCGCGCGCGGCGTCGAGCAGTGTCGGATCTTCGAGCAGCACGCGATGCACCGCGAAAATCCCCGCCTCGCCGACCGAGCCGCGTTGCGACGCATCGCGCACGATCGTGTCGAGATCGGCGTCGACGGTCGCGATCGCCTTGTCGAGCAGACGGCTTTCCGCCGCCGACGTGCCGCTCGCCTGCTCCGGCGGCTCGAGATCCGCGTCGTCCCAGCGCACCAGCTTGCCGAGCGCGATGCCCGGCGCGGCGCACACGCCCGCGAGCATGTTCGGCGCGAGCGGCTCGCCCGCGGCGGGCGCCGCAACGACTGCCGCTGGCCGCGCCGCTTTCTGTTCGCGCTTCGGTTCGACCTCGCCGTGCGCTTCGCGCGTCAGTTCGTCAGCGATTGCATCGACCGCCGCCTGCGCGTGCGGACCGACGCCGAGCAACTCGACGCTTGCGCCTTCGCCGGCACCGAGTCCAAGCAAACCCACCACGCTTTCGATCGACGCCTTGCGCCCGTCGTAGCGCACCTCGACCCGTGCGTCGAAGCGGCGCGCCGCTTCGCGCGCCCGCGCCGCGGGCCGCGCATGCAGGCCGCCCGCGTGCGTCAGCGTGATCTGCCGGCGCGCTTCGTCCATTACCTGCGCGGCGCTCGCCTCGCGCACCGCGTCGTGGCTGACGCCCTCGCGCGCGCGCAGCACCAGCAGCGTCGTTTCGCCGGCCTTGACATGCCCGCTCGGCGCCCGCTCGATGACCTCGAACGCATCCGAATTCGCAATCGCGATCACCGAGACGAGGCTCGGCGCATTCAGCGCGATCTGGTCCAGATCGAACTCGATCAGCACGTCACCGGCGCGCACCTGCGCGCCCTGCTCGACCATCGGCGCAAAACCCTTGCCGTTCAGTCCGACGGTGTCGATACCGATATGCAGCAGAATCTGCGCGCCCTCGGCGCTCTCGAGCGTTACCGCGTGGCCGGTGCGCGCGAGATGCGTGACGACGCCGTCGCATGGCGCGACGAGCCGACCCTCGAGCGGATCGACGCCGATGCCGTCGCCGAACATGCCGCCCGAAAACACCGGGTCCGGCACCTTCGCGAGCGGCACGACCGGTCCGGTCAGCGGTGCAAGCAAAACAATGTGATTCTCGGAATGGCTCATCAGATTGGACTTCTCGACACGTCGCATCGTCATTCTCGTCAGTGAGTTTCGGTGACTTTGTTGAGATGGCGAGGCGCGTCGGGATTGCGCCCGCGCGCGGCGGCAAGATCCGCGGCCATCACGTAAAAGGACAGGATGGCGGCGATCGGATCGAGCGCCGCGTGTGCGGTGGCGACGAGCGGCAGCGAGGCTTGCGCGACGTCATCGGGCGCCGCGAGCAGCACGCGCGCGCCGCGCGCGCTCATGTCGTGCGCGAGTTGCAGCAGACCCGCCTGCTCCGGGCCACGCGGCGCGAACACGAGCAGCGGATAGTCGCGGTCGATCAGCTCCATCGGACCATGACGCACTTCCGCGCTCGAAAACGCTTCGGCCTGGATGCCGGAAGTTTCCTTCAGCTTCAGCGCGGCTTCCTGCGCGATCGCGAGGCCAAGACCGCGGCCAATCACGATCATCCGTTCGATACCGCGCAACTCGTTCACGGCCATCGACCAGTCGAGCCGGCCCGCGCGTTCCAGCGCGTCGGGCAGCGTATTCAGTCCATCGAGCAACTCGGCGTCGTTCTGCCAATGCGCAACCAGCTGCGCGGAGATCGACAGCATGGCGATGTAGCTCTTGGTCGCCGCGACGCTCAGCTCGGGACCGGCTACGAGCGGCAGATGCCATTCGCACGCGTCGGCGAGCGGCGAGCTCGGTGCGTTCACGGCGGCGACCGTCAATGCGCCGGCCGCGCGCAACGCGTTCATCGTGCCGACGAGGTCGGGGCTCTTGCCCGATTGCGAAAACGCGAGCGCAAGCTGGTCGCGCACCTGCAGCGGCGCCTGCTGCAGCGTCGCGACCGACATCGGCAGCGACGCGACCGGCACGCCGAGGCGGCTCATCGTCAGGGATGCAAAGTAGCTGGCGGCATGGTCCGAGCTGCCGCGCGCGACGGTCAGCGCGACATGGCGCGGCTGTTGCGCGAGCTTCGCGGCGAGCGCCGCGACGCGCGAGGTGTCCTTGAGCTGCTCGGCTACTGTTGCGGCGGACGCGAGCGCTTCCTTAAGCATATTCGACAATGGCTTCTCCTTCGACGTAGGTCGCGCTCAGCGCCAGCTCGCGGTCGAATACGACCACGTCGGCCCACGCACCGCGCGCGATGCGGCCGCGGTCCTCGATGCCGAGATAGTCGGCGGCGTAGCGTGACAAACGGTGGGATACATCGGCGATCGGCAGGCCGATCGAGACGAGATTGCGCAGCGCCTGATCCATCGTCAGCGTGCTGCCCGCGAGCGTGCCGTCGGCCAGACGTACGCCGCCGAGGCACTTGGTTACGTGCTGGCTGCCGAGGCGGTATTCGCCGTCGGGCATGCCGGTGGCCGACGTGCTGTCCGTCACCACATACAGGCGCGGAATCGCGCGCAGCGCGGTGCGGATCGCCCCCGGATGCACGTGCAGCAGGTCGGGAATGATTTCGGCGTATTCGGCGTGCGCAAGCGCAGCGCCGACGAGGCCAGGGTTGCGGTGATGCAGCGGCGACATCGCGTTGAACAGATGCGTGAAGCCGCACGCGCCGTGCTTGAGCGCGGCGACCGCGTCGTCGTAGGTGCCGAGCGAATGGCCGAGCTGCACGCGTACGCCGCGCGCCGCCATCTCCGAGATGATCTCCATGTGGCCGGCGATCTCGGGCGCCAGCGTGACGACGCGGATCGGCGCGATCGACAGATACCTGAGCACCTCGTCCATCACCGCCGATACCGCCGCGTCGGGCTGCGCGCCGAGCTTGCCGGGGTTGATGTACGGTCCTTCCAGATGCACGCCGAGCACGCGCGCGCAACCCGGCGTGCGCACCCGCGTGACGTTGCCGAGCCCGGCGACGACGTTCATCAGCTCGTCGCGCGGCGCGGTCATGGTCGTTGCGAGCAGGCTCGTGGTGCCGTAGCGCGCATGCGTGCGGGTGATCGTTTCGATCGCGTCGCCAGCTTCCATCACGTCGGCGCCGCCGCCGCCATGCACGTGCAGATCGATGAAGCCGGGCAGGATGTACGGTGCGTCGTTCGTCGACGGATCGACGCGCTCGCCGGACAGCGTCGTGATGCGGCCGTTTTCGTATTCGAGCGTGCCGTGGATCCACCCTTCGGTGGTGAGTATGTTTCCGGTCAGCATGAGTCTCTCTGGTGCGTGATACGTATGCGGCAAATGGCGTCCGCCGGACTTGCGGCCTGCGAGGGCCGCGCAGCTCAGGTGCGCAATTCAGCGACGAAGTCGTAATAGTCGTCGCGGCAATAGGTGTCGGTCAGCTCGATCGCGCGTTGATCCGCGCAGTAGCCGATCCGGGTGATGACCAGCAGCGCGGTGCGCGGTTCGATGTCCATCAGCGCGGCGATTTCGCTCGACGCGTTGACCGCGCGGAAGTGCTGCAACGCGCGCACGACCGCCGCGCCGCGCTGCTCGAGATAGCTGTACAGCGAGTCGCCGATCACCAGCGGATCAGGCACGATCGCGACCGGCAGCGCCGAATGTTCGACCGCCATCACGATGCCGTCCGCGCGCCGCAGCCGCCGCAGGCTCGTGACGGCCGCGCCGGGTGACAAGCCGAGGCGCAGCAGCTCGTCGCGATTGGCGGCGCGCACGTCGCGTTCGAGCCAGACCGAATCGGGCCGGAAACCGCGCTGCTGCATCTTCTTCGTGAAGCCGGTGAGACGCGACAGCGGATCTTCGACGCGCGGCGTGATGAAGCTGCCCGCGCCGCGCGAGCGCCGGATCAGCCCCTGCTCGACCAGCAGTTCGATCGCCTTGCGCGCGGTGACGCGCGACACGCCGATCGCGTCGGACAGCGTACGCTCGGAAGGCAGCGCCTCGCCGGCCGACCAGACGCCGCAATGGATCGCCGTCGCCAGGTTGCGCGCGAGCTGCAGGTAGAGCGGCGTGACGTTGCGCACGTCAGGCATCAATGCGGACCAGCGAGTTTCCATGGGGCTCCAGGGACGCCGTGAGCAGTACAGCCCGGAAAATTGAGAGCCCATTATATAACCAACATAATACCAGTCAACGGACTGGTTCCATGCCGGTCCGGATCGCCGGAAAGCCTTGCTGAGTGGGGATCACAGCGGGATTCAAGGGCTCCGTCGGAGGGATTGGCAGACCAGGGACTTTCCCGCATCGCACGCATTTGACGATACCAGCGAGTCGTTATCGGCTCCTGGTGGTGTCAACAGCCCAAATAATCAATACCTATTTAATACCAGTTGGTGTCTCGCGGGGGTGGAGTGGCTTTGTAAATAAGGGTCGTGCCGATATAGTGCGCTGTACCGACCATAAAAAGTCCCGGGGAGCCGCCCTTGACAGATTCCGAGGCGCTGCGGCGCGCTCAGGCCGTCCGCCATTTCAATCGCTTCTATACCCAATGCATCGGTGCCCTGCACGAGCATCTGGCTCGAAGCGGGTTCTCGCTGACGGAAGTGCGCGTGCTACACGAGCTATCATGCGCCCGCGCGCAGACCGCGTCGGAGCTCGGGCGCGCGCTCGGGCTCGATAGCGGCTATCTGAGCCGCCTGCTGAGCAGTTTCGAGCGACGCAAGCTGATCACCCGCCGTCCGTCCGACACCGACGCACGCCAGTCGCTGATCGCGCTCACCGAGCACGGCCACGCGATCTACGCGCCGCTCGACGCCGCCGCCATCCACGAAGCACTCGGCCTGCTCGACAGACTCAGCGCGCTATCGCAGGAGCAGTTGATCGCCGCGATGAAGCTGATCGAGCGCCTGCTCGGCGACAAGCCGAAGCACGAGCTCGTGGTGCTGCGTCAGCCGCGCGCCGGCGAATGTGGCTGGCTCGTGCATCGTCAGGCGCAGTGGTTCGCCGCGCAGTACGGCTTGGATCACACGTTCGAGGGCTTGCTCGCGCGCGTCGTCGCCGAGTACGCGCAGCGCAACGATCCGCTGCGCAAGAAGTGCTGGATCGCCGAACAGGAGGGTCTGGTGGTCGACTCGGTTTGCCTCGTCGGGGTCTCGACGACGGTCGCGGGCGTGCGCCTGCTGTGGGTCGAACCGGACGTGCGGAAGCTCGGCATCGGCACGCAATTGCTCAGCGAATGCGTGCGCTTCGCGCGGCGCGCGGGCTACACGAAGCTCACGCTGACCACCGCGAGCGCATTGGCGGAGCCACGGCGGCTTTGCGAGCGCGCTGGGTTCGAGTTGGCCGGCAGCGCGGCGCAGCGCCGCTTCGGCCAGGATCTGATAATCGAAAGATGGGAGCTGGAGCTATAAAAAAAGCACGCGCCTGTACGGCGCGTGCCTTTCCTGATGCCATGCGGCTGCGCTTGCGATCGCGCTGAACGCGTCGCTTAGAACGACGGCACCATCGAACCCTTGAACTGCGTCATGATGAACTGGCGCACGTCTTCCGACTGATACGCCGCGACCAGCTTCTTCACCCATGGCTGATCCTTGTCCTTCGCGCGCACGGCGATCAGGTTCGCGTTCGGGCTGTGGATGTCTTCGAGCGCGATCGCGTCCTTGGTTGGCTGCAGGCCGGCGGCCAGCGCGAAGTTCGTATTGATGACGGCAGCGTCGACGTCGGCGAGCGAACGCGGCAGTTGCGCGGCGTCGAGCTCGACGAACCTGATCTTCTTCGGATTGTCGACGACATCGAGCGGCGTCGCGTTGTTGCCGCCTGTGGCCGCGCCGTCCTTCAGCTTGATCAGCCCTTGCGCCTGCAACAACAGCAGCGCGCGATTTTCGTTCGACGGATCGTTCGGCACCGCGACCTTCGCGCCCTGCGGCAGGTCCTTCAACGACTTCAGCTTCTTCGAGTACGCGCCGAGCGGCGAGATGTACGTGAGGCCTGCGTTGACGAGCTTGTAGCCGCGCTGCTTGATCTGGCTATCGAGGTACGGCTGGTGCTGGAAGCTGTTGGCGTCGAGGTCGCCCGCGTCGAGCGCGGCGTTCGGCTGGATGTAGTCGTTGAACTCGACGACCTTCACGTTCAGGCCTTCGCGCTTCGCGACCTTGGTGACGACTTCCCAGATCTGCGCGTCCGGGCCGCCGATCGTGCCGACCTTGATGACCTTGTCGTCGGCGTGCGCGCCGAAGCTGGTCAGGATCGCCGCACCGGCGACGACTGCGGTGAGGGCTTTGAGGATATTTCTGCGCTGCATGTGATTCTCGCTGTTGCGGTTCGACGTTTGAGTCGATGGCTCCGATCGATGTCGGAGTCGGATGAAATGGGCGGCGCTCCGGTTCGTGCTGGCGCGCCGTCGGCCAAGCCCAAAATTCTTTCATATGGGCGGCAAGCTGGGAAATACCCTTACCGCATATGGTTATGCGGAGCGCAAGCGCAATGGCTAGCGCAACGCAAAACCTACGGCTGACCGATAATCCAGAGCCGTAGCCGCGCACGGCCCACTCACCCGCCCCTGAGAACGACCATGTACATGATCAACCTGATCTACACCGCCCCGCTCGATCGTATCGACGACGCGCTCGACGCGCATCGCGCGTTTCTCGCGGAGCAGTTCGACGCGGGCATCTTCGTCGCGGCCGGGCCGAAAGTGCCGCGCGACGGCGGCATCATCCTCGCGGTTCGTATCGAGCGCGACAGGCTGGATCGCATTCTCGCGAGCGATCCGTTCGCCCTGCAACAGCTCGCGCGCTACGAGGTGACGGAGTTCAAGACGACGCGTCTCGCGCCGGGGCTGAATTTGCCGATTCCGGTCTGAGCGCGAGTCGCGAAGAGAGGAGGGATGCGGGGAGGCGTGAGCGGCGCCGCTTTAAAAAGCCGACTGCGATGCGCGTCAATCAAGCAGCAGCTTGAGGTCATGCACCCATGGTGTCGCGCCTTGGCCATCGCGCGCGAACAGACGCAGCTTGCCGTCCGTGTCGAACACATAGCTCGCGGCCGTGTGGTCCATCGTGTAGCTGTCGGGCGTCTTGCCCGGGACCTTCGCGTAGTACACGCGGAAGTCTTTCGCGACCTTCGCGAGCTGTTCTTCGCTGGCGGGACGCAAGCCCACGAAGCTCGGATTGAACGCCGGCACGTATTGCGCGAGCAACTGCGGCGTATCGCGCTCAAGGTCGACGGTGACGAACAGCACCTGCACGCGCCTCGCGTCCTCCGGACCGAGTTGCTGCAACGCCTGTGACAGCTCGGCCATCGTCGTCGGGCAGACGTCCGGGCAATGTGTATAGCCGAAGAACAGCACGACGACCTTGCCTTTGTAGTCGGCAAGCGTGCGGATCTTGCCGGACGTGTCGGGCAACGAGAAATCGCTGGCGAATTGCGTATTGCCGGTGATGTCGAGATTCGTAAAAGCCGGCGGCTGCTTGCCGCAACCCGTCATCAGCAGTGTGCCGCCCAGCATCGCGCCGAGCGTGCAAGCCATCACAGCGGCGCGCGCAATGCGCGCAAAGCGATTGTTGAGCATGGTGTTACGCGCCTATCACGACGCGGGCGTAGTGGTCGATCAGCAGCGCGGCGAACAGCAGCGACAGATAGACGATCGAATAACGGAAGGTTTTGCGCGCGAGCTCGTCCGAATACTCCCGGTAGATCTTCCACGCATAAGCGAGAAACACGGCGCCGAGCAGCACCGCCGACGCGAGATACACGACGCCGCTCATGCCGGAGATGAACGGCATCAGCGTGACCGCGAACAGGATGATCGTGTAGAGAAGGATATGCAGGCGCGTGTACTTTTCGCCGTGCGTGTTCGGCAGCATCGGCAGGCCGGCGTTTTCGTAGTCCTTGCGGCGATACAGCGCGAGCGCCCAGAAATGCGGCGGGGTCCACACGAAGATGATCAGCACGAGGATCCACGCGTCGGCGGGCACGTGGCCCGTTACCGCGGCCCAGCCGAGCGCGGGCGGCATCGCGCCCGACGCGCCGCCGATCACGATGTTCTGCGGCGTGGCTGGCTTCAGCAGCAGCGTATAGATAACCGCATAACCGACGAACGTGGCGAGCGTGAGCCACATGGTCAGCGCATTGGCGAACGTGTACAGCGTCCACATGCCGAGGCCGCCGAGCACGGCCGAGAACAGCAGGATCTGCGGGGTGGTGATTTCGCCGCGCGCGGACGGACGCCACGACGTGCGGCGCATTTTGGCGTCGATCTGCTGCTCGACGAGGCAGTTGATCGCGAACGCGGCGCCGGCCAGCAGCCAGATGCCGACCGTGCCGCCGATCAGTACGGTCCATGGCACCATGCCCGGCGTCGACAGGAACATGCCGATGACCGCGCAGAACACCGCAAGCTGCGTAACACGCGGCTTGGTCAGTGCGAGATATTGGGAGACCCGGCTGCCGGGCGTTTGGGAGAGTGTTGTGCTGTCCATGTGAGTCACGCTGGCGCGGCTTCGCGCGCAGGGAGCGCGGCGCGGCCGGGACGGCTATAAGCGATCCGAAAGTTTAACATAACGAGCAGCAGCAGCAGGATCGCGGCCCCGCCGTTATGGGCGACCGCAATCGGTAACGGCCATTGCAGCACGATATTCGACAAGCCGGTGACGAACTGGATCAGCACCACCAGCAGCACGCCGTTGGCGGGTCGCCGCAGTGACTCGAAGCGGCGCATCTTCAACGCGAACCACACCAGATAGGCGATCACAGCGAACGCGAACGTGCGATGCGTCCAGTGAATCGCGACCAGCGCATCCTGCGTAATCATGTCGCCGTCGCCGGTCATGCCGAGCGCGCGCCACAGGTGGAAGCCGTGCGCGAAGTCCATCGGCGGAATCCATTGGCCGTTGCAGGTCGGGAAGTCGGTGCACGCGAGCACCGCGTAGTTCGTGCTGACCCAGCCACCGAGCGCGATTTGCAGTACCAGCAGCGCGAGACCCGCGAGCGCGGCCACGCGCCAGCGCGCGGCCTCGGGTTCGCAGGCCGGCAGCGGCGTCAAGCGCGCCGCGAGCCAGCCGAGCGTGCCGAGCAGCGCCAGGCCGAGCAGCAGATGCGTGGTCACGATGATCGGCTGCAGCCTCATGGTCACGGTCCACGCGCCGAACACGCCCTGCACGACGATCAGCAGCAGCAGCGAAGTCGGCCACCACGGCGACACATGCAGCGGACGACGCTTGATACGCGCCGTCCAGGCAATGATCGTCTGCGCGATGATCAGCACGCCGATCGCCATCGCGAAGTAGCGATGGATCATTTCGATCCACGCCTTCGTCATGCTGACGGGGCCGCTCGGCATCGCCTGATAGGCCGCGGAGATCGCCGCGTGCGCGATGAACGGCGACGACGTGCCGTAGCAGCCGGGCCAATCCGGGCAGCCGAGGCCCGAATCGGTGAGGCGCGTGAAGCCGCCGAACATCACGAGATCGAGCGTCAGGAAGGTGGTGAGCCAGACCAGCTTGCGGAATTTGTTGTCGTCGGCCTTGACCCACACGTAGGACAGCGGCAGCAACGCGATACACAAGCCGATCAGGCCCAGTTGCAATACGAACATCTCATTTACCCAGGTTGGAGCGTCAGCCGATGGTCGACCATTTGAGCAGCTTGGTCAGGTCGCCTTTGATCTTGCTCGGGTTCGCGTCTTTCGGAAAACGCATCATCAGATTGCCGTTCGGATCGACCAGGTAGATGTGGTCGGTGATCCGCGTGCCGGTGTCGGCAGGCAGCCACGCGGCGACCTGCGCCGGATCGGCGATCAGCATGTCGGTGTTGGGGTAGGCGGTTTGTATCACGTCCGCGACCTTGTCTGCATCGGTGCGCAGCCACACTTCCATGACGCGCTCGCGTTCCGGCCCCTGAGCTGCGCGGATTTGTCGCATGAAGTAGAGCTTCGTCACGCAGGCTTGGTCGCACGCGCTGTTGTCCACCGAGATCATGAGCCAGCGGCCATGCAGCGAGGCGAGCTTCAGCGGCTTGCCGTCCGCGCCGGTGACCATGAGCGAGTCCGGGATCGGCCGTTGCGGCTCGATCAGCGCGCCGTAGTTCGTGCTGCCGCCGGTCGGCTTCACGACGAAGTACATGAAGTACGAGATCGCGATCGGCGCCGCGCAGATCACCGCGAGCAGCAGCAGCACCCAGCGGCCGCGCCGCCACGAGCCCGGGCCGTTCGGTTGGCCGGGCATCGCTTTGGCCGCGGCGGGTTTGCCGCTGGATTTGCCAGCTTCCGGCGAACGGGGAGTTTGAGTCGACACTACAGAACCTCTTTCAATGTTTGGACGGCGGCGAGCCGTGCCTTGCGTTCCTCACGCGCCCGGCGCGTGCTCTTTTTTGCCCGCGCGGCGCGCCGCATACAGACCGAAGGCGAGCGCGGCGGCGGCCATGCCCCACCACTGCAGCATGTAGCCGTAGTTGCGCTCGACGCCGGTGGTCGGTGCGGGCCAGTCGCGCACCAGGCCGTCGCCGGCATCGCCGGTCTGCTGGATCACGAACGATTGCAGCGGCAGCCCGGTCTCCGCGGCGTACGAGCCGACATCGAGATTCTGCCGGATCAGGCGATGCGCGGCCGATCCGCCCTCGCCGAGCTCGAACGCGCGCGACGCGTCGGCACGCGCAATCCCTTCGATCTCGACCTCGCCCGGCGGCGTCGTGTACGGCGCGATGGTCTCGCGATTGCTCAGGTTGCGCGGCAGCCAGCCGCGATTGACGAGCACGTAACCGCCGTCGGCGAGTTTAAAAGGCATCACGACGTAAAAGCCCGGCTGATCGTTATACGGACGATTATCGAGGTACACAACCTTGTCCGTGACGAAACTGCCGCGCGCTTTCACGCGATGAAACTCGACGTCCTTCAGCGCGAGCGGCACCGCGCTGACCGGCAACGCGGGCGCGTTCTCGAACTGCGTGATGCGCGCCTCGAGCGCTTCCTTCTGATGCGCGCGATCGCGCTGCCAGAAACCGAGCCGCATCGTCACGACGACGACCAGCAGGATCAGCAGCGCGGGAATCAGGCGAAACTTCATTGCGGGCGCTCCGGCATCGCGCTCAGGGCCGCCGGGAACCTGCGGCAGGCGCCCGCTCGCGGTGCGATAATGAATGTCTTGCCACTGCGCTTTCCGGTTTCAGTTGGTTCCATGCACATTATCGTTCCCATCGCCTTTGCTCTCATCATCGCCAGCATGGCGTCGGCGCTGTATTTCATGATGCACGACAAAGGCAAGACCAAGCGGATGGTCTGGTCACTCGCCACGCGGGTGGGCCTGTCGATCTCGCTGTTCCTGTTCATCCTGTTCGCACACTGGATGGGCTGGATTCAGTCGACCGGGATTCCGTACGGGCGCTGACGCTCGCGGATAGCTCGCCGCCGCATCCCCGTCAGCGGCAAATTTTCCTCGCCGCCAAACAAAACGCCGCCCTGAGAGGTCGAGGGCGGCGCTGCATTCAGCCTTCCATACTGCTCGTGCGCGCCGCCTGAACGGCGTTGCGCGCACGGATCTGGCCGCATTACAGCCAGTACACGACGACGTACAGCCCGAGCCACACGACGTCGACGAAGTGCCAGTACCAGGCCGCGCCTTCGAACGCGAAGTGATGTTCCGGCGTGAAGTGGCCGCGAATCAGGCGCACCAGCACAACGGAGAGCATCGTGCCGCCGAGGAACACGTGAAAGCCGTGGAAGCCAGTCAGCAGGAAGAACGTCGAACCGTAGATGCCCGAAGCCAGCGTCAGGTTCAGCTCGTTGTACGCGTGGAAGTATTCGAAGCCCTGCAGGAACAGGAAGCTCGCGCCCAGCACGATTGTCGCCGCGAGCCACGCAATCGCCTTCTTGCGATGGTTGTCGCGCAGCGCGTGGTGCGACACCGTCAGCGTCGCACCCGACGACAGCAGCAGCGCCGTGTTGATGGTCGGCACCGGCCACGGCTGCATCGACTTGAAGGTGCCCACGAGTTCGGCCGGGCCGTTGTTTGGCCACACCGCCGTGAAATCGGGCCAGATCAGTTTGTAGTCGAGGCTGCCGAGTTGATGCAGCGCGATTTCGCGGGCATAGAACAGCGCGCCGAAGAATGCGCCGAAGAACATCACTTCGGAGAATATGAACCAGCTCATGCTCCAGCGGTACGACCGGTCGACGTTCTTGCCGTACATGCCGCCTTCCGACTCGGCGATCGCGTCGCCGAACCAATGCCACAGCGTAAAGAGCAGCCACAGCAGACCGATGAGCACGCCAAGCGGCGCCCAGGTATGGTCGTTGATCCAGGCCGCAAGCGATCCGAGCATGACCAGCAACCCCGTAGCGGCGCTGATCGGATGCCGCGACGGATGCGGTACGAAATAGTACGGGCTCTCGTTTTGACCGCTCATTCTTGATTCTCCACTTCAGTCCAGTTGTTCCGGAATCTCCGGCTGTATCTTCGGCGGCGCGTCGATACCGCACCGCTTCTCTCTAATTCGTGGGCTCTTCTCTGCTGTGCTGTGCCCTGCTACTGCCTCAACCGACCACGAGGCGCACGACCAGAATCAGCACCCCGATCAGAACCGCCGCGCCGATCAGCGCCGCCACGATCACATGCAGCGGGTTCAGTTGCGTCGCGTCCGCCTCGAGATCGCGGCGCTTGCGCACGCCGAAAAACGACCAGAACACCGCGCGCAACGATTGACCGAAACTGCTCTTGCGCGGACTGCCGCCGTTATCGTTCATGTCGCTTCGTCTTCCTTCGTTCGTCCGCGGCTCGCGCCGTCAAATCTGCTTCAGGCCGGCTTCGCGGGAATGGCTGCCGCGCTGGTCACTGCATCGTTCACTGCATTCGCCTTCGGCGCCGCATCATCCGCGCTAGCCGCCGCCGGCGTGTTCAACTCGAAAAACGTGTACGACAGCGTGATCGTCTTCACGTCCTTCGGCAACTTCGGGTCGACGACGAACACCACCGGCATCCGCTTCGTCTCGTTCGCGTTCAACGTCTGCTGCGTGAAGCAGAAACACTCGATCTTCCTGAAGTACCCGGTCGCCTGCTTCGGCGCGTAGCTCGGAATGGCCTGCGCACGGATCGTGCGCGACTGCTCGTTGCTGACGTCGTACATGACCGTCGTTACTTCGCCCGGATGCACGTCGAGACTGCGCTGCTCCGGCTTGAAACCCAACAGGCCCCGCGCGTTCGCATCGAATTCGATCGAAATCGTGCGGCTCATGTCGACCTGCGTATTCTTCGCCTCGCGCGCTGAAACGTCGCGCCGCACGAGGTTGTTCACGCCGGTGATCTGGCAGATCGCGCGATACATCGGCACCAGCGCGAAACCGAAACCGAACATCATCAACGCGACGACGAACAGCTTGATCAGCATCGAACGGTTGAAAGAGCGGTCGGCCTCGGCCGGCGGTTGAGTCGACATCTGAATCCTCAACAAACCTGCATACGGACTGCGAAGGCGGCGTTAGCTGAACCAGCACTGCTTCAGAATCGCGCTCGCGAAAAACACCGCGGCGATCGCGAACATCACCAACCCTATCCGCCTGTTGCTCGCGCGAATCTGCTCCGGCGTACGTCTTTCCTGTGGATTGCGCGTCATGCTCGACTTTCTGAGTACGGTTCTTGACTGGCGAGGCCGCCGCGCGAAGCGCCCGAGTCCGGTGGCGGCATGTCGCGCCGCCGGAACCCGGCACCTCGCCGGGATAGGCTTACTCGACGGTCGGCGGATGCTCGAACGTGTGGAACGGAGCCGGGCTCGGTACGGTCCACTCGAGGCCCGTTGCGCCGTCCCACGGCTTGTCGCCCGCTTCTACGAGCTCGCCACCGCCACGGTAGGCCGGCAGAGCCACCGCGAACAGGAAGTACACCTGTGACAGACCAAAGCCGAACGCACCGATCGAGATCACCTGGTTCCAGTCGGTGAACTGCGCCGGGTAATCGGCGTAACGACGCGGCATGCCCGCGAGACCGACGAAGTGCATCGGCAGGAACGCGAGGTTGAAGAAGAACATCGACGCCCAGAAGTGGATCTTGCCGCGCGTTTCGTTGTACATCCAGCCGGTCCACTTCGGCGACCAGTAGTACCAGCCGGCGAACAGCGCGAACAGCGACCCCGCCACCAGCACGTAGTGGAAGTGCGCGACCACGAAATAAGTGCCGTGATACTGGATGTCGAGCGGCGCCATGGCGAGCATCAGACCCGACAGGCCACCGAACGTGAACACGATCAGGAAGCCGACCGCGAACAGCATCGGCGTTTCGAACGACAGCGAACCGCGCCACATCGTCGCGACCCAGTTAAACACCTTCACGCCGGTCGGCACCGCGATCAGCATCGTCGCGTACATGAAGAACAGCTGGCCCGTGACCGGCATGCCGGTCGCGAACATGTGGTGCGCCCACACCATGAACGACAGGATCGCGATCGATGCCGTTGCGTACACCATCGAGCTATAGCCGAACAGCGGCTTGCGCGAGAACGCCGGGATCACCTGCGAGACGATCCCGAACGCAGGCAAGATCATGATGTACACCTCGGGGTGCCCGAAGAACCAGAAGATGTGCTGGTACATGACCGGGTCGCCGCCGCCTGCCGCATTGAAGAACGACGTGCCGAAGTGACGGTCGAACAGCACCATCGTGATCGCGCCCGCCAGAACTGGCATCACGGCGATCAGCAGGTACGCGGTGATCAGCCAGGTCCAGACGAACATCGGCATCTTCATCAGCGTGAGGCCGGGTGCGCGCAAGTTCAGGATCGTCACGACGATGTTGATACCGCCCATGATCGACGACGCACCCATCAGGTGGAGCGCGAAAATCGCGAAGTCCATGCCCGGGCCCATCTGCGTGGAGAGCGGCGTGTACAGCGTCCAGCCCGCGGCGGTCGCGCCGCCCGGTGCGAAGAACGAGCCGACCAGCAGCACAGCGGCGACCGGCAGCAGCCAGAAGCTGAAGTTGTTCATCCGCGCGAAAGCCATGTCCGATGCGCCGATCTGCAGCGGCACCATCCAGTTCGCGAAGCCGACGAACGCCGGCATGATCGCGCCGAACACCATGATCAGCCCGTGCATGGTGGTCAACTGGTTGAAGAACTCGGGACGCATGATCTGCAGACCCGGCTCGAACAGCTCGGCACGGATCATCAGCGCCATCACGCCCCCGGACAGGAACATGGTGAACGAGAAGATC
The DNA here is from genome assembly GCF_050436525.1 of Paraburkholderia sp. 35.1. NCBI lineage: Bacteria > Pseudomonadati > Pseudomonadota > Betaproteobacteria > Burkholderiales > Burkholderiaceae > Paraburkholderia > Paraburkholderia sp. 35.1. Next base: position 2,265,395 of record NZ_JBNDMJ010000003.1, on the reverse strand, counting down.
AGATACAGCGTACCGATGTCCTTGTGGTTGGTTGCGAACAGCCAACGACGCCAGCCGTGCGGCGTTTCGTGGGCATGGTCGCCGTGCACGTGCTCGTGGCCCGCGACTACATCGTGTCCGATGCTAGACATGACAATCTCCTAAAGCGAATTCTGCGGTGCTGACCATGAACACGTCAGGCTGCCGGGCTGATCTGAACGCGCCGGGCTTCCTTCGCGTCGGTGCCGCCGGTGATCGTTTCCGGCTTCTTCAAAATAATATGATCGTCGGCAATGCCGGCTGCTTTCAGCGCGTCGCGAACGGCTTCGGCACGACTCTTCGCGAGCTTCGCGTTGACGTCGGCGGAGCCGGTTGCGTCGGTGAAGCCCGACAGCGTGAATTTCGCGTCCGGATGCGCCTTCGCGTAGGCCGCGGCCGCGTCGACCGCCGCTTTCGCGTCGGCCGGCAGCGTGCTCTTGCCGGTCTCGAAGTAGATGCTCGCCGGCAGCGCGGCCTCTGCGCTGTTCGAAGCCGCCGCGCCAGCCTCGTTGCCCGATGCGGCCGGTGCGGACGCCGCTTCTGCGCCCGACGCTGCTTGCGCGCCCGATGCCGCAACGGCGCCGCTCGCGGCAGCACCGGCGTTGGCCAGATGATCGCCGCCTTCCGGCAGCTTGCCGTTGCGCGCGTCGGCGACCTGCTTCGGCTGCAGGATGTCGCCCGTATGGTTGCCCCACGAGTTACGTTCGTACGTGATCACCGCGGCGATTTCGACGTCGTCCAGCGTCGGCGCCCACGAAGGCATCGCGTTCTTGCCCTTCAACACGAGGCTCACGTGCTGCCCGATCGGACCGTTGGCGATCTTGCTGCCGTCGAGCGCCGGGAATGCGCCCGCGCCCTTGCCGGTCGGCTGGTGGCAGACCGCGCAGTTCGCCGCGTAGACCTTGCCGCCGCGTTCCATCAGCTCGGCCATCGTGTAGGTCTTGTTCGGATCGTCCTGGCCGGCGGCCATTTTCTTCTTCTCCTCGTCGACCCACTTCGCGTAGTCGTCGGCCGACAGCACCTCGACGACGACCGGCATGAACGCGTGTTCCTTGCCGCACAGTTCGGTACAGAAGCCGCGGAACGTACCGGTGCGGTTGGCCTTGAACCACGTGTCGCGCACGAAGCCGGGAATCGCGTCCTGCTTCACGCCGAAGGCCGGCACGTACCAGGAGTGGACCACGTCGTTCGCGGTGGTGATGATGCGGATTTTCTTGTCGACCGGCACCACGAGCGGGTTGTCGACTTCCTGCAGATACAGCGTGGAGATCGGCTCGCGGCCATCGGTTTGCGCGCGCGGCGTGGCGAGCGTGGACAGGAAGCCGATGCCCTCGCCGGGACCCTTCACGTAGTCGTAGCCCCACTTCCACTGGTAGCCGGTGACCTTGATCGTGAGGTCGGCGTTCGAGGTGTCCTTCATCGCGACGACGGCCTTGGTGGCGGGCAGCGCCATCAGCACGACGATGACGAACGGCACGATTGTCCAGATGATTTCGACGGTGGTGCTTTCGTGGAAATTGGCTGCGTTGTGGCCTTTCGATTTGCGGTGCGCGAAGATCGAATAGAACATCACGCCGAACACACCGATGAAGATCACGGTGCACAGTCCCAGCATGAACATGTGGAGGCTGAACAGCTCCTCAGCGATTCTCGTTGCAGGCGGCTGGAGATTGATCGCGTTGACGGCAGGGCCGCCCGGAGCATCGCCCACTGCCAGGGCGGCACCGGCGAAAAGCAGTCCGCTCGTCGCCAGCACGCTCATGAGCGCTCGCTTGATTGTTTTCATAGCTTCCTTACCCAAATTTTCCATTCAAACCCCTCGACCCCGCTGGCAGCGTGTCGCGCCCCCTTGAACGCCGCGCGTCCGGCACCACCTAACAACGTGCCAGCCACATACGTAGTTCGCCTGCGAACTGCGCGCGCCGATTCTGCGCGAGGTGTTGCCCGATCATGATCGTCTGCCCGCGCGAGACCAGCTTGATCTGATCGCGCGGCGTTGCGCCCGGCTCTATCCGCACCCAGCGCGGATTGAATTCGAATTGCGTAATCTGCTCGGCGCTGACCTGCTCGATCACGAGCCGGTTCGGAAACAACCGGATGCGCTCGTAATCGACAGCATGACGCGCATATATTGCAAACGCGATACCTACGGCCAGCAATTCGATTCCGGTGAACGGCAACACCAGCCAGGCGCCGACCAGAACCAGCATGAATGCAATTGCCAACGAAAACAACGCAAGCGACACGTACAGACAGACGAACTGCCGCGGCGATATCGAACAGTTGCGCTTCATGGTCCAGTCCCTGAGGACCGGTTCTGAATCCGCCAGCAGATGATCTGATGCGCCCATCGCTGCCTCCTGCGAATCGTCGAGTCCGGCCTGCCTTCTTTTACTTCCGGATGCATCTCGCGGCCGCCGTTCGAGTCACTGTTTCCAGCATCACTCGCGAGCGCGCCAACCCCTACCGCATCACTTCATTTTGCAGCCCCGCGCCTCGCGGCTTGCCACCCCAAATGTGGGAACTTCGGGTGACAAACTGACGCATTATAGGCGTGATCCATAGCATCGACAAGCAAGCCCCAATCGGCCCACAAGCCAGGCGCGACAAGCCTTCGCGCCATTTTGCCCAGCATTTTGCGGCTCTTTTGAAGGGCAAATCCCAGGCATAACGGATGTCCTCTTTACCGCTTTTGCAACACGTCAACCGCACCGTCGGCAAGCAGTTGATGACAGCACCGCAATCTGCTACCCACGCTTGCCCGGACCTCGTCCGATGTCCTCGAGCCGCACGATGCCATGTCCTTCCGCCGTGGTGCGCGGCACGGCTTTCCATGCGTGGCCGTAGATCACCTCGAAGGTCAGCGCGATCGTGCCGTCGGCGCGCCGGCGCGCTTCGAGCGCGGCGAGCAGGGCTTTGTGCAACCGACGCGTGAGCACGCCGTCATGCGCATCGCGCTCGAACGGGTACGCGCCCCAGCGACGCACGTCCGCGAGCAGCGACTCGGGCGACTTATAGGTGATCGTCAGCGTCTCCTGGTCCATCACCGGAATCTCGAAGCCCGCCTCGACGAGCATGTCGCCGAGGTCGTGCATGTCGACGAAGTCGATCACATGCTTGCGAGACGCGACGCCGTGCGCGGCCTCGATCTCGGCGTAGGCACCGCGCAACTCCTTCAGCGTATCGGGGCCGAGCGTGCTGAACATTAGCAGGCCGTTGACCTTCAGCACGCGCTGCCATTCGGGAAAGACCAGATCGGGCCGCGAGTGCCAGTGCAGCGCGAGGTTGGACCAGATGAATTCGAATGCGCCGGACGTGAACGGCAGCGCGGAGAAATCGGTTTGCGCGAAGCGCGGGCCACGCGCACCGAGCGCCTTGCCGAGCGAGGCGGGAAGAAAGCGCCGCCAACTGGTGTCGCCGGCATCGTGACGCAGCGCGCGGCGGAGCATGCCGTGCGACAGATCAGCGCCGAACACCGGCGCCTCGGGAAAGCGTTGGCGCAATGCGGGGAGGTCTTCGCCCGCGCCGCAACCGGCGTCGAGCACGCTCGAGGGCGCCACCTTGATGTAATCGAGACGCTCGCGCATGCGCTGCGCAATCTCTCGCGGCAGGAACGCAACCTCGTCGAAGGTGGCAGCGCGACGGTCGAAAATACGCCTGAGGCGCCGTGAATCGTAGGCCGGACGGCCAGATTGAGCGGATGTTGGGGACATGTGTGTCGTGCTGGCGTGAGCTCGAAGTATACTCGGTCGTTCCCCTCCATTCAGCGAGAACGGCTTTCACCGGCGCTCACTTGTGCGATTCCAGTCATTTTCTTCGTCGTGTCGAAATCAGGTGGCGCGTTTTGCGCGCGGTCTGCATTCGGCATGGCCGCGGGCCTTGAACGCCGCGCTGCCGAACCTGTGCGCGTTGTGCGGCAATTTGTCGCATAAGACGTTGTGCGACGGTTGCGACGCGGCCTACTGGAACGAGAGCCGGCTGCGCTGCACCGTTTGCGCGGTGCCGTTGCCGGCGTCACGCCGGGTCGCTCAGGCGCGGTATCGCTGCGCGGATTGCGTGGCCGAGCCGCCGCCGTTCGACGCGAGCTTCGCGCTCGCCGACTATCGCGCGCCGCTCGATACGCTCGCGGTCGGCCTGAAGTTCCGCGCCCGGCTGATGCTCGCGCGAGACTTCGCGCAACGCCTCGCGCGGCTCGCTGAAGCCGATTGGCACGACGCGGCCGAGCGGCCCGACGTGATCGCGCCAGTGCCGCTCGCCGGTCGCCGTCTGGTCGAGCGCGGCTACAACCAGGCCTGGCAGATCGCGCGGCCGCTCTCCCGGGCGCTCGGCGTGCGCGGCGACCCCACGCTGCTCGAACGAACGCTCGACACCGCGCCGCAATCGCGCCTCGATCTCGATGCGCGCCGGCAGAACGTCGGCCGAGCGTTTCGCGTCGCGCGCCCGGTGCGCGGCCTGCACGTCGGCATCGTCGACGATGTGATGACGAGCGGCGCGACGCTCGAAGCGCTCGCGCATACGCTGAAGGCCGCCGGCGCGCGGCGGGTTACGAACTTCGTCGCGCTGCGCACTCCGAAAAACTAGCTTTTACGTGGTCTTCTTATGTTCAACGTCGTTCTCGTAGAACCCGAAATTCCGCCCAACACCGGCAACGTGATTCGCCTGTGCGCGAACACCGGCGCCCGGCTGCACCTGATCGAGCCGCTCGGCTTCCCTCTCGACGACACCAAGATGCGGCGCGCCGGCCTCGATTATCACGAGTACGCGGAAATGAACGTGCATGCCGGTTGGGACGCGTTCATCGCGAAAGAAACGCCCGACGCGTCGCGCATGTTCGCCTTCACGACGCGCGGCTCGGGGCGCTTTCACGACCACGCGTTTCAACCGGGCGACTGGTTCGTGTTCGGCGCCGAAACGCGCGGCCTGCCCGGCACGGTGCTCGAGCGCTTTGCGAACGAACAGCGCGTGCGTCTGCCGATGCGTCCCGGCAATCGCAGTCTGAATCTGTCGAATACGGTGGCGATCGTGGTGTTCGAAGCGTGGCGTCAGGCCGGCTTCGAAGGCGGCGCCTGACGGCGTTCGAGCTCGGCCTCGTAGCGTGCGAACATCGCGTCGTCGAAGCACGCGAACGTCACGTGCTTCATGTGTGGTGTGCGCGGCAATGTGTCGAGTACGGTCGCGACCGCGATGCTGACCGCATCGTCGGCGGGGAAACGGTAGATACCGCAGCTGATCGCTGGAAACGCGATGCTCGTGCACTGAGTTTCGCGCGCGACTTCGAGTGAGCGCTGATAGCACGATGCGAGCAGGTCGGCTTCGCCATGCGCGCCGCCACGCCACACTGGACCGACCGCGTGAATAACATGCTTCGCGGGCAGACGATAGCCGGCGGTGATTTTGGCGTCGCCGGTCGCGCAGCCGCCGAGCGTTTCGCATTCGCGCAGCAACTCCTTGCCGGCCGCGCGATGTATCGCGCCATCCACACCGCCGCCACCGCGCAGCGAAGTATTCGCGGCATTGACGATCGCATCGACGGCGAGCGTCGTGATATCGACCACGCGCGCTTCGAGCGTGCACGCGCCAGGACCGAGATTGAAGGTGGGCATGGGAACCTCGCTGACCCGAGTCTCGCTCACGAAGTGGACAACCCGAAGTGGACAACCGGGCGAGGCAGCCGTTCAACGCTAATTTCCGCTAAACGGCTGATAGAAAAGGCTTTATTCCGCCTTCGAATCGCGCCGCAGGAGCGCGCTAACCGCATCGCGCGGCGCCACGCCGTCGAACAGCACCGCGCAGACCGCCTGCGTGATCGGCATTTCGATTGCATGAGCACGTGCGATCGAGAGTACCGCCCGCGCGCAGCGCACGCCTTCGGCCACGTGACCGAGACCGCCGAGGATGTCGTCGAGCGTGCGGCCCGTGGCGAGTTGCAGGCCCACGGTGCGGTTGCGCGACAGATCGCCGGTAGCAGTCAGAATCAGATCACCGAGGCCGGTCAACCCGGTAAAGGTTTCCGCGCGCCCACCGAGCGTCACGCCAAGGCGCGACATTTCGGCGAGGCCGCGGGTGATCAGCGCCGCGCGTGCATTGAGGCCGAGGCCGAGGCCATCGGCGATGCCCGTGGCGATGGCGAGCACGTTTTTCACCGCGCCGCCCACTTCGACGCCGACGACGTCGTCGCCGGTATAGATGCGCATCGCGCCGTGATGGAACGCCGCGACCGTGCGTTCGCGGCATGCCGCCGACGGGCTCGCGATCGTCAACGCAACCGGCAGCCCCTGCCCGACTTCGCGCGCGAAGCTCGGTCCGGACAACACGCCGTTGCTCGCATGCTCGGGCAATTCCGCCGCGACCGCCTGATGCGGCAACAACTGCGAATCCGCTTCGAACCCCTTGCACAGCCACACGATATGCGCGGGCACCTTGCCCGCATCGCGCATCGCGCGCAACAGGCCGCGCAGGCCAGCCACGGGCGTCGCGACCACGCACAGCGCATCGTCGTCGAGCGCGTGATCGAGCGCCACGCCGAGATCCGCTTCAAAGCGAAGCGCGGGCGGCAACGCGACGCCCGCCAGATAGCGGGCGTTTTCATGCGAAGTGGAAAGCTCGGCGATGAGCGCGGACTCGCGCGCCCACAACACCGTGTGGTGCCTTAAGGCCAGATGGCCGGCGAGGGCGGTGCCCCAGGCGCCAGCGCCGAGAACGGCGACTTTCATAGCCGGCACTGCGCGCGGCGCCTTAATGCGTGACGCCTTTTTGCGCCGCGCCGTCCTGCTGGGCCGCGCTCATCTGGGCGAGACGCTGCTCGTACAGCGCCTGGAAGTTGATCTCGGCGAGGTGGATCGGCGGGAAGCCGGCGCGGGTGATCGCATCGGCGATGTTCGAGCGCAGGTACGGGAACAGGATGGTCGGGCAGGCAATGCCGACGAGCGGATCGATCTGCTCGGCAGGAATGTTGCGAATGTCAAAAATGCCGGCCTGTTTCGCTTCGATCAGGAACGCGACCTTGTCCGACACCTTGGCCGTGACCGTGCCCGTCACGAGAATTTCGAACACGGATTCGGCGAGGCGCTCGGCCTTCACGTCGACTTCGACTTCGACCGACGGCATTTCCTGCTCGAGGAAGATACCCGGCGAATTCGGCTGCTCGAGCGACATGTCCTTCAGATAGATGCGCTGGATGTTGAAGAACGGCTGGTTATTCTCGTCGGACATGATGGTGATTCCTGATAGGTGTGCGTGGCGGCGGCCGATGCACGCATGGGCCGCCAGATTATTGCGCCGGCTCGCCGGCTCCACGAGGAGCGCGTGCGCCGGCTTATCGAGTGGTCCGCCCGTTCGCGCTGCGCGAAACGCGCGAACTCAGGCTGCTTCGAGCAGCGGCGTCAGACCGCCCGCGCGATCGAGCGCGGAAAGGTCATCATAGCCGCCCACATGCGTCTCGCCGATGAACACCTGCGGCACCGTGCGACGACCGGTCCGGGTCATCATCTCCTCACGACGGCCCGGGTCCTTGTCGATCAGTACTTTCTCAACGTGCTCGACGCCGCGCGACTTTAAAAGACGTTCGGCCATCTGGCAATACGGGCACACCTGGGTGCTGTACATGATCACTTTGTTCACTTGGCTGCTCCTTGTTTCACAACCGGCATACCGGCTTTCTGCCAGGCGTCGACGCCGCCCTCGAGAACATGGACTTCCGCGTATCCCGCTTCCTGCACGATACGCGCGGCCTTGTTCGACTGCTGGCCGGTCTGGCACACCAGCAGCACCGGGTTGCTCTTGTTCTTCGCGAGTTGCGTGACTTTCGCCTGCAACTCTGCGAATTCGAAATGCCGTGCCAAGGGCAGGTGCCCCTTGGCGTAATCGGCGGACGGCCGCAGATCGATGACCGCCGCGTTGCGCCGGTTGATCAGTTGGGTGGCTTCAGCGGCCGACAGGCCGCCACGTCCACGCCGACTGATGGTCGGCCACAGCAGCAACCCACCAGAGATAAGGACGATTGCGATCAGGACAAGGTTTGTGTATTCGGTGAAAAACTTCACGGAAGATCCGCCGGAAAGAGAGAAATCGAAAAGGTCAACCCGAGCATTATAAAATAACCGTTCGACGCGATGGCGATGCGCCGCCCGAGGCGCCGCACAGAGCGAGACCGCTTCCTCACTACCGACCGGCAACTCTCATGTACAAACTCGTTCTCATCCGCCACGGCGAATCGACTTGGAACAAGGAAAACCGCTTCACCGGCTGGGTCGACGTCGACCTCACCGAGCAGGGCAACCTCGAGGCGCAGCAGGCGGGCGGGCTGCTCAGGGAATCGGGCTATACGTTCGACATCGCCTACACGTCGGTGCTCAAGCGCGCGATCCGCACGCTGTGGCATGTGCAGGACCAGATGGATCTGATGTACCTGCCCGTCGTGCATTCGTGGCGCCTGAACGAACGCCACTACGGCGCGCTGTCGGGTCTGAACAAGGCCGAAACCGCCGCGAAGTTCGGCGACGAGCAGGTGCTGGTCTGGCGCCGCAGCTACGACACGCCGCCGCCCGCGCTCGAGCCCACCGACGAGCGCGCGCCGTACACCGATCCGCGCTATGCCAGGGTGCCGCGCGAGCAACTGCCGCTGACCGAGTGCCTGAAAGACACGGTCGCGCGCGTGTTGCCGCTGTGGAACGAGTCGATTGCGCCGGCCATCAAGTCGGGGCGCAGCATCCTGATCGCCGCGCACGGCAACTCGATCCGCGCGCTGGTCAAGTATCTCGACAACATCTCGGACAACGACATCGTCGGCCTCAACATCCCGAACGGCGTGCCGCTCGTCTATGAACTCGACGAGAACCTGAAGCCGATCAAGCACTACTATCTCGGCGACCAGGACGCGATCGCCAAGGCGCAAGCCGCGGTCGCGAGCCAGGGCAAGGCGGGCTGATCCGGCATTTCCGGGCGCGGCCCACGCCACGAAAACGCGCGGAGCCGCACGCAGACAACCGGGCCGACAAGAAATTCTGTATTGCGCCCGGCGGGCAGATTCAGAGGCCCGCTGCAGGCTTCACCGTAGCGGCGAGCGCATCCGCTGGCCTTGCGCGGCAACTCTCAGTTCCGACCCGCCGAGTGCCATGTCGTACGGCTCGCCATCCGCGGCTCGGGTCGCAAGAACCAGGACCTTCCCGTACTGTCGAACCACGATTGCCTGCACCGCGCCCTGAGCAGGCGGGTGTGCAGTTATACTTGTCCGTCCAATCTTTATATACGCTGCCACGCGCTTCCGACCGCAACAGACTCTATGCGAAAGAACCTGAAAAATTTCGGCCTGATTGCCGCGGGCCTTGCTACCGGTGTCTTTGCCACCCTGCAATACTCCGCCTCGGCCCAGCAACCCGCTAGCGCTGCGGTCGCCCCGCTGCCGCTAGACCAGCTCAGGCTTTTCGCCGAAGTGTTCGGGCAGATCAAGCACGAATACGTTGAACCGGTCGACGACAAGAAGCTGCTCACCGCCGCGATCAAGGGCATGGTGTCCAGCCTCGACCCGCACTCGTCGTACCTCGACAAGACCGACTACGAAGAGCTGCAGGAGCAGACCAAGGGCCGCTTCGCGGGCCTCGGCATCGAAATTTCGTCGGAAGACGGCCTGATCAAGGTAATTTCGCCAATCGAAGACACGCCCGCGTTCCGCGCCGGCATCCGTCCGGGCGACCTGATCACGCGCATTAACGACAAGCCCGTGCGCGGCATGACGCTCGACCAGGCGGTCAAGCAGATGCGCGGCGATCCGGGCACCAAGGTCACGCTGACCATCTTCCGCAAGACCGACGACCGCACGTTCCCGCTCACCGTCACGCGCGCGATCATCAAGGTGCAGTCGGTGAAGGGCAAGATCGTCGCGCCGGGCTTCGCGTACGTGCGCATCACGAGCTTCCAGGAACGCACCACGCCTGACCTCGCGGCCAAGCTGCAGGATCTCGCGCGCCAGGAGCCGAACCTGAAGGGCCTCATCCTCGACCTGCGCAACAACGGCGGCGGTCTGCTGCAAAGCGCGGTCGGCGTCGCGGGCGCGTTCCTGCCGCCGAATTCGGTGGTGGTGTCGACCAACGGCCAGATTCCGGATTCGAAGCAGATCTATCGCGACACCTACGATAACTACCGTCTGCAATCGTTCGACAGCGATCCGCTCAAGGACGTCCCGGCCATCTTCAAGACCGTGCCCATGATCGTGCTGACCAACGCGTATTCGGCGTCGGCGTCGGAAATCGTCGCGGGCGCGCTGCAGGATCAGCACCGCGCGCTGATTCTCGGCAAGACCACGTTCGGCAAGGGTTCGGTGCAAACCGTGCGCCCCCTGACGGCCGACACCGCACTGCGCCTCACCACCGCGTATTACTACACGCCGAGCGGCCGTTCGATCCAGAACAAGGGCATCCGCCCCGACATTCCGGTCGATCAGTACGCGGACGGCGATCCGGACGACGCGCTCGTGACCCGCGAAGTCGACTACTCGAATCACCTCGCGAACACGCAGGACCCGAACGAGAAGAAGGAAGCGGAGCAGCGCGAGCAGGAGCGCATGGAGCAACTGCGTCAGCTCGAAGAGCAGAACGACAAGAAGACGCCGGAACAGCGCCAGAAGGAGCGCGAACGCAAGCCGGTCGAGTTCGGTTCGGCCGACGACTTCATGCTGCAACAGGCGGTCGACAAGCTCGAAGGCAAGCCGGTTCAGGAATCGAAGTCGCTGATGGAGCGCCGTCTCGCGCAGAACAAGCCGGGCACGTCGGCCTCCGCGCCGGTCGCGGTGAAGCCGACGCAACCGGTGCCGGGCGCATCGGGACCGGCGCCGGCTTCGGCACCGGCTCCCGCTGGCAAGTAAGCTGACCGACAGGCAGCGAACCCCGCGCGTGTCTTCGCAGCACGATAGTCTGCGAAGACACGCCGCAACAGTTTCAGCAAAAGCCGCCGCCTAACCGGTGGCGCATCACGGCAAGCCGCAACCGCCACCCGCCCCGCGCGATTAAAATAACAGCCACGAATGCGCGCCGCGGCCCCTCGGCCTGCCTCTCCTTGCGCGACACGCGACATAGCGACACACCCCACGCGCCCCGCCATGAATGACGATCAACTCCTTCGCTACTCCCGCCACATCCTCGTCGATGAAATCGGCATCGAGGCGCAGCAGCGTTTTATCGACGCCCACGCGATCATCGTCGGCGCGGGCGGGCTCGGTTCGCCAGCCGCGCTGTATCTCGCGGCGGCGGGCGTCGGCCGTCTGACGCTCGTCGATGCCGATATCGTCGACCTGACTAATCTACAACGACAGATCCTGCACGTGAGCGCGTCGGTTGGACGTAGGAAGGTCGAGTCCGGGCGCGACATGCTCGCGCGGATCAATCCCGAGGTCGTCGTCAACGCGGTGGCCGAGCGCGTCGACGATGCGTGGCTCGACCGCGAGGTACCGCACGCGAGTGTCGTGCTCGATTGCACCGACAACTTCGCGACGCGTCACGCGATCAACCGCGCGTGCGTCAAGCATCGCGTGCCGCTCGTGTCGGGCGCGGCGCTGCGCTTCGACGGCCAGATCAGCACTTTCGATTTCCGCGATGAAGCGTCGCCGTGCTACGCGTGCGTGTTTCCCGAAGACCAGCCGTTCGAAGAAGTCGCATGCTCGACGATGGGCGTGTTCGCGCCGACGGTCGGCATCATCGGTTCGATGCAGGCTGCCGAAGCGCTGAAGGTGATCGGCGCAATCGGCACGCCGCTCGTGGGCCGCCTGACGATGCTCGATTCGCTGCGGATGGAATGGAACACGATGCGCATCGGACGTCAGCCGGATTGTCCGGTGTGCGGCCACGCGCCCGGGTCTTGAGGCGGTTCCGCACTGCCCGTTCGCGTGACGCCGAAATAGCAGAACGCCGCACATGTGCGGCGTTTTTTCGTTCAACGAGGCAAGACGATGCGCGTCAGATTCAAACCAGCGCGACCCGCTTGAGCGCCGCTTGCACCTCCTCCGGCTCGAACGAAGCCAGCACGTCGGCAACGGGCTTTTCGAGCGTCTTCAGATGCGAGCGCAGCACCTCCTGCTTGACCTCGAGCAGTTGGCTCGGATGCATCGAAAACTCGGTCAGACCCATGCCGAGCAGCAGACGCGTCAACGCCGGATCGCCCGCCATCTCACCGCACACCGACACGGGCACGCCCGCGCGCTTCGCCTCGCGCAGCGTGAACGCGATCAGATGCAGCACGGCCGGATGCAGCGGGTCGTACAGATGCGCGACCGCGTTGTCCGCGCGATCGATCGCGAGCGTGTACTGAATCAGATCGTTGGTGCCGATCGACAGGAAATCGAGCCGCTTCAGAAACAGCGGCAACGCGATCGCGGCGGCCGGGATCTCGATCATCGCGCCCACCTGCACGTTCGGATCGTAAGCGATACCCGCGTCGTCGAGTTGACGCTTCGCTTCGCGGATCAGATCGAGCGTCTGGTCGATTTCCTGCGCGTGCGCGAGCATCGGGATCAGGATCTTCACCCTGCCGAACGCCGACGCGCGCAGGATCGCGCGCAACTGCGTGAGGAACATCTGCGGCTCGGACAGGCTCCAGCGAATCGCGCGCAAACCGAGCGCCGGATTCGCGGCGGTCTCGTAGCCGTCGCCGCCCATCGAATCGAGCGGCTTGTCGGCGCCGACGTCGATCGTGCGGATCGTGACCGGCAAGCCGTTCATCAGTTCGACCGCGCGACGATACGCGCTGAACTGCGCCTCCTCTTCGGGCATCCGGTGCTTGTGATTCATGAACAGAAACTCGGTGCGGAACAGACCCACGCCGGTCGCGCCCGATTCGACCGCCGCGCGCGCGTCGTCCGGCAACTCGATGTTCGCGCACAGTTCGATGCGCGTGCCGCACAGCGTTTGCGTCGGCGAGAACTTGAGCCGTTGCAGCTTGCGCTGCTCGAGCTCCTTCTCGCTTTGCCGGTACGAGTATTCCTCGAGCACGATCGGCGCGGGATCGACGATCACGATGCCGTGGTCGCCATCGACGATGATCAGATCGTCCTGGCGGATCAGCGCGCTCGCATGCTGCACGCCGACCGCGGCCGGAATGCCGAGGCTGCGCGCGACGATCGCGGTGTGCGACGTGCGCCCGCCCAGATCGGTGACGAAGCCCTGGAACGTCTGCGTCTTGAACTGCATCATGTCGGCCGGCGCGATGTCGTGCGCGACCACGATCATCTCGTCGCACGCGCCATGCACGTTGCCGACGATGCCCGGCGCGCCCGCGAGCGCCTTCAGCACGCGCTCGACGACCTGCTCGATATCGGCCTTGCGCTCGCGCAGGTATTCGTCTTCGATAGTGTCGAAATGGCGCGACAGTCTTTCGAGCTGTTCGGTCAGCGCCCATTCCACGTTGTAGCGGCGCGTGCGGATCAGGTCGATGGTTTCCTGAACGAGCATGACGTCGTTCAGGATCATCGTGTGAACGTCGATGAACGCGCCCATTTCGCTCGGGGCATCCGCGGCAAGATCGGCGCGCAATACGTTGAGTTCTTCATGCACGCGTTGCTGAGCCGCGCGAAAACGCCCGACCTCCCCTTCGATCTGGGGCGGTTCGATCAGATAGTGGTCTACGTCGAGTGCTGCCGGGGCGATCAGATAGGCCCGCCCGATGGCGATACCGCGTGACACGGGAATTCCATGCAGCGTGAATGACACGCGCACCTCCTCTAGTTGTGTAATGCCGCGGCAAACCGCTGCAATGCTCTCAGACTGTACTGGGCATTATAAATTCCGCGCCTTTTTGAAGTGTGTCGGCGGTGTGTGCAGCGCAGCACGGATTATCGCAATGAGGTGCCCTCGTACCCGGCGAAGCTTCGCTCTATACACGTCGCGCAAAACATATGGTTTAAACATTGAAAACGCATGTCGTCTTACGCACTCTTCCCGATGGCTTTCGCGCCGCTTCTAGATCCCTTTAATGTCGATTAACAGCGCGCCTCTTCTGATATTCAGATGTCGGCGCACCGAAAAAAAACCGCGGACTGAGCCGCGGCATTTTCGGGTTTGTCGAACGCAAAGCGCGCGGCTTTATTGACCTTCGCCAAATTTATCGGCGATCAGTTTCAAGAGCGCGTCCATCGCGTCCTGTTCGTCGGTGCCTTCCGTTTCGATCAGCACGGTACTGCCGATGCCCGCGGCCAGCATCATCACGCCCATGATGCTCTTCGCGTTGATACGACGGCCATTGCGGCTCATCCAGATTTCCGCCTGGTAGTTGCCCGCGAGTTGCGTCAACTTGGCCGACGCGCGCGCGTGCAGCCCCAGCTTGTTCACAATTGTCGTTTCCTGTTGCAGCATGTGATGGTCCGAAGCGCGGGTGAATGAAATGGTGAAAAGTGTTACTGCAAAGCGGCTTCAATGCGATCGGCACCGTTGTGAAACCGCTTGAATCCGTCGAAGCTTGCCTGCGAACCAGCCCGGCTTACAGGCCGGTCGCGTCCGTCTTTTGCGTCAGATCGGCATCGGCCGGCAAAGCGGGAACACAGTCGGCGGCCGCCGCGTCAGGCGGCAGCGCCGGCAGGCACTCGGCAGCGCACGCTGACGGCGTGACCGGTGTCGGCATCGCCGGTCCGATCGCGTGCACGCCCTTGGTCGCGCCGGCGAGCGCCTTGTCGACGAGCGTGTCGAGCGGCGTCGCGCGATAGCAGACCGCGCGCACCAGCATCGGCAGATTGACGCCGCACAGCACACGCACGTCCGGCACGGTGGCGAGCCGGCCCGCGATGTTGGCCGGCGTCGCGCCGAACATGTCGGTCAGCACGAGCGCGCCGTTCTCTTCCTTCAGCCGCACGACTTCCGAATTCGCGAACGCGACGACCTGCGCAGGATCGCAATCCGGCGACACGTCGATCACGCCGATACGCGCCGGCAAACCGCCATAGATGTGGGAAATGCAATCGCGCAACGCGGTGGCGAATGGAGCGTGCGCAATGATCAGAATGCCTGCCATGTCAGCCTTACTGCAAAAGAACGGCCCCAAACCGTGGACCGGGACTCGAGCCCGGTTCGCCATCGCCCCGGACCGGCCGTGGGTCGCGAGGGCGGGAATGCATCGTCGGGCGAGCGGGCATTGTAGCAGCCTCATTTTCGCGCCAATGCCGACGCCACGCCTGATGCGGATTTACTACACAGATTGGGGGTGCAGCCGGGCAATCAAGGCCGCTGCGTCGGCGCGCCACGCGAGCGCCACGCGTCAGCCGACCGCGCGCTCCAGCGCGTCGACGAACATCGCGGCGACGTCGAAGCCGGTCTGGTCCATGATCTCGCGGAAACACGTCGGGCTCGTGACGTTGACTTCGGTGAGCCAGTCGCCGATCGCATCGAGTCCGACCAGCAGCAGGCCGCGCGCCGCCAGCACCGGCGCGAGCGTATCGGCGATCTTGCGATCCTGCTCGCTGAGCGGCCGCGCGACGCCCAGTCCGCCGGCCGCCAGATTGCCGCGCACCTCATTACCCTGAGGAATGCGCGCGAGCGAGTACGGCACCGCTTCGCCGCCGATCAGCAGGATGCGCTTGTCACCTTCCTTGATCTCGGGGATGAATTTCTGCGCCATCACCGAGCGCGCGCCGTCGTGGCTCAGCATTTCGACGATCGAGCCGAGGTTCATGCCGTCCGCCTTCACGCGGAATACGCCCATGCCGCCCATGCCGTCGAGCGGCTTCAGGATCACGTCGCCGTGCTGTTCGTGGAACGCGCGCAGACGCGCCGGGTCGCGAGTGACCAGCGTCGGCGCGACGAACTGCGCGAACTCGCCGATTGCGAGCTTCTCCGAATGATCGCGGATCGCCTGCGGTTTGTTGAAGATGCGTGCGCCGCCACGCTCGGCCAGTTCGAGCAGCCAGGTCGACGTCACGTATTCCATGTCGAACGGCGGGTCCTTGCGCATCACGACCGCGCCGAAGCTCGCGAGTGCGCGCGGCGTGGCGGCATCGGCGGCAAACCAGACATCACGATGCAGATCCGTGGTATCGCCGACGATCGCAATGCGCTGCACGTTCGCCTCGACATCGCCGCCCGTCCACGCCAGATGCTTCGGCCCGCAGGTGTACACCGTGTGACCGCGCCGCGCCGCTTCGGCCATCATCGCGTAGGTCGTGTCTTTGTAGACCTTGAAATGGCCGAGCGGATCGGCGATGAAAAGAATGTCCATGAAAGTCCCGGTGCGCCCTGAGGGGCATGACATTGTTCGTCAATATAGTCTTTGAAGACGGCGATGGCGGCACGCATGCCGCCATCCTGCCGCGCGAGGCGGCTTAGACCTGGATCGCTTCAGGATCGGTCTTTTCGAGTTCGACCGATGCGGCCAGCAACCCGAGCCGCGCCACGACGCCATACATATAGAAGCGGTTCGGCGGCGCCGCGCCGGGCTTCGCGTGCGCATCGGGCAGCGCCGTGTGTTCGAAGCCGAGCGGCACGAAGTGCATGCCCGGCGCGTTCAGGTTCTGGTCGCGCTCGCGGCTGCCGTGCACGCGATAGAAGCCGCCCACCACATAGCGGTCAATCATGTAGACGACCGGCTCGGCGACTTCCTCGCCGATGCGCTCGAACGTGTAGACGCCTTCCTGCACGATCACGTCGTGCACTTCGAGGCCGTCTTTGGTCGCGGCCATGCGCGTGCGTTCGCGCTTCGTCAGCGCGGCGACTTCCGACGCGTCGTGCACGGTCATCACGCCCATGCCGTAGGTGCCCGCATCGGACTTGATCACGACATACGGTTTTTCGGAGATGCCGTACTCGCGATACTTGCGCGCGATCTTCTTCAGCACGCCGTCGATCGCATCGGCAAGGGCTTCCTCGCCGGTGCGCTGCTGGAAGTCGACGCCCTCGACGTGCGCGAAATACGGATTGATCATCCACGGATCGATCTCGACCATCTTCGCGAACTTCTTCGCGACGTCGTCATAGCACGAGAAATGCGTCGACTTGCGACGCACCGCCCAGCCCGCATGCAGCGGCGGCAGCAGGTACTGCTCGTGCAGGTTTTCGAGCACGGGCGGAATACCGCCGGACAGATCGTTGTTCAGAAGGATCGAGCACGGGTCGAAGTTCTTCAGACCAAGGCGCCGCTGCGAGCGCTCGAGCGGTTCGAGCACCAGCTTCTGGCCGTCCGACAGCGCGATCGTGACCGGGCCGTTGATGGTTTCGTCGAGCGTGCCGAAGCGTACGTTCAGACCCGCCTGGCGCATGATCGACGCAAGCCGGGCGACGTTTTCGAGGTAGAACGCGTTGCGGGTGTGACGCTCGGGAATAACGAGCAGATTCTTCGCGTCCGGGCAGATCTTTTCGATCGAGGCCATCGCGGCCTGCACCGCGAGCGGCAGCACTTCCTGCGACAGATTGTTGAACGCGCCGGGAAACAGATTGGTGTCGACCGGCGCGAGCTTGAAGCCCGCGTTACGCAGATCGACGGAACAGTAGAACGGTGGCGTGTGCTCCTGCCATTCGAGCCGGAACCAGCGTTCGATAGCGGGCGTGGCGTCGAGGATCTTCCGCTCGAGGTCGAGCAGCGGGCCGTTTAACGCCGTAACTAGGTGCGGAACCATTGATCACTCGCAGACTGGAGAAAAAAGATTGTAGAGCAAATGCTTTGTCCATTTGGGGACGGTTTCTCCATTCGCAAGCAGACTCGAATGCATTCTCCCTATCTCGATGATAGGCGCGGAAAATCGCCGTTCGCAACCCGATCAGCAAGAAAAAAGCCCGCCATGAAGGCGGGCGAAATTGCTGCGCTTGCTTAACCATTTTTTCTTACTGACGGGCCCGGGAGCCCGGGCCGAACCGGGACAGGTTCTCCGTTATTCGACTTTCTCGCCGTGCAGGCTCACGTCGAGGCCTTCGCGCTCCTGCTCTTCGGTCACGCGGATGCCCATCACCAGGTCGATGATCTTCAGCAGCACGAAGCTCACCACGCCGCTGTAGATCAGCGTCGTCAGCACGCCCTTCGCCTGCAGGATCACGCTGCCGTCCGAGCCGCTGATGTCCTTGACCGCGAACACGCCGGTCAGCAGCGCACCGATGATCCCGCCGATGCAGTGCACGCCGAACGCGTCGAGCGAATCGTCGTACCCGAACTTGTGCTTGAGCCACGTGGCCGCCCAGAAGCAGACCACACCCGCGACGATACCGATCACGAGCGCCCCGACCGTGCCGACGAAGCCCGACGCTGGCGTAATCGCCACCAGACCCGCGACCGCGCCCGACACGATACCGAGCACCGACGGCTTGCCCTTGGCTGCCCATTCGGCGAACATCCACGCGAGCGCCGCCGCGGCGGTCGCCACCTGCGTCGCGAACATCGCGAAGCCGGCACGGCCATCCGCTGCCACGGCCGAACCCGCGTTGAAGCCGAACCAGCCGACCCACAGCATCGCGCCACCGATCAGCGTAAGCGTCAGGTTGTGCGGCGCCATCGCTTCCTTGCCATAGCCGACGCGCTTGCCGAGCACCAGACAGCAGACCAGACCCGCGATACCGGCGTTGATGTGCACCACCGTGCCGCCCGCGAAGTCGAGGATGCCCGCGCTAGCCAGCCAGCCGCTCGGCTCCCACACCATGTGCGCGATCGGCGAGTAGACGATGATCGACCACAGCGTCATGAACACCAGCATCGCCGAGAACTTCATGCGGTCCGCGAACGCACCGGTGATCAGCGCCGGCGTGATGATCGCGAAGGTCATCTGGTAGACGAAGTAGACCGTCTCGGGGATCGTCGGCGCGAGGTGGCTGACGGTCAGCGTCGTGGCCTTGTCGCCCTTGATGTAGTTCATGCCCGTCATGAACACGCGCGAGAAGCCGCCGATGAACGAGTTGCCCGGCGTGAACGCGAGGCTGTAGCCCACCACGGTCCAGACGATCGTCACGACACAGGTGATCGCGAAGCTTTGCATTAGCGTCGCGAGCACGTTCTTCTTGCGGACCATGCCGCCGTAGAACAGCGCGAGACCCGGGATCGTCATGAACAGCACCAGCGCGGTGGAGGTCAGCATCCACGCGGTGTCGCCGGAGTTGATCTTCGACGAATCGACCGAGAACGGCGCGGTCGGGGTGGCCGGCGCGGCCGCGGCGGCGGCCGATGCATCGGCGGCGGGAGCCGAGGCCGCCGGGGCAGCGGCTGCGGCGGAGGCGTCCGGTGCGGGCGCGCTCGCCGTCGTATCGGGAGCGGAGGCGGCTGCGGGAGCGGACGCATCGTCCGCGAGGGCGGTGCCGACACCGCCCGCGAGCAGCGAGCCGGCCATCAGCAGGGACATCATTAGTTTGCGCATCTTGGTTTTCCTCTTGTCGCTGTCCGTGTCGCGATGTTCTGGTCTTTTACAGTGCGTCCGCGCCGGTCTCGCCGGTGCGGATCCGAACCACCTGCTCGATCGGCGTGACGAAGATCTTGCCGTCGCCGATCTTGCCGGTACGCGCGGCGCGCTCGAGCGCCTCGATCGCCTGATCGACGATGTCGTCCGATACCGCCGCTTCGATCTTCACCTTCGGCAGAAAGTCGACGACGTATTCGGCGCCCCGATACAGTTCGGTGTGGCCCTTCTGCCGTCCGAAGCCTTTGACTTCGGTCACCGTGATGCCCGACACGCCGATCGCCGACAGGGCTTCGCGCGCTTCATCCAGCTTGAACGGCTTGATGATTGCGGTAATGAGTTTCATGAAATCCTCGCTAGTTATTGCTGATCCGTTGTGCCCCGTGGCGTACCCGTGACGGTGTCTCCTGCGCTACCGGGAAAAGCGCCCTGGCAGTGCGCGCGCGGGGCAGTAACAGCAACTCCTATGCCATGTTGTGTCGGAGCGCGTCTCGCGCGCGTGGCGCAGCGCGCCCGAGCGGCCTTGTCCGAACGGCCAGCGGCGCGGCGG
This sequence comes from Paraburkholderia sp. 35.1, assembly GCF_050436525.1. Lineage (NCBI taxonomy): Bacteria > Pseudomonadati > Pseudomonadota > Betaproteobacteria > Burkholderiales > Burkholderiaceae > Paraburkholderia > Paraburkholderia sp. 35.1. The sequence goes on along the minus strand of NZ_JBNDMJ010000003.1, from coordinate 2,245,488 downwards.
GCGGTGGCGCGGCGGGGGGATCGTTGCTAGAGTGTTCGAACGTTCTGAACGCGAGGGCGCGCACCAAACACGCTCACGCGGCCGCGGCAACCAATACGTCGCGCGCACCAGGATCGCCCGTTCGCCGTAACGGGGCACGGGCGCAATGAAACATGCACTTTTTTTGTGCACCAAGGGGAACACGATGAAACAACCGAACGACGTTTTTAACGACTTCCAGGCTCGCGTCAGCGATCTGTTCAAGAATTCGCCGGCCAAGGATGTCGAACGCAACGTCAAGGCAATGCTGTCGCAGGGCTTCTCGAAGCTCGATCTGGTCACGCGCGAGGAATTCGATACGCAGACCCAGGTGCTCGTGCGTACGCGCGCGCGCCTCGAAGAACTCGAGCGCCGCGTCGCCGAGCTCGAACAGAAATTGCCGCTCACGCAGACGCCGTAAGCGCTGCTCGCAGCCTTCGCTGCGCAGTGCCGCCCATCACAGGCAAGCGGGCCGTGACGTCATCAGCGTTTTAGGGGATTTGCGCGCGATGTGAGCGCGCCGTCCGACGGGAGAGAATATGTCGCTTGCCGTGGTGCGCAGCCGCGCGCCGGCCGCTGGCCGTGCGCCCGAAGTGACCGTCGAGGTTCACCTCGCCAATGGATTGCCGTCCTTTTCGATCGTCGGCCTGCCCGACCTGGAAGTGCGCGAGAGCCGTGAACGCGTGCGCGCGGCGCTGCAGAACTGCGGTTTCGATTTTCCAGTCCGCCGCATCACCGTCAACCTCGCGCCCGCCGATCTACCGAAAGAATCCGGTCGTTTCGATCTGCCGATCGCGCTCGGCATCCTCGCCGCAAGCGGGCAGATTCCCGTCGAATCGCTGCTCCATCGCGAGTTTGCCGGCGAGCTCTCGCTGACCGGCGCGCTACGGCCGATGCGCGGCGCGTTCGCGATGGCCTGCGGCACCGCGCGCGGCGCTCTGGCGAACGCCGGCGACGCCGACGCTTCATCTGAAGCGCGTTCTGCTTTGCCCGCCCTCCTCGATCAACTAGCCGCACCGGCCTTCCATACCCCGCAGCTTTACCTGCCGGCCGCGAGCGCGGCGGAAGCGGCGCTCGTGCCCGGCGTCGACGTGTTCGGCGCCGCCGATCTGCCGTCGCTATGCGCGCATCTCGCAGGCTCGCCGGACGCGCGTCTTAGTCCTGTCGCCGCGCCCGAGCTCAACGAGCACGCCGCTGCCCCGGCGCCGGACATGGCCGACGTGATTGGCCAGCGCGCCGCTCGGCGCGCCCTCGAAGTCGCGGCGGCCGGCGGCCATCACGTGCTGCTGATCGGACCGCCCGGCGCCGGCAAGTCGATGCTCGCGGCACGCCTGCCCAGCTTGCTGCCGCCCATGACCGACGACGAAGCGCTCGCCTCCGCCGCGCTACTGTCCGCGAGCCGCATCGGCTTCAAGCCGTCGCAGTGGCGCCAGCGGCCGTTTCGCGCGCCGCACCATTCGTCGAGCGCGGCGGCGCTGGTCGGCGGACGCAATCCGCCGCAGCCTGGCGAGATCACGCTCGCGCATCTGGGCGTGCTCTTTCTGGACGAACTTCCCGAATTCGATCGCGTGGTGCTCGAAACGCTGCGCGAGCCGCTCGAAGCTGGCCGCATCACGATCTCGCGCGCCGCCTGGCAAGCGGATTTCCCCGCCGCCTGCCAACTGATCGCCGCAATGAACCCGTGCCCGTGCGGCTGGCGCGGCGATCCGGGCGGGCGCTGCCGCTGTACGCCTGAAGTTGCGGCGCGCTATTTGCGTAAATTGTCGGGACCGCTGCTCGACCGCATCGACATCCAGCTCGAAATTCCAGCACTGACCGCCACCGAACTCGCGGCACGCGCCGCCACCACCGGCGAAGCAAGCGTGGCGATCGCACAGCGCGTGAGCGCTGCGCGCGAGCGGCAACTGGCCCGGCAAGGCAAGACCAACCGCGAGCTGGACGGACGCGAAGTGGACGATGTATGTCGCCCGGACGCAGCGGGCGAGGCGCTGCTGCGCGAAGCCGGCGAGCGCTTTGGCTGGTCGGCGCGGGCGTACTACCGGGTGTTGAAGGTCGCGCGCACCGTCGCGGACCTGGCTGGCGCGGCGATGCCGAGCGCCGCGCAGGTCGCCGAGGCAATCCAATACCGCCGCGCTTTTGGCTCGTTATGAGGAGAAAAAACGACTGTCAAGACTTGACTTATTCACATACGCGCGATCCTGTTAGATTTTGATACAACTCAAAAGCGCGCAGACGCGCATCTCGCCAAGCCATTGATTTTATTGTATTTTTTTAAATTCCCTACGCCTGTGGATTTTGCCGGAAGGCCCGCCTGATGGGCTTTTGCGGCCATTGAGGCCGACTTCTCAACAGAGTTATCCACAGGCTGTGCGCGTAACTCAAAAATCTCAACGTAAACCGGCAATTAGCGTACAAACCTGCGAAGGAACTTTCACTGCGTTCGGCCCTCTGACGTGCGCCCGACCGGCCAAAAATACCGCATTCAGTACAGCTGGAACGACGAAAAAAACTGGTCGACCTGCTCTTGCGGCAGCGGTTGATCGGCGATGATCGCCGCCTGGTACACGTGCCGGCCGCGCGCGACGAGCCGCGCATACACCGTGCGCGTCTCGTGTTTGGCGCCCGCCGCGCCGCTCACCGTCATTTCCAGCCCCGGTATCTTGCCGCCCGCCGCCAGCGGGATTTGCGCTGGGTGAGCATCGGGCGTCGCGCCGACGTTGCGCGCCAGTCCCGCGCGCAGGAAATCGAGCGCGGCACGCTGCGTCGCGTCGCTGTCGTCGGGCAGCATCACGGTGCCGACCGCAAAGACCGCATTGCCCGCTTCGGCGGTCTGCATTGCCATCTGCATCGGTGTGCCGCCGATCTGCACCGCGCGCTGATCGTTGCCCGGCTTGGCTGGGAAGTCGACCGTGTAGCCCTTGTCGTTGTTCATCACGGTGCGCCAGTCGAAGGTCGGTGAGCAGGCGCTGAGCGCGACGCCGAGCGCCAACGCGGCCGTCGCCGCGCCGATCACGGTTCGAGCGTGACCGGATCGCGTGAATGCGCGGAGAAATAGGCCCGCCGGTTGGAACACGCCCGCACTGCGGGCGGACAATCGGCTGAGCAACGGAAAACGGCAAGAAACGCGGGCAACTAAAGAGCAGACGCGAAGAACGGTTCGGAGCATGGGACGGAAGAGCGGGCTTCTCGGAGCGTAAAGCGCCATTATCCGCTGATCGACTGCGGGGCCGACGCGGAGCGCAGCCGTCCCGCCATTTCGGCGCAGCCGAACCCATTGGAGCTACAATAGAAAAGCTATTCAGTACCGGCCCGCGGGCCATCACACCGCCCCATTGTTCCGCGCCGCGCGCGACTCACGAGGATCCGTCCATGAGTTCCAATTCACCGACCGCCGTCCGGCGCACGAACCCGCTTCGCTATCTGATTGCGGTGGCCGTGGCCATTGCGCTCGCCGTCGCCGGTTACTTCGCGTTTGCCGGCCAGCAGCGCGTACCCGATGCGACCTTCACGCTGCTATCGGGACAGAAGCTCACGACCGCGGACCTCAAAGGCAAGGTTTATCTGGTCAACTTCTGGGCAACGAGTTGCGACACCTGCATGAAGGAAATGCCGCAGATGGTCGAGACCTATAACCGCTTCAAGGGCCAGGGCCTCGAATTCGTCGCGGTGGCAATGAACTACGACGCGCCGATGTACGTGACCAATTACACGCAAACGCGTCAGCTGCCGTTCAAGGTCGCGATGGACGACGGCTCGGCCGCCAAGCGGTTCGGCAACGTGCAGCTCACGCCGACCACCTTCGTCGTCGATAAAGACGGCAAGATCCTGAAGCGCTATGTCGGCGAGCCGCAGTTCGCGGAACTCGACCAGTTGCTCGCGAAAGCGCTGAAGGCTGGCGCGGCTTAAGCCGGCGCAAGCAGATCCCCACGCGCCGGCGCAACCTCCCGCCGCCGGCGTCCGCCTCCTCACCGCTCCCCTTCCCCTTTGGCCGCAAGGCCATATCGCTTGATCTTCTCGTAGAGCGTCGCCTTGCCGAGCTGCAGCCGGTCCGCCGCAACCGCGACCACGCCGCCCGCCTGCTCCAACGCCTCGGCGATCATCGCGCGCTCGAACTGCTCGACACGCTCCTTCAGCGGATGGGTGGCCCCGCCGTCTTCGCCGAACGACAGCACCGGTTCGTCGGCGATGCCGAGCACGAAGCGGTCGGCGGCATTACGCAGCTCGCGCACGTTGCCCGGCCAGTCTCGCTGCATCAGACTCGCACGTTGGCGATCGGTGAGCATCGGCGCCGGCCGCTGATAACGGACGGCAGCATCCAGCAGGAAATGCTCGAACAGCGGCACGATGTCCTCGCGACGCTCGCTCAAAGGCGGCAGCGCGATCGTCACCACGTTGAGCCGGTACAGCAGATCGCGCCGGAACGAGCCATCCGCGACGTGCTCGGCCATGTCGCCTTTTGCAGCCGCGACCACGCGGCAATTGACGCGAATCGGCTGATTCGAGCCGAGCCGTTCCAGCACGCCGTCCTGCAGCACGCGCAGCAGCTTGACCTGCAGCGCGAGCGGCATGCTCTCGATCTCGTCGAGAAACAGCGTGCCGCCCGACGCATGTTCGAGCTTGCCGATCCGCCGTTTGGCCGCGCCGGTGAACGCGCCCGGCTCGTAGCCGAACATCTCCGATTCGAACATCGGCTCGGGCAGCGCGCCGCAGTTCACCGCGATGAACGGCTTGTCACGCCGCGGCGACAACTCGTGCAGGCTGCGCGCGATCAGCTCCTTGCCCGCGCCGGTATCGCCGTTGATCAGGACGGACGCATCGGTCGGCGCGACGTTGGCGATCAGCCGCCGCACCTGCTCGATCGCCGGACTGCGGCCGATGATGCGCGGCGCGACCGCGTTCTGCCCGGCCAGCTCACGGCGCAGCGCGAGGTTTTCGAGCACGAGCTTGCGGCGCTCCAGCGCGCGCCGCACGGTTTCGATCAGCCGCTCGGACGCGAACGGCTTTTCGATGAAGTCGTAGGCGCCGTCGCGCATCGCCTGCACGGCCATCGAGATATCGCCGTGGCCGGTGACCAGAATCACCGGCACGTCGGGCGCGCGCTCGTGGCACTGCGCGAGCAGGTCGAGACCGCTCGCGCCGGGCAGCCGGATATCGCTGACGATCACGCCGGAGAAGTCCGCGCTGATCAGCTTCGCCGCGGCCTCGACCGACGCATGGCCGACCACGTCGAAGCCCGCCAGTTGCAGGCTCTGCACGCTCGCGCGGCGCACCAGTTCGTCGTCTTCGATATACAGCACTTGCAGGCCGTCGTTCATTGCGTGTTCCGGGTGATGCTTCGGGGTGAAATCAGGAGCCCGCGGTCAGCGGATCGTGCGAGGGGCTGGTCTGCACACGCGCACGACGCAGCGTCAACACGAATGATGCGCCACCGTGCGGCGCGTTGCGCGCGACGAGCGAGCCGCCGCAATCGCGCGCGATCGACGATGAAATCGCGAGGCCAAGGCCGAGCCCCTGGCCCATTTCCTTCGTCGTGAAAAACGGTTCGAACAGGTGCGGCAACACGTCGTCGGGAATGCCGGGGCCGTTGTCGCCGACCGCGATCGACAGGGTCGCGACGCCGGCCTCCACCTCGACCGTGATATGCGGCGGGTTCATGCCGGCGGTTGCGTCGAGCGCGTTGCCGAGCAGGTTGATCAGCACCTGTTCGAGCCGCAGATCGTCGCAATTCGCGACCAGCTCCGGATGATCGTCGGCGAGATTCAGCGGCGTGCGCGCGCCGCCTGCCGCAGCGGCGGCGTCGGTGTCGATGTCGGCCGCGATATCGATCAGCACGAACTCGAGTTCGACGCCCTGCAGGCGCTTTTGCAGCAACGCGACGACGTTGCGCAGGGCCCGCACGATCGACGCGCGCGCGCTGCGCGGCCGCGCGCGGCCGACGAACAGCTTCAACTGGTTCGTGATGTTGCCCATGCGCTCGGTGAGCGCCGCGATCGCTTCGAGATTCTCGCGCGCCGATGCCTGATCGCCGCGTTCGAGCAGCACGCGCGTGTTATCGGAAAAACTGCGCAGCGCGGCGAGCGGCTGGTTCAGCTCGTGCGTGATGCCGGCCGCCATCTGACCGAGCGCGGCCAGCTTGCTCGCCTGGATCAGTTCGTCTTGCGCGGCGCGCAGTTCCTGCTCGGCGCGTGTACGCTCGGCGACTTCCTTGTGCAACTGCTCGTTCGCCTCGGACAGATCGGCGGTGCGCTCGGCGACGCGCTGATTCAGCTCGGCATAGGCCTTCTGCAGCAGCGCGCGGCTGCGCATCATTTCGCGCACGCGCGCGCGCCGCATGCGCCAGTAGAACGCGAGCAGCACCAGCGATACATAGCCGAAGCCGGTGACGATGGTCGCCTTGCGCGCGTCGGCATCGACCGGATCGACCGGCGACATCGTGATCAGATGCCAGTCCGGCTCGCCCATGGCGTGACGCGACGCGAGGAAGCGCGGCGCGGAGCGCCCGCCGCCGATGCGCAGGATCTGCGCATTGCCTTCGAGTATGCGCTCGACCGTCACCGGTAGCGGCTCGATCGGCTGCTGCGCGTACTGGCGAGCCTGGTAGATCGAATTGGCGATCTGGCCGGGCAGCGGCCGAATCGTGTGGTACTTCCATGCCGGCACCGACGACAGGAAGATCACGCCATGATCGTCGGTGACGACGAGCGGCTCGGACGCGTCCACGCCCTGAAACCATTCGAGATCGAGCTTGACGACCGCCACACCGACGATCTTGCCATCGCGCCGCACCGGCTGCGAGATGTAGTAGCCGGGCGCCTGCGAAATCGTGCCGATGCCGAAGAAGCGGCCGACGCCGCCTTTCATTGCATCGACGAAATACGGCCGGAACTGATAGCCCGCGCCGACGAAGCTGCCCGGCCCGCGCCAGTTGCTGGCGGCGATGCAGTAGCCGTCGAGCGAAATGATGTAGGTGACCGTCGCGCGCGCGTGGCGGTTCAGGTCTTCGAGATAGAGATTCGCTCGCTTGACGTTGGCGGGATTCGGATCGATCAGCACATCCTGCACGATCGGATGCTCGGCGAGCAGATACGGCAGCGATTCGTAGCGTTCGAGCGTGCTCTTGAGCGTGCTCGCGGTGCGCTCGGCGCGCACGGCGGCGTTGCGCCGCAGCGTGTCGACACCGCTTTTCCACGCAAGGCTGTAGGTGAGCCAGCATGCCGCCGCGAGCCCGGCTGCGAGCGCGAAGAGAATCAGCAGGCGGCGGGTCACGTTGGCAAAGTCCGAACGATGTGCATCGGACATTGTGGCATAGGGCGGCAAGGCGTCGCCGCCAGACGCGTCGCGGGCTGGGCCGCGACTTTTGCCGGCGGTCTCGCCGCCAGACGCCTCGGAAGGTCGCGCGGACGCCGGTTTCATGCTTAAGCGTCCGCGCTGGTCACGACAGCGTTGGCGAGGCGCGACTCAAACGCCGGCCGGCTCTTTGACCGCCACCTCGCCGCGCAGCACCTTGTTCAGCTTGCTGCGATCGAGCTCCTTTTCCCAGGCCGACACGACGACCGTCGCGACACCGTTGCCGACGATGTTCGTCAGCGCGCGGCACTCGCTCATGAACCGGTCGATGCCAAGGATCAGCACCATGCCCGACAGCGGAATCGTCGGCACCACGGCCAGCGTCGCCGCGAGCGTGATGAAGCCCGCGCCGGTCACGCCGCTCGCGCCCTTCGAGGTCAGCATCGTCACCGCGAGCAGCGTCAGCTGCTGGCCCCACGTAAGGTCGGTGTTGGTCGCCTGAGCGATGAACAGCACCGCCATCGTCATGTAGATGTTGGTGCCGTCGAGGTTGAACGAGTAGCCGGTCGGCACCACGAGGCCCACCACCGAGCGCGAGCAGCCGAGCTTTTCGAGTTTCAGCATCAGCTGCGGCAGCGCGGCTTCGGACGAGCTCGTGCCGAGCACGATCAGCATCTCTTCCTTGATGTATGCGACGAAACGCAGGATGTTGAAGCCCGCCGCCCGCGCGATCGCGCCGAGCACGACCACCACGAACACGATCGAGGTCAGATAGAACGTGCCGACCAGCTTGAGCATCGGCAGCAGCGAGCCGATGCCGTACTTGCCGATCGTGAAGGCCATCGCGCCGAACGCGCCGATCGGCGCGAGCTTCGTGATGATGCGCACCATGCCGAACAGGATGTGCGAGAGCCCTTCGATGAAGTTGGTCACCGGCTTGCCCTTCTCACCGGCCGTTGCGAGCACGGCGCCGAACAGCAGCGCGATCAACAGGATCTGCAGGATCTCACCCTGCGCGAACGCCGACAACAGCGTGTCCGGAATGATGTGCATGAAGAAGTCGACCGTCGACTGGCCGTGCGCCTTCGCGGCATACGACGCAACCGCGCGGCCGTCGAGCGAGGCCGGATCGACGTTGAAGCCGGCGCCCGGTCGCAGCAGGTGCGTGGCGGCGAGGCCGAGTACCAGCGCGAAGGTCGAGACGATTTCGAAGTACAACAGCGCCTTGCCGCCGACGCGTCCAACCTTCTTCATGTCCTCCATGCCGGCGATGCCCGTCACGACTGTGCAGAAGATGATCGGCCCGATCACCATCTTGATCAGCTTGATGAAGCCATCGCCGAGCGGCTTCATGTCGATGGCGAGGTTCGGGTAGAAATGCCCGAGTACGATGCCGACGATGATCGCCACGATCACCTGGACGTACAGCACTTTATGGATAGGTTTCTTCACGATGGTTCCTGCGAGGGATATGAGCTGATGACCCGCCGCGAGGCGCGACACGCGAACGAAACGTCGTCGCGCGGGCGCACGTTGGCGGACCGCTGCAAAGACGACGAATTCAGAAATACCGGGAAGGGAAATCGGACATTTTGTCTCCTTGCTTTTTTGTCGGGCCGTGGCGGCCACGCGCTTTCTTTCGCAAGGTCGATGCCAGTTTGATTTCAGACTGGAAGCCTTGATTTTTATGGATTTTCCGGCACAGCTCGGCGCGCGCCGTCCGGGTTTCCGGAAATCAGGACGAGCGCTGTCGGGGAATCCGGAATTCGGTGCGCGCGCGTTTGCGGGGAAACCCGCAGGGGTTTGTGCGGAGCTTGCGAGCGCAACGTCACGTCAACAGATCGATCCGGTCCGTGCAGATCATGTCGACGCCCCATTCTTCGAGCAACCGCGCGCGCGCCGGATCGTTCACCGTGTAAGCGAGCACGCGCAGCCCGGCCGCGCGGATCCGCGCGACCAGCGGTTCGCTCAGATAGCGGTGACTCGCGTGCAGCGAGACGCAGTCGAGTTCGCGCACGATGCGCAGCCAGTCCGCCGGTACCTGCTCGAACAGCATGCCGCGCGGCAGCGATGGCGCGGCATCGCGCGCGGCGGCGAGCGCATCGAACGAAAACGACGACAACAGCGGCGGCGTCTGCCCTTGCCAAAGCTCGAGCGCGCCTTGGGCGACCAGTGCGCCGGTGATGACGTCGCGGCCCGGACACGGCTTGATCTCGATGTTCGCCGCGATGCCGTCGCGCGCGCAACGCTCGGCCGCGTCGGCCAGCGTCGGCAGCCGCGTGCCGGTGAACTCCGCGCCGCGCCACGCGCCGGCATCCAGAGCGGCGAGTTGCTGCCATGTGTGCGTGGCCGCCGGCCCGTGGCCGTTGGTCGTGCGATCGAGCGTGTCGTCATGCAGCAGGAACAGCGCGTTGTCGGCGGACAGCTTCGCGTCGAATTCGACCATGCGATAGCCGTAGCGCACGCAGGCGTCGAAACCGGCCAAGGTGTTTTCCGGCGCAAGCGTACCGCCGCAGCGGTGCGCGATCAGCCGCGGATAAGGCCATTGTGCGGAGGTCCCGCGATCCATCGGGGTTGCCACGTGTCGTTTCCTTGCTGATAGAAGAGCGGTCTATGAAAAAAGCCCGCACATCGGCGGGCTTTTCGTTTCTGCGGGCGTGAAGCGAGGCAACAGCGGCGAGGCGCGAGCGCGTCAGACCACGCCGGCTCCATGCGCCTGCACGTCGGCGTGATAGCTCGAACGAACCATCGCGCCCACCGCGGCGTGCGTGAAGCCCATCTTGTACGCCTCTTCCTCGTACATCTTGAAGGTGTCCGGATGCACGTAAGCGCGGACCGGCAGATGGTGCTCCGACGGCTGCAGGTACTGGCCGATCGTCAGCATGTCGACGTCGTGCTCGCGCAGATCGCGCATCACTTGCAGGATTTCCTCTTCGGTTTCGCCGAGGCCGACCATCAGGCCGGACTTGGTCGCGACGTGCGGATGCAGCGCCTTGAAGTCCTTCAGCAGCTTCAGCGAATGCGCGTAATCCGACCCCGGGCGCGCTTCCTTGTACAGACGCGGCACCGTTTCGAGGTTGTGGTTCATCACGTCGGGCGGCGCCGCATTCAGGATGCCGAGCGCGCGGTCGAGGCGGCCACGGAAGTCCGGCGTCAGGATTTCGATACGCGTTTGCGGCGACAGCTCGCGCGTCTGACGGATACATTCGACGAAGTGCGCCGCGCCACCGTCGCGCAGATCATCACGGTCGACGCTGGTGATCACCACGTACTTCAACTTCAGCGCAGCGATGGTGCGCGCGAGGTTGGCCGGTTCGTCGGCGTCGAGCGGATCGGGACGGCCGTGGCCGACGTCGCAGAACGGGCAGCGGCGCGTGCACTTGTCGCCCATGATCATGAAGGTCGCGGTGCCCTTGCCGAAACATTCGCCGATGTTCGGGCAGCTCGCCTCTTCACACACCCGTGTGAAGATTGTGCTCGCGAAGGATCTGCTTGATCTCGTAGAAGCGCGAATTGCCGGTGGCCGCCTTCACGCGGATCCAGTCCGGCTTCTTCAGCTTTTCGATCGGAACGACCTTGATCGGGATGCGCGCGGTCTTGGCTTGCGCTTTCTGCTTCGCGGTGGCGTCGTAGGCGGCGGGGGCCGGCACGCCTTCGGGCGCGGGGGTGGCTGCTGCGGAATTCGCGGTTACGTCAGTCATTCGTTCGATCCAGTCAGGCGGTGAGCGCACCGGCCTGCGGTTGGGCGACGGCCGCGGGATTGCCGTCGAGGTTTGCGGTGAGACTTGCTGCGAGGGTACGGGCCACGTCGTCCCAGCCGGCGGCGATGCCGAGCGTCGCCATGTCGACTGTTTCGAGCCCCGCGTAGCCGCATGGATTGATCGCGAGAAACGGCCGCAGGTCCATGTTCACGTTCAGACTCACGCCGTGATAGCTGCAGCCGTTGCGGATTTTCAGGCCAAGCGCCGCGATCTTGGCGCCGGCATGGAGCCCGGCGTCCGGCCCGGGCGCCACGTAGATGCCGGGGGCGCCCGCCTTGCGTTCTCCGGCGAGATTATACGCCGCGAGGGTGTCGATCACGGCCTGCTCGATCCGGGTGACCAGCTCGCGCACCATCAGCTTGCGCCGGCGCAGGTCGAGCAGCAGATAGGCGACCACCTGGCCGGGCCCGTGATACGTGATCTGCCCGCCGCGGTCGACCTTGACGAGCGGAATGTTGCTGTCTGCCGCGAGCAGGTGCGCCGGATCGCCGGCCTGGCCGAGCGTGAAGACGGGCGGATGCTCGACGAGCCAGATTTCGTCGGCGGTGTCGGCGGTGCGGGCGTCGGTGAAGGCGCGCATCGCGTCGAAACTGGCTTCGTAGGGTTCGCGGCCGAGCCAGCGCAGCATGGGCGGCTCGATGGCAGGTAGCGGAGACGGAGAGACCGGGGTGGCGCACATGATTCCGGGAGTTTACCGAAATCTCGGAAACCGCGCCCGCGGCCACCAGCAACCTGCACAGCCGGGGCCGGTACCCTGCCGGCCCCGGCGTCACGCACGGCTTTTGCGCCGCGCCACCGTCAAACGGTGTGCCAGCCGCCGCGCACACGCATCATCCAGCGCTCGCCGATGCGAGCGAGCCAGTTCAGCGCGCGCTCGTCGCAGCGCGTCGGCACCGAGAACGTAACCTTCGCGAACGTGGCGCCCTCGGCGCTGAGCCAGAGCCGCTCGCCGCGCCGCAGATGCAGCGTCTGCCCGGGCTGCAGCCAGTAGTCCTTCGTATCGTCGCTGCGCGTGACCCACACCGCGCCGCCATGCACGCGCAACTTCGTGCTGCGCGCGACCTTCAGCGGCAGCGTGTCGCCGGTGCAGATTTCATATGCAATACTAGAGGAAATTTCTCGCATGAGGCCCTCGCCAAAAATCGTTTCATGACTAGAATCCTAGGTGCAGCAAGGACTTGGGCAAAACGATCAATTTTCACGTCTATGTGAGAAATATTGCGATGGACCTGCGTCAACTCCCCGCCCTGAACGCGATCAAGGCGTTCGAAGCCGCCGCCCGCCACGAAAGCTTTTCGCGCGCCGCCGACGAGTTGTTCGTCACGCACGGCGCGGTCAGCCACCAGATCCGCGCGCTCGAGGCCGAGCTCGGCGTGTCGCTGTTCGCGCGCGACGGCAAGCGCGTGCGCCTCACCGAAACCGGCCGTCGCTACGCCACCCAGGTGCGCGCCGCGTTGATGGAGCTCGCCGACGCGACTCGCGCGATCCGTGCCGGCGACCGCGAGCGGCGCCTCGTGATATCGATGCTGTCGTCGTTCGCGGCCCGCTGGGTGACGCCGCGCATCGGCAGCTTTATCGAGGCAAATCCGCAATGGGATCTCGAGTTGCTGACCACCAATGCGCTGACGGACTTCGCGCGCGACGACGTCGACGTCGCGATCCGTTTCGGCTTCGGCAAATATCCGGGGCTGCACGCCGAGCTGCTGCTCGACGAGATTTTCTTCCCCGCCTGCTCGCCCAACTTCAACGGCGGCAAGCTGCCGCAAACCCCGGCCGATCTCGCCAAAGTCCCGCTGCTGCGCTCCGACGACGAGCTATGGCGCCCATGGTTCGACGCCGCCGGCCTCACCGACTGGCCGGAGCCGAAGCGCGGCGTGCTGTATCAGGATTCGTCGAATCTGTTGCAGGCGGCCGTCGACGGCCAGGGGGTCGCGCTGACGCGCCGCTCGCTCGCGATGCACGAAATCGCGGCGGGCCGGCTCGTGCGGCTCTTTGATGTGGATGGGCCGAGCCCGTGGCAATACTATTTGGTCTGCCTGCCGCAGACGCTGGGGACCGCGCGGGTCAAGGCGTTTCGCGACTGGGTGTTCGACGAGGTGGCGCGCTTCAGGCTGCTGTTCGATCTCGCCTGCGAGGCGGGTCCCGCGGCGCGCGCGCGCCTGGCGGCGCAGGGAGTGACGGCGGACGCATTGCGCGTCGCGCCGTAAGGTGAAAAACCGCGCGGTGTTACAGCACGACCTTGACCATCGGATGGCCGGTCAGCGCGCGATAGATGTCGTCGAGATGCGCGCGGCTCGTCGCCCGCACGTGGACGGTCAGCCCCGTGTAGGTGCCGCTGCTCGACGGCCGCGTCTCGACGCGCGACGCATCGACCTCGGTATCGAACACGCGCACCACTTCGACGATCGTCGCGGCAAACTCTGGGTGCGATTTGCCCATGATCTTGATCGGGAAATCGCAGGGGAATTCAAACAGTGAGTCGTTCTCGGGATTCATTCTCTACTCCTTCTTCCGCCGCGGCGGCTTCAGCCGCCTTGGCTCGCTGATACGCCGCATACAGCTCCGCAAACACCGCGCCCGGGCGGCCCGCGCCGACCGGCGCGCCATCGAGCCGCGTGACCGGCAGCACTTCCTTGGTCGCCGAGCTGACGATGATTTCATCGGCCGCGCGCACTTCAGCTTCGGTGATGTCGCGCGCTCCGAAGCGGATACCGCATTCGGCCGTCAGCTCCTCGATGAGCCCATAGCGGATCCCTTCGAGAATCCTGTTGCTGCGCGGCGGCGCGGCCAGCACGCCATCCTTCACGATCCACACGTTCGACGACGACCCTTCGGTCAGCAAACCATCGCGGAACTGCAGCGTCTCGAAGGCGTCGTTTTCGGCCGCGTATTGCGCCATCAGCACGTTGCCGAGCAGCGACACCGACTTGATGTCGCAATCGAGCCAGCGACGATCCTCGGCGCTCACGCACGGGACACCGCTTGCGCGCTGCGCGGCGGCGGGCAGGTTCAGCGCGGTGACCATCACGAACACGGTCGGCTTCACGCCGGCCGGAAATGCGTGAGCGCGCTTCGCGACGCCACGCGTGACCTGGATGTATGCGATCGCGTCCTGATCGGCACGCAAGCCGCCGTCCGTTTCGTTGGCCTCGGCCACGCGTCCGATCAGCTCGCGCCAGCCAGCGTCGTCGAGCGGATTGGCGATGCCGATCTTGCCGACCGAGCGCGCGAGACGCGCCAGATGCTGCTTCAGACGAAACGCGGTGCGCCGTCCGCTCGCGTGCGCGTACAACGGCGCCACTTCGTAAATGCCGTCGCCGAAAATGAAGCCGCGGTCGAGCACCGGCACGCGCGCTTCGGACAACGGCACCAGTTCGCCGTTCAGATGAACGATCGGGTCCGGCGAAACCTCAGAGACAACGGTCATTGCGACGTAGCCCTTACTTTTTCTTGTTGAACATCAGCATCAGCGAATCCCACACGCGGCCCACCACACCGGCTTGCTGCACCGACTGCAGCGCGACCACCGGGAATTGCGCGAGCACCTTGCCGTCGGCGACGAGCTTGGCGGTGCCGATCTGCTGGCCGTTTGCGATCGGCGCGACGAGCGGATCGTTGAGTTCGATCTGCGGCTTCGCCTTGTCGGCGGCGCCCTTCGGCAGCGTGATGTACTGGTCGCTCTTCACGCCGACCTGCACGCTGTCCTGCGAACCCTTGTAGACGCGCGGCGTGGCCACGACCTCGTTCGCCTTGTACAGACGCGTCGTGTCGTAGGCGGTGTAGCCGTAGTTCAGCATCTTCAGGCTGTCCTGCACGCGGTCGTGCTCCTTGGTCTCGCCCATCATCACCGAGACGAGACGGCGCGACGCGTCGGTCGTGCCCGGCAGCGGACGCTTCGCGCTCGCGATCAGGCAGTAGCCGGCCGCTTGCGTGTGACCGGTCTTCAGACCGTCGACGGTCGGGTCGATCCACAGCAGACGGTTGCGGTTCGGCTGCTTGATCTTGTTGTACGTGAATTCCTTGACCGAGAAGATGTTGTAGTACTCGGGATAGTCGCGAATCAGGCGGGCCGACAGGATCGCGAGATCGCCCGCGGTCGTGTAGTGCTGCGGGTCGGGCATGCCGTTCACGTCGGCGAAATGCGTGTGCGTCATGCCGAGCTTTTGCGCCTCCTTGTTCATCATGTCGACGAACTGCGCCTCGCTGCCGCCCACCAGTTCGGCGAGCGCAATTGCCGCGTCGTTGCCCGACTGCACGATCATGCCGTACACGAGGTCGTGCACGGTCACCGGCTTGAGCGCCTCGATGAACATGCGCGATTCGTCGTTGCGCACGCGCCGCACGGCTTCGCTCGGCTCGATGCTCTGATCCATCGTGATCTTCTTCGTGTCGAGCGCCTCGAACACGAGATACGCGGTCATCAGCTTGGTCAGCGACGCCGGCTCGACGCGCTCGTCGGCATTGGCGGACGCGAGCACCTGGTTGCTGGTCGCGTCGACGAGCACCCACGAGCGCGCGTTGACGCCCGGCGGCGGCACCTGCGCGAACGCGGTGCCGGCGACGAGCGTGGCCGGCAGCACGAGGCCGACGGCGACGGCGCGATTGAGCGAAGCGGGAACGAAAGAAGCGAGTGACGGGAATGACGTGCGGCCAGAGGAGGAGAAACGCATAGGGTCGATTCGTGCAGAAAAATTCGTTGCGCGACAGCGCGCGGAGTTGGGGGAGCCGGTCGGCGGGGCATCTGGCCGTAAAACGGCGGGCGCCCGTTGGACTGACGGCGACGCAATCGGTTCGCGAGCGCAGCGCTGCGCACCCGGCCGCGCCCTCCCGCGAAATGATTCCGCGGCGCGCGATTCTGCCGGCTGGGCGGCGCTATGCCCAAAAAAAGAGCGCCCATTATACGCGCGCTACCTGGTCAGCTTCGCGCGCGTGTCGTCGATTTGCACACGTTTGCGCGCACCTGTCCCCCGCAAAATGCGCGTCGCGCGTTTTCAGCGCCAGGCGTCGACGATGATCCGCTTCAGGATGTGAAGCTTGCGATGCAGAAAGTGCTCGGCGCCCGGAATCACGACGACCGGCAGTTCCTGCGGCCGCGCCCAGTCGAACACGGACTGGACGGGGACGGTCTCGTCGACTTCGCCGTGGATCACGAGTGTGCTTTCGGGCACGGGTGCGACGTCCCAGCGGCTCGCCGCGGTACCGACGAACACGATGCGCTCGATTTCCCGGCCTTCATCGCGCAGCTTCGCCGCGACGTGCGACAGCACCACGGTGCCGAACGAAAAGCCCGCCAATACGAGCGGCAGATCGCCGTAGTCCGGATCTGCGCGCATGTGCTCGAGCACCGCGCGCAGATCGTCGCGCTCGCCGACGCCCGCGTCGTGCTCGCCCTGGGTCTGGCCGACGCCGCGGAAATTCGACCGGTAAGTGACGTAGTTCAGCTGCACGAGCGTGCGCGCGAGGGTCTGCGCGACCTTGTTGTCCATCGTGCCGCCAAACAGCGGATGCGGATGCGCGACGAGCGCGATGCCGCGTGGCGCGGCGCCTTTTTCGCGCACGCCGTCGGGCAGGTCCAGCGCGACCTCGATCTTGCCGACCGGGCCGTCGATCAGATACTTCTTCGTGTTGACGTTCATCGGGATGGATCGTTTTGTCGTTCGCGTTATTGATCGATCTTCAGACGCTCGACGATCTTGCCGTTCGCAAGATGCGATTCGACGATCTCGTCGATGTCGCTCTCGTCGACGTAGGTGTACCAGACCGCCTCGGGATACACGACGAGCGTCGGGCCCAGTTCGCAGCGATCGAGGCAGCCGGCCTTGTTGATGCGCACCTGGCCGGGCCCGGCGAGGCCGAGTTGCTTCACGCGTTGTTTCGCGTATTCCTGCATCGCCTGTGCGTTGCAGTTCGCGCAACTCGGACGCTCGGCGCCGGGGTCGCGTTGATTCAGACAGAAGAAAACGTGGTGCTTGTAGAAGGAATCCATGATGTTCGGGAGGCGAGCCTGAAAGGAAGTGCAATGGCGGTGCGGACGATTATAGCGACCGGGCTGTGCAGGCGTCGGGACCTGGCGGCCGGCGCGCAAGCACGTCACGCCCGCCTCGCGCGCCGCTTGAGCCACGCCCGCTCGACCGCGAACGCGAGCCACACCAGCGCCGCATAGGGCCATATCCATGCGAGCCAGCGCGCGAGCCCGTTGAAATGCAGATAGCGTCCCTGCCGCCAGTCGGCGAGCACGGCGTCGAAATACGGGTTCACCGGCAGCAGATTGACGAACACGAGTGCGACGACCAGCGCGACCCCGGCGAGCGTCGCACGCAACCGCCGCCGCAGCGGCAGCGCGACGAGCGCCGCGACGGCGCCGCACACGAGTCCGATTAGCGCGCCGGGCGTCGCCCAGTCGAACGCGAGGCCCGATTGCGATTGCAGGAACGTCGCGCCGGCCTTCACGCACAAGGTCGCGACGATGAACACGAACAGCAGGCGCACGCGAGGCGCATGACGGCGCGCCGGCAGCGATGCAAGCGCGAGCGCCGCGAACAGGTTTAGCGCCGTGATCAGCGCTTCCCATGTGTCGTCGTCCAGCCACGCGGCGGCCGCCGCCGGCCATGCGCCGACATGCCACGCGGACGGCGTCCACGCGAGCAGCGCGTCCTGGGTGGCCGGATCGACGCTCAGCCACAGCGCGCGCGGCCAGTTGCCGAGACCGAACAGACGCGGCGACGGATACATCGTCGCAAACGGCCACGCGGCGACGAGGCACGCGAGCGTCGCATGGCCGCGCTCGAACCACAGCAACCGCAAACGCCTGAGCAGGCCGCGGTCGAGCAGCGCGCCGGTCAACGGCGACATCACCGCCGCGCCGACGAGCGCGCCCAGCGTGTTGGCGGCGAGATCGAGATTGGAGGCGACGCGTGTCGGCAGATAGGTCTGCACGGCTTCCATCGTGCCTGACAGCAGACCGCCCAACACGAACGCGAGCGCGACGGCCAGCGTGCCGCGCCAACGCGGGTACACCGCGAGCACCACCAGCGCGCCGAACGGCATATAGCCGAGCACGTTGGTGACGACGTCGAACGCCGTCAGGTACTGCGGCATCGGATCGAACAGATAGGCGAACGGCGTGATGCCGAGCGAGCGCCAGCCCGAGAACGGATACCACGACCCGTAGACGATCAGCGCCGTGTAAAGCAGCAGCGCCCTGACGGGCCAGCGTCGACGGGCGGCGCAGCCAGGGGCGTTCGCTCATGCAGCGCTCCGTTGCGTGCGCGGCCCGCCCGTCATTGCGCGGCGACCAGCGCCTGCGAGCCGAGCCACGTGGTGATCTGCGCAACGAGGTCGTCGCTGGCCGCGGCGAGCGCCCGTGCGCCGCCGGCCGCATCCGCCGAATGCGCGGGCACGTGCGCGACGAAGGTCTGCTGGCCGATCACCTTGCCGCCCTGCATCAGCGTCGCACGCGCGGTGATCGCGCCGTGGCTGTCCGTCTGGCTGTCGAACACCTGCTCGAACTCGGTCAGATCGACCCGCAGCACCGGCGCGGTCACGCCGTCCGCGCCCGTCAGCACGGTGCCGCGCTCGCTCAGCGCATTGCGCAGGCGCTGCGTCAGCAGTTGCGACGGCATCATCGTCCAGTGGCTGTTGGCGTAGGCGGCCGTCTGCTGCGCGTCGGCGTAGCTCAGCCGATAAGTCATCCGGTCGGATTCGAGCACGGACGGCGCGCTGACCTCCAGCACCTTGACGGCCGGCAGCCGGCTCGCCGCGACGGCCTGCGGCGGTGGTCCGAAGTCGTAGCGGATGTCCGACACCACTGCGGACGTGCCCGCGCAGCCCGCCGCCAGCACGCCGAACGCAAGCAGCGCCGCGAGCGCGGCGCGCGCGGACAACAGTCGGTGAATCGAGCGTGACATGGGCATCTTCCTCTGTTCTAGCCTGCGGATTCAGTGAGCTGCGGGCGCGGTAGCGGCGGGCCACGCGAAGCCGGCCTCGCCCGGACCCGGCGCCGGGCGCGGCGCGCCGAACAGCACGCTGCGCGGATTGGTGTTGAAGGTGTCGGCGGCGCGGTCGATCGATTGCGCCGCCGCGCGCACGTCCTCGGTCAGCGAATTGACGCGCGGCAGCGTCTCGTAGCCGACCCGCGCGGACAGGTCCTGCAGCGACATGTTCATCTGCGTGAGCGCATCGCCCGCCTGCTGCGCGGCCGTGCCGACCTTGTCCAGATTGCGCTCGAGGGGCCCGTCCGGACGGTTCAGGTTCGTGATCATCTGGTCGGTCGACGCGAGCGTGTGGTTCAGTTGGTCGACCGTGCCGGGCAGCTTGCTGGCGACGGGCGCCATCTCACGAGTCAGCGTCGCGACGCCCGAGGCCGCCTGCGCGATGCTCGCCGCGGTGTCGTGCAGCTGCGCGACCATTTCCGGCGAGAGCATGTTGTTCACGTTGTCGGTGACTTTTTCGAGCTTGCGCAGCAGCACGTCGCCGCGTCGCTGCAACTGGTCGAACAGACCCGGGCGCATCGGCAATTGTGCGACCTTTTGGGCTGACGACGGCAGCGGCGTCAGATCGCGCCCGGTATCGTCGAGCTGGATGAACGCGAGGCCGGTCACGCCCTGCAAGCCGAGGCTGCCGAACGTCGAATGCGTGATCGGCGCGTGCTCGTCGACCATGATGCGGATCAGGATCTCCCCCGGATGTTTCGGATCGAACTTGATCGACTGCACACGGCCGACGTCGAGCCCGCGAAAGCGCACCGCCGCGTCCGCAAAGAGGCCGTTCACGCTGGTGCGCGCGATCAGGTCGTACGGCACCCGCTCGGTGCGGTCGACGTTGAACAGATACGCCGCCAGCGCGATCGCCGCCGTCAGCACGACCGTGAAGAGCCCGGCCCAGAACGCATGCGCTTTGTTTTCCATTGTCAGTTTCCCTGGTTCATAGCGGCCCGGTTCATGGCGGCCCGCCTCACAGCGGCAACTCGGACGACGCCGGCTCGAGCGCCGCCTGCGGCAGCTTCGCGCGGCGCTCCGGCGGCAGCGCCTGCAGCGCGCGGCGCCCGCGCAGGCCGAGGAAATATTCGTGGATGAACGGATGGTCGACGCCCGCGGCCTCCTCGACCGGCGCGTTGACGAGCACTTTGCGATCGGCCAGCACGGCCACGCGTGTCGACAGTGCGACCATCGTATCGAGATCGTGCGTGATCATCACGACCGTCAGACCGAGCGCGCGATGCAGCCCCGAGATCAGCTCGACGAATTCGTCGGACGCCTCCGGGTCGAGGCCGGCGGTCGGTTCGTCGAGGAACAGCAGTTCGGGTTCGAGCGCGATCGCGCGCGCGATGCCAACCCGCTTGATCATGCCGCCCGACAGCGCCGATGGCATCTTCGACGCGTGCTTGCACGGCAGCCCGACCATTTCGAGCTTCAGCATCACGATGTCGCGCAGCAGGTCTTCGGGCACCTTGCCGAGTTCGCGCACCGGTTGCGCGACGTTGTCGAACACCGACAGCGACGAGAACAGCGCGCCGCGCTGGAACAGCATGCCCGAGCGGCTGCGCATCAGCAGCGCGGTGTCGGGCGAGATCGTTGCGAGGTCTTCGCCGAACAGCTTGATCGTGCCCCTGGACGGGCGCTCGAGGCCGAGAATCTGCCGCACCAGCGTGGTCTTGCCCGAACCCGAGCCGCCGACGATCGACACGATCTCGCCGCGCCGCACCTCGAGGCTCAGATGCTGATGCACGATGTTGCGGCCGTAGCGCTTGGTGATGTCGATCACCTCGATCACCGGCTCGGCGATCGACGGTACGGGTTGGCCGCGTACGGCTTCGGTGAGTGGCGCGATCATCCTAGCCCCACGTTCTGAAAGAGGATCGCGAACACCGCGTCCGCGAGAATCACGATGGTGATCGACGTGACCACCGAGGTCGTCGTGCCTTCGCCGAGACTCTGCGAATTGGCTTTGATACGGAAGCCGAAATGACAGCCGGCGATCGCGATCAGCATGCCGAATACCGCGCCCTTGCCAAGCCCGATCCACAGGTTCGCGATCGGCACGACGTTCGGCAGCTGGCGCGCGAAGAAGCTCATGTCGATGCCGAGCACGAGCTTCGCGGCGAGCGCGCCGCCCGTCAACGAGATCACGTTGGTCCACATCACGAGCAGAGGCATCGCGACGGCCAGTGCGATCACGCGCGGCAGGATCAGCCGCAGGCCGTGCGGGATGCCCATTACGCGCATCGCGTCGAGCTCCTCGGTCACGCGCATCACGCCGATCTGCGCGGTGATCGCCGAGCCCGAGCGGCCCGCCACCAGAATCGCCGACAGCACCGGGCCGAGTTCGCGAATCACCGCGAGGCCGAGAATATTGACGATGAACTGGTTCGCGCCAAACATGCGCAATTGCTGTGCCGACAGATAGCTCAACACGATGCCGATCAGGAACGCGACCAGCGCGGTGATCGGCAGCGCGCGAGCGCCGGCGTTGTAAATGTTCGCGGAGATTTCGGTCCACGGCGTGAGTTTCGGCTTGCGCACGATCGCGAGCAGATCGAGCACGAAGCGCCCGAGCATCGCGACGCCGCCCTGCATGTGCTCGACGAACGAGAAGAGCCCGAGGCCGAGACGCGTAAAGGGATCGAGGCGCGTGACCGGCTCGGCGCTCTCGCGCACCGTGTCGAGCAGCGCGATGCGCTCGAAGATGTCGCGCTGCGTGTCCGTGAGCGCGGTGCCCGGCGGCATCTTGCGGCCCCACACGCGCCACAGCGCCTGGCCGCCGACGTGGTCCATCCTGTCGACGCGCGACAGGTCCCACTCGCCGATGCCCTGCGCGCCGGTCAGCGAACGCAGTTCCGGAATCACGTGCCCGGTGTCGCGATCGCGCGCGAGCGCGAGCGCCGTCCACTGGCCCGAGAGACGGACGATCTTGCCTTGGCTGCCGGCCGCGACTTCAAGGCCGGGCGGAGTGTCATTGTTCAAGGATCGCGTGAATCTGGTTATCGGATTAGCGGCCATTGTAACGAAGGCTCGGCCGCCGGTCCGCACTGATGCACATCGATCGGCGTCGCCGTTCACCGCTGCGCATTCGAGTCCCGGGCGGGTTCGCTGTGGCTACAATATGGGACATGAATGCCTCCAAGACTCCCGCCTCCCCGCCCGCAGCGACAAGCGCGGCACCAGCCTCGTCGTCGGCTTCGACCGACTGGCGCATCGATCGCGATCGCGAACGCGCGGTCAAGCTGTTCGGCGCGCATGCGCATGACTGGCCGATCGAAATCGTCGAAGAAACCGGCTCGACCAACGCCGACCTGATGGCCCACGTGAAAGCCCTGCCGCGCCGCGCGAACGCGCTGCCGCGGCCGATCGTGCGCGTCGCGTATCTGCAGACCGCTGGGCGCGGCCGCCGTGGGCGGCCGTGGTACGCGGAGCCCGGCAACGCGCTGCTGTTTTCGGTCGCGTGCGTCTTGCCGCGACCGCTCGAAGGGCTCGGGGGCTTGAGTCTTGCGGTGGGCGTCGCGCTCGTCGACGGGCTGCGCTCGCTGCCGGTCGCGGGTCCCGGACAGATCGCGCTGAAGTGGCCGAACGACGTGCTGCTCGAAGGCGACAAGCTCGCCGGCATCCTGATCGAAACCGCGTGGAGCACCGACGACGCGAGCGCGGTCGTGATCGGCATCGGCACCAACGTGAAAGGCGCCGACGAACTCGCGGCGAAGGTGGGCGCGCTGAACGCCGAGGTACCGCCGCAGGCGCTCGGCACCGTGCCGACCGCGTTGCAACGGGCGCTGCCGAACGCGAATCTGACCGATACGCTGGCAGCCGAATTGAACGCGCTCGAACCGATGCTGCAGCGCTTCGGCGCCGAAGGCTTCGCGCCGTTCCAGCCGCGCTGGAACGCGGTGCATGCTTACGCGGGCCGCGAGGTCGTGCTGCTCGAACAAGGCCAGGAGCTCGCGCGCGGCGTGGCGGCGGGCGTTGACGAGCGTGGCCAGTTGCTGCTCGATACGGCTGAGGGCCGCCAGAGCATCGCGACCGGCGACGTGTCGCTGCGCCTCGCCCACGGTGTCGCATGAGTCAGCGCGCGCCATATCTGCTGATCGACGCGGGCAATAGCCGGATCAAGTGGGCGCTGGTGCAGCCCGATGGGACGCAGTTGGCGAGCGGCGCGCTCGCGCATGACGACCTTGCCGGGCCACGCGCGCGGTCGGGTGCGCAACCCAGTTGGACTGACTGGCCGGCGCCATGCGGCGCGTGGCTCTCCAACGTCGCGGGCGCGGAGGTCGCGACGCACATCGCGGCGCTCGTCGACGCGCACTGGCCGCGACTGCCGCTCGCGACGATCCGCGCAAGTGCTCGTCGATGCGGCGTGACCAATTGCTACACGACACCGGACTCGCTCGGCAGCGACCGCTGGGCCGGCATGATCGGCGCGCACGCGACCTTTCCCGGCGAGCATCTGCTGCTCGCGACCTTCGGCACCGCGACGACGCTCGAGGCCTTGCGCGCCGATGGCGCATTTATCGGCGGATTGATTGCGCCGGGCTGGACGCTGATGATGCGCTCGCTCGGTGAGCACACCGCGCAACTGCCGATGCTCGACGCCGCGCACGCGCGCGGCCTGCTCGACGCCGCCGATACCACCGGCGCGGTCCGTCGCGGGCCGTTCTTCGCAACGGATACGCCGCGCTCGCTGTCGGCGGGCTGCACGCTGGCGCAGGCCGGATTGATCGAGCGGATGTGGCGGGACCTGCAGGATGAGTGGCAGGTGCCGGTGCGTCTCGTAGTCAGCGGCGGCGCCGCCGACGAAGTGGCGAGCGCCCTGAAAGTGCCGCATACTCGCCACGATTCGCTGGTGCTGTCAGGGCTTGCGCTGATCGCAGCCGAGGATACGGCGCGGCAAAGCGGCTGATTGCCTGCCGTGGCTAACGTTCGATTCACGACCGGGTCGCGCGTGATGTACGTGTAGAACGTGCGCCTGAGTTGAGCGCAATTCGCCGCCCATTTTCCGAACCCGAGTTTCTCCCGCACGCCCCAGGCTCAACTTCTTTCTGAATTGGAAACACCCACAATGCTTCGCTGGCCGATCGCCATTCTGATTGTTGTCAACGTGCTGGCTTTCGTCGCGCTGCTTGGCGCCTTCGGCCCCACACCCACCGCCAGCGGACGCGAGCCGAATCATCTGAACCGCCAGATTCATCCGGACTGGCTGAAGGTGCGGCCGGTCAGCGCCGCCGATGCGGCCGACCAGGCGGTGGTCGGCGGACCCGCGCCGCAGGCGCCGATTTCGACATCGGAGTTGCCGCAGTAATCAGGTGAGCGACGCGATCGGTTAGAAGTTCAGCAGTGCGCCGCGCGTTTTGCGGTAATGGGCGGCATCAACCCTGCGTCCGCACCTTCTTCAACAGCGCGCTCGTCGAGCGATCGTGCTCGAACGCAATCGCGAGCGCCTTGCCGCCCCAACCGCGCACGAGCACCGATTCGGGCAGCGCGTCCATGTCGTAGTCGCCGCCCTTCACGAGCACGTCCGGGCGCAGCGCGGAAATCAGCTCGACCGGCGTCTTCTCGCCGAAGCCCACCACGTAATCGACGCTTTCCAGCGCCGCTAGCAAAGCCATGCGGTCGGCCTCGTTGTTGATCGGCCGGTCGTCGCCTTTGCCGAGCATCCGCACCGACGCGTCGCTATTGACACCAACGATCAGGCACGCGCCCAGCGCCTTTGCGTCGGCCAGATAGGTCACGTGACCACGATGCAGGATATCGAACACGCCGTTCGTAAACACGACGGGCGCGCGCAGCGAAGGACGAAGCTTCACCAGGGCATCGCGCGTCAGAATCTTGCGTTCAAAGATGGCGGTCATCGCACGGTCACAGAGTTGGGGAATTAGGGAGTTGGGGCGTGACGGGAACAGGGAATGCCAAGTGCCGTCACGATACACGGTGGACGGCCCGAAGCAAAACGGTCCGGCAAGCTCACGCTTGCCGGACCGCCGTTTGATACGGTGCTGAAACGCCTGAGTCGTTACGCCGGCTGCTGCTGCGCCGGGTTTTGTTCTGCGGCTTGCAGACGCGCGACCACTTCCTTGCGATAACGGTTCAGTTCCTGCGCGGTGTTGAACGTGCGTTCGAACAGCAGCGACAGGTTGTGCAGAATGCGCTCGATGACCTTCTTTTCCCAGCCGTCGTCGAAACGGATCTGCTCGTCGAGCCAGCGCTCGAGCCATTCCGGATCCGGCAGACGCGACTGGATCGTGTCGCGCGGGAACAGCGCCTGGTTCACGTGCAGGTTGGTGGGGTGCAGCGGCTTTTCGGTGCGACGCGCCGACGCCATCAGCACGCCGATCTTCGCGAACGCGGCACGCGCGATGTCGCCGGTTTGCGCCATCGCCTTCTTCATATAGCGCAGATACGCGCCGCCGTGGCGCGCTTCGTCGCGCGAGATAGTTTCGTAGATGTGCTTGATGACTGGCTCGGTATGCCATTCGGCGGCGCGGCGATACCAGTGATTCAGGCGGATTTCGCCGCAGAAGTGCAACATCAGCGTTTCGAGCGGCGGTGCGGGATCGAACTCGAAGCGCACTGCGTGCAGTTCCTCTTCGGTCGGGACCAGTTCCGGCTTGAAGCGGCGCAGGTATTCCATCAGCACCAGCGAGTGCTTCTGCTCCTCGAAGAACCACACGCTCATGAATGCGGAAAAATCGCTGTCGTGATGATTGTCACGCAGAAACATTTCCGTGGCGGGCAACGCCGACCATTCCGTGATCGCGTTCATCTTGATCGTCGCGGCTTGCTCATCGGTCAACAGCGATGCATCGAATTTGTCCCAGGGAATGTCCTTCTCCATGTCCCATCGAACGGATTCGAGCGATTTGTAAAGTTCCGGATAAAGCATGGTGTTCATAGTCCCACCCCTGTTCTGCACATACTGTGTGTGTCTGTTGCTGCTACGTGTAGCCGTTTTATCTACGACGAACGGACGCGCCGTTTATCGGCCAAGCATTCAATTTTACGCGTTAATCAGCCGCCCAGAAGCATCGGGCAGCAAAGAAGTCCGGGCTTTTGCATTGGCGCCTGAAGCGTGAATCAGGCGCCGTGGCCAACCGTGGGGGAGGGATACCCTTTGCCTGAGGTCGAGCCAGTCTGGGTCGACAACCGCACCGTCCCGCCCTGCACCGGTAGCGCCGGCGGCGAATGACGCGAGGGCGGCGGGATTGGTTGTTTTCGGCGCACACCCCAAAGCCAGATCAAGCTTACACGATGATAGCACGCGCCTCCCACGAAACCCGTGACAGAAGCGGCGCGAGCGCACTGTGGCATTGACTTCTCTCAATAAAGTCGGCGATTCGCGCGGGCGGAAACCGCCGGCGCTGGAATAGGGAAAAACGCAGCCGATCAGTCGCCTTCATCAACGGCCACTGATTCCCGGCGCGCCGTCCGGCTCACGTCGACTTTTTCGGCGTTGCCGCGCTCGTTCCAGCCGCGCGTTTGGCCGACGGCGCGGCGCGCTTCGCCGCCGGCCGTTTGACGGCGGGCTTCGCGTTTTGGGCGGCGGCGCCCGACGCATCGGCGCCCGACGCATCCGCGGCCTTCGACGCTTCCGGCTTGCCCTGCGTGCCCCCGCCCGCCGCGGCGACCGCGACG
The DNA here is from genome assembly GCF_050436525.1 of Paraburkholderia sp. 35.1. Lineage (NCBI taxonomy): Bacteria > Pseudomonadati > Pseudomonadota > Betaproteobacteria > Burkholderiales > Burkholderiaceae > Paraburkholderia > Paraburkholderia sp. 35.1. The sequence continues at coordinate 2,218,805 of NZ_JBNDMJ010000003.1, read as the reverse complement.
GACGGCTGCGTCATCGCGAACTGCGCGATCTGGTTGAACTGCGATTGCAGCAGATTCCACCACGCGGACGCATCGAAGCCGGGCGCCGCGGGCGCTTCCTCTTCGTCGCTGTCGGCCTGCGTGGCGCTTTCGGGCGTGGGCTCGGCCGGCTTCGTCCAACTCGGCGCCCGGGCGGGGCTCGGGGCGGTGTTCGGCGCGTCACTCGCGGCGGCACCCGACGCAGCAGCCGCCGCGTGCGACATCGACGATTGCGCGAACGCGCCGAACGCGCGCAGCGTCGCGAGCGTCGCACGTTGCACTTCGAGCGCCTGGATCGCCGACTGCAGCATGCTCAGGTTCAGCTTCAGCCATTGCTCGACCGCGCGCATGTCGGTGATGCGCTTGTCGAGCTCCTCGACGCTCGTGAGCGGCGCCATCATGTCGGACATCATCGACAGCGACGGACTCGTGCCCCCACCCGGCTGCGCGCCCGTCATGGCGGCGCCGAACGGCGACAGCCGAATCATGCTCCACATGCGATCGAGCATTTCAGCGGGCGGAAAACCGGGGAAGCCGGGAAAGGGCGGCGCGGAGCCAGTGGTGTCGGTCATGGTTGTCGCCTCGGTGCTGGATGATAGGTGGAGCGCGCGATGCCGCGCGCGTCGATTCGATCATACCGTGTGGGGTATGACATCACGATCGTTGGTCGTTACGTGGACCGCCCGCGCCAAAATCGGGCGCGCGCCGCTCGCGCAACGAGCTCAGGCCTTCGCGCACCTCGGGTCCCGCGAAGCCCATGAATTCCAGCGCGAGCGACGTATCGAACGCCGGCCCCGCCGTGCGCAGCCAGTTGTTCAACGCGTACTTGGTCCAGCGGATGGCGGTCTGCGAACCGTCGGCCAGCTTGCGCGCGACTTCGAACGCCTTCGGCAGCAGATCGCTTTCGTCGACGGCCAGCGACACGAGCCCGATGCGCTCCGCCTCCTCGCCGCTCACCGGCTCGCACAGCAGCAGGTAGTACTTCGCCTTCGCCATGCCGCACAGGAGCGGCCAGACGATCGCCGCATGATCGCCCGCGGCGACGCCCAGGCGCGTGTGTCCGTCGATGATGCGGGCCGTCTTCGCCGCGATCGAGATATCGGCGAGCAGCCCCGCGACGAGCCCCGCGCCGACCGCCGGCCCGTGCATCGCCGACACGATCGGCTTGCCGCAGTTGATCACGTTGTAGACGAGATCGCGCGCTTCGCGCCACACACGCGTGCGCACCTCGAAATCGTTCGCCATGTCCTCGACGAGCTGCAGATCGCCGCCGGCCGAAAAGCCTTTACCCTCGCCGCGAATGATCGCGACGCGCGTATCGGGATCGCGATCGATATCGCGCCAGATTTCCGCGAGCTCGTAATGCATGCGTGCGTTCGCGGTCGCGAGGCCGCTTTTATTCGCGCCCTCGCCGCTCATCACGACTTCGAGCACGCCATGCTGATGACGCTGCAAACGCAGCGACTGGTAGTGCGCGTAGTACGCGTCGTTCGGTTGCGATGGCTGAGGCATGGTGAGCAGTCCGGAGGAGATTCGTTCAGTCGCGCGCGCAACGCCGCGCCCCGTTCAATGCGGCTGATAAAGCCACTTGCCATTGGTGATTTCGACCATCACGCGGGCGCGCTGATCGAGCCCGAGATGATCGGCCTCGCTCATGTTGACGACGCCATTGGTGTCCGCGAGACCGCGTGTTCCTTCGAGCGCCTCGCGCAGCGCGCGGCGAAACGGCGTCGTGCCGGGCGCGCCGGCTTTCAGCGCGAGCGGAATCGCATGCTCGAGCAACGCGCCCGCGTCCGACGTGTACGAACCGAATGCCGACACGCTGCCCGCCCCGTGCCGCGCCTCGAAGCGTGCGATGTAATCGCGGGCGAGACCCTTCGCCGGATGATCGGCCGGCAATTGCGCGGCGACCAGCACCGGGCTCGCGGGCAGGAAGGTGCCGTTGCAATCGGCGCCGCACACGCGCAGGAAGTCGTTATTGCCGACGCCGTGGTTGTGATAGATGACGCCCTTGTAGCCTCGCTCGCGCAGCGTTTTCGGCGGCAACGCGGCAGGCGTGCCGGCCGCGCCGACCACTACCGCGTCGGGGTGGGTCGCGAGAATCTTCAGCACCTGGCCGGTCACGCTCGGATCGGTGCGATTGAAACGTTGACGCAAGCCACGCGCGCTCGTGCGCGCTTCAACGGGCGACGCGCAAGCGCGCCGACGTCCAGCTGCGGAGAAGTCCAATCGCGGCATGCTGTCTTCCTCCTCACGTCGGGGTTTTAGTTGTGATGTTTGCCGCAGTGTAGCCGCGCGCGCAAGTGGCGGCATCGGGCGAAACCCTTTCGCGCGTGCCGCCCGCGTCACAGCATTGCCGCGTGAGCGCCGCGCTTCATTCGAGCGGCGCGATGCTCTGCTCGATCGCACCGAAAATCGACTTGCCCGCATCGTCGAACATTTCGATCCTCACGGTGTCGCCGTATTTCATGAACTCCGTTTGCGGCGCGCCGTGCTCGATCGTTTCGAGGCAGCGCTTCTCGGCGATACAGCAGTAGCCGCGTTTCGCGTCCTTGTTCGACACCGTGCCCGAACCGACGATGGCACCAGCACGCAGATTGCGCGTTTTCGCGGCATGCGCGATCAGCTGACCGAAGTGAAACACCATATCGGTGCCCGCGTCGGGCTGGCCGACCTTCCTGCCGTTCCAGTGGACGATCATCGGCCGATGCACGCGGCCTTCGCGCCAGTGTTCGCCGAGCTCGTCGGGCGTCACGGCGACCGGCGCGAATGAGGTGGCCGGCTTGCTCTGGAAAAAGCCGAAGCCCTTCGCGAGTTCGGCGGGGATCAGGTTGCGCAGCGACACGTCGTTGACGAGCGTGACCAGCCGCACGCCGCGCAGGGCCTGCTCGGGCGTCGCGCCCATCCGCACATCGCCGGTGACGACCGCGACTTCGGCCTCGAAGTCGATGCCGTACTCTTCCGATGCGCACGCCACGTCGTCGCGCGGGCCGATGAAGTCGTCGCTACCGCCCTGGTACATCAGCGGGTCGGTCCAGAATTCGCGCGGCATTTGCGCGCCGCGCGCGCGCGCCGCACGAGCTCGACGTGGTTCACGTACGACGAGCCGTCGGCCCACTGGAACGCGCGCGGCAGCGGCGCCATGCACTCTTTGGCGTCGAATGAAAAGCTGTTGCGCGCACGGCCCTGGTTCAGCGCATCGTAAAGGTCGTGCAGTTGCGGCGCGTAGAAGGCCCAGTCGTCTAGCACGCGCTGCAGCGTGGGCGCGATCGCGTCGGCGATGGCCGCCGTGTGCAGGTCGCGGGACACGACGATCAGTTGACCGTCGCGCGTGCCGTCCTTCAGCGAGGCAAGTTTCATAGAGCTGTGAACCGTGTATTAGTGACGATGGAAGGAATGTATTCTACGATGGTGAATCGGCGCGGCCCAATATCTGCGTGTTCGTCGTCGTGTCACCGTAGCCGTCTCCAATTACGATCACCGAACGCGCTGCCCGCGCCTTTTGCACATGTCCGCCAACGCCCGCTCCGGCACGATCCGCACCCGCACCGACCCCGCGTCCGCCGACGATCTGCTCGATCCCGCCCATGCAACCGACGCAACCGGCGCCGATGACGAACCCGGCGAACCCGGCGAAGAAAAACTGCGCTCGGGCATCCAGTCGATCGAGGTCGGTTTCAGGCTGCTCGACGTGCTGACCCACGAGCCGCGCGCGATGATGCTGCGCGATCTCGCGCAGCGCGCGGGCATGAGTCCGGCGAAGGCGCATCGCTATCTGGTCAGCTTTCTGCGTCTCGGCGTGGTCGCGCAGGACCCGCTGTCGGGCCGTTACGAACTCGGCGGCTTCGCTTTGCAGCTGGGGCTCGCGCGGCTTGCTCGCGTCGACGGTGTGAAGCTCGCGCGCATCGCGCTCGCCGAACTGCGCGACCGGCTCGACCTGACCGTCGGCATCGCGGTGTGGGGCAATCAGGGACCGACGATGGTGCACTGGATGGAGTCGAGCTATCCGGCCAAGGCGTCGCTGAAGCTCGGCGACGTGATGCCCTTGCTCAGTTCGGCGACCGGTCTGCTGTTCGCCGCCTACCTGCCGTCCGGCAAGACCGCCGTGATGCTCGAGCGCGAGCTGACCGACTCGCGGCGCTCGTCGTATAGCGGCGCGCCACGCACCCGCGAAGAGTTCGACAAGGTGCTCGCCGAGGTGCGCGAGCACGAGGCTGCGCGCGTCGAAGGCATGCTGCTGCCGACGATCCACGCGTTTTCGTTGCCGGTGTTCGATTCGACCGGCGAACTCGCGCTCGGTCTCGTCGCGCTCGGCCATGAAGGGGCGTTCGATATCCGCTGGGGCGGCGAGATCGATACCGCGCTGCGCGAATGCGCGCACAAGCTGTCGTACGAACTCGGCTATAGCGCGACCCCGCGTGGTGACAACGGTTGATACGCACCGTATCCTTTCACGCTCTCACCGATTCAAGCGCCGATGGATTTTGCTTCCGCCAACCGCCGTCATGATCGCCTGCCCGCTTTTGGTAGCGGGCCGGGACGCGGCGCGCGCGCGTGGCGCTGGATCGCCGTCCTCGCGGCCGTCGCGGTTGTGCACTGGATCGCGGCGCAATGGTTCGAGCGCAATCGCGTGGATCTGAATCCGGCGAATCGCGAGCATGTGCCGGTGCAGGTCGTGCTGCTGACGCCCGAAAGGGTCGAGCGTCAACCCGCGCGACAGCCCGCCGTGCCGGCACCGCATCCGCCCGCGCCAGCTCGCAAGCCCGCGGCGAGGCCGCCGCGCGAGCAGCATGTGATGACCGCGTTGCAACCGGCCAAACCGAACGAGCCCGCGGCCACGCCGGCATCGGAGGTGGCGGCTAGCGCGCCACCCGCCACCGCGAACGCGAATCCACCGGCCCATGCGAATGCCAGTGGCGCCGTCGCGAGCGCCCCTGCCGCGGCCAGCGCGCCGCAAGCGTCGCAGGGAGTGAAGTTTTCGGTACCGCCGTCGGCCGAACTCGACTACGACACGTTCTACAACGGCGTGCGGAACGCGCCCGGCACGATCCATTGGGCGAGCGACGGGCAGGGCTACGAAATGGTCGTATCAGTGCCGCTGCCGTTCGTCGGTCCGTTCGTGTTTTCGAGCCACGGCGGCATCGATGGCTTTGGCCTCGCGCCGGCGCAGTACAGCGAAAAGCGTGGCCGTCGCGCCGAAGACATCGCGATCTTCAATCGCAACGACAAGAAGGTTGGCTTTACGCGCACGCCCGCCTCGTTGCCGTTGCCCGACGGCGCGCAGGATCGCTTCAGTGTCGTGATGCAGCTCGCGAGCCTCGTGCGCGGCGATCCTGATGCCTATAAGCCTGGCGTGACGCGACAGTTTTTCGTCGTCGATACCGATAGCGGGGAGAATTGGCCGATCGAGACGATCGGCGACGAAACGATCCGCGCCGCGCAAGGCTATCTGCAGACGCGTCACTTCAAACGTCTGCCGCGCCACGATGGCGACCAGCGCCGCGTCGATGTGTGGCTCGCCCCGTCCCTTGGCTGGCTGCCGGCGCGCATACTGCAGACGGAGCCGAACGGTACCCAGTTCGAACTGGTGTGGCGCGGCAAGCTGAATGTCGATGGCACGTCGCCGGATGACCGCGGCAATGGTGGCGCGCCGGCCACGCCTGCTGCACCCGCAGCCCCCGCTGCCACGGGCCCTGCAACGCCGGCGCCGGCCGACGCATCGGCAGTAACACCCGAGGCCGCCCCAGTTGCACCGGTCGATTCGACCGCTCCGACCATCATCAAACCGTGACACTTTTCGTGACACAGTGTCACGAGCAGATCCGCACGAGATCGGCGAAACTTCCTTTGCAACGCTGACTCGCAAGTCAATGGAGCCCCGTTCGCGCGAACGAGGCGACCCACCGCGCTTTTTCACTGCGTTTCCTTCAAAGGAGTCCGCATGCAAGTGAACATCAACGGTATCGACACACGCTACGTGCTGAGCAACGAAGGCGGCGGCCCGTGGCTCACGTTCATCCATCAGTTGGGCGGCGATCTTTCCATCTGGGATCAGATGGCAGGCTATTTCCGCGACGATTACACGGTGCTGCGCTACGACGTGCGCGGCCACGGCCACAGCGCGGCTGCGCGCGAGCCGTTCGCCATGCGCGATCTGGCCGACGATCTCGCCAAACTGCTCGATGCCCTCGGCGCGCGGACGACGCACCTGGTCGGCCTGTCGCTCGGCGGCATGATTGCGCAGCAGTTCGCGCTCGACCATCCATCGCGCATCGACACGCTGACGATTGCCGACAGCACCGGCGGCACTCCGCCCGAGAACCGTGAGTTGTGGAATCAGCGCGCCCACACCGCGCGCAGCGACGGCATGGAGGCGCTGTTACCGTCGACGATCGCGCGTTGGCTCACGCCCGACTTTCAGGCCGGCCATCCCGAAGCGGTCGAGCCGATCCGTGAGACATTTGCGCGCACCTCGCCGGAAGGTTTTGCGATGGCCTGCGAGGCACTGCGCGATTTCGACCTTCGCGGCCAGCACGGCGCAATCCGCTCGCCGACGCTGACGGTGGCCGGACGTCACGACACTGGCACGCCCCCTGCTGCTACGCAGGCAATAGCGGAGGCGATCGAGGGCGCCCGCTTCGAGTTGCTGGACGCCGCGCATCTCGCGCCAATCGAGCAATCACAGCGTTTTGCCGCCTTGCTTGAATCGTTTCTGGAGCGGCGAGTCTAACCGTCAGGTCCGGAGTTTTTACTTGCGTCGTCCGGACCCACCCCTTGAATTCCATCCCACATGCTCCACCTACGGTCCAGAAAAGGGCAGGAGCCCAACGGAAATAAGGAGTGTCGCCATGCAAATGATCTATAACAGCCCTAACTACTGTGTCGTCGAGTTTCCTCCGCAGGAAGGTCTGCTTGCCATGAAGTCGGGCGGCTACGAGATTGTCGACAAGAACATGCAGCGCGAAATCTACATCGACGGGGCAATGGCGGCGCGTTTTCGCGAGCATGTGCAAAAGCTGATCGAAGGCGAGCCGACGCTCGACGAGGTTGATGAATTCCTCGGTCAATTCGACAGTCTGATGCATCAACCGGTGGTCCTGCATTGACTGGAGGTGTTCAGCTGGCGCTCTGGCGACATCGATCGACCGCACCGCGCGGCTTTGCCGGCGGGTTCCATCAAGCAGTCGGCGGCAGCGAAACGGCCCGGCAGGCTTTGGCTTGCCGGGCCGTTTTTTATTGCCTCGTTGGTTAGCGCGTTTCTGAATTCCCGGCGCGGCGCGTTCGTATCGGTCGATTTTGCCGGCCGCGCCTCGCACTCTCCTCCGCGCCGGGCGCATCCGCCCGGCTGCGGCTACAATGACAGGCTTTCCGCCAACGCCGGCGCAAGCCCTCGTCCGCCATGACCCAGCCTGCTCAATCCATCACGCCAGTCCGTTCGGAGCCCGCCTACACCCGCGGCGCAGCGCTGCCCGCGCTGCTGAACTCGCGCATCCTGATTCTGGACGGCGCGATGGGCACGATGATCCAGCGCTACAAGCTCGACGAAGCCAGCTATCGCGGCGAGCGCTTCAAGGACTACGCGCGCGACATCAAGGGCAACAACGAACTGCTGTCGATTACCCAGCCGCAGATCATCGCCGAGATTCACGAGCAGTATCTCGCGGCGGGCGCGGACATCATCGAGACCAACACGTTCGGCGCGACCACGGTCGCGCAGGCCGACTACGGCATGGAATCGCTCGCCGTCGAGATGAACATCGAATCGGCGAAGCTCGCGCGCGCCGCGTGCGACAAATACGCAACGCCGGACAAGCCGCGCTTCGTCGCCGGCGCGATCGGCCCGACGCCGAAAACCGCCAGCATTTCGCCGGACGTCAACGATCCGGGCGCGCGCAACGTGACCTTCGACGAACTGCGCGCCGCGTACTACGAGCAGGCGAAAGCGCTGCTCGACGGCGGCGCGGACCTGTTCCTCGTCGAAACGATCTTCGACACGCTGAATGCGAAGGCCGCACTGTTCGCGCTCGACGAGCTGTTCGAAAACACCGGCGAGCGTCTGCCGATCATGATCTCGGGCACCGTCACCGATGCGTCGGGCCGCATTCTGTCGGGCCAGACCGTCGAGGCCTTCTGGAACTCGTTGCGTCACGCGAAGCCGCTCACGTTCGGCCTGAACTGCGCGCTCGGCGCGGCGCTGATGCGTCCGTACATCGCCGAGCTCGCGAAGCTGTGCGACACCTACGTGTCGTGCTATCCGAACGCCGGCCTGCCGAACCCGATGAGCGACACCGGCTTCGACGAATTGCCCGCGGATACCTCTGGCCTGCTGAAGGAATTCGCCGAAGCGGGGCTCGTGAACATCGCGGGCGGCTGCTGCGGCACGACGCCCGAGCACATCGCGGCGATCGCGAAGGCGCTCGCCGAGCTGAAGCCGCGCAAGTGGCCGAGCCAGTATCGCGACGCGGCCTGAGCCCGCCTGAAACACTTCGCCCCGACGTCCTGCACGTCCTGCACGTCCCTTAACGCACGCACCCGACTCGCACACACGCCATGACCGATCACACCATGCGCCTTGCCGGCCTCGAGCCGTTCAACGTCACGTCCGGGACGCTCTTCATCAACGTTGGCGAACGCACCAATGTGACCGGCTCGAAAGCGTTCGCGCGAATGATCCTGAACAATCAGTTCGACGAAGCATTGGCCGTCGCGCGCCACCAGGTCGAGAACGGCGCGCAGGTAATCGACATCAACATGGACGAGGCGATGCTCGATTCGAAAGCGGCAATGGTCCGCTTCATGAATCTGATCGCGTCGGAGCCGGACATCGCGCGCGTGCCGATCATGATCGACTCGTCGAAGTGGGACGTGATCGAGGCGGGTCTCAAGTGCGTGCAGGGCAAGGCGATCGTCAACTCGATCTCGCTGAAGGAAGGCACGGAAGCGTTCGTTCATCATGCGAAGCTGATTCGCCGCTATGGCGCGGCTGCGGTCGTGATGGCGTTCGACGAACAGGGCCAGGCCGATACGTTCCAGCGCAAGACCGGGATTTGCAAGCGCTCGTACGACGTGCTCGTCAACGAAGTCGGCTTTCCGCCCGAGGACATCATCTTCGATCCGAACATCTTTGCGATCGCGACCGGCATCGAGGAACACAACAACTATGCGGTCGACTTCATCGGGGCGACCCGCTGGATCAAGCAGAACCTGCCGTACGCGAAGGTGAGCGGCGGCGTGTCGAACGTGTCGTTCTCGTTCCGCGGGAATGATCCGGTGCGCGAGGCGATTCACACTGTGTTCCTCTATCACGCGATCCAGGCGGGGATGGACATGGGCATCGTCAACGCGGGCCAGCTCGGCGTGTATGCCGAACTCGATCCCGAACTGCGCGAGCTCGTCGAAGACGTCGTGCTGAATCGCCGTCAAGACGGCACCGACCGCCTGCTCGAAATCGCCGACAAGTTCAAAAGCGGCGCCGCGAAGAAGGAAGAGAACCTCGAGTGGCGCAAGCAGCCGGTCGAGAAGCGTCTCGCGCATGCGCTCGTGAGCGGCATCACCACGTTCATCGTCGAAGACACCGAGGAAGTGCGCGCGAAGATCGCCGCTGCAGGCGGCCGTCCGATCAACGTGATCGAAGGTCCGCTGATGGACGGCATGAACATCGTCGGCGACCTGTTCGGCCAGGGCAAGATGTTCCTGCCGCAGGTCGTGAAGTCGGCGCGCGTAATGAAGCAGGCGGTCGCGCATCTGATCCCGTTCATCGAGGAAGAAAAGCGCCAGCTCGCGGCGGCCGGCGGCGACGTGCGCGCCAAGGGCAAGATCGTCATCGCGACCGTGAAGGGCGACGTGCACGACATCGGCAAGAACATCGTGTCGGTCGTGCTCCAGTGCAACAACTTCGAAGTGGTCAACATGGGCGTGATGGTCCCGTGCAGCGAGATCCTCGCGAAGGCGAAGGTCGAGGGCGCGGACATCATCGGGCTGTCGGGCCTGATTACGCCGAGTCTCGAAGAAATGGCCTACGTCGCATCGGAAATGCAGCGCGACGACTACTTCCGCGTCAAGAAGATTCCGCTCCTGATCGGCGGCGCGACGACCTCGCGTGTGCACACGGCGGTGAAGATCTCTCCGCACTACGACGGGCCGGTGGTCTACGTCCCGGACGCGTCGCGCTCGGTATCGGTCGCCTCGAGCCTGCTGTCCGACGAGGGCGCCGCGAAGTACATCGACGAACTGAACGCCGACTACAACCGCATCCGCGATCAGCATGCGAACAAAAAGGCACAGCCGATGGTCACGCTCGCGCAAGCGCGCGCCAATAAGACGAAGATCGACTGGGCAGGCTATCAGCCGGTCAAGCCGAAGTTCATCGGCCGGCGCGTGTTCAAGAACTTCGATCTGAACGAGCTCGCGAACTATATCGACTGGGGTCCGTTCTTCCAGACGTGGGATCTCGCCGGCCCATATCCGGCGATTCTCAATGACGAGATCGTCGGCGAATCGGCGCGGCGCGTGTTCTCCGACGGCAAGTCGATGCTCGCGCGCCTGATTCAGGGCCGCTGGCTGCAGGCCAACGGCGTGATCACGCTGTTGCCAGCCAACACGGTGAATGACGACGACATCGAAATCTACACGAACGAATCGCGCACCGAAGTCGCGCTGACGTGGCGCAATCTGCGTCAACAGAGCGTGCGGCCGGTGGTCGACGGGGTGATGCGGCCGAACCGCTCGCTGGCCGACTTCATCGCGCCGAAGGACTCGGGCGTCGCCGACTACATCGGCATGTTCGCGGTGACGGCGGGTCTTGGCGTCGACGTGAAGGAGAGGCAGTTCGAGAAGGATCTCGACGACTACAGCGCGATCATGCTGAAGGCGCTCGCGGACCGGCTCGCCGAAGCATTCGCCGAAGCGTTGCACGCGCGCGTGCGGCGCGACCTGTGGGGCTACGCGAACAGCGAAAACCTCTCCAGCGAGGAGCTGATCGCCGAAAAATACCGCGGCATCCGCCCGGCGCCAGGCTATCCGGCCTGCCCCGACCATCTCGTCAAGCGCGACATGTTCGACGTGCTGCAGGCGAACGAAATCAACATGAGCGTGACCGAATCGCTGGCGATGCTGCCGGCGGCGAGCGTGTCGGGCTTCTACCTCGCGCATCCGGACAGCACCTATTTCTCGGTCGGCAAGATCGGCGCGGACCAGCTCGACGACTACGCGCAGCGGATGTCTCTCACGAAAGCGGACGCCGAGCGCGCGTTGGCGCCGTTGCTTTGAGCGTGAAGCGATACGTGGCCGGGCCGTGCGGCCCGAGCCGCGCGTGCGCGACTATATCGAGTCCGAAAGACAGAATATTTGGCGCCACGGCAATTTCGGCTTTGTAGACTGAGTCGGCTTTCATCCCGTCAGGCGCGAGCACAACGCGCCGGCTCACCGAAATTGCAACCGTCAACGGAGAAAAATCGTATGAAGAAGCTGACACTGTTATTGACCGCTGTTTCGCTGGCCGCGGGCGCTTCCGTGGCGCTCGCACAACCCGCCGCGCCGGGCGGATCGAGCGCGGTCAGCTCCTACTCGCCCCCCACCGAGGCGCATGTCAAAAAGGCGAAGAAGCAAAAGATGAAGAAAGGCACGGCAGCGTCGGCGGCCCCCGCGAGCCAGTGAGCGGCAAGGCGGACAAGCCCTCTGAATGACAAAGAGCCCGCGTCAAGCGGGCTCCTTTCTTTGAGTGCGCCCCAAAAGCGCTTATGAAGGCCTTCCGAGACCGGGCCGCGGCGCTCGGGACCCAGCAGAAATCAAAGCCCCCAGACGATATCCGCGTTTTCCTTCTGCGCCGCGCGCAGCATGTCGAGGAACGGATACGCGCGCTGCGCGAGACCGGGCGGAATCTCGTGACGATCGCGGCCGTCTTCGCCCTCGTGGAAATGGCCCTCGTGCTCGGCGCGCTCCTGCTTGTCGGAGGTGATCGCCGCTTCGAGCTTCTCGATGGCCGGGCCCAGTTCGTCGTGAGTAATGACGCCCCGCTGCCCAAGGCGTTTGCCGACAATGCCGACCAGATACTGCGCCAGATTCTCCAGCATCATCACGTCCGGGCAGGCGTGGCACTTGAAAGTAATCAGCATGACTGTTCCCTTTTTCGTTATGTCGGGTTAACGCATGAGCGTCCCAAGGGCAGCAACAGCGCGCGCCTGACGTGGCGCCGGCAAGGCGCGGCGGCCCCAGCCCCTCGTGGGCAACTCATTGAACATATTAGCACCTGCTAAAATCCGTCTGAACGGAAAAGCGCGCCGCCCAGCGCCACGTATGGCAAGGCTCGACGAGCATCGCACACGTGGGCCAAGCGGGGGCGTCGAACCATCGGCCGCGATCCGCATGCCGCGCGAGCCTGCGTGCCGGCGGGCCGCCGAGCGGAGTCCACCGCGTTGCGCTGCTCGCGTCTCGTCGCATCGCCTGGGGGACACTCTGCCGGCGGCGCCGCAAAGCGCTGCCGCGTTCAACGCTTGCGACACCGGCCTCGGCCGGCGCCTCTTCCGCCTTACCGGATTGCCTCACTGGACTCGCAACAAGCATGCTGCCCGCACACAAACACACACTCGAAACACTGCTCGCCGAGACGGTGAAGCAGGTCGCGACTGCCACCCAAGGCGCGACGGAAGCCGCCTTCGTCTCGCCCGCCATCGCGCTGGAGCGCCCGAAAGTCGCCGCGCACGGCGACGTCGCGTGCAACGTCGCGATGCAGCTCGCCAAGCCGCTGCGCGCCAATCCGCGCCAGCTCGCGCAACAGATCGTCGATGCGCTGCTCGTCAATCCGCAGGCCAAAGGCCTGATCGACACCGCCGAAGTGGCGGGCCCCGGCTTCATCAACCTGCGGCTCACGGCCGCCGCCAAGCAAGGCGTGATCGCCGCCGTGTTCGCCGAGAAGGACGCGTACGGCCGCTCACGGCGCGACGCCGGCAAGCACGTGCTGATCGAGTTCGTGTCGGCCAACCCCACCGGCCCGCTGCACGTCGGCCACGGCCGCCAGGCCGCGCTCGGCGACGCGCTCGCGAACGTGCTCGCGTCGCAGGGCTGGGACGTACACCGCGAGTTCTACTACAACGACGCCGGCGTGCAGATCCACACGCTCGCCCTGTCGACCCAGGCACGCGCACGCGGCCTCGCCCCCGGCGACGAAGGCTGGCCCGCGTCGGCCTATAACGGCGAGTACATCGCCGACATCGCGAAAGACTATCTGAACGGCATCACGGTCGAGGCGAGCGACGGCGAGCCCGTCACCGGCGCGCGCGACGTCGAGGACCTCGAGGCGATCCGCCGCTTCGCGGTCACGTATCTGCGTCGCGAGCAGGACATGGACCTGCAGGCGTTCGGCGTGAAGTTCGACCAGTACTACCTGGAATCGTCGCTGTACACGGAAGGCCGCGTCGAGAAAACGGTCGACGCGCTGATCGCCGCGGGCAAGACCTACGAGCAGGAAGGTGCGCTGTGGCTGCGCACCACCGACGACGGCGACGACAAAGACCGCGTGATGCGCAAGACCGACGGCACCTACACGTACTTCGTGCCGGACGTCGCCTATCACGTCGCGAAGTGGGAGCGCGGCTTCACCAAGGTCATCAACGTGCAGGGCTCGGATCACCACGGCACGATCGCGCGCGTGCGCGCAGGTCTGCAGGGTCTCGGCATCGGCATTCCGAAGGGCTACCCCGACTACATCCTGCACAAGATGGTCACGGTCATGCGCAACGGTGAAGAGGTGAAGATCTCGAAGCGCGCGGGCAGCTACGTGACGGTGCGCGACCTGATCGAATGGTCGGGCGGCGCGACGCCGGGCTCGGAAGCGGCCGTCGATCTGATCGACGAGGAAACCATCCGCCGCGGCCGCGACGCGGTGCGCTTTTTCCTGATCTCGCGCAAGGCGGACACCGAGTTCGTGTTCGACATCGACCTCGCGCTGAAGCAGAACGACGAGAATCCAGTGCACTACGTGCAGTATGCGCACGCGCGCATCTGCTCGGTGATCGCCGAGTGCAACGCGCGCTACGGCCTCGACGAGAACGCGCTCGCAAGCGTGGATTTCGCGCCGCTCACGAGCGAGCGCTCGATGGCGCTGCTCAACAAGCTCGCCGAATTCCCGGACATGCTGCAGCACGCCGCCGACGAACTCGCGCCGCACGCGGTCGCCTTCTACTTGCGCGAACTCGCCGGCGAATTTCACTCGTTCTACAATGACCGTGCCGAGCGCGTGCTGGTCGACGATGCGGCCGAACGCAACGCTCGCGTCGCGCTGCTCGCGGCCACGCGCCAGGTGCTGGCCAACGGTCTCGCGACGATCGGCGTCTCCGCTCCCGTCAAGATGTAACTCCTCCAGCGTAATATGCGCGCGGCCGTCGTTATAATCGGCGGCCGTTCCTGGATTCTTTTTGCAGGTGATTCGTACGATGGCAAAACCACGCCGCACAACAAAGCAATCGAAGCAAACCGGGGGCACTTTTCTCGGCATCGTGCTGGGCCTGATCGTCGGCCTGGCGATCGCGGTAGTGGTGGCGCTGTATATCACCCGTGCACCTACGCCGTTCGTGTCGAAGGTCGCGCCGCCAGCGGCGACCGACAACGGTGCGAGCCAGCCGCAATACGATCCGAACCGTCCGCTGCAAGGCAAGACGCCGGGCCAGCCGGTGCCGCAGGCCGCGCAACCGGCTCCGCCGAACACCGCGCCGGGCCAGACCAACGCCCAGACCCAGTCGGGCATGCTCGAAGAACCGCAGATCGTCGAAGTGCCGCCGTCGGGCGGCAACGCGAATAACAACGGCACTGCGGTCGCGCCGAATCCCGCGCAAGAGAACGGCACCGGCGGCACCGGCGGCACCGGCGGCACCGGCGGCATCGTCGCGCCGGCGCCGGCGAAGAAGCCGCAGACCTCGAGCGCGCCGGCCGCCACGGCGGCAGGCTCCGCGCCTAAGAGCGCGACCACGCTCGCCAACGCCAAGCCGGGCCCGGCCGCCGCTCCGGCGCCGGGCGAGGCGAACACCGGCTATTTCCTGCAGGTCGGCGCGTACAAGACCGCCGCCGATGCCGAACAGCAGCGCGCGCGCCTCGGGTTCCAGGGCTTCGAATCGAAGGTCACGCAGCGCGATGCCGGCGGCGTCACGTACTACCGCGTGCGCATCGGGCCGTTCTCGAAGTTCGAGGACATGAATTCGAGTCGTCAGCGTCTGTCGGACGCGGGTGTCGATACCGCGGTGATCCGCTTCACCAAACAATAAATAAACGGTAATGCCGGCTCGCACGGCGCATCGAACTATCGGCGCGGCGCGCGAGTCACAAGCACGATGGCCGCTTCGACCTGTATTGTGGCGGGCGGCCGCACCGAATCCGACCAGCGGCGACGGGCCCTTCGCATGGCGTCGCCGCGCTACCGCCTTATCTGGGTCTACACAACATGAAAAAGCTGCTGAGCATCCTGTTTCTCTCGCTAGGCCTGATCGCGGCCAGCGCGCATGCGTCGCCGACCGCGCCGGTTGCCGGCAAGGACTACACCGTGCTGGCCTCGCCGCAACCGACCGACGTGCCGGCCGGCAAGATCGAAGTCATCGAATTCTTCTGGTACGGCTGCCCGCATTGCAATGAATTCGACCCGTTCCTCGAAGCCTGGGTCAAGAAGCAGGGCCCGGACGTCGTGTTCCGCCGCGTGCCGGTCGCCTTCCGCGACGACTTCATCCCGCACTCGAAGATGTACCACGCGCTCGACGCGCTCGGCGTCGCGAACGAACTGACGCCGAAGGTGTTCAACGAAATCCATGTCAACAAGAACTATCTGCTGACGCCGGAAGACCAGAGCAAATACCTCGCGACGCTCGGCGTCGATCCGAAGAAGTACATGGAAGCGTACAACTCGTTCTCGACGCAAAGCGCGCTGCAGAAGGACAAGAAGCTGCTCGACGACTACAAGATCGACGGCGTGCCGACGCTCGCGGTGCAGGGCAAGTATGAAACCGGCCCGGCCGCGACCGGCACCCTGCCGGGCACGATCCAGGTGCTCGACTACCTCGTCTCGCAAGTCCGCGCCAAGAAGATGTAATCACGAGGCGCCGGTATGAGCTCTCCGCTGAAGGTTTTCATTACCGGCGCTTCGAGCGGCATCGGCCTCGCGCTCGCCGGCGAATACGCACGGCGCGGCGCGATTCTCGGCCTCGTCGCCCGCCGCGGCGACGCGCTCGCCGCGTTCCAGCGGTCCCATCCCCAGAACACCGTCTCGATCTATGCAGTCGACGTGCGCGACGCGGAAGCGCTCGCCGATGCGGCCGCGCGCTTCATCGCCGCGCACGGCCTGCCGGACGTCGTGATCGCCAACGCCGGCATCAGCCGCGGCGCGCTGACGGGTCACGGCGATCTGCGCACGTTCCGCGAGGTGATGGACATCAATTACTTCGGCATGGTCGCGACGTTCGAGCCATTTGCCGCCGCGATGGCCGCATCGAAGCGCGGCACGCTGGTCGGCATTGCGAGCGTCGCGGGCGTGCGCGGCTTGCCCGGTTCGGGCGCGTACAGCGCATCGAAATCGGCGGCCCTGAAGTATCTCGAGGCGTTGCGCGTCGAGATGCGGCCGTTCGGCGTCGGGGTCGTCACGATCGCGCCCGGCTATATCCGCACGCCGATGACCGAGCACAATCCGTACAACATGCCGTTCCTGATGGACCCCGACCGTTTCGCGGCGAAGGTCGCGCGAGCGGTCGAACGGCAGACGTCGTTCGGGGTGTTTCCGTGGCAGATGCGCGTGGCCGCGATGCTGCTGCATGTGCTGCCGCGCTGGCTCTACGACCGCGTGTTCGAACGCGCGCCGCGCAAGCCGCGCGCCGCCACCGAGTAAGCCATGCAGTCCCGTGCGGTCGATGCAGCCGGCGTCGCGCACGAATCCGCGGGCACCGACGCACGCATCGTGTCGCTGGTGCCGAGCCTCACCGAAACGCTGTTCGCGCTCGGCCTCGAACGGCAGATCGTCGGGCGCACCGGCTTTTGCGTGCATCCGCGCGACAAGGTCCGGGCGGTGCCGAAGGTCGGCGGCACGAAGGCCGTCAAACTGGACGCGATCCGCGCGCTGCGCCCCACCCATCTGATCGTCAATGTCGACGAGAACGAACGCGACACCGTCGAGCAACTGCGCGCGTTCGTGCCGCACATCGTCGTCACCCATCCGCAGACGCCGCACGACAACCTCGCGCTGTTCGCGCTGCTCGGCGCGATCTTCGGGCGTGAAGAAGAAGCGCGGCGCTTGAGCGACTCGCTCGAAGCGCGTCTGCGCGAAGCCGGCGCTCACGCCTTCGCCGCCCAGAGCGTGCTGTACCTGATCTGGCGCGAACCGTGGATGAGCGTCGCACACGACACCTATATCGCCGCGATGCTGCGCCTCGTGAACTGGCATACGCTGCCCGACGTGCGCGGCGGCAGCGCGGGCGCCGCGCGTTACCCCACGCTCGACTTCGACGACGCGCCGTGGCTCGCGCAGGTCGAGCGCGTGCTGCTGTCGAGCGAGCCGTACCGCTTCACGGCCGCGCATCGCGATGCGCTCGCGCGCGATCCGCGTCTCACCGGCAAGCGCATCGATCTGATCGATGGGGAAATGACGTCGTGGTACGGCGTGCGCGCAATAAGTGGCATCGGCTACCTGCTGCGTCAGGCCGCCGCAGCCTGAGGCGGCAGCATGGCCGCGCCGCCCCCATATGGATATGTCGATTAAATTGTTGTCGCCAAAATGGCCCTTCGATAAGCTTTCGCGAAGGCGCGCCGCCGGCCAGGCCTCGAAGGCCTGGCGCCCAGGCCTCAGGCCGGGATCGCCCGACCTGTACGACGGCGCCGGGAACGTATCACAATCGTGGCGACGCGCGCGCCGGGACCGCTGACCTGCCCGCTCACGCATCGCCGCCATAAACACAACCAGACGCACTGCCTGACTGCGCTCGTTACCGGAGATCCTATGCGCTTCAAACTGCTCGCAGCCGCCATCCTGCTCACTGCGCCCGCGCTCGTGCTCGCCAAACCGTTGACCGTCTGTACCGAATCGAGCCCCGACGGCTTCGACGTCGTGCAGTTCAATTCGCTCGTCACGACGAATGCATCGGCCGACGTGATCTTCAACTCGCTGGTGTCGTTCGACGAAGCCGCGAAGAAGGTCGTGCCCGCGCTCGCCGACAAGTGGGAAGTGAGCCCCGACGGCCTGACGTACACGTTTCACCTGCGCCCCAACGTGCAGTTCCAAACCACCGACTACTTCAAGCCCACCCGCGCGCTCAATGCCGACGACGTGATCTTCACGTTCGACCGCATGCTCAACGACAGCAATCCGTGGCACAAGGTGGCGGGCGCGAGCGGCTTCCCGCATGCGCAATCGATGGGGCTGCCGAAGCTGATCAAGTCGATTACCAAGGTCGACGACAACACGGTCAAGTTCGAGCTGAACGAGCCGAACGCGACGTTCCTGTCGATCCTGACGATGGGCTTCGCGTCGATCTATTCGGCCGAGTACGCGGATCAGTTGCTGAAGGCCGGCCAGCAGGTCGATCTGAATGCGAAGCCGATCGGCACCGGCCCGTTCGTGCTGAAAAGCTATACGAAAGACGCGGTGATCCGTTATGACGCGAACCCGACCTACTGGGGACCGAAGCCGAAGATCGAGCGCCTGATCTACGCGATCACGCCGGACGCGACCGTGCGCGCGCAGAAGGTGAAGGCTGGCGAATGCCAGATCGCGCTGTCGCCGAAGCCGCAGGATCTCGCCGACGCGAAGAACGACAAGTCGCTCGCGATCGTGCAGACGCCCGCGTTCATGACAGCCTTCGTCGCGCTGAACACGCAGCAGAAGCCACTTGAAAACCAGAAGGTGCGCGCCGCGCTGAACATGGCGTTCGACCGCACGACATATCTGAAGACCGTGTTCGACAACACCGCGACGCCGGCCGTCAACCCGTTTCCGCCGAATACGTGGAGCTACAACCACTCGATCAAGGGCTGGCCGTACGACCCGGCGAAGGCGAAGAAGCTGCTCGCCGACGCGGGCTATCCGAACGGTTTTGAAACGACGATCTGGGTGCGTCCGAATGGCAGCGTGCTCAATCCCAATCCGAAGGCCGGTGCCGAACTCCTGCAGGCCGACTTCGCGAAGATCGGCGTGAAGGCGGAAGTCAAGGTGATCGAATGGGGCGAGCTGATCAAGGAGGCGAAGCAGGGTCAGCATGACACGCTGTTCATGGGATGGGCCGGCGACAACGGCGATCCGGACAATTATCTGTCGCCGCTCTTCAGTTGCAACGCGGTGAAGTCGGGCATCAACTTCGCGCGCTTCTGCGATCAGGACCTCGACAAGCTGATCGCCGAGGGCAGAGCGACGTCCGATATCGCCAAGCGCACGAAAGCGTATGAAGCCGCGCAGCAGATCATCCACGACGAAGCGCTGTGGATTCCGCTCGGCTATCCGACCGCTGCCGCGATCACGCGCACGAACGTGAGCGGGTATCACGTGAGTCCGTTTGGTCGGCAGAATTTTGGGACGGTGGTGGTGCAGTGATTTTGCGCTGCGGTTAGCGCAGGCGGCCCTGCAAGAAAGCCCGGTTTTTGAACCGGGCTTTTTTTATTCAACGCGCGAATTGGCTGGTTGCATCTGACACTGCGTAACCTTTTTTCGACGTGATCTCGGGCCTTCGCCCGCCAGACCGATGCCTAATGCAATTTTCCTCAGGCAAGAAGCTGATAATTGCTTGCAAAGTAGCCGCCCACACTTTGGCAGAAGGAATGGTTATGGCAATGCAAGCTCCAACGAGGACAGGATTTGAACGGTGGCAGGATGGCGTTAGCAAGGCTGTAAGCGATGCCAAATGGAATTCCTGGGACTGCGAGATCCAGATGGCAGTCCATGAGTACAACCGCCCTCTTCGCGGCAATTCCGGGTACATTCCCTTGGACTGGCAGCTTATCAAGGCGATGTTGTGGGTCGAAACAGGTGCCCACGATCCTCAGTGGAACGCCAAGCCGATGCAAATCGGGGTTGCAGGCGATCCTGGATTAGCATCGCTGCTTTCACGCAAAGAAGGCGGTGATTTGATTGTGCCGTCAGCCTGGATAGGACGGCTGACAATGGCCTCTGTCAGAACGATACCGGCGTATAACATTCGTGCTGGTATTGGTTATTTGCTAATGCGCATGGCACATTTTAAGTACAGAAGCGTACTTGGTGCTGATCCTGAGGTTTACGAAATCGCCGTGAGGCCAGGAGATAGCCTCGACAAGATGGCGAGGGCTCAGGGCACCACGATCGACACGTTAAAAAAGCTGAATCCCACCGCCACTGTTCTGTGCCCCGGACAAGTGTTGAAGTACCGGAAAGCTTCAGTTCAAAACGCTGTTACAAGCTGGCGTCCCATGTCCGCGCCAGTGATAGCGGAGCGTTACAACGGAGGGGGCGACCCCAACTACGCCAGGAAGCTTGATTACGCTTTGTCAATGGTGCGCAAAGGAAAGGTAGCCCTATGCGCACAATGAAGCTGATCTGTTTCGGTTTGACCGCCTACCTGCCAACAATGGTCCTTGCGGCCTCAACTGCTCCCGTTGCAAGCGAACGGGCTCTGCGCGAGGAATGCAGCGCGTTCTCGCAAGCGGGAATGCGGGACTGTCTGGCAGAGAAAGCAGAGGCCAGTCTGAAGGCCCTCAAACGAGCCGAGGAGAAGATGGCTGGCACCCTCTCCAAATGGGATGAAGACAACAAGTACGTCAACCAGGCCAGGGCAAAACTCGTCGCATCAAACAGGAAATTCGCGGAGTACCGCAAGGCTCAATGCGAATTCGCAGCTTCGCTAAGTGGTGGTGGGGCTGGCAATTCGCACGAATTGGGCCGTTTGGCTTGCGTTTCCGAACTCAACAACCGGCGAGCCCAACAACTACGCGACGCTGCCTCTGACTTGCCGTTGAAGTAGTTCGCACGAAAGGACGCCTGGCATCGCTGCGCCGCTCAGTGCCCTCCGCGTAGCGCGGACCTATTCGTCCTCGCTTCTATGCCAGCAGCCAACGGCCGAGATCACACCGCCGCAAACCGAATCACCCCATCCGCATCCTGCGTCCGCTTCAAATCCCCCGCCCGCCACAGCAGATGCAAATGCGCGAGCGCCTCACCCATCGCGAATGTCATCTGATGGATATCGAGCTGGCGCTTGAACATCAACGGCACGATATCGGCGGCGCTGCGCGGCTTTTCCGCACATGCTTCGTGCACTTCGGCGAGCCGCGCGTCGTGATGCTCGCGCAGTTGCTCAATGCGCGTGCGCACGCCGCGAAACGGCTTGCCATGCGACGGCAGCACGAGCGTAGCTTCAGGCATCGTCTCGTAGCGGCCGAGCGACTCCAGATACAGTTCGAGCGGCGAACCCTCAGGCTCGATATCGAACACCGACACGTTGGTCGAAATGCGCGGCAGCACCATGTCGCCGGAAATCAGCGTGCCGGTTTGCGCGCAGTGCAGCGCACAGTGTTCCGGCGAATGGCCGAAGCCCGTCACCACGCGCCACGTCCTACCGCCAATCCTCACGTCCTCGGCTTCGCGCAAACGACGGTATTGCCCCGGAATCGCCGGCACGAGGCTCGCGTAGTAGCTATTGCGATTGCGCAGTTTTTCGAGCGATTCGGCGTCGGTCAGACCGTGCCGCGCGAAGTGCCGCGCCGCGGCCTCGCCACCCGCGTTCGAGCCACCGCCGGTCGCCATCACGCGCGCCTGCATGTATTCACCGAGTGTCATCCACAGCCGCGCGTCCCAACGCTTTTTATCGCCACCGCCGCACACCCAATGCGCGAGGCCGATGTGATCCGGATGGCAATGCGTGACGATCACGCGCAGCACCGGCAGGCCGTCGAGCACCGATTCGAACACGCTCTCCCAATTCGCCTTGATCGTGTCCGACGTGATGCCGCAATCGACCACGGTCCAGCCTTGCTGGCCATCGACCTCATCGCGCAGCAGCCACAGGTTGATATGGTCGAGCGCGAATGGCAGCGGCATGCGCAGCCAAAGCACGCCGGGCGCGACTTCCATCGTGCGGCCCGCGTCGGGCATCGTGTCGTTGAAGGGGTATTCGAGCTGGTGTTCGAGTGCATTCATGGGGACTGTCTTCCTCCGACGACCCTCCGGCATGGCGAGGTGTGCGATGCCGGTCGGCCGGGTTGTGGTTGCTTTCCGCTCAGGTTGACGATAACGTAAACGTCGATTCTATCGTCCAATCCGGTTTTGTGCCGACCAAGCGGCCACGAGATGTCCCGATGAATACGCAATACACGATCACCGAGCTCGCGCGCGAATTCGACGTCACGCCACGCGCGATCCGTTTCTACGAAGACCAGGGTTTACTCTCACCGAGCCGCGAGGGTTCGAGCGGCTTGCGGCGCGTCTATTCGGGCCACGACCGCACGCGTCTGAAGCTCACCTTGCGCGGCAAGCGGCTCGGCTTCACGCTGTCGGAGATCCGTGACCTGCTCGACGTCTACGAATCACCGACCGATACCGTACCGCAGTTGCACGCGTTCCTCGCGACGGTCGCGCGTCATCGCGAAGTGCTCGAACGTCAGCGAGAAGATCTCGACGCGACGCTCGAAGATCTCGCGCAGTATGAAGCGCAGGCGCGCGCGCTGCTCGATGGCGCCAGGCACGACGCGAAGCCTGCCTGAAGCGGCCTGACTCTGACCGGCGTTTGCGGAGCGCGCGTGATGAATCACTTCCCCAAGCTGTTATCGTCGCAAATCGGTTTCGACGTCGCGCAGACGATGCTCGATGGGTTCGACCGTCACTACCGGATCTTTCGCGACGCGGCGATCCACGCGAAGACGCTGTTCGAAGCCGGCGACTGGCACGGCCTGCAAAAGCTCGCGCGCGACCGCATCACGTCGTACGACGATCGCGTGCAGGAATGCGTGCAGTTGCTCGAAGACGAGTACGACGCGGAGAACATCGACAGCGAAGTGTGGCAGCAGATCAAGCTGCACTACATCGGCCTCCTGACCACGCACCGTCAGCCGGAATGCGCGGAAACCTTCTTTAATTCGGTTTCCTGCAAGATCCTGCACCGTTCGTACTTCAACAACGATTTCATTTTCGTGCGCCCGGCGATCTCGACCGAATACATCGAGAACGACGAACCGGCCGCGAAGCCGACCTACCGCGCGTATTACCCCGGTACTGATGGACTTGCCGCAACGCTCGAACGGGTCGTCACGAACTTCCAGCTCGATCCGCCGTTCGAGGATCTGACGCGCGACGTCGCCTGCGTGATGCAGTCGATTCGCGAAGCGTTCGGCATGTTCGACGAAGCGCCGAACTTCCAGATTCACGTATTGTCGTCGCTGTTTTATCGCGACAAGGCTGCATATATCGTCGGGCGCATCATCAACGGCGAGGCGCTGCTGCCGTTCGCGGTGCCGCTGCGTCACGTGAAACCGGGCGTGCTCGCGCTCGACACCGTGCTGCTCAAGCGCGAGCAGTTGCTGATCATCTTCAGCTTCTCGCACTCGTATTTTCTGGTCGACATGGAAGTGCCGTCCGCGTATGTCGAGTTTCTGCGCACGATCATGCCGGGCAAGCCGAAGGCGGAAATCTATACATCGGTGGGTCTGCAGAAGCAGGGCAAGAATCTGTTCTATCGCGATCTGCTGCATCACCTGAAGCATTCGAGCGACCGCTTCATCGTCGCGCCCGGCATCAAGGGGCTCGTGATGCTGGTGTTCACGTTGCCGTCGTTCCCCTACGTGTTCAAGCTGATCAAGGACAACTTTCCGCCGCCGAAGGAAACCACGCGCGCGCAGATCCAGCAGAAGTATCTGCTCGTCAAACGTCATGACCGGCTCGGCCGGATGGCCGACACGCTCGAATATTCGAGCGTCGCGCTGCCGCTCGCGCGGCTCGACGAAACGCTGTTGCGCGAACTCGAAAAGGAAGTGCCGTCGCTGATCGAGTACGACGGCGACAACCTCGTGATTCGCCATCTGTACCTAGAGCGACGCATGGTGCCGCTCAATCTGTTCCTGCAGAACGGTAACGACGACGACGTCGAGCGCGGCATCAAGGAATACGGCGACGCGGTGAAGGAGCTGATCCAGGCGAACATCTTCCCCGGCGACTTGCTGTACAAGAACTTCGGTGTCACGCGACACGGCCGCGTCGTGTTCTACGACTACGACGAGATCGAATACCTGACCGACTGCAACGTGCGTGCGGTGCCGGCGCCGCACAACGAGGAAGACGAAATGTCGGACGAGCCATGGTACGCGGTAGGCCCGCACGATATTTTCCCGGAGACGTACGGCACGTTCCTGCTCGGCGATCCACGCGTGCGGCGCTCGTTCATGCGGCATCACGCGGATTTCTTCGAGCCCGAGCTGTGGCAGCGATACAAAGATTTTCTGTTGAAGGGCGATCTGCCCGATTTTTTCCCGTACGACCGGAGCGTGCGCTTTTGCGTGCGTTATCCGGAGCGGTTCGCCGGAGCGCCCGATGCGCAGGCGGACGAGCCAAATGTGCGCGTGGCTTGATGAATCCCACAAGGGTTCGCAGCGGGCAACGCGCGGCGGTAGCCATCCAAGCTATGACCAAGGAGCTCGAACATGAGTGACGCAAACCACAGTGGTATCAACGCCGATCCAATCGTAATCGTCAGCGCGGCGCGCACGCCGATGGCCGGCTTTCAGGGCGACTTCGCGTCGCTGAGCGCGCCGCAACTCGGCGCGGTCGCGATCAAGGCGGCCGTAGAACGAGCGGGTCTGAAGCCCGAGCAGATCGACGAAGCGGTGATCGGTTGCGTGCTGCCCGCCGGCCTCGGCCAGGCGCCCGCGCGCCAGGCCGCGCTTGGCGCGGGTCTGCCGCTCGCCACCGGCTGCACGACGGTCAACAAGATGTGCGGCTCCGGCATGCGGGCGGCGATGTTCGCGCATGACATGCTGGCCGCGGGCTCGCTCGACGTGATCGTCGCGGGCGGCATGGAGAGCATGACGAACGCGCCGTATCTGCTGCCGAAGGCGCGCGGCGGCATGCGCATGGGCCACGGCCAGGTGCTCGACCACATGTTCTACGACGGCCTCGAAGACGCCTACGACAAAGGCCGTCTGATGGGCGCGTTCGCCGAGGAATGCGCGGCGTCGTTCGACTTCACGCGCGAGGCGCAGGATGCGTTCGCGGTCGAGTCGTTGAACCGCGCAAAGCGCGCGAACGAGGACGGCTCGTTCGACTGGGAAATCGCGCCGGTCACCGTAGCGGCCCGCAACGGCGACGTCACGATCGCGCGCGACGAGCAGCCGTTCAAGGCCAACCTCGACAAGATCCCCACGCTGAAGCCCGCGTTCAGCAAGACCGGCACCGTGACGGCGGCGAACTCGTCGTCGATCTCGGACGGCGCGGCCGCGCTCGTGATGATGCGCGAGTCGACCGCGAAACGGCTCGGCGTGGCGCCGCTCGCGCGCGTCGTCGGTCATTCGACGTTCGCGCAGGCGCCCGCGAAGTTCACCACCGCGCCGGTCGGCGCGATCCGCAAGCTGCTCGGGAAGAACGGCTGGCGCGCCGGCGACGTCGATCTGTACGAGATCAACGAAGCGTTCGCCGTCGTCACGATGGCCGCGATGAAAGAGCATGATTTACCGCACAACAAGGTCAACGTGAACGGCGGCGCGTGCGCGTTAGGCCATCCGATCGGCGCCTCGGGCGCGCGCATTCTCGTCACGCTGATCGGCGCGCTGAAGAATCGCGGTCTGAAGCGCGGTGTCGCGACGCTGTGTATCGGCGGCGGCGAGGCGACCGCGATGGGTGTCGAACTGATCTGACGCATCCACAAAATCTTCGAGGAATACGATGAAAACAGTGTTGATCGTCGGTGCATCGCGTGGCATCGGCCAGGAATTCGTCCGGCAGTACAGAAAGAGCAGCTGGCGCGTGCTCGCGACCGCGCGCGACGGCGCCGCGCTCGACGCGCTCAGCGAACTCGGCGCTGAAACCTTCGCGCTCGACGTCACCGCGCCCGAAGACATCGCGGCGCTCGGCTGGAAGCTCGACGGCGAACGGCTCGATGCCGCGATCCTGGTGTCGGGCGTGTACGGTCCGCGCACCGAAGGCATCGAAACGATCACCGCCGAGGACTTCGATCACGTGATGCACACGAACGTGCGCGGCCCGATGCAGCTGCTGCCAATCCTGCTGCCGCTCGTCGAGGAAACGGACGGCGTGCTCGCGGTGATTTCGAGTCGCATGGGCAGCATCGCCGATGCAAGCGGCACGACCGGCTGGCTATATCGCGCGAGCAAGGCGGCGCTGAACGCCGTGCTGAAGCTCGCGTCGCTCGACGCGCAGCGCGCGACCTGCGTGTCGCTGCATCCCGGCTGGGTGCGCACCGACATGGGCGGCGCGCAGGCCGCGCTCGATCCCGCGCGCAGCGTCGCTGGCATGCGCGAGGTGCTGGCGCAGGCGGCGGCATCGCGCGACGCTTTTCACGGCCGCTTCTTTCAGCACGACGGCACGCAGCTCGACTGGTAGACAACTACGTTGCATGGGACCGGAGACACGCTCATGGTGCTTGATCAGGATCACCTGATGGTGCGCGACGCGCTGCGCACCTTCGTGCGCGAAGAGATCACGCCGTACGCGGCGCAATGGGACCGCGAGCGCACCTTTCCGCGCGACGTGCACCGGCAGCTCGCCGAGCTCGGTGCTTATGGCGTGCTGGTGCCCGAAGCGTATGGCGGCGCGGGCATGGACGCGCTCGCGCTCGCGTTGATCCTCGAAGAAATCGCGGCCGGCGACGGCGGCACGTCGACCGCGATCTCGGTGAACAACTGCCCGGTGTGCAGCATCCTGCTCACTTATGGCAACGACGCGCAGAAGCGCGACTGGCTCACGCCGCTCGCGCGCGGCGAGATGCTCGGCGCGTTCTGCCTGACCGAGCCGCAAGCGGGCTCGGATGCGTCGGCGCTGCGCACCACCGCGACACGCGACGGCGACGCGTACGTGCTGAATGGCGTCAAACAGTTCATCACGAGCGGCAAGAACGGCGACGTCGCGATCGTGATGGCCGTCACCGACAAGGCCGCTGGCAAGCGCGGCATCAGCGCGTTCATCGTGCCCACCGGTACGCCGGGCTACGTGGTCGCGCGGGTCGAAGACAAGCTCGGCCAGCATTCGTCGGATACCGCGCAAATCGTATTCGAGGCGTGCCGCGTGCCGGCCGCGAACCTGATCGGCGCGCAAGGCGAAGGCTACCGGATCGCGTTGTCGGGTCTCGAAGGCGGGCGCATCGGTATCGCCGCGCAAAGCGTCGGCATGGCACGCGCCGCGTTCGAGGCGGCGCTGACTTACGCAAAAGAACGCGAGAGCTTCGGCGCGCCGCTGTTCTCGCACCAGGCGGTGCAGTTCCGTCTTGCCGACATGGCGACCCAACTCGAAGCCGCGCGTCAATTGATCTGGCACGCGGCGTCGCTGAAGGACGCGGGCCAGCCGTGTCTGACCGAAGCCGCGATGGCAAAACTGTTCGCCTCCGAAGCGGCCGAGCGCATCTGCTCGGCCGCCTTGCAGACTCACGGCGGCTACGGTTATCTGAGCGACTTCCCGGTCGAGCGGATTTACCGCGACGTGCGCGTGTGCCAGATCTACGAAGGCACGAGCGACATCCAGAAGATCCTGATCGCTCGCGCGCTCAACTGAAATTTCAATGAACAAGCCATTGTTGTCACTGCAAAGACCTGTCGACTGTCCGTGCGGCGGCGCCGCGCCCGACGCACGCGGGGGCACCGCGACCAAAGCCCCGCGTTTCGCGCAATGCTGCGGCCGCTATATCGACGGCGGCGCAGCGGCGCCGCGCGCGCTCGAACTGATGCGCTCGCGCTATAGCGCGTACGTGCTCGGTGCAACCGACTACCTGCGCGCGACGTGGGACCCCCGCACCTGCCCCGCCGATCTCGACGTCGATCCCACCGCGCCCGACGCGCCCCGTTGGCTCGGACTGCAGATCAAAGGCTTCGCCGAAAGCGATGCCGATCACGCGACCGTCGAATTCATCGCCCGCTACAAAGTGGGGGGACGTGCTTATCGGTTGCATGAATCGAGTCGATTCGTGCGCGGCGATGATGGCCGCTGGCGTTATGTCGATGGCGACGTCAATGAGTAAATGAAGAGCACGCGACGATTAAGTAATCGCTGCATTACGCGCCGAAGCTTTCTCGTGCCTTTCACTCGCTCTCGACAAACTTGATAAAGGCCTTCGCATAGGCCTTTTTTCGTTCCTTTCACGCGGGCTTCTTCGTTGGCCTCGCACCACAGCACTGAAACGACCTGTACTCGCCGCTTCCCGCCACATGTCCCCGGCCCTTGCCCGGCAAGGCTTTGAAGCCTCGTTCGCACATGCAGCAATTTTTTCGTCACGGGTTCTCCTTGATTGCACAAAACAAAATTGTCGTGCCAGGATGAGTCCGTAGTTTCATGACGTCACATTGCGAGAGCGGATCATACCGGCTCCGCAACATGCAAAGGAAGGCTGACCGGCCGCTGATCGAACGCGAGCCGCGCGGACTCCGACAGCATCAAGTGACGTTCATCCTCGACGCGTGGGGTCGCGTCGGCCGTTGGGTTCATCCCGTGCGATCTCGATTTGCGTGCGTGCGCTTCCCGCAACGTTCGCGAGTGAGTCTGTTTGTGTCGAAATCGCGAACGAAAGCTGAATGTCAGCCGCGTTTTGCGCAACCGGACAGCACGGAGTTCAGGACACGTCTTTAAAGCAGGTGCGTCAATGGTGTTGAGCAAGGTTCTGACGAAGTGTGCGGCGATCTGCGCCGCGGCCACGTGTGCTGTCACGATCGCGCATGCCGATCCGCTCGCCTACTCGTCCCTTTCCGCACACGACGCGACGCCGTCGAGCGACATCCAGGGACCGCTGTCGCGCGCCCGCGTGCCGCGCCTCGCGCTGGACGACGACGTCTACCTGCCCACCGCTCACCTGAACGAAAAGATCATCCGCGTACCGGTCGACGCCACCGGCACGGTCACGCTTGAAACCACGATCTACAAGCCGGACGGCCCCGGCCCGTTCCCGATGATCGTCTTCAACCACGGCAAGATTCCGGGCGACCCGCGCACGCAGGAACGCAGCGACCCGCTGCCGTTCGCGCGCGAATTCGTGCGCCGCGGTTACGTCGTCGTCGCGCCGAACCGCCAGGGCTTCGGTCACTCGGACGGCGTGTACGAGCAGGACGGCTGCGACGTCGAGCGCAACGGCCTCGGCCAGGCCGGCGACGTCGCAGCAACGATCAATTACATGTCGAAGCAACCTTATGTCGACGCGACGCACATCGCGGTGGCCGGCACCTCGCACGGCGGTCTTGCGACGATCGCATACGGCACGGAAGCTGCGCCCGGCGTGCGCGCGCTGATCAATTTCTCGGGCGGCCTGCGCCAGGACGCCTGCGAAGACTGGCAAGGCAATCTGACGCGCGCATTCGGCGCGTACGGCGAGAAGACTGTGGTGCCGTCGCTGTGGCTCTATGGCGATAACGATTCGGTGTGGAACGCACGGCTCGTCGCGGGCATGTACGCCGCGTACGGCGCACACGGCGCCAGCGCGAAGATGGTCGACTTCGGCCACTACAAGAACGACGCGCATCGGCTGGTCGGCGACCGCGACGGCGTGCACGTATGGTGGCCGGCCGTCGAAGCGTTCCTCGCGCGCGCCGGTATGCCGACTGCCGTGCAGTATCACGTCGCCGATCCGGCCGCGCCGAAGGCAACCGGATTCGCCGCGCTCGACGCGGTCGACTCGGTGCCGTACCTCGACAACGAGGGCCGCAATGGCTATCGCAACTTCCTGCATCAGTATCCGAGCCGCGCGTTCGCGGTGTCGGATTCGGGCGCGTGGTCGTGGGCCGAGGGCGGCGACGACCCGATGTCGGTGGCGGTGACGAATTGCCAGAAGCAGAGCTCCGATCCGTGCCGGTTGTATGCGGTCGATAACGCGGTCGTGTGGGGCAATCAGAACTCGCAGACGGCGGATGCAAGCGATGCCGATGCCAATGGGCGCAAAGCGATTGCGAGCCGGGAGTGAAGTACGAATAGAGGCGTGAGTCGAGGCGTGAGTCGCGCCTGATTCTGATGTGCCGCAAGCCCGCCGTATCGGCGGGCTTTTTCTTGTGCGCTCAGTTCCCCCGCAAAAAACACCTCGTCACCCCAAATTCTGGCCAGTAACAGCCCACTACTTTGACGTCGCTATCTCCGTCGATTGGCGAGCTTCCCTCACGAACTCGAACGAGCTGCATCGAACGATGCTAAACCTCGACGCCACCGCGAAATACGAGCATTTCGCGGTTGATGCGCGCGACCAAATAAACCGCTAATCTCGACCCCGCGCACTCGCCGAGGCTTGCGTGCGTGGCAAAAAAGCACCCTGGAGTACCTCTTTGGAAAAGTCAGCAGTCCCCCCGGTCGCCCCTGAAGATTGGGTCGCCCGCAGCCTGCGCGCGGTGTGGCATCCGTGCACGCAGATGAAGCACCACGAACGTCTGCCGCTGATCCCCGTCGCGCGCGGTCAAGGCGCGTGGCTGTACGATCGCGCCGGTCATCGCTATCTCGACGCGATCAGTTCGTGGTGGGTCAATCTGTTCGGTCATGCGAACCCGCGCATCAACGCGGCGCTGAAAGATCAGCTCGATACGCTCGAACACGCGATGCTCGCCGGCTGCACACACGAGCCCGCCGTCGAACTCGCGGAACGTCTGCACGCGTTGACCGGCAACACGCTCGGCCACGCGTTCTTCGCGTCGGATGGCGCGTCGGCGGTCGAGATCGCGCTGAAGATGAGCTTTCACAGCTGGCGCAACCGGGGCTACGCCGACAAGCAGGAATTCGTCTGTATTGCCAACAGCTACCACGGCGAGACGATCGGCGCGCTCGGCGTGACCGACGTCGCGCTGTTCAAGTACGCGTACGATCCGCTGATTCGTCACGCCCACGTCGTCGCCTCGCCCGATGCGCGGCTCGCGCAAGCGGGCGAAACCGCCGCCGACGTCGCGCGCCGCGCGCTCGACCATGTGCGCGCGCTGTTCGAGGCGCGCGCGAACCGCATCGCCGCACTGATCGTCGAGCCGCTCGTGCAATGCGCGGCCGGCATGGCGATGCACGACGCGTCGTACGTCGCCGGATTGCGCGCGTTGTGCGACCGGTACGGCGTGCATCTGATCGCCGACGAAATCGCAGTCGGCTGCGGCCGCACCGGCACGTTCTTCGCGTCCGAACAGGCGGGCGTGTGGCCGGACTTCCTGTGTCTGTCCAAAGGTATCAGCGGCGGCTATCTGCCGCTGTCGATCGTGCTGTCGCGCGACGAGATCTTCGCGGCCTTCTATCACGACGACACCGCGCGCGGCTTCCTGCACTCGCACTCGTACACCGGCAATCCGCTCGCGTGCCGCGCCGCGCTCGCGACGCTCGATCTGTTCACGAGCGACAACGTGCTCGCCGCCAACGCACACAAATCGGCGACCCTCGCGGCCGCGCTCGCGCCGCTCGTCGAGCACGCGCAGGTGCGCAATCTGCGTCAGCGCGGCACGATCTTCGCGTTCGACGCAATGATCGACGATCCTCAGCAAGCCAAAACGTTCTCGCGCCGCTTCTTCGAAAACGCGCTGCAACGCGAGCTGTTGTTGCGCCCGATCGGCACCACCGTGTATCTGATGCCGCCGTACATCCTCGACGACGAAGAACTCGCGCTGCTCGCCACGCGCACGCGTGACACCTTCGACGCCACGCTCGCGGAGACCCGCTGATGCATCTGCTCGACACACTCGCCGAAGGCCTGAAAGAAATCGACGCGCGCGGCCTGCGCCGACGCCGGCGCACCGCCGACACACCATGCGCCGCGCACATGACGGTCGACGGCCGTGAAATCATCGGCTTCGCGAGCAACGACTATCTGGGCCTTGCCGCGCATCCGCAATTGATCGACGCGATCGCCGAAGGCGCGCGCCTGTATGGCGCGGGCAGCGGCGGCTCGCATCTGCTCGGCGGTCATTCGCGTGCGCATGCGCAACTCGAAGACGATCTCGCTGAATTTGCCGGCGGCTTTCTCGACGACGCCCGCGCGTTGTATTTCAGCACCGGCTATATGGCGAATCTCGCGACGCTGACCGCGCTCGCGGGCCGCGGCACGACGCTGTTCTCCGATGCGCTCAATCACGCTTCGCTGATCGACGGCGCGCGGCTGTCGCGCGCGGATGTCCAGATCTATCCGCACTGCGACGTGGATGCATTGAGCGCGATGCTCGAAGCGTCGGAGGCGGACGTCAAGGTGATCGTGTCCGACACGGTGTTCAGCATGGACGGCGACATCGCGCCGCTGCCGCGTTTGCTCGAACTCGCCGAGCGGCACGGCGCATGGCTGATCGTCGACGATGCGCACGGCTTCGGCGTGCTCGGTCCGCAAGGCCGTGGCGCGATCGCGCAGGCCGCGCTGCGCTCGCCGCATCTGATCTCGATCGGCACGCTCGGCAAGGCGGCGGGTGTCTCCGGCGCGTTCGTCGTCGCGCATGCGACCGTGATCGAATGGCTCGTGCAGCGCGCGCGTCCGTATATCTTCACGACCGCGTCGGTGCCGGCGGCCGCGCATGCGGTGTCGGCGAGTCTGCGCATCATCGGTGGCGAGGAAGGCGATGCGCGCCGCGCGCATCTCCAGCAACTGATCGAACGCACGCGCGCGATGCTGAAGGCGACGCCGTGGCTGCCCGTCGATTCACATACGGCCGTGCAACCGCTGATCATCGGCGCGAACGATGCGACGCTCGACATCGCCGCGTCGCTCGATCGCGCGGGGCTGTGGGTGCCCGCGATCCGTCCGCCGACCGTGCCGACCGGCACGTCGCGCCTGCGCATCTCGCTGTCGGCCGCGCACTCCCATGCGGATCTCGACCGGCTCGAGGCCGGCCTGCAACAAGTCGGAGCGCGCGCGGCATGAGCAACATGATTAACGATGACGGCGCGCTGTCGCTGTTCGTCACCGGCACCGATACGGAAATCGGCAAGACCTTCGTGTCGTCGGCGCTATTGCGCGGCTTCGTGCGCGAAGGCCTGCAGGCAGCAGCGATGAAGCCGATCGCGGCGGGCGCGTTCGAAGTGAACGGCGTGCTGCACAACGAGGACGCGGATCAGCTCGATGCCGCGTCGAGCGTGCTGCTGCCGCCCGCCATGCGCACGCCGTATCTGCTGAGGGAACCGGCCGCGCCGCACATCGCGGCGGCGCTGGAAAACGTCTCGTTCGATCTCGAGCACATCGTCGCGTGCCATCGCGAGGCGTTGAAGCTCGCCGAGGTGGTCGTTGTCGAAGGTGTCGGCGGCTTTCGTGTGCCGTTGACCGCGACGCAGGACACCGCCGATCTCGCCGTCGCGCTGAAGCTGCCGGTGGTGCTGGTGGTCGGCATGCGGCTCGGCTGCATCAGCCACGCGCTGCTGACTGCCGAAGCGATCGCCGCGCGCGGTCTAACGCTCGCGGGCTGGGTCGCGAATCGCATCGACCCGGACATGACCTTTCCCGACGAAAACATCGCGTCGATTCGCGTGCATTTCGCGCAAGCGTA
This sequence comes from Paraburkholderia sp. 35.1, assembly GCF_050436525.1. Classification (NCBI taxonomy): domain Bacteria; kingdom Pseudomonadati; phylum Pseudomonadota; class Betaproteobacteria; order Burkholderiales; family Burkholderiaceae; genus Paraburkholderia; species Paraburkholderia sp. 35.1. The sequence goes on along the minus strand of NZ_JBNDMJ010000003.1, from coordinate 2,185,184 downwards.
CGACGCGCCGTTGCTCGGCGTCGTGCCGCATATCAGCCCGCCGTCGCCGGAGCTTGCAGCGCAACAGCTCGACATTCGACGGCTTCTGCAAACGCTGCGCCAATTGCGCGCGGCATAGCGCTGCCCCGCAGCGCCGAACCCAAATTCATCCGTTTACGAGGATCGATCACATGACACAACTGAATATCGCAGCGGGCACCGCCGAAGCGAGCGCCGCCAACAGCAATCCGACCGCAGCCGCTACTGAAGCGAAACCGCTCGCGCGTTGGCGCGTCGCCGATATCGTCGCGTTGTACGAACTGCCGTTCAACGACCTGCTGTTTCGCGCGCAGCAAACGCATCGCGAGCATTTCGACGCCAATGCGGTGCAACTGTCGACGCTGCTGTCGATCAAGACCGGCGGCTGCGAAGAGGATTGCGCATACTGTCCGCAATCGGTGCATCACGACACGGGTCTCGCCGCCGACAAGCTGATGCCGGTCGACGAAGTGCTCGCCGCCGCGCAGGTCGCAAAGCAGAACGGCGCAACGCGCTTCTGCATGGGCGCCGCGTGGCGCAATCCGAAGGACCGCCACCTGGAGCCGATCAAGGACATGATCCGCGGCGTGAAGGCGATGGGCCTCGAAACCTGCGTGACGCTCGGCATGCTCGAAACGCACCAGGCGCAAGCGCTGCGCGATGCGGGCCTCGACTACTACAACCACAATCTCGATACGTCGCCGGAGTTCTACGGCCAGATCATTTCGACGCGCACGTACCAGGATCGCCTCGACACGCTCGAACGGGTGCGCGACGCGGGCATCAACGTGTGCTGCGGCGGCATCGTCGGTATGGGCGAATCGCGCCGCGAACGCGCGGGGCTGATCGCGCAGCTCGCGAACATGGAGCCGTATCCGGAATCGGTGCCGATCAACAATCTGGTGCAGGTGCAAGGCACGCCGCTGACCGGGACCGAAGCGATCGATCCGTTCGAATTCGTGCGCACGATCGCGATTGCGCGCATCACGATGCCGCGCGCGATGGTACGTCTATCGGCCGGACGCGAGCAGATGGATGAGGCGTTGCAGGCAATGTGCTTCCTCGCGGGCGCGAATTCGATTTTCTACGGCGATCAGTTGCTGACCACGAGCAACCCGCAGGCGGAAGCGGATCGCAAGCTGCTCGCGCGCCTGGGGATTCGCGCTGAGTCTGCGCAGCAGATGCCGGTCGAGCAGAGCGAGTGCGAGCATGGGTGTGCGCATGGGCATGGGGATCACGGCGTGGCGAATTGAGTCGCGGAACCGCTGAGCCGCATGCGCTGCGTGCACGAACTAATGGTCTGCGTCGCCGCATAGTGGCGAAATTCACCCCGAAAGTTGGACGTTGATCCAATCTTCGGGGTGTTTTTCATGGCGAAGCTTTGATCAGCAATTCAAGAAACCTAATCAATATACAAATTGCGTCAAATTAGGAATTGTCGCAATCGATCGGGTGCATGAAAGCATGTGCGTGCCTCGCTGCGCAAGGAATCCAGGCAATCATTGTCCCGCTCGGTCGCGCATCGATGAACCAGGTTTTTGTGCTTTCGTTATCGGGCAAACGAAGAAATGCGCGGGTACGCGCGAACTCGACACCCACCACGGCATGCATCTCGAAGCGCACGTGCGTGCGCAAACGCGCGCGATTTGCGTCGAAAAAGTAGAATGAAGCCTGTTCATACCGGGAGGAGACCCGATCCCGCACGCGTCGTCCGATTGCCGTCGCGCGCTCCGGGTCCGTCCCGCTCATGCCCACATCGACGCCGACGCATTCCGCACCGCATGAAAATACTCTTCTACGCACCGCACACCGAAGCCGCCGCGTGGCTGCACGACTTTGCGCGCGCTCTGCCCGCCGCCGAGCTGCGCGAATGGAAGCCCGGCGACACCGGCCCAGCCGATTTCGCGGTGGTCTGGCGTCCGCCGCGCGAGATGCTGGCCGGACGCAATACGCTGCGCGCGATCTTCAATCTCGGTGCTGGCGTCGATGCGATTCTCGCGCTCGAACGCGCGCATCCGGGCACGTTGCCGCCCGAGGTGCCGTTGATTCGCCTCGAAGATACCGGCATGGGCGCGCAGATGGCCGAGTACGTGACGCATGCGGTGCTGCGCTATCTGCGCCGCTTCGACGAATATCAGGTGCTGCAAGGCGAGCGCCGCTGGAAAGTGCTCGAGCCGCATCCGCGCGCAACGTTCACGGTGGCTGTGCTCGGGCTCGGCGTGCTCGGCACGCAGGTCGCGCAAACGCTCGCTTCGTTCGGCCTGCCGGTGCGCGGCTTTACTCGCGGCGAGAAGCAGATCGATGGCATCGCAACGTTCGCCGGCGACGCGCAATTCGATAGCTTCCTCGACGGCGCGAAGGTGCTCGTCAATCTGCTGCCGCATACACCCGACACGGAAAGCGTGCTGAATGCGCGAGTCTTCGCGAAGCTCGCGCGCGGCGCATATCTGATCAACGTCGCGCGCGGCGCGCATCTCGTCGAAGCGGATCTGCTCGCTGCGCTCGCGAGCGGCCAGCTCGCCGCCGCGACGCTCGACGTGTTCCGCGAGGAACCGCTGCCCGCCGATCATCCTTTCTGGCGCGAGCCGCGCATCACGATCACGCCGCACACGTCGGCGCTGACATTACGCGAGGACAGCGTCGCGCAGGTCGCGGACAAGATCGGCGCGATGATGCGCGGCGAGCAGGTGAGCGGCGCAGTGCAACTGGAACGCGGCTACTGAGTGAAACCTGCGCCCGCACGCGTCGCAGGCGTGCGGGCTGAATTGAATTGCAGCAACGCGGCAGCACCCATCCTGGATGGGACAGCGATCAAACCGCATCGGATCGGAGACACATCATGGCCTTACCGAAGCAAGTGAAAATCGTCGAAGTGGGTCCGCGCGACGGGCTGCAGAACGAGAAGGAATTCGTGCCGACCGCGACCAAGATCGAGCTGATCAACCGTCTGTCGGCGGCGGGCTTCCGCAACGTCGAGGCAGCGTCGTTCGTGTCGCCGAAATGGGTGCCGCAGATGGCCGACGGCGCCGACGTGATGGCCGGCATCGAGCGCCGCGACGGCACGATTTACTCGGTGCTGACGCCGAACCTGCGCGGTTTCGAAGGCGCGCTCGCCGCGCGCGCCGGCGAGATCGTCATCTTCGGCGCGGCGAGCGAGGCGTTCTCGCAGAAGAACATCAACTGCAGCATCGCGGAGAGCATCGAGCGATTCGCGCCAGTCGCCGCGGCGGCGAAACAACATAAGCTGCGGATTCGCGGCAGCGTGTCATGCGCGCTCGGCTGTCCGTACCAGGGCGAAGTGCCGGTCGCGTCGGTCGTCGACGTCGTCAAGCGCTTCGCGGCGCTCGGCTGCGACGAGATCGATATCGCCGACACGATCGGCGTCGGCACGCCGAAGCGCACCCGCGAAGTGTTCGAGGCCGTGACCGAAGCGTTTCCTCGCGAGCATCTGTCGGGACACTTCCACGACACCTATGGCCAGGCGCTCGCGAACATCTACGCGGCGCTGCTCGAAGGCGTCGAGATTTTTCATGCATCGGTCGCGGGGCTCGGCGGCTGTCCGTATGCGAAGGGCGCGACCGGCAACGTCGCGACCGAAGACGTGCTGTATCTGATGAACGGCCTCGGCATCGAGACCGGTATCGACCTCGCCCAGGTGGTCGAAATCGGCGACTTCATTTCGAACGCGATCGGCCGGTCCAACGTGTCGCGCGCCGGTAAAGCGCTGCTCGCGAAGGCGCGCAGCGAAGCAAACACCTGCGTATAACCGCAGCATCCATTTTCATTCAGGGTCCCAAACAATGAACGACCTCGCGTCCTTCGATTCCGACGATCTCGCCGCGCTGCCCGACTCGGCACGCCGCGTCGCGCTGCTGCTGCGCGAACGCGGTCACGCGGGGCGAATCGTGATGCTGCCGGAAACCGGCAAGACTTCCGCCGAAGCGGCCGCCGGACTCGGCTGCTCGGTCGCGCAGATCGCGAAGTCGATCCTGTTCCGGCGCCGCGAAGACGACGCGCCGGTGCTCGTGATCGCGAGCGGCGCGAATCGTGTCGACGAAAAGAAAGTGGCCGCGCAGGTCGGCGAGATCGGCCGCGCGGACGCGAAGTTCGTGCGCGAGAAAACCGGCTATGCGATCGGTGGCGTGTGCCCGGTCGGTCACGCGACCGAGCCGCTCACGTTGATCGATGCGGATTTGCTCGAACTGGAGAGCCTGTGGGCGGCCGCCGGTCATCCGCACGCGGTGTTCAATCTGACCGCGCAGGAGCTGATCTCGCTCACAGGCGCGCCGGTCGTCGATGTCGCGTTGCGCGAGCCGGCCTGAACATGATGGCGAGCGGCAACGATTACGACGACAGGGACGACGGCGGTTGCGTGCCGTCGCCGTGCATCAGCGTGTGCAGGATGGATGCATCGACCGGCTGGTGCGAAGGATGCCTGCGCACGATCGACGAAATCGCCGGCTGGTCGACGCTCGACAACGACGCGAAGCGCGCGGTGTGGGACGCGATCGAAGTGCGCCACGCGACGTTAATGGCGCTGCGCACGACATCGACGACGAAGGAGAAGCAATGAACGCCGCGCCGCGCATCGTGACGCCCGGTGAGACGTTCAGTTCGACGCTCGAGTTGTCGGTGGATTCGATCAAATCGTTCGCGACGCTCGTCGTCGATCTGAACCCGTTGCATCACGATGAAGCGTATGCCGCGCAAAGCCGCTTTGGAGGCTTGATCGCGTCGGGCACGCAACCCACCGCGTATTTCATGGCGCTGCTCGCCACGCATTTCTCTACTTACGCGCAACCGCTCGGCCTCGAATTCGATATCAAGCTGAAGAAGGCAGTGCAGGCGCACGACACGCTGACGATCACGTGGCGTGTCGTGTTGCCTCACGGGAAGATGTTACTCCAGCCTAATTGTCGTTTTCCGATTGTTTTGCGATGAAGGCTGGCGCTGCGTAGCGGCGCCAGCCTTCATCGCAGCGGGCTCATCGAGGATTCTGGTAACCAGTTCCCTCGCGCGGTTTGATCGCCATGCTTTCACGCGGCGCTGCAGGGTGCGTAGCTGGGCACTGGAATACATCGCGGGTGCCAGCGCGACGAGGCGCTCGTGCAGTTTCCTTGCTGTAATGCCAGGCTCGGATTCGAGCCATTGCTGGATCGTCGGCCACGTGTGCTCGAACGGATCTTGCCGGCTGCGCCACGTGTGGGGCACACCGGCCTTCCGCTGGTGGGTTGGTCTCACCTCGCCGTCCTGCCACGCTGTTCCGAGGCTGACCAGGAATTCCGCCAGGGCAACGCGGTCAGGTGTCTCTGTCTCGGCCGGTGGGGTGCCGCATTCACTGCAGGTCGCAACGTGCTGCTGTGCTTCACGCATCCGGCACAACAGATCCAGCGGGTCGAGCGCCCTGAACCGGGTTCGGAGTTTGCGTTTGGTTGCCTCCGGCACTGAGGCCGATCGCAGGACGCGCTCGAGCGGCGTCAAGGGTGATTCATAGTGCTTCGTCACCTTCGCGCCGTGACGTGTCTTGGATTTCAGCTTGAACGACGGCTGGAAGAAGTTGATGTAGAGCCGCGAAACCTGGTAAAGGGAGGCAAGGATTTCCGTGGCCTCCAGACCTTGCAGCCTTCCGTAGCCGACCAGGCGGCGAACGATAGCGCCATTCTTCTGCTCGACCCACGCCTGGTCGTTCTTCTTGTATGCACGCGACCGCGTAAGCTCGATGCCCATCGCTTTGCAGAAGTCGAACACCGTCTCGTTCATGAAGGCGGTATCGTTGTCGCAATCCAGACCGCGCAGGGGAAACGGCAACGCACGGCGGACCTGCTCGATATACTCCAGAACGAATGCGCCGCTGCGAAACGGCATGGCCAGGCATTCGGTCCATCCCGTCGCGATATCGGTCATCACAAGCGTGTGCACGAGTTCGCTGTCGACCTTGCCGCCACCACAATGCTGCACGAAATCGATCTCGAAATAACCGGGCAGCGGATCGTTCCAGTCCGAGAAGGTCCGGATCGGCACGGCACGGCGAATAGCACTGCCGACTCCGCTGGCGCGTCGGTGTTGGCCACCGAAAGCCTGCTCGCGCACGTCGTGCAGCAGTCGGTCAATGGTGGCGGCGCTGATCTGCTTGAGCCGCTGGTGGACGCCCTTCGATAGTGACAGGTGACCATGCCTTGTCATCGACTCGATCAGCGTCGGGATCAGCGCTTTCAGCCGCTTGCCGCAGATCCGGTCAGCGGCCTCCCAGAGGGTGATCAGCGCGGCGCCCACCTCATCGTCATAGCGTCTCTGCGGGCCGGGCTTTACCTTTGGCGGCCGCAACTCCCGGCACAGCACACGGATCGCGTGCTTCCGATGGTAACCCGTCAACTCAACGAATTCGTCCAGTATCTGGCGTTTCTCATTCTGGTCAGAACGGCGGTACCGCTCGCCGACTGCTTCAGTCAATTCCTGTCGTGTTGTCATGCTGAGCCGCCTCGTCATAAGTCGCTCCCGCCTGCATGCTGACGGGTAGCAAATTACATGAGGCAACGACCCTCGCCCGGTAACAAAAAACCTGAGTCAATGCGCGTGTGCACGACGCTCACTGGAAGCCGAGCCTGAACGGCGATCTGACCTATCTCGAAGGTTCGGTGGTCAATCAGCGCGGCGAGCTGATGTTGACGGGTACCTCGACGATCCTCGTGATGCCGAAGCCCGACGCGGTCGTGGACGCGCAAGCGAGAACGGCCACGCCATGATCGCGCTGCCCGCATCGATCCGGGTTTTCGAGCGCGGCTGGCTGTCGTCGAACAACGTGCTGCTCGTCGACGACACATGCGCCGCGCTGGTCGATACCGGCTATGCGACGCACGCATCGCAAACGGTCGCGCTGGTACGCAATGCGTTGCGCACGCGGCCGCTCGATCTGATCGTCAACACGCACCTGCATTCGGATCATTGCGGCGGCAACGCACTGTTGCAGGCAACGTGGCCGTGCCGCACGCTGATCCCGTCATCCGAAGCCGATGCCGTACGCGGCTGGGACGAAACTCGCCTCAGCTTTCGCGCGACTGGTCAAACCTGCGAGCGCTTCGGCTTCACCGGCACGCTGGCACCCGGCGCACGCTTGCGGCTGGGCGCGCTCGACTGGCAGGTGCTCGGCGCGCCGGGCCACAATCCGCATTCGCTGATGCTCTATTGCGCGGACGAACGCTTGCTGATCAGCGCGGATGCGCTGTGGGAAAACGGCTTCGGCGTGATCTTTCCCGAACTCGAAGGCGAAAGCGGCTTCGCCGAGCAGCAAGCCGTGCTCGACCTGATCGCAACGCTCGACGTGCGCGTCGTCATCCCAGGCCACGGCGCGCCGTTCACGCAGGTCGAAGCGGCGCTCGAACGCGCGATGTCGCGCGTCGCCTGGTTGCGCGCCGATCCCGCGCGCAACGCAAGGAACGCGCTGAAGGTGCTGATCGTATTCAAGCTGCTCGAAGTCCGCGAGATGAGCGTGGACACGCTTTCGCGCATGCTCGACGACGCGGCCGTGATGCGCGCCGCCGCCTCGATGCTGAAGCCGCGCGGCGAATGGCCCGCGTTGCTGAAGGGAATGATCGGGGAGCTTGCGGCGAACGGTGGACCGCTCGAAGTGGACGGCACGCGCATTCTCGCGCGGCATTGAACTGTGATGTGACCGGTTCGACCGGCGCGGTGGAAAAGCGCACCGGAACGCAAAACCGTGCTCCTAAAAAGAAAACCGCTCGACGAAGCGAGCGGCGGAACATCTGTTGGACGTGATCAGCGTCGCTGTCGATGATACGCGTGTGGGTTTTTGCATCGCATCGGTGATTTCCCTACAGAAATTAGACGCCACGTTTTACGAATGCATACATGATCTGTCATCAAACGGCGTTAGGCGCTTGAACGCTTGCGCGTTGTTCCGGGATCCGTAGCAATATCCGATTGAATGTCGAATCGGCATCACGTGGACGATAAGCGCTTTCTCTGCGGCACGATCCGCCATCCGAGATTGACGCCCGCCGCCGCCAGCAGAATCAGCGCGGCGCCGAGCACCTGAATCCATGCGAGCGTCTGTCCGAACGCGAGCCGGTCGACGATGATCGCGACCACCGGATAGATGAACGACAACGCGCCCGTCATCGACGTCGGCAGCTTCTGGATCGCGCCATATAGCAGCACGTACATGAGACCGGTATGGACGACGCCGAGCACGACCAGTTCGAGCCACTGCGCGCCGTTTGCCGGCAACGCGTCGAAGCGTACGAACGGCGCGAGCAACAGCACGCCGAGCGATACCTGGATCAGCGCGAGCAGATGCGGCGGCGTGCCCTTCAGCCGCTTCGTGATGATCGACGACACCGCGTACATCGCCGCCGCGCCGACCGCATAGGCGACGCCGACCAGATACTGCCCCGGCACCGCGAGCACGGCCGGCTCGACCTTCACGACGAACACGAGCCCGACGAACGCGACCACGAGCCACGCGATCGTCGATGCGCTGATGCGCTCGCGAAACACCAGCGCGCCGAGTCCGACCAACATGAACGGCTGCGTGTTGTAGACGGCCGTCGCCATTGAGATCGACGCGCGTGAATACGCGGCGAACAGCAATACCCAGTTCACGACGATCGCCGCGCCGCCGAGCAACGCGAGGCCGAGCATCTTCCACGAAAACAGCTCGCGGCGGAACAGGCCGAGTACGGCGCACACGAGCGCGAGCGTCGCGCCGCCGAAAATGCAGCGGAAAAACACCACGTTGAAGGGGCTTTGCTGCGACGACACGACGAGCCAGCCGATCGTGCCCGACATCAGCATCGCGACGCTCATCTCCGCCGCGCCACGGCGGATGTCGCTGGGCGAACTGCTCGAGGTCGTGACGGAAGCCTTGTTTGAAGCCATGATTCGATCCCGGATTGTGACTGCATAACTGGCAGTCTAATTAATCCACCCGCGCGAATACATGGCTAAACTTAAGCGTTACCGCATTTTCACCTCATAAACGAAGGCCGTCATGAGCAAACGCCTTGCATCGATCACGCCGGTCGCACTCGACGACACCGACCGCGCACTGCTCGCCGCGCTCGCGCAGGACGCGCGCCAGCCGGTCAGCGAACTCGCGCGCGTCGTCGGCTTATCGGCGCCCAGCACGGCCGAACGCGTGCGGCGGCTCGAAGCGCAGGGCGTGATCGAGCGCTTCACCGTGCAGATCGATCCGCGCGCGCTCGGCTTCACGCTGCAGGCGGTAGTGCGCGTGAAGCCGTTGCCCGGGCAGCTGCATCTGGTGGAGGAAGTGATCCGGCGCATTCCGGAGTTCGTCGAATGCGACAAGGTGACCGGCGACGACTGTTTCATCTGCCGCCTGTACTTGCATTCGATCGAACAGCTCGACGAGATCCTGTCGAAAGTGACCGAGCGCGCGGAGACCAGCACGGCGATCGTCAAGTCGACGCCGGTCGCGCGACGGCTGCCGCCGCTCGGCTAACGAAGGTCCATCGCTGGTCAAACGAAGGTCGCGCGAAGCAGCCCGGCGCTTATTGTTCGAGCGTCTCGAAAAACGACAGCATCTCGGCGACCAGTTCGTCCGGCGCTTCCTCAGGCAGATAGTGCCCGCACGATAGCGCGCGGCCGCTCACGTCGCGCGCGACATGCCGCCATTCGTCGAGCGCATCGAAGCATTTTTCGATCACGCCCTTGTCGCCCCACAGCACCCGCAGCGGACAGCCGATCTTGTTGCCGCGCTCGATATCGGCGCGATCATGTTCGAGGTCGATGCTCGCCGACGCGCGATAGTCCTCGCACATCGCGTGCACCGCACCCGGTTGCGCGAGCGCCGCCCGATACGCGTCGAGCGCGGTGGGATCGAACGGTGCGAGACCCGCATGACGTCCGCCCATCACCGCGTCGACATAGGCAGCCGGATTTGCGCCGATCAACGTTTCGGGCAGCGGCTCGGGCTGGATCAGGAAGAACCAGTGGAAGTAGTGCGTTGCGAACGCGCGGTCGGTGGCTTCGTACATCGCGAGTGTCGGCGCGATATCGAGCAGCATCAAACGCTCGACCGCGTCGGCGTGATCGAGCGCCATCCGGTGCGCAACGCGCGCGCCGCGATCGTGCGCACAGACGAGGAAGCGCTCGAAGCCGAAGTGGCGCATCACCGCGACCTGGTCGGCGGCCATCACGCGTTTCGAATACGGTGCGTGCGCGGCATCGCTCGGCGGTTTGCCCGACGCGCCATAGCCGCGCAGATCGGTTGCGATCACCGTGAAGTGCTGCGCGAGCGGCGCGGCGCAGCGTTCCCAGATCAGATGCGATTGCGGATGACCGTGCAGCAGAAGCAGAGGCGGCCCGGCGCCGCCCTTCACTCCGAAAATGTCGACATCGCCCACGGCGACGCGAAAAGACGTGAAATTTTCGAAGGCCATGACGTCTCGTTGATCGTTTGAGGTCCGTGCATTGTAGAAGGCCAACAGGTCCGTGCGAGGTGGGATATCCCACGCAGACATGGAACCTGAATACTCCTTCGAACCCACTTCGCCTATAATCGAACGACCGTTCTTAAATGTTTGGCGCGACTTCGGCATGCCGGTATCGTTCGACTGCCACACGCATTCGCCGGTCAACACGCCGCAAGCCGTGTGCCGCTAAACTCATTCATCTATTCGCCGGGCGCACGTCGCACCGGTTGGCCCAACCTGGAGACTCGCACCATGGCATTGCCCGCCGTTCTGCAAAACCTCGCGCTGCCCGTCGTCGCTTCGCCGATGTTCATCGTCAGCTATCCCGAACTCGTGCTGGCGCAGTGCAAGGCCGGTATCGTCGGCTCGTTCCCTGCCCTCAACGCGCGCCCGGCCGAGCTGCTCGACGAATGGCTGACGCAGATCCAGGCGCAACTCGCCAGGCACAAGGCCGCGAACCCGGATGCGGTGATCGGCCCGATCGCGGTCAATCAGATCGTTCACCAGTCGAATGCGCGGCTCGAGCACGACGTGCGCGTCTGCGTCGAGCACAAGGTGCCGATCTTCATCACCAGCCTGCGCGCGCCGGCACGCGAGATCGTCGATGCGGTGCACAGCTACGGCGGCATCGTGCTGCACGACGTGATCAATCTGCGTCATGCGCAGAAAGCGCTGGAAGCCGGCGTCGACGGGCTGATTCTGGTCGCATCGGGCGCGGGCGGCCACGCGGGCACCACCTCGCCGTTCGCGCTGGTCGGCGAGGTGCGGCGCATTTTCGACGGCCCGATCGTGCTGTCGGGCTCGATCGCCAACGGCGGCTCGATTCTCGCCGCGCAGGCGATGGGCGCGGACCTCGCGTACATGGGCACACGCTTCATCGCCACCAAAGAAGCGCACGCGGTCGACAGCTACAAGCAGGCGATCATCAACGCGAAGGCGTCGGACATCATCTACACGAACCTGTTCACCGGCGTGCACGGCAACTACATCCGCGAGAGCATTGCGAACGCGGGGCTCGATCCCGACGCGCTGCCCGAATCGGACAAGACCAAGATGAACTTCGGCGGCGACAAGGCGAAGGCGTGGAAGGACATCTGGGGCGCGGGCCAGGGCGTCGGCCTGATGGACGACGTGCCGGACGTCGCCGAACTCGTGCGGCGTCTGAAGAAGGAATACAACGACGCGAAGGCGCGGCTCGGCATCGCGCGCTGAGGTGAAGAACGAGGCGGGCCGGGGCGCCCGCTCGCGGCCTACATATTCCGCCGATACTGCCCGCCCACCTCGAACAGCGCGTGGGTGATTTGCCCGAGCGAACACACGCGCACCACGTCCATTAGCACCGCGAACACGTTGCCGTCGTCGATCACCGCGCGCTTGAGGCGTTCGAGCGCCTCAGGCGCGGCGTCGCGGTGGCGCGCCTGGAAGTCGCGCAACCGCCGCAGCTGACTCTGCTTCTCCGCGTCGGTGGAACGCGCCAGCACCAACGGCCGCGGCGCTTCATGCGGATGCGCGCTCAGGAACGTATTGACGCCGACGATCGGATACGAACCGTCATGCTTGCGATGCTCGTACAGCATCGACTCGTCCTGAATCCGTCCGCGCTGATAGCCGGTTTCCATCGCGCCGAGCACGCCGCCGCGCTCTGTCAGCCGCTCGAATTCGGCGAGCACAGCCTCCTCGACCAGGTCGGTCAATTCATCGATCACGAAACTGCCCTGATTCGGATTCTGGTTCTTCGCGAGCCCCCATTCGCGATTGATGATCAGCTGGATCGCGACCGCGCGGCGCACCGATTCCTCGGTCGGCGTCGTGATCGCTTCGTCGAACGCATTGGTGTGCAGCGAGTTGCAGTTGTCGTAGATCGCGATCAGCGCCTGCAGCGTCGTGCGGATGTCGTTGAAATCGATCTCCTGCGCGTGCAGGCTGCGGCCCGACGTCTGCACGTGATACTTGAGCTTCTGACTACGCTCGTTCGCGCCATAGCGCTCGCGCATCGCGACCGCCCAGATGCGTCGCGCGACGCGGCCGAGCACCGTGTACTCCGGGTCCATGCCGTTCGAGAAGAAGAACGACAGATTCGGCGCGAAGTCGTCGATCGACATGCCGCGCGCGAGATACGCCTCGACGTAGGTGAAGCCGTTCGCGAGCGTGTACGCGAGCTGCGAGATGGGGTTCGCGCCGGCCTCGGCGATGTGATAGCCGGAAATCGACACCGAATAGAAATTGCGCACGCCGTGTTCGACGAAATACGCCTGAATGTCACCCATCACCTTCAGGCTGAATTCGGTCGAGAAGATGCAGGTGTTCTGCCCCTGGTCTTCTTTCAGGATGTCGGCCTGCACGGTGCCGCGCACGTTTTCGAGCGCGGCGCGGCGCGTTGCGGCGAGTTCGGCTTCGGTCAACGGGCGGCCTTGTTGTTGCTCGCCCAGCGCGATCTGCTGGTCAATCGCGACGTTGAAGAACATCGCGAGGATCGTCGGCGCGGGGCCGTTGATCGTCATCGAGACCGACGTATCCGGCGAGCACAGATCGAAGCCGTCATACAGCGTCTTCATGTCGTCGAGCGTCGCGACCGACACACCCGAATTGCCGACCTTGCCGTAGATGTCCGGGCGCTCGTGCGGCTCCTCACCGTACAGCGTCACCGAGTCGAACGCGGTGGATAGCCGTTTGGCCGGCATGCCTTCCGACAGCAGCCTGAAGCGACGATTCGTGCGCTGCGGATCGCCCTCGCCCGCGAACATGCGCGTCGGGTCCTCGTTCTCGCGACGAAACGGAAACACGCCAGCGGTGAATGGGAAATAGCCGGGCAGATTGTCGAGCATCAGCCAGCGCAGGATCTCGCCGTGATCGACAAATTTTGGCAGCGACACTTTGCGGATTTCGGAGCCGGACAGCGTCGTGACCGTCAGCGCGGTGCGGATTTCGCGCTTGCGGATGCGCACCACATGTTCGTCGCCCGCATAGGCGGCCACCGTTTGCGGCCACGCGTCGAGCAGCTTGCGTTCGCGCTCGCCGAGCGCGGCGCCGCGTTGGTCGATCAGCGCATCGAGCGACGCGGCGCCGCTGCCCGCCTCGCCGAGCATGCGGCGCGTCTCGACGATCTGCCAGCGTTCCCGCGCGATTTGCGCCTGCGCGTCGGCGCGCGCTCGATAGCCGCGTACCGTCTGCGCGATGTCGGCCAGATAGCGCACGCGCGCGGGCGGCACGATCGCATGCAGGTTGCTCGAAAAGCGCAGGCCTTCGGTCGCGCCGAGCCGTGCGCCGCCCTCACGCAGGCCGTGCGCACGCAGCGCATTAGCGATGCGCCGGTACAGCGCGGTCACGCCGTCGTCGTTGAAGCGCGCCGCGATCGTGCCGAACACCGGCATCGCGTCGGGCGATGTCGCGAAGTCCCCGCGATTGCGCTGCACCTGCTTCGCGACGTCGCGCAGCGCATCCTGCGCACCCTTGCGATCGAACTTGTTGATCGCGACGAAGCTCGCGAAGTCGAGCATGTCGATCTTCTCGAGCTGGCTCGCGGCGCCGAACTCCGGCGTCATCACGTACAGCGATTCGTCGACGAACGGCACGATCGCCGCATCGCCCTGACCGATCCCCGACGTCTCGACGACGATCAGATCGAAGCCCGCCACCTTGCACAGCATCAGCGCGGCGGGTAGCGAATCGGAGAGTTCGGTCGATGCCTCGCGCGTCGCCATCGAGCGCATATAAATGCGGGCGCCGTCGCCCCAATCGCCGATCGCATTCATGCGGATGCGGTCGCCGAGCAGCGCGCCGCCGGATTTTCGGCGCGACGGATCGATCGCGAGCACGGCGATGTTCAGCGTGTCGCCGTAGTCGAGCCGGAAGCGGCGGATCAGCTCGTCGGTCAGCGACGACTTGCCCGCGCCGCCGGTGCCGGTGATGCCGAGCACCGGGATGCGTGGCGCTTGCGCGAGCATCGCTAGCTGGTCGCGCGCGGCGGCGTCGACGCTGTTCGTTTCGAACGCGCTGATCAGTTGCGCGAGGCGGCGGAAGATCGGCACGGCGGAATCGGCGGGGTGCGAGCCAGCAGCAGTGCCAGCGTGCGGAGCATGGGCCTCACCGCAACGCGGCAACGGCCGCCCGGCCAGCTCGGCGAGCCATTCGCGCACCGGCGTCGGCCGCGCCGCGTCGGCCGCGCGCGCGCCTTCGACGCAGCGCGCGATCATGTCGTCGATCATGCCTTGCAGACCGAGCCGCTGACCGTCGCGCGGCGAGTAGATTTTTTCGACGCCGTCGCGTTCGAGCGCGGCAATTTCCTCGGGGACGATCACGCCCCCGCCGCCGCCGAACACCTTGATGCGCTCGCCGCCGTTTGCACGCAGCAAATCCACCAGGTAGCGGAAGTATTCGTTGTGGCCGCCCTGATAGCTCGACACGGCGACGCCGTCGGCGTCCTCGTTGAGCGCGGCGGTCGCGACTTCGGCGACTGAGCGGTTGTGGCCGAGGTGGATCACCTCGACGCCGCTTGCCTGCAGGATGCGCCGCATGATGTTGATCGACGCGTCGTGGCCGTCGAACAGTGCGGCGGCGGTGACGAAGCGCAGGCGCCGGCCCGCGGGCAGTTCGTGGCTGCCGGCACGCTGCGGCGTGGACAGATCGGTCATGTCTCCCCCAGATCATTTAACTGATGGGTGCTCACAATCAGTATATAGAAACGGGGTAACACGGCGCCGGGGCACGGGGCGGGCGATTGGCGACGTATGCTCGGTGCTTCGCGAAACGCTACCGCACCGCCAACGCCTTGATTTGGTCGAGCGACGGCCACAGCGATTCGTTTGCGAACCGCGCCGCCAGAAAATCGACGAATGAGCGCACCTTGGCCGATAGATGCCGTCGGCTCGTGTAGACGACGTGGATCGGCAGCTCCCGCGGCGGCACCTGGTCGACGAGCAGCGGCACGAGCCGCCCTTCGGCGAGATCGCTGCCGATCACCTCGGTGCCGAGCATCGCGATGCCCGCGCCATGCAGCACGACCACGCGCTGGGCCTCGAGCTGATTGACGATCAGGTTGCCCGACAGGCGCACACGCGAGTCCGCGTCGCCGGTCGCGACTTCGAGCGCCGATACGCCCGCGTACTGCAGATAGTTGTGGCGCGCAAGATCGGCGACGCTCTTCGGCGTGCCATGCTTGCGCAGATAGGCGGGCGATGCGCACAGCACCAGATGCGCAGTCGCGATCTGCCGCGCGATCAGCGACGACGACTTGAGCCCGCCCGGCGACGCGCGGATCGCGACGTCGAAGCCCTCGTCGATCAGCTCGACGACGCGGTCGGACAGTGTCATATCGACGGTGACCTGCGGATACTGCGCGGCGTAGTCCGCGACCGCGGCCATCACGTGATTCAGGCCGAACGCCGACAGCGACGACACCCGCAGCCGCCCGTGCGGCACGACGCTTGCCGCGCCGACCGCCTGGCCGGCTTCGTCGAGCTCGGTGAGCGCCTGACTCAGCCGCTCGTAGTACTCGCGGCCTGCCTCGGTCGGCGCGACGCGGCGCGTGGTGCGGTTCAGGAGCCGCGCGCCGAGCTGCTGCTCCAGATGCATCACATGCTTGCTCGCCATCGCCGCCGACATCTCCATCTTGTCCGCCGCGCCGACGAAACTGCCGGCTTCGACCACGTGGCGAAACACTTTCATGCTGACGAGGGTGTCCATCTCAGTCGCTCGCTTCAGGAATCAATCGACGTCATTTTGCCGGGTTTATCAAAAGGACGGCAGCAAACGCTCGTATTCGGCGGCACCCGAAAACGACAAAGCCCGCGTTCCGGGCGGAACGCGGGCTTTGCGGTGACACCGTGGGCCGAGATCAGAACTTCGCGCGCAACCCCGCGCCATATGTATTGCCGCTCGACTGACCGGTGATGTGGTCATACAGGTACGCGGCATAGACATCGGTGCGCTTGGACAGCGGATAGTCGTAGCCGACCGCCGCAGTCTGGCGCGTCTGGTTCGAACCGCCGCCGTTACGCGAATACGCATACGAAGCCATCACCGAGCCAGGCCCGAACGGCACCGTGACGCCGCCCTGTCCCGTGTTCACGTGCCAGCTCGTGACCTGCTGGTCGTTGTACGTGTACATGTACTGGCCGTACAGCTTGACGAACTTCAGGTCGTACGACACGCCCGCCTGCGCGACGCTCTGGCTGCGCAGTCCCGGCACGCCCGACGTTTCGAAGCTGCCGAGGTCGCCCGGCACGTTGTTGAAGTTCACGTACTGGTACACCGCCGTCGCCGCGAACGGGCCATGGAAGTACAGCACCTGGCCGCTCCACTTCTTCGCGCCGTTCTGGGTCGTGTTGCCGAGCGCGTACATCGCGGTCGCCGAAAGGCCGTTGAAGTTCGGCGACGTATACGACACCGCATTGTTCCAGCCCGAGTCGCCGGTCACGCCCTGGTCGGTCGTGTAGGTCGGGAAGGTGCCGAGGCCGAGGTACACGTGATAGACCATCGGCGAGAACACGTACGAATCGACGAACGGGTTGAACAGGATCGTCGACACGAACAGCGGCGTCGTCAGGCGGCCGGCGGTCACCGTGCCGTACGGCGATTCGATGCCGACGTACGCATTGCGCGAGAACGTCGTGTCGCCGGTGAAGCGGCCGTACTCGCCGGTTTGCGCGCGGAAGAAGCCTTCGATAGTGAAGATCGCCTTGTAGCCGTTGCCCAGATCCTCGGTCCCCTTGAAGCCCCAGTACGACGTCGACATGCCGCCGCCCGACACGACCACCGCGGTCTGGCCGCCCGGAAACTTCTGCGAGCCGACCCATTCGTCGACCTGGCCGTAGAGCTGCACGCTCGATTGCGCGAACGCCGACGACGCGCCCGCCAGCGCGGCGACGCATGCAGTGGCCTTGAGAGTAGTCTTCAGCGCGCTGCTGAGGCTTGTGTTCATGGATTCTCCATTCTTTGTCAAAAGGGTGTGGCTGTGCGAAAGGGGGCGCTCGCACGAAACGTCGTTGTTATCCGTTCGATCGTCGAGTCAATCTGGGCGGGTCCCATCTTTGCGGACCATTTTTATAAACAAAAATATCGCTGCTTATTGCGGGTATATCGGTCTGATTAGTTTGGTTGGTTATCGGCTTGATATGACGCTTCAGAGCGGACTAGCGCCGCCCCCTGGACGCAATGCGGCATGCGGCGAACCGCGCGCCACAGCGGGAGTGAACGCCTTAAATGACGGGCCGATGACGCGACGCGGCAGAATGCCAAGATTTGACGCTGACCGGTAATTCGATGCCGGGTGTTTTCAAAAAAGTGTGGCGTCGAAACGTCAGATTCGGGGCTATGGCGCAGACGAAGGCGCGCGAAGCCGCGCGAGGGATCGCGGGAAGGATCTGGAAGACGGGTTTCGGGACTGCGGTTGGGGCGGTGCGGTGGTTTGCGAAATCGCGCTCAGCTAATTCCGGTACGGTGAACCGCCCGGCTGACGCGGATCGTCGGCTGGGCGTTGCATCGGGCGCGCTGCGCCACGCTCTTCGTTGTAGCGGGCGACGTCGGCGCGGATCGAGCCGTTGCGCATCGGCATGTTGGACGGGGGATGCGGCACCGGACGCGACTCCGCGCTGACCGGCGTGATCGCGCCCGCATAGCCGGACGGATCGCCGACACGGCGCATGCCGGACTCGTAGCTGCCGAGGCCATAACCGAAATTGGCGTCCGCGATATTCGGGTTGCCGCGCTGCGCGCGTGCGTCACGAGAAGCCATCGCATTGCGCGAGCCGCCCGGAGCAGGTGCGCCGCCCGCACCGGCATAACGGCCGACACCACGCATCTCCATGCGCGGCGCGCGCCCGGCAGTGTCGCGCGAATAAGCGCCGCCCGCGGCGGCACCGCCGCCATGCGGCCCACCCGGCTCCTTCGCATAGGCGAACGAGCACAGCACGGCGATGACCGCGCCCCACGCCCAGTGCCTCGTTCTCGACAACCCGTCCACCTGTGACTCTCACGCCCGAAGACTTGCCTGAAATCCACCGTTCGAGCTGCGATGGACCTGTTGCGGGAGGAGAAAAGCGCCGCGTTCCTGTCGCGGCGCAGGGCATCCCTGCGGCCTTTGAACGAGTAATTTATGGTCGGGGGCAGAGGGTGTCGAGCCAAAAAGTGTTAGGTCTCGTCGGTGGATGTAACACCCTGTTACTGCGGTGTTTTTCCGCGCCGGAGGCCTCGTGCGGACGCGCCTCGGCGGCTGCTGGCCGGCGTTTTCGCCTAGCCCGCGCGGGCGCCGTTTGTTGCAAATAAACGCCGCTTGCAACGTCAATGGTTAAACGGTTTGTCGCGAGAAAGCACCTCGCCAATACTGAAACCTGGCGCGTCGCACGAATGGGCTCGGCCTGATTGGGGAGTCAATGCGCAAACTTCATTAATCGATTCGGCAAATGAATTTGCGTTTTCAATCGGCTTTCGACAACAATAGCCGCTTTCCATTGGCATGGACCACGCCTGACAGACCCGTCCAATGCTTACACCGCGTCATTGAATCGAGATTGCGACATGGCCCGCCCGAAATTCCTGCCCGATAACTTCACCCTGTGCCTCGTCGGCACCGTGATCCTCGCCAGCTTCCTGCCCGTTCATGGACAGGCCGCCGTGGGGTTCAACTGGGTGACGAACATCGCGGTCGGCCTGCTGTTCTTCCTGCACGGCGCCAAGCTGTCACGCGAGGCGATCATTGCGGGCGCGACGCACTGGCGCCTTCACCTCGTGGTGCTGCTGAGCACGTTCGCGCTGTTTCCGCTGCTCGGCCTCGCGCTTAAACCGGTCCTTTCGCCGCTGGTCACGCCGTCGCTCTACGCCGGCGTCCTCTTCCTCTGCACGCTGCCGTCGACGGTCCAGTCGTCGATCGCGTTCACGTCCATTGCCAAAGGCAACGTGCCGGCCGCGGTATGCAGCGCGTCCGCCTCGAGCCTGCTCGGCATCTTCGTCACTCCAGCACTCGTCAGCGTCATCGTGGCGAATCAGGCCGCGAGCGGCGGTGCGTCGCCGTGGCATACGATCGGCAACATCGTGCTGCAACTGCTCGTGCCGTTCGTTGCCGGCCAACTGCTGCGCCCGCTGATCGGCAAGTGGATCGAGAAGAATCGCGGCGTGCTGAAGTTCGTCGACCAGGGCTCGATCCTGCTCGTCGTCTACGGCGCGTTCAGCGAGGCCGTCACCGAAGGCCTGTGGCACACGATTCCGCTGTCCGCGCTCGGCGGCCTCGTCGTGGTAAACGCCGTGCTGCTCGCGCTCGCGCTGGCCGCGACGATCTTCGCGAGCAAGCGGCTCGGCTTCAGCCGCGCGGACCAGATCACGATCATCTTCTGCGGCTCGAAGAAGAGCCTCGCCGCCGGCGTGCCGATGGCCAAGGTGATCTTCGCGTCGCATGCGGTCGGCGCCGTGGTGCTGCCGCTGATGCTGTTCCACCAGATCCAGTTGATGGTCTGCGCCGCGCTCGCGCAACGCTGGGGCGCGCGCGACCTCAGCGGCGAGAGCAATGCCGCGGCGCGGCGACCCACCGCCGCCGTCGCGCGCCGTTGAAAACACACGCAATGCAAACAGGACATTCATAAGCGCCCTCCCTGAGCGTCGTTTTGATCGTGTGAAGCAAGCCGCCTTCGGGCGGCTTTTCTTTTTGGCTCTTCACTGGCCCTTGTCGTTATTTCACGCGCAAACGCTCTCGCTGTCGCCTCGGCCGGATGGCATAGGACGATTCTCGAACCGTCGAAAACGGCGGCCCGCCTACTGTTTAGGCATTTTTACTAAACAACTTAATTTCCAACAAGTCCATAAAATACGGGTATTTACTGGTGTCATGCTGGTGTTTTGCGAGCGGCTTTAGCTGCGTTTTACTATACAATCGCCCGACCTGAACCCGTGCTGCCTCGCCTCGCGCGGCAGCTTCATTCGATGGCCACAACCATCCGCGACGTCGCCCGCGCCGCCAGCGTTTCGATCGGCACCGTGTCGCGCGCGCTCAAGAATCAGCCGGGCCTTTCCGAGGCCACGCGCGAACGCGTCGTCGAAGCGGCGCGCCAGCTCGGCTACGACTCGGCGCAGCTGCGTCCGCGCATCCGCCGGCTAACTTTCCTGCTGCATCGTCAGCACAACAACTTCGCCGCGAGCCCGTTCTTCTCGCACGTGCTGCACGGTGTCGAAGACGCGTGCCGCGAGCGCGGCATCGTGCCGTCGGTGCTGACTGCCGGGCCGACCGAGGACGTAATTCACCAGATGCGCCTGCACGCGCCCGACGCCGTCGCGATCGCCGGCTTCGTCGAGCCCGAAACGCTCGCCACGCTGGTCGCGATGCAACGCCCGCTGGTGCTGATCGATCTATGGTCGCCGGGCTTGCGCTCGGTCAATCTCGACAACGCCGGCGGCGCCACGCTCGCAATGCGCCATCTGTTCGCGCAGCAGCGCAAGCGCGTCGCGTTCATCGGCGGCTCGCTCGCGCACTTCAGCATCGCCGAGCGCGCGCTCGGCTACCGGCGCGCGTTCTTCGAAGCGGGGCTGCTGTTCGATCCGTCGCTCGAAGTGAACATCGACGCCGGGCTCGATCCCGACACCGGCGCCGCGCGCGCGATGCAGCGCCTGCTCGACGCGCCGGGCCCGCGCCCCGACGCCGTATTCGCGTTCAACGACGCCGCCGCGCTTGCCGCGCTGCGCGTGTGTCTCGCGCGCGGCTTCAGCGTGCCCGACGACATCGCGATCATCGGTTTCGACGACATCCCCGCCGCCGCCCACGCTACCCCGCCGCTATCGACGATCGCGGTCGACAAGGAAGCGCTCGGCCGACGCGGCGTCGAACTGCTGCTCGAAGACTCGCCCCCCGAACTCGAAGTCCGCTTGCCCGTTCAACTCGTTGCCCGTGCCAGTACTTTGGTGAAAACGCCATGACGCTAACCGATCCGCTTCAACTTTCCAGCGACGCCGCGAAAGCGCCGCCGTTCGCCAGCTTCCGCAAGCGCGAGTTTCTGCTCGCGCACATCGAAGACACGCTGCGCTTCTATGCGCCGAACGTGCTCGACCCGAGCGGCGGCTTCTACCACTTCTTGCGCGACGACGGTTCGATCTACAACCGCACCACGCGCCACCTGGTCAGCAGTTGCCGCTACGTGTTCAACTACGCGATGGCGTACCGGCAGTTCGGCGACCCGAAGCACCTCGAATACACGCGCCACGGCCTGCGCTTTCTGCGCGACGCGCACTGGGACTCGCAGCACGAGGGCTACGACTGGGAAATCGAATGGCGCGACGGCAAACAGCGCACCCTCGACGCGACGCGCCACTGCTACGGCCTCGCGTTCGTGCTGCTCGCGTACTCGCACGCGGCGATGGCCGGCATCGAGGAAGCGAAGCCGATGATCGGCGCGACCTTCGAGCTGATGGAGCACCGCTTCTGGGACGCCGCCGCCGGCCTCTATGCCGACGACGCGTCGGCCGACTGGCGTGTCAGCACGTATCGCGGGCAGAACGCGAACATGCATACCACCGAGGCGCTGCTCGCCGCGCACGAAGCGACCGGTCATCTGGTGTATCTCGATCGCGCCGAGCGCGTGGCCTCGAATATCACGCTGCGCCAGGCGAAGCTGTCGCAAGGGCTCGTGTGGGAGCACTTTCACGCGGACTGGTCGGTCGACTGGCACTACAACGAAGAGGACAGCTCGAACATCTTCCGTCCGTGGGGCTTCCAGCCCGGTCATCAGACCGAATGGGCGAAGCTGCTGCTGATTCTCGAACGCTTCCGTCCGCTGCCGTGGCTGCTGCCGCGCGCGATCGAACTGTTCGACGCCGCGATGACGCACGCGTGGGACGAAGACCACGGCGGCCTCTACTACGGCTTCGGCCCCGACGGCACCGTGTGCGATCACGACAAGTACTTCTGGGTGCAGGCCGAAACGTTCGCGACCGCCGCGCTGCTCGGCAAGCGCACCGGCAACGAGCGCTTCTGGGACTGGTACGACGAGATCTGGCGCTATGGCTGGACGCACTTCGTGGACCACAAGTACGGCGCCTGGTATCGCATCCTCACCTGCGACAACCGCAAGTACAGCGACGAAAAGAGCCCGGCCGGCAAGACCGACTATCACACGATGGGCGCGTGCTACGAAGTGCTCGCCCACGCGCTCGGCGAAAACGCTGCGGCTGAATCAGCCGCTCCCGCCGCAGCGGCTTCCGCGGAGAAAGCACAATGAGCGCGGCGACCAACCTCCCCGTTTTCGTATCCGCCGGCGACATCCTGACCGATCTCGTGCGCACCGGCGCATCGCACTGGCTGTCGCGTCCGGGCGGCGCGGGCTGGAACGCCGCGCGCTGCGTCGCGCGGCTCGGCCTGCCGACCGCGTGCGCGGGCTCGCTCGGCGTCGATAACTTTTCCGACGAGCTGTGGGACGCGAGCGTCGCGGCCGGCCTCGACATGCGCTTCCTGCAGCGCGTCGAGCGCCCGCCGCTGCTCGCGATCGTGCATCAGACGCATCCGCCCGCGTACTTCTTCATGGGCGAGAACAGCGCCGACCTCGCGTTCGAGCCGGCGAAGCTGCCCGCCGGTTGGATGAACGGGGTGAAGTGGGCGCACTTCGGCTGCATCAGCCTCGTGCGTCAGCCGCTCGGCGACACACTGGCGAAACTCGCCGCCGAGTTGCGTTCGCACGGCGTGAAGATCAGCTTCGATCCGAACTATCGCAACCAGATGGAGCACGGCTACGAGCCGACGCTGCGCAAGATGGCGGCGCTCGCGGATCTGATCAAGGTATCGGACGAAGACCTGCGCATGATCTTCAAGACCAGCGACGAAGCCGCCGCGCTCGCGCAATTGCGCGCGATGAATCCCGCCGCCACCGTGCTCGTCACGCGCGGCCCCGAAGCGGCGATGCTGCTAAACGGCGCCGCGGTGATCGAGGCGAAGCCGCCGCGCGTCGAAGTGGTCGATACGGTCGGCGCGGGCGATGCGTCGATCGGCGGTCTGCTGTTCAGCCTGATGAGCGCGCCGCAACGCGGGTGGCCCGAGCATCTCGCGTTCGCGCTCGCGGCCGGCGCGGCGGCTTGCGGCCACGCCGGTGCGCACGCGCCGACGCTCGACGAGGTGGTCGCGCTGCTATAACACGCGGCGCTGTAATTCTGCTGCCTTGGGGCGCGCGTAGCGTAACGGATGTCGAGCACGTCGCGCGGCGCGAAGCTGCCCCGGGCGGGAACCGATCCCGCCACGCCGTGCTAGGATGAAAACATCGAAACCTTTGCGAAAAGGAGCGAGGCCATGGAGGACGTCACCTACACCAAAGGGCTCTACACGGCCACCGCGTCGATAAGAGAAGTCGCACATGACGCCTGGCAAGGTGTCGTCACCCTTGCGCGCGACGAAGGCGAACCCAGCGCCGATCAGGAAACCACGCTCTACGAAGTCGACTCGACGTCGTCGACGCCGGGAGAAGCGCTCGAAGAAGCCAAAGCGCTCGCACATCGTATCCTCGGGGAAATCGAACTGTAGGCCGAACCAGGGGCAGCGCGTCGCGCGTCCTCGCGCATCGGCGCGCCGCTGCCGGATCGGCCGGCTGGAGGCGATCATGGCTGAACAGCTGTTCCAATACGGCGTGTATTCGATTCACGTTCGTCCGCTCGAACTCAGTGGCGCGCGCTGGGACGCGGAATACGAAATCCGTCATCGCGAGAAGGCCGTCAAGGCGTGGACCACGGTCGGCGGCGACGCGGGTTATGCCGAGCAGGCCGAAGCGGTGGAAAGTGCGCATCGGCAGGCCGTCGACGATATCGAGCATGGCGCGGGAATTCCGAAGCCGCACGTGTTTCCGTGACGGCGGGTGGGTGGGTGTGGTGCGCGGCTGCGCCCGACCCGCTCGCCGCGCGTGATGCGACCTGACCCAGCCTGAATTCCGGGACGCGCCCGAAAGCATTTCAACGACGGCATGGCGCAACCTCGCACCCTGGCGATACATCGCGCCGCGCCGCCTTCGCACCGCGCGGGAACTCGCGCAGCGCGCCATGCTACGCTGTCCACGTCTTCATTCCCACGAGCGCGTGATGGCAAGCGAACCGTCAGACCGTTTTTCCACGCTCGGCGACACCGACGCGAGGCGCCGCGCGCGCGGCAGTCGCGAAATGCGTCTCGACGATCGCGTGGTGATCGCGCACGGCATGCCGACGCCGCTGTGGCAAGACCTGTATCACCGCGCGCTCGGCGTGCGCTGGCCGGGGTTCTTCGTGTCGCTCGCGCTGCTGTTCCTGCTGCTCAACATCGTGTTCGCCATGCTCTACATGCTCGGCGACGCTCCGATCGCGAATCAGTTTCCGAAGGGCTTCGCCGGCGCGTTCTTCTTTAGCGTCGAAACCCTCGCGACGGTCGGCTACGGCGACATGCATCCGCAAACCGTCTACGCGCACTGGATCGCGACGCTCGAAATCTTCATCGGCATGTCGAGCATCGCGTTGGCGACCGGGCTGATCTTCGCGCGCTTTTCGCGGCCGCACGCGAAGATCATGTTCGCGCGCTACGCGGTGATCCGGCCGATCGACGGCCGCATGACGTTGATGGTGCGTTCGGCCAACGCGCGTCAGAACGTGATCGCCGAGGCACGCGCGCGGCTGCGCATCATGCGCCTGGAGACCTCGATCGAAGGCTTTACGCTGCGCAAGCTCTACGACCTCGCGCTGGTGCGCGACCAGCACCCGGTCTTCAAGCTCGGCTGGACGCTGATGCACATCATCGACGAAGCGAGCCCGCTGTTCGGCGAAAACGCCGAATCGTTGAAAGGCCGCGACGTTTCGCTGCTGCTCACGCTCGAAGGCATCGACGAATCGACGTCGCAAACCATGCAGGCGCGCCACATGTGGACCTGCGACCAGATCGTCTGGCAGCACCGGTTCGTCGACATCATGAGTGAGCGCGACGGCGTGAGCCACATCGACTACGCGCACTTCGACGAAATCGTGCCGCTCGATGCGGCACCGCTCCAACCGGACATCGCGGCGAACACGGCGCAATAGCAACAGCCATCGTCCCATTCGCCGCCTCACGATACCCCAGGGCATACCCGAAGCGCGCCGCCGCGTGGCAAATCCGGCTCAAAAGCGGGCCGAAACGCGCGACTCGTCGCGCCCATTCGCGCACGCCCGATTAAAGAAGAAATAATTCACTCTCTCGAGCGCTAAAAAATAGAGTCTCTTTCGCTGCGCGGCATGCGTGACCCCACCGCCCGCGCGCGAAGCCAGAACCTTGGAGACTCCCCCATGACCGCTCGCCTGCCCATCGACGGCACGCCCGCACTCGCCGACTACAAGCTTTCCGACAATCTCACCGCGACGCGCGGCCGGATCTTTCTGACCGGCACGCAGGCGCTCGTGCGCCTCGCGCTGATGCAGCGCGCGCTCGACAAGACCCGCAACCTGAACACGGCCGGCTTCATCAGCGGCTATCGCGGCTCGCCGCTCGGCATGGTCGATCAGCAGTTGTGGAAGGCGAAAAAACTGCTCGCCGCGAGCGACATCCGCTTTCTGCCCGCGATCAACGAAGAACTCGGCGGCACCGCCGTGCTCGGCACGCAGCGCGTCGAAGCCGATCCCGAGCGCACCGTCGATGGCGTATTCGCGATGTGGTACGGCAAAGGCCCGGGCGTCGACCGCGCGGGCGATGCCTTGAAGCACGGCAACGCGTACGGCTCGTCGCCGCACGGCGGCGTGCTGGTGGTCGCGGGCGACGATCACGGCTGCGTGTCGTCGTCGATGCCGCATCAGAGCGACTTCGCGTTGATCGGCTGGCACATGCCGGTCGTGAATCCGTCGAACATCGCGGACATGCTCGAATTCGGCCTGTATGGCTGGGCGTTGTCGCGCTTCTCCGGTGCGTGGGTCGGCTACAAGGCCATTTCGGAGACCGTCGAATCGGGCTCGACCGTCGATCTCGACGCGCTGCAAACCGAATGGACACCGCCACCGGAATTCGAAGCACCAGCCGGCGGTCTGCACAACCGCTGGCCCGATCTGCCGAGCCTGACGATCGAAGCGCGTCTGCACGCGAAGCTCGACGCGGTGCGCCATTTTGCGCGCATGAACAGCATCGACAAATGGATCGCGCCGAGCCCGCACGCCAATGTCGGCATCGTCACCTGCGGCAAGGCGCATCTCGATCTGATGGAAGCGCTGCGCCGGCTCGATCTGACGGTCGCCGATCTCGACGCGGCCGGCGTGCGCATCTACAAGGTCGGGCTGTCGTTTCCGCTGGAGATGACGCGCATCGACGCGTTCGTGTCGGGTCTGTCCGAAGTGCTCGTGATCGAAGAGAAAGGCCCGGTCATCGAGCAACAGATCAAGGACTATCTGTACAACCGCACACAAGGCACACGGCCGGTCGTGGTCGGCAAGCACGCCGAAGATGGCACGTTGCTGCTGTCGTCGCTCGGCGAATTGCGGCCGTCGCGCATTCTCCCGGTGTTCGCGAACTGGCTCGCGAAGCACAAGCCGGCGCTCGATCGCCGTGAACGCGTCGTCGATCTGGTCGCGCCGCAGATCCTGTCGAATGCGGCGGACAGCGTGAAGCGCACGCCGTACTTCTGCTCCGGCTGCCCGCACAACACGTCGACGAAAGTGCCGGACGGCTCGATCGCGCAGGCAGGCATCGGCTGTCATTTCATGGCGTCGTGGATGGAGCGCGACACGACCGGGCTGATTCAGATGGGCGGCGAAGGCGTCGACTGGGCCGCGCATTCGATGTTCACGAAAACCCGCCACGTATTCCAGAATCTCGGCGACGGCACCTACTTTCACTCCGGCATTCTCGCGATCCGCCAGGCGGTCGCCGCGAACGCGACGATCACCTACAAGATCCTCTATAACGACGCGGTCGCGATGACGGGCGGCCAGCCGGTCGACGGCAGCATCTCGGTGCCGCAGATCGCGCGACAGGTCGAAGCCGAGGGCGTGTCGCGCTTCGTCGTGGTCAGCGACGAGCCGGAGAAATACGACGGCCATCACGGCCAGTTTCCGCAGGGCACGACGTTTCACCATCGCAGCGAGATGGACGCGGTGCAGCGCCAGTTGCGCGACACCGACGGCGTGACCGTGCTGATCTACGACCAGACCTGTGCGGCCGAAAAACGCCGGCGCCGCAAGAAGGGCGAATTCCCCGACCCGAACAAACGGCTCTTCATCAACGAGGAAGTCTGCGAAGGCTGCGGCGATTGCGGCGTGCAGTCGAACTGTTTGTCGGTGGAACCGGTGGAAACCGCGCTCGGTCGCAAGCGCCGCATCGATCAGTCGTCGTGCAACAAGGACTACTCGTGCGTGAACGGCTTTTGCCCGAGCTTCGTCACCATCGAAGGCGGTACGCTGAAAAAAGCCGCGGGCGACGCGTTCGATCCGCAGGCGCTCGCCACGCACGTCGACGCGTTGCCGATTCCCGCGACGCAACTCGATGCCGCGCCGTACGACATCCTCATCACGGGCGTCGGCGGCACCGGCGTCGTGACGGTCGGCGCCTTGATCAGCATGGCCGCGCACCTCGAAGGCAAGAGCGCGTCGGTGCTCGACTTCATGGGCTTCGCGCAGAAGGGCGGCGCGGTGCTGTCGTTCGTGCGCTTTGCCGCCCGCGACGAATGGCTGAACCAGGTTCGCATCGACACGCAGCAGGCCGACGTGCTGCTCGCCTGTGACATGGTGGTCGGCGCGAGTGCCGATGCACTGCAGACGGTGCGACATGGCCGCACGCGCATCGTCGTCAACACGCATGCGATTCCGAACGCGAGCTTCGTGCAGAACCCGGATGCGACGCTGCATGCCGACGCGCTGATCGACAAGATGCGTCACGCGGCCGGGGAAGAGCGTATGTCGACGTGCGACGCGCAAGCGCTCGCAACGCGTTTTCTCGGCGATACGATCGGCGCGAACATTCTGATGCTCGGTTTCGCGTGGCAACTCGGTCTCGTGCCGGTGTCGTTCGCCGCGATGATGCGCGCGATCGAACTGAACAACGTCGCCGTGCAGATGAACCAGCTCGCGTTCTCGATCGGGCGCATGGCCGCGGCTGATCCCGCCGCGCTCGAATCGCTGTGGCAGTCGCGTCATGCACCGAAGCCGAGCGTGCGGGTCGATACGCTCGACGAGCTGATCGCCCATCGCGAAGCACGGCTGCTCGCGTATGGCGGCGCGGCTTATGTGAAGCGATATCGCTCGCTCGTCGATGCGGCACGGCGCGCGGAAACCGCCGTCGATGCGGCGAGCGAGCGCGTGACGCGAGCGGTCGCGAGCACGTTCTATCGGCTGCTCGCGGTAAAGGATGAATACGAAGTTGCGCGTCTGCATACGGATACCGCGTTCCGCGATGCGCTCGAAGCGCAGTTCGAGGGCGTCGCCGGCAAGGACTTCACGATCCGCTTCAACCTCGCGCCGCCGACGCTCACGCGTGCGCAGCCCGGCGCCGTGCCGACGAAGAAAACCTATGGTCAGTGGATGTGGCCCGTGCTCGGCCTGCTCGCGAAATGGCGCGGTCTGCGTGGCTCTGCGCTCGATCCGTTCGGCCGCACGCTCGAGCGCAAGATGGAGCGCGAGCTCGCGAGCGATTACGAAGCCACGCTGCACTGTGCGCTAGCGAAACTCGACGCGGGCCATCTCGACGACGTCGCGAAACTCGCTGAGCTGCATGCGCGCGTGCGCGGGTATGGGCACGTGAAGCTGGCGAATCTGGCGGGGGTCAAGCGTGGTGAGCGTGACCTCGCCGCGCGCCTCGGCATCGATGCGGCGACGGGTGTCGCGGTGAAGAAGTCGCTCGAGGAGATGAAGGGCGCCGGGCAGTTGCGCGGCATTCCGGTGGTGGTCGCGAAGTAAGTGGTTCGTTGCGCTGCTCACCGTTGCATTGCGTCGAGCAGCGCCCTCACCTGCATCACCTTCGCCGGATCGACTGGCGCGAGTCCGTTACCGTTCACGCGCACGCCGGAGCCGAAATGCACGGCCTCGACGTGCGTTTTGCTCACGAACTCCGCGACCGCATCGACCGTCAAGCCGGCACCGGCGAGCACCGTGCAATGCGAGCCGGCAGCCTGCCGCAGCAATTCGCCGATCGTCGCTTGCGCCCGCAGCGCCGACGGCTGTCCGCCCGACGTCAGCACATTCGTCACCGCCTCGAAACCGAGCAATACGTCGAGCGCTTCGCGCAGATCGCGCGCCTCGTCGAACGCGCGATGAAACGTGATCGCGAGTCCATCGGCAGCTTCGCACGCGCGCGCGAGACCTTCGCGGTCGATCGCCCGCTCGGCATCGAGCATGCCGATCACGATGCCGTTCGCGCCGGCCGCCTTGACGGCCCGGATGTCGCGCAGCATCACCGCGTAGTCGTCGGCGTCGTAGACGAACGCGCGGCTATGCGGCCGCACGATCACGTTCACGGGTACGCCGGCTGCCCGGACGCTGACCGCTGAAACCACCGCCTCGATCAACCCCACACTCGGCGTCAATCCGCCCTCGCCCATCGCGGTCACGAGTTCGAGACGGTCGGCACCAGCCTGCGCGGCAGCGCGCGCATCGGCGACGGTCGTGGCAATCACTTCGAGCAGCACGGACATGAGCGCAACCTGGTGTCGTTGAAAACGACATCATGTCAGATGCGCGCGTCGCGTTCGTCTTCGACCCAGTCGATATCGCCGCACAGCACGCAGGTCTCGCTGCCGACGCGCGTTGCCACCGACAGCGTCACGCACGGCAACGCCTCGTTGATCGACAGGTACGGCCGCGTCACGTGTACCCGCTCCGGCGCATTGATCGCGACGCTGAAGTACGGACGACGCAGCCAGTTCGCGCCCTGCGCGTCGGCGAGCGGCAGAAAGCGCGTTTCGTGCGCCGCGCGATCGGCGCGCAGCACGACGTTGCGGCCGGCCTGGCGCCCCTTCGCGTCGAGCAGAAAACAGCGCGCCACGTGATCGAGCGCGAGGAAATTCCAGCACACCTCGTCGAGCGGCTCACCGGCGGCGAGACGCTCCGCGGCGCGCTCGAACGCGCGCAGATACGGTGCGAGCCGACTCGCGCTGCGCCGCTCGCGTGCCTCGGCCTGCTCACGATAACGCTCGGTGACTTCGCCGATGCAAACCGCCGCGTGGATCGGATCGGCAACACCCGGATTCGGCCGGCCAAAGAAAAAGCCCTGCACGAAGTCGGCATTGCAGGCGAGCGCCATCTGCGCTTCGTGCTCGGTTTCGATGCCCTCGATCAGCACGAGCTTGCCCGCTTCATGCAGCATCGCCACGAGCCCCGGCAGGATCGTCGCCATGTCGGCGCGATGCGCGGCATGCGACAGCATGACGCGGTCGAGCTTCACGATGTCGGGATTCAGTTGCCAGATCCGCTCGATGTTCGAATGGCCGGCGCCGAAATCATCGAGCGCGATCAGGAAGCCGCGCTCGCGAAACTCGCGCACCGCGTCGGCGAGTCGATCGAGATCTTCGGCGCTCTGCTCGAGCACTTCGAGCACGACGCGCCGCGGCGACAGATCGAGCCGCCGCAGATTGGCGAGCAAAGCGGCCGCGAGATACGGGTCGGTCAGCACGCCCGGGTGCACGTTCAGGAACAACCATTCGCGCTCGGCGCCGAGCACCTTGAAGTTCTCCAGATGCAGCGTCTGCGCCAGCCGGTCGATCTGCAGCGCGTCGCCGAGGCGCGCGGCCTCGCCGAACACATCGAGCGGCGACACCGCGCGATCGAGCGCGTCGTGCGCGCGCAGCAAGCCCTCATAGCCGACCGCGCGCAGGTGCGACAGACTGAAAATCGGCTGGAACACGCTGGTAAGCGTCAGTTCGCCGTGCTGCACCGAATAGCGTTGAAGGCCCGAGCTCACCTCGACCTCGAAGCCGTGCGGCACGCTCGCCGCCCTGTCCTGTTGCGCAATCGTCATGCAATCCTCTCACGCGAGAGCCGGCCGGTCCGAACGCGACCGGCAACGAGCTCTCAAAATGTGCGTCATCGTTACCGGTTAAGCAAGGTCCATGCGCACGCTGGCGCACACTGCGCTGTAACTCGGCCGAAACATTGCACCGGCGACAGCGCTCGTGCGCCGCCCGTGGGCGTCGCGCGCACCGTTGCGGTGCACCGATCCGCAGGCCGCGTCGCGGCGAAGCTCGCGGCAACGGCGCGCGCCGCCGGGCTACACTCGACCCTGCGCATCGCGCCCTCTCCCGGGACAACCCCTGCATCCCCCGAAACAACACGATGGAAATTGTCTTTACCGTCCTGATCCTGCTACTCGCGGTCGCCGCGTCCGGCATGCTGACCCGCGCGCTGCCGTTCAAGCTGCCGCTGCCGCTCGTGCAGATCGCGATCGGCGCGATGCTCGCGTGGCCGCGCCTCGAATTGCACGTCGCGTTCGATCCGGAAATCTTCATGCTGCTGTTCATTCCGCCGCTGCTGTTCGCGGACGGCTGGCGCATCCCGAAGCGCGAGTTCTTCATGGCGCGCCGCGCGATCCTGATGCTCGCGCTAGGCCTCGTGTTCATGACGGTGCTGGTGGTCGGTCACTTCGTGCACGCGCTGGTGCCGCAGATCTCGCTGCCGGTCGCATTCGCGCTCGCCGCCGTGTTGTCGCCGACCGACGCGGTCGCGCTGTCCGGCATCGCCGGCAAGGGCAAGATTCCGGTGCAGCTGATGCATATCCTCGAAGGCGAGGCGCTGATGAACGACGCGTCAGGCCTCGTCGCGCTGAAGTTCGCGATCGCCGCCGCGCTGACCGGCGCGTTCTCGCTGCGTGACGCGTCGGTGAGCTTCGTGATCATCGCGGTGGGCGGCCTCGCGGTCGGCGCGGCGGTGAGCGCGGTGTTCAGCTTCGTGTCCGCGCGCTTCCTGAATCTCACCGAAGAAGGCGATCCCGCGCCGGGCGTCGTGATGACCCTGCTGATCCCGTTCGCCGCCTATCTGACCGCCGAGCGCTTCGAGCTGTCGGGCGTTCTCGCCGCGGTCTCCGCCGGCATGATGATGAACTACGCGAGCATCACGGAAAAATGGCAGGTCGCCTCGCGCGTGCGGGCCTCGAGCACGTGGACGATGATCGAGTTCGTGTTCAACGGCATGGTGTTCATCATGCTCGGCCTGCAGTTTCCGCGCATCCTCGGCCGCGCGCTGCTCGACGCGCACGAAACCAACGACGCGCAGGTCGCGCTGCTGATCGGCTATATCGTTGCGGTGGCGCTCGCGCTGTACGCGATGCGCTTCGCGTGGGTGTGGCTGCTGCGCTGGTTCGCGAGCCGCGGCGCGACAAAGCACGGCGTCGCGAACGCAGTGCCCGGGTTGCGCATGGTGTCGGTGACGACGGTGGCCGGCGTGCGCGGCGCGGTGACGCTCGCGGGCGTGCTGTCGCTGCCGGAGGTGCTGCCGAACGGCACGCCGCTGCCGGGACGCGATCTCGCGATCTTCATCGCGTCGGGGGTGATCCTGGTGTCGCTGCTGGTGGCGGTGGCCGGGTTGCCGCTGCTGCTGCGCGGCTGGCGGCGCGGCAAGGACCCGCATGCCGCCGAGGAAGCACTCGCGCGTACGCTCGCCGCGCAGTCGGCGATTCGCGCGATCGATCATCTGCACGACACGGAATGCGCGGACCTCGAGGAATCGGCTCAGGCGTACGCGACCGATGTAACCGCGCGGGTAATGGACCTGTACCGCCGCCGCCTCGCGACGCTCGACGACGAACAGGCGCCACGCGAACTCGCGCGGCGTGCCGATGCGCTCGAATTCCGCATGAAGCTCGCGGCGATGCGCGCCGAGCGCAAGACGCTGCTCGACCTGCGCGACACCCAGCGCATCAACGACGAGACGCTGTACAAGCTGATGCGCGAGGTGGATCTGTCGGAAACGGCGCTGACCGCGCGCAAAAGGTAGGAGTTGGCTGCCGCATCGGCATCGGCACCGGCGCTTGCAATGCCAGTGCCGATAAAAGACGCTCAGGCCACCGGCCCTTGCGTCGGCTTTCTTCTCAGCAGCGCGTACAGGATGATCGCGCCGAACGTCGCGGTGCCGATGCCACCCGAGCCCGAAGCTGCCGAGCTTCAGCGAGAAGTCGCCGGCGCCGAGCACGAGCGTGACGGCCGCGACGATCAGATTGCGGTTGTCGGAGAAGTCGACCTTGTTGACGACCCAGATGCGCGCGCCCGTCACCGCGATCAGCCCGAATACGACGATCGACACACCGCCCAGCACCGGTCCCGGAATCGTCTGGATCACCGCGCCGAACTTCGGCGAAAAGCCGAGCACGAGGGCGATCAACGCGGCGATCACGAACACCAGCGTCGAATAGATCTTCGTGACCGCCATCACGCCGATGTTCTCCGCGTACGTGGTCACGCCGGTACCGCCCGCGAAGCCGGACACGACCGTCGCGAGCGCATCGCCGAGAAACGCGCGGCCGATATAGCGGTCGAGGTTCTGGCCCGTCATCGCGCTGACGGCCTTGATGTGGCCGAGGTTTTCGGCGACGAGGATCACCGCGATCGGCGCGAGCAGCGTCATCGCGTGCGGGTCGAAAACCGGCGACATGAAGTGCGGCATGCCGAACCACGCGGCGTTCGCGACGATCGAGAAATCGATCGGCTTGCCCATGCCGAGGCCGTTCGTGACGATCGCGTAAATGACGTAGGCGAGCAGCAGGCCGACCAGGATCAGCAGACGCTGGAGCATGCCGCGCGTGAACACCGCGACCGCGCCGACACACAGCACCGTGACGAGCGCCATCCACGACTCGAAATTGCTTCCGCTCACGCCATGCACGGCGATCGGCGCGAGGTTCAGACCGATCACGCAGACGATCGCGCCGGTCACGACCGGCGGCATCAGCGTTTCGATCCAGCCCGTGCCGACCGCCGCCACGATCAGGCCGATCACCCCGTACGCGACGCCGCACGCGATGATGCCGCCCAACGCGACCGCAATATTCGGGTTCGCGCCGTGTCCGCCGTAGCCGGTCACCGCGATCACGAGGCCGATGAACGCAAAGCTCGAACCGAGATAGCTCGGCACGCGCCCGCCGACGAGCACGAAGAACAGCAGCGTGCCGATCCCCGACATGAAAATGGCCAGGTTCGGATCGAAGCCCATCAGCAGCGGCGCGAGCACGGTCGAGCCGAACATCGCGACGACGTGCTGGACGCCCATCGCGAACATCTGCGGCCACCCGAGCCGTTCGTCGATGCCGACGATGCCGCCTTCGGCGCCGGCAGGCTGGCGGCGCCAGCGGGGGAAATAGGATGCGGCCATCGCGGGGATTCTCCTCAGGGTCGGCGTGGTGTGTGCCGATCACGCGCTGCGGCGTGGGTCCGGCAAAAGTTACGCGCGAGTTTACGGAGAGCAATAAGGGCTGGCAAGCGGGCCGACAAGTGGCTCGGGAAACGAGCCCTGGAAGCGCGTCAATTCGCGCGGCGCGGGTCGGGGTCCGGCGTCACCGCGGCGCCGTCCCGCGCGGAGTGGTCCGTCGGCGCGCCGTACAGCATCACCCGGTTGCGGCCGGCATCCTTCGCGCGATACAGCGCTTCGTCGGCGGCGTCGACGAGCGCGCGGCTCGTCGCGAGCGCCGCGCCCTGCGCGGTCGCAGCGCCTGCGCTCACCGTCAGCACGTGATGCGTGCTGGCCACATGGCGGCATTGCAGCGCCTGCACCGCCGCGCGGATCTGCTCGGCGATCCGCTGCGCGCCCGTCGCGTCGGTGTCCGGCAGCAGCACCGCGAACTCCTCGCCGCCGAAGCGCGCGGCCGTATCGCCCGGACGTCGCACGTTCTGCGCGATACAGCGCGCGACGCCGATCAGCGCTTCGTCGCCGGCCGAATGGCCGTACAGGTCGTTGAAGCCCTTGAAGTTGTCGACATCGATCAGCAGCAGCGACAGCGGCCGGCCGGTGCGCTGCGCGCGTCGCCATTCGTCGTTCACGTGCTCCTCGAAGGCGCGGCGGTTGTTCAGGCCGGTCAGCCCGTCCGTGCGCGCCAGTTCGCGCAACTCTTCCTCGGCCGCGCGGCGCAGACGCAACTGGCGTGAGAACAGGATCGCGAGCGCGATGATCGTCACGTCGAGCGCGCCGATCAGCGTGCCGATGATCCATGCGCGCCGCCGCCACTCGACGTAGACGTCGCGCGTCGAGAGCGCGACGTCGAGGATCAGCGGAAAGCCGTCGATATGGCGGAACGCATACCAGCGCTCGACGCGATCGATCGCCGCCGTGCCGAAGAAGTCGCCGCTCGGCTGCTTGATGAAGCGCGAGAAGTTGGCCGAGCCGGTCAGGTTGATGCCGATCGTTTTCGAATCGTAAGGACGGCGCATCAACATCGTGCCGTCGCTGAGCATCAATGCCATCGAGCCGCTCGGCCCGAGCTTCATGCCGTCGAACAGCCGATGGAAATACGTGAGGCGCAGCGTGCCGACTACCACGCCGCCGAAGCTGCCGTCCGGCCTCGAGATGCGCCGGCTCAGCGCGATGCGCAGGTCGTCGTCGGTGCCGCTCGGGCTGAACGGATGGCTGATGTACAGGCCGACGTCGGGCGAAGCGCGCTGCGCCTTGAAGTAATCGCGGTCCGCATGGTTACTTGCGCGCGGCGGCCACGCGCGTGAATCGAAGCGCACGTTGCCGTTCTCGTCGAGCACGAATACCGAGCCCATGTCCTTTGCGCTGATCGAGCCGTCGAACAGCACCATCTGGCGGATCTCCGGCGGCAGATCGAGCACGCCCGGCTGCTTCAGTCCGTCGATCGCCGCGCGCAGCGACAGGTCGTAGATCTCGAGATTGCGCGACACGTCGCGCTGGACCAGCAGGGATATGTTGGCGATGGAGTCCTGCGCGCGCCGCAACGCATCTTCGCGCATCTGTGCGAGCAGCGACACGGCGATCGCGAGGATCGCGCCAGCCAGTAAGACACTGATCGCAATCACGTTGTTCGGTCGGCGCGTCACCATGCGTTTTTGGTTCTGACATGCGCTGAACGTCGCGCGTGAAGAAGCGGCCGCGTCTCGGCAATCACCGTCAAAAACGCGACCTACGAAAACGTGAGCGTAGCAGACATGGCGCACAGGCAAACGTTTGCGTAGCCGGGTTTTTGCCCGCTTGCGCCAGAAGGGCACGCCAGAAGTCCCGTCCGGCGGGGGTTGCGCCCGATCGCCAGATTATCCAGGCGCCGTCCAATTATTCGGATAGCAAATGCGAATTGGCTGGATAGTTGGCCTCGCCACTTGGGTATTCAATCGAGCCTGTCACGTTCAAACGATTGAACACAAGGAGAGAGAGACATCATGAGCGAGAAGCGCAGCGCCTCGGAATGGCGCGAATTCGTCAGCGGCTGTCTGGACTTCCGCCCCGCGGAAGGCGTGTACCGGATTGCCCGCGAAATGTTCACGGAGCCCGAGCTGTTCTCGCTCGAGATGGAGCACATCTTCGAGAAGGCCTGGATCTATGCGTGCCACGAAAGCGAGATCCCCAACAAGAACGATTTCCTGACGATGCGCGCGGGCCGCCAGCCGCTGATCATCTCGCGCGACGGCGCCGGCAACCTGAACGCGATGATCAACGCGTGCCAGCACCGCGGTGCGACACTCACGCGTATGACCAAGGGCAACCAGTCGACCTTCACGTGTCCGTTCCATGCATGGTGCTACAAGAACGACGGCCGGCTCGTGAAGGTGAAGGCGCCGGGCGAATACTGCGACGACTTCGACAAATCGGTGCGCGGCCTGAAGAAAGCGCGCATCGCGAGCTACAAGGGCTTCGTGTTCGTGAGCCTCGACGTCGACGGCATCGACACGCTCGAAGACTATCTCGGCGACGCGCGCATCTTCTTCGACATGATGGTCGCGCAGTCGCCGACCGGCGAGCTCGAAGTGCTGCCCGGCAAGTCGACCTACACGTTCGACGGCAACTGGAAGCTGCAGAACGAGAACGGTCTCGACGGCTATCACGTGAGCACCGTGCACTACAACTACGTGGCGACCGTGCAGCACCGCATCGAATCGAATGCGAAGAAAGGGGATAACCCAGGCGGCACGCTCGACTACAGCAAGCTCGGCGCCGGCGACAGCGAAACCGACGACGGCTGGTTCGCGTTCAGGAATGGCCACAGCGTGCTGTTCAGCGACATGCCGAATCCGCAAGTGCGTCCCGGCTACGAGAGCGTGATGCCGCGGCTTGTCGAAGCCTATGGCCAGGACAAGGCCGAATGGATGATGCACCGGCTGCGCAATCTGAATGTCTACCCGAGCCTGTTCTTCATGGACCAGATCAGTTCGCAACTGCGCATCGTGCGGCCGCTCGCGTGGAACAAGACCGAGGTCATCAGCCAGTGCATCGGCGTGAAGGGCGAGTCGGCGAAGGATCGCGAAAACCGCATCCGTCAGTTCGAAGATTTCTTCAACGTGTCCGGCATGGGCACGCCCGACGATCTCGTCGAGTTCCGCGAGCAGCAGCGCGGCTTCCAGGCGCGCCTCGAACGCTGGAGCGACATCTCGCGCGGGCATCACAAGTGGGCCAGCGGCGCGACCGCGAACACCACGCTGCTCGGCATCGAGCCGAATCTGACCGGCACCGAGCTGACCCACGAAGGGCTTTACGTGAACCAGCACGGCACCTGGCGCGACACGATCCTCAAGGGTCTCGACAAATCCATCGAATCGCAGGGAGAGCAGGCATGAGCCAACTCCAACACTCCGTCGAGCAGTTTCTGTATCTGAAGGCCGATCTGTGCGACAAACAGCAATGGGACGAATACCTCGATTTATTCGATCCGCAGAGCGTGTTTCATGTGCCGCAGTGGGATTCCGAGCATGTGTACACGACCGATCCGAAGCAAGGCATGTCGCTGATTTACTACTCGGATCGCGCCGGTCTCGAAGACCGCGTGTTCCGGCTGCGCACCGGCAAGTCAGCCGCGTCGACGCCGCTGCCGCGCACGATGCATCAGATCAGCAACGTGCGCCTGAGCGAGCGCGAAGATTCGAGCGTCGAAGCGAACGTGAACTGGTCGACGCTGTACACGCGTCACGGCTCGACCGACTACTTCTACGGCCGCGCGGTGTACGACCTGCAAGCGTCGGGCGATAGCTGGAAGATCAAGCGCAAGCACGTGCTGCTGCTGAACGACCACATCAACGCGGTGCTGGATTTCTACCATCTGTAAGCCGGGAGCACGACGATGAAACATAAGGTCGCGTTGAGCTTCGCCGATGGCAAAACCGCGTTCTTCGATGTGAGCCCGAACGAGTTGCTGCTCGACGCGGCGCTGAAGAACGGCGTGAACATTCCGCTCGACTGCCGCGAAGGCGTGT
Organism: Paraburkholderia sp. 35.1; assembly: GCF_050436525.1. Taxonomy (NCBI): domain Bacteria; kingdom Pseudomonadati; phylum Pseudomonadota; class Betaproteobacteria; order Burkholderiales; family Burkholderiaceae; genus Paraburkholderia; species Paraburkholderia sp. 35.1. The sequence continues at coordinate 2,146,453 of NZ_JBNDMJ010000003.1, read as the reverse complement.
GCGGCACCTGCCATGGGCGCTGCGAATCGGGCGACTACACGCTCGATTACGTCGACGAGGAAACGCTCAGCGAAGAGGACCTCGCGCAGCGCAAGATCCTCTCGTGCCAGACGCGCGTGAAGTCGGATGCGTCGTTCTATTTCGACTTCGACTCGACGCTGTGCGAAGGCGCCGGCACGAGCACCGTGTGCGCGAGCGTGGTCGGCGTCGAGCTGGTGTCGGCGACGACCGCGATTCTGCGTGTCGATGCGAGCGCGCATGTGCGTCAGCTCGATTTTCTGCCGGGCCAGTATGCGCGCGTGAAGGTGCCCGGCACCGAAGAATGGCGTTCGTACTCGTTCGCGAATCATCCGAACGCGCGCAACGAGTTGCAATTCCTGATCCGTCTGCTGCCCGACGGCATGATGAGCAACTATCTGCGCGAACGTTGCAAGGCCGGTGATACGGTCGAGTTCGAGGCGCCGCTCGGCGCGTTCTATCTGCGCCAGGCCGAGCGTCCGCTCGTGATGGTGGCGGGCGGCACGGGACTCTCTGCCTTCCTCGGCATGCTCGACGACATCTCGGCGAAACGCAATGTCGCGCATCCGGTGCATCTGTACTACGGCGTCACGAATGCAGCCGATCTGTGCGAGACCGGGCGCATCGACGGCTACAAGGCGAGCATCGAAGGATTCGCGGTCGAGACGGTGGTGATGAATCCGGCGCCGGAATGGTCGGGCAAGACCGGGATGATTCCCGAGCATTTCGACCGCTCGTTTCTCGAATCGAATGGCTTCGACATGTACGTGTGCGGACCGCCGCCGATGGTCGAAGCGATCAAGACCTGGCTCACCGAGCAGGGAATTCAGGATTACCGGCTGTTTTACGAGAAGTTCGGCGAAAGCAACGCGCGATAGGACGTTCTAACGCCGCGCCGCGCGCTTCAGCGTCTCGGATGGCGACTCGCCGAACAATGCCTTGTACTCGGTCGAGAAACGGCCGAGATGCGACATCCCCCAGCCCAGCGCCACCGACGAGATATTGCGCACCGAGCGGTCGTCGAGAATATCGCGCCGCGCCGATTCGAGCCGGTAGCGTTTCAGATACGCGATCGGCGCACAGCCGAAATATTGACGGAAGCCGTCGAACAGCTTGAAGCGCGACACACCCGACGCGCGCTCGATGTCTTCGAGCGTGATCGGCTCGCGCGCGTTGTCGTGAATGAACTGGCGCGCGCGGGTCAGATAATGCGGTGGCGTCGGCGCGGACGCGTTGGCCAACTGTTCCGAATAGTTATGCGGCTGTGACAGCAGCAGCCCCTTCAGCAACGTCAGTTCGAACTCGCTGGACATGTAAAGCTGCCCCAGCGACGGTCCCGAGCGCTCCATCTCGCCGGCCAGGAACTTGACCATGCGCCACCACGATGCCTGATCGCCGGCGGCCGCATCCATGTCGGGCTGGAACACGAGCGGCGCTTCGACGGGGCGTTGCAGCATCGTCTGCAGTACCTGTTGGAGCGCGGAGCGCGGAATCGCGACGTGCAGCTTGCGGCAATTGCCGGTGATCGCGAGATCCTGCGATTCCTGCGGACTGACGATCAGACCGCAATCCTGATCCGACAACCACCTCTTGCCGTGTGCTGCGAGCTCCTGCTGACCGACCATCGGCAGGCTCACGCTGTAGCAGTTCAGCGGACTGCTCTTGCTCACCGCGACCGTCACGTCGGTGCCGTATTCGACGTAGCCTATCGTCGTCGCCATCGAACGAAGTACGGTGCCGGACTGGTGGAAGCGCAAGCGCTCTGGATGACTGACCTGCAGGCCGTGGGGGCCGCAGATGGACGCCATCCAGTTGCGGGCGCCGTCTAGGTCGCTTAAGGCGGCACGGAGATCGCGGTTGTTGGGGTCCGGAGTTGACATACCTGGAGACGAGCTATTGAGGTGCGCGTCCCGAGGGCAGACAGTCCATCAGGGCGCAGAACGGGGGACATAAGGGGATTGGCTAAGCCTACCTCAACCGTGGTCGCTCCGGGTGGATGAATAAAACATTGTCCTCCGGTAAAGCACCGCTGTGCTGGCATGGAGAATCGCTGCCCACTGAAATGGAGCTAAAATTAAAAGGAAATGCAAAGCCAATCATCACGCAATTACGTGCGCGCAAAGCCGTGCAAGCTTCTATTTTCTTCGGCCATTGCGTAGTTGGTTGGGCAGAAAAGCGGCGCGGTAACCGGCCAGGTCGTCAGCACGATGCAGGACATCACCGACAGCTCGACGAAGATCGGGGACATCACGGGGGATCATCGAAGGCATTGCGTTCCAGACCAACCTCAGCGCGCTGGACGCGGCCGTCGAAGTGGCGCGCGCCGGCGAGCAGGGACGCGGTTTCGCCGTGGCGCGTCGCGTCTGCTGCTCCGGGCGGCGCGTCGTGCGGTCAACGCGTGCATCGGGGCAATAACGACGTGCGTTTCTCGATGTAGAAAAAACGAAAACCGGTGTGAGGCGACGGCGTGAGGCGGTTTTTTTTGCTTTTTGAAGATGAGTCACCCTGCGCAAAGCGCGCGCGGGGCTCGAATTACTGCACCGCCGTGAGTGCCGGCTTGCGACCTGGCGCCTTGCTTTCCGCCTTCACACGAGCCAGTCCTGCCTGCGTGCGCTCGATCAAGAGGTCGCGCTCGAACTCCGCCGCCGACAAGACCTGCATCTTCATACGGCCCGCGGGCGATGTTAGATCGACCCCGCCGAGGCTAGGCATTGGACACGTAAACCAATGCCCGGCAGCCGCTCAGCGGTCGCCCGCACGTCCATTGCGTTGCGGCCCAAACGCTCCAACTTGGTCACCACCAAGACATCGCCGTCCTCCATCCGGTCCTCCATTTTGGCGAAACCGGGCCGGTCTTTTACGGCGACTGCCCCACTGACAGAGTCCTCCACGATGCGGGGCTTGTCCAGCGCGAAGCCAGCGGCCTCGATCTCGCGGCGCTGATTCCCGATCCTCTGGTCGTGCGCGCCGACGCGGCAGTATGCAAAGACCGTAGATATGATGGGACTCCCTCAAACGTAGATGGATGGTGTACAAAGACCATGTACGAGTGGTCGGTCATGTACCAAACATTTCAAGGCAATTTTTCGTGCAGCCCTTTTCGAGATGTACGTTGCCGACCGGTTTCGTACGAGCTCGCGCTGCCAGAGCGGCAAACAATGAAATTCCACCTGGTGTCCTGTAGCATGGCGCATAAGCATGAACACATGGTCCACCGCCGATGCCGATTCCCGACTACCAGACCCTGATGCTGCCAGTTCTACGTATTGCTGCCGATGGTCAAGAACATCGCTTTCGGGACGTCGTCGAGGCGTTGGCCGGTGAATACAAACTTACTGACAACGAGCGGGCGACCCGCCTTCCGAGCGGGACGGCCCCCCTTTTCGACAACAGGGTCGGTTGGGCTCGCACCTATCTCAAGCAAGCCGGCGTGGTCGAGTCGAAAAGGCGTGGCTTTTTCAGTATCACTGATCGCGGCAGGGACCTCCTTGCGCAAAATCCCTCACGGATCGACAACGGTACTCTTGACCGTTACCCGGAATTCGCCGCCTTCCGTCAAAGAAAGGTCACGGATACATCGGCGACCGCAAACGGCACGCAACTCGCCAATTCAACGATTGTCGGCGAGGCAACGCCCGAGGAATCGTTCGCACAAGCGTACGAAAGGTTGCGGGCGAATCTTGAAGCTGAATTGCTGTCACAGGTCAGATCCTGTACGCCTAGCTTTTTCGAGAGACTCGTTATCGACCTTTTGGTCGCGATGGGATACGGTGGTTCTCGCGCCGACGCCGGACAGGTACTCGGACGTAGTGGGGATGGTGGCATCGACGGTACCATCAAGGAAGATAAGCTTGGCCTCGACGTTATCTATGTGCAAGCGAAGAAATGGGATGGCACCGTCGGCCGGCCTGAGATCCAGAAATTCGCGGGTGCCTTACAGGGACAGCGTGCCCACAAAGGCGTATTTATTACGACGGCCACATTCAGCCGCGAAGCCAGGGAATATGCGGGGCTAATCTCGACGAGGGTCATCCTCGTCGATGGCACGCAACTGGTCAAACTGATGACAGATCACAACGTAGGTGTCTCTCCCCTCACCAGCTTCGAGATCAAGAAGATTGACTCGGATTACTTTGAGGGCGAAGCGCTTTGATGAATTCGCGGGCTGGGTCACCTCGATGATAAGATTTGCGCCAGACTGCAGCCTGACCTCGATTCTCAAGTGACGTCCCGAATGGTACTGCTATCTTTACCAGACGGAGCGTGAGCCGGCTGTGTAAGCCGGCGTCTGCCGATTGTCCACACTTGCGTCGCTTAGTTTGACGGGAACCGCTATCCACGGCGGCGCCACGACCGTCAGAATGAATCCGGACACAACAGGGGTAGCCGCTCTATGAAGAACAGCAACAGTAGCGCAGTGCGGCAACACTCGGCTTCCAGCTGGAACGCCGTGCGCCGCCGCCTGAAATCAGCCTCGAATTGATTTAGATCTTGAGAGAGGGTGCACTACGACACGGGGTGAAATGAATGAGGGACGCTAACGCGATCACACCGGATGCTGGATTGAGTGCAAAACTCACTGCGCCCGCAGCAGTGATCAGACCAAACATGCGCGCCCATAGTGCACTGCCTCGCCAGTTAAGATGCAGGCGATTGCGAATTGAGGAGGAGGATCGAATAATTTCGCTAAGGCACACCGGGCGCGGCAGAGAGGCTCGCAGTGACTCCAGAAATGCCCCCACGGGAGGGCTTGGCGCGAACTCACTGAAACGGGCAATCAAACTCACGACCATTCCGACCGGGTCGACAGTTGCGCCGCCTGCCATTGCCGCGGTGCCGCAGTCATCGCTACAAAAAGCGTACTCCAATCTCCGCTTCGGATCCACACGCAACCAGATCGTGATCGGCGCGCCGGCATATTATCGGCTTTTCTCACGAAACCAAAACTGCGCGTCGAAACCGCCGATACCGAGAACGCACGAGGCCAAGGACACGATGCACGCAAAGTGCCCCGCCAATCCTCCATTCGATCTTGGCTTCTCTACCGTGGACCAGGCAGCGCATAAGGTACCTAAGCCCGGCTGCGCGGCGCCGTTGTTTCAGTCGCAATCCGTCGCGCCTAATCCAATGCCGCTCCGAGCACGGCTATGCGTCGCGAGGTGCGAGATACGTGGGGGTGAGTGTTCGTGTCGAGGCGTCGATTTAGAACAAACATTTTGTCGCGTATCGTGGACAAAGTGATGTTGCCGCATAACGAGGAAATCGTGACCAAGGAACGGATCCGCGACTGTCGCGAAAGGCGGCGGAATACATCGCCCATCGTAAGTTGTCGAGCCGACGGTCAAGGAAGTGACGTTGCGCCGACGCCCTGTACTGAGCGGTGAACCATCTTCTGCCAGAATGGCTGCGCTCTCGGCGCCAAGTGATCCTGAATTCACTCACTGGATTACGCTACTGTCGATCAAGGAAAAATAGAGTTCGACCGTCTTCTGCTTCAACACGGTCGCCGATACCTTGTCCCAGTCGCGCAAGCTCCCGTTTAGCGACCGAGATCATTTCTTGTTCAAGGTAGTGTCGATAGGCGGAGTGGTAAAGGAGGCCGTCGCGGAAACGAAACGGGTCCTCTTCGGTTCCTGATCCGAAGATGTCTCGCCCCTGCTTGAGCATTTGTTTGGGTTGAAGTCGCATCGTCTTGATACGTTCCCCAGGTTTTTCCGATGAGCCTTGTACGACGTGAAGTCGATGCGCGGCGGCCATGGTTCTAGCGTGCCGATCCATCATCCGATCAAAGCCGCACAGGTCCGAGAGGATAAGGGTCACTTGGGCAGCCAGTGTTTGATGTCCTGTTTTCCACGTCGCTCCGCCAAGCCCGAGGAGATCGCCGCCCGTGCCAACGCTTCCATGCGTGAGGTGAGAGAGGAAATCGTAGGTCTGAAGGAACCCAGGTTCTACCTCGTCCATTTTTTTTATCGGCTCGAGGACGTTGTAGGGCCCTCGAACCGTTTCATGCCAGAGTTCACGCCACGCCGACGAGACGCCTGACGAATTTGAACTCCCTGCGAGGACCCGGGCGACTTGCTTTTCCGCTTCCTTGAACGTCGCGTTGACTTTCGGCTCATTCGGCGCATGTTGTTCTGCGTGCGCCCACAACTCTTGCAATTTGTTACCCAAAGCAATTGCAATGGCGTGATGTTCAAGCATGGAGCGGACGGACAGGGCCGCTCCTAGTACGTTCGTGTCGTTTAGCAAGTGAGCCGCGTGGCGTGCAAGCGAGTCAAGTTTGTATTCCGCGAGGCTAATCGAAAAACTCAGCGCCGAGACCAGCAGGGGGAGTCGTTCGCCGTCGGTATCTGGCCGGGTTTCGATGGGCAATTGCGACGCATCGGTTGCCAATTGATGCTCCTGAGTGACCAGAAACGCATACCGGTTTCTTTTCGAGGTGCTCGTGAATGCCTTCGGCCCATCGTCGAAAAGAATGCCATGGGTTGTCAGTGCTGCAATGGCTTCAACATTGTTCGATAGCTGATCGTCCGAAAAGTCCCAGCTTTCTTCCGACTGAGCACATTGCGTAAAAACTTCGACGGCTTTGCTCCATCTTTCAGCGTTAGCAAGGAATGAGGATGATTCCAGGCCGGGAGCAGTTTTGTCGGTCAAGACGAGAAATGGATTGACTGACGGTTGTGGGGCGGGCGATTGCAGCGCTTTAGATTCGCGGTGCGTGCCTTTTTCATTTGCCCACGGCAAGGAAAGGAAGGCTTCGTACACAGTGACGAAAGCCGTTGAAAAGACCTCCGCCACCTCAACGGTGTAAGGCCGTATTGACAGAACGTGGCTTCCGTAATTGGGATGGACGAACTCGCTCAGTTGGTCATATGCTTGCTGCAATGGTTCGAAGCGATTTCTCGCTAACCGACTGTCTGATGCCCGAAGGCGTAAATCCTCAGCGGTTTTCGTTTGCAGTCGAGGAAGCACGCGATCCAGTAAAACGTCGATGGCGAAGGCCATGGCATCGTCGTCCCACGTGTCGTCTCGTTGATGCGAAAGTATCGTCGTCGCAACCTTTAAGACATCGAGTTCCTCGATTTGAGTTCTCAGAACGATGGCGCTTAAGGACAGGTCGCCGGCGATGGCCGCGTGGTCAAGGGCGGACTCAAGAAGAAGCCAGCGTGGCCACACGCATGCTTTGAGCAGTGGTTTTACTTTTCGATTCAGAAAGTCAAACGAGGATTCCGCACCAGAGCCAAGGCGTAATGCCTTCACTATTCGCCATGCATCCTCGGGGTCACCCACCGGCGGTGGAATGTGTCGACCTTTGTTTCGACGTTGAGCTAGTTCGTCGAGCCCCTGCGTTTTATTGCTGAGTGTGACGTCCCAGATCGGGCGCCATGGACGAAACACGGGCGTAGTCAGCATGATCGCTCCGGATCTGAAAGCAGGATGGTGAGGCGGGTTTAGACAACACGGCCGTTACGCATGGCTCGACGGTGAGGTAGCCACACCAGCATACGGGAAAATGCCTTCCACAAGCTGATGCTTTTTTTCGGCATTTGCGGCGTGGCTCGATAGAGCGTAAGCGTGGCGCTAGCGACGTCTTCACTGGAGATCGCGATCTTCAGACTGCGGTGCGGAGCTGATCGGCGACGACCCACGGTGCGAGTTCGTCGATACGGTTAATCGCGTGGCCGGCGATGCGTGCGATCACGAAGCGCAGATACGCATCAGGATCGATGCCGTTGAGTTTTGCGGTGCCAACGAGGCTACCAATTATAGCGGTACGTTCGCCGCCGGAGTCAGGTCCAGTAAACAGATAGTTATGTCGATTATGCTGATCTCGGCATAACAGGTCCAACTGGTTATTCGCCGGATCATTGCGCGCTGGCCAACGTGCAGCCGCTATCATGAGCCCGATACGCTCCGCTCAACTCAACGGACTCGACCCTCACGCCTATCTGAAGGACATGCTCACGCGACTGCCGATCCACAGGGCCTCCGACATAGAGGCATTGCTGCCTCATCGCTGGCAACCGACTGTGACCATCGGTTAAACCAATCCGTCGACGCGGGTTTGCTGGCCGCTCACCGCCTTGCGAACGGAACCGAAAATATCCGGTGCTGGCGATATCCGCACTGGGAACATCACCAGTTCACCGGGGCGATGGCTATTCCGAGACAATGGACAGGAATGTCGGCCACGTTCCGCCATTAACCATATTGGCAAGCTTGTACTGTTCCACCATGCGGCTGCCCTGCGCCTCGACGCTCTCGTTGAAATCGAAGTATGTCTGGTCCCGATATGCCGTCTTCGGCTGCCAGTAGCCAACACCCTGGTCCAGAATAAGTTTTGTCTTCCTGCCTGATGCCCAGGACACGGAGACGACGCGGCTATGCTGCAAATCATAGGGCTTCTCAACCATCGTGACTTGAGGTTCGACAGAAACCATGGTCTGCAGCCATGCGCTCATCAATTCGCGCATGTCTTCCTGACGACTCCAATCATGTTTGATGTGGTTGCTCACCTGGGTGGCCTGAGGGCGGAGAGTCGCTATTTCGAGGCGTCGGAGTTCGCTATTCTTGAATATTGAAAGGAAGCCACCGACCAGCAAGAGCGACCACGGCGACTTGAGATACCGGTCGCTATAAATCACTTCGGTTGCATGGTCGTGTGCCATCAGGTTCGCGAGTGCGGGTATCTTTTCACTGATTAGTCCGCGCAGTCGCGCTGCCAAAGATGACACCGGTCCGTTGAGTTCCGTCACAACCTCGAGGACCGTGACGCCTGATTCACGGATATCCCAGCCAGTAACGTCAATTGGAGTGAGCGGAAAAGTGTTGACCTGACCGGTGGACACCCAGATGCTTCTATCGCTCGTCCCTAGCCAGTTTTCCCCCGGAAGACCTGCGACCTCTGCACCCGTAAAAAGTGTCTGCGCGGTTTCACCACTGCAAACCTGCACGATGGCCGCAACTCCAAAGGCATCGGCTGCGGCATCATGCTGACACACACGCACACCGAGTTTTCCCAGGAAGCTCAGACTGCGCCGGTTCTCCGCTGTGAGAGCCTTAACCGATTGCACGACAAGACGCACGTCAAGCGAGTCCTTCACTTTCCAGGTCAGGACCCTGTCGCGGAACGACGGATGGTCGAGGTCCCACTCCCTCGGGTCGCCTTTCAGTATCAGCTGGATTCCCGTTGCCCCTCTGTTAATGCTTTCGCGAATGAAGCGTTCGGGACTGAACGAACAGTAAGTAGCGCCGGGAATGTTCCGAAACTGGCCCGGTAACTCAAGGTGGTTCAGGAATTCGTTGTCGTCGAGCCATCGCTTTGCGGCATGCCTGTCAAGTTCTTCCTGTTCGACACGGCTGTCGCGGCTTGCAAGACACGAAGAACAGACGTTTTCACATTCCTGAGGACAATCGAGCTTGCGGGCAGCCTGAGCAAGCAGATTTATCACCTGCGGCAATGCGGCCAATACAAATCCGGCTCCTCCACTGACCTGGTCGAAAAGCTGGATGATCGTCCTGACTTTTCCGGTTGCCGTATCCCTGTCGAGCCGGCTTCCGAAACCCATCTCCGTGCTCGCGACGCCAATCTCGTCCGCGATGGCGTCGCGCAAAGCCACGGCCAGGGTGGTTGCGACGATAGATTCTTCCGGGGAGTCCCCAAGCCATTCGCCGGTCGTCGGGCTCCTCAGGACAAGCTCGAGGACGTCGGTCGCGGTATGATAGCCGAGATGAATGTTGGGCTTCACTGCTGCGCCTGAGCAGGTCCTCTCCCGTTGGCTGCCCGTCGCTCCTCCGACCGGGCGATGGAATTTGTCCGGCCGGAGCGACGCGGGAATTTCGCCGTCGTGCGTCATGGATTCCGCACGACCACAGGCGAGACACACGGCATATCCGCTTTCATGCTCGCCAGACGAATGATAAAAGACGCTGCCATTGTGGCCAAAGTGCAGGTACCCGCAGCGGCTGTCCGGCAGTGCCAGCATTTCCCCGTCGAGCTGGATTCGGGGTGCTGCCACCCTGATGAACTTCTGTGTGCTGATGTCGTTCGTTGTCGATTCGTAGAAGTCCGTCACAAAACCTGACGGACGCAGGATGAGCTTCCGTTCGGTCACGGGAACCAGATGGTCGCATCGCGTGCAGCGAATGTTGTCGCTATTGGAGTACGCGTTTTCAGTGACTCCGGCCGTTCCGCAATGACGGCATCGCCAGGCGATGTCGAATTTCTGCGCCTCGTGCCTCGCCCCGCCCGAGTGCCAGTGCAGCCCAATGCCGGCAGAGCGATACACCCGGCCATCAATCACGATTTGGGCGCCGGGCGCGTATTCACGAATCGCGATGCTCAGCCCGCGAGTGGGCTGCTCCTTGGACGTGAAGATGTTATCTTCGCGACTCCTTTCTTCGCGTTGCCGGCTGCGCTCCTTGAAATCCTCAACGTTATAGGTATTCAGATTCACGACGTCGGTCGGAAAACCGTAACCGGGCAGGAAGGCTCGCGCAGCGAGGTCGCGCAGCAGGTACTCGTCCTCATGACGCTTGAGCTCGAACCCGAGTGCTTTCCGGTATGGTGCGTCCACGGCGCAGGCCAGGAGCTCAACCAGCTTGTGATGCTCGGAGCACCATCGGGACTCGATTGGCAGAAGGCTCGCGACGGCATTGTCAATGAGAGAGTTCAGCGAGCGTGCCGCCAGGCTGGTGCCACGCGTGATATCAGCGATGCTTTGGTCTAGGCCCTCGGGGTTACCTTGCATCCAGTCGATGAAACGCGTGCAGGCGGACGGGGCGCCACCAAAGAACCAGTTCAACGTGAGTTTCGTCCGGTCCGTTCCAGTATTGCCCAATGTTCGCAGGAACCGGCCGAGCAGCGCAGCGTTGACGTGCCGCTGTACGATTCGCTCCGAACTGAGCGTGATGCCGGGCGCGGGAATGGCCGTGATGAACGGCCATTTTGGTTCCCGGAATGCCCGCTGGTTGTGCGGGTCGGCCTTGCACAGGGTGTACGCGATTGAACGGGCTTCATTGCGGCGTCCGGCGCGCCCGGCGCGCTGCAGGTAGTTGGCCGGATGCGGAGGGACATTGTTCATCACGACGGCCGAGATACCACCGATGTCGACCCCCATTTCCATTGTGGTCGAGCAGTTCAGCACGTTGATTTTGCCGCGCTTGAACATGTCCTCATAGGTTTCCAGCCGGGTCGAGGACTGCTGCGCCGAGTGCTCGGCCGTGCGGTAATAGAATCCACCCTCCGCAGTCCGGTCGCAAAGGTCGGTCCAGAGGTTCTGTGACCTTAGCTGCTGGACCTGCGGATTGTCCGCGATGAGCCGGCGAACCTGAACCCGCGCAGCCTCGGGATCGCCCCCCGGGGACAGCAGCGAGAAGGTGGGTAGCTGCACCTTTCGGCATCGGTAATCACCCTCACGAAAACGGTCCGGCATATAGGGCGTAAGCGCACGAAACACCGTATCGAACATGCGGTGAGTGAGCGGACACACCCAGGCGGTAGTGGGCAGCGAGAAGGTCAAGGTGTTGAGGTTGAGTGCGTACCCCCCCTCAAACTGCTCGAGTATCGTCGCGCCCACCAGGGCGTTCCATGCCTGCTCGAGAAGATGGTTGATGATGTCCTGGTCATCGGGGCGGCTCCGGTCAAGATTGCACCCCTGCTCGAGCAATTTAACGAGCCGATGCCCCCGGCCTTGCCTGAACTGCGGCCACTTCTTGAAAGTGGCGCTCTCCGCGGCTTCCCGCTTTGATGGCATGAGGACTTTCGAGGTAAACCGTGCACCCATCCATCGCTGCATCGTGGGGTCGAGGCGGATGAACGTATTTTCGCGAACGTGAAAGTCGAGCGCTACCTTGAGAAAATCCCGCCAGTCCTGGAGCGTCAGATTACCGGAGACGGTCTCGCCCGGGAGGGCCGCAGCCTTTCGGTCAAGCCACAAAGCTGGAGCCGAAGTGATGCCGTTGAGACCCCGGTAGCCCACGCGGACTAGGCCTAACGTTTCCGTGCTGTTCTGGTTCTTGGGGCGCCGCGCATATTCGCGGGCAAGCAGCAGACGGGCCATTGGAATGGCACCTTCCTGTCCCTCGAAGAGTTCAGGATTCGCGTACTTGTTGTAGTCGCGAATCGATAGCGAGATGTCTCTTGAGGTTGCAAGTTCCGTGACCATGTCGGACCAGGAAAGTTCGCTGGTCCCGTTTGTGGATACCCCAGACCTGGCCGCCTCCGCCTTCTGGAACAGCTGCGTGGCCATTTCGTTCATGCCCATAGCCTGAAGGCGTCTTGCCTGTTCGGTGAGCTCCTCGTAGCCGACCGTAGGAATATCCTTGGGTTTGACATCGAGCTTCGCCTGGGCGTTACGCAGTATTTCGAATACGAGTCCGCGAAGCCGGGAGCGTTCGGCTTCCTGTTGCATCCGCACTGCCATGCGGGCGGTCCCCTGACGGCTATCGGTGAACGTGATGAGCTTGCGGCCTCGTCCGGGAAGTTCCTCCGGTGACTTTCCCTCGGAATCTTCAGGCATTGGGTCAGGGCAGAATTCGAGGACCGTGGGCACCGCGTTCGCCACATAGAACGGTGCGCCGAGATAGGCCTTGCGAAGCGGCCCGGGAGAGCCGGCGAAGCTTGTTTCACACCCGCTGCAGGTGGCCAGAGACTCCGGAGCAACGATGAGCTCTCTTGTGTGCGATGATGGGAGGGCGCCCACGTTGAGCGTCGAGAGGTCGACCTGCAGCGGGAAATAGGGTTCCCGTTGGGTCACTGCCGGCGCAATGACAAATTTCTCGACGGATTGTCGGTTCGAATGACTGGACGACAGGTCGACATCCGGTTCGTCTTCAGCCGGGCTTTCGTAGCTGAGCGAGAATTCATCGCTTGCGTACGGACTGCGTTGCAGCAGTTGCCCGGCCTGGTCTTCCGCGAGGAGGTGCGGGGTCTTGCACTCGTCACAGAAGGCAAGCTCGTACACCGGAGCATGACACTCACAACGAGAGCGTTGCGTGACATAGACATTACCAAATGGCCACGCTTCAAGCCCCACCGGTTTGGCGCTGCAACGGGCGTCGATGCAGGCCCACAGGCCATGCAGCATGCGCTGGAATAGATGTATGCGCAGCTTGATGAACGGTGGCTCGTCGGCCACACGCCGTGTCCCGCTCATCAGGTCGAGCCACCCAAGCACCTCCTGTTGCCGCTCAGCGAGAGTCTCGCCCATCAGCCTGTTGCCGACGATGTCAACGAGCTCGTTCAGGCCAAGCGGGCGCCCTTTGCTCACAATGCCGTGGCGAAGCGTGCTGGCCACTGGATGATGGGCGAGTACGGAAAAGCGGGCCTCCGATATTTCCTGGCCGGCGTCAACTGAGCATGCCGCTTCATAGCTTCGTGGGTCGGGTGTCCCGGTGCACACGACGTCTGGTACCTTGCGTGAGCCTCCCACCACGACTACCTGTTCCGGGCGCACCCCGGCCAGACTTGCGAGATACTGCTGAAGCCGTTCATTTGCATTGCTGTCGGCAATGGTGGCCGAGGTCGCGACAAAGCGGATTTCTTCGGGGCGCTTTCCGAACGCCTGAACCACGCGTCGCAGCAGCAGTGCGAGTTCAGCCGCCTGGGAGCCGACATAGGTGTGCGCCTCATCCAGGACTATCCAGCGCAGGGACTGCTGTTGTCGTGACAGTTCGAGAATCGGCGCGTCAACTTGTCTGACCAGCATGTATTCAAGCATGGTCGCGTTGGTCATCAGCACAGGCGCCGGCTGTCTGCGCAGTTCCTCACGTGACAAGACTTCGTTGGGCCGTTCATGCTGCAGCTTGCGTACTTCACTGGCACTTTCCACGGTTTTGCCGTTATAGAGGCAAAAGCGGATGTCGGAGCCGGATGGCCGCGTCCAGGCGTGGAGGCGCTCGCGCTGCGAATTGATAAGGGCGTTTAGTGGGTAGAGGAAAAGCGCGCGTACGCCAACGAGTGGTTGTCCTGTCCTTTCGCGTTCACGGACTAGGTCCTCTAGTATGGGCACCATGAAGCACTCTGTCTTTCCGGAGCCCGTCCCGCTCGTGATAACTGCGGATTTGGGTGTGGGTGCCAGAAGTGTTTCCCATGCCTTCAACTGATGGACGTAAGGATGAGCGTTCGCTGCGAAGCGGTAGGTCCCCTCTGCAGTATGGAGCGTATCGAGCAGACTTGCGGACAGCAGATTTCCCCTCAGGTCATTCAGCGTCGTTTCCTCGACTTCCTGCCATCCAAAGGTATGTTCGAAAACGGGCGGTGCCAGAAAACACCCGTCGGAGCCAAGCTCGCCGTTCATCTGGGTGCCAAGATGCCGTCGCAGATTCTCGTCGTTGATACCGAGAACGCTCAGCGTGGCCTCCCGGGTACGATTCAGACTTTGTTCAATAAGGTTGGTAAAATACTTCATTCGCTTCCTCAGGCCCGTGCAGATGCGAGTAGATAGGAGACCATCATTCCGTGAACCGGGGTATACCAGTTGCTCCGGTCAAAATCGGAAACCATCTTGATGGCGAACTTCACATATGAACGTCTCTCCTTGAGCTCTTCGATATGTGCCATCCCGGCCGTGACGTGGGCCATGAATATTGGTAGGTAGGTCACGGCGTCTGTAAATTCGACCATCGATAGGTTGATTATCTGGTTTGGTAGCGGCTGCTTCCTTATCCATTCCTTGAGCGGAAAACCCAGGTCAATTGGCCAGCGGTTGTTGCCCTCGTGGGTTCGGCGCAGTTGCTGGTACCAGTCCGGCAGGATGAATTCAACCGGAAGCCTGGGCAGGCTGGTCGGGTCAGCGGTTTCCAGATAATTGCCGACTTCCTTGAAGCCCGACACGACGGCAGGGAGCATGGCCCGGCGATTCCTGAGCAAACTATCCAGCAGAATTTCGGGAACACCCTGCCGAACGAGCCAATCGCGAAACCGGGCATAGGCGGTTGCCCAACCTGGCAGCGGGATGCATTCCCATATCACCGCGAGCTCGTCACGGATGCGCTCGCAGAACACTTCGTCGAACTCGAGTCGGAATACAGCAGTTGCAAGTGCTGACGGGTTGCGTGACAGCGCCAGCCAGGATTCGAACACGGAAAGGGGAAGATGACGGTAGTGCTGCCGGAGGTCGGCGAGATACTGCCAGCCGCTGTGGTCCAAGTCCGTTGCCATATCGGCTATCTGCCGATTGATGGCATCTGGCTGGCTTACGGGGTGAAAAACACGCGCAGCGGTATGGAGTGAGTGGATTTCGGCTGGGATGTCGGTGCCGGACATCTGTTCAGGTACGTAGAGTACGGGGCGGAACTGCGTTGATGAGCCGGTTGCGGGATAGATGAGCCACGGTCCGTCGCGGTGCATCGATAGTGGCGTCCGGAACCGTCCGGTACCTGCTCCTTCACTGGTCATTTCAGAAATGTCGACGTGTGCCTGTTTCGGGTCGGTGAGGAGCATCGCCTCGACGGTCACCTCCGTATGCAGCGGGCCACCAGTCGGGTTCATCAGGCTGAACGTGTCCTTGTCTTCCCATCGAATGGCGCCGTTATAGCGCCGGACGTCGAAGCGCAGGAGTGGTTGATTCGTCTCCACCGTGACGCGCAGATAGGCATCCTGGTCGTCGACCGCGCCGAGTATCTGTAGCATGTCCGCCTGATAGCTGAAGAGGCTGAGTAGCACTGGCGTGTTGCCGGCCGTGACAAAATAGTGGCGGGCACATCGACCTTCCCGGCTCGCCAGTTCAAGGCGCAGGCAGAATTCGGTACCATTCGACGCCGAAGTGCCCAGTGCAATGCGAAGGCCCAGAAGTTCTGCAAGCGTAAAGTTGCGCCGAGAAATTGCTGCACCATCGGAACCCAGTAGCCGGGCGCCCTGGTACGGATACGCCAGCCTGAGCTGAATCGGGTCGCTTCCGGAACTTGTGCGTCCCCTGACTTCAAGCGTCAGGAATGACGGTGGCTCATTACCCAATGGTTCGAGCGTGATAACGGTGTCCTGGTCGCCGACCTCGACACGGCTCTTGATTGTGCTATCAATAACCTGCAGGCCGAGCGGACGCGCGTTCTTCAACACAAGGCGGGCGGGTTTGCTGGGTGAGGCGGGAAAAGCCTGAATCGCGAAACCGGCGGGAAGCACGCCAAAGCGTCGCTGGAGCAGAACCTCACCAAGTGCATTTCTTGCGATATAACGGATACCACCCAGCGGTTCACCGCCATTTATGCGCGAGAGCGGCTGGCGATTTGCAACCTCCCGGATTCGCGCCCGGGATTCCGCGGCATCCGCAGAGGCGTCCAGCCGGGGCCAGCCCAGGTACACCACCTGCGGTACCGACACAAAATACGCTATGTTGCCCTTCAGGACCGGCTGACCGTTTCGCTCCGGGTTGGTTCTCAGCCTGATTGTGTAGCGGTCGCCCGTATCTGAAGTGAGCTGCAGGTTATCGGATGTTTCAAGCCAGAGTGTGCCCTCTGCGCTCCTCTGAACGTTGACGGCGCCATCACACGAATAACTGAATCGTCCCGGAAGGTGTACGCGCACGCGGCCGCTGGTGGTTGAACACGACGCGCTGGCAATGAACCACCATTCATCGCCAATGCATTCGAAGACGAGGGGAAGTTCCTGCTCGTCGAGCGCGCCTTGCTCAAAGCGGACGATGTAGGCGGACCTGCCGTTTGCAAGCAGCCGCAGTGTGAGCTCGTCGCATGGCCGCGACCGGTCAATTGAAAGCTGGGTGCGAAGGAAGCGTACCGACAGGGCGGACTGGTCAATGCTTTGGTGGCCATACGCGCTGCCGGCTCTTGCGAGGAGCCGTTCGCCCTCGAAAAAGACCAGTTCAAAGCGTGTCGTATTGGCGATAAGGGAGTCGACGGGAAACTGTGCCTCGCGCGGAATTGTTACCTCGGTGCGGATACGCCAGCTATGCAACTGCTCGACCAGGCGGTGTGCGCACGAGAATGTGCCAGCCTCTGCGCGTTCAGCCTCGCGTTCCGCCCGGCGACGGCTTGCGTCGCGGAGCCAGTCGCTAATCAGGCGGCGCGCGTTATCCTCGTCCAGAGGCAGCGGAAAGTCGCGCCACCAGTGCGGTGCGACCTCGTCCAGATATTGCGCGGGGTCGGCTTTTCCCCGGAGCTCATACTGCGTGGCCAGAAACATCAGCTGCTCGACGATACCGGCGAGGAGCTGCCGCGCCTCAAGGGTGCGGAATGTCTGCGGAAGCTCGTGCTCGAAGTCAGCCAGCACATCGGCAGTCGTACGGAGCCCGCCTTCCGTCCGGTAAAAGAACTTGAGGCCCTTTCGAACGACGCGACCGAAACCGTGGGACTCGCTTTGCACTAGGGGCCATGGTAGTCCGCCCTCCGTGAACAGGGAGCCGAGGAGGTTGTCCCTGCCACCCAGATATTGTCGAATCGGGCGTTTCCAGTAATGGCTAAGCCCCTGTCGCGCCAGTTCGCCGTGCTGCTGGGGCGTAAACCTGCAGTTCAGACGGTTTTCGAAACGGGCCCAGGCCCATCCGCCGTCTTTCGCGTCGTACTCACGCCGGAAACTTTCGGCCACAAAGAGGCAAAATGCTGCTGCCCACGAAAGGCCGTACGTTGGGTGCACGGCATGCGACCGGTGGTCGCGCAGGATTTTCTCAAGCTCGCGATACTCATCAGGCGTGACCTGGTAGCGGTATAACGGCCAACCGGGAGGCTCCCTTAAAATCTCCCGGACGAACAGAAATTCCGTCAGCCACGCTCGAATGGGTGACACTGCTCTCGATATCTGCGACATACCTTCGACCCCTCGTTTCCTCCCGCTCTTGTGGTCGTGAAAACCAAATATGCGGATATTGTCTTTCTCTGACGTCGCGAGCAGCGTTTTGCTCGTTACGCGTGCGGAGGTTTGCCCGCATGCAGCACGCATACTGCGACAGCTCAACGCGGCCATATGCCCGCTGCATCAGCGTGCCCATGACCTTCATTCACTGATATTGTACGACGCGTTTTGCCAGTGGCGCGCGGGCATTCCGTGTGTTCATATTCGCTACATACTGCGTAAGCGACATTTGGCGGCCGTCTTGACGATCAGAATTTGATCTCGAAGAGGCGTTCGTTGACGTCCGGAAGGTCAAAGGCAGAGGGATCGAAACTGCCGCCACACCAGTCGAGTAACCGCTGGTGTTCTTCATGAGCAGGATCGATGATCGCGTCGAGGAACTCGACGTAGCCGGGTACGCCGCCAACATCTTCCGGCGGACAGGCATTGCGGCCGTCCAGGCAGATGGGCGAGCGCAACTCGGGATCAGGCGGCAGGACCTTCTCGAGCTTCACACGATGCTGCCAGTTGTCACCGTAATCGTAGATATAGGTGAATGACTTCAGTGCACCGAGCGCACGGCCCAGGGTCACCCGTGCTTCGTTGAGCATCGGCGGGTCACTCGGGAAGTCCGGATCGGGCACACCGTAGTTGATGTCGCCGAACACGAATTCGTGCAGGTGGCCGCCATCCCAGCCCATCGCCCACAGCAGCACGCCATGCAGCTTCGGCAGCTTGATAGAGGCAGGGACCAGCACCCGTCTCCAGACCGCCGGCTTCAGATACTTCAGCTCGATGTGCAGCTGGTAGACCGGTACCGGTGAATTGACCGCGCGCAACGCGGGTTTGCGAGTCGATGCCATCGTCATGCCGCCTGCTGGACCGGTTGCTCCATCGGCATCAAACGCCACGGCAGCAACTCGTCGATCCGGTTGATGGGATGTTCGGCGATGCGCTCGAACACCGTGCGCAGGTATGCATACGGTTCGATGCCATTCAGGCGTGCCGTACCGATCAAACTGTAGATGACCGCGGCACTCTGTCCACCGCCATCAGAACCTGCGAACAGATAGTTGCGCCTGCCCAGAACCAGCGGCCTGATCGATCGCTCCGCGGTGTTGTTATCTATCTCGATGCGCCCGTCTTCACAGTAGCGCACCAGCGCGTGCCAGTTCCCCAGCGCATACCGGATGGCCTTGCCAAGGCCCGACTTCGCCGAGACCTGCGCGAACGTATGTTCCAGCCAGTCCTTCAGTGTGCCTGCGAGCGGCAATGCCCGCGCCATGCGCACGGACTGCCGGACCTCCGGCTTGCGGCCGCGCACCTCGCGCTCGATGGCATACAGGGCCGCGATACGGCTGAGTGCCTCCTGCGCCACTGGCGAACGCTCCAGTTCGTACAGGTCGTAGAACTTGCGCCGCACATGCGCCCAGCATGCTGCCTCGATGATCGTGCCATCGCGGTACAGCGCATCGTAGCCACTAAAGGCATCTGCCTGCAGGATGCCCGACCAGCCCTGCAGATGCGTACGAGGTCGCTCTCCCTTGCGGTCGGGCGAGTACTGGTACCAGACTGCCGGGGGTGCCCGGCTGCCCGCCGGCCGGTCATCGCGTACATACGTCCACAAGCGTGCCGTACGTGTCTTGCCGCGTCCGGGTTCCAGCACCGGGACGGGCGTGTCATCCGTATGGATTTTCTGCGCCTCACGCACATACCGGCCAACGGCATCCGCCAGCGGCTGCAGCAGTGCGGCGCACTCGCGAACCCACGAGGCCAGCGTGGCACGGTCGAGTTCAATGCCGGCACGGCGATAGATTCCTGCCTGCCGGTATAACGGCATATGGTCAGCGTACTTGGCGACCATCACCTGTGCCAGCAGGCCGGCTGCGGCCATGCCGCGTGCGATCGGGCGCGACGGCGCCGCCTCCTGGACGACCTTCGCACAACGGCTGCAGCTCAGCCTGGGGCGCACATGGCGGATCACCCGGAAGTACCCCGGCACGTAGTCCAGCATCTCGGAGGCGTCTTCACCCAGCTTGCGCAGTCGGCCACCGCATTCGGGGCAGTCGCAGCCCTGTGGCCTGTGCTCCACCACCTCGCGTGGCACGTGCGCAGGGAATTCGCGCGAGCGGCGGCGCAGTGGAACCACCCGCGCTGTCGTGTCTGCGGATTCATCCGACGCCGCTTCTGGCGCCGATGCCGGCACGGCACCCTGTGGCGGCAGTGTCCCGTCACCCAGTGCGAGCTGCAATTGTCCCGTCAGTTCTGCCATGCGTTCCGACGAGCGCCCGTACTGCCAGCGCTTCAGACGCGAGATCTCGGCGAGCAGGCGCGCGATGGTTTCTTCGCGCGAAACAAGCATGCGCTTGAGTGTGTCGATGTCGTCGGGGAGTCGGTTGACTGGCATGTCTGGGAGTTTACCAGGCACATTCAGAAGTGGGAGCAAATTTACGCGGCGCATGTGGGATTCCACGTCCGTTCGGGGCGTCGCCAGTCGATGCCTTCGAGCAGCATCGACAGTTGTGCCGCCGACAGATGGATGGATCCCGCGTCGGCCTGCGGCCAGATAAAACGGCCTCGCTCCAGGCGCTTGACGTACAGGTTCATTCCATCGCCACTCCACCACAGCAGCTTGACCAGATCGCCAAGCCGCACGACATTCAACATACCGATCGCAAATCGTTGTGATCGCATACCGCTGGCACCCGGCCTATGCCCAGGAATATCGGCTGGTCCGTCGTACGGGGCGCCGCGGAAATCAGATGGTCCACCTCGACGTTCCGCAACAGATCTCACGCGAATTGCCAGCGTGGATGCTCGATGCGTCGATATGCTCGGCAATGTCGCTCGGCAAGCCGCAAGTGAGCGCAGAAGCGCTCGCGCTCCTGTGCAGCATCCTGTCTGATCGAAGGCGTCACTCCGCCACAGGAGGATCATCGAAACCTCTGTCAACGGAGGGCAATTCTGATGAAACGACCGCAAAGAGAACCGGGCGTACAACTTCCGCTGGAACTGCACCTGGATCCAACCTTCAACGCAGCCATCGTGGGGAATCGACGGGAGGAAGTGATCGAAGCGCTCGCAGCACTTCTGCTGGAAGCGCTGGGCAGACCGGTAAGCACAAACGACCCAGGAGATCGCGATGAGCCAGAAGATTTCCGCTGAGCATCTTTGCCGCGGTGCAGTCGTTTATGTCCGGCAGTCAACCATGAGCCAGGTGGTGGAGCACACGGAGAGCCAGAATCGTCAGTACGCGCTCGCCGAATCTGCGCGAGCCATGGGCTTTGCTCCAGTAACAACCATCGACGATGATCTTGGACGTTCGGGGTCCGGCAGTGTCGAGCGGCCTGGTTTCCAGAAGCTGGTCGCGTCAGTGTGCGCAGGATCCGTCGGCGCCGTGTTCTGTCTCGAGGCTTCACGACTTGCACGCAACGGCCGCGATTGGCACCATCTCATTGATCTTTGCGCACTGGTCGGCACGGTCGTGGTTGATCACGACGGTATTTATGACCCCAGGCTGGTCAACGATCGACTCCTGCTTGGACTCAAAGGAACGATGTCGGAGTACGAACTCAGTCTGCTGCGGCAGCGCGGCATTGCCGCCCGGGATTCGAAGGCCCGGCGTGGGGAATTGCGCTTTGCGCTACCTCCCGGCTATTGCTGGAACGAGCTCGGGCAGATAGAGATGGATCCAGACGAACGGGTTGCCGAGTCCATCCGGGTGCTATTCCGTAAGTTTCGCGAACTCGGCAGTGCCCGTCAGGTGCTGCTATGGGCCATACAATCCGACGTGAAGCTGCCCGTAACACGGCACGGCCCTGCTGGCATCCGGATCGAATGGAGCCGGCCTGCATATCACACGGTAGTCCAGATCCTGGAACATCCGGTCTATGCTGGGGCCTATGTGTTTGGAAGGACGACCCAACGCACTGCCGTCGTCGACGGACGGGCTCGTAAGACTGAAGGCCACTCCAAGCCGATGAAGGAATGGAGCGTCCTGTTGCGGGACCATCACCCCGGGTATATCACGTGGGATCAGTTCGAGGAACATCAAAGGATGATTGCCGAGAACACACACATGAAGAAGCGGGCCTCCCGCCGATCTTCGCGCGGCGGGCGGGCCTTGCTGACTGGCCTTGCGCGATGTGGCCGATGCGGTCGAATGATGCGAGTCAACTACGGTATGAGAGCCGGTCACGCGCATCGCTACTATTGCCGCGGCGACGAGGCACATGTCGGAGCGATTCTCTGTATCGGAATCGGTGGAGTACGTGTCGACAAAGCAGTGGCGGCCGCAATTCTCGAAGTGGTTTCGGAGCACGCGGTGGAAGCGGCCATTCGTGCTGCACAGCAAACATCGCGCGCAGATGACGATGTGCGTCGCGCGTTGGCCTGCGAGCTCGAGGAAGCGCGCTACGATGCATCTCTCGCCGCACGCCGGTATGAGGTTGTAGATCCGACGAAGCGGCTGGTCGCACGCGAGCTTGAAGCGCGCTGGAACGCGGCCCTTGAGCGTGTCGCCCACCTTGAGGAGCGCGCAGCGCTTCTGGACCGCGAAGTTGCAGGCCGACCCGCGATCGACCAGGCACAGCTGATGACGCTTGCGCACGATCTTCCAGCGACGTGGAATGCGCCAGGCACCGACATGCGGACAAAGCAGCGGCTGACGCGTATTCTCATTCAGGAAGTCGTGATTGATCTGAGAGGTGGCGCCGAGAATTCGGACAGTTCGTTGAGTGGAAAAGCTGGGGCGTGAGTCGGTCATAATGGCCGGCGACAAGGAACCAGAAGATGACGAAACGAAACCGACGGACACACTCACCGGCGTTCAAGGCAAAGGTGGCACTCGCGGCGCTTAAGGGCGACAAGACGCTGGCAGAACTGGCCCAGCAGTTTGATGTCCATCCAAACCAGATCACGGACTGGAAGAAGCAACTGCAGGAGCGGGTTGCCGATGTGTTCGAAGCGGGCAACGCGGCGTCGGCGGCACCGCCCGTTGACGTGAAGGTGCTGCACGCGAAGATTGGGCAGTTGACGCTGGAGAACGATTTTTTAGAAAGCGCGCTCAGCAAGGCGGGACTGCTGGGCGTAAGGCGATGATCGATCGTGATCACGCCCTGCCGATGACACAGCAGGCCCGGCTGGTAGGCATCAGCCGGTCGAGCGTCTATTACCGATCGCGTGGCGTCAGCGAAGCGGATCTGAAATTGATGCGCCGGATTGACGAGCTTCACCTTGAGCATCCATTTGCAGGGGCGCGAATGCTGGCACGGCTGCTGCGTCGCGAAGGCATCAAGGTCGGACGCAGGCACGTCGGCACCCTGATGAAGCGCATGGGCATCGAGGCGTTGTATCGCAAGCCCAACACGAGCCGCAAGCATGCGGCCCACAGGATCTGGCCGTACCTGCTGCGCAACAGGAAGATCGATCGGGCCAATCAGGTCTGGGCACTCGATACGAGCTACATCCCGATGGCGCGCGGCTTCGTTTATCTGACAGCCGTAGTGGACTGGGCGAGCCGTCGGGTGCTGGCACACCGGGTGGCGATCACACTGGAGAGTTGCCATGCTGTCGAGGCGCTGGAGGAAGCGTTTGCGAAATACGGGCTGCCTGAGATCGTCAACACGGATCAAGGCAGCCAGTTCACCGCAACCGAATTCACCGACGCGGTACTCAGCCGGAACGTTCTTCTGTCCATGGATGGAAAGGGTGCCTGGCGTGACAATGTGTTCGTCGAACGGGTGTGGCGCAGCGTCAAATATGAAGAGGTTTATCTGAAAGCATATGACTCGGTCAGCCACGCCCGCCGCTCAATCGGCAATTACCTGAACTGGTATAACCAGAACCGGCCTCATTCGAAGCTCGCCGACCAGACACCGGATGAAGCATACTTCGCGACGCTGCCAGCGATAAAATCGGCAGCTTGACTGCCTCAGCGATTCCACTTAAAAACTCGCAGATCCTGTCTGAACGAACGAGGCCACCTCTCTGGACGACATCACGAATGAAGCGGTCGCAACCGTTCATTGGACGGGTGGTCGGCACACTGAGCTGCGCGTCGCACGGGTAAATGTTGGTCGATATCCATCCAGCCAACACTTCAGTGCTGTTGAGGTCATGCGCAAGCTCGGTGGGCAGTGGCCGGACAGGGAGCTTGCGGTGACCATGAACCGCATGCGATGCAAATCGCCAGACGGCAAGACCTGGACCACGGTCCGTGTTACCGAACTGCGCGAACGGCTAGGAATTGCGCCATTCGATCCGAGGGCATCGCATGTGGAGACGATCAGCGTGGAAGAGGCCTCACGACGACTGGGAATCTACGGGAGCTCGATCCACCGCCTGATACGTGAGGGAATACTGCCGGCGACCCAGCTCATGCCCTCGGCGCCCTGGCAGGTTCCTGTTGCTGCACTCGATTCCGAAGCCGTCAGGGAAGGTGTACGGGCTATCAAGGAACGGCGCCCACCTCACTTCAAGGCCCGACAGGAAGCAGATAAGTCACTCAAACTGCCCGGCTTTTAACCAAAGGATGCACTATGTCACGAGACTCCCCCGGCGACCACGGAAGGCGAACACGTGGCCCGAGAACGGGTCTTGCTCAAGCGCCATCTGCGCCAGTGCAGCCAGACCATCCATGCCACGGCGCATGTCGGTGACGCCTGCAGCGAGCCAGATGCGGGTGCCGGTCGGTAGCGCAATCATGCCGGCCTCAGGCAATGCAGCACCAGACGCAACTGGGCCGCGTCTACCTTCCCGTTCACGCGCACGCGTGCGCCATTGAGCTCGATCTCGATCCCTGAAGTCACGGCTTCCTGCGCGCGCAATGGCAATTGCGCTGTCGGCCCCGGTAGTGACGAAACCGCCATCGGATCATCCGGCGATATCGACACCGGAACGAACACGGCCGTCTCGCTCGCCGTCCTGTTGTCCAGCAGACCGGCCCGGTACTGCCTGCGCCACTTGAACACCATGTTCTGATTCAGACCGTGCGACTGCGCGAGCTTCGCCACCGAGATGCCCGGCTCGCACGCGGCTATCGCAACTTCACGCCGGAATTCAGGTGCGTAATTCGGTCGCCCCTTGCGGCTCCCGGCACTGTCGATTTCTGTCATCAAAGTGGTCCCCACTACTCGAAGTGATGGACATCACTTTGGACTCACGCGAGTACCCTGTCGATGCGGCCTCGAAATGACGCTTACCATACTGCCACAGGCACGGTCACAAAATCGTACACGCACTTCGCAACCGGTTGCCGGCGCAAATCGGATTTGGGTCGCTCTGTATAAAGCAATCTATCCGGAGCAAATCCAGTTCAGCTCAACGGTTGGCGAGGGTATCGACCTTCAGGAGCAATGCAGCGCACTGATCCACGTCGATCTGCCGTGGACCCCGATTCCGCTGCATCAACGGGTCGGCCTGTTTCTCATCTCTCAACATAATGCCGACCTGTTGGGGAAGCCTGTCCCCTCGGCCATGCGATAGCCTGCGCGACCTGGGTGTCGAAATTGATCCATATTGCGCAGGCTCGTCCATGAGTGAGAGAAAATCAAGCATGTCAAAACAATCACTCACCGTGAGTAAGCGACCGCACCTCGCCCCATAACGCGCTGGCGGGTTCGCCGTACGCCAACCCGAGACTCCGAACATACGCGTCAATCGAGTATGGAGAGAGTCCTCGTGTCCACGGAGCCTGCTCAAACCACTGCAACTGCACGCACCAGTAGTTTCCACGCGGCTCCGGATAATCCATCGCAGCCATCCCAGCTGTCGAAATTTCTTCTGCATCGGAGACAATGCGCGCAAGTCCAACCTCACCCAAGGCCGGACAATAGAGGAGTAGCAATTGGCTTTGCAGCAGTGCCGCACCAGCGTGAACGCCACCACGTCTTCCTTCGGCTCTGACGTTGTATACCTTACGATCACGAATCCAATTCCAGTGCTCGCGGCTCTTCACAAATGCCAAGAGTACGGTTGTATCTGGCAATGGTGCAAGCGCACGAGTCGGTTGACCAGGAAGCAACTGTCCATATGCATCTTCTAGCCAGTACCGGCTGCGCTCATGCTTCGTCAGGCGGGTCGCAACATGATCCAGCACGTTGCTGATGAATCGCCTTAGCGACAACGCACCGCTCGCGAGACCGGTCTCAGTCGGTCGCAATACGAAGGCTCCTAACCCTGGGAGAAGCTCATGGTATTCCGGATACTGGAGACCGCTCTCTTCCTTGTCACCCCCGGGATACAGCACATACGCACCTGCCGTTCGATGAATCGCATCACGGTAAGCATGCATCTTCAGTAAGTCCGCCCTCAAGGCCCCCCCACGCTCTAGTCTCTCCGGTGTCCGGACGGGGTCAACGACCCCCTCATAGTCATCCGAGCCAAATATCTCTTTGACGAAATCCACCCGATACTTCGCATCAAAATGCAGCGCAATTGGTTCGAATGTGGCGGGTTCTCCGTTAGCCGGGCTGATCAATAGAGAATAGTCCGGACGCATTGGCTTACTCCATGATGCATTGCGCGATGTACCGCGGCGATAGGTTCGATTGAAGCAAAGCTCTACTGTCATGCGCCGGTCGAAGCGTTCGACTGTCCCAGTTAGAACCGTTTCCACACCGGTTCGGATTCCAACTGTCAGACCGTCCGGCCGAGATCGCACCAGCGGGCTCATATCAAACGTCTGTCCAACCAACTCACCCACTAATTGCGACAGCTGAATGAATGCCCAGTATTCGTAGAGCGTTGCGACATCGCGCTGGCCCGCGCCAAAATCCTCAGGCGAAGACTGCCAGGAAAGACGAGCCGCAAACTCGGTCTCAACATAGGCTTTAAAGATATCTCTGTAGCCCTCGCGCTTTTGAAGCACTTGGTCATCGGCAGGGAATCTTGTAAGCGCACCAACTTCAGCAAACACGTCGTGGTGAAGTACTTCCTCCAGCTGCGACGCTACAGCTGCGATTTCGCGGCGTCCACGAGTCGTAGCGGGTGTTGTCCGGGCCTCGACGAGACCTCGGTCAATATCGCCCAGCATTTGGCGCCAGTGTTCCAGGGCAAACTTGACGAAGCGATTCGGGACTGTATCGTGTGTTGCCTCGGTCCGCTTGCGCTCCAAGTGAGACGGGACGGATGCGATCACGCCTCCCGGCCAAGCCGACCGCGCCCCACATTTTGCGAACTGTCGAAGTACACATGAGTCCGCTCGTATTCCTGCGCCGGGTCGCACCGTCTCACTCGTCGTTTCCCATGCAGTGTGTGGGCGGCCGATGACTTCGCTAAGCGCACCTTGAAAGTTCTCGCTTTCCAACATGGCCCTCAGAAACGTGAAACGCTGATAGAGCGTAACCGCATCGCGAGTATCATCGAGTTTAAAATGCGCGTCGCTAACCGCAAAACGGTCCATCACAAGCTCCGTCATGCGTTCCGCGATGTCACGTAGCATCCAGCGGTATTCTGATAGGTAGGAAAGCTTGCGAGACCGGACTTCAAGCTCTAGATGACCGAGGGTGTTGGTCCCGGCGCGTAGCGCGACGCGCACTGTGCCTGTCGCCAATCCAGGGCGTAGGCGGCCAGACTTGCCCTCGGCCGTATCTGGTTGAAAAACTTCCTCGGGATCTGCGATTAGGTTGCCAACGTCCGCTTGCACGTCCTCCCAGGCATATCGATACTCCATGCCCTCCAACAGCTCGACAGCATCCACGGAGTTATTCGAGGCCATGATACTGCTCGAGAACCAAAGCGCGGGACTCAGAGATGCGCTCCTACTCGGCAGAACCGCAATACATAGCCGCGCGGTGATCTTGCCTGTCGGGCAGCAGAGAGGAATAGAAGCTTCCGAGACAGCGCGCACGGGCTATTCCGTAAAGCTAGCGAACTGATTTGCACGCAGGGTGCGAAGCATGCGGGTGACCTTGGCGTAGGCGATCGGTAGCGCTACGCCTTGCCCCGTCGCCTCTTCGGTCGCCGTTGCTGGTAGAACATCGTCGCTTGCAACCGTATCAGGCAACTCTTTGCAAAACTGCGCGAGCGCGAGCAGTGGCAACTCCAAGCGTCTGCGCGAGCCATGAAGTCTTGGCAGTACCTTTTGCATGACAATCCGGTCCATGATCGCTCTTAGCTCCGTAATCCCCGCTTCCTCCGCGAGGGCTGCAAATCGCAATGCCTCATAGAACACGCGGTGACCGAACTCGAGGTTGTATCGGCTTAGTAGTTCATGCAATTGACGTAAGCGGCTGGTTAGCTCGGCACCCACCGTGCCTTGACGATTCCTATGCCAGTTATCATCCCGTGAAATGCTCAGCAGCCCTCTCACCAGCTCTTGGTCTCCGGGTTCACATGGTTGAGGCTTCATCGCTTCGATCGACAGATCGCTTGAACGCACGCGAAATTCAAAGGTGTTGGCTCGATCAAGTACCTTTGGAGAAAACATATAAGTTGTCTCGTCGATATTAACGGTGCCCACAATCCACAGATTTTTCGGAAATGGAACTCGCTGTTCTGCGCCGTCCTGTACTCGCCAACAACCGTCTATGCCTCTGTGGAGATTCGGGATAGAGGGCTGCCCAGACTCCATACCTGATAGCACATCTGCGAAGTACCGCTCGACGTGTGCTAGATTCATTTCATCCAGCAGCAGTAGATAGGGATGCTGCGAGTCTGCCACGGCCTTCAAAATGAACTCCAGCGGAGCAGGAACAGTCCACGCAGGGCGCCCGTCTAGCTCCCGCTTGAGCGCATCTTCGTAGCCAAACAATGCTTCTGCGCCGGTCCAATCCGGACGCACTGCAGCAACGTGTAGCCGGTCTTTGCCCAGCCACTCCCCGAAGCGAATGGCAATTTGCGTTTTCCCAGAGCCTGACAAGCCTGTCAGGATTGCTAGTGGCTTGGCGACCAGACTAGAGACGAAGGTGGAGACAAGGTCGTCGTGCTGCTCGCCAAACCGGACACCGCTGGCCCGCAGAGCATCACTGAAGGCCTCAACCGCTTCGGCGAGATCGGCCCTGACCGGTAGAGATACATCCGCATCCGGTTGATCGGGCTCAACGGCCTCTGGCAATGCATCCTCGCCGCTACCGGCGAGCACACGGTTATAGATATCGATTACATCGTCCAAGTCTTGTTGCAGTTCCGCCATCGGCAATGGCTGCGAGAGGTCATACGCGGCACGGACGAAGGAGTTGCCGTAGCGCACCGGCGCCGTACCATACTGCGCTTTAAACCAATCTCCTACAGTCTGTGCGCCATCGAGCTCGCCCCAAGTTAGACGATGTGCTGCTTTCTCGCTCACCCCGTAGCACAACAGCAGCTGTTGCTGCGCTTGGAAAAGTAGCAGCACGGGATTGATACCTTCGGAGACCGATTGCCCGTCACCAAGAAATGCGATCCAGGGGATGCGAGCGAAATCGCCCTTGCCAAAGCTCACACGAACTTTAAGGCCACGATACTCATTCAGATAACCCTGGGTGCCAAGCTCCTTGCCTTCGCTTGCCTGATTGATAAACCGATCCAAAAGCCCAGGCAAGCCTCCCTCGGAGCCTTCCTTCGATTTGACAATAAAACCGAGACGTCGCAGCAAACGGAAAGCCGAAGAGGCTTCCCCTCCGGAGAAAGTAGCGCGATCAAGTGGCTCCCCAGTGGCGTACTTTACTGCTAGCGACAAAGCCAATTTCGGTGGATACCGCCTGCCCTCGTAGAAGAGATCGTAGCCGGTGGACTCAGCGTCCGGGGGCACGCCCTCTTGATCGATTTCGTTCAATGCGTGCCGGACATGACTCTCTGTTATCCCTTCGGTTGCAGCTGCAAACGTTTCGCTTCGCCACTCACCCTTCAATGGAGGCACGTAGTAGTCGAGTTGTGTTGTCCCTCGCTCCACTTCAAGGCGTTTGCGGATAGCTTGCAGTTCCCGATCTAGCTGGACAGCATCCATCCGATTGACCTCGCGCCGCTCGCGCTTCGTGTAGTGTCGAACGATTGTCTTCCTGTCGTTCTGCCCGAAGACGCGCTCAAAGTCATCCGGGAATAGCAGGAAGAGAAGCATGTGACGAAACTGCCGCGCGTCCCAATCCGGGACTTGACGCAGCCATTCATCGAACTTCCAGCCGTCGTCCATCAGCGCAAGTTGATCGTCAGCACTCAGCTCCCGGAAGAGACGGAGAAAGTTGATGAGGAAGACGAGCTCCCGCCACTGGTTCTGATTGAAGCCTGGGCCGGCGCTACCGACGCCAGCAAGAACGTCATCATCTAACCAACGTGATTCGGTCGGTGTTGGCTCGCCTGACCAGCTCCAAATGGTTTGGACAGTCTTCCGCTTGTGGGCTATGGTCAGGCTGCTCGGACAGAGGTACATCAGCCACATCATCTCGGCTACCAGCTGCTTAGCGGCACCTTCAACTGGCTCAAGTTGATGCTTCAGCTTTACTAGAAACTTACTGTCGCCGAGGTCGGGTCTTCTTACAAAGTACTCGTCGAGCAATTCCAGCGCAGATGATGTCCAAATCGCCTTGCTTGTGAGGACAGAGCCATTTTCTAATAGCGCTGCGCCACGCCAATGAGCGGCCGCCTCCAGAATGGGTTTTGGATCGTCGTCCCCACAGTACCTGCTCATACATCGCCCTCGGTCTATTAGAAACTCCCGCTCAATCGGCAGACTGCCGCCACATTCGCAATAGCTAGCTGGAGAATACTTTAAATTCGATCAGCTCATCCGGTTCATCCATCGTCTCAAGTTCACCTTTAAAAGTAAATCTTGTGCCCCGAAATGTCTCCGGTTGTCAGCGGAATCCCCGATTCGACAATGGAAACGCCAACCCCGCGGGCCTTGCGGAATCCGGGGCTTTCGCAATGTCGCGAACTTCTCGCAATACCTGATGAGGAGGAGGATGGAACTAATCTGTCGACGGCCCCTTTGACAAGGCTCACAAGGCTGGAAAAGAAAAAGGTGCCTCCATATCTAAGCTGCCGAGCCAGCACAGACTCCCGCGATAGCCGGTTCGGCGCGTTTCAGCGTAGTGACGAATGCCTCGAAGTCCTCGGACATCTGGAATAGCACCTCAGTCCTCCGTCTCGGGAACGTCCCAATCCGCCGGGCGGGCCTCACCGGTCTGGTAGAACTGTTTCACCAGCTTCACATACTGCAGAAAATCCCGGTTCTCGGTCGCCAGCCGGTTGGCCATATCCCAATCAATCTCATCTCTTTCGCGAGCCGGAATCAAGACCTGACTTTCCGCCGGGTTATCGGCATCCAGCTTGATCAGGCCAATGCCGTGCGCTGCGAACAGCATCCGCAGTTCCTTCAGCGTGTCCTGTCCCTCGATCTCCGCCGCGACCAGATAGCCGAAATTCGCCCACGACGAGTTGGACACTGCTTGGAAGAAGCACTCACGGACGTTCGACCGGTTGATCAGCAACTTGGCCTCGAACGACCATAGCTTGGTTCGCTTGTCCGCATATTGGTTCACGCAGTCCCGCACCTCCTGGTGCCACTCCGCGCCCAAGTCTTTCATTCCGACCACGTCCGGATACAGCCAGCGGTTGCCGTTCGGCCCGCGCTTGTTCGATGAGCGCTTCTCGTCGATGCGCTTCGAATGAACTCCAAACTCCTCCCACAGATACAGCGAGAGCAGCGGATACAGCGCGTGCTCGTCCAGCTTTGCTTCACACGGATCTACCGTTGGCAAGACAACTAGGCCTTCCGCGGCCGCCACCTCGGCGATGTCGGACATCGTCGAGTAGTAGTACTTGCGTGGTCGCCCCTCGGTTGTTTTGAGGCTGGAGTCGCGTTTCTGCAAATCGGGACGTCGACTGCCAATTTCTGCGACCAGCTGTTGAACCAAGTCAGCAGTTGTCTTGATGTAGCCACCCCGGCTGTTGGCTTTTTTCTCCTGACATTCGGCAGGATAGGTTTCAATAATCCACTCGGCGATTTGCCGCGCGGTTAGCTTCTCGTCGGATCGCTCTTTCAGACAGTCCAGTACGACCTTCGCCAGATTCAAACCCATATCAGTCTCCTGCTGACTTGACTTGGCTGTACACCGCCCGCATCAGGTGACTAGCAGCAACATTCCTAAAAGCCTCGTCGTTCATCAGCCGCACGAATATTTCTTCGTTGCCGTCCATGCGCTCAATGAACAGGTTTTCGAGCTGCTTGTTGAACACGGGCTCGAAGTTTTCGATGCTGTTGGCAATGACCGCTTGTCGCAACTGCTCATTGGCTACAGCTGTTTCGCGCACTTGATCAAAGAAGAGCTGGTCAGCAGGGGTGAATTCTGTGCCGAAGCGCTCATTAAGCTTTTCCACCAAAGTCGAAAGCTGCACCTCCTCGTCTGCTTGACCTGTGCCCACATCTGTCGGCCCCTCCAACGCGTCAGCTTCACCGGCCATCAAGTCAATCGCCCCCTCGCTGATCTTTTGCAGGCGGTAATACTTAAGCTCCACTTCATCGTCGACCTGGACTGTCCGGTTGTCCGTCGTGCGGGGCAGCTTGGTCAGCAGGAAGCGGGCGTAGGTGTACAGCTTCTCGTGATCAGAGTCCTGGTACGGCACGATTTGAGAGATAAAACTGTACAGATTGCGAAAGCTGACCAGTTGCCCCTTGAACAGGTTCTGATCTTCTTCCCCGAGCTGCTTGAAGCGCTCAATCGCCAGATCAAGCAGGCCGTTCAACTTCTTGTGTTCGCCGCCGGTGGGATTCAGCCGATTGCGGAACCAGATTTCGCACCAAGCGCTGACTTCCGCTTCGGTGTATATCTTCCAGGCTGCCAGCGAGTGCTCCAGCGTATTGAGTTGCTGCGGATCGGTATCGTCCCCCTTGTCCGTTGCTTCGTAATATGGCTTGAAGGCGGTATAGATGTCTGCAGGCTCGTTGACAAAGTCGAGTACGAAGGTGTCGGTTTTGCCGCGCGTGGTGCGGTTTAGACGTGACAGGGTTTGCACCGCCTGAATTCCAGATAAGCGCTTGTCGACGTACATGCTGTGCAACAGCGGCTGGTCAAAGCCCGTCTGATATTTCTCGGCCACCAACAAAACTTGGTATTCCTCGGTGTTGAACTTTTCCGGCAGCTCGGATTCTTTAATACCGTTGTTCATGCTTACTTCGGTAAATTTCTTGTCAGCAAACTCCTTGAGCGTGATTTCGCCCGAGAACGCCACCAACGATTTCACGTCGGTGTAACCCTTGTCCTTGATGTACTTGTCGAATCCCAGCTTGTAGCGCACGGCATGCTCGCGCGACCCCGTCACCACCATCGCTTTGGCTCGGCCACCAATTTTGTGGCGGGTATGCGTGCGGAAGTGCTCAACGATCACCTCGACCTTCTGCGCGATCTCGTAGTCGTGAAACGCAACGAACCGTGCTAGCGCACGTGCCGCCTTGCGGCGTGGCACTTCGGGATTGGCCTCCACCTTCTGGATCAACTTGTAGTAGCGCTTGTAGCAAGTGTAATGCGCCAACACGTCATGAATGAAGCCTTCTTCGATGGCCTGGCGCATACTGTAGTGGTGGAACGGTGCTTTGCCATCGGGGCCCGGTTCGTCGAAAACGGCCAGCGTCTTGAACTTTGGTGTTGCGGTAAAGGCGAAGAAACTCAAGTTGGGCTGTTTGGCGCGTTTGAGTTGTTCGCGCAACAGCTCCTTCTTTGCCTCCTCACTCAAGGCATCGTCGTCCATGTCGAGCAGTTGCTCGGCGATGGCGGATTCAATGCCATCCTTGTTCAAAATCTTGCGCAGCTCCATCGCGGTTTCGCCACTTTGTGAACTGTGTGCCTCGTCCACGATCACCGCGAAGCGCTTGCCCGCTGTCGAGATGGCAACCCCCTTGCCATTGGCCTCCATCGTCCGGATGGCTTGGGTGATGAACGGAAACTTCTGGATGGTGGAAATGATGATCGGCACACCATCCGCCAGAGCCTTGGCCAGCTGCTGAGTATTTTCGTCGATCTTCTGTACCACGCCCAACTTGTGCTCGAACTGGAAGATGGTGTCCTGCAGTTGCTGGTCGAGCACACGCCGGTCAGTGATCACCACCACCGAATGAAAAATCTTATCGTTGTTGGCGTCGTGCAGGCTAGAGAGTCGGTGTGCAAGCCACGCAATCGAGTTCGATTTTCCCGAGCCTGCGGAATGCTGGATCAGGTAGTTGCGACCTGAGCCATGGGTTCGGGCGTGATCGGTCAGGCTGCGCACCGCATCCAACTGGTGGTAGCGCGGGAAAATAATCGTCTCCTTGCGGTGGCGCTTGATGCCCTTCTCGGTGACGACAGTCTTTTCTTCGATATCCAAATGGATGAATCGGGCCAGGATGTCCATCAGGCTGTCACGGATCAACACCTTGTTCCAAAGGTAAGTCGTACGGACATCCCCAGCCGCTGGCGGGTTGCCCGCGCCGTAACCAAGCCCTAGGTTGAAGGGTAGAAAAAAGGTGTCCTTCCCTTCCAACTTGGTGGTCATGAAGGCCAACTCGGTGTCCACCGCGAAATGCACCAAGCAACGCTGCTTAAAGGCAAACAATAGCTCCTTGGGGTCGCGCTCGAACCGATACTGATACTTCGCGTTCTCCACGTTCCAGCGCGTGGCGGACATCGGGTTCTTCAGCTCCAACGTGGCCACGGGCAAGCCATTCACCGCCAACACAACGTCGGGGACGGCCCCGCTCTTGGTGTTCACCTGTCGCACGATGATCAAGCGATTGTCGTCGTAACGCTCGGTGCTAGAGGGGTCCAGCCCGGTGTTGGGCGCGAAGTAGGCCAGCCGTACCGTCTTGCCCACGCACTTGAAACCCTCGCGCAGGATCGCCAGAACTCCTTTGGCGGCGAGCTCCTTCACCAAACTGTCCAGCAGCATTGCTGGCGCTTTGACCGGGTCGAGCTGGGTCAAGCGCGTCCAAATCTTGGGCTGCGTTTTCTGCACAAAGGCGACGACATCCGCCGGGAACAGCGCGGTTTCCGGGTCGTAGGCGTTGGGGTCACCTTTCTTGTATCCACCGTTAATGGTCAGCGCGTGCTCGATGTCGTTTTCAAAGTCGATTTCTTTGTGCATCTTTCTCACCCTTTTAATGCGTTAGATTCGGCCTCTTAGCGAATCACCTCGATATTGCTGTTTTCCAAATCCGCCAGCGCCATGCCGTTGAGGTCGGCATATCGATAATGGCGTACCGTGTGATCGCGCTGCAGGTACTTGCCATGCGCATCAAGGTATGGGCTGCCTACTGGCTCATGATTGCTGAACACATACTTCGTTACATGCAACTGCATCCTCTTACCCGTGTAGGCAGCAATGGTGGAGTGCAGCGACTTGCACCACGATACACTGGAAGTTAGTTGATCCGGCACGTCAGGAGGAATCGTTGCAGACTTGAATTCGATGCAGTACGCGAACAATCTATTCTTCCTCAAATTGAAGATCACGAAGTCGCATCGTTTTGACCACGGCTTGGCGGTGTCGTCAAGGAAGTGAAATAGTCGATCCCCCTTGCCGTCGAGCTTAATGACGAGCAATTCCCCCTCAGACTTCAACGCTAACTTGAACTCTTTGGGTTTGACTCCTTGAGATTGGTGAATCTTTTCCTTCAGAACAACTTCGCCCGCGGTTGGCTGATGAATTTGATAGTCCTTTTCGTGAACGTAGGACTTCAGACAATTGAAGTACCCCTGCGCATTCAATGTCATGTAGACCGGCCTCCATTCATGAGCTCGCCCCTTCGGCAGGCTGCGAAATCTGAGCGCCACGCACGTCGATCTTTCCCGTAACGGCGTTCGTTACTAGAGCAGAACGGTATTCTTCCAAACGCGAGACCACATTTTTAACCGAGTCTGATTGATTCTGTAACCGCCGAAGCTCTGTCCCGATCCAAGCGCAAATTGCATCTTGTTCATTCTTGGGTGGGAGCACCATCCAGACATCCTTGACATCGCCAAGGCCAAGTTGAATCTTTGTTCCACCATATCCTGACCCAGTCAGCTGTGCTTTTCCGGGAGTGGAGAAAAGTTGGTATGCCATCCACCGACCAGAGATTTGATCAACCTGAGGCCTGATTAACGCCAAATGTTGACTTACATAGGCGCTCTCAAATCCTTCAGGAATAACAGCTACTGATCCAAGATCGGCAGTGATAGAAACAATTACGTCTTCAGATTGAGTTGCCGTTCTCTCACCTTCCGAGCTTTCCGGGGGCAAAACGCGCTGAATATCGTGAAGCAACAAATCAACCGAATCTCTTGCAACGTTGGTTATTCGAAGAAATACACTTCCTGTATCCGAGTAATACTCTGCCCAGCCTCTTGAACCACTTGTTACGAATGACGATGCATATCTAACCCGCTTGACTGTCCAGTGAGACGGCACCTTTCCCAACCACATCACACCCGAATCCTTCATCGGCGCCAATGGGTCGAGTCCTTTGGTCACGGCGTCAGTAATGAGGGTAGTGCGCTTTTCGGCCAGCTTGTCGAGCAGAGCTAGCTGCTTGGCGATCAGTGCATCGATTTGCGCTGTTTTGAAATCGAGGAAGCGCGCGATAGCTTGTTGCTCCTCGACCTCAGGCAGCAATACGGGAAGATTTCCAATGAAATCCCAGCTGGCTCGAGGCATTTTGCTGCCATAGGTCGATGAGTCAACAATATTGATGAAATCACGAGAAAGCATGTAGTACTTCAGAAACTCGGCGCACAGACCGTCCTTGCTTCTCACAACCAACGCTTCACTTGATATCAATCCGTGCTGTTGCGCCAAATGCACCTTCGCCAAATACGGACGCAACTTCCCGAACAGAACGTCACCCGCCAAATACGATGACGCCAAGCCCTCGCTATTACTGATTTCGCCGTCGATTTTTTTTCCAGTCCAAGACTCGATGTGTTCTAAGCCGATGTAGGGCAATGACGCCTCTTCAGCGCTTACTTTAGTCTTAATGAGATCAGTCGAGAATTTCAGCCTCTTAATTTGCCAATGACGGGGTTTTTCTTGCAGCCACGCGACCCCTGACTTGTCTAGTTTCTTGTACTGAGAATATCCCATCACACCACCTCACTCAGCATGGCCATGATCTCTTTTTCCAGTTGGCTAATTTCGCCCGCAATCACTTCCAGCGGGCGCGGCGGCTGGTAGACGTAGAAATGACGGGTGAGCGGGATTTCGTAGCCGACCTTGGTCTTGCTGTGATCGATCCAGGCATCCGCGACGTGTGGCAGGACTTCAGCCTTGAGGTAGTCCTCGCAGTGGTCCTGCACCAGGGCCATCAGCTTGTCGTGGTGGGTTTCATTGTCGTAGCCCAGGGGTAGCGGCAAGCTGATGCCTTGCGGTAGGGCGACGATTTCGGTGTCGCGTAGCTCGACATCGGGCTCGGGCTTGCCTTTGGCATCCAGGCAAATGTCGGCTTTGGGGTCACGCTCGGACAGCGCCGCCAGTAAAGCTTTCCTCATCGGTGCGCCCACCTTGATGCCAGCCGTGTTCAAGGCATTTGCGAGCACCGCTTCGAATGTCGGGCGGTTGCTGTACAGCGTTTCACTATCCATGCCTTGCAGAGCCGCTGTGATGGCGGCTTGGGTCTCTTTGCCTTCCGCGACCTCAGCAGCATAGGCCGCTTCGCTCTTGCGCTTCTTGCTGCTGGCCAAGCTGACGAAAGCGCTTTGCTCGTCCAGCTTGGCGATTCGCTCTGCGCTGACCTGAAAGTTCAGACGCAGCGGGCGTTCCACGGTGATCTTGAGGTAGCCGAACTCGCGGTTTTCGAAGATCTTGCTGCAAACGCGCGATTCGGGCTTGCCGTCCACCAGCACGTCACTCACAGCATCGTGGTCGCGCTCGGCGTACAGGCGCACCAGCTCTTTAATGTGGTCATCAGAGAGCTCGTTGCGCTTGTTGCCCAAGCTCTTGTCCATCTTTTTGAAATGGCGGGTGCCGTCGATCAGTTGCACCTTGCCTCGACGGTGGGACGGCTTTTTGTTGGTGACGATCCAGACGTAGGTGTAGATGCCGGTGTTATAGAACATCTGGTCTGGCAGAGCGACGATGGCATCGAGCATGTCGCGCTCGATGATCCAACGGCGGATATTGGATTCGCCTGACCCAGCATCGCCAGTGAACAGGGGGGAGCCATTGAACACAATGGCGATTTTGGAACCCTCACCACCCAGGTTCTTGCCGTCGACTAGCTTCGGCGGCTGGTGCATCTTGGAGATCATGTGCTGCAGGAACAGTAGCGAGCCATCGTTGATACGTGGCAGGCCCGCGCCGAAGCGGCCCGAGAAACCTTGGTCTGCGTACTCCTCGCGCACGAAGTCTTCTTCCGGCTTCCACTCCACACCAAATGGCGGGTTGGCCAGCATGTAGTGGAACTTCTTGTCCGGATGACCGTCGTGCGGGACGAAGCCATTGGTCTTGTTCTTGGCCTCCTTGATGCCCAGAGTGTCTCCGTAGATCAGGTTGTTGATCGGCTCGTCCTTGATCAGCAGGTCAGAGCAGCAGATAGCATAGGACTCCGGGTTGTATTCCTGGCCAAACAGTTCGATGTTGGCGTCCGGATTGAGCCCTGTAGTGAAGCCATCGCCACAGATGAATTTTTCAGACTCCGACAACATGCCGCCAGTACCGGCCGTCGGGTCATACACACTGCGGTAGATGCCTTTCTCATAAATGCCATCCTCGCCGGTGAACACCAATTGCACCATCAGACGGATGACTTCACGCGGGGTGAAGTGATCCCCAGCCTCTTCGTTGGCTTGCTCATTGAACTTGCGCACCAGTTCTTCGAACAGGTAACCCATCTGCAAATTGCTGATGACCTTCGGCGAGAGGTTGATATCTGCCGAGCAGAACTCTTTGATGATCAGGTAGAGGCGATTGGCTTCATCCAGCTTTGCGATCTCGGTTTCAAATTCGAACTTATCGAAGATGTCGCGGGCCCGCGGCGAGAATCCCTGAATGTAGGCGATGAGGTTGCCCGCGATGTTGGGCGCATCGCCCAGCAGCTTTTCAAAGGTGAAACCGCTAGTGTTGAACAACTCTTGCTTGCGGTCGGTAGCAGCGATACGCGAAAGAGCCTTTTCCAGCGCGGGACCAGTGATGCCTTTGTGTTCCAGACGTTTTTTTTCGTCCAGCACTTTCTGCTTGTTCTCGGCCAGGACCAGATCGAAGCGGCGGAGAACAATCAGCGGCAGCATGACGCGGCGGTACTGCGGTGGGCGGTAGGGGCCGCGCAGCTTATTGGCGATATTCCAAATGAACCCGACTAGGTTTTGGTGGTGTGCGCTTTGCATGAGGTTTTTAAATTCTGTCTAAATTTGTCGATTGCCATTTCTTCACAGCACGTACCGGTGGTTGATACCCCGGCGCGAGCTTTGCGCTCTCTACCCCGTATAAGGCCAACGGCTCGCGTAGCCAAAGACGGTACTGCCCCTTTAAGACTGTGATCGGGCGATACGCGGCGAGCGGCCTAACCGTATGGACAGCGCACCGTCGCTATCAACGGCAAATCGCGTAGTCGCCTTTAGCCGCGCGGCCTCACCCCGTTCGATGGCGCATTGCTGTCTCCGGATGTCGCCCGGGTCGACTCCCTCAGCAAGTAAGGCTCGGGCCTAATCCAGCAGACCTGCGCAGTCTCCAGCGTGATTGCCGGGTATACGCCGAGTGCCAGTTGATTCGCCTTGCCGCCAAACCTGCTCCTGAGCTGCCAGCATCTGCCGCTCTCGGGCGTGACAGAGGTATAGAACCGCAGTCGAAGAGCTGTTGCGGCTTCTCGGCGGGCTGGGCCCGATCGACGGTGGTATCGGTAGGCATCATTTGGGGAATACTGCCTTCGCAGGATTGTCAGCAGGCCGCAAAGTCTTCCCCTTTCTGGGAAGGAAGTCAACGGATGAGACGGGATGCTCCGGAAACAAAAACCCCGCGAGTCTTACGGCACGCGGGGTCTGCGGAATACTCTCGTGCCTCCCGCGCACGCGGACGCAATCCGAAACAGGGTCTATCGGTTACCCCTGAGGGTCGTCTCATGACGCCATCCGAGCTCTCAGCGCGCGAACGCTTAGCAACATAGCCGATCCTGCCAAGTCTCATGCAGGGTGCGTGGGGATAGTCCCGATGATGTCGAACGGCAAGATGCAGCGGATGTTCCGTCGCCAGAAACAGTCGGCACACGAAATGGCGCGTCTCACAAGCATGTCCCGCAACACGATTAGGAAGTATCCGAACCTAGAGGTTCAGGAGGGGTTACGGCTCGCTCAGGCCGAAAGGTGGGAGGAGCTTGAAGCAGCCATCCCGAAGGAACTTGGGTGAACGCCCGAGTTGTGGAACTCAAACCATAGTGTTTATTCACGGATCGCGCCAAAAGTGGTAACCTCTTAGGTTAATGATACGTCATCTAATGTGAATGAACATCTCCTTCGCCAGTAAAGCGCTGCGGAAGCAGCTCAACGAAGAGAAGGCAATGATTAAGGCGTTCGGTCCGCTACGGACTAAAAAACTCAAGATCGCTTTGACACAGCTTCGCGCTGCACCAAACTTGGGAATATTCGCGCCGCCAATGAGCCCGCCGCATCGCTGCCACGAGCTGACGGGCAATCGAAAGGGTCAGCTGACCGTTGACCTGGATCACCCGTATCGATTGGTGTTCCAACCCAATCACGATCCTTTACCCAAGCGGCCGGAAGGCGGGCTGGATTGGGAGCAGGTGACTGCCATTGAAATTACCGGAATCGAGGATACTCATGGCTAAGCAAGCTATTAACGAATACCAGCCCGACTACGCAGTCTCTCCAGGCGAAGTCCTCAGCGACGAACTGGAAGTGCGCGGAATGACCCAGCAAGAGTTAGCCAAGAGAACTGGCCTAACTCCCAAGCATATTGTGTCTATCGCTCAAGCGAAGTCATCGATTACGCCCGAAACAGCCATAAAGCTGGAGCGGGCGTTAGGCATGCCTGCTGACTACTGGCTAAATCTTGAAAGCCAGTACCAAGAGGCTGTTGCGCGCTTACATGAGGAAGCTAAGCTGGAGCGCGATCTAGGGTGGCTCAAACGCATTCCAGTGGCCATGATGGCCAAGCTTAATTGGATTGATAGGCCCAGTGACGCGAAAGCGCAGCTAGTGGAGGTTTTGCGCTTCTTCGGAATTGCCAGTGTTGAGCAATGGGACGACATGTGGCCAAATTTAAATGTCGCTTACCGCCAGCATAACCATCAAGAGATTTTTCCAGAATCCGTGTCGGCATGGCTTCGTCGTGGTGAAATTGAGGCGGCACAAATCGCGTGCGAGACATTTGACAAGGCCGCTTTTCGCGCGGCACTTGACGACATCCGACTGCTGACAACTGAGGGACCCGACGTTTTCGTCCCTCGCATGCGGGATCTATGCGCCAGAGCAGGCGTAGCGGTTGTCTTCGTTCCCGCACTGCCTAAGACTGGCGTCAGCGGTGCGACACGGTGGCTCAATTCGAACAAGGCGCTTATTCAGCTCAGTCTAAGATATCGGACTGATGACCACCTCTGGTTCACCTTTTTTCACGAAGCTGGACACATTTTATTGCACGGAAAAAAGGAGCTCTTTCTCGAAGGCGCCAATGGACTGGACCCCGCAAAAGAGGCGGAAGCAAACAACTTTGCTGAACAAGAATTGCTGCCACGCATGCGGTTTTCAGCCTTTACAAGGCGGAATCAATTCAGCAAAGTTGCCATTTCGTCATTTGCAAAAGAGATTCGGGTGGCTCCTGGCATAGTTGTTGGTCAGCTACAGCACAGAGGATTGCTGCCGAGAACGCACTGTAATGATCTGAAGCAAACATTTCGCTGGGCACATGAATGATCGCGCCTTCGGCCCAGGCGGTAGACCATCAAAACAGTGAGTATGAGCGCTCGGCTCGCTCGAGTAGCCAGTCATTGCGCGCCGGAATGGCTGTCACCGTGAAAAATTCGCGCGGGCACGTTCGGACGCTTGACGACTGTTGGGCTGACCGCCTTGCGTATAACGACCGCCCGTCCCACGATTCCGAGGCCAGCGGCAACTCGTTCAATTCCTTTCGAGCTTCCCGCCACGTCGGGAAGTCCTGCTTCGACAACTTCACACCGCGCGGTCGTTGTGTGTCGACTCGACAAGATACAACATCTCAAGCACGACGACGTACTCTATCAAGTCCTTCGCCTTCTTGACCAGGTCCGTGATGAAGCGGATGTTTCCTACCCAGTGATTGCAGCTACCCCATTTGGTCTTCATGCGCTGCAGGTAGTAGGCCGCAACCTTCACGCTCAGCTTTGCCTCCCACTTTGTGATCAGGCAACACTTCATGCATGAGGGCGAGATGCCATTCGTGTATAAGCTCTTCGTGTCTTTGCACAGTACTGCCGCGGCGCACTATGAGTGTGATCCAGCGACCGGTTGATCAAGATGGTGGGTGTCGCCCAGTCGCCGCCCATCAATGGCCAAATGGCGCCCAAAACCGGCGCAAGCCTATCCTGCCATCACTCGTTTCAATCTCGGTTTTTTGTCTCCCGGCTAAGCACTTTCAGCGAGGTCGGCCGAAAATTTCCGTAAGGTGGCCAGATGCGTCCGCGGGATGCACCGCATGAATCCGCTGTTCTTCCTTTGTTCGACCGCACACCGTATCTCATGGTGCGGAATGTCGATTGATCGAGCCTGCATATTGGGCAGGCCGATTTCTGTGTAGTGATCCGGTCCACTGCCGCGACCTGAATGTCGGAGGTCTGCGAGGGCTGCAGCTGGAGTCGGTAATCGCACGCGCGGATTTTCAAACGTCTTCACACGAGACCTGAACGCTACCCAACTGGCGCAAATCCGGGTCACCAAGAACGTCGCCAATATGCGCGTTTTATCTACCTCCATTTGTAAACGCAAGGCGGATAGAGACAAGAAACTGCGTCCCATGCGTCGCGTAATCCGATCGCACCCAACAATAACCCACACCGCGCACGAATTCTAAGCGGTGATCATGGGCAAATATCTTCAGCGGCAGCGAAAGTGACATGCACGCTCGACGGGTGATCGATGCCGCCAAACTTCACGCGCATCTCTGTGGCACGGCACTCCCTTGACAGATGTCGTTGCGCCTCCGCCACGAACAGAAAAAAGTACGTCACTCCGCAGCGTTCCACTGCCGCCCAAGGTAATCCGCCATCGTCCACACCACGCACGAATGCGGCGTTGACGCGCCAACAAGCGGCATGCACGATCATTGCGACACACTGCTCACCAGCCGCAAACGGAAGGTCATCATGCCCGCACCGAAGACTTACACGAAAGCCCAATGGGACGAGTTCGCACGGCTGCTCGACGCGCTACCGGAAAAACCACCCTCCGAGCGACGCATTACGGTACGCGACGCGATGCCGGACGTGCGCGCCCACATCGATGCGGCCCGCGCCAAAGGGTATTCGGTCGAACAACTGATCGATCAGGCAAAACAGGCGGGCATCAACGTGACCGCCAGTGCGCTTCGATACGCGCTGCAGGAGACGAAGAAACGACGCGCCAACGCTCGTCGTACGGATGGCACTTCCAACGCGCCCGGCACCACAAAGACTTCTCTCAACCGCCCGGCAAAGGGTTCAGTCCGCCAGCAAACCGGTCCAACATCTCACATAAAGACGGAGCGCGGAAATAATCAACCCGGCTCCATGGTCGTTCAAGATGCGTTCAGTTTCCAGATCAGACCGGACACGGAAAATCTATAAACGTGAAGGCGATATGAACGGAGATGTACGCAGGACGTAACCACAACGAATCTAAACGTGATTTCAACCGTGCAAGATCGCGTCGGAAACGTGCAGTAACACCACGGCTGGTTGTCAGCAAAATTTCAACATTCTCGCGAAAACAAGTCT
The DNA here is from genome assembly GCF_050436525.1 of Paraburkholderia sp. 35.1. Lineage (NCBI taxonomy): Bacteria > Pseudomonadati > Pseudomonadota > Betaproteobacteria > Burkholderiales > Burkholderiaceae > Paraburkholderia > Paraburkholderia sp. 35.1. The sequence goes on along the minus strand of NZ_JBNDMJ010000003.1, from coordinate 2,102,834 downwards.
TCTCCATCACAAGTGACGAGCGACTCTCCACTCATCGGCAACAAACGCGATGCGCCAGGACTTCCGCCTCAAACACACCGCGGCCGGATCGGCCCCACTTCCGCCCCCGCTTTCAGCCGATCCAGGTAATCGGCCCATGCCTGCATCATGACGACCCGGTCGTCGATGAACCGCGTGCGGTTGTAGGCGCTGCCGAGCGAGTCAGGCACCCGGTGCGCCAGTTGGTGCTCAATGACTTCGGCGGGAAATCGTAGCCGCTCATGCAGGATGGTCCGAGCCATCGCCCGGAATCCGTGGCCGGTGATCTCGGTTTTCGTGTCGAAGCCCAGTCGCTGCAGCGCGGCATTGATCGCCGCGCCGCTCATGGGCTTCCTCCGATCACGGCCCGGAAATACACAACGCCACTTGCCGGTTTGCGCCTGCAACTCCTTCAGGATCTCTACAGCCTGGTTGGCCAGCGGGACCAGATGCTCGGTCTTCGTCTTCGAAACAGTAAAGGACCATGCGCGCCGTTCCAGATCAATCTGCGCCCACTCGGCCTGCCTCAACTCGCCGGGTCGCACGAACAGCAACGGCGCAAGTTGCAGCGCCGCGCGCACGACCAGCGTCCCTGAAAAGCCATCGAATGCGCGCAGCATCTCTCCGACCTTCTCGGGATCCGTAATCGAGGCGAAGTGGGTATGTCGGTTGGGCCGCAGCGCGCCGCGCAGGTCGGCGCTTACGTCGCGAATGGCACGCCCGGTCACCACAGCGTAGCGAAAGATCTGACCGCAGTTCTGCTGAAGCCGGTGTGCGGTGTCGTGAGCACCGCGCTTCTCGGCACGGCGCAGCACTTCAAGGACTTCAGGTGGGGTGATGTCGGCGATGGGACGCGACCCAAGCCAGGGAAACAGGTCCTTCTTCAGGCGCCCCATGATCTTCTCGGAGTGGCTCGGTGCCCAACCGGGCGCCTGCTGCTCGAACCACTCGAGTGCGACGGCCTCGAAGGTAGTGGCCGCGTTCAGCCGTGCCAGGCGTTTCTTGTCCTTCTTCGCCTGACCGGGATCAATGCCATCGGCGAGCATCGCACGCGCCTCGTCGCGCTTCCTCCGGGCGTGGGCAAGCGTGACATCGGGATAGACGCCCAGCGCCAGCTTCCGCTCCCGGTCATTGAACCGGTATTTGAGGCGCCAGTACTTGCCGCCGGACGGAGAAATCTCGAGATACATCCCGCGACCATCGGAGACCCGGTAGGTCTTCTCGCGAGCCGCAGCGCGGCGAACTTCCAGATCGGTAAGAGGCATGGGACACCTCCAGCAGCGTGGGGGCCTAAATTTCCGCCGGGCTCAAAAATGAGCCTGATGCCCCTAAAGCTGCTCTGAAAGGCCCCCGGCTGTCAACGGAAACCCCAATCCCGGAATGGAAACAAAAACCCCGCAAGCCTTACGGGACGCGGGGTTTGCGGAATTCTACGGAACTGCATGGAACACGTGATGGTGGAGAGGAGGAGGATCGAACTCCCGACCTTCGCATTGCGAACGCGACGCTCTCCCAGCTGAGCTACCCCCCCAACAAAAATAATTCTAGCACAGCCATTTTCCCTTTTGCCAAGCCTCCAGCCCCGGGAAAACCTCATCTGGACGGCGCGCCCGCGAGCACCCAGTCGACGACCGCGCGGATATCCCCATCGCTCATCGATTGATGGGCCGGCATTGGAATCATGCCCCATACGCCGGAGCCGCCGTCCTTCACCTTGCGCGCGAGTTTGGTCAGCGCCTGCGCGTCGCCCTTGTACTTCGCGGCGATTTGCTGGAACGACGGACCAACCAGCTTGCGATCGACGGCGTGACAGCCCATGCATGCATTCGCGGCGGCGACCTGCTGGCCGCGCGCCGCCTCGGCCGCGCGAGCACCCGACGTCATCGTGCCGGCGAGCGCGCCCACCACCAACGCGAACACGACACCCGCACGCGTCATACCGCGCATCAAGGCACCGCCTTCGGATTACCCGGTCGCACCGACGTCGACGAGTTGACCGGCGCAGGCGCCTGCTGATCGAGCGGCCGCGCGCTCACCGACGAATCGGGAATCGCGCCGACCGTCGGCTCGCTGACCTCGGGCTGCGAGGCGGCCACCGGCGCCGTCGCACCGGCGGCCGCAGCAGCTTCGGCTTCCTGCGGCTGGATGTACTGGAACACCTTGACCACCTCCACGACGCCCGGCACGCGGCTCGTGACGTCGGCGCCGATATTGCCCTCATTCATCGTGACGAGGCCCATCAGATAGACGTTCCCGCGCTCGGCCACGACCTTGAAATTGTTCGCCGAAATGTTCTTCTCGGCGATCAGAGCGGTCTTCACGCGCGTTTCGAGGTAGGTGTCGTTGGTGCGCGACGAGAACGAGCTCGCCGGCGCGATCGCCAGTTCATTGACGATCGTATTCACGTTGTTCATGTTCCGCACGATGCTCTCGGCACGCTGCTTCGACGCCTCGCCCGCGACCTCGCCGGTCAGCAGCACGCGGCGGTTGAACACCGTGACGTTGACGTGCGCGGAGTCCGGCAGATTCTGGCTGATCTGCGACAGCGCCTTCACCTGAATCTCGCGATCCTCGGTCTGCGCGCCGAGCGTGCGGCGGTCGGTCGCCATCAGCGCGCCGCCGCCCGCCGCGGCCCCGACAGCGAGAAAGCAGCCTTGCAGCGTGGCCGACAGGCCCGCCGCGACCCCGACCACGAGCACGGTTCTCACCAGTGTCTTCTTGATGCGGAAAACGCTCATCAACTAGCTCTCCTTCGAAATCAGTCTCAGTCTTCGCCGAGCAACATGGCATCGATGCCGTCGCATAGGCAATGGATGGTCAGCAGGTGCACTTCCTGGATGCGCGCCGTGCGGTCGGACGGCACGCACACGTGGATGTCGGTGTCGCTCAGCACTTGCTGCGCGCGTCCGCCGCCCTTGCCGGTCAGCGCAACGACGATCATTTCGCGCTCATGCGCGGCTTCGATCGCGGCGAGCACGTTCGCGGAATTGCCGGATGTGGTGATCGCGAGCAACACGTCGCCGGGTTGACCGAGCGCCCAGACCTGTTTCGCGTAGATCTGTTCGAACGAATAGTCATTGGCGATCGCGGTGAGCACGGAGGTGTCGGTGCTGAGCGCAATGGCCGGCAGACCTGGCCGCTCGCGCTCGAAGCGGCCGATCAGCTCGGCCGCGAAATGCTGCGCGTCGGCGGCCGAACCGCCGTTGCCGCACGCGAGGATGCGATTGCCGTTGGCGAGCGCGGCGAACATCGTGTCGATCGCGACGGCGATCGGCATCGACAGGGTTTCGAGGGCTTCGAGTTTGACTGCCGCGCTGTCGCGGAAGTGTTGTTGGATGCGTTCGACTGACATCGAGTCTCTATCTTGTACCGCGAATGGACCGCACTGCGCGGCCGTGTTGTGAAGTCATACTGCCAAGCTGTGGCCGCCGATGAGTTCGCGCGGCACGCGAGCGCAAGTTTATCGCACTCACGCGCGTTGTCTGCGCTGTCGGTCAGACTTCATCGGCGCGAAACGCATCGCGCAACCACACCAGCCTGCCGCTCTCGAACGCGACGACGTCGAAACGGCACGCGGGTTCGTCGCGCGGGCCGCGGTTCGTCGTGGCGCGCGTCGCGAGATAGTGCCGCGCCGCTCGCACGATGCGCTGTCTCTTCTGCCAACCGATGCTCGCGGCCGCACCGCCATAATGCCGCTGCGCACGCGCGCGAACTTCGACGAACACCAGCGCGCCGTCAGGATCACTCATCACGAGATCGATCTCGCCGCCCCGACATGTGACGTTGCGCGCCACGAAGCGCAGACGCTGGCGCTGCAAAAATTCTCGCGCGCGTGCTTCGAAAGCCGCGCCGACGGATTTGGACTGGTGAGCGCAGGAAAAGTTGTGGGCGGTTTTTGGACCGGCGTTTATGGGCATCTTTTGCGCAGTGTTCGGCGCGGCCTGCTCGCGCAAGCCCACATGGCACAATGTCGGCCTCGTTCCGTCTGTTTGTGTCTTCCGTGTCATGACTCCTCTCTCCGAACTCGCGCAAGGGCAGCAGTACCCCGCCGCCGCGCTGTATGTGGTGGCCACGCCGATCGGCAACATCGCCGACATCACGCTGCGCGCGCTGCACGTGCTCGGACTCGCGGATCGCATCGCCGCCGAGGACACCCGCAACACCGGTCAGCTGCTCGCGCGCTACGGCATCTCGAAGCCGCTCGTCGCCGTGCATCAGCACAACGAGCGCACCGCCGCGCAGCGCGTGATCGAGTATCTGCAGGCCGGCGAGCGCGTGGCCTACGTGTCCGACGCGGGCACGCCGGGCATCTCGGACCCCGGCGCCAAGCTCGTCGATGCCGTGCGCGAGGCCGGCTTCGTGGTGGTCCCGCTGCCCGGCGCGAGTGCGCTCGCCACCGCGCTCAGCGCGACCGGCGACTGGGTCGCGACGTTCTCGTTCCTCGGCTTCCTCCCGCCGAAGGCGAAGGCGCGCGCCGCCGCTTTGCAAGCGCTCGCGCAACATCCTCACGCGATGGTGTTCTACGAAGCGCCGCACCGGATCGTCGAGACGGTCCAGGCGCTCGCCGATGCGTTCGGCGGCACACGCCGTCTGCTGATCGCGCGGGAACTGACGAAGTTACACGAAGCCCTACACCAGGGCACCCTGGCCGAAGGGCCAACGTGGCTCGCTGCCGACGCGAACCGGCAGCGTGGCGAATTCGTGCTAGTGGTCGAAGGCGCGGCGCCCGAAGCGGCCGGCGAGCACGATCACGACGCGCTTCTCGGCATCCTGCTGGAAGAATTGACGGTGAGCAGCGCGGCGAAGGTCGCGGCGGCGCTCACGGGCGCATCGCGCAACGTGTTGTACGCGCGCGCGCTGGCGCTGAAGGAAGACAAGCCCGAAACGTAAGGGTCGACCCCGGCGGGTAAAGGCTGACGGCAACAGAAAAGGGCCGCATGTCGCGGCCCTTCGATTTTCTGCAGACGGTTGGTTCAGCCGACGCGGCATCATCGCCACGTAACGTCACATCACTTGTTCGAATCCGAGTTCGACGCGAGCGTCTCGTTCAGCTCGGCGCGCGCTTCCTGCTGCGTGAGCCCTTCGATCTTGACCCGCGCGGTGCCGGTGTGGCGCATGTCGAGCATGGCGGCGGCCGCCATCGACAGGTCGATCACGCGGCCGCGGGCGTACGGGCCGCGGTCGTTGATCCGTACGATCACCGAGCGCGAATTCGCCGGATTGGTCACGCGCACGTACGAGCCGAGCGGCAGCGTGCGATGCGCGGCCGTCATGGCATGCATGTCGTAACGCTCGCCATTGGCGGTGCGGCGGCCGTGGAAGAAGCGTCCGTACCACGACGCGCGTCCGATCTGATGGAAGTCCGCGACGTCGACGCCGTCGTCGGTGAGCGGCTGCGCGTCAGCCAGCGGCGACGCGGGCGCGTTCGACGCGCTCGGGCTCGAGGCCGGCGCGCTACCGAACGATTGCGGTCCGAAAGAGCTCAGGTGCATGTTCTTTGTACTTTGCGGCGTGTCGTTCGCGGACGTATCGGGCGCGCCCGGAGGCGTGGCACAGCCGGCCAGTACAAAAAAGGCAAAAAGAGTCCCTACACCACGGGTTAGCCGAGTTTTCATAAGACGTGCAATCACATTGTCGAGCCGCGTCACCCGCAAACTGCTGGGTATGTTGCTTGCGGCTCCGGCGGTAGGGACGACAACGCGCCGCGCGAAAATGCGCAGTACGTCAAAGCCCGGATACGGCTCACTCAGCCGCTACCGCACGGTTAATTTTCACGTCTGGCGCAACCTGTCCCCGGCAGCCTGACCAGACCCCACATGCCGCCAACTGAACGTGGCAATGACACGTTCTTGCGCGCGCAACTCAGCGCGCAGGAACGGCGGCGTAGGCCCCACCCAGCGTCACGGAGATTAATTCCGTAGCAGGCGCGGCGCCTGGCTGGGCAAGACGTGTGCATCGAACGCATCGATACTGATGGCCGTCGGCATTCCGACAGCCCTTACTTGAACGGCGAGCGGCATTCCCTTTTTGTGGGAACGCATCGCCTTGTGGCAGCACAATTCCTAGTGCATGGAGTCCATTATACCCAAAACTTTTTTTTGGGATGGTGAGCTGCTCAAAAACTTGATCAATCTTCACATTTATCGCAAAAATGGACATACGAAAGACCGAGACGGGCCGTGAGCCGGCCCCGTCGCATGGGCGGTGGAGGCTGTCGCGAGGCCCGGTACAATCAACGTTTTTCCAGCGCGTCGTCCAGCCATGAAAGTCACCCTGATCCCCGTCACGCCGTTCCAGCAGAACTGCTCGCTGCTCGTTTGCGAGGCCACCGGGCGCGCTGCCGTCGTCGATCCGGGCGGCGACCTCGACATGATCCAGCGCGAGATCGCGCGGCAGAACGTGACCGTCGAGAAAGTCTTGCTGACCCACGGCCACATCGATCATTGCGCCGGCGCGAAGACACTCGCCAGCCACTACGGCGTGCCGATTGAAGGTCCGCATCCCGACGAACGTTTCTGGCTCGACATGCTGCCGGACCAGAGCACGCGCTTCGGCTTCCCGGCCGCCGACGCCTTCGAGCCGGACCGCTGGCTACAAGACGGCGACACCGTGCAATTCGGCGACGAAACCCTCGAGGTCTACCACTGCCCCGGCCACACGCCGGGCCATGTGGTCTTCTTCAGCCGCGCGCACCGGCTTGCACTAGTTGGCGACGTGCTGTTCGCCGGCTCGATCGGCCGCACGGATTTCCCGCGTGGCAATCATGCGGATCTGATCCGCTCGATCCGCGACAAACTCTGGCCGCTCGGCGACGACGTCACGTTCGTGCCCGGCCACGGCCCGACCTCGACGTTCGGCGCCGAGCGCCGCACGAATCCCTACGTCGCCGACGGAGTGGGCGCATGAGCAGCGAAATCTATGTGAGTACCGACGTCGAAGCGGACGGCCCGATCCCCGGCCCGCACTCGATGCTGAGCTTCGCATCCGCCGCATACACCGAAGACAAGCAGCTGATCGCGACGTTCTCGGCGAATCTCGAACTGCTCGAAGGCGCAGCGCCGCATCCGGTTCAGGAAGCGTGGTGGAAGACCCAGCCGGAAGCATGGGCGGCCTGCCGCCAGGACTTGCAGAAACCCGAGGCCGCCCTGACCGCCTACGTCGAATGGGTCGAGGCGCTGCCGGGCAAGCCGGTGTTCGTCGCGATGCCCGCCGGCTTCGACTTCACCTATATGTTCTGGTACATGATGCGCTTCGTCGGCCGCTGCCCGTTTTCGTGGTCGGCGCTCGACATCAAGACGCTCGCGTTCGCGATGACCGGCCTGCCGTACCGCAAGAACATCAAGCCGCGCTTTCCGAAGCACTGGTTCGACGAGCATCCGCACACGCACGTCGCGCTCGACGACGCGATCGAGCAGGGTGCCCTCTTTTGCAACATGCTGAAGGACTTGCGCGCGCGTCAGCCCGAGCTGCCGGGGGACGGCAAGGATGATGGGGACGGCTCAGGGCAAAACGCCGCTCCCGACCCGGTAAATTAGGCAATCTCGCTCGCGAGAGCCGTTTTACATTGCGTTTCGTTTTCGCGCCCTCTACCATGCGTTGATACGGCGACGCTAACGGAGGCGCAGTTGACACTCGATACGTTCTCACAGAAGATCCTGCGCCTACTGCAGCTCGACGCACGTCGTTCCGTGCAGGAAATCTCCGACCAGGTCGGGCTGTCGAGCACGCCGTGCTGGCGGCGCATCAAGGACATGGAACAGTCGGGCGTGATCCAGCGCTACACGGCGCTGCTCGATCGCGAAAAACTCGGCTTGCACGTGTGCGCGCTCGCGCATATCCATCTGACGCGCCACACCGAAGGCGGCGTCGAGCAGTTCGAGCGGGAAATCGCCACCTGCCCCGAAGTGACCGAGTGCTACAGCACGACCGGTGAATCCGATTACATCCTGAAGATCGTCGCGCCGGACATCAAGGCGTACGACAGCTTCCTGCACGAACGCATTTTCAAGATTCCAGCCGTCGCGCAGGTGCGGACGAGCGTCGTGCTGCGCGAAATCAAGTTCGATACGCAGTTGCCGTTGTGACGGATGCCGCCGCCGCGGGCGGCATGAAGGTTCGCGGCATCGGATGCCCGAAACTCGTCGGACTCAGGCGGCGTTGTGAGGCTCCGTGGCAGTTGACCGAGCGCCGGGGGCGACGCCGGTCTGGAGTTCCGCCGCCGGACCGCCTTGCGCGGCCGAGATATCCCGTTGCAGCAGCACGTCTAGCTTGCGCGCGCCGAGACGACGCTTGAGCGCCTCCAGATCGACGCGCCCAAGCGACTGCGCCTCGCTTTCCAGCAGACGCGCGGCCTCGGGGCCGTCCGCAGCGCGCCCTTCAACGGACGCGACCGCCGGTAACACCACCTCCACGTCGAGCCCGGTGCTCAGGTAGTGCAGATTTATCCCAGCGGCCTGCAAGCCCCAGGCCGCCAGCGCCGCGTCGACCTCGGCGGTCACGCGCTCCCGCGGCGGCAGATCGACCGGTGGATGCGCGAGCGCATCGTTTTCCGGATCGACGTGGATCAGCGCGTCGAGCACGCGCTTGTCGGTCAGCACACGCAGCCGCGCCGACTCCGCGATGTAATGCCCTTCCGATACCGAAATCATCGGATCGACCAGAATGTGCGCGTCGACGAGCGCGAAATCGCCCATCTTGCGCGTACGCATTTCGTGCACGTCACGCACGCCGGGGGTGGACATCAGCAATGCGCGCATGTCGGCCGCGGCGGTTTCGTCGAGCGCGCGGTCCGACAGATCCTGCAGCGCGTCCCAACCGAAGGTCCAGCCCATGCGCGCGACCATGAAACCGACGATGGCCGCCGCGATCGGGTCGAGCAACCGCAAGCCGGCGAGACTGCCGATCACGCCGATTCCCACCACCAGCGACGATGCCGCGTCCGAGCGCGCGTGCCATGCGTTCGCGATCAGCATCGCGGAACGCACGCGCTTCGCCTCGCGCAGCATGTAGCGAAACAGCGCCTCCTTGCAGACCAGCACGAGCGCCGCGACCGCGAGCGCGCTCATGTGCACGGCGGGAATATTTTGCAGGTCGGCGAGCCGCGTACCGGCGCGCCACAACATGCCGACGCCGACCGAGATCAGCAGCGCGCCGAGAAATAACGACGCCACCGTCTCATAACGGCTATGCCCGTAATTGTGATCCGCGTCGGGCTTGGCCCCGCTGTGCCGATTGGCAATCAGCACGACAAAATCGGAAATAAGATCGGCAAGGGAATGGATACCGTCGGCAACTAGCGCCTGCGAGTGCGCGATCGTGCCGATGGCGATTTGCAGCGTCATCAACACGCTATTGAGCGCAATACTCGCAAAAGTACTTTTGCGCGCAACGCGTTGTTTCTCGGTGGTTTGGGCGATCGCGGCGGACTGCATGCTGAAGAGGCGGAAAGGTCAATTATTGTTATTGTACCCGCCGCGAATCGCGCACGCAGGGAAAATCGGGGAAAAACCTTTTTAAATCAATCGCTTATCTAAACGAAAAGCATTCGCGTTCCAGTTGCCTGAAGCGCATGCGACAAAAAACTCGGCGCCGCAAATGACGAAAACCGCGCCCTGAACGGTGCGCGGCTTTTTCAGATTCTGCAGTAGGCTATAAACGCGGTGGATTGCCGCTATTCGTACTACGTGCGGCCAACCCTCACTGCCCGCCTGATCGTGATTACTTCTGGATCAGAAACTTTTCGCGATCAAGACCCGCAATCCAGCGCGGCGGCTTGCCGCGACCCGACCACGTGCTGCCGCTTTCCGGATCGCGATATTTAGGCGCGACGCCTGCGCGCGGCCGGCTCGCTTTAGCGCCTTTCGGTGCGCGGCCGCCGCCGAGTTCGCTCAGCGAAATGCCGTAATCCGCCATCTTCTGCTTGATTTCATTCAAGACTTCCGCGTATTCGCGCGACTTCGCTTCTTCAATCTGCTTTTCGAGCTTCTCGCGCTGCGCGAGCAGTTCCTTGTAAGAAGACATAGGTTTCCCTTGTGGTATGGATAAATGACCGCCGGTCTTTTGCCGACTCGCCTTTGAAGGTTTCATGCCTCGGAATTTGACGGCGAGATTAACACAAAATAGAAAGGCTGGATAAGCAACCGGAAAAAATTAATTTAAATTCGTTTCAAAAAGTTTCCTGCGCTGCTTTTGGGTCGGACTACGGCCTTTCTAATCGCTGATTTCGCATGTCGCTAAAAAAGTCCACTCATCTGCATATTTACACGATTTGACTATCAAGAAATGAGACTTGAGCGGTCCATTGCACATCGAACATTTCACGGCATGAAAGCTTTGGCTTGGATAAGCCGCGCACTATTGAGACAAAGACCCCGTTCGTCGCGGCGCATGCGCGTTTTCTCGATAAATGATAAATACTTTAATCCGCATGCCGCTCGATGCAGACTTCGAGCGCGGCGTGCAATGTCCCGGTATCGGACCGGGCGCCATCGAATGCGAAACGGTGGCGCACGCCGTTGCGTTTCAGATCGGCGCCATAACGGTCGACACCCAGCAATTCGACGCCGCCCGCGCCACTCAGCCGGTGACCGAATTCCGCGATCAGCGCGTCCTCCTCGCTGACTGCAAGCGGCGGCAGCGGATCGAGTTCGGCGCCATCGAGCCAGCCCATCGCGCCAAAGCCGCCGATGTAGCGCAGCCGCTCGACCTCCATGATCCAGAACGTGAAATCGCCCAGCATCAGGTAGCGCTCCGCGTCCGGGTGATAGCGCAGGTAGCGCCGCGCCAGTTCCGGGCTCGAGCCGACCGGCTCGAAGCGGCCAAGCAGCGTGACGCGCTGGCCGCCCAGCACGTCGCCGTCGGGTGCGTCGACGGCCAAAAAACCGGCGCGCGGATCGGTGTGCAGGTTGTGCGTGTGCTCCGCGAGCCGGCTCACGAGGATCGTCGGACGATGCCGCGCGTCCGGCGCGAACGGCAGCACCGACGGATACGGAAAGCCCTCGGGCTGGCGAGCGTGCGTGGCGAGCGTGCCGACCGTGGCCGTGTGCAGCAGGTGCAGCGGAGCGTGAGCCGGAATGTTCAACTGAGCGTTCCTCGGTGAATTAGGAATGAACGGAAAGCGGCGAGCGGCAGAAAAGCCGCCGTGCACGGCAATGCAAAAACCAACTGCGGCGTGCCATGGCATGACAGCCGGCAATACCGCCAGGTTGCATCCCCAGCCTATCAATCGTATGCGCCCGATCCCACGGCTCCAAGCATTCGCCACCACGCTTCGATAGAATCGAAGATCCGCTTTCAATGCGCTTTCTCGCGCACTTCGCTTCGAGACCTCCGTGCCCGATCACCAAGCCTCCGAATTCGCCGTCCTGCCCGCCGCGCATCGCAATCTGTCCGTCACCGCACGGCAACGCGCACGCATTGCCACGATGGCGGTATTTTTCATCGCCGGCATGATGTACGCCTCGTGGGGCGTGCACGTGCCGACGGTGCGCGACCGCTTCCATCTGAATCCGGCGATGCTGTCGTTCGCGTTGTTCGCGGTGGCGGGCGGATCGATCGGCGCGATGGTGACCAATGCGTCGTGGATCGTGCGGGTCGGCACGCGCCGCGCCTGCCTGACCGGCGGCCTCGCGATGGCCGCCTGCGCCGCGCTGATCCTCGTCGTGCCGGCGTACTGGATCGTGCTGATCGTGCTGGCCGTCTTCGGCGCGGGCATGGCCACGCTCGACGTCGCGATGAACGCCGAAGCGAGCGCCGTCGAAAAGGCGCTCGGCAAGCCGATCATGTCGTCACTGCATGGGATGTTCAGCCTTGGCGGCATGTTCGGCGCGGCGGTGGGCGGGGCGCTGCTGTCGCGCGGCATGGCGCCGGCTGTGCATCTCGCGCTCGCCGCGGCGGCCAGCGCGCTCGTGCTGGTGCTCGCGTGCCCGTCGGTGCTGCCTCACGTGCCGCACGCCGAGCATCCCGACGCCGCGACGCCGCGCGCGAGCCGCTGGCGCTCGCCGGCGTTGTGGGCGCTCGGCACGATGGCGCTGGTCGCGCTGATCGCCGAAGGCGCGATGTACGACTGGGCCACGGTCTACATGCGCGATGTCGTGCTCTCGACGCCCGCGCTCGCCAGCGCCGCCTACGCGGCGTTTTCCGGCGGCATGGCGGCAGCGCGTTTTGCCGGCGACGCGGTGCGCGCCCGCTTCGGCGCGCCGCAACTCGTGATGATCAGTGCGGCGCTCGCCTGCGCCGGGATGGTCGACGCGCTGCTGCTGCCGAATCCGGTGGCCGCGCTCGCCGGCTTTGCGCTGATCGGCCTGGGCCTCGCGAACATGATGCCGGTGCTGTTCGCGGCGGCCGCGAGCGTGAAGGGCATCCACGCGGCCGAGGGGCTCGCGCACGTCGCGGGGCTGGCCTATTTCGGGTTGCTGCTCGGACCGGTGATCATCGGTGCGGTCGCGCAGGTGACCAATCTGACGATCGGGCTGTCGGTCGTCGCCGTGTGCGCCGCGATGATCGCGCTCGTCGGGCCGAAGGTGCTGCGGCGTTTGAAGATCTGACGCAAACGCAACGCCAAAAAGAAGAGGCACGCAAGCCTGACGGCCCACGTGCCTCTTTGGCGGCAAATCGAAGTGCGGCCCGACGCCGCCTTCGACCACACCGAATTTACATCTTCACGACGTCGAGCAGCGTCTTCTTGCCTTGCTTGTAGTCGTACAGCGAGATCACGCCGTGCTGCAGGTCGCCCTTCGAGTCGAACGTCGTTTCGCCGATCACGCCCTTGTAGTCGGTCGTCGGCATCGCTGCCAGGATCTTCGCCGGATCGGTCGAGTTAGCGCGCTTCATCGCGTCGACGATGATGTACACCGCGTCATACGTGAACGGCGCGTAAATCTGGATCGGCTGGCCGAAGCGCTTCTCGTACTTCGTTTCGAACGCCTTGCCGCCCGCCATCTTTTCGAGCGCCATGCCGGCTTCCGAGCAGACGATGTTGTCGGTTGCGTCGCCGGCCAGGTCCGACAGCTTGTCGGTACACACGCCGTCACCTGCCAGCACCTTCGCGCGCAGGCCGAGCTGCTTCGCCTGCTTGGCGAACGGGCCGCCGGTCGCGTCCATGCCGCCGTACATGATCGCGTCGGGATTTTCACCCTTGATCTTCGTCAGAATCGCGCGGAAGTCGACGGCCTTGTCGTTCGTCGCGTCGTGCGACACGACCTTCATACCGAGCGACTTCGCCGTCTTCTCGAATTCGTTCGCGAGACCCTGGCCGTAAGCGGTCGAGTCGTCGACGATCGCGACGCTCTTCACCTTCATGCCCTTCGCCGCGTAGTTCGCGAGAGCCGGGCCTTGCTGAGCATCGGTCGCGACGACGCGGTAGGTCGTCTTGAAGCCTTGCTGCGTGTAGGCCGGGTTCGTTGCCGACGGCGAGATCTGCACGATGCCCGCATCGCTATAGATCTTCGATGCCGGGATCGAGGTGCCCGAGTTCAGGTGGCCGACCACGGCGACGACCTTGTCGTCGACGAGCTTCTGCGCAACCTGCGTGGCCGTGCGGGGGTCGGCCGCGTCGTCCTGCGCGTCGAGTTGCAGCGTGATCTTCTGGCCACCGATCGTCAGACCCTTCGCGTTGATTTCCTCAATGGCGAGGCGCGCGCCGTTTTCGTTGTCTTTACCCAGGTGAGCGATACCGCCAGTCAACGGCGCGACGTGACCGATCTTCACGACCGTGTCGGCCGCGGCCGATGTTGCCAACGTCGCGAACAGCACCGCCGCAGCGCTGATCGGCAACAGCTTTTGAATCTTGATGTTCATGTAAGTCTCCAGTTTCGGTCAAAACAACGTAATCGCCCTGTGCCCCGCTTCCCCTACACGTGTCGCTCAGTCCCGTGGACGACCACGCCGGTTGCATCGTTCATGCACTTGGCCAGTACGTTTACCGGACTGTTTGTGACAGTTGGCAAACCGTACTTGCGCGCAAGTGTAGGCCATCAAATTAATTTGCGGGAATTTTTTGAGAAAGTGGGAACTACACTAATAGCGCAGTTCCCGGGCGAACCGCTCGTGGCTTGGGCGAGCAAACCGGAAAGCCCCAGCCCATGCGGGTTTCCGCTAATTAGGAAGTTTCTCCGCGGGCGCGGATTTAGCCATTTTCCGGCTTCTGTCACATATGATTCGAAGGGTTTTTCAACTCAAAAATGTGGCGTGCCGCACAGGATTGTGAGTGCGGTAAAAAACTTAAATCAGCCTTAAATCGGCCATGCAATCAACGCAAGAACGCGGCGATTCGCACGGAGGCCGCCTGCCATTCCTGCTCGAGCTGCGCCATCAGTTCGATCGCGCCGATTGCTTCGGCGCGCGTGTGGCCAAGCGGCGCACCCTGCCCCGCCCACAACGACAGGTAATCGCCGTTCTGCGCACGCGCCGCGTTTTGCCGCAGCTCCTGCGTCAACGCGTTTTGCACCGGATACGGCGCGATGCTGTCCGCCGATTCGCGCAAACGTTGTATCAACGGATTGCGGATGCCGCGCGCGTGGCGGCCCGTGATCGCGCGCGTCACCGTGGTCGAGGTATCTGCCATGCCGCGCACGCGGGTTTTCCATACCTCGGGGATCGCGCTCTCGCGGGTGGTCAGAAACGCGGTGCCCATCACCGCGGCTTGCGCACCGAGCGCGAGTGCCGCGACGATGCCGCGACCGTCCATGATGCCGCCGGCCGCGAGCACCGGCAGCCCGGTCGCGTCGACCAGTTGCGGCACGAGCGCCATCGTGCCGACCAGCGCATCTTCGAATGCGCCGATGAACGTGCCGCGATGCGCGCCCGCCTCCGCGCCTTGCGCGGCGACGGCATCGGCGCCCGCATCGCGCCACGCGATGCCTTCGGCAACATGCGTCGCAGTCCCAACTACATAGCTGCCGCTCGCGTGCAAACGCTCGACGTCGTCCGCTGCTAGCAGTCCGAACGTAAAGCCGGCGACCGGCACCCGCAATTCGATCAGCGTTTCCAGTTGCGCGCGAAAGTCAGGCGCATAGCGTGCGAGCGCCGGCGTCGTCGCGCCGCCGGCCATCGGCGCCTGCACGACGGGTACCCGCATCTGGAAGTGCTCGGCGAACCGCGTCACGAAACTGCCTTCATTCATGTTCGTTTCCTTGCGGGGCAAAGCCGTCGACGTGCTGATTCATGCGCTCGCCAACATGTTCGCGAGATGCGCTGACACGCGCGAGCCATCACGCGCTGACTTTACCGACACGCGCCATCGCGGAGAAATGAATTATCGAGATCGTTTCAATCGCCTGACGAGAATCGAAGCACGCCGCATCACCCGCGAGGCCCCGTCCCGCCCCCCTGCAAGGCGATTCTTTTGATGGCAAACTAACCGCCCGTTGCAGGGCCTCATGGCCTTGAGCGTTTCGTACACACCGACCTCGCGCGGCGGTCGCGCGAGTCAATGGAGAACAGCATGAGCACGACTTCCCGATGGATCGACATCCCCGCCGGCAACGACAGTTTCGGCGGCTACCTCGCGCTGCCGAAGGGCGGCAAGGGACCGGCCGTCATCATCATTCAGGAAATCTTCGGCGTGAACGGCCATATCCGCTCGGTCGCGGATCAGTACGCGCAGGACGGCTATGTCGCGCTCGCCCCGGACGTGTTCTGGCGCGTGCAGCCGCGCGTCGAATTGACGTATGACGGCAAGGATCGCGAAAAGGGCATCGAGCTGATGCAGAAAACCAAGGTCGACGACGCGGTCGCCGATCTCGGCGCCGCTGCGGCCGCCTTGCGCGCGCTGCCGGAAGTGACCGGCAAGATCGCGGCGATCGGCTACTGCTTCGGCGGCCGTCTCGCCTATCTGGCCGCGGCGGCCGGTTCGGTCGACGCCGCTGTCGCCTACTACGGCGGCGGCATCCATAACCATCTCGACAAAGCCGCGAACATCAAGGTGCCGATGCAGTTCCACTACGGCGAGCTCGACGCGCATATTCTGCCGTCGGACATCGGCCAGATTCAGGAGCGCTTCGCGGGTCGCGGCGACGTGCAATTCAACATCTACCCGAACGCCGACCACGGTTTCAACTGCTCGGAGCGTGCGTCGTACAACCAGCACGCGTCGGCATTGGCGCATGGCCGCACGCTGACGTTCCTCGGCGAGCGGATGTAATCCGTGGTTCCGGTATTCAGCCGGCCCCGCCGCCTTGCGCATGTGATCGCACGCTCGCGCATTTGAAGTGCGCACTCGAATTCACACGAGTCACGTCGGCGCTCAACTCGGGTACTCTGTGCAAGACGGCGTGTCGGCCGACACGCCGTCTTTTCACATGTGCGACGCCCGGGCGGGGCAACGCGATGCCGAGCGAAACGCCCCAGTCGCGCGTGCATGGCCGGCCACGAATTCGACGCAGCATGCCAACCGACCGCGAGGGCTCAACCGACGTGCAATCAGACTATCTCGCTCATGACGCCATCGGCCTCGCCGAACTCGTGCGCACGCGCCAGGTCAGCGCGCGCGAATTGATCGACGTCGCGATCTCGCGCACCGAGGCCGTCAATCCCGCGATCAACGCGGTCGTTCTGAAGGACTACGATGCGGCCCGCCAACGTGCGTCGCGCGAAGACGAGAATCGCGCGAATACCGTCGACGGCGCGAACGGAACGGACAACTGCGCCGCCCACGCCGCGCTCGCCGGCGTGCCGTTCCTGATCAAGGATCTCGGCGCGCCCGTTGCGGGACTGCCCATGGCAATGGGCAGCCGACACTACCGGCACTTCATTCCGACTCAGGATGCGCCGGTCGTCGCGCTCGCGAAAGCGGCGGGCTTGAATATCTTCGCGAAGACCAGCACGTCCGAGCTGGGCCAGATGCCTTATACGGAGCCCGAACTATTTGGCGCGTGCCGTAATCCGTGGAATATCGATCACACGCCGGGCGGTTCGAGCGGCGGCGCGGCGGCGGCGGTCGCTGCCGGCATCGTACCGCTCGCGCATGCGTCGGACGGCGGCGGCTCGATCCGGATTCCGGCGTCGTGCTGCGGACTGTTCGGCCTGAAACCCTCGCGCGGTCGCGTGCCGCGCGCGGCGCAGGCCAGCGCCGGCGAACTCGGCATCGATCACGCCGTGTCGCGCAGCGTGCGCGACAGCGCGTTGCTGCTCGATCTGCTGGCCGGCAACGCCGAGCGGCCGAGCGGCGCGCCCGGCACCTTTCTCGGCGCGACGCGCGAGCCGTGCAAACCGCTGACGATCGCCTACGTGACCGAGCCGATGCTCGCGCCGTCGTTATCGGCCGATGCGCGCGCCGCGCTCGACGACGCCGCGCAACTCGCGAGCTCACTCGGCCATCGTCTGGAGCCGGTGTCGCTCGGCGTCGATTTCGCGGCGGTCCGTCATGCGTTCCTGACGCTGTGGTCGGTGACCGCCGAGGACCTCGTGCTGAACGCGGAGCGCATCACCGGCCACAAGCCAACGCGCGGCGAGTTCGAAATTTCGACATGGGCGATGGCGCACGTCGGCCGCAAGCTCGGCGAGCAGGGCTTGCCGGCCGCGCTCGACGAACAGCGCCGCATCACCGCGCGTCTGACCGACCTGCTGAACCGCTACGACGTGCTGTTGTGCGCAACGCTCGCGTCCGCGCCGATCAAGATCGGCGAGATGCGACCAAGCTCGGTCGAGCGCATGCAGATGCGCGCGGTCACCACGATACCGCTAGAACGATTGATGAAGAAACTGCTGTTCGAAGCGTCGAACAAGGCGTTCGCGTGGGCCGGATGCACGGAGTTGTTCAACCTGAGCGGCCAGCCGGCGATGTCGGTGCCTTTGTACTGGAATGCGCGCGGGCTGCCGATCGGCGTGCAGTTCGCGGCGCGTACCGGCGGCGAGGCGACTCTGTTCAGACTCGCCGCGCAACTCGAGGCGGCACGGCCGTGGTTCGACAGGCGGCCGCCATTGATGAATGCGCGCCGCTAATAGTCCAGCGGCCCGCTGCAATGAAGCTTTGAAAAACCGGCCCGGCTTGCGCCGCGCAGGCTTGATCAGGCCTTCTTGTTATAGGCGCTGCACCATCCCGTGGCCGCGACCTGCTTGCCCGCGAACATCGGGCAGCCGCCGTAGGCGTCGCCCGCCTTGCCCTGGAAGAAGCTGCAGTTGCTGCATTGCTCGCCAGGCGTGTATTTGGCGAATTTCGCCTTGTCGACCTTGCTCGCGTCCGCCTTGTAGCCAAGCGCCTGCGCGGTCGGATCGGTTTCGGAGACTTTCGGCGCGTCGGCGAACGCCTGGCGCGACAGCGCGAGCGTCGATGCCACACCGATGCTGGCGATCAAAAACGTACGACGGGAAGAACTCATGGGGACTCACTCCATTTATATGGGAATCAACGCCGTTCTGATGACAGCGTTCGCCAAGCATAGCAACGTAGCCGTCGCCCGTGATATTCCAAATGCTAAAGATAAGCGGATCGGTACGGTGCAAACGCGGCCTCAAGGACGCCCGCTCAGCTCGCAGACCCGCTGCGCAATCGCAAGCGATGCCGTCAACCCCGGTGACTCGATGCCGAACAGATTGACGAGCCCGCGCACGCCATGCGCGGCCGGCCCCTGGATCATGAAGTCCGCGGCGGGCTCGCCCGGGCCGGACAACTTCGGACGAATACCGGCGTACGCCGGCTGCAACGCGCCATCGGGCAAGGCCGGCCAGTACGCGCGAATCGCCGCATAAAACGACTCCGCGCGACGCGGATCGACGTCGTAATTGATCGCATCGACCCATTCGACGTCGGGGCCGAAGCGCACCTGGCCGCCCAGGTCGAGCGTCAGATGCACGCCGAGGCCGGCTTCGTTCGGCATCGGATAGATCAGGCGGCTGAACGGCGCGCGCCCCGAGATGCTGAAGTAATTGCCGCGCGCGAAGTAGAGCGGCGGCACGTGGCGCGAGTCGAGTCCGCGAATCTTGCGCGCGAGTGCGTTCGCATGCAGACCCGCGCTGTTGATCACGCAGGCAGCGCTGATCGTGGCGGGCGCCGCACCGCCGACCGCGATGGTGAAACGGCCGTTGTGAGCCTCGATCGCCTCGACCGGCGCATGGAACGCGTACACGGCGCCGTCGCGCTCGGCATCGCCTTGCAGCGCGAGCATGTACTGATGACTATCGACGATCCCCGTCTGCGGCGAAAACACCGCCTCCACGCATTCGAGCGCCGGTTCGAGCGCCTGCGCCTGATCGCCGGTGACGCGCATCAGGTCGAGCACGCCGTTGTCGCGCCCTTTGGCCATGATGCTTTCGAGCTGCGGAATCTGGTTGCGCGACGTGGCGACGAGCAGCTTGCCGCAGCGCGAATGCGGCACGTTGCGCTCGGCGCAATAGTCATACAGCATTTCGCGGCCGCGCACGCACAGCGTGGCCTTCAGCGATCCGCGCGGATAGTAGATGCCCGCGTGAATCACTTCGCTGTTGCGTGAACTCGTGCCCACGCCGATGGCGTCGGCGGCCTCCAGCACGATCACCTCGCGCCCGCGCGCCGCCAGCGCGCGCGCCGTCGCGAGGCCGATCACGCCGGCGCCGATCACTACACATTCGATCTGATCCATATCCGTTGACGCGGCGCATTGGGCCGCGCGCTGCCTCGTTCAGCCGATGGAAGGAAGACAAGTACGGCACCTCGCCGCCGCGTTCCGTTTGTTGTCGAACGCATCTGTCCGCTGGTCTGCTTATGTCTTTTTATCACCGCCAAGGAAAATTGTACGACTCGGTACAGACAGAAGCGACAAACGTTCGTGCGCGCCGACCAGGCGATGGCGGCGCAAGCTGGCTCGATTCCGCGCTCCACATCGAAAATAGCAATAATTGCCGCAGCATTCACCACGCAGGCTGTATGAATTTACCGAGACGGCTCCCCAAATTCCGGAGAAGCGGGGTTTGGGTGCAAAAAACCGACCGAAAACCTCAAAAACCGATCGGTTTTCGCCGGTTTCCGTAATCGAGGCGGATATCGGCGGGCTCGATCTGGTCGCGTCCCGCGATGCGCGCCGCGCCGAAGCCGTTCAGGATCGCGCGGCGCATCTCGCGCGGCGACGCCCGCTTGAGCACATCGAGCGTCGCTTCGCCAAGCGTCCCCGGAAAGCGCAGGCCCCAGTTGTGCGCGCCGCGGATCTCGTCGTAGATCGACTGCGCGATGCGTCGCGCGCCGGCGTGGTCCGGCGGCGAGATCTCGTAGACGTTCATGCGGTTCAGGATCGGCTCGGGGATCGCGCGTTCGTCGTTGGCGGTCGCGATCCAGATCACGTTGCCCGCGTTGATCGGTATCTCGGCGAACTCGTCGATGAAGCTCTGGGCGGTGTCGTGTTCGAGTAGCGCGTACAACGCGCCAAGCGGATCGTATTGCGAATCGCCGCTCGCCTTGTCGATTTCGTCGACGGCGATCACCGGGTTCGCGTAGCTGCCGTTCACGAGTGCATCGAACACCTTGCCCGGCTTCGCGTTCTTCCATTGCGACGAGGCGCCCGACAGAATCCAGCCCGCCGTCAGCGAACTCATCGCGACGTATTGGTACGCGGTGCCGAGCAGGCGCGCGAGGTGCTTCGCGAAATGCGTCTTGCCGATGCCTGGCTCGCCGAGCAACAGGATCGGCATCAGTTCGAGCCGGTCCTCGGTTTCGAGGCACAGCGCGACCTGCTTGCGGATGTCGTCGAGCGGGGCGGAAAAATTGGGCAGCGCGCCGATCAGATCGTCGATCGACGGCATCCGGTTCGGCTTCACGCAGAATCGCAGATTGCCGGTTTTCAGCATCTTTTCGTAGGTCGCGCGCAGCGCCTCGTTCGCGCCCTCGCCGAGACCGTTCAGCGCGCTTTCGACCTCGTCGAGGTCATACACCCGGCTGAACGAGGCCACGGCGATTTCCTGTTTGACCATTGCTGTCGTCATCGCTCACCCCGTCTGGCTGATTCTGCAGCGGCGGCGCCTTGTGAGCGCCGGTTCGAGTCCAGTGTAGCGAGGACACAAACGCGTGCAAGCCAGCAGTCATGTGGCTCTGCTGCTAACGATCGCTGGCATCCCATCCTCATCTGGAATGGAGTGTTGCTGAACCGGCCCTCGTCGACCGTGTCAGAAATCGTTGCGGCCATCGGGGGTAAGATGGCTCTCTAATTGCTACGAGGCACCCACGCAAGCGACGCGTAAGCGGAGATCCTTTTTATGTGGAAAACCAGTATCGTGGCCATGCTGCTTGGCGCTTCGTTGCTCGCCCACGCGCAACAACAGCCAGCGCAGCAGGTCGTGCAATGGCAGTTGCAGGTGGTGAAAGATGGCCAGCAGATCGATTCGTTCGACGGCACCACGACCGTCGGCCAGGCGCGCACGGATACACATCACCAGGTCGTGCAACACGAGGTCGGCTGCAAGGACCAGCCGGCCGGCAGCATCGATCTGTCACGCACGATCACGGTGTCGCCGCTGCGCGTCGATCCCGAGGGCGTGATGTTTTCGATCGACACGCAGGAAACGCTCGAGGACGACAATGCGCGGCGCACCGACATCGGCTGCAAGCTGCCGCCGCAGCCGCGCCAGGTGAGCGCGAGCCACCCGGGTCTCGTGGTGCCGCCGGATCAATGGGCGAGCTGGACGATCGTCGATCACAATCCGAACCTCGTGTACCGCGTGCATGCGAACGTCGTGAGCAACGGTGCGAACGGCAACGGCACGAACGGCGGCATGAGCGGCAATGGCGCCGCGACCGGCAGCAGCAATCCGAACTGACAGGAACCGCGCGCCTTACCGACGCGCTCAAACAGAACACGTGGACAACGCGGCATGCGAAACCCAGAAGAACTGATCCGCGAGAACCTCGCGCCGAACGATTTCGTCGCGGTGAGCTGGAACCTGCACAAGGGCCGCACACCGCTCGGTTTTCAGGCCTGGCAGGCGATGCAGCGCTGGGTTCAATCGACCCACGCGGACGCATACTTCCTGCAGGAAGCGATGGCGCGGCGTATGCCGTCGCCGGTATTGGCGAGCAGTTTCGGCACGCCGATGGGCGATCCACTGACCGACGTATGGCACTGTCAGGCAACCGAAATCGCGCGCGCGCTCGAACTCGAAGTCGCGCTCGGCCCGAACGTGTTCAAGCCGTCGTGGCGGCACGGCAATGCGATCCTGTCGCCGCATCCGCTCGATCTCGGCGGCCGCTGGGACATCTCCGCGCACCGCTTCGAAAAGCGCGGCCTGCTGGTCGCGCGTGCGACGTTCGGCGGACGACTCGTCACGTTGCTCTGTGCGCATCTCGCGCTGACGCGTCCGGCGCGGTTGCGGCAGATGGACTGGATCGCGCACTGGATCGCGAAGGAAGCCCCCGACGGTCCGCTCGTGCTGGCCGGCGATTTCAACGATTGGCGCAACGACTCGGTGCCGCTCTTTCGCGAGCATGGCTTGCAGGAAGTCGCGACGCTGCTCGGCGAACCGGCGCGCACGTTCCCGGCGTTCTCGCCGGCGCTGTCGCTCGACAAGATGTTCGTGCGCGACATGCAGCCGGTCGAATGGATCCAGCCGACGCAGGAGACCGCGTGGCTGTCCGATCATTTGCCGTATATGGCGAAGTTGCGGCTGGAGTGAGCGCTTCTGCTGGTTGAGCTTTCGCCAACGGAAAGCGCGTCCACCCTCACTCGCGAAGCGGCGTCCAGCTGAACGCCGCTTCGATCTCCTCCCCCGGCTGCAATACGCAGCCACCGACGTGTTCTTGTGTACCAACCGCGTTGAAGCAATCGGTCGTATTCGTGACCGGTTCCACGCATAGCTGCGGATCGTTGGCCGGCGCGAACACGACCAGGTGATCGAACGGCGCGTCGGCACGCATCGTCAGATTGCGGCGCTCGTCGGGCCACGCGATCGTCGCCACGCGCGACCACTTTGAAAAGTTGTTGTCGAGATCGAACGCATCGGGCGACATGCCCGCGCGCAAGGCGTCGACGGCGGGATGCGGGCCGAGATGCGTCGGCAGCACGTCGGTGTCCGCGTGCCACATCGCCTGCACGTCGGCATGGATGCGCGTCGACGCGGTGCGCGGATAGTACGGATGATGGCCCATGCCGAACGGCATCGGCCGGCCGGCGAGATTCCGCCCGGACATCGTGATGTGGAGCGCGCCAGCGCGCAACTCGATACGCTGCCGCGCGCGATAGCGAAACGGCCAGTCGCCAGTCCCGCTCGCATCCGGTTCGTGCTCGAAGTGCAAGTCCACCGCGCTTTCGCTGCGCGCGCCGACGCGCCACGGATGCCGCCACGCGTTGCCATGCAGCGCGTGGGCGAAACGCGGATCGTTGCCGGCGAGATCGATCGTCGCGCCGTCGAACGCGAAGCGCGCATCGCGAATCCGGTTGCAGTATGGGAACAACGGAAAGCTCGCCATGCGCAGCGGATCGCGCGCCTCGAACGCTTCCGGCAGCGCCGGCCGCAGCCAGTGCAACGGACCTTCCGGCGTGACTTCGTAGAACGCCGCGAGCGCGCCGCCAACGTCCGGCGCGAGCACCGCTCGCAACGCACCGGCCGACAACGTGACGAGGCGCGCGGCGATCACGGGATCGTCGAGCCATGAGCGTTGAGTCGCCGATCGAGTCACGTCATGTGCCTCGCGCGGCCGGGCAGGATTCAGGGAAACGTCGCGCATGGTCAGACGAGGCGAAACCGCGAGCGGAAAGCGGCATCAACGTGCATTCATATCTCCTTTGACGTGCCGCGCACCCCGCGGCCGGCGGACCACCTCAGTCCGCCCCGAGCGAGAATCGCACGACACCGCGCCATTGATCAATATTATTAGTAATAAATTCGTTCAAAAAGGGCCGGTAACGGACCGTACGCTCCATTCCCAAATGGCGGGTTAGCGCGCGTTGCCGCGCGCATATTATTAGTGGTACCGTCAGCAGCATGATGCCGCTGGCATTGCCCCGCTTCAGCGCCGCCTCGGCGCGGCCCGCACAATGAAAAAATCGACTCAACGCCGTCCCACCATGACCGACATCGCCAAGCTCACCGGCGTGTCGCAATCCACCGTTTCGCTCGTGCTCAACAACGCGGCCGGCGCGAAATTCTCCGATGCGACCCGCAACAAGGTGCTGAAGGCCGCGCACGACCTCGGCTACCGGCAGTCGCTGCGCGCGCCCGTAGCGGCATCGAGCGACGAGCGCAACCTGATCGTCTATCTGGCTGACGAAATCTCGACGAGCCCGCACCCGGTCGTCAACATCGACGGCGCGCGCGACGCCGCGTACGCGAGCGGCAAGATGCTCGCGGTCTACTCGACGCACGGCAACGCCGACATCGAAAAACAGGTACTCGACACGGTCCTCACCAATCCGCACGTGTTCGGTGTGATCTATGCGACCGTCTACACGCGCAAGGTCGCGCCGCCGAGCGCGCTGTCGCAGGTGCCGACCGTGCTGCTGAACTGCTACACCGGCGACAGCACGTTCTCGTCCGTGGTGCCGGCCGAGGTCGCGGGCGGCCATCTGGCGACCGAGTACCTGCTGCAGGCCGGCCACCGGCGCATCGGCTACATCAACGGCGAGCCGTGGCAGGACGCCGCGAAAGACCGCCTGAAGGGCTACCGCACCGCGCTCGCGACCGCCGATCTGCCTTTCGCGGCCGAACTCGTGCGCGACGGCGACTGGAGCCCCGGCCTCGGCTTCGAGCTGACGCTGTCGCTGATGCGCGAGGCCAATCCGCCCACTGCGATCTTCTGCGCCAACGACCTGACCGCGATCGGCGCGATCGAGGCGCTCAAGCAACTCGGCCTGCGCGTGCCCGAGGACGTGTCGGTGCTCGGCTACGACGACCAGGAAATCGCGCGCCACACGCATCCGCCGCTGTCGACGGTGGTGCTGCCCAACTACGAACTCGGCCGCTGGGCCGTCGAAACGCTGCTGCAGGAGGAGCACAACCGCGCAGCCGGCGCGCCGGTGCGCCATCGCACGGTCAAGCTCGACGGACCGCTGGTGGAACGCACCTCGGTCCGGGTAATTACCGAGGCAAAAGCGGCGACAACTAATCTTATTAGTGACTGATCGATAATAATTTCAAGTGGAATAATCGGCACGTCGGGTCGGGAAGACAGCGCCGGTGGGTCATAGCCAATCGCGCGCTCGCCGGCGAACCAACGTCGGCCCCCCGGCTGGACAGAGGCAATCCCGAGCAGCACGAAAAGCAAATAAACCGTCACCGGTTACTGGAGGAAGACATGGCGGCAAATGGTGGCGCTTGCGCGCGCGGTGTCGTCGGACGCGAAGATGGTGATCATGGACGAATCGACGTCGTCGCTCGACGAGCGCGAAGTCGAACTGCTGTTCACCGTCGTGCGCAAGCTGCGCGACGACGGCCGCGCGGTGATTTTCGTCTCGCACCGGCTCGACGAGCTGTACGCGCTGTGCGATCGCGTGACCGTGATGCGCGACGGCCAGACGGTCGTGCAAAGCACGATGGCCGAGATGGACAAGCTGCAGCTCGTCACGACGATGCTCGATTTCCGCACGCCCAAGCAGGCGCGCGAAGCGGGCATCAGCACGATCTACCAGGAGATCAACCTGGCGCCGTTCCGCGAATCTGAGCGTCGCCGCGGGCGCGAGGGTTCCGTCGCGATGACGATTGCCGGCGTGCTGCTGCTCGGGCTCGTGTTCAACTGCTGAACTTCGAGAACGGGCTCGGGTTCATCAGTCTGTCCGCGTACTGGCAATCCGTGCTTCGCGGCGTGTTCCTGCTACTCGTGATCGTGCTGCAGGCGCGCGTGTGGAAACAGCGCGGAAAAAAGCGGGTGGCGGCGGCGTGAGCAAGCGGCACCCGCGAATTGGCGTCATCAATTCCATCGGACAGAATTTCCTTACTTGGCCGAGGCTTGCCGCCACAATCGCCGCCCCCGACCCATCTCTGTGTACCGATAGACTCGCCGCGAAACCGTGTGACCGTGACGCGTCCCCGACGCGTCACGACGTCCCCGCTCGTCGTCCCCGGTTTCCTTATTGACTGTCGGTGCGCAACGTCCAGACGGTCGCCGTATTCGTGGCGTCGTCTGCCGCGGTGAACTGCAAGTGGCGCTTGCTATCGAGGCCGAACGCGAGGCCGAATGCAAGGCCGAACGCGGAGCCTGGCGCAGGGTCGACCGACATTTGAGCGACGAATTGTCCGTCGACGGTGAACTCGACGATTTCGCTGGGACGTTTCGGGTCGGGCGCGCGACACACGCGGCGCGATGCGCGTGCGCGTATCACCAACCCGTCGAAGCCAGTGTATGAACCGGATGCAGATATCGCACGAGAAGCCTCCATTTGACACCTCCTACTCGCATGGGCGGCCGCAGCCGCCAGGACGAGTGTCGCGCACCCACCGCACTGCCTGGCTTCGCGCGACTCGCGTCCTGCGTAAACGAGGCAACCTCGGGCGTACTCCCCAAAAAATCGCGGCGCGCAAACGATAGTCGAAAGCGAGGCGATCTCGATGGCGCCGGCAGGGTTCCTCCCCATTAGCCAGTTTTATCAGCAGGGTCAATGCTGCAGCGCACGCCGCCTTTCGGTATCATCCTGAAAATGTTGCCCTTGCGGCGCGTCGCTTTCGCGCCTGCCGGGCAACCAATGGCAGCCGCCCTTCGCGGCGTTCGCCGAATCGCCGTACCCCGCTGAAGCACGGCCGCACTCACGCCAACGTACTTCGCGGCGCCAGCAAGCCGGCGCCGCCGCTTCCCGGTTTGGCAACCCGCTTTACCACGCTCGAGCGCCGCGCCGCGGCCCCGCCCCGGCGGGCACGGTAAAATGACGGATTGCGCGGGAGTCCCGACCACGGGTCAGCGCAGCATCGCCCTTGCCGTGCCGGCCGGCTCAGACGACTGGCCGCCTTTGTTTTCGCACTATCCAAGAAGCCATGAGCAACCTGAATTCACAAACCGTCCTGAGCGTCCATCACTGGACCGATACGCTTTTCAGCTTCACCTGCACGCGCGATCCGTCGTTCCGTTTCGAAAACGGCCAGTTCACGATGGTGGGCCTGCAGGTCGAGGGCAAGCCGCTGCTGCGCGCATACAGCCTCGCCAGTGCGAACTACGAAGAACATCTCGAATTCCTCAGCATCAAGGTGCAGGACGGCCCGCTCACATCGCGTCTGCAGCACCTGAAGGTCGGCGACGAAGTGCTGATCGGCAAGAAGCCGGTCGGCACGCTGGTGGCCGACAACCTGCTGCCGGGCAAGACGCTGTGGCTGTTGTCCACCGGCACGGGCCTCGCGCCGTTCATGTCGATCATCAAGGATCCGGACATTTACGACCGCTACGAGCGCGTGGTCCTCACGCATACCTGCCGTTTCGTCGACGAACTCGCGTACAAGGAATACATCACCGAGCACCTGCCGGCGCATGAACACCTCGGCGAGTTCGTACAGGAAAAGCTGCTGTACTACCCGACCGTCACGCGCGAAGCGTTCCAGAACCGCGGCCGCATCACCGAGCTGATCGAAACCGAAAAGCTGTTCGCCGACCTCGGCGTGCCGGGTTTCTCGCTCGAGGACGACCGCGTCATGCTGTGCGGAAGCCCGCACATGCTGCGCGACACGCGCAAGCTGCTCGAAGACGCGGGCTTCAAGGAAGGCAGCAACAACGAGCCGGGCCATTACGTGGTCGAAAAGGCCTTCGTCGGCTAAGCCGGCCGGCATTCTTCTTCGCGGCCCGCGCGCCGCGAATTCCCAAAAAGGAGCCTCCGGGCTCTTTTTTTGTTGCTCCGTTACAAATTGGAGCGCGTGGCGTCACCTTCGCTGTCAGAATTCCTCTGACAGCGGGAGTCCGCAGTAAACATCATGTAATCTCTGAAGACTCTGCGCTAAGCCTTGGTGCGACTGCTTTTTTAATGTTTTTGAGATATCATCGCGCCGCGAGATCAGACGAATTCATGCACCGATCGTCGTCCACCAGAGTTGTTACTGAATGTAAATTTCGTTACGTTGGGCCATCGTGTTTCGTCCGACGCGAAACCTCGTGATTCGCGGGCTTTGATTCCGTCTGCGCGTGCCCGCTTCGCCGTCCACTCCGCCTCCTGAGAGGGAAATTCATGGATACGTCGACTGCCGTCCCGTTCAACGCTGCGCTGGCTTCGTCCGCGCAGCGTGATGGCTTCGACATGCCATCGCTCGCCGCGCGCGAGATCGAGCGGCTGCGCGCGCGGGTACGCGAGCTGTCGGCCGAATTGGTCGACGCGCAGGAAAGCGTGCGCCGTCACGTCGCGCGCGAGCTGCACGACGACGTCGGCGCCGAGCTGACTGCGACGCGCTTCGCGCTCGCCGGCATCGAAACCTGGCTGCCCGCAGACGCGCCGCCGCAATGCGCGGCCGCGCTCGCGGTCGCGAATCGTTCGCTCGACGCCGTGCAGGCGGCAAATCGCGACGCCATCGCTCAACTGCACGCGCCGTCGTTCGAGACAGGCCTCGCCGGCGCGCTGCAGTGCTGGGCCCGCGACTTCTCCATGCGCACCGGCTTGCGCACCACCTTCACCTGCAGCGGCGACGCGCGGCTCGCGCGCCTGCCCGCCGATGCCGCGCTCGCCGTGTTCCGCGTCGCGCAGGAAGCGCTGAACAACGTCGCGAAGCACGCGCGCGCGACCTGCGCCGACCTGCGCGTCGAAACCGGTGCGCGTCATCTGAGGCTCCTCGTCAGCGACGATGGCATCGGCCTGCCGCGCGGCGCGCGCGAACGCGGTGCCCAGAAAAAAACCGGCGGTCATTTCGGCCTCGCCGGCATGCAGGCGCGCTGCGCCGCATTCGACGGCACGCTGCGAATCAGCGCGAGGCGCACGAGCGTCGGTCGTGGCGAGGACAGCGGCACTGGCAGCAACGGCGCCATCACCCCGCGCGGCACCCTGATCCAGGCCCGCTTCGCGTGGCACGCGCTGCTCGCGGCCGCCCCAACGCCGCGCTCCGCCCGGCGCGCGCTGCAATCGTGAGCCCGCGACCATGAGCCTGCGCATCCTGATCGTCGAAGATCACGCGGTGGTCCGCCAGGGCGTTCGCCATCTGCTGCTCGATCGCGGCGTCGCGCGCGAGGTCGCCGAGGCGCAAAGTGGCTCCGAAGCGCTCGACCTGGTCGTCCATCAGAGCTTCGACGTCGTGCTGCTCGACATTTCGCTGCCCGACATGAATGGCGTCGAGGTGCTCAAGCGTCTGAAGCGCAAGGCGCCGCGCGTCGCGGTGCTGATGTTCTCGATGTACCGCGAGGACCAGTACGCGGTGCGCGCGCTCAAAGCCGGCGCGTCCGGCTATCTGTCGAAGACGGTCGATGCCGCGCAGATGATCGGCGCGATCCAGCAGGTCGCGGCGGGCCGCAAGTACGTGAGCCCTGAGATGGCCGAGGCGCTCGCCGACTACGTGTCGTTCGACGGCGAGCAGTTGCCGCACGAAAAGCTGTCCGATCGGGAGTACCAGACGCTGTGCATGCTCGCGTCCGGCAAACGTCTCACCGATATCGCGGCCGCGCTGTCGCTGTCGGTGAAGACGGTCAGCGTGTACCGCACGCGGCTGCTCGACAAAATGAAGCTGCGCAACAACGCCGAGCTGACCTTCTATGTAATGAGCAACCGCCTCGTCGATCTGAATCCCGCGATGGCGGGCTAGCCCAGCAGGCGCCGCCAGCCGTGCCCGCGGCGTTGCGCCGCTGTCGTCCGATCGTGGCGCCGGCGCAATCGGAGAGATTCCATCCTCATCAATTGACTATTCAGTAAATGGCTTCACCGCCGCCCCGCTTCCGGCACCGCAAGACCTCCTCGAAATCACCTCCTGGCGGGAGTTTCCGCCCATCGCCTTGGCCCAGAAAGCGCCGCGCGCGAACCAGCCCGGCGACACGCATCCGCTAGAATCGCGGGTTTTCCCGACATTCGGCGCGCAACACGCGTGCACCACTGGAGACCCACGCCAATGTCCCTGTTTCGCAAAAAGAGCGTCGAGCACATGCTTGCGGCGAACGCCCAGACCGCCGGCCTGAAAAAGGCGCTGGGCGCGCTCGACCTGACTTTCCTCGGCGTCGGCGCCATCATCGGCACCGGCATCTTCGTGCTGACCGGCACGGGCGCCTTACAGGCCGGTCCCGCGCTGATGATCTCGTTCCTGATCGCGGCGATCGCCTGCGGCGATCGCCTGCGGCTTCGCCGCGCTCGCCTACGCTGAATTCGCATCGACGATTCCGGTCGCCGGTTCGATCTACACGTACTCGTATGCGACGCTCGGCGAGCTGGCCGCGTGGATCATCGGCTGGGACCTGATGCTCGAGTACGGGCTCGCGACCTCGGCGGTGTCGGTCGGCTGGTCCGGCTATCTGCAGTCGTTGCTGTCGGGCTTCGGCGTATCGCTGCCGATGGCGCTGAGCGCAGCCCCGGGCGCCGTGCCCGGACACGAAACGCTGTTCAACCTGCCCGCCTTCCTCGTGATGATGGCGATCACCACGCTGCTGTCGCTCGGCGTGCGCGAATCCGCGCGAATCAACAACATCATGGTTGCGATCAAGGTCGTCGTCGTGCTGCTCGTGATCGGCGTCGGCGTGTTTCACGTCACGCCGGCCAACTGGCACCCGTTCATGCCTCACGGCTGGAGCGGCGTGTTCGGCGCGGCCGCGGTGATGTTCTTCGCGTTCATCGGCTTCGACTCGGTGTCGTCGGCGGCCGAAGAAGTGAAGAATCCGAAGCGCGACCTCCCGATCGGCATCATCGCGTCGCTCGGCGTGTGCGCGGTGCTGTATGTGGCCGTGGCCGCGGTTGTCACCGGCATCGTGCCGTCCGGGAAGTTCATGGGCATTTCGCACCCGGTGTCGTACGCGCTGCAACTCGCGGGGCAGAACTGGGTCGCCGGCTTCATCGACCTCGGCGCCGTGCTGGGCATGCTGACCGTGATTCTCGTGATGGCCTACGGTCAGACGCGGGTGATCTTCGCGATGTCGCGCGACGGCCTGCTGCCCGCGAAGCTGTCGAAAGTGCATCCGCGTTTCGCAACGCCGTTCTTCACGACGTGGCTCGTCGGCATCTTCTTCGGCCTGATCGGCGCGCTGGTGCCGCTCAATGTGTTGGCTGAGCTGATCAATATCGGCACGCTCGCGGCGTTCTCGATGGTGTCGATCGCGGTGCTCGTGCTGCGCAAGACGCACCCACAGCTGCCGCGCGCGTTCCGTTGCCCTGGCGTGCCGGTCGTGCCGGTGCTCGCGGTCGCATCGTGCCTGTTCCTGATGCTGAATCTGCAAGGCATCACGTGGGGCGCGTTCGTG
The DNA here is from genome assembly GCF_050436525.1 of Paraburkholderia sp. 35.1. Classification (NCBI taxonomy): domain Bacteria; kingdom Pseudomonadati; phylum Pseudomonadota; class Betaproteobacteria; order Burkholderiales; family Burkholderiaceae; genus Paraburkholderia; species Paraburkholderia sp. 35.1. The sequence goes on along the minus strand of NZ_JBNDMJ010000003.1, from coordinate 2,071,591 downwards.
ATCTGGCTGCTGATCGGCATGGTTATCTATTTCGGCTACTCGCGCCGTCATTCGAAACTGGCAAAGTAAAGCGCCGTTTCGATGAAGCCACGCCAATGAGCTGAATGCTCGCGAGCGCGGCCTCGCTTTCCGCTGATCTATCGATGCGCCCCGTCATGCTCCGCAGACGGGGCGCTTGTCTTTGCGGCGTCCCATTGCGTGGCCGCCGTGTTCTCGTCGTGCGCTCGCGCGCGCCGAACACACTTCCCCTCATAGCGCGCCCGCGCGATTTGTGCTTTACTTTTCGGCAGATTTGTAAAACCCGTAGTACCTCATCGGACCTGGCGAATCGAAGTCAGCACGCAGTCGAAGCAAAGCAGGGAGCAATAACAATCACAGGTCCGGTCTCACCCACAGCAACTATCTTGCATGGGATCGTGGTCTGCGCCGAGGCAGGGATCGATACGCCAACGCGCTCGCTCCGATCGACCGCGATAAACGCATGGGATCGCAGTAAGCGCTGAAGCGCTAACTGCGGTCGACAAAGGAGACAGCTTCATGGCGATCAGCATCAGTCTGACGGTCAATGGCGCGCCCGTGAGCGCCTCAGTCGACCCTGGCACCCTGCTTGTCCAGTTCCTGCGCGATCAACTCCGTCTGACCGGCACCCATGTCGGCTGCGATACGGCGCAATGCGGCGCCTGCACCGTGCATCTGAACGGCCGCGCGATCAAGTCCTGCAACATCCTCGCCGTGCAAGCCGATGGCGCCGAAGTCACGACCATCGAAGGGCTCGCGCACAACGGCGCGCTGCATCCGATGCAGGCCGCGTTCAAACACTGCCACGGTCTGCAATGCGGCTTCTGCACGCCGGGCATGGTGATGAACGCGGTGTCGCTGGTGCAGCGTCAACCCGATCTGACCGGCGACGAGGTGCGCGAGCAGCTCGACGGCAACCTATGCCGCTGTACGGGCTATCACAACATCGTCAAGGCCGTGCTCGAGGGCGCCGCGGGTATGAAGTCCGCCGCATCGAGCGCATCTGCCGGCGCGAATGCCGCCGGCGCCACCGCCGCCTGAGGAGCCGACGATGAACGCACCCGATACACAGAGCCTGATTGGCGCCGCCGTCGAACGCAAGGAAGACTATCGCTTCCTGACCGGCAAAGGCCAGTACACCGACGACATCGTGCTGCCGCAGCAAACCTACGCGGTGTTCCTGCGCTCACCGCACGCGCACGCGAAGATCAGAAGCATCGACACGAGCGCGGCCAAACAGTCGCCGGGCGTGATCGCGATCTTCACCGGCGCGGATCTCGCCGCCGACAACGTCGGCGGACTGCCGTGCGGCTGGCTGATCCATAGCACCGACGGCAAGCCGATGAACGAGCCGCCGCATCCGGTGATCGCGCATACGAAAGCGCGGCACGTGGGCGATCAGGTCGCGCTCGTGATCGCTGAATCGATCAAGGCGGCGAAAGATGCGGCCGAACTGATCGACGTCGATTACGAAGAACTGCCGGCCGTCGTCGATACCGCGCATGCGGCCGACCCTGGTCAAGCGGCCGTGCACGACGAAGTGCCCGACAACGTCTGCTACAACTGGGGCCACGGCGACAAGGCCGCGACCGACGCCGCGTTCGCGAAAGCCGCACACGTGACCACCCTCGACATCGTCAACAACCGCCTCGTGCCGAACGCGATCGAACCGCGCGCGGTCAACGCGAACTATTCGGCGCAGGACGAGAGCTACACGCTGTACGTCGCGAATCAGAACCCGCACGTCGAGCGGCTGCTGATGGCCGCGTTCGTGCTGTCGCTGCCGGAATCGAAGCTGCGCGTGATCGCGCCGGACGTCGGCGGCGGCTTCGGCTCGAAGATCTTTCTATACGCCGAAGACGTCGCGCTCACCTGGGCGTCGAAGAAGATCGGCCGGCCGGTCAAATGGACCGCCGAGCGCTCCGAGGCGTTCCTTTCCGATGCGCACGGCCGCGATCACGTGACCAAAGCCGAGCTTGCGCTGGACGCCGACGGCAAGTTCCTCGCGATGCGCGTGCATACGATCGCGAACATGGGCGCGTATCTGTCGACGTTCGCGTCGAGCGTGCCGACGATCCTGTACGCGACGCTGCTCGCCGGGCAATACGCAACGCCCGCGATCTACGCCGAAGTGAAGGCGGTCTTCACCAACACCGTTCCCGTCGATGCGTATCGCGGCGCGGGCCGGCCGGAAGCGACGTTCGTGGTCGAGCGCCTGGTGGAAGCCGCGGCGCGCGAGATGAAAATCGACCCCGCGGAAATCCGCCGCCGCAATTTCATCACGCAATTCCCGTACGCGACGCCGGTCGGCCTCACCTACGACACCGGCGACTACAACGCGATCCTCGCGCGCGCGCTCACACTCGCGGACGTCGAGGGCTTCGCGGCACGCCGGCAGGAATCCGAAAAGAACGGCAAGCGCCGCGGCCTCGGCTACTCGTGCTACATCGAGGCATGCGGTCTCGCGCCGTCGAACATCGCGGGCGCGCTCGGCGCGCGCGCGGGCCTGTTCGAAGTCGGCCAGATTCGCGTACATCCGACCGGCTCGGTCACCGTGTTCACGGGCTCGCACAGTCACGGCCAGGGGCATGAGACGACCTTCGCGCAAGTCGTCGCGGACCGCCTCGGCATTGCCCTCGAAAGCGTCGAGATCGTGCACGGCGACACCGGCCGCATCGCGTTCGGCATGGGCACGTATGGTTCGCGTTCGATCGCGGTCGGCGGCTCGGCCATCTCGAAGGCGCTCGACAAGATCGAAGCAAAGGCGAAGAAGATCGCCGCGCATCTGCTCGAAGCGTCGGCTGAAGACATCGAGTTCAGGAACGGTGTGTTCCGCGTCGCCGGCACCGACCGCACCAAGGCGTTCGCGGAGATCTCGCTCGCCGCGTACGTGCCGCACAACTATCCGCTCGACGTGCTCGAACCGGGGCTCGAAGAAAGCGCGTTCTACGATCCGACCAACTTCACGTATCCGTCGGGTGCGTATATCTGCGAGATCGAAGTCGATCCGGACACCGGCGTCTCCCGCATCCAGCAGTTCACCGCGGTCGACGATTTTGGCAACGTGATCAATCCGATGATCGTCGAAGGTCAGGTGCATGGCGGGCTCGGGCAAGGCATCGGTCAGGCGATGCTCGAGCGCTGCGTGTACGACAACGACAGCGGCCAGTTGCTGTCCGGCTCTTACATGGACTACGCGATGCCGCATGCGTCCGACCTGCCCGACTTCACGGTCGAAACGTCGAAGGGCACGCCGTGCACGCACAATCCGCTCGGCGTCAAAGGCTGCGGCGAAGCGGGCGCGATCGGCTCACCCCCGGCCGTGATCAACGCGATCATCGACGCGCTCGCGCCGCTTGGCGTGACCAATCTGCAGATGCCGGCCACGCCGCATCGCGTCTGGTCCGCGATTCAAGCGGCGAAGCAAGCCTGACCCAACGATCCTGAGCGGAGCATTCGACATGTATTCATTCGAGTATCAACGCGCGACGGATCCGCAGGCGGCCGCCGCAGCCCTCACCGCCGACAGCGACGCGAAGTTCCTCGCCGGCGGCCAGAGCCTTCTGCCGACGATGCGCCTGCGTCTCGCGCAGCCGTCGCAACTGATCGACGTGACGCGCATTCCCGCGCTCAGGACGATCACCGTCGACGCCAGCACGGTGACGATCGGCGCAGCCGTCTGTCACGCGGACGTCGCCGAACACGCGGACGTGCGGCGCGTGTTGCCGGCGCTCGCGGAGCTGGCCGCGAATATCGGCGATCGCCAGGTGCGCGCGCTCGGCACGATCGGCGGCTCGCTCGCGAACAACGACCCGGCCGCGTGCTACCCGGCGGCGGCGATGGGCCTCGATGCGACGATCGTCACGGACCGGCGGCGCATCGCTTCGGGCGATTTCTTCGTCGGCATGTACGAGACCGCGCTCGCGCCCGACGAGCTGATCGTCGCCGTCGAGTTTCCGGTGCCCGAGCGTGCCGCATACGAGAAATTCCGCAATCCGGCCTCGCACTTTGCGCTGGTCGGCGTGTTCGTCGCGAAGGTCGCGAGCGGCGTGCGCGTCGCGGTAACGGGGGCGGCGTCATCGGTGTTTCGCGTGGCCGAGCTCGAAAGCGCGCTGTCGACGAACTTCACGCCCGAGGCGGCACGTGCAGTGAGCGTGTCGCCCGACGAGCTGAGCGACGACATGCACGCGAGCGCCGCGTATCGCGCTCATCTGATTCCGGTGCTCGCCGCGCGCGCGGTCACGAAGGCCAATGCCTAGCGATCCTCGCTAGGCGCCCCGGCTTGCCGCGCCTTCACCACGGTGCGCGCAAGCCGGCTTCGTTCACTTCGCGAGCCGGCGCGACAGTTCGACGCCGGGCTCGCGGCCATTGCGTTCTTCACTCGCGCCACGCTTTGCCATGGCCTGTCGCGCAGATTCAGGATCACCATGCAGCCGGCTTCGATCGACGACACCCTCGCCCAACTCGCCGCCCAACGCTATTTCGCGAGCCGCGAGCTCGCGACCGCACTGTATCTCGCGCTGCGCATGGAGCGGCCGTTGTTCGTCGAAGGCGAGCCGGGTGTCGGCAAAACCGAGCTCGCGAAAGCGGCGGCGGGCATGCTCGGCACCACGCTGCTGCGCCTGCAATGCTATGAAGGCCTCGACACCGCGAGCGCGCTTTACGAATGGGACTACCCGCGCCAGATCATGGCGCTGCGGCTTGCCGAAGCGAGCGGCGAGCGCCCCGACAACGACACGCTATATCGTGGCGAATTCCTGCTGAAGCGTCCGCTTCTGCAGGCGTTGATGCCCGACGAAAACCATCCCGGCGCGCGGCGCGTGCTGCTGATCGACGAAATCGACCGCGCCGACGAACCGTTCGAGGCATTCCTGCTCGAACTCCTTTCGGATTTCCAGGTATCGATTCCCGAATACGGCACCGTGCGCGCGACGCAGCCGCCGCTCGTCATCACGACGTCGAACCGCACGCGCGAAGTTCACGACGCGTTGAAGCGCCGCTGTCTGTATCAATGGATCGGCTATCCGGACCGCGATCGCGAACTGGAGATCGTCGCCGCGCGCGCGCCGCAAACGTCGGCGCAGTTGCAGCGGCGCGCGGTCGACTTCGTGCATCGGCTGCGCGGCATGGATCTGTTCAAGGCGCCCGGCATCGCCGAGACGATCGACTGGTGCCGCGCGCTCGAAGCGCTGTCGGTCACGGAGCTCGATCCGCAATCGGTGCAGAACACGCTCGGCGTGCTGCTCAAGTATCAGGACGATCTCGCGCGTGTGGATGCCGCGCAGATCGCGCAGTGTCTGTCCGGGTGAGGGTCGTTGGCATGACGAACGGAACCGGCTCGGGCAGGCTCGACGACACGAACCAGCACACTGCGCCCACGCTCGCGCGCAACGTCGTCCATTTCGTGCGCGTGCTGCGCGGCGCCGGCTTGCCGATGTCGCCCGCACAGGCAGTCGACGCACTCGCCGCGTTGCAGTGGATCGACCTCGGCCGCCGCGACGACGTGCACGCCGCGCTTGCCGCGCTGCTCGTCACCGCGCCCGACGAACGCGAACTCTTCAATGCCGCGTTCGATCTGTTCTGGCGCGACCCCGATTGGGAAGGCAAGCTGCGCGCGCTGCTGCTGCCGAAAGTGCGCGACGGGCTGCCACCGCCGAAGCGCAACAACCGTCTCGCCGACGCGCTCGCGGTGCGCATGCCACCGTCGCCGCATCTGAATGCGCCGCAGGAAACCGAACAGCGCGAGTTGCATGCGCAGTTGACGTTCAGCGCAGAAGAGCGGCTGCGTCATCGCGATTTCGACACGCTGAACGCCGACGAATGGCGCACGCTGCGTCATCTGATTCGCGGCCAGCGGCTGCCGCTCGCAACCGAATCGACGCGGCGCCTGAAGGCGGCATCGCACGGCACGCATGCGGACTTGCGCGCGAGCGCGCGGCATGCGGTGCGCGCCGGTGGCGACTGGACCGTGTGGAAGTATCGCGCGAGGGTCGAGCGCAAGCCGCCGCTCGTGCTGCTGCTCGACATTTCCGGCTCGATGAGCAACTACTCGCGCGCGGTGCTCTACTTTTGCCACGCGTTGTTGCAGTCGCGCGAACGTCTGCAGGTGTTTCTGTTCGGCACGCGGCTCACGAACGCGACGCGCGCATTGCGCGAACGCGATCCGGACGTCGCGATCGCGACGCTCAGCGATCAGGTGGTCGACTGGTCGGGCGGCACGCGCATCGGCGCGGCGCTCGCCGAATTCAACCGACGCTGGGCGCGCCGCGTGCTCACAGGTCGTGCGACGGTGCTGCTCGTCACCGACGGTCTCGATCACGAAGCGATCGACGTGCTCGATACCGAAATGGCGCGCCTCGCACGCTTCGCGCATCGCATCGTGTGGCTCAATCCGCTGCTGCGGTTCAGCGGCTTTACTCCGAAGGCGCGCGGCGTGCAGGCGATCCTGCCGTATGTCGACGCGCATCGTCCGGTTCATAATCTAGACAGTCTCGCAGCGTTCGGCCACGATCTCGCGCAACTGACACGCGCGCCTCGCCGCGCCGTCGTCGCGACGACATTCGCAGGAGCAACGTCATGGAATTGAGCGAAATTCATACGCTGCCGGTCGCGCAGCAGCAAACCTGGGACGCGTTGAACGACACCGAGATTCTGCGCGCTTGCATTCCCGGCTGCGAAAGCATCGACCCGGACGGCGAAAACGCGTACCTGGTCACGCTGAGCGCGGCGGTCGGCCCGGTCAAGGCGCGCTTCAAGGGGCGCATGCAACTGACCGATATCGACGCGCCGAACACCTACACCATTGTGTTCGAAGGCCAGGGCGGCGCCGCGGGTTTTGCCAAGGGCAACACGCACGTCACGCTCGAAGCCGACGGCGATGCCGCGACAAAGCTCTCCTACACCGCCAATGCGCAGGTCGGCGGCAAGCTCGCGCAGATCGGCTCGCGGCTCGTCGACGGTGCGGCGCGCAAGATTGCGGGGGAGTTTTTCAAGCGCCTCGGCGCCCAGCTCTCGGGAGACAATAGCGCTCATGAAACAGCGGAAGGCGACGCCTCGGTGGATACCGAAGCCGAAGCCGAAGCCGCATCCGCCTCCGAGCAAACGGAATCGAACGAGGCCGCGGACGGCGAGTCCGGCGGCGAAGCAAAGAAAGGGAAGAAATCATGGACAGCGTGGATCTCGAAGTTCTGAAAACCTGCGCCCGCTGGCTGGCGGACGGACATCGCGCGCTCCTCGTGACGGTCGTGAAGACGTGGGGCTCGTCGCCGCGTCCCGAGGGCGCGATGCTCGCGGTGCGCGACGACGGCCTCGTGGTGGGCTCGGTGTCGGGCGGCTGCATCGAAGACGATCTGATCGATCGCGTGCGGCAACGGGGCATCGAGCAGACACATCCGGAGGCGGTGAAGTACGGCATCACGGCCGAGGAAGCGCATCGCTTCGGCCTGCCGTGCGGCGGCACGATCCAGCTCGTGCTCGAACCGTTGACGCGGCAAAGCGGCATCGCCGAGCTGTGTCACGCGGTCGAAAATGGCCGGCTCGTCGCGCGCGAACTCGACATGACGACGGGCGCGGTGCGGCTCGACGACGCACAGGCGACCGACGGCGTGCATTTCGACGGTGAGCGTCTGTCGACGATCCACGGCCCGCGCTACCGGATGCTAGTGATCGGCGCCGGGCAGTTGTCTCGCTACCTGTGCCATATCGCGGTGGGGCTCGATTATCAGGTGACGGTCTGCGATCCGCGCGAGGAATACACCGAGGAATGGGACGTGCCGGGCACGAAGATCGTACGCACGATGCCGGACGATACCGTGATCGACATGAAGCTCGACGAGCGCTGCGCGGTAATCGCGCTCACGCACGATCCGAAGCTCGACGATCTCGCGCTGATGGAAGCATTGAAGACGCCGGCGTTTTATGTCGGCGCGCTCGGCTCGCGCAGGAACAATCACGCGCGACGCGAGCGCCTGAAGGAGTTCGATCTGAACGAAGCCGAACTGGCCCGCTTGCATGGACCTGTCGGCATTTATATCGGCAGCAGGACGCCGCCCGAGATCGCGGTGTCGATTCTGGCGGAGGTGACGGCGGCGAAAAATGGCGTGTCGCTGCCGACGCTGTTGCAGGTCGAAGGCGCGAAGGCCGCGCGGGAGATTGCGGCGTCGGGTGGCGCCGCTTACAGCGTGTAGCCCGCCGTCATGCGACTCTGCCTCGTGGTCCTTGCCTCCGCCGGCTGGCTGGCCGGCGTTCACGCCGCGAGCGCGAGCGCGCCGCTCAACCTGGACGATCCCTACACCAACGAAGGCGAGACGCAGACCTTCACCGTCAACGCTGACGGCTCGTATGCGAAGCTCGATTCGATGACGCTGCGCGTGAACAACGAAGCCGGCGTCGAGCGGGTCGCTCAGCAATACGTCTGGTTCAACCGCAACATGGCCGACGTGCAGATCCTCGAGGCCTACACGGTCACCGCCGACGGCAAGCGTCACGACGTTGCGCCCGAGCAGATCCGCGACGTGCAGGAAGTCCGCTCGTTCGACGCGCCGATGTTCCAGGACATCCAGGAAAAGGTGATCGTGTTCCCCGCGGTCGAACCCGGCGCGCGCGTGCATCTGACGTACCGCAAGACGCAGCGTCAGCCGATAGTGCCGGGCGAATTCAGCGACTTCACGCCACCCGATCTCGCGCCGACCCGCAACTTCCGCCTGATCTACGACCTGCCCGCCGACAAGCCGCTGTATGCGGACGCGCGCGGCTTCAGCGCAGTGACACCGGTCACGCGCGACGGCCGCACGCGTTACGAATTCCGCTATGACAAGGCACACTTCGACCGGCTCGAACGCGGCTCGGTCGCGTACGTGTCGTACGGTGATCGGCTGATGGTGTCGACCTTCCCAAGCTATGCCGCGTTCGCCGCCTCCTATCGCAGTTCCGCGGCCGACCCGGGCGCGCACGACGTCGCGATCACCCAGCTCGCGCAGCAGCTGACCGCACACGATCACACCCCACACGACAAAGCCAAAACGCTGTACGACTGGGTTCGCCGCAATATCCGCTATGTCGCGATCTACGTCGGACGTGGCGCCGTCGTGCCGCACAGCGCGAGCGCGATTCTCGCGAACCGCTATGGCGACTGCAAGGACCACGTCGCGCTCTACGGCGCGCTGCTCGACGCGCTCGGCGTGCGCAACGAGCCGGCGTTGATCAGCAGCGGCACGATCTACACGCTGCCGAGCGTCCCGGGCTACGGCGTCATCAATCATGCGATCACGTGGCTGCCCGATTTGCAGATGTACGCGGATTCGACCGCGTCGAACGTCGAATTCGGTTTTCTGCCTTCGTCCGACATGGACCGTCCTACCGTGCTGATCGGCGACGGCGTGCTCGCGCAAACGCCGGCCACCGCGCAGATGTCGCGCAGCACCGATCTCGCGATCAAGATCGAACCGGATGGCTCGGCGAGCTTCACGTATCGGCTGCAGGATGCCGGGCCGTACGCCGAGCAGGCCCGCGCGCGGCTGCGCACGCAATCGCCCGCGCAACGCGAGGAATCGATTCAGGCCGAGTTACGCAACGCGAATCTGCGCGGCACCGCGACGCTGACGACGAGCGACCTCAGCGCGGCCGACGGCCCGCTCACGCTGACGATGAAAGGCACGCTCGAGAGTCTCGTGGTGACCGGCATGACGGCCTCGATTCCGGCCTTGACGAGCCTCGGCGGCGGCGTCGAAGCCGACACGCGCTACTGGCTCGGCGAACGCAAGCGCACGCAGCCGTTCGTGTGCCACAACCTCGCGATCCACGAACGCGCGCGCATCGAACTGCCGGCCAATTTCCGCGTGCTCGACATGCCGGAGGCGCAACGCACGCAGGACCGCTTCGTCGATTTCACGTCGCAGTACGCGTTCGACCCGCGCAGCAACGTGGTCACGATGACGCGCGACGGCGCCACCCATTTCGACAGCGACGTCTGCACGCCCGACGATTTCACGCGCATGCGTCCCGCGATCGAAGCGATTGGGCGGGATGTGCGCGCGGAGGTGATCGTCAGATCGACGTTGGTGGAGTCGTCGAATGTGGCGTCGCAGGCGCCTTGACCGTCAACACGTCAAACCGGCCACAACGGCCCTTCCTGCATCGCGCCGATCTGCTCGCGCATCTCGAGGATGCGATCTTCCCAGTAGCGCTGCGTGTTGAACCACGGAAACGCGGCCGGAAACGCCGGATCGTTCCAGCGGCGCGCGAGCCATGCCTGATAGTGAATCAGCCGCAACGTGCGCAGCGCTTCAATCAGATACAGCTCGCGCGGATCGAATTCGCAGAAATCCTCGTAACCGGCGAGCAGATCGGCCAGCGCGCGCGACGCCTCCGCACGCTCGCCCGGCAGCAGTAGCCACAGATCCTGAATGGCGGGCCCCATGCGGCTGTCGTCGAAATCGACGAAATGCGGGCCCGCGTCGGTCCACAGCACGTTGCTCGGATGACAGTCGCCGTGCAGACGCAGCCTGCGAATCTCGCCAGCCCGCTCGAACGCACGCGCGACGCCTTCGAGCGCGAGATTCACGACGGTTTCCCACGCGGTGCGCAGATCGTCGGGCACGAAACGGTGCGCGAGCAGGAAGTCGCGCGGCTCGTAGCCGAACGTGCCGATGTTTAGCGTGGGACGTTCTACGTAGTCCTGGGTCTGCCCGATCGCATGAATGCGTCCGATGAAACGCCCCAGCCATTCCAGCGTGTCGCGCCGGTCGAGATCCGGCGCGCGACCGCCGCGTCGCTCGAAGACCGAGAAGCGGAAGCCGTCGAAGCTGTGCAGCGTGCGGCCATCGAGCACGCGCGCGGGCACGGCCGGGATCTCGCGCGCGGCGAGTTCGGCGACGAACGCGTGCTCTTCGAGAATCCCCGCGTCGCTCCAGCGCTCGGGACGATAGAACTTCGCGACCACGGGCGGACCGTCTTCGACGCCGACCTGATACACGCGATTTTCATAGCTGTTGAGCGGCAGCAGACGGCCGTCGGTACGCACGCCGGTCGTTGCGAGCACGCCGTCGATCGCGTCGAGCACGGTTTCCGGCGTGAGCCGCGCGAATGGCACGGCGCCATCGGCGCCGGCCTCGGGATAGGAATTGTCGGGAATGGTGTCGTTCATGCCCCGCATTGTGCGCCGCGCCGCGGGTAAAGACGAGGGCGACGACTCACAATGCGTGCGTGGCATCGCTAGAAATACGGGCTGATTTGGGACGCGCCGTGAATCGACGCGCGCATCGGCCCACGGCGATGCTGGCGAGCCGATCTGACCTTACAGCATCACTACAGCCCGCACCTGCGGGTCACACAACGGCAATGAGCAACCGGTAAGCCTCTCGTTCAATGCGTCTGCGCGCCGGCCGGACGTATCAGGTCGCCGGTATCGATCAGATCTTCCAGGAAAAAGGGTTCGGTATTGAGTTGCTGCGAGGCGCCGGGCTCGCCGGCGTACCACGCCACCATCGCCATGTCGCCAAGAATGCGCATGACGATTCCGCGCGCGCCTTGCGGCACGGCGATATGTACCGATCGGACAATGGAACCGACTTCCATGATAATTCCCCGCTTCCCTTAGCCGGCTTTATGATTTCACGCCGGTCGAGGTGATGATAAAAACGCCGCTTCGCATTTGACGTTGCGTGCGCACTTAATCTGTCGCGCGCATGGCGCGTAAGAGGTTCGAGTCATTGTTCCCGCTTTGCGGGGCTTTGGGAAGGCGAATAGAAGGCTTTCACCCGTCGTTTCGCCCTATTCCCATTACGCTGCGCACGGCCGATTATCTCGGCGTCAGACGTCGTAATGCAGACCATCATAAACCCTGCGGGGGGAGACATCAAAAACGTGCACGGCCGGAACGATCTGCCAGATGCGGGCGCCGCGCGGCTTCGCACCTGCCTTCGCGCCGAGGTGCGCGCCTCGTTTCCGATCCGCGCGGCGCGCTCGCCGCTCATTTCATCCGTCTGCGCTAGTCATGTGGATCGTTCGTCTCGCGCTACGGCGCCCCTATACGTTCGTCGTGCTGGCGCTGCTGTTGCTGATCGTCGGACCGTTGACCATTCTGCGCACGCCCACCGACATCTTTCCGAACATCGATATTCCGGTGCTCTCGGTCATCGGGTCGTATAACGGCCTGCCCGCCGACGAAATGGAGCGGCGCATCGCGCTGAACTACGAGCGCGGCTTGTCGGTGGCGGTCAACGATATCGAACACACGGAATGTCCACGCTCGATATCGTCGACCGCATCAAGACGATGATGCCGACGCTGCGCAATCTGGTGCCGCCGTCGCTGAATATCGACCCCGTCGCCGACCAATCGCTGTTCGTGCGTGCATCCGTGCAGGGCGTATTGCGTGAAGCGCTGATCGCCGCGTGCCTGACGGGCCTGATGATTCTGCTGTTCCTCGGCAACTGGCGCACGACGCTGATCATCGATGATCATCGCGTTGTCCTCTCTCGGTCAGACGATCAACATCATGACGCTCGGCGGCCTCGCGCTCGCGGTCGGGATTCGCGTCGACGATGCGACCGTCGCGATCGAAAACATCAGCCATCAGCTCGAACAGGGCAAGACGCTAGAACAGGCGATTCTCGACGGCGCGCATCAGATCGCGATTCCGACGCTGGTGTCGACGCTGTCGATCTGTATCGTGTTCGTGCCGATGTTTCTGCTCACCGGTGTCGCGCACTATCTGTTCATTCCGCTTGCCGAAGCGGTGGTGTTCGCGATGCTCGCGTCGTACTTCTTCTCGCGTACGCTCGTGCCGACGCTCGCGAAGTATCTGCTGCGCTATCACCACAAGCCCGCGGATTTACATCACGCACCGGTGCAAACGCGCAATCCGTTGATGCGCATGCACTACGCGTTCGAGCGCGGTTTCTCGCGTTTGCGCGAGCGCTACCGCGTATTTCTCGAAGCGCGAGTCGCGCGACCGGGACTGTTCGTCACGCTGTTTCTCGCGTGCTGTTGCGCGTCGCTGCTGTTGCTGCCGTTTATCGGCCGCGACTTTTTCCCCGCCGTCGATGCCGGCACGATCGCGCTGCACATGCGCGCGAAAACCGGCATGCGCGTCGAGGAAACCGCGGTGCTGACCGATCGTGTCGATGCGCGCATCCGTCAGCTGATTCCGGCCGGCGAACTGCATTCGATCATCGACAACATCGGTCTGCCGGTGTCGGGCGTCAACCCTTTCGTACAGCAACACGGGCACGATCGGCACATCCGACTCGGACATCCTGATCGCGCTGAACCCTGATCATCATCCGAGTGCCGGGCGACGACGCGCTCGTGCATCCGTCGACGGCGACTTCGGGGGCGACGCGGGCGCCGGCGCCGGGCAGTGAAGCCGGGGCGCACGGCTAGCGCCGGGAGACAGGCGCGCGACGTGCTGCGGATGGAGCGCTGCGGGTCACCATTGGCACGCCACGTTGCCCGCGACGCCGGCTTGAAACGCGTTTTCAGCGTATCCTTAACACTTTTGCGCGTTTCCGTGTGACCCAAGGAGTTTTGTTGTGACCCTGCCGCCGCCATCCCAGCGGACCGCATCTGCCGTTCCCTCCCGCGGCGCAGCTTCAGCTGCTTGCGCAAGCACCACCACCGTGTCGGACATCCCTTATCTCGAACGCGGCTCGCGCGCGTACTGGCGTGCCAGCCTCGCGCTGCTGTTCGCCGGCTACGCGACGTTCTCACTGCTCTACTGCGTGCAGCCGCTGCTGCCGTCGTTCTCCGAAGCGTTCAACGTGACGCCGGCGCAAAGCAGTCTGTCGTTGTCACTATCCACTGCCGCGCTCGCGCTCGCGATTTTCGTCGCCGGTTTCGTCTCCGAGGGTTGGAGCCGGCACAAGCTGATGACGCTGTCGCTGACGGTGTCGTCGGTGCTGACGATTGGCGTATCGGTCGCGCCGCACTGGCACCAGCTGCTCGTGCTGCGTACGCTCGAAGGGCTCGCGCTCGGCGGCGTGCCGGCCGTCGCGATGGCTTATCTCGCCGAGGAAGTGCATCCCGACGGCCTCGGCCTCGCGATGGGCCTGTACGTCGGCGGCACGGCGATCGGCGGCATGGCCGGGCGGGTCATCACCGGCGTGGTCGCGGATCTGTTTTCGTGGCGCATCGCGATCGGCACGATCGGCGTGCTCGGCCTGCTGTCGATGCTCGCGTTCCGCGCGCTGTTGCCACCGTCGCGCCATTTCGTGCCGCGCCGCGGGCTCGGCTTCGCGCATCACCGCACGCTGCTGTTGCGCCAGTTCACGCGACCGGGTCTGCCGCTGCTGTTCCTGCTCGGCTTCGTGCTGATGGGCAGCTTCGTCACGCTGTACAACTACATCGGCTACCGGCTGCTCGCGCCGCCGTATCGGTTGAATCAGACGGAGATCGGCGCGATTTTCATCGTCTATCTGGTTGGCGTGGTCGCGTCGCCATGGTCCGGGCGCATGGCCGACTCGTTCGGCCGCGCGCGCGTGCTGATCGGGAGCCTGCTGCTGATGGTGCTCGGCCTCGCGCTGACGATGCTGCATCCGCTCGCGGCGATCGCGACCGGTATCGCCTGCGTGACGTTCGGGTTCTTTGCCGGGCATTCGGTCGCGAGCGGCTGGGTCGGGCGTCTGGCGAAAGACGCGAAAGGCCAGGCCGCTGCGCTGTATCTGCTCGCGTACTACATCGGCTCGAGCCTGGTCGGTTCGTATGGCGGCCATGTGTGGGCCGGTCATGGCTGGAACGGCGTCGTCGGGCTAGTCGGTGCGCTGCTCGTGATCGGCTTGATCGCGGCGAGCCGCCTGCGCGGGCGCGAATAGCCCGGCGCATCGGTCGCGTTGCGCGGTGCAGGCACCGCGAGCCGGCCGCAATCATCCAACCCGCATGGATCGGCGGCAAAACGAAAGGCTTGCGTAAGCGAACGTTTGATATTTTCCGCCGCGTTTTGTTGCGCCGCGCCAATCGCCGCGGGCCGCGCCGCGCCTGGGTTCAGCAGCTTACGAATAAGCGCCGACGCGCCGGCTTGCGCCGTCGCGCCGCTCGATCGGTCTCCTATACTCGATTCGTGCAATGGCGCGGCATGATTTCGAAGCCGCGGCCTCTGCTGGAACGACATAGCAACCATCCCGCATGGGAGGAGACGAAGATGACCTACTTTACGATCGGCGATTTCATCCTGGTCATTCCGATGGCATTGGCGGGCGCGCTATTCGTCGGCGCGCTGCCCTGCAAGACCGAGTTGCGACACAACGGGCTGCGTGTGCTGGGCGCGCTGATCGGTGTGATGTGCGCGGTGGCGCTGGTCGAGGGTCTGCCGGCGCTCGTGTAGCGGCGCGGCGAAATACCTGCAGAAAAGCCGCACGCTGAGCGTGCGGCTTCGTTTTGCCCTTGCGTCCGTCCGCCTGTTGCGCGGACGGCTCCTCACGCGATCAGATCGCCTGATCCGTCGACGGCTTTTCCCACAGATTGATCCCGCCTTCGGTCGCATAGCGATCGATTTCGGCGAGTTCGTCGGCCGAGAATGCGAGCTTCTTCAGCGCGCCGACGTTCTCGCGCACCTGCTCCGCGCGGCTCGCGCCGATCAGCACCGAGCTCACGCGTGGATCGCGCAACGCCCACGCGAGCGCCATCTGCGCGAGGCTCTGACCACGGCGCTGCGCGATGTCGTTGAGCTTCCGCACGTGCTCGATGTTCCGCGGGCTCAGATGCTCGTCTTTGAGCGAACCGCCGCCCGGCTTGTTGACGCGCGCATCTTCCGGCACGCCGTTCAGGTACTTGCCGGTCAACAATCCCTGCGCGAGCGGCGTGAACGCGATCGTGCCCGCGCCGACTTCATCGAGCGTATCGAGCAGGTCGTGTTCGATCCAGCGGTTCAGCATGTTGTACGACGGCTGATGGATCAGCAGCGGCACCTTGTATTCGGCGAGCAGCTTCGCCATTTCGCGCGTCTTCGCCGACGAGTACGACGAGATGCCGATATACAGCGCCTTGCCCTGCTGCACCGCGCTCGCGAGCGCGCCCGCGGTTTCCTCGAGCGGCGTATGCGCGTCGAAGCGATGCGAATAGAAGATGTCGACGTAATCGAGGCCCATGCGCTTCAGGCTCTGATCGAGACTCGCGAGCACGTATTTGCGCGAGCCGCCGCCCTGGCCGTACGGACCGGGCCACATATCCCAACCGGCCTTCGACGAAATCAGCAACTCGTCGCGATACGGTTTGAAATCGTCCTTGAACAGACGGCCGAAGTTGGTTTCCGCGCTGCCGTACGGCGGGCCGTAGTTGTTCGCCAGATCGAAGTGCGTGATGCCGAGGTCGAAGGCCGTGCGCAGGATGTCACGCTGCGTCGAGATCGGCGTGGTGTCGCCGAAGTTGTGCCACAGGCCGAGCGACAGCGCCGGCAGTTTGAGACCCGACTTGCCGCAGACGCGGTATTGCATGTCCGAATAGCGTTCTGAAGCTGCTTCGTAAGCCATTGCTAGTGTCCTTGTCGATGAGATCGCCCGAGGATGGCGGGCGTGAGGATTCGCGCGTTGCGGGAGGCGTGCTGCTGGGGAGATTTGTTGTTGTGGTGTCGCCGCGGTGCGGCCGGACCGCTATGTTAGCCAATCGACGCGGCGCTTGCAGCGCAGCCAGTATGCGGGATGGACGAGCACGCACGCCTCACCTACACTCTGGCCGGTTCAGGTTGATGGGAGGTGCAGATGACGAAAGCGATTTCGATCGCGCTGATTGTCGGCGGTATCGTGCTGCTGTATTTCGGCGGGCAGGCGTTCAATTCGGTGAGCAGCGACGTGTCGCGCTTCTTTACCGGCTCGCCGAGCAACAAGGCGATCGTGCTGATCGTCGCGGGCGTGGTGGCGACGCTCGCCGGGCTGACGGGAATCGCGATGTCGGGGCGCAAGCGCTGAGCGTCGGCGCGAGGCCCGCGACCACAATAATCTAGAACGCGATTTCGGGCTTCGCGGCCGAGCGCGTGCCGGGCAGGGGCACATTGCTTGCGCCGTGATAGGTGAACACCAGCGAGAACTTCACCTGGTCGCTCAGATTCTTGCCGGCCGAGTGCAGCGTGTTGCAGTGAAAGAACACCACGTCGCCAGTCTTCAGCTCGGGCGACACCGCCGTGCGGATCGCGGCGTCGTTCTCGGCGAGATCCGTGCGGAAAAACTTCGCTTCGTCGAAACGGTCCGATGTGAACGCGGCGCCGTGCGATTGCGGCACGAACCACAGCGCGCCGTTATCGACTGTTTCCGGGCCGACCGCGAGCCACACCGACATCAGATCGTCGCGCTCGAACGACCAGTAGCGCACGTCGCGATGCCAGCCGGTCAGGCTGCCGTACGCGGGGTGCTTGGTCATCATGCAGTTGTGATGCGCGCGCGACAGACGCGGCTCCTCGCCAAAATACAGCTCCATCCAGCCACGGATTTCGGGTGCGGTCGCCCATTGCGCGAACGCGGGGTGACGACCGTACGCGTCGAGCAGGCGCCGCACCGTATGTCCGCCTGGAGCATCCTTCGATGACGGCGCGCCCGGATACTGCAAATCCGCTTCGAATTCGATCGGCGCCGCCGCTTCCTGCAGCTGCCGCTGCGCGATCCGCTTCAGCTCGTCGCAACGCTCGGGCGACACGAGTCCTGGCACGACGACAAAACCCTGCTCCCGCAACGTTTGAATCTGCTCTTTCTTCGAATGGAGTGACATGGCGTTCCGTTACCGTCGACTGACTGATGTTCGATTGTAAAACGGGCGCGATCGGGATGCGTTGGTTCACCGCGAGAGGCTCCTGCGTCCTGCTGATCTTTTGCGCCGGTCGCCTTCGCTTTTCGCGGCGCGCCAATGCACCGGTTTCAGGCGCGCGGCGCGCCCGCATCGCACATTCGTTGGGCAAACGCGCACGCAAATCGCCCGTAAGGGGTGACAGCAGACTGGCATCCGCGACGATTCGATCCAGGGAGAAATCTGGTTCGCGCAGGGTATTAACCGACTTTCTGACGTCACGATTCCCGTGTAGCCTGCTCGCATGTCGATCGTCGCTTACGCAGTTTTCTTTTGTGCGCAGGCCGCCAGGGCCCGTGCCGTCGGTTTCTCCGCGTTGTACCTTCGCTGCGCTGTGCGCCGTGTTTCGCGTCGCAATCTCCCGCGCCACGACCCGCACCGAATTTCCCGCTTTCAGGCCGTTCATCGCAACCCCGTCATTGGCACATATGGTGCTGTTTGTCCGTGCACATCCGGTGCACGCGCCGACGTGCGGTTCATTGCCTAAATGTGAAGCCATGCATACTCTTTTGAGCACCCGTCTTACCCGCGCCGCGCTGAAAGCGGCGCGTCCCGCGCGCCGCCATATGTTGCGGGCGCTGCGCCATCATGCCGCGCGCACCCGCGCGCTCGGCGAGCAGTGGCGCGACGCGAAGGCCGTCGACGGCTTTCGCACCTGGTTCCATACGTTCTTCTCGGCGCTACGCCAGCAGAGCGGCACGCGCCGTCTGTCGCTGCGCACGCTGCTGCGCAAACCGACACCGTTGCGCCTCGCGGTCGCGAAACGCGCGCCGGCGGTGCACACGCCTGCGAGCCGCCGACCGCGTCGCCTGTCGACGAGCAGCGGCGGGTGGTTCGCGTTCGCGTTTGCGTTTGCGAGCCGGTGAGATTGCTGGGCCGGTGAGTTGCAGTTGCGCGTTGAGTGGCTAGACCGCTGATCTGCCGACCGGCTGGCCGTTCACCGCTGGGCTGACTTCGAGAGCACCGCAAGACTTCGAGCGCGCCGCCTCGACGACGTGCTTCGCGCGGCAGCATCGCTACGCCATCGATAGAATCGGGTAGGAGGCGGGGTTGCCCCCGCCGTCCTCCCACAACACCGGACGTACGGATCACGTATCCGGCGTTTCCTGACGACTGGATTGCTCCAGCGAGCTTCGTTTCGTTCGTCGTGTCGCCTGTCGTTCAATGGACACCCCAACCTCTCTCAGGCTTCCGGCCGTCAAGTTTGATCGCAGGCTCCCGGCTGTGCCGAGACTTGTGCCCAAACGCTCAGAGAGCACGCGTGACTATCCACTCTCGTCAGGTTCGGCCCTTCACTGCTCCGGTTCCGAGCCGCTACTATGGCCTCTGCTGACTCCCGCCAGCCCATCCCGGCACCTTGCGATGCCAGTAGCACAAGGCAGACTGACGGGGCTCCCAGGGTAATGCGCGCGACCTTCCTGCTTATGCCTGTCGGATCTACGTCGTGGCGTTCCGTGCAAGTATTGGGCTTTACAGATCTTGGACTGCTCACCCCGCCACACCGCCTGATATCCGCTTCCTGTTCGTCAGGCCAGCATTTTGCCTGCGGCTTCCTTCAGATTCCGCCTTACGACGGACACCCTTGCCGTTCAGCTAGCACTTCCCCTTGCCGGGTGTGCAGAGGACTTTCACCCCCAAGTCATCCGGCTCGCCACCACAGCGGGTCGGACAGCGCCAGTCACGGCGATCGGCTCGCCCTTATTCGGCAAGCGCCGCGACCGGCTCAGTGCCTGCCGCTTCGGCGAGTGCGAGCGCCTTGTCGGTGGCTTCCCACGTGAATTCCGGCTCTTCGCGGCCGAAATGACCATACGCCGCGCTCTTCTCGTAGACTGGGCGCAGCAGGTCGAGCATCTGGATGATGCCCTTCGGACGCAGGTCGAAATGCTGACGCACGAGCTCCGTGATCGTCGCATCCGACACGCGGCCGCTGCCGAACGTGTTGACCATCACCGAGGTCGGCTGGGCGACGCCGATCGCGTACGACACCTGGATCAGGCAGCGCGATGCGAGGCCCGCGGCCACGATGTTCTTGGCGACGTAACGGCCGGCGTACGCTGCCGAGCGGTCCACCTTCGACGGATCCTTGCCCGAGAATGCGCCGCCGCCGTGCGGCGCCGCGCCGCCGTACGTATCGACGATGATCTTGCGGCCCGTCAGACCGCAATCGCCCTGCGGACCACCGATCACGAAACGACCGGTCGGGTTCACGAGGAACTTGATGTCACCCTTGATCAGTTCGGCCGGCAGCGTCGGCTTGATCACTTCCTCGATCACCGCTTCGCGAAGCGTGTCGAGCGCGATGTCCGGCGAATGCTGGGTGGACAGTACGACGGTGTCGATCGAATGCGGCTTGCCGTCGACGTAGCGCACGGTGACCTGCGACTTGGCATCCGGACGCAGCCAGGGCAGACGGCCGTCGCGGCGCAGATTCGCCTGACGCTCGACGAGGCGGTGCGACAGGTGGATCGGCAGCGGCATCAGTTCCGGCGTTTCCTCGCACGCGTAACCGAACATCAGGCCCTGGTCGCCCGCGCCTTGATCGAGGTTGTTGTCGTGCGCGCGGTCCACGCCTTGGGCGATGTCCGGCGACTGCTTGTCGTAGGCGACGAGCACCGCGCAGCCGCGGTAGTCGATGCCGTAGTCGGTGTTGTCGTAGCCGATGCGCTTGATCGTGTTGCGCGCGATCTGGATGTAGTCGACGTTCGCGGTGGTGGTGATTTCACCGGCCAGCACGACGAGACCCGTGTTGCACAGCGTTTCGGCCGCGACACGCGAGTACTTGTCTTGAGCGAGGATGGCGTCGAGGATCGCGTCCGAGATCTGGTCCGCGACTTTGTCGGGATGGCCTTCGGAAACGGATTCGGAAGTGAAGAGATAGTCGTTTGCCACGTTGCAGACTCCTGTTAGTGGTTACGGTTGCGTTCCACGTAGCCGACTTCGGGAGTCTGAAGCGGCGACGCTTTAGCGGATTACCTGACCGATGGACGCATAACCCATGAAAACCCATGGACCGCACCCGCCAGCTTCGCCCCGCAAGTTGTCTATTAACTCGGCGAAGCCTTTATTATAGCGACTTCCTTTGAATGTCACAGAGCCGAAACGAGTGCGGTATCACGTCAATTTTTCCGCTTTCCACAATTTCGCCCCCTGCGGCGCCGCGCGCCTGGAGGCTGCATGCTGAGCCGCTACGGCGCGAAGCTCGCGATCGGGCTCCTCAAACTCTTTGCGCTGTTGCCTTACGGATTCGTCGCCCGTCTCGGTGACGGGCTCGGCTGGCTGCTCTACCAGATCCCGAGCCCTCGCAAGCGCATCGTTCATACCAATCTCAAGCTGTGCTTCCCCGACTGGAGCGACGAGCGCCGCGAGGACGTCGCGCAAAAGCACTTCCGTCATGCGATCCGCAGCTATGTCGAGCGCAGCGTGCAGTGGTTCGGCTCGGCGAAGAAGCTCGACAAGCTGATCCAGCTCGACAGCGCGATCGACCTGACGGATCCGAACCTGCCGCCCACATTGTTTCTCGGCTTTCATTTTGTCGGCATCGAGGCCGGTTCGATCTTTCTGAACTACTCGCTGAAGCGCCAGTGCGGCTCGCTCTATCAGCCGATGTCGAATCAGGAGTTCGAGGAAGCCGCCAAAGCAGCGCGCGCGCGTTTCGGCGCGGACATGGCGAGCCGCGCGGACAGCGCGCGCGTCGTGCTGCGCTGGCTGCGCGAACGCAAACCGGTGATGCTCGGCGCGGACATGGACTACGGCGCGCGCAATTCGACGTTCGTGCCGTTCTTCGGCGTGCCGACCTGCACGCTGACCGCAGTCGGTCGTCTCGCCAAGGTCGGGCACGCGCAGGTCGTACCGTTCATCGGCGAGGTGCTGCCGAACTACAAGGGCTACCGGCTCAAGGTCTTCAAACCTTGGGACGACTATCCGACCGGCGACGATGACGCTGATGCGCGACGCATGAACGAGTTTCTCGAAGAGCAGATTCCGCTGATGCCCGAGCAGTATTACTGGGTGCACAAGCGGTTCAAGACACGCCCGCCGGGGGTGCCGGGGGTGTATTGAAGGTGGGGCTGGGCTCCTTGCATGCCGTACCGTTTCCGATGTGCCAACGTGTATCATCTGCTATTGGCCGAGCACGGCTCCAATGGGTGATTCACCCAACGGCGGTGAGGCCGGGATTTTCGGCTCCGCCCGCACGCGCGAAGCCCTACGCAGCAACGGATACACGGAAAACGTGAAGCTCAAATTCACCAAAATGCACGGCGCGGGCAACGACTTCGTCGTACTCGACGGCTATACCCAGCCGGTTGATCTAACCACGGCGCAGGTGCGCGCGTTGGCGAACCGCCATTTCGGCGTCGGCGCCGACCAGTTGCTGCTGGTCGAAAAGCCGACCGTCGAAGGCGTCGATTTCAGATATCGCATCTTCAATTGCGACGGCGGCGAGGTCGAACACTGCGGCAACGGCGCGCGCTGCTTCGTCAAGTTCGTGCGCGAGCGCGGTCTCACCGACCAGCGCAGCGTGCGCGTGCAGGTCCAGAAAGGCACGATCACGCTGACGATGCAGGACAACGGCGAAGTGATCGTCGACATGGGCACGCCCGTGTTCGATCCCGAACTCGTGCCGTTCGCGACCAAGGGTCTGCAAGGCCGCCGCGAAGGCGAGGATACGCTCTGGCCGCTCGACGTGAACGGCGCGACGCGCTGGATGTCGGTGGTGTCGATGGGCAATCCGCACGCCGTGCAGGTCGTCGACGATGCCGAGGTGTTCCCGGTGCTCGCCGAAGGTCCGGCCATCGAGCGGCACACGCGCTTCCCGCAGCGGGTCAACGCGGGCTTCATGCAAATCGTCAACCGCAACGAGATCAGGCTGCGCGTCTACGAACGCGGCGCGGGCGAAACGCTCGCGTGCGGCACCGGCGCGTGCGCGGCGGTCGCGGCTGGCATCCGGCGCGGGCTGCTGGATTCAACGGTGCTCGTACATACGCACGGCGGCGATCTGACCATCACGTGGGACAGCGCGCACCCAGGCGCGCCGCTGCTGATGGCCGGCCCCGCGGCCACCGTCTTCGAAGGGGAGATCGAGTTGGCCGAAGAGGCGTCGAGCGCCTCGTCGGACTCGACGCAGCACAATCCGTCCAGCCCGGCCGACATGGCGCCCTCCGTCTAACTCATTGACCGACGCGCCGCCGTGAGGCGGCCGTCCCGTAGTCCTCTAGCCGAAACCATGAACGATCGCGAAGTCGCCGAATACCTGCTCGCCAATCCCGAATTCTTCGTCGAACACGCGGAAACGCTCGCGACGATCCGGCTCGCGAACCCGCACGGCAAAGCCGCGGTGTCGCTGCAGGAGCGGCAGATGGAGATGCTGCGCGACAAGAACAAGCATCTGGAGCGGCGTCTTGCCGAACTGCTGCGCTACGGTCACGAGAACGACAGCATCGCGTCGAAATTCAACCGCTGGACCATCCGCGTGATGGCCGAGCGCGATCCCTACGCGCTGCCGCGCACGATCGCCGGCGGTCTGCGCGACATCTTCGACGTGCCGCAAGCGGCTCTGCGCGTGTGGGACGTCGCCGAGCCGTATGCGCAAGCGGACTTCGCGCGCCACGTCAGCGAGGAAGTGCGGATTTTCGCGGGCAGCCTGAGCACGCCGTACTGCGGCGCAAACACCGGCTTCGAGGCCGCGCAATGGCTCGCGCAAGCTGCGGTCGCGTCCCACGGGACGACCAACCCGGCGGCAAGCGCGACAACGAGCGCGACCGACGAGCTCGGCGTCGCCTCGAACGGGACGGCGCAGAGCACCGAATCGATCGCGCTGCTCGCGCTGCGCGACCCCGAAGGTGTCGAAGACGCGCCGACGTTCGGCCTGCTCGTGATGGGCTCATCCGACCCGCGGCGCTTCCACGAAGGCATGGCCACCGATTTCCTCACGCAGATCGGCGCGCTCGCGAGCGCCGCGCTGAGCCGGCTGCTGCCGCGCTGAGCCGCGCCACGCAACGTCACCGCGTACCGTGACCGCCGCCAACCCGATCGCCGCCTACCTGTCGCATCTCGAGCACGAGCGGCGGCTGTCGGCGCACACCCTGCGCGGCTACACGCATGAGCTCGCGGAACTGAAGCAGCTCGCCAAAGGCCGAGCGCTCGAAAGCCTCACCGCCGTCGACATCCGCGGCGCCGTCGCGCGCGCGCATGCGGGCGGTCTCACCGCGCGGTCGATCGGCCATCGGCTGTCGGCATGGCGGGCGTTTTATCGCTGGCTCGCGGGCCACGTCGAGTTGCCGGCCAATCCGGTCGCCGCGGTGCGCGCGCCGAAGCAGGCGAAAATGCTGCCGAAGGCGCTTTCCGTCGACGACACCGCGCGCCTGATGGACAGCCCGCCCGCCGACTCGCCCGAAGGCCTGCGCGATCACGCGATGCTCGAGCTGTTCTACTCGTCGGGCCTGCGCCTCGCCGAACTGGTCGGCCTCGACGTGCGTTTCGCCGACGTCGACGGCTATCGCTCGGCCGGCTGGCTGACACTCGATTCCGGCGAAGTCGAAGTGCTCGGCAAAGGCAATCGGCGCCGCGTCGTGCCGGTGGGCAGCAAGGCGGTCGCGGCGCTGAACGCATGGCTCGCGGTGCGCGAACCGATGGTCCGCCACGATCCGCATCCGCTGTTCCTGTCGGCGCGCGGCAACCGGCTGTCGCCGAACGTCGTGCGGGAGCGCGTGAAGCGCGCGGCGCTCGCCGCCGGCATTCCGGCCAACGTGCATCCGCACGTGCTGCGCCATTCGTTCGCGACGCACGTGCTGCAGTCGAGCGGCGACCTGCGCGCCGTGCAGGAACTGCTCGGCCACGCGAGCATCACCGCGACGCAGGTTTATACGGGCCTCGATTTCCAGCACCTCGCCCACGTCTACGACAGCGCGCATCCTCGCGCAAAGAAACGCAACTGATCACGCGACTGACGCCGCGCGCCACGACGCGCCGCCTTCGCTTGCACCTTACCTACACCTGATGAATACCGTTACGCTCAAACCGTCGAAAGAAAAATCGCTGCTGCGCCGCCATCCGTGGGTTTATGCCAATGCGATCGAGCACGTCGACGGCCGCCCCGCGCCCGGCGCGACCGTGCTCGTGCGCGCGCACGATGGCCGCTTTCTCGCCCGCGCCGCCTACAGCCCGCACTCGCAGATCCGTGCGCGCGTCTGGAGCTTCGACGAAGCCGAGCCCATCGATCACGCGTTCTTCAAGCGCCGCGTGCAGCGCGCGTTCGCGCATCGTCAGGCGATGGTGCGCGACACCGGCGCCGTGCGGCTGATCTTCGGCGAGGCGGACGGTCTGCCGGGCCTGATCGTCGATTACTACGTCGCCGAGGACGCGGATCAGCGCAGCCAGATCGTCTGTCAGTTCATGGCGGCCGGCGTCGAAGCGTGGAAGGACGCGATCGTCGCGGCGCTGGTCGGCGCAACCGGCTGCCCGAACGTCTACGAGCGCTCGGACGTGTCGATCCGTCAGAAGGAAGGGCTCGAGCAGATCACCGGCGTGCTCGCGGGCGAGCCGCCTTCCGAGAAGCTGATCGCGAGCGAAAACGGCGTGCGCTATCACGTCGACGTGCGCAACGGCCACAAGACCGGCTTCTATGTCGACCAGCGCGATAACCGCCTGCTCGTGCAGCAGTTCGCGAAAGATCGCGACGTGCTGAACTGCTTCTGCTACACCGGCGGCTTTTCGCTCGCGGCGCTCAGGGGTGGCGCAAAGCGCGTGGTGTCGGTCGATTCGTCGGGTGAAGCGCTCGCGCTCGCGCAGCAGAACGTCGCGGCCAACGGCTTCGACGCCGACCGCGCGACCTGGCTCGACGCCGACGCGTTCAAGACATTGCGGCGCCTCTACGACGAAGGCGAACGCTTCGACCTGATCGTGCTCGATCCGCCGAAATTCGCGCCATCGCGCGAGCACGTGGACCGCGCCTCGCGCGCGTACAAGGACATCAATCTGACCGGCCTGAAGCTGCTGCGCCCGGGCGGTTTGCTGTTCACGTACTCGTGCTCGGGCGCGATCGATCCCGATCTGTTCCAGAAGATCGTGTCGGGCGCGGCCGCCGACGCACGCGTCGACGCACGCATCCTGAAGCGCCTTGGCGCGGGCGTCGATCATCCGCTGCTCACTGCGTTCCCCGAAGGCGAGTATCTGAAGGGGCTGCTGTTGCAAATCGCCTGATCGCCCTCATTTTCCCGGTGATTGCGCGTGGCGGCGGCGGCCCGCCTCCGCGCAGGGCGGCCATCAGCCGGCCGCAGCGCGGCCGCCCCTGCGCCCGCCAGGCAAATATGTTTCAATGACCGGCTGGACGGGGCTCGCGCCATCTGGCTGCGGCGGCCCGCCTAACGCATCTGGCTAGCCTTGCGCTAGCGTCCGATCACGCACCGTTTCACGACTTACAGGCGACCCACATGATTCCAGTCACCATCCTGACCGGCTTTCTCGGCAGCGGCAAAACCACCCTGCTCAAGCGCATCCTGAACGAAAAGCACGGCATGAAGATCGCCGTCATCGAGAACGAGTTCGGCGAAGAGAACATCGACAACGAGATCCTCGTGCAGGACACGAGCGAGCAGATCATCCAGATGAGCAACGGCTGCATCTGCTGCACGATTCGCGGCGACCTGTCGCGCGTGCTCAACGATCTGGCCGCGAAGAAGCAGGCGGGCGAAGTGGACTTCGACCGCGTCGTGATCGAAACCACCGGCCTCGCGAATCCGGGCCCGGTCGCGCAAACCTTCTTCATGGACGACCAGATCGCGAGCGAATTCCTGCTCGACGCGATCATCACGCTGGTCGACGCGAAGCACGCGAACCATCAGCTCGACCAGCACGAAGTGGTGCAGCGCCAGGTCGGTTTCGCGGACCGGCTGTTCATCACGAAGGCCGATCTCGTCGACGAGCGGCACATGGGCGATCTGCGCCACCGTCTGCTACACATGAACCCGAAGGCGGCGATCAAGGTCGTCAATTTCGGCGAGGCGGACATCAAGGAAATTTTCGATCTGCGCGGCTTCAACCTGAACTCGAAGCTCGAAATCGATCCGGACTTCCTGAGTGAAGACGAACACGCGCATAGCCACGCGCACGCGCACGACGAGCACGGCCACACG
This sequence comes from Paraburkholderia sp. 35.1, assembly GCF_050436525.1. Lineage (NCBI taxonomy): Bacteria > Pseudomonadati > Pseudomonadota > Betaproteobacteria > Burkholderiales > Burkholderiaceae > Paraburkholderia > Paraburkholderia sp. 35.1. Next base: position 2,044,676 of record NZ_JBNDMJ010000003.1, on the reverse strand, counting down.
CAAGGCGACCATGACCACGAGCACGCCAATTGCGATCACGACCATGGCCATTGCGATCACGAAGGCCATGATCACGGACATCACCACCATGCGCATCACGACGACAAGATCAAGTCGTTCGTGTACCGCAGCGATCGTCCGTTCGATCCGAACAAGCTCGAGGACTTCCTCGGCGGCATCCTGCAGATCTATGGCGAGCACCTGCTGCGCTACAAGGGCGTGCTGTACATGAAGGGCGTCGATCGCAAGGTCGTGTTCCAGGGCGTGCATCAAATGATGGGCAGTGACCTCGCCGCGAAATGGCAACCGGCCGAGAAGAAGACCAACAAGATGGTGTTCATCGGCATCGAGCTGCCGCGCGATCTGATCACCGACGGTCTCGACGCCTGCCTCGCCTGAGCGGGCGCAGCGCCGTCGCGCAAGCAAGCCTCGGAGCAAGCCCACGACACGCCGCGCGCAGCGCGGCATGCGCCGTGCTACTTCTAGTGCGGTGAGATGCCCGCCGCCGACTGCGCGGGCGTGAATCCTCTGCTGAAACTGCGACGCCGCGACGCCGAGGCCTTTCGAATCCAGGCCATATGAAAAACGCGTGAAAACCCTGCTGTATTAAAGCGTGCACGACCATCGCTTTTTGGCTTTCTGCGCGTTATATTTTCGGGATATCTCAGCGCCGCAGGCTGGCTTTCAGCAGTTGCGGTGCCGTATTGTGATTCAGTTACAATACGTGCCCACTGGAGAATGACAACGAATTGCCCGGTCGCGCGTATCCCGCGACGGGCCTGAAACGGCGCCGGAAAACCTTGTCCGGAGACACGCCGAAAACGCCGGCGGGCAAGGCCTGAAAAGGCACGCGCTCGTCGGCGAGCGATGCCTCAGGAGCATGTGTGAATCGGTTTCCAGAGGAGTTCGGCCCCGCAGCGGCGTAGCTAGCAACGCCCGGTGTGTGGGCGCCAGGCGCTTCGGCGTCACGACAGTCCAACGTTCGTGGCCACCCTGCGCTGCGCGTCCGCGCGACGCGTTTGCGGGCAATACGAAAGTGCGGGCCCTATGAGTTTTGCCTCACATTGAAGAAGTAAGCCAGATGACGACGAAACGACTCTTGACCGAAGCCGAAATCCTGAAGATGAGCGACAAGGATTACATGAATGCGGATCAGCTCGCCTTCTTCAAGAACAGGCTCGAACAGTTGCAGGCGGACATTCTCCGCAACGCCGGCCAGACGACCGAGAACCTGCGCGAAACGGTCATCGTGCCGGACCCGGCCGATCGCGCCACGATCGAGGAAGAGCATGCGCTCGAACTGCGCACGCGCGACCGCGAACGCAAGCTGCTGAAGAAGGTGCAGCAATCGATCGCGCGAATCGAGGCGGGCGACTATGGCTGGTGCGAGGAAACCGGCGAGCCGATCGGCATTCCGCGTCTGCTCGCGCGGCCCACGGCTACGCTGTCGCTCGAAGCCCAGGAGCGCCGCGAACTGCGCCAGAAGCTGTTCGGCGACTGATTATCTGCGGCGCGGCTTCGGCTTGGCGCCCTGAAAACGCTGCTTCGTCGAGAGGCGCACGGTGAATCGTGCGCCTTTTCTTTTTGCGCGACATCCGCGCATGCTCCGCCATCCGTCCCGCCCCGCCGTCCCTTCCCGCCTCGTTTCTCAGGCTAAGCGGATTTTCAGTTTTTCGTCCTATGCCTTCCGGCGGATCTTGATATGACCGCGCGCGCCCTAAAATAGATCGGACATGCGCTCACGAGCGCGCCGCCCGGCGCGCCGTCCGCTGACTGGATTCATGCGGTAGCGCACAGCGCTGCCGCGTTCTACCCGTTTTGCAAAGAGGAACGCATATGGAGCAATTTCACGGCACGACGATCGTTTCCGTGCGCCGCGGCAACAAGGTGGCGCTCGGCGGCGACGGCCAGGTCACGCTCGGCAACATCGTCATGAAAGGCGGCGCGAAGAAGGTCCGGCGCATCTACAACGGCAAGGTGCTGGTCGGCTTCGCCGGCGGCACGGCGGATGCCTTCTCGCTGCTCGACCGCTTCGAGGCGAAGCTGGAAAAACATCAGGGCAATCTGACGCGCGCGGCCGTGGAGCTCGCGAAAGACTGGCGCACCGACCGCATGCTGCGTCGTCTCGAGGCGATGCTGATCGCCGCGGACGCGAGCACCACGCTCGTCATCACCGGCAACGGCGACGTGCTCGATCCCGAAGGCGGCATCTGTGCGATCGGCTCGGGCGGTGCGTACGCGCAGGCGGCCGCGAAGGCGCTTGCCGACAACACCGAGCTGTCGCCGCGCGACATCGTGGAGAAGTCGCTGGAAATCGCCGGCGACATGTGCATTTACACGAACCATAACCGCGTCATTGAGACGATCGAGTAAGGACCCATCGATGAGCACCATGACCCCCGCCGAGATCGTCTCCGAACTCGACAAACACATCATCGGCCAAGGCCGCGCGAAGAAGGCCGTGGCGGTCGCGCTGCGCAACCGCTGGCGCCGTCAGCAGGTCGACGAACCGCTGCGCCAGGAAATCACGCCGAAGAACATCCTGATGATCGGACCGACCGGCGTCGGCAAGACCGAAATCGCGCGGCGTCTCGCGAAGCTCGCGGACGCGCCGTTCATCAAGATCGAAGCGACCAAATTCACCGAAGTCGGCTACGTGGGCCGCGACGTCGACAGTATCGTGCGCGACCTGATCGAAATTTCGGTCAAGCAGACCCGCGAAACCGAAATGCGCAAAGTGCGGACCAAGGCCGGCGATCTGGCCGAAGACCGCATCCTCGACATCCTGCTGCCAACCGCACGGCCGGTCGGCTTCGGTTCGAGCTCGAGCTCGACCGACACCGCCGATGAAGGCAGCACGACGCGTCAAACGTTCCGCAAGCGCCTGCGCGAAGGCCAGCTCGACGACAAGGAAATCGAGCTCGACGTCGAGCAGCCGCAGGTCGGCATGGACATCATGGGGCCGCCGGGCATGGAAGACATGACCGAGCAGATCCGCTCGATGTTCGCCAATATCGGCGGCGGCAAGAAGATGCGCCGCAAGATGAAGGTCAAGGAAGCGCTGAAGGTGCTCACCGACGAAGAAGCCGGCAAGATGCTGAACGACGAAGAGGTGAAGAGCAAGGCGGTGCAGAACGTCGAGCAGAACGGCATCGTGTTCCTCGACGAAATCGACAAGATCGCGTCGCGCAACGAAGCGGGCGGCGGTGAAGTGTCCCGTCAGGGCGTGCAGCGCGATCTGCTGCCGCTCGTCGAAGGCACGACGATCAACACCAAGTACGGCATGGTGAAGACCGATCACATCCTGTTCATCGCGAGCGGCGCGTTTCATCTCGCGAAGCCGAGCGATCTGATTCCCGAGCTGCAGGGACGCTTCCCGATTCGCGTCGAGCTCGATTCGCTGTCGGTCAACGACTTCGAATCGATCCTCGTGTCGACGGACGCGAGCCTCGTCAAGCAATACCAGGCCCTGCTCGCGACCGAAGACGTGCACCTCGAATTCGCCGACGACGGCATCCGCCGTCTCGCCGAGATCGCGTACTCGGTCAACGAGAAGACCGAGAACATCGGCGCGCGGCGTCTTTATACGGTGATTGAAAAACTGCTCGAAGAAGTGTCGTTCTCGGCCGGCAATCATTCGGGCCATGCAGTGCAGATCGACGCGGCGTATGTCGATAGCGCGTTGAACGAAATCGCCGAAGACGAGGATCTGTCGCGCTACGTGCTTTGACATGCGCGGTGACAGCGCGAAGCGCTGATGCATGAAAAACGGGCTGCCTTCGCATAGGCAGCCCGTTTTGTTTGGTGCCGCCCTTCCCGCGGCGGCGCCTCGAACAGCCAACGCCGCGGCAGAAGATCGCCGCCTACTGCTTCACCGGCCGCTTCGCCAACTTGCGCTGCAACGTGCGCCGATGCATGTTCAACGCGCGCGCGGTCGCCGAGATATTGCCGTTGTGTTCTGCGAGCACACGCTGGATATGCTCCCATTCGAGCCGCGCCACCGACAGCGGCTGCGGATGCTCGATCGCCTCCTCGGCCTGCAACGCGCTCGCCTCGCTTTGCAGCGCCGACAGGATCGTCTCGACGTTGGCGGGCTTTGCGAGATAGTTGTCGGCGCCGTCCTTGACCGCCTGCACCGCGGTGGCGATGCTCGCGTAGCCGGTCAGCACGAGCATGCGCGCATCGGGCTGCAGATCGCGTAACGGCGCGACGAGCGTCAGGCCGGAGTCGTTGCCGAGATGCAGGTCCACGGTGATCTCGCTGAACTTCTGCTGATTCGCGAGCCGGATCGCCTCGTCCGCGTTGTGTGCTTCGGTCACCGTGTAGCCGCGCCGCGTCAAGCCGCGCGCGAGGATGCCGGAGAACACTTCGTCGTCGTCGATCACCAGAAAATTCTTCTCGCTCATGCCTGTTTCTCCGTGTTGGATGGCGCGGCGCCATGTGGGCTCGCTCCGGAAATCTTGCGTGCGGCGAGCGGTAGTCGCAGCACCGCACGCGTGCCGCGCGGCCGTCCGCCGTTGGCGTCGGTCAGCTCGATCGATCCCTTCAGACGCGCCGCCGCCGAAAACGCCAGATACAGGCCGACGCCGTGACCGCCCTGTGTGCTCTCCACCGGCATCGCGCCGAGCGAGCCGCGCAGCGCGGCCGGAATGCCCGGACCGTGGTCACACACTTCGAACACGATCTGGTCGCCGCGTGGCGCGAGCACGCAGGACAGTGTCACGTGATCGCGGCTCGCGCGCGCGGCGTTGTCGAGCAGGATCGTCAGTATCTGGCTGACGGCCGCCGTGTCGTTGAGACTGACATCGGCGGGCGGTGTGCCAAGCCGCTCGAACTTCACGTGAGGATGGCGCAGGCGCCATTGCCCGGCAAATGATTCGAGCCATTCGTCGACCGGCTGGCGGTTCGTCGTGGTCGTTGCGCGGCTGCGCAACCGCGCGAGCGCCGACGTGCACAGCATCATCTGCTGCTCGAGCAGCTCGAGATCGGCGCGGTAGGGGGCGAGTCCCGCGTCGGTCCGCGCCGCGTCGCGCAATTCTTCGGACAACATCGCGATTGTAGACAGAGGGGTGCCGATTTCGTGGGCCACGGTGGCCGCCTGCACGCCGAGCGCGACCGCCCGTTCGTCGTGGAGCAAGCGCTGCTGCGCTTCTCCAAGCGCTGCGTCACGTAGCCGCAGCGCTCGGGACATGCGCGCGACGAACCACGCAATCAGCCCCACGCTGACCATGAAGTTGACCCACATGCCCGCGCGGTAGTAGTCGAACAGGTTGGCGGGATTCTCGAGATTGAGCGGCACGGAATCGAAACTGAGCATCGCGTAGCAGGCGACCGCGAACGCCGCGAGCCAGGCCATCAGATACCACGGCAGCACCGCCGCCGCGATCGCAAGCGATGGCAGGTACAGCGACACGAACGGGTTGGTGGTGCCGCCGGACAGGAACAGCAGCGCCGACAACGCCCCGAGATCGACCCAGATCTGCCCGAACAGCTCGAGGTTGGACTCGGGACGCTGCTGCGACACGCGCCACCACGTGAGCGCGTTGAACAGCACTTCGAGCCCGATCACCAGCAGCATCGCGGGCAACGGCAGATTGGCGCCGATGAAGATCTGCACGAACGCGATCGTCAGCAGCTGACCGATGATTGCGAGGCTGCGCAGCCAGAACAGATGACCGAGATTGACGCGGCCGGTGTTGGTTATACGGTGCATGACCCTAGTCTACCCGTTACGCCGCCGCGGCCCGAGCCAGTGGCGCCGCGGCAGATGAAGCCCGTGGCTTCGCCGCCGCGGCCAAACTGCACCCGCTCGACGACGCCCGCCATTATTGCCCCGCTCGACCCGGGAAACGCCGTCGCACAATTGCGCGCCGGCTACACGCTGCGGATGGCCAGCCGGCACGCCGACGCGATCGCCCCGGATCGGCAGCCGCGGTTCGGCGAATGGGAGCGGGCGCCGGAAGCGATTGTGCGCGATCTGCGGGCGCGGGTGGCGCAGCATCGCCGCGCGTCGGCGGTTTCTGATCGGCCCCCGGGCGAATCCGACCATCACGGCCGCTCATGCTCACTCGCCTCGTATGTCGCCTGTGCAATCTCCGCGGCCAGACACTCCGGGCACAGACACCGGCCGCCTGGCTTTAACCGCTCGACCGGTAGCGGCGGCAGCGCGCGGCACCAGCAGTTGGACGGCTCAGTCTGCATGCCGCAGTCGAAAGCATTGCCGCAACGCGGACAGCGTGCGCTGCGTTCGGAGCGGGGGGAAGACGATTTCATCGCAGATCGGCGCTCAGGGCCGGGGACATTGATCAAGCCATGATGCCATGACTGACACGCTCAGGTGCAGTCGTCCGTTCGGCCAATGCACAGCCGTCACGCAAGTGCGTTACGCTTGCTGTTCGACACCCCCGCGGCCCGTCATGGTGCGGTACGCCAAACCTGCACCGCCCGTCGCTCGCGCCGCGGCCGAAAACCCTGTTGCAGCGCGCCAGTCCTGTACAATTCGCGCTGTTTTAACTGTTCCGTGCCCGAGCCTGCCGCCATGTCCGAGCTTCCCGACCTCTCGCAGATTGCGCCCACCCTGAAAGCCGAAATTCTGGCCGAGGCGCTGCCTTACATCCGTCAGTATCACGGTAAGACCGTGGTCATCAAATACGGCGGCAACGCCATGACCGAAGAGCGTCTGAAGCAGGGCTTCGCGCGCGACGTGATTCTGCTGAAGCTGGTCGGCATCAACCCGGTCATCGTGCACGGCGGCGGTCCGCAAATCGACCAGGCGCTTAAGAAAATCGGCAAACAGGGCACGTTCATTCAGGGCATGCGCGTCACCGACGAAGAGACGATGGAAGTCGTCGAATGGGTGCTCGGGGGCGAGGTGCAGCAGGACATCGTGATGCTGATCAACCACTTCGGCGGCCACGCGGTCGGCCTGACCGGCAAGGATGGCGGCCTGATCCACGCGCGCAAGATGCTGATGCCCGATCGCGAAACTCCGGGCCAGTACGTCGACATCGGCCAGGTCGGCGAAGTCGAGTCGATCAACCCGGCGGTCGTGAAGGCGTTGCAGGACGACGCGTTCATTCCGGTCATCTCGCCGATCGGCTTCGGCGAAGACGGCCTGTCGTACAACATCAACGCGGATCTCGTCGCGGGCAAGCTGGCGGTCGTGCTGAACGCCGAAAAGCTCGTCATGATGACCAACATCCCCGGCGTGATGGACAAGGAAGGCAATCTGCTGACCGACCTGTCGGCGCGCGAAATCGACGGTCTGTTCGAAGACGGCACGATCTCCGGCGGCATGCTGCCGAAGATCTCGTCCGCGCTCGATGCGGCGAAGAGCGGCGTGCGCTCGGTGCACATCATCGACGGCCGCATCGAGCACTCGGTGCTGCTCGAAATTCTGACCGAACAGCCGTTCGGCACGATGATCCGCTCGCATTGATCGTTGCGGCATCCCCGGCACAGGGGTTGCGTCCGAGCGGCGCGACGCCTGTGCCCCACCTCGCGGCCGGCAGTCCATGCGCGCCCCCGAGCGTTGATGCGGCAATCTCTGCGCATCCGCAGCATGAAACGCCCGTCAGCGGGTGAAGAAATCCACCATGCGCACCCCCTCTTCGCGGCGCCGCCGTCCTGACCTCGCAGGCGGCAAGCCCGTCTGGCTGTTCGATCTCGACAACACGCTGCACCGCGCGTCACATGCCATTTTCCCCGCGATCAATCGCGGCATGACCCAGTACATCATCGACGCGCTGCAAGTCGACATCGACGAAGCCAACCGTCTGCGCACCGGCTACACGCTGCGCTACGGCGCAGCACTGCTCGGTCTCACGCGCCACCATCCGCTCGACGCGCACGACTTCCTGAAGGTCGTGCACACGTTCCCCGACCTCTGCTCGATGATCCGCCACGAGCGCGGCGTTGCGCGTCTGATCGCGGCGCTGCCGGGCCGCAAGATCGTGCTGACCAACGCGCCCGAAACCTACGCGCGCGCAGTGCTCGCCGAGTTGCGCATCGAGCGGCTATTCGAGCGCGTGATCGCGATCGAGCACATGCGCGATCGCCGCCGATGGCGCGCGAAGCCCGATCACGCGATGCTGCGCCGCGCGATGCGCGACGCGCACGTGTCGCTGAAAGACGCGATCCTCGTCGAGGACACGCGTTCGCACCTGAAAAACTATCGACGGCTCGGCATCCGCACCGTGTGGATCACCGGGCACCTGCCGCGCCAGCCGCACGCGGACGGTGTACCGACGCGCCTGCCGGGCACCGGCCGGCCGCATTATGTCGACCGCAGCATTCGTTCGCTAAAATCGCTACGACTGGGCACGCGCTCGGTTCGATGGAAGGGACGCAAGCCGGGACAGTAGGGACGAAAGCCGCCAACGACATCAGCCGGGGGACCACAGCCATGCAGCCGATCGACAAGCCTGACGAAACCTCAGCCGCAGCCTCCCCCGCGGCGCCGGCCGCCACACGCTCGCCGCGTCCGAAGCCGGGCGAGCGTCGCGTGCACATCCTGCAGACGCTTGCCAGCATGCTCGAGGCGCCGAAGCGCGAGAAGGTCACCACGGCGGCGCTCGCCGCCCGGCTCGGTGTGTCGGAAGCCGCGCTGTATCGCCATTTCGCCAGCAAGGCGCAGATGTTCGAAGGGCTGATCGAGTTCATCGAGCAGACGCTGTTCGGCCTCATCAACCAGATCACCAATCACGAAAACAACGGCGTGCTGCAGGCGCGCGCGATCGCGCTGATGCTGCTCAACTTTCCCGCGAAAAATCCCGGCATGACGCGCGTGCTGACCTGCGAGGCGCTGATCGGCGAGCACGAGCGACTCACCGAGCGCGTGAACCAGATGCTCGAGCGCGTCGAGGCATCGCTGAAGCAGTGCTTGCGGCTCGCGCAGACCGAAGCGCTTGCCCGTGCGGATAACGACGTCACAGGCAACGCCGGCCCGCAGACCGCACCGCAATCCACTGCGTTGCCTGCCGGCTACGATCCCGCCATTCGCGCGAGCCTGGTAGTGAGCTATGTAATCGGCCGCTGGCATCGCTATGTGCGCAGCGGTTTCGCGCGGCCGCCTGCCGAACACGCGGACGAGCAATTGCTGCTGATTCTTCAGTAGTCCGCGAGGACTCGCACCCTTCGCGCGGCATCGCCCGTGCCGCTGCCGCGCGGAATTTTCCGCTATACTTTGCGCCTGATGTTGCCGCGGCCTTCCGATGCATAACGGACCGCGCCAAGGCATCCCGAAACACGTCGCACCCGGTTTCACACCCCTTCACGCGCCGATTTGCTGACTCGATTGCGGGCGCGCGAACCCTTGGCCCCAGGCCCGCGGTTCACTATAAATGCGGCTAAAGAGGTCGTCAGCTGCGCACACCGTCCTTCTCTTCGTGCTTCGCCGACGCCGTTTAGCCGCCCTGTTGACTCAATGGCGGAATGAATGGAATCCATCGGCATCGTCGCTCCCCAAAAAATGCATTTCACCGAGCCGCTGCCATTGCGCAACGGCAGCTCGCTCGCAGGCTACGACCTGATGGTCGAGACCTACGGCACGCTCAATGCCGCGCGCAGCAATGCGGTGCTCGTGTGCCACGCGCTGAACGCATCGCATCACGTGGCGGGCGTGTACGCCGACGATCCGAAGGACATCGGCTGGTGGGACAACATGGTCGGCCCGGGCAAGCCGCTCGATACCGACAAATTTTTCGTGATCGGCGTGAACAACCTCGGCTCGTGCTTCGGCTCGACCGGGCCGATGAGCATCGACCCCGCGACCGGCAAGCCGTATGGCGCGACCTTTCCGGTCGTCACCGTCGAAGACTGGGTCAACGCTCAGGCGCGCGTCGCCGACGGGTTGGCCATCACGCGCTTCGCCGCCGTGATGGGCGGCAGTCTCGGCGGCATGCAGGCGCTCGCGTGGAGCATGATGTATCCGGAGCGGGTCGCGCATTGCATCGTGGTCGCATCGACGCCGAAACTGTCCGCGCAGAACATCGCGTTCAACGAGGTCGCACGCTCGGCGATCCTGTCAGACCCCGACTTCCACGGCGGCAACTACTACGCGCACGGCGTGAAACCGAAGCGCGGCCTTCGCGTCGCGCGGATGATCGGCCACATCACGTATCTGTCGGACGACGACATGGCCGAAAAATTCGGCCGCTCGCTGCGTCGCGCGGAAGGCGCGCTCGATGACTACAACTTCAGCTTCGACGTCGAATTCGAAGTGGAATCGTATCTGCGCTATCAGGGCGACAAGTTCGCCGACTACTTCGACGCGAACACCTACCTGCTGATCACGCGCGCGCTCGACTACTTCGATCCGGCCAAGGCCTTCGACGGCGATCTGACCGCCGCGCTAGCGCACACCACCGCGAAGTATCTGATCGCGAGCTTCTCGACCGACTGGCGTTTCGCGCCGGCACGCTCGCGCGAACTGGTGAAGGCGCTGCTCGACCACAAGCGCACGGTCACCTATGCGGAGATCGACGCGCCGCACGGCCACGACGCCTTCCTGCTCGACGATGCGCGCTATCACAACCTGCTGCGCGCCTACTACGAACGCATTGCAAACGAGGTCAACGCATGAACCAGCGAGCACTTGATTACCTGGCATTGCGCCCGGACTTCCGCGCGATCGCCCGTTGGGTCGAACCGCGCGCGACCGTGCTCGATCTCGGCTGCGCGGACGGCTCGTTGCTGTCGCTGCTGAACGAAGAACTGGACGTGCAGGGCTACGGCATCGAGATCAACGACGCCGGCGTGCTCGCCGCGACGCAGAAGGGCGTCAACGTGATCCAGCAGAATCTCGAAGACGGCCTGCGCCTGTTCGAAGACGGCAGCTTCGATTTCGCGGTGCTGTCGCAGACGCTGCAGACGATTCATCAGACCGCGGCGATCCTGCGCGAGACGGTGCGCGTCGGCAAGCAATGCATCGTGTCGTTTCCGAATTTCGGCTATTGGGCGCATCGGCTGTCGGTATTGCAGGGGCGTATGCCGGTGTCGAAGTCGCTGCCTTATCAATGGCACAACACGCCGAACGTGCGTGTGCTGACGATCAAGGACTTCGAAGCGCTCGCGCCCGAGGTCGGCATCGAGATTCTCGATCGCGTCGTGCTGCATGACGGACAGGTGGTGCGTTGGGGCGTGAACTGGCGTGGTAGTCTTGCGGTCTATCGCGTCAAGAAAAGCTAACGTCACTTATCCACATGTCGAACCCGCCGCACGAGGCGCCCGCACTTACCGCTCACGAAGAACATCCCGGCTGGCGCGCGTTTTTGAATACGCGCATGCTGATTTGCGTCTTTCTCGGCTTCACGTCGGGATTGCCGCTGTTTACGCTCGTCTACCTCGTGCAGGCGTGGCTGCGCTCGGAAGGCGTCAATCTGAAGGAAATCGGCCTCTTCGCGCTGATCCAGTTTCCGTACACCTGGAAATTCGTCTGGGCACCGCTGATGGACCGCTACGTACCGCGCGTGCCCGGTTGGCGGCCCGGCAGACGGCGCGGCTGGATGCTCGTCACGCAATTGCTCGTGGCCGGCGCGATGGCGACGCTCGGTTTCGTGTCGCCACGCGAATCGATCTGGACCGTCGCCGCGCTGACCGCTCTGGTCGCGTTCTTCGGCGCGAGCTCCGACATCGTGATCGACGCGTACCGGCGTGAATTGCTCAGCGACACGCAGCAGGGCCTCGGCAACGCGGTGCACGTGAACGCGTACAAGATCGCGGCGCTCGTGCCCGGTTCGCTCGCGCTGATTTTGTCCGATCATCTGCCGTGGAGCACCGTGTTCATCGTGACGGCCGCGTTCATGCTGCCGGGCGTTCTGATGACGCTGGTCGTGCGCGAGCCCGAGGTGCACGGCGAGCCGCCGAAGAATCTGCGCGAGGCGATCGTCGAGCCGTTCAGGGAATTCATTCAGCGCGACGGCTGGCGCACCGCCCTTTTCGTGCTCGGCTTCATCTTCCTGTACAAGCTCGGCGATACGATGGCGACCACGCTGTCCACGTCGTTCTTCCTCGACATCGGTTTTTCGCGCACGCAGATCGGCGTGATCGCCAAGACCACGGCGTTCGGCGCGAGTCTCGCGGGCGGCATCGTCGGCGGGATCTGGCTGATGAAGATCGGCATCGGCCGCGGCTTGTGGATCTTCGGTTTGCTGCAGATCGTGTCGACGCTCGGCTTCGCGTGGCTCGCGCATCTCGGCCCGGACTCGCCCGGACTTGCCGCGATTTACAACATTGCCGTCGCACTGAGCCAGGGGACGACGAAGCTGCTGTCGTTCGTCGGCATCGACTGGAGCGTGCAGTTCGATCCACGCTCGGTCGCGCTCGCGCTCGTGTACGGCTTCGAGACCTTCGCCACCGGTCTCACGATGGCCGCGTTCACCGCGTATATCGCGAGCACCACCGATCCGCGCTACACCGCGACGCAGTTCGCGCTGTTCACGAGCCTCGCGTCGGTGCCGCGCACGCTCGCGTCGGCGGCGAGCGGCTATGTGGTCGCGCGGATGGGCTGGTTCGACTACTTCATCCTCTGCACCGCGCTCGCGGTGCCCGGCATGCTGCTACTGGTGCGTATCGCGCCGTGGAGGGACCGGTCGTGAAGGTACCGCTTCCGACCCGCGCGCGCCGCACCGCACTCGGCGCCGTAAGCGTCCTCGGTTGCGCGAGCGTCGCGCTGGCGATGCCGGCGGGCGCCTATGCGGCCGGCACGCCGGCGATTGGCGCCAGCCCGGTGAGCGGCGCGCAAGCGCCCGCGCCGGCCGCCGCCGCCGCCGCGACCACCAGCGGTGCGACGCCCAACCCAGCCCCGATGCCTGCGGCCAGGTCCGCGACCAGCGGCACCAGCGCCGCGGAAAACGCGACTTCGGCTGCAGCCGGCAACAGCGGCAACAACAGCGCCGGCGGTGCCAATCCTGGCGCGAATAACAGCACCGGTGCCAACGCCGGTGCCCCGGGCACGCCCAGCGCTAGCGGTGGCGCTCCGGGCGCCGCTACTTCCGGCTCCGCGCCGCAGCCCGCGCACGCCCCCGCCACCGCCAAAGCGCCCGCCGCGGCATCGGCCCCCGGGGCCGTCCCGCCGCCCTACTACGTGAGCCCGCAACTGCGCTACGGTGGCTACATGGTGTTTCGCAACCTGATCCCGTCGTCGATGCTCGAGGCGCAGGCCGCCGAGGAGTTCAACCAGATCGTCTACGGCGCCAGCCACGCGAACCGCCTGTACGGCGAGACGGACGCGCGCGTGACGCGCGTGCGCTCGATCATCGACCGGATGATTCCGTACTCGTTGAAATGGAACGAGCGAGCCAAGCTCTGGAAGTGGGAAGTCGCGGTGGTGCGCTCGAACGACATCCGCATGTACTGCCTGCCGGGCGGCAAGATCGTCGTCTATAGCGGGATTCTCGATCGCGTCCGCCTGAACGACGACGAGGTCGGCATGCTGATCGGCCATGAGATCGCGCACGCGTTGCGCGAGCACGCGCGCATGCGGCTCGGTCAGTTGCAGGCGAGCCAGCTCGATTCGTCCGGCACGATTTCGCAACTGTTCGGCCTCGCCGATCTGGGCATGGCGCCGCTCGGCATCGGTTCGCGTCTGCTGGAAATGAAGTACGAGAGCACCGACGAAACCGAAGCCGACGTGATTGGCAGCGATATCGCGTCGCGCGCCGGCTTCGATCCGCGCGCGGCGGTCACGCTGTGGGATAAGCTCGCGCAGGCGACGCGCAGCAGTCGCAAGCAGGGCTTCATCTACGTGCACCCGTACACGCCGGCGCGCCGCGACGACATCATCAAGCGGCTGCCGGACATGCTGCCGCTGTACGCGAAGGCAATCGGCAAGAGCGTCGACGAGTTGCCCGATTATGCAGGCATCGGTCGGCCGACCCGCAAGCCTGCGCGCGACTGATACCCCGGTTCTACGACTGCCGGCGGGCCACGGCGCTGCACGCGTCGCGGCCGGTGGGCTTACTTTTTGACCTTATGGTCGTAGTCGACGGTCAGCGGCGCATGGTCGCTGAACTTGATGTCGCGGAACACGTCGGTGCGCTTCGCCTTGCTTGCGATGCCCGGCGTCGCGATCTGGTAATCGATCCGCCACCCGACGTTCTTCGCATACGCCTGACCGCGATTGCTCCACCACGTGTACTGCTCGGGCCGCTGGTCGAGTGTGCGGAACACGTCCACATAACCGACTTCGTCGAACAGTTTGTCGAGCCATGCGCGCTCTTCGGGCAGGCAGCCCGAATTCTTCTGGTTGCTCTTCCAGTTCTTGATGTCGATTTCCTTGTGCACGATGTTCACGTCGCCGCACACGATCACCTCGCGCTCCTTCGCCAGCTCGGCGAGATGCGGCATGAACTCGTCCATGAAACGGAACTTGGCCTGCTGGCGCTCGTCGCCGCTCGACCCCGACGGCACATACACCGAGACCACCGACAGCTTGCCGAAACGCAACTCGACATAGCGCCCTTCCGGGTCGAACTCCTCGCTGCCGAAGCCGATGACCACTTCGTCCGGCTCATGACGCGTATAGACGCCCGCGCCGCTATAACCCTTTTTTACCGCATGCTGGAAATAGCCGGTGAAATCATGCGGCGCCATAAACTCCGGCGTCATGTCGTCCTGCGAGCATTTGATTTCCTGCACGCAAAGCACGTCGGCGCCCTGTTCGCCGAACCAGTCGAAAAAGCCCTTCTTCGCCGCCGAGCGGATGCCGTTGAGGTTGGCGGTAATCACACGCAACATGTCTTTCCTCTTTTGTTCGATTCGTTTCTGAAGCCAAGGGGCAAGGCCGCGTTCACTCGACCTTGACGCCCTTCAGCGATTCCTTGGCCGGCGGATATTCGAGCTTTAGCGCGTCGAGCGTGCGCAGCAGCAGTTCGGCGACCATCACGTTGCGATGCGTCTTCGAGTCGGCCGGAATCACGTACCACGGCGCGTATTCGGTCGACGTCGCGGCCAGTGTGTCGCGATACGCGGACTGATACGCGTCCCACTGCTTGCGCGCTTCGAGATCCGACACGTCGAATTTCCAGTGCTTCAACGGATCGTCGATGCGCTCCTGCAAACGCACACGCTGCTCGTCCCTTGAAATGTGCAGCATGCACTTGAGAATCGTCGCGCCGCTGTCGGCGAGCATCTCCTCGAACTGACGGATGTGGCGGCACCGCTGCTGGAACGCCGCGGCGTCGAGCGCGCCCAGCACGGTCGGCACGAGCAGGTCTTCGTAGTGACTGCGGTTGAAGATCGTCAGCTCGCCGGCCGCGGGTGCCTGCGCATGCACGCGCCACAGGAAGTCGTGCGCGAGTTCGACGGGCGTCGGCGCCTTGAACGGCACGATGCGCAAGCCGAGCGGGTCGACTTCGTGAAATACCGCGCGGATCGTGCCGTCCTTGCCGCTCGTGTCCATGCCTTGCAGCACTAGCAGAACGCGGCGCTTGCGCTGCGCGTGCAGCCGCTCCTGCAGGTTGTCGAGCAGCAGGCCTACTTCCGACAGACGCGCGCGGTCAGCGTCTTTCGAGCCGCTCGAAAACGGCTTCGCCTTCGGATCGAAATGGTCGAGCGAGAAGTGGTTTTTTTTCTTGCCGTCGTCGAAATACGGCACGCGGAAATCGTCGAGATCGGGTTGCTTTGTCATGCATACACTCCAAGGTCTACGCTTACCTATGCTTAACCGGCTGAAGCGGGTCCGCAAAATAAAACGGGCCGTTGCCCTGCTTCGATCCGGCAACGGCCCGTGGTGACACGGGCGCGATCACGCCCGGCCCGCGGCACTTCAACTCAGGACAACTTCTTCTTGAGCAATTCATTGACCTGAGCAGGGTTGGCCTTACCCTTGGTTGCTTTCATCGCCTGGCCGATCAGCGCGTTGAACGCCTTTTCCTTGCCGGCGCGATATTCGTCGACCGACTTCTGGTTCGCGGCGAGCACTTCGTCGATGATCGCTTCGAGCGCGCCGGTGTCCGAAATCTGCTTCAAGCCTTTCGCCTCGATGATGCGGTCGGCGGCGGCTTCGTCGGTGGCCTTGTCTTCCCAGATCGCGAGGAAGATTTCCTTCGCGATCTTGTTCGAGATCGTACCGTCGGCAATACGTTGCAGAACCAGCGCCAGCTGCGCGGCCGAGACCGGGCACGCGGCAATGTCGAGGCCTTCGCGGTTGAGCTGCGACGACACTTCACCCATCACCCAGTTCGCCGCGACCTTCGCGTTGGCCGCACCGAACTTGGCGACTACCGCTTCGTAGTAAGCGGCCGTCGCCTTGCTCGAGGTCAGCACGTTCGCGTCGTACGGCGTGAGTCCGTACTGCGACACGAAGCGCCGCTGGATCGCTTCCGGCAGTTCGGGCATCTCGCTCTTCACGCGCTCGACCCACGCGGCGTCGATCACGAGCGGCATCAGGTCGGGGTCGGGGAAATAGCGGTAGTCATGCGCGTCTTCCTTGCTGCGCATCGAACGCGTCTCGCGCTTGTCCGGATCGTACAGACGCGTTTCCTGCACCACCGTGCCGCCGTCTTCGATCAGCTCGATCTGGCGACGCACTTCGTACTGGATCGCTTCTTCGAGGAAGCGGAACGAGTTCAGGTTCTTGGTCTCGGTGCGCGTGCCGAATTCCTTCTGGCCGACCGGACGCACCGACACGTTCGCGTCGCAGCGGAACGAGCCTTCCTGCATGTTGCCGTCGCAGATGCCAAGCCACACGACGAGCGTGTGCAGCGACTTCGCGTAGGCAACGGCCTCGGCCGCGCTGCGCATTTCCGGCTCGGTGACGATTTCGAGCAGCGGCGTGCCGGCGCGATTCAGGTCGATGCCGGTCATGCCCGCGAAGTCTTCGTGCAGCGACTTGCCCGCGTCTTCCTCGAGGTGGGCGCGCGTCAGGTTGACGGTTTTTTCGTACGCTTCCTTGCCCGCCTTTTCATTGGCCGGTACCTGGATCGTCACCTGACCGCCCTGCACGACGGGGATTTCGTACTGGCTGATCTGGTAGCCCTTCGGCAGGTCCGGGTAGAAATAATTCTTGCGCGCGAAGATGCTGCGCGGCGCCACCGTTGCGCCGATCGCGAGGCCGAACTGAATGGCGCGTTCGACCGCGCCGCGGTTCATCACCGGCAGCGTGCCCGGCAAGGCCAGATCGACGGGGCTGGCCTGCGTGTTCGGCGCGGCGCCGAATTGGGTCGCGGTGCCCGAGAAGATTTTCGAATGCGTCGACAACTGCGTGTGGGTCTCCAGACCGATCACGACTTCCCATTGTTTGGTCATGGTGCTCACACTCCTGCCGGTGCCTGACGGTGCCAGTCGGTCGCGCGCTGGAACGCGTCGGCCACCTGCAGCATCCGGGCTTCGTTGAAATAGTTGCCGATGATCTGCAGACCGACCGGACGCTGCGCATTCGCGCCCGCGCCGAAACCGCACGGCACGCTCATGCCAGGCAGGCCGGCGAGGCTCACCGACAGCGTATAGATGTCGGCCAGATACATCTGCACCGGATCGTCGCCCTTCGCGCCGATGTCCCACGCCACCGACGGCGCGACCGGTCCCATGATCACGTCGCACTGCTTGAACGCTTGCTGGAAGTCCTGCGCGATGATGCGGCGGATCTTCTGCGCCTGCAGGTAGTACGCGTCGTAGTAGCCGTGCGACAGCACGTAGGTGCCGACCAGAATGCGGCGCTTCACTTCCGGGCCGAAGCCTTCGGCGCGCGACTTCTTGTACATGTCGAGCAGATCGCGGTACTCGGCCGCGCGATGGCCAAACCGCACGCCATCGAAACGCGACAGGTTCGACGATGCTTCGGCCGGCGCGATCACGTAGTAGACCGGGATCGACAGTTCGGTCTTCGGCAGCGACACCTCGACGAGCGTCGCGCCGAGCGCTTCGTACTGCTTCAAGGCGGCGTCGATCGACGCGCGCACGTCGTCGGCGAGACCGGGGCCGAAATACTCCTTCGGCAGGCCGATGCGCAGACCGGCGAGCGGCTTGTCCGTGCCGCCGTCCTGCCACGACTTGCCGAGATAGCGCGTGTAGTCCTCGCGCTCGTGCGAGAGGCTCGTCGAATCGCGCTCGTCGAAGCCGGCCATCGCGTTGAGCAGCGTCGCGCAGTCCGCGGCGCTTTGCGCCATCGGGCCGCCCTGGTCGAGCGACGACGCGAACGCGATCATGCCGTAGCGCGACACCCGGCCGTACGTCGGCTTGATGCCGGTGATGCCCGAGAACGACGCCGGCTGGCGGATCGAGCCGCCGGTGTCGGTGCCGGTCGCGGCGGGCGCGAGACGCGCGGCCACGGCGGCAGCCGAGCCGCCCGACGAACCGCCCGGCACGGCCTTGCGGTCCCACGGATTCTGCACGGCGCCGAAATACGAATTCTCGTTGGACGAACCCATCGCGAACTCGTCCATGTTGGTCTTGCCCACGCACACCATGCCGGCGTTCTGCAGACGCGCGACCACGGTCGCGTCGAACGGGCTTTCGTAGTTCGCGAGCATCTTCGAGCCGGCCGTGGAGCGCCAGCCCTTCGTGACGAACACATCCTTGTGCGCGATCGGCAGGCCGACCAGCGGGCCCGCATGGCCGGTGTGCAGCAGCGCGTCGGCGGCTTTCGCCTGCGCGAGCGTCAGTTCCGGATCGACCTGAATGAACGCGTTCAGGCTATTGGCCGCGTCGATCCGCTTCAGGTACAGCTGCGCCAGTTCGACTGCGGAGCATTCCTTGCCCGCGAGCGCGGCGCGCAGTTCGCTCAAACTTTTTTCATGCATTGCGTTTTATCCTGGAAAGCGCGGCAGCGTGGTCACGCCGCCGTGGAGGCCTTCGGTTGCCCGTCGGCAGACCGGTCCGGCAAGGTTCGCGGCGAGGACGCGCGTCTGGACCACGGAGGCTCGCGCCGACGCCAGACCCGGGGTCTGCCCGGCGGGTCTTATTCGATCACCTTCGGCACGAGGTACAGGCCGTCCTGAACGGCCGGCGCGGGGCGCTGGAAAGCCTCGCGCTCGACCGTCTCCGTGACGGCGTCGTCACGCAGACGCAGCGCGACGTCTTCGATCTGCTCGATCGGGTGGGCAAGCGGCGCGATGCCGGTGGTATCGACCGCCTGCATCTGCTCGACGAGGCCGAAAAAATCATTGAGCTGGGCACGCGTGTGCTCGGCGTCGGCATCGGCCAGTTCGAGTCGCGCGAGATGCGCGATGCGTTTTACATCGGTCAGGGTCAGAGCCATGCAGTCACCGGAAAGGGTGGAATGTCACAACAGTTAAAAAGTCGCGTTGTAACAGCGGGTTACGACAAGATAGGACAATCCTGAAAAAGGAGCGGCAATGACAAAATGTGCGCTCCGTTTCCTTCAAAACATCCAAAATTATAAGGTATCATTACGCGTTCGACCCAAACCCGGACCGACTTACCAAGGCCTTGCGGACAATTCCAAGAACGTCCGGCGCTTTCCGCCCTGGCTTTGCAACGGCCTCCGGTAGACTCCCCCGCGGCTTCAAGTTCATGTGGCGTCGCTACCGCCCGGTTGAAGCTGTTATTTTTCCGCTGCCGCCCTACGCATACGGTGCGAGGCCCGGCCCCCAGCGAGACAGGATTTTGAATGTTCGGTTTTTTGCGCAGCTACTTCTCTAACGATCTGGCGATTGACCTCGGCACCGCCAACACCCTTATCTACATGCGCGGCAAGGGCATCGTTCTCGACGAACCGTCGGTCGTGTCGATCCGCCAGGAAGGCGGCCCCAACGGCAAGAAGACCATTCAGGCAGTCGGCAAGGAAGCCAAGCAGATGCTCGGCAAGGTGCCGGGCAACATCGAGGCGATCCGCCCGATGAAAGACGGCGTGATCGCCGACTTCACCGTCACCGAGCAGATGATCAAGCAGTTCATCAAGACTGCTCACGAATCGCGCATGTTCTCGCCGTCGCCTCGGATCATCATCTGCGTGCCGTGCGGTTCGACCCAGGTCGAGCGTCGCGCGATCAAGGAAGCCGCGCACGGCGCGGGCGCCTCGCAGGTGTATCTGATCGAAGAACCGATGGCTGCCGCGATCGGCGCGGGCCTGCCGGTGTCGGAAGCAACGGGTTCGATGGTCGTCGACATCGGCGGCGGCACGACAGAAGTCGGCGTGATCTCGCTCGGCGGCATCGTGTACAAGGGCTCGGTGCGCGTCGGCGGCGACAAGTTCGACGAAGCGATCGTCAACTACATCCGCCGCAACTACGGCATGCTGATCGGCGAACAGACCGCCGAAGCCATCAAGAAGGAAATCGGCTCCGCGTTCCCGGGCTCCGAAGTCAAGGAAATGGAAGTGAAGGGCCGCAATCTGTCGGAAGGCATTCCGCGCAGCTTCACGATCTCCAGCAACGAAATCCTCGAAGCGCTGACCGATCCGCTGAACCAGATCGTGTCGTCGGTGAAGATCGCACTGGAACAGACGCCGCCGGAACTCGGCGCGGACATCGCCGAGCGCGGCATGATGCTGACCGGCGGTGGCGCGCTGCTGCGCGACCTCGATCGCCTGCTCGCCGAAGAAACCGGCCTGCCGGTGCTCGTCGCCGAAGACCCGCTGACCTGCGTCGTGCGCGGCTCGGGCATGGCGCTCGAACGCATGGACAAGCTCGGCAGCATCTTCTCGTACGAGTAAGCGAGCCTTCCTCCCATGTCAGTAGCGCGGATCTGGCACACGGCCCCTTGCGGGCCGCTTTGTCGTTGGCTGGGCCGACCAGCCTCCGCTCGCTGACCGCGCGCGCCTTGCGCGTCGCCGTCTCACCCAACCGCTCACGCCCCCGGCGCCGACCATGGAATACAGTCCGCCGCCCCTGTTCAAGCAAGGCCCCTCCGCTCTGGCCCGACTGGTGTTCTTCGTCGTGCTGGCGCTCGCCCTGCTGATCTCCGATGCCCGCTTCCAGACGCTCGAAATCGTCCGCGGCGTGCTCGGCGCGGGTCTTTATCCTTTGCAGCGCGCAGCGCTCGTGCCGCGCGACATCTTCATGGGCGCCGCCGACCTCGCCGTGACGAGCGCCACGCTGCGCGACGAGAACGCGAAACTGCGCGCGAAGGATCTGCGGCTGTCGCAGCAGGCCAATCTGGCCGCGTCGCTCGCCGCCGAAAATGGCCATCTGCGCGCGCTGATGCAACTGTCGCAGAGCCTCACCACGCAATCGCTGCCCGCCGAAATCCAGTACGACACGCGCGATCCGTTCACGCAGAAGGTCGTGATCGGACGCGGCGCGCAGCAAGGCATCCAGAACGGCTCGCCGGTCGTCGACGAAGATGGCGTGATCGGCCAGGTCACACGGGTGTTCCCGCTGCAGGCCGAAGTCACGCTGCTGACGGACAAGGACCAGGCGGTGCCGGTCGAAATTCTGCGCACCGGCTTGCGCAGCGTGATCTACGGTACGCCGAAGGGCGACACGCTCGATCTGCGCTTCGTGCCGATCAGCGCCGACGTCCAGACCGGCGACGAGCTCGTCACGAGCGGCCTCGACGGCGTGTATCCGCCGGGGCTGCCGGTCGCGAAGGTCGTGCGCGTCGACAAGCAGGCCGACACCGCGTTTGCGCGCGTAGTCAGTCTGCCGGTCGCCGCGGTGCGCGGTGCGCGTCAGGTGCTCGTGCTGCACGTCCAGAACAACGCGCCGCCGCGCCCGGCGGACGAACCCGACGCGGCAACCGTCGCGAAGGAAGCGAAAGCGAAGAAGGGCGCCAAAGCAGCGGACGGCAAGGGCGCGGCGGACAAATCCGCCGCCAGGCCAGCCGACAGGAACGCCGCCGACAAAGCGGCGACCGAAAAGCCCGCAGCCAAATCCGTGGAAAAGGCGCCGGGCAAAGCTGCGGCCGACAAGAAGTCCGACAAGCCCGCAGCCGACAGGAAAGCCGAAAAGCCGGCCGCCGCGAAGAACGTGAAGCCGCAAGCCGAGCCGGGGGCTCAGCCATGAATCGCCCGCAATACATCCTGCAGCCTGTCAACCCGTACTTCATCGCGTTCAGCCTCGCTTCCGCGTTCCTGCTGAACCTGATGCCGTGGGGGCGTCTCGCCGGCGTGCCCGATTTCGTCGCACTCGTGCTGCTGTTCTGGAATGTCCATCAGCCGCGCAAGGTGGGCATGGGCATCGCTTTTCTGCTCGGTCTGCTGATGGACGTGCACAACGCGAGCCTGCTCGGCGAGCACGCGCTCGCCTACACGCTGCTCTCGTACGGCGCGATCACGATTCACCGCCGCGTGCTGTGGATGTCGCTCGGCGTGCAAATGTTCGCGGTGATGCCGCTGCTCGTCGTCGCGCAACTGGTGCCGTTCGTGATCCGGTTGTTGACCGGCGCGGCGTTTCCAGGCTGGAGTTATCTGATCGACGGTTTCGTCGAAGCGGCGCTATGGCCGGTCGCCAGCATCTTGCTGCTGATGCCGCAGCGCCGCCCCGCCGACCCGGACGATACTCGCCCCATTTGATCCCGCATCGGGCCCACCGGCCGCGGCCAGTTTGGGCGCACACTCTTGATGGCCGCATGCCGGCCTTTTGCAGAATCGCATGACCGAATTCAAGGACACTCAACAGCAGCTCACGAAATTCCGCCTGCGCGTCGCGGCGGCGGGCCTGTTCGTGTTTGTCTGCTTCGGGCTGATCGGCTTCCGCTTCCTGTTCCTGCAGGTCTGGCACTACAGCAAGTACTCGCTGCAAGCCGATGAAAACCGCATCTCCGTCGCGCCGATCGTGCCGAACCGCGGCATCATCACCGACCGGAACGGCGTCGTGCTCGCGAAGAACTACTCGGCCTATACGCTTGAAATCACCCCGTCGAAGCTGAACGACACGCTCGATAACGTGATCGACAACCTCGCCACCGTCGTGTCGATCGATGCGCGCGACCGTCGCCGCTTCAAGAAGCTGCAGGAAGACTCGAAGAACTTCGAAAGTCTGCCGATCCGCACGCGCCTGACCGACGACGAAGTCGCGCGCTTCACCGCGCAGCGCTTCCGCTTCCCTGGCGTCGAAGTGCGCGCGCGGCTGTTCCGCCAGTACCCGCTCGGGCCGACCGCCGCGCACGTGATCGGCTACATCGGACGGATTTCGCAACGCGACCAGGACCGCATCGACGACGCCAGCGATCAGAACGACAGCGATCCGGATCACTACGATCCGCGTCTTGACGCGAACAACTACAAGGGCACCGATTACATCGGCAAGATCGGCGTCGAGCAGAGCTACGAGACCGAGCTGCACGGCCAGACCGGTTTCGAGGAAGTCGAGGTGACGGCGGGCGGCCGCCCGGTGCGTACGCTGTCGCGCACCCAGGCGACCCCGGGCAACAACCTCGTGCTGTCGCTCGACATCGGCCTTCAGCAGGTCGCCGAGCAGGCGTTCGCCGGACACCGCGGCGCGCTCGTCGCGATCGAGCCGTCCACCGGCGACGTGCTCGCATTCGTGTCGGCGCCGAGCTTCGATCCGAATTCCTTCGTCGACGGCATCGACCAGCAGAGCTGGGACGAGCTGAACAACTCGCCCGACCATCCGCTCCTGAACCGGCCGCTGCACGGCACCTATCCGCCGGGCTCGACCTACAAGCCGTTCATGGCGCTCGCCGCGCTGACGCTGCACAAGCGCACGCCGAGCTGGGGCTTCCAGGACCCCGGTTACTACACGTTCGGCGGCCACACGTTCCGCAACGACGTGCGCTCGGGCCAAGGCTGGATCGACATGAACCGCGCGATCGTCGTGTCGAACGACACGTACTTCTACATGCTCGCGCACGATCTCGGCGTCAACAACATCGCGAACTTCATGAAGCCGTGGGGCTTCGGGCAGATCACCGGCATCGACATCGCCGGCGAAGCGAAGGGCATCCTGCCGTCGACCGACTGGAAGCGCCACGCGTACCGCCGCCCCGAGCAGCAGAAGTGGTACGAAGGCGAAACGGTCAGCCTCGGCATCGGCCAGGGCTACAACTCGTTCACGATCCTGCAGCTCGCCCATGCCACCGCAACGCTCGCGAACAACGGCGTCGTGATGAAGCCGCACCTCGTGCGCGACATCGAGAATCCGATCACGAAGGACACGCGGCCGGTGGTGCGCGATCCGAGCGACAAGATCGCGGTCAAGCAGCAGGACATCGACTTCATCAAGCGCGCGATGGAAGGCGTGGTCACGAACGGCACGGCGGCCAAAGTATTCGCGGGCGCGCCATATCAGGCGGCCGGCAAGACCGGTACCGCGCAGGTGTACTCGCTCCAAGGCGCGAACTACAAAGGTCACGCGGTTGCGGAGAATTTGCGCGATCACGCGCTGTTCATCGCCTTCGCGCCGGCCGATCAACCGAAGATCGCACTCGCGCTGGTCGTCGAAAACGGCGGTTGGGGCGCGGAGGCGGCCGGTCCGATCGCGCGCAGGGTGCTCGACTATTACCTGGTCGGCAAGAACAAGCCCGGCGCGGAAGAAGCGGCCGTCGCGGTAGCGGCATCGACCACGCTCGAAGCATCCGCGCCGCAGGTCGGCGATACGCCTGTGTCGCATGATGGCGCTCAGCCGCTCAAGATTGCGGCGGGCTTCAAGGCACTGCCGATGCCAGGGGCGGCGGCTGCCGCGGTGGCCTCCGGTGCGTCGGCGGCCGTTGCGGCTTCGGGCGCGAATGGCGCGTCTGCGCCGGTGGCGGCGTCGTCTGGCGCGGCGGCAACGGTGCCGGCCACCGCGCCGGCAGCGGCTTCGGCCACCGCAGCGCGCGCGGCCTCGGCGGCGAAGCCGGCATCGGCTTCGTCCGTGGCAAAGAAGTCCGCGTCGCGTACGTCCGGCGCCCCGCACCAGCCCCGTCCGGCAAGCGAGCCGGCGCCGAGCGTCGCGGCACCATCGCGCGAGGACAGCTTCCAGGGCGCGTCGCCGCGCCAGCCGGCCGCCGGCGGCATCGACGAATAAGGAGAAAGGCATGCAATTCGACAAGCGCGCCTGGCTCGAGCGCATCAAGCGGATGTTCGTAGGCTTCGACCGTCCGCTCGCACTGATCGTGTTTCTGCTGCTGTGCGTCGGCATCGTCACGCTGTACAGCGCGACGCTCGATATGCCGGGCCGTGTCGAAGACCAGTTGCGCAACATCCTGCTCACCTTCGTGCTGATGTGGGGGCTCGCCAATGTGCCGCCCAATACGCTGATGCGCTTCGCGGTCCCGCTCTACGCGTTCGGGATCGCGCTACTGGTCGCGGTCGCTATGTTCGGCCTTACGCGCAAGGGCGCGAAGCGCTGGATCAACGTCGGCGTGGTGATCCAGCCATCGGAAATCATGAAGATCGCCACACCGCTGATGCTCGCCTGGTACTACCAGCGCCGCGAAGGCGTGATGCGCTGGTACGACTACCTGGTCGGCTTCGTGATCCTGATCGTGCCGGTCGGCCTGATCGCGAAGCAGCCCGACCTCGGCACGGCCGTGCTCGTGTTCGCGGCCGGCCTGTTCGTGATTTACTTCGCGGGGCTGAGCTTCAAGCTGATCGTGCCGGTGCTGATCGCGGCCGTGATTGCGGTTGCGTCGATCGCGGCGTTCCAGGACAAGATCTGTCAGCCCGAAGTGCAGTGGCCGCTGATGCACGACTACCAGAAGCACCGCATCTGCACGCTGCTCGATCCGACCTCGGACCCGCTCGGCAAAGGCTTCCACACGATTCAAGCGGTGATCGCGATCGGCTCGGGCGGCCCGCTCGGCAAGGGTTGGCTGAAGGGTACGCAGGCGCATCTGGAGTTCATCCCCGAGAAGCACACCGACTTCATCTTCGCGGTGTTTTCGGAAGAGTTCGGTTTGGCAGGCGGAATCGTGCTGCTCACGCTGTACATGCTATTGATCGCGCGCGGGCTCTACATCGCGGCCAACGGCGCGACATTGTTCGGGCGATTATTGGCCGGCTCGTTGACGATGGCGTTCTTCACGTACGCGTTCGTCAATATCGGCATGGTGAGCGGGATTCTGCCGGTGGTCGGCGTGCCGTTGCCGTTCATGAGTTACGGTGGCACCGCGCTGACTACATTGGGCGTCGCGATCGGGCTGATCATGAGCGTCGCGCGACAGAAGCGGTTGATGCAGAGCTAACCCGTAGCTAGCGGCACGCTAGCAAACGACAATGCAAAAAAGGGCGCTCGTTGCGAGCGCCCTTTTGCTTTATTGCTGCTTCATTACTGCGGCTTCACTTCCTTCTGATCGCGCAGCTGCGCGCTCAACTGCTGATACTTCAGGCGCGCGGCCGGATCGCCCTGCGCCGCCGCGGCCGCGTAATATGCGCGCGCCACATTCAGATTCCGGTCGACGCCATCGCCGCCACGCTCGTAGAACGAGCCGGTCACATACTGCGCGGTCATGTCGCCGCCCTGCGCCGCTTTCTTGTACCAGACGAACGCCTGCTTGTTGTCACGCTCGGTACCGCGTCCGTCGAGGAACTGATTCGCGAGTGCGAGCTCCGCCTGCACATGGCCCTGCGCGGCCGCCTTCATGAACCAGCGATGCGCCTCCACCGGATCGCGCCCGACGAACTCGCCATCGTCGTACATCTTGCCGTACACGTATTGCGCGTGCGACATGTTCGCGTCGGCGGCCTTACGCAGCCACTTCTTGCCTTCGTCGACGTTGACCGGCGTGCCTTCGCCGTTGAGCAGCATCATCGCGTAGTTGAACTGCGCAAGCCGGCTGCCGCGCTCGGCGGCCTGGCGGAATTCGCTCAGCGCCGCGCCAAGATTGCCGGCGTTGTAGTCGGCCACCGCGGATTGCGTCTGCGGATCGTTCGCCTTGGCGACGTGATCCTGTGCATACGCGGCGTTCCACGCGCCAGTCGCGAGCAGCGCCACCGCCATGGTCACTTGCGCGGTCACTTGCGCGGTCACTCGCGTGATCATCCGCCCGGCGCCCCTCTGCACTCTGCCGTTCATGACCTCACCTCCTGTAATGCCTGGCGCGTCGCGCGCAACATCCAGATCACGTCGGCGGCTAGCGCGACGAAGCGAAAACCGGCGTCGCGATGCTGCCGCGCGCTCGCCACGTCCATCGCGAAGATGCCGGCGGCAATGCCGGCTTTGTCCGCCGCGCTGACGATACGCGCCATCGCCGCCTGCACGTCCGCGTGTTTCGCGTCGCCGAGATGACCAAGGCTCGCGGCCAGATCGGCCGGCCCGACGAACAGGCAATCGACGCCCGGCGTCGCCGCGATCTGCTCGACCTCCTGCAAGCCGCGCGCCGATTCGATCTGCACAATCGTCGCGATCTGTGCGTTGGCCGTCTGCACGTAATCACGCCGCATGCCGTAACCGGCCGCGCGCACGACGCCCGCGACGCCGCGCAGGCCGTCGAGCGCCTCGGCGGTCGGATATTGGGTGAGCCGCACGGCGCGTGCCGCGTCTTCAGCGGATTCGATGTTCGGGAACATCAGCGTGCGCGCGCCGGCGTCGAGCACGCGCTTGACGAGCCACGGCTCGCTCGCGGGCACCCGCACCACCGGCTCGCTCGGCAGATGGGCGGCGGCAATCGCGCGCAATTGCGATTCGACGCCGCCGCTATCGTTGGGCGCGTGCTCCATGTCGATCAGCAGCCAGTCGAAGCCGGCGTGCGCGAGTGCTTCCGCGGCGGCCTCGCTGCCGAGCGACAACCACAGCCCGATCAGCGGCGCATTGTCCTTCAGACGTTGTTTGAGGGAGTTGGTGAAGGTGCTCATCGGCTGGCCTCGCGCAGGTTTGCAATGCGAAGCGGGGCCAGATAGTGGATCAGGCAGGCACCGGGGCGCTGACGGCCTCGTTGCCTGCTGCGACGCGATGCGGTGACCGGCATGTCTCGCTCCGTGTGTTGGTCGGAACGATCATACCGTGACAATAACGCGAGAAGTTCGTTCGCGCGGCGGGGCGTGGATTCAGGTGGGAAGCGAGTCGCGGACCACCTCGGCCCAGCAATTCGGCGTCTCGTACAGACGCACTTTGTGCAGGCGCAGGTTCACGCCGTAGTGCGCGTCGTAGACGTTCGCGAGAATGTCGAACGCAACCGCGGCGAGGTTTTCGACGGTCGGAATGCGATCGATCACGACCGTCTTGTGATCCGCCATGCTGTCGAGGAAGCCACGCACCTGCGTGTCGCCTTCGTAGACGAGAAACGCGTGGTCCCACTTGTCGACCAGGTGCTCGTTGGCGAGCGACTTCACGTCGGCAAAGTCCATCACCATGCCGCGATCGGGCGCGCCTTCGGTGTCGACCAGATCGCCTAGCAGCGTGATTTCGAGCACGTAGCGATGGCCATGCAGATTACGGCACTGGCTGCGGTGATCGGGAATGCGGTGGCCCGCGTCGAATTCGAGTTTTCGGGTAATCGTCAGCACGGCAAATCAGGGAATGTTCAGATACTTGTGAGTCTGCATCGACAGGCGCCACTGCGGATGACGTTTGCACCAGTCGATCGCGAGCTTCGTGTTGATGTCGCGCGACGGGCCGTCCATCGGCTGGACGAGGAAATACTCGAAGTCGAGCTTGGCGTAGTCGGCGAGGCGCTGGTTGTCCTGCGGGATCACGACCTTCAGTTCGTTGCCCTTCGTCACGACGAGCGGCGCGTCGGCCTTCGGGCTCACGCAGATCCAGTCGATCGTGTCGAGCACCGGCAGCGAGCCGTTGGTCTCGATCGCGATCTCGAAGCCGGCCGCGTGCAGCGCGTCGACGAGCGGCTGATCGAGCTGCAGCATCGGCTCGCCGCCAGTGCACACGACGAAGCGTTCGCCCTCGCCTTGCGGCCATTGCGACGCGATCATCGCGACCAGTTCGTCAGGTGTGCGGTACTTGCCGCCGTTCTCGCCGTCGGTGCCGACGAAGTCGGTGTCGCAGAAACGGCAGACGGCGTCCGCGCGATCCTCTTCGCGGCCGGACCACAGATTGCAGCCCGCGAAACGGCAGAACACGGCCGGCCGCCCGGCATTCGCGCCCTCGCCCTGCAACGTGTAGAAAATTTCCTTGACCGCGTACGTCATGCTGCTTTCTGTCCTGTGTTCCTGAATCAACGATGCTCAATGATGGGCGCTCTCGCGCGAGCCGTCAGACCGGCTCGGTGACTTTTTCGCCGGCGAGGTAGGCCTCATAGCCACGTTTGCGCAACCGGCATGCCGGGCATTCGCCGCAGCCGAAGCCCCATGAGTGCAACTCGGCCCGTTCGCCGACGTAGCAGGTATGCGTCTCGACGCGCACCAGTTCCACCAATGCGTCGCCGCCGAGCGCGCGCGCGAGGCGCCACGTGTCGGCCTTGTCGAGCCACATCAGCGGCGTCTCCAGCGCGAAACGCGCGTCCATGCCGAGATTCAGCGCGACCTGCAGCGCCTTCATCGTGTCGTCGCGGCAATCGGGGTAGCCCGAGAAGTCCGTCTCGCACATCCCGCCGACCAGCACCTGCAAACCTCGCCGATACGCGATGGCCGCGGCGATCGTCATGAACATCAGATTGCGGCCCGGCACGAACGTGTTCGGCAAGCCATTGGCCGTGGCTTCGATTTCGATCTCGCGCGTCATCGCGGTGTCGCTGATCGCGCCGAGCAGCGACAGGTCGATCGTGTGATCGTCGCCGAGACGATCGGCCCACGCCGGAAACGCACGCACGACGGCCTGACGGAATCCTTCGCGGCATTCGAGTTCGACACGATGACGCTGACCATAATCGAAGCCGACCGTTTCGACCGTGTCGTAACGGTCGAGCGCCCACGCAAGACACGTGGCGGAATCCTGGCCGCCGGAAAACAGCACGAGCGCGCTACGCTTAGCGTCTTTGCGGATCACCGTGATACTCCGTGAATGAGAGTGCCACGTCGCGCTGCGCGAGGTGCGCCATGCAAGCAACGCGGCGCGACGTGTGCCGGCACTGTGCCGGCCCAAAGCAGTATAGGTCGCGCGTTGCGCGGGAACGTGGCTGGGCGCTTATACCGCCGATCGTCGGGCGAAGGATTGGGTGCTTCGGTGCGACATGCTCGGCACTGCATTCGCGCGGCGCACGACCGCGTGCGATGCCTGCATGCAAGTCCTTGAACTGGCGCGATTTTATCACGCGACACCGAATGTCGCCGACGCCAGCTGTCCCACCCGCGCGGCTTCAACTGCATGGCAAGCCGAAGTGACGACTTGTCCGCCAAACGGAAAAGCCCCAGGGAATCTTGCGATTTCCTGGGGCTGAATCCTGGTGGCCTGGGGCGGAATCGAACCACCGACACGCGGATTTTCAATCCGCTGCTCTACCAACTGAGCTACCGGGCCAACGAAGAACGAAACTATATCAAGCGATCCGCAGTTCAGCAAGCCCTTTCATAAATAATCTGCCGGGCCGCGTTCGCATGCAATACGTGGCGCTCACTCCCCTTTGTTCTTGCCGAGATCGACGCCGAGTTGCTTCAGCTTGCGATAAAGATGCGTGCGCTCGAGACCGGTCTTCTCCGCGACACGCGTCATGCTGCCGTTCTCGCGCGCGAGGTGATATTCGAAGTACGCGCGCTCGAACGCATCGCGCGCATCGCGCAGCGGAATGTCGAACGAGATCGACGCGGTTTGCGCGACGAGCGTGCCGCCGCCGACGCCATCGGACGACAGTATCGGCAACGCGGCCGCCGACGCGACTGACGATGCGCTGACCGGCAACGCCGGCTTCGCAGCCACGCCGCCAGGCACGGCCGCCGCGTTACCACGCGCGAGTCCCTGCTCGACCGCCTTTAATAGCTTCTGCAACGCGATCGGCTTTTCGAGGAAGTTGAGCGCGCCGATCTTGGTGGCCTCGACCGCGGTGTCGATCGTCGCGTGACCGGACATCATGATCACGGGCATCGTCAATTGACCTTGCGCGGCCCATTCCTTGAGCAGCGTCACGCCGTCGGTGTCCGGCATCCAGATGTCGAGCAGCACGAGGTCCGGCGCCTGACGCAGACGGAACTCGCGCGCCTCCTGCGCGTTTTCAGCGGCCTCCACGACGTGTCCCTCGTCGCTGAGGATCTCCGAGAGCAGTTCCCGGATGCCCATTTCATCATCTACCACCAGGATGGTTGCCATTTACGCTGCCCTTGTCTGCACTGTTGCTTTTGTCGTTCCCTGCGACGCGCCGCCGTGCGCCGGATGGGCACCCGAACCAGGTGCACCCGGCTGCGCGGGGTCGTCCGCCAGTTGAAGGAAGAGAATCGAAATCTGCGCGCCTTCGATCACGTCGCCGGCCTTCATGCGATTGCGAATGTCGATGCGCGCGCCATGTTCGTCGACGATCTTCTTGACCATCGCAAGCCCTAGACCCGTACCCTTGGCCTTGGTCGTCACGTACGGCTCGAACGCGCGCGTGAGGATACGCGCGGGGAAGCCTGGTCCGTTGTCCGACACTGTCAGACGGACCGCGACGCGCGCCTTGCCTTGCGCGTCGGGGTCTCCGTATTCTACTGTCCTCGTCTCGAGCAAAACACGCGGATGCGCGACTTCGGCGACCGCGTCCTGCGCGTTCTGCAGCAGGTTGTGGATCACCTGACGCAACTGCGTCGCGTCGCCGCGTATCGCGGGCAAGGCCGCCAGCTCGACCTGGATCGCGCCCTTGCCTTCTTCGATACCGTACAGCGTGAGCACCTCGCTGACCAGACCATTCAATTGCAGATGCGCGAGTACCGCGGGCGGTGTGCGCGCGTAGTCGCGGAAATCGTCGACCATCTGCTTCATCGCGGCGACCTGATTGACGATCGTCGTCGCGCCGCGCTTCAGCACGTCCGCATCCGACGGCGCAAGCTTGTCGGCGAGCTTCATCTGCAACCGTTCGGCCGACAGTTGAATCGGCGTGAGCGGATTCTTGATCTCGTGCGCGAGGCGCCGCGCGACTTCGCCCCATGCGATCGAACGCTGCGCGGAGATCACGTCGGAGATGTCGTCGAACACGATCACGTAGCCCGCGGTCTGCATGCCTTCAGCGTCGCGCTCGTTCGCCGCGAGGAGGCGCGCGCCGCGCACGAGCAGCGTGAGCGGCTCGGTTTCGCCGGGCACCGGCACCGAGAACTGCTGCTGCCAATGGCCGTTGTCGTCATGGCCGTCTTCACTCGCCGCTTCGCGATCGGCGAATGCCTTGCGCACAATCGCGCCGAATTCGCCGAGCACGCCGATCTGATCGAGCGACGAGCCGAGCACCGTCTGGAACGGCTGACGGAAAATCCGCTCGGCGCCTCGATTCGCGGTGGTCAGCCGGAATTGCCGGTCGAACACGAACACACCCGCGGTCAGGTTCGCGAGGATGCTCTCGAGATACGCCTTCGAATGCTCGAGCGCGATACGATTTTTCTCGACCGCCCCGCGCGCTTCCGACAACTGCCGCGTCATCGCATTGAACGACTGCGTGAGGAAACCGAGTTCGTCGCGCGACTTGATCTCGCGCTTTGGCGTGTAGTCGCCCTCGGTGATTTCCTTCGTGCCCTGCGCGAGCAGGAATAGCGGCCGCGCGAGCTGATTGCCGAGCGCCAGCGCGAGCATCATCGCGATGAAGGTCGCGAGAAACAGCGACAGGGTCAGCGTGCCGATGTACATCTTGCGCAAGCCGGTGCGGCCGAGCGCCTTCTCCTGATACTCGCGATACGCGCGCTGCACCGAGTCGGCATTGCGCGCGAGTGTCGTCGAGACCGGCTGCGTCAGTTGCAGGAAGCGCTCGGCGGGCTGCAATAGCGACGCGTTCGCATCGGGAATACGCTGCACCACGCGCAGACGCAGCGCTCCCTTGCCGCCGTGCGCATTCGGATCGCCGTCCACTTCGCCTTCGATCGCCGCATAGCCGTGGCCACGCGCCTGCTCGATCATCAGCGGTGTCGGCAGATCGTTCGGCAGCAGCATCGCGTAGTTGCCGGACGCCTGCGCGACCACGTGCATGTCCGGCGTCGCGCCAGACATGCTGCGGGTCGGCTCGACGATCGTCGCGTCCTGCACACCGAACTGGTCGCGCAAACGCAGCAGCGTCAACGTGGTGCCGGCCGCATCCGCGCTCGCGAGCTGCTCGGACATCAGACGCGCCTTCGTCTGCAGATCGGACAGCGACGCGTCGAGCATGCCGCGCCCGAGGTTGAGGCCGGACGCGAGCGCGGTTTCGACGTTCACGTCGAACCACGACTCGATGCTGCGCGACACGAACTGATACGACACGATGTAGATGATGCCGCCCGGCACCACACCGACCAGCGCCATGAAGAACGCGAGCTTCGCGAGCAGCCGTGTGCCGAATTTGCCCGTGCGTAATCGCACGATGATGATGACGACGAGCGTCGCCACCACCAGCAGAAAGATCAACGCGACCGCGACGTTGGCCGCATACAGCCACTGGTAATAGCGGTCGAAGAATTCGGTGTTCGCGCTGGCGGCGGCCAGCAACACGAGCAGCAACACGGCCGTCACCGCGACCGTCGACACGAGCACGCGCACGACGATGCTGCTGACACTGGTGGAAGATGAGCGCACTTTATTTAGCACGATCGGCGGCCGTGAAAGTGAAGCGCTTCCAATCGGAGGCGAGGTTCCAGTCGCGGTTGTTCACCGCGTCGATCTGGAACGGCTTGGGCATCAGCCCGATGTCGAGTTGCATGCGCACGGACGCGTTATAGGTTTCACCGACCCGCACCTGATTGCGGTCGATCACGTGCCACGACGTCACGTGTTTGATCACCGCGAGCGCATCGTTGAGCGTGGAAAAGCCGAGTTGCAAGCCGCCCGACTGCACGCTCGACACGCGATATTCGCGCGTGAGTGGCTGGAACGACAGCCGCAAACTTTGCGACACGCTGACCGGCTGCTCGTCGAACCAGTACCAGCGCGGCCGGCTCAGTTCGAAATCGGTCGTGAAATAAAGCGGAATGCCTTTGTTGACCGCGTCTTCGAGATTGCTGTTCAGCTCGAATTCGAAATGCGCGTCGAGACTCCAGCCGCCGTTGTCGGCCTGCAGCGACGCCCGCTGCACCGCGATCGAGTCAGCGTGCGCCGCGCCCGGCGCTGCAAGCCAGACGGCCAGCGCGATCCAGAGCACGGCAGCGAGCCGAAGCGGGAAGAAGCGTTTTATGGTCACCGTTTCTGAAAGCGCGCGTAGAAAAATCCGTCGTGGTCTGAGTTCGTGCCGGAGCTGAATTCAGCGGGTCGTCCAGCATGAGAACCGGCCGATGGGTCGGCGGGCGCGCGGGCAACTGAGGGTAAAAGCTGCCCCGGCGCGTCCAATCGTACCGCATCCTGGTGCTGGTTTCCAAACCACTGTGCCTGCAACTCGCCCTCTTCGGGGAAGATCGAACAGGTGACGTAAAGCAACTCGCCGCCCGGTTTCACGAGCGGCCACAGCGCGTCGAGAATGCGGCGCTGTTCGGCGACGAGCGCGGCGATATCGGACTGACGACGCAGCCAGCGAATATCCGGATGACGCCGCACGATGCCCGACGCCGAGCACGGCACGTCGGCGAGGATGCGGTCGAACGGCTGGTCGAGGTCGTCGTGCCATTGCGCGGGGTTGCCCGCGTCGCCGATGCGCACTTCCGCTTCGAGCTTCAGACGCCGCAGGTTTTCGCCGATGCGGCGCGCGCGAGACGCATCGCTTTCGAGCGCGACCAGTTGAATGTTGGCGAGTTCGAGCAGATGCCCGGTCTTGCCGCCAGGGGCCGCGCATGCGTCGAGCACGCGCATGCCGTCGCGCACGCCGAGCAATTGCGCGGCGAGTTGCGCCCCTGCGTCCTGCACGGACACGACACCTTCGCTGAAGCCCGGAATGCGCTCGACCGGCATTGGCGTCGCGAGCGTGACCGCGTACTCGCCAGCCTTGCTTGCGGCGATCTGCTGGCGTTGCAGCACTTGCAGATAGGCGTCGACCGTCGAATGGCGCGCGTTCACGCGCAACGTCAGCGGACCTTGCGTGTTGCCGGCGGCCAGCACCGATTGCCACGCCTCGGGCCATGCGCGCTTCACCGCGTCGATCCACCAGGCCGGATAGTTCCAGCGCGCTACTTCATCGGCTTGCACGGAGGCGAGCAACGTGTCGCGCTCGCGCAAGAAGTTGCGCAGCACCGCGTTGACGAGCCCCTTCGCGAACGCGAACTCGCGACGCGCGCCAATCACCCTGACCGCCTGGTCGACGACCGTGAACGGCGTGTAGGCAGCGCTCGCTTCGTCGTCGACGAGCAGCGCGAGCGCGCACGCGAGCACATGCGCGACGTGCGGCGGAGGCGCCTTCTTCACCAGCTTCGCGATCAGCCACTCGGCGGTTGCGAGACGGCGCAGCGTGCGATAGGCGATATCCTGCACCGCGCCGCGCGCCGCTGCGGCGTTGTCCTCGGGCACCGCCACGAAAACGCTTTGCAGCGCCGCGGGCAAGGCCGCGCCGAGACGCACGGCGCCAACGGCCTGGGCCGCGCAATCGAGTGCGAACCCGAGCGATTCGGGCGACAGTTGCAGCGTCGACAAACGGGATTCGCGCGAACGCGCCGACGAGGAAGCAGAACGCGAAGAAGGCTTTGGAGTCATGAAGGGAGCAAGGGCAAGCCGCACGGTGCGCGCGGCGCAATCAGCGCACATTGTAGCGTGGCGCCGGTGGGGCGCCGCCATGCGTGGGTGGTGGCCGCAGACGCTGTCGTGCAGTGGCGACGAACAGTGTGAAAAAAAGCGGGCCTCGCGGGCCCGCTCTTCAGTACTTCAGGCTCGACGCGCCGAGCGACGCGGCGCCTCAGTCGAAGCGCCCGGTGCGCGCCATTTCCATCAAACGCGCGATGCGTTCCTCGGTCGCCGGGTGCGTCGAGAACAGACTCGCGATACCGCCGCCCGACAGCGGATTCATGATCATCATCTGCGCGGTGGCCGGATGCGCCTCGGCCGTCGGGAACGGAATGCCGCTCGCATAGCGATGGATCTTGTCGAGCGCCGACGCCAGTGCCTGCGGGTCGCCCGAAATCTGCGCGCCGCCCCGGTCGGCTTCGAATTCGCGCGCACGCGAAATCGCCATCTGGATCAACGCACCGGCAATCGGCGCGAGCAGCGCAACCGCGATGCTCGCGATCGGGTTCGCGGGACGGCCGTTTTCGTCGCGGCCGCCGAAGAACATCGCGAAGTTCGCCAACGCGGAAATCGCGCCGGCCATGGTCGCCGAAATCGTCGAGATCAGAATGTCGCGATGCTTCACGTGCGCGAGTTCGTGCGCCATTACGCCGCGCATTTCGCGCTCGGACAGTACGCGCAGAATGCCGGTGGTCGCCGCGACTGCCGCGTGCTCCGGGTTGCGGCCGGTGGCGAACGCGTTCGGCGCGTCTTCGTTGATCAGGTAGACGCGCGGCATCGGCAGGTTCGCGCGCGTGGCGAGATCGCGCACCATCCGATAGAACTGCGGCGCGCTGTTTTCGTCGACTTCCTGCGCGTTGTACATGCGCAGGACCATCTTGTCGGAGAACCAGTACGAGAAGAAATTCATCCCAAGAGCGATCACGAGCGCGACCATCATGCCGCGCGACCCGCCGATCATCCCGCCGATCACGATGAAAAGGGCCGTAATCGCGGCCATCAACATCGCGGTTTTCACCCAGTTAAACATGTCTGCAACTCCTTGCCCCGAGCGTGGCCTTCATCTCCGTGCCGCGCGATTGCGGCGCCAGATTGTAAGCGAAATGTTAGATATGGGCGATGCGGGAAAATTCAATCATCGCGAGGCGCTCGCGAGTTTGATGCCCAGGCCGACGAACGCGCTGCCGACGCCGCGATCGAGCCAGCGCTTGACCGCCGGTTTGCCCGAGAAACGCTGCGTGACGCTTCCCGCGATCCACGCGACGAAGCTGTTCCAGACCATGCTCATCAGCACGAAGACCGCGCCGAGCGTGAGAAACGCGAAGGTCTTGTGTTCGCTGCCCGTCGTGACGAATTGCGGGAAGAACGACACGAAGAACAGCACGACTTTCGGGTTCAGAACGTTGGTCCAGAAGCCCTGCAGGAACAACTGCCGCAGCGACTTGGGCGTGGACGACGCGCGCGCATCGCCGACCGGCGCATCAGCGGCCGGCTTCGCGAAGATCAGGCGCACCCCCAGATAGATCAGATAAATCGCGCCGACGAATTTGACGATGGTGAACGCCGTGGCCGACGCGGCCAGCAGCGCGGTCAGCCCAAACGCGCAGGCAAGCGAGTGAATGCAGCAGCCCGCCGAAATGCCGAGCGCCGACATCAGCCCCGCGCCGCGGCCTTGGGCGACGCTGCGCCCGACGATATAAGCGGTATCCGGCCCCGGCGTGATGTTCAGGAGAAAAACCGCGACGATGAAAAACTCGAAATGGACGATGCCGAACATGTGATGCACCCTCGAAAACCCGGTCTGCTGCATGGAGGATTCTAACGCGCGTCGCGCTCGCGGCGGGCGCGGAGAACACCGGCCGAATGGACGATGCTCCGGCGTGCGACACGCGCTTATTGCGCCTTGGGAAGCTGGAAGCGCTGGCCTGCGGCGAGCGGCGAGCCAGCAAGGAATTCGCGCACCGGCAGGCGCTTGCCGCCGGGCTTCTGCAATTGCGTCAGACGCAGTGCACCTTCGCCGCAAGCGACCAGCACGCCGGCGGGCGCAACCTCGACGATGGTGCCTGGCGCCTTGTTGCTGCCCGACGCCGGCGAGGCCACGGCGGTGGCGGCCCAGATCTTGACGGTGCTGCCGTCGTCGAGCGTGCCGGCGCCGCCGGGGAACGGGTCGAACGCGCGCACCTGACGCGCAAGCGCCTCGGCCGGCCGGCGCCAGTCGAGCGCCGCTTCGTGCTTGGCGATTTTCTCGGCGTAGGTCACGCCGTCGGCCGGTTGCGGGATCGACGTCAGCTTGCCGCTGCGCTCGAGCTCGATCAGTGCGTCGACGATCAGTTGCGCGCCGTCCGCGGCGAGGCGGTCGTGCAGCGTGGCGGTGGTGTCGTCGGCGGAGATGGGGGTGCGTACTTCCGAAATCATCGCGCCGGTGTCGAGTCCAGCGTCCATCTGCATCAGCGTGATGCCGGTTTGCGCGTCGCCCGCCTCGATCGCGCGATGAATCGGCGCTGCGCCGCGCCAGCGTGGCAGCAGCGACGCGTGGATGTTGATGCAGCCGAAGCGCGGAATGTCGAGCACTTCCTGCGGCAGGATCAGTCCATAGGCGGCGACAACCATCACGTCGTGCGGCGTCGCGCGCAGTTGCTCGATGCCGGCGGCGGCTTCCTGTGGATATTTGCCAGCGCGGCGCAGCGACGTGGGCTGCGCAACCGCGAGGCCGTGCTCCTGCGCGTAGCGCTTGACCGGACTCGCGTGCAGCTTCATGCCGCGACCCGCCGGCCGGTCCGGCTGCGTCAAGACGAGCGGCACGGCAAACCCGGCGCCATGAATCGCGGCCAGCGCGGCCGCGGCGAATTCCGGTGTGCCGGCAAAGATGACGCGCAACGAATGACTCATGAATGGGGCGGTAGGCAAGTTGAAAGCGCGTTACATCGCGTGGGCGAGCTTCTTCATCTTGCTCTTGATGCGCGTTTGCTTCAGCGGCGACAGATACTCGACGAACACGTGGCCCATCAGGTGATCCATTTCGTGCTGAATGCACACGGCGAGCAGCCCCTCGCAATCGAGCTCGAACGTTTCGCCCTTCTCGTTGAGCGCACGCACGCGCACTTTCTCGGCACGCTCGACGTTGTCGTAGATCCCGGGCACCGACAGGCAGCCCTCTTCCGACAACTTCCTCTCTTCGCTCGACCAGACGATTTCCGGATTGATGAACGCGAGCAGTTCGTCGTGCGTTTCCGACACGTCGATCACGATCACGCGTTCGTGCACGTCCACCTGGGTGGCGGCGAGGCCGACGCCGGGCGCCGCGTACATCGTTTCGGCCATGTCCGCGACGAGACGGCGGATACGGTCGTTGACCTCCGGGACCGGCTTCGCCACCTTGTGCAGCCGTTTGTCCGGGTAATTGAGGATGCTCAGTAAAGCCATGATTTCGAGTGTGATTTGAGACGCCGCCAACCGTTGGAGGCTCGCGTTGGCCATTTGGCCAGGTTGTGAGCCCGTCGTAATACGCAGAGGATAGATGATGTCGAACCGGTTCGATTCAACGCGCCTCGTGCGCCCGACGACGAACCCGCGCCGGTAAGCGCGGCGCCGCGATTATTCGCGGCTCATTGCCGTTTTATTTCCGCGTTTTTATTTCGGATGATGAAAATTTTAGCATGGCGCCCGCCTGCCCGCAGGCCCCGCCAGAGGAGCGACCCGCATGCAGACCTTGCCCGCGACCCGTATCGAACTTGCCGCCTGGCTGCGGTTGTCACTTGCGCCGGGCCTAAAACCCGCGGCGTTGCGCCTGTTGCTGGGCGCATTCGGGCTGCCGCAGGCGCTGTTGGCGCAGTCGCCGGAGACGCTCGCGGAGGTCGCCGGAGACGCCGCGGCGCGCGCGGTGCTGGCGCCGCCGGGTCCAGCGTTCGACGGCCAGCTCGATGCGGTGCTCGCATGGCGCGAGCAGCCGGGCAACCAGATCGTCACGCTCGACGATCCCGCCTATCCGCCCGCGCTGCTGACGTTGCCCGATCCGCCACCGCTCCTATATATAAAGGGCCGGCTTGATCTGCTGCATACGCGCGCGGTCGCGCTGGTAGGCAGCCGCAGCGCGACGCCGCAGGGCATCGAGGATGCGCGGCGGTTCGCGCGAGAGCTGTCGGCGGCGGGCGTGACGGTCGTATCGGGGCTCGCACTCGGCATCGACGGCGCCGCGCATCGGGGCGGGTTGGAAGGTGTCGGCGGAACGGTCGCGGTGGTCGGCACCGGCGCGGACCTCGTCTATCCCGCCGCGCATCAAGCGCTCGCGCGGCAGATCGCGGCGCAGGGTGCGATTCTCTCGGAGTGGCCGCTCGGCACGCCGGCACGCGCCGCCAACTTCCCACAGCGCAACCGGCTGATCGCTGGGTTGGTCAGCGGAGTCGTGATCGTCGAGGCGGCTATGCGTTCCGGTTCGCTCATTACCGCGCGGCTTGCCAATGAGATGGGGCGCGACGTGTTCGCGTTGCCCGGATCGATTTACGCGCCGTTGTCGCGCGGCTGTCATCGGATGATCAAGCAGGGAGCGCGGCTCGTGGAAACGCCTGACGAGGTGCTGGAGGA
Source organism: Paraburkholderia sp. 35.1 (assembly GCF_050436525.1). Taxonomy (NCBI): domain Bacteria; kingdom Pseudomonadati; phylum Pseudomonadota; class Betaproteobacteria; order Burkholderiales; family Burkholderiaceae; genus Paraburkholderia; species Paraburkholderia sp. 35.1. The sequence goes on along the minus strand of NZ_JBNDMJ010000003.1, from coordinate 2,004,639 downwards.
GCTCGGTTTTGCCCGGCGGCCGGCGGGCGATGCGAGACGCTCGGCGAAGCGGGCCGTGCCGCTGGAGCATGCGGGTTTGCACGTTTCGTCGGGTGGGACCGCTTTGCCCGCTACGACCGCAGCCTTCGCCGACTCACCGGCGTCCGGGCCGGCCCCGCAGCCGGCGCTCGCCCCTGACGCGCAGCGTCTGCTCGCCGCGCTCGGCCATTCGCCGACCACGCTTGAAATTCTCGCCGCCCGTACCGAGATGGAGAATGCCGCCCTGCACGCCGCCTTGCTCCGGCTCGAACTCGCCGGCGAGGTCACGCTGCTGCCCGGCGGCCGCTTCATGCGAGCCCATCATGACTGAGCCGAGACTGACCGGCGTCAATGCAGATTGGCAACTTTTCGCGACCGGCCATGCTACATTCGCGCCAAAGCACCCGACAAAACACACAAGGAAATCACTTCATGCCCGCGCTGAACCTCGACACCGACCAGGACCGGATCGCCGAGCGCGTCAACGAACCCGACACGCTGTTCGTTGCATGCCTGTGCGCGGAGTGGTGCGGAACGTGTCGCGAGTACCGGGACTCCTTCAACCAACTGGCCGAGCGGCACCCGGAAGTCTGTTTCGCATGGATCGACATCGAAACTCATGCGGATCGGTTCGACGATCTGGACGTCGAGAATTTCCCGACCGTCCTGATCGAAGACTCGGTGACGACACGGTTTTTCGGTACGGTTTTGCCACAGGTGTCGATCGTCGAGCGGATGCTGTCGGATCTGACCGCGCTGCCCGGCGTAACCGGTGCGCCGAAGCTGCGACCGGCGCTGGCGGTCGCCTGAAGGCGGCCTCGCGCGCCGCCCGGTCAAACGGAAAGTCTCGCGACGCGCGGCTTGCGGCACAGGCCCCCGCCGATCATTTGGGACAGCATCGCGGCTGGCATCGCTGTCCGCACGCGGCGTTTGCCGCAGTTGATCAACCGCTGGACGCGCAATTATGATGACGCGCTTTTATGGCACTTGGCCCGTTGGGTTCGCACCTTGTGCTATAAAGCGGTCGTTATTGGGTCGAAAGAGGTCTCAAAGCGAGCGCCGCGCGCCATGTTGGCGCTCAAGGCCACCAACCCGGATCTACCAACCTCACATCGAGTCATGTCCAAAGCACTGATCATCGCCGAAAAGCCTTCTGTCGCGAACGACATCGCGCGCGCTTTGGGCGGCTTTACCAAGCATGACGAGTACTACGAAAGCGACGACTACGTCCTTTCGTCGGCAGTGGGCCACCTGCTGGAAATCGCCGCGCCCGACGACTACGAAGTCAAGCGCGGCAAGTGGAGCTTTGCCAATCTGCCCGTCATTCCTCCGCATTTCGATCTGAATCCGATCGCGAAGAGCGAGTCGCGCCTGAAGGTGCTGACCAGGCTGATGAAGCGTAAGGACATCGACCGTCTGATCAACGCATGCGACGCGGGGCGCGAGGGCGAACTGATTTTCCGCCTGATCGCGCAGCACGCGAAAGCCAAACAGCCGGTGCAACGGCTGTGGCTGCAGTCGATGACGGCCGGCTCGATCCGCGACGGTTTCGCGCGTCTGCGCAGCGACGAAGAGATGCAGCCGCTCGCCGACGCGGCGCGCTGCCGCTCGGAGGCGGACTGGCTCGTCGGCATCAACGGCACGCGCGCGATGACCGCGTTCAACAGCAAGGGCGGCGGCTTTTTCCTGACCACGGTCGGGCGCGTGCAGACGCCGACGCTTTCGATCGTCGTCGAGCGCGAAGAGAAGATTCGACGCTTCGTGCCGCGCGACTACTGGGAAGTGAAGGCGGAGTTCGTCTGCGCGGGCGGCTTCTACGAAGGCCGCTGGTTCGATCCGAAATTCAAGCGCGACGAGTTCGATCCGGAGAAGCGCGATTCGCGCCTCTGGGCGTTGCCAGCGGCAGAGACGATCGTCGCGGCTTGCCGCGGACAGCTCGGCACGGTGACCGAGGAGTCGAAACCGTCGACACAGCTGTCGCCCGCGCTCTTCGACCTGACCAGTCTGCAGCGAGAAGCCAACGGCCGCTTCGGCTTTTCGGCGAAGAACACGCTGGGTCTCGCTCAGGCGCTGTACGAAAAGCACAAGGTTCTGACCTATCCGCGTACCGACGCGCGCGCGCTGCCGGAAGACTATCTGGACACGGTCAAGCAGACGCTCGGCATGCTCAAGGAGAGCAACAACTACCTGCCGTTCGCGAAGCAGGTGCTCGACAAGGGCTGGGTGAAGCCGAACAAGCGCATCTTCGACAACTCGAAGATCAGCGACCACTTCGCAATCATCCCGACGCTGCAGGCACCGAAGAATCTGTCCGAGCCGGAGCAGAAGCTCTACGACCTCGTCGTGAAGCGCTTCCTCGCCGTGTTCTTCCCTGCCGCCGAATCCCGAGTGACGACGCGTATCACCGAGGTGGTCGGCCATCACTTCAAGACCGAAGGCAAGGTGCTCGTCGAGCCGGGTTGGCTGCAGATCTACGGCCGTGAAACCAGCGGCGATGACGCGAACCTCGTGCCGGTGCAGAAGGACGAAAAGGTCAAGACCGACAAGATCGCCGCGCAGCAACTGATCACGAAGCCGCCCGCACGCTACAACGAAGCGACGCTGCTGTCGGCGATGGAAGGTGCGGGAAAACTGGTCGAAGACGACGAATTGCGCGAAGCGATGGCGGCCAAGGGGCTCGGCACGCCGGCAACGCGCGCGGCGATCATCGAAGGTCTGCTCACCGAAAAGTACCTGATCCGCGAAGGCCGTGATCTGATTCCGACCGCCAAGGCCTTCCAGCTGATGACGCTGCTGCGCGGCCTCGGCGTGAAGGAGCTGACTGCGCCGGAGCTAACCGGCGAATGGGAATACAAGCTGTCGCAGATGGAGCGCGGCAACCTGCCACGCGACGCATTCATGCAGGAAATCGCGCGCATGACGCAGACTATCGTCAAGCGCGCGAAGGAATACGATTCCGACACGATCCCGGGCGATTACGCGACATTGCAGACACCTTGCCCGAATTGCGGTGGCCAGGTGAAGGAAAACTACCGGCGTTTCGCGTGCTCGAAGTGCGAGTTCTCGATCTCGAAGATTCCGGGCGGCCGTCAGTTCGAGATCGCCGAAGTCGAAGAACTGCTGCAGAACAAGACGATCGGGCCGCTGTCGGGCTTCCGCAGCAAGATGGGGCGGCCGTTCTCGGCGATCCTGAAACTGTCGCTCGACGACGAGATCAAGAATTACAAGCTCGAGTTCGACTTCGGCCAGGACGCGGCCGGCGAAGACGGCGAGCCGCCCGACTTCTCCGATCAGCAGCCGGTCGGCGCGTGTCCGAAGTGCCAAGGCCGCGTTTTCGAGCATGGCATGAGCTACGTCTGCGAAAACTCGGTGGCGAATCCGAAGTCGTGCGACTTCCGTTCCGGCAAGGTGATCCTGCAGCAGGAAATCGCCCGCGAGCAGATGGCCAAACTGCTCGAGGAGGGTCGCACCGATCTGCTGACGAACTTCAAGTCGTCGCGTACCGGCCGTAACTTCAAAGCTTTCCTCGTCAAGCAGAACGACGGCAAGATCGGCTTCGAATTCGAGAAGAAGGAGCCGGCGGCGGCGAAGACCGCAGCGGCGAAGACTTCGGGTGCTCGTTCCGCGGCCAAGGCGATGCCGGAAGCGGACGAAGGTGATACCGCGGTCGCCGTGAAGGCCGAGCCGGCGGAAAAGAAGGTGGCGGCGAAGAAGGCGCCCGCCGCCAAGACCGCGGCGGCCAAGAAGGCACCGGCGAAAAAGGCCGCGGCGCGAAAAACCGGCTAGTAGGGCGAGATTCGGATCGGCGGCTCGCGGTGGTAGCAGGAATAGCTACATTAGCCACCGCAGTCGGCGATCCGTGCACAGCCCGCGGTGTAGTCCGCATCTGTCCATGAAAAAAGAAAAAAGGCGCAGTCACTTGAGGTGACTGCGCCTTTTTAATGCCGGCCCGCATCGCTGCGGGCTTCGACATTCAGAGATTTACAGCGGCGATAACGCAGTCGGGCGTGGACTGCGATTGGACGACTTCGTCATCGGCTTCGGCACGGCCGGCGACAGCTCGCTATCGAGAAGCCGCGACAGCGGCTCGGCGCCATCGAACGCTTCCGGTGCGCGCGACTCGGCAGTCTCGAACGCGGCCGACGTCGCCGGACGCTCCAGACCGTCCTTGATCCACTGCTCGCCGAGCACGCTGTTCGGCGTCTGGTTGAAGTGCTCGACCAGATGATCGATGAACGTGCGCACCTTGGCCGGCAGGTGACGGCGGCTTGGGTACGCAATATTGATCTCGACCTGCGGCAAACGGTAATCGCCGAGCAAACGCACGAGCCGGCCGCGCGTCATGTCGCGACCGATCAGATAGCTCGGCAGAATCGCGGTGCCCATGCCGAGCAGCGCAAACTGTCTCAGCATCTCCGTGTTGTTCGCGACGATCACGTTCGACGGCCGCACGCGCACTTCTCCTTCCGGCCCCGTAAACACGCGTTCATCGCCCCAGTATTCGGATGGCAGGCTCAGGCACGGGTGCTCGAGCAGATGTTCGGGACGCGTCGGCATGCCATGCTTTTCCAGATAAGCCGGCGTCGCGCAGACGGTCATGCAGCCCGTGGTCAGACGCCGCGTAACGATACTCGCGCTGCGCATTTGCCGCGCGATCACGACGCCGACGTCGAAGCCCTCCTCGACGAGGTCCACCTGACGATCGACCAGCGTGACGTCGGGAATGACTTTCGGATAGCGCTCCGCGTACGTTTGCAGCACGGGCGCGAGGTTATGCAGCCCGAACACGACGGGCGCGACGATGCGTAGCGTGCCGACGGGTTCGTGATTGCGAGCGACCACCATCTGTTCGACGTCTTCCAGTTCGTCGAGAATCTGACGGGCGCGCTCGAGGTAGACCTGACCGGATTCGGTCAGCGACAAGCTGCGGGTCGTGCGATTGAGCAGCCGCGTACCAAGACGGCCCTCGAGGTCGGCAACGTGACGGGTGGCGACCGCGTTGGAAATATCCATGGCGCTCGCGGCGCGGGCAAAACTGCCGAGATCCGCCACCTTGACGAAAACTCGCATCGACTGCAAATGATCCATAGGACAACTCCCTGCCTTGTTACTGCTTCCTGACAATTGGTGAAAACCAGTGAAGCGAACTTGGAATTCTCCTACGACTCGCAAAATCGTGCAGAAGTTGCCCGCAAAATAGGAAATATTGTCAATTTTGGTATGACTGTGTCGATAAAACCGGGGCCTGACCAGCGATTATTCCCAAATCAGAAACAATCTGCTGCGCTGCATCTGCTCCGTCTTTTTTGTTCGAACAGACGCAACGGTCGTTCGGCCGTTGCGGAACTCGAAAAAACGGAAATAAACCGGGCGCCCAAACGAAAAAACCGCCCGAGGGCGGCTTTTATGCTGAGTGAGCACACACATAATCAAGCTGCGAGTTTTTCCTCGAGCGCGCGCTTCGCCTCAGTCAGTGCCGGCGGCAGACCGTGTTGCAGCGTGTCAAACAGCTTCGCGTGCAACACGAGCTCGTCGCGCCATGCAGCGTCATCGACGGAAATCACCTGCTCGAACTGCTCGCGGCTGAAGTTCAGCCCGCTCCAGTCGATGTCCTCATAGTGCGGCGAAATGCCGAACGCATGCTCTTCGCCCTGCGCGGTGCCTTCGATGCGGCCGACCATCCAGCTCAGCACGCGCATGTTCTCGCCGAAGCCAGGCCACACGAACTTGCCGTCCGCGCCCTTGCGGAACCAGTTCACGCAGAAGATTTTCGGCAGCTTCGCGCTCAACTGCTGCAGACGCTCGCCGGTCTTCAGCCAATGAGTGAAATAGTCGCTCATGTTGTAGCCGCAGAACGGCAGCATCGCGAACGGATCGCGGCGCACCACGCCCTGCTGTCCAGCCGCCGCGGCGGTCGTTTCAGAGCCCATCGTCGCCGCCATGTAGACGCCCTCGACCCAGTTGCGCGCTTCAGTGACGAGCGGCACGGTGGTCGAGCGGCGGCCACCGAAGATGAATGCGTCGATTGCGACACCGGCCGGGTTTTCCCAGTCCGCGTCGATCGACGGGCACTGCGAAGCCGGCGCCGTGAAGCGCGCGTTCGGATGCGCCGCCTTGCGGCCGGTTTCCTTTGCCTCGGCCGGCGTCCAGTCCTTGCCCTGCCAGTCGATCAGATGCGCCGGCGGCTCGTCGGTCATGCCTTCCCACCAGACGTCGCCGTCGTCGGTCAGCGCGACGTTCGTGAAGATCACGTTTTCCTTCAACGTGGCGAGCGCGTTGTAGTTGGTCTTTTCGCTCGTGCCCGGCGCGACGCCGAAGTAGCCGGCTTCCGGATTGATCGCGTACAGGCGGCCGTCCTTGCCCGGTTTGATCCACGCGATGTCGTCGCCGATCGTCGAGATTTTCCAGCCGTTCAGGCCCGCCGGCGGGATCAGCATCGCAAAGTTGGTCTTGCCGCACGCCGACGGGAACGCCGCCGCCACGTGATGCTTGCGCCCTTCCGGCGAGGTGACGCCGAGAATCAGCATGTGTTCGGCGAGCCAGCCCTCGTCGCGGCCCATCGTCGATGCGATGCGCAGCGCGAAGCACTTCTTGCCGAGCAGCGCATTGCCGCCATAGCCCGAGCCAAAGCTCCAGATTTCGCGCGATTCGGGGAAATGCACGATGTACTTGGTCTTGTTGCAAGGCCACGACACGTCCTGCTCGCCCGCCGCGAGCGGCGCGCCGACCGAATGCACGCATGGCACGAACTCGCCGTCCTCGCCGAGCACGTCATACACCTTGCGGCCCATGCGCGTCATGATGCGCATATTGGTCGCGACGTACGGGCTGTCGCTCAACTCGACGCCGATATGCGCGATCGGCGAGCCGAGCGGGCCCATCGAGAACGGCACCACGTACATCGTGCGGCCGCGCATCGCGCCATCGAACAGGCCGTCGAGCGTCGAGCGCATTTCGGCCGGGGCGATCCAGTTGTTGGTGGGGCCGGCGTCCTCGGCGCGCTGCGAGCAGATGAAGGTGCGATCCTCGACGCGCGCGACGTCGGACGGATCGGACCAGGCGAGATAGGAATTGGGACGCTTGGCGGGGTTGAGTTTCTTCAGCGTTCCGGCTTCGACCATCTGCGCGCACAGGCGGTCATATTCTTCCTGCGAGCCGTCGCACCAGACCACTTTTTCAGGCTTGGTCAGCGCGGCGATGCGCTGGACCCAGTCGATCAGCTTGCGGTGTTTGATCCATGTGGGCGCCTCGATAGTGGGCTGGCCTTCGAACGAGGGATGATTCATCGACTTGTCTCCGTTTGAAGCAATAGAAAAACGGTACAAGCCCGCGGGACGCTGCATGCGAGTGGCATTGAATTCATCGCGCCGACGTGTCAATTTTCCACTGGCGGCGCATGATTGCGCAGATCGTCCTGGGCCACACAGCTTGCCAGGCGGAGGCGCGCTTCCTACAAGGCTTCTGCAACCTTGTGTAAAGCGGCTTGCCTCAACACGCAACAAACTGCTAAAAACGTTCTCAATTCGCCCTCACGTAGCGTTGCCGTTCTTTTGTGTGCGACAGCTTCTACGGTAGGGCATCTAGCCAGACTAACGTGTGACCTAAGTCACATGGTGGGACAGTCAGCATAACATTCGGTTCGCACCAACGAGGTGCACCGCAAATTACATACCATGAAGATTGCCATCCTCGACGATTACCAGGACGCCGTTCGCAAGCTCGACTGCTTTCAATTGCTGGCCGACCAGGAAGTCAAAGTATTCAACAATACCGTGCGCGGTCTCGGACAACTTGCGAGCCGTCTTGCGGAAGTCGACGCCCTCGTCCTGATTCGCGAACGTACCCGCGTCACGTCGCAGCTACTCGACAAGCTGCCGCGTTTGCGCATGATCAGTCAGACTGGCAAAGTGTCGAGCCACATCGATCTAGCGGCCTGTACCGAGCGCGGCATTGCCGTGCTCGAGGGCAGCGGTTCGCCGGTCGCGCCGGCCGAACTGACGTGGGCACTCATCATGGCCGCCCAACGGCGTATTCCGCAATACGTGGCAAACCTTAAACAGGGCGCCTGGCAACAGTCGGGGCTGAAGACGTCGGCGCTGCCGCCGAACTTCGGTTTGGGGCAAGTGCTGCGCGGACAGACGCTAGGGATCTGGGGCTACGGCAAGATCGGCCGACTCCTCGCTGGCTACGGCAAGGCGTTCGGCATGAACGTGCTGATCTGGGGCCGCGAGCACTCGCGCGAAGCCGCTCGAGCCGATGGTTACAGCGTCGCGGCGAGTCGTGAGGAACTGTTCGAGACCAGCGATGTGCTGTCCCTGCATCTGCGTCTGCACGACGACACGCGTGGCATCGTCAAGCAGGACGATTTGATGCGCATGAAACCGACCGCGCTGCTCGTGAACACGAGCCGCGCCGAGCTGCTCGAAGAGAGTGCGCTGGTGAACGCGCTGTCGCACAACCGTCCGGGGATGGTCGCGATCGACGTCTACGAAAGCGAGCCGATCCTGCAAGGCTACAGCCTGCTGCGCATGGAGAACGTGATCTGCACGCCGCACATCGGCTACGTGGAGCGGGAGAGCTACGAGCTGTATTTTTCGGCGGCGTTCAACAACGTCCTCGCGTTCGATGCCGGCGATACCGCCAGTGTCGCGAATCCGGAGGCGTTGCAGGGCGGCCGTCGGCGGTAATTGGTGGGCGTGGCCGGCCGGCGGATCAGCTGTGTGCCCGCCCCACCGCGTCGCTCATCGCGCTTCGTGCGCTCCCGCCCCCATCAATGCAGGGATGCGTTCAAGGAAGACCTCACCGTCGGCACGGCCAAGGTTATAGGCGTGCACCATCTGCGACTGACTCGTGTAATCCCAACTCGAAATCGGCACCTTGCGCGACGGTTGCACGTAAAGCCGCTGCTGCACGCCGTGTGGCACGACGAACATCTGCGGCCGCGGATAAAGACGCGTGACCATCACGAGCACGTTGCCCGGCGCGTCGGCATCTAGCGCGCCGACCGGCACGTTGTCGACCATGCCGCCGTCCAGCACCGGCCGGCCGTTGCGCCGCAGAACCGGCGTGAACGGCGGTGTACTCGACGATTGCAGGATCAGGTCGGCCAACTCGGCGACGCTCGCGCAATCCTGCGCGCGCACGAATTCCGGATGAAAGCCAAGCGTCCGACCGAGCGTCGGATGCAGCGTCTTGCGCACGTATTTTTCGATGTTGTACGCGACCAGCCCTGCCGCGACCGCACTTCTCGCGCCGAGCCAGCGCGGCAGATGCGACACGCCGATGCGGATTTCCGGCGCCTGCGCGAGCCTGGAAAACTTGTCGCCATAGATATCGAGCAGCGCCTGACGGTAGATCCGGTAATGCGGGAACACCGACTCGCCGCGCAGCAGATTGCCCCAGTAGGCGTTGCGCGTGTTATGGCGCAGTGCGTCTTCGTAATAGCGCATAACCCAGTCGGCGTCGCCGCGCGTGTAAATCATGCACGCGGTTGCGGCGCCGGCCGAAATGCCGGTGATCACGCGCGGACGGATGTCGAGCTGCGGCTGCACGACGTCCCAGAAACCCGCCTGCCACCAGCAGCGGTTGCCGCCGCCCGCGAATACGACCTGATCGAACATGCTGCTTTTCCTTGCTTTCCTTTGCTCTTGCTGCGCGCAGATTGTGTTGGCGGCCCCCTCGGGTCCGACGCGCATTCACTCGAGCAGCGCGTAAGTCGTAGTGGCTTGAACCGCCATGTTGCCGCCTTCGTCGAACAGTTCGACTTCGCCAAACACGAGATTGCGGCCCATGCGCAGCACGCGCGCCTTGATCAGCACATCGCCCTTGCGGACCGCGCGCATGAAGTTGATGTTCAGCGACACCGTGCTCATCGGCTTGAAGCCGCCGAGCGCGGCGGTGATGGCGACGACCATCGCCGTATCCGCGGCCGCCATGAATACCTGGCCGCTGATCATGCCGCCCGAGTGTCGCCACTCGCCAGAGAACGGCAGACGCAGCGTGGCACTTTCCTCGTCGACCTTGATCGGCGTCAACGTGAGCGCCCGGACCCATGGGGCGAGAACTCGGTCGAGCAGCTCGGTAATCTCTTTGTCATCCATGGGAATCCCCGGGCGAAAGTCGCGATGCTGCGTGCGGGAGGTGTCCGCGACATGATACCGGCAGCGTTGGACGCGTCGATATTTTCGGGATGGCGGCTTTGTCGAGGGAACGCTCAAGTTCGGGCGATGCGATCTTTTTAATAACACTGCGAAAAGGGCTTGGCAATCTCAAAAAGATCCTGCATAATTCCGCTTCTGTTGGGGGCGTTAGCTCAGTTGGTAGAGCAGCGGACTCTTAATCCGTAGGTCGAGTGTTCGAGTCACTCACGCCCCACCAAAGAATTCAAGGGCTTAGCTTCGGCTAGGCCCTTTTTCTTTGCTCCGCAATAACGGCGATGCTCCGCAAATCCAACTAGCAATACCCACATCAGCAGCCCGACAAGGCCATGGGACCGAAGGCAGGGAAGCTCGCGTCCCCTACCAATCATCCCTGCGGTTTTCGGGATTCGCGGCCTCCCGCAAGGCAGGTGTTATCCACCGAATCCCCGCCTATCATCAAACGAGTGAATCGGTCCGCACAAGTTTGAAGCGATCTGACAATGACATGTCCGGCGCCAAATTGACGATTTCGAGCTCGCCGTTTTCAACGGTCTCGACCGCTCGGTCGCGAAGAAACAGTTCGGGATCGCAGTGCTCGTGAGGGTCGAGGTCAGTGGCGATCAGCGGAAAAATGACCCTCAGTGGACCACTGGTCGCGCGGTTGATCGTCGCTTCACCCAAAATCATCAAGCATCCGAAGCTTGTTGGCTCAGAGGTCATGATCCCGGTCGGTAGTCGACGCTGTCCACTGAGAAGTCTGAAATGGTGCTCGGTCTGCAACTTGCAGCTTGCCAGGTTCCCGTTCGCAAGCAGAAATTCCGTGTTTGATACAAGACAAAGAATCGCGAGCGATATACGGTCCGCTTGGGCGTCCCAAGCCGCATCGTCAAAATTGACGTTTTGCGCATGCAAAACATCCTTCAGGTCTCTGTGGAAATCGCGGATATGGAAGGCCGCTCGTGAATGGATGAATCCCGTCACAAACTGAAGAGCAGCGAACAGCTCAGTGCCGCCTTTGTTGTTTCGTAAGCTGCATGTACCCAATTTCTTATCAACCGCGAAATTGCTCTCGATTTTTTTATGAGAGTTGCATGACTCATCTTATGGTCTGTTTTCAGCAGGCGCTCATCCGATAGCCGTGTTTGCGAAAGAAACAACCGATAGATGTACGCGGGGAAAGGCTCGCGAACGTCCAACGGACGTTTTTCTGCAACATATTCCCGGAAAAACTGTATCGAATCAACGAATGCTGTGATGGACTGCTGCGCCAGACCCCTATCACGCGCATCTGAGTGGGCAACGAAGTTCGCCACCTCAAGGAAAACCGTCTTATCCACTGCATAGGGGCGAAGCTTCATGAGCAGGTTGTCGACATCGTTCGCATCGAAGCGACCGGTCTGGATTCGTTCAATGATTTGGTTCAGCTTGGCAAGATCCTTGAGCTGCAGCGGCATGTGGTCTCCCGAACAGTGCGAGGCAGTTTAGCGCCAAGCGAACATTTGGTGGTGGTGAATTCCTCGGCATTTATCCCCGTTTCTAATGCCCTGCAGATCATCCCCAGAGCTATCGAGTCGGCTCAACTTTGTCACCTTTTCGTTCCCGAACGTAATGCTCGGCCACCGCCATTACCGACGTGCAAATCAAGGAGCGCCAGCACAGTGGCGTAGCGAGCCACGAAAACTCCACACACAACCTGCACCAAGGCAACAGTGGCGGCATAACCGTGAAATCGACAACCGGCGCGAGGTAGCACGTCGCGGAAATCAGAAAGGGTTGCACGCGAAAGCGTCGCAACCCTTCTTCATTTCCGGCGCAGAAAAATCAGGAGCGACCGGTCACCCAACTCCCATCTGCGCGACCCTATTCCTGCCACCGGCCTTTGCCGTATACAACGCCTCATCGGCAGCCCGAACGACGACGCTGACATCCGTCACCCGATCCGAGCGCGACGTGGTCGCGCCGATGCTGACCGTCACGCGACCGAACTCGCCGCCCTGGTGCGCGATGCCCAACTCGCCGATCGCCACGCGGATGTTCTCGCCGACCACCCCGGCACCGGCGGCGTCGGTATCCGGCAGCACCACGACAAACTCCTCGCCGCCGTATCGACCGACGCAATCGCCCGGCCGCTGGATCACCCTGCGGATGCAGCGCGCGACCGCGGTCAGCGCGACGTCGCCGGCCTGATGACCATACGTATCGTTATAGGCTTTGAAGTGATCGATATCGACGAACAGTAGCGACAACACGCTGCCCGTGCGGCGCGCGCGCAGCCATTCGCGCTCGAGCGTTTCACACAGCGCGCGGCGATTGGGCAGGCCGGTGAGTCCGTCCGTGCCGGCAAGCCGTTCGAGCTCGTGCTCCACCCGCTGCCGCCGCCGCAACTCGGCGCCGAGCCACGCCGCCAACACGATCACGCCGATCCCGAAGATCAGCATCAGCGAACCGATCGTCAGCGCGCGCCCCCACCAGCCCGCATAGATATCGTCGGTCGCCTCGGCGACCAGCACGATCAGCGGCAATTGCGGAATCCGTCTGAACGAGTAAAGCCGCTCGGCGCCATCGAGCGGCGAAGACGCGATTAAGCTGCCCTCGTCTTTCGCGAGCAGGTGCTGGAAGAACGCCGTCTTGCTAATGTCGCTGCCCGTCACGTGTCGATCGTCGGGCCGTCGCACGATGATCGTGCCGTCCGTTCTGACGATCGACACCGAGCCATGCTGCCCGATCCGCAGATCCGCGAACAGGCTCGTGAAATACTCCTGATCGATACCGAGCGCGACGATTCCCGCAAACGATCCGTCAGGCCGGGACAGTCGCCGGCTCAGCGCGATGCTGCGCGAACCGGATCTGAGTCTCGAGTTGTACGGCGCGCTGACATCGAGCCCGAGATCCGGATCTTCACGATGAATCGTGAAGTACGGACGGTCCGAGAGGTTTCCCCCGCGCGGCACGTCGCTATCCGAATCGATCACGACGTTGCCCAGTGCGTCGATCACCACCATCGCGCCGACGTATTGCCCGGTCGCCGCGCGATCGAACAGGATCTCGCGCCGCAAACGCGGCGAATCGAGCACGCCCGGACGCCCGAGGCCATCGGCGACGGCCTGCAGCGACAGCGCGTACAGCTCGAAATTGCGCGCGATGTCGCGCTCGGTGATCGTCGCGACATCGCGCGTCGAATCGAGTGCGCGCGCAATCGCATCCTCGCGGCTCTGATACAGCGCGTAGCCACACAGCGCGAGCATTGCGAGCACCACACCGCATCCCGCGTAGATGACGCCATCGCGTGGCATCCGCCATCTGCGCGCCCGTGCGATCAGGACGCGAAACCGGGCCTTTCTTTTGTGGATCATGTGCTCTGCGTTTCCAACGGCGGGACTCAGTTTGTCGAAGTGCTCACTACGCTTCCGGTTTGTTGAGACAGAGCACCAGCAGATAGCGAATCCATCCGCAAGTGGAATCACGCATTTTCGAGGCTTCGGACTGTTTATCGGGCCGAATAATCGCCCGCTACATAGGGGCATATCATAAGTTTCGATAAATAGAATTTACCTGATAATTCAAAAATCGTTGTTCCTCGGTAACGTTTGCGCGTATTTCTTTTCTAAATTCAGACGCGTGTTTGTTATCGAATCATCGCGTCATCGCCTAATGTTTTTGTGAACCGTTGAAGCCGCAGCGGTTTTACCTTCTTATCGATTGGGCAATTTCCTTCAATACATGCCCTCGCCGCCTCGTTACCGTTGAGCGTCGCAATCCATTCGCACACTCACGTTCGAGGCATCCGATGACCGCATTACTCCCGATGGCCGCGTTCGCGCTCGCCAGTTCCATTTCTCCCGGCCCGGTCAACGTCGTCGCGCTGAGCGCCGGCGCGCAGCACGGGCTCGCCGCGAGTCTGCGGCACGTCACTGGCGCGACGGTCGGTTTCACGTTGCTGCTTCTGTTGATCGGCCTCGGCCTGCACGAATTGCTCGCGCGCTTTCCCAATCTGATCGAGATCGTCAAATGGGCGGGCGTGGGCTTTCTGCTCTATATGGCCCACAAGCTCACCATCGATGACGGCCAGCTCGGCGCGGACAAGCCGGCGCGCGGGCCGTCGTTCGCGCAAGGCGCGGCCATGCAATGGCTCAATCCGAAGGCGTGGCTCGCGTCGCTGGCCGGCATGGGCGCGTATGCGGCAGGCGGCGACGGCGGGCTCGTCTGGCAATTCACGACGCTGTACTTCGTGATCTGCTATCTATCGATCGCGAGCTGGGCGTATGCCGGCACGTTTTTGCGCAGGCATCTGCGTGAAGCGAAGCGGGTCCGGGCGTTCAATCGCGTGATGGCGGCGCTGCTCGCGCTCAGTGCGATGTATCTGCTCGTGGAGTGACGCGAGCCGCGCCTGCTTCCTGAGGCGGCTTCATGCCGCGTCACGCTCCGCTGCGATATTGGCCCGGCGTCGCCGCCACCAGCCGCTTGAAGGTGCGCTGCAAATGCGCCTGATCGGCGAAGCCGGCATCGAGCGCGACATCGGCGATCAGTGCGCCGCGCCGCAGTTGCGCGCGACTGTACTGGATGCGTCGGTTGATCAGATACGCGTGGGGCGTCATGCCGTAGCGCAGCTTGAACGCGCGTATCAGGTGCGACGCGGACAGCCCGGCGGCTTCGCACACATCGTCGAGTTTCAGCGCACGCCGTCGAACAGCGCGGCGTCGAGCGTCATGATCTGCGAAAACGCGCGGAACGCATGATTCTCGTTGAAGCCCAGCTCGTGCTGCAGTTTCGTGAACCATGCAACGTCGACGTGCAGCATCCGATACGACCACCGCTCACCGGCAACCGGGTTGCACGCGTGCACATCGTCGGGGCTCATCATCACGACGGCGCCCGCGCCGACCCATTCCCGCGCGTGGCGGTTCAGGTACACGCTGCGGCCTCCCGTCACCGCGCCGATCGAAAACGTTTCGTGCGAATGTTTGGCGTAGCAGACCTTGCGGCCATCGTCGATGGAACGCGCCTCGATGAACGGCAGCGCCGCGCTGCGCCAGAAGCGCGGCGCGTCTGCGCCATTTGCGCGTGCGGTGTTCGCAGCGCTTGCCGCTTCGATCGTCTCGCTCATGCGCACTCTCCGGTTGATCCGCCGACTTCGCCGTTGTCTCCGACTTCGCGAAGCCTACGTATCGTAGCCGTCAAACGCATGGCCAACAAGCGAACGCGCGGCGCCGCTCGCAAACGGCGCCGCCGCCCGAACGCGACGCGATTACTTCGCGCTGACGTCGATATTGCCGAGATATTTCGCGGCGAGCGTCTTCACCGTGCCGTCGGCTTGCACCTTCGCGATCGCGGCGTTCAACTGATCGCGCAGCGCGGTATCACCCTTGCGAATGCCGTATGCGATGCCGCTGCCGAGAATCTTGTCGTCACGCACAGGCTGACCGACGAACGCGTAGCCCTTACCTTCGGGCTTCGACAGAAAGCCCGTTTGTCCGGCCGGTGCGAGCACGAGCGTGCCGTCGAGACGGCCAGCCGTCAGATCGGCATAGACCTGGTTCTGATCCTGATACGGCAGCACGATCACGCCGGCCGGTTCCCAATGCACCTTAGCGAAGGTCTCCTGAATCGAGCCTTGCAGTACGCCGATGCGCTTGCCCTTCAGCGACTCGGGCGTCGGCTGCAAACCGCTGTCGCTGCGCGCGATCAGCTGCGACGGCACGCGATAGACGACGGTCGTGAAATCGATCGCCTGGCGGCGCTGCTCGGTCGCGTTCATCGCTGAATTGATCGCGTCGAACTTGCGGCCTTGCAGCGCCGGAATCAGGCCGTCGAACGAGGTTTCGACCCACTTGCACGTCATGTGCGCGGCAGCGCAGACCGCGTTGCCCACGTCGATATCGAGCCCTTGCAGTTCGCCGTTCGGTCCTTTCGACTCGAACGGCGGGTACTGCGCTTCGACGCCGAAACGCAGCGTCGCGGTATCGGCGGCGCTTGCCGCCGACGATGTTGCGAGCGACGCGCCGGCACAGGCCAGCGCCAACAAGCACTTGAGCAACTTCATGACATCTCCCTTCATTCTTCGAATACTTTGACGACTTCGATACTTTGAGTGTGCTCTCGCCCGCTCAGATTTCACACAAACGCCGCGCGCCTTCGAGCAGCGTTGCGTCGTCCTTCGAGAAACTCAGGCGAATCAGCCCCGAATCCGTGCCGTCGGTGTAGAACGCCGACAACGGAATCGTCGCGACGCGCGCATCGCGGATCAGGCGCAGCACGAAATCGCTGTCGCTTTCATCGGAGAAGCCGCGGAACCGGGCGAGCATAAAGAAACTGCCTTCGCTCGGCAACAGCTCGAAGCGCGATTCGCGCAGCGCATGCGCGAGCAGATCGCGTTTCTTCTGATAGAAGTCGGACAGGCCGAGGTAGCTGTCGCGATTGGCGAGCGCGTCGACGAACGCGTGTTGCATCGGCGTATCGGCGGAGAACACCATGAACTGATGGACCTTGCGGATCTCGTCCATCAGCGCGGCGGGCGCGAGGCAGTAGCCGACGCGCCAGCCGGTCACGTGGTACGACTTGCCGAACGACGACACGATCACGCTGCGCTCGGCGAGTTCCTGATGGCGCGCCATGCTCTGATGCTTCGCGTCGTCGAACACGACGTGTTCGTAGACCTCGTCGGACAGAATCACGATGTCGGTGTTGCGCGTGAGCGCCTTCAGCCGCTCGATATCGGCGTCGCTAAAAATCGTCGCGGTCGGATTGTGCGGTGTGTTGACGATGATCATGCGCGTCTTCGGCGTGATCGCGGCGGCGACTTCATCCCAGTTCACGCGGAAGTGATCGAGCGACAGCTTGATCGCGACCGGCTTCGCGCCCTGCAGGCGCACGATCGGACCGTAGCTGTCGAACGACGGCTCGAAGTAGATCACTTCGTCGCCCGGATGCACGAGCGCGCTGATCGTCGAATAAAGACCTTCGCTCGCGCTCGCGAGCACGGTCACCTCGCTGGCGGGGTCGTAGCGCACGCCGTACAGCGTTTCGACCTTGTCGGCGAGCGCGTCGCGCAGCGCGCCGATGCCGGCCATCGGCGCGTACTGGTTGTGGCCGGCGCGCATCGCCTGCGCGACGCCGTCGACGAGCTTCGGGTCCGGCGCGAAATTCGGCGCGCCCTGCGACAGGTTCAACGCATCGTGTTGCGCGGCCAGTTGGCCGATCACGGTAAAAATGGTGGTGCCGACGTCCGGCAGTTTCGAGCGGGCTTGCATGGCGCTCTGCATAAGACTTTCTCCCTATCTACACCCGCCGGCGGCCGCGCGAATGGCGGCGGCGGGGCGTTACTTCCGGTGGGGTGATTAGGCATCAGCCAAAGAACGCTCACAATCGAAACTTTGTCATGCGCGGCATGCGTTTTCTTCATGGCTCGCGCGAAGCCGCTCGACGCAGGCCTAAGCCGGCGGGTTCATGGTTTACGGGGACGCGGTGTGGATTTCGGGGAATGCGGGTAACTGCGTAGGTATGAAGGAATGTGATGCTGAGCGGCCCGGTCGCGAAAACGGCCGCTAACGCGGCCGTTTTTCGAGTTATTGGACTTTCAATGAAAGCCGGAGCTTCGGGTGAATCAAGCTTCATCCATCAAACGAACCTTGACCTTGCGCCCCTTCAGCTTGCCCGCGCTGAGCCGGCGCACCGCCTCGCGCGCGATGCTGCGCTCCACCGCGACATAGGTCGACATGTCGGTCACGTTGATCTTGCCGATCTGCGAGCCCGCGAAGCCGGCGTCGCCGGTCAGCGCGCCGAGCACGTCGCCGGGACGGATCTTGTCCTTGCGGCCGCCGAGGATCTGCAGCGTTTCCATCGGCGGCAGCAGCGGTTCGTTGTTGCCCGCCTTCAGCTCGGCCAGCTTGTGCCATTCGACGTCGCGCTTGTGCGCCTGCTCGATCCCACCGACGCGCCCCATCTCGTTCATTGTCGCGAGACTCAGCGCCCAGCCTTCCTGATCGGCGCGGCCCGTGCGGCCGATGCGATGCGTGTGCACTTCCGGGTCCGGCGTCACGTCGACGTTGATCACCGCTTCGAGTTGCGCGATGTCGAGGCCGCGCGCGGCGACGTCGGTTGCGACGAGCACCGAGCAGCTGCGGTTCGCGAACTGGATCAGCACCTGATCGCGCTCGCGCTGATCGAGTTCGCCGTGCAGCGCAAGCGCATGGAAGCCCTGCGCGCGCAGCACGTCGAGCAGATCGCGGCACTGCTGCTTCGTGTTGCAGAACGCGATCGTGCTGACCGGACGATAGTGATTCAACAGCAGACCGACCGCGTGCAGACGTTCGTCTTCGGTCACTTCGTAGAAGCGCTGACGGATCTTGCTGTCGTCGTGCCGCTCGGCGAGTTTGACTTCCTTCGGGTTTCGCAGGAATTGCTGGCTCAGCTTCGCGATGCCCTCAGGGTACGTCGCCGAAAACAGCAGCGTTTGGCGCTCTTTCGGGCATTGCCTTGCGACCTTCGCGATGTCGTCGAAGAAACCCATGTCGAGCATGCGGTCGGCTTCGTCGAGCACGAGCGTGTTCAGCGATTGCAGATCGAGGCTGCCGCGTTCGAGGTGATCCATGATGCGGCCCGGCGTGCCGACCACGACGTGCGCGCCATGTTCGAGGCTCGCCGTCTGCGGACGCATCGGTGTGCCGCCGCACAAGGTCAGCACCTTGATGTTTTCTTCCGCGCGCGCGAGACGGCGGATTTCCTGCGTGACCTGATCGGCGAGTTCGCGCGTCGGGCACAGCACCATTGCCTGGGTGCCGAATTTGCGTACATCGAGGCGCGCGAGCAGCGCCAGCGAAAACGCCGCGGTCTTGCCGCTACCGGTTTTCGCCTGCGCGATCAGATCTTGACCGGCGAGCGCGATCGGCAGGCTCGCGGCCTGGATCGGCGTCATCTCGACGTAGCCGAGCTGCGTCAGGTTCGCGAGCGTGGCGGGCGGTAGCGGCAGCTCGCTGAATGCGGCGCCGGCGGGGGTTGGACTGTTCATAGGATCGTCTGTAGGAATCGAGATTACTCGGCCATCGGGCCCTGATCGGGGCGGCCCGGCAACTGCTCGTACAGCACCGCGCCGTTGTCGCCGTCGAAACGCTCGACGTAATTGCGCGCGCCGCACAGCGGGCAGCGGAACAGCAGCCCCTGGCCTTCGTTCTTGATGACGACGTCGGATTGCTCCCACTGCGCGCCGCAGGACTGATTTCTACAGGTGAACACGTTGATTCTCCAACTGGATTCGATGATCGATCGGCAAGGTCGCACATGCGGCCTTGCCGTGTATGGGGTTGCCGCGCCGGCGCTGCGTCGTGACGCGATAGCGCTCGACGGCAAGCATGGCGTCAGCCGAGATGCGTATGCCGCGGACGCGGCACGGCCACATCCATGTCGGTCAGGCCGTGCACGATGCCGCAGTCTTCGACCGGATGCTCGCCGTGGCATTGGTCGCGCAGCGTCGTCAGTTGCGCCTTCAGCTGCTGCAGTTCTTCGATACGCGTGTCGACGTGCGCGATGTGCTCGTCGACCAGCGTATGCATGCCGCCGCAGCCGTTCGCCGGCGCGTCGGTCAGACGCAGCAATGCGCGGATTTCGTCGTGAGTCATGTCGAGCGCGCGGCAATTGCGGATAAAGCGCAGGCGCTCGACATGCTTTGCCGTGTAACTGCGGTAATTGGCTTCGGTGCGCTCCGCCTCGGGCAGCAGGCGCTCTTTCTCGTAGAAACGGATGGTTTCCGTCGTGCAATGGGCGATTTTCGCCAGTTCGCCGATTTTCATGGACCCTTCCTCCACGCGGCCTTGACCTTGTAGTGGCTTCAGGGTGTTTACTAGACCACAAATCGCACGAGGAAGCCACCAATGCCTGACAGCAGCCGTATTGCCACCGATCGTCCGGAACTGGACGAGGCCTGTATGCACGGGGGTTGCGGCGACGTTGATGCGCGGCGCGACCATGATCACGACCACGCCCATGATCACGCTGCTGTCGCTTGCTGCGCCGCTAGCGCTTTTGCGCCTGCGTCGCTGCGCCTGCCTCCGTCCGAAGCCCTCGACGACGACCTTCGCACCGCAATCCGCATCCTGCAGATGGACTGCCCGACCGAGGAAGCGCTGATCCGCAAGAAACTCGGCCGTATGCCGGTCGTGCGTAGCATGGACTTCAACCTGATGCAGCGCGTGCTGACTGTCGTCCACGCGCCGGAGGCGCTCGGGTCGGTCCTCGCCGCCCTGCGCTCGCTCGACTTCACGCCCGAACTGGCAAGCGACGCCGGAAAGGGTGGGAACGCCGACGCGGTGCCCCAAGCAGCCACTGACGCAATGCGTAAGCCGTGGTGGCCCCTGATCCTCGCCGGCATCGTCGCGGGAGCCTCAGAAGCCGCTAGCTGGCTCGGCGCGCCGGCCTGGGTGGTGGCGGGTATGGCGGTCGTCGCGATTGCCTCCTGTGGCCTCACGACATATCGCAAGGGCTGGGTCGCGCTGCGCAACGGCAACTTGAACATCAACGCGCTGATGAGCATCGCCGTGACCGGCGCGGCGCTGCTCGGCCAGTGGCCCGAAGCCGCAATGGTGATGGTGCTCTTCACGATCGCCGAGCTGATCGAGGTGCGCTCGCTCGACCGCGCGCGCAACGCGATCGAAGGGCTCCTGCGGCTCACGCCCGAACAGGCCAGCGTGCAGCAGCCCGATGGAGCGTGGCAGCCCGTCCGCGTCGACGCGATCGTGCCCGGGACGCTCGTGCGCGTGAAGCCGGGCGAGCGGATCGCGCTCGATGGCGAAATCGTCGCGGGCCGCTCGAGCGTCGATCAGGCGCCGATCACCGGCGAGAGCCTGCCCGTCGACAAGGCGATCGGCGACGCCGTATTCGCCGGCACGATCAACCAGGCGGGCTCGTTCGATTATCAAGTGACGGCGGCCGCCGGCAACACGACGCTCGCGCGGATCATCCACGCGGTCGAGGAGGCGCAGGGCACGAAGGCGCCGACGCAGCGCTTCGTCGATGAATTCGCGCGCGTTTATACGCCGATCGTGTTCGCGATTGCGCTCGCCGTCGCTCTGGTCCCACCACTCGTGTTCGGTGGAGCGTGGCACGCGTGGGTGTACAAGGCGCTGGTGCTGCTCGTGATCGCGTGTCCGTGCGCGCTCGTGATTTCGACGCCGGTGACGATCGTCAGCGGGCTCGCGGCCGCGGCGCGCAAGGGGATTCTGATCAAGGGTGGCGTTTATCTCGAACAGGGTCGCAAGCTGACCCGGTTGGCGCTCGATAAGACCGGGACGATTACGCACGGGAAGCCAGTGCAGACGGAGTTTGAGGTGGTTGGTGACGCGCGTGAAACGTTCCGATACCGCACGCTCGCGGCAAGCCTCGGGGGCCGCTCCGACCACCCTGTTTCGATGGCGATCGCTGCTGCCGCCAATGACGACGGCGTCGAACACCTGCACGTCGATGCGTTCCAGGCGATCGCTGGACGCGGCGTGCGCGGCGATATCGACGGTATCGCGTACTGGCTCGGCAATCATCGCCTGGTCGAAGAGTTGAGCCGCTGCTCGCCGCAACTCGAAGCGCGTCTCGATGCGCTCGAACAGCACGGCAAAACCGTCGTGATGCTCGCCGATGCGCAGCGCGTGCTCGCGCTGTTTGCGGTCGCTGACACGGTGAAGGAAACGAGCCGCGCCGCCGTCGCCGAATTGCGGCGGCTCGGCGTCGGCACCACGATGCTGACCGGCGACAACCGTCATACCGCCGCGGCGATCGCGCAGCAGGTCGGCGTCGATGAAGCGCGCGGCGATCAGTTGCCCGAGGACAAGCTCGACGCGCTCACGCAATGGTCGAGCGATGGCGCGACGGTCGGCATGGTCGGCGACGGCATCAACGATGCGCCCGCGCTCGCGCGCGCTGACATCGGCTTCGCGATGGGTGCGATGGGTACCGACACCGCGATCGAAACCGCCGACGTCGCGTTGATGGACGACGATCTGCGGAAGATTCCGGCGTTTATCCGGTTGTCAAAGGCGACGTACGGGGTGCTGGTGCAGAACATCGCGCTCGCGCTTGGCATCAAGAGCGTGTTCCTCGTGCTGACGTTGATGGGCTTCGGCACGATGTGGATGGCGGTGTGCGCAGATGTCGGTGCGAGTTTGCTGGTAGTGGCCAATGGGTTGAGGTTGTTGCGCAAGTGAGTGGGCGTGCGAGGTTTACGCTCGTTGCTTCCTACGCTGAACCGTCGTTCACGGCAGGATGCGTCGGAGCGCTGGCTAGCAGCTCATCGCTGTCGTCTTTCAAGCCCACCCCTGTCAGTCTCAGCTTCCTCGCCTGCGTGAGCAGATAGTGCAGCTTGTGCGCGGCCTGCGGATAGTCGAGGCCTTGCGGGCGCACGTTGGAAATGCAGTTGCGCTGGGCGTCGCTGAACCCCGTTTTCGGCGCGTACGTGACGTAGATGCCAAGGCTATCCGGCGAACTCAAACCCGGTCGCTCGCCGATCAGCATCACAACGATTTTCGCGTCGAGCAATTCGCCGATCTCGTCGCCGAGTGCGACGCGCGCCTGACGCGCGACCACTACGGGACCGATGGTCCAACCCGCGAGCTTTGGATGTATAGCTTGCAGCAACGGTACAGCCTGCTTCGATGCGGCGAACGCCGATAGACCATCGCCGATCACAAACAGCACATCGCTTGATTGCGATGGCAGTCGGGCAAGCGTCGCGCGACTCTCCTCCGACAGACGCCGCCCAAGATCAGGGCGCCGCAAATAATGCTCGCGATCCGGCGCGGCGCTATGCACGTCGAGCGTGTTGAAACCTTGCGCGCGCAGTTGTGCGTGCAGCGGGTCCACGTCGAGCGGATGGTGCACGGCGTCGCGCGCCTGCGCATGCGCGAGATTGAACGCGAGCAATGGTGCGGTCGGGAGGCTGTTGCCCGCGCGGCCCAACGCGATGCGTGCCTGCGTAAACCGACGCAGTGCGCTCCACGGGTCCTTGTCGAGTGCGTCGTTCTCGCTCATGCGATCCCCATCCAGTCGCGCGCACCTTCGAGCAGCGGTTGCCGCGCCGATGGGCCGATCAACGCGCCGCGTGCGTCGATGATCTGCATCGACTCCAGCCATTCCTCGAATTCCGGCGCGCGGCGCAAACCGAGCACGTCGCGCACGTACAGCGCGTCGTGAAAGGACGTGCTCTGATAGTTGAGCATGACGTCGTCCGCGCCAGGTACGCCCATGATGAAATTGATGCCCGCTACGCCGAGCAGCGTCAGCAGATTGTCCATGTCGTCCTGGTCCGCTTCGGCGTGGTTCGTGTAGCAGATGTCGCAACCCATCGGCACGCCGAGCAGCTTGCCGCAGAAGTGATCCTCGAGACCCGCGCGCGTGATCTGCTTGCCATCGTACAAATACTCGGGGCCGATGAAACCGACTACCGTGTTCACCAGAAACGGCCTGAACTTGCGCGCGACCGCATAGGCGCGCGCCTCGCAGGTCTGCTGGTCAACGCCGAAATGCGCATCCGCCGACAACGCGCTGCCCTGCCCCGTTTCGAAGTACATCAGATTGCTGCCGACGGTGCCGCGTTGGAGCGACAGCCCCGCCTCGTACGCTTCCTGCAGCAGCGCGAGCGAAATGCCAAAGCTCGCGTTCGCTTTTTCGGTACCGGCGATCGACTGGAATACGAGATCGACCGGCGCGCCTTTTTCCATCGCGGCGATCGTGCTCGTCACGTGCGTGAGTACGCACGACTGCGTCGGTACCTGATAGCGCTGGCGGAAGTCGTCGATCATCTGCAGCAGCTTCGTGATCGCGGCGAGGTTGTCGCTCGCGGGGTTGATGCCGATCAGCGCGTCGCCGCAGGCGTACATCAGGCCGTCGAGCATCGAGGCGGCGATGCCTTTGACGTCGTCGGTTGGATGGTTCGGTTGCAGGCGTACGGACATGCGGCCCGGTAAACCGACCGTGTTGCGAAAGCGTGTGATGACCGGGCGTTTACGGGCGGCGGTGATCAGGTCCTGGTTGCGCATCAGCTTTGAGACGGCGGCGACCATT
Organism: Paraburkholderia sp. 35.1; assembly: GCF_050436525.1. NCBI lineage: Bacteria > Pseudomonadati > Pseudomonadota > Betaproteobacteria > Burkholderiales > Burkholderiaceae > Paraburkholderia > Paraburkholderia sp. 35.1. The sequence continues at coordinate 1,980,445 of NZ_JBNDMJ010000003.1, read as the reverse complement.
TCTGGTGTTAGGCCCTCGGTGATGCGGGTGAGTGCGTCGGTGTCGGTTGTGGTGCTGAGTAGCCAATTGCGGAAGTCGCCTACCGTCAGATGCGAGATTTCGGCGAAGGCTGCTGGCGAGTGATCGTCGATGATCAGGCGGGTGACTTCGTCGGTTTCGTAGGGGATCAGCGGTTCGTTCAGGAACGTGCGTAGCGGCACCTCGGCGAGCGCCATTTTGGCGGCGACCCGCTCTTCTTCGCTCGCTGCCGCGATGCTTGCGAGCTGGTCGCCCGAGCGTTGCGGGCTCGCTTTCGCGAGCAGGGTCTTCAGGTCGGCGAAGCGGTACGTGCGACTGCCGATCGACTCGGTGTAGCTCATGTTTGCGGCTCCATCGCCTCGCGAACGCGGGTAGGAATGGGAACGGCGGTTACATGCTGCAGGTTGCTTGCTGCCGGTGCTGGTGCTGCTCACTACACGATAGCGCCAAACGGCGGCAGCGTCACGTTGCGGAGATTGGGGCTGTTTGCCGATGCTGTGTTTGGCGCTCCTGCTCGCGTCCACGGGCGCGGTCAACAGGCGCTCAATCGCCTTTGTGCGCACCGCTTGAAATCCGCAGGATTTGGTAAACGGCCGACACTCGCTGACGTGATACTTTGTTCGCATCCTCTCGCGCCAATTTTCTGCGGTCCAGTCATGAACGAATCAGACCATCGGGCTCGATACGAGACGCGACTCGCACGCGTGCTCGACCATATCTACGATCACCTCGACGAACCGCTCGATATAGGACGGCTTGCGGAGATTGCGTGTCTGTCGCCGTATCACTGGCACCGGATTTATCAGGCGATGTATGGCGAGACGGTCGCGACGACCGTGCGGCGTTTACGGTTGCATCGCGCAGCGGGTTTTCTTGCGAGTAGTTCGATGCCGATTGCTCAGATTGCCGAGCGTTCGGGGTATAGCAGTTTGCAGTCTTTTTCGCGGACGTTTCGCGCGGTGTTTGGTGTGCCGCCGGCGCAGTATCGCAGGCAAGGCACGCATAGCCGGTTTCGTCCGGCGCTTTCAGGAGACGAACAGATGACGATGATTCGTGAGGTCGTGATTCGTTATGTGGAGTCGATGGAGATTTTGTCGGTCGATCATGTCGGACCTTATATGCAGATCGGAAAGGCTTTTGATGCTTTGTTGGTAAGCACCTCACGACGACCGTCGTAGACGACGGCGAGAAGCGACATCAAAGTGGTGCCCATCATTTTCGATTTGATGGACATCACTGTGACAGAGTCGGAAGCCAAGCCGGGTAGCCGCAAGGGACGCCCGAATTATGATCCCGAGTTTCGACGCCGGCTTGCGGCCGCGGCATGCGAGCCTGGTGCGTCGGTCGCGAAGCTGGCGCGGGACAATGGCATCAATGCAAACATGCTGTTCACCTGGCGGCGTCGCTATCGCGAGCAATTGCAGGCGGAAACGACGTCGCTGATTCCCGTGGCGGTGGTCCATGAAACGCCGCCGCAGCGCGTGACGATGCCCTCGGATGCAGGGGCCGTCGGCAACCGGACTACACGAGCCGGGACAATCGAGATCCGGTTCGGTGACCTGGTAGTCAAGGTGGACGGCATCGTCGACGCCGACACGCTACGCGTCGTGCTGGGCAGCGTGCGATCGTGATCTCTCTTCCCACGGGTACACGCGTCTGGCTGGTGGCAGGCGTCACCGACATGCGCTGCGGATTCCAGGGGCTGGCGGCGAAGGTGCAGACGGCGCTCGAGGACAATCCGCTGAGTGGCAACGTGTTCATCTTCCGGGGCCGGCGCGGCGATCTCGTGAAGGTCATGTGGGCGACCGAGGACGGGCTCTGGCTTCTTGCGAAGCGGCTTGAGCGGGGCCGCTTCGTCTGGCCGCAGGCCGATGGCGGCAAGGTCCATCTGACGGCGGCGCAATTGTCGATGTTGCTCGAAGGCATCGATTGGCGGCAGCCGCGTCGCACCGCTGCACTGTCGATGTTGTAAACCGAGCAGAAGACTCGTAAACTGCGCCGCATGTCGAACGGCGCCGAACTTCCTGACGATGTTGCAACCCTGCGAGCCTTGCTGGTCGAGGCTCGTGCCCAGCTTGCCGAGCGCGATCTGGAGATCGAGCAGCTCAAGGCGCAGCTCGACAAGCTTAGGCGTATGCAATTCGGGCGCAAGTCCGAGCAGTTGGACCGGGAGGTTGCACGGCTCGAAACCGCGCTCGAGGACTTGACGGGCGAGCGCGGCGTCTCTGATGTGCGGCGCGCCCGCCAATCAAGCGCGAGCACGCCTGTGGGCGACGCATCGCCGAAAGAAGCGCTGCCGCCGCATCTGCCACGCGAAGAACGCGTACTCGACGCCGACGCGACCTGCCCGAAGTGCGGCAGCGCCATGCAGCCGCTCGGAGAAGACGTGTCCGAGCAGCTCGCCCGCGTCGCGGCAATGTTCAAGGTGATTCGCACGATCCGGCGCAAGACGGTCTGTCCGTGCGGCCACCACTTCTCGCAGCCGCCGATGCCCGGCCTGCCGATTACGCGCAGCATCGCCCATCCGAGCCTGCTGGCCGACATCGTCGTCTCGAAGTACGCTGACCACGCCCCGTTGTACCGGCAGTCGCAGATTGCCGCGCGCGACGGCGTGAAGCTCGACCCGGCCAGCATGGGCCGCTGGGTCGGCCAGTGCGAGGCCCTTTGCGATGCACTGACCGAGGCACTGCGCCGCTACACGGTGGCACCGTCGAAGCTGCACGCGGATGACACGCCTATCCCGGTGCTCGAGCCGGGCAAGAAGAAGACGAAGACTGGGCGCCTGTGGGTGTATGTGCGCGATGACACCCGTTCGGGCTCGACCGAACCGGCCGCAGTGTGGTTTGCTTACTCGCCGGACCGCAAAGGCATCCATCCCCAGACCCATCTGGCCGGATTCGAGGGCATCCTTCAGGCCGACGCCTACAGCGGCTTCAACGAACTGTACGAGAGCGGCAAGATTCGCGAGGCTGCATGCTGGGACCACGCGAGACGGTACATATACGACGTGCATGCCCGAACGCCTACCGAGGCGACCCGGGAGGTGCTCGAGCTGATCGGTGCACTTTACGGCATCGAGGCGGACATCCGCGGCAAACCCGCCGCTGAACGGCTGCGCGTGCGGCAGGAGAAAAGCGTGCCGCTGCTGGCGACCATCAAGACGTGGATGACGGACAAGCTCGCAACGCTGTCGAAGAAATCCGAACTGGCCAAAGCGATCCGTTACTCGCTCAACCAGTGGGATGCGCTCGTGCTGTATTGCGAAGAGGGCCGTGCCGAGATCAGCAACGCCCTGGCGGAAAACGCGCTGCGCTGTGTGAGTCTGGGCCGCAAGAACTTCCTGTTCGCCGGCTCCGACAGCGGAGGCGAGCGGGCAGCCGCGATGTACGGTCTGATCGGCACATGCAAGCTCAACGGGATCAACCCGCGCGCCTACCTCGAATACGTCCTGACCCATATCGCTGACCATCCCATTAACCGCATCGACGAACTGTTGCCCTGGAACGTGGCCACGAAGCTGCCTCGGCAGTCTGGCCCATCGGCGTCTGCTGACACGTAACCCGATTCCCGATCATGCCTCACGCGGGCGCCGCGTTGCGGACGGCCGTCGCGAGGTGCTTACCTTTGTTGGGGTGGCTTGCGAAACATAATCTGCTGGAGGCGCAGATGCGGATGATCGGGGTTTACTTCGATGATCCGGGGGTGGTCGAGGAGAAGGCGTTGCGGTCGAAGGCGGGTGTGGTGTTGCCGGGGCCCGTGATGGCTGAAGTGGCTTCGGCTGTTGGGATGGGTGGGGCGGTTTCTGCTACGCGTATACGCAGTGGGGAATATGCGGTGTTGCGGCATGTGGGGCCGTATAGCGATATGCGAGCGGCTTATGAGTGGTTGTACGGGACCTGGCTCGTGCAGTCTGGGAGGGAGAGGTGGCGCCGAGAATTCGGACAGTTCGTTGAGTGGAAAAGCTGGGGCGTGAGTCGGTCATAATGGCCGGCGACAAGGAACCAGAAGATGACGAAACGAAACCGACGGACACACTCACCGGCGTTCAAGGCAAAGGTGGCACTCGCGGCGCTTAAGGGCGACAAGACGCTGGCAGAACTGGCCCAGCAGTTTGATGTCCATCCAAACCAGATCACGGACTGGAAGAAGCAACTGCAGGAGCGGGTTGCCGATGTGTTCGAAGCGGGCAACGCGGCGTCGGCGGCACCGCCCGTTGACGTGAAGGTGCTGCACGCGAAGATTGGGCAGTTGACGCTGGAGAACGATTTTTTAGAAAGCGCGCTCAGCAAGGCGGGACTGCTGGGCGTAAGGCGATGATCGATCGTGATCACGCCCTGCCGATGACACAGCAGGCCCGGCTGGTAGGCATCAGCCGGTCGAGCGTCTATTACCGATCGCGTGGCGTCAGCGAAGCGGATCTGAAATTGATGCGCCGGATTGACGAGCTTCACCTTGAGCATCCATTTGCAGGGGCGCGAATGCTGGCACGGCTGCTGCGTCGCGAAGGCATCAAGGTCGGACGCAGGCACGTCGGCACCCTGATGAAGCGCATGGGCATCGAGGCGTTGTATCGCAAGCCCAACACGAGCCGCAAGCATGCGGCCCACAGGATCTGGCCGTACCTGCTGCGCAACAGGAAGATCGATCGGGCCAATCAGGTCTGGGCACTCGATACGAGCTACATCCCGATGGCGCGCGGCTTCGTTTATCTGACAGCCGTAGTGGACTGGGCGAGCCGTCGGGTGCTGGCACACCGGGTGGCGATCACACTGGAGAGTTGCCATGCTGTCGAGGCGCTGGAGGAAGCGTTTGCGAAATACGGGCTGCCTGAGATCGTCAACACGGATCAAGGCAGCCAGTTCACCGCAACCGAATTCACCGACGCGGTACTCAGCCGGAACGTTCTTCTGTCCATGGATGGAAAGGGTGCCTGGCGTGACAATGTGTTCGTCGAACGGGTGTGGCGCAGCGTCAAATATGAAGAGGTTTATCTGAAAGCATATGACTCGGTCAGCCACGCCCGCCGCTCAATCGGCAATTACCTGAACTGGTATAACCAGAACCGGCCTCATTCGAAGCTCGCCGACCAGACACCGGATGAAGCATACTTCGCGACGCTGCCAGCGATAAAATCGGCAGCTTGACTGCCTCAGCGATTCCACTTAAAAACTCGCAGATCCTGTCTGAACGAACGAGGCCACCTCTAAGCGGGCAACGCGGCGTCGGCGGCACCGCCCGTTGACGTGAAGGTGCTGCACGCGAAGATTGGGCAGTTGACGCTGGAGAACGATTTTTTAGAAAGCGCGCTCAGCAAGGCGGGACTGCTGGGCGTAAGGCGATGATCGATCGTGATCACGCCCTGCCGATGACACAGCAGGCCCGGCTGGTAGGCATCAGCCGGTCGAGCGTCTATTACCGATCGCGTGGCGTCAGCGAAGCGGATCTGAAATTGATGCGCCGGATTGACGAGCTTCACCTTGAGCATCCATTTGCAGGGGCGCGAATGCTGGCACGGCTGCTGCGTCGCGAAGGCATCAAGGTCGGACGCAGGCACGTCGGCACCCTGATGAAGCGCATGGGCATCGAGGCGTTGTATCGCAAGCCCAACACGAGCCGCAAGCATGCGGCCCACAGGATCTGGCCGTACCTGCTGCGCAACAGGAAGATCGATCGGGCCAATCAGGTCTGGGCACTCGATACGAGCTACATCCCGATGGCGCGCGGCTTCGTTTATCTGACAGCCGTAGTGGACTGGGCGAGCCGTCGGGTGCTGGCACACCGGGTGGCGATCACACTGGAGAGTTGCCATGCTGTCGAGGCGCTGGAGGAAGCGTTTGCGAAATACGGGCTGCCTGAGATCGTCAACACGGATCAAGGCAGCCAGTTCACCGCAACCGAATTCACCGACGCGGTACTCAGCCGGAACGTTCTTCTGTCCATGGATGGAAAGGGTGCCTGGCGTGACAATGTGTTCGTCGAACGGGTGTGGCGCAGCGTCAAATATGAAGAGGTTTATCTGAAAGCATATGACTCGGTCAGCCACGCCCGCCGCTCAATCGGCAATTACCTGAACTGGTATAACCAGAACCGGCCTCATTCGAAGCTCGCCGACCAGACACCGGATGAAGCATACTTCGCGACGCTGCCAGCGATAAAATCGGCAGCTTGACTGCCTCAGCGATTCCACTTAAAAACTCGCAGATCCTGTCTGAACGAACGAGGCCACCTCTCAGTGACCACTTGCAACCAGAACTTTGCACCCTCGGTCTGGGCAATCCACAGTCCCAGAACCTCCTTGTGACCGGTCATGTTCACGCCGATGGCCAGGTACACTGCCTTGGTGCGCACCGCGCCGCTGTCGCGCACCTTGACGTGGATGCAGTCGAGATAGACGATCGGGTAAAGCGCATCGAGCGCACGGCCTTGCCAGACCTTCACCTCCTCGCTGACGGCGTCGGTGACCGCCGAGATGAGCGTGGGCGACACCTCCGTGCCGTACATCTCTTCCAGATGGCCCTGGATCTCGCGCACGCTCAGACCTCGCGCGTACAACGAAATGATCTTATCGTCGAAGCCCGTCCAGCGCGTCTGATGACGCTCCACAAGCTTCGGCTCGAATGCGCCCTGACGGTCGCGCGGAATATTGAGCGGCAACTCGCCAAACTCCCCCTGCAATGTCTTGGCGCTATGCCCATTCCGGGTGTTGCCAGTGGCATTAGTCACCGCTTCGCTCTTGCCATGGCCCAGGTGCTCGGACATCTCCGTCTCAAGCGCTCGCTCCACCAGCATCTTCGTGAGCTGCTTGAGCAACCCGTTCTCGCCTATCAGATCTTCCGGCTTCTGGTAGTTCGCCAGCAGGCTGTCTGCCAGCTTGACGAGTTCAGGATCGGGGTTTTCTCTTTTGTTGCGTTTCGCTACGGTCATCTGTGCTCCTGTTGCTGACAGTTTCCTGCCAAATGACCGTTTACACAAAAATTTTTACACCCTCAAGATCTCGCAGAAAGCAAATCTCCGCGCGTTTTACGTAACAGCCCAAAGCAATGCTGTTCCCGCCAGTCTCGACGGAATCACGGGGCACGTGTCGGTGTCGGCTTAAGCGTAGTGGTAACCAGGTTGGCTATTGCCTTCTTCGTTTGCTCCGTCGCGCTCTCGTCGTACCCGATTGTCACGCCCCGTTCGACACAGGGGTCCGCATATGAGAACGGCAGGTTGCTTTTGACGTTAAGCAAATGTCCCGCACTGTGTTCTTCCCATGCACAATTGCGCACTGTTTGCGCTTTCGGCAGGGAGGTTGGATGTGCGAAGGCGCGCGCATCGAAAATATGATTAACCCCGGCAAACTCGGTCAGCTCTACGTCCGCCCCCTTGGCTTTCAGCCGTTCCACATAGGCCTTGCAAGGCGCGACCGGGTCATAGTTGTCTGCGCTTCCATGGAATATGCGAATGGGAGCCTTTGATACGTTGTCGTCATCGAGGTAGTGGGCACTGCAGTCTGGGTAAAGCGGAACATAGGCTGCAAATCCTGGACTCGACGCATCGGCATGCGCTTTCTGGAAGCGCACCATGCTCGCGTAGAGCGTGTCTTGCCCTCCACGGGAAAAGCCCATTAGCATCACGCGGCTCGCGTCGACATGAGGGTTTTTGGAAATAAGGCTGAGCGCGCGATACGCGTCTTCTGTCTGAGCGAGTCTGCCAAGCTGACTCTGGTCATTGATTGTGTTTTCTATGCCTCGGCTCGTGAAACTGTCGACAACGAAAGTGGCAACGCCCAAGGACAGGAACCACTGCTCCCAGTCCGCTATCTGGCCGCCGATACCCCCAGACGGGTGCAGCAGTATGACGGCGGGCAGCCTGTCGGTCCCGGGTCGAGGCAGCCGCAATTCACCGGCTATCGTCACGCGCTTGCCGTCTTCGCTTCCGGCCAGAAATTGCTCGTCTGTGAGCGTCATCGACTCGAATGGAATGACTTCGATTCGCGCCACCTGCGCGTAGGGGACGCGCGGAATGCAAAGGAGCACAAGGACTAGCAAAAGGAACGGCAAGCCTCTCACACTTGCGAACATGGCCGTCTCCCATGAGTACGGACAGAGTTATTTATGCAGCGTTATAGGCGGTCCGGGCAGGAATGCAATGCAAATGACAGAATTGTCGTGATACGACAGACAGTGACGGCAGACGGCAGACGGCAGACGGCAGACGGCAGACGGCAGGCACTTTATCGATTCGCCGGGTCGCGCATGTCCAGAAAGTCGAGGATTCGAGTCGCTTTAGCCGTCCGGAACCGCCGAGCGCGGTCGACGCGCGAGCGTAGCGCCCATTTCACTTCGCCGCCCCCAGGTTGATTCCTGAACGGGAGAGGAGCAAAAACTCGAAGAAAGCCACCAACAGCTGTTTGGCCTGAATGTCGACTCCGCGAGCAGGAAGAAAAGCTCAAGCAGTATCAGCACGTCGACGTATTGTTCATCAGCCTGACTATTAATAAAAAGACCCATAAGTTTCTCAACTTACGGGCCCGTTTTCTCAGGTTATGCGTCTACCTACATACACCCTCAAACGTCGATATTCCCCGCCCTCAACGCATTCGACTCAATAAAAGCCCTGCGCGGCTCCACATCATCCCCCATGAGCGTAGTAAAGATGCCATCAGCAGCAATAGCATCCTCGATCTGCACCCGAAGAAGACGCCGCACCGCAGGATCCATAGTCGTCTCCCAAAGCTGCTCCGGATTCATCTCCCCGAGGCCTTTATAGCGCTGCTTGGACATATTCCTCTCAGCATCAGCCAGCAGCCACTTCATCGCACTCTTAAAGTCGGTGACAGCCATACTCCGCTCCCCACGCTTGATCACAGCGCCAGAGCCGATCAACCCCTTGAACGTATTAGCGGTGGTCACAAGCTGCTGATAATCCGCAGTCAACTGAAACTCTTCATCGATCACAGAAATCTTCTGATTCCCATGATGCGTCCGCGCGACGCGCAGCGAGCGCAGCTCCCGCACCGGGTCATACATCGTCGTAACGCGCACTTCCGGCTTCAGCGCATCATCCCGCAGCTTCGCCTCAAGCGCGCGAGCCGAAGCTTCGGCCGCCTGCTCGCTGGAGAGGTCGATAACGACGCCATCCATCACGGCCTCGAGCGCACCCGCGTCATACAGCCGGCTCAACCGATCAACCACTGCCTGCGCCAACAGATAAGCCCGAGCCAACTCACCCAACGCATCCCCGGTAATCGGAGTCGCACCTTCAGAAGCCACCAACTCCGACCCCTGCAACGCGAGCCGAAGAATATGAGCGTTGACTTCCGACTCATCCTTCAGATACCGCTCATCCTTCCCCGCCTTGATCTTGTAAAGCGGCGGCTGCGCGATATAGATATACCCGCGCTCGATCATCTCCGGCATCTGCCGATAGAAGAACGTCAACAACAGCGTCCGGATGTGCGCGCCATCGACGTCAGCATCGGTCATGATGATGATGCGGTGATAGCGCAGCTTGTCGAGGTTGTAATCTTCCTTGCCGATCCCGCAGCCAAGCGCGGTAATCAGCGTAACGATCTGCTCGGAAGAAAGCAGCTTGTCGTAGCGCGCCTTCTCGACGTTCAGCACCTTGCCGCGCAGCGGCAAGATAGCCTGAAACTTCCGATCACGCCCCTGCTTCGCCGACCCACCCGCCGAGTCACCCTCGACGATATAAATCTCCGACTTCGCCGGATCCTTCTCCTGGCAATCGGCGAGCTTGCCGGGCAAACCGACGCCATCGAGCACGCCCTTACGGCGCGTCATCTCACGCGCCTTGCGCGCCGCGTCGCGCGCACGCGCCGCATCGACGATCTTGCCGCAGATGATCTTCGCGTCGCCCGGCGTCTCGAGCAGGAATTCCTCGAGCGCCTTTGCGACCACTTCTTCCACCGGCGCGCGCACTTCCGACGACACCAGCTTGTCCTTCGTCTGCGAGCTGAACTTCGGCTCCGGCACCTTCACCGACAGCACGCACGACAGCCCTTCACGCATGTCATCGCCCGACGTTTCGACCTTCGCCTTCTTCGCGACTTCGTGATCGGCGATGTACTTGTTCAGCACGCGCGTCATCGCCGCACGCAGACCGGTAAGGTGCGTGCCGCCATCGCGCTGCGGAATGTTGTTCGTGAAGCACAGCACGTTTTCGTTGTAGCTGTCGTTCCACTGCATCGCCACTTCGACACCCACACCATCCTTCTCGCCGATGATGTGGAAGATGTTCGGGTGCAGCACGGACTTGTTCTTGTTGATGTACTCGACAAAACCCTTCACGCCGCCGACGAACGCGAAATCCTCTTCCTTACCCGAGCGCTGATCCACCAATCGAATCCGCACGCCGTTATTGAGGAACGAAAGCTCACGAATCCGCTTCGCGAGAATGTCGTAGTGGTATTCAACATTGCCGAAAATCTTTTCATCGGCCATGAAATGCACTTCGGTGCCGCGGTTTTCGGTGTCGCCGATCACCTGTATCGGCGACGTGGTCACGCCGTCGATCTCTTCGAGCACGCGGTTCTGCGGCACACCACGGTGGAATTCCATGAAGTGCTTCTTGCCGTCGCGGCGCACGGTGAGGCGCAACCACGCCGACAGCGCGTTCACGCACGACACGCCCACGCCGTGCAGGCCGCCCGACACCTTGTAGCTGTTCTGGTCGAACTTGCCGCCGGCGTGCAGCTCGGTCATCACGATTTCGGCGGCGCTGCGCTTCGGATCGTGCTTGTCGTCCATCTTGAGGCCGGTCGGCACGCCGCGGCCGTTGTCGGTGATCGAGATCGAGTTGTCCGCGTGGATGATCACCTGGATGTCGTTGCAATGCCCGGCGAGCGCTTCGTCGATCGAGTTGTCGAGCACTTCGAACACGAGGTGGTGCAAACCGGTGCCATCCGATGTATCCCCGATGTACATCCCAGGCCGCTTGCGCACGGCTTCCAGACCTTCGAGGATCTGGATGGACGAGGCGCCGTAGCTGTTATCGGGCTGCGTATTGTTCGTTTCAGTCATGGATTTTTTCCGGTTCTGCGTTACTGCAAGGTTGCTGCTCTGGACTTTTCAAAACGCCATAAAAACGCCAAAGGGGCGCTGCGCCCCTTGGTGTTCTTCTTGATGTTGGACGCGTCAGATGCGCATCGGCATCACCACGTACTTGAATTCGTCGTTCTCGGGAATCGTGATCAACGCGCTGGAACTGGCATCACCCAGGCTCACCTGCAGCATGTCGACCTTCAGATTCGCGAGCACGTCGAGCAGGTACGTGACGTTGAACCCGATATCGACGCTGTCGCCGTCGTATGCGATTTCCAGTTCTTCCTGCGCCTCTTCCTGATCGGCGTTGGTCGACATGATCTTCAACTGGCCCGGCTCGACGATGCAGCGCACGCCCTTGAACTTATCCGACGTCAGAATCGCCGCGCGTTGCAGCGAACGCTGCAGTTCTTCGCGGCCAATCTGGAATTTGTTCTTGTGCGACTTCGGAATCACGCGCTGGAAGTCGGGGAACTTGCCTTCCACGAGCTTCGACACGAGTTCAACCTGACCGAACGTGAACTTGACCTGCGTCTGCGCGATGTCGATCTTCAGCGTGTCGTCGATGTCTTCGAGCAGGCGCTGCAGTTCGAGAATCGTCTTGCGCGGAATGATCACTTCGTGGCGCGCGAAGGAGCCCTCGATCTTCATCGACGAGAACGCGAGACGGTGACCGTCGGTCGCGACCGCCATCAGCTGATCGCCGTCCACCACCAGCAGCATGCCGTTCAGGTAGTAGCGGATGTCCTGCTGGGCCATCGAGAAATGGACCATGCCGAGCAACTGGCGGAACGTCTTTTGAGGAACCACCAGGCTCGCGCCGTAGTCTTTGGCCTGAGCGACGGTCGGGAATTCGTCCGCGGCGAGCGTCTGCAGCGCAAAGCGGCTCTTGCCGGATTGCACGGTCAGACGCTTGTCGTTCAGCGTCAGCGTGACCTGGCCGTCAGGCATCGCGCGCAGAATGTCGAGGAGCTTGCGCGCTGCCACCGTGGTCGCGACCGAATCGCCGCCCACGCCGAAATCGGCGCGCGTGGTGATCTGCAACTCCAGGTCGGTCGACAGGAACGATACGTCAGGACCGTTCTTGGTGATCAGCAAATTGGCGAGGATCGGCAACGTATGGCGGCGTTCGACGATGCCGCTCACGGTTTGCAGCGGCCTGAGGAGGTTGTCGCGTTCGGTCTTGACCAGTTGCATAGGGTTCCTTCGTTGGTATAACGGCCTGCACGCCTTACGGGACAAGCGTTTCAGCGCGCAGCCACGGCTCCCCGCCGGCGCCCTGAAAAGCGCCCGACACGGCGTGAAATCCGCCCGTCGCCGCCGGGCGGTTAAACCTGTATTGTGCCTGAAAACGGGACCGCCTCACTAAAATGGGGGCGAGTTCGGGAATAAACAGGTCGATTTTGTAGGGCGTGGTCCGGGCTGCCGCCGACTTGTCGCGCCGCTGCGCGGCGCTACCGGTTCGCAGGCTTGTTGTTCCGCCACTTCTGGCCGGTTGCGCCGCAAATTCGTCACGGGTTTGCCGCGCTTTTTACGTCGCTTCTGCCCGCTTACCGTCGCGTTCCTTGTCATTTCCCGTCCGGACCCGACAGCGCCGCCGGGTTGTGAGTCCCCTGCCCGTTTCTCGATTTACAGCGTTTTCGCGGCCTCATTCAAACCACTGCGTAGCCGCTTCCAGCGTTTCCTGCCGCCGACGTCCGTTTCACGGTCGCGTGCGGCCAGCCCGTTTAGCCCTTCAGCGTCTGCTCCAGCACGTGCAGTTCGTGATTCAGCTGCGCGTCCTTGCTGCGCTCGTCGGCGATCTTGCGCACCGCGTGCAGCACCGTCGTGTGGTCACGCCCGCCGAAAAGCTCGCCGATTTCCGGCAGACTCTTCTGCGTCAATTCCTTCGCCAGGTACATCGCGATCTGCCGCGGCCGCGCGATGTTCGCCGGACGCTTCTTCGAATACATGTCCGCGACCTTGATGCTGTAGAAGTCGGCGACCGTTTTCTGGATGTTTTCCACCGAAATCTGCCGGTTCTGCACCGTCAGCAGGTCTTTCAGCGCTTCCTTGGTCAGTTCGATCGTGATTTCGCGGCCGTGGAACTTCGAATACGCGAGGATCTTGCGCAGCGCGCCCTCGAGCTCGCGCACGTTCGAGCGGAGATGCTTCGCGACGAAGAACGCGACATCCTCATTCAGGCTCACGAACTCCGATTGCGCCTTGCGCATCAGAATCGCGACGCGCATTTCGAGTTCGGGCGGCTCGATCGCCACCGTCAGGCCGGAGTCGAAGCGCGAGATCAGGCGATCGTCGATACCCGAGATTTCCTTCGGATACGTATCGCTCGTGATGATCACTTGCGCCTTGTTGGCGACCAGCGCCTCAAAAGCGTAGAAGAATTCCTCCTGCGTGCGCGACTTGCCCGAGAAGAACTGAATATCGTCGATCAGCAGCAGGTCGAGCGAGTGGTAGTAGCGCTTGAAGTCGTCGAACGCCTTGCGCTGGTACGCCTTCACGACATCGGACACGTACTGTTCCGCATGGATGTAGCGAATCCGCGCGCCGGGTTTGTCCATCAGCAACTGATTTCCAATAGCATGGATCAGGTGTGTCTTGCCGAGGCCCACGCCACCGTACAGGAACAGCGGGTTATACGAAATGCCGGGGTTGTCGGCGACCTGGATCGCCGCGGCGCGCGCGAGCTGATTCGCCTTACCGGTCACGAAGTTGTCGAAGGTCAGCACGGGGTTCAGCTTCGAGCGCTCGTACATCGAGTCGCTCTCGCTGGATGCCGTCGCGCCCACGCCTTGGCCTGGGCGCCACGTGCGACGTCCGGCGGCGGCTTCGTTCGCGTCCAGGCTCGGCAGATCGAGGTCTGCGACGTCTTCGGCGGCGCTGCGCGAATTAGCGTTTTGCGCTGCGAGCGCCGCAGCCGCGGCTGCGGGATTCGCGCGCGCGGCATGCGCGGCGTGCACGGCGCCGACAGCCGCATCGACGGCCGCGACGCCGCCGGCATTACCGCCCTGCGGCGCGGCCGAAGCCGGGCGTGCCGACGACGGAGCCGGCGCCGCGGCCGTTGGGCTACGCATGCCTGCCTTCGGATCCAATACGAATTGCACGTCCACCGGCGCATGCCAGAAATCGCGGGCCATATCCGCGATGCGGCCGGAGAACTGGCTCTTGACCCAGTCGAGCTTGAAGCGGTTCGGCGCGGCAATGCTCAACGTGTTCGCATCGGCGTCGAAGGCGACCGGGGCCAAGGGTTTGATCCACGTCACGTACTGCTGGGGCGTAAGCTCACGCTCCAGCAATGCGGAACAGTGTTGCCAGAATTCGTTCATCAAGTTGCTATCGTTATGGTGTGCACGGCGGTCGCCGCTGCCCCTGTCGCGCACGCGCAACAAGGCCCTGAGCAGCCAGGCGTAACGGCCCCGGGCGCCTGTGCCACAAGGGTCTGCGGGACAAGCGTGCCGGAGCGGCGTGCAACATTTTTGGGAAGTAAGGCGAGATTCTAACGCCAAAACGAACCCGAAAGTGAGTTATCCACAGGGACCGATCGCTTGGTCCGGCAACCCCCGGCTGCGCCAGACGACGGCTAAGCTATTGACGGCCAACGGAAAACCAGTTTAAATAGCGGGTTCCGCGAAAACCAATTTCAGTAAACCACCGGCCATTGCGCTTTCAGCGATGATCGCGCGGTTTTTTTCGATCAAGTGAGAGCAACATGAAACGTACTTACCAACCTTCCGTTACCCGTCGCAAGCGCACCCATGGCTTCCGCGTTCGCATGAAGACCGCTGGCGGCCGCAAGGTCATCAACGCACGTCGCGCGAAGGGCCGCAAGCGCCTCGCGATCTAAGGCAAGCGGATTGCGCGCTGTGACCGAAACCCGCGGCGAAGCGGGAGCGGCCGGGGCGCAGCAACCGGGCTCGGTTCCGTTGCGAGCGCAAGCCGCCTTCCCCAAAGCCGCAAGGCTGCTAAAAACGGATGAATTTTCATCCGTTTTTCGTTTGCGGCCGTGGCGCCGTACCGCACACTTTGTCGTGTACGGCCGGCCCACCGGCAACGAGGCGCGTCTTGGCCTCGTGATCGGTAAGAAGTATGCGCCGCGCGCGGCCACGCGGAATCTGGTGCGCCGGATCGCGCGCGAAGCCTTCCGGCTGCGTCGCGCGGAATTCGGCGGTTGGGATGTGCTGCTGCGTCTACACACGCGTTTCGACAAAAAAGCTTTGCCGAGCGCGTCGTCGTCGCCGTTGAAGGCGCTGTGCCGCAGCGAAATCGAGGCGCTGCTCGACAAGGCAGCGCGCGAAATTACCCGTCGTCAGGCGCCGCCCGCGGAGGCGCCCAAGACGGAATGACGCAGTGACCGCCCGCACCATGGTCGCCGCAATGGGCATTGCGCCGGCAGCTTTAGAGCGCGGGCGTCGTCCTGTACTTCACGTTGCCCGGCGCCGTACGGCCGCACCTGCCATGCAAACGGTACTCTTCGCTTTATTGCGCTTTTACAAGCTTGCCGTGAGCCCCATGCTCGGCAACCGGTGCCGTTTTTACCCTTCCTGCTCTGATTACGCGCGCGAGGCAATCCAGTATCATGGCGCCGCGCGCGGGACTTATCTCGCCGTGAGGCGTGTTTGCCGCTGCCACCCGTTTTCCGCGGGCGGCATCGATCTCGTCCCGCCACCCACTTCTGAAAAGCGCTGACGCGCCGTTCCATCGACACTGAGACAACGCATGGATATCAAACGCACCGTCCTATGGGTCATCTTTTTCATGTCAGCTGTCATGCTGTTCGACAACTGGCAACGCGACCACGGACGCCCGTCGATGTTCTTCCCGAGCACGACGCCGACCCAGACCGCCGGCAGCGCCGCGCCGGGCACCACGACACCGGGCACCCAGCAAGCCGATCTGGCGACAACCAACGCGGCCGCGCCGGGCAACGCGCCAGCGGCCGAACAATCGCAGCTCGTGAAGTTCGGCACCGACGTCTATAGCGGCGAAATCGACACCCGCGGTGCCACCTTGTCGCGCCTGTCGCTCGTCAAGCAGGGCGACGGCAAGCAGCCGGATCTCGTGATCACGCTGTTCGACAAAACGAACAATCACACGTATCTGGCGCGCACTGGCCTGCTCGGCGGTGACTTCCCGAATCACAACGACATCTTTACGCTGATGCCGAATCAGCCGACCCATCTGGCCGACGGCCAGAACTCGTTCCAGATGAGCTTCGAGTCGCCGGAAAAGGGCGGCCTCCGGGTCATCAAGACGTATACGTTCACGCGCGGCAGCTACGTGATCGGCGTCGAGACGAAGGTCCAGAACGTCGGCACCACGCCGGTGACGCCGCAGCTCTATATGGAACTCGTGCGCGACGACCAGCCGGTCGAAACGCCGCGCTTCTCGCACACGTTCATCGGACCGGCTGTCTACACGAACGAGCATCACTTCCAGAAGATGACGTTCAGCGATCTCGACAAGAACAAGCAAAACTTCGCAACGTCGGCCAACGACGGCTGGGTCGCGATGGTCCAGCACTACTTCGCGTCGGCCTGGATTCCGCAGGAAGGCGTGAAGCGCGAGTTCTACGCCGAGAAGATCGATCCGTCGCTGTATCGCGTCGGCATGAAGGAGGCGATGCCGACCATCCAGCCGGGCCAGACCGTCAGCGTGTCCGCGCGTCTGTTCGCCGGTCCGGAAGAAGAAAAGATGCTCGCAGGTATCGCGCCGGGTCTCGATCTGGTGAAGGACTACGGCTGGGTCACGATCATCGCGAAGCCGCTGTTCTGGCTGCTGTCGAAGATCCACGGCTATGTCGGCAACTGGGGCTGGTCGATCGTGCTGCTCACGGTGCTGATCAAGGCGGTGTTCTTCCCGCTGTCGGCCGCGAGCTACAAGTCGATGGCGCGCATGAAGGCGATCACGCCGCGCATGCAGGCGCTGCGCGAGCGTTTCAAGGGCGATCCGCAGAAGATGAACGCGGCGCTGATGGAGCTGTACAAGACCGAGAAGGTCAATCCGTTCGGCGGCTGTCTGCCGGTCGTGATCCAGATCCCGGTGTTCATCTCGCTGTACTGGGTGTTGCTGTCGTCGGTGGAAATGCGCGGCGCGCCGTGGATTCTATGGATCCATGATCTGTCACAGCAGGACCCGTACTTCATCCTGCCGATCCTGATGGCCGTGTCGATGTTCTTGCAGACCCGCTTGAACCCGACGCCGCCGGACCCAGTCCAGGCGAAGATGATGATGTTCATGCCGATCGCGTTCTCGGTGATGTTCTTCTTCTTCCCCGCAGGTCTCGTGTTGTACTACGTCGTGAACAACGTGCTGTCGATCGCGCAGCAGTACTACATCACGCGGATGATGGGCAGCTCGAAGGCGAAGCCGGCCTGAGGTTCCGTCCGGTGGCAGCCCGCAGGGCCGCCGTGACGCAAGCTCAAAACGAAAAGCCGCCCGGTGCGAACCGGGCGGCTTTTTTTATGGTGCGGCTGAAGGAAATGCGGCGGGCGGCTGCGCTTGAGTTTCGTCGTTCACTCTTCGTCGGAATCTTCGCCGTAAAAACGCACGATCATTTCCTCGACCAGATTCCGGTCCTTCGGGGTCAACGATGCGATCTTCGAAGCGAGTTCGATCGTTTCGGGTGTCGGCGGATATTTTTCGCCACGTGCCATCGGTCGTGCGCTGGCGCCGGGCGGTGGTCCGTAATGGAGCCAGTGCTCCTTGACGTTCAACCATTCGGCCAGCGTGCGCAACTTGTCCGGCTTCGGGATCGTCGTGCCCGTCAGCCATTTGTGTGCGGTCTGGGGCGTCACGGGCCGCTCGCCGTAATAGCGAAGATTGAATTGCTCGGCGAGTTTGGTCCCACCGCGGATTTTCAGCGGCTCGAGCAGATCCTTCAGCCTCTTGGCGAAGGCGGCTTTTTCTTTGTCGGTCGGCATGGGCGAGATTGTGCAATTCGGAGTTCAGCCAGTTGACAACCGATCAAGCTTTGTTTTCTCTTATTTGAGATAGTTTTAGCTTGTAGCGCGCGCCCCGTAACGCGTTGCACGAATTTGATTTTTTTCATCTCTCGATTGCCAGGCTTGGCTTTGCCTGAACCACAGTTCCTGCCGAGTCTCAACAATTCCTAAGTAGCGCGGTAACAATCCTAGCTTAATTGAGATAAATCTGAGTTGTTCAAACGATAGGGGCGAACGGGCGCGTCATCCGCTTCGCGTCCTTGTCGCCAGCCCTTCCGTGCGAGGCGCGCGCGTTACAATGCCTCGCGCCGGCTCGACCGACGCGGCCCTGCTCCTCCCCTCCCGTTTCAGCCGACTTCACATGCTCACGACCGACTCCGATCCCATCGTTGCCATTGCTACCGCGCCCGGCCGGGGAGGCATCGGCGTCGTGCGGATTTCGTTCGGCCGCGCTGGCGCGGCGGCGGCCCAGCCGTTGATGCAGGCCCTCACCGGCCAGACGCTCGCGGCGCGTCACGCGAGCTACGTGCCGTTTCTCGACGCGAGCGGCAATCCGCTCGATCGCGGCATCGCGCTGTACTTTCCGGCGCCGCACTCGTACACCGGCGAGCACGTGCTTGAACTGCAAGGCCATGGCGGCCCGGTCGTGCTGCAATTGGTCCTGCAGCGCTGCATCGACGCCGGCCGCGCGTTCGGTCTACGGCTCGCCGAGCCCGGCGAATTCACGCGTCGCGCGTTTCTGAACGACAAGCTCGACCTCGCGCAGGCCGAGGCCGTCGCCGATCTGATCGAGGCAAGCACCGAGGCCGCCGCGCGTTCGGCCGGCCGCTCGCTCGACGGCGCGTTCTCGCGCGACATCCACGCGCTGGTCGAAGAGGTGATCACGCTGCGGATGCTGGTCGAAGCGACGCTCGACTTCCCGGAAGAGGAAATCGACTTCCTCGAAGCCGCCGACGCGCGCGGCAAGCTCGTGCGCATACGCGAGCGTCTCGCGCACGTGCTGAGCGAGGCGCGCCAGGGCGCGTTGCTGCGCGAAGGTTTGTCGGTCGTGCTGGCGGGGCAGCCGAACGTCGGCAAGTCGTCGCTGCTGAACGCGCTCGCCGGCGCCGAACTCGCGATCGTCACGCCGATCGCCGGCACGACGCGCGACAAGGTCGCGCAGACGATCCAGATCGAAGGCATCCCGCTGCACGTGATCGACACGGCCGGCCTGCGCGAGACCGAGGACGAGGTCGAGAAGATCGGCATCGAGCGCACGTGGGGCGAGATCGAGCGCGCGGACGTGGTGCTGCATCTGCTCGACGCGCGCGCCGGAATGACGGCCGGCGACGAAACGATCGCCGGACGCTTTCCGCGCGGCGTGCCCGTCGTCCGCGTGCTGAACAAGACCGACCTGACAGGGCTCGCGCCCGCGACGCAGGCGCTCGACGCCGACCTCGAACTTAGCGAGGTGCGGCTGTCGGCGAAGAAGGGTGACGGCGTCGCGCTGCTGCGCGACGAACTGCTGCGGATTGCCGGCTGGCAGGCGGGCGCGGAGAGCGTCTATCTCGCGCGCGAGCGGCACCTGATCGCGTTGCGCGCGGCCGACGAGCATCTGGCGACCGCCGCCGCGCATGCGGAGCAGAACGCGCAGGCGCTCGATCTGTTCGCCGAGGAATTGCGGCTCGCGCAGGATCAACTGAACTCGATCACCGGTGAGTTCAGTTCGGACGATCTGCTCGGCGTGATTTTCAGCCGATTCTGTATCGGCAAGTAACGCCGAACTTGTACGTCGCCGCAATGCGGCCGTCATATAGGCTCTCTCGGCCGAATCGGCGCCGCTGCCGCACACGCGAAAATCGCACTCCGTCGGCCAAAAAGCCACCGGATTTTTGGTACACAACCGTGCAAAGGTTTAGAATCCAGCTGTCCGAGCCTAAACGTACAGCGTCCCCAAAGCATGCCCCGCCTCGCCACCCCGCTCACCGAATCCGAGATCCGCGCGCTCGAACCGCGCGCGACCCGCTACTGCGTCGCCGACGGCAACGGCCTCGTGATCGAGGTCATGACGACCGGCACCAAGGTCTGGCGCTTCCGCTATACGTTGAACGGCAAGCGTCAGCCGCTCGCGACCATCGGCGATTACCGGATGATTTCGCTGCGCGTCGCGCGCGCGAAGGCGCAGAGGTACGCGGCGCTCGTCGCGCAGGGCATCTCGCCGGTCGCAACCGCGCGGCGCGATCGCGGTGCCGAGAGCAAGGCCGACGTGCTGCGCGAAGCGGCCGAGCTTTATCTCGCGACGGCGCTGGCCGGCAAGTCGGATGAATATCGCCGCACCACGCGGCGTGCGCTCGACAAGGACGTGCTGCCCGCGATCGGCAACAAGCCGATCGGCGCGGTCACCGCTGACGACGTCGTCGCGATCTGCGAGCGCATCAAAAGCCGCGGCTCGCCGAAAATGGCGCTGCACACGCGCAACGTCGTGAAGCGCCTGTACGCATATCTGATCGCGCGCCAGCTCGCGACCAGCAATCCCGCGGAAGTCGTACCGGCGCGCTCGATCGCGACCTTCGACAGCCGCACCCGCGTGCTGTCCGGCGCCGAGATCGGTGTCATGCTGCGCACGATCGACACATCCAATATCCGCCGTCCGCTGAAGCTCGCGCTGCATCTGCTGGTGCTGACGATGGCACGCAAAGCGGACCTCGTCGAATCGACATGGGCCGAGTTCGATCTCGACGATGCGCTGTGGACGATCCCCGCCGCGCGCCTGAACGCGCGCGAGGACCGCGTCGTCCGTCTGCCGCGTCAGGCGGTTGCGCTGCTGCGCGAGCTGCAGCGCGGGCGCACCAGCGAGACGTTCGTGTTCCCGAGCGTCAGGGGCGACGATCGGCCGATCGCGAAAAGCACGCTGAACCAGGCAGTCAAGGCATTGGGGCTCGACGTGGAGCATTTCGTGCTGCACGACTTTCGTCGCACCGCGTCGTCGCATCTGCGCGACATGGAACAGCAAACAGCTGCGGGGGGCGACATCGCGAAGCGTGAAGCAACCGACGAAGCGGCGTGGCAGGGTCGCATGCTTCAGAGTTGGGCGGACTTTGTCGATAGCCAGATGGAAGTCGCGCGGCAGACGGCGAACGGGACGGCTTGACGGCATTGTCATGGGTTTTGGCGCCATGTGACGCTTGCCGTCAGGCCGGTAACAGGATGGTACACAGGCTAAGGCGACCTCGCCCAGACGCTAAGCAAATAAAGGAAAAGTCATCAAAAAACAGGTTTCCAGACCGGGCGCAAATGCGCCTTTTTTAGCTTCTCTGGAACGTTTGACATCGTCGTTCTTTCCCCGCTTCCTTCGCCTACACTGAGAGATGGATGCAAGCCGATACGGAGGTTCCGATGCCTGAATCAATGCTCGCTTATCTGATGGGGCCCGCCGTCATGCTGGTGGTCGGCCTTGCCATCTGGATGATGTCGCGTCACCGCGACCCGTCCAGGCCGCCCAAGCTCGAGCGCTGGCTCGACACGCATTACGCGGAGTGGCTGCATCACAAGCATTAAGCCGTGCCTCAAATGGAAAAAGGCCGTCGCATTGGGCGACGGCCTTTTTGTCTGCGCGTTGTTCGGCTGAATCATCCGCGCATCAGAGCCTGGCCGCGCTCACCACTGCGGCTCGGGTTGCGGTTGCGCATAGCCGTACTGTCCGGGCGGCGGTGCGCCGCACGCGACATAGGCGCGCTGATACTGGTCGTAGCAATATCCGGGCGGCGGTGCCACGTAAGCCGGCGCGGGCTGGTACGCGGGCTCGGCATAGACCGGCTGCGGATACGCGACCACCGGCGCCGGCGTCAACGCCGAGGTAACCACCGCGCCCAGCACCGCGCCGCCAATCAGCGCACCCACCACATCACCGCCGTGTCCGTGCGCGGACGCCTGGCCCGCCACCGTCAAACTACCCGCCATTACCAACGCCACTGCGATCTTTTTCATATTGAGCTCCCGCCGTTCAGGCATGGACGAATTGTCGCCGGCGCGCGCGGAAATAGATGCTGCAGTTGGTAACCAGAGATTTACTCTGTAACAGGTGCATAACGTTGGACGCGTTAACCCACGCAGGGCATTGCGCTGCTTTTCATCCAGGCATCGGGGGGAAGATCGCCGCGCTGGCCTTGATGCGGGCGCCGACTATTATCTGACCAAGGGCAGTGGTCAACGAGCGTCTCGCCTCCCCGAAAGCTGACGTGCCCTCCCTGAACTTCATCCTGGCCGAACCACATGGATACCTCTAAACCGCCCCAGAATGCCGCAACGCTGCATCCCGCAGACGACGGGAGCCCGCAGGCGCACGCGCTCGTCGCTGAGGATGCGCCCAATCTCGCCAGCGACGACGCGCTCGCGCGCATCCTCGCCGCCCCGCCGGCGGCCGAGTGCCCGATCATGGTGCTGCTGGTCGGCGACCAGGCGGTCATCGCCGAGGGGGTGCGCGAGGCGCTCGCCGACGAGCCGGGCATCGACTTTCGCAACTGCGCGTCATGGGAAGACGCGGTGCGCTGCGCCGAGGAAACGCGCGCGACGGTGATCCTGCAAGATCTCGTGATGCCGGGCACCGACGGTCTGACGCTGGTGCGGCAATACCGGCTGAATGCCGCCACTCGCGACATCCCGATCGTCGTGCTGTCGACCAACGAAGAGCCGCTCGTCAAAAGCGCGGCGTTCGCGGCCGGTTCGAGCGACTACCTCGTGAAGCTGCCCGACCGCATCGAGCTGATAGCGCGCATCCGCTATCACTCGCGCTCGTATCTACACCTGCTGCAACGCGACGAGGCGTACCGCGCGCTGCGGCAATCTCAGCGGCAACTGCTGGCGACGAATCTGGAGTTGCAGCGGCTCACGCATTCGGACGGTCTGACCGGCCTGTCGAACCGCCGCTACCTCGACCAGTATCTGGCGGCCGAATGGCACCGCGGCACCCGCGACAAGACCGGCCTCGGCCTCCTGATGATCGACGTCGATCACTTCAAGGCCTACAACGACACCTATGGGCACGTCGCCGGCGACGAAGTGCTGAAGAGCGTCGCGCATACGATCGAAGCGTGCCTCGGCCATTCACTGGATCTCGCCGCGCGCTTCGGCGGCGAGGAGTTCGCGGTGGTCGTGCCGGACACGTCGGCGGGCGGCTTGCGCCTGCTCGCGGAGAAAATCCGCATCGCGGTCGAAGACCGCGCGATCACCCATGCGGGCTCGGCAGAGGGCGTCGTCACGATCAGCATCGGCGCGGCGATGGTGGTGCCGTCGGCCGCCGAACCGGTCACGACGCTGATCGAGGCCGCCGGCGTCGGCCTTTATCGCGCGAAACACGACGGCAAGAATCAGGTGGCCGTGAGCGGCTGAGTCTGGCGTCGCCCTCCTTAACCTTCGGCTTACGCGGCCACGGCGCGCGTATAGCGCCCGGCCGGCGCGCTGCGCGACAGATTCGGCTGCAGATGCAAACGCGCGCTGTTCAGACGCTCCCAGTCGGCGGCATCGGGCAACGACGGGATCGTCACCAGTTCGCCCTGATCGAGACCGGCAAGCGCCGCGTCGACCATGTCCTCGGCGCTCATCACGATCTGCGAAGGCAGGTTCTCGACCGCGAGACCCGCGCGATCCCAGAACGCGGTGCTCGTCGCGCCCGGCAGCACCGCTTGCAGCCGCACGCCCTTGCCGCCCACCTCGTGATGCAGCGACTGCGTGAGATTCAACACGTAGGCCTTGGTGCCGCTATAGGTGCCGTTCAACAATTCCGGCGCCAGCGCGACGATCGACGAGATATTGATCACCGTACCGGCGCCGCGCGCGATGAAGCCCGGCAACACCGCCGCCGTCAGGCGCGTGAGCGAGGTCACGTTCAGCTCGATCATCTGCTCGAGTTCATCGATGTCGGAGTCGACCAGCGTCGCGGTCGCGCCGACGCCCGCGTTGTTGATCAGCATCGTGATGCCTGGCTCGGCGCGCAACTGGTTCTCGATGCGGCGCACGTCGGCCTTGTTGGTCAGATCGGCGCTGACGGTGCTCACGCGGCGGCCGGTTTCCTTCGTCAGCCGGTCGGCGAGGCTGCTCAGGCGTGCGCCGTCGCGCGCGATCAGCAGCAGGTCGTAGCCGCGTCGCGCGAGCCGGTCCGCGTAGACCGCGCCGATACCCGACGATGCGCCCGTGACCACCGCCGTACCCTTGCCTTCGTTCGAATTGCCTTGTGCGCCCTTGTTTGCCTGCGTTGCCATTGAAGCTCTCCTTGCGGGCTGCGCATGATGCGGCCGCCCTGTCCGGTGAATGGGAACATCCGTGAACTCGCCGCCTGGCGGCTTTTGCGCTGATACGGCGGGGTTGACGAGCTGAGTTTAGGCGCGTACTGTTTTGTCTCAAATGTCATATTTCCCTCGTTTCCGGACATCGTAAATGAAACGCATCGGCGTGGCGGTCTTTCCGGGCTTTCAGATCCTCGACATGGTCGCGGTATCGATTTTCGAACTCGCCAATCAGGACACCGGCGAGCCCGCGTACGACGTCGCGGTGATCTCCGAGCACGGCGGCATGGTGCGCAGTTCGGCGGGCGTCGAGGTCGCGACGCGCCCGTTCGGCGATCCCGCCTACGACACGGTGATCGTCACCGGCGCGATGGAGATCGCGCCGTCGTCGCCGGGGCTGCTCGCGTTTCTGAACGACGCCCTCGCCGCCTCGCGCCGCACCGCGAGCATCTGCACCGGCGCATTCGTGCTCGCCGAAGCGGGCATCCTCGACGGCCGTCACGCGACTACGCACTGGGCGCATGCGCGCGATTTGCAACGGCGCTTTCCGCGCGCGCGGGTCGACGAGGACCGCATCTTCATCGTCGACGGCTCGGTGTGGACGTCGGCCGGCATGACCGCGTGTATCGATCTGTGCCTCGCACTCGTCGAGAACGACCTCGGCGTCGCGGTTTCTCGCGCGATCGCGAAGAAGCTCGTGGTCTATCACCGGCGCACCGGCGGGCAATCGCAGTACTCCGCGATGCTCGAACTCGAACCGAAATCCGATCGGATCCAGAACGCGCTGTCGTATGCGAAGAGCCATCTGCGCGAGCCGCTGACCGTCGAGCAGCTCGCCGACGTCGCGCATCTGAGCCCGCGCCAGTTCAGCCGCGCGTTTCGCGACGAGACGCGCCAGTCGCCGGCCCGCGCGATCGAGGCGCTGCGTGTCGAAGCGGCTCGCACGATGCTCGAAACCGGCCGTCATTCGATCGAAACCGTCGCAGCCGACACTGGCTTCATCGACCCCGAGCGGATGCGGCGCGCGTTTTTGCGCGCGTTCGGCCAGCCACCTCAAGCGATCCGGCGTGCCGCACGCGTGGCGTAAGCGTTCGGGTAGAGAATAGGAAACCCGCGGTGCGAAGCTACGCAAAAAAAAGTATCCCGCTCGACCCGTGAATCGAACCCAGCCCAAATGAAAGGAAACGCGATGAGCTACAACGACAGCAACCCGTTCGCCAAAATCTTGCGCGGCGAACTACCGTGCATCAAGGTGGCCGAAAACGACCAGGCGCTGGCTTTCATGGACTTGATGCCGCAGGCCGACGGCCATCTGCTCGTCGTGCCGAAGGAAGCGGTCGCGGAAATTTTCGATCTATCGGATGCGGCGCTCGTCGCGTCGACGCGCATGGCGCAAAAGCTCGCGATCGCGGTGCGCGCGGCACTGCGTCCTGACGGCGTGTTCATCGGCCAGTTCAACGGCGCGGCGGCGGGACAGACAGTGCCGCACGTCCATTTCCACGTGATTCCGCGCTGGGAAGGCCAACCGCTGAAGCTGCATGCGCGCGAGGTCGCCGATCCGGACACGCTCGAAGCGCTCGCCAAACGGATTCGCGCGCACTGGCGCGCCCATTGAAGCGCGACGCGAGGGCTGCCGACGCAACGTCGCGCCCCGCATTACGGTCACGCCCGGTAACAACTGTAAAAGCCGTTGAAACCACCGATTGGCGCGTCGCGACTAGACTGCTATTGCCTTGTGTTCAAGGCATTGAGTGTGGATCTCTTTTTTCAGCCTGCCCCTGTGGCAGGCTTTTTTTCTTTAGGGATCCGCTTCGCAATCTCAGAGCCGCTCGCGCGAACGGCGTAGCGGATGCCGCCAGTCGATGCGTCGGCGACGCGCTCGCAACGGCCGTCCGTCGTGCAGGTCTCGATGCTCCTGCCACAGTTCGTCGGAAAAAAGAAACATGACGATCAGCAGCGGAACGACCAGAAAAATCCCGAGTATGACGTGCTCGTTCACGATAGCCTCCGGGTGCAGGAGATTCGTTTTCATTGTAGAGCACCGCCTGTACCCGCATACCGGCTCGACGAAGATCCACCTGGATTCAGGCCGCACGCGAAGGGTACATCGCACTGCGATCGCGCCCTCCTCGCCTGTCCACGCGGCTTTGCGCCGCGCGGCTTTTTTTCATGCGTTTTCGGCAATGGCGCGTTGCAAGCGTTTCATCAAGGCCCTGAGAGACGGCTGGCACTGTTTATTTTCTGCACTTGCCTCGTTATTGCGCATCGCCGCTTTTGCCTGTGGAATGACTTTGTGTGCAACGCACAAACCCATTGATTAAATTGTATTAAATCGCTTAATTGACGCTACGCGTTTACGTGAATGCGCGCGCAAAGCTTTACCAGCTAAGGCGTGTTCGAGAGTGGATTTTTAGTTATTCATTTCATTGCCATTCGGTCGGGCGTGTGCTCAAGCTTTAATCAGCTTCGACAGCAGGTGCGACAATTCGCCACTATTGCGATCGCACACAAGATGTGCTTGTCGTTCTCATCGGTTCTCCTAAAGTGCAAGATGCGGGTCCACCGTTAAAGTTAAATACATAGCTAACCGAGATGTTTTCGGCCCGCCCCGGAGGAACGAATGAAAACTCGAATTGCCGTTGTTTTCGCCATCGCGGGTTTGGCTGCCGCTAGCGTTCAGGCGCAAGACGTCGTGATCAAGCCGCAGCAAACGATCCAGTTCAAGGCCAATGCCTATGGCTGCGTATCGAAGGACAAGCTCGATGCCGCCGATCACCACGCGCAAGCCGGTGAACAGCAGCAGATGCAGGAATTCTTCTCCGGATATCAATGCGTGTCGACTCCGACCGACTCGAGTTTCCGCGTGGTGCGCGTGGTCGGCCACGACGTCGAGTTCGTGAATTCAGCCAATAGCGATACCGAGGGGCTCTGGGCGAACGACCGATTCATCAAGCAATAAGTA
This sequence comes from Paraburkholderia sp. 35.1, assembly GCF_050436525.1. Classification (NCBI taxonomy): domain Bacteria; kingdom Pseudomonadati; phylum Pseudomonadota; class Betaproteobacteria; order Burkholderiales; family Burkholderiaceae; genus Paraburkholderia; species Paraburkholderia sp. 35.1. The sequence goes on along the minus strand of NZ_JBNDMJ010000003.1, from coordinate 1,953,222 downwards.
CAACACCGGTATTCCGGCAAAAGCCGGAATACGGTCGCATGCGTATCCGCTGCGGCTTTAAAAGTCGCAGGCGTGAACGCGTGAGCTAAAAGAGACGGCTTGGGCATTCCGATGCCAAGCCGTTTTTTATTGCTTTTGATACTTGCCAGGCTTCACCTGCAATAAAAAAGCCGATGCGGGTTTTATCGACCCGCATCGGCAGTACGCCTTCTCGCAAAGCGCAGGAAACCGGCCACGAGCAACGGCGCGTCAGTGCACGCGCTTGCTGCGGCGGTACTGGTCGAACAGAACCGCAAGCAGCAGGATGCCGCCGCGAATCAGATACTGATAGAACGTCGGTACGTTCAGCAGGCTCATGGCGTCCTGCACCGAGCCCATGATCAGCACGCCGACCAGCACGCCGGAGATCGTCGCGACACCGCCCGTCAGCGACACACCGCCGAGCACGCACGCGGAAATCACGCCGAGCTCGAGCCCGACCGACGTCTTCGGATCGCCGAGGCTCATGCGCGACGCGAGCATCACGCCCGCGAAGCCGGTCACGAGGCCTTGCAGCACGAACACGGTGATCTTGATCCGCGTGACGGGCAGCCCCGCGAGCACAGCCGCTTCGCTATTGCCGCCGACGGCCAGCACGTTCTTGCCGAACACGGTCTTTTTCAGCAGGAAGCCGAACAGAACGAAGCCGACGATGTTGCTCCAGATCGGATAAGAAATGCCGAGGAACGAGCCGCCGCCGAGCTCGAAGAAGCGCTCTTCGGAGATCATCACCGCGTCGCCGTTCGACGTGATGTACGCGAGGCCGCGCACGACCTCCATCATCGCGAGCGTGACGATCAGCGAGTTGATCTTGTAGCGCGCGACCAGCGTGCCGTTGACGAGCCCGACCGCGCCGCCCGCGAGCACGCCGGCCGTGATGCCGACTAACACGCTGTGCGTCGCGGTGATCAGCACGGAAGCCACCACGCCCGAAAACGCGACGATCGACGCCACCGACAGGTCCACCTCGCCGAGCGCGAGCACGAACATCATCGTGACGGAGATCGAGCCAATCAGCGTGACCGACAGCAGCAGGCCCTGGATATTGCGCGTGCTCAGAAAGTCTGGGACCGTGAACGACAGCACCGCGAACAGGACGATGAACACCATCACGATGCCGGATTTGTTGATCAGGTCCCAGGTGCGCGCGGCGCGCGCGGTCAAGCCCACGGAGGCGACGGCGGGGGTCGAGGAATCGGTGGAAGGTGTATTCATGATGTCTGTTCCATTCAATGCCGTTTTCGTTGCGATATTCGGTAAGAGGTCTGGTGGCGCGATCCGTTGGGCGATCAGCGCGGCAATGCCAGCTTGATCAGCGCATCCGGCGTGGCCTGCGCCTTCGGCAGATCGCCGACGATGCGGCCTTCCTTCATCACGATCACGCGATCGGTCACGCCGATCACCTCGGCGAGATCGCTCGACACGACGATGACCGTGCGGCCCGCCTCGGCGAGCCCATACAGCAGCCCATAGATCTCGCTGCGCGCCCCGACGTCGATGCCGCGCGTCGGCTCGTCCATCAGGAACACGTCGATCTCTTCGGCGAGCCAGCGCGACAGGATCACCTTCTGCTGATTGCCGCCGGACAGCGTGCCGATCGGCGTGTCGCCGTTGCGCGTCTTGATCGCGAGCTTGCCGATGAACTCACGCGTGGTCTGCGCTTCCTTGCGGCCGTTGAGCACGTTGAAGCGGCTGAAGTGGCGGCGGCAGCTGATGTTCAGGTTGTCCGACACCGACGCGATCGACACGATGCCTTCCTGCTTGCGATCCTCGGGACACAGCGCGACGCCGGCGCGCACCGCGTCGCGCGGCGTGGCGAACTGCACGCGCTTGCCCTTCAGCGCGACCTCGCCGGCGCTCGGCTTGAGCGCGCCGTAGATCAGCTTCATCAGCTCGGAGCGGCCCGCGCCGACGAGCCCGAAGAAGCCGACGATCTCGCCCTTGCGCGCCGAAAACGATGCCGGTTCGCGCAGGCCCGGTCCCATCAGGCCGTCGACCTGAAGCTGCACGTCGCCGTGCTCGCGCGCGCGATAGCCGTACACATCGGTGATCGAGCGCCCCACCATGCAGCGGATCAGCCGATCGCGGTCGAGTCCCGCGCCGGCCTCGAAGGTATCGATGCGGCGGCCGTCGCGAAACACGGTGACGCGATCGCACAGTTCGTAGACTTCATCCATCCGGTGCGTGACGTAGATGATCGCGTGGCCTTCGGCCTTCAGCGCGCGGATGATGCGGAACAGTTGCGTGGTTTCGCGCGACGACAGCGAGCTGGTCGGTTCGTCGAACGCGATCACGCGCGCGTCGCGCATCAGCGCCTTGCCGATTTCGATCATCTGCCGCTGACCGATCGACAGATGCTTGACCTGCTGCGACGGATCGAGCTTTTCGCCGAGCCGTTCGAGCTCGCGCATCGCACGCGCGACCAAAGCCTTTTCGTCCAGTACGCCGAAGCGATTCGGCAGGGCGCCGAGCATCAGATTCTCGGCGACCGTCAGCTCCGGCACCAGATGCAGTTCCTGATAGATGATCGCGATGCCCGCGGCGATCGCCGCCTTGGTCGTCGCGAACTGCTGCTCGACGCCGTCGAGCGACAACGTGCCCGAGACAGGATGATTGACGCCGGACAGCACCTTCAGCAGCGTCGATTTGCCGGCGCCGTTTTCGCCCATCAGGCCGTGCACCTCGCCGCGGCGCACTTCTAGCGAGACCTGGTCGAGCGCGAGCACGCCCGGAAAGCGCACGGTGATGCCGTCGAGCCGGAGATAGGGGGCGTCGGATGCGGGCGTCGATGCAGGCGAGGGCGTGCGCACCGCCTCGCCGGCACGAGACCCGGTGAATAAGGACGTCATCGAAAAACCTCGAACGGATGAAAGCTGAGCGGGCCGCGCTCGCGCTAAACGCGAGGCACGAGGCGGCCCGCCGTCTGCTGCGAGAACCTCGCTTAAATACCCAGTTCCTTGCGCACGTCCTGCCAGTTGCCGCGCACCATCAGCTTGCCGGTGGTTTGCGTGTCGGCGGGCGGCTGCTTGCCGTCCTTGATCCATTCGATAAGGTTCTCGGTGCTTTCCTTGCCGTGGTTCGTCGAGCTGACCGCGATCGTGCCGTAGAAGCCCGTCGGTTCCTTCTTCTGGAACTCGGCGAACGCCTCGCCCGCGCCGTTGATGCCGACGCCGATCACGTCCGCGGCCGGAATATGCAGCTGTTCGGTCGCGCGCACGCCGCCGAGCACGCTTTCCTCGTTGAGCGCGAAGATCACCCACTTCTTGATGTTCGGATGCTGCGCGAGCACCGGCGACACCGCGTTGAAGCCGCCTTCGTCGTCGGTGGTTTTCTGCGGCGCGTCGAAGACGTTTTCCTTCTTGAAGCCGCCGGCGAGCAGCGACTGCGTCGCGCCGTCGGTGCGCAGCTTCGCGGTCGGCAGCTCATAGTCCGTGATACGCAGCGCGCCGACTTCCTCAGGCTTCCAGCCGCGGCGCTTCATTTCGTCGGTGATCGCCTGGCCCACCTGGTTGCCGATCTTGAAGGCCGACATGCCGAGGTGCGGCACGTTCGCCAGCGGCTTGCCGGTCGAATCGACCAGCTGGTCGTCGACGGTCACGAACTTCATGTTGTAGCGCTTCGCGCGCGCCTGAATCGCCGGTCCGAGGCGCACGTCGGGCGCGCAGATCACGAAGCCTTTCGCGCCTTGCGCGCCGAGGTTGTCGATCGCGGCCAGCACTTTTTCGCCGTCGGGCGTGCCGATGTTGACGACCGAGAAGCCGTCCTTCTTACCGAGCGCGGTCGCGGCTTTCTGTTCGTTGATGAACCACGCCTGTTCGGGCATCTTCACGAGGAAGCCGACTTTGAGCGGCTCATCCGCGTGGGCGGACAGTTGTGCGGCGAACGGGGCGGCGAGGGCGGCGGCGGCCATCGCGGTCAGGGTCAAACGGCGAAGCTTGCTGGTCATCTACTGTCTCCTGAGGGTGAAAAGCTGCATTGATGTCGTGTAGTCGCAGCGGGGTAACGCGGGCGGCGTCAGCCGTCGCGCGAATCGGGGCGGATCTGCGCGCGGCACGCCGGGCGGTTCGCGCAAGTCGCGGTGAAAACGGTGGCGCGGCTCATTGCTGGTAGCTCGCCAGGTACGCCGTTTTCGCGGCGGTCCAGAACGCGGCATCGCTCGCGCCATAGGCCGACGCCTTGCGCCCGCCGCCGGGTCCGTGATGCTCGACGGCCGTGGTCGGCAGATTGATCGTGACGAGACCGCTCTGCACGTGGCGGCGAAAATGCCGCGCGCGTTCGAGCGAGCGCGTGCAGATGCCGGCGCACAGTCCGTAGGCGGTGTCGTTCGCGAGATGTAGCGCGTGTTCGTAATCGTCCGCGCGCAGCACGACCGCGAGCGGCCCGAAAATCTCTTCACGCGCGATGCGATGCTCCGATTCGCCGATAAACAGCGCCGGCTCGAAAAAATAGCCGCGCGTCGCGCGCTCCAGTCGCCGCCCGCCGCGCAGCAACTGCGCGCCTTCCTGCTCGCCGACGCGCACGTAGTCGAGATTGCGTTCGAGCTGCGCGACGTTCGCCACCGGGCCGATATCGGTGCCGTGCTTCAACGCGTGATCGACAGTGAGTTTCGCGAGCTTTGCCTGCAACGCGTCGACGAACGGCGCGAACACCGCGCGTTCGACGATCAGCCGCGCGGCAGCCGTGCTGCGCTGGCCGGTCGCGCTGAAGGCACCGGTGAGCGCCGCGTCGACCGCGCCGTCGAGATCGGCGTCGGCCAGCACGACGAACGGATTCTTGCCGCCCATCTCGAGCTGCACGCGCGCCTGGCGCGTCGCGGCGGCCTGCAGCACGCGCGTGCCGGTATCGGACGAACCGGTGAAGCTGATCGCCGCGACGAGCGGATGTGCGACGATGCGCGCACCGACCTTGCGTCCGCTGCCCATCACGAGGTTGAACACGCCGGCCGGCAAGCCCGCGCGACTGACGATCGACGCGAGCGCCGCCGCGCAGGCCGGCGCCGATTCGGCCGGCTTGTAGACGACGCAGTTGCCGTGCGCGAGCGCGGCGCCGATCTTCGCCGCGGCGATCGCGAGCGGCGCGCTCCACGGCGCGATGATGCCGACCACCCCGAGCGGCTCGCGCGTCACGTCGATTTCGACGCCGGCACGCGCCGACGCGAGCGGCTCGACGAACGCGCGCAGCGCCTCGGCCGCGAACAGCTTGAACAGTTGCCCTGCGCGCGTCGCTTCGGCGAGCGCCTCGGGCAGCACCTTGCCGACTTCACGCGCGAGCAGCCGGGCCAACTCCTCGCGGCGCGCGAGCATTTCGCTGCCGATCGCGTCGAGCGCGTCGGCGCGGCGCTGTGCGGAGGCGAGCGACCAGTCGCGAAACGCCGCGTGCGCAGCCTCGATCGCGCTGTCGGTCTGCCGCACGTCCGCGCGCACGTATTCGCCGACCGGCTCGTCGAGATCCGACGGATTGAGCGACACGCCCGTGGTCGCGCCAGTCTCCCATCCGCCATTGATGTAATGGCGAAACGGGCTGGCAACGAGGGGGACGAGCGGATCGCGGTTCATCGGCGAAAAAAAGCGCACCGTAAGTTCACAAAAGTCCACGAATGGTATGAGCCGGCCCAATAACTTTCCAATCCCTTTTTAGGCTTCTCCGATATCAGTTTCGGTATGGCATCATGGAGCTTCAGAGGAAGAACGTACAAAAATCGCTCGTAAAAACCCAGGAGACCCTGCGATGACGCGTAGCTATTCGAACTGGTTCGTGCGCGCGCGGCTGAAGACGCGCCAGTTGCTGCTGCTTGCCGCGATGGAGGAGGAGGGCAACGTGCGCCGCGCGGCCGACGTGCTCGGCATGACGCAGCCGGCCGCGTCGCGCCTGTTGAAAGAGCTCGAGGACATGCTCGGCGTGAGCCTGTTCGACCGCACGCCGCACGGTATGCATGCGACGCTGTACGGCGAGGTGATGATCCGCCACGCGCGCATGGTGCTGTCGAACCTGAGCCAGGCGCACGACGAAATCTCGGCGCTGCGCTCGGGGCTCGCGGGTCAGGTGCGTATCGGCGTGATCGCCGCGGCCGCCGCGACGATGGTGCCGCGCGCGATCGCGAGCGTGAAGGCGCGTTATCCGCAGTTGCAGATCTGGACCGAGGTCGAGACCTCCGACGTGATGCTGCCGCGGCTCGCCGAAGGCGATCTCGACATCATGATCGGCCGCGTGCTCGAAAGGCAGAACCAGTTCAAGACCGACGTGCGCTACGAACCGCTCGCCGACGAACCGCTGTGCGTGGTCGCGCGTCCGGGCCATCCGCTCGAAAATGAAACGGGATTGACGCTGCGCGGCATCGTCAACGCGAGCTGGGTGCTGCATCCGCCGGGCAGCGTGCTGCGCCATCGCTTCGATCTGATGTTTTCGCAGATCGGCCTGAATCCGCCGCAGAACGTCGTCAATACGAACAACTTCCTCGCGATTTCGAGCCTGCTGCTGCAAAGCGACATGTTGGCGGTATTGCCCGATGAAGTGGCGCGCCAGTACCAACAGTACGGGGTATTGAAGCGCGTACCGATCGATTTGCCTTGCAGGATGGATACATTCGGTATCATCACGCGCCAGTCGCATCTGTTGTCGCCGGCGGCCGCCGTCGTGCTCGACGCGCTGCGAGATGCGGCTCGCGACGTATACGGCACGGCCACGGAACCTGCGGTGGCCCGGTAAATGCTTCCTTCTGTGTCATAGGCACCGGCTAACGGCGCGGGAGGAACATACGATGTACAGCAAACACAAGAAACGGCAACGCGCCGTCGACGATTCATTTTCGCTGCGCTCCGGTGGAGCGAGCGCCTGGTTTAGCAACGGCATGGCTCTCAAATCGACGATATACAAGGCGGAACTGCAGATCGCTGACATGGACCGGCACTATTACGCCGACCATTCGCTGACGATCGCCCGTCACCCCTCCGAAACCGACGAACGGATGATGGTCCGCGTCGCCGCGTTCGCGCTGTTCGCGCAGGAACGGCTGGAGTTCTGCAAAGGTTTGTCGGATGTCGACGAACCGGATTTGTGGGCGAAGGATCTGACCGGCGCGATCGACACGTGGATCGAGGTCGGCCAGCCCGATGAGCGCCGCATCGCCAAGGCGAGCGGGCGGGCGAATCACGTGGTCGTGATCGCGTATGGCGGGCGTACTTCGGAAATCTGGTGGCAGGGCGTGCGCAACAAGGTCGAGCGCCTGCGCAACGTGACGGTCTGGACGCTCGGCGAAGACGTCGCGGCATCGCTCGGCTCGCTTGCCGAACGCACGATGCGGCTGCAATGCACGGTGCAGGACGGCGAAGCATGGCTCGGCAGCGCCGAAGCCGATGCGGTGAAGATCGACTGGACCGTACTCAAGGCGCCCGCCGATGCGTGACGGCTCAGGTCTGAACCAGTTTTTGCGCCGCTTCGTTCTCGCATTCAGAGCGACGTGACCCGCGCCGCTTCCGGCGGCCCCTTCAGCTCGACCATATTGCCCTCCGGGTCGAACAGATACAGCGACGGCCCGAATCCGTCCGCGCCATAACGCACTCCCTGTTCGCCGAGCCGCGCGCCATGCGCGCTCAAATGCGCCTTCAACGCGTCGGCGTCGAACGACTCGACGCGCAGACACAGGTGGTCCATGTTGCGCCCCGTGCCCGCCGCGCCGTTTTCCGCGCGATCGAGCTTCGCGCCGACCTGCAGCAGATCGATCAGCGATCGGCCCGCGCGCAGTTGCGTGAGGCCGAGTTCGCGCTGCTCCTTTTCAACACTGCAACCGAGTACGTCGCAGTAAAAGCGCGCGAGGGTTTCGACCTGCGTCGCCCGGATCACGACGTGGTCGATCTCGCGAATGTGGATTTTCATGTCGAACGCCCTTTCGCTAGTTCGGAGAACCGATTAGGAAGTGTAGGAGAAAGGAAAGGGCGGGGTGGATCGGCGGGAAGTCGTGGGCGAACCGGACCAAATGCAAACCAGGCGCGGACAAAAACCGCAGGATCGGGTAGGAGGCGGGGTTGCCCCCGCCGTCCTCCCACAACACCGGACGTACGGATCACGTATCCGGCGTTTCCTGACGACTGGATTGCTCCAGCGAGCTTCGTTTCGTTCGTCGTGTCGCCTGTCGTTCAATGGACACCCCAACCTCTCTCAGGCTTCCGGCCGTCAAGTTTGATCGCAGGCTCCCGGCTGTGCCGAGACTTGTGCCCAAACGCTCAGAGAGCACGCGTGACTATCCACTCTCGTCAGGTTCGGCCCTTCACTGCTCCGGTTCCGAGCCGCTACTATGGCCTCTGCTGACTCCCGCCAGCCCATCCCGGCACCTTGCGATGCCAGTAGCACAAGGCAGACTGACGGGGCTCCCAGGGTAATGCGCGCGACCTTCCTGCTTATGCCTGTCGGATCTACGTCGTGGCGTTCCGTGCAAGTATTGGGCTTTACAGATCTTGGACTGCTCACCCCCCCGCCACACCGCCTGATATCCGCTTCCTGTTCGTCAGGCCAGCATTTTGCCTGCGGCTTCCTTCAGATTCCGCCTTACGACGGACACCCTTGCCGTTCAGCTAGCACTTCCCCTTGCCGGGTGTGCAGAGGACTTTCACCCCCAAGTCATCCGGCTCGCCACCACAGCGGGTCGGACAGCGCCAGTCACGGCGCTACGCGCCATGCCTGGCGCACCAAAAAAAAGCCCGCTCAAGTGGAGCGGGCTGAATCCATATCAGGAGGAGACATGGAGGAGACAAGCACTAATATACACATCGGCTTGGTGCGACGCAATAACTTTTTAAGGGAAAACCCGATATCGTGCGAAATTGCCGCAGTTTGAGGCAAAACATCCGGCCGCAGGGCATTCCAAGGCGCTTCGGATTGCGATTTGCCGGGTTTGACCCCACTATGGGTACGGACAAGCGCGTCCGAATGACAGAGCAAGATCCGGCGCGTACTGTGTAGCGTTCGGGCCTAGATTGATGAGCATCGACACTGCCTGCCCATCCGGGCCCCATGACATCATGAACGCCACCACTCGCCATTCCGCCCCCATGCGCGCCGCCGCCGACGTCGACACCACCCAGTGGCGCACCGACGACGAACGCTGGGACGCCGTCACCCACCGCGACCGCGATGCCGACGGCGCATTCTTCTACGCGGTCAGGACGACCGGCGTGTTCTGCCGGCCGTCGTGCGCGTCGCGCCAGCCGCGCCGCGAAAACGTCGCTTTCTTCACCGATGCCGCCGCCGCGCGCGCCGCGGGCTTTCGCGATTGCAAGCGCTGCCAGCCCGGTGGCCTGCCGCGCGAGCTCGACATCGTCGCCAGGGCGTGCGCCGCGCTCGACGCCGATCCGCAGCAGCGCCTCACGCTCGCGCAACTGAGCGATGCCGTGCACGTGAGCCCGTTCCATTTGCAGCGCCTGTTCAAGCGCGTGGTCGGCGTCTCGCCGCGTCAATACCAGGCCGCGCAACGCGGCGCCGCGTTGCGCGATGCGCTGCAGGGCGGCGCCGACGTCACGCGCGCGACGCTCGACGCCGGTTTCGGCTCGCCGTCGCGAATGTACGACAGCGCGCCGGCCGAGCTCGGCATGGCGCCGTCCGCGTATCGCCGCAAGGGCGCGGGCCTGACGGTGCGCTATGCGAGCGCGCCGACCTCGCTCGGCTTCGTGCTGGTCGCCGCGACTGACAAGGGCATCTGCAAGATCGGTTTCGGCGACGACACCGCGCTGCTGATCGACGAATTGCGCGGCGAGTTCGCGAATGCCGAGCTGCGCGAAGACGCCGGCCGGCTCGCGCCGTTCATCGCACAGATCGACGCGTATCTGCGCGGCACGCGCCAGGACTTCGAGCTGCCGCTCGATATCGCGTCGACCGCATTCAAGCAGCGCGTGTGGGATGCGCTGCGGCGAATCCCGTACGGCGAGACACGCAGCTATTCGCAGATCGCCGAGGCGGTCGGCTCGCCGCGGGCGGTGCGCGCCGTCGCGAGCGCATGCGCGACCAACCCGGTCGCGCTCGCGGTTCCTTGCCATCGCGTCGTGCAGAAGGGCGGGGCGCTCGCCGGCTATCGCTGGGGGCTACCGCGCAAGGCCGCGTTGCTCGACAATGAGGCGCAGCACGCAGGCGGCGTTTCAGCCAGCGACGCGCCCCGCCGCGACGCAAGCCGCACAGATGCCGACTCCCACAACTCCCAACTGGATCACGCCGCTTGAGCACGCTTCACGAGGTTGCAACTCTCGAATTACCGTTCAAGGCACCGTTCGACTGGCCGCGGCTGCTGCGCTTTTTCAGCGGCCGCGCGACGCCTGGCGTCGAAGCCGTCGAGGACGGCGCGTATCGTCGCGCGATCGACTGGAACGGCGACAGCGGCACACTCGGCGTGCGGCTGCATCCGCGCAAGCGCTGCATCGTCGCGAGCATCGAGGGGCCGGCGAGCCGCCACGCCGACGCACTCGCCGCGCCAATCGCAAGAATGTTCGATCTGTGCGCCGATCCAAGGAAGATCGCCGCCGGACTCGCGGCGGACCCGTGGCTCGCGCCGCTCGTCGCCGCGGTGCCCGGCCTGCGCGTGCCGGGCGCGTGGTCCGGCTTCGAACTGGTGGTGCGCGCGATCGTCGGTCAGCAGGTCAGCGTGAAGGCCGCGACGACCATCATCGGACGGCTCGTGCAGCGAGCGGGCGAACCCATCGACGGGCATCCGCACGAAAACACCGCTTGGCGTTTTCCGACGCCGGCCGCGCTCGCCGAAGTCGATCTCGCGCAGATCGGCATGCCGGGCAAACGCGTCGCCGCGTTGCAGGGCTTCGCGCGTGCGGTCGCGAGCGGCGACGTGCCGCTCGACAGCAGCGACACCGTCGATGCCGCGAGCCTGCGTGCCGCATTGCTCGCGCTCGCGGGCATCGGCCCATGGACCGTCGAATACGTCGCGATGCGTGCATGGCGCGATCCCGATGCATGGCCCGAGGCGGATCTCGTGCTGATGCAATCGATCTGCGCGCGCGATCCTTCGCTCGTACGGCCCGCGCAGCAGCGCGGCCGCACCGACGCGTGGCGGCCGTATCGCGCGTATGCCGCGATGCATCTGTGGAACGAGGTGGCGGATCGGGCGGGCGCTGCGCGCGGGGGATGAGCTGAGCGTCGTCGCGACGTGCCGATGCCGATGCCGATCCCGATGGCGTAGCTCAGCGCGACCTCGACGTGCCCGCTGAAACTCCGCCGAAGCGGCCGCAAGCAGCGGTTCTGGCGAGATGTTAAAGTGCCCGCTACTGAAAATTCCGCCGAACGTTGTCAGCCGCTATACCGTCTGTGAATCGTCTGGCGATACACGGCGACCGGCAACGCCCGACTTGCATCAATGCCAAACACCACACCTTCCTGCACGACCGACGCGCTTTCGCACCGCCTGTCCGTGCTCGACTCGAGCCCGCAGCGCGATGTGCTGATACGCGGCCTGCGCGGCATCGAAAGGGAAAGCCTGCGCGTGACGCGCAACGGCCAGCTCGCGATGACGCCGCATCCGCGCGGGCTCGGCTCGGCGCTCACGCACCCGTCGCTGACGACCGACTACTCCGAGGCGCTGCTCGAGCTGATCACGCCGGCTGAGCAGGACGCCGCCGAAACCCTCGCGCAACTCGACGTGCTGCATCGTTTCGTCTACGCGGAACTCGGCGACGAGATCCTGTGGAACAACTCGATGCCGGGACTGTTGCCCGCCACCGACGATGGCATTCCGATCGCGCACTACGGCACCTCGAACATCGGCAAGCTGAAGTACGTGTACCGCGTCGGCCTCGCGCTGCGCTATGGCCGCACGATGCAGTGCATCGCGGGCATCCACTACAACTATTCGCTGAGCGAAGACCTGTGGCGCCTGCTGCACGCCGATCAGCAATCCACCGCGAACGCCGTCGACTTCCAGTCCGACCGCTACCTCGCGCTGATCCGCAATTTCCGCCGCACGAACTGGCTGCTGATGTATCTGTTCGGCGCGTCGCCGGCGCTCGATCGGCGCTTTCTCCGCGATCGCAAACACACGCTCGATACGTTCGACGCCGACACCCTGTACCGCCCGTACGCGACCAGCCTGCGCATGAGCGATCTCGGCTATTCGAACACGGCCGCGCAAGCCGCGCTGCACGCCGACTACGACACGCTGCCCGGCTATCTCGACGCGCTCGCGAAAGCCGTGAGCCAGCCGTATCCCGCCTACGAGCAGATCGGCACGCAACGCGACGGCGAGTGGGTGCAGATCAACACCAACGTGCTGCAGATCGAAAACGAGTTCTATTCGACGATCCGTCCGAAGCGCGTCACGTATCCGGGTGAGCGGCCGTTGCATGCGCTCGCCGCGCGCGGCGTGCAATACGTCGAAGTGCGTTGCATGGACATCGATCCGTTCGAGCCGGCCGGCATTTCGCTCGAAACGTCGCGCTTTCTCGACGCGTACCTGCTCGTGTGCGCGCTCGACGACAGCGCGTCCCTGCCTCCGCTCGCGTACACCGAAGCGAACCGGAACTTCGGCCGCGTGACGATGGAAGGCCGCAAGCCAGGCCTCGAACTGGTTCGCGACGGCAAGCCGGTCGCGATGATCGACTGGGCCGACGAACTGCTCGTGAAAATCGACGCCGCGGCGGCCGTGCTCGACAGCCTGAAGGGCGGTGACGAACACGCGCGCGCGGTCGCCGCGCAACGCGCGAAGCTCGCGGACGTGTCGCTGACGCCATCGGCGCGCGTGCTGCAAACGATGCGCGACCAGCAGCAAAGCTTCCTCGCGTTCGGCCTCGCGCAAAGCGAAGCGCACGCCGCGTACTTCCGTGCGCGTCCGCTCGATGCCGCGCAGTCCAAGGCGTTTGCCGACCTCGCGGTGCGATCGCTCGACGAACAGGCGAAGCTCGAACGCGACGAGGTTGGTTCGTTCGATGCGTTCGTCGCTGCGTATCGGGCCTATACGCTCAATCGCTTCAGCGTCTGAGCGTTCGGACCACAGCATCCCGGAAGTGCTTCAAGCGGCCCACGTGGCCGCTTTTTCTTTGCCCCGAGTAACGCGCAGGTAACCTCTACGGATTGCGCTCTTCAGGCGTCCGCGGAATCGGCAAATACTCCGCGCGACGTCGCGATTCTCTGATCTGGGTGAAACACCGCTTCGATGGGGTAGTCCAAAATCTTATGACATGCTCCACAGGGGAGGTATCGACGTGAAGAACAAAGCTCTGGTGGCCGCGCTGTGTCTCTTGGCGACGACGGCATGCTCGACCCAGGGTCAGGTCGATCCCGATGTCATGCAGATCGCGACCAGGCCGTTGACGTGTTCGAACAAGGCCGAATGCGACCTCTGGTGGCAACGGGCGCAAACGTGGGTCGCGAGTCATTCGAAGTACAAGATCGAGACCGCTAACGACTCGCTGATCCAGACCGCCGGCCCGGACGGCGGCAAGCGCGCGCTCGCGTTTGAGATCACGCGCGCCGCAGGTCCCGATGGCACCACCACGATCGGCTTTTCGGCGCATTGCGACAGCTCGCTCGGCTGCAAGCCGAATCCGTGGGAAGCCGGTGCGGATTTCAAGCAGTATGTGAGAGGCACCACGGGCACAGCCGCCAGCGCGCCGCAAGGCAGCGCGACGCCATCGCAGAACGCGCCCGATGCGACGCATCCGGAGACGACGCCCCGTAACACGACCAGGCTGCCGAATGGCGAGGCGATGTCGCAATAGATCGAGCGGTGGCCGCAGCGGCGATGCGTTCGCCGCTGCCACGCGTTTGCTTCAGTGTCCTAATGAAGGCCCGGTGCCTTTGCGCGGCTTCGTGATCCACACGAGCACCGCCAGCACGATAAACGCCGCGCCCGAGATGCGGAAGAAGTCGTTGGTGGCCATCATGTACGCCTGACTCGTCACCACCTGGTTCAGCTGCGCGGTCAGGCTGTCGCCGGAGAGCCCGACGCCCGCCAGCGCATTCGTATAGGCGTTGGTGTTCGCCGAATACGTGCTGACCGTATCTGCAAGCATCGCGTGGTGATAGATCGTGTCGTTTTCCCAGAACGTCGTGCTGATCGCGGTGCCGATCGCGCCCGACAACGTGCGGAAAAAGTTCGACAAACCCGACGCGCTTGCAAGACGCTCGTCGGACACGCTCGACAGCGTGATCGTCGTCATCGGCACGAAGAAGCAGGCGACACCGATCCCCTGCACGAGCCGCGGCAGGATCACGTGGCCGAACGGCACGTCGAGCGTGAACGTCGAGTTCCAGAACGATACGATCGCGAACACGATGAACGCGAAGCTCGCGACCATGCGCAGATTCAGCCGATGCATGTTCTTGCCGATCATCGGCGACAGAAACAGCGCGAGCAATCCGACCGGTGCCGTGGCGAGACCCGCGAGGCCGGCCGTATAGCCCATCACCGTTTGCAGCCATAGCGGGAAGATCACCACCGAGCCGAAGAACGCCATGAAGCCGAACGAGACGATCACGACGCCGAGCGCGAAGTTGCGATCCTTGAACAGCGACAGGTCGACGATCGGCTCCTTCTCGGTCAACTCCCACACGAGCAGGAACGCGATCGACACGAGCGCGATCACGGCGAGCGCCACGATGAACGTCGAGTTGAACCAGTCGCGGTCCTTGCCGAGGTCGAGCATCATCTGCAGACACGACACGCCGGTCACGAGCAGCACGAGGCCCACCGCGTCGATGCGCTGGCGCGTCGTCTGCGTCTCGCGGCCACGCAGCAGCAGATACGCGCAGAACGCCGAGAACAGGCCGATCGGCACGTTGATGTAGAAGATCCACGGCCACGTGAAGTTATCGGTGATGTAGCCGCCCATCACCGGGCCGAAGATCGGCGCGCAGATCACGGTCATCGCCCATAAGCCGAGCGCGAGTCCACGTTTGGCGGGCGGGTAGGAGCGCATCAGGATCGTCTGCGACAGCGGCACCATCGGCCCGGACACGAGCCCTTGCACGAGCCGGAATGAGATCAGCGATTCGAAGTTGTGCGCGAAACCGCAGGCCGCCGACGCGATCGTGAACAGCAGCACGGACAGCGTGAAGAGTCGTACCTCGCCGACGCGTCGCGCGAGCCAGCCGGTCAGCGGCACAGCGATCGCCGAGGCGACCGAGTACGACGAGATCACCCAGGTGCCCTGGCTTGCGGCGACGCCGAGGCTGCCGGAAATGGTCGGCACCGCGACGTTCGCGATCGAGGTGTCGAGCACCTCCATGAAGGTGCCGAGCGCAAGGCCGACGGTCAGCAGCGCGAGCGTGCCGCCCTGGAGCGGGGCGAGTTCTGCTGCGGGCAGCGTGGCGTTGGAAGCCGTGGCATCCATAGGTTTGTTCTCCTCAGGCGGCGAAAGCTTGTCGCGGCAGCCTTATCGGGTGTTTCAGATACGATGCTTGCATGCCGCATCACCCTCTGCCCAGACAGATATCAGATGACAATGACGCCTTGGAAACGCGCCTCGTGATTGTCCTGCTAGTACTTCGTGATGACGCGCCGCCGCCATCCGACGACGACCGTTGTTTGACGCATGCTTCGGCTCATCCCGGCGGCTCGTCCGGCGGTGGCGCCGGTCCGCAACCCACGTCGGCGTCTCCCTCGGGACCGTTTGCGATGAAACGGGCGAGCAGGTGAATCAGCGTCGCGTGCTCCTCGGCGGTAAAGCCGCGCAACTGGTCGTTCAGCACAGTTGCGCCGAGGTTCGGCAACTGGCGCGCGGCCTCGTGGCCCTGCTGCGTCAGCTCAAGTTTCACCATGCGTCGGTCGTCGCTGCTGCGGGTGCGCACGACGAAGCCCTTCTTTTCCAGCCGGTCGAGCAGACGCGTCATCGAGCCGCTGTCGTACGACATCGCGCGCGACAGCTCGAATGGCGTGCTCGCGCGCCGCGACGACAGCATCAGAATCACGCCGATCTGCTGCGCGGTGAGCCCGAGCGGCTTGACCGCACGGTCCGTGCGCTCGACCAGCACGTTGCGCGCTTTCGTCAGGTAGTAGCCGAGACTGCTCGTGAGCTCGACCTCGTCCGCTTTGTAGGGGCCATCAGTCATGGGGTATCCGCAACATCCAGGCAAGACGAAGTTTAGCTGCCTAAGCAGACAAGTCAAATCGCATTTTGCGGTGCGCAACGAGGCCAACCGAAATACAACAGTCGAATCAATGGCGCCGCACAGTATCTTGAAATTTGATTGCATAGTCAATATTATGACAAGCAATGAGTTTCGCGCGTCCTGCGCCATTCGAGACCATGTTCTGACCGATCGACCGCACGCCTCGCGACGCGCGCCAAAGGATTTCCCCGATGCTGTACCTCAAAAACACGCTTGGCGGCCTCAGCCGCTCACTCACCGATTCCGCACTCCATACCTTCCAGGGCCGACACCGCTGGTGGAAGCTCGCGCTGTTTGCGGGACTGTTCGTGCTGCCGGGTGGGTCGGTGGGTGTCGCGTTGCTCGCGTGGGCCGAGCATCGAAGGGGCACGAAGCGGGCGAGCAAAGGCAGCGTTGTGGGCGCGGAATCCAGCGAGATCGTGCTGCCGAAGGAAAGCTTCGTGATAAAGGCGGGAAACGTCGTCCCCGCGACGGCCAACAGCGGTAACGCTTGCCTCGCGCCTGGCGGTGCGTCGTGCCGGGCCTCCGCTGGCAAGCTCGCGTGTCAGCGTCAACGCCAGCAGACCCAATCCACGGAATCGCGGCTCTGAAGGTGCACCGATTCGTAGCGCGCTTTTCGGCACACAGTTTCGCTTCGTCTAGCCATCTGAACCACCGCGAACCCGCAGCCCCTCGCGCCGCCGGTAACAACGCGTAACCAGCGCGTCGCCGCAAGTAACACACCTGCGCACCGCCTCGCATTAACCTTTCGGCTTTCAGTTTCCCGCGCTCGCGCGGGCTCATACGCTAACATTCCGGCAGACCACGATCTCGCCCGGCCGGTGGCGCCATTCCCGGCCGTATTGCGGCGTCCAGAAGGAATTCATTGCATGCAGTCTGATCGAATGTCGCGGGCGCTTGCTCCGCGCGTCCTGTCCCTTGCCGTGAGCGCGGCCTGCGCGACGCTCCTGGCCGCCTGCGCGGTCGGTCCGAACTATCAGCGGCCGGCCACCGAGATCCCCGCGTCGTTCAAGGAAGCCGCGCCCGGCTGGAAAGTCGCCGAACCCGCCGATCAACACGACCGCGGCGACTGGTGGGCGATCTACGAAGACCCGAAGCTCAACGAACTCGAAGCCAAGCTCAACACCGCGAACCAGACCATCGCGCAATTCGCCGCGAGCTACCGGCAGGCGCGCGCGCTCGTCGGCGAAGCGCGGGCAGCGTACTTCCCGACGATCGGTGCGTCGGCGGGCGCGACGCGCTCGGGCAACGGCACGCAAACCAGTGGCAATGCGACTACGGCGACCAGTCGCGAGGGCATCACCAACAGCTTCAACGTGCAGATGACGGCGAGCTGGGAGCCCGACCTGTGGGGCTCGGTCACGCGCTCGGTCAACGCGCAGAAAGCCGGCCAGCAGGGCGCGGCCGCCGACCTCGCGAACGCGCGCCTGTCCGCCCAGGCCACGCTCGCGCAGACCTACTTCCTGCTGCGCGCGCTCGACTCCACGCAGAAGCTGCTCGACGACACCGTGATCGCCTATCAGCGCTCGCTGCAACTCACGCAGAATCAGTACGCGGCCGGCGTCGCCGCGCGCTCGGACGTGATCCAGGCGCAAACGCAGCTGCAATCGGCGCAGGCCGCCGCGATCGACAACGGCATCCAGCGCGCGCAGGACGAGCACGCGATCGCGGTGCTGGTCGGCGTGCCCGCGTCGATGTTCTCCCTGCCGCCGATGCCGCTCACCGCGACGCCGCCCGCCGTGCCTGCGCAGATGCCCTCCGCGCTGCTCGAACGCAGGCCGGATATCGCATCGGCGGAACGCAAGGCCGCGGCGGCGAACGAGCAGATCGGCGTGGCGATCGCCGCCTTCTTCCCGTCGCTGACGCTGTCGGCGACCGGCGGCTTCGAGAACTCGGTGTTCTCGCAATTGTTGACGTTGCCGTCGCGCTTCTGGACGCTCGGCCCGCAACTGGCCGGGACGATCTTCGACGCCGGCCTGCGCAAAGCGCAAACCGAGGCCGCGCGTGCCACCTATGACGCGGATGTCGCGACCTATCGGCAGACGGTGCTCGCCGCGTTCCAGGACGTCGAGGACAACCTCGCGTCGCTGCGCATCCTCGAACAGGAAATCGTCGTGCAGCGGCAGGCGGTCGACTCGGCGCGCCAGGCGCTCGCCATCGTGACGAACGAGTACAAGGCGGGTACGGTCGGCTTCGTCAATGTGCTGACCGCGCAGACCACGGCTTTCACGGCCGAACAGAAGCTCGAGAATATCGCCGGGCAGCGGATGGTGTCGTCGGTGGGGCTCGTGAAGGCGCTCGGCGGCGGCTGGGACGCGTCGCAGATGAATCGCGAGACCGGCGATGTCGCGGCGCCCGCGCCGCTGCCGGCATCGGCGCCGAGAGCTGCGGCCACGTCAGTCGGCGCGCCGTCCATCGCACAGAGCACCGCGTCGGGCACAGACGCGCCGCAAGCGCGGGTGCAGAGCAAATAATGTCCGCTGCGCTCGCCGCGCAGCAACGCCACAAAACAGAAGAGGCATGGCCGCAACTCGCGGCCATGCCTCTTTTTTCATCGCGCCACGCGCGCGAAACACGCGCCTCGGCACACATCAGCGCACACATCAGCGCACGTCAGCCCCAACTCAGTGCACGAACGTCAGCGCCACCGTATCCGGCCCGCTAGGCCGGCCAAGCAGATTCAGCAGGCCGGCGAGGTTGTCGTGCTGTTCCGGCGCGGCGCTCGCCGTGCCATGAAACGACGTCGATGCGGCCGACACCGTGCCGCTGCCGGTCAGCGTCAACGGACCCTTGATCGTGCTCAGATCGAGCGCCGACGACGTGCCCTGCGCCTGAAACCTGACCCGGTACGACCCGAGCGGCTTCACGAGCGACACCCGGGAGCTGACGTCGTCGAGCATCATCGTCAGCTGGCCGAACGCTTCGCCGTTGAAACTGCGCCACTCGGACCACGACAGCTGCACGTTGCCCTGCAGATCGAGCGTGTTGAATGGCGCGCCAAGCCCCGCGAGCAGCGACGCCGGCACCGTGAGCACGCCCGGCGTGACGGTTGCGCCGCGCGGCGTCGCTTCGACCGTGACCGGGTCGGGCATCGCCTCGCTATGGCGCATGACCATGCGCACGCGTCCGGTGAAAAGCGGCCAGAACGCCGTGCGCCATTCGATCCGACCAGGCAGCAGCGTCGCCGCGCTCATATCGGCGCCGGCGGCCAGCATCAGGGTCGCCGAGCCGTGCCACAGCGAGCCCTCGGCGTCGACGAGATTGACGTGCCCGTGCGTTTGCCGCGCGAACTGCGGCGTAATCCAGGCGGCCGGCAGTAACGCGAGCGTCACGACCGCCACCGACAAAACGGCGACCACCAGCCACGGCAGCGCCGCACGCAGGCGCCACATCCAGTAATTCATGCGAGATCCTGTAGCGAGCGGCGCGTGGTTATTTCGCGGTCGACGGTTGCAGCGCGACCGTCAGATCGACCTGACCGTCGTCTTTCAACGCGGTGATGTGCGCCTCGGAGACCTGCACCTTGAACTGCTTGCGCACGTCATCGACCCACGCGGTCCAGGCCGGAAACGCCACGTTTTTCATTTGCACCTGCACCGCGTTGCCGACGAACTGCACCTGCGTCGCGGCGAGGCCATGTTCGCCGAGCGATGCGGAAAGCGCGTCCTTCAGCGCCGCGCCGGTCGGCGCGACACCTTGCGCGGCCGCCGACAGCGAGCGCGCCTCGTTCGACTGCGCGGTCATCTGCGCAAGCTGCCGCTGCAGGCTGGGCAGCGATTCACGCAGGTGCGCGCGGCCTTCCTGCGCGGGCGCCCACAGCACCGACCACGCAATCGCCACGGCGAGCGCGGCGCCGCCCCACGTCAGCAGCGCCTTTTCACGATCGGTGCGCTGGTCCCAGAAGCCAGCCCATGTTTGAGCGAGTTCAGCTTTCATTGTCCGTTCCTGATGGTCCACTTGCCGGTACTGCTGTCGATCGCGCCGGTAAGGCCGTTGCGCGCGAGGCGCTTGGCGAAGTCGGGGTCGACCTTGACCGCGGGTTTGAAGGTCACGTCGAGGCGGTGCTCGTGATAGTCGAGCGCGGCAATGCCGTTGACCGGCAGCGGCGACAGCGAGCGCGCGAGGCCGTCGGCGAGCGACAGGAAATCCTCCGGCGACAGCTCGCCCGCCGCCACGCGCAGCTGTTGCACCTGACGCGCCATCTGATCGGGCGCGTCGAGTACGACGGTCGTCTTCGGGAACGTATTGAGCAGCAGCTCCGTCATCTGCGTGTTGATCGCGTCACGCTGACGCGCAAGCATCAGCCACTGCACGTTCGCGCCGATGATCGCGACGACGAGCGCGCCGACCGCGAGCACGATCGGCAGACGCAGACGCCGCAGCGTCGCGCGATCGAGGCGCCACGGCTGCGACGCGAATTCGAACTGGCACAGGTCGAAGCGGCATTCGAGCGCGCGTCGCGCGAGCTGCTCGAACGGCAGCGGACTCGCGCCGTGAATATGCGAGGCGAGCCGCGCGGGACTCGTCGTAGATTGGTTCGGCTCGTTGCCGGGCACCTCGGTCAGCATGTACAGCGACACCGGCGCCGCACCCGCTAGCGCGGACAGCGTCGCGTTCACCGCATCGGCCGGCGCCGCGAAACCCTCGCCCTGGACACCGCGTGCAATCGCCAGTTCGACGCGCGGCACGCCGCTGTCGAGCGCGCCTTCGACGAGCAGCGCGGGTGCGGTCTGCACGACCGCACCGAGCACCGCGGCCACCATCGGCACGATGGACGGCGCTTCGGGCGCGACCACCGGCGCGATGCCCGGTAGCGACGTCGCGACGCTCGCCGCGCCGGCCATCGCCGGCTCGCGCACTTCGGCTGTTTCATCGTCATTCGCGGCAACTTCGGTCACCGGCGCCAGCGGCAGGCAACGCGTGACCGGCACCGCGCGCAGACTGCGATGACCGGCCGTCGTGAACGCCTCATAGATGAAACGGAACCAGCCGCGATCAATGATCGCGAGCAGGTGCCGACCTTCACCAAGCCCCTGCGGATCGACCGCGATATGGCAGGTCTGCGGGTCCTGGATCAGTTGATCCTCGACGATATTGGGCAGCGCCTGGCGCAGCTTCGGGCCACGCAGCGGCGGCAGCGTCGCGGGCATCAGCAGCAGGTCGCGCGCGGCGAGCATCAGCACCGTCGTGCCGGCGCGTGGCAGCAGCGCGAGCGCCGAGCGGCCGGCGCGCTGCGTGCGCCCCGTCTTGTCGAGCAGCACGAACGGCAGCTCGGGCAGTTGCCATTCCTGCGAGGGCACCGCCGGATCACGCGGTGGCAATAGGACGATCAGCGTGCTCAAAGGCCACTCTCTCTATGGATTGCGTTGTTCACAGTTGGTCTTGTACCCGCACGATACGCGTGGTGTGAGTCAGTGGATCGCGATAGACGAGCGTCGTGCGATCCACTTCGGCGCGCTCGTGCTGCACACTGCCGTGGACTAAAAAGTAGCTCGAATTGACGTCGAACTGATTCGGATCGATCGACACCGATTGCACACCGGCGGCGGTCAGCGCGAGCTGCACGTCGCCGACGTTGCGGAAAAACACGGTCTGGCGCCGCGCGACGAGTGCTTGCGCCTGCGACACGGTCATGCCCGGCACCATCGCCGCGATCACTTCGGCCGACGCGGTGTTCATGTTGATCGCGGTGGTCGTAGGCAGCACGGTGACGAACGGCCGCAGCTTCGCGACGATCTCCGGCGTGTAGCCCGGAATGTCGAGCAGCGAATCGACGCTCGTCATCAGCAGCGGCGCGACCGCCACGTTGTCGTCGCCGTCCTCGATGCCGGGCTGGTTCGTGAAGTTGCCGCCCGTCATACCGCCGCCGCCGCCCACCTGCGGCGTGCTGCTGATCGACGTGCCGGTCTGAAAGCGCGTCGCCGATTGCGACAGCCCCGCGCGCACGTGCAGCGCGGTCACTTTGGCGAGCTGCCCGCTCAGGCCGAGCGACACCAGCAGGCGCTGATACGCGGCCATCTGCTCGGCGCTGATTTGCGTCACGCCGGGCGCCGGACTTGCGACCAGATTGCGCAGATTGAATCGGGACTGCGCGTCCTCGATCGAGCCCGACAGGTAGGTGGCCGCGCCTTGCTCAGCGCGTACCTCGCCAATCTGGCCGAGAAAATCCGACAGCCGGGTTTTCGCGATCGGCACGCCCCACACGCCGCCCAGATACGTGATGCCAGCCGACGTATCGCCTTCGGAGCGCAGAATCAGCCGGGTCCAGTCGAGCGCGCCGCGCGCGACCCATTGCGCCTGCGACAACAGCCGCTGATTCTCGATGCGCCGGATTTGTACCTGCTGGCGCCACAACATGCCGGACACGAGGATCGCCGACAGCGCGACGACGAGCAGCGCGCTGATGATGGCCACACCGCGCTCGCGCGCGCCGGCCACGCGCGAACCGGATGCCGACTTTTTCGACGACGACGAGGAGAACGTCATGTCATTCTCCGACCAGAAAAACGCGCGTGACCGGCCGCGCGAGCGATGTTGCGCCGATGCTGACCTCGAGCCCCGTCACCGAGCGTGGCATCGGCGCGTTGCCGAGCTGCGGCACCTTCAGGTTGTTGACGGCTTCGGTCATCGCGGTCTGTACGTCGTTCATCCGTATGGTCCAGCCGAGCTTCGGCACGTACATGCGCGCCGAGATCGAGCCCACGCCACCCATCAGCGGCACCGCGCTCCAGCCTCCGTCGCTGCCGTGCAACGCGCGCCGCAATTCGCCGACGTTGCCGAGCGGCGGCGACGCGTAGCGCACCACGCGGCCGTTCGAGATCTGATAGCGCACCACCTGCAGACGCGGCGCGGTGGCCGGCAGCACCATGTGCCGCACGATCTGCAGCGCGTTGCCGGACACCGAGACGGCGGCCTGGCCCGATTCGTCGTCGCTGGCGGCCTGGCGTGCGTCGATACGCATCTGGTCGAACAGCTGCGCGAACACCCGTTCGTCTTCCATCGCGTTCGTGATCGTCGTGCGGCCGCGGATGATCTGATCGAGCCCGCGCCATGACAGCACGGCGATCACCGCGAGGATCGCGATCGCGACCAGCAGTTCGATCAGCGTGAAGCCGCGCGCGCCATAACGGCGGCGGCGCTCACAGCGAGCGGTTGTTTTCATTCGCGACCACCGTGACCATCTGCGCGAGATTGCCGGACTTCCCAGGCATCGTCACCATCACTTCGACACGGCGAAACACCGGATTCGGCGTCGCCGTCACATGCTCGGTACAGCGCAGTTGCAGATTGCCTTGCGAGCAATCGAAGCTCGTTGAGCCGATGTTGGGCCATGCATGCTTCAGATGAAGGTCCGCGAGCGCGTTGTCCGCGCTCCAGCCGGCGAGCAGACGCCGGTGCAGCTCGGCTTCGCCGCTCGCGAGACTGCCGACCGCGCGCAGCGACGCGGCAAGCGCGACCGCGATGATGGCGAGCGCGACCAGCACCTCGATCATCGTGAAGCCACGCTCCTCGCGGCACCCGACATCGCGCATCGTGAAGAGGGAAGGGGCACGGACCGACCTGCCATAGCGAAGCATCCGCATCTCAGCGCACCTCGTAGCGGCCATTGCCGGTACCGACGATCGTCGCCTGGCCGGCCGCCGAAAACAGCGTGACCTGCACCGGCACGTCGATCGCCTCGGTACCGAACACGATGCGATCGGCGTGCGAATCCGAGCCCGGGTAACTGATCGCGACACTGGTCACGCCGCCTTCCCACTGACGCGGTCCGAGCAGATCGTCGCGCAGCGGACGCCAGCCGTCCTGGGTGCGCTGATCGAAACGGAAGCCGCCTTCGAACGGCTGCCACGCGATCGGCCGCGCGCGCACCTGCGCTTCATCGCCAGCCGATTCGAACAGCAGCGCGAGACGCTGCGCTTCCTCGTTCAGATCGGTGCGCGGATTGCGGGTCATCGTGACCGCGGTCAGCGACACGAGCAGGCCCGCGATCACGAGCACGACCATCATTTCGAGCAGCGTGAAGCCTGCCGCGCGGCGGCGGCGCAGGCGGGAGCGCGGCCGCGAAGCGGTACACGGAGTGTCCACACGGGACTTGCAAGCGGACGTGCGCATAGTGCCGGCCATCGACGATCAACGGAAATTCATACAGCAATGCATCGGTGAAGCACGCACGCTTGCCCGCGCCGCGAACATAACGGCGTGGCGGGCAGGGCGCCTGGCGAAACAAGCGGCCGAACCGGTGGCAAGGAGGGCGCGTGCATGAACATCATCGAGTCTGCCGGGATGCCAGGTTCAGCCTGTTCATTGCCAGGACCCGACGTCGGCGTCGTTGCCTTCGCCGCCCGGTTTGCCATCGGCGCCGTAGCTGAACACATCGACCTCGCCGTGCACGCCGGGATTCAGGTACTGGTACGCATTGCCCCACGGATCGTTCGGCAGACGCTCGAGATAGCCGCCTTCCTTCCAGTTGTTCGGCACCGGGTCGGTGGCCGGCTTTTCGATCAGTGCGTGCAGGCCTTGCTCCTGGGTCGGATAGCGGCCGTTGTCGAGGCGATAGAGCTTCAACGCCTGCATCACGGTGCCGATGTCCTGCTTCGCGGCAACGCGCCGCGCTTCGTCCGGACGGCTCATGATTTTCGGCACGATCAGCGCGGCGAGAATGCCGAGAATGGCGATCACGACCATGATTTCGATCAGCGTGAAACCGCGTTGACGACGGCCGCGCGAACCCGCGTTGTCAGCGCGGCGAATGGTCGACAGTTGCATAGGTTGCTACCTCTTTTCAGGTGAAATTTTCGGCCCGGCTTATCAGATTGAACATGCCGGGCCGTCATTTTAATGTCATGCAGTTGAAGGGCTTCAACCCACCGCAATTTTCACAATAGTCCGTACAATGTGCGCATGAACGCCATCCAAATCCGCCTCCTGTCGCTCGCGCTGTTCGCCGCTTTCTGCGCGACGCTGACCTACTGGGTCATCACGCTCATCACGATGGCCGGCGCGCCGTTGCCGGCTGCGGCGGCGCATGCGCAGGTCTCGACCGATCAGGCCGCGACGCTGTTCGGCGGACAGCTCACGCGCAACGTCAATCAGGACATCCATCTCTTCGGCATCCTCGCGTTGAGCGAAGGCGCCGCGGCGATCGTCAGCGTCGGTGGCGAGCCGCCGCGCGCGGTGTCGCTCGGCAGCGCGCTGATGCAAGGCACCAGGCTCTCCGAAGTCCGCGCCCGCTCGATCATCATCGACCGCAATGGCGCCCACTCGGAAATCTTCCTCCCCGCCTACTCCAGCGGTCCCACCATTTACGTGCGCTGAAACCCGAAGCGGTTGCGCGGCTGATACCGCATGCCGCGTAAATCCTTTCTCTTCCTTCCTCGCGCGACGACGACTACTACTGCACGAGGTTGTTCAGTTCGATGATCGGCAGCATCACCGCGAGCACGATCACCAGCACCACGCCCCCCATCGCCAGGATCAGCAGCGGCTCCAGCAGGCTCGTCAGGAACATCGTGCGACGCTCCAGCTCGCCCGCTTCGCCATCGGCCGCGCGATCGAGCATCGTCGTCACGTCGCCGGTCGCTTCGCCCGAGCGGATCAGGTGCACGAGCACCGGCGGAAACGTCTTCGTGTTGCCGAGCGCGCGCGACAGCGACGTACCTTCGCGCACTCGCACGATCGCGTCGTCGATGTTCTCGCGCATCGCATTGTTGCTGAGCGTTTCGGCCGCGGCTTGCAGCGCGCGCAGAATCGGCACGCCCGCCGCGGTCAGAATGCCGAGCGTGCTGGCGAAGCGGACCGTGTTATAGCCGCGCACGAGCTTGCCGATCAGCGGCGCGGTCAGCAGCCAGCGGTCGAAGGCGAGCCGTGGGCCCGGTTGCCTGAGGGTCGCGCGCACCAGATAGACGACCACGATCGCGCCGATCAGCATCGCCCACCACCAGTGCCGCACGAAGCCGGACAGCGCCATCATCACGATCGTCAGAAACGGCAGTTGCTGCTTGGTGCTCGCGAACACGTTGACGACCTGCGGCACCACATAGCTGAGCAGGAACGTGACGATGCCGAACGCGATGATCGTGACGATCGTCGGATACGTGAACGCCAGCACGATCTTCTGCTTCAGTGCATTGCGCTGCTCGATGTAGTCGGCGAGCCGCGACAGCACCAGGCCGAGCTTGCCCGTGTGTTCGCCGGCCGCGACGAGCGCCCGGTAGATCTCGGGGAAGTCCTTCGGATGCTGCTGCAGCGCATTCGCGAGCGAATGACCGCCGAGCACTTCGGCGCGAATCGCCGCCATCAGCTCGCGGATGTAGTCGCGCTCCGACTGCTCGGTGAGCACCGCGAGCGCTTCGTCGAGCGGCAGACCCGCGATCAGCAGACTCGCGAGCTGCCGCGTCAGAATGGCCTGCTCGCGCTGCGACAGACGACGCCCGAGCGCGAGCCGCTGATTGCGCTCGCCGCGGGTGCGCGACGCCGCCGGTTCGACGACGAGCGGAGTGAGTCCCTGCGAGCGCAGGTTGGTGCGCGCGCCGCGTGCACTGTCGGCGTCGAGCACGCCTTTTTGTGCCTTGCCCGCCGCGTCAATCGCTTCGAAACGGAATGCCGGCATGCGCTTATGCTCCGCCCGTCACGCGAATCACTTCTTCGAGCGACGTCAGTCCCGATGCGAGCCAGCGCTCCGAATCCTCGCGCAGCGTGCGCATGCCGTGCGCGCGGCCCGCTTCGAGAATTTCGGCGTCCGCCGCGTTGCGGTGGATCAGCGCACGGATCGTCTCATCGATCAGCAGCAGCTCGTAGACGCCGCGCCGTCCCGCGTAACCGGATTGGCCACAACGGTCGCAGCCGACCGGATGCCAGCGCTTGCTGCCGTCCTCTTCGGTGCGCTCTTCGCGGCACACCGGGCACAGCCGCCGCACGAGCCGCTGCGCGAGCACGCCGAGCAGCGACGACGCGAGCAGATACGGCTCGACGCCCATGTCGGTCAGACGCGTGACCGCGGATGCCGCGTCGTTCGTGTGCAGCGTCGCGAGCACCAGGTGGCCGGTCAGCGACGCCTGCACCGCGATCTGCGCGGTTTCGAGGTCGCGGATTTCACCGATCATGATGATGTCCGGATCCTGACGCAGAATCGAGCGCAACGCGCGCGCAAAGCTCATGCCGATCCGCTCGTTGACCTGGGTCTGGCCGATGCCGGACAGGTCGTATTCGATCGGGTCTTCCACCGTCATGATGTTGGTGGTCGCCGTCTCCAGTCGCGACATCGACGCATACAGCGTCGTGGTCTTGCCGGAGCCGGTCGGGCCCGTCACGAGCACGATGCCGTGCGGCTTGCCG
Organism: Paraburkholderia sp. 35.1; assembly: GCF_050436525.1. Classification (NCBI taxonomy): domain Bacteria; kingdom Pseudomonadati; phylum Pseudomonadota; class Betaproteobacteria; order Burkholderiales; family Burkholderiaceae; genus Paraburkholderia; species Paraburkholderia sp. 35.1. The sequence continues at coordinate 1,925,754 of NZ_JBNDMJ010000003.1, read as the reverse complement.
ATCAGCTTGTCGAACTTGCCGAGCGTGTCGGATGCCATGCCCAGCGCTTCGAGATTCAGTCGCGCCGCGTCTTTTTCAAGCAGCCGCAGCACCGCGCGCTCGCCGTGGCCGGTGGGCAGCGTCGATACGCGCACGTCGACCGGACGACCGCCGACGCGCAGCGTAATGCGGCCGTCCTGCGGCAGACGTTTCTCCGCGATGTCGAGCTGCGCCATGATCTTGATCCGCGAGATCAGCGCGCCGTGCAGCGCTTTTTTCGGCCGCACCACGTCGCGCAGCGTGCCGTCGACGCGAAAGCGCACCACGGACGCATTCTCGAACGGCTCGATATGAATATCCGATGCTTGTTCGCGCGCCGCTTGCGTGAGCAGCGCGTTGATCATGCGGATGATCGGCGCGTCGTCTTCCGATTCGAGCAGATCCTCGACCTCGGGAATGTCCTGCATCAGACGCGACAGATCGACTTCGCCTTCCACTTCACCGACCACCTGCGCGGCGCTGCCGTCCTGGCGCGCATAGGCCTGGTTGATCGCCTGCGCCAGATCGTCGGCGGGCACGCGCACCACCGATACCGTGCCGTAGTTGCGCGCGATTTCGGCAAGCGCGGCTTCGCTCGTGCGCTCGCTGATCCAGACTTCGAGGCTATCGGCATACTGATGCGCGACCAGGACCTGGCCGCTGCGCGCGAAACCGTACGGCACGAGCCGGGCGGCGAGCGGCGAGGGCGCCGCGCGCTCGCCGGCGGCGTCGCCGTTCAACCGACCTTGCGATGGCGCGGTTTGCGCGGGCGTCTGCGTCACGGACGCGCTCCCGGCGATACCGTACTCGGCACCACGCCGCTGGCCGGATCGACGACCGCCGGTTGCGGCACGGTTTGCGGCATCGATTGCGGCACGGGTTGCGTCGTGGGCTGCGCGTTGGCTTGCGGCACGGCCCGCGGCGGTACCTGTTGAGGCACCTGTTGCGGTGCCTGCTGCGGCATCATCTGCTGGCGGCGCATCTGGTTCAGATCGAACAGGTTCAGCGCCGGCACACCGCCCTGGCTCGGGCCGAGCGGCATCGGCGGCACGACCGGATCGTCGCGATCCTTCATGATGTTGTTGTCCGAACGGTACGCACCCTGCACGCCCTGGATGTAGTCGTAGCGGTTCGCCGTGACGGCCTGGGTGGTGTCGCGATCGGCGAGAATGACCGGGCGCAGGAATACCATCAGGTTAGTCTTGTCGCGCGTCTTTTGCTCGGAGCGGAACAGCTGGCCCAGCCACGGAATGTCGCCGAGCAGCGGCACCTTGCTGTTGCTGACCTGGTAGTTGTCCTGCATCAGGCCGCCGAGCACGATGATCTCGCCGGTATCGCACAGCACGGTCGACTGGATCGAACGCTTCGTGAATTCCGGGCCCGCCGGGTTCGTCGCCGCGTTGTTCGTACCGTTCACGATCGCGGAATCTTCCGTGTAGAGCTGCAGCTTCAGGATGCCGCCGTCGGTAATCTGCGGCTTCACGTGCAGCGTCAGACCGACGTCGACACGGTCGTACGTGTTGAACGCCGCGCTCGTCGTGCCGCTCGTCAGGTTCGAGTACGAACCGGTCTGGATCGGCACGTTGGTACCGACGATAATCTTCGCTTCTTCGTTGTCGAGCGTGATCAGGTTCGGCGTGGACAGCACGTTCGCGTCGGCGGTCTGCGACAGCGCCTGCAGCAGCGCGCCGAGACCCTGCACGCCGAAAATGTTGTGGATCCAGCCAACGTTCAGGCCCTGTTGCAAGTTCTGGGCGCCCAATGCCGTAGCGAGACCGCCGGTCGAGCCGGCAGCGGCCGCGGCCGCCGTCAGGTTGATGATGCTGTTGCCCGAGCCAGTCGACAGGTTGGTACCGGCATACAAGTTACCGTTCGCGACCTGCCACTGAATCCCGAGGTTGCCGCTCGTATTCGAGTTCAGCTCGACGATCAGCGCTTCGATATACACCTGCGCGCGACGTGCATCGAGCTGGTCGATCACCGCGCGCAAGTTGCGGTACGTCGCATCGGGCGCCGTGATGATCAGCGAGTTGGTTGCGGGATCGGCCGTGATCATGCCGCCGCCCTGGTCTTCGCTCTTCTCCTTTTCTCCGCCGAGAAAGCCGCCACTATTACTATTCGAGCCCGAGGCGCCGCCGCCCATCGGCGAGTTCATCGAGCTGCCGCCGAGTCCGCCTGACGGCAACGGTGGCGTGCCCGACGTGCCCGTCGAATTGCTGGCGTTCGACAGACCGCCGCCGCCACCACCACTGCTGTTCTGGTTGAACGAGTTCGCCTCGTTCGAGCCGCCCGACGAGCCTTCGCCGCCGCCCTTGCCGAGCATGTTGCGCAGCGTGCGCGCGAGCTTCGTCGCGTCCGCGTTGCGCAGCGGCACGACGTGCATGTTGCCCGGCATCGTGGTCGGCACGTCGAGCTGTTTCGCGAGCTCCTTTGCCGCCGCGAGACGTGCGGTGTTCGACGCGCGCATCAGTAGCGAGTTGGTGCGCGGATCCGACGCGATCGACACCTTCAGCGTCGCGTCCGTACTGCCTATCGAGCCCGGATCGAGCATCTTGTTCATCTGCTGCGCGATGTCGATCGCATTCGCATTCTTCAGCGGCACGACCGCCACCGACTGGCCTGCCGCGTTATCGATGCCCGCGATGATCTGCGCGATGCGCCGCACGTTGTCGGCGTAGTCGGTGACGACGATCGTATTGTTGGCGGGGTAGGCCGCGACGGTGTTGTTCGGCGAAATCAGCGGACGCAGTACCGGCAGCAGGTTGTTGGCCGATTCGTTCCTCAGCGTGAAAACCTGCGTGACGACCTGGTCGCCGCGCGCCGTCGGCGCGTTGCCGACGTAGGTCGGCACGCCTTGCAGCTTGGCGTCGGCCTCGGGCACCACTTTCAGCACGCCGTGATCCTGCACGAGCGCGAAGCCCTGCATGCGCAGCGCGGACTCCAGGGTTTTGAGCGCCTGATCCTCGGGTACCGCGTTTTCGGACACGAGGTTCAGTTGCCCCTTCACCCGCGGATCGACGATGATCGTCTTGCCGGTCGCCGCGCCGATCGCCTTGGCGACCTGGTCGATGTCGGCGTTGACGAAGTTGAGTGTCACCTCTGCCTGTGCTGTCTGCGCGGTGATCAGTCCAGCCACCAGCAGCGCCGTTGCCACGCGACGCAAAGCCATACAATTTCTTCTCATGGAATGTGATATCGATGCCGGCAGCCTCTGCCACCGACGGTCAAGCGATGCGGACCTGGCAGCAAGCTACCGCCCGGTCGGTCTGTGAGCCGGCCCCAAAAGCGAGTTTCGCTTGGAGCTCCAGCGTCCCGACGCCCGAAAAAAACGAACAGTAACAGCTTTTCATGTCGGATTTGAAACAAAACAAGGGGCCTCATGCGAATCCTTACGGAATCGCAGGCTGGTTAGTAAATTGAAAGCTAACCAGCACCGTACCTGGACGCCATTACCCGGCTTTGTACGGTCTTATGTCGGTTAGCCAACTTGACGAAGGTCGGACTGCCGGTATGATACGAGCCGTTCGACTCACTGCTATGTGTTTGCAGACGCGGGTTTTCCCCGATGCTCGACAAATGCCCGGCCAGCTTGCCGTTGCGGCCGAAATACGGCCGGCAAACTGCCTTACCGATTCTTACCTCGGGTTTATCCAGTCCTGTTGACCGATGAAAAGTCCGCTCGTCACCGTTGCCGCCACGCTCGCGTTGCTCCTCGCAGCCGGCTCCGCGCGCGCCGACTGCTTCGACGAAGCGGCGAAGTATCAGAAGGTCAACCCATTGATTTTACGGGCTATCGCGTGGCAGGAGTCGCACAACCGGCCGGATGCGCAGCACAAGAACGCGAACGGCTCGACCGACTACGGTGTGATGCAGATCAATTCGGTGCATCTGCCGGTGCTCGCCCAGTACGGGATCTCGCAGGGCACGCTGATGGAGCCGTGCAAGAACGTTTATATCGCGGCGTGGCATCTGCGCCGCCAGATGAACAAGTACGGCAATACCTGGCAGGCGGTCGGAGCATACCACTCTGAGACGCCGGCGTTGCGGGACAAATACTCGCAACAGATCGCCGCGATTCTGCGCAGGTGGAAGTTGATGCCCGCGCAGTAGGCTTGTCCAGCGCTGTCGCTTGCGCAGGCTGCGCCCGTTTTAATGCACAATGCGGCTTCATGCTGCTGTCGCGCCGTCGCAGCGACGCCGACCATTTGGCCCCGCTCCCGACACGCCTTTCAATCCTCCCGTATTCCGTACCGCGATGAACCAGCCGCTATTGCCCATCACCGTGCTCTCCGGTTTTCTGGGCGCCGGCAAGACCACGCTCCTGAATCACATCCTTGCGAATCGCGCCGGTTTGCGCGTCGCCGCGATCGTCGACGATCTCGCCGCGGTCAATATCGACCCGACACTTGTGCGCCACGCGGCCGACCTGTCGAGCGTCGACGAGCAGGTCGTTGAACTCAAGAACGGCTGTATCTGCTGCACGCTGCGCGACGAGCTGCAAAACGAAATCCGTCGCCTCGCCAGCGAAAATCGCTTCGACGCGCTCGTGATCGAATCGAGCGGCATCGCCGAGCCGATGTCGAGTGCCGAAACCATTACATTCGAGGGCCACGAAGGCGCGTCGCTCGGCGACGTCGCGCGGCTCGATACGATGGTCACGATCGTCGATGCGTTCAACTTCCTGCGCGATTACGCGTCGGCCGACGCGCTCGCCGAACGCGGCATCACGGTCGACGAAGACGACGACCGTACGATCGTCGAATTGCTGATCGAGCAGATCGAGTTTTGTGACGTGCTCGTCGTGAACAAGATCGATCTCGTCAGCGCCGACGAACTCGCGCGATTGCAGCGCATCCTCGCACGCCTGAACCCGCGCGCGGTGCAGCTCGTGAGCCGCTTCGCCGACGTGCCGCTCGACCAGATCGTGAACACCGGACGCTTCGATTTCGACGAAGCGTCGAATGCGCCGGGCTGGCTCGCGGCACTCGAGCACGAGCACGGCGGTCAACACGGCCACATGCATCGCAGCGAAGCCGACGAATACGGCGTCGGCCATTTCGTCTATCGCGCACGCCGGCCGTTTCATCCGCAGCGGCTGTGGGAGCTGCTGCATCGGGAGTGGAAGGGCATACTGCGTAGCAAGGGATTCTTCTGGCTCGCGACGCGCAACGATATCGGCGGTTCGCTATCGCAGGCCGGTGGCGCTTGCCGGCACGGTCCGGCGGGCATGTGGTGGGCCGCGCAGGATCGCAGCGAATGGCCGGCAGGCGACGACGAGCTGGCCGCCGAAATCGCCGACGACTGGTACGGCGCGCCGGACGATACCAGCATCGGCGATCGTCGTCAGGAGTTCGTACTGATCGGCGTGGATATCGACCCCGCCATCTGGCGCGCGAAGTTCGACGCCTGTCTGCTCACCGACGACGAATACGCGCTCGGGCCGCAAGCCTGGCAGCAGTTCCCTGATCCGTTCCCGGCGTGGGAGTTCGACGACCACGATCACGATCATGATGATGATCGCGGCCATCATCATCACGGGCACGGCGACGACTGAGAACATGGCGGACATGACCACGGCGGGAACGCGCATCGTCATGACTGAACGAAGCACGTCCCGCGCTTGAACCATATGCATGGACGAAAAAAAACCCGCCACTGGCGGGTTTTTCTCGCGGGTGTCAACTGCCCGGCAGGAATCTGCCTAGCGCTTGTTGACCGAGTCCTTGAACGCCTTGCCTGCCGTGAATTTGACGGTCTTGGCAGCCGGGATCTTGATAGTTTCGCCGGTCTTCGGATTACGACCCGTACGCGCTGCGCGCTTGCCCGAACCAAAGCTACCGAAGCCAATCAACTGGACCGCCTCACCCTTCGACACAGACTTCTTGATCACTTCAAGCAACGTGTCCAGCGTTTCACCGGTTTGAGCCTTGCTGGCGCCCGTCTGTCCTGCGACAGCGTCGATCAGTTCCTGTTTGTTCATTAAGGTTCCTTTCTGAGTTTAGGTTGATACGAACAGCGCGACCGCGCCGATTATACGTGCGCGCACCGCGCCGTCGAGCAGCTGCGGCCCTGATCCTGACGATCTCCCGCGCCGGACAAAACCCTGTTCGGCGGCCGTGCTGCCGCTCCCTTCGCGGCGCTTGCTATGATAGCGCAGCGCAAACCCAATCAGGATAAGGGTTTCGAGGAATTGCACGGTTTTCGGGCCGTTCTTGCAAGGAAATCGAAATTTTGCCCCTCAGCACCCCCTAAACGAGGGCTGAAACCCAGTCCTGGCGGGGGTTAGCGTTGGTTTTTGCCAACGCAGCAAAGCGTCTAAATGCGTCCTGATGGGTCTTTTACGGCGACTCGCGCGCAGCGCGCGCCGGCTCGAACCATCGAACCCGCTCTTTCGAGCGACCTTTTGAGCGTGTTTTCCCGTCGCGCATGACCGATCCGCTGATCCCCGCCGTCCTCGCTTTCCGCGACAACGGCAGCCCCTTTTCACCACGCTACGACGACATCTATCACAGCGCCGTCGGCGCGCTCGAGCAGGCTCACTACGTCTTTCTGCGCGGCAACGAATTGCCCGAAAGATGGCAGAGCCGCCGTACGTTCACCGTGCTCGAAACCGGCTTTGGCATCGGCATCAACTTTCTCGTCACGTGGGCCGCATGGCGCGCCGATCCGGCTCGCTGCGAGCGGCTGCATTTCGTGTCGACCGAAAAGCATCCGTTTAGCGCCGCCGATCTGCGCCGCGTTCACGCAACGACGATCGCCGATCCGCTGATCGCCGGGCTCGCGAACATGCTCGCGAACGCTTGGCCGATGCTCGTGCCCGGCACGCACCGGCTCGAATTCGAAGGCGGCCGCGTCGTGCTGACGTTGATCTTCGCCGATGCGCTCGACAGCCTGCCCACACTGCGGCTGCGTGCCGATGCGTTCTATCTGGATGGCTTTGCGCCCGCGAAAAATCCAGAGCTGTGGAGCCCGGCGATCTTCAAGGCGCTCGCGCGCGTCGCGGGCGATGACGCGACCTTCTCCACCTATAGCAGCGCGGGCGACGTCAAACGCGCATTGACGCAATGCGGCTTCGAGTATCGCAAGGTCGACGGCTTCGGCTGGAAACGCGCGATGCTGGTCGGTCGCTTCGCGCCGCGCTGGCGTGTGCGCCGTTATGAGCCGCCCGCGCCGTTCGGGCACGACGAACGACACGCGGTCGTGATCGGTGCGGGACTGGCCGGCTGCGCGGTGATCGAGCGGCTTGCGGCGCGCGGCTGGCGCGTGACTTCGCTCGAGCGGCATGCGTCGGTTGCACAAGATGCGTCTGGCAATCCAGCCGGCGTATTCCACCCAATGATTTCGCGCGACGACAGCGTCGCGTCGCGCGTCACGCGGGCGGGCTTTCTGTACGCGCTCAATCGTTGGGCCGCGCTCGAAAGTGCAGGGCATCGGCTCGCGCGCGGCGATCGCGGTCTGCTGCAGATCGCCGCGGACGACGACGAGGCGCGCGCAATCGGCGAGGCCATCGGCGCGTTCCGCTATCCGTCCGACTACGTGACGCCGGTGTGCGCGTCCGATGCCGAGCGACTCGCCGGCGTGCCGCTCGCGCGTGGCGGCTGGTTCTTTCCGCGCGGCGGCTGGATCGATCCGGCTTCGCTGTGCGCGGCGCAATTCGCATCGGCAGGCGGCTTGCTCGAACGACGCTTCGGTCTCGACGTCGCGCGGCTCGAACGTGCCGGCGATCAGTGGACCGTCTTCGATATCGCGGGAAAGGTAGTCGCGCGAGCGCCGGTCGTGATCGTCGCTGGTGCGCATGAAGCTGCGCGCATCGCTGGCTTGCGTCATGCGCCGACCCGCAGCATTCGTGGTCAGTTGAGCTTGCTGCCGGCGGGTACCGTCGCGCCGCTCGCGCTGCCGGTGATCGGCGAGGGCTACGCCGTGCCGCTCGCGAACGATGTCACGCTGACAGGCGCGACCTATGAACTCGACGACCCCGACACGTCGCTGCGCGCGGACGGTCATCGCGAGAATATCGAGCGCGTCGCGCAGATGTTGCCGTCGTTCGCAAGCGCACTCGATGCCGCGCCGCTGACCTCGCTCGCCGGCCGCGTTGCGTTTCGCTGCGTGAGCTCGGATCGCATGCCGATGATCGGCCAGCTCGCCGACGAAGCCGCTGCCGCCCGCGATGCTGCCCGCCTGCGCGGCGCATGGCCGCTCGATCTGCCGCGTCTCGACGGTCTGTACGGCGCATTCGCTTATGGTTCTCGCGGGCTGGTGTGGGCCGCGCTCGGCGCTGAACTGATCGCCTCGCAGATCGAAGGCGAGCCGTGGCCGCTCGAACGCGATCTCGCCGAAGACATCGACCCTGGGCGTTTTCTGCTGCGCTCCTTGCGACAGGGAACGATCGGTTAACCGGCTTCGACCATTGCGAAGTTATCTCTGCGCCCGGCACGTTAACTCCGCCCTCCCTGTAAACCAGGTTAACCAGGATTCCGGCTTATCCACTGCGACCTGTGGATAACGGCGCGGTTAACCGGCGCAAGTCGTGTGGAACCGTTGTGGACGTAAACGGGGTAACTGGGACATCGCGAAAAAGTGCGAAAAGTTGCTCGCGTATACCGGCAGCCGCCGCACATGCTGTGCATCCGGTTATGCGGGCGGGAACTCGATGATTTGTTTCGGTAAACATAGGTTATCCACAGAAACCGAGGCAGCTTGTTAACTGTTACTACGTATACATACGGTAAACCAGTAAACAGCAAGGACGGGGGCTAACGCCCCGCCTATCGGGCTAGCTGAATTTCGTTCGAGTTCGCGTAAAACGGATCGCTCGACGCGCTGCGTTAACGACAAAACCGCGCATCGAATCACCGAAGCAGCGGCAACGCCCGGGAGCGGATTTGCCGTTCGCGACGTGGTCGAAACTGATGCGATACCTCGAAAAAAGGTCGCTTTTTCCGTTCACTGGGAAAATAACGTTCTTTTTTACCGTTTTGCCTGCGAGTTAACGTCTTTTCGGTTAACCCGGAAAAAGCTATGGCACAATCCCCGTTTTTCCGCGTCGTGCCACAGCAACTGACGGCACGCGCAGCAATGGAACGGTGCCGGTCAAACAGAATCTGATTCAAGGTCGACGGCGTTCCTTCAGCGTGCCTGTTGCTACTGCCGCATCCCGTGTATGTGCCCGACTCCGTGCGGTTCTTCGCGGCCGTGGCGCATTCCGATCATCCGATCATTGAAACCTCGCAACGCTGATTTCGCGAAGCGCTTGCGACAACGTGCGCTCCCCGTGCGCTCGTGACGGCGTGCGTGTGCGCCGGTTCGTGTCGTCTGCCGTTGCTGCCAAGGAGAACCCATTACGATGAATTCGGCGTTTTCGTTTTTGCCAGCGTGGCCGCTTTCGCCCGACGCCATTTTCTGGGCGGGTCTTGCATTGCTTGCCGCCGGTCTGTGCGGCGAGCTTTGCTATCGCGCGTGGCGTTTGCCGCGCATTTCCGGCTATGCGGTGATCGGACTCGTGGCCGGCGCGGCAGGCTTTGGCGTGATCGATGCGGATTCCGCGAGCGCCGCGCGGCCGCTGCTCGACGTCGCGCTCGGCCTGTTGCTGTTCGAACTCGGCAGCCGGCTCGATCTGCGCTGGATCCGCCGTAATCCGTGGCTGATTCTGTCGAGCGTCGCCGAAGCCACGCTGACTTTCGTGCTGGTGCTGCCCGTGTTGCTGTTTCTGCACGTGCCGCTGATGGTCGCAACCGTACTCGCCGCGATCGCGATGGCGACATCGCCCGCGATGGTGATCCAGCTCAAAACCGAACTACGCGCGGAAGGCCAGGTCACGCAGCGTCTTCTGACCTTGACCGCGCTGAACAGCATGTACGCGGTCGTGATCGAAAAGCTCGTGTCGAGCTGGCTGCATCAGGAGGTTTACGGCAACGTGTTCGCGACCATCCTGCAGCCGTTGTACCTGCTGGTCGGCTCGCTCGTGCTCGCGTATCTGCTCGCGCGCACCTGCACGTTCTTCTATCGGCGCCTGAACATGCAGGACGAGCATTCGTTCGTGGCGCTGTTCGGTCTCGTGCTGCTCGCGATCGCGATCGCGCATCTGTTCAAGCTGTCGACGATTCTCGCGCTGCTCGCCGCGGGCATCATCGTGAAGAATCACGAAGTGCGTCCGCAGTTGTGGCCAGAGCATTTCGGCACCGCGGGCTGGCTGCTGACGGTGATCCTGTTCGTGCTGACGCTGACGTCGTTCGAATGGAAGCACATCGCGTTGGGCGGAGTCGCCGCGCTGGGTCTGATCATTGCTCGCCTCGTCGCGAAGCTGGTCGGCGTGCTGGCGTTCGCGAAGCCGAGCGGCCTGGACTTGAAGCAGGGCATCGCGCTCGGCCTGTCCTTGTCACCGATGTCGGCGCTCGCGTATCTGCTCGTCGACGACACGTACAACCTGTATCCGAACTTCGATCCGCAGCTGCGCGCAATCGCCATGTGTTCGATTTTCGTGCTGCAGATTCTCGGGCCGTGGCTCGTCTATCGCAGCCTCGCGCTCGTCGCCGAGCGGCGCGAGGGGTAAGCGTGAAACACGCATGGGCTGCCATGCGCGTTTCACGAACCCGTCTTTCAATTCCTTCGCCTCAAACGACCTGACTCAGGGGACGCCATGTCACTCGAACCCTTCATCGACTCGAAACCGTTCACGTTCGGTATCGAGCTCGAAATGCAGATCGTCAATACGCACGACTATGATCTGACCAAAGCCGGCACGGATCTGCTGCGCCTCATCAAGGACGAAAAAATCCCCGGCAATATCACGCCGGAAATCACCGAAAGCATGATCGAGCTGTCGACCGGGATCTGCACGTCGCACGAACAGGCGGTCACCGATCTGCGCAAGATTCGCGACACGCTGGTGTCCGCGGCCGATCATCTGAACGTTGGTCTGTGCGGTGGCGGCACCCATCCTTTCCAGCAATGGAGCGAGCGGCAGATCGTCGATACGCCGCGCTTTCAGTATATTTCCGAGCTATACGGCTATCTTGCGAAGCAGTTCACCGTGTTCGGCCAGCACGTGCACATCGGTTGCCCGAATCCGAACAGCGCGCTGTATCTGCTGCATTCGATGTCGCGCTTCATCCCGCATTTCATTGCGTTGTCCGCGTCGTCGCCTTTCGTACAGGGCGTCGATACCGGATTTCATTCGGCACGTCTGAATTCCGTGTTCGCGTTTCCGCTGTCGGGCCGCGCGCCGTTCGTGCTGACGTGGGACAGCTTCGAGGAGTATTTCTCGAAGATGGTCCACACGGGCGTGGTCAACAGCATGAAGGATTTCTACTGGGATATCCGTCCGAAGCCGGGCTTCGGCACGATTGAGGTCCGCGTGATGGATACGCCGTTTTCGGTGGATCGCGCCGCGGCGATCGCCTGCTACATCCAGACGCTCGCGCGTCATTTGTTGCTCGATAAGCCGATCGTGCCGCAGGAAGACGACTATCTGGTCTACACGTTCAACCGTTTCGAAGCCTGCCGGTTCGGACTCGGTGGCACCTGCATCAATCCGCAAACCGGTGAACGCAAGACGATTTCCGAAGATATTCTGGAAACGCTCGAACAGATCGGACCGCATGCAGAAGCGCTCGGCTCGGTGAATGCGCTGGCCGAAGTCGGCGCGATCGCGCGCGGTCAGGTCAACGACGCGACGTGGCTGCGCAGTGTGTTTGCGCAGGAAAAGTCCTTGCACGAAGCGGTACGCCAGCAGTGTCTGCAATGGCGCGCCTAGTCGCGAAGACTTCATGAAACCGTTCGCGTGCGCCGGCTACGCGACGTTCCGACGAAACCCGCCGCGTGCGGGTTTTTTTCGTAAGAAAATTTTTATGGTTTTTCGCGCGCGCAACCCTTCAGGTTTTTCGAAAGTTTACGTATACCAGCGTAGTAGTCGTAAGCAGGCATTGCCAAAGGCTGTGGACAACTGAATAATTTCCTGCAAAGTCAATGCGCTGGGGAAATGATAACTGGGCTCGTAAAACGGGCTCCGGCCACGCCTGGCAAGCGCAACCGAGGAAACGTTCAACACGCTGCAAGTGCTTGTTGCAAAACGGTACACAGGCTGTCCAAACGTTTTCCCCTGCTTATCCACAGCTCGCGTTGGATAAGTTAGCTGTACGATTAGCCGCTGTCGCATAGAATGTCGTTTTTCGCCGCCTTCGGCTTCCAAGACGGTGTATTTTTGAGATAGTACAAACGGTTTCATCCGCGGTTGGACGAAGCTACCCCACACACGCAACGGGTGTACTCCGGCAGGCAGCCGCCGGCATTGCACCAAAGCGGTAAATAAACGAATCGAAGATTATGAGCGAAGGCGTATACGGAGAACAGGCAGCCGGGCGAGTGACCCACAGCCTCTTGCGATTGAGCACGGCGATGCGAAGCCAGGCTTGGGAATGGGCGGAAGGCGCGGGCCTTACGCCGACCCAGGGCGAGATCCTCGTGCTGTTGATGCAACGTAAGGGGCCGATGCGTCTCGGCGAAATCGCGCGTGAAACGGCGCTGACTGCCGCGACCACCAGCGATGCGGTCAGCACGCTCGAGACCAAGGGCCTCGTCGAAAAGCGTCGCGCACTCGACGACGGTCGCGCGCTCGCGGTACGTCTGACCTCGCGTGGCCGCACCGCTGCCAAACGCGCCGCGCAATGGCCGGACTTCCTCTCGAAGGCGGTCGGTACGCTGCGCGACGACGAGCAGTCCGTGTTCTATCGCACGCTGCTCAAGACCATCTATCAGCTCGAAGCGCAAAACACGATTCCGTCGCATCGTATGTGCCTGAGCTGCACGCATTTCCAGCCGAGCAAGAATCCGAAGAAGACGCCGCATCACTGCGCGCTGCTCGACCTGAACATGTTGGACACCGATGTGCGTCTCGACTGCTCCGTGCATGAAACGGCGGACGTCGCCACCCAGAAGAAGACCTGGAAGATCTTCGCCCAATAACGGGCGTCTTCCTGGGCAATCCGCTAACATGGCCTGGCCGGCGACGGCGGGCGGTATGCGCCGCCTGCTTGCCGGCTGGTGCCGTGCACGGATAAAGTCGTTGGCGGCAGGTCGTTAGTCAACCTGAAGATAGGGCAGGCCGATGAATCGGGAAGTACTCGCCATCCGCCATGTGCACTTCGAGGATCTGGGCAGTCTCGAGCTCGTGCTCGGCGAGCGCGGGCGTCCGGTCCGTTATCTCGATGTGGGCGTTGCCCGTATCGAGGCGCCCAATCCGGTTGCCGCGTCGCTGATGGTCGTGCTGGGCGGCCCCATCAGCGCTACCGACGACGCGCTGTACCCCACGCTCGCGCCGCTGCTGTCGTTGATCGAAAAACGCATCGCGGCCGGTTTGCCGACACTCGGTATCTGCCTTGGCGCACAACTGATCGCGCGGGCGCTCGGTGCGCGCGTCTACCCCGCGGCTCAGGCCGAACTCGGCTGGACGCCGCTCAAGCTGACCGATGCGGGCCGCGCCTCGCCGCTGCGTCATCTCGATGGCGCTCATACCTCGATGCTGCATTGGCACGGCGACACCTTCGATCTTCCGGCCAACGCCACCCGTCTGGCATCGACCCCGGCTTGCGAGAATCAGGCCTTCGCATGGGGCGATCACGTACTGGGCTTGCAGTGTCATCCCGAGATCCGCACCGATCGGTTCGAACCTTGGCTGATAGGGAATGCGAACGAACTTTCGGGCCACGGCATCGACGCACGTCGGTTGCGCGCCGACACTGGCCGATACGGTCCCGTGCTCGAAGCCGCCGCGTGCCGCATGTTCGGCGAATGGCTCGATCACGTCGAGACGCAAGCCTGAATGGCTAGCCGAATGGCGACGTAAGCGGCCAGCCAGGTGCCACGTTCATGCAGTAAACCGCGTGCGGTGCTATCCTCGATCGCTCTCGGGCTTTCACTGGGCGTAATCCATGAGCGCGCTTTTCTCTCCGCTCACGCTGCGTAGCGTGACGCTTCCCAATCGGATCGTCGTTTCCCCAATGTGCCAGTACTCCGCCGAACGCGGCGAAGCGACCGCCTGGCACATGATTCACCTCGGCGGTCTCGCGCTGTCCGGCGCGGGCATGCTGTGCATCGAAGCAACCGCCGTCGAGCCGGACGGGCGCATCACCCCCGGCGATCTCGGCTTGTGGGACGACGCGACCGAAGAGGCGCTCGTGCCGGTGCTGGCCGCGATCCGCAAGCATTCGCACGTCAACGTGACGATGCAACTGGCGCACGCGGGCCGCAAGGCATCGAGCCACGTGCCGTGGGAAGGCGGCCAGCTGATTTCGGTGTCGCAAGGCGGGTGGCTGCCGCATGCGCCGTCGGCGCTGCCGCACAAGCCGGGCGAGGAGCCGCCGCTCGCGCTCGATGTCGTCGGCCTGAACCGGATTCGCGAGGCGTTCGCCGCGTCCGCGCGGCGTGCCGCGCGTCTTGGCATCGATGCGCTCGAAGTGCATGCCGCCCATGGCTATCTGCTGCATCAGTTCCTGTCGCCGATCGCCAATCAGCGCACCGACGACTACGGCGACTCGGTCGAAAACCGCATGCGTTTTCCGCTCGAAATCTTCGACATCGTGCGTGCCGCATTTCCTGCCGACAAACCGGTCGGCGTGCGCGTGTCGGCGACGGACTGGGTCGAAGGCGGCTGGACGCTCGAAGACACGATCGCGTTTGCACACGAGCTGGAAAAGCGCGGCTGCGACTGGATCGACGTGTCGTCGGGCGGTGTCTCGCCGCTGCAGCGAATTCCGCTCGAGCCGGGCTATCAGATTCCGTTCGCGAAGGCGGTCAAGCACGCAACCGGTCTGACGACGATCGGCGTCGGACTCATCACTGATCCGCTGCACGCCGAGCAGCTGATCGAAACGGGCGATGCCGATCTGATCGCGCTGGCTCGCGCGCTGCTCTATAACCCGCGCTGGCCGTGGCACGCCGCCGCTAACCTCGGTGCGACCGTCGAAGCGCCGCCGCAGTACTGGCGTTCACAACCGCGTGAGCAGAAAGCGCTGTTCGGCGACATTTCGTTTGGTCAACGGTGACGCCCGTCGCACCTTGAACGAACGCATCGGCTGACGGTTGAAGGAAGCCGTGGACAACGTGTAGGATGCCGGTTGTGGCGCGGTGCGCGTCGCAAGTCGACGCGGCGCTTTCAGGGCGCCGCGTTTGCTATTCGCGTCAGAAAAAAGCCGCGCGCACGACGTGCCTGACGATTGCCAGATTTGATTCCCCAGTTCTTCACAAGGATTCATTCAATGAATTCACGCAGGATCGCCGTGCGCCGTTCGGGTGTGCACGGCAAAGGCGTGTTTGCTCTCGAACCGATCGCGGCCGGCGAGCGACTGATCGAATACAAGGGCGAGCGGATTACCTGGAAAGAAGCGTTGCGCCGCCATCCGCATAATCCGGCTGAACCGAATCACACGTTTTATTTCGCGCTGGATAACGGCAAGGTCATCGACGGCAAGGTGAACGGCAATAGCGCGCGCTGGATCAATCATTCATGCGCGCCGAACTGCGAAGCCGAGGAAATCGACGGACACGTGTACGTGCATGCGCTGCGCGATATCGCGGAGGGCGAGGAAGTCTTTTACGACTACGGCCTCGTGATCGACGCGCGTCAGACGAAAAAGCTGAAAAAGGAATATGAATGCCGCTGCGGCGCGCGCAAGTGCCGCGGCACGATGCTGGCGCCGCCGCAGAAGGGCAAGGGCGGCGGCAAGTCGGGTAAAGGCGCCGACAAGGGGGAAAAGTCGAGCAAATCGGCGAAGAAATCGAAGAAGAAATGAGCCGCGGGTCGGTGCGCGGCGGTAGCTGTCTGCGCTGATCGAAGCGCTGAGGCGAACGCCGCCGCGGCAGCCGGGCAAACCTTCTACAAATCGACCGGCGCCGAGTGCGCCGGTTTTTTCGTGGCGCGCCGTGCGTTGGCATCGTTGGCGGTGCCAGCGTCTGCGGACGCACCGGGCGGCAGCAACGGAATCCTCACGATAAAGCGTGCGCCGCCCTCCGGTGCGTCCTCGTAATGCACGCTGCCATGATGCAGCACCATGATGTCGTGGACGATCGCGAGGCCCAGACCCGCGCCGCTGTCGACGCCCGCCTCGGTCTGCCCGTCGCCGCGGAAGAATCGCTTGAACAGATCCGACTGCTGCGAACGCGGCACGCCCGGCCCGTTGTCTTCGACGACGATCTCGGCCATGCGCAGATCGTCGATCAGCGTCTGCGAAACTGTGACCGTGATACGCCCGCCGTCGGCCCGCGAAGGCGGCACATACTTCAGCGCGTTATCGAGCAGATTCGCGATCACTTCATGGAGCAGCACAGGGTTGCCGCGCGCCATCAGCGGGTCATCGTTGGACGGATCGTCGAGGCGCTGGAAGCCGAGGTCCACGTGTACCGGTAGCGCGCGCGGCACCCATTCGGCGCCGGTGTCGAACGCGAGCGCGGCCATGTCGACATTGACGAAGCGGGCCGCCTGTTCGCCCGGCTCGGCGCGCGCGAGCGACAGCAATTGATTCGACAGCCGCACGGCGCGATCGGCCGCGGCGCGCAGTTCGTGCACGGCAGCGAGCGTCTGCTGCGGATCGCGTGCGACGACCGCCTGCTCCGCATGCAGCTTCACGGCGGTGAGCGGCGTGCGCAGCTGATGCGCGGCATCGGCGATGAATTTACGTTGCGCATCGAGGGCGGCTTTCAGACGATCGAGCAACGCGTTCAGCGCGCCCGTCAGCGGACGGATCTCGACCGGCACATAGGTTTCGTCGACCGGCTCGAGCGACGTGTGCGTTTGCCGGTTCAGCGAATCGGCGAGCGCCGTCAGCGGATTGAGCTGCTGATTGACGACGCGCCACACGATCACCCAGCCGGCTAGCAGCAGCAGCAATAACGGCATCATGATCGCGACGAGGAACTCGGCGGCGATGCGGAAGCGGTGATGCACGGGCTGGCCGACTTCGACGACGATCGGATTACCGCTCGGCTGATCGACGCGCACCTGAGCGACCCGCACGGTCACGCCTTCGTGCTGCGTCTCGAACACGTACGCGTAATGCATGCGGCGCACGTTGGTGCCTTGCAGCGGCAGATTGTGATCGCCGGCGATTTCGGTGTCGCCGGTGCTGATCCGGTAGACCAGATGTTCGACCGGGTCGGAGAACATCGCCTGCGCGAGCGGCGGCACCGTGATCGGCGCTTCCGGTCCGGCAATCTGGATCTGTTTGGAGATCGCGGTCGCGAGGTCCGCGAGCGAACGGTCGACCACGTGCTGCGTGTACTGCCATGCGAGCCAGTAAGCGATCAGGCCGCTCATCAGCGCGAGCAGCGACAGGGGAGCAGCGAGGCGCCGCAGCAGCGTGCGGCGCAGACTATTGGCGGCCGGCTGGTGCATGATCGAACGCGCGGGAAAGTTGTGACTGCGGTGGCAACTGCGGTAGTAATGGCGCGAGGCGCCTCGAGACGGCCCGGGGCCCGGCACAAGGCGCCGCGGGCACAGCCGATGCGCGGCGCCGCTCCGGGGCCGTCAGGCCGCGACGCAATGCGCGGCCTTCACGACGATTGTGCGGCCTGGCGAATTTCCTGCAACAGGTAGCCAAAGCCACGCACGGTGACGATTTCGACACGGCAGTTCTCGAGCTTCTTGCGCACGCGGTGCACGTAGACTTCGATCGCGGTATCGCCGAGGTCGCCGCCGAAGTGTGTCAGATGATCCTGTAGTTGCGCCTTGCTGACGACGCGGCCATGACGCAGCAGCAGCATTTCGAGCACCGCGAATTCGCGCGGCGACAGTTCGAGCGGTTTGTCGTCGTTGAAGATGCGGCGATCGACGCCCGACAGCCGCACGCCGCCCAGCGACACTTCCGGACGCGGCATGTCACCGTGCGGACCGCTGCGGCGCATCACCGCGCGAATACGCGCTTCGAGCTCGGCCGGCTCGAACGGCTTCAGCATGTAGTCGTCCGCGCCCGAGTTCAGGCCTTGCACGCGGTCGTTCAGTTCGTCGCGCGCGGTCAGGATGATCACCGGCGTGTGACGGTTGCTCTGGCGGAAACGCGACAGCAGCGTCATGCCGTCGATGCCCGGCAGACCCAGATCGAGGATCACGAGTTCGTGGCGATTTTGCGTGAGGGCCTGCTCGGCAAAGATGCCGTCATGGACCATGTCGACGGTGAAGCCGGCTTGTTCGAGACTGCTTTGGATGCCGCGCGCGATGGGGCGGTCATCTTCGATCAGAAGGAGTCGCATGGATTTCGCTCAAGTACAATGGGTTTAGGCGTTTGGGCAAGCGGTTCGCCGGGGCGCCTGCTACACAGCCAGCGTGCGAAGCGGCGGCAGACGCGCCACGAAGCAGCTGTCGAGCCGAATCGAAGCACCGTGCCAGCCATCACGAAGTCATGTCCGAGATCAGCATTCACGAACTGGAAGCCGCGATCAACTTCTGGCGCACCCGCTCACCTTCAAGCGGCGACGAACACGTTCTGTGCAAGGAGGCAAGCGCGCTCTCCAAGCCGTATGCGCTGCTGATTGTACAGCGTCAGCAGTCGCTATCACTCGATCGTTTCGACCCGATTGCAAGGCAGGCCTGGGAAGCTTACGTTCAACTTAAGAATAGCCTGTAGAACTGAAGGTTTGCCTAGGGAATTGCCTGCATTGTCCTTTCATGGTCACCTGATTACGCGGCGAGTTAGGCATAAACACGCATAAAGGCCCGTAATTATTGGTATTACATAGTAATCCCGTCGATGAATGCGGCAAGCGCGATGTCGCGTTCGGTCACGCCGTTCGCTTCATGGGTGGACAGCGTGATGTCGACCTTGTTGTACACGTTGAACCACTCGGGATGGTGGTCCATCTCCTGCGCCTTGATCGCGACGCGCGTCATGAAGCCGAAGGCCTCGTTGAAGTCGGCGAACTCGAACGCGCGGCGAATCGCATCACGCTCAGCCACGCTTTGCCAGCGATTCAGTTTCGCCAGTTGCCGGGTTCGCTCGTCGGAAGTCAGTTTCTGAATCATGGTGTTACCTCGCTCGTGGAACACGCTCGCCGGCAGGCGGACGAATCCGTCATTTTTTCATGGTTGCGCAACGCTCGCCGCACGCTGGGCCGGATCGGTTTGCGATGGCTTTTCGTTCAAACGTCGCCGCCGGTGTTCCAACCCTCGCGGATTCCGCGCGTAATCACGCAGTCGCCGTCGAACAGGTCGCCCGCCGCGTAGGCAGGTGCGTTGGCGAGCTTCGTCAGCAGCGGTGTGAAGTCTGTTTGCGCGACGTGGAAAAGTTGCGCGAAGTCATCGATGACGAAATAGGTTTGTTTTAACGTATCGATGCGATAACGGGTGCGCATCACGCGTTCCAACGCGAAGCCGAGCCGGTTCGGCGCTGCGCTTTGCTGGCTATGCAGCGTCTTCACGCCGTTCGGACCCGGGTCATCGCGGATCAGCCCGAACTCCACTGTGTACCAATAGAGCCGCGCGAGCAGCGGCAGCGGGCCGTAGCGCTCAAGCGGGCTGATCGATCGTGAAGTCGGCGCGGGTCTCGAGACCGGCGTCGAACTGTTCCTTGAGTTTGGCGGTGCTGGCGGTGGACATGGCTAGGCTGCAGTAAGACGAATTGCCTGAAATTGGTGTATGCGAGTGTAGAGCGGAGCACGTGCGGAAAGGGCGAAAGCTTCGCGTAAAAGCGGATGGTTATGCGATAATCGTATGTTAAATGGCAGATTAGTGCGGGATATTATCATGCTTGAACTCGACCACTTCGATCTCGCACTGCTCGACGTGCTGCAGCGCTTCGGCCGCGCCACGCATCAGCAGTTGGCGGAGCAGGTGCCGCTGTCGCCGTCGCAGATCGGGCGACGCCTGCAACGGTTGGAACAGGTCGGTGTGGTGGATGGCTATCGCGTCGTGCTGCGGCCCGAAAAGCTTGGGCTCGGCGTCACCGCTTTCACGAGCCTGAAGCTGAAGCATCACGGCGATTCGATCATCGAGCAGTTTCAGCAGCAGATCGACTTGCTGCCCGAAGTGCTCGAATGTCACGCGGTCGTCGGCGATGCCGACTATCTGCTGCGCATCGTCGCGCCGGATCTGAATTACCTGTCGACCTTCGTGATGAAGAAGCTGATGCGCGTGCCGGGTGTCGATAGCGTGCGCTCGAATATCGTGCTGACCACGTTCAAGCGCAATGGGCCGTTGCCGCTCGGGCATCTGGCGCCGGGGGCGGCGGCGGTTTGAGGGTTCGAAGCCGTTGCCGGCAGTGCCGACTGACAGGAAGAGGGGAGCCGCGCATGCCTTGCCGCGGCCCCTGCGGTGACGGGATCTCTATGCCGCCCGCTGCGGCTCGTCGTCGGCATTCAGCAGATCGACATACGCGACCGGCACCAGATCCGCTTCCGATACGCCAAGGCTCTTGAACATCGCTTGTGCTTCCGCGTGGCCGCCTTCTTCGTCGTCGTCCTGCGCGAGCACCACTTCGAGTTCGACGAAATCGCCGAGACCGTCGACGCGATCCAGATGAATCCGCGTGCGCCCGCTCAGATATACGTGCCGCTCTTTCGAGACGATGCCGCGCGTGGTCAGCGCGGTCGCGAGCAGCGCATGCATCGCTTCGGGATTCGTCACCGGACTGCGCGTGTAGTACGACGCCTTCGGGCCGTCGCGGTCGTCGCGCTGATAGAAGATCAGCTCGGCCGGCGTGCCGTCGTCGAACTGGCGCAGCTTCAGGCGGCCGCGCGGCACGTCGTAGAAAAAGTCCTGCTGGCGGAAGATCAGCGGCGCGTCCGTCGCGAGCTGTGCGGCGCGCTCGCGCAGTTGGTCGAAATGCCGGGCGCGGGCTTTGATTTCGATGTTGCGTGCCATGTCAGGCTCCTGTGGATGGGGGAAGTGACCGGCGGCTCCGGAGTTGCTGGTGTTGCCAGGCGGAGGCCGCCGGGAAGGACGAAGCCAGGCGGAACGGAAAGCTGCGAGGGCGCTACGCGAGCGCAAACCGCTAATCTAGCAAAAACTTCGTGACGGAGCGGTTTCAGCTCGGCGGACAAGTGGAAGAGGGCGGGCATTAGCGAGGCTCATATCGCAACGCGTCAGACCGTCCCCGCTCAAATCGCCCACTGCTGTTCGATCAGCTTCAACGCCGCCGCGATCGCTGGCTCGTCCTTGCGCTCGTCGAGCGTGATGAAGCTCAGCTGCGTCGGCACCGTTATGCCATCGACGATCGTCAGCGCGTGCGCATGCGCCTCCGCGATCGCGGTTGCGTCGCGCGCAAGCGTGAGACCGACGCCCGATTTGACCAGATCGAGCATCGACGGCTCCTGGTCCACCTCGGCCACCTTGACCGGCTTCACACCGGCTTCGCGGAAACAGCGCGACAGCAGCCGGTTGTGCGCGGACGCCGGCGGCGTCCAGATCCACGGCAGCGCCGCGAGCGAGCGCCAGTCTCGCGCACCCTTCACGCGATCTTTCCAGCCCGCCGGCGCGAGCACGCGATACTGGAAATGCGTGAGCGTGACCGCGTGAAACGTGGCGCCGTCGTGCGTCTCGTCGTCGGCGGGCAGGCCAATGTAATAGCCGACGTCGAGCTCGCCCGCGCGAATCTGTTCGCGCACCCAGCCCGACATGCCGTGGCGCAGCGCGGTTTCGATCTGCGGCCAGGTCTCGACGAGCTGCTTCAGGAAACCGCCGAGGCGCAAAAACTCCGGGTCGAGAATGGTGCCGATGCGCAGACGCCCGCGTACTTCCTGGCGCAGCGTCTGCGCCGCCCGCTGGACGTCGGCTGCCGCGCCGAGCGCGCGTTCGGCATGCGGCAGCAGCGCCTGGCCGTCGCGGGTCAGCGCGAGCCCGTGCGAAGTCCGCGTGAACAGCGTCACCCCGAGCGTCTCCTGCAAGTGCTTGATTTGCAGGCTGACGGCAGGTTGGGTCAGATGCAGTTGCACCGCGGCACGCGTAAGGTTGCCCTCGCGTGCGACGGTGACGAAGGCCCTAAGGAGAGTGAGATCCATATGCTGATATTAGCGCGGCTTATAGCGCAGATGAGCATTACTTATTGGATTTGTCGCTCGTAAGGGCCGTACGCTTGGTGTTCAGCACGCTTGTGCGCGCGGCATCGCGCGCGAAGCGGAAGATTTCACAGGAAAGAGGAACGAGATGAGCGAGACATATTCCGACGCAACCGCGCAGGACGAAGCCGCACGCAGCGCGGCGAGTGCACGCGCGCTGAGCCATTTCATCAACGGCAAGACCGTCGAAGGCACGAGCGGGCGCTTCGGCGACGTCTTCAATCCGGCGCTCGGCAGCGTCAGCGCGCGCGTGCCGCTCGCGAGCGTCGCCGAGGTGGACGCCGCGGTCGCTGCCGCCAAAGCCGCGTTTCCCGCCTGGAGCGAAACCGCGCCGATCAAACGCGCGCGGGTGCTGTTCAAGTTCAAGGAACTGCTCGACCGTCATCACGATGAGCTCGCGGAGCTGATCACACGCGAGCACGGCAAGGTGTTTTCCGACGCCAAGGGCGAGGTGATGCGCGGCATCGAGATCGTCGAATTCGCGTGCGGCATCCCGAATCTGCTGAAGACCGATTTCACCGATCAGATTGGCGGCGGCATCGACAACTGGAATCTGCGGCAGCCGCTCGGCGTGGTCGCGGGCATCACGCCGTTCAATTTCCCGATGATGGTGCCGTGCTGGATGTTCCCCGTCGCGCTCGCGTGCGGCAACACTTTCGTGCTGAAACCGTCCGAACGCGATCCGTCCGCGTCGAACCGGCTCGCCGAACTGCTGAAGGAAGCCGGCCTGCCGGACGGCGTGTTCAACGTCGTGCACGGCGACAAGGTCGCGGTCGACGCGCTGCTCGTGCATCCGGAAGTCAGCGCGCTGTCGTTCGTCGGCTCCACGCCGATCGCCGAATACATCTACACCGAAGGCACGAAGCGCGGCAAGCGCGTGCAGGCGTTGGGCGGTGCCAAGAATCACCTCGTCGTAATGCCCGACGCCGATCTCGACCAGGCCGTCGACGCCCTGATCGGCGCCGCCTACGGCTCGGCCGGCGAGCGCTGCATGGCGATTTCGGTGGCGGTCGCGGTGGGGCATATCGCCGATGAGCTGATCGAGCGTCTGACGCCGCGCGTGAAGAGCCTGAAGATCCTCAACGGCATGGAAGCGGCGGCCGAGATGGGGCCGCTCGTCACCGGCGCGCATCGCGACAAGGTGCTCGGCTATATCGACGCTGGCGTCGCCGCGGGCGCGAAGCTCGTCGTCGATGGGCGCGGTCATCAGGTCGCGGGGCACGAGAAGGGTTTCTTCCTCGGCGGCACGCTGTTCGACGACGTGTTACCCGACATGAAGATCTACCGCGAGGAGATTTTCGGACCGGTGCTATGCGTCGTGCGCGTGCCCGACTTCGCCTCCGCAGTCGAACTGATCAACGCGAATCAGTTTGCGAACGGCGTGTCGCTGTTCACGTCCGACGGCGGCATTGCACGCGCGTTTTCCCGGCAGATCGAGATCGGCATGGTCGGCATCAACGTGCCGATTCCCGTGCCGATGGCCTGGCATTCGTTCGGCGGCTGGAAGAAGTCGCTGTTCGGCGATCATCATGCGTACGGCGAGGAAGGCGTGCGGTTTTACACGCGCTACAAGAGCATCATGCAGCGCTGGCCTGACAGCATCGCGAAGGGCGCCGAATTCACGATGCCGGTCGCCAAGTAAGCTGGCGGCTTTGCGCGGCATCAAGTCGGCAAGCGCGCCAGGAAAACAATAAAAGCGCAATAAAAGCGCTTCGCGGCGCACGCGTGGAAGCGATCGAGCAGCCACGCGTGCGCCGCAAAAATGCTTAGGAGGCTGAACGATGATTCATACCGACAGTACGCCTCGCGCCGCACGGCGACTCGAAGGCGAGTTCGACTACGTCATCGTCGGCGCGGGTACCGCCGGCTGCGTGCTGGCGAACCGGCTCACCGAAGATCCCGACATCCACGTGCTGCTGCTCGAAGCCGGGGGGAAGGACGACTATCACTGGATTCACGTGCCGGTCGGCTACCTGTATTGCATCGGCAATCCGCGCACGGACTGGCTGTACAAGACCCAGGCCGAGCCGGGTCTGAACGGCCGCACGCTGTCGTATCCGCGCGGGCGTGTGCTCGGCGGCAGTTCGTCGATCAACGGCATGATCTACATGCGCGGTCAGCGGGAAGACTACGACGAGTGGGCGCGTGTGACGAACGACAGGACGTGGTCCTGGAACGCGGTGCTGCCGGTCTTCAGGCGCAGCGAGGATCACCACGGCGGCGCCAACGAAGCGCACGGCGCGGGCGGACCGTGGCGCGTCGAGAAGCAGCGCCTCAAATGGAAGATTCTCGAAGAGTTCGCGCAAGCCGCGCAGCAAACCGGCATCCCCGCCACCGACGATTTCAATCGCGGCGATAACACCGGTGTCGGCTACTTCGACGTCAACCAGAAGCGTGGCATTCGCTGGAATGCGTCGAAGGCATTTTTGCGGCCCGCGTTGAAGCGGGAGAACCTCACTGTCATCACCGGTGCCCACACGCAGCGTGTCGTGTTCGATGGCCGCCGCTGCACCGGAGTCGAATATCGTGGCGGCGAGGTCGACTATCTCGCCAAAGCGCGTTGCGAAGTGATCCTTTCCGCCGGCGCGGTCAACTCGCCGCAACTGCTCGAATTGTCCGGTGTCGGCAATGGCGCGCGTTTGCAGAATCTCGGCATCGAGGTCGTTCAGGATCTGCGCGGTGTCGGTGAAAATCTGCAGGACCATCTGCAACTGCGCATGGCGTATCAGGTGCAGGGCGTGCGCACGCTGAATACGATGTCCGCGCACTGGTGGGGCAAGCTGATGATCGGCATGCAGTACGCGTTGTTTCAGAGTGGACCCATGTCGATGTCGCCGTCGCAACTCGGCGCGTTCGCGAAGTCCGACGCCGACGATCGCTCGCTGTCGCGACCCGATCTCGAGTATCACGTGCAGCCTTTGTCGCTTGATCGCTTCGGGGAACCGCTGCATCGCTTCAATGCGTTCACGGCTTCGGTGTGTCAGCTGCGCCCCACGTCGCGCGGCAGCATTCATATTGCGTCGGCCGATGCTTGCGCGCCACCGTTGATCGCGCCGAACTATCTGTCGACCGACTACGACCGCCACGTCGCCGCGAACGCGCTACGTCTGACGCGTCGCATCGTCGCGGCGCCCGCGCTCGCGCGCTATCAGCCGCGGGAGATCCTGCCGGGCCTCCAGTATCAAAGTGAAGAAGAATTGCAGCAGGCCGCGGGCGCGGTCGGCACGACGATCTTCCATCCGGTCGGCACCTGCCGCATGGGCACGACCGACGATCCCGCCGCGGTCGTCGACAATCGGCTACGAGTTATCGGAGTCGAGGGCTTGCGTGTCGTCGATGCGTCGGTGATGCCCAACATCACGTCAGGTAACACCAATTCGCCGACGCTGATGATCGCCGAGCGCGCCAGCGACATGATCCGCGAGGATCGTCGCGCGCGCGTGAGCGGCAGCATGGCCGCGCATACCGGTGTTGACGCGTCGATGTCAGCTGTGTGACATGACTCGGTGAGCGCACCGGTCCCGTTTTCCGCCGCGGACGTGAAGCGTGCGTGTGAACCGCGCGTCACATGCGCACGGCGCGGGCCTCGTTCCCTAAGTGCAAATCCCAATGATTGCGCTGCATCATTGGCGCGACAATGGCAGCCATGCTGCGTGCCGCGCCATGGCTCACCGTCCGGATTGGTGCAGCACGCCAACGAGCGGCAAGGGGTGCCGCAAAAATAACAAGTCGCGCAGAGCTTCGCGCGGAAAGATCGTAGTGCTTCGCCTTACTCCGTATGGAAGGGAACATGATTCTCGGCGATACGATTCTCGAAACGCGCGGCCTCACCCGCGAGTTCAAAGGCTTTGTCGCCGTGAACGGCGTGAACCTGCGCGTGCGCCGTGGCTCGATCCATGCGCTGATCGGCCCCAATGGAGCGGGCAAGACCACCTGCTTCAATCTCCTTACCAAATTTCTCGAACCCACCGCGGGCCAGATCGTTTTCAACGGTGTCGATATCACCAGCGAACGGCCAGCTCAGATCGCGCGGCGCGGCATCATCCGTTCGTTCCAGATTTCCGCGGTATTTCCGCATCTGACGGCATTGCAGAACGTGCGCATCGGGTTGCAGCGCTCGCTCGGCACCGCGTTTCACTTCTGGAAGAGCGAGCGTACGTTGCGCCGTCTGAACGATCGCGCGATGGATCTGCTGACCCAGGTCGGCCTGACCGATTTCGCCGATGTGTTGACGGTCGAGCTCGCCTACGGCCGCAAGCGCGCGCTCGAAATCGCGACCACGCTCGCGATGGAGCCGGAACTGATGCTTCTCGACGAGCCCACGCAAGGCATGGGTCATGAGGACGTCGATCGCGTGACCGCGCTGATCAAGAAAGTGTCGGCCGGACGCACGATCCTGATGGTCGAACACAATATGAACGTGATCGCCGGAATCTCCGACACGATCACCGTGCTGCAACGGGGTGAAGTGCTCGCCGAGGGCAGCTACGCGGAAGTGTCGAAGAATCCGCTCGTGATGCAAGCCTACATGGGCAGCGCCGACGCGGCGCTCGCCGGAGCCCACGCATGAATACGACGGTCGAGCGCGAAGGCCTCGAAGCGAACGAAACGAAAAGCGGCGCACCCGCGCTGGAAATCGCGGGACTGCAAGCCTGGTACGGGGAATCCCACATTCTGCACGGCGTCCATCTGTCGGTCGGCCGCGGCGAGGTCGTGACGCTGCTCGGACGCAATGGCGCGGGCCGCACCACGACGCTACGCGCGATCATGGGCCTCACGGGTCGCCGTACCGGCTCGATCCGTATCGACGGACGCGAAACGGTCGGCTTGCCCACGCATCGCATCGCGCATTGCGGCATCGGCTATTGCCCGGAAGAGCGCGGCATTTTTTCGAGCCTGTCGTGTGAGGAAAATCTGCTGCTGCCGCCGCCCGTCGGCGACAAGGCGCGCATGATGCCGCTCGAGGAAATCTACGCGATGTTCCCGAATCTGCACGAGCGGCGCATGAGTCAGGGCACGCGGCTCTCGGGCGGCGAACAACAGATGCTCGCCGTCGCGCGGATTCTGCGCACCGGCGCGAATCTGCTGCTGCTCGACGAAATCTCGGAAGGGCTCGCGCCCGTGATCGTGCAGGCGCTCGCGCGCATGATCGTTACGCTGAAGGCGCGCGGCTACACGATCGTGATGGTTGAGCAGAACTTCCGCTTCGCCGCGCCGCTCGCGGATCGTTTCTATGTGATGGAGCACGGCATGATCGTCGAGCATTTCGGGGCTAGCGAACTTGAAGGCAAGATGCCGGTGCTGCACGATTTACTGGGCGTATAGACACGGACACACGCGCGCCCGACTGCCTCTGATAACCACAAGCGAAGAACCAGGAGACATGCATGAAAAAGAACCCACTCGCGCGAATTGCCTCACTCTGTTTCGCAGTCGCCGCCGGCACCGCACTGACGCTGGGCAGCGCGCAAGCGGCCGACGATGCTGTGAAGATCGGCTTCATCACGGACATGTCGGGGCTGTACGCGGATATCGACGGGCAGGGCGGTCTTGAAGCGATCCGGATGGCGGTCGCCGACTTCGGCGGCAAGGTGAACGGCAAGCCGATCACGGTGCTGTACGCGGATCACCAGAACAAGGCGGACATCGCGGCATCGCGCGCTCGTGAGTGGTTCGACCGCGACGGCGTGGACATGGTGATCGGCGGCACGAACTCGGCGACCGCGCTGTCGACTAACACCGTCGCGGGCGAGAAGCACAAGGTCTATATCAACGTTGGCGCCGGCGCCGATACGTTGACCAACGAGCAATGCACGCCGTACACGATCCACTACGCATACGACACGACCGCGCTCGCGAACGGCACGGGCTCGGCGGTGACGAAGCAGGGCGGCAAGACGTGGTACTTCCTGACGGCAGACTACGCATTCGGCAAGGCGCTCGAAAAAGCGACCGCGGAGGTCGTGAAGGCGAACGGCGGCCAGGTGCTCGGCGAGGTGCGTCATCCGCTGTCGGCGTCGGACTTCTCGTCGTTCCTGCTGCAGGCGCAGGCGTCGAAGGCACAGATCCTCGGCCTCGCGAACGCGGGCGGCGACACGATCAACGCGATCAAGGCCGCGAAGGAATTCGGCATCACCAAGACGATGAAGCTCGCCGCGCTGCTGATGTTCATCAACGACGTGCACAGCCTCGGTCTCGAAACGACGCAAGGTCTCGTGTTGACCGACAGCTGGTACTGGAACAAGGACGCCGACACGCGTAAGTGGTCGCAGCGCTACTTCGACAAGATGAAGAAGATGCCGTCGAGCCTGCAGGCTGCCGACTACTCGGCGACGATGAACTATCTGAAGGCGGTGCAGGCGGTGGGCTCGACCGATCCGGACAAGGTGATGGCGCAGTTGCACAAGACGAAGATCGACGACTTCTACGCGAAGGGCTACATCCGTCAGGACGGCAGCATGATCCACGACATGTACCTGATGCAGGTGAAGACGCCGGCCGAATCGAAGGAGCCCTGGGATTACTACAAGATCACTGCGACGATTCCGGGCGACCAGGCCTTCACGACCAAGGCGCAGACCCGCTGCGCGCTGTGGAAGTAAGCGCGGGCGCAGTAAGCGGTCGAGGACCGCGCAGACCTGAGAGAACCGCCGGCGCTGCAGGGGCACGCGCTGGCGGATGACCGTTTCAGATGCCGTACGCCGATGGGCAGCGTCGCCGCTCGTCGCGTGCCGGCCGGATCGTGCGTCACCGATCTCACCTTGACGATGGCTTGAAGGGCTAAGGGCTTCAATGGACATCTTTGGCGTTCCGCTACCGGCGATGCTGAGCCAGCTTCTGCTCGGGCTCGTGAACGGCTCGTTCTACGCGATTCTGAGCCTCGGGCTGGCGATTATTTTCGGCCTGCTCAACGTGATCAACTTCGCGCATGGCGCGCTGTTCATGCTCGGGGCGATGCTCGCGTGGATGGGGCTGTCGTATTTCAATCTGCCGTACTGGGTGATGCTCGTGCTCGCGCCGCTGATCGTCGGACTGGTCGGCATCGCGATCGAGCGCTCGATGCTGCGCTGGCTTTACAAGTTCGATCATCTGTATGGCCTGTTGCTGACGTTTGGCCTCACACTCGTGATCGAAGGCGTATTCCATTCGATCTACGGCTCGTCGGGCCAGCCGTACGATGTGCCGTCGGCGCTGTCGGGCGCGACCAATCTCGGCTTCATGTATCTGCCGAACTATCGCGCATGGGTGGTGGTCGCGTCGCTGGTCGTGTGCTTTGCGACCTGGTTCGTGATCGAGAAGACGCGGCTTGGCGCGTATCTGCGCGCGGGCACCGAAAACCCGAAGCTCGTCGAGGCGTTCGGCGTCAACGTGCCGCTGATGATCACGCTGACCTACGGCTTCGGCGTCGCGCTCGCGGCGTTTGCCGGCGTGCTCGCCGCGCCGGTGATTCAGGTCTCGCCCCTGATGGGCCAGTCGATGATCATCACCGTGTTCGCGGTGGTCGTGATCGGCGGCATGGGCTCGATCATGGGCTCGATTCTGACCGGCCTGATGCTCGGCGTAGTCGAAGGACTCACGCGCGTGTTCTACCCCGAGGCGTCGGCGACCGTCGTCTTCGTGATCATGGCGCTCGTGTTGCTCGTGCGTCCGGCGGGTCTTTTCGGCAGGGAAAAATGATGCAGAGAAAGGTGCTCTACGGTCTGCTGCTGATCGTGCTGCTCGCGGTGCCGGTGCTCGGCATCTATCCGCTCTTCGTGATGAAGGTGCTGTGCTTCGCGCTGTTCGCGGCCGCCTTCAATCTGCTGATCGGCTATACGGGCTTGCTGTCCTTTGGTCATGCGATGTTTCTCGCGTCGGCCGGTTACGTCACTGGCTATGCGATGCAGACGCTCGGCTTTTCGCCGGAGCTCGGCGTGCTGAGCGGCACCGCGGCGGCAACGCTGCTTGGGCTCGTCGTCGGCTTCTTCGCGATTCGCCGTCAGGGTATCTACTTCGCGATGGTGACGCTCGCGCTCGCGCAGATGGTCTACTTCGTGTTCCTGCAGGCGCCGTTCACGCACGGGGAAGACGGTCTGCAAGGCGTGCCGCGGGGCAAGCTGTTCGGCGTGCTCGATCTCTCTTCGGACCTCGCGCTATATTTCGTCGTGCTCGCGGTGATCGTCGCGGCTTTCCTGCTGATCGTGCGGATCGTGCATTCGCCGTTCGGGCAGGTGCTCGTCGCGATCAAGGAAAACGAGCCGCGCGCGGTGTCGCTCGGCTACGACACCGACCGTTTCAAGCTGCTCGCATTCATCCTGTCGGCCGGCATTGCGGGTCTCGCGGGTTCGCTGAAGGTGCTGGTGCAAGGCTTTGAAACGCTGAGCGATGCCTATTGGACGATGTCCGGGCTCGTGATCCTGATGACGCTGGTGGGCGGCATGGGCACGCTGTTCGGGCCGTTGCTCGGCGCCGCGTTGATCGTGTCGCTCGAAGACAGGCTCGGCGATATCGGCGCGGCACTCGCGTCGATGACCGGCATCGACTGGTTCCGCTCGCTCGGCGAATCGGTGACGATCGTCACCGGGCTGATTTTCATCGCGTGTGTGCTGGCGTTCCGGCGCGGCATCGTCGGTGAGATCGTCGCGCGAGTGCGACCGTTGCGGGCTTGAGATTGGCTGTTGGATCCCGCCCGCGTGGTCGCTCGCTTGATGCAGTGCGATACGAAATTGCTTCGACCTCCGATCTAATTGCGGCTCATGCAGAAGGTCCGCTGGATCAAGGGCTCGGGCGAACCTGTGGCAAACCGTGTGACGAAATGCGCCCTCCGCGCCCCAATCCGGTGCCGCAGTGCACCACTAGGGTAATTGCTAGTTGTGACTGTTGGGGGTGGTCGTTTAATCTTCATGCAGTTCTGATGCACCACGAATTTGCAGGTGGAGAACGAGGAGACAAGTGAGGCACTCAGTGCCCAGAAGAAAGCGCTGTTGGATTGATATCCAACAGCGCTTTTTTATTTGTGTTTAGCGAATTTTTTGACGCGATCTCCCGGCTATTTCACGCGCCATTTTTTACTCTCCGTTAGCCGCTGGGGTAAACATCACAAGCCTGCGAAACGCTTGCAGCACGGCGCTTGCGTCCGCTACACTCGCTTATTCACCGACCACTGGGTTGGCAATTAAATCCGCGGATTTAATTGCAATTGAATAACGGGGTTAATAGAGGAGCAGGATGAAGTCGGCATTGCGTTGGATCAGCGCGGCATTGGTCGCCACAGGGGTCTCGGCTGCCTGGAGCGGCCATGCGTTCGCGGACGTGAAAATCGGCGTCACCGTGTCGGCAACAGGACCGGCCGCATCGCTCGGCATTCCGGAAAAGAACACGATCGCGCTACTGCCGGAAGAAGTGGCGGGCCAGAAGATCGACTACATCGTCCTCGACGACGCAACCGATTCCACCCAGGCGGTCAAGAACGCCCGCAAGCTCACTAGCGAAGATCACGTCGATGCACTGATCGGCTCGACCGTCGTGCCGAACTCGCTCGCCATGATCGACGTCGCTGCCGAAACCTCGACGCCGATGATCTCTCTGGCCGCGGCCGCGGGCATCGTCGAGCCGATGGACGCGAAGCGTGGATGGGTCTTCAAAACGCCGCAAAACGACATTCTGATGGCCACGGCGATTGCGCAGCACATGGCCAATCACGGCGTGAAGACGGTCGCGTTCATCGGCTTTTCCGACGCGTACGGCGAGAGCTGGTTCAAGGAATTCAGCAAAGCCGCTGACCTCGCGAAGATCAAGATCGTCGCGAACGAGCGCTTCGCGCGCAACGATGCATCGGTCACGGGCCAGGTGCTGAAGATGATGTCGCAGAACCCGGACGCGGTGCTGATCGCCGGTGCGGGCACGCCGGCCGCGCTGCCGCAGAAAACGCTGAAGGAGCGCGGCTACAAGGGCAAGTACTATCAGACGCACGGCGTCGCGAACAACGACTTTCTGCGCGTGTGCGGCAAGGATTGCGAGGGCACGTGGCTGCCCGCTGGCCCACTGCTGGTCGCCGAGCAACTGCCCGAGGCGAATCCGGTGAAGAAAAGCGCGCTCGCGTACAAGCATGCGTATGAAACGGCATATGGCGCGGGGTCGGTGTCGACGTTCGGCGGTCACGCTTGGGACGCGGGTCTGCTGCTGCAGCATGCGATCCCGCTCGCGTTGAAGAAGGGGCCGCCAGGCACGCCGGCATTCCGCGAGGCGCTGCGTGCCGCGCTCGAAGGCACGAAAGATCTGCCCGCGTCGCACGGCATCTTCAACATGAGCGGGAACGACCATGCCGGCCTCGATCAGCGGGCGCGCGTGATGGTGCAGATCGTCGACGGCAAGTGGAAGCTCGCCGGCGACTGAGCGAAGGCTCTGCGCCACGGGACCTCATCGAAAAAGACGCGTGCAGTTGACGCGTCTTTTTTATTGCCCGGGCCAGGTGTCCGCATCGCGCAAAAGTGTGGCTTCGCTGCTTCAGGACAAACCCGCATTTGGCGCACGCTCTCTTGACCGTCGATAATGCAGAACGCAAACTACTAACATATTAGTGGTTTATGAAATGCCTGGTTGGAATAAAGCCGCGGCACAGAAACGCGGCGTATGACGCGAATGCGTACTCGCGCGACGCGAGAGGAGCGGTACCCGACGCAGCGGGGGAAGGTATGCGCGCCGAGCAGGGAAAACCATGCTTGGCACACCTGAACCCGCTCACTAGATTCAAACACCCGGCCCAGCAAGCCGGTTTACAGATAGGCGCATTTCAAAGCGTTTGGAGACTCGCAATGAAAAAGACAAGGCATTGGGTACGCACCGGCATCGCGATGGCGCTGATGTGCGGCGCGGGGGCTGCATTCGCGCAGGTGAAGATCGGCGTCACGTTGTCGACGACGGGGCCGGCCGCGTCGCTCGGGATTCCTGAAAAGAACACGATCGCGTTGCTGCCGAAGGAGATCGGCGGCAAGAGCGTGCAGTACATCATCCTCGACGACGGGTCGGACACCAGCAAGGCCGTGCAGAACACGCGCAAGCTGATCGACGAAGACCACGTCGACGCGATCATCGGCTCGACCGTCACGCCGAATTCGCTCGCAATGCTCGATCCGGCCGCTGAGGGCAAGACGCCGGTGATCTCGCTCGCGGCATCGGCCGCGATCATTCAGCCGATGGATGCGAAGCGCGCATGGGCATTCAAACCGCCTCAGAACGACAGCCTGATGGCCGAAGCGATCGCCGATTACATGCAGCATCACGGCGTGAAGACGGTCGGCTTCATCGGATTCTCGGACGCATACGGCGACAGCTGGAACACGACGTTCGACGCCGCCGCGAAAGCGCACAACCTGAAGATCGTGTCGAACGAGCGCTTCAACCGCACCGATGCATCGGTGACGGGCCAGGTGCTGAAGACGATGGGCGCGAATCCCGACGCGGTGCTGATCGCGGGCTCGGGCACGCCGTCGGCGCTGCCGGCCAAGACGCTGAAGGAGCGTGGCTACAAGGGCAAGATCTATCAGACTCACGGGGTCGCGAACAACGACTTCCTGCGTGTGTGCGGCAAGGATTGCGACGGCGAACTGCTGCCGGCCGGTCCGATTCTCGTCGTCGATCAATTGCCGGATTCGAACCCGGTGAAGAAGTCGGCGGAAGCCTATAAGAACGCCTATGAGAAGGCTTATGGCGCGGGTTCGGTCGCGACCTTCGGCGGCCACGCATGGGATGCCGGCCAGATGTTGCAGGCTGCGATTCCGGTCGCGCTGAAAACCGCCCAGCCGGGCACGCCGGAGTTCCGCGTGGCGCTGCGCAACGCGCTCGAAAACATCAAGGAGCTGCCAGTGTCGCACGGCATCATGAACACCACCGCGAACGACCACAACGGCCTCGACCAGCGCGCACGCGTGATCGTGCAGATCGTCGACGGCAAGTGGAAGTTGCAGAACAACTAAGACTATTTACAAAAACAAGTAGCGGTACGCGCCTCTCGCGCAATCTGCGGTGCATGACGCCGCATTGCCATTGTGTTCGACGACAATGGCATCGACCGCCGCGCCGCGTCCCGGCGCGGCGGTTGTCTTTTCTGACATGCAGATCGATGGCCGGCTTCGCACCGCGCCGTCGCGACTGTTTCCCGGTTTTTCGATTTCGACGCTTCAGGACGAGGAAGTATGGATCTATCAATTGCGGCGATCCTCGCGCAGGACGGCATCACGACCGGCGCGATCTACGCGCTGCTCGCGCTTGCGCTGGTGCTGGTGTTCTCCGTCACGCGGGTGATCTTCATCCCGCAAGGGGAGTTCGTTTCGTACGGTGCGTTGACGCTCGCCGCACTGCAAACGCAGAAGTTTCCGGCCACCTGCTGGCTGTTGATGGCGATGGGCGCGGCATGCTTCGTCGTCGAGACGGCGGCCGTGTTGCGGCATGCTGAGCGGCGTCGTCATGCGGCGCGCACGCTGCCCGTGCTGGCGGGGAAGTACCTGCTGTTTCCGATCGCGGTCTACGCGCTCACGCGCGGCATCTTCCTGCAGCCGTTGCCGATGATCGTGCAGATCGCGCTGACGCTGCTGATCGTGATTCCGATGGGTCCGTTCGTGTATCGCCTTGCCTACGAGCCGATCGCGGAGGCGACCACGCTGCTGCTGTTGATCGTCGCGGTGGCCGTGCATTTCGTGATGGTCGGTCTCGGCCTCGTGATGTTCGGCGCCGAAGGCTCGCGCACCAACGCGTTTTCCGATGCGACGTTCAGCATCGGCACGTTGTCGATCTCCGGACAGAGCCTGTGGGTGATCGGCACCGCGGCCGTGCTGATCGGCGCGCTGTATTTGTACTTCGATCGCTCGATTTCGGGCAAGGCGTTGCGCGCGACGTCGGTGAACCGGCTCGGCGCGCGGCTCGTCGGCATCGGCACCACGCAGGCGGGACGCCTCGCATTCACGCTTGCGGCGGGGCTCGGCGCACTGTGCGGCATCCTCGTCGCGCCGCTCACGACGATCTACTACGACTCGGGCTTCCTGATCGGTTTGAAGGGCTTCGTGGGCGCGATCATCGGCGGTCTGGTCAGCTATCCGCTGGCGGCGGCCGGCTCGATTCTCGTTGGTCTGCTGGAGTCGTATTCGTCGTTCTGGGCTAGTGCTTATAAGGAAGTGATCGTGTTCACGTTAATCATCCCGGTGCTGCTGTGGCGCAGTCTTGCGAGCCCGCACGCCGAAGAGGAAGCGGAGTGACACGATGAAACGAATCATGCAAAAGAAGTTCTTCTGGTTGTTCCTCGTGGTGCTGTTCGCTTTGCCGGTTCTGCCGCATCCGATCCATGTACCCGAGTACTGGGTCACGCTGCTGAACTACATCGGTCTCTATTCGATCGTCGCGATCGGCCTCGTGCTGTTGACCGGCATCGGCGGGATGACGAGCTTCGGGCAGGCCGCGTTCGTTGGTATCGGCGCGTATGCAACCGCGTATCTGACGACGAACTTCGGCGTGTCGCCGTGGCTCGCACTGATCGCGGGCGTGATCGTCACTGCCCTGGTTGCGCTGATGCTCGGTCTCGTGACGATGCGCCTATCCGGCCACTTTCTGCCGCTCGGCACGATTGCGTGGGGGCTCGCGCTGTTCTACCTGTTCGGCAATCTCGACATGCTCGGCAAGTACGACGGCATCAACGGCATCCCGGTGTTGAATGTTTTCGGGATCAATCTTGAGTCCGGCCGCCATATCTATTACCTGATCTGGGTGGTCGTGCTCGGTGCGGTCGTCTCTGTTCAGAATCTGCTTAATAGCCGGCCGGGTCGCGCAATCCGCGCGTTGCGCGGCGGCGGTCTGATGGCCGAGGCAATGGGCGTCAACACCGGCTGGATGCGCGTCGTGATTTTCGTCTATGCGGCGGTGCTTGCGTCGGTCTCGGGTTTTCTGTACGCGCACTTGCAGCGCGCCGTGAATCCGACGCCGTTTGGACTGAATCACGGCATCGAGTTCCTGTTCATGGCGGTGGTGGGCGGCGTCTCGCACGTCTGGGGCGCGGTGCTCGGCGCGGCGATCCTGACCGTGCTGCAGGACTATTTGCAGACGCTGCTGCCAAAACTGCTCGGCGAGAACGGCAACTTCGAAGTGATCGTGTTCGGCATCATCATGGTGCTGCTTCTGCAGTACGCGCGGCAGGGCGTCTGGCCGTTCGTCGCGCGCTTTTTCCCGCGTGGCCCGCGGGCGCATCTCGTCGATCACGCGGATCCTTTGCCGCAGCGCAACAAGCCACAGACCGGCGAAGACCTGCTGACGGTGAACAAGGCGCGCAAGCAGTTCGGCGGTCTGGTCGCGGTGAACGACGTCAGCTTCGAGGTCAAAGCAGGGCAGATCATCGGGCTGATCGGACCGAACGGCGCGGGCAAGTCGACGACCTTCAATCTCGTGACCGGTGTGCTGCAGGCGACAAGCGGCGAGATCACGTTCCGCGGCGAGCGCATCGATGCGCTGAGTTCGCGTGAAATCGTCAAGCGCGGCATCGGCCGGACGTTCCAGCACGTGAAGCTGCTGTCGGGTATGTCCGTGCTCGAAAACGTCGCGATCGGTGCGCATCTACGTGGCCATGCGGGCGTGTGGCGCAGTGTCGTGCGGCTGAACAGCTCCGAAGAGCAGCGGTTGATGGCCGAAGCCGCTCGGCAGATTCGCCGCGTCGGCCTCGAACAGCACATGTATGACGAAGCGGGCAGCCTGGCGCTTGGTCAACAGCGGATTCTCGAAATTGCGCGCGCCCTGTGCTGCGACCCGACTCTGCTATTGCTCGATGAACCGGCCGCTGGTCTCCGGTATCAGGAAAAGCTTCAGCTCGCCGAACTGCTGCGCAGACTGAAGACAGAAGGGATGAGCGTGCTGCTCGTCGAGCACGACATGGATTTCGTGATGAATTTGACGGACCGGCTCGTGGTGATGGAGTTCGGCACGCGGATCGCTGAGGGCCTGCCGCAGGAAGTCCAGCAGGATCCGGCGGTGCTCGAAGCGTATCTGGGTGGGGTGGAATGATGGACGACATGACAACGACCGGCGTGGCGGCAACGGGACCGATTCTCGAAGTGAGCCAACTGTCCGTGCGCTACGGCAAGGTTGAAGCGCTGCACAATGCGGCGATCAAGGTGCGGGCGGGGCAGATCGTCTCCGTGATCGGCCCGAACGGCGCGGGAAAGTCGACGCTGCTGAATGCGATCATGGGCGCGTTGCCGACGTCCGGGCATGCGAAAGGCGCGGTTTCCTATCAGGGCGACGACGTCAGCGCGACGCCGGTCGAAAAACGCGTTGCGCTTGGTATGTGCCTGGTGCCGGAAAAGCGCGAGCTTTTCGCTTCGATGACCGTCGAGGACAATCTGCTGCTTGGCGCCTACCGGCGCAAGCGAGCAGGGGAGCGCAACTTTCTCGATCAGCTGGAACCGGTGTTCGAACTGTTTCCGCGGCTGAAGGAGCGGCGCAAGCAGGCGGCCGGCACGCTTTCCGGCGGCGAGCGGCAGATGCTCGCGGTCGGCCGCGCCCTGATGGGCAAGCCCGATCTGCTAATGCTGGACGAGCCGAGCCTCGGTCTCGCGCCGCTGATCGTGAAGGAAATCTTTCACATCATCAGCGCCTTGCGGCAGACGGGCGTCGCGACGCTGCTGATCGAGCAGAATGCGCGCGCTGCATTGCAGATCTCGGACTACGGCTACGTGCTGGAAACCGGCGAGTTGGCACTGGAAGGACCGGCAACCGACCTCGCGCAAAATCCCCGGGTGATCGAAACCTATCTCGGTCTTGCCAAAAAGGTCGCATAAGCCCGCGCTTATTTCGCTGATCGCTGTCTCTGGAAGCGGTGTGTTTCACGTGAAACACACCGCTTTTTTATTGTTTCACCACTCGGACGAAATTCGGGCCGAAACTGAACCCGTTATAATTCGCCCATACATTTCTTTTGAAGGCTCACGCGACGATCTGGCGTGAGATCCCGCGATGCTTTTTCCCACAGAATTTGACGTAATCGTCGTCGGCGGCGGTCATGCCGGCACCGAAGCTGCTTTAGCGTCGGCGCGCATGGGCAACAAAACGCTGCTTTTGACCCATAACATCGAGACCCTTGGTCAGATGAGCTGCAATCCGTCGATTGGCGGCATTGGCAAGGGCCATCTGGTCAAGGAGGTCGACGCGCTGGGTGGCGCCATGGCGGCCGCTACCGACGAAAGCGGCATCCAGTTTCGGATCCTGAATTCGTCGAAAGGACCGGCGGTCCGCGCGACGCGCGCTCAGGCTGACCGCGTGCTGTACAAAGCGGCGATCCGCCATCGTCTAGAGAATCAGCCGAACCTCTGGCTATTTCAGCAGGCCGTCGACGATCTGATGGTCGAGGGCGACCGCGTGGTCGGCGCCATCACGCAAGTGGGTATTCGTTTCCGGTCGCGCGCGGTGGTGCTAACCGCGGGCACGTTCCTCGACGGCAAGATTCACGTGGGGTTGAACAACTACACCGCCGGACGCGCGGGCGACCCGGCTGCGGTTTCGCTGTCGGCGCGGTTGAAAGAGCTGAAGCTACCGCAGGGCCGGCTTAAGACCGGTACGCCACCGCGAATCGACGGTCGCACGATCGACTATTCGCAGCTCGAAGAGCAGCCCGGCGATCTGGACCCGGTGCCGGTGTTTTCGTTCCTCGGGCGTGTCGAGCAGCACCCGCGCCAGGTGCCGTGCTGGGTCACGCATACGAATCAACGGACACACGACATCATTCGCGGCGGTCTCGATCGTTCGCCAATGTACACGGGCGTCATCGAGGGGGTGGGGCCACGCTATTGCCCGTCGATCGAGGACAAGATTCACCGGTTTGCGTCGAAGGAATCGCATCAGATCTACCTCGAGCCGGAAGGTCTGACGACCAACGAGTTCTATCCGAACGGGATCTCGACGAGCCTGCCCTTCGACGTGCAGCTCGAGCTGGTGCGTTCCATGCGTGGGCTCGAGCATGCGCATATCCTGCGCCCCGGCTACGCGATCGAGTACGACTTTTTCGATCCGCGTGGCCTGAAGGCATCCCTAGAAACGAAGGTAATCAGTGGCCTGTTCTTCGCCGGACAGATCAACGGTACGACCGGCTACGAAGAGGCAGCTGCACAGGGCACTCTGGCCGGCATCAACGCCGGTCTGTTTGTGCAAAGCAAGGAAGCATGGTGTCCGCGTCGCGACCAGGCTTATCTCGGCGTGCTCGTGGACGATCTAGTCACGCGCGGGGTGTCCGAGCCGTACCGGATGTTCACGAGCCGCGCGGAGTACCGTCTGAGCTTGCGCGAAGACAACGCCGATACGCGGCTGACGGAGATCGGGCGCGAACTCGGCGTGGTCGATGATGCCCGCTGGGACGCCTTCAGTCGCAAGCGTGACGCTGTTTCACGTGAAACACAGCGCTTGCGTTCGACCTGGGTCAATCCTAAGACCTTATCGGCAGAAGAGGCGACCGCCTTGCTTGGCAAGCCAATCGACCACGAATACAGTCTCGCGGACCTGCTGCGTCGTCCGGGCGTCTGCTACGACGGCGTCTGCGGGCTGCGTGACGGCACTTGTGGCGCGCCCGAAGCACTTGCGGAAGACCCCGTGCTGCTCGCGCAAATCAAGGAACAGATCGAAATCGGCATCAAATATCAGGGCTACATCGACCGACAGGCCGGTGAGATCGAACGCAACGAGGCGCAAGAGAACACGCGTCTGCCTGAAGGGCTGGACTACACCGAGGTCCGTGGGCTGTCGTTCGAAGCTCGCCAGAAGTTGATGCAGTTCCGGCCGGAAACGATCGGACAGGCGTCGCGTATTTCCGGTATCACGCCTGCCGCCATCTCGCTGCTGATGGTCCATCTGAAGCGTGGCCTCGGGCGTCGTCCGTCGAAGTCCGCCGAGCCCGGCGCCGACAGCACGCCGGTGGTTCAATGACGGCAGCGCAGAGGGGAATCGACCAGCAGGCCTTGGCGTCATTGCTGGCGGAGGGTGTCCGTGAACTTGGTCTCGAACTCAGCGACGCGCAGCAGCGCAAGCTGCTCGATTACGTCGCGCTGCTCGCGAAGTGGAACAACGTCTACAACCTGACAGCGATCCGCGATCCGAGGCAGATGCTAATCCAGCACATTCTCGATTCGCTATCGATCGTGCCGCACCTGGCGCCGCGCGGGCCGTCGTCGGTGCTCGACGTCGGTTCGGGCGGGGGGCTGCCGGGCATCGTGCTCGCGATCGTGCTGCCCGATTGGACCATCACGACGAACGACATCGTCCATAAGAAGACTGCCTTTCAGTCGCAGGCGAAGGCGGAACTGGGCCTCGCGAACCTGTCGATTCTGACCGGTCGGGTGGAGACGCTGCGGCCTGGCGCCGAAGTACCGGCAAAGTTCGACGTAATTGTCTCGCGCGCGTTCGCAGAACTCTCGGATTTCGTTACACTGGCCCGTCATCTGGTTGCGGAGCAGGGCGCAATTTGGGCGATGAAGGGTATGTGGCCGGATACCGAAATCGCGCGTCTGCCGGCGGGCGCTCACGTGGAACAGATCATCCGGCTGAACGTGCCGTCGCTCGATGCCGAGCGGCATCTGATCGAGGTGCGAGTGGACCCCGAAAGCTGACGGCCACTTCGGCCTGTCAGCACCCTCAACGATTTTCACTTCATCCAAGCAGCAAAAGGGACACACCAACGATGGCAAAAATCTTCTGCGTTGCGAACCAGAAGGGCGGCGTCGGCAAGACGACCACCACAGTCAATCTGGCCGCGAGCCTGGCAGCGCAGGGACAGCGAGTCCTTCTCATCGATCTGGACCCGCAAGGCAACGCCACGATGGGCAGCGGTATCGACAAGGCCGAATGTACGAACACGGTCTACGAGGTGCTCGTGGACAACGTGTCGGTGGCCGATGCGCGCGTACGGCCCGAGGCGGTCGGATACGACGTGCTTCCCGCGAACCGTGAGCTCGCGGGCGCCGAGGTCGAACTCGTCAGCATGCAGAATCGCGAGCGTCAACTGAAGGCGGCGCTCGCCGGGGTCGAGGGCGAGTACGATTTCGTGCTGATCGATTGCCCGCCGGCTTTGTCACTGCTGACGCTCAACGGACTATGCGCCGCGCACGGCGTCGTCATTCCGATGCAGTGCGAATACTTCGCGCTCGAAGGTCTGTCCGACCTCGTCAACACGATCAAGCAGGTCCATGCGAATCTGAATCGCGACCTCAAGGTGATCGGTCTGCTGCGCGTCATGTTCGATCCGCGCATTACGTTGCAACAGCAAGTCTCGGATCAATTGAAAGAGCACTTCGGCGACAAGGTCTTCGACGCGGTGATTCCACGCAACGTGCGATTGGCCGAGGCGCCCAGCTATGGGCTGCCCGGTGTGGTGTTCGACAGGGCGTCGCGAGGCGCGCAGGCGTACGTGCAGTTCGGCGTCGAAATGATTGAGCGGGTGCGCGCGCTGAATGACGCGCCCCAGGCATCCTAAGCGGATCGAGGAAGCACGATGAATGCAGTAGCAAGAAAGAAGGGACTGGGCCGCGGTCTGGAGGCATTGCTCGGCGGCACCGCCGATATCACCGAGGCAGCGGTGATCGACGGCGCGCCGAACGTATTGCCGCTCGGCAAGATGCAGGCGGGCAAATACCAGCCGCGCACGCGCATGGACGAAGGCGCGCTGCAGGAGCTTGCGGCGAGCATCCGCGCGCAAGGGCTGATGCAGCCGATTCTCGTGCGTCCGATCGCGGCGGACCGCTATGAGATCATCGCGGGGGAGCGGCGTTTTCGCGCGGCGCGGCTTGCGGGCCTCGACGAGGTGCCGGTGCTTGTGAAGGACGTGCCCGACCAGGCCGCCGCGGCGATGGCGCTGATCGAAAACATCCAGCGCGAGGATCTGAATCCCCTCGAAGAGGCCCAGGGGATCCAGCGCCTGCTCGACGAATTCAATTTCACGCATGAGCAGGCGGCAGAGTCGGTGGGCCGCTCGCGCAGCGCGGTGTCGAACCTGCTGCGTCTGCTGAACCTTGCGACACCGGTACAGACGATGTTGCTCGCCGGCGATCTCGACATGGGCCACGCTCGCGCGCTGCTCGCCGTCGATGCCGCGACGCAGATCACGCTGGCCAACCAGGTCGTCAACAAGCGCCTGTCTGTGCGCGAGACGGAAAAGCTGGTTGCGATGACCACGAAGGTGACGCCGGCGGCCAAGGCCCGCGCGAATCCGGACGGCGGCCGTGACACGCGACGCCTGGAAGAGGAACTGTCGGATCTGCTGTCCGCTACGGTGAAAATCAAGCTCGGCCGACGCGGTCGCGGCCAGGTGCTGGTGGACTTCGGCGATCTCGACGCGCTGGAAGGCATTCTGGTTCGTTTGCGCGGGAACGCGAACGTCTGAGCACAGATTGGCGCTCAGCAGGCAAGAGTGGTGAACGGCTGGCGGCCTGTGCATGAGCACTGCCGCGAGTTGGTCTACCTCGGTGCGAGCGACTATTGCGGATTCCAAAACAACCGATGCACGAATAATCAGGAATCCTAGCTTCAGACGCTCCCCATTCACGCGATAATCATCCTGACGAGCCGCTATCAAAAGCGACCCGATCATCATCGAAATTTGCGGTGAGGCTGATTCAGTTCATTAGAAGAGCCATCCCGTTCAGCCCTTAAAAAAGAGGCATTTGTTGCATTTTCGAGACGTCTGCCGCTGCGTCGGAACGCACTGCCAACGAGCTTTGATCCACGCGACCACCCGCACGGGTTTTGCCGCCCCCCGCCCGCCTTACATTTGACGTGTTTCGCGTCGTTAGCGTACGTTTTACCGCATCGTGAAGGGAAGTTTCACGCGGTTATAGGCTGGCCTAAAGTCTTGAATTGCCTGCAACTATCGCTTACAATCGCCCGGATTTAATTGCACGGCAACCCCGTAAGCGCTGCGTAAACTCGCGGGCTGAACGAGACTTTCGGAACATTGCGATGGCGGTCAAAACGTCGAATCTGTCGCCGGAGAATGGTGACGACAGACACCGCGCTGAACGCTCCGCACCCGAGATGTCCTCCAGTCGGCAGTTCGATCCGGCCGAAGCGTGGGATGACGCGCAGGAAGATAACAATATCGTTCCGCTCACGCGGGCCGAGGCGGAAAAGCTGTTTGGTCCCGGCGTGGGTCGTCCATCGCGCGTAACGCCGTTCAGGGTCGTCGCAGCGCAAATGGTTTTGTCCCTGGTCGCAACGCTGTTGTGGTGGCTGTTCTACAAGCCGCCGGGCGCTGCTGCGCTGTCCGCGTTCCTCGGGGGGGCGATCTGCTGGGTGCCGGGCGCGTTGTTCGCGGCACGACTGAAAAAGCAGGGCGGCGCCGAGACCGTGATGAGCTGGATGATCGGCGAAGCACTCAAGATGGGGACAACGATTGCGATGTTTGTTGCAATCGCCTTCTGGTATCACGACGTACGCTGGATTCCGCTGCTCGTGACCTACCTCATCGCGCTGAAGACTTACTGGATCGCCTTGGCGTGGCGCTAAGGTAGCAGCACAAAAAACAGCAGCAAAAAGAATTTAAGGCCGGCGCGCAGCGCCGGCACGGGTGTGCGGGTGAGACAGGGCCCGCACCCGGCGCGTTCCCGCGACACAGTGTTCCGGCGGGAGCGGCCTCGAACGATTTTCGACAATTTGGGTGGCTTTAACGATATGGCAGCTAGCGAAGGCACGCGCGCAATGGATCCGTCCGAGTACATCGCGCACCACTTGCAGAACTTTTCCACCGCACACCAGACGTCGATTTTCGACATCCATGTGTGGAATCTCGACACCCTTTTCTGGTCGATCGTGTGCGGCCTCGTCACGATCTTCGTGCTGCATCTGGCAGCCCGCAAGGCAACGGCCGGCGTGCCGGGTCGCTTCCAATGCGCGATCGAAATGCTTGTCGAAATGGTCGAGGATCAATCGAAGGCCATGATCCACGGCTCGCGCACCTTCATCGCGCCGCTCGCGCTGACCGTGTTCGTCTGGGTCGCGCTAATGAACTCACTCGACTTCATTCCCGTCGACCTGCCGGGCCGTGTGATCGGCTGGCTGGGTCTGTCCGAAGCCATCCCGCACCACCGCATCGTGCCGACCGCCGACCTGAACGGCACGATCGGTATCGCGCTCGGCGTGTTC
The DNA here is from genome assembly GCF_050436525.1 of Paraburkholderia sp. 35.1. Lineage (NCBI taxonomy): Bacteria > Pseudomonadati > Pseudomonadota > Betaproteobacteria > Burkholderiales > Burkholderiaceae > Paraburkholderia > Paraburkholderia sp. 35.1. The sequence goes on along the minus strand of NZ_JBNDMJ010000003.1, from coordinate 1,881,567 downwards.
GTGCTGATGATTTACTACAACTTCAAGATCAAGGGCGTTGGCGGCTTCGTGCATGAACTGCTGTCCGCTCCGTTCGGCGCGCATCCGCTGCTGTGGATCCCGAACCTCGCACTGAACATCATCGAGTTCGTCGCGAAGACGGTCTCGCTCGGCATGCGGTTGTTCGGCAACATGTACGCGGGCGAACTGTTGTTCCTGCTGATTGCCCTGCTCGGCAGCCTCTGGAGCTTCGGCGCGGACACGACGGTGCTTGGCTTCATCGGCCACGTGGTCGCCGGCACAGTGTGGTCAATCTTCCACATCCTGATCGTTCTGCTGCAGGCGTTCATTTTCATGATGCTGACGCTGGTGTACATCGGCCAGGCACACGACACGCACTAACCTGCGCCGTCGGTAAAAGAATCGTAGTTTTTCAAATCCCAGTTCCAACCAGTTCTAAAAGACTTTTCACAAAGGAGTGATCATGCAAGCTTTCATCGCCAACATCCAGGGTCTGACCGCCATCGGTATCGGCATCATCATCGGCCTGGGTGCTATCGGCGCCTGTATCGGTATCGGTCTGATGGGCGGCAAGTACATCGAAGCATGCGCCCGTCAACCGGAACTGATGAACCCGCTGCAAACCAAGATGTTCCTGCTGGCTGGTCTGATCGATGCGGCGTTCCTGATTGGCGTTGGTGTGGCAATGCTGTTTGCGTTCGCGAACCCGCTGCTCTCGAAGCTGGCAGGCTGAGGTTCCTCGGAGGTTTGCGCCTGAGCTATAACAGGTAAAGGCGCAGGGCGGAACGGGTACTGGGGCGCTGATCGAGCAGAATCGATGAGCGCCTTGCCGTTTCACTTTCCGAACTAGCAACGTTTAAGGAAACACCGTGAATCTCAACGCAACCCTGTTTGCGCAAATGGTCGTGTTCCTGATCCTCGCGTGGTTCACGATGAAATTCGTGTGGCCGCCGCTGATCAACGCCATCGACGAGCGCGCGAGGAAGATCGCCGACGGTCTGTCCGCCGCGGAAAAGGGCAAGCAGGAACTCGAAGCCGCTCACAAGCGCGTCGACCAGGAACTGGCTCAGGCTCGCAACGACGGCCAGCAACGCATTGCCGACGCTGAAAAGCGCGCTGTCGCAGTCGCCGACGAAATCAAGGCTCAGGCGCAGGCGGAAGCCGCCCGCATCATCGCGCAGGCGAAGGCCGACGCGGATCAGCAAGTCGTGAAGGCGCGCGAAGCGCTGCGTGGCGAAGTTGCTGCACTCGCTGTGAAGGGCGCTGAACAGATCCTGCAGCGCGAAGTCGACCAGGCGGCTCATGCTGACCTGCTGAATCAACTGAAAGCCGAGCTCTGATCATGGCCGAACTTGCAACCATCGCCCGTCCGTACGCGGAAGCGCTGTTTGGCGTGGCCGAAGCTGGTGACATCGCCGCCTGGTCCACGCTCGTGCAGGAGCTGGCACAGGTTGCGCGTCTGCCCGAAGTGCTGTCGATCGCCTCGAGCCCGAAAGTGAGCCGTGCCCAGGTAAGCGATCTGCTGCTGGCCGCGGTCAAGTCGCCGCTCAAGGACAACGCGCAAGCGAAGAATCTGGTGCAGATGCTGGTGGACAACCATCGCCTGCAGCTGCTGCCGGAAATCGCCTCGCAGTTCGAAGAGTTGAAGAACGCCCGCGAAGGGGCAGCAGATGTGCTGATCGTCAGCGCATTCCCGCTCGAAGGTGCGCAGTTGAACGAACTCGTCGCAAGCCTCGAACGCAAGTTCAAGCGCAAGCTGAAGCCGACGGTCGAAGTCGATCACTCGCTGATCGGCGGCGTACGCGTGACGGTCGGCGACGAAGTGCTCGATACCTCGGTCCGCGCGCGGCTCGCCAGCATGCAAACGGCCCTGACGGCCTGAAGCGCTTCGCGTTTTAGCGGCTGGCACGCAACAGAATTGACTATCAGGAGCGAATAATGCAACTCAATCCCTCTGAGATCAGCGAGCTGATCAAGAGCCGGATCCAGGGCCTTGACGCGAGCGCAGACGTTCGCAACCAGGGCACCGTGATCTCCGTGACCGACGGTATCGTGCGTATCCACGGCCTGTCGGAAGTGATGCAGGGCGAAATGCTCGAATTTCCGGGCAACACCTTCGGTCTCGCGCTGAACCTCGAGCGCGACTCGGTCGGCGCCGTGATTCTGGGTGAATACGAACACATTTCGGAAGGCGACATCGTCAAGACGACGGGCCGCATTCTGGAAGTGCCGGTGGGTCCGGAACTGCTCGGCCGCGTGGTCGACACACTCGGCAACCCGATCGACGGCAAAGGCCCGATCAACGCGAAGAAGACCGATGCAATCGAAAAGATTGCTCCGGGCGTGATCTGGCGTAAGTCGGTTTCGGAACCGGTCCAGACCGGTCTGAAGTCGATCGACGCGATGGTGCCGATCGGCCGTGGCCAGCGTGAGCTGATCATCGGCGACCGCCAGTGCGGCAAGACCGCAGTCGCAGTCGACGCGATCATCAACCAGAAGGGCAAGAACCTCTTCTGTATCTACGTCGCGATCGGCCAGAAGGCTTCGTCGATCATGAACGTGGTGCGCAAGCTGGAAGAAACCGGCGCGCTGGAATACACGATCGTCGTGTCCGCTTCGGCTTCGGAATCGGCTGCGATGCAGTACCTCGCACCGTACGCCGGCTGCACGATGGGCGAATACTTCCGCGACCGCGGTCAGGACGCGCTGATCGTTTACGACGACTTGACCAAGCAGGCTTGGGCATACCGTCAGATCTCGCTGCTGCTGCGCCGCCCGCCGGGCCGTGAAGCTTATCCGGGTGACGTGTTCTATCTGCACTCGCGTCTGCTCGAGCGTGCTGCTCGCGTGTCGGAAGAGTACGTCGAGAAGTTCACCAACGGCGAAGTGAAGGGCAAGAGCGGTTCGCTGACGGCACTGCCGGTCATCGAAACGCAGGCAGGCGACGTGACCGCATTCGTTCCGACGAACGTGATCTCGATTACCGACGGCCAGATCTTTCTTGAAACCGACCTTTTCAACGCAGGTATCCGCCCGGCGATTAACGCTGGCGTGTCGGTGTCGCGTGTGGGTGGCGCGGCTCAGACGAAGGTCGTGAAGAAGCTGTCGGGCGGTATCCGTACCGACCTGGCGCAGTACCGTGAACTCGCTGCGTTCGCGCAGTTCGCATCGGACCTCGACGAAGCGACCCGCAAGCAGCTCGAGCGCGGCCGCCGCGTGACGGAACTGCTGAAGCAGCCGCAGTATCAGCCGCTGCAAGTGTGGGAACTGGCTGTGTCGCTGTTCGCGGCGAACAACGGCTATCTCGACGACCTCGAAGTTGCTCAAGTCCTGCCGTTCGAAAAGGGCTTGCGCGACCACCTGAAGTCGAGCCATGCTGACCTCGTCAAGCGTATCGAAGACACCAAGGAACTCTCGAAGGACGACGAAGGCCTGCTGCACACGGCCGTCAAAGACTTCAAGAAGTCCGGCGCTTATTGATCCGCGAGTGATCCGCAAGGCATAAACGGACCTTGAAGCGGCGCGGGCCGCATGCGAATGCTCCCGCGCTACTTCGGCCGCATTGCATGGGACCCGAGTTAGCGCTAAAGCGCTAACTCGGGCCGACAAAGGAGCAAGCAATGGCTGGAATGAAGGAAATTCGCGGCAAGATCAAGAGCGTGCAAAACACGCGCAAGATCACGAAAGCGATGGAGATGGTGGCCGCATCGAAGATGCGCCGCGCTCAGGAGCGCATGCGCGCTGCTCGCCCGTATGCCGACAAGGTCCGCGATATCGCCGAGCACATGAGCCGTGCGAACCCGGAGTATCGTCACCCGTTCATGGTGTCGAACGAAGGCGCGAAGGCGGCCGGCATCATCCTCGTCACGACTGATAAAGGTCTGTGCGGGGGGATGAACACCAACGTGCTGCGTGCGTCGCTGCAGAAGTTCAAGGAGCTGGAAGGCCAGGGCAAGACGATCGAGGCAACCGCGATCGGCAGCAAGGGCCTGGGCTTCCTGAACCGACTGCAGGCGAAAGTCGTGTCGAACGTCGTGCAACTGGGCGATACGCCGCATCTGGAAAAACTGATCGGCGCTGTGAAGGTGCAGCTCGACCTGTACTCGGAAGGGAAGATTTCGGCGGTGTACCTCGCGTACACGCGCTTCGTCAACACGATGAAGCAGGAGCCGGTGATCGAGCAACTGCTGCCATTGTCGGCGGACCAGTTCGAGCGCACGGAAGAAGACGGTACGACGCCGAGCACGCAGTGGGACTACATCTACGAGCCGGATGCGCAGGCAGTGGTGGACGAACTGCTGGTGCGTTATGTCGAAGCGCTGGTCTATCAGGCCGTCGCGGAAAACATGGCATCGGAGCAGTCGGCCCGCATGGTCGCGATGAAAGCCGCTTCGGACAACGCGAAGACGGTCATCAACGATCTGCAGCTCGTCTACAACAAGAGCCGTCAGGCCGCGATCACGAAAGAACTGTCGGAAATCGTCGGTGGAGCGGCGGCCGTCTGACCCCGGTCAGGCAGGTCGTTGCGTGTGCGCCCGAGCGGCGCACCCATCGGAGAAACTGCGCCTTTGCGCGAGTGAAGAATTGAGTATCTAAAGGAAAAGCGATGAGTACTACTGCTTTGGTAGAAGGCAAGATCGTACAGTGCATCGGCGCGGTGATCGACGTGGAATTTCCGCGTGAAACCATGCCGAAGATCTACGACGCGCTCATTCTGGAAGGTTCGGAACTGACGCTCGAAGTCCAGCAGCAGCTGGGCGACGGCGTGGTCCGTACCATCTGTCTGGGTGCTTCGGATGGTCTGCGCCGCGGCACGATCGTGAAGAACACGGGCAACCCGATCAGCGTGCCGGTCGGCAAGCCGACCCTCGGCCGTATCATGGACGTGCTTGGCCGTCCGATCGACGAAGCCGGCCCGATCTCGAGCGAAACCACGCGTGCGATCCACCAGAAGGCTCCGGCGTTCGACCAACTGTCGCCGTCGACCGAGCTGCTCGAAACCGGCATCAAGGTTATCGACCTGATCTGCCCGTTCGCGAAGGGCGGTAAGGTGGGTCTGTTCGGTGGCGCCGGCGTGGGCAAGACCGTGAACATGATGGAACTGATCAACAACATCGCGAAGGAACACGGCGGCTACTCCGTGTTCGCCGGTGTGGGCGAGCGTACCCGCGAAGGGAACGACTTCTATCATGAAATGAAGGACTCGAACGTTCTCGACAAGGTCGCGCTCGTGTACGGCCAGATGAACGAGCCGCCGGGCAACCGTCTGCGCGTCGCGCTGACCGGCCTGACGATGGCCGAGCACTTCCGTGACGAAGGCCTCGACGTGCTGTTCTTCGTCGACAACATCTACCGTTTCACGCTGGCCGGTACCGAAGTGTCGGCACTGCTCGGCCGTATGCCGTCGGCAGTGGGCTATCAGCCGACGCTGGCTGAAGAAATGGGTAAGTTGCAAGAGCGTATTACGTCGACCAAGACTGGCTCGATCACGTCGGTGCAGGCCGTGTACGTCCCTGCAGACGACTTGACCGACCCGTCGCCGGCTACGACCTTCGGCCACCTCGACGCAACCGTCGTGCTGTCGCGTGACATCGCTTCGCTCGGTATCTACCCCGCGGTGGACCCGCTCGATTCGACCTCGCGTCAGATCGACCCGCACGTGATCGGCGAAGAGCACTATTCGATCACGCGCGGCGTGCAGCAAACGCTGCAGCGCTACAAGGAACTGCGCGACATTATCGCGATTCTGGGCATGGACGAACTCGCGCCGGAAGACAAGCTCGCCGTCGCGCGCGCTCGTAAGATTCAGCGTTTCCTGTCGCAGCCGTTCCACGTCGCTGAAGTGTTCACGGGTTCGCCGGGCAAGTACGTGCCGCTGAAGGAAACGATCCGTGGCTTCAAGATGATCGTCGAAGGCGAGTGCGACCACCTGCCGGAGCAAGCGTTCTACATGGTCGGCACGATCGACGAAGCCTTCGAAAAAGCCAAGAAGATCCAGTAAAGGTCGGGTGTAACGAAGCGGGCGCCGACCTCGCGCATCACGGCTGCCAAAACGGTAGTGTTGCGCAAAGCCAGCGTCTCTGATTACGCTCAACCCGCCTTGCATGGGACGGGAGTCAGCACTCAAGCGCTAACTCTCGTCGACAGGAGTCGACACATATGGCAACCATTAAAGTAGACGTCGTCAGCGCGGAAGAGCAAATCTTTTCGGGCCAGGCGAAGTTCGTCGCGCTGCCAGGCGAAGCGGGTGAACTCGGCATTCTGCCGGGCCACACGCCGCTCATCACGCGGATCCGTCCGGGTGCGGTGCGCATCGAAGTTGAAAACGGCGAAGAAGAGTTTGTGTTCGTCGCCGGCGGCATCCTCGAAGTCCAACCGGGTGCAGTGACGGTTCTCGCCGACACCGCGATCCGCGGCAAGGATCTCGACGAAGCCAAGGCCGAAGACGCACGCAAGCGTGCGGAAGAGGCGCTGCAGAACACGGGCTCGAACCTCGAGTACGCGACCGCACAGGCGGAACTCGCGTACGCGACGGCGCAGCTCGCGGCAATCCAGCGTCTGCGCAAGCTGCGCGGCCAGCACTAAAGCAGCACGTAGTAGAAGAAAGCAGCCTGCGCGGCTGCTTTTTTTTGATAGCTAGTTGACGTTTACGTAAAGGTCGGCAAAATCGACGAGGTTGGAGAAACGGACGGTCGCCGCTCGCCGCGGTCGATGCGACGCGGTGCGGGTAAGACTTGATGCCGGCAGGATACGCGCCGGTGCACAATCGATTTCAAATTCATTTCAATCGAGCGCGCTTGCGCTCACGGAGACAACACCATGGCAACGCATAGCTCGGGAGAAGGTGCGCTCATCGAACCCGCGGATGGACTGTCGTATGTGCGCGGGTCGACTGAAAATCCGTTGAGCGAAGCGACCGTCGGCGAGCTTCTGCGCGACACCGCGGCGCGCTTTCCCGACCGGCCGGCCGTGGTGTTTCGGGAGCAGCGCATCCGCTGGACGTGGAGCGAATTCGCGCAGGAAGTGGATGTGCTTGCGTCCGGGCTGCTTGCACTCGGCATCGCGAAGGGCGATCGCGTCGGCATCTGGTCGCCGAACCGCGTCGAGTGGCTGCTGACGCAGTTCGCGACCGCGCGTATCGGCGCGATCCTCGTCAACATCAATCCTGCCTACCGGCTCGCGGAGCTCGAATACGCGCTGAACAAGGCCGGTTGCAAGGCGATCATCACCGCCGAGCGCTTCAAGACGTCGATGTACCTCGAGATGCTGCAGGAACTCGCGCCCGAATTGGCGACGCAGCCGCCGGGTGAACTGCATGCCGCGCGGCTGCCGGAACTGCGCTACGTGATCCGCATGTGCGACACGGAGACCCCAGGCATGCTGAGCTTTTCCGACGTGATCGAGCGTGGCCGTGCGTCGTTCGACGCCACTCGGCTCGATGCGATCGGCGCGACGCTGTCGTGCCGGGAGCCGATCAACATCCAGTTCACGAGCGGCACGACGGGCAATCCGAAGGGCGCGACGCTGACGCATCGCAACGTCGTGAACAACGCGGGCTATATCGCGATGGCGATGCGGCTCAGCGAGCAGGACGGCCTGTGCATTCCAGTGCCGCTGTACCACTGCTTCGGGATGGTGCTGGCGGTGCTCGCGTGCGTGTCGGTCGGGGCGAACATGGTGTTTCCGGGCGAGGGCTTCGATCCGGCCGCGACACTCACCGCGACCGCGGAGGAAAAATGCACCGCGCTGCACGGCGTCCCGACGATGTTCATCGCAGAACTCGACCATCCGAGCTTCGCCTCGTACGACTTCTCGCGGCTGCGCACCGGCATCATGGCGGGCTCGCCGTGCCCGATCGAGACGATGAAGAAGGTCGTCTCGAAGATGCACCTGAGCGAGATCACGATCGCCTACGGCATGACGGAAACCAGCCCAGTCTCGTTCCAGAGCTCGACGACCGATCCGCTCGACAAGCGTACGACGACAGTCGGGCGCATCCAGCCGCATCTCGAAGTGAAAATCGTCGATCCGCTCGGCAATATCGTGCCGGTCGGCGAAACGGGCGAGCTATGCACGCGCGGCTACTCGGTGATGCTCGGTTACTGGGGGGACGAAGCGAAGACGCACGAGTGTATCGTCGACGGCTGGATGCACACGGGCGACCTGGCGACGCTCGACGCCGAAGGCTATTGCAACATCGTAGGCCGGCTGAAGGACATGCTGATTCGCGGCGGTGAAAACATCTATCCGCGCGAGATCGAGGAGTTTCTGTTCCGTCACCCGAAGATCCAGAGCGTGCAGGTGTTCGGCGTGCCCGATACCAGGTATGGCGAAGAAGTATGCGCGTGGATCGTGCTGCGGACCGGCGAACAGGCGACGGCAGAAGAAATCCAGCAGTTCTGCCAGGGACAGATTGCGCATTACAAGGTGCCGCGATATATCCGCTTCGTCGAAGAACTGCCGATGACCGTGACCGGCAAGGTGCAAAAATTCGTGATGCGCGAACGGATGATCGGCGAGTTGAAACTCAGAGAGGACAAGACGGCGTGACGCCGCCGCAGCACGCTGCGCAGCCAAATATGCCAAATAGGTACGGTAGAACAGGAGTTGCGCGGCGAGGATTCGTCGCGCGCAAACGTTTGAGCAGGCGAAAAAAAAGCGGGCCTGGAGCCCGCTAAAAACCACACGCTACGGGGTTAGCGCGAGGAGACCAAAGATGGGACGGTTATCACGACGCCCCTGCGTCGATGACGGCCCCAGCAGGGATGCCCCTTTACAGGGCTTCGGCAAGCGCCGACCGGCAAGTGCATCGTATCCGCTCACACCACGCACACAGCCACATCCGTGTTGAAACCGTTGAGGGCATTGTGGGCGAATTACCCTATGAACGCGGTAACAAAGTGTTTCAGGTTGTAACGCCCGCCAGATAAGGCGCTGCGGGATTTATTGCCAAAATGAAACCTTTAAAACGTAGTTATTACCGATGACTACGCCGCAATTTAATACGCATGATTGATGCCATTCATGACGTCTGGTGCAGCAGAAATTGGGTCACTCATCAGCATGAAATGGTTGCGTCTGCAGCGTTCGAGCGACGAATTTCCTGCGGAACCAGCGCTGTGACCCTGCCCCGAAATACATCGCAATTCGATGAAAAACCTGTGATGCAATGCAGCAAAGCGAGTCCGCTTGTGCCGCGTATTGGAAAGGGGCGCATCGCTGCACCTTGGACCTGACCCGGACAGTTATACGACCCGACGACGTCGCCCTTCGTTACATCATTGCCGGCACCCAAATCTCCAGGCGCGCGCAGGGCGCCCTCCCAATCAGTCAGCAGCTGACGGCCTCCAACGGACACGGTCGGCTTACTTCAACCACTTGTCCGAGATAGCCTGATACTCGCCGGTCGCTCGAGCGAGATGCAGCCACTGATCGACGTATTGCTGGAACGCGACATCCCCGCGCGGCAGCAACCAGGCCTTCTCGCCGTACTGGAACGGCTTGTCCGGATGCACCGAGCAGAGGCCGGGATTGAGTTTCTGCTGCAGCAGCGTTTCCGACGCATCCGTCACCATCACGTCCGCCTTGCCCGCGAGGATCTGCTTGAAGATCGTCACGTTATCCGGATAAACGGTCACGTTTGCGTGCGTGAAGTATTGCTTCGCGAACTTCTCGTTGGTGCCCCCCGGATTGACGATCACTCGTGTGGACGGTTGATCGATCTGCGCGACCGTCTGATATTTGTTGACGTCGTCGCAACGGACGATCGGCGTTTTGCCGTCGATCATGTAAGCCTGTGTGAAGAACGCATGCTTCTGGCGCTCGAGCGTCGGCGACACACCGCCAATGCCGATGTCGCACTTTGCGACGAAGTCGTTCATCAGGTTCGACCACGACGTCTTGACGAACTCGACCTTCACGCCGAGCGACTTCGCGAGCGATTCAGCCATGTCGATATCGATGCCCTCGAACTGGCCATCGCCCCTGTAGAACGAATACGGCTTGTAGTCGCCGGTAGTGCAAGCGCGCAGCGTGCCGCGGCTGATGATGTCGTCGAGCCTGGAGGGCGCGGGCGCGGCGTTTTGCGCGCTGGCTACGCCGACGTGCATCAGGACGCCGGCGAGCGCGCCGAGCATTGCGAGTGCTGCCTTCTTCATCGAGTATCCTGGTGGTGTGTAGTGTGCAATTCATTGGTAAAGCTGTTGGATAGTAGCTTGGCAGCGCGGGCTTGAACATCGGCCGTTCAGCCAGGGCGACCCGGGCAGCGGAAGACATCGACCCTGGGCCCGTGCGGGCAGTGGCGGGCGGTAGCTGATCGAGGTGCGTCCGAGCTGCTTCCCGCCCGCTTCCCACGACGCGTCGTCGCCACATTCATTACCCCGCGACGCGCGATGTCCGGAGCCGCCTCCGGTAAAATGCTCCTTTGCCCTCAGCTCTTCAGTCGCACGCAACGTGGCCCATCAACTCCTGAACGACACTTTTCTGCGCGCGCTGCTGCGCCAGCCCACCGACTACACGCCGATCTGGCTGATGCGGCAGGCTGGCCGCTATCTGCCGGAATACAACGCCACGCGCGGCCGCGCGGGCAGTTTCCTCGGTCTCGCGAAGAACCCGGCTTTCGCGACGGAAGTCACCTTGCAGCCCCTCGATCGCTATCCGCTCGACGCCGCGATCCTGTTCTCCGACATCCTGACCGTGCCCGACGCGATGGGCCTCGGTCTCGAGTTCGTCAACGGCGAAGGGCCGAGATTTGCCCGTCCGGTGCGCACCGAAGACGACGTCGCGCGCCTGGCGGTGCCCGACATCGACGCGACACTGCGCTACGTGACCGACGCCGTGCGTGAAATCCGCTCGGCGCTGAAGGACGCGCAAGGCCGCCAGCGCGTGCCTCTGATCGGCTTCTCAGGCAGCCCATGGACGCTCGCGTGCTACATGGTGGAAGGAAGCGGCTCGGCGGACTTTCGCACCGTCAAATCGATGCTGTACGCGCGTCCCGATCTGCTGCAGCGGATTCTCGAGGTCAACGCGCGCTCGGTCGCGGCATATCTGAACGCGCAGATCGAAGCCGGCGCGCAAGCGGTGATGATTTTCGACACATGGGGCGGAGCGCTCGCCGATGGCATCTATCAGCGCTTTTCGCTGCGCTACATCGAGCAGGTGGTCAGCCAGCTGAAGCGCGAACACGACGGCGAAAAAGTGCCCGTAATCGCGTTCACGAAGGGGGGCGGCTTGTGGCTCGACGACATCGCCGCGAGCGGCGTCGACGCGGTGGGCCTCGACTGGACAGTGAACCTCGGCACGGCGCGCGAACGTGTCGGTGGCAAGGTGGCGCTTCAGGGCAACATCGATCCGTCGGTGCTGTTTGCGCCGCCTGCCGCGATCCGCATGGAAGCGCGCGCGGTGCTCAACAGTTTCGGCAACCATCCCGGCCACGTTTTCAATCTGGGTCACGGCATTTCACAGTTCACGCCGCCAGAGCATGTTGCTGAACTGGTCGACGAAGTGCATCGTCACAGCCGCGTTATTCGTAGTGGCGCACCTACGCCCGCGTGAGTGTGTAATCATTACCGTTTCTTGTTGCACCGCAGCGAATTGGGCTCTCGCCCTAAGGACCGCGGCTCCGCGAATCCGCCGCCAGATGGTGGTCTTACGAAAGTCAAGAGCTGACTTATGCACACTTCGCACGCTGCGGCGCGGCAGAGACTTTAATCGTGCCCCGACCCTTGCACATACTCGGCGCATTTGATCTGAGCCTTGCCGGGCAAGGGTTTGCGGGGCGCGTGATGAAATGTGCGGAATCCCACACAAGGCCGTCGCGGCGCCGTTTGCGGCCCGTCGAAGCGAAGTTCTCAACAAAGTTATCCACAGGGCCGCGAGCCGAGCGCAATTGTTCAGTCGAATCCAAAACTTAGCGGTGAAATTAAGGTTTTACTTTAACTTCTACGGCTTCGCGTCCCATGCGACCCACCCCGCGCCGCGAGTTGGCCTCCTGCCGGCTCATCCTCAGCGCCACGCCGAGTGAACGAAATGTTCGTCCGCGTCGCGCTCGACCATCCGCTGCCGACCCTGTTCGACTACCGCTGCGACATCTCCACGGCGGCTGTCGTAGGCACGCTCGTCAGTGTTCCGTTTGGCAAGCGGCACGTGGTGGGGCTCGTTTGCGAAGTGACCGCTCACAGCGACGTGCCGGCCGAGCGCCTGCGTGATGTGGATCAGGTCTGCACCGCGTGTCCGCCGGTGTCGACACATTGGCTCGCGCTCGCCGCATTCGCCGCGGACTACTATCAGCGCGGTCTCGGCGAGGTGGCGCTGCCGGGGTTGCCGCAGGCGCTGCGCGACGCGTCGCGCTGGTCGCGGCTGTTCGCGCCGGAAGAGCGCTATCGGTTGACGGCCGAGGGCCGCACGGTATTGCCTGACGCCTTGCCGGCCCGCGCGACCGCGCTCCGAGCGCTCGCTCAAGCGCTCGCTCGAGCCGACTTCCTCCTCGCTGCCGACGCCCGCGCGCTGCATCCGAAGGCGCTGGCGACACTCGACACATGGCAGACGGCAGGCTGGGTCACGCTCGATGTGATCGACGCCGCCACGGTGCCCGCCGCCGCGTCGCTGCCGAACATGCCCGCGCCTGCCCTGCCAACCCTCACCGACGAACAGGCGAGTGCCGTCGAAGCGATCCACGACGCCCACGGCTTCGCGCCGTTCCTGCTGCACGGGGTGACGGGCAGCGGCAAGACCGAGGTGTATCTGCGCGCGCTCGCCGCGATTCTGGCCGGCAAGCCCGATGCGCAAGCGCTCGTGCTGGTACCGGAAATCAACCTGACGCCGCAGTTCGAGGCGGCGTTCCGCGCCCGCTTCGCCGCGCTCGACGCCAGCGCGATCGTCACGCTGCATAGCGGCCTCGCCGAAGGCGAGCGCGCCCGCAACTGGTTCGCCGCGCACACCGGCCGCGCGCGCATCGTGCTCGGCACGCGGCTCGCGGTGCTCGCGTCGCTGCCGCGGCTGGCGATCATCGTCGTCGACGAGGAGCACGATCCGGCCTACAAGCAGCAGGAAGGCTTGCGCTATTCGGCGCGCGATCTCGCGATCTATCGGGCGAAGCAACTCGGCGTGCCGGTCGTGCTTGGCTCGGCGACGCCGTCGCTCGAGAGCTGGTGGCAGGCAGATCAGGGCCGCTACGAGCGGCTCACGCTGTCGCGCCGCGCCGTCGCCGAGGCCGTACTGCCGAGCGTGCGTCTCATCGATCTCGAAGACGAGCGCCGACGCGGGCGGGCATCGATCGAAGGTTTGTCGGGCCCGTTGATCGCCGCGATGAAGGCGCGGCTCGAACGCGGCGAGCAGAGCCTCGTGTTCCTCAACCGCCGTGGCTACGCGCCGCAACTCGCCTGCGACGCGTGCGGCTGGGTGGCCGGTTGTCCGCGCTGCAGCGCCTACGTCGTGCTGCACAAGCCCGAGCGCGCGCTGCGCTGCCATCACTGCGGCTGGGAGTCTCGTATCCCGCGTTCGTGCCCGGAGTGCGGCAACGTCGATATCGCACCGCTCGGGCGCGGCACGCAGCGCGTCGAGGAAACGCTTGCGAGCGCGGTGCCGGGCGCCCGCGTGCTGCGAATCGACGCCGACAGCACGCGCCGCAAGGGCAGCGCGCAGGCGTTGTTCTCGGACGTGCACGCGGGCGAGGTCGATATTCTGGTCGGCACGCAGATGATCGCGAAGGGACACGATTTCCAGCGCGTGTCACTGGTTGGCGTGCTGAACGCCGATACCGCGCTGTTTTCGCATGATTTCCGCGCGAGCGAGCGCCTGTTCGCGCAGCTGATGCAGGTGAGCGGCCGCGCGGGCCGCGCCGGTCTGCCGGGCGAAGTGCTGGTGCAGACGCGCTATCCGCGTCACGCGCTGTATCACGCGCTGTGCCGTCATGACTACGTCGGCTTCGCCAATGCGACGCTCGCCGAGCGACGCGACGCGCACCTGCCGCCGTTCGTGTACCAGGCGCTGTTGCGCGCCGAAGGCCGCACGCTCGAAGCGGCGCTCGCGTTTCTGCAGCAGGCCGCCGCCGAACTTGCGCGGATTCCTGCCGCCGGGCGCGTCACCGTCTACGACGCAGTGCCGCTCACGATCGTCAAGGTGATGCACGTGCATCGCGCGCAGCTGCTGATCGAAAGCGCATCGCGCGCGGCGCTGCAGGCTACGCTGCGCGCGTGGCAGCCACTGTTGCGCGTGCTCAAGGGCGTGCTGCGCTGGAACCTCGAAGTCGATCCGCTCGACATCTGACGCCACGGGCCAGATGACGCCCGCCATACTTCTTTGAGTCATATCCATAGAGCGAATGATCGTTTCGCTTTGCGATCCCGCTCGCCTATAGTCGCCAAATCGGCGCATTTTGGGGCTAAACGACAATAACTTCGCGCCGATGCCACTCAACTTTCGCGGGGCATCTGCAATGAGCGACACCCATCACACCGTGCCGGAGGGCGCCGCGCCGGGTCAGCGGCAAGGTACACAAGACGCGCAAACCGCACGAGGCAGCGGCTTTTCGCTGACCGAAGACTGGCTCGCCGCGGGCGTCGGCCTGCTCGTGATCGTGATCGCGTGGGCGCTGTTCGCGTCGGGCAGCAGCATCAAGTGGCTCGCGGTCGCGCCGGCCAAATGGTCGAGCGTCGCGCAGGCCGCGCAGGACATCGGCAAGCATCTACCCAACTACTTCGCGCTATTCGCGACATTCGCGGTGCTGTTCGGCGCGAGCGTCGCCCTGCTCCGGCAGCGCGTCGGCGCGTTTCTCGCCGCGTTCGTCGTGGTGTTCGTCGCTTCCGCGCTGATTCTGACGCTCGGCGCATGGGTCGACGCGTCCAGGTACAACCTCGAGCCGCCGCTCGTCGCGCTCGCGCTCGGGCTGCTCGTGTCGAACCTGTTCACGCTGCCGGAGTGGCTCGCGGCCGGGCTGCGCGTCGAGTTTTACATCAAGGTCGGTATCGTGCTGCTCGGCGCGACGCTGCCGTTCACGCTGCTCGTGTGGGCCGGTCCGGTCGCGGTCGTCCAGGCGAGCATCGTCTCATTGGTGACGTTCTTCGTGATCTTTCTCGTTGCGCGAGCATTCGGACTCGATCGACGCTTTGCCGCCGTGCTCGGTGTCGGCGGCGCGGTGTGCGGCGTGTCGGCAGCGATCGCGATTGCCGGCGCGGTACGGGCGAAACGCGAGCAGGCGTCGGTCGCGATCACGCTGGTCGTGCTGTGGGCGATCGTGATGATCTTCGTGCTGCCGTTCGCGTCGCGCTCGCTCGGACTGCCGACGGCCGTCGCCGGCGCCTGGATCGGCACCTCCGAATTCGCCGACGCCGCGGGCATCGCCGCCGCCCAGGCCTACGGCGATTTCGCGCGCCACGCAGGCGGCGCGATCGCCGGCGCGCCGGAAGCGTCGTTGCAGGCCTTCACGCTGATGAAGGTGGTCGGCCGCGACATCTGGATCGGCATCTGGGCGTTCGTGCTCGCAATCGTCGCGACGACGCGCTGGGAAGCGCAGGACAGCGGCGTCGCCGCGCGCGCGAATGCCGGTGAGATCTGGGCGCGTTTCCCCAAGTTCGTGATCGGCTTCGTGATCGCGTCGGCGTTGGTCACGTGGATCGCGAGCCATTATTCACTCGCCGATTACCGTAAGGTCGTCACGCCGGAGTTCGTCGCGCCGATCACGGTGCTGCGCACGTGGGCGTTCACCTTCTGCTTCCTGAGCATCGGTCTGACGACGCGCTTGCGCTCGCTTGCCGCGACCGGTCTGAAGCCGTTCCTCGCGTTCACGGCGGGCGTGGTGGTCAATATCGCGATCGGTTACGCGCTGTCCGCACACGTGTTCGCGTCGTACTGGAACAGCCTCGGATAACGCCATGAAGATTTCGATGGATCGTGGCGCCGGCGCTGCGCCATACGTAGGCGCCGTAGAGCGCAGCTGCGCGGCGGACGCGCCCTGCTGCGCCGCATGCCGGCATCGCGTGAGCGAACGGGATGCGCTCGAGCAGCGCATCCCAGGGCTTGCCGTGTTCAGTTCAGGGTTCGGTGCGAGCGTCGCCGATAGCCGGCTGTGTGGTCTGCATGACCAGTTGGTATCGCCCGGCGATGTCTGTGCGCGGTTCGAGCCGGTTGCGCCGTCGCTCGGGCCGCGCTGATCCAACAGCGATCTTCAGGCGCAACTCCCCGCGCCAATCCAGTCGCGAATCCCCACATTCGCGCGCATCCGGCTTCATGAGCCGTTTCGCGCCTCTCCTGATCTCAGTCGTTCAGCGCGTTTCGCGTATCGCCCGCCGATCCACGCGAGGCCGCGCTCGCACGCTTGCGCTCCTCTTCGCGCCGATTCGAGCCCCGTGTCGCGCCTCGAATGAAAAACACCGCACAGGCCGCGCACAGCGCCCAGATGCCCAGTATTACCAGCCACTTTTCCATTACACCAACCCTCGAGAACCCCGTTTATCTTTTCTGCGTGCCCTGAAACCGACGTTTCGGGCCGTCCGTCTTCGTGCTTCTGTATATCGGCGCGCGAAGTCGTTTGATAAGGCTTATTTCAAAAAGAATCACGCCAGGGAAAGTACCGATCGAAAACACCCCGGTTCGACTGTCGGTCATCGCCCGGAAACCCATGTTCCATAAGGCTTCCGACGGGGTGCAACCAACCTGCCGATTTGGTTGCACCTTTTTATTTGGAGGCGTACGATTCGCTCAACTTTTAGTCTTTCGCCAGGCTCGCGCCCGATATCAGAGAAGGAAACATGGCTAGCACCACCCTTGGCGTCAAGGTCGACGACCTCCTGCGTTCCCGGCTCAAAGATGCCGCCACCCGCCTCGAGCGCACCCCGCACTGGTTGATCAAGCAGGCGATTTTCGCCTACCTCGAAAAGATCGAGCACGGCCAGTTGCCGCCCGAACTGTCAGGCGCGACCGGCACGGCCGATCTCGCCGACGGCGCGGCGGTCGAGAACGAGGAAGACGGCGCGTCCCATCCGTTCCTCGATTTCGCGCAGAACGTGCAACCGCAGTCGGTGCTGCGCGCGGCGATCACCGCCGCGTATCGCCGCCCTGAACCTGAGTGCGTGCCGTTCCTGCTCGGCCAGGCGCGTCTGCCGGCCAACCTCGCCGGCGACGTGCAGGCGATGGCCGGCAAACTCGTCGAAACGCTGCGCTCGAAGAGCAAGGGCGGCGGCGTCGAAGGGCTGATCCACGAGTTTTCGCTGTCGAGCCAGGAAGGCGTCGCGCTGATGTGCCTCGCCGAGGCGCTGCTGCGCATTCCCGACCGCGCGACCCGCGACGCGCTGATCCGCGACAAGATCAGCAAGGGCGACTGGAAATCGCACGTCGGCCAGGCGCCGTCGCTGTTCGTCAACGCGGCGACCTGGGGCCTGATGATCACCGGCAAGCTGGTGACGACCAATAGCGAGACGAGCCTGTCGTCGGCGCTCACGCGCCTGATCGGCAAGGGCGGCGAGCCGCTGATCCGCAAGGGCGTCGACATGGCGATGCGCCTGATGGGCGAGCAGTTCGTGACCGGCGAGAACATTTCCGAAGCGCTCGCGAACAGCCGCAAGTACGAGGCGCGCGGTTTCCGCTATTCATACGACATGCTCGGCGAAGCGGCCACCACCGAGGCCGACGCGCAGCGCTACTACGCGTCGTACGAGCAGGCGATCCACGCGATCGGCAAGGCCGCGGGCGGCCGCGGCATCTACGAGGGCCCCGGCATCTCGATCAAGCTGTCGGCGCTGCATCCGCGCTACTCGCGCGCGCAGCAGGAACGCACAATGAGCGAGCTGCTGCCGCGCGTGCGTTCGCTCGCGATCCTTGCGCGCCGCTACGACATCGGCCTCAATATCGACGCCGAAGAAGCCGACCGCCTCGAACTCTCGCTCGACCTGCTCGAAGCGCTGTGCTTCGATTCGGAGCTGCAAGGCTGGAACGGCATCGGCTTCGTCGTGCAGGCATATCAGAAGCGCTGCCCGTTCGTGATCGACTACCTGATCGATCTGGCGCGCCGCAGCCGTCACCGTGTCATGGTGCGGCTCGTGAAGGGCGCGTACTGGGATACGGAAATCAAGCGCGCGCAGGTCGACGGCCTCGAAGGCTATCCGGTCTACACGCGCAAGGTCTACACCGACGTGTCGTACCTCGCCTGCGCGAAGAAACTGCTCGGCGCGCCCGATGCCGTCTATCCGCAGTTCGCGACGCACAACGCGCACACGCTTTCGGCGATCTATCAGCTCGCAGGCAACAACTACTACCCCGGCCAGTACGAGTTCCAGTGCCTGCACGGCATGGGCGAGCAGCTCTACGAAGAAGTCACCGGCCGCGACAAGCTGAACCGCCCGTGCCGCGTGTACGCACCGGTCGGTACGCATGAGACGCTGCTCGCGTACCTCGTGCGCCGGCTGCTCGAGAACGGCGCGAACACGTCGTTCGTGAACCGCATCGCCGACGAATCCGTCGCGATCAAGGAGCTGGTCGCCGATCCGGTCGAGGAAGCGTCGAGAATCGTGCCGCTCGGCGCGCCGCACGCGCGCATTCCGCTGCCGCGCAATCTGTATGGCGCGCAACGGCTCAATTCGATGGGCTTCGATCTGTCGAACGAGCATCGGCTCGCGTCGCTGTCGTCGGCGCTGCTCGCGAGCGCGCATCATCCGTGGCGCGCCGCGCCGATGCTCGAAGACAACCAGATCGCCGTCGGCGCCGGGCGCGACGTGCGCAACCCGGCCGACCATCGTGATCTCGTCGGCACGGTCGTCGAAGCGACGGCGGAGCACGTGAGCGCCGCGCTCGGCCATGCGGTGGCCGCCGCGCCGATCTGGCAGGCGACGCCGGTCGAGGCGCGCGCGGATTGCCTCGCGCGCGCGGCGGATCTGCTCGAAGCGCAGATGCATACGCTAATGGGCCTCGTGGTGCGCGAAGCGGGCAAATCGCTCGCCAACGCGGTCGCGGAAATCCGCGAAGCGATCGACTTCCTGCGCTACTACTCGACGCAGATCCGCGACGAGTTTTCGAACGACACGCATCGGCCGCTCGGTCCGGTGGTCTGTATCAGCCCGTGGAATTTCCCGCTGGCGATTTTCATGGGCCAGGTGGCCGCCGCGCTCGCGGCCGGCAACACGGTGCTCGCGAAACCGGCCGAGCAGACGCCGCTGATCGCAGCTCAGGCGGTGCGAATTCTGCGCGAAGCGGGCGTGCCGGCGGGCGCGGTGCAACTGCTGCCGGGCAATGGCGAGACGGTCGGAGCCGCGCTGGTCGCCGATCCGCGCACGCGTGCGGTGATGTTCACCGGCTCGACCGAAGTCGCGCGTCTGATCAACAAGACGCTGTCCGGCCGACTCGATCCGGATGGCAAGCCGATTCCGCTGATCGCCGAAACCGGCGGGCAGAACGCGATGATCGTCGACTCGTCGGCGCTCGCCGAGCAGGTCGTCGCCGACGTGCTGCAGTCGTCTTTCGACTCCGCCGGTCAACGGTGTTCGGCGTTGCGCGTTCTTTGTCTGCAGGACGATGTCGCGGACCGCACCCTCGAAATGCTGACGGGCGCGATGCGCGAGCTCGCGCTCGGCAACCCGGATCGGCTGTCGACCGACGTCGGCCCGGTGATCGACCTGGACGCGAAGCGCGGCATCGACGCCCACATCGCGGCGATGCGCGACAAGGGCCGCAAGGTCGAGCAACTGCCGCTGCCGGAGGGCGCGACGCAGGGTACTTTCGTGCCGCCGACGCTGATCGAGCTCGACAGCATCGACGAGCTGAAGCGCGAAGTGTTCGGTCCGGTGCTGCACGTGGTGCGCTATCGCCGCAGCCAGCTCGACAAGCTGCTCGAACAGATTCGCGCGACGGGTTATGGTTTGACGCTCGGCATCCACACGCGCATCGACGAAACGATCGCGCACGTGATCAGCCGCGCGCACGTAGGCAACATCTACGTGAACCGCAACGTGATCGGCGCGGTGGTCGGGGTGCAGCCGTTCGGTGGCGAAGGACTGTCGGGTACGGGGCCGAAGGCCGGCGGTGCGTTATACCTGCAGCGTCTGCTCGCAACGCGTCCGGCTGGTTTGCCGAAGTCGCTCGCGCAGGCGCTGGTGGTCGAAGTACCGCAGGCGGCGCAGGCTGCAGAACAGGGCGACAATCCGGTGGCCGCGCTGAGCGCGTTGCGCGACTGGCTGATCGCCGAGCGCGAGCCGCAGCTTGCCGCGCGTTGCGACGGCTATCTGTCGCATGTGCCGGCGGGCGCGACCGCGGTACTGTCGGGGCCGACCGGCGAGCGCAATACGTACACGCTGGGCCCGCGCGGCACGGTGCTGTGTATCGCGTCGACGGCGAGCGGCGCGCGCGCGCAGTTCGCGGCGGCGCTGGCTACGGGAAATCGTGCGTTGTTCGAGGGCGCGGCCGGTGAACAATTGGTTTCGCAATTGCCGGCGTCGCTGAAGGCCCACGCGAGCGTGAAGAAGAGCGCCGACGTGCCGTTCGACGCCGTGCTGTTCGAAGGCGACAGCGATGAGCTGCTCGCGCTCGTGAAGGAGGTCGCGAAGCGCGCGGGGCCGATCGTGTCGGTGCAGGGCGTCGCGGCCCGTGCGCTCGCGAGCGGCGACGAGGACTATGCGCTCGAGCGTCTGCTCACCGAGCGCTCGGTCAGCGTGAATACCGCGGCGGCAGGCGGCAATGCGAATTTGATGACGATCGGTTGAGCGAACCTCGGCGATTTCTTCAATAGAAAGGAAGCGGCACGGCGACCCCGACACCGCTTCATCCACACCTGGTATCAAGGAGAAGCTATGCAACACAAAATGAAACAGCTGGCAGGCGCAGCTCTGGTTGCCGCCATGTCGCTGGCGGGGACGGCCAACGCTCAATCGACGGAAGACGTGAAGATCGGTTTCGCCGGTCCGATGACGGGCGCACAGGCGCACTATGGCAAGGACTTCCAGAACGGCATCACGCTCGCGGTCGAAGAGTTCAACGCGACGAAGCCGGTGATCGGCGGCAAGCAGGTTCGCATCGTGCTCGACTCGGCCGACGACCAGGCCGACCCGCGCACCGGCACGACGGTCGCGCAGAAGCTCGTGGATGACGGCATCAAGGGCATGCTGGGCCACTTCAACTCGGGCACGACGATTCCGGCCTCGCGCATCTACGCGAACGCGGGCATTCCGCAGATCGCGATGGCGACGGCGCCGGAATACACGCAGCAGGGCTTCAAGACCACCTTCCGCATGATGACGTCCGACACGCAGCAAGGCTCGGTCGCTGGCGCGTTCGCGGTGAAGAACCTCGGCATGAAGAAGATCGCGATCGTCGACGATCGCACCGCTTACGGCCAGGGTCTTGCGGATCAGTTCGAGAAGGCTGCGAAGGCGGCAGGCGCGACGATCGTCGATCGCGAATACACGAACGACAAGGCCGTCGACTTCAAGTCGATCCTGACCAAGCTGAAGTCGTCGAACCCGGATCTGATCTATTACGGCGGCGCGGATTCGCAAGCCGCACCGATGGTCAAGCAGATGAAGCAACTCGGCGTGAAGGCGCCGCTGATGGGCGGCGAAATGGTCCACACGCCGACCTTCATCAAGCTCGCCGGCGATGCGGCGAACGGCACGGTGGCTTCGCTCGCCGGTCTGCCGCTCGAAGAAATGCCGGGCGGCAAGGCATACGTCGAGAAGTACAAGGCGCGCTTCAACGAAGACGTGCAAACGTACTCGCCGTACGCGTTCGATGGCGCGATGGCGATGTTCACCGCGATGAAGAACGCGAACTCGACCGATCCTGCCAAGTACCTGCCGGTGCTCGCCAAGACGTCGAAGCCGGCCGTGACGTCGGCCAACCTCGCGTACGACGCGCGCGGCGATCTGAAGAACGGGCGGTATCACGCTGTACAAGGTCGTCGATGGCAAGTGGACGACGCTGCAAAGCGTGGGCGGCAAGTAAGTCTTTTGCTGACTACGGTTGATAGAAAACCCCGCTCTGGCGGGGTTTTTTATGGGCGACGCGTTCGACACGCTGTCAGGCCACGTGGCGATTTTCACTGCCCGCGCATCTTCCTCCCCTGCTCACGAATCATCTCGAGCGTCGCCGCGGGCGTGCTCGCTTCCTGCGGCATGCGAATTTCGATCACGGCCGGCAGCTGCGATTCGATCGCGCGTTGCAACGCCGGCAAAAAATCCCCGGTACGTTCAACGGTTTCGCCATGCGCGCCGAACGATCGCGCGAATGCCGCGAAGTCCGGATTCGTGAGGCCGGTGCCATGCACGCGATGCGGATAGTGTCGCTCCTGATGCATGCGGATCGTCCCGAACTGGCTGTTGTTGACGACGATGAACAGCACGCGCAGGTCGTACTGCATCGCTGTCGCGAGCTCCTGCGCGGCCATCATGAAGCAGCCGTCGCCGGCGAGCGCGACCACCGCGCGCTGTGGATACAGCGACTTTGCCGCGAGCGCCGCCGGCACGCCGTAGCCCATCGCGCCGCTCGTCGGCGCGAGCTGAGAACGGAAGTGCCGATACGAGAAATGCCGATGCAGCCACGTCGCGTAATTGCCGGCGCCGTTCGTGAGGATCGCGTCGTCGGGCAAGTGGGCGCGTAACTGCTGGATCACTTCGCCCATCTGCACGTCGCCGGGAATTGGGCGCGGCTTGCGCCAATCCAGATACGCGCGATGCGCTTCCTCAGCGGCACCCGCCCAGGCGAGCCTGCCGGAAGACGATGGTTCCAGTTCCGCAAGCATCGCCGCAAGCTCAGGCATGCCCGAGACGATCGGCAGATCGGCCGCATATACGCGGCCCAGTTCTTCCGCGCCCTGATGCACGTGCACGAGCGTCTGCTTCGTCTTCGGGATGTCGAGCAGCGTGTAGCCGTTGGTCGTCGCTTCGCCGAGGCGCGGACCGAGCGCGAGCAGCAAGTCCGCGTCGCGAATGCGCTGAGCGAGCGCCGGATTGATGCCGAGACCGACGTCGCCCGCATAGTTCGGATGCTCGTTGTCGAAGGTGTCCTGGAAGCGGAACGCGAGGCCAATCGGCAACTGCCAGTTTTCGATGAAACGCCGCAGGTCCGCGCATGCGGCCGCTGTCCAGCCGCTGCCGCCGGCGATCACCATCGGCCGTTGCGCGCCTTCGAGCAACTCGCGCAGCTTCGCGATCTGCGCGGCCGATGGCGACGCCGCCACGCGGTGATAAGCGGGTGCGCCAGGTACCGCGTCGCAGGCATCGCTCAGCACGTCTTCGGGCAGCGCCAGCACGACCGGCCCGGGCCTCCCCGAGGTGGCCGTATGAAACGCATGGCTCAGATATTCGGGGATGCGCTTCGGGTCGTCGATCTGCGCGACCCACTTCGCCATCTGACCGAACATGCGCCGGTAGTCGATCTCCTGAAATGCCTCGCGATCGAGATGTTCGCGCGCGCACTGACCGATCAGCAGAATCATCGGCGTGGAGTCCTGAAACGCAGTGTGAACGCCGATCGACGCATGCGTCGCGCCCGGCCCGCGCGTGACGAGTGCGACACCCGGGCGGCCGGTCAGCTTGCCGAGCGCTTCGGCCATGTTCGCGGCCGCGGCTTCGTGACGGCAGACGATCGTCTGGATGCGCCCGGTTTCGTCGTGCAGCGAATCGAGCACGGCGAGAAAGCTTTCGCCGGGGACGCAGAACACGCGCTCGACGCCGTGTGTGAGCAACGCCTCGACGACGAGGCGCGCGCCGGTCGTGCGTGCGGTATGGGAAGCGATAGCGGAATTGGAAGCGGAATGGGAAGCGGGAGTATTCGGCAGCGACATTGCGAAGAAGCCTCCTGGCAGTGCGTGGGTGCGTTGGGATGGAGCCGCATCGGCGGAACGTGCAACAGCGGCCGATGGGCGCTTCGACAGCTTACGCCGAGCACGTGGGCGCTGTCATGGCGCAGCGCAACTGTTCGATCGGCGTGCGCGCAACACGATTGCGCAAATGAAAACGCGAGCCGCAGGGCCCGCGCTTTTCCGATGCGATCGCACGCAATTGAATGCCGCGCTCAACGACTCAACACTCGACGATATTTACCGCGAGGCCGCCGCGCGACGTTTCCTTGTACTTGGTCTTCATGTCCGCGCCGGTTTCGCGCATCGTCTTGATCACCGAATCGAGCGACACATAGTGGCTGCCGTCACCGCGCAACGCCATGCGCGCGGCATTGACCGCCTTCACCGATGCCATCGCATTGCGCTCGATGCACGGAATCTGCACCATGCCGCCAACCGGATCGCAGGTGAGCCCGAGGTTGTGCTCCATGCCAATTTCCGCGGCGTTCTCGACCTGCTTCGGCGTGCCGCCCATCACGGCGGCCAGCGCGCCCGCGGCCATCGAGCATGCGACGCCGACTTCACCCTGACAGCCCACCTCCGCACCGGAGATCGACGCATTCAGCTTGTACAGGATGCCGATCGCGGCGGCCGTCATCAGGAAGTCGATCACGCCCTGCTCGTTCGCGCCCGGCATGAAGCGCGTGTAGTAATGCAGCACCGCCGGAATGATGCCGGCCGCGCCATTGGTCGGCGCGGTGACGACGCGCCCGCCCGCCGCGTTCTCTTCGTTGACGGCGATTGCGTACAGGTTGATCCAGTCGACCATGGACAGCGGGTCCTGCAACGCGCGCTCAGGGTTGCCCGTCAACGTGCGATACAGCTGCGGCGCGCGCCGCTTCACCTGGAAAGGTCCGGGCAAGTGACCATCGGCATCGGGATTGTTGATGCCGCATCCGCGCGCGACGCATGATTGCATCACGTCCCAGATCTTCAGCAGACCGGCGCGCGTCTCTTCCTCGCTGTGCCAGACGCGCTCGTTTTCCCACATCAACTGCGCGATGCTCTTGCCGCTCGCCGCACAGAGACCGAGCAATTCGTTGCCGGTACGGAACGAATGCGGAAGCTGATCGACGGCGCTCAACACCTTCGTGTTCGGCGCGCCGGCCGTCACGACGAAGCCGCCGCCGACCGACAGATAGGTCGACTCGCGCAGCGTTGCCCCTTGCGCATCGAAGGCGAACAGCTTCAGGCCGTTCGGATGCTCGGGCAGCGCCTGACGATAAAACGCGATGTGCTCTTTCTGCACGAAGGGCACCTCGTGCGTGCCGAGCAGCGCGAGTTGGCGCGACGTGCGCACTGCTTCGAGCCGTTGCGCGATCGTCTCGGGATCGACGGTGTCGGGCGCGTCGCCCATCAGGCCCAGCATGACGCCGCGATCGGTGCCGTGGCCCTTGCCGGTCGCGCCGAGCGAGCCGTACAGCTCCGCCTTCACCGATGCGGTGGAAGCGAGCAGCCCGTCGCGCTCGAGTCCCTGGACGAACATCAGCGCCGCGCGCATCGGCCCGACCGTGTGCGAGCTCGACGGACCAATGCCGATTTTGAAGAGATCGAAGACGCTGACTGCCATGTACTGCTCCCTGCCTATAGATAAAGAGTTTAGCGCGCCGGCAGCGGCAAGCACACGGCGAGCCACGCGGGCGGCGTCGGTGCGAGCTGCAGCGCGACTGGCGTAAAGCGTCCATCGAGACGGGCCGCCAGGTGAAACAGTTCCGTCGCGTTCTTCGGATCCCACGGACCCGAATAGCCGGGCAAGCCGGCCTCGCGACGCTTTGCATCGAACGCGACGTTCGAATGCACGAATTCCTCATGCGTCTGAGCGCCGGTAGCAAACGGCACGAGCCAATTCAGCGCGGCGAGCAGCGTCGCGCCGTTCGCGCCCTTTTCTTGCAGCCAGTTGCGGTTGTGGCGGCGCGCGGCGAGCGCGGCCGTCACCAGCGGTTGCAGATCGTAGGTCACGTAGTGCAGCGCATCGCGCTCGCCGAAGTCGATCGTCGAGCCGTCCGGGGCGATGTTGTCGCCGATATGCTCGACGAACAGCCGCTGCGCGGCGTTGATCATCTTGCGGTTGTCGAGCGTGAATGCCGCCATCGCGATCAGCTTGATGCGGTGGCTTTGCCAATTGTTGCGGAACGTGCCCGTGAGCGGCCGCGGCTGCGCGTCGATCTGCGCGATGTAGCCGTTCGCGAGCTTCGTCAGAAAGGCCATCGCCGCGTTGCGCGTTTTGACGGGCAACGCGCTCGCGGTCATGTCGTACGCGAGGATCAGACCTTCGAAACGCGTTTCGTCGATCGGATTGAAGCTCGGCTGATAGGTCGTGACCCACGCGTACAGCAGACGGTCGACGAGCTTCAGGAAGCGGTCGTCGCTGGTCGCGCGCCACGCGAGCGCGGCGTCGCGCAGCAGGTCGAGATCCTTCTCCGCTTCGACGCTCTGATCGTAGATGCCCTCGTGCGGCAGCGTGCCCTCGGTGTGCAATTTGGCGAGCGCATGCGGCTGCTCGTTCAGATGTGCCTGCACGTTGGCGACGAGCGCCTTGACGCCGGGGTCGGCATTGGTGCGCTCGCTCGTTTGCAGCGCCGGCGCCGCGCAGAAATTCATCGCGGCCTGCGCCGCGCGCAGCGGCAGCAACGCGGCCGCTGCGGCCAACAGTACCGCGTAAGCGGGCCGCCACGGACGGACGCCTGCCGCCTCGGCCCGGCTTTGCATCAATCGCACCTTTCGCGCCATGCGAAACTCCTCGTTAGGCTGATTCGGTGTGTGATGTTAGCCGGTTGCGGCTTTCAACGACAGGACCGCGGGTGGACCGCTCGCAAACGCCGACGGACCTTCACCGCGCCGCGCATGACGTCTCGCCGACTCGCGCTGCTTACTCGTAATCGGCGATCGGCACGCACGAGCAGAACAGGTTGCGATCGCCGTACACGTTGTCCGCGCGACCGACCGGCGGCCAGTACTTGTTCGCGATCAGCGTCTTCAGCGGGTAGGCTGCGGTCTCGCGCGCATACGCGTGCTTCCAATCGTCCGAGATCACGACCGCCGCCGTGTGCGGCGCGTGCTTCAGCGGATTGTCCTCGCGCTCCGCGCGGCCTTCCTCGACCGCGCGGATTTCCTCGCGGATCGCGATCATCGCCTCGATGAAGCGGTCGAGCTCTTCCTTCGACTCCGACTCGGTCGGTTCGACCATCAGCGTGCCCGGTACCGGGAAGCTCATCGTCGGCGCGTGGAAGCCATAGTCGGCGAGGCGCTTCGCGACGTCGTCGACGGTGATGCCGCTCGTGTCCTTGATCGGACGCAGATCGAGAATGCACTCGTGTGCGACGAGGCCGCCGGGGCCCGAGTACAACACCGGATAGTGCGGCGCGAGCTTGTTGGCGACGTAGTTCGCGTTGAGGATCGCGGTTTCGGTCGCGGCGGTCAGGTTCTTCGCGCCCATCATCGCGACGTACATCCACGAGATCGGCAGGATCGACGCCGAGCCGTACGGCGCGGCCGACACCGCGCCGATGCCATCCTCCGAGCGCTGGTAGCCCGACGAAGTCTGGTTCGGCAGGAACTGCGCGAGATGCGCGCCGACCGCGACCGGACCGACGCCCGGTCCGCCGCCGCCGTGCGGAATGCAGAAGGTCTTGTGCAGGTTCAGGTGCGAGACGTCGCCGCCGAACTGACCCGGCGCGCACAGGCCGACCATCGCGTTCATGTTCGCGCCGTCCACGTACACCTGGCCGCCGTGCGCATGCACGATCTCGCAGATTTCGCGGACGTTCTGCTCGAACACGCCGTGCGTCGACGGGTACGTGATCATGATCGCCGCGAGCTTATCGGCGTGCTGCGCGGCCTTCTTCTTCAGGTCTTCGATATCGACGTTGCCCTGCGCGTCGCATGCCACGACCACGACCTGCATGCCGGCCATTTGCGCCGACGCCGGATTCGTGCCGTGCGCCGAAGCGGGAATCAGGCAGACATCGCGATGCGCTTCGTCGCGCGACGCGTGATAGGCGTGGATGATCAAAAGACCCGCGTACTCGCCCTGCGAGCCCGCGTTCGGCTGCAGCGACACGGCCGCATAGCCGGTCGCGGCGACCAGCATCTCTTCGAGCTGATCGATCATCTCGCGGTAGCCGACGGTTTGTTCGGTCGGTGCGAACGGATGGATCTGGCCGAACTCGGGCCACGTGACCGGCAGCATTTCCGACGTCGCATTCAGCTTCATCGTGCAGGAGCCGAGCGGGATCATCGAGCGATCCAGCGCGAGGTCCCTGTCCGACAGGCTGCGCAGATAGCGCAGCATTTCCGTTTCCGAATGATGACGGTTGAACACGTGATGCGTCAGGTACGCGCTCGTGCGTTCGAGCGCGGCCGGCACCGACGCAGAGTTCGATGCGTTGAGCGCGGTGTCGAGCGCGTCGACTTGCGGCACGTCGCTCGCGAAGGCCGCTTGAGCGAACACCGCGAGCAGGTCGGCCAGATCGTGGCGCGTGGTGGTTTCGTCGATCGACAGGCCGACTTGCGTCGCGCTCACGTGGCGCAGGTTGATGCGCCTGGCCGTCGCCGCGTCGTGCAGCGCTTGCGTGCGGGCGCCGGTGTCGAACGTGAGCGTGTCGAAGAAAGTTTCGTTGACGAGCTTATAGCCAAGCTGCTTCGCGCCTTCGGCGAGCAGCGTGGCGATGCGATTGACGCGCAGTGCGATCGTCTTCAGGCCACGCGGGCCGTGATAGACCGCGTACATGCTCGCCATGATCGCGAGCAGCGCCTGCGCGGTGCACACGTTCGAGGTCGCCTTCTCGCGGCGGATGTGTTGCTCGCGCGTTTGCAGCGCGAGACGCAGCGCGGGGTTGCCTTGCGCGTCGACGGTTACGCCGACCAGACGTCCCGGCATTTGCCGCTTGAATTCGTCGCGCACCGCGAGGTACGCGGCATGCGGGCCGCCGAAGCCGACCGGCACGCCGAAACGCTGCGTATTGCCGACCGCGACGTCCGCGCCCCATTCGCCCGGCGGCGTAAGCAGCGTCAGCGCGAGCAGGTCGGCGGCGACGACGACATGGCCGCCCGCCGCGTGGATCGCTTCGGTCAGCGCGCGGTAGTCGCGCACGTCGCCGTTCACGCCCGGGTATTGCAGCAGCACGCCGAATGCGTTGGCGTCGGCGGCTTCAGCGGCCGGGCCGACTTTCACTTCGATGCCGACCGGCGTCGCGCGCGTCTTCACGACTTCGATGGTCTGCGGCAGCACGTCGTCGGCAACGAAGAACACGTTCGACTTCGGTTTGCCGACGCGTTGCAGCAGCGTCATCGCTTCGGCGGCGGCGGTCGCTTCGTCGAGCAGCGATGCGTTCGAGATCGCGAGGCCGGTCAGGTCGGTGACCATCTGCTGGAAGTTCAGGAGCGCTTCCAGACGGCCTTGGGAAATTTCAGGCTGGTACGGCGTGTACGCGGTGTACCACGCCGGATTTTCGAGCACGTTGCGCAGGATCACCGTCGGCGTATGGGCGTTGTAATAGCCCTGGCCGATGTAGGAGCGGAACACCTGGTTCTTGTCCGCGAGCTCGCGCAAGGCGGCGAGCGCTTCGGCTTCGCTCTTCGGTTGCGCGAAGGGGCCGAGCGGCAGCGTTTCGGTGCGGCGGATCGTCTTCGGGATGACGGCGTCGATCAATGCCGCGCGCGACGCGAAGCCGAGTGCTTCGAGCATCGCTTGCTGGTCGGCCGTATCCGGGCCGATATGCCGTTCGGCGAAGGCGTCGTGCACTTCGAGCGCGGCGAGCGAGAGAGGAGTGCGGTTCATCAGACGATCCGGGTGTTCGAGCTTCATGGGTGTTCCTGGCGGCGCGGCGCGCCGTTGTGCGAGCGCCGCGCCTGACGGTTAAAACAAACGGCGACTCAGGCGCCGATCGACTTCGCGTACGCCTCGGCGTCGAGCAGACGGTCGAGCGACGCATCGGCGGCCGGCTTGATCTTGAACAGCCAGCTGTCGTACGGCGTGCTGTTGACGGTGTCGGGCGAGTCGGCGACGGTCGTGTTCGCCTCGATGACTTCGCCCGAGACCGGCGCGTAGATATCGGAGGCGGCCTTCACCGATTCGATCACGGCGACGGTGTCGCCCGCGGTCACGGACTTGCCGAGTTCCTGGACTTCGAAGAAGACGATGTCGCCGAGCGCTTCCTGCGCGTGGTC
The DNA here is from genome assembly GCF_050436525.1 of Paraburkholderia sp. 35.1. Classification (NCBI taxonomy): domain Bacteria; kingdom Pseudomonadati; phylum Pseudomonadota; class Betaproteobacteria; order Burkholderiales; family Burkholderiaceae; genus Paraburkholderia; species Paraburkholderia sp. 35.1. The sequence continues at coordinate 1,851,581 of NZ_JBNDMJ010000003.1, read as the reverse complement.
GGTGATACCGACCGTCAGCGTGCCGTCCGCTTCGGTGCGGACCCATTCGTGCGATTCGGTGTATTTCAGTTCGGCCGGGATGCTCATTGGATGCTCCTGAACGGTATGTTCGGTAGTGTTTGAATTTAGGGGCGTGCGCCGGCCGCTCAGACCGCCAGCACCTTGCCGTTGCGCACGAACGGCAGTTTTACCACGCTTGCGGGACAGGCTTTGTCGCGAATCTGGACGTGCACGGTGTCGCCCGGCTGCACGCCTTTCGGCACGCGCGCGAAGGCGATCGATTCCTGCATGGTCGGCGAGAACGTGCCGCTGGTGATTTCGCCGCCGCCGTGCGGCGTGACGACTTTCTGATGTGCGCGCAGCACGCCCGCGGCCTTGCCGTTTTCCTTCAGCAGGATCAGGCCGACGAACGCGGCGCGCGAGCCGTCGGCTTCGAGGCTGCTCTTGCCGACGAACTCGCGCGGCGAGGCCAGGTCGACGGTCCATGCGAGGCCCGCGTCGAGCGGCGAGACATTGTCGTCCATGTCCTGGCCGTACAGGTTCATGCCGGCTTCGAGGCGCAGCGTATCGCGCGCGCCGAGACCGGCCGGGCGCACGCCGTGGGCCGCGAGCGCATTCCACAGCGCTTCGACGTGGGTAGCCGGCACGATGATCTCGAAGCCGTCTTCACCGGTATAGCCGGTGCGCGCGACGGTCAGCTCGCCGAACGGCGTGCCGTCGACGCGCGCGGCGTTGAACGGCTTCAGCGTTTCAGTCGCGGCGCGCGCGGCCGGCACGGTTTGCCAGGCCTTTTCGCGTGCGTTCGGGCCTTGCACGGCGACGATCGCCAGATCGCGGCGCGGCGTGATGGTGAGACCGAAGCCGCCCGCGTTGAGCTGGCCGAACCAGGCGATGTCTTTGTCGGCGGTGCCGGCGTTGACGACCACGCGGAAGTGGTCTTCGGCGAAGTAATAGACGATCAGGTCGTCGATCACGCCGCCGTTCGGATTCAGCATGCAGGAGTAGAGCGCGCGGCCCGGCGTTTGCAGCTTCGCGACGTTGTTCGCGAGCGCGTATTCGAAGAACGCGCGGACGCGCTCGCCGGTGAAGTCGACCACGCACATGTGGGACACGTCGAACATGCCGGCGTCGGTACGCACCGCGCGATGTTCCTCGATCTGCGAGCCGTAGTTGACGGGCATGTCCCAGCCGCCGAAGTCGACCATGCGAGCATTGAGCGCGCGGTGAGCGGCGTGGAGCGGGGTGTGTTTGAGTTCGGTCATGGGGCCTCGGGCATCTCGCGAAACAAAAAAGGCCATGCGGCGCACTGCCTCGCGGCCGTGTGCCTGCGAGCGTGGTTCTGCATGACCCCTCTGTCCTCGATACCTGAGAGATTGCGCCGCCGCGACTGGCTCAATGAGCTCGATCCGTCACGGTGAAACGCGCGCCCCTTCGGTGGGCAGCCTGCCTGCGGTGCACGACGTGCGACGCGGATGGCTACTGCCGCTCTCCAGAGTGCGAAAAAGCCGCCGGAAGACGGGTTTTTCGACGCGGTCGGTCCTTTTGCCTGAGAGTTTGCGGGTGTGCCCCTTCGGCGGCGCGGCCTGCGATTTTTCGCCTGCCAGCACGCTCTCCCGACGCGTGCGGCGAATTTACGCGACGGGCCGGGGCTTGTCAAATAAAGGCCCGGGAGCGGTGTGGGGCCGGCTGTGGCTGTTCGGGGGCGTCAAAAAGAAAAGCGCGGACCGTGGTGCCCGCGCTTTTCAGTTGCTTCTCCCGGTGCCATCCGTGACCGCACGATGAGCGGTAGTGGGGGCTCACCTGGTGGCTCGTTTGCCGATTCGGTTTGCCCACTTGCTCGCTGACTCACTCGCCGATCGCATGAGCCGCATTGTCCAGTTCCTGATTCAGCACGCGCTGTTCTTCCGCGGACAAACCGCCGCCATGCTGGGCGGCCATGTCATGCGCTTCCTGGCGAATCGTCTCGAGACGATGATGCAGCGCGGCGCCTTGCGGCGGCGGGTAATAGCCCTGATTCACGCGGTTATCGATACGGTGCGCGAGATTGTCGATGCGGCCGTCGACCTGATGCAGACGCTGGTCCGCGATCTGCTGCGGAGTCGGGCCCGGATGCGGCGTCGGCGGGGGCGTTACCACGCAGGCGGCGACGGAGCCGAGCAGCGCGCATGCAACAAGGGCACGGATGATTCGAGACATGGATTCTCCCGGAGTCGTTGTCGTGTTGGGTTGCTACCTCACTAGCAACGGCTGACGAAGAATGCCCGCTGACTCTGCAGCGGGCGAATTTGTAACGTTATGTTCCTTTTTCGGAACGTCAGGAAAGCCAGCGCCGACAGCGTTCGCGGCGCTAAAGGCGGTCCCGTTTTTGGTACACAGATCGTGGTGGCGCGGTGTCGACGCACAGCGGGGCGGGGTTCAGCGAATGCGCTCGAACGGCAGTCGCACACCCTGCTCGGAACTGCGCGCGGCCAGGTCGATGATCGTCATCACGTCGACCGCGTCGCGCGTGCTGATCGGAAATGCGACGCGGTTCTGGATCGCGTCGGCCAACGCAATATAGAAGCCTGCGTACTCGCCGTTGCGGGTCGGCAATTCGCACTCGACTTCCTCGTCGCCTTCGAGCACGCGCAGCACGCCGGGGCTGTTGCCGGCGCCGAAGCCTGCGTCGCCGGGGCGCAGGCCCGCTTTCAGCTGATCTTCCTGGGTGTCGAGGCCGTACTTCACGTAGCTGCCGCGCGTGCCGTGGATCGCAAAGCGCGCTCCCGGCAACGCGGTCAACGCGCTTGCGTGCAGCACGACCTCGAACTCGTCGTAGCCGAGCTGAATGTGCACGTAGTCGGGTGCACTTGCGTCGTCGCGATGGGTGCGCACCGTCGCCGATACGGTCTTCGGCGCGCCGAAGAGGGCGAGCGCCTGGTCGATCAGATGCGGACCGAGATCGAACAGCAGACCGCCGCCGCGCGTCACGTCTTCGCGCCAGCGCTGACGCACGCCCGGCCGGAAGCGGTCGAAATGCGATTCGTACTGCGTGAGGCGACCCAGTTCCACGCGCGCGAGCAGATCGCGCACGGTCAGAAAATCGCCGTCCCAGCGGCGGTTGTGAAAGGGCGCGAACAGCTTGCCGCGCGCGAGCGCGATATTGGCAAGCGTGTGGGCGTCGGCGGCGCTCAGCGTGACAGGCTTGTCGACGACCACGTGCTTGCCGGCTTCGAGGGTGCGGCGCGCGAGGTCGAAGTGGGTGTCGTTGGGCGTCGCGATCACGACGCAGTCGATGTCGTCGAGCGCGAGCAGCGCGTCGAGATCGGCGACGATTTTCGCGTGCGGAAAGTCGGCGTGCGCGCGCTCGGATTGCCCGGTCGCAATCGCGGCGACCCTCGCGCGTCCGCAGTGTTCGATCACCGGTGCGTGAAACGTCGCGCCGGCGAAGCCGTAGCCCATCAATCCAATTTTCAGCGATGCGGACATGCGAGTCTTCCTGGAGGAGCGGCGCGCCGCCTTGCCACCGCGGCGGCGGCGCGCAATCTGGTCATTGTGGCATTTGTGGGCTGGACTGGGGGCTGAGCATGACTGCCGGCGTTGCGCGCAGCCCGTCGGGGCGTCCGAACCATCGAGGCATCCAACGAGGGCGTCCATCGCGGTGGCCATCGCGGTGGCCATCGCAGTGGCCATGTTAACATCGCACCTCTCGCGCGCACTGCGCCGCGCAGCATGCCCCGGGCCTTCGGCCGGCGCCACCCGCCGGTCCGACCTCAGCGGCCCTCAACCGTATTACCCGTCCACAAACGATGTCCGCAGGCCTGAACCCCGCTCAAAGTGAAGCGGTCCGTTATCTCGACGGTCCCTGTCTCGTGCTCGCCGGCGCCGGCAGCGGCAAGACGCGCGTGATCACGCAGAAAATCGCGCACCTGATCGAAGCGAAGGGCTTCGAGCCACGCCACATCGCCGCCGTCACGTTCACGAACAAGGCCGCGGCGGAGATGCGCGAGCGCGTCGGCAAGCTGCTCGAAGGCAAGACGCTGACCTCACCCGGAAAGGAAGGCCGCAAGGTGCCCGTGAACCAGCTGACGGTGTGTACCTTCCACTCGCTCGGCGTGCAGATTTTGCGTCAGGAGGCGGAGCATGTCGGCCTGAAGCCGCAGTTCTCGATCATGGATTCCGACGACTGCTTCGGCATGATCCAGGAGCAGGTCGGCTCGACGGACAAGGGCTTCATTCGCAAGATCCAGTCGATCATCTCGCTGTGGAAGAATGGCCTGATCATGCCCGAGCAGGCGATCGCGACCGCCTCGACCGAGGACGAGCATCAGGCGGCGATCGTCTATCGCAACTACGTGGCGACGCTGCATGCGTACCAGGCGGTCGATTTCGACGATCTGATCCGTCTGCCCGCCGAACTGTTCGCGAACAACGAGCAGGTGCGCGACCGCTGGCAGAACAAGCTGCGCTATCTGCTGATCGACGAGTATCAGGACACCAACGCATGCCAGTACGAACTGGTGAAGCTCCTGGCCGGCAAGCGCGCGGCGTTCACGGCGGTCGGCGACGACGATCAGGCGATCTACGGCTGGCGCGGCGCGACCCTCGAAAACCTCGGCCAGCTCGGCAAGGATTTCCCGAACCTGCACCTGATCAAGCTCGAACAGAATTACCGCTCGACGGTGCGCATCCTGAGCGCCGCGAACAACGTGATCGCGAACAATCCGAAGCTGTTCGAGAAGAAGCTGTGGTCCGAGCACGGTATGGGCGACACGATCACGGTGACGGGCTGCAACGACGAGGAGCACGAGGCGGAGTCCGTCGTGTTTCGGCTGTCCGCGCACAAGTTCGAGCGGCGCGCGAATTTCCGCGACTACGCGATCCTCTATCGCGGCAACTTCCAGGCGCGCATCTTCGAGCAGGTGCTGCGCCGCGAACGGATTCCGTACGTGCTGTCGGGCGGCCAGTCGTTCTTCGATAAGGCCGAGATCAAGGACATCTGCGCGTACCTGCGTCTGATCGCCAACGCGAACGACGATCCCGCGTTCATCCGCGCGATCACGACACCGCGTCGCGGCGTCGGCAATACGACGCTGGAGGCGCTCGGCGCGTTCGCGGGTCAGGCGAAGGTGTCGCTGTTCGAGGCGGTTTACATGGGCGGCATCGAGGCGCGTCTGTCGCCGCGTCAGATCGAGCCGATGCGCGCGTTCTGCGACTTCATGCAGCGCCTGAGCGACCGCGCGGAGAAGGACGCGGCGGGCACGCTACTCAATGAGCTGATGGAGGCGATCCACTACGAAGCGTATCTGTACGACGCGTTCGACGAACGCCAGGCGCAGGCGAAGTGGCAGAACGTGCTGGAGTTCATCGAGTGGCTCAAGCGCAAGGGCACGAAGGAAGAGCCGGAGCACGGCAGCGGCAGCGAGGCGACCGGCTACGACACCGCCGACGGCTTCGGCGACACCGGCAAGAACCTGCTCGGGCTGATCCAGACGGTCGCGCTGATGTCGATGCTCGAAGGCCGCGAGGAAGATCCGGATGCGGTGCGGCTGTCGACCGTGCATGCGTCGAAGGGGCTCGAGTATCCGCACGTGTTCCTGGTCGGCGTCGAGGAAGGCATCATGCCGCATCGCGGCGGCGCGGACGACGAGCCGATCGATGACGCGCGCATCGAGGAGGAACGCCGGCTGATGTACGTCGCGATCACGCGCGCGCAGCGCAGCTTGCATCTGAACTGGTGCAAGAAGCGCAAGCGGGCGCGGGAGACGGTCGTCTGCGAGGCGTCGCGCTTCATCAACGAAATGCTGCTCGACGATGCGCCGCCGCCGACACCGGAAGAAGCGCCGATGTCGCCGAAGGACCGGCTCGCGAGCCTGAAGGCGTTGTTGCAGAAGTCGTGAGCGGGCGGGACGGCAAGTGCCCACCAGGTGCGGTTGCTTGCGATTGCACATAAAAAATCCCTGCATCGCGTTAGCGCATGCAGGGATTTTTCATTTCAGCGACGACCGATGCCGCGTGCTTTACTTCACCGCGCTGACCATATAGTCGACCGCGGCCTTCACGTCCGCATCCGATGCGTTCGAGCCGCCCTTCGGCGGCATCGCGCCCTTGCCGTGCAGCGCGTAGTTATAGACGGTGTTCATCGGGTCCTTCAGGCGCGGCGCCCATGCTTCCTTGTCACCGAACTTCGGCGCGTTCAGCACGCCGGTCGCGTGACAGGCCTGGCATACCGACTGATACAGCGCTTTGCCGGCCTGCGAGGCGTCCGCGCTTTGCGCGCCACCTGCTGCCGGGGCGGGAGTCTGCGGCACGCTGGCCATTGCGGCCATCGCCGCGGCGGCCTGGGCCGCGCCCGCATTCGATGCACCTGCTGCACCGGATGCCGCTGCTGCACCGGATGCCGCTGCCGCGCCGGATGCCGCGGCCGCGCCGGATGCCGGCAGCGCCGGCTCGGGGAAGCTCGCGCCCGAATTGTTCGCCATATAGACGACCGCGCGCGCGATCTCGAAGTCACTGTAGTCGTCGGGGCTCGTGCCGCCGCGCGGCGGCATGGCGCCCTTGCCGGACAGCGCGGTGTGCCACAGCGTGTCGAAGCCCTGCGCGATGCGCGGCGCCCAGTCGGCGGTGTTGGTGAATTTCGGCGCGCCTGCGGCACCCGACGCGTGACACGCCGAGCAGACCGCCTTGTAGACTTCCTCGCCGGTCTTGTAGACGCGCGGTGCGTTGGCGTCGCGGATCTCGACTTGGGCGATCGGATGGATGCGGGAGGTGACTTCGGCTTCGGAGAGAGAGTCGGTGCCGGCGCCGGTGCGCGTCGAATTATCGACGTAGACGGCGAGCAGAACGATGATGACGATCGGCACAGCAAACCCGGCGATGACCGCGGCGATGAGCTGTGCTGGGGTTTTAATCGGGGCTCCGTGTGGTGCTTCGCTCATGCTTGTCTCGTCTCCGTGGGTGTGTGAGCGGTACAGCGCGACGGCAACTTCTTGTTCTTTATCAGCCACGGACGATTATAGACGCAAGCTTTCGGCGGCGGCGAGGGGGCCAGGACGGTGTTCAGCAGGCGTTTACCCGGATCGGCATGGACGATGGCAGAGCTCGGGGAAGACGCTCGGATGGGCGTCGGAGGCCGTCCTGTGGACGGTTCGGCCGAAACCGGGTATCCTTGCGGTCTCTCGCGTTGGCGTCGCGTCCGTTCTGGTTGGCGCGCTTTCGCGTAGATTCCCCGCAGTTTTGTGGTGAAGCGCCCGTAGCTCAATGGATAGAGTACTGCCCTCCGAAGGCAGGGGTTGCTGGTTCGATCCCAGCCGGGCGCACCAAAAAGCATATATAAAACAGCAAGTTGGCGAATAGGGCAACTTTTCTGTTGCCGTCGTACGGAAAACGTACGGAAATGCGTTCTCGCGCGTTCCTCATCAAAGTTCGACGCCACGGTGCATCTCCGCATCGAATACCGCGTTTTGCAACTGGTTTCAAAATCCACCCCTCTTGTTGCCGCCGTGCGATTTCCCACAATGGAGCCATTCGGACACGGATGAACTCCTATGGAAAACACACAATTCGGACTGCGTCTTTACCGGCTGCCTGATGTCTGCGGGCTTACAGGCCTCCGCAAAAGCTCCATCTACGTCATGATCAAAAGCGGGAGTTTTCCTGCTCCAGTGCGTATCGGTCGCCGGGCGGTTGCATGGCGTCAGGAGGATATTGGTCGCTGGATCGACTCTCGGCTGAGCACCGGGGGCGACTCGCTCTCTCTGTATGAGGTGAGCAAATGATCATCACGCCTCGCTCCATTGCCGATGCTCGGTCAACAATCATCCCGGCGGAATCGCGTGGCGCGTCGGCGAACAGGTTGCTTTCCCCCCAGCATGCAGCCGGATCGACTCGGCAACTGCCTCGTATCATTCCCCGACTCGTGCGGGACCGTGGTCTCAGTCCGCTGGTTTATGGCTACCGATGCGATCCTAATTTTCAACAATGGCGTCGGCGTTGCGCTAAGCGCTACGGGGAATTGATCGAGGGCGTTCGGCAAGAGTCATTGTGTCTGACGACCGAGCGGCCTAAGCGAGTACTAAGGGAGGCGGTGAAGACCTTTTTGCGGTCACGTTTGGTCCACTTCCATGTTCTCCACGAAACGTGGCTCGGTGGCAAAGGGCCATTCCGATTTCAGACTTTGCCCGAGCGCGAGGCGGCGCTCTACGCACGATGGAGAGATCAGCAAGAGGGGGGCGAAATGCTGCCGTGGTCGCTTGATCCTTCGGTCCCTTGCTTGGAGCCGTTCTATCGCCGAGGCAAGTCAAAAGGCGATGGCCGTTGGCGGACGTTCTACACGTTCGGAATCGTACGTTCCACGCGTCAGCGATTGGTGGATGCGGCACTGGCTGCGGCTTCGTGTCGTATGTATCGCGGACAGGCTTTGTATGGCGGAGGTATGTCGACCGTCGTGGAGACGATCACGCAAATGCTCAAAGACAACCCTCTGCTGACTCACTGCGCGAAGGTCGATATTCGGAACTGCTTTGACAACATACGACTTGACTTGGCGCAGGAGGTGTTGCCACTCACGCCCAAGGTCATTCAACACACTGTAGCAATCGACGTAAAGGAGGCAATCGACCAGAGAGAAAGAGACCACCGAAGATATGAGCATTACCTACGGAGATGTGACGAGTCTTTTGCATCCGGACCCTCGCTGGCTCTGCCACAAGGCGCAGCCTCATCACCGCTTGTCGCTTACTGGCTAATCGAAGCAGGGTTGCAGCCGTTACCGCCTGGCCGCGTGTTTTCTTACGGCGACGACCTGTTTGTGCTGGGAGAGTCGCAAGACGATGTGAGTGCACAAGTGTGCCGTTTTCAGCAGTTTTTTGAAAGGCATCCGGCGGGGCCCTTGCAAATCGACTGGGAAGAGCCGCGTGACGTACGAGACGGGATTGAATTCCTCGGGATTGAGTTCAAGCGAATTCAACTGACTACGAGCGAAGCACGCAGCTATCTCGTCAGTGCCCGGCTTCCGCGAGAAGCACGCACTCAGTTTCTCGATAGCGTCCGCTGGCGAGCGGAGCGGGGGCAGGCTTGTGGCGATAGGGCGCTGTCCGACGCGTCGCGCTACGTCAGAAGCTTCTTAGGGAGTCTGTCTACCCATGATCGAGTCGAATTGTTGGTGGCGGCGTGCTCGATAATCGAAGACCTTGGCGTCGACGCAACGCCGATATGGGACCTTGGGGCGGGCTAAAAGCTGGAGCGATGGTCTCACCGCTCACAGTCATCTATGACATCTCAAATGAGCGTTGTCGTCTTTTTTATGCGGATTTTGAAACCGGTTGCATGCTCTTAAGAACACGCACGCAAACCTAAATTCGTTTACCGATGTGCCTGAGCGGTGGCTGCCTATAGCAAACCTCACAAGACATGGCATGACATGGGCTGACAGTTGGGAGGTGCGAATGACATAGAGCCCGTCGTGCATCGTTTCCAGTTCGTCACCCTTGTCTTTGATAGGTCGCAGACGGTGTTCCGGTTGCCCCAATGGCACCGGCCCGTCACGCGCCCCTATAACGGGTTTGGCGGCGGCACGCGCATTCGAGGCTGGCGACTGATGCGCTTTTAGCTGCCAGACAATCGTGTGGCTGCGCGCGTAGCGATGTTGTCGGGGAGGTGGATACACAGATTTTGAAACCGGTTGCAAAAATTAGGTATGCGAAATATCTAACATATGTCCCATTGCCATGTCATAGTTGCATCCAGACAAACTAGGAGGGCGCATGGGAACTACCAAAACGGCTCCTACAGATTCGAAGAAGGATCGCTACTGGGGCGAGGAACGCAACGCTCGTCGTCGCCAGCGGTATCAGGACGACCCGACCTATCGGACCGAGGTTTTACAACGCGCGCGACAGACGCAGTTTGAGGCGCGTCGCGTTGCCGGATTCGAGGTGAGTGAGGGCGAGGACTGCCGGCGTAATCTCCCGATGCTTGACGCCTTCGCGAAGACGCGCGACATCGAGCAGAACGGCGTAGCGCGTGGCAGCGCGAAAACGGTCATGCTCGACGAGCTGGCGCAGGCATTAAACCGGGACCTCCAGGTGCTTTACCGGTGGATGGCTAAGGGGATGCTACCCCGCCCGGCGTTCGAAGCTCGCAACGCTCGCAACCGCTTGCAGGCTGTCTTCACGCTCGATGAAGCCCGTGCGATCGTCACGGTGTTCGGCGAGCACCAGGAGACCAGCCTGTACTTCCGCAGCACGCATGCCGACACGATCCACCGCATCAACCAAGCAGTCGCGCTGGCACGGCAGCCTGGTCTGTGAGACCACCCTGACGGCAGCCTGGTCTGTGAGACCACCCTGACGGCAGCCTGGTCTGTGAGACCACCCTGACGGCAGCCTGGTCTGTGAGACCACCCTGACGGCAGCCTGGTCTGTGAGACCACCCTGACGGCAGCCTGGTCTGTGAGACCACCCTGACGGCAGCCTGGTCTGTGGGACCATCCTGACGGCCGGCTGGTCCGTGAGACCACCCTGACGGCAGCCTGGTCTGTGAGACCACCCTGACGGCAGCCTGGTCTGTGGGACCATCCTGACGGCCGGCTGGTCCGTGAGACCACCCTGCTGTTAGCTGACACAACGGAGAAGAGCATGATCGACACTCTCAAATTTGCACGGCACATGCAAACCAAGGGCGGCATGACCCAGGAAGCGGCTGAAGCGTTGGCCGAGTGCATCAACGAGGGGACCTCGATCGACCAGCTTGCGACGAAGCAGGACTTGACGATTGCCGTGTCCGGCCTGCGCAACCAAATCTGGTCCGCTGCGGTCGCTATCGGGCTCGCCACGGGCATCCTTTTACACATCTGGAAGTGATCCCGAATGAAGAAGGAGATCCGGGGCCGTGTAGATGAAGCGCTGAACGAGCTGGGGCAGTTCCGTGCCGAGAAGCAGACGGTGTTCCGGTTGCCATAGTGGCGCCGGCCCGTCACGCGCCCATATAAAGACTTCAGTGGGGCCGCCCGCATTCAGGGCTGATGCGCTTTCACCGACAGAGCGGCTGGCTTCGCTATGACGATGTGTGTTCGGTCATGGATACATTTACTGTAAGGCTGTCAGGGTTGGTATGCAATCCTCCTTTGGGGAAGGACGTGGACGTCAAAATGGCCCGCAGGTTCCGCGACATGGGAGTGGGCTGTGTTGGCGTCACCTGCCGAAGTGAATGAACTGCGATAAGGATGTTCAATGGACACGCATGCGTTTGTACTCGCGTTGGAAAGCGAAGGCATGGATGGCGAGCAGGCAGCCGTCATTGCCACTGAGATGTACAGAATCTATGCACACTCGGTGCTGGGCGGAGCTTATAAACCCGTGGACTATGGCGACTATGAGACGCTTCGCGTCAAGGCGAACTTGAGGCGAGCCAAGATAGAGGCGATGAATAACGTGCTTCGCGCGATGAACGCCAATGACGCCGACCAAGAAAAGCACTGGCAAGGTGAAGTGGAGCGGATCGACGCGGAGAGAAGGCAGCGAGGGTTCGTCAAGTAATCGACTCAAGAGGCGATTCCCGTCATCCAATGCACCTGTAGAAGTCTGGACTTGATCGGGCGTACGGTGTCTGGTCGTCAGGCCCAGTTCGGCCACAAACTGCCGGTCACATGCGCCGCCGGAAGGCCGCTCAGGCGTCGGCTCTGCTTCGCAACCGGCCATCTGATTGTCGCAAGGCGAGCGCTCGTTCAGCGGCCAGAAGGGACATCAATCTGGCCGGCCAAAGACGCCCTGTTCCACCGAGCGGAGGCATCTCCCCTGTTAATCCCTGTCAGCTTGCCGGATTTCGTGCCATGACGACCCATGCCGCGCCGTTGATCATCACCGACCCCTCGCCGGGGAGGCTCGCGAAGGCGGCACGAACTGCGGCGGAGGCACGGGCGCGGATGTCGTCGGGCTGACCAGCGAGCGCACGCGACAGCGGGCCGACCTCAAGCGTCATCCTCACTGCGTCGTCGATCGCCGCGTCCCGCGTTTCGCCCTCGCCGAATGGGACGGCCGCGTCGAAGGGCGAGATAACGATTTCGGTGAAACCGGCCGCCGTCAGGATGCGCGCCACGTGCTTCCGGTCGCCGAACGAAAACGGGCCGGGCGCTTCGGGATCGGGGAGCGCGCTCGGCGGGACGATGTCCTTGAGCGCGCCCACCGGCAGTCGCATCCAATCGTTCTCGGCCGCACCGCGCCAGCAGACGAAAGCGACCCGGCCGCCCGGCCGGAGCGCGCGTCGCATATGGGCGAACGCCGCTGTCGGATCGGGGAAAAACATCACGCCGAAACGCGAGAACAGAATGTCGAACGCGCCTTCGGGCAGCTCTGCGCTGCTGGCGTCGGCCACCTGAAACAGGGCCGGCGTATCGTGGCGCGCAAGCGCGCGCGCTCGATCGATCAGCGGTTCGGATATGTCCACGCCCAGCACTTGGCCCCCCGCGCCGACGCGAGCGGCCAGAGCCAGACTTGACGCACCCGCGCCGCAGCCGATGTCCAGCACGCGCTCACCCGTCGCGGGCGCGGCGGCTTCGATCGCGGCCTGGCCGAACACCGCCACCAGAGCGTCGAGCCGGGCCTGGTTGGCGACCCAGCGCTCCCCGCTTTGACCATTCCAGTCACCCACCTGATCAGCACTTTGCTTTGCCATGTCATCTCCTTGACTCGACGATCCGCCTTTCGCCGCGTCGATTTACGCCAACCTTTTCGAAGGCGACGACGCAACAAGAGCAGGGATCTGTGCTCTCAAACCACCATCGACTGCTGGGCGAAGATACCCGCCATCGCGCCCTGCGATGAAGCCTGGGTGACCGAGGGCAAGAAGGGCGTGGCGAGGTCGCCAGCGGCGTAGATGCCGGGCATGCTGGTTTGGCGGCGCTCGTCGACTTTGAGGACGATGCCGGTGGGCGTATCGACCGTGGCGAGGCCCAGTGATTCATGCAGGCGTGCGGACGGCTTGTTGCGCGGATGGGCGAACAGGACGTCGACCGCGACATTGCGGCGGGTATCGAGATTGACGGTGTTGATATGGCCCTTGTGATGGGCGATCTCGACGATCCGGCCATCGACGACAGGTATGTTGCGACGCGCCAGATCGACTTGGATATCGGGCGCAATGTCATGACCATCGGCGAAGACAGTCAGCTTGTCCGTCCAATCGCGGAACAGCCTGGCAGACTGGTGCGACTGCGGGCTGGACCAGACGAGGCCCCAATGCTGGCCGGCGACTTCAAAGCCGTCGCAATAGGGGCAGGGCACGATGGACGTGCCCCAGCTTTCGGCAAAGCCCGGAACATCAGGCATCTGGTCGGCGACGCCATAGCTCAGGATCAGGCGGTGCGCCCTCAGGCTTTCGTTATCGTCAGTGACGACGCAGAAATCGTCGATGGCGCCAGACACGCTCTCGGCCCGGGCATTGACCAGCCTGATCGTTGGATAGCGCGTCAACTGCTGCCGCGCCTCGACCAGGATGTCCAGCGGTGGCTTGTGATCGTGGCCGAGCAAGCCATGCGAGTGGCCTGCAAAGCGGTTGCGCGGCCGGCCGGTATCGAGAACCGTGACCTTGCGGCGGGCACGACCGAGCTGCAGGGCGGCGGCGAGGCCGGCGAAGCTGCCGCCGATGATGATGACGTCATCCATGGTGATGGGCTCCGTGTTGTGATTGGAGGGGTGGGCTGGGCGTGGTGTGCAATATCGTCCAGCGATACGCGCTTGAGACGGTCAGCGAGTAGGGCTTCGGCATTGGCGAGAAAGTTGCTGATGGCTGTATTGATCGGCCCCACAATCCCGCATTCGATATCGCCAGGCGCCCCGGGGAAACCTGATTTGGGCAACTGGTTGAAACCTGTCCTTGGCTTGCACATTTAAGATACTGCGTGGTATCGTAGTGCAAGAATTTGAATACTGTCAAGTACTGGAATTGTTGTGACCGAAAACAGCCAGAGCCGGCGCGGCCGGCCCGCCAACGAGGCGCTTCGCCAAACGATCGTCGACGCCGCCTGCGAGCTCTTTGTGGAATTGGGTTTTCAAGCGACGACCATGGACAAGGTCGCGCAGCGGGCGAAGATATCCAAGCTCAGCATCTATCGGCACTTCGAGAACAAGGAGGCGCTGTTCAGCGCGGCCATGGTGGCCCACTGCCATCAATTTGCACCCCAGGCCCTTTCTGAAAGCGTCGACGGTTCAGCCGAAGATCAGCTCATGGCGGTGGGATCATCCCTGCTTCGCACGCTGTTGAGCCCGGACGTCCGCAGTGTCGAAGCCATGGTTTTGGCCGACAAGACGAATCAAAAGTCGTTAAGCAAGCTCCATTACGAAGCCGGGCCCGCCCATGTCATCGCCCAAATCGAGGCCGTGTTGCGTCAGTTGCACGCGAAAGCGATTCTGAACGTACCCGATGCTCTCCGATCCGCCCGCTTGTTTGCCGCGCTTTTCAAAGGATCCGATCTTCTGCTTGTCGCACGCTTCGATGAGGCGAGAGCAGAGGATGACAACGAAATCGAATCCTATTGCCGGTCGGCCGTCGCCATGTTCATCGCCGCGCACGGTGGCATCTAAAGTTGCGCTATCGCGGCTTGATGAAGAACCCGCAGAGTTGCACACGCTGTTCGCTCTAAGCAATCTGTGGATGACGCGCGAACGACTGATGCGCGAGGCCGCTGCATGAGCGCAAAAGCCGCCCGCGCGGGCAGGCAATCGGCGCCTTCCTTATGCCGAACGTAGCGCTGCATTCGAGCCAGGTGCCGCACCGCTTCCACCGCATCGGCCCTATGTGGATGGCTCAGTGCGGCAAAACGAGTTCTGAACACCATCCCTAACCTTGCGGGCGCTTCCTTTCGATCTGGTGAACGACAAGCTGATTGCTTATAGAGAAATCAAACTTAAGTTCGAGAGCAATTCGAGGGTCGAGCAAGACGTCATCCTTGCACGGCGTAAGCCGCCTCACCAACTCACGGGTCTAAGCGTCCGCAGAGGCCGATGACTTGCCCCCCAGGCGACGGCACGGAATGATCGTTCCACTCCGATACCTACCCTTAGAACAGAGACTGCTCGACCGGCTGCAACGGGTCGTTTGCTGCCCGATTTAGCTACATAGCTTGTCCAAAACCGGTCGTTTTCGGACTGCCTCCGGCGACCTGTCCAAAAATCTGCTTGACACAGTTTTGTACCCTGTCATTGTTTCGTACAGCCTTTTCGAACTGGAGAACAACAATGGGCCGAGTTTTCGCGTATTGCCGTGTGTCAACCGCCGAGCAGACCACCGACAATCAAGTCCATGAGATACGGGCGGCGGGTTTCAACATCGAGCCGCGCCGCGTGGTCGCCGAGTGCGTCTCTGGGTCCGTTGCGGCGAGCCAGCGCAAAGGCTTCGCCAAGCTGCGCGACCGGCTGGAGGCCGGCGACGTGCTGGTGGTGACGAAGCTCGACCGGCTTGGGCGCAACGCGATGGATGTGCGCTCAACTGTCGAGGACCTGGAGCGGGCGGGCATCCGCGTGCATTGTCTCGCGCTCGGTGGGGCCGACCTGACAAGCGCGGCAGGGAAGATGACGATGTCCGTTCTGTCCGCCGTTGCGGAGTTCGAGCGCGACTTGCTTCTGGAACGCACGGCTGCCGGCATCGCTCGCGCACGCGACGGAGGCAAGTTGCTCGGCCGGCCCCGGGCGCTCGGAGAGAAGCAAGAGGCCCAGGCGCGAGAAAGGCTCGCACAGGGGCACTCCATAGCATCAATCGCCCGCGACTTGCATACGAGCCGCCAGACTGTCATGCGCCTACGCTCCCGCTACGAACAGGCGGCATCCTAGCGGGGGCGCGTTGTCCGATCTTTTTTTGCAACGGGTTGCATTGCCCAGGAGATTGAGCGTGCCGCACTCTTCACAACTGCTGGACGAAGTTGAATCGCTGCAAAACATCCTCGTGTCGCACGCCACCAACGGCCCTGCTTACGAGGGCGACTATGGCAGCCTGCGGGCTTCACTGCTTGCGCGCCCAGAATATGCGGCTCTGGCCCCGAAGTTCGTTAGAACCTGCCGAGACCTGAGCCAGTTCTGGCAGTTCATAAAGCAGAAGTTCCCAACCTATGCGGAGCGCCGAGCCTACTTGTGGAACGAGTTCAGGCCGCTCTTGGAGCGAATTGAGCAGGGTGCATCTAGCCCGGCTGATCACGTAGTAACTGCCGCGATTGAGAAGTTTGATGCTGAGTACCTCCAGACGGCTTGGCGCAAAGCGCTAGAACGGCGACAGGCTGACCCAGAAGGAGCCATAACGATGGCCCGGACCCTCCTTGAGACCACGTGCAAGCACATACTTGATGAACTTGAGATTGTCTACGGAGACTCGCCCGAGTTGCCTGAGCTATACCGTCTTACTTCCAAGGCGTTGAACCTTGCTCCAAGCCAGCATACCGAGGGCGTGTTCAAGCAAATCCTTGGTGGGTGCCAGTCGGTCGTGGAGGGGTTGGGCGCACTGAGAAACAGGCTAAGTGACGCCCACGGTACGGGAAAGCGCGCGGCCAGACCAGCGTCAAGGCACGCGGAGCTTGCGGTAAATCTCTCTGGGGCGCTGGCGCTCTATTTGCTGGCAACCTTCGACGCGCGGAGTGCGGAGACGGAATAGGCGTCACAAGGTTTAGCGGCATGTCGGACGGCGCCACGCCTTGGACATGCCGCGCTATATGGGCGCTGGCGCTACGGGCCGTAGTTATGACCGAGATTCAGCCTGCTACAATCGGCGGCCAAATAGAAAGCAGCCGTGTGGCTGCCGCAGCCTAAGACGATGACTCTAACCCACGCTTTTGTCGACGTTCGAAGACACCTTGAGGTCTGGTGTGGCTACCCTTCGCTGGCCGAGGCGATGCAGACCTTCGATGACCTGAGGGTTTACGTGGCGGGGGGCGTCGTCCGTAATGTACTAATGGGGGTTCCAGCAGCCCCCAAGGACTTCGACTTCTTCCTGCAGGGCACATCCGTTGCGTCGGCGATCGACTACCTCGGGTGTACCGGCCGCCTGGATGCCACCCCCTACGGCTCACCGCGCTGGTACCCCACGGACCGTGAGGTGAGGTACGCCGATCTGATCCCTGTCGCGGATTTTGCCCCGGGCCTTTGGCCTTGTGAAGACATCGTGGACGTCCTGGACCAGTTTGACTTCACGGCCAATGCGGTCGCCTTCGATCTGCGTACGGGCGAAGCCTTCGACCCACAGAATGGGGCTCGCGACGCGGCGCGACGAGTGATGAAGATGGTCCGCTTTGACTACCCACACGGGCCCTACGTTCCGACCGCAACTCTAGATCGCAACGTCGTGCTCTGGTTCCGGATTGTTCATTATGCGAGCACGCTCGACTTGACATTCGATCCGTTGACGCGGGACTGGCTGCGCGCACATCGCAACTACGAAGCGCAGCTTGACGATTTTGCGCGCCTGTTCTTCCGGCCCGATCTGCGCGCCCTGGAGACGGTGCATGGCTAACACCCCGGACCACACGTCGGTCTCTACGCTCACCGAGGCCGCGGCGCGCGTTGTCGGCGGTCTGTTGCGCACACGCGTGCTCGTCGTCGAACTGCTGCATCAGGGCATGATGACTTTCAAGTGCCGCGTGCGCACCGAACGCGACGACGATGTGATCGTGCGGTTTTACCCGGCGTCCCGGTCGGCGCTCGTGCACCAAGAGCCCGACCTGCTGCTGCGCTGTTGCCGTGCCGGTTTGCCTGTGCCGCAGCCGATTGGCGATTCGCGAGCTGGACCGTCTGCGCCGCTCAACTACGTGGCATATCGTCGCATCGAGGGCGAGACTCTGTCCGACCGGCTGCCCGGTTTCGACGACGCGCGTCGTCGCGTCCTGGCTGAAGATCTTGCCGGGCATCTCTACCGGCTGCAGGATCTTACGTTCGTAGGTTCGGGCGAGCTCGTATCGAGCGTGGCGGCGCGCGACGCTTCATGGGACTCCTTCGTCCACGACGCGATGCGTTCCGGTTTGGTGTCGATTAAGCACCATAGCCTGCTTGAGCCGACGCTCGCGGGCGAAATCGAGCGCGTTGTTCGCGCCGGGCCGCCGGCACCAGCGCGCGCGACGCGGCGACTCGTTTGGGGCGACGTCAACTTTGGCAACATACTTGTCAAGGAAGACGGTCGTGTCGCCGGATTGATTGACTTCGAGGGCTGTCTGAGCGGAGACCCGCTGGCGACGCTGGGCTACGCCGCTGCTGTACACGGTCCCGATCCGTTTTTTCCGCAGTTTCGACAGGCTTGGCCGCAGGCCCTGTCCGACGAGGAGGACGATCTCATTGCCTGGTACGCTGTCCTGCGGGCCCTTAGGCTCGCCCGCTATGCGCACCTGCCACTGCCGACGGGGCGTCCGCGCGACGCGTTGGTCGACATAGTGCCGGGCATCATCCCGGCCCTGCGGCGATTGGCCACGATCTGCTGACACAACAAAGAAGACGAGAATGACATGAGTGACATGAACCTGCCTCCGGCTCCGACCCCAGCTCCAGCAGAGGCATCCGGAGACAACCAAAATGACCCGCTACACCCAGCTACCCAATGGCAGAAGACTATTCTCATCTTGTGCCATCTGGTGGTGGCGTTCGGCACGATTAGCTGGGCGTACGTCACCATTCGGAAGTTCAACGAGGCGACTTTCGTCGAGAGCTCGGTGTCATGGGAACTACCGGCCGGCGTGCACCTCAAGGACGGCCCTGCCGCTTTCCACTATGATCCAGAACATCACTCGCTGACTTACCGTGGGTCGCTGGACGCCGAACTGCAACTGCGACTGCGGGATCTGCTTGAGTTTGATACGGGACCCAAAGAAGAGGTGGGTTCGACCACCTCTGCGTCGACGACCAATGCGACCATTCGCTCCTACCAGGCAGCGATCGACAAGCTCGCCTACCAGACCGGCGCCACGCAGGTCGGCCAGATCCAGTTGTTGCTGCTGCTTGGGTTTATGGGGGGGACGCTCGGCGCCATTCTGCGATCGCTTGTCGACTTCGTTGGGCACGCTTGTTACACCGGTAAGCTCGACCTGACCCATTGGTGGCCGCTCTACGCCACGCGTCCGCTCGTCGGTGCGATCCTCGGGTTCGTGCTCGTCATTCTACTCAAGGCACGGTTGCTGACCTCCACTGACATCCAGCAGGGCACTGAATCGTTCTGGTGGCTGGGCGTGGCAGTGCTCGGTGGCTTCAGCACTGTCGACGTCACGCAGCGATTGCGCTTGGCCGCGAAGGCGCTTTTCGGTACAACGCATGAAAACCCGAACGGATGAGGCGCAAATGCCCGATGACGCGCGCCGAGCAGACCACCGAGAGCCAGTTTCACGAGATACGCGCGGCGGGATTTAACATCGAGCCGCGCCCCGTGGTTGTGGAGTGCGTGTCAGGGTCCGTTGCAGCCGGTCAACGCAAAGGCCTCTCCAAGCTCTGCGACCGGCTAGAGGCTGGCGACGTGCTGGTAGTTACGGGGGTTGATCGACTCGGGCGCAATGCGATGGATGTGTGCACGACTGTCGAGGACTTGGAGCAAGCGGGCATTCGCGCACATTGTCTGGCACTCGGCGGTGCGGACCTAGCTAGCGCCGCCGGCAAGATGGCAATGTCTGTGTCGTCCGCTGTGACGGAATTCGAACGCGATCTGGTGGGGGCACGCACGGGCGCCTGCCTTGCTCGTGCGAGGGACGCCCGCAAGGTGCTGGGGCGGCTCGGAGCACTCAGCGACAAACAGAAGCTGACGCGCGCGAACGGTTAGTGCAAGGGCAGTCCATCGCTTCGATCGGACGCGCACTGAACGCCAGCCGTCAGACGTTATGCGAGTCCGCATTCATGCAGACCCGCTCGCGCCCCGCAGAACTATGCTTCGTCCACTTTGCAACCGGTTGCAAGGCACGGCCAGTGCAGCCGTCTATTGCAGTGCAATTGACGGCTTGAACGTGGGTGAACGAGCAGTGCGTTTCTGGCCGGGCCATGAAGCGTCATTCGTTTGTCGCGTCGCTCGGACGTTCGGACGGCGGCTCCCCGCAAACAAACGGCCATTCGATTGCCGAAGACGAACAATCAGTGGATGTTGTCTTCCCAGGCCGTGCGACGATAACCGGCCGCGTACGAGGCGATGAGTTTGCGTAACGGATTTTTGCAGGCGCGGTTGAATGTGGTCTTTGCTCAATCGGACATGCCTGCCTCAAGCAACCCTCGGGCCCATGGTTCGACGTTTATGAATTTCATAAGCACGAGCCTAGGCCTACTGCAGGTGGTCTTGTCCTTGCAAGCGGCCAAGTCCAATTGCAACTGCTGGAAGTCGGCTTTAGGCATGTCCTTTCTCAGGATGTCAAGGATGGCCGACAGCACAGGACTTGAATTGCCTGCGAACTCGCTCATCGCGGCACGTTGCGTCGCTTGGCTGGTGATCTCGGAGGAATACCCGCGAGCGTCCATCTCCGCCTGCAGCAGGTCCAGCTTACGCACGCTGGCAATGGCGTCATTGAGTTTTTTCGCGTCGGGGAGCTTGTCCTGAGGGACGGAAGCCATCGCCGCGGCGGTCAGGACGCGTATTTCCTGGAGTTCGATTTCCACGGCGCCGTGCGAATCGAAGGTTACGGTGCCGTCACGAAGCACCACGGTGCGCACGTCATTGAGGGTGTTGACCTTGAGGCCGCCGTTGATCCACTTGGCGCCCGCGCCGGCGCCCCACCGCAGGATGGCGGCCGTTTGCAGAAAATCGTTGAGCGTGCCTAATTCGGGCAAGGTGTCGGGCGCGCCGCTGATGATGATCGAACGCTCGGGCAATGGGTGACTCACCCCAGGCGGGTCCGCAGGTCGAACGAATTCGAACAACACCTCACGGCTTTCGCCGGATTGCGCACGGACCTCTATCACGTCACCCTTCGCCGAGATCAACGAGGGCCGCTCCGCGAAGCGGTACCAGTCGCCGAATTGGCCTGCCTCCACCGCACGTCGCCACTCTACGACGTTCAGGACCCTAGCGTTCGTCGGCGGCGGAGGGCCGTTGGTGGCGCCAAGCCGATGATCCAACTGTTCCGAAAACAGGAATTCGGCGCCGTCGGTGACGATTAGATCCCGCCCGATGGCTAGGTCGGAGATCGCGGGACTCACAAGGAACTCCGACAACTCGACCGGCCGCTGTCGGCGCACAAGCAGCGAGATGAGCACCTCGCCTTTCGAACCGCTTGCGGAGAGGGGCTGCACCTTCCGCCGCGGATCGCCGAAGCCGATCCGGTAGGCGGCGAGAAGTACATCTGGCCGGACGGGCGGCCCGAACAGCACCCGGCCGTCATTCATCGCGACCACTGGCACGACGCGGTCGGAGCGCTCGATCCTGCGGAACGAAATCGCAAGCGGCTTTCCGGAAAGGGACGAGGCAACTGCACTGCCCATAACGATGCCGCCGCCACCGCGACCGCCACCCATGGCGCGCATTCCGGAGAAGCCGGGCATTGCGTGGACCGGCTCGATGCTCTCCGAATGCAATTGCCGCGCGGTAAGTTCGAAACTGGGCGTACGCGACATTGGTTCCGCCGGGGGATGTGGGCTCCCGCCGCCACCGCCACCGCCACCGCCACCGCCACCGCCGCCGCCACCGCCCGACAGATCGGGAGACGGTTGATCTGGGTGGTTGCGCAAGTTGTCCACCATTCTTCCGGCGAGGGCAATGATCTCGTCGTGTTCTCGAACCGTATCGGCTGACACGGAATTCTGCGACGCTTCGCGCGCAGCGACCAGAGGTTCGCGTTTCTGCCCTCTGCCATCATTCGACGCGACATGATCGCTGCCGAACCGGGTCACGGCGTCTTCGAAGCGAATGGCCTTGCCGCCATGCACGAGCAGCGCGGCGAGAACGTCGCGCAAGTGCTGTTCTTGGGGCGGTGGAATCGGTGCGCGCTCTATGCCAAGGAACAGCGCGTGCGACGCATCCGAGGAGGACTGTTCAATGTCCATGGCGTCGGTCTCCGGCAACCGCAGCACGTCGACCATTAGGCCGCGCATACCGCCTGGATAGACACCCGAGTATTTGGCGAGCGGTTTTAATAACTCCCGGGCGGGCGTGGGCAGGCGCGCCGCGACGTCAGACGTTGACTCGACTGTGCGATCAAAAGCGAATCTGTGCGCGGTCGGCGACGGCACAGGTGCGTTGGGCGGAAATTGGCTGAAAAACGTTTGTAATTGTGGTTCAAACCGAATAGCGTTCGTGTGATGCGCAGCGATGCCTTGGGCCACGGTCTGCAGCAGTTCCAATGCCGCGCCAGGCCGCTTCCGTTCGGCCTGCAAGGCCGCCCAGGCAAGCGCGTGGGCAGGAGGCGAGTGCTCGACGATCTGATCTGTCCTTGCGTCGTCGAGAAAACCGGTTAGTCGCAATTCTTCTCGAAGCGCCGAAGAAGATAACGCCAGCGACTGCGCCTGCTGCATCACCTCGTCGCGCAGATTCTGCGTGATCTGCGCGAACGCCGGTATAAGAGCGCTGACGCACGCCAGCGCAAAGAGCACCGTGGTAAGAAAGCGTTTCATGCGGCCTCTCCCTTCAGCAAGGCCCGCAACATGGCGTCGACTTCGTGGCGCGCAGCGATAATGGCGGGCAGCGGCATCTCAGCGATCATTGCGGCGAGCATCCGGGGGCCCTTAAGTCTGGAAGCGGTCAGAGCCGTCCGAAGAACGTCTTCCGGCGGGTTAATGATGGGCGCGAGTTCACTGCTCGTTACGCTCACCAAATACCAACGGCCTTGGAATTCGGGGTATAGCGCATTTACCAGTGCGGAAGCAGCCGCAACTCGGTCGTGAATGTCAGCGCTATCGGTGGCGGCTAGATATTGCCGTCTGAACTTTTCCTTTACGAAAGCCGCCTCGACGCCAGCTCCTGCTGGGACACACGCCACCAGCCGACCCAGTGCAATCTCATTGGCAGCGAGCAGATAGTCGGCCAAGTTCTCGTGAGCGAGTATTTCGGCCGCAGATGGTGCGCTTACGCTCACCGAGGCCGTATTTGGAGTTACTGAGGGAACTTCCTCGTGCAGCACTTGTTGGCGCTGGAGGATAAATTCCATCAGCACCTTGTGCTGCAAAGCCTGGCTGTTTTCCGGCTTGGCGATCGTAAAATGGTTCGAACCAGGAATCTTCAGCGGATCTCTAAAATAACGCCGCGCACTTAAAGGCGACACTATGGGCCCAAGAGAGAGCAATCCGCTTTTGAAGATCGATATGTCTTCGTAAAGTTCGCGCCCTGCAATATTGTGCTCGTCGAGGAGATTGAGGAAGTCATCGTCCAGAGTCGCCAGCCACTGGTTGTCTTCGCCCAAGCGCATGACGTCGGCCTGGGCGTGATTAAAAAAAAGCGAGCGATCGGTGTCAACCAATTGGCATAGCTCGAACCGAGTGACGGCGACGCGGCTAGCAACAAACCCAATTGTTTGCCGGCAAGTTCTTTTCGCTGCTGCACCAACATGCGCCGCACCACGAGGCCTCCCATGCTGTGGCAGACGAACACGATGGATCCGTGATCAAGCACGCCATCCAATCGGAGTTCCTCGAACACGGCCTTGGCCGCGTCGTTGACGCTGTAAGTACCCGCGTCTGTGCCTGTGCGATAGGTCGACACATATACGCTCGAACCGGACACCGGATCAGCGTCGGCCACCAGCTGAGGCCAATAGGCGCCGCTCTCCTTGTTCATCCAACAGGCCTCGCCTGAGGACAGGACGCCATGAACGAACACGACTGCCGGTTCCGCGGCAGTTTGCCGGACCCATTTTCCCGTCATGACAACTTCCTCTTTCGGCCGTTGCGCAAACTAGGTAGAAATTGTTCGGCATTCTTCAGGAATGCTTCTCGCGACGACGTGTGCCAATCCTTAGCGATATTACCGAAGTCTTGTAGTTGATTTTTATCGGGGAGGCTTTTCGGATTAACTGTTATGCAGCAAACACAATGGTATGACTCGATGTCTAGGAACAAGATTAGTTAGAACTTTCAAAGTCGAAGGCTTTTTTTGCCTTATATGTGCGGTACGACACCAAGTCTATTAAGCTTTTATTGAACGGCAGTGCGTGCTCAAAGACGACGACCGTACCGCTCGGCGGAACATGGCGACCGCATGAACGGGGACGGTCATCGTACGCGAACTCCCGGCGATAGCAGCCACCGTCATCTGGGAATGCAGTGACCTGATCGAGTGACCGCCCTTGAAAGGGGCCGTGGCGGCGACTCCGCTCTGAACGACTAATGGGTCGAACTGAGACGTTCGGTCATTGATTTTTATGCGATCGATTGGGGCGGCGATACAGTCCGACCGTTTCTGCGATCGGCTCAGCAAACGGCGCGGCCAAATTAGGTTTCGGCGTCACTCTCCCGGCGAACGAGATCGGCGCAGCGGGTTACAGCATTGCAATCGCGTCCAGCTTCGCTCGCGTCTTGTCGTGGCGTAGATGTCCGTAATGCTTGTCGATCATGGCAGTCGACGTTCCTGCCAACCTCGCTACGATGAAGCTGTCTGCACCATTCGCAATGAACTCGCTGATGGCCGTGTGCCGAAGGGAGTACATGACGACCGTTGAGGGAAGCTTTGCAGCCAGCACGGCGGTTCTGAAGGGTTTCTTCCACGAATCCTTGTTCCAGCGCTGCCCGAACTCCGTCGCTAGGATGGGCGCGTTCCCTATCTTGTTCTTCGTCTGTTCGGCGAAGAAGGCGATGGCTGCGGACGAAAGGGTAATAACACGGTGCCCAGTTTTGCCCTCAAGAGCGAGAGTCCCTTGCTCACGGGCGAAGTGCCGGACGGACGCATTTGCAAGCTCGCCGGGCCGCGCGCCGGTCAACAGCATAGCGGTCGCCAACTGTCTTATATCGGTGGCACAGGCGCTTATCAAAGCCTTGCGCTGGTCGGCTGAGAGGAACGCTTGTCGTCTGCGGCCCACGTCTTTGAATTTCGCCACGGTTTTCCAGCCAGCGTCCGTCGCGACAAGTCGATCATGTAAGGCGAGATTCAGCGCCGCTTTCAGCGATGCGAGGTTGCGATTTGCACTGTCCTTGGCGCGGCGCAGGTCGTCTTCATCTTCCGCGTCACTCTCGCCGAGTTCAATCTGAACGGATAGCCATGTCTTGATATCCGACGTGCGAAGCTTCGATAGATCGATTTTCCCAATCTTCGCGTCATAGACAAGGCGCCTGAACCGGCCTTCTGCGTCGGCTTTGCTTGACGCGCCTTTGTGCAGGCCAAGGTGCTTTACGTAATGCTCGCATGCCTCCTTGACTGTCATGCCTTTCGACGAAACGCCGGCGTCGATTGCATTGGCCCACTCGCTCGCCGCCTTCACAGCATCGTCGTAGGCGGCGAGGGTGCCGAGTGCCCTGTATTGCTGCTTGCCGTCCTCATTGCGGCGGCGCGCAATCCAAGTTCCTTCGCCCCCGGTCGGCTTGCGGTAACCGACAAACAGTCCTGCTTGAATGCGCGACCAATAAGGCTCGCGGCGCGGTGCGAGCTTATCGCGCGACGTCTTGGAGTTGATTGTTGTGGCCATATTTTTCCGTACGGAATTGGTACGGAAATTCTAGGGTGGACTTCATCGCACGTCAGTGATCTAAAATCATGCAAAATCAGCTACTTATTGCTTGTTGCTGGACTTCCGTGAACTGCAAAAAACGATCATTCCGGCCCTCCGAAGGCAGGGGTTGCTGGTTCGATCCCAGCCGGGCGCACCAGGATTAGGCATGATCCGGGTTCGCAGAAAACCCGATAAAACAAGGCCCTTTGGCGAAAGCCTGGGGCCTTTAGTTTTTTGTCGTGGCGTCAGAACCAACGTCTTGCGCTCCAACATGGCGTGCTTCCAGCATCAGTTGCCGGTCTCATCACACCCCAGCAACGCCGACGACCGGAAAACTTTCTGCGCGAACCCGGAAGCCGCTTCAAGCCACCCTGAAATCCGAGGCCTGCTGAACCAGTTGACCGGCATGGTCGTGCAACGAACTGGCCGCCGCCGCGTTCCGCTGCGTCATCTGGCCCATCTGCGACACCGCCTGGTTCGCCTGCTCGATGCCTTGGTGCTGCTCGTGCTCTGCGCGCCTATGATCGCTGCCGTGGTGTTTCGCAGCATGTGTGACTAGCCTCACCTCAGCGCAAGCGCGGCGTTGATATCACACGCCGAACCACGCAGCGCAAACCTGTCGCACGCGCTCCGCGACTGCGACCCACGGTTCATCCAGCCCTCGCCTGAACAGGCGAACCGTATCGGGATACCACGGCGAGTCGTCACGGCCGTGCATCCACCGCCAGTCCACGTCGCGTGCCGGCAAGAGCACCCAGCATGGTTTGCCGAGCGAGGCTGCCAGATGTGCCGTCGAAGTGTCCACACAGATCAGCAGATCGAGTTGCGAGATGACCGCAGCCGTGTCGGTGAAGTCTTCGAGGTCTGCGCCGAGAGGCAGGATCGGGAGGCTCGCAGGGAATGACAGCGCTTCGTCTTCCCCCGCGCCCTTTTGCAGGCTCACGAATTTCACGCCCGGCAGGCTCCAGAGCGGCGCCAGTGTGTTGAGCAACGGTAGCGAACGGTGCACGTCGTTGTGGTGTTTCGGGTTGCCCTTCCAGACGAGACCCACCCGGTGTCCCGCGCCCAGCACGGCAAGGCGCGCGCGCCAATGCTCGACGCGCGACGGGGCCAGGGTGATGCGCAGGGGAGGCGGAATCGTGTCGAGCGTCGTGCCCAGATACAGCGGTGCGCTGAGCGCGCTGATCCAGCAATCGAAATCGCCGGCGCGCGCCGAGGCTTCGTCATGACTGAGCACCGCGTCGACTCCATCGACATCGGCGAACAGGCGTTGTAGCGGTGCCATACAGGCAAACGCGACGTGCGCGGCGCCCTGAGCCTTCAACAGGCGCAGATAACGCCCGAACTGCAGCATGTCGCCGAGTCCATCCTCCTGCCAAACGAGGAGTGATTTGCCGGCGAGCGGCTCGCCTCGCCAGCGCGGACACCTCAGCATCGACTGCGAGGCGTGATGCGCGAACCCAGCCATCTCGTAGCGGCATTCGTAGAGGAGAAAGCCTTCTTCGAAGCGGCCCATGCTGATGAGCAGCGTGGCGAGACGGAACTTCGCGTCGCCGTAGTCGGGGCGCAGCGCGAGCGCGCCGCGGTAGGCGGCTTCGGCTTGCTCCGGGTCGCCGAGCTCTTTCACGATGCTGCCGATGTTGAAGTGTGTTTCGGCGATGTCGGCACGCAACGTGAGCGCGTGGCGAAACGCCGCGAGAGCCTCGGGCAGGCGCGCTTGCGCAAGCAGCGTGCAACCCAGGTTATTGGCCGCTTCGACGCGGTTCGGCGCGAGCCGAAGCGCCTCGCGATACGCGCATTCGGCATCGACCAGTTTGTCCAGTGCGTGCAGGACGCAGCCGAGGTTGTAGTGCGCCTCGGCGAAGGCGGGGCGCAACGCGAGCGTCTGCCGGTAGGCGCTCTCCGCCTCGGGCAGGCGCTTGAGTTCGGTGAGCACACAGCCGAGATTGTTGAGCGCGTCCGCATAGGCGGGGCGGATCTGAAGCGCGAGGCGGCAAGCCAGCTCGGCTTCCCGGAGCCGGCCGAGCGCCCTGTAAAGCGCCCCCAGGTTGTTCAGTGCCTCGGGATATTGCGGGTGCGCGAGCAGCGCCTGCCGATACGCTTCTTCAGCCTCTTCGATCCGGCCGCGTTCGCGCAACAGATTGCCGAGGTTGTTGTTCGCCTTGGCAAATTGCGGGTTCACGGCGAGCGCTGTGCGATAGGCCGCCTCCGCTTCGTCGAGGCGGCGCTGTTCATGAAGCACGATGCCGAGGTTGTAGTTCGCGTCGACGTGGTCCGGGCGAAGTGCGAGCGCCACCCGGTACGCGGCCTGGGCCGCGTCATGCCGTCCGAGACGGTGCAGCACGATCCCGCGATTGCTGTGGACATCGGCGTCATCGGGGCGTATCGCGGCAAGCCGCCCGTAAACCGCTTCCGCTTCGGCAGGCTGATTGAGGGTCGCGAGCATCGCTCCGAGCCCCAGATACGCGTCGGCGAAATCCGGCTTCGCTTGAATGCAGCGCAACCATAGAGCTTGCGCCTGCGCGGGCTGGCCCACACCCGTGGCGCACATGGCCGCGAGGTTGAGCGCATCGGCGTGCTCCGCGTCCTCCGGCGTGGCCTTCGCGCCGACGAGCGGTGCAAGCAGCGCCAGTGCGTCGGCGAACTGCCCGGTGGCGCCGAGGGCAGTGGCTTCGCTCAGAATGTGCTGGCGCGTGGGGGCAAGTGGGCTCGTAGCGGTCACGGTCGTCGTAGAGGGGCGGTGGATTCGCAGCTTAAGGCATGCGCACGCGCGGTGGCGGCCCGAATTGAGCTGGCAGCTCGGTTCAATTCGACCGATGACGTGCTGCGCGGGCTTTGTCTTTCGAAGCCGTAAGGCCGGGTGCAGATCAAGGGCGATCGGATGCTCAATCAGCATTGCGACGCGAAGTGGCTTCGACGCCTGCGAGCCTTAAGCCGCCGAAGGACGAAGCCTGGCGTCCCCCATCTTGAAAAGCGCCTCCCCACCGCACGCGGGCGAGGGAAGGGCGTCAGCCCAGAGGGTCGCATCAACAAGGCAGCTAAAGTTTTTCCAGGTGGGGTCGTAATCACAAACAAGGCGGCCGGCCAACGAACCGCTGCCGTTACTGGGCCGATGGCCCCATCAGGAGAATGTCAATGCTCGGAATCAACACCAACACCAACTCGCTCGTCGCGCAACAGAACCTGACCGGCTCGGGTAGCGCACTGTCGCAAGCGATCACGCGTCTGTCGTCGGGCAAGCGCATCAACAGCGCAGCAGACGACGCAGCAGGTCTTGCGATCTCGAACATCATGCAGACCCAGATCAACGGTCTGAATCAGGGTGTGTCGAACTCGAACGATGGTACGTCGATGGTGCAAACGGCATCGTCGGGTCTGTCGTCGCTGACTTCGTCGCTCCAGCGTATCCGCCAGCTTGCTACGCAAGCAGCTAACGGTTCGATGACCGACAACGACCGTGCTGCACTTCAACAGGAAGTGAACCAGCAAGTCTCGGAAATCAACCGTATCGCGTCGCAAACGACGTACAACGGCATGAACGTCCTCGACGGCTCGTTGGGCAACGTGTCGTTCCAGGTCGGCGCAAACGTCGGTCAGTCGATCTCGCTGAATCTCTCGCAGTCGATGTCCGCTGCTTCGATTGGCGGCGGCGTTCCGGCAGCGGGCAACACGCTCGGCTCGTTCTCGGTCTCGCTGGATAGCAACGGCGCTGCGGCGGCGGCTGCGGGTATCACGTCGGTCACGGCTTCGTGGGACAACGCTACGAATTCGGTCTCGTACACGGACCAGAACGGTAACGCCATCACCGATGCTTCGACGATCACGGCCTTCGCGAATGCCCCCGCGGCCGAAGTGACCGGTGGCGCCGCGCTTCCGGCTGCAGCAGGTGATGCTTCGCAGACGTGGACGCTTAATACGAACGGCAGCGAGAACGCTACTGTCTCGCAGATCAACGTGATTGCCGACGGTAAGGGCGGCTTCACGCTCACGGACCAGAACGGTAAGGCCTTGACTAACGCTGTTGCTACCGCAGTCTTCCAAGGCGGTACTATTGGTACGGACAGCAACGGCAATACCACGCTGACTGGCGAAACCGGTGCGGCTATGTCGACCGACGTCGAAGCGGTAACGGGCGCTATCGCGACCGCGAATCAAGTGGCCGGCGATAACCCGAATCTCGATGCTGCGGGCAAGACTACAGACGCAATGGGCGCGACCATCGACAAGCTGAGCCAGTCGAACACGGTTTCGCAGATCGACATCTCGACCAAGGACGGCGCTTCGGCAGCAATGCTGACCATCGACAACGCGCTGAACGCTGTCAACAACCTGCAAGCAACGCTCGGCGCCGCACAAAACCGCTTCAGCGCAATCGGCACGACGCAGCAAGCTCAGTCGACCGACCTGTCGACCGCACAATCGTCGATCCAGGACGCCGACTTCGCACAAGAAACGGCTAACCTGAGCAAGGCACAGGTTCTGCAACAAGCCGGTATCTCGGTGCTGGCACAAGCGAACTCGCAGCCGCAGCAGATCCTGAAGCTCCTCCAGTAAGGCGCTTCCCGCTGCAGGCAGCCGGCGCGCGGCTCGATGCGCGCCGGACGCAAACCCGTCGGGAGGCTCGCCTCCCGATTGTCTTTTCCCGCGTTACCCCGCTTGTTAAATCGCTTTAACCGGCATTGCCGACGCACGGAGCCTCCTCATGTCCACCGTAACCGGATCGACCTCCACCGTAACCGGATCCACCACCAGCGCGATCGCGAGTGCAGTCGCCACCACGACAGCCGACGCCAACGCCACGGTGCAGGCAGCCGCCCAGTCGATCATTAGCGGCTCGACCAATTCGTCGATGGACACAAGTTCGCTCGTTACCGCGCTCGTCAACTCGAAGTCTGCCGGCCAGGCCGCGACCATCGCTGCCGAGCAGACTGCGGACAACACGCTGATCTCGGCCTACGGCACGCTCTCCGCGGCACTGTCCGCGTTGCAGGCCGCCGCCGAGCCGCTCAGCGACGGTGCGACGCTCAACTCGTTCTCGTCCACCTTGAGCGGCAGCGGCGTTACCGCCACGGCCAGCACGGGCGCGGTGGCAGGTTCGTACTCGCTCAATGTGGCGCAGGTCGCCACGTCGCAAGTGCTCACCTCGGCGGGCTACAGCTCGACCAAAAACCTGGCTTCCGGCGCGGCCACGATGGCCCTGACGGTCAACGGCAAGACCAGCACGATTTCCCTGAATAGCTCGAACAGCACGATTGCCGGCATTGCATCGGCGATCAATTCGGCCAACGACAATCCCGGCGTGGTCGCGACCGTGGTGACCGGCGCGGACGGCGCGCATCTCGTGCTGCAATCGACCTCGACCGGCGCGTCGAGCGGCATCAGCATCGCGATCAACGATTCGAGCTCGACCGACGGCCTGAACAAGCTCGCGGTGACGACCACCAACGGCAAGGCGATCTCCAGCGCGAGCGACCTCACCGCTCAAGTTTTGGATAGCAGTGGCAACCCGGTTCTCGATAGCAACGGCAACCCGGAGACCTACAACCCCAGCCAGTCGACCATTTCCGGCACAGGCTGGACCCAGACGCAGGCCGCCCAGGATGCGTACTTCACGCTCGGCGGCGTAGGCGTAACCAGCTCCTCGAACTCCGTGACGACGGCCGTGTCCGGCGTGACGCTGAACCTCACGGCAGCGGCGGTCGGCACCACGCAGACGCTCACGATCGCGCAGAACACCAGCGCGGAGTCCTCGGCGATCAACAATTTCGTCAGCCTCTACAACACGCTCGTCACGACGATGGGGGCGCTGACGGCGTACAACGCGAACTCGACGTCGCAGGGCGTGCTAATCGGCGATTCCACGTTGAGCACGATCCAGAACCAGCTCGCCAAGATCGTGAGCGGCGGCGTGGGCACCGGCACCTCGCAGACGACGCTTGCCGCGATCGGCATTACGCTCCAGGCGGACGGCACGCTGTCGGTGGACAACACGACGCTCAGCAATGCGTTGCAGAACAACCAGTCGGTTGTAGCCTCGCTGTTCAATTCGACCAACGGCATCGCCGCGCAACTGGACGACAGCATCACAAACTACACCTCGTCCGGCGGCATCATTCAAAACCGTACGGACGCGATCAACGCCGACCTGACTAGCCTCTCGAACCAGCAGACGACGCTTACAGCGTGGCAGGCTCAGCTCACCAGTATGTATACCGCGCAGTTCACAGCGCTCAACTCACTGATGGCAACGATGAACAACAACTCGCAATACCTCACGCAACTGTTCGGTGGCACCAACAGCGCAGGCGCGCTCGCCACGAACAAGAGCTGAGCGCGACGAGGAGCGAGCCATGCAGAACGTCGCCCCGATCGAGCGCATCTGGCAGATAACGAAAGACCTCGAACTGGCGGTCGCTGTTGGCGAGTGGGAGCGGGCCGCGCAGCTCGCGGACGAGCGCTCGCCCCTCCTGACGGCGCTCGGCGCGCCCCAGCCGCAGGAGGTCATCGTGCGGCTCAAGGAGATCCACGAGATCGACAGCCGCATCGTCGAGGCCGCGCAGGCCGCGCAGCAGGTGCTGGGCGCCGAGTATCAGGCGAGCATGCAAGCGAGCCGCAACGCCGGGCAGTATTTGAGCATGGCGCGGTACTGAAGCAGGAGCAACGGTTCATTGCGTCCTTCGCGGCGCAATGGCGTACTCTGGCCCGCCTTGTGCGGGCTTTTTCTTTTCCGTTTCTTTGCCCTGAGAGTTCATCGAAGGCAAATTGGCGGCCGTTTTGGCGCTAGCTCGGACGATCGGCGTAATTGGCCGCCGCCCATAATTCGAACGTTCCGAGCTCTTGACGCGTACGCGCGCCTTCGTCATGACCGCCTTCCTCTCTCCGGGCTGCACCGCCACACCTGCTGCCAAATTGCAGCAGAATCAAGACATTTCGCTCACCATGCAGCGCGCGATCGAACATCATCGCCAGCAGGAATATGACGAGGCGGCCGCGCGCTATGCCTCCGTCCTGGAGGCCGCGAGCGATCACCCCGACGCGCACTACCACCTCGGCGTGCTGCTCGTGCAAACGGGGCGGCCCTCCGAAGCAGTGCCGCATTTCGAGGCGGCGCTTGGGCAGATGCCGAAAAATGGGCAGATCTGGGTCTACTACATCAACGCCCTCGTCGCCAGCCAGCAGACCGAGGCGGCGCGCGTCGTGCTCGACCTCGCGCGGCATCAAGGCCTGCCCGAGGCGGCCGTCCAGATGCTGCACGCGCGCATCAGTGGGGAAGAAGCGCCGCTCCCGGCCACGCCGGAGCCCGAGGCTGCGACCGCTCCCGCTCCCCAGGCTGATGCGAGCGGGAGCGACTCGCGCCCCCCTGCGGCATCCGATACGGACGAGCGCGTGAAGCTCGATACGCGCCGCGCAAGCCTCAAGGAGATGCGCCAGCTCCAGCATCTCTTCAACAGCGGGAAATTCGAAGCGGCGCTGAATGTGTCCCGCCGCCTGACGCATCAATATCCGTCGCATGGCGAATGCTGGTACGAACTTGGGCGTGTCCTGCAACGCACGGGCCGCTACAACGAGTCCGTCGAGGCAGCCGAGCACGCCGCCCGCTTGCTGCCCAACTTCATTGCCGCCCGGACGATGCTGACTGACGGGCTGATCACCACCCGCCAGTATCAGCAAGCCGAAACGCATTGCCGCCAAGCGCTCGAAAAATATCCCGAAAGCGCCGTGCTACATCGCAACCTGGGTACCGCCTTACAGGAGATGGGCCGGTACGCCGAGGGGATCGTCCATCTCCGCCGTGCCGTGGAACTGGCGCCGAACGACGCCCTCGTTAGTACGACGCGTTTGCCCTCTTGTTGCTCAAGCATGGTCTGTACGACGAAGCCGAAACCGCCTTCCGCCGTGCGCTCGAACTGGCACCGATGCAGGCGATAACCCACAGCAACCTGCTGTTCAACCTGATGCACAAGCCGGACCTCGATGCGCTCAGCGCATTCGCGGAGTTCCGCGAGTTTGCAGCGCGCCACGAAGCGCCGCTGCGTGCGCGTCGGCCCCGGCACACCAATGACCGCGATCCGTCGCGGCGCCTGCGAGTCGGTTTTGTTTCCGGCGATCTGCTCGGTCACCCGGTTGCGTATTTCTTCCTGTCGGTGCTAGAGCATCTGGCGCTCGATTCGAGTCTGTCACTGCACATCTATTCGAACTACGCGGTGACCGACGGCTTCACCGAGCAGATTCGTGCGCATGCGCAGACGTGGAGCGAAATCTTCGGCATGAGCGACGACGCAGTCGTGCAGAAGATCCGCGACGACGGCATCGATATCCTCATCGACCTGTCCGGCCATACCGGCCGCAACCGGCTCGTGGCCTTCGCGCACAAGCCGGCGCCGGTCCAGGCGAGCTGGATCGGCAATCCGGCCACGACGGGCCTGGATGCCGTCGACTATTACCTGTCGGACCGTTTTGTCACGCCGCTCGAACAATTCGAGCGCCAGTTCTCGGAAAAGCTCGTGTTCCTGCCGGCGCTCGCGCCGTTCAAGCCGCACCCGCAAGCGCCGGACGTCAACGAGTT
The DNA here is from genome assembly GCF_050436525.1 of Paraburkholderia sp. 35.1. Lineage (NCBI taxonomy): Bacteria > Pseudomonadati > Pseudomonadota > Betaproteobacteria > Burkholderiales > Burkholderiaceae > Paraburkholderia > Paraburkholderia sp. 35.1. Next base: position 1,817,475 of record NZ_JBNDMJ010000003.1, on the reverse strand, counting down.
ACCTGCCCTGAAAAACGGCTTCATCACGTTCGGCAGCTTCAGCCGCATCGTCAAGATCGGGCCTGAAGTCGTGGCGCTCTGGGCACGCGTGCTGCGCGAGGTACCGGATTCGCGCATGGTCATCGGCGCGATTACGGCACGGGAGCAGATGGACAAGCTGACCGGGCTGTTCGCGAGCGAAGGGATCGACTTGAGCCGTATCAGTTTTCTGCAGCGCGGGAATGTTCCGACTTACCTGCAGCAGCACAATCTGATCGACGTCTGTCTCGACACGTTGCCCTTCGGCAATTCGACCACGACCATGCAAGCGTTGTGGATGGGCGTGCCCACCATGACCCTGCCCGGCGTTTCGATGGCGAGCCGCGGCAGCACGGGGTGGCTCTCGCACCTCGGGCTCGACTCAGCCTTCGTTGCGCAGGACAAGGACGACTTCGTGCGCAAGTGCGCCGCGCTGGCCGCCGACCCCGAAGCGCTCGCGGTAGTGCGCGGCGAGCTGCGCGAGTACTGTAGACAGTCGGTCCTGATCGACGCCGCCGCGATCTCCAACGCCGCCTCGCGCGCGTTTCGCATCATGTGGCAGCGGTGGTGCGACGGACTGGAGCCTGAGCATTTCGAGGTTCTGGCGCATGTCAGCAATGCGCACACCGCCGGGGACAGCCCAGCAGGCCTGTCGCCCGAGCAGCGCGCCGCGCTGGCCGGTGAATTCGTCGATACGCTCACGCTCCTGCTCGACAAGCAGCAGTTTGCCGAGGCCGAAGCTGTAGCCCGCCAGTTCACCACGCTCTTGCCAGAAATCGGCAAGGCATGGCACATGCTGGCGACGTCGCTACGGCAGCAAGGGAAACCCTTTGAGGCACTGGAGCCTTTGCGCAAGGCCAATACTCTGCTGCCGAACGACAGGAACATCCGCCAGGAACTGAGCCGAGTCTCACAATACGTGAGCGATCTTGAGCGCATCGCGCCGGTCAACCAGGCTGAGCCAGCGAGCGAGCTGGCAGCGCTCAGGGCGGATAGCCGGCAATACCGGCATCCAGTCGGCGCCCTGATCGCCAACGTGCCGGTTCTGATCCCGACTTTTAACAACGTCACATATCTGCGCCGGATGGTGTCGCAGCTCCAAGGCAGAGGATTGCGCAATCTCATCGTCGTGGACAACGCATCGAGCGCCCCCGGTATGCTCGACTACCTCGCCAGCATCCAGGATACGGTGAGCGTCGCACGGCTCGACCACAATGTCGGGCCGCGCGCGTTCTTGCTTTCAGACGTCATCTATCACCGGCTGCCGGACATTTTCTGCATTACCGATCCCGATCTCGAACTGAATCCCGAGTTGCCCGATACTTTCCTGTTCGACCTGATAGACGCCACGGAAGCTTTGAAAATCGGCAAGGCCGGCTTTGCTCTCGACATCTCGCAACCCGCGCTGATGGACGAGAAAGCACTCTCCATCATGCAGTCGGACGGCGTGAAGAACTATGGGCTGATCGACTGGGAAGCACGCTTCTGGCAACAGCAGATCGCGGCGAGCGCCAACGGTGACCCGATCTTTCGCGCGCCGATCGATACGACCTTTGCGGTCTACAACAAGCGGTACTTCCGCCGCGAAACTCATCTGGCTGCGGTGCGTTTCGGTGGACGGTACACGTGCAGGCATCTGCCCTGGTACAAGGACAACGGACTGGATGCTGCGGAGGATCAGTACTACCGCAAACACCAGGCATGGTCCACGTTCCTGAAGTGACCATTGCGCCTGGTCGGTCAACTAAAGCTTTGTTGCGGGCACGTGGGGTAGAGCAGTAGTTCAGGCGACAGACTATCGGCGGTGCTAATGCCTGGTATCCCGTAGCCATGGGCGTGCACTTAATGAGGGCCAACTAGCCAACCTCTCCCGCACCCGCTCGACCACCTCTTCCGCCAGAGTGGCGCGAGCAACGCGACCGCCGGCAACGACCGGTTTGCGTCGTTGTGATGTTGCGGCTTGCCCCGCCAAACGAGACCGACGCGCAATTCCGGCGGCAGCGCATCGAGCAGCGCGAGCTTTGTCGAGGGGCTGGGGTGCGTGGCAGCGGCGCTACGACCAAGGGGCTGAGCGGGCGCTTTGGGAGCGCGCTTGAAAAATATGCGCTGTGCGGCTGCGCTTGCGGGGAGGCTGGTGTGCCTGGCGGCGTGTGCCAGCCTCTCGCCCACACCAGGGATTGATGTATTGGAAGAGCGACAGGTTCTGCGCGGACGAGAAGGTTTTCTGCGACGCCTCCGCCTACCGAAGCCAGGATCGTGACCACGTTCGAGTACGAGTTGCAGAGCCGCGCCTCGCCCGTCGTGAGCGCGTTATCGAACGCCGCCGTACCCGCAGGCGTGTTGCCTGTTGGCGCTCGCATTGCCGGGCGTCACGCTGATCGCGTCGCCGTCCTTCGGGCGTACTCGAGATCGGGACGCTCAAGACGGAGCCGGCCACAATTACCGAGACGTCTGTGTACGTGCCTAACGTGCCCTTGCCCTGATTGGACGAGCCGGCCGCGGCGACGTAGGCGGAGCCGTCTGCCTGCACGCTCTGGATCTGGAACACCGTCTGACCGTTGTCGATGATCGTGATCTGCCGCGGGACCGACACCTGCACGTAGCGCGTGCCCGCGTCGCGGTTGTTCGTGACGCTGCCGCCGGCGGCATTCGTGAACACCAGCGGTGTTCTGAATAAACTTGAGACGCGCGCAAACTATTGCGCCATCTTTTGCGCCATGCATCGACCGCGTTCAAGCGCGAGGCATGCGGCGTAGCCTTCGTGCCCGGGGCTGCAACGTAGTGCAAGGCGGCGTATGCTCAACGGTCCCGGGTTTGCCCGGCCATTTCCCGCATTGCGTTCGCCCACTCATACCTGGAGCCATCATGGAACTACGCAGGATCGGCACTTCCTCGTTGCAAGTCGCCCCGCTCATGTTCGGCGGCAACGTATTCGGCTGGACGGCCGATGAAGCCACCTCTTTCTCGATCCTCGACGCGTTCGTTGAAGCCGGACTCAATTTCATCGACACCGCCGATGTCTACTCGGCCTGGGTGCCCGGCAACCAGGGCGGCGAGTCGGAGACGATCCTCGGCAAGTGGTTCCATCAGAGCGGCAAGCGCGAGCGGATCGTGCTTGCGACCAAGGTGTCGAAGCATCCGCAGCGCAAGGGGCTATCGGCCGCAAATATCCAGGCGGCGGTCGAAGACTCGCTGCGCCGCCTGCAAACCGATTACATCGACGTCTATTTCTCCCACGACGACGACACCGCGACGCCGCTCGCCGAAACGCTCGGTGCGTATCAGAAGCTGATCGAGGCGGGCAAGGTGCGCGTGATCGGCGCGTCTAACTATAGTGGCGCGCGCGTCGAGGAAGCGCTCGCGGTATCGCGCGAGCACGGGCTGCCCGGGTATCAGTTGCTGCAGCCCGAATACAACCTGTACGACCGCGCGCAATACGAGAGCGACAGCGAGCCGGTGGCGCTCGCGAATCATCTCGGCGTGGTCGTTTATTACAGCCTCGCGAGCGGGTTCCTGTCAGGCAAATACCGCAGCGAGGCCGATCTGGCCGGCAAGGCGCGCGGGAGCCGGGTCGAAAAATACCTGAACGGGCGCGGCTTGCGGATTCTCGGCGCGCTCGACCGCGTCGCGCAACGGCACGGCAGCACGCCGGCCGCGATCGCGCTTGCATGGCTGATCGCGCGCCCGAGCGTTACGGCCCCTATTGCGAGCGCAACCTCGGTCCAGCAGTTGAAGAGCCTGGTCGCGGCCGTCCAGCTATCCCTCTCCGCCGACGATATTCGTGAGCTGGACGAAGCGAGCGCCTGATAAGGCGAACACCTCGGCCGCCAACGCGGGGGCGATCCGCGCCAGGGAATAGCCTGGCGCAATCGGTAAACCCCTGGTAGGATGGAGAGTTTCCTGATATGATCGGGAGTGAATTGAGATCTTTGCCTGTTTCGTCAGTGTTCTTCGTTGATGAAAGGTTGGCGAAACGGCAACTGACGCGGCTTTTGCATTACGTCTGTCCGCGTTCCGCGGTGAACTCCCCACCTCTCTTTTCCGGCCTCCGTGGCCGCTTTGCCTCTCGCTTCATTCGTGGTTTGGCCGGGGTTGTTTATCAGCCTCGCGTTTGCCTGTTACTGGCCATGAATCGGAGCGACCGGAGGGCCGGCGCGTGAGTGGTGACCTGAGCGGTTACCGCCATGCAATTAAACCCGTATCTAGTGATTGAGTTAGGAATTACATGACGACGATTCTTCTGAAGGAAAACGAGCCGTTCGAAGTGGCAATTCGCCGCTTTCGTCGCGCAATCGAAAAGAATGGCCTGATCGCTGAACTGCGTGAACGCCAGTCGTACGAAAAGCCGACCACGGCTCGCAAGCGCAAGAAGGCAGCAGCTGTTAAGCGCCTGCACAAGCGTCTGCGCAGCCAGATGCTGCCGAAAAAGCTGCACTGAACACGCTTTTTTAGATACGCCGAACGGCGGTGTGGGCTTCGAAAGAAGCCACATCGCCGTTTTGCTTTTATAGCGTCGGATTTTGCCCCTGCGTGCAGCCGTTACGCCGCGCTCCTCAGCCGCTCGGCCGACGGCCTGAACTCGCGCGCGATCGAGCCCAGCCGGTCGTGCCACTCCCATGTGCCGAACACGTCGTGCACGTTTTGCAGGCAACTGAGCAAGGCGATGGTCACCGGGTCGTATACGTTGATGCGGGCGCGAAGCAGCGCTTTTTTCAGCGCGGCCAAGCCGACATCCATGTAAGCGGGCACTTCGGCCGGTGGCTTGCCGATGAAGCGCACCGGAACGCCTTCCATTGCGGTCATGTAATCGCGCGGCTTGATCAGGGTGCCGACCGGGCAGCCGCCGCAATAGCCGCGGCAGGCGCCGACGCCCTCAGTAGCAATGCAGCGCGTTTCTGTTCGAACAGATGCGTGACGGACTGATCGTAAATGTCCTGGTGGGTCAGGAAGCTAAGTGTTTTCATGGTTGGTCTCCCGCGTCCGAGGCGGTAGTTATTTGTTGTTGAGCGCGCATCGCCTGAGCGCATGGCGACGAGTATCCGCCGTGCGTCGTCCGACGAAGGGCCGACTACGAGCATGAAAGGGCGCCAATTCACGCGTTTGCGCGTCCCGCGGACGCCGTGGCCTCACCTCGCCTTCCGACCACGCCCCTTCTTGCCCAGCGACACGCATCGCTCACGACACATGCAGGTCGTCTCATGATCGTTGACCATGCCGATCGCCTGCATGAATGCGTAGCAGATCGTCGAACCGACAAATTTGCAGCCGTAGCGCTTGAGCGCCTTGCTTAGCGCGTCGGATACTTCCGTCGACGCAGGTGCATGCTTATACGAAGTCCATTCGTTTTGAATCGGCGTGTCGTCGACGAATGACCACACGAAGTTCGCGAGCGAGCCATGTTCGGCCTGAATCTGCTGCACAGCGCGCGCGTTCAGGATGGCCGCCTCGATTTTGCCGCGATGTCGAACGATGCTTTCATCGGCGACGAGCGCATCCACGCGCTTCGGCGTGAAGGCCGCGACCTTGTCGATGTCGAAGTCGGCGAATGCACGACGGTAGCCGATGCGCTTGTTGAGGATCGTCGACCATGACAAACCGGCCTGCGCGCCTTCGAGCACGAGCATCTCGAACAGGTGCTGGTCGTCGCGCGAGGGCACACCCCATTCGGTGTCGTGGTACCGTGCGAGCGCTTCGCTCGATACCCAGTTGCATCGTTGTGTCACTGTCGTGCCCCCGCCTGGTCATGTCGTTCGCCAGCATAGCGGAAGCGGTGTGCGCCGCAAGCTGGCCAATCGGCTAATTGTGCGATTCAAACTGACCTGCCACGCTAAGCGTTATTCACCCACGGAACTGATTCGATTCGATGAACCACGACTTCTTTCTGATCGGCGTCGACGGCGGCGGCACCGGCACGCGCGTCGTGCTCGCCGACGCGCAGGGTCGCGAACTGGTGCAAGCGGCAAGCGGCCCATCGGGCCTTGGGCTCGGCATCCCGCGCGCATGGCAGTCCATTCAGGCCGCCTGCGGCGAAGCGTTCCAGCGAGCCGGAGTCGCGCTGGACTGGTCGCGCTGCGTGCTCGGTTGCGGACTGGCGGGCGTCAACAATCGCGACTGGCTCGCCGAGTTTCACCAGCAGGCGCCGCGGCTCGCCGGACTGGCCGTCGAAACCGACGCCTACACGACCCTGCTCGGCGCGCACGACGGCGCGCCCGGCGTGATCGTCGCACTCGGCACCGGCAGCGTCGCGGCTTCGCTCGCGAGCGACGGCGAATTCCGCATGGCCAGCGGCTACGGCTTTCCATCGGGCGACGAAGCGAGCGGCGCATGGCTCGGCCTTCGGCTGATCGTGCACGCGCAACAGGCGCTGGATGGCCGCGTTGCCGTCGACGATCTCACGCAAGCGCTGCTCGCGCATACCGGCGCGCGGGATCGCGACAGTCTCGTCGTGTGGCTGTGCACGGCCAATCAGACTGCCTACGCGCGGCTCGCGCCGATCGCGATCGAACACCGCGCACATCCGTTCGCGGCGCGGCTGCTCGGCGAGGCCGGCGTCGAAGTCGGCAAGATGATCGCCGCGCTGGACGCGACGGGCGCGCTGCCGGTCGCGTTATGCGGAGGCCTCGGTACGCCGTTGCGCGAGTACGTGCCGCAGGCGTATCAGGCGCGCCTGCGCGAGCCGCGCGCGGATTCGGCGCATGGCGGCTTGCAACTGGCGCGGCGCGAGGCGCAGCGGCTGGCTCGGGGAGACCTGTAAAATACCCGCTTTGCCGCTGCCTCGACGGTTCAGCCGCCGGACTCACCATGTATAAAGTCATCGCCACGGATCTCGACGGCACACTGCTCAATGCCGATCACCAGGTAGACCCGTTCACGGTCGCCACGGTGCGCAAGCTCGAAAGCGACGGGCTGCAGTTCGTGATCGCCACCGGGCGGCATTACTGCGACGTCGCGGGCATCCGCGATCTGCTCGGCATCAATCCGTATCTGATCACCTCGAACGGCGCGCGCATTCACGCGCCTGGCAACACGGTGATCCACGCCGACGATTTGCCGCCGGCGATCGTTCAGCGTCTCGTGCAGCCCGAAATTGTCGGCGCGCATGGTCGAGTGATCGTCAGTCTGTTTGCAGACGAGGCGTGGCTCATCGACCGCGACGCGCCCCATCTGCTGGAATTTCACCAGGATTCCGGCTTCACGTACGAAGTGACCGACCTGCCGAAGCACGATGGCGTCGACATTGCCAAGGCGCTGTATATCGGCGATCCCGCCGATCTCGCGCAGGTGGCCGCCAATCTGGAACGCGACTTCGGCGAGCGACTGTACGTGACGTATTCATTGCCGGATTGTCTCGAAGTGATGACCGCGAATGTGTCGAAGGGGCGCGCGCTGCAGATCGTGCTCGAGCGTCTCGGTGTCGACGCGTCGCACTGCGTCGCGTTCGGCGACAACATGAACGATATCGATCTGCTCGAGACGGCCGGCCATCCATTCATGATGAACAACGCCAATCCCGATCTGATCACCCGTCTGCCGCATGTGCCGCGCATCGGCAACAATTTCGAGGCGGGCGTTGCGCATCATCTGCGCAAACTGTTTGCGCTCAACGACGAACTGGCATCTTGAACCGTGGTCACTGCGATTGAAAGCGGCCCGCATCCGCTCGCGTGGATGCGGGCCGCAAAAGTTCCTCCCGAAGCGCGCAGCGTGCGCTCCGCTTGCGCTCGTCAATCCCGCCAGCCGCGGTGCTCGCCTCGATTGTCATGACCCCAGCGATGGTTGTCGTGACCCCAGCCGCGATCATCGCGGTGATAGTCGCGGTAGTAGTCACCACGCGGGTAGCGATGATCCCAGCCGCCGTAATACACCGGCTCCGGCGCCGCGTAGACGCGCGCGGGCGCTGCATAAACCGGGGCGCCGAGCGATAGGCCGACGCTCAGATCCGTATGCGCCTGCGCGACACCGCATGCGCCCGCCGCGAGTCCGGCAGCAACCAGCAAGTGAGTGACGATGCGTTTCATGTTGGTCTCTCCTGTGAGGCGACGTAGGTTTGTCGCGCAGGACCAATGTACGCACTCGAGGCGGGCAGGACTGCGACCAGATGTTACGGACTGCAAGCATCGTCGAAGTCATCGAAGCTAGAAAAAAACGCTCGCGCGGACGTTGCGCGCAAATACCTTACTTCGCTTGCAGCCGCGCCGCACGGGGCTTTGCGGCGGATCAATTCAAGCCGGCAGGCGGCTCGTCGCGCACGCACGCCGCTTGCCGCGCCGGCGCACGTAAACACGGCTTACATCTGTATTGCTCAATTAATCCGCCGCGGGCGCCGAAGCGGCCGAAGTTGCGGAAGAGGCCGCCCCTGCCGAAGATGCCGACACTCCCGGCAAGGCCGCGCAAGGGCAATCGGTTGCCCGCCCGTCGAGCCCTTCGCGATCGTGTTTGAAGCTCGCGCGCGGCGTGCCGTTCTGCCAGTCGAGTCGGACGATATAAATGCTGTCGAAGTCGTCGCTTTGCCATTTCGGCACGTCGGCCGCGCGACCGCCATGCGTGCTCAACATCTGCCGCAACAGCTTCTCGATCAGCTTGTGCTCCCAGGCAACGACGATCAGCTTGCCGCGATTGGCCGGGTCGACGAGCGCGTTGCCGAGCTGGTCGATCTGCGCAAAACCGTACGGTGTTTGGACCGGCATCTGGAATTGAATCGCGGTCGGTTCGATCGTCGCGAGCGGGCGCACGTAATAGTACGGATGACCGCCGTCGTCTTTTTGCTGGCCGGGGTCGGGTGCGTAGATCGCATCGGGCTTGCCGAATTTGGCGGCGATCACGGCCGGCAACGCGAGCGCACGGTTGAGCCCCTGGCAGTCTAGCTGGCCGTACCCCTGCGCGGGTTTCTCGCCGTGTCGAACGAATATGAGGGTTTCGATATTGCCGCCCGCCGCGGCAACAACGGGGGCCGCGGTCGCAACGACGGTCGCCGTGTTCGTCGCCGCGGACGCGGCCGGCCACGCCATCGTGCTCGCGCACAGGCCGCCGAGCGACAGTGCGACGCCATGCAGGAATCCGCGGAAACGGTTCATCGAAAACACCTGTGCGAGGCTGGGAAGTCGCCCGATTCTAGCAGCGGTGCCCACCGGCACGCGGCCGGCGCGGCATTCATATCGCATTGGCGAGCGCAATGAATAATGGGCGCCGAGGCGCCCATTCATACCCACTACGCGACGATCGCGAGACCGGGGCGTCGAACTGGCCGTCAGTCGAGCGCCAGCTTGCGCGCATCGCTGCTGCGATCCTCGGCGATCAGCGGATAGACGACACCCGCGATCACCGCACCGATGATCGGCGCAACCCAGAACAGCCACAGCTGATCGATCGCCACGCCGCCGACGAATAGCGCCGGGCCCGTCGAGCGCGCCGGATTGACCGACGTGTTGGTGACAGGAATCGAGACCAGATGGATCAGCGTCAGGCACAGGCCGATCGCGATGGGCGCGAAGCCGGCCGGCGCGCGGCGGTCGGTCGCGCCGAGAATCACGAACAGGAAGAAGCCAGTCATGACCACTTCGCAAATGAAGGCAGCGGCGAGCGAGTAGTGACCCGGCGATTGCTCGCCGTAACCGTTCGTCGCGAAGCCGCTCGCGACCAGGTCGAAGCCAGGCTTGCCCGACGCGATCAGCGACAGTACGAATGCGCCGAGCACCGCGCCGACCACCTGCGCGACGACATAGGGCAGAAGATCGCGCACCGGAAATCGGCCGGCGACGGCCAGTCCGACGCTCACCGCCGGATTCAGGTGGCAGCCTGAAATGTGGCCGATCGCAAAAGCCATCGTCAGCACGGTCAGGCCGAAGGCCAGCGACACGCCGACGAAGCCGATGCCCAATCCGTGAACCGGCCCGGCGAAGTTGGCGGCGAGGACCGCGCTGCCGCAGCCTCCGAGCACGAGCCAGAAGGTGCCGAGCAATTCGGCAACGAGGCGCTTTGACAACTGCATTTTTGGTGATCCTAAAAAGAATGGGTACTTCAGAAGCACGCATCGAAAAGGGCGAGTACGTACCTTGAGCGCGCAATTCTAGGCAGACAGCGCCAAATTGAGTGTCAAAGATTGTCAATCCGCACAGAATTTATAAACTATTGCGAGATAAAGCGCAGGTTTTACAATTCACACTCTTTAATAATTATCAGAGGAAAATTCGCTAAACCGGTATTAGTCGCCATTGCGAATTTTTATAATTGCAGCTAGTCTGCGGTCGAATGAGTTCTAGAAAAGGGGAGAACCGAATGTCTCAATATGCAGACCTCAAGGCGCAGATTGCCAAATTGCAGGCACAGGCAGAAGAAGCGCGACGCACGGAAATCGACAATGTCGTCGCCGACATCCGCCAAAAGATCGCCGAATACGGTCTGACCGCGCAGGATCTCGGTTTCGCGGTCGCCGCCAAGCGCGGCCGCCCGCCCAAGAAGACGCCGCTGCCGGCGAAATATCAGGACCCGAAGTCGGGCAATACATGGAGCGGGCGCGGCAAGCCGCCCAAATGGATCGTCGGCAAGAATCGCGAGCGATTTCTGATTGGCTCGGCGTGACGCTCGCCCGACCTGATGTGAGACGAGGTGAAGGCGGTCTGAAGGTTTCTTTGCTGTTTGGCTTATTCGCCGCTCGCAAATCCACCGTGGAAGCGCAACCATCCCTGTATTAAAAAAGCCGCCCATACAGGGCGGCTTTTTCGCGTCCGGCAGCCAAAAGACTTCGTTTTTCGCTCGCGCAAACGATTCCGATGCCGGACTCGCCGCTATTGTGGCGTTATAAGCGAAGGTTCACAGCGCCGCTTCAATGCGGGCCGAAAACGGCCAGCCGTAAAAGCGCCGGCCGTTTTCAGGCGCGCCTAGCCGACCGCGACCTGGCGCAATACCGGGCGCCGCGACGTTTCAATCAAGGCGGAATAGCCGTCGATATAGTTCTGCGCCATCGTTTTCGAACTGAAGCGGCGTTCGAACTGGGCGCGGATTTCGATGCGCGACAGCTCGTCGAGACGCTGCAGAGCCGCTACCGCGCCTTGCACGTCCTCGACGATATAGCCGGTCACGCCGTGGTCGATCACCTCAGGCACGGAGCCGCGGTTGAACGCGATAACCGGCGTGCCGCAGGCCATCGACTCGATCATCACGAGGCCGAACGGCTCGGACCAGTCGATCGGGAACAGCAGCGCCTTCGCGCCCGACAGAAACTCGGGTTTCTGCGCCTCGTTGATCTCGCCGACGAACTCGACATGCGCCATCGACAGCAGCGGCTCGATCTCGCGCTTGAAGTACTCCATGTCGACCTTGTCCACCTTGGCGGCGATCTTCAGCGGCAGACCGCTTTGCGCGGCGATCCTGATAGCTGTATCGACGCGTTTTTCCGGGCAGATGCGGCCGAGGAACGCGAGATATTCGGGCTTCTTGTGCGGCTGCGGCGTCAGCAACTGGTCCGGCAGACCGTGATAGATCGTGTTGAGCCAGTTGGCCTGCTGCAGCGGCAGACGCTGCGAATCCGAAATCGACACGACCGGCACATGCGAGAACGCGTCGAACACCGGCTGTAATTCCGGCAGGTCGAGACGACCGTGCAGCGTGGTCACGAACGGCGTGTCCATCGTCGTGAACAGGGGGAACGGCAGGTAGTCGAGATGAAAATGCAGCACGTCGAACTCGTGCGCGATCTTGCGGACCTTTTCCATCATCAGCACGTGCGGCGCCAATGCATCGCGAATCGTCGGATCGAGGCGCAGCGCGCGCGGCCAGCATGCCTCGAGATTGGCGGACGTGACCGAGTCGCCGCTCGCGAACAGCGTGACGTCATGGCCGAGCTCGACCAGCGCTTCGGTCAGATACGACACGACACGTTCGGTGCCGCCATAGAGTTTCGGTGGGACAGCTTCGTAGAGCGGCGCGACTTGTGCGATTCGCATGCGTTTTCTCCTGTGTCGATCAGAGTTAGCGCTGTGGCGCCGACCCGGATCCCATGCGGATTTTTGATACTTACCGGGGCTTCGCACCACGGCTGAATGGCGCGTGGTACGTCTGCCTAACCGGACGGTTGGGCGCGGTTTGCCCCGCCCGAGGGTGCTCCGAAATAGCTATCGGGTAATCCCTTAGCCTTCATTATCGGGATCGACCGCGGTAATTCGAGTTATTTTTCAAACGCTTAATGTTGTTACAGCGCGAAACATCGACCGTTACAGCTGCCGCGCAAGGTCGAGCCGCCAACAGGTCCCCATCATCGGGAAGCGTAATTCCACCGACTTAATCAGGCTCGACAGGCGAAATGCACCGTAGCAAGCGGCGGACCCGAGGGTCGGGATGCGCCGGGAAAGATCTCTAACCGAGCCAGATTGCAGCCGGGTGAAAACGTCTTATAATTCTTTTCCACCGTTTTACGGTGCGGCGGCGAAGTTCTGAAAACTCACCATCCGGTACACGCCGCAGCCGTATAAATTCCCAGCGCGCATCGTCAGTCCCGCCCCGCGCATCAATTCGACCCAATTCGTGCCTCGCCGCAACCCGGGTTGTAGGAATAATTCCTACACAAATGACGGATTAATCCGTCACCCAGCTGGGGTGTCTCTCCGATTTTCGGCTGTGCCCCCTTTCGAGACAATGCTTGCAAGACCAGAGACGAGCGGATTCGCGCGGATTCAGCGCGCGCGTTCGAGCAAACGTTTCCGCAAAAAATCGGCCTGACCAGCCGGGCATACGAACGGGGGAAATCATGAGCACGACTAGCCATATGCTCAGTGAGATCAGGGAAGTCAATCTTTCCTATCTGCTGCTCGCCCAGCGTCTGCTGCGCGAAGACAAGCCGATGGGCATGTTCCGCATGGGTATTTCGGACCAGCTGGCCGACGTGCTCGCCAATCTGTCGTTGGCGCAGACCGTCAAGCTCGCGGCGTCCAACCAGATGCTGTGCCGCTTCCGCTTCGACGATCACGCGGTGCTGTCCGCCCTCGCGGACAAGGACAAGTCCAGCGCGATGGCGCAGGCTCATTCGGCGATCCTGATGGCGAGCCAGCCGGTCGAGCAGATCGGCTGATGGCCAGTAAGAGCGTCGTACTCGAAGTCCGGGAAATCACCCTCGCGATCGAGCTGATCGAACTGGGCGCGCGTCTGCAATTGCTGGAGGCGGAAACCAGCCTGTCGCGCGACCGGCTCGTCAAGCTGTACAAGGAATTGAAAGGGGTGTCGCCGCCCAAGGGCATGCTGCCGTTTTCGACCGACTGGTTCATGACCTGGCAGCCGAACTTTCATTCGTCGCTGTTCTACAACATCTACCGTTTCATGGCCGGTCACGGCGGCTGCCGCGCGATCGAATCGATCGTGAAGAGCTACCGGCTGTATCTCGAGCACGTGCAGTTGCACGACGACGAGCCGGTGCTCAGTCTCACGCGCGCCTGGACGCTGGTGCGCTTCTTCGACTCGGGCATGCTGCAGATGAGCGCCTGCCGCCGCTGCGGCGGCCACTTCGTCGCGCACGCGCACGATCCGCAGCACGGGTTCGTTTGCGGGCTGTGTCAGCCGCCGTCGCGCGCGGGCAAGACGAAGAAGGCGGCGCAAACGCGGGCCGAGCGGCAAATCGCCGTCGCCGGAGTCCCGGCCGAGGTGCCGCAAGTGTCCGACGCGCGAGCTCACGAGGCCCGCTGCCCCGCCCCCACGCTCGATACCGTCGTCACCGCCGACGTCTGAGCAGCACGCGTTGAGGCAGCGCAAGCCTCTGGTTTACACCGGACTCGAGCGCCGTCTTTTTCCCCAAAGTTTTCCGCCCCGGTGCCGTAAACCTGACTAACGACGGTAACCGTCGCTTTTTTGTGAGGGCTCGGCAGTGCTGATTTTCGTGGGAACACTCGTGACGCTGTTGTCCGTTTTCGGCGGTTACGCGCTCGAAGGCGGCCATCTCGGCGCGCTGCTGCAACCCGTCGAGGTGCTGATGATCGTCGGCGCCGGAGTCGGCGCATTCATTCTCGGTAACGGGATGAAGACGATCCGGGCGACACTGCGCGTCATTCCGACCCTGTTCAAGGGGGCGAAGTACAACAAGGACGTCTACATGGAGCTGATGGGGCTCCTGTACGTGCTGCTCGCGAAAGCGCGCAAGGAAGGCACGCTGACGCTCGAAGCCGACATCGACGATCCGTCGAAGAGCCCGATCTTCACGCAGTACCCGAAGATCCTCGCCGACAAGCACATCATCGAGTTCCTGACCGACTACCTGCGGCTGATGGTCGGCGGCAACATGAATGCGTTCGAGATCGAAAGCCTGATGGACGAGGAGATCGAGACGCACCACCAGGAAGGCGAGGCGCCCGCGCACGCGCTGACCAAGGTCGGCGACGCGATGCCGGCGTTCGGTATCGTCGCCGCGGTGATGGGCGTCGTGCACACGATGGCCTCGGCCGACAAGCCGCCCGCGGTGCTCGGTGAAATGATCGCGCAGGCGCTCGTCGGCACGTTCCTCGGCATTCTGCTTTCGTACGGGCTGATCGGGCCGCTCGCCAGCGTCGCCGAGCAGCGCGTGACCGAGTCGACCAAGATGTTCCAGTGCATCAAGGTGACGATCCTCGCGAGCCTGAACGGCTACGCGCCGGCGATCGCGGTCGAGTTCGGCCGCAAGGTGCTGTTCTCGACCGAGCGCCCGTCGTTCGCCGAGCTCGAAGAGCACGTGCGCCGCGTCAAGGCGAAATAAGCAGGCGACGGGAACCGAACCGATGAGCAGCAAGGACAAAGACCGCGCAATCGTCGTCAAGCGCAGCGCGCCGAAAAAGTCCGGTCATCACGGCGGCGCGTGGAAGCTCGCGTACGCGGACTTCATGACCGCGATGATGGCGTTCTTCCTGCTGATGTGGCTGCTGAGTTCGGCCTCCACCGTGCAGCTGAAAGGTATCGCCGACTACTTCAACCAGCCGTTGAAGATCACGCTGTGGGGCGGCGATCGCAGCGCCGAAGACTCGAGCATCCTGAAGGGCGGCGGTCGCGACATCTCGACCGACGCGCAGGGCGTGACCCGCTCGACCGACGGCAGCAGCAGCCGCGCCGAGCGCACCGCGTCGCACAACGACGACGACTCCGTGAAGCAGCTGACGGGCGCGCTCGAACGCCAGGAACAGGTGCGTCTGCACGACCTGCAGGTCAAGCTGATGGCGGCGATCGAGGCGAACCCGGTGCTGCGCCAGTTCAAGCAGCAGATCCGCATCGACTCGACGCTGACCGGCCTGCGCATCGAGATCGTCGACTCGCAGAAGCGGCCGATGTTCGCGACCGCACGCGACGTCGTCGAGCCGTACATGCGCGACATCCTGCGCGAGATCGGCCACACGCTGAACGACGTGCCGAACCGCATCATCGTGCAGGGCCATACCGACGCCGTGCCGTACGCGGGCGGTGAGAAGGGCTATAGCAACTGGGAGCTGTCGGCAGACCGCGCCAACGCGTCGCGGCGCGAGCTGGTCGCGGGCGGCATGGACGAAGCGAAGGTAATGCGCGTGCTCGGTCTCGCGTCGACGCAGAACCTGAACAAGGCGGACCCGCTCGATCCGGAAAACCGTCGCATCAGCATCATCGTGTTGAACAGGAAGTCCGAGGAGGCGCTCGATCACGACGACTCCACGACGACGACCCTGTCGGACGACGCAGCCGGCTCGAAGCCGCTGCTGCAAAGACTTGCGCAGCCGGTGACGGCTGCACCGAAGTTGCCGGCGGCGGCGCCACCGGCCCAGTAACAGACCGCGGCCGCCGGGCCGCGGCCCGCGCCCGACCGGCGCGCACCGCCCGGCGGCCCAGTGTTAAGCGCAGCGAGGTTTTCATGATCAGGCACATCCTGGCAATCGACGATTCGGCATCGATGCGGCAGATCCTCGCCGCGACGCTGACGGGCGCCGGCTATGAAGTCACGCTCGCGGCGGACGGCAACGAAGGGCTCGAAAACGCGCTCGCGATGGCGTTCGATCTCGTGTTGACCGACCAGCACATGCCCGGCAAGACCGGTCTCGATCTGATCACCGCGCTGCGCGGAAATCCGGCCTATCAGGCGACGCCCATCCTCGTCCTCACGACGGAATCGGGCGAACCCTTCAAAGAGGCGGCGCGCGCGGCGGGCGCGACCGGCTGGATCGAAAAGCCGCTCGACCCGGACATGCTGACCGAGCTGGTGGCGGCGCTGGCCGAACCGGACCCGGCTTGATCCGCGCAATCAGCACCTTTAGACACAGTACAGATAGCTCTCGACGCGCCTCTACGGCGACTCAAGCCAGACAGGCACTCTCGCGGTGAACCAGGCATGACACTCGACATCACACAGTTCTATCAGACGTTCTTCGACGAAGCGGACGAACTGCTCGCGCAGATGGAGCAATTGCTGCTCAATCTCGACGTGGCCCACCCGGACCCCGAAGACCTCGCGGCGATCTTTCGCGCCGCGCATTCGATCAAGGGCGGCGCGGCGACGTTCGGTTTCACCGCGCTCACCGAGACCACGCACATTCTCGAGTCGCTGCTCGATCGCGCGCGCAACAACGAGCTGGTGCTGCGCAAGGACATGATCGACACGTTCCTCGAAACCAAGGACGTGCTGTCCGGCCAGCTCGCCGACTATCGCGCGAGCGCCGAGCCCGATGCGGCGGTGGCGCGCGCGATCTGCGCGAAGCTGGAGCAGCTGCACGCGGAAAGCCGCATGGGCGGCGCGCCGGCAGCGGCGGCGAGCGCCGCAACCGCGCCGGCCGTGAGCGCCCCCGCGCCCGCAGCAGCGCAGGCGACGGCAACCCAAACAACAACACAAGCAACCGCGGTACAGCAGCAAGGCGGCACCCCGCCCGAGCACGTCGTCGAACAGGCGGTGCAGGCGGCGGGCGAATGGATCGACGGCGAACCGGCACAGACCGGACAAGCCGCGGGCACGGCCGACAGCGCCGGCCCACATCTGAAAATTACGCTACGGGGCGTGGGAGAGAAAGACCAGGAACTGCTCGCCGAAGAGCTGGGCAACCTGGGCAACATCGTCGGGCAGGTCAAGAGCGGCAGCGATCTAACGCTGTGGCTCTCGAGCGACGTATCTTCCGACGACATCATCGCCGTGTGCTGCTTCGTGATCGACGAAAGTCAGATCACGATCGGCCGTGGCACCGCGCCGGTGGACGACGCGCAGCAGGGCGAACCTGGAACGCCCGACGCTGCCGCTCCGACACCGGCGCAATCCGCGCAGGTCGCGCCCGCCGCTCCCGCGGCGCAAGCGCAGGCGCAGCCGGTCCTTCACACGGAGCCCGCGGCATCGTCGACCCCGGCGGCCCTCACCGCTGCGCCCGCAAGCGCACCCGCTCAGACGGACAGCATCGAGCCGCCGCCAGCGGCACCCGCGGCGGCTCAGGCGGCGGCCAAACCGGCTTCTGCCGCGTCCGCCGATCAGGACCGCAAGGCGGCCCGTCCGGCCGCCGCGGCGGCCGGCGCCGAAGGCAGCTCGATTCGCGTCGGCGTCGAGAAGGTCGATCAGCTGATCAATCTGGTCGGCGAGCTGGTGATCACGCAGGCGATGCTCGCGGAGACCACCAGCACCTTCGATCCGGCGCTGCACGACCGGCTCTTCAACGGCATGGCGCAACTCGAGCGCAACGCGCGCGATCTGCAGGAAGCGGTGATGTCGATCCGCATGATGCCGATGGATTACGTGTTCAGCCGCTTCCCGCGTCTGGTGCGCGATCTCGCGGCGAAACTCGGCAAGGAGGTCGAACTCGTCACCTTCGGTCAGGCGACCGAACTCGACAAGAGCCTCATCGAACGGATCATCGACCCGTTGACGCACCTCGTGCGCAACAGTCTCGACCACGGCATCGAGACCGTCGAGGCGCGGCGCGCGGCGGGCAAGGATTCGACCGGTCAGCTGGTGCTGTCGGCGGCGCACCACGGCGGCAACATCGTGATCGAGGTCAGCGACGACGGCGCGGGCCTGCGCCGCGACAAGATCCTCGCGAAGGCGGCCAAGCAGGGCATGCAGGTCAGCGACACGATGAGCGACGAGGAAGTCTGGAACCTGATCTTCCTGCCGGGCTTCTCGACCGCCGAGCAGGTCACCGACGTGTCCGGCCGCGGCGTCGGCATGGACGTGGTGAAGCGCAACATCCAGTCGATGGGCGGTCACGTCGAGATCACGTCGCACGCGGGCAAGGGCAGCACCACGCGGATCGTGCTGCCGCTCACGCTCGCGATCCTCGACGGCATGTCGGTGAAGGTCGGCAACGAGATCTTCATCCTGCCGCTGAACTTCGTGATGGAGTCGCTGCAACCGCGAGCCGAAGACATTTACACGGTCGCCAACGGCGAGCGCGTGGTGCGCGTGCGCGGCGAATACCTGCCGCTCGTCGCGCTGCACGAGGTGTTCAACGTGTCGGATGCGAAGCAGGAGCCGACCCAGGGCATCGTCACGATCATGCAGACCGAGGGACGGCGCTTCGCGATGCTGATCGATGAACTCGTCGGCCAGCAGCAGGTGGTCGTGAAGAATCTGGAAACGAACTACCGCAAGGTGCACGGCATTTCCGCGGCGACCATTCTGGGCGACGGCAGCGTCGCGCTGATCGTGGACGTCGCGGCGCTGAACCGCGAATCGCGTCATGCGCATGGGCATGCGCAGGCGATGAGCCTCGCCTAACGCACGCAGCAAACGCGGCACTGACAGACATCGCAACACAACTTCAACTCAATTCATCCCAACCGTTTGGGGGCTAACGTGGCAGAAGTCCAATCCATCAATTCGAGCGTCGCAAACGCGAGCGGTACGAATGGCCGCCGCGACGCGCAGGCGGACGCCGGCGGTCAGGAATTCCTCGTCTTCACGCTCGGCGCGGAAGAGTACGGCATCGACATCCTGAAGGTGCAGGAAATCCGCGGCTACGACAACGTGACGCGCATCGCCAACGCGCCCGAGTTCATCAAGGGCGTGATCAACCTGCGCGGCATCATCGTGCCGATCGTCGACATGCGGATCAAGTTCCATCTCGGCCGCGTCGAGTACGACCATCAGACCGTCGTGATCATCCTGAACGTCGCGCATCGCGTGGTCGGCATGGTCGTGGACGGCGTATCGGACGTGCTGACGCTCGCGGTCGATCAGATCATGCCGGCGCCGGAATTCGGCGCGACGCTGACGACCGAATACCTGACCGGTCTCGGCACCGTCGACGGCCGCATGCTGATCCTGATGGACATCGAGAAGCTGATGACCAGCTCCGAGATGTCGCTGACCGAAACGCTCGGCGTCTGAGCGCAGGCAGTAACGGAACCCGGCACAAGGAGCATCGAAATGCTGAGCAGGTGGTCGATCCGCACGTCGCTGACGATGGTGGGGATTCTTCTGGTGACGCTGACCGCAGTAGTCGGCGCGCTCGGGCTGACCGCGCTGAATCGCGCGAGCGGCTCGCTCGATCGCATCGCACGCGGCGAACTGGTCGCGATTCATGCGCTCGACGATGCGTCGGCGTATCTGTTGCGTTCGCGCATCGCGATCGATCGCTTCAACACGCTGACGGCCGCCGGTAACGCGGACGAGGCGAAGAAGGCGCTCGATCGCGGGCAGGAGCTGCTCGGCAAGAGCAAGCAGAGCTGGCAGGCGTATCTCGACGCGCCGAAGCACCGCGTCGAGCAGGCCTTGCTCGACGATGTGCTCGCGAAGCATACGACGGTGATGCACGACGGCGTCGACGTCGAATTCGCCGCGTTGAACGCGAACAATCTCGACGCGTATCACGCGGTCGCGGACACGAAGATCAGCCCGATGTTCATCGCCTACGACACGGCCGGCGCCGCGGTGATCCAGGCGTTGCGGCAGAGCGTGGCCGATCAGGAAACGAGCGCGCAGTCGAGCGCGTCGCTGATGATCATGCTGATCGGCGTGACCACGGTGTTCGCGCTGCTGGTGGTGGTCGGCATCCGTTTCGCGCTGCGCGGTCTCATCGTGCAGCCGCTGAACGACGCGACCGCTTGTTTCGAGCGGATCGCCGGGGGCGATCTGTCCACCCCCGTCGAGGTGTTCAGCAACAATGAAATCGGCCGTCTGTTCGCGGGCATCAAGCGGATGCAGGAAAGCCTCGCGACGATGGTGCGCGCGGTGCGCAGCGGCACCGAATCGATCGACACCGGCGCGCGCGAAATCGCGATGGGCAACACCGATCTGTCGCAGCGCACCGAGCAGCAAGCGGCGTCGCTGCAGGAAACCGCATCGAGCATGGATCAGCTGACCGGCACCGTGCGGCAGAACACCGAGAACGCGCGCCAGGCGAGCCAGCTCGCCGTCAACGCGTCGGACATCGCGACGCGCGGCGGCGACGTGGTGAGCCAGGTCGTCACGACGATGCAGCAAATCGCGACCAGTTCGAACAAGGTCGTCGACATCATCGGCGTGATCGAAGGCATCGCGTTCCAGACCAACATCCTCGCGCTGAACGCGGCGGTCGAAGCCGCACGCGCCGGCGAACAGGGCCGCGGATTCGCGGTCGTCGCGGGCGAAGTGCGCAGCCTCGCGCAGCGCAGCGCGAGCGCCGCGAAGGAGATCAAGGAGCTGATCGGCGATTCGGCCGACAAGGTCAAGAGCGGCTCCGAGCTGGTCGGCCGCGCGGGCACGACGATGGAAGAAATCGTGCAGGCGGTGCGTCGCGTGACCGACATCATGGGCGAGATCAGCGCGGCGTCGGAAGAGCAGTCGGGCGGCATCGAGCAGGTCAACCGCGCGGTCGTGCAGATGGATTCGGTCACGCAGCAGAACGCGGCGCTGGTCGAACAGGCGGCGGCCGCGGCGGCGTCGCTCGAAGATCAGACGCGGCAGTTGCAGGCGGTGCTGGGCGGCTGGAAGGTAACCGGCACACCGGCGCGTCAGAGCGCCCCGGCGACGCGTGCGCAGACGCCCGCGCGGCCGGCCAGGGCTGCACCGCAAGCGGCGAGCGCGGCGACTCCGGTGAACCCGGTGGGCGCGAGCAAGGAATCGAAGGCAACCGCGGCGAGCGCGGCGCCCCCCACTCAGCACGACGCGGCCGCACGCGTCGAACCGACATTGAAGCCCCGGCCGGCCGCAGCCGCGGCTCGCGTCACGACCGACACGCCCGCGCGCGCCGCTCCGCCGGGCACGGCGAAGGCGAGCTCGGACGCGGACTGGGAAACATTTTAGGCAACGGCAGAGTGACATGTGGTCAACCGGCATCGCGCCCGCGGATGGGCGAAGCATCGAAGCACGCGCAGCACGCGTGTCGCGAGCCGGCCATATGTCGATGGTACTCGCGGGAGGGCGCGACCCCGCGACGACAATTCCTACCTCCCAGGCAGTCCGGCCGGGCGGCGAGCGTGATGGCTCATATCGCAGACAGGAATTTTCATGATGGCAACGCGCGCAACACAACGCCCCGCGCGGGCAGCACCTGACCGCACAGAGCCGGCCAGGTCCGTCGAGACGGGCCGCGATTTCGAATTTACGGCGGCCGATTTCGCCCGCATCCGCGACCTGATTCATCGCGGGGCGGGCATCTCGCTGTCGGACCACAAGCGCGACATGGCGTATAGCCGCCTCGCGCGCCGCTTGCGGGCGCGCGGCATCGATACGTTCCGGCAGTATCTCGATCTGCTCGAAGCGGAAAACGATCCGGCCGAGTGGGAAGCGTTCACCAATGCCCTGACCACCAACCTCACGGCGTTTTTCCGCGAAGCCCATCACTTTCCGATCCTCGCCGAGTTCGTGCCGCGCCGTGCGCAACCGGTGTGCGTGTGGTGCTCGGCGGCATCGACGGGCGAGGAGCCGTACTCGATCGCGATGACGCTGATCGAAGCGCTCGGCGACGGCGGCGCGCGCCAGGCGTCGGTGCTCGCGACCGACATCGACACCCAGGTGCTCGCGAAGGCCGAGGCCGGCGTCTACCAGTTCGACCAGGTCAAGCACCTGTCGCCCGAGCGGTTGAAGCGCTTCTTCCTGAAGGGCACGGGCGCGCATGCGGGGATGGTCAAGGTGCGTCCCGAAGTGCGCGCGCTCGTGCGCTTCGAGCAACTGAACCTGACCAATCGCGATTACCAGTTGCGCACGCAGTTCGACGCGATCTTCTGCCGCAACGTGATGATCTATTTCGACAAGCCGACGCAGGCGCAGGTGCTGACGCGCTTCGAGCCGCTGATGAAACCGGGCGGCCTGTTGTTCGCCGGCCATTCGGAAAACTTCACGTACGTGACGCAAGCGTTCCGGCTGCGCGGCCAGACCGTCTACGAACTGACGCGCGACGCGGGCGGCGCGCGCGCGCCGTCGCGCGCCAACGCGCCTGACGCGCATGACGCGCATCAATCGAGCGGGGTGGCCGCATGAGCAGCACGCTGCCGATCGCTTCGAACCTGTACTACGACAACCACTTCCAGCGCCCCGGCGTGAAGCTGTTGCCCAACGAGTTCTATACGACGAGCGAAGACATGGTGCTCGTGACCGTGCTCGGCTCGTGCGTCGCGGCCTGCATCCAGGACCGCACCGCGGGCATCGGCGGCATGAATCACTTCATGCTGCCCGACGACGGCGCCGACGTCGCGCAGGCCGCGTCGGACTCGATGCGCTACGGCGCGTACGCGATGGAAGTGCTGATCAACGAACTGATCAAGGCGGGCGGGCGGCGCGAGCGCTTCGAGGCCAAGGTGTTCGGCGGCGGCGCGGTGCTGGCGGGCATGACCACGATGAACATCGGCGATCGCAACTCCGAGTTCGTGCGCCGCTATCTGGCCACCGAAAAGATCCGCATCGTCGCCGAGGACCTGCAGGGCTCGCACCCGCGCAAGGTCGCGTTCATGCCGCGCACCGGTCAGGTGATGGTGAAGAAATTGCGCTTGCAACAGGAAGCGGGCGTCGCCGAGCGCGAGCAGGCGCTCGTGCGGCAAAGCGCCGAAGCACGCGCGGAGCGGCTCGCCGCCGCGCGCAAGCGGGTCGAGCTGTTCGCGAAGCCGGCCGCCGCCGCCGCGCGGCCGAGAATCGAACTGTTCGGCGCGAGCCCGCGCCCGACTCATTCCAACAACGTCAGAACCACAGAGGAGGCGTGAGCGCTGTGCAAAAGATCAAGGTATTGTGCGTCGACGATTCGGCGCTGATCCGCAGCCTGATGACCGAAATCATCAATAGCCAGCCGGACATGACGGTGGTCGCGACGGCACCCGATCCGCTCGTCGCGCGCGAGCTCATCAAGCAGCACAACCCGGACGTGTTGACGCTCGACGTCGAAATGCCGCGCATGGACGGCCTCGACTTTCTCGAGAAGCTGATGCGTCTGCGGCCGATGCCGGTCGTGATGGTGTCGTCGCTGACCGAGCGCGGCAACGAAATCACGCTGCGCGCGCTCGAACTCGGCGCGGTCGATTTCGTGACCAAGCCGAAGGTCGGCATTCGCGACGGCATGCTCGACTACGCGGAAAAGCTCGCCGACAAGGTTCGCGCGGCAGCCCGCGCGCGCGTACGCCAGGCGGCGCCGGCGCAGCATGCGGCCACCCAGACCGCGCATGCGCCGGCCGGCGCCGCGCCGCTCTTCAACAACCCGCTGCTGAGTACCGAGAAGCTGGTTATCGTCGGCGCCTCGACGGGCGGCACCGAAGCGATCCGCGAAGTGCTGGTGCCACTGCCACCCGACGCGCCCGCGGTGCTGATCGCGCAGCACATGCCGCCGGGCTTTACGAAATCTTTCGCGCAACGCCTCAATGGTTTGTGCCGGATTACCGTTAAAGAAGCAGAGCACGGCGAGCGTGTGCTGCCGGGGCACGCGTACATCGCGCCCGGCCATGCGCATCTGTTGCTCGCGAGGAGCGGTGCGAACTATATTGCGCATCTGTCCGACGACCCGCCGGTGAACCGGCATCGTCCGTCGGTCGATGTGCTGTTCCGTTCGGCCGCGCAGCATGCGGGCAAGAACGCCGTTGGCGTGATCCTGACCGGCATGGGGCGCGACGGCGCGGCCGGGCTGCTGGAGATGAAAAAGGCCGGTGCCTACACGCTCGCGCAGGACGAGGCGAGTTGCATCGTGTTCGGCATGCCGCGCGAGGCGATCGCGCTCGGCGCGGCCGACGAAATCGCCGCGCTGCCGGACATGAGCCGGCGCGTGATGGCACGTTTGTCGTCGATGGGTGACCGCGTTCAGCGGGTATGATGCGTGCCGGATGGAATGACGCGGCCGAGCGCCGCAACATGGATCAAGCAAAGGGAAAGAAATGGACAAGGGAATGAAGATTCTGGTGGTTGACGATTTTCCGACGATGCGCCGGATCGTCCGCAACCTGCTGAAGGAACTGGGCTACTCGAACGTCGACGAGGCGGAAGACGGCGCGGCCGGTCTCGCGCGTCTGCGCAGCGGCAGCTACGAGTTCGTGATCTCCGACTGGAACATGCCGAACCTCGACGGTCTCGCGATGCTGAAGGAAATCCGCGCCGACGCGAGCCTCGCGCACCTGCCGGTGTTGATGGTGACGGCCGAGTCGAAGAAGGAAAACATCATCGCGGCGGCGCAGGCCGGCGCGAGCGGTTACGTCGTCAAGCCGTTCACGGCCGCGACGCTCGACGAGAAGCTCAACAAGATCCTCGAGAAGATGGCGAAAGCCGGGAGCTGACGTGACGCCGCCGACCCAAACGCCTGGCGCCGAAGCGGACAACGACAGCGGCGACTTCGCGTCGGACCGCATCCTTGCCCGCATCGGACAACTGACGCGCACGCTGCGCGATTCGATGCGCGAACTCGGGCTCGACAAGCACGTCGAGCGCGCGGCCGAAGCCGTGCCCGATGCGCGCGATCGTCTGAAGTACATCGCCAACATGACCGAGCAGGCCGCCGAGCGCGTGCTGTCGGCGATCGACATCGCGAAGCCGATCCAGGAGCAGCTGCAGAAAGACGCGGGCACGCTCGACGCGCGCTGGGAGCAGTGGTACGCGGCGCCGATCGAGCGCGAGGAAGTGCGCGCGCTGATGAACGACACGCGCACCTTCCTGCGCGGCGTGCCCGAGGCGACCGGCGCGACCAACTCGCAGCTGATGGAGATCATGCTCGCGCAGGACTTCCAGGATCTGACCGGCCAGGTGATCAAGAAGATCACCGACGTCGTCTATCTGATCGAGCAGCAGCTGCTCGGCGTGCTGGTCGAGAACATCGCGCTCGAGCGGCGCGAGCAGTTCGCGGCGAACGCCGCGGCTCTCAAGGCGGAGGTGTCGTCGACGGGCAGCCCGGAGCATCTGCTCAACGGTCCGCAGATCAATCCGGAAGGCAAGACGGATGTGGTGCAGGATCAATCGCAGGTCGACGATCTGCTCGCGAGCCTCGGTTTCTGAGCAAGTGACTCGGCCCGGCAAGCGCGCCGGGCTGGTGGTTTCTCCGCGATTTGCGCCAAACACGCATTCAATGAGTACCGGCTACCCATCTTCCGTACGTTTTCCTGCTAGTAATAGTCGGCAAGTCGCGCGCGTGGGCGCGCCTTGCGCCGGCTGAAAGAATCCGCAGGCATACTACGAGGTCAAAGCGGTACGGCACCCGGCCCGCGCAACGCCGGGCAGTCGCCCGGTGAGGCCATCCCTCAGCGTTGCGGCCGCGGCGGTGCCGTATCATCTGCCTATAAGCGGCCGCTTCGCGCAGTCGGCGAAGCGTGCCGCGGCTCGGGAGGAGCTTCTCATGTGGAGTCGTATTGGTCGCGCCGGAGTCACGGCGCTCGTATTGCCATGTTCGTTACTGGCCCTGACGGCCGCGCAATCCGCTTATGCGGCGTTGGGCAGCGCGCCGCTTACCCCCCCGTCCGACGCGTCGGTGTCCTCCCGCGTGGTGCAGCCCGCCAGCGGCACATCGCAAAGTGTCATGCGTTCTGAATCGAGCGCGGCGTCTTCCACATCTTCCACACCCGCTTCCTACACGGTACGCGAGACCACGTTCGGCAACGGCACCGTGGTGCGCGAATACCTGAGCACGAGCGGCGCGGTATTCGGCATTTCGTGGCATGGTCCGCAAATGCCCGATCTCAGTGATCTGCTCGGCAGTTATTTCCCGCAGTACGTGGCCGGCGTGAAGGCCGTGCGGGCCGCGCGCAGCAATGCGCGGGGGCCGGTCGCCGTCGACGAGAGCGGGCTGGTGGTGCGTTCGGGCGGCCACATGGGCGCGTTCAGCGGCGTCGCGTGGCTGCCCTCCGCGCTGCCGGCCGGCGTCAGCGGTTCCGACATCCAGTAACGGCGAGGACCACGATGCGAACCATGCTCACGACCGCGAACATCAAAAGCTGGATGCAGGCCGCGCTTGCCGTGCTGCTCACGGCGACGCTCGTCGCCTGCGGCGGAGGCGGAGGCGGCGGTAGCGACAACAACTCCAGTTCCAACAATGGCGGCAACACCTCGAACGGACTGAACGGCGGTTCGCTGCCGGCCAGCCCGACCCAGCAGCCGATCTCCGCGAATGCGTCGAACACGGTGCCGATCACGGTCGGCCGGGGCGTGGCCGGTGTCATCAACATCCCGACCGTCAGCGTGAGGATCTGCGCGCCAGGCTCGACCAGCAACTGTCAGACCATCGACAATATCCAGGTCGACACCGGGTCGTTCGGCTTGCGCGTGGTCAGTTCCACGCTCAATTCGACGCTGCTCGGCGCGCTGCCGGTCAGCACGATTGGCAGCAACGGCGCGCAGCTCGCCGAGTGCGCGACCTTCGCGGACGGTTACACGTGGGGCTCGGTGCGCACCGCGATCGTGACGATCGGCGGTGAAACGACGACCAGCAGCATCCCGCTGCAGATCATCGGCGACAAGTCGGCGAGCACGGTGCCCACGAGCGCCTGCGGCAGCGGCATGGCCGAAAACACGGCCGCCGATCTGGGCGCGAACGGCATTCTCGGCATCGGCACCGCGCTGACCGATTGCGGCAATACGTGCGCGAACCCGGCGACCGCGGCGACCTACAGCAACTACTTCGCCTGTCCGAACGGCACGTCGTGCACGCGCACCGCGGTGCCGCTGACGCAACAGGTCGCCAACCCGGTCGCGAACTTCCCGCTCGACAACAACGGCGTGATCGTGCAGATGGCGCCGGTCTCGAACACCGGGCAGGCGTCGGCGACCGGCACGCTGGTGTTCGGCATCGGCACGCAGGGGAACAACCCGCTTGCCGCTGCGCAGGTGTTCACGACCGACCCATACGGCGACCTCAACAACAGCACCTTCAAC
Organism: Paraburkholderia sp. 35.1; assembly: GCF_050436525.1. Taxonomy (NCBI): domain Bacteria; kingdom Pseudomonadati; phylum Pseudomonadota; class Betaproteobacteria; order Burkholderiales; family Burkholderiaceae; genus Paraburkholderia; species Paraburkholderia sp. 35.1. The sequence goes on along the minus strand of NZ_JBNDMJ010000003.1, from coordinate 1,790,264 downwards.
GGCACGACCGTCCAGGCGTTCCTCGATTCCGGCTCGAACGCCTATTTCTTCGGCGATAGCACGCTCACGCTGTGCGGCAGCCAGTTCGCGGGCTTCTATTGCCCGTCGTCGGCGCAAACCCGCACGGTCACGCTGGTCGGGTCGAACAACGTATCGGCGGTCGCGAGCATCGGCATCGTGAACGCGCAGACGCTGTTCGCCAACGGCGGCAACTACGCGTTCAACACGCTCGCCGGCCAGATCGGCGGCAGCGCCAGCTTCGACCTCGGTCTGCCGTACTTCTTCGGCCGCTACGTGTACTACCACCTCGATCAGACCGCGAGCGGCGGTCCCTCCCCCTTCGTCGGCTACTGAAGCCGCACGTCGATCCAATGCCGGACGGCTTGCGTGACAGACGCGCGAGCCGTCCGCTCATCCGTCGAAATACCCCCGTTTCTCCGCCCTTATCCGCCGATCGGCGCTTGCGTCGAGCAGGAATAATCGCTGTCACTGGAAAGAGGCGCCGTGCCTCGGCCGACTGGAGAGCTTTGTGGCAGAGGACAGCGACCTCGAAAAAACCGAATCCGCCACCCCTCGGCGCCTGCAGAAGGCGCGCGAGGAGGGGCAGATCGTGCGTTCGCGGGAGCTGTCGACCTTCGCGCTGCTCGCGGCCGGGTTCTACGGCGTATGGGGCATGTCGGGCAGCATCGGCGAGCATTTGCAGAACATGCTGCGTGCGTCGCTCACCTTCAACCACGCGAGCGCGTTCGACACCAGCCGCATGCTGATCGGCGCGGGCACAGCGGGTCGCGAAGGACTCTACGCGCTCGTGCCGATACTCGGCGTCACCGGACTTGCCGCGCTGCTCGCACCGATGGCGCTGGGCGGCTGGCAACTGTCCGCGAAAGGGTTCGAGCCCAAGTTCAACCGGCTGAACCCGATCGAGGGCCTCGGCCGCATATTTTCGATCAACGGACCGATCCAGCTCGGCATGTCGCTCGCGAAGACGCTGGTGGTGGGGTTGATCGGCGGCACGGCGATCTGGAATCGCCACGAGCAATTCCTCGCGCTCGCGACGCAGCCGCTCAATCTCGCGCTCGCCAACTCCGTGCATCTGATCGCGGTGTGCTGCGGCATGACGGTGGCCGGCATGTTCGCGGTGGCCGCGCTCGACGTGCCGTACCAGCTGTGGTCGTTCCACAAGAAGCTGCGCATGACGAAGGAAGAAGTGAAGCGTGAGCATCGCGAGAGCGAAGGCGATCCGCACATCAAGGGTAAGATTCGCCAGCAGCAGCGCGCGATCGCGCGACGCCGCATGATGGCGCAAGTGCCGAAGGCCGACGTGGTCGTGACCAACCCGACCCACTTCGCGGTCGCGCTGCAGTACACGGACGGCGAGATGCGCGCGCCGAAGGTGGTCGCGAAGGGCGTGAACCTCGTGGCGGCGCGGATTCGCGAGATCGCCACCGAAAACAACGTGCCGCTGCTCGAAGCGCCGCCGCTCGCGCGTGCGCTCTATCACAACGTCGATCTGAATCGCGAGATTCCGGGGCCGCTCTACGGCGCGGTCGCGGAAGTGCTCGCGTGGGTCTATCAGCTGCGCCGCTTCAAGGCCGAAGGCGGCGACGTGCCGGTCGCGCCGACCGAACTCGACGTGCCGCCCGAACTCGACAAGGGCGGCGTATCGGACGAGGACGCCGCCGAGGAAGCCGCCAACACGCTGAACCCGGCCGACGACAACGCCAACGACGCCACTAGCGACGACAACAACGGAGCCTCCGCATGAACGCTCGCGCCGGTTTCCTCGCCCGACGCTCGGATGCGCTGAGCAGCACCAACCTGCGCGCCCTCGCCGGGCCGGTGCTGATCTGCATGATCCTCGGCATGATGATTCTGCCGTTGCCGCCGTTCCTGCTGGATCTGCTGTTCACGTTCAACATCGCGCTGTCGGTGATGGTGCTGCTCGTCAGCATGTACACGATGAAGCCGCTCGACTTCGCCGCGTTCCCGAGCGTGCTGCTGTTCTCGACGCTGCTGCGGCTGTCGCTGAACGTCGCCTCGACGCGGGTCGTGCTGCTCGAAGGCCATACCGGTCCCGATGCGGCCGGTCAGGTGATCGAGTCGTTCGGCCACTTCCTCGTGGGCGGCAACTTCGCGGTTGGTATCGTCGTGTTCGTGATCCTGATGGTGATCAACTTCATGGTGATCACGAAGGGCGCGGGGCGGATCGCCGAAGTGTCCGCGCGCTTCACGCTCGACGCGATGCCCGGCAAGCAGATGGCGATCGACGCCGATCTGAACGCCGGCCTCATCAACGAAGAGCAGGCTCGCACGCGGCGCAAGGAGATCTCCCAGGAAGCCGAGTTCTACGGCTCGATGGACGGTGCGAGCAAGTTCGTGCGAGGCGATGCGGTCGCCGGCCTCCTGATCATGGTGATCAACATCATCGGCGGGCTGATCGTCGGGATGGTCCAGCACGACATGAGTTTTGCCGCGGCGGGCAAGAACTACACGCTGCTGACGATCGGCGACGGCCTCGTCGCGCAGATTCCGTCGCTGGTGATTTCGACGGCGGCCGGCGTGATCGTCTCGCGCGTCGCGACCAACGAGGACATCGGCACGCAGCTGACCGGCCAGCTGTTCACGAACCCGCGCGTGCTGATGATCACCGGCTGCATTCTCGTGCTGATGGGCCTGATCCCGGGCATGCCGCACTTCGCGTTCCTGATTCTCGGCGGCGGCCTGATCCAGCTCGGCCGCACGATGAAGAAGCGCACCGAGGAGCGCAAGAACGCACCGGCGCTCGTCGACGTCGCGCCGGCCGCGCTGGCGCCGGTCGAAAACGCCGAGGCGAGCTGGGACGACGTGACGATGATCGACACGCTCGGCCTCGAAGTCGGCTACCGGCTGATTCCGCTCGTCGACAAGAACTCGGACGGCGAGCTGCTCAAGCGGATCAAGAGCATCCGCAAGAAGTTCGCGCAGGAAATCGGCTTCTTGCCGCCGGTCATTCATATCCGCGACAACCTCGAATTGCGGCCGAACGGCTATCGGATCGCGTTGAAGGGCGTCGAGGTCGGCTCGGGCGAGGCGTATCCGGGCCAATGGCTCGCGATCAACCCGGGCCAGGTATCGGCCGCGCTGCCGGGCACGCCGACCCAGGACCCGGCGTTCGGCCTGCCCGCCATCTGGATCGACACGAATCTGCGCGAACAGGCGCAGGTATACGGCTACACGGTCGTCGATTCGAGCACGGTGGTCGCGACGCACCTGAATCACCTCGTCGTCACGCACGCCTCGGAGCTGCTCGGCCGCCGCGAGGTGCAGTCGCTGGTCGAGCGGATGCAGAAGGACACGGCGTCGCTCGTCGACGATCTGGTGCCGAAGATGCTGCCGCTCACCACGCTGCAAAAGGTGCTGCAGAACCTGCTCGAAGAAGGCGTGCCGATTCGCGACATGCGCACGATCCTCGAAGCGCTCGCCGAACACGCGACCAAGCTCACCGACCCGCACGACCTCACCGCCGCGGTGCGGCTCGCGCTGGGCCGCGCGATCACGCAGCAGTGGTTCCCCGGGACCGCCGACATGCAGGTGATGGGCCTCGACGCGAACCTCGAACGGGTGCTGTCGCAGGCGCTATCGACCGGACCGAACCCGGGCCTCGAACCGGGCCTCGCGAACACGCTGCTCACCGAAACGCAGAAAGCGATGACGCGTCAGCAGAACCTTGGCCTCGCTCCGGTGCTGCTGGTGCAGCACGCACTGCGGCCGATGCTCGCGCGCTTCCTGCGCCGCAGCCTGCCGCAGCTGAAGGTGCTCTCGTATGCGGAAGTGCCCGATACGCGCAACGTCAAGGTGGTCAATCTGATCGGCGCGCACGGCTGACGAAGGTCGCTCGCCCGCGGCTGTCGATACAACGAACCGGCGCTCCAATGGGGCGCCGGTTTGCGTTTGCACGGCTCCCCCAGGCTCGTCGAACGATGCGTCTGCCGTGTGTCCATCGCGCGAATTACCCACCTTTAACGGTCTTTATCCATCGATCGTCGCCCGACGCCTTTCGCAATAATTGATCGCAATGGGAAACGGTGTATTGCCGGTCCGTCAGTCCGTATACCTCATCGGGGGTCCAGCTTGAACATTCGTAAATTTGTCGGTGCTACCAGTCGCGATGCGTTGCGTCTCGTTCGCGAAGCACTTGGCCCCGATGCGGTCGTGCTGTCGAATCGCACGATGGACGACGGCAGCGTCGAAATCGTCGCGCTCGCCGATAGCGACCTCGCCGCGATCACGCCGAAAGCGCGCGAAGGCGCGCAGGCCGCGGCGCTCGGCACGGGCTCAGGTGCGGCATCGACGCAGGCCCCGCGCGGCTTGTTCGCGGCGCCGACGAATCCGTACGCGAGCGCAATGCCGGACGTGTTTTCGTCGGTGTTCGGCGCGAGCCCGGAAGCGGGTGGTGAAGCGACGCCGGCGATCGAGCCGGCGAATGCGGCTGCGGATTTCATGGCCGGCTCGGTGAACAGGACGGCGCTCAATTCGACGCTCAATTCGGCGCTCAGCCAGGCGCTCAGCATGTCCGCGAATCAAGCAGCGTCGGCCGCCGCGTTGCCCGGCAATTCGCCAATCGGCCCGGCGATGCCGGGCGCGAGCGGCGCGTCCGCGGCCATCGCGACAGGCCCCGCGCCCGCCGTGAGCCAGTCGGCGTCCAGCGCGGCCACATCGTTCAACGCACCGGCCACGCCCGCCGCTGCCGCCGCGCCTTCCGGCGCGAGCGCCCGCGCCGCGGCCGCGCGCCTGTCGAAAGACATCCGCGCGGATGTGCTGAAAGCTGCCGGCGTGCCGGTACCGCCGGCTATCGCATCGAACGAAGCCGCCGCGCCGCGCACGATGGCCGAGTCGAATCCGTGGCTCATCGATCACGCGCGCCGCCTCGCAGCCGAGCAGCAGCAACAGAGCGGCCAATACAGCGCGCGTCCCGCCGCGATGACGCCCGCCGTCGCGACCGCCAAAGGCCTCGGCAGCGCGGTCGACGCGCGGCCGGCCGCCGTGCCGCCGGTGATCGACACGCCCGACTGGGCGCGCGAAGCCGCCGAGGTCGCTGCGCGCCGCGCCGCTCAGAAGATCGCGCCCGTGCCGTCCGCTACTGACGAAAGCCGCACGCCGTCCGCCGTCGCCGAAGCGATCAAGGGGCGCATGGAGCAGGTCGTCAAGGACACCGTGATGAACGAGCTGTCGTCGATGCGCGACATGATGGAAGAGCACTTCGCGGGTCTGCTGTGGGGCGATCGACAGCGCCGCAGTCCCGCACGCGCCGCGCTCACCAAGCATCTGTTCGCCGCCGGCTTTTCCGCGCAGCTCGTGCAGATGCTGGTCGACAACCTGCCCGAAGATGTCGACACGATGGATGGCGGCATGGACTGGGTGCGCTCGGTGCTCGAGTCGAACCTGCCGGTGATGGAGGACGAAGACGCGCTGATGGAGCGCGGCGGCGTGTTCGCGCTGATGGGGCCGACCGGCGTCGGCAAGACGACGACCACCGCGAAGCTCGCAGCGCGCTGCGTGATGCGCTTCGGCGCGAGCAAGGTGGCGCTGCTGACGACCGACAGCTACCGCATCGGCGGTCATGAACAGTTGCGCATCTTCGGCAAGATTCTCGGCGTTTCGGTGCATGCGGTGAAGGACAGCGCCGATCTGCAGTTGGCGCTCTCGGAGTTGCGCAACAAGCACATCGTGCTGATCGATACGATCGGTATGAGCCAGCGCGACCGGCTCGTGTCCGACCAGATCGCGATGCTAAGCCGCGCCGGCCAGCCGGTGCAGCGTCTGTTGCTGCTCAACGCGACGAGCCACGGCGACACGTTGAACGAAGTCGTGCAGGCTTATCAGCGCGCGCCGGACCAGCAGCCGCTCGCCGGCTGCATTCTGACCAAGCTCGACGAAGCGACCAACCTCGGCGGCGTGCTCGATACGGTGATCCGCTACAAGCTGCCGGTGCATTACGTATCGACCGGACAGAAGGTGCCGGAGAACCTTTACGTCGCGACGAAGAAATTCCTGATCAAGAGCACCTTCTGCATTCCGCGCGACAGCTCGCCGTTCGTGCCGCACGACGACGACATCCCCGCTTTGCTGTCCTCGCTGTCCGCGCGTTCGACGGCCGAGCTGCACGAGGTTCGCTTTGGATAAGTTCGTTTCGGATCAAGCCGAAGGGTTGCGGCGGCTGCTCGGGCGCGGCGGCGCGCGCGTGATCGCGTTGGCGGGTGCGTCGTCGGGCGTCGGTAATACGACCGTGGCGGTCAACCTCGCCGCGGCGCTCGCACAGCAGGGCAAGGACGTGCTGGTGATCGACGAATGCGTCGGTGAGAAATCGGTGAGCGCGATGCTTGGCGGCTTGCGCGGCGCGGGTAACTTCGCGGCGGTGATGCGCGGCGAGAGCCCGGTCGATTTCGCCGCCGCGCGTCACGCGCTCGGTTTTTCGGTGCTGTCCGCCTCGCGCAACAACCGCGAGGGGCATACGGAGGCCGAACTCGGTGTGCTGCTCGGCGGCTCGGCCGATATCGTGCTGATCGACGCGCAGCTCGACGACGAAGGGCATCTGTCGCCGCTCGCCAGGCAGGCGCATGACGTGATGGTCGTCGCGCGCATGTCGGGCGAGGCGATCACCGAGGCCTATGCGTGCATCAAGCGTTTGCATTACGCGCACGCGATCGCGCAGTTGCGCGTGCTCGCGAATCACGTGCAAAGCGCCAACGACGCGCAGGCCGCGTTCGCGAATCTCGCCGGCGTGGCCGGCCGTTACCTGAGCGTCGCGTTGGAAAGCGCCGGCTGCATTGCGGCCGACGTGCGCATCGCACGGGCACTCGAGCTGTCGCGCTGCGTGGTCGACGCGTTTCCGTCGACACCGGCCGCCCGCGACTTCCGCCATCTCGCCGCCGAATTGCAGTACTGGCCGATGCGGCCAGCGATGTCGTCGCAAACGCCCTGGCGGGCGCCTGCGACAGTTACAGCGGCGCACCACGCCGACCAACCGTCCGCGCATCACGCTTGAAAGGCGTGCACGAAGGACAAGGGGAGCACGATGTACAACGCTCAGGGAAAGATTTCTCAGGCCGAAGTTTTGACGAAGTACGCACCGCTCGTGCGTCGACTCGGCTTGCAGCTTGTCGCGAAAATGCCGGCGAGCGTCGATCTCGACGACCTGATCCAGGCCGGCATGATCGGTTTGCTGGATGCCGCCGGCCGCTACAAGGAAGACCAGGGCGCGCAGTTCGAGACCTATGCCAGCCAGCGGATTCGCGGCGCGATGCTCGACGAGCTGCGCAGCAACGACTGGCTGCCGCGCAGCCTGCGCCGCACGTCGCGCGAAGTGGAATCCGCGGTGCACAAGGTGGAGCAGAACCTCGGCCGCTCGGCGAGCGAGGCGGAGGTCGCCGAGCACCTGCAAATGCCGCTCGACGAATATCAGTCGATGCTGCAGGACCTGCATGGCAGCCAGCTGATCTACTACGAAGACTTCGACCGCTCCGCCGACGACGAACCTTTTCTGGACCGCTACTGCGTCGATCATTCCGATCCGCTCTCGGCGCTGCTCGACGACAGCCTGCGCTCGGCGCTCGTCGAAGCGATCGACCGCTTGCCGGAGCGCGAGAAGTTGCTGATGTCGCTGTACTACGAGCGCGGCATGAATCTGCGCGAGATCGGCGCGGTGATGGAAGTCAGCGAATCGCGCGTGTGCCAGTTGCATAGCCAGGCCGTGGCACGCCTGCGCGCCCGACTGCGCGAAATGGCCTGGGCGAACGCCGAAGCGAACTGACGCCACCGCGGCGCCGGACGCCGTTTTTCAAACGCCGCCTTCAGATGCGGCGGTGCGCCGATGCCGATGCGCGCCTGTGCCGCCTACCGTTGCTCAGGCGTTCGCCATCTCATGCTCGGCGGCGAGCGCGAGAAACGCCGAGCGCGACATACCGCGCGCCTGCGCATACGCGTCGATCTCCTGCACCAGCACCTCGGGCAGCGAGATGTTGATGCGAACCGCCTTCTTCAACGCCGGAATATTGCGCGTCGTCACGAAACCCCATGTGAACCCCGCGAACTCGGGATTGCGCCGATGCTCGCCTAGCGTGAGAGGCTCGGGCAGCGGCAGTCCTTCGTCGAGCAAGGTTTCGAGATGCGATTCGATTGCCTCTTTCGCGTTCACATACGCTTGTTCGAGCGTGTCGCCCGCGGAGTAGCAGCCTGGAATATCGGGCACCACGACGCCGAACGCGTGCGTGTTGTCTCCGGGTTCGATGGCGATCGGAAAGATCAGATGCTTCATTTGAGCCCCGCCTGTTTCAGAATGCTGTTCAGGGTGCCGGCCGGCAAATCTTTTTTCGGATGCGGGACGGTCACGAGCCCCCGTTTTCCCGCGTGCCTGAAATGATGGTGACTGCCCGCTATGCGGACGAGCTGCCAGCCATTCGCTTGAATCAATTTGACGACCTCGGCACTGTTCATACATCATACCCTCTATTATACACACGCCTACACAAACTAACGGGCAAACAAGCTTCCGCCCGTCGAATTGCGGCCGCGTCGAAGCCGCGGCGTTGGCGAAAGCTCGAACGAAGTCACCATTTCAACGTGACGAGGTGGACTAGCGCCAGCTAGCCGAACGGCTAACGCAGCGCGGAACGGACAGGGAAGTGGGTGGACAAGCGGCGGCGGAAAACGAAAAAGCCCGTCGATGACGGGCTTTTTCATTCATTTCGTAGATTGCTCGATTGCAGGCCGGGCAGGCGGGCCGATCAAAGTCCCGAATAAGCCGGAACTCGCCCGTCCGGCCCGTACAGATTCGTCTTGCGCGGCACGTTGACCTGCAGCGCCTTTAGCGCGCGCTCGTTGTAGTCCATCCGCACGCGGATCAGCTCGCCGTTGTTGGTGTTGACGCGCCGCGCGCGATCCGCGGCTTTCTGCAGCAGCTTCCATTGCGTCGCGACGCGCGCGTCGGTGCTGGCCGCGAGCTCCATGCCGGACCAGCCAGTCGGAAAGCCGAGTTCGGCCAGATGCGAGTCGCGCGCGGCTTCGAGCCTCGCGAGCACGCCGATCAGTTCGGTTTTTTTCTCGACGATCGCCGGCAACTGCTCCAGCGGCGAGACCGCCGTCAGCGCTTTGGTTTCGAGAGTGAGGATCGAGGCGAATGCCTCAACGGTCGAATATTCTTCGATCAGGGTAGCAACGAGGGCGTCTTTCATATCAACAACTCGCTACGCACACTGGCTCGCGAACGGCGCGCGAACCGGGTTGGTCGGACGCCGCCCGGCAGATCACCGCGCGGCGAAATGCCGATCAGTTGCCGGTCGACGAGGTTTTGTTCTGCAACAGGTCGCGCGCCGTCTGCAGCACGCCGTCGGCGATCTTGCCGGAGTCGATCTGCAGCTTGCCGTCCTTGATCGCCTGTTTGATCGACTCGACGTGCGCGGTGTCGATGTCGGCCGAGCCGGAGGCCGCGAGGCTGCGCAGATGCTGCGACAGACCCGACAGGCTCACGCTCGTTTCGCCCGACGCGCTGCTCGCGGCCGGCGCGGCCGTGCTCGTCGCGCCCTGGGTGGTGCTGGCTGCCGGCGTGGCTTCGTCGCTCTGTTGCGAACGGGACAAAGCGTCTTTCAACGACGGCAGATTTGAAGAGGTGGTGGGATCGACTTTCACGATTGGCTTCCCTAACGATTTGATCCTGATAACGGCAACCGCTGATCAAAACTTTAGCGCAATCGCTCGACACCCGGCTCGCCGCCAGGTGGCCACCTACCCCGTTCACTCCCCGTCCGTCTGCCCCGGCCACCGGGGCGCCGACCGTTTCGACGATGCTCGTTGCCGCCAGCCCGCTCACATCGGGATCTCCACCGTGCCGCCGTCCTTGACGATGCCGGAGATGATCTGGCCGTTGGCGGTCTTCACGCGCACCTGCTGGCCCGGCGACGCGTTGTTCATCGCGCTGCCCTCGGACGAGATCGAGAAACCGTCGCCGGCCGCGATGACCCGCACGGTCTGGCCGAACACCACCGCCGACGCGCTCTTCAGCATGTCGCGGCGCAGCGGCATGCCGCCCGCGATCCGCGCGAGCGAGACCGAGCCGACCGCCTGCGACGGGTCGGTGACGATCGCCTGCGGCAGGCCGGTCAGGTCGCCTTCGCGCGCGACGAGGTCGGCGGCCGTGAGCACTTCGCCCGGCGCCATCGCGCGGGCGGCGAGGTAGTAGGTCGCATGCAGCGAGATGCGCGCCTGCAGATAGATGGTCCACGGCCGCTCGCCCGCGCAGCGCACGCCGACCGTCAGCCGGCCCCACAGGCGCGCGCCGGTCGGCATGAACGGTTCGAGCGACGTGCACGCGGCGAGGCCGCGCGGAAACGCGGACGCGACAGTGATGTCGGCCTTGCCGGGCAGGCCGACGGCCTGCTGTTGCAGGAACGCGAGCGCGCTCGCGTGAATCGCTTCCGGGTCCTGCTGGCCAGGCAGCGGCGCGGCTTGCGCAGCCGTCGCGGCGGTAGCGGTCTGCGGCGTTCTCTGTGCAATGACGGCCGCCGGCTGGCGCGAGCCAGGCGACGTCGCGGGTGTTCTCGCGATCCCGGGATGCGCCGACTGCGCCGCAGCGGCCGCGATCGGCTTGCCATTCGCGCCGAACTCGGGTGGCTCGCCGCGCGCGGCGAGACTGTCGAAACCGTCGCCTTGCGGCGCACTGGCCGCGACCACGCGCTGATTCGCGACGCTGGCGGCCGGGCCCGCTTCGACATTGACGCGCGCGACGCCCGACGCCCCAGTGCTGGCCGCTGGCGGAATCGTCACGACGCCGTTGGCGTCCGGTTTGAAGTTGGTGCGGATGATGGCCGGCGCGGCGGCAGCGGGCTCGCCGGCGCCCGGAATGACGATCGCGCCGCTTGCGCTCGCGGCGCGCCCGAACGTATCGGTGTCGCGCGACCCGCTCGCGCGGCCGAGCGACTGTGCGGTCGCCGCCGAGAGCGACGCCGCCGACGCGCTGCGCTGCGCCGGCGTCTGAATCCGTTGCGCGAGATCGTTCAGCGCGGCGGGATTTTTCTCGGCGGGCCCGGCAATCACGATCGGACCGCCCGCATCCTGCGCGTGGGTCGTAGCCGGCAGCAACACGATGCCGCCCGCAACCCATACCGCGACGTTGACGGCCGCCCGCGTCAGGCAATGCGCAAGGCAACGCGAGAAAGAGCGCGGTACCGGCTGGGCGAGCGCGCCCTCCGAACCATCGCCCCGTTCATCGACCCGGCCACCCCCCACGCGACGCATCGTCGTGCCGCTCGCCGGCTGCGGCAAGGTGTTGGTGGGCTGGTCCATCGCGGGTCTCCATCGAATGCATCGGTACGCCTTGCATTCTAGTGAGCCCCGCTTTCGCGCAAACGTTGAATAGAAGCCCCCTTTCCCGGTTATTCGTCCGATTGCCGCTTGCGCGCGGCCCATAAGATGCATCACATGCAAAAAGGCCTTCGCAGCCGCCGCGTGTCTCTCACGATGCGCACACGGGACGGCCTTGAAAACGTTCTCGGGAGATTCCGATGCTGGACAAGCTCGATGCCGAATTCGCATTCGGCCGGCAGGCGATGGATGTGCGCGCATACCGGCAGGAACTGCTGTCGTCGAATATCGCGAACGCCGACACGCCCGGCTACAAGGCGCGCGATATCGACTTCGCGTCGTCGCTCGCCGGCGCGCTGAAGAAGACGGGCGGCAGCACCGCGGGCCAAGGCGCATCGAACAGCTCGACGCTCGCGATGACGCAACCCGCGGGCGTGACGAGCGGCATGTCGATGAACACGACCGAGGCCGGCCACATGAGCGGCAAGGCCACGCTGACGGCGACGGGCGGCAGCCCCGACGATTACGGCAACCTGCAATACCGGATTCCGCTGCAGCCGGCACTCGACGGCAACACGGTCGACGTCGACACCGAGCGCGTGCAGTTCGCCGACAACACGGTGCACTTCGAGTCGGGTATGACGGTCGTGTCGAACCAGATCAAGACGATGCTGTCGGCGATCACGTCGGGCTCGTCGTAAGCCGGGCAAGAGCACGGCACCCAGGCAGGGCGCATAGCAGCTGAACACAGGCAGCATGCACGCACGAACAGAAACGCTACGGGACTTAACGTAAAGCCGGTGCGAACCGGCAGGAGAGGTCAGGAAACATGCCATCCCTGATGAACATTTTTGGTGTCGCGGGTTCCGCGATGTCGGCGCAGTCGGAGCGGCTCAACGTGACGGCGTCGAACCTGGCCAACGCGGACAGCACGACGGGCCCCGACGGTCAGCCGTACAAGGCCAAGCAGGTCGTGTTCGCGGTGAGCCCGCTCGGCGGCGCGCGCACACGCTCCGGCCAGCAGGTCGGCGGCGTGCAGGTGACGGGCGTGGTCGACGATCCGTCGCCGATGAAGACCGCGTACGAACCCGGCAATCCGGCCGCCGACGCGAACGGCTACGTGACGCTGCCCAACGTCGACCCGGTGCAGGAGATGGTCAACATGATCTCGGCCTCGCGCTCGTACCAGGCCAACGTCGAAACACTGAACACCGCCAAAACCCTGATGCTGAAAACGCTCACGATCGGAACCTGAGGAGAGAGCCTTGACCACCAACACCACGATCGGCGGCAGCGGCACGACAGTTTCGCCGACGCTGCTCGACACGATGAACGGCACGAGCAGCAGCTCGAGCGCGACCAGCTCGACGAGCAGCACGTCGAGCAGCACGTCGGGCACGTCGGCGGCGGACCTGCAGACCACCTTTCTGCAGCTGCTCGTCGCGCAAATGCAGAACCAGGACCCGACCAATCCGATGGACAGCTCGCAGATGACCTCGCAGCTCGCCCAGATCAGCACGGTGCAGGGCATCAGCCAGCTCAATACGTCGCTCTCCTCGCTGTCGACGCAGCTGTCGGCGGGCCAGCAGTCGCAGGCCGCGCTGCTGATCGGTTCGACCGTGCTCGCACCGGGCAACTCGATCACCGTGGCGAGCGGCAAGACGAACGAGTTCGGCGTCACGCTCGCGAACTCCGTCAGCGACCTGCAGATCGTCGTGAAGAACTCGGCCGGCACGATCGTCAACACGCTCGATCTCGGCAAGCAGTCGGCCGGCACGATTCCGGTTGGCTGGACGCCGACCGATTCGGCGGGCAACACGCTCCCCGACGGCACCTACACGATCACCGCGACAGGCACGATCAACGGCCAGCAGGCGACGGCTACCACGCTCACCGGCGCGACGGTGGAAAGCGTCGTCCAGCAGAGCAGCGGCACGCCGGGCCTCGTGCTGTCGAACGGCTCGACGGTCGACCTGACCGGCGTCGCAGCGATCCTGTAGTCCGGATCCATTCAGTTACGACTTTACAGATACGGAGTACGTCATGAGTTACCAAACAGGTTTGAGCGGTCTGTCGGCGTCGTCTAGCGATCTCGACGTGATCGGCAACAACATCGCCAACGCCAACACCGTCGGCTTCAAGAGCGGCACCGCGGAATTCGCCGACATGTACGCCAATTCGGTCGCGACCGCGACGAGCCAGCAGATCGGTATCGGTACGCAACTCTCCGAAGTGCAGCAGCAATTCTCGCAAGGCACGCTCACGACGACGAACCAGGCGCTGAACGTCGCGATCAACGGCAACGGCTTCTTCCAGATGTCGAACAACGGCACGCTGACCTATTCGCGCAACGGCGTGTTTCAGCTCGACAAGAACGGCTTCATCACGAACGCGCAGGGCCTCGATCTGATGGGCTACGCGGCCAATAGCTCGGGCATCGTCAACACCGCGCAGACCGTGCCGCTGCAGGTGCCAACCGCGAACATCGCGCCGCAGGCGACCACCTCGATCACCGCGGGCCTGAACCTGAACGCGCAGGACAACATCATGCTCGGCGCGCCGACCGCGACGCCGGGCGGCACCAACGCCGGCACGCTGAACACGACCGGCGCGACGATCACCAACGCGGCAGCGGGCACCAACACCGACCAGTACACGATCAACTTCACGAGCCCGACCACCTACACGGTCACGGACAACACGCTCGGCACGACCACGGCGTCGCAGCCCTACACGGCCGGCACCGCGATCACGCTCGGCAACGGCGAGAGCATCACGTTCAGCGGCGCGCCGGTGGCCAACGACAGCTACACGATCACGCAGAACCCGACCACCTTCAACCAGAACAGCTCGTCGACCTACAACTACTCGACGAGCACGACCGTCTACGACACGCTCGGCGGCTCGCAGACCGTCAATATGTACTTCGCGAAAACGGGCTCGGGCACGTGGAACGTGTACGCGGGCCCGTCGACCGGCACCGCTTCCCTGATCGGCACGGCGAACTTCAATTCATCGGGCACGCTGGTCAGCACGACCGACGCGACGACCGGCCTCGCGACCGCGACGCTCGGCGCGTTCACGATGTCGATCCCGACCACCGACGGTTCGGGCACGCCGCAGAACGTCACGCTGAACATGGCCGGCACCACGCAGTACGGCGGCAAGGACGGCGTGAACAGCCTGTCGACCGACGGCTACGCGGCGGGCCAGCTGACGAGCTTCACGGTCGGCTCCGACGGCACGCTGACGGGCAACTACTCGAACGGGCAGACCGCGGCGCTCGGCCAGATCGTGCTCGCGAACTTCTCGAACCAGAACGGCCTCGTCGACCTCGGCAACAACGAGTACGGCCAGACGGCCGCCTCGGGCGTCGCGCAGATCTCGACGCCGGGCTCGACCAATCACGGCGTGCTGCAAGGCGGCGCGGTCGAGAACTCGAACGTCGATCTGACGAGCGAGCTGGTCAACCTGATCACCGCGCAACGCAACTATCAGGCGAACGCGCAGACGATCAAGACCCAGCAGGCCGTCGACCAGACCCTGATCAACCTGTAAGCGAACGGGACCTCTTCATGGATCGGCTGATCTACACCGCGATGTCGGGCAGCGCGCAGGCGCTCGAACAGCAGGCGATCGTCGCGAACAACCTCGCGAACGCGTCGACCACGGGCTTTCGCGCGCAGCTCGAAACCTACCGCGCCGTGCCGATGTCGTTCGGCGACGGCAGCGCGATCAACGACGACACGACCCGCACCTTCGTGCTGTCGTCGACACCGGGCGCCGACTACACGCCGGGGCCGATCCAGCAGACGGGCAATCCGCTCGACGTCGCGATTCAGGGGCCGGGCTGGCTGTCGGTGCAGACCGCCGACGGCAACGAGGCCTACACGCGCGCGGGCAATCTGCACATCGACGAAAACGGCCAGCTCGTGAACGCGACCAATCAGGTCGTGCTCGGCAACGGCGGGCCGGTATCGGTGCCGCCGGGCGCGCAGATCACGATCGGCAAGGACGGCACGGTGTCGGCGCTGACGCCGGGCGATCCGCCCACCGCTGTGGTCACCGTCGATCAGCTGAAGCTGGTCAATCCCGATCCGCAGTCGCTCACGCGCGGCGATGACGGTCTGTTTCGCACCGCCGACGGCAATCCCGCCGACGCCGATCCGACCGTGACGCTCGCGCCGGCGTCGCTCGAAGGCAGCAACGTGAATCCGGTCAGCGCGATGGTCTCGATGATCACCAACGCGCGCCAGTTCCAGATGCAGACGCAGTTGCTGGAAAACGCCGACAAGAACGATCAGTCCGCCAACCAGCTGCTCAGCTTCAGCTAACGGATTGCCACGGGGCGCCCTACGAGGCGCGCTCCGAGACCGCTTTGCATGGGCCCGGAGCAAGCGCTAAAGCGCCAACTCCGCCCGACATTGGAGAACCATAAGTGAACCGCTCACTGTATATCGCCGCCACCGGCATGAATGCGCAACAGGCGCAGATGGACGTGATCTCGAACAACCTCGCGAACGTCAGCACCAACGGCTTCAAGGGCTCGCGCGCGGTGTTCGAGGATCTGCTGTACCAGACCATCCGCCAGCCGGGCGCGAACTCGACGCAGCAAACCGAACTGCCGTCCGGCATCCAGCTCGGCACCGGCGTGCAACAGGTCGCGACCGAGCGTCTGTACACGCAGGGCAACCTGCAGCAGACCGGCAACTCGAAGGACGTCGCGATCAACGGCGGGGGCTTCTTCCAGGTGCAGATGCCCGACGGCACGACCGCCTACACGCGCGACGGCTCGTTCCAGACCAACGCGCAGGGTCAGCTCGTCACGTCGAGCGGCTACCAGGTGATTCCGGCGATCACGATCCCGACCAATGCCACCTCGCTGACGATCGGCAGCGACGGCGCGGTGTCGATCACCGTGGCCAACTCGAGCAATACGCAGCAGCTCGGCACGATGCAGCTCGCGACCTTCATCAACCCGGCCGGCCTCGACGCCAAGGGCGAGAACCTGTTTTCGGAGACGGCGTCGTCGGGTGCGCCGAACGTGTCGCAGCCGGGTCTGAACGGCGCGGGCACGCTCAACCAGGGTTACGTGGAAGCGTCGAACGTGAACGTCGTGCAGGAACTGGTGAACATGATCCAGACGCAGCGCGCGTACGAAATCAACAGCAAGGCCGTGACGACCTCCGACCAGATGCTGCAGACCTTGAGCCAGATGCAGGTTTGAGGACTGGAAATTTAAGGCGGTAAACGATGATGTCGCACTCCACTCGCACTCCGGTTCATTCGCGCACGGCCGAGGCGCTCGTGCAGCTCGCGCTGCTCGCCGCGCTCGGCGGCTGCGCCCAACTGCCGAGGGAACCGATCACCCAGCAGCCGATGAACGCGGTGCCGCCGATGCCACCGCAGGCGCAGGCGCCGGGCTCGATCTACAACCCGGGCTTCGCGGGTCGGCCGCTGTTCGAAGACCAGCGGCCACGCAACGTAGGCGACATCATCACGATCGTGATCGCCGAGAACATCAACGCAACGAAGAACTCGGGCGCGAATGCGAGCCGCGACGGCAGCACGAACTTCAGCGTGCCGACCGCGGGCTTTCTCGGCGGCCTGTTCGCCAAGACCAACCTGAACGCGACCGGCGCCAACGGCTTTACCGGCACCGGCGGCGCGAACGCGTCGAATACGTTCAACGGCACGATCACCGTGACCGTGACCGGCGTGCAGGCGAACGGCAACCTGATCGTGAGCGGTGAGAAACAGATGCTGATCAATCAGGGCAATGAATTCGTGCGCTTTTCCGGTGTCGTGAATCCCAACACGATTTCGAGTCTGAACGCCGTGTACTCAACCCAGGTCGCCGACGCGAAAATCGAATACTCCGCGAAGGGTTACATCAACGAAGCGGAGACCATGGGCTGGCTGCAGCGGTTCTTCCTCAACGTGGCGCCGTGGTGATCATGGGTACCGTCTTCAACACGCTGTCGCGCGCGGGCCGCGCACTGATGTTCGTCGCGCTCGCCTGCGCGGCGCTGCCGGCCGCGACGCCGGCGCACGCGGAGCGCCTGAAGGACCTCGTGCAGATTCAGGGCGTGCGCGACAACCCGCTGATCGGCTACGGCCTCGTGGTCGGCCTCGACGGCACCGGCGACCAGACCACGCAGACACCGTTCACGACGCAGACGCTCGCGAACATGCTCGCGAACCTCGGCATCTCGATCAACAACCAGGCGGCGGGCTCCAGCAACTCGCAGTCGTCGCTGTCGAACATCCAACTGAAGAACGTCGCCGCGGTGATGGTGACCGCGGTGCTGCCGCCGTTCGCGCGGCCGGGCGAAGCGATCGACATCACGGTGTCGTCGCTCGGCAATGCGAAAAGCCTGCGCGGCGGCACGCTGCTGCTCACGCCGCTGAAGGGCGCCGACGGCCAGGTGTATGCGCTCGGCCAGGGCAACGTCGCCGTGGGCGGCGCGGGCGCGAGCGCGAACGGCAGCAAGGTGCAGGTCAACCAGCTCGCCGCGGGGCGCATCACCAGCGGCGCGATCGTCGAGCGCTCGGTGCCGACGGCGGTGTCGCAGGGGGGCACCATGCAGCTCGATCTGAACGACATGGACTACGACACCACGCAGCGCGTCGTCGCGGCGATCGACAACGCGTTCGGCAGCGGCACCGCGACCGCGCTCGACGGCCGCACGATCCAGCTGCGCGCGCCGGCCGATCCGCAGCAGCAGGTCTCGTTCATGGCGCAATTGCAGAACCTCCAAGTGCGGCCCGGGCAGGCCGCCGCGAAGGTCATCCTGAACGCCCGCACCGGCTCGATCGTGATGAACCAGATGGTCACGCTGCAGAACTGCGCGGTCGCGCACGGCAATCTGTCGGTCGTGATCAATACGCAGCCGGTGGTGAGCCAGCCGGGCGCGTTCTCGAACGGCCGCACGGTGGTCGCGCAGCAGTCGCAGATCCAGATGAAGCAGGACAACGGCTCGCTGAAACTCGTGAACGCCGGTGCGAACCTCGCCGAAGTGGTGAAAGCGCTCAACGCGCTCGGCGCGACGCCCGCGGATCTGATGTCGATCCTGCAGGCCATGAAAGCAGCCGGCGCATTGCGCGCCGACCTTGAAATCATCTAAGGAGCACGCGAGATGAATTCCGATACGACCAATAGCGTCAACTCCGCCAACGATCTGACCAGCCGGTTCGCGCTCGACGTGCAGGGCTTCGGCGCACTCAGCGCGCAGGCGAAGGCCTCGCCGCAAGCCGGCATGAAGATGGCCGCGCAGCAGTTCGACGCCGTGTTCACGCAGATGATGTTGAAGAGCATGCGCGATGCAACGCCGCAGGACGGTCCGTTCGATTCGCACGACACGGCGACGTTCACGTCGATGATGGATCAGCAGATGGCGCAGCAGCTGTCGAAGAAGGGCATCGGCGTCGCCGACGCGATGCTCAAGCAGCTGATGCGCAACCAGGGCATGCAGGTGGGTGGCGCGAACGGCGCGGGCGCGGCGGGTGGTCTCGCCGGCATGGCCAACGCGCTCGGCGGCGGTAGCGGCGGCGACGAAGGCCAGAGCGCGGCGCTCAACGCGCTCGCGCGTGCCTACGGCAACGCCCAGGCCAACGGTCAGCTCGGGCTCGGCCGCGCCTACTCGGCCAATAGCGCGCTGACGCCGCCGGTGCGCGGCGACGGCAGCTCGTCGAAGGTCGACGCCTTCGTCGACAAGCTCGCCACGCCGGCGCAGGCCGCGAGCGCGGCGACCGGCATTCCGGCGCGTTTCATCATCGGTCAGGCCGCGCTCGAATCGGGCTGGGGCAAGAGCGAGATCAAGAAGGCCGACGGCTCGACGAGCCACAACGTGTTCGGCATCAAGGCGGGCAACGACTGGACCGGCAAGACCGTGTCGACGGTCACGACCGAATACGTGAACGGCAAGCCGCAGCGCACGGTCGAGAAATTCCGCGCGTACGACTCATACCAGGAAGCGATGGCCGATTACGCGAGCATGTTGAAGAGCAATCCGCGTTACGCGCAGGTGATCAATTCGTCGCGCGACGTGCACGGTTTTGCGAACGGCATGCAGCGCGCCGGTTATGCAACCGATCCGCATTACGCGAAAAAGCTGCTGTCGATCATGCAGAAAATGGGCTGATTAAAAATAACGCACGCGACGGGCATTAAAGCGGTTTTAAAGATGTCGGTAAAAGCGGCGATAAAGGCAGCAGAAAAACCGGCATCGGTAAAAAGCTCCGCAGGGTCCGGGGCGAGCAAGGTCGCGGAAAAATAGGGTAGATACGCTTTTAACGTTTGCGCGAAATTTTCCGGCGAATATTTAAATTGAGCCCCTAAATTTTGGCTCGATGCTGCCGCTAACGAGTTAGACCCGATACCGGAATAGCGCTGTAAGGTCCGGTCGAACGCGTGTGTTGCGGCTTTGCATGAAGACCCTCAGAGTCCATGACTAGGCCCTGGCACGTGCCCGCAAGAACATGCTTACCGGCAAGCCCATGGATATGAACCAGTCGAACGGCCTGACTGACACGAACGGTCAGCCGCACGTCCCGCAAAACGAGAGCGCTTCCGATTTCGGCCGCCGCAATCCGCTGGAAATCGGCGTGCAGCTGCGCAATATCGTCAATCGCGGCGATTTCCTCACCGTCGAATATGCGGGCGGGCAGATCGTCACGCGCCTGCTCGACGTCGACGTGCGCGAGCGCACCTTCACCTTCGATTGGGGCGCGCTCGCCGATCAGAACAAGGGGCTGCTCAACGCGCCGCGCTGCCAGTTCCACGCGTCGCCCGACGGCGTGCGCGTCGAGTTCACGACCCCGACGCCACGCGAGACGCGCTTCGAGGGAATGCCGGCGTTCGAGGCCGACTTCCCCGAGGTGCTGTTCTACGTGCAGCGCCGCGAGTACTTCCGCGTCGCCGCGCCGATTCTCGACCCGTTCATGTGTACGGGCCGCCTGCCCGAGGGCGACACATTCCGCTTCGAGGTGCACGACCTGTCGCTCGGCGGCGTCGGGATGCGCACGACCGACCTGCGCGTCGCCGCCCTGCCGATGGGCGCGCGCCTGATGGACTGCGAGCTCACGCTCGGCGCGCTCGGCCGTCTGTCGCTCGATCTGCAGCTCGTGTCGCATCGCTCGCTCGCGCTGCCGAACGGCACGCAGCGCTATCAGCTCGGCTTCCGTTTCCTGTCGCTGCCGGGCAGCGCGGAAAACACGCTGCAGCGGCTGATCACGCAGCTCGAAATGAAGCGCCGCTCGCTGGCGCGCTGAGCGGCGAGCCAACGCGCGGTGCCGTGCGCGTGACGCCCGGCACCGCGCGAACGCTTTGGCCGACGAAGCAAACGTTGCACTCGCGTCGGAGGCAACGGCGCGGCAAGGTCGCGCAAACGTCGCGGCGAGCGCAAACGAAGTGGCATGGCCCTCAATTTTTCGCACGTCGGGCCGTTAAAGAGGATGTTCCACTAACGCGGTGGCATGTCTGCGATGCCGCCCTTCAGGATGACGCATGTCCAGCAATCTGTTGAATATCGGCCTTAGCGGACTCAACGCGGCCCAGTGGGGTTTGACGACGACTGGTGAGAACATCAGCAACGCGTCGACACCCGGCTATACGATGGAAACCCCGGTGTATTCGGAGACAGGCGGCACGTATACCGGCTCCGGCTACCTGCCGATGGGCGTCTCCACCGACACCGTGACGCGCGCGTACAGCCAGTACCTGACGACCCAGCTGAACAACGCGCAGTCGTCGAGCAGCGCGCTCACCGCGTACAACACGATGATCACCCAGCTCAACAACCTCGTCGGCAGTCCGACCGCCGGGATTGCGAGCGCGATCAGCGGTTACTTCACGGGGCTGCAGAACGTCGCCAACAACGCGTCGAGCGTGTCGGCGCGGCAGACCGCGGTCAGCGACGCGCAGACGCTCGCGAACCAGATCAACGCGGCGGGCCAGCAGTACGACCAGTTGCGCTCGAGCGTCAACACGCAGCTGAGCAACTCTGTTGCGCAGATCAACACCTACACCGCGCAGATCGCGTCGCTGAATACGCAGATCACGCAGGCGAGCAACCAGGGCCAGCCGCCGAACCAGCTGCTCGACGCACGCGACCAGGCGGTGTCGAACCTGTCCCAGCTGATCGGCGTGTCGGTCGTGCAGGACAACGGCAGCTATAGCCTGTTCATGTCGAGCGGACAGCCGCTCGTGCTGGCCGGCAACAGCTTCAATCTCGGCACGGCGACTTCGTCGGGTGATCCGAGCGAGCTGTCGGTCCAGTATCTCGGCCAGGCCGGGGCAAAGCCGACACCGACGCCGCAGACGCTGTCCGACACGAGCGTGTCCGGCGGCACGCTGGGCGGACTGCTGCAATTCCGTTCGCAAACGCTCGATCCGGCCGAGGCGCAACTCGGCGCGATCGCGACCAGCTTCGCCGCGCAGGTCAATGCGCAGAACGAACTCGGCCTGACGCTGAACGGCACCGCGGGCGGCGCGCTGTTCACGGTCGGCTCGCCGACCGTGTACGCGAACTCGCAGAACACCGGCAACGCTACGCTCGGCGTCTCGTTCGCCGACGCGACCCAGCCGACCACGGGCGACTACACGCTCTCGTACGACGGCAGCACCTACACGCTGACCGACAACCAGACCGGCAGCATCGTCGGTTCGGCGGCGAACCTGACCAACCCGATCGGCGGCCTGCAGTTCTCGGTCGCGAGCGGCACGATGAAGGCCGGCGACTCCTTCTCGGTCGAACCGACCCGCGGCGCGCTCGACGGCTTCGCGCTGACCACCACGTCGGCGTCGGCAATCGCGGCCGCGGCGCCGGTGCTCGCGTCGGCGTCGACGTCGAACACCGGCACCGGGACGATCACGCAAGGCACGGTATCTGCCGGCTACAGCGCGCCGACCAGCACCTCGACGATCACTTACACCGCGGGCACCGGCCTGACCGGCTTCCCGGTCGGCACGGTGGTGACAGTCGCCGGCTCGCCGTCCACGCAGTACACGATCAGCTCGGCGACGACCGCGGTGCCATACTCGCCGAGCTCGGGCGCGACGCTGACGATCACCAACCCGAGCAATTCGACGGGCGCGGGCGTGATGAACAACGTGACGGTCACGATCAGCGGCACGCCCGCCAACGGCGACTCGTTCACGATCGGACCGAACACCGGCGCGACCAACGACGGCCGCAACGCGCAACTGCTGTCGAACCTGACTTCGGCGCAGGCGCTCAACGGCGGCACCTCGACGCTGACGGGCGCGTACGCGAGCTACGTCAACAACATCGGCAACCAGACCACGCAGATCCAGACCTCGGCGACCGCGCAAAGCACGCTCGTCACGCAGATCACGTCGGCGCAGCAGTCGGTGTCGGGCGTCAATATCAATGAGGAAGCGGCCAACCTGCTTCAGTACCAGCAGCTCTATCAGGCCAACAGCAAGGTCATCCAGACGGCGCAGACGCTGTTCCAGACTTTGCTTGGCATCTTCTCGTAAGGCGGAACCATGCGAATTTCGACCCAGCAGTACTTCAGCATGAACGTCGCGAACATGAGCAATCAGCAGGCTCAGTTGTCGCAGATCTATCAGGAAATCTCGAGCGGCCAGAGCCTGACCACGCCCGCCGACAATCCGCTCGGCGCCGCGCAGGCCGTGCAGCTCAGCTCGACGGCGTCCGCGCTGTCGCAGTACGCGACGAACCAGAACGCGGCGCTCACGTCGTTGCAGGCCGAGGACTCGACGCTCTCCAACGTCATTACGACGTTGCAAAGCGCGAACACGTTAGGCCTGCGCGCCGGCGACGGCAGTTTGAACGACGCCGACCGCACGGCGATCGCCGCGCAGCTGATCGCCCTGCGCGACCAGCTCGTCACCTCCGCGAATGCGACCGACAGCTCGGGCAACGCGCTGTTCGCCGGTTTCCAGAATTCGACCCAGGCCTTCACGACCGATGCGGCCGGCAACGTCAACTATACGGGCGACACGGGCACGCGCACCGTGCAGGTCACCGGCAGCAACGCGGTCTCGACCGGTGACAATGGGCTGTCGGTGTTCATGAGCGTCGGCGCGACCAACGCGCAGCCGATCGCCTCGGGCGACCCGGCCAATACCGGCAGCGGCGTGATCGGCGCGGTGTCGGTCAAGGATCCGACCAACGCGGGGAACGCGGACTCGTACCAGATCCAGTTCAGCGGCAGCGGCAGCTCGCTCACCTACACGGTCACTGACACGACGACCGGCGTCGCGGGCACGGCGCAGCCGTACACGGCGGGCTCGGACATCACGATCGCGGGCCAGACCGTCGAAATCACAGGCACGCCGGCGGCCAACGACAAATTCACGGTGCAGCCGGCCAACCAGGCGGGCACCAACGTGTTCGCGAACCTGAACGCGATGATCGCCGCGCTCCAGCAGCCGGTGAGCGGCAACCCCGCGGCCTCGGCGAACCTGCAGAACGCGTTGAATACGGGCCTGTCGCAGCTTGGCAACACGCTGAACAACGTCACCTCGGTACAGGCATCGGTCGGCGGCCGCGAGCAGGAAGTCAAGGCGCTGCAAACGGTTACGGAGACCAACTCACTGCAAACGCAAAGCGATCTCGCGGACCTGACCCAGACCGACATGGTCTCGACGATCAGCAAGTACTCGATGGAGCAGGCGGCCTTGCAGGCTTCGCAGCAAGCGTTCGTGCAGATCCAGAACATGTCGCTGTTCCAGTACATCAACAGCTGATGCCGCTCCCGGCGGCGCAATAAAGAAACCGGCGCGAGCCGGTTTTTTTATGTCCGCGATTTTCGGCGTTATCTCAGCGCCGCCGCGACCCGTCCCATCTCATCGATGCCGTTATCGAACAAGCGCACGAAGAACGGGATCATGTTCGGCAGCATCAGCTGCACGAGCAGCAGGCCGACCAGCATCGTCAGCGGAAAGCCGATCTGGAACACGCCGATCTGCGGCGCCGCGCGATTGAGAATGCCGAGCGCGAGGTTCGCGATCAGCAGTGCGACGACGACCGGCAACGCGAGCAGCAGCCCCGCCGAGAAGATCGAGCCGCCCCAGTTCGCGAGCGTCTGCCAACCGTGCGGCGCGAGCAGGTTCGCCGACACCGGCACCGACTGGAACGTCGTCACGAGCGCGGCGATCATCTGCAGATGACCGTCGACGGCGAGAAACACCAGCGTCGCGATCGTCGTCATGTAGCGTGAGATCACGACGCCCGAGCCGGTCGCCTGCTGGTCGAAGAAGGTCGCGAAGCCAAGGCCCATGCCGAGGCCGATGAAGTAGCCGGTCGCGTCGATCGCCTGGAACACGACCTGCATCGTCACGCCGAGCGCGATGCCGATCAGGAACTGGTTGACGAGAATCCACACGCCGGCCGCGGAAAACACGGTGACCTGCGGCAGCGCGCCGATCGTCGGGGCGACGATGATCGTCGCGAACGCGGCGAGACCGATTTTCACGCGCGAGGGCAGCGACATGTTGCCGAGCACCGGCGCGGTCGCGATCAGCGCGGCGATGCGCGCGAACGGCCACAGGAACGCGGTCAGCCAGACGTTCAGTTGCGCGTAGGTGACCGTGAACATGGAGTGGGGAGGGCAGGCGTGCCAGCGGCGCTCAGTTGACGAGCGTCGGAATGCTGGTGATCGTGTGGCGCAGATAGTCGAGCATCGTGGTCAGCATCCATGGTCCGGCGATCACCAGCGTGAGCGCGATCGCGAGCAGCTTCGGGATGAACGACAGCGTGCTTTCGTTGATCTGCGTGGCCGCCTGGAACAGGCTCACGATCAGACCGACGACGAGCGCGACGAGCAGCAGCGGGGCGGCCAGCACGAGGCCGACGTACATGGCCTGGTGGGCCAGCGTCATGACTGCTTCGGGTGTCATCGTGAGTGCCTGAGGAACAAGGAGTCAAAAAATATCAGACGAAGCTCTGCGCGAGCGAGCCGAGCAGCAACTGCCAGCCGTCGACGAGCACGAACAGCATCAGCTTGAACGGCAGCGAAATCGTCGCCGGCGACACCATCATCATGCCCATCGACATCAGCACGCTCGCGACCACCATGTCGATGATCAGGAACGGAATGAAGATCGTGAAGCCGATCGTGAAGCCGGTCTTCAACTCGCTCGTCACGAACGACGGCACCAGCAGCGACAGCGGCACGTCTTCGGGCCCCTGCATCGGCGCCGCGTGCGAGATGCGCGCGAACAGCGCAAGGTCGCTTTCGCGGGTTTGACGCAGCATGAAGGTCTTGAACGGCGCGACGCCGCGCGCCACCGCCTGATCCATCGACATCGTGCCTTCGGAGAACGGCTTGTAACCTTCGTTATAGGCTTTATCGAGCACCGGCGACATCACGAACAGCGTCAGAAACAGCGCGAGACCGACGACCACCTGGTTCGGCGGCGTCGTGGTCGTGCCGAGCGCCTGGCGCAGCAGCGACAACACGATCACGATGCGCGTGAAGCTCGTCATCATCAGCACCATCGCGGGCAGGAACGACAGCATCGTGAGCAGCAGCATCGTCTGCACGCTCAGCGAGTAGGTCGTGCCGCCGTTGGGGCCGGGGCTCGTCGTGAACGCCGGCAGGCCGGCGGTTTGCGCGAAAGACAGCGTCGGCAGCGCGAACAGCAGTGCCGGCAGCGCGAGTTGAAGCGCTGCGGGGAGCGCCCGCCCCGCACGGCGCGTAAGCGTGAAGAACCAGGCTGACTGCCTGAAACTGACCTGCATTACCGATCCCCGCCGCGGTGCGCGTTGAAACGTTTGCCCACTTCGCCCTTCAGGGCGTCGCGAAAGCGTTGACCAAAAGTGCCGGAAAGCGGTGCTGGCGAAGCGGCAACCGTATCGGCCGCGACGGAACCCGCCGGCATCGTATGCAGCAGCCGCACGTTGCCGGGCGCGGCGCCGAGCACGAGCCACGTATCGCCGATCTCGACGACCGCGACGCGTTCCTTGCCACCGAGCGAAGCGCCGCCGACCGTCTTCACAAGAGCGCCGCGCTGGCCCGGTTGCAGGCCGAAGCGTCGCGCGAGCCACGCGCAGCCGAACACAAGGCCGATCACGACCGCGAGCCCGACGAAGGTTTGCAGGACCGCGCCGACGCCGAGCGCCGGCACCGCGCTACCCGCGCCGACACCGGAGGCGATCTTCGCGGCGTTGTTGACCGCGTTCATGTCGGCGGCGTGCGCGACGGTGGACGCGACGGTGGACGCGAAAAGCGACGCGAGCAGCACGCCGCGACCTGCCAAACGTTTCATCGATTGAGTTTCCGGATGCGTTCGGACGGCGTGATGATGTCGGTCAGCCGGATACCGAACTTGTCGTTGACGACCACCACCTCGCCCTGCGCGATCAGGCAGCCGTTGACGAGCACGTCCATCGGCTCGCCGGCCATGCCGTCGAGTTCGACGACCGAGCCCTGCGCGAGCTGCAGCAGGTTACGGATCGCGATCTTGGTGCGGCCGAGTTCGACCGTCATCTGGACGGGAATGTCCAGGATCATGTCGATGTCGTTGTGCGTCGAGGTCGGCGCGGCCTTCGACAGCGGCTGGAACACGGCGCCCGCGGCCGGGTTGATTTCGTCGTTGCCGTTCTGCTCGGCGAGTGCGCTTGCCCAGTCGGCCATCGCCGCGTCGTCTTCCACGGCGGACAGCTCGCCGGCGGCGAGTTGCTCGGCTGCCGCGAGATCGGTTTCGGGCTTTGCGTTCAGGTCACTCATATCCACCTTCCTTCATCGTGTCGGCTGCGCTGATCATCTTCTGGACCCGCAACGCGTACTGACCATTGAAAATTCCGTAGCCGCACTCCATCACCGGCACACCGTCCACTTTCGCGGTGATGTGCTCGGGGATGTTGATCGGCAGAACATCGCCTTTGCGCATGTTCAGGATCTGTTCGAACGTGACCGGCACCTGCGCGAGATCGGCGCTCAGCTGCACTTCGGCGGCCTGCACCTGCTGCGACAGCACGCGCACCCAGCGTCGGTCGACGTCCATCGCCTCGCCCTGGATCGGCGACGAGAGAATGTCGCGGATCGGCTCGATCATCGAGTAGGGCATGCAGATGTGCAGCGTGCCGCCCGTCGAGCCGAACTCGATCGAGAACTGCGTGACGATGACGATTTCGTTCGGCGTCGCGACGTTGGCGAACTGCGTGTGCATTTCCGAGCGCACGTATTCGAACTGCAGCGGACGCACGCTCTTCCACGACGCCGCGTAGTGCTCGAACGTCAGATTGAGCAGCTTCGTGATGATGCGCTGCTCGGTCTGCGTGAAATCGCGTCCTTCGACGCGCGTATGGAAACGGCCGTCGCCGCCGAACAGGTTGTCGACCACGAAGAACACGAGGTTCGGATCGAACACGAACAGCGACGTGCCGCGCAGCGGCTTCACGTGGACCAGGTTCAGGTTGGTCGGGATCGGCAGGTTGCGCGTGAACTCGCTGTACTTCTGCACCTTCACCGGGCCGACGGAAATTTCCGCCGAGCGCCGCATGAAGTTGAAAATGCCGACGCGCAACAGGCGCGCGAAGCGGTCGTTGATGATTTCGAGGCCCGGCATCCGGCCACGGACGATACGTTCCTGCGTCGCGATGTTGTACGGCCGCACGCCCGTGCGGTCGGTTTGCTCGGATTCCGTGTCGGATTCGCCGGTGACGCCCTTCAGAAGGGCATCGACCTCCTCCTGGGACATGAACTCTTCGTGGCCCATTGCTTATTCCTCGTGCGTCCCTTGGCGATTGATGATGGCAGCGCTTGACAACGTCACGTCACTGCACGACGAATTCGGTGAACAGCACGTCCTGCACGCGGATCGGTGCGGCGCCCTTGTCAATCGGCTCGGTGATCAGCGTCTTCAGCTCTTCGGCGAGCGCGCGCTTGCCTTCGAGCGGCGCGAGTTCTTCGGGGTGCTTGTTCGACAGGGCGAGCAGGATGCGGCTGCGCACTTCCGGCATGTGATCGGTGAGCGCCTGCTGGGTGGCGGCATCGCCGAGCTTGAGCGTGAGGCCGATGCGCAGGAAGTGTTGCTGGCCGTCGTCCGATTGCAGGTTGACGGTCATCGATTCGAGCGGGAAGAACAGCGGCACGGCGGATTGCGCCGGCGCGGCTTCGGCCGATACGGCGACGGGTGCGCGCTTCGACATGAAGAACCACATGCCGGCACCGGCAGCGCCCGCGGCGATCAGCGCAATGAGGACGATCAGGATGATGCGCTTCATGGGGCCCGGCGAGGCGGGCGCGGCTTGTTGCGGGGCGGTCGTGGTTGCCATTTGGTTTGCCAGCTTGTTGCTGGCCTAGTAAGGGTTAGGGTGATTGTTGTTGATTTGCCTGCGGCGCTATGGGTCGAAAAGAAGGGCTATTTCTGGCTATTTCTGGCTGTTTCTGGTTTTTGGGTTTTTTTTTGTCGTTGTTCTGGCTTTGTTGGCCTTTCCTTGCTGACTTATCGGTCTATTAGCGTTGCCCCTGTGCGGGGCGGCACCTACTTTCTTTGCTGCTGCAAAGAAAGTAGGCAAAGAAGACAGCTCAAACCGCCAACTCTTAAGCGGGTCCCTCGGTCTGCATGAGGTAGTGGTGCATCTGGAATCCGTGCTCCCGCACATTCCGCGCTTGTGACAAGGCTGTCATTCTTCCGGCGGCGCTACGCGCGCCGAAACCCCGTTCAAAAACCACCGGTTGTTTCGGCGCATCGCCGAGGCGCAGCCGACGGCCCCCGCTGCGCGGGCCAAACCATTGGTTTCCCTGGCAGACCCGTCCGCGACGCACGTAGTGCGGAGTGGGAGGGATGACGGCTTTGTCACGAACGCGGGATGTGCGGGGGCCCGGATTCCAGATGCACCACTACCCCTCGCAAGCTAGGGGACCCGCTTATGAGCTTGCGGTTTTAGCTGTCTTCTTTGCCTACTTTCTTTGCAGCAGCAAAGAAAGTAGGTGCCGCCCCGCACAGGGGCAACGCTAATAGACCGATAACAAAGCAAGGAAAGGCCAACAAAGCCAGAACAACGACAAAAAAGCGCCCCGCCTCGCTTCAGGCAAACGTATCGACCAATCCAACCTGCTGCCGCACGGCAACATTCCCGATGGCATCGCTGGAACTGTCCCCTGCAAGGGCGCCCCCACCACCACTGCCCCTCTTCCCATTCCCCCCACCCGCGCCAGCGCTTTGCTGTTGTTGCCCGCTCTGCCGCGCAAACCCATCACTCACACTCGCGCTGCCGAGCCCAATCCCATTCGACTCCATCGCCTCGCGAAGCTTCGGCAACGCCGCCTCGACCGCCTCCCGCACCGACTGGTGCTGCGAAACGAACAGCGCATGCGCATGGTTATCCGCCACCTGCAACACGACCTGCAACGGCCCCAGATCCTTCGGATTGAGCGTCAGCTCAGCACTCTGCGAATGCGCATTCGACAAAAACACTACCTTCTGGCTCAGCGCGTCCTCCCAGTCGCTCGTGCCGACCTGCGGCGTCAACGCATTCGCGGCGGCGGCCGCGCTCGCATTGCCCGTACTCTGCGCTGCCGCCGTCGTGCTCGCGGCGTTCGCTGCCGCCTGCGTCGCGGCCAGCGCGGCGTTCGCCGCCTCGGACGCGCTGCGCGCCGATGCGAGGTTGTCCGCCTGGCCGCTCGTCGCGGCCGCGGCGCTCAACGCATCGGTGGCCGACTTCGCTGCCGACGGATCGGCCAGCGCGGTCGCGGCGGCCGTCGCCGTCGACGTCGTGTGGGTCGTCGAGGCCCCCTTGCCGTTGCCGAACAGGCCGCTCGCGAGCGTCTTGTCGTCCGACGTGCCGTTCAGGCCGTTTTTCGTGCTGCCCAAGCCGCCCGCCGCGCTCGACACGCTCGCGGCCTTTGCGGCCGCGCCGGCAGCAAGCGCGGCCGCGGGCACCGCGCCCTGGCCGCTCGACAGCGCGGACAGCGCACGCTGCAACGCATCCTGCAGCGACTTCGGATCGACCGCGCCTTTCCTGCTTGCCGCGGTGGCCGCGAGCGCGCTCGTGGCCGTGCCGGCCAGCGCGCTCGCCGCATCGGCGGCGGAGCTCGCGGCATCGGTCGTGGTGGTGGCGTTCGAGTCGGCGTTGTTGGCGACGACCTGTGCCTGCGCTTGCGCCTGAGCCTGGGCGGCAGCCGCAGCCGCGGCGAGCGCGCCAGCGTCGGTTTGCGCCTTGGTGTCTTTCTGCCTGGCTTGCGTCGCGGTCGCCTGGCTGTTCGATGTCTGCTGCGTTGGTGTCGTCGACGCCGTGGACGACGGCGATGACGCGCTGCTGCTGGCCGCGTTGCTCGCTGTGCCGTTGCCGTTCTGGCTGCCGCTCGCGCTCTGCTGCGAGGAAGCGGGAGCGGACGCGGAAGCGGAAGCGGGCGGCGGCGCACTGGGCGCGCGCGGCGCCGAGGCTTGCGACGCCGTCGCTGAACTGGTCTGCTGTTGATTCGCGCTGTTCTGCTGGTCGATGCTTTGCTGCAAGGTCTGCGCGAACGGGCTCGAGACCGCGGCGTTCGCGGACGCGCTGCTCGACCCATTGCCGCTCGTGTCGAGCAGCGTGCTCAGTTGGGAGCCGATCTGTGAAAGAAGCGACATAAAGAATCCTGTGAGTCGGTCGAACGGGTGTGCCGTAGGGCGTTAGCCGCGAGGCAAGGCCTCACGCGCCGTCGGCTCGCATGCGCAGACTCCGCGCCGCATATTCGTCGGCGTCGCGCTGTTCGCGCCGCGCCGCAACCTTCGCCTCGGCCGCCTCGCCGCGCGCCTGCAGCACTTCGTACGAGCCGAGCTTCTGCTTGTGGCGCTGCCAGTCGGGCTTCGCCGCCTCGAGGCGCGCGCTCGCCGCCGCGAGCAGGCTGCGCTGCTGCTCGATCGCGGCATCGAGCGTGTCGATGAACGCCTGGAAGTTGCGCATGTTGCCGGCCGGCATGCCCGACTGCGCGCCCTCCATGAAGCGTGCGTAGTATTCGTCGCGGTACTGCACGAGCGCATCGAGTTGCGCCTGTACGTCGTTGCGCTCGCGCTGCGCGCGGCCGAGCCGCTGCGCGGCGGCGTCCACGTCGTCCTGCGCGAGACCGATCAGCGTCTTGATCGGAAAATGTTTCGACATCGTCAGCCTCCTCGGCCCTAGGCAAACAGCGCGTTCAGCATGTCGATGCTCGGCTGGAAGTTCGCGCACTCGCGAAAGCCTTGCTGCAGGAACGCTTCCATCCGCGGATACAGCACGATCGCGCGATCGAGCACCGCGTCGCGCCCGCTCGAATACGCGCCGACGTTGATCAGATCGCGGTTGCGCTGATAGCGCGACAGCATCTGCTTGAACATACGCGTTTTATTCAGATGGTTATCGTCGATCAGCGCGGTCATTGCCCGGCTAATCGACGCTTCGATATCGATCGCAGGGTAGTGGCCGGCTTCGGCGAGCGAGCGCGACAGCACGATGTGGCCGTCGAGAATCGCGCGCGCCGAGTCGGCGATCGGGTCCTGCTGGTCGTCGCCTTCGGTGAGCACCGTGTAGAACGCGGTGATCGAGCCGCCGCCCGCCGGTCCGTTGCCGGTGCGCTCGACGAGCGCCGGCAGCTTCGCGAACACCGACGGCGGATACCCCTTGGTCGCGGGCGGCTCGCCGATCGCGAGCGCGATCTCGCGCTGCGCCATCGCGTAACGGGTCAGCGAATCCATTAGCAGCAGCACGTGCTTGCCCTGGTCGCGGAAGTATTCGGCGAGCGAGGTCGAGTACGCGGCGGCCTGCATCCGCAACAGCGGCGACACGTCGGCCGGCGCGGCGATCACGACCGAGCGCGCCAAGCCTTCCTCGCCGAGAATCTGTTCGATGAACTCCTTCACTTCGCGGCCACGTTCGCCGATCAGGCCGATCACGATCACCTCGGCGCTGGTGTAGCGCGCCATCGTGCCGAGCAGCACCGATTTACCGACGCCCGAACCCGCGAACAGCCCCATCCGTTGACCACGACCGACGGTCAACAGCGAGTTGATCGCGCGCACGCCGACGTCGAGCACCTTGTGAATCGGCTCGCGATTGAGCGGATTGATGACCGGCGCGGACAGCGGCGCGTCCCTTTGCGTGCCGAGCGGGCCGAGCCCGTCGAGCGGACGGCCGGATGCGTCGAGCACGCGGCCGAGCAATTCCCAGCCGACCGGTAGACGCTTCGCGCCCGCGAGCGGATCGGCGATCGGCGCGCTTTCGAGCGGAAAGACCCGCGCGCCGGGCAACAGGCCGATCACTTCGGTGGTCGGCATCAGGAACAGCTTGTCGCCGGAGAAGCCGACCACTTCGGCTTCAGCCATCGGCAGCGAACTGCCGGGCGGCAACTCGATCATCACTTCGGCGCCCACCGACAGACGCAGGCCGACCGCTTCGAGCACGAGACCGGCCGCGCGTGTGAGACGCCCGCACGCGCGCAGCGGCTTCGCGATCGCGTTGCGCGCGCGCAGCGCGTCGAGCTGGCCGCGCCATGCCTGCATGTGGGGATTGATGTCGAGCGCGGGATCGTAGGACGGCGCGTGCGGAGCGTGAGCGGCGCAAGCACTGCGCGCGGCGTGGTCCGTCGCGGCGGACTCGCGGTTCGCCGCCGCGCCTGTCGCCGGATGTGCGCTCGCAGGAGCGTGCCAAGCCGCATCCGGGGGCTGCGGCATACCGGCCGACTCGACATCGACCAGCGCCTCGGCGCCGAACGACGCCAACGCGAGCTCGCGTTCGAGCGGCGTCAGATCGCTCGCGCGGATCTCGTCGAGCGTCGGCTTCACCACGTGCTCACCTTGCCGAGCGCGGCGGCGACGCGCTGCCAGCGCGTGTCGATGCCCGCGTCGACCTCGCCGGTGCCGGCCTGCGCGCGGCAACCGCCACGCTCCACCGATGCGTCGGTGCGCACGGTCCAGCCGCGCGTTTGCAATTCTTCGAGCAGATACGCCTCGACGACCGGCAGATCGGCGGGACTCACGATCAGCGCCGGCGCGCCGGCGAGCGCGGGCTCGGCCGCGAGTACCTCGCGCGCGGCCGCGATCAGTGCGGTCGGGTCGTGCTGCACGTGCTGGCGCACGACCTGCTGCGCGATGTCGAGCGCGAGTGCGATCAGCGTTTCGGAGATCGCGTGCTGCGCGCCATCGAGCGCGCTCTTGAAGGTTTCGGCGAGCGCGGCGAGCCGCATCGCTTCCTCGCGCGCCTCGGTCTGGCCTTGCGCGAAACCCTGCGCGTGCCCCTGGTCATAGCCCGCCTGATAGCCGAGCGCCTGGCCGGCCACATGACCGGACGCGACGCCCTGTGCATGTGCGGCTTCGCGGCGGTGCTCGAGTTCGGCTTCGAACGCGCGCTCGTCGAACTCGGGTTCGGCCGGCGGCGGCGCCGGCGGAGCCGGGTCGAACGACGCCATCTCCCAGCGCTGGTAGGCCGAGAGGCTTTCCTTTGCCGGGGCGTTCGGATCAGACATAGGCGTCTTCCGCCTTGCCGCCTAGAACGATCTGCCCGCTCTCGGCCAGGTTGCGCACGATCTGCAGGATGCGGCGCTGCTGCGTCTCGACTTCGGACACGCGTACCGGGCCGCGCGCGTCGAGGTCTTCGGCGAGCAACTCGGCCGCGCGCTGCGACATGTTCGACAGGAACTTCTGACGCAGCGCGGGCGCCGCGCCCTTCAGCGAGATGATCAGCGCTTCGGATTCGACTTCCTTCAGCAGCAGCTGGATCGCGCGGTCTTCGAGGTCGAGCAGGTTCTCGAACACGAACATCTGGTCGATGATCTTCTGCGCGAGCTCGGCGTCGTACTGGCGCACGTTTTCGATGACGCCTTCCTCGTGGTTGCTCGACATGAAGTTCAGAATCTCGGCCGCCGTGCGGATACCGCCCATCGGGCTGCGCTTCAGGTTGTCGCTGCCGGACAAGAGGCCGGTCAGCACGTCGTCGAGCTCGCGCAGCGCGGCCGGCTGGATGCCGTCGAGCGTCGCGATCCGCAGCAGCACGTCGTTGCGCAGCCGGTCCGTGAAACACCCGACGATCTCCGAAGCCTGATCGCGGTCCAGATGCACGAGGATCGTCGCGATGATCTGCGGATGCTCGTTCTTGATCAGTTCCGCGACCGCCGCCGAGTCCATCCACTTCAGGCCTTCGATGCCGCTCGTGTCGCTGCCCTGCAGGATCCGGTCGATGATCGCGCCGGCCTTGTCGTCGCCTAGCGCCTTGGTCAGCACGGAGCGGATGTAATCGCTCGAATCGAGCGACATGCCGGTGTGCTGCTCGGCCTCGCGCACGAACTCCTGCAGCACCTCGTCGACCTGCTCGCGGGTGACGTTCTTCAGCGCGGCCATCGCGACGCCGATTTTCTGAACCTCACGGGGGCCCAGAAACTTGAACACCTGCGCCGCCTCTTCCTCGCCGATCGACATCAGCAGCAGCGCGCTCTTCACTACGCCTTCAGCGCTCATCGGACACCCAGTTCTTGACGACGGTTGCTACGACCTTCGGATCCTGACGCGCGATGCTGCGCGCGAACTCCAGGTTCCGCTCGTATTTGTGCTTCGCGTTTTCGAGCGCGAGCTGCTCGCTATCCGCTTCGATTTCGACCACCGCGCCATCGCGCTCCTCGGCCGGGATGCCGTCGAGCAGCACCGGTTCGTCGGGCGCCATCAGCGCGGCAACCGGCTCGGGCGGCGGCGGGAAGGCGCGGCGCAACGCCGGCTTCACCATCACGAAGTAGAGGAACAGGGCCACCGCGCCGATGCCGAGGTACGTCGCGATCTGCTTGTACAGCGCGAGCATGTCGGGCGTGCGCCACCATGGCAGGTCGGCGTTCGGGTCGAGCTCGGTGGTAAACGCGCTGTTGACCACGTTGACCGAGTCGCCGCGCGACGCGTCGAAGCCCATCGCGTCCTTCACGAGCTGGGTGATCTGCGCGAGCTTGTCGGGGCTGACCGGCTGCATCGTCACGTGACCCTTCGGATCGACGACCCGCAGATAATTGACGACTACCGCGACCGACAGCCGGCGGATGCCGCCCATCGGCTGGTCGACGTGGCGCACGGTCTTGTCGAGCTCGTAGTTGGTGGTCGAATCCTTGCGGTCGCTGACCGGCGTCGTGGTGACCGAGCTCGCGCCGTTGCCCGCCACGATCGGCGCGGAGGCCGGCTGCGGCGGCTGGTTCGACAGCGCGCCCGGCACCCCCGAGGCGCCGCCTTGCGACATTTCGGTGGCGCTGCTCGACTGCTGGCTGCGGATCGCGGCCTGCTGCGGATTGCCGTTCGGGCCGTAGTTCTCCGAGGTCTGCTCGCTGTGCGAGAAGTCGATGTCGGCGCTGACCTGCGAGCGCGCGTTGCCGGCGCCGAACAGCGGCGCGAGGATCGTGTCGATGCGCTGCTGGGTGTTGCGCTCGATCTGCTGGCGGAACTTCAGCTGGGTCGCATCGAGTCCGCTGCCATTGGTGGGCTGCGTGAGCAGGTTGCCGTCCTGGTCGAGGATCGTCACGCCGCGCACCGGCATTTCCGGCACCGCCGACGCCACCATGTGCGTAATCGCGACGACCTGCCCTTCGTCGAGCACGCGGCCCGGGTACAGGTTCACGAGCACCGCCGCCGACGGCGCTTCCTTGTCGCGCACGAACACGCTCGGCTTCGGAATCGCGAGATGCACGCGCGCCGATTTGACGCTCGAGATCGCTTCGATCGTGCGTTCGAGTTCGCCTTCGAGCGCGCGCTGATAGTTGATCTGCTCGTCGAACTGGCTGATGCCGAATTTCTGGTTGTCCATCAGCTCGAAGCCGACCGAGCCACTCTTCGGCAGCCCCTGCGATGCGAGGCGCAGGCGCATCTCGTGGACCTGCTCGGCCGGCACGAGGATCGCGCTGCCGCTTTCGGACAGCTTGTACGGAATATTGGCCTGCTGCAGCGCGGTGATGATCGAGCCGCCGTCGCGGTCGGACAGATTGCTGTAGAGCACCTTGTAGCTGGGCGCGTGCGACCACAGGAACAGACCGGCGACGACCGCCACCAGCAGCGCGACCGCGAACACGAGCGGCGCGCGCGGGTTGCCGCGCATCTGCGCGAGTCCGGACAGACGCTGGCCGAAATTGCCGCCGATACCTCCCAGGCCGCCCAGGCCACCGAGGTCGGCCGTGCCGCCGGCCTGGCCGCTACCGGCCTGGCCGGCAGCGGGCTGCGCGCCGGCGAGCCCCATACGGGCGTCGGGGTTGATCAACGAGTTGGCTGACGAATCCATGCGTCGGGTTTCTCCGGGGAATGCCTTGGCGTTCTGTCGTGATGCCGCGCCGGGGCTGGGCGGACGGACAGAGACTTTCACCTTTGAAATTATCCGCAGCGCCGCTCAACCCGATTGCTTGAATAGAGCCGGGTTTTCCCTCTAGTTTCGGGACTTTCCGCGAGGAGCCGCTGCTATGCTTTCGTCCAGATCGGTACACCGTCCGGCGGTCCGATCGCACATCCAACGGAGAAAACATGACCATGCCCGTGAACGCGCTATCGTCGGCGCTGCAACAGATGCAGGCGATGGCGGCGCAGGCGGCCGGCGACGCGACCCCGGCGGCGGAGCAATCCGGCGCGGCGACGCCCACCAACTTCGCGGCGGCGCTGAAGGCTTCGCTCGACAAGATCAGCGGCGACCAGCAGAAGGCGGTCGGCGAGTCGCAGGCGTTCGAGCTCGGTGCGTCGAACGTGTC
Organism: Paraburkholderia sp. 35.1; assembly: GCF_050436525.1. Lineage (NCBI taxonomy): Bacteria > Pseudomonadati > Pseudomonadota > Betaproteobacteria > Burkholderiales > Burkholderiaceae > Paraburkholderia > Paraburkholderia sp. 35.1. Next base: position 1,753,280 of record NZ_JBNDMJ010000003.1, on the reverse strand, counting down.
GCTGAACGACGTGATGGTCGACATGCAGAAGGCCAACATCGGTTTCCAGTTCGGCCTGCAGGTGCGCAACAAGCTGGTCGCCGCGTACAACGACATCGCGCAGATGTCGATCTGAGCGGGACGCTGCCGGCGCTTGCGCCGGCGGCTTCGTGCCGTGTTTCCCGGGCTCGCCCAGTGGCGCTTTCGATCCTCCTTACACCGGACTAAAGCTTTGTCGTCGCGCATCCGATAACCCAATTACAGGTCAGCGACCGGCGCGTCGACGCGCCGCGCGGCCACGCCACGACTTAACCGCAGCCAGTATAAGAGGAGGAGCGCCGATGTTTTCCCAAGGGCACGCTGGAGCCAACGCGTATGCGCGTGTCGGTATCGAGACATCCGTGATGGGCGCAAGTCCGCATCGTCTGATCGTGTTGCTGTACCAGGGCGCACGCCAGGCGATCGCGCAAAGCCGCATGCATTTGCAGCAGGGCAACGTGGCCGAGCGTGGCATGGCGATCAGCAAGGCGATCCGGATCATCGAAAGCGGGCTGCAGCAGTCGCTCAACCTCGAGGTGGGCGGCGAAATCGCCGAACGGCTCAATGCTTTGTACGACTATATGGCGCGTCGACTGTTGCAAGCCAATATCAATCAGAGCGAGGCGATGCTCGTGGAAGTGGACCGTCTGCTCGCGACGCTCGAAGAGGCATGGATCGGGATAGCCCCGGAGATCGCGCGGATGGCAGCACAGCCAGCCGCGGAAAGCCTGAGATGACATCGAACGCAGAATATTTTGCCCGCTACGAGGCGATCGTGGCGCTGTCCTGCCGCATGCTGATGGCGGCCCGTCGTGCACTGTGGAACGACCTGGTGCACTTGCAGGAAGAGTATCGGCAGCTGGTCGAAGCGCTGCGCGAAGCCGACGTGGGCGTCAAGCTCGACGAGGCCGAACGCCTGCGCAAGTACGCGCTGATCCGCCAGATCCTTGCCGACGACGCCGCGATCCGCGACCTCGCGAATCCGCGCATGGCGCATCTGTCGGCGCTGTTCGCCGGCCGGTCGACGCGCGTGCTGAAGGAGTTGTACGGGGCGCGCTGAGCGCGAGCGGGCGCGCGCGTGAGCTGGCGGCACGCCGCACGCGTCTGAAGGATCGGAGCAATCAGAGCATCGCGCGCATTGCCGCCGATGCGACCAAGGAACCGGCATGAACGGAATCGATTCGGCCCTCGCTTCGGTGCTGTCGAGCCGGATCGACAGCCTGCTCAGCATCGCGCCGGGAACCGCGACCACCTCGCAGACCGGCGCGGCCGGCGTCGATACCGCGGTTCCCGCGGCGCCTGCGAACGTGACGCCCGCGCCCCAGCCGTCCGCGCAAACCGCGCTGTCGGCCGTCGCGCTGACGCTGAATGCGATTGCGCACTCAGGCGGCGAGGCCACACCGGCGGTGCTCGGCCGCGCGCCGATCTGGGCGGCCGCGCCGGCGCTCGACGTCGCCATCGAAAGCTTGCCGCTGACCGATGCGGCGGGCGCCGCGACAGTCGATTTCGCTGCCGGCGATTCCGCCGCTGCTGCCAACACCAATACCAATCCCAACGCTGCCGCCAGCGCAGCCGCGGCCGCCACCGCGAGCGTGGCGGCGACCGAAGTGCCGGTCGCGGCGCTCGCGGCCGCGCTGCAACAGACGGTCGCCGACAGCGGCCTGTTCTACGAGGCGCATCTCGCGGCGTGGCTGGTCGGCCAGCGTTCGCCTGCCCAACTGGCGAACGAGGCGCAGAACCAGCTCGTCGCAGATTCTCAATTGCCTCCCGACTGGAGCGCCGACGCTGGCGACGCGGGCGCGCGGACCGCTGCGGCGAACGGAGCCCCCGAGGCAACGCCACGCGGCACGGCGAACGTTGCCGAGAACAACCCTGCCATGCACGCGATGCCGTCGATCCTGACCGCGCAGGCCGCGCGACTCGTCGCGGGCGAGCTGCTGGCCAGCTCGGTGTCCGACCTGAATGGCCAGTCCACACACGCGGGGCTGCACAGCGCGGTGTCCCAGGCGGCCGATGCCGGCTCGTCGCAGAGCGCGCAGGCGATGGCGGCGGCGGTCCATCCGGCGACGGTGCCGCTCGTGCGCCAGCAGCTCGATCTGCTTGCGACCGGACAGTTCCGCTGGACCGGCGAGGCGTGGCCCGGCGCGCGTCTGGACTGGACGATCGAGCAGGATGGCGACGAATGGGACCGCAGCGGCGGCGGCCTCGCGAGCGAGGACGACCAGCCGTGGCGCACGCGCCTGACGCTGTCGCTGCCGACGCTCGGCACCGTCGATGCCGAACTGACGCTGACCGGCACGCGGCTGACCGCGCGCGTGCAGGCGAGCCCGCGGGGCGCCGCGCGGCTCGCGATGCAGGGGGACGGTTTCCGTCAGCGGCTCGCGGCGGCGGGGCTCGAGCTGCAGGGATTGACGATTCGCGAGATCGGCGGCGGTGTGCCTGGTACTACCGCGGCGGGCACCTCGGCGGCGGGTGCGCAGGCCGCGGGCGCGTATGCACGGTCGGCGTCGGCGGCTGTGGCCACGTCGACGGCGTCGGCGTCGGGCGCCGCATCGCGCGACGACCTCGATTGGGATATCTGATGAGCCGCACCCAACGTCGCAGCGCGGCTGCGCTTGTTTATGACGCTCATGGCGGCGAGCCCGCCCCGCGTCTGGTCGCCAAGGGGTATGGGCTGCTCGCTGAGATGATCGTGCAGCGCGCGAAGGAGGCAGGGCTCTATGTGCATGAGGCGCCCGAGATGGTGTCGCTGCTGATGCAAGTCGATCTGGATGCGCGGATTCCACCGCAGCTTTATCAGGCTGTCGCCGAGTTGCTGGCCTGGTTGCATCGGCTCGAGAGTGGGGCCGATGCTGAGACGGGCAATGGCGCTGGCGCGCCGGATGTGGTTGATGTTGTTGCTACTGATGTGCCTGGCGGCGCTAGTACTGCGGATCACTGAAGGTGTGTGTTTGCCCTTCTGCAGGGCGGGCGCTTTTTTGTCGTTGTTCTTTGCGGTGTTGGCCTTGTTGTCTTATCGGTCTATTAGCGTTGCCCCTGTGCGGGGCGGCACCTACTTTCTTTGCTGCTGCAAAGAAAGTAGGCAAAGAAGACAGCTAAAACCGCCAACTCTTAAGCGGGTCCCTCGGTCCGCATGAGGTAGTGGTGCATCTGGAATCCGTGCTCCCGCACATTCCGCGCTAGTGACAAGGCAGTCATTCTTCCGGCGGCGCTACGCGCGCCGAAACCCCGTTCAAAAACCACCGGTTGTTTCGGCGCATCGCCGAGGCGCAGCCGATGGCTCCGCTGCGCGGGCAAAACCATTGGTTTCCCAGGCAGACCCGTCCGCGACGCACGTAGTGCGGAGTGGGAGGGATGACGGCTTTGTCACGAACGGGGAATGTGCGGCGGCCCGGATTCCAGATGCACCACTACCCCTTCCAAGCCAGGGGACCCGCTTATGAGCTTGCGGTTTGAGCTGTCTTCTTTGCCTACTTTCTTTGCAGCAGCAAAGAAAGTAGGTGCCGCCCCGCACAGGGGCAACGCTAATAGACCGACAAGACAACAAGGAAAGGCCAACACCGCAAAGAACAAAGACAAAAAAAGGCCTCACCCCGCCCAGGGGCAAACTCAAAACCTCATCATCAACTTCAACACCGCGTTCACGCGTCTCCCGTATGGCGGCGAAATCAACCCGCGCGCATTCAAGCGCGCCTGCACGAGCACGGGCTTCATCTTGGAAAAAGTAACGAACCCCTCGTACCCGTGGTACGCCCCCATCCCACTCGCCCCGACCCCGCCGAACGGCAAACTCTCACATGCCAGATGCATCAGCGTCTCGTTAACCGCCATGCCGCCGGCGATCGTTTCATGCGTGACACGCTCAACCGTCCGCGCATCGTCGGCATAGAGATAAAGCGCCAGCGGCCGCGGCCGCGCATTGATCCACGCGATCGCGTCGTCGAGCGTGTCGTACGGCACGAGCGGCAACAGCGGTCCGAAAATCTCCTCCTGCATCAGCGCACATTCGTCCGGCGCGCCAGTCACGGCGATCAGCGGAAAGCGCCGGCTCCCGGCATCGGGCGTCGCGTTGGTCAGCGCATGCAATTGCGCGCCCGCAGCCCGCGCTTCGTCGGCGAGACGTTCGAGCCGCTCGAAGTGCCGCGAAGAAATGATCGACGTGTAATCCGGGTTCTGCGCGAAGTCCGGATACATCCTCGCCATCCGCACGCGCGCCCGTTCGATGAACGCCTGCTCCTTGCCGCGCGGCACCAGCACGTAGTCGGGCGCCACACAGGTCTGCCCCGCGTTCAGCGTCTTGCCGGCGATCAGATTGTCGACCGCGTTGTCGAAACGCGCATGCGCGCCGATCAGCGCCGGCGATTTGCCGCCGAGTTCGAGCGTGACCGGCGTCAGATGCTCGGCCGCCGCGCGCATCACTTCGTGACCGACCTTCGTCGAGCCGGTGAACAGCAGATGATCGAACGGCAGCGCGCTGAACGCGGCCGCGAGCGCCGCATCGCCGTTGACGACCGCGACGTGAGTGCGCGCGAACGTCTGACCGATCAGCAGCTCGAATAGCGCCGAGGTGCGCGGCGTCAGTTCGGACATCTTGATGATCGCGCGATTGCCGGCCGTCAGCGCGCTGATCAACGGGCCAACCGCGAGCAGCACCGGATAATTCCACGGCACGATGATGCCGACCACGCCGAGCGGCTGCGGCACCACCTTCGCGCGCGCCGGCAGCAGCCACTTGTTGGTGCGGCGGCGCTGCGCTTTCATCCAGCGCTTGCCGTGACGCAGTGCGGCGTCGATCTCTTCCTTCACGAGCAGGAATTCGGCGAGCAGCACTTCTTCCTTCGCGCGATTGCCGAAGTCCGCGTGCATCGCGTCGGCGAGCGCGTCTCGATTGTCGAGCATCAGCTTGCGCAGCGCACGCAGATGCGTCGCGCGCGTGTCCCACGACGGATACGGCGCGCGCAGATACGCATGACGTTGATCGCGCAACAGTGCTTCGAGCGCGGCGACCTCCGGCACATCGTTCTTCATGTGAGTCCACTCCCAGATGGATGACCGTGCGCGTCGAGCGCACTTATATTGGTGTGAGGTTGAGTCGGAGTTGCGAGCGGTGCGCTCGGGGTTTGCGCGCCCGCCGCGGTTACGCGGGAAAGGCGCGCTTGACGATCGCCGCGTGATCGAACGTGGCCGGCAGCGTGCCGTACACGCGGCCGCTTTCGCCGCAGCCGTCGGCGAGACGCGTCGCGATGAACGCGTCGGCGACCTCGGCGGGCGCGTGCTGCGCGAGCAGCGTCGCCTGCGCGATCAGCACGATCTGCTGCGCGATACGTCGCGCCGACGCCTCGCGCTGTTCGGCCGGTCCGTTCAGCGTCGCGGCGAGGCGCGCGAGTGCCGCGCCCAACGCCGGATGCGCGCGCGCGACGTCCTGCCAGGCGGCGAACAGCGCTTGCGCGGCCTGCGGCTCGCGCTCCATCGCGCGCAGCACGTCGAGGCACATCACGTTGCCCGAGCCTTCCCAGATCGAGTTGACCGGCGCCTCGCGATAGAAGCGCGCCATCGGCCCGGTTTCGACGTAGCCGTTGCCGCCCCAGACTTCCATCGCCTCGCCGGTGAATTCGAGCGCGCGCTTGCAGACCCAGTACTTCGCGGCAGGCGTAACGATGCGCCGCCAGGCGCGTTCGGCCGATGAAGCCGACGACGCGTCGGCGGATTCCTCGAACGCGCGCGCGAGGCGCATGAACAGCACCGTAGCCGCTTCGGATTCGAGCGCGAGATCGGCGAGCACGTTGCGCATCAGCGGCTGCTCGGCAAGGTGCCGGCCGAACGCGCTGCGATGCCGCGCATGATGGACCGCCTGCACGAGCGCGGCACGCATCAGCGCGGCGCTGCCGATCACGCAGTCGAGCCGCGTGTAGCTCGCCATTTCGATGATGGTCGGCACGCCGCGTCCTTCGTCGCCGATCATCACACCGTACGCGTCGAGAAATTCGACTTCACTGCTTGCGTTGGAGCGATTGCCGAGCTTGTCCTTCAGACGCTGGATCTGCACCGCGTTCTTGCTGCCGTCCGGCGCGAAGCGCGGCACGAAAAAGCACGACAGTCCCTCGTGCGGGTCGGTGCGCGCGAGCACCAGATGCGCGTCGCACTGCGGCGCCGAGAAGAACCATTTATGACCGACGAGCCGGTAGGCGCCGCCGCGTCCGCCGGCACCGTCGAACGCATGGGCGCGCGTCCGGTTGGTGCGCACGTCGGAGCCGCCCTGTTTCTCGGTCATGCCCATGCCGATCATCGCCGAGCGCTTTTGCGTGAGCGGCACGTCGCGCGGATCGTGCTCGCGTGTGTACAACTTGTCGCGCAGCGTATCGAACAACGTGGATTCGCGCTGCAACACCGGAATGCTCGCGAATGTCATCGTCAGTGGGCACAGCGAGCCGGATTCGATCTGCGCATGCATGAAGTAGCCGGCGCAGCGCGCGGCCATCGCGCCGCTTCGCGGCTCGGCGAACGGAAGCGCGTGTAGCCCTTCGCGGCGCAGCAGCGCGAGCAGTTCATGCCACGCGGGATGGAACTCGAGCGCGTCGATGCGCTCGCCGCGCGGACTATGCGTGACCAGCTCCGGCGTATGGCGGTTGGCGAGCTCCGCGAGCGCGAGCGTGTCGGGCGTCGTCAGCGTCGCGCCGTGTCGCAGCAGCGCCTCGCGATGCCAGCTCGCGCCATCGCGATCGACGGCCGCGCTCAAAGCGGCGTCGCTCGAGAACAGGTTGTAGTCCGCGAGCGGCGGTGCCTGATTCGTCACCTCGTGAGTCTGGCCGAAGCCGTGCCGTTCCATCTGCTGTCTCCTTTTTCGCTATTGTGCGCCGCTTCGCCGACGGCATCCCCGATGCGCTTTGTCGCATCTGTTCGAGCGCCGCGCGTGATGCCGCATGCCGGAAGGAGGGCGCGCGTCGCGCCATGTCTGGAAGCCGCGCGCGGGCCGTTCGCGCCTTTCATCATAGGGGCGCGTTGCCGCCGGCGTTTAGAGGAATCGTTCTTTCAGGGAGCCGCCGCAGCCCCAATACGCTCCCTACAATGCGCAGAAAACACACGTAGACAAGTGTGCACGAGACAGGGTCCGCGAGCAACGCGGCCCATCAGGAGGCGCGCATGCAATACGACTACATCATCGTCGGAGCGGGCTCGGGCGGCTGCACGCTCGCGAGCCGTCTCGCGGATAGCTGTCCCGACGCGACCATCGCGCTGATCGAGGCCGGTCCGCATACCGGGCGCAATCTGTTGGTGAACATGCCGGTCGGCGTCGCGGCCGTGGTGCCGAATAGACTGAAGACCAACTACGGCTACCTGACCACGCCACAGCCGGGGCTCGCCGGTCGCCAGGGCTATCAGCCGCGCGGACGCGGTTTCGGCGGATCGAGCGCGATCAACGCGATGATCTACACGCGCGGCCATCCGCTCGATTACGACGAGTGGGCGCGGCTCGGCTGCGACGGCTGGTCGTGGGCCGAGGTGCTGCCGTATTTTCGCCGCGCCGAAGACAACGAGCGCGGCGCCGATGCGTGGCATGGCGAGGCCGGTCCGCTGACCGTGTCCGATCTGCGCTTCAGGAATCCGTTTTCCAGGCGCTTCGTGCAGGCCGCGCTCGAAGCGGGCTACCAAGCGAACGACGACTTCAACGGCGCGGACCAGGAAGGCATCGGCTTCTATCAGGTCACGCAACGTGACGGGCGCCGTTGCAGCGTCGCGCGCGCGTACATCTACGACCGGCCGCGCGCGAATCTGCACACGATGGCCGACGCGACCGTGCTGCGCGTCGTGTTCGACGGCAAGCGCGCGAGCGGCGTCGAAATCGTGCGCGGCGGCCGCACCGAAACGCTCGCGGCGCGCGCCGAGGTCGTGCTCGCCGCTGGGGCGTTCAACTCGCCGCAACTGTTGATGTGCTCGGGCATCGGGCCGGCCGCGCATCTGCGCTCGCTCGGCATCGACGTGCTTCACGATGCGCCCGAGGTCGGCCAGAATCTGATCGATCACATCGATTTCACGATCAACAAGCGTGTGAGGTCGATCGAGCCCACCGGTTTTTCGGTGCGCGGCATCGCGCGGATGCTGCCGCAATTCGTGACCTTCATGCGCCACGGGCGCGGCATGCTGTCGAGCAACGTCGCCGAGGCGGGCGGTTTTCTGAAGAGCCGGCCGACGCTCGCGCGGCCCGATCTGCAACTGCATTTCTGCGCGGCGATCGTCGACGATCACAACCGCCATATGCACTGGGCCCACGGCTATTCGCTGCATGTATGCGTGCTGCGTCCGCATAGCCGCGGCACCGTGACGCTCGCAAGCGCCGATGCGCGTGTCGCGCCGCTGATCGATCCGCGCTTTCTGAGCGATGCGCGCGATCTCGATCTGCTCGTCGAGGGCGCGAAGATGGCGCGGCGCATTCTCGGCGCGCCGTCGCTCGCGCTGCACGGCGGCGAGGAGTTGTACACGCGGCCAGGGCAATCGGATGCGGAACTGCGCCAGACGATCGCCGAGCGCGCGGACACGATCTATCACCCGGTCGCGACCTGCCGGATGGGCGGCGACGCGCGCTCGGTCGTCGATCCGCAATTGCGCGTGCGCGGCGTGACGGGGTTGAGGATCGTCGATGCGTCGGTCATGCCGACCTTGATCGGCGGCAACACCAATTCGCCGACGGTGATGATCGGCGAACGGGCGGCGGAGTTGATGGCGACGAGCCGGCGAGACGGAGCGGGGAGGTCGGCGACGGTGACGCCCCCGAACCCAGGTGACATGCCGGCGCAGGCGGTTTGATCGCCGTTTGCAAGGAGGTCGGCAAACGCGAGCGGCGTAACGCGGCCGGCGGCCGGCGGCCGGCCGCCGCCCGTCACTCGCCTGAGGGTGGCAGAGCTCCTTGCGGCGCTGTGATTCCGTTAAAGCCGATCCCAGGTCCGAGTATGAAATCGTCGCTGGCGTGTGTCGGCAGCGTTTCGCGCGCGACGTCGAGCCACGCGCGCGCCGCGTGCGACAGATAGCCGTTGCGGCGCCAGCCGATCGCCATCTCCCACGGGATCTCCGGTTCGACGACCGGGCGGCAGGTGAACTGCGCGGGATCGAGCCGCCGGCAATAGGGCGCGGGCAGCAGGGCGATGCCGACGCCAGCCAGCACCAGCGCCGCCATGAAGTCCCAATGCGCGCTGCGTCCGACGATCGCGGGCGCAAATCCCGCCGCGCGACATGCGTTCAACACGACGTCGTTCAGCGCGAGGCTTTCGCCGTAAAACACGAACGGCTCATCGGCGAGTTGCGCGAGCGGCACCTCGTTCAACGCATCCCAGCGCGAGCCGGCGCGCGCGACGAGCCACAACAGCTCGCGCGACATCGGCAGCACGTCGATGTTGTCGGGGTCGACCGGCTGCAGCACACCGCCCAGTTCCAGTTCACCGTTGATCAGCGCGGCTTCGATCGCGCGCGAGCCCTGCTCGAACAGCTTCAGCTCGATCTTCGGATAGCGCTGGCGGAACGCGGCGATTGCGGGGGTGAAGAGCGCACCGCCCATCGGCGGAATGCCGATTGCCAGTTCACCGCGCCCGAGCGTGTCGAGATCGTTCAGCTCGGCCTGCAGTTGCGCGTGCGCGGCGAGCACGTCCTGGCCGCGCTGATAGACGATGCGGCCCACGTCGGTGAGAACCATCTGGCGGCCGTCGCGCAGCAGCAGCGGCGAGCCGATTTCGTCTTCCAGCGACTTGACCATCTTGCTGATGGTCGGCTGCGTGACGAACATCTGCTCAGCGGCGACGGTGAAGCTTTGCTGACGGACCACTTCGACGAAATAGCGCAGCGCGCGGAGTTCCATGAGGGGGGTCTCCAGAATTCCAGTTCGGAATGGTTTCGATGATTGTAAGTCATTTTATTTATGGCGCGGCGGACCCCATACTAAGTGCCTTCCACGCCAGCCAGGGGATGTCATGTCCGCGCCAGTTTTCACCCGTTCCGCCCGTCCCGCCGGTGGCGGCTCAAGTGGGGACGCGGGTGGTTTCGGCCGTGTCGCACGCATCGCCGTGCAAAGCGCCGCGATCGCGGCGCTGTGGATTGGCGCCGATTTCATCGTGCGGCGGCTGCATCTGCCGGTGCCGGGCGGCGTGGTCGGCCTCGTCGTGCTGCTCGCGCTGCTGTTCTGTGGCGGTATCGCGCCGCGCTGGGTCAAGGCCGGCGCGGACTGGCTGCTGTCCGACATGCTGCTGTTCTTCATTCCGGCGGCAGTCGCCGCCGTGCAATACGGCGGCCTGTTCCGCGCGGACGGCTGGCGCCTTGCGCTGGTGGTGATCGCCGGCACGCTGATGGTGATGGTCGCGGTGGCGTTCGCTGTCGATCAGGCCGCGCGCGTCGAACGGCGTTTCGCGCTGCGCCGCGTGCGGGTTGCGCGTAAGGCAGGCAGTCTGTCGCGCGAGCGCCGATGAACCCGCTCCCGTTCGCTTCGCTGTTGGCCGACGACGCCTCGCGCCTGATCGCGGCCGGCTGCCTCGTGCTGACGATCGCGCTGTACTTCGCGTCGAAGGCGCTGTATGCGCGCGTGCGCTCGCCGTGGCTCACGCCGATGCTGACGGTGCCGGCCGCGCTCGTCGCGCTCGTCGTACTCGCGCACATTCCGTATTCGCTTTACTTCGAGGACACGCGCTGGCTGATGTGGCTGCTCGGCCCCGCGACGGTCGCGTTCGCCGTGCCGATCTACGAGTACCGCGCACTGTTGAAGCGCCACTGGATCTCGCTGTCCGTCGGCGTGACGGTGGGCATTCTGGTCGGCGTCGGCGGCTCGCTGATGCTCGCGAAGCTGCTGCACCTGTCGCCGGACTTGCAGCGCAGCCTGATGACGCGTTCGGTGTCGACGCCATTCGCGCTCGCGGTGTCCGACAGGATTCACGCGCCGAAGGACCTGACCGCGCTGTTCGTGATCGCGACCGGCGTCTGCGGCATGCTGTTCGGCGAAATCGTGCTCGCGTTCGTGCCGCTGCGCACGCGGCTCGCGCGCGGCGCGCTGTTCGGTGCGGCCGCGCACGGCGTCGGCACCGCGAAGGCACGCGAGCTCGGCAGCGAGGAGGGCGTAGTGTCCAGCCTGACGATGATGATCGCCGGTCTCGCCATGGTGCTGCTCGCGCCGATGCTGGGGCTGCTGCCGATCTGAACCAGCGCGCTGCCACGCCATCCGGCGCGCGCCGAAGTCATCTCGATTTGCTACAATCGCCGTTCGTCTTCGAGGAGCGTTGCGACGGGTACCGCGAATCCGCATTCGCCGGCCGCCCGCCAGGCTCGAAGGCTTCAATTGGCAGCATGGAACGCGCTTGCGCGATTCCGAACCGCTGCCTCAAACCGCGCTCACGTCACATTTCTAGTCAATTTCTTAGAAAGGAGGGCGTGATGAACGCCGCAGTCATCGATTCCCAGAAGCAGGATTACGTTGTCGCCGACATGTCGCTCGCCGCTTGGGGCCGCAAGGAACTCACGATCGCCGAGACCGAAATGCCCGGCCTCATGCAGACCCGTGATGAGTACAAGGCGCAGCAGCCGCTGAAGGGCGCGCGCGTCGCCGGTTCGCTGCACATGACGATCCAGACCGGCGTGCTGATCGAGACGCTGACCGCGCTCGGCGCGGACGTACGCTGGGCCTCGTGCAACATCTTCTCGACTCAGGACCATGCCGCCGCCGCGATCGCGCAGGCCGGCACGCCGGTGTTCGCGTTCAAGGGCGAATCGCTCGATGAATACTGGGAGTTCTCGCACCGCATTTTCGAATGGCCGAACGGCGAGTTCGCGAACATGATCCTCGACGACGGCGGCGACGCGACGCTGCTGCTGATCCTCGGTTCGAAGGCCGAAAAAGACCGCTCGGTGATCGCCAGGCCGACCAACGAAGAAGAAGTCGCGCTGTACAAGTCGATCGCCGCGCACCTCGAGATCGACCCGACGTGGTACTCGAAGCGCCTCGCGGCGATCAAGGGCGTCACCGAAGAAACCACCACCGGCGTGCACCGTCTGTACCAGATGGAAAAGGAAGGCCGCCTGCCGTTCCCGGCCATCAATGTCAACGACTCGGTCACGAAGTCGAAGTTCGACAACCTGTATGGCTGCCGCGAGTCGCTCGTCGACGGCATCAAGCGCGCGACCGACGTGATGATCGCGGGCAAGATCGCGGTCGTGGCCGGTTACGGCGACGTGGGCAAGGGCTGCGCGCAATCGCTGCGCGGTCTGGGCGCGACCGTGTGGGTCACCGAAATCGATCCGATCTGCGCGCTGCAAGCGGCGATGGAAGGCTACCGCGTCGTGACGATGGAATACGCGGCCGACAAGGCCGACATCTTCGTGACCGCGACCGGCAACTACCACGTGATCAACCACGATCATATGAAGGCGATGCGTCATAACGCGATCGTCTGCAACATCGGCCACTTCGACTCGGAAATCGACGTCGCGTCGACCCGTCAGTACCAGTGGGAAAACATCAAGCCGCAAGTCGACCACATCATTTTCCCGGACGGCAAGCGCGTGATCCTGCTGGCCGAAGGCCGCCTCGTGAACCTCGGCTGCGCGACGGGCCACCCGTCGTTCGTGATGTCGAACTCGTTCACGAACCAGACGCTCGCGCAGATCGAACTGTTCACGCAGGGCGCGAAGTACGAAAACAAGGTGTACGTGCTGCCGAAGCATCTCGACGAGAAGGTCGCGCGTCTGCATCTGGCGCGCATCGGCGCGAACCTGACCGTGCTGTCCGACGCGCAGGCCGGCTACATCGGCGTCGACAGGAACGGTCCGTTCAAGCCGAACCACTACCGCTATTAAGCACGCGGCCGTCCGCGGCTCGATGCGCGCGTTCGCGCGCCCGGCCACGCGGGCGGCGGTAAAAGCTTGACGGTCCGATCCCGGGGCGGCGCGCAATGCGCCGCTTTGTTCGCCAGCGCGGCTTTTCGTTTGCTGGACATCTTCTCCGCACAGGTGCTTACAAGGAGTTCTACATGACCGTGCTGCTGACCTGGCTCATCAACGCGCTCGCGCTACTGATCATCACCTACATCGTTCCGTCGATCCATATCCGTAGTTTTGGTACCGCGCTGATCGTCGCGATCGTGCTCGGCCTCATCAATACGCTGCTGCGGCCGCTGCTGATCCTGCTGACGCTGCCCGTCACGATCCTCACGCTCGGACTCTTCATTCTGGTCGTCAATGCGCTGTGCTTCTGGCTGTGCGCGTCGCTGCTGAAGGGCTTCGAGGTGTCGGGCTTCTGGTCGGCGTTCTTCGGCTCGATCCTGTACAGCATCGTGTCGTGGCTACTGTCCGCGCTCATTTTCGGCAACCGCAGTCTCGGTTGACCTTTTTGACTATGAATCCGATCGAACTCTCATTCGAATTCTTCCCGCCGAAAACGCAGGAAGGCATCGACAAACTGCGCGCGACGCGCGCGGAACTCGTGTCGCTCAAACCGAAGTTCGTGTCCGTCACGTTCGGCGCCGGCGGCTCGACCCAGCAAGGCACGCTCGATACCGTCGTCGACATGGCGAAGGAAGGGCTCGAGGCGGCGCCGCATCTGTCGTGCATCGGCTCGTCGAAGGACAGCCTGCGTGCGATCCTCAACGAGTACCGCGCGTACGGCATCCGCCATATCGTCGCGCTGCGCGGCGATCTGCCCTCGGGCATGGGCGCGGTCGGCGAGCTGCGCTATGCATCGGAGCTCGTCAGCTTCATCCGTGCCGAGTTCGGCGACTGGTTCTGGATCGAGGTGGCGGGTTATCCGGAATACCATCCGCAGTCGCGCTCGCCGCGTCACGATCTCGAAAACTTCGCGCGCAAGGTGAAAGCCGGCGCGAATTCGGCGATCACGCAGTACTTCTTCAACGCGGACGCGTACTTCCGTTTCGTCGACGATGCGCGCCAGCTCGGCGTCGACGTGCCGATCGTGCCCGGCATCATGCCGATCACGAACTTCTCGCAGCTGATGCGCTTCTCCGAAATGTGCGGCGCCGAAGTGCCGCGCTGGATCGCGCGCCGGCTAGAGAGCTTCGGCGACGACCGCGAGTCGATCCGCGCGTTCGGGCTCGACGTGGTGACGGCTCTGTGTCAACGGCTCGTCGATGCGAAGGTGCCCGGTCTGCACTTCTATACGCTGAACGCGGCCGCGTCGACCAAGGCGATCTGCGAACGGCTCGCCGTGTAATTGCGATGCCCGCGCGGCTGCAACGGCCGCGCGGTCCCCGCCAGTCTGGCATGGGTCGCAAATTTGTCCCAAATAGCGTGGTAAGTCCCTGTTGAAGCTCATTTTTGGGCTGTCTATCATCGAAACGCAGCCAACCCGGCTGCTGTGCGGAGGACGATATGACAGTGACAAGAAAGACTGCGACACACCGGCGGTTCGCGCTTCACCAGTTCTGCCTGCCGGCTCTCGCCGCGCTCGCGGTCGCCACGAGCGGCCTCGCGCCCGCCGCGTCGCAGGCGGCCACGCTGCCCGACAAGACGCTGGTGTTCTGCTCCGAAGGCAGCCCGGCGGGTTTCGATACCGCGCAATACACGACCAGCGTCGAATTCAGCGCCGGCTCGTACACGGTCTATAACCGGCTCGTCGAATTTGCGCACGGCAGCACGGACATCGAGCCAGGACTCGCCGAAAAGTGGGACGTGTCGCCCGACGGCCTCACCTATACGTTCCATCTGCGCCACGGCGTCAAATTCCAGACCACGTCGTACTTCAAGCCGACCCGCGAATTCAACGCGGACGACGTCGTGTTCACCTATGAACGCATGCTCGATCCCGAGAACCCGTTCCGCAAGGCGTATCCAGTCAATTTCCCGTATTTCAACGACCTCGGTCTCGCGAAGAACATCGCCAAAATCGAGAAGGTCGATCCGTACACGGTGCGCTTCACGCTGAAGGAAGTCGACGCGCCGTTCCTGCAGCAGATCGCGATGCCGTTCGCGTCGATCCTGTCGGCTGAATACACGGATCAGCTGCTCAAGGCGGGCAAGGCGTCCGACATCAACCAGTACCCGGTCGGCACCGGTCCGTTCATCTTCCGCAGCTATACGAAGGACGACACGATCCGCTTCGACGGCAATCCCGACTACTGGAAGCCGGGCGTCGCGAAGCTCGGCAAGCTGATCTTCGCGATCACGGTCGATCCGGCCGTGCGCCTGCAAAAGCTGAAGCGCGGCGAATGCCAGGTGATGTCCTATCCGCGCCCGGCCGACATCCCCACCGTGAAGGCCGATGCGTCGCTCGCGATGCCAAGCGAAGTGGGCTTCAACCTCGGCTATATCGCGTACAACACGACCAAAAAGCCGCTCGACAACGTCCTCGTGCGCCGCGCGCTCGACATGTCGGTCAACAAGAAGGCGATCATCGAAGCGGTCTACCAGGGCGCGGGCCAGCTCGCGACGAACCCGATGCCGCCGACGCAATGGGGTTACGACAAGAACCTGAAGGACGCGCCCTACGACGTCGACAAAGCGAAAGCGCTGCTGAAGCAGGCGGGCTACCCCGACGGCTTCGAGCTGACGCTGTGGGCGATGCCGGTACAGCGCCCGTATAACCCGAACGCGCGCCTGATGGCCGAAATGCTGCAGGCGGACTGGGCGAAGATCGGCGTCAAGGTGAATATCGTCACGTACGAATGGGGCGAGTACATTCGCCGCGCGCACGCCGGCGAGCATCAGGCGATGCTGATCGGCTGGACGGGTGACTACGGCGACCCTGACAACTGGCTCGGCGTGTTGCTCGGCTGCGACGCGGTCAACGGCAGCAACTTCTCGAAGTGGTGCTACAAGCCTTACGACGATCTGATCAAGCAGGGCCGCAGCACCACCAACATGGCCGATCGCACCAAGGCCTATACGCAGGCGCAGGAGATCTTCAAGGACCAGGTGCCGTTCACACCGATCGCGCATTCGACCGTCTATCAGCCGATCAGCAAGAACGTGACGGGCTTCAAGATCGATCCGTTCGGGCCGACGCAATTCCTGGGGGTTGGGGTGAAATAAGCGGGCGCGGCGCGCTTTTTTGCGCCGCATTCGTCGCCGGGCGGCTCGAATGAGCCCGCCCGGCCCGTGACAAAACCGTGGCAAAACGTTTGCACGAAGTGTTTCCTGTCGTCAACAGAGGGATTTTGCTCCGCTTGGTAGCCGGCCCAAGCTCAAGTAATATCCCGCTACGCCGGCGCAAGCCGGCCCTGAACCTGGAGGAAACATGAAGCAAAACAATCTGTTGCGCGTCGCGCGTAGGTCCACGCTCGTCGCTGCCGCAGCGGCATCCCTGCTTGGCGTCACGAGCGCGCAGGCCGCTGGGATCCCGAACAAAACCCTCGTTTACTGCTCGGAAGGCAGTCCCGCGGGTTTCGATCCGGCCCAATACACGACGGGCGTCGACTTCACGGCCAACACGTTCACCGTCTATAACCGCCTCGTCGAGTTCGAACGCGGCGGCACCAAGGTCGAGCCCGGCCTCGCGGAGAAGTGGGACGTGTCGCCCGATGGCAAGACCTACACGTTCCATCTGCGTCATGGCGTGAAGTTCCAGACCACCTCGTTCTTCAAGCCGACGCGCGAATTCAACGCGGACGACGTGGTCTTCTCGTTCCAGCGCATGCTCGACCCGAACCAGCCGTTCCGCAAGGCGTATCCGGTGCAGTTCCCGTACTTCACCGACATGGGCCTCGACAAGCTGATCACGAGCGTCGAGAAAGTCGACCCGTACACGGTCAAGTTCACGCTGAAGGAAGTCAACGCGCCGTTCATCCAGAATCTGGCGATGGAATACGCGTCGATCCTGTCGGCTGAATATGCGGATCAGCTGCTCAAGGCAGGCAAGGCCGCCGACATCAATCAGTACCCGGTCGGCACCGGTCCGTTCATCTTCCGCAGCTACACGAAGGACGCGACGATCCGCTTCGACGGCAATCCCGACTACTGGAAGCCGGGCGCGGTGAAGATCTCGAAGCTGATCTTCTCGATCACGCCGGA
The DNA here is from genome assembly GCF_050436525.1 of Paraburkholderia sp. 35.1. NCBI lineage: Bacteria > Pseudomonadati > Pseudomonadota > Betaproteobacteria > Burkholderiales > Burkholderiaceae > Paraburkholderia > Paraburkholderia sp. 35.1. Next base: position 1,736,276 of record NZ_JBNDMJ010000003.1, on the reverse strand, counting down.
CGCCGGCGTGCGCGTGCAGAAGATCAAGCGCGACGAATGCCAGGTGATGAGCTATCCGCGCCCGGCCGACATCGCGCCGCTGAAGGCCGAGCCGAACATCGACATGCCGTCGCAACCGGGCTTCAACCTGGGCTACCTCGCGTACAACGTGACGCACAAGCCGGTCGACAAGCTCGAAGTGCGTCAGGCGCTCGACATGGCGATCAACAAGAAGGCGATCATCGAGTCGGTCTACCAGGGCGCGGGCCAGTTGGCCACGAACCCGATGCCGCCGACGCAATGGTCGTACGTCAAGAACCTGCCGGCCGCCTCGTACGATCCGGCCAAGGCGAAGGATCTGCTCGCGAAGGCGGGCTACCCGAACGGCTTCGAGATCACGCTGTGGGCGATGCCGGTGCAGCGCGCGTACAACCCGAACGCGCGTCTGATGGCGGAAATGATCCAGGCGGACTGGGCGAAGATCGGCGTGAAGGCGAAGATCGTCACGTACGAGTGGGGTGAGTACATCAAGCGCGCGCACGCGGGCGAAGACGACACGATGCTGATCGGCTGGACCGGCGACAACGGCGATCCGGACAACTGGCTCGGCACGCTGCTCGGCTGCGAGGCGATCAACGGCAACAACTTCTCGAAGTGGTGCTACAAGCCGTTCGACGATCTGATCCAGAAGGGCCGCACGACTTCGGACGTGGCGACGCGCACGAAGATCTACGGCGAAGCGCAATATATTTTCGCGCAGCAACTGCCGTTCTCGCCGATCGCGCACTCGACCGTCTATCAGCCGGTCAGCAAGAAGGTGGTCGACATGCGCATCGAACCGCTCGGCTACGCGCGCTTCGACGGCGTCAGCGTCAAGTAATCGTAAAGTTCGCGCAGTAGGCCGCAATACAGTACGCCGCAACACAGTACACTTTTCGCACGGTTAGAAAACTGGTCGAAATGGTCCGGCGACCGGGGTCACGAGCCCTCGTCGCCGGTTGCGTTTTTTCATCACCAGTACCATGGGAGCGAACCATGTTCCGCTTCGTTTTGCGCCGCATCGGCATGGTGATACCGACGTTTATCGGCATCACGATCCTCGCGTTCGCGCTGATTCACCTGATCCCGGGCGACCCCATCGAAGTGATGATGGGCGAGCGCGGCGTCGATCCGGCCATGCATGCGGCCGCGATGCACCGCCTCGGGCTCGACGAGCCCTTGCCAATGCAGTACTTCCACTACATCGTGCGCGCCGTGCACGGCGACCTCGGCACGTCGATCATCACCAACACGAGCGTGATGGGCGAATTCCTCGCGCGCTTTCCCGCCACCGTCGAACTGTCGTTCTGCGCGATGCTGTTCGCCCTGATCGTCGGCCTGCCGGCGGGCGTGTTCGCGGCGCTGAGGCGCGGCACGGTGGTCGATCACGGCGTGATGGGCACCGCCCTGACCGGCTACTCGATGCCGATCTTCTGGTGGGGCTTGATCCTCATCATGGTGTTCTCGGTCAAGCTCGGCTTGACGCCGGTGTCGGGCCGCATCGCGGTCGAATACGACATTCCGCACGTGACCGGCTTCATGCTGATCGACTCGCTGATGTCCACCGACGAAGGCGCGTTCAAATCCGCGCTCAGTCACCTGATCCTGCCCGCGATCGTGCTCGGCACGATTCCGCTCGCGGTCGTCGCGCGCATGACGCGCTCGTCGATGCTCGAAGTGCTGCGCGAGGACTACATCCGCACCGCGCGCGCGAAGGGGCTGTCGCCGGGACGCGTGATCGTCGTGCATGCGCTGCGCAATGCGCTGATTCCGGTCGTCACCGTGATCGGCCTGCAGGTCGGCACACTGCTTGCGGGCGCGGTGCTGACCGAAACGCTGTTTTCATGGCCGGGCATCGGCAAGTGGCTGATCGACGCGATCGGCCGGCGCGATTATCCGGTCGTGCAGGGCGGTATCCTGTTGATCGCCACGCTGGTGATCGTCGTGAACCTCGTCGTCGATCTGCTGTACGGCGTGCTCAACCCGCGCATTCGCCATACGAGGTAAATCACGATGGCTGACATTCAAAACACCGTCCCCCAAGCGGTTACCCCGCCGAGCGACCGCGGCATCGCGGCACGCGAATTCTGGGCGAACTTCTCGCGCAACCGCGGTGCGGTCGGCGCGGGCATCATCGTGCTGGTGCTGGTCTTCATCGCGATCTTCGCGCCGCTGATCGCGCCACACAGCCCGATCGAGCAATACCGCGACACCGTGAAGATCCCGCCGGCGTGGCTCGACGGCGGCAACTGGAAGTTCATTCTCGGCACCGACGAAGCGGGCCGCGACATCCTTTCGCGTCTGATGTACGGCGCGCGGCTGTCGTTCTGGATCGGCTTCGTCTCGGTGGTCCTCGCGCTGATTCCGGGCGTCGTGCTCGGCCTCGTCGCCGCGTTCTTCGAGAAATGGGCCGACACGCCGATCATGCGCATCATGGACGTGCTGCTCGCGCTGCCGTCGCTGCTGCTCGCGGTCGCGGTGGTCGCAATCATCGGTCCGGGTCTCGTCAACACGATGCTCGCGATCGCGATCGTTGCGCTGCCGGGCTATGTGCGTCTGACGCGCGCGTCCGCCCAGGGCGAGTTGCAGAAGGAGTATGTGACCGCTTCACGCGTCGCGGGTGCGAGCACGTTGCGGCTGATGTTCTCGCAGGTGCTGCCGAACTGCACCGCGCCGCTGATCGTGCAGGCAACCCTTGGCTTTTCGTCGGCGATTCTCGATGCCGCCGCGCTCGGCTTCCTCGGCCTCGGCGTGCAGCCGCCGTCGGCGGAGTGGGGCGCGATGCTCGCGTCGGCGCGCGATTACATCGACAGCGCATGGTGGATCGTCACGATGCCCGGCCTGTCCATCCTGATCTCGGTGCTTGCGATCAACCTGCTCGGCGACGGGCTGCGTGACGCGCTCGACCCCAAACTGAAACGGATGGCCTGACCATGAGCAATCTACTGACCATCCGCAATCTCGCGGTCAACTTCGGCGGCCTGCCCGCGGTCGACCGCATCAATCTCGACGTCGCGGCCGGTGAAGTGGTCGGCGTGGTCGGCGAATCGGGCTCGGGCAAGAGCGTGACGATGATGGCGCTGATGGGCCTGATCGACGCGCCCGGCAAGGTCTCCGCCGACGAAATCACGTTCGACGGCAAGAACCTGCTGAAGGCTTCCGCGAGGGAACGCCGCAAGATCATCGGCAAGGACATCGCGATGGTGTTCCAGGACGCGCTGACGAGCCTGAACCCGAGCTACACGGTCGGCTATCAGATCAAGGAAGTGCTGAAGCTGCACGAGGGCCTGCGCGGCAGCGCGCTGGACAAACGCGCGCTCGAACTGCTCGATCAGGTCGGCATTCCGGACGCGAAGAACCGTATCGGCTCGTTTCCGCATCAGATGTCGGGCGGCATGAACCAGCGCGTGATGATCGCGATGGCGATCGCCTGCAACCCGAAGCTGCTGATCGCCGATGAGCCGACCACCGCGCTCGACGTGACGATCCAGGCGCAGATCATGGAATTGCTGATGCGCCTGCAGAAGGAACGCGGCATGGCGCTCGTGCTGATTTCGCACGATCTGGCCGTGGTGTCCGAGGTCGCGCAGCGCGTCGCCGTGATGTATGCGGGCGAGGTGATCGAGACGAACAAGGTGCCGGACATCTTCGCCGCGCCTCATCATCCGTACACGGAAGCGCTGTTGGCCGCGATTCCCGAGCACAACGTCGGCGCGGTGCGGCTCGCGGCGCTGCCAGGCATGGTGCCGGGCCGCGACGACCGGCCCAAGGGGTGCCTGTTCGCGCCGCGCTGCAAGTACGTGGTCGACGACTGCATGAAGGCCCGCCCCGCGCTCGCGCCGCTGCCCGCGCACGCCGAGCTCACGCGCGTGCGTTGCATCAAGCCGCTAAACCTCGAGAAGGACGCCAACGTTCACACGCAAGGAGGCGCCCGATGAGCGCAGTACCCGAAACCCGTCGCCAGTCGGATCGTACTGGCGATCACGTGCTCGTCGCCGACCAGCTCGCGCGCTACTACACGGTCAAGCGCGGCATGTTCGCGCACGGCACGGTGAAGGCGCTGAACGGCGTGTCGTTCGCGCTCGACCGCGGCAAGACGCTGGCGGTAGTCGGCGAGTCCGGCTGCGGCAAGTCGACGCTCGCGCGTCAGCTGACGATGATCGAAACGCCGAGCGCGGGCCGCCTGCTGATCGACGGCGAGGACGTGGCCGGCGCGAATCACGAGAAGATCGCGGCGCTCAGGCGCCGCGTGCAGATGGTGTTCCAGAATCCGTTTGCGTCGCTCAATCCGCGCAAGACTGTCGAGCAGACGCTCGGCGAACCGCTCGCGATCAACACGCAGATGAGCGCGACCGAGCGCGCCGAGCGCATCGCGCAGATGATGCGCACGGTCGGCCTGCGGCCCGAGCACGCGAAGCGCTATCCGCACATGTTCTCCGGCGGCCAGCGTCAGCGTGTCGCGATCGCGCGCGCGATGATCCTCGATCCGCAGATCGTGGTCGCCGACGAACCGGTCTCGGCGCTCGACGTCTCGATCCAGGCGCAGATCCTGAACCTGTTCATGGACCTGCAGGACGAGTTCAAGACGAGCTACGTGTTCATCTCGCACAACCTGTCGGTGGTCGAGCATATCGCCGACGACGTGATGGTCATGTACTTCGGCGGCGTCGCTGAACTCGGCGACAAGCAGCGCATCTTCTCGAAGCCGCGTCATCCGTACACGCGCGCGCTGATGTCGGCGACCCCGTCGATCTTCGAGGCCGACCGCACGATCAAGATCAAGCTGCAAGGCGAAATGCCGTCGCCGCTGAATCCGCCCTCGGGCTGCACGTTCCATCAGCGCTGCCCGTACGTGATCGACCGCTGCCGCAGCGAGGAGCCGAAGCTGCGAGAAGTGGATGGCCGCCTGGTCTCCTGTCACCGCGCTGAAGAGGTGGGGGACGTGGATGCCTGATGTGGTGGCGGCGCGTCGTCTTGCGCGCCGCTTGTGTGAGGGCGGCTGGATAGCCGCCTTCGCGCGGCGCCGCGGGGCGCGTGCGCTGGGAGGCGCCGCGCCCTGCGGCGCATTTGCTGGAAGGTTCGCCGGCAAGTTTTTTCGCACGTTTCTCTGCGCGTTTGTTCATGCGCTCGCGCGCGCCTTTTTCTCCGTATTTCTTCCCGCGTCGCTGTCCGCTTTATTTCGCGTAGGCTGCGCGCTGTCGGTCGGCGCGGCCGTACCCTGCATCGCTCACGCGGCCGGCGCGGCGGCCAAGGCGCCAGCCCAGGCGGCCCGTCCTGCCGTCACGGCGCCAAGGCCGCCACCGCCGTCAATTGCGCCGCCCCCGGTCCCCGGCACCACGGCGAGCGGCCCGGTGCGCCAGCAACCGGCGCGCATGCCGTTCTATGTCGCGACGCGCGGCAGTACGACGATCTACGTGCTCGGCACGCTGCACGTCGGCGATCCCGCCGACTATCCGGCGAGGCAGCCGTTCCGCGCGCCGATCCTCGCGGCGCTCGCCGCGTCGCCGACGCTCGCGCTCGAACTGTCGCCCGACGAGTTGCTGGTGTCGCAGGACGACGTGTCGAAGTACGGCATATGCAAGCACGACTGCCTGCCGGGTCTGCTGCCCGAGCCGCTGTGGCACAAGCTCGCATTGCGGCTGCGCGGCAACCCGGCCGCGCTCGATGCGATCAAAAAGATGCGGCCGTGGCTCGCGTCGCTGGTGGTCGAGACCTACGACTCGCTGTCCGCGGGGCTGCAAACGGAATACGGCACCGAAGCGCAATTGCAGAACGTCTATCTGAAGACGCGCGGCAAGATCGTCGGGCTCGAAACGCTCGCGCAACAGATGCGCGCGTTCACCGGACTGTCGGCCGCGCAGCAGCGGGAGATGCTCGCGCAGGATCTGGTGCAGACGCCCGCGCAGAACGTCGAGGACGTGCGCACGCTGCACCGGCTGTGGCGGGTCGGCGATGCCGATGCGATCGCCGCGTGGCAGGCTGCCAAATCGGAGAAGCTCGCGCGCGACCTGCGCGTCTCCAATTCGATCGACAACCGGATCGTCTACGAGCGCAATCGCCGCTTCGTCGCGAGAATGTTGCAGATCGCCGCGCCGAACAAGCCGCTGTTCGTCGCGATCGGCGCGCTGCATCTGGGTGGGCCGAAGGGCGTGCTGCAGCTGTTGCGGCAGCACGGCTTCGTGGTTGAGGCGGGTTGAGTCGGTTCGAGACTGCGGCCGTAGCGGCGGGATCGATCAGAAGGCAACTGCAGACCACCGTATAGCGCGATCGCCGTGCTGAGCCAGGCCATCGCGATCAGCGCCGTGAATCTCTGGCGCATTTCTCGGCGGCGTCCGAGTCGTGTTGCATCCTGTGGCTGTTAGCTTCGTCAGAACTTTTAGGAGATCCTATTGGCGGACACGCACCGCGCGCAATGGTTTGCTCTTTACCACATCGACCAACACATTGATGACTGGATGTTCGTGGACGGTGTGCGACGCGGTAGCTTGCGATTGCACCCGGTAGGACGATCCGGAGATCGTTGATATTGGCGGTCGCTCTGTTAGCGATCGTTAGTCATTTGCGTCGGACGCGCCACCGTTGATTGGACAGCAGCAGCTTTCGGACGACGAGGTACTGCGTCAGATGGCCAGCACCTCGTCGATATGAAAGGAACCGCCGGATCGGATCGGCGTGCGGCGGGGACGACGGTGATGCGAACGCTCAGACGCGCGCGGCGGCCGCCGCATGCACTTCGATGCCGGCGTCGGCGAGCGCGCCGCGAATGCGTCGCGCGAACGCCAGCGCATGCGGGCCGTCGCCGTGCAGGCAGATGGTCTGCGCGTTCAACGGCACCCACTGTCCGTCGACGGCCTTCACGCGTTGCTCGCGGATCATCACGAGCGTGCGCGCGAGCACTTCGTCCTCGTCGTCGAGCAGCGCGCCCGGCTCCTTGCGCGGCACGAGCGAGCCGTCGGCGCGATAGCCGCGGTCGGCGAACACTTCCTCGATCGCGGTCAGGCCCGCGTTGCGCGCGGCGCTCACGAGCCCGCTGTTGGCGAGCGCGAACACCGCCACGGACGGATCGAAATCGTGCACGGCGGAGACGATCGCGTCAGCGATCTTCGCCTCGCGCGCGGCCTGGTTGTACAGTGCGCCGTGCGGCTTTACGTGCGCGATGCGCCCGCCCTCGGCCTGCGCGATCGCCGACAGCGCGCCGAGCTGATACAGCACGCCCGCATAGATCTCGCCCGCCGGCAGATCCATTTCCTTGCGGCCGAAATTCTCGGGATCGTTGAAGCTCGGATGCGCGCCGATCGACACGCCTTTCTGCACGGCCCAGCGCACGCAGTCGCGCATCGCGTTGGGGCTGCCCGCATGCCAGCCGCATGCGATGTTGGCCGAGCTCACGAGGTCGAGCAGCGCCTCGTCGGAGCCGCAGCCTTCGCCGAGATCGGCGTTCAGATCGATTTCCATGGGGATTCCTTTACTTATTGTCACAGCGCCGCGAGCGCCACCCGGCGCGCGCAACGCTCTTCATGCATCGCGATCGCGGCATCGATCTGCCGCAGATACGTGCGTTCTTCCAGCAAAGCCTGGCGCGCTTCGTAGGGCGTCGTCGGGATGAAACGGACAGCACCGTTCAGGCGCACCTGCGCGAGCTTCCACAGATCGGCCTGAATCACCGCGCCGATCTTCGGATAGCCGCCGGTGGTCTGCGCGTCGCTCATCAGCACGATCGGCTGACCGTTCGGGGGCACCTGGATCGTGCCGGGCAGTACCGCGTGCGACAGCAGGTCAGTCTTGTGCGTGCGCTTCAGCTCGGTGCCGGCAAGGCGATAGCCCATGCGGTTGCTGTTCGGCGTCACGAGCCACTCGTCGGACCAGAACGACTGCTGTGCATCCGCGGTGAAGCTGTCGTATTCGGGGCCGCGCAGCACGCGGATCGGTATGGCCCACGGCACGCCCGACGGATGACGACCGCGCCGCAGCGGCTCGTTGACCAGCACGAACTTGCACCAGGCGGGCGCCTTCACGCCGAACTCGGGCGCCTCGGGCGTGAAGCCGAGGTGGCCGCGCTGCTGCGGCGCGCCGACCGGCAGACGGTCGCCGTCGTTGAGCGCGCGGCCGCCGAGTCCGCCGAAATGGCCGGCAAGGTCGGTGCTGCGCGAGCCGAGCATCGGCAGCACGTCGATGCCGCCCGCCACGCAGACATAGCCGCGCATGCCGCGCTTCGCCGCGTGCAGCACGAGCTCCTGGCCGGCCTGCACGGGCAGACTCCAAAACGAATAGACGGGTTTGCCGTCGAGCGTCGCGCCGAACTCGGTGCCGGTGATCGCGACGCGCGTCGCGCGCAAAAAGCGCAGCGCGGTCGGGCCGAAGGTGATTTCGAGGCCGGCCGCGTCGGGGCGGTTGCCGACCAGCCGGTTGCCGACTTCGAGCGACAGCCGGTCGAGCGCCCCCCCCATCGCGACGCCGAGATGCCGATAGCCGTGGCGGCCGAGGTCCTGAATCGTGGTCTGGAGACCCGCGCGGATCACGTCGATCATGCGTGCATCCCCGCGATCGTGAAGCGCACCCGGTCGCCGGGCTGCAGCAGCGTGGGCGGACGGCTCGCCGGATCGAACAGCGGCACCTCGGTGCGGCCGATCAACTGCCAGCCGCCCGGCGACACCGCCGGATAGATGCCAGTCTGCTCGCCGCCGATGCCGACCGAGCCCGCTGGCACCTCGAGCCGCGGCGACGCGCGGCGCGGCGTGTGCAGCGCGGTGACGAGCCCACCCATATAGGCGAAGCCGGGCTGGAAGCCGAGAAAGAACACCACGTAGACGCCGCCCGCATGACGTTCGACGACCTCGCGCGCGCTCAAGCCCGTATGTTCGGCGACCGCCTGCAGATCGGGGCCGAATGCGCCGCCGTACTGCACTGCAATCTCGACGTCGCGCCCGGGCGCCACGGCTTTGGCCGCTGCGTTCCAGGCCGTCAGCAACTGCTCGCCGAGCGCGTCGGCGTCGGTCGAGAGCGGGTCGAACACGAGCGTCAGATTGTTCATGCCGGGCACGACTTCGAGCACCTGCGGCCAGTCGCGCGCGGCTTCGGCCGCAGCCCACACGCGCTGCTGGCACTCGAGCGTGGCGGGCGGCGGCGCTTCGCAGACGAGCGCGGCATCGCCGAGGGGAAAAATTCGTGGTTGGCTCATGACTGGGCGGCCCGGATCGAGTCGGAGGATGAGGCGGACAGCGCGGTGCGTTGGCGCATGCCCGGCACGGAGGCGGCGACGTTTGGAGCGTACATTATCAATAAAATATTGACGATTTACCAATAAGCGTTTTTGCCAGGCTCGTCGGCGGCGGGCATCGTCGTACACTTGCGACACTTTTCCAGCCCATTTTCGTCACGGGACCCTCGTATGACGCGTCATCCCACCAAGATCGTTTCGTCGGAACATCTCGTCTCCGAGAGCAGCGCGGAACTCTCGGAACTCGAATACGCGCTGATCATGGCGGGCAATGCGTTCAACCGCTGGATGGTGCGCTGCATGTCGGCGGCGGGCGACAAGGACATGACCGCGATCGAAGTGTCGCTGCTGCACCACGTGAGCCATCGCGAACGCCGCAAGAAGCTCGCGGACATCTGCTTCGTGCTGAACATCGAGGACACGCACGTCGCGACGTACGCGTTGAAAAAGCTCGTAGCTAGAGGGTACGTAAAAAGCGAAAAGACCGGCAAGGAAGTGTTCTTTTCCGCAACCGACGCGGGCCGCGAACTATGCCTGAAGTATCGCGAGGTGCGCGAAAACTGCCTGATCTCGACGCTCAAGGAAAGCGGCCTGACCAACCAGCAGATCGGCGAGGCCGCGCAGTTGATGCGCAATGCGTCGGGCCTGTACGACACGGCGGCGCGCGCGGCGGCTTCGCTGTAACGACGAAACACTGCGCAAGCGCCGGCGCGTCACACGCCGCGCATCGCGCGTTCAGCCCGGCAGCGCCGGATGAAACCCCGCCTCTGTGACGATCAGATCGAGCGCAATGTCATGCGCCTCGCGTTCCAGCGTGTCGGTGCGGCACGCTTCGTAGGCGATGCCGACCGTGATCGGCTTGTGCGCCGCCGGCCAGCCGGCCAGTGTGCGGTCGTAATAGCCGCCGCCGTAGCCGAGGCGGTAGCCGTCCGAGTCGAAACCCACGCAGGGCACGAACAGCAGCTCGGGCAGCACCACGCGCCCCGAGGTGGGCTCGGCAATCTTGTGATGGCCGATTTTCATCGGCGTCGCGGGCGTCCAGGCATGGAATTCGAGCGCCATGCCACGTTCTTTAACGATTGGCAGACTGGCTTCGTGGTGCGAGTCCGCGGCAAGCCAGAGCGCAATCGCGCCGCGCGCATCGAACTCGCCGGCAAGCGGCCAGTAGAATCCCGCGCTGCGTACCGCGTAGTGCTTCAGCGCGTCGAGCATCCGACGCCCGAGCACGGCATTCTTCGCCGGCTCGGAAGCCGCTTGCAGACGGCTTTCCAGCAACATCCGGCGCAGCGCCTTTTTCGTTGCCGGGACAGGGTTGCATGCTATGCTTGGGTCCAATTCGCGCTCCAGAAACAACGATGTCAAAACGCCTTTTTCGAGTATATCGCGCGGCCAGTATCGCGCTTGCCGCAGCGGCACTCGTGGCCTGCAGCACTGCCTCGGCCGTCAAGCCCCTTCCGATCTCGCAACTCACGAACGACGACCAGATTTTCGTCCAGCTTCGCGAAGCCTCGCGTACTAACGACGCGGCGCGCGCAGCCCAGCTCGCGAGCATGATCCCGAATTATCCGGCGCCCTCGTATCTGGAGTACTTCCAGATCAAGCCGCAGCTGTTCGATTCGACCGGCCATGCGCGCATCGACGCGCCGGACGCGCCCGTGCTCGCGTTCCTGCAGAAGTACGACGGCCAGGCGATCGCCGATCGCATGCGCAACGACTACCTGACGGTGCTCGGCACGCGTCACGACTGGCGCAACTTCGACCAGCAGTACGCGAAGTTCGTGCTCGACGACGACACTCAGGTCAAGTGCTACGCGCTCGAATCGCGCGCGTCGCGCGGCGAGAACGTCGCGGACGCGGCGCGCGCGCTGCTCGTCGAGCCGAAGTGGTACGGCGACGGCTGCGTCGATCTGATCACGGTGCTCGGCGTGAACCACCAGTTCAGCGCCGACGACATCTGGGCGCAAATTCGTCTCGCGTACGAGCAGAACTACACGAGCACCGGCAGCAAGCTCGTCGACGCGCTCGGCGACCAGCCCCCCGACCCGGTGCTGTTCAGCCAGGCGACCAATGCGCCGCCGCTATTGCTCGCGCGCGGCGTCGGACCGGATGCGCAATCGCACCAACTGGCGCTGCTCGCCATCACGCGCATGGCGCGCAACGATCCGGCCATGGCCGCGGCCACGTTCGCGTCGGTCGCGCCGTCGCTGAATTCGCCGGAGCGCGCGATCGGCTGGGGCACGATCGGCTATCAGGGCGCGCTCAAGCAGATGCCTGGCGCGGTCGACTGGTTCCGGCTGTCGGCCAACGCGCCGCTGTCGAATCCCGCGTATGAATGGCGCACACGCAGCGCGCTGCTCGCGGGCGACTGGAACATGGTGCGCTGGTCGATCGAGCAGATGCCCGAGTCGCTGCGCAAGCAACCGTCGTGGGTGTACTGGCACGCGCGCGCGCTGAAGCAGGCCGGCGACACGGCCACGGCCAGTCAGGAATTCCAGTCGATCGCGTCGAACTTCAACTTCTACGGCCAGCTCGCGCTCGAAGAGCTCGGCCAGAAAATCACCGTGCCGCCGAAAACCACCGTGACCGACGCCGAAGTGCAGCAAGCCGGCACCACGCCGGGCTTCGGTCTCGCGCAGCGCTTCTATGGGCTGAATCTGCGGCTCGAAGGCAATCGCGAATGGAACTGGCCGTTGCGCAACATGTCCGACCGGCAACTGCTCGCCGCCGCCGAGTACGCGCGCCGCATCGAGCTGTACGACCGCACCGTCAACACCGCGGACCGCACGAAGAGCGAGCACGATTTTTCGCTACGCTATCTATCGCCGTTCCGCAACATCGTCGAGCAGGACGCGCAGTCGAGCGGGCTCGACGTCGAGTGGGCGTACGGGCTGATTCGCCAGGAGTCGCGCTTCATCATCAACGCGCGCTCTGAGGTCGGCGCGGGCGGACTGATGCAGCTGATGCCCGCCACCGCGCAACTGGTCGCGAAGAAGATCGGTCTGGGACCGGTGTCGCGCGAGCAGATGAACGACATCAACACCAACATCCTGCTCGGCACGAACTACCTGGCGATGATCTACAATCAGTTCGACGGGTCCGCCGTGCTGGCCACCGCTGGCTACAACGCAGGTCCGGGCCGTCCGCGCAACTGGCGGCAGTCGCTGCAGCGCCCGGTCGAAGGCGCGGTCTTCGCCGAGACGATTCCGTTTCAGGAAACTCGTGACTACGTGAAAAATGTGTTGTCTAACACGGTCTACTACGCGGCATTGTTCGAAGGCCGTCCGCAATCGCTGAAGGCGCGCCTGGGTTACATCGCACCGTAAGCGCCTTGGCGCCGCAATCTCGCTTCGAGGTTGCGGCGCGCTTCGCCAGCCGTTGCCGCGGCTTCCATCAGGGAGTCGAAAAATGCGACATCAAGCCATCGCGGTCATCGGCGGTTCAGGGTTTATCGGCAGCTACCTCGTCAACGCGCTCGTCGAGACGGGCAAGGACGTGCGCGTCGCCACACGGCGACGCTACAACGCGCGACATCTGACCATGCTGCCGATCGACGTGCTCGAAACAGACGTGTTCGATCCGGTGCAACTCGCGCGCTTCGTCGAGGGCGCGGATTGCGTAATCAATCTGGTCGGTATCCTGAACGGCAAACGCGGCAAGCCCTATGGGCGGGAGTTCGCGCATGCGCACGTCGAGCTGCCGACGCGCATCGTCGCCGCCTGCGAAGGCAAGGGCGTGCATCGGCTGATTCATCTGAGCGCGCTAGGCGCCAATCCGAACGGCCCGAGCATGTATTCGCGCTCGAAGGCCGACGGCGAGAAAGCCGTGCATGCGGCCAACGTCGCGTGGACGATCTTCCGGCCGTCCGTCGTGTTCGGACCCGAGGACGCGTTTCTGAACAAGTTCGCGTTCCTGCAGCGCGTGTTTCCGGCCATTCCGCTCGCGATGCCGGACGCGCAGTTCCAACCGGTCTATGTCGGCGACGTCGCGAAGGCGATCGTCAACGTGCTCGATCTCGATGGCGCGAGCGGCCGCACCTACGAGCTCGGCGGTCCGACCGTCTACACGCTCGAAGACCTGGTTTCGTACTGCGGCGACGTGATCGGCAAGCATGCGCGCATCATCCGTCTGCCCGAGCCGCTCGCGCGCCTGCAGGCGTTGAGCTTCGAAATGGCGCCGGGCGAACCGGTGATTTCGCGCGACAATCTCGATTCGATGAAGGTCGCCAACATTCTGAGCGGGCCGCTCGCGCCCGAGCTCGGACTCGAACCGGTCAGCATCGAAGCGATCGTGCCGACGTACCTGACCGGTGCTGCCTCGGGTTCGCGACTCGACACGTTCCGCGCCAACGCCGGACGCTGAAGCCTTTCCCTCTACCTGATAACAAGTATGAAACTGCTGATTGGTGACAAGAACTATTCGTCGTGGTCGATGCGTCCGTGGCTGCTGCTCACGCACTTCGGCATTCCGTTCGACGAGGAACTGATCCTGCTGTACGAAGCGGACACGAATGCGAAGATCCGCGCTCAGGCGCCGCGCGGACCGGGCAAGGTGCCGTGCCTGATCGACGACGCCGGGCAGGCCGTGTGGGATTCGCTGGCGATCGCCGAAACGCTCGCCGAGCGCTTCCCGCAACACGCGCTGTGGCCGCGAGACGCGGCGGCGCGCGCGCATGCGCGCAGCGTCAGCGCCGAGATGCATGCGGGGTTCGGCGAGTTGCGCTCGAAGATGTGGATGAACATCCGTGCGTCATTCCCGGGCAAGAACGCGACGCCGGGCGCGCTCGCCGATATCGCGCGGATCGAGACGATCTGGCGCGACTGCCTCGAGACCTACGGCGGTCCGTTCCTGTTCGGCGAATTCGGCATTGCCGACGCGATGTTCGCGCCGGTCGCGATGCGCTTCAACACGTGGAAGCCGGCGTTGTCGGAGACCGCGGCCGCCTATGTCGAGCGGCTCACCGAGCTGCCCGCGGTCAATGCATGGGTCGACGCCTCGCGCCGCGAAACGCACGCGATCGCCTATCAAGACGAAAGCCCATGAACATCTATGCAGTAGGTGGCGCGGTCCGCGACGAGCTGCTCGGCGTGCCGGTGCAGGACCGCGACTACGTGGTGGTGGGAGCAACACCCGAGCAGATGGTCGCGCAGGGCTATCGGCCGGTGGGCAAGGACTTTCCGGTATTCCTGCATCCGCAGACGCAGGAGGAGTACGCGCTCGCGCGCACCGAGCGCAAGACGGCGGCCGGCTATCGCGGCTTCCAGTTTTTCTATGCGCCCGACGTGACGCTCGAAGAAGACCTCGCGCGCCGCGATCTGACGATCAACGCGATGGCGCGCGAGGTGCGCCCGGACGGCGAGCTGACCGGCCCCGTCATCGATCCGTTCAACGGCCAGGCTGACTTGCAGGCGCGGCTTTTTCGCCATGTCAGCGCCGCGTTCCTCGAAGATCCGGTGCGGATTCTGCGCATCGCGCGTTTCGCGGCGCGTTTCGTCGATTTCACGGTCGCGCCGGAAACGCTGGCGCTGATGCGCGAGATGGTCGCCGACGGCGAAGCCGATGCGCTGGTGGCCGAGCGCGTGTGGCAGGAGGTGTCGCGCGGGTTGATGGAGAAGAAGCCGTCGCGGATGTTCGGCGTGCTGCGCGACTGTGGCGCGCTCGCGCGGATTCTGCCGGAGATCGACGCGCTGTTCGGCGTGCCGCAGCGCGCCGACTATCACCCCGAGGTCGATACCGGTGTCCACGTGATGATGGTGCTGGACCATGCCGCGCAGCAGGGCTACGCGCTGCCGGTGCGCTTCGCGGCGCTGACGCACGACCTCGGCAAGGCGACCACGCCGGAGGACCTGCTGCCGCGGCACATCGGCCACGAGGGCCGCAGCGTCGATCTGCTGAAGCCGCTGTGCGAGCGGCTGCGCGTGCCGAACGAGTGCCGCGATCTGGCGGTGCTGGTCGCGCGCGAGCACGGCAATATTCATCGCGTGATGGAGATGGGGGCGGCGGCTGTGGTGCGCCTGCTCGAGCGCGGCGACGCGATCAGGAAGCCGGCGCGCTTCGCCGAGGCGCTGCAGGCCTGCGAGTCGGATGCACGCGGGCGGCTCGGCCTCGAGATGAGCGAGTACCCGCAGGCCGAGCGGCTGAGGCTTGCACTGGTGGCCGCGCGAGGCGTGGATGCAGGGGCAGTGGCGCAGCGGCTCGCCGATGCGCCGGCCGGCATCAAGGACGCCGTGCATGAGGAGCGCGTGCGTGCGGTAGAGGCTGCGCTGGCTTGAAGTCGCGCGGGCGTAAAGTAGCGCGACGGCGCCTACAACACCCGCGCCAACAGCGACAACAGCATCGACAGCACCAGCGTCGACATGAACGGAAACGGATACTCGCGGCCGAACAGCCGCAAGGTCACGTCGCCGGGCATCCGGCCGATGCCGAGCTTCCTCAGCCACGGCCAGCACGACGACAGCACCGCGACGGCAACGAAGGTCGTCAAAAGCCAGCGAATCATCGCGAGTCCTCGAGCCAGAGCGGATTCACGATCACAGCGTATGCGAACGATCGCCGCTCGAAAAGGCGCGCAGCGTATCGTCGAGTCCACGCGAAAACGCGATCACCTTGAAGAGCTCGCCCATCTCCGCCTCGGACAGCAGCTTCTGTACCGCGTTGGCGGCGGGAAGAAAGCGCGCGGCGTCGGCGGGATCGATTTCGCCGAGCACCTCGGTGACGCCCGCGTTCAGCAGGAAGCGCGCTTGCGATGTGAAGCCGAGCAGGTCCGCGCCGGTCTCGACGCCCGCCTCGGCGATGCCGGTGAATTCGACGTGCGCGGTGATGTCCTGCAGACCGGGGTACAGGAACGGGTCGCCGTGCGCGCGGTGCCGGTAGTGGCACATCAGCGTGCCCTGCGCGCGCTGGTCGTGGTAGTACTCGTGGCGCGGAAAACCGTAGTCGATCAGCAAGATCGCGCCGCGCGCGAGCATCGTGCAGATGGTGCGCGTGAAGGCGCGCGCGGCTTCGTGCGTTTCTGTCACGTAGTCGTCGCCGGCCGGTTCGCGGGTCGCATCGACTTCGGTCAGCAGCGCGAGGTCCGCGGCGGCCGCGACGGGCCGGTCGTCGAACGCGAAGGCGCCGTCGCGCCACACCACGCCGCGCTCGCGCCAGACACCGCCGTTTTGCGCGAAGAGCCGCACCGGCATCGCATCGAGCACCTCGTTGCCGATCACCACGCCTTCGAAGCGCTGCGGCAACGCGTCGAGCCAGCGCACTTTCGCGAGCAGCGCGGGCGCGGCCGCCGCGATCGTTTCGCGCTGCCGCTCGCGCAGCTCACCCGATAGATCGATGATCGAATAGCTGTCGAACCCGGCGCCGAGCGTGTCGAGCGCATTGAGCAAGCCCGCGGCGAGCTTGCCGGTGCCGGCGCCGAACTCCATCACATCGCGCGTGCCACTCGCCTCCAACGCTTCGGCGAGCGGGCGCGCGAGCGTCGCCGCGAACAGCGGCGACAATTCCGGCGCGGTGACGAAGTCGCTGCCGTCGTCGGCGCGCAGGCCGAATTTACGCGCACCGCCGCTGTAGTAGCCGAGACCCGGCGCGTACAACGCGCGCTCCATGTAGCGGTCGAACGGCAGCCAGCCGCCGGCCGCGTCGAGCTGCGCGCGGATCTCGGCGACGAGCGCGTCGGACTGCGCGAGCGCGCTCGGGCCGGGAGCAGGTAAACTATCGGGTTGGTGAGCTTTGGGATTCATCCCCGCATTGTAAATGACCGTTTCTCCGGACATCGCTGCCCGCGCGGCTGAACTGCCGCCCGAAACGCCACGCGTCGTGCTGATTACGGGCGCCGCGCGCCGCATCGGGCGCGCGCTCGCCCTCGGCTTCGCCGCGCGCGGCTGGGACGTGGCCGTGCACTACGGTGCCTCGCGTGAGGACGCCGACGACGTGGTCGCGCAGATCGTCGCGCTGGGCCGCCGCGCGGTCGCGCTGCACGCCGAGCTCGGCGACGAGGCGCAGGTCGCCCGGCTGCTGCCGGACTGCGCCGCTGCGCTCGGGCGGCCGTCGTGCATCGTCAATAACGCGTCGCGCTTCGAGGAAGACACGGCGCGCGACGTCGGCTACGAGCTGCTGCTGAAGCTGACCGCGATGAACGTCGGCGCGCCGCTCGTGCTCGCGCGCATGCTTTACGACGCGACGCCCGATGCGGCATTGCGCGACGAAAGTCAGCGCGGCGTCGTCATCAATGTGCTGGATCAGAAGCTGTACAACATGAACCCGGACTATCTGTCGTACACGCTGTCGAAGGCGGCGCTGCAGACCGCGACGGTCGCGCTCGCTCAGGCGCTCGCGCCGAAGCTCCGGGTGGTCGGGCTCGCGCCCGGGCTGACCATGCAATCGGGCGACCAGACCCAGCACGGGTTCGAGGCCGCTCACCGTATGACGCCTCTTGGCCGTGCGTCGCGGCCCGAGGATATCGTCGCCGCCGCGCTGTATCTCGCGGATGCAGCCGGCGTGACCGGAACGACGCTGGTGGTCGACGGCGGGCAGCATCTCGTGCCGCTGCCGCGCGACGTGATGTTTTTGACGGGCGCCTGACGCGCGCGCGTGGCCGGCCTTCGAGGCGGCCATCGCGTGTGGCGAAGCGCCCCTTTGCGTGCCCCGCACGCTTTTTTGGACTGGAACGAACATGTTTGCCGCTCTTTCGCACCCCCGGCTCGCCGATTGCCGCCGGCTTTTTCTGCGCAATTACGAAGTGCACATCAACATCGGCGTGCACGACTTCGAAAAGCGCGGCGAGCAGCGCGTCGTGATCAACGTCGAACTGTTCGTGCCGCTCGCGATGTCCACGCCGGTGCACGACAAGCTCACCGAAGTCGTCGACTACGACTTCATGCGCTCGACGATCGCGAGGCGC
Source organism: Paraburkholderia sp. 35.1 (assembly GCF_050436525.1). Lineage (NCBI taxonomy): Bacteria > Pseudomonadati > Pseudomonadota > Betaproteobacteria > Burkholderiales > Burkholderiaceae > Paraburkholderia > Paraburkholderia sp. 35.1. The sequence goes on along the minus strand of NZ_JBNDMJ010000003.1, from coordinate 1,718,151 downwards.
GTCTCGCAAGGCCATATTCATCTGCAGGAAACGCTGTGCGACGACCTCGTGCGCGCGATGCTCGAACATCCGCAGGTGCGCGGCGCACGCGTGTCGACCGAAAAGCCGGACGTGTATCCGGACTGCGATGCGGTCGGCGTCGAAGTCTTCCGCATCAAGGAGGACTGAGCGATGAACGCACCGGAAATCCTGACCGCAGACAACGAAGCCGCTGACGCCACCGCGGCACCGAGCGCCGCCCGCGCCCCGAAATCGCCGCTCACGCGCCGCGAGCAGAAGGAAGCGTACGAGAACAACAAGCTCTTCAAGCGTCTCGCGCGCCAGGTCGGCCAGGCGATCGGCGACTACAACATGATCGAGGACGGCGACAAGGTGATGGTGTGCCTGTCGGGCGGCAAGGACAGTTACGCGATGCTCGAGATCCTGATGCGGCTGCGCGAGCGCGCGCCGATCAATTTCGACATCGTCGCGGTAAACCTCGACCAGAAGCAGCCGGGCTTCCCCGAGCACGTGCTGCCCGAGTATCTGAGCCAGCTCGACATCCCGTTTCACATCGAGAATCAGGACACCTACAGCATCGTCAAGCGGCTCGTGCCGGAGGGCAAGACCACCTGTTCGCTGTGCTCGCGGCTGCGGCGCGGCATCCTGTATCGCGTCGCCGGCGAGCTCGGCGCGACCAAGATCGCGCTCGGCCATCATCGCGACGACATCCTGCAAACGCTGCTGCTGAACCTGTTCTACGGCGGCAAGTTGAAGGGCATGCCGCCCAAGCTGCAATCGGACGACGGCAAGAACATCGTGATCCGGCCGCTCGCCTACGTGAAGGAAACCGATCTGGAGAAGTACGCCGAGCTGCGTGAATTCCCGATCATTCCGTGCAATCTGTGCGGTAGCCAACCAAACCTTAAGCGCGCGGAAATGAAGGCGCTGGTCCGCGACTGGGAAAAGCGTTTCCCGGGCCGCATCGAGAACATGTTCAATGCGTTGTCGAACGTGGTGCCGTCGCATCTGATGGATCACCAGCTGTTTGCGTTCGCGGGGCTGCGCGCGAGCGGCGAAGCCGACCCGCAAGGTGACATCGCGTTCGACGAAGAACCATGCTCGAGCGGCGACGAAGGCGCGCCGCTCACCAGTGCGAAGACCATTTCGCTGGTCCAGTTCGACGACCTGTAACGAGCGAAAAGTGCCTGTTCCGGCGGCATTCCGGCGCTTTTCCGCTGGCTTGCAGGCCCTGCCGAGGCCGCGTCTGCGGCCTTTTTTGCAGGTGCAGCATGATAGAATCGTCCGCTCCAAACTCGTCTATTTGCCGACGCCATGAACATCGTCATTTTGGCGGCAGGTACCGGCAAGCGCATGCGGTCCGCGCTTCCCAAGGTGCTCCATCCTCTGGCCGGCCGGCCGCTCCTCGCTCATGTCATCGACACCGCCCGCGCGCTGAAGCCCGCCCGCCTGATCGTCGTGATCGGCCACGGCGCCGAAGCCGTGCGCGAAGCCGTCGCGGCGCCCGATATCCAGTTCGCGGTGCAGGAGCAACAGCTCGGCACCGGCCACGCGGTGCAGCAGGCGCTGCCGCTGCTCGATCCATCGTTGCCCACGCTGGTGCTTTATGGCGACGTGCCGCTCACGCGTGCGCAAACGCTGCGCGCACTGACCGGGCGTGCCGGCCAGGACGGTTACGGCGTGCTCACCGTCACGCTCGACGACCCGACCGGTTACGGCCGCATCGTGCGCGATCTGCACGCCAACGTGCAACGCATCGTCGAGCAGAAGGACGCGAGTCCCGAGCAGCTGAAGATCGCCGAAATCAACACCGGCATCATCGTCGCGCCGACCGCGCGCCTTGCCGGCTGGCTCGCGGCCCTCAAAAACGACAACGCGCAAGGCGAGTTCTATCTGACCGACGCGGTCGAAATGGCGATCGAAGCCGGCCTCGAAGTCGTCACCACGCAGCCCGACGACGAGTGGGAAACGCTCGGCGTCAACAGCAAGCAGCAGCTCGCCGAGCTCGAGCGGATTCATCAGCGCAATGTCGCCGACGCACTACTCGTCGCGGGCGTGACGCTCGCCGACCCGGCGCGCGTCGACGTGCGCGGCACGCTCGAATGCGGCCGCGACGTGTCGATCGACGTCAACTGCGTGTTCGAAGGCCGTGTGACGCTGGCCGACAACGTCAGCATCGGGCCGAACTGCGTGATTCGCAACGCGAGTATCGGCGCCGGTACGCGCGTCGATGCGTTCACGCACATCGAAGGCGCGGAAGTCGGCGCGAAGGCCGTTGTCGGTCCATATGCGCGCTTGCGCACAGGCGCGGCGCTGCAAGACGAGTCTCATGTAGGGAACTTCGTCGAGATCAAGAACGCGGTGCTCGGTCATGGCTCGAAGGCCAACCACCTCACCTACCTCGGCGATGCGGATGTCGGCGCGCGCGTGAATATCGGCGCGGGCACGATCACCTGCAACTACGACGGCGCCAACAAATTCCGCACCGTGATCGAGGACGACGTGTTCGTCGGCTCGGACACGCAACTGGTCGCACCGGTGCGCGTGCAGCGCGGCGCGACGATCGCGGCCGGCACCACGGTGTGGAAGGACGTCGCCGCCGACGCGCTGGTGTTGAACGATAAAACCCAGACGAGCAAGACGGGCTATGTGCGCCCTGTCAAAAAGAAAAGCTGATCGATACGGCGTGCCCACGAGGCGCGCTCACTGAATCCGGCACTGAAAAGGAATACACCATGTGCGGCATTGTCGGCGCGGTTGCGCAACGTAATATCGTTCCCGTCCTGATCGAAGGACTGCGACGCCTCGAATATCGCGGCTACGATTCGTGCGGCGTCGCCGTGCTCGGCGCTCGCGGGCCGAGCCGCGCGCGCAGCGTCGCGCGCGTGGCCGACCTCGAAGGCCAGGTGCGCGACGGTCGCCTCGAAGGCGTGACGGGCATCGCGCATACACGCTGGGCCACGCATGGCGCACCGGTCACCGACAACGCGCACCCGATCTTCTCGCGCGATGCGCTGGCGTTGGTACACAACGGCATCATCGAAAACTACGAGACCTTGCGCGAAATGCTGCGCGGCAAGGGTTACGAGTTCGTCTCGCAGACCGACACCGAGGTTATCGCGCACCTGGTCCATAGCCTGTATCGCGGCGACCTGTTCGCTGCGGTGCGCGAGGCGATCGCGCAACTGCACGGCGCGTATGCGATCGCGGTGCTGCACGAGGATCAGCCGCATACGGTGGTCGGCGCGCGTCAGGGCTCGCCGCTCGTGGTCGGGCTCGGGGACGGCGAAAACTTCCTCGCATCGGACGCGCTCGCGCTCGCAGGCAGCACCGAGCGCTTCATCTTCCTCGAGGAAGGCGACGTCTGCGAACTGTCGCTCGATGGCGTGCGTATCGCCGATCGCCAGGGCGAGGCCGCGCAACGCGAGGTGCGCCAGGTCGCGGCCTATGGCGGCGCGGTCGAACTCGGCCCGTATCGCCACTTCATGCAGAAGGAAATCTTCGAGCAGCCGCGCGCGATCACCGACACGATTCCGCAGGCCGACGCGTTCGATGCGTCGATCTTCGGCGAAGGCGCGCGCCAGGTGTTCGCGGACATCGACAGCCTGCTGATTCTCGCGTGCGGCACCAGCTACTACTCGGGGCTCACCGCCAAGTACTGGCTCGAATCGCTCGCGAAGATTCCGACTCAGGTCGAGATCGCGAGCGAGTATCGCTATCGCGAGTCGGTGCCGAATCCGAAGTCGCTGGTGGTGGTGATTTCGCAGTCGGGCGAAACCGCCGACACGCTCGCGGCGCTCAAGCACGCGCAGGGGCTCGGCCACAAGCACACGCTCGCGATCTGCAACGTCGGCACGAGCGCGATGGTGCGGCAGACCGGGTTGTCGTTCCTCACGCACGCGGGCCGCGAGATCGGCGTCGCGTCGACCAAGGCATTCACGACGCAGCTGGTTGCGCTGTTCACGCTGGCGGCAACGCTCGCGAAGCTGCGCGGACGTTTGAACGACGAGCAGGAAGCGAGTTATCTGAAGCAGTTGCGCCACCTGCCGGCGGCGCTCAACAGCGTGCTCGCGCTGGAGCCGCAGATCATCGCGTGGTCGGAGGAGTTTTCGCGCAAGGAACATGCGTTGTTCCTCGGCCGCGGCATGCACTATCCGATCGCGCTCGAAGGCGCGCTGAAGCTCAAGGAGATTTCGTATATCCACGCCGAGGCGTATCCGGCTGGCGAGCTGAAGCACGGGCCGCTGGCGCTCGTGACCGAAGCGATGCCGGTGGTGACGGTCGCGCCGAACGACGCGCTGCTCGAAAAGCTGAAGTCGAACATCCAGGAAGTGCGCGCGCGCGGCGGCGAGCTTTATGTGTTCGCCGATGCCGATACGAAGATCGTCAACGGCGAAGGGCTGCATGTGATCCGGATGCCAGAGCACTATGGCTTGCTGTCGCCGATCCTGCACGTCGTGCCGCTGCAGTTGCTCGCGTATCACACCGCTTGTGCGCGTGGCACGGATGTGGATAAGCCGCGGAACCTGGCGAAGTCGGTGACGGTGGAGTGACGAAGACGTAGCGGCAAACCGGGCCGCAAGCTCACGCAATCAGCCCCGCCGCCATGCGGTCCGGCGGACGAAACACCATCGGCATCTGTCGTGCAACGATGCCTCGACGTGACGACGCCACATCGACTACCCTCTGTCGACATCCATGTGGCCTCGTCATCATGAAGACCTCATCTCCCAACACGCTCACCGAAAAGCTGAAGTCACGCGTCGTGCTAATCGGGCTGTTCGTCGGTTCGATGTGGGCGGTGTTCTTTCTGTCGGTTGTGTTGCCGTTCCTGCATCTGAACGAACACGGCGTCGTGCCGCGTTCGCTCGACGGCTTGCAGGGCATCCTGTTCGCGCCGTGGCTGCATGCGAGCGTCGGACACATCGCCGCCAACACGAGCGGGCTCGTCGTACTCGGCTGGCTGTGTACGTGGCCGGATATCGCCGGCTTCTGGCGCGCGACCATCGGCGCGATGCTCGGCGCCGGTCTTTGCGCGTGGCTATTCGGCGCGCCGTATTCGGTGCATATCGGCGCGAGCGGGCTGGTGTTCGGCTATGCGGGTCACCTGGTTGCGCGTGGTTACTACACGCGCAATCTCGTGTCGATCCTCGTGGCCCTGGTCGTCGTCAGCAGCTACGGTCTGAGCCTGCTGTTCGGCGTACTGCCGATCTATCCGGATGTGTCGTGGCAGAGCCATGTCGGCGGCGTGCTCGGTGGCGTGCTCGCCGCGCGTGCGGGGGCCGGCGCGGCAAACCGGGTACGCGTGCGCTGACCCACCCGTATTTTTTCGCCTATCGGCATATCGCCGGGTGATCGACGAATCCTACAACTCCGGCCGCGCCAGATCGCTCGCGACGATGTGTTCGCCATACACCTGCGCGGCCGCGAGCGCTTCGAGTCGGCTCGCGTGTGGGCCCAGTTCGGGCGCGCCATCGAATGGAAACAGCACGCGGCCGTCGGTCGTGCGCACCACCTTTAATACGCCGAAGAAGCGCCGGTAGCCGGCCATTTTCGCGCTCGCCGAAATCTCGAAGTCGTCCTCCGACGTGCCCGGGACGCTGGGAATAAACGCGGTCTTGCTCATAGCTGAAAACATCGGTTGTTCGTTGAGGCGGCGTGCAACGATGCGCGCGGCCGACGCGCATTGTCTCAAATCGGCGCGAAGCGTGAATCGAGTCGGCAACCCGCTGGTTCGCCAATGGTTTTATCGGTGAACTAACGTCAACTTTCACGGCAATGTCATAGGCGCTCCATAAAGTCTGCCCGCGAATAAAACCGCATTCCCGACAGGGCAACAAAGAGACAGCAACAGAGGGCCACGAACATGTCACACCGCATTGGGCTACGCGCACTCATCATGGCCGCTTGCGCGGCTTTAATCGCTTTGATCGTGGCCGCCTGCGGCTCGTCTTCTTCGTCCGGCGGGCTGCAACTGACCGGACAGCAGCAGATTCGCCACGTCTTCGTGATCACGCTCGAAAACGAAAACTACGCGACCACATTCGGCGCCAACACCAAAGCGCCGTATCTCGCGCAAACACTGGCATCGCAAGGCGCGCTCGTGCAGCAGTACTACGGCACGGGCCACGTGAGTCTCGACAACTACATCTCGATGATCAGCGGCCAGTCGCCGACCAACGAGACCGACAACGACTGCATGACCTATCAGGACTTCAAGCTGACCGGCATGACGTCCGATGGCCAGGCGATCGGCTCGGGCTGTGTGTATCCGGCGAGCGTGAAGACGTTGCCGGACCAGCTGAAGGCAGCGGGCTATACGTGGAAGGGCTATGAAGGCGACATGGGCAACGATCCGTCGCGCGAAGCGGCCACCTGCGGCCATCCGACGCTGAACACGGCGGACCTCACGCAGTCGGCCGAAGCGCCGAGCGCGGCCGTGCCGCTCGGCGACCAGTATGCGACGCGCCACAATCCGTTCATGTACTTCCACTCGATCATCGATTCGCCGGACTGCGGACAGCACGTCGTCAATCTGAATAACCTGCAGAACGATCTGCAATCGGTCTCGACCACGGCGAACTTCAACCTGATCACGCCGAACCTGTGCGACGACGGCCACGACGCACCTTGCGTGAACGGCCAGCCGGGCGGCCTGACGAGCGCGAACACGTTCCTGCAGAAGTGGGTGCCGATCATCACCGCATCGCCGGCGTTCCAGAAGGATGGCCTGCTGATCATCAACTTCGACGAAAGCAGCTACGCGACGGTCACGCAGTCCGCGTCTGGCGAGGATCTGATATTTGCCGGCACGACCTGCTGTAGCCAGCAACCCGGGCCGAACCTGCCGTCGTTCCCGGAGACTTCGTCGCTCGCCTATAACGGCATCACGATCAACCTGACCAAGTCGAGCTACGGCGGCGACCAGACCGGCGCTGTGATGATCTCGAAGTTCATCAAGCCGGGTACGGTGTCCGCGGTGCCGTACAACCACTATTCGATGCTGAAGAGCATCGAGGACATCTTCCAGCTCGACCACCTTGGTTATGCGGGACAGGCCGGTCTGGTGGGGTTCGGCAGCGACATCTTCACGAACCTGTAAAAGACTCGATGCTGTCTTCTGTCATGCGATTCACGGCGCGCGCGAGCGCGCGTCGGATAGCGCTCGCCGCCCTGATGGGCGGCGCGTTACTGGGGGGCGCCGGTGCGGCGCCCGCTGTTGCGTCGAATGCGACACCGACATCCGCCGATGCGAAGCCCGTCTATAGCGACGCCGCCGCGCTCGGCAAACTGATGTTCTTCGATCCGGCGCTGTCGGCCTCGGGCAAGATGTCGTGCGCGAGCTGTCACAGTCCCGAGCACGCGTACGGGCCGCCCAACGGTCTCGCCGCGCAACTGGGCGGCACGGACTTGCATCAGCAGGGCACACGCGCGGTGCCGAGCCTGCGCTACGTGCTGAACCGTACGCCGATCTGGACGCATGCGCAGGCGGCGAGCCTGTCCGAGCGGCTCAGCGAAACGGACAACGCGCCGGTCGGCGGCTTCGGCTGGGACGGGCGCTTCAACTATCTGCACGATCAGGCGAACTTCCCGCTGTTCAATCCGAACGAGATGGCCAACAAGGATCCGGCCGCATTGCTCGCGAAGATGCAGCGCGCGCCATATGCTGCGCGCTTCAAGGAAGTATTCGGCCAGAACATTTTTGCCGATCCGACCAAGGCGTTCACCCAGGCGATGTACGCGATCGAGCGCTTCGAGCTCGAAGACCCGAGTTTTCATCCGTACACGAGCAAGTTCGACTACTACCTGGACGGGAAAGTGCAACTAACTGCACAAGAGTTGCGCGGCAAAAAACTGTTCGACGACCCCGCCGGCGGCAATTGCGCATCCTGTCATATCGACCAGTCGGGCGTGAACGGCGCTCATCCGCTTTTCACCGACTTCAACTTTCAGGCGCTTGGCGTGCCGCGCAACGCTGAACTGAAGGTCAACGCCGATCCGAAGTATTTCGACATGGGCCTGTGCGGACCATTGCGTACGGATCAGAGCGACAAGCTGAACTGCGGACTGTTCAAGTCGGTGTCGCTGCGCAATACCGCGACGCGTCACGTGTTTTTTCACAACGGTCGCTTCCACACGCTGAAAGATGCGTTGCGTTTCTACGTGCAACGCGATACGAACCCGGACAAGTGGTATCCAAGGGATGCGCACGGCAAAGTCGACAAATTCAACGATCTGCCGATCGCACTGCGCGTGAACGTCGATACGACCGACGAGCCGCTGACGCGCAAAACGGGCGAGCGTCCGGTCTGGTCCGAGCGTGATATCGACGACGTCGCCGCGTTCCTCGCGACGCTGAGCGACGGCTATGACCTGAAGTCAAAAGCGGTCAAATGAACGCATCGGAAAGCGGGGCGAGTTCCGCTCACCCTTGATTTAAAAGACAAAAATTGCCGAGGAAAGGCGCCGCCCGACGCCGCGGCGCTATAATGCGCGGATCTTTGCTTCCTCCGACGTCCACTATGAGCCGGTTACTTTGCCTGATCGTGCTTTCGCTCGGCCTCGCGCAAACCGCGGCGGCCGACGAAAACACCGACCGAATATCGGCGTACCTGACGCAGAAGTTCGGTGTGGGCAAAGAAAAGGCTCAAAAGATCTCCGACGCGGTGCAATCCGCCGCCAACAAATACTCCCTTCCTCCGGCGCTGCTGCTCGCCATCATCTCGATCGAATCCCGCTTCAAGGAAAAAGCCCGCGGCGCCAATGGCGCGACGGGGCTGATGCAGGTCGTGCCGCAGGCGCACCGCGGCCTGCTGCGCAACGTGAAGGACCTGACCGAGCCGGGTGCGAACATCGAAGCGGGCTCGGCGATTCTGTACGGCTACATGCGCTCGGCGAACGGCGATCTGAATACCGCGCTCAAGAGCTATGGCGGCTCGAAGGCCTATGCGCAGAAGGTGAATCTGCGCGTGGAGGATTTCGCGGCGGTTGCGACACCCGCTGACGGCGCTTCCGGGGCCGCTGGGCGGGCCGCGTCGTGCGAGGCGGATCGTTGCGCCAGCGCGAACCCGTGGGCCGACGCGTTCAGCGTGCCGGCGGCGCTCATTGCATCCGCGGCACCCGCCGCGAGCGGGGCAGCCGGGGCATCGTCGGCCGCGACCTCTGGGTCGACTTCGGCCGCGACGATTGGCTCGACGCGCACGACGTCGAACTAGGCACGCGCGCGATTTCTTTCGCATTTTCGCCCGCATGCACTGCGAGGGCGCGGCGGCGTGCTTCAAGTTGACGCCCTGTTTCCCGCTGTAATAGGGTCCGGGCTGCACCTTGCACGCTTTTTACGCACGTGACGCTGCCCGCTCTACAATGCATTTCCATTCGCGCTCACGAGGCGCTTCTCGCAACTGATCATGCAGAACCCCTTTTCCCGCACCACCGCCGCGGCCCTGTTCGGGCTGGTCGCGCTCACGGCATGCAGCAGCACGCCGCAACCCGAATTCACTCAGGAACTATTCGAAACCGGCGCAAGCCCGTACGCGCGCAATTTCAATTCGAGTACGGGCGATAGCTGCGAAGCCGCGCGCCGCGCATTGCTGAGCCAAGGCTATCTGACGACGATGTCGCGTCCCGATACCGTCGACGGCACGAAGAATTTTCAGCCGACCGGCGATTCGCACGTGGTCGTCGAATTTCACGTCGTGTGCACGCCCGGCGAAGAGGCGGCCGATACCAGCATCGTGTACGTGAACGCGGTGCAGAACGGCTTCGCATTGAAGAAGAGCGATACGTCGGCGAGCGTCGGGCTCAGCGTGCTCGGTTCGCTGTCGCTGCCGATTCGCTCGAATAGCGACGCGATGGTGAAGATCTCGAGCGAGACGATTCCGTCGGGCAAGTTCTATGACCGCTTTTTCGGTCTCGTCGATCATTACTTGCAGACGGTCGTGCGCACGCAGCCGGTGACGAGCAGCCCGATCGAGACGCGGACGCTGCCGATGCCGGTAGCAGCGCCGCTTCAACTGACGATCCCTGAGCCGGTGCCCGAGCCGGTAGCGGCGACCACCTCCGCTGCAGTTCGAGCGACGCCGACCGTGCCGGTTCAGACGACCTCACCAGCGCTCGCTCAACCGACGACCGACAAGCCTGTCGCCGTGACACCACCAACTGCGGCTCAGGCGGTCGAGTCAGCGCCCGCGCCAGTGCAGTTAACCGCACCCGCACCGGTTCCGTTGACGACACCGTCGACATCCTCGCCGGTCCAACCCGCCGACCCGATTGGCCAGGCTGCAGCGATCGAACCCGCGAGCGGCACGGTGCCTCTGGTGCCGTGACAGCGGCGCAGCGGCTTTCGCATCGAGGCTGATCAAGGTCCGATCAGCCTCTGAGTCAGGCGCGCAGCGATATTCACCTTATGATGTTTACTTGATACGTATACATACGTAGTAGTAGTTAACAAGGGTTAACCGATTCTGTGGATAAGTCGCAAATGTCGCGCCGCTTCAACATCATGCGAAACCTATAACCCTGCGGAACACGTCGGTAGAAAAACTACATAACTGGGATAAGTTCGAACACCGTTAGCCGACCCTGATCTTTATCAAGATTTCGCGCACAGGCTGTTCGTCGCGCTATCCCGAAGTTATTCAGAGGTCGCTGTGGATAACCAAGCCTCCGATCGACACTTCCCGTTGCTCCCGCATCGACGCTTCGCGCGACGCGAAGGGCTCGCCAACGCACAGATTTCCGCCCACCGAACGCGCACATTGATAACGCGGTACGAAGATTGCGCGCCTTCTTATTGCAAGCGCGACTGTTGCTATTTGGTCAAAATCATTTGCCCAACGAACAATCCGGCATAGAGTTAAAGTGCTTTGTGAGGTTTCTGGTGCAGTGCGGGGGATGTATGAAACGCAGATCAGCACGACAGCTAGTCCGTCTTCTGTCCGACCTTCGACATGCGGCCCATTGCAGCTCGTTGCGCGCGGTCGCGACCAGTCGGATGATGGCGCTGGCAGCCGCAGAGGCCGCCGAGAACGGCGACGCCGCTCGCGACGACGACAGTCCCGAGTCCACGCGCGATGCGCAGCGCGGCAAGCTGTTCCGGGGCAGATCATGAGAGCCGCGAGCGAACAGTCGTTGCGGTTTCTGGTCGAGAAGTGGCTTTCGCCATCGCCGGCCGAGCCGGTTCACGTGACGGAGTTCAGCCGCACGCGCGCGGGCGGGCGGCGCTATGTGCGGGTGGAGACGTCGTCGGAACAGGGCGGGCGGGGTTTGTTCTTCTTTCGCCACGACGACGGCTGCTGGTGCGTGTTTCCGCCAACCGCCGATACGCCGAGCCTATTCGCTCATCCGCGCGCGGCATAGTTGGGCGAAGGGGCAAGACGCCTGTCGGCGCGCATCCGCGCACCGAGCGTTGGCGTCGAATCGTTTTATGACGCTGTAAATCACATCCCCTGCGGCGCACGCTGCCGGGCGCGTTTCCAGCCCGGCAGTATCTGACACACGATCAATCCCGCGAGCATCAGCGCGGAGCCGAACAACGCGCGAGTCGTCAGCGTTTCGCCGAGGACGAGCCAGCCCGCAAACGCAGCGAACACGCCTTCCATGCTGAAAATCACCGCCGCATGCGAGGGCGCCGCGTGGCGCTGCGCGACCACCTGGATCGTATACGCGACGCCCACCGATAACGCACCGCCGTACGCGATCGTCGGCGCGGCCCGCGCAATTACCGCGGCGCTAACGGGTTCAATGGCAAGGCCGATCGACAGGCACACGAGCCCACAGGTCACGAACTGCGCGAGTGCAAGCATCAGCGTGTCGTGGCGCGCCGCGAAGCGGCCGACCAGCATCATCTGCGCGGAAATCACCAGCGCCCCGGCGAGCTGATACCAGTCGCCGTACAGTATCGAAAAGTGCTCGTCGACGCTCAGGAAGTACATGCCAACGGCCGCCAGTAGCGCGCCAAGCCACGTACCGAGGCCAGTCCGGTGGCGAAACAGCACGCCGAGCAGCGGCACGATCACCACATACAGCGAACTGATGAAGCCCGCGTTCGCGATCTTCGTGTACTGCAGGCCGATCTGCTGCAGCGAGATCGACACGGCCAGCACGACGCCGAGCAGCCCGCCCGCGCCAAGCAGTTCGCGGGCTCCGCCGGGCGCGCGCTTCGTCCGCTCGCCGAGCGCCGCGCGGCGCTCGCAGACGATCATCGTCAGCACGACGAGCGCGCCGAGCAGAAAGCGCAAGCCGGTAAACAGGAACGGGCCGATCGTATCGAGGCTCAGTCGCTGTGCGACGAACGCGGAGCCCCAGATCATCGCGGCGATCAGCATCAGCACGTTCGCGCGCAGGTGTTGGCGGGTATCGGGATGCAAGATTTCTTCTGATTTGTCTTGGGATCGCGCTGGGAAGCCGCGCAGGCGCGCCACGCGGTGCTCAGCCGGTAAGGAATCGCTCACATGATACGCGGGCGTCGCGCGTGGGGCAGGCAAAGCCCGCGAGTCGCGCGATAATCGCGCAACGGCCGTGCGGTCGCCGGCCTGCGGATCGCGGTGATCAAGCGACTTGCGGACCGGACCGCGATCTCCCGCTCCTTCCACGAGCAAACGACATGGACGACAAGGACTGGATCGCGGGCGCCGCGAAGGCGCTCGCGATCATCGAAGCATTCGACGAAGAGCACGCGCGCATGACGCCAACGATGGTCGCCGCGCGCGCCGGCCTGTCGCGCACGGCTGCGCGCCGCTATTTGCTGACGCTGCGCGAGCTCGGCTACGTCGACACAGACGGCAAGCTGTTCTGGCTCGCGCCGCGCGTGCTGCGGCTCGGCCAGTCTTACCTCGATTCGGCGCGGCTGCCGCGCACGGTGCAACCGTTCCTGCAGCGGATCACCGCGACCGTGCAGGAAACCGCGCTGGTCGCGATCCTCGACGAACACGACGTCGTCTACGTCGCGCGCAACGGCGTGAATCGGGCGATGGCGGTCGGCTTCGTGACCGGCTCGCGCGCGCCGGCGCCGTTGTCGTCGGCGGGGCTCGTGCTGCTCGCGTTCCAGCCGCCCGACAGCATCGACCCGTGGCTCGCGTCGTATCCGATCAAGGTTTTCACGCCGTACACCTATTCGACCGTCGAACGGCTCAGAGAAGTGCTTGGCGAAATCCGCCGCAACGGCTACGTGGTCACCGACCAGCAGCTCGAGATCGGTGTGCGCGGCGTCGCGGTCCCGCTGCGCGACCGGCACGGTACGGTGGTCGCGGCGATCAGCGTCAGCATGCCGATTGGCGAGGAGTCGGCGAACGCCGCGCTGCACCGCGTTTTGCCGGCGCTGCAGGAGACCGCGAGCCTGCTGCGGAACCTGGTTTGAGCGCCGCGAAGCGGTCGGCGAGGCGCGCGGGCGGCGGCTTCACGGGGACCTGGTAGGGTCCTTGGTGCGCCTTGCAGGTTGATGAAAGCACGCTGAAAGCAGGCTGTCTCCCGGAAAATACATATCGAGTTTTGCGCATGACAAACCGCCTACGCCTGGGTAATACTCTCCCGCGGGGAGCACAAGGCACCTCGAAGTCCAGCCGCTCTACCGTGCAGCTGTATTCATTCACATTGACTCAGTCGTCTGGTTTGGGGATCAACACATGAAAAAAGTTATCGTCTCGCTCGCAGCCGCTTCGATCGCACTCGTTTCCGTTCAGGCTTTCGCGCAGGCATCGGGTGCCGCTGCTATGGAAGCAGCAAGCGCACCGAAGAAGCACCACGTCAAGCAGTTGAAGACCCACGGCAAGAAGGCACACGTTTCCGCCGCAGCTTCGGCAGCAGGCACGAACGACAAGGGCGTGCAGAACTAAGCCAACGCGCGCTCGTTGGGCGCGACATAGCGCTGCGCCGCACCGGTTGCCGGTCGGTGCAGCCGGTGGCGGCAGATGCGTTGCCAGCAAAAAGGCCAGAGCTCGCGCTCTGGCCTTTTTGCTGTTGCGGCGCATTTTGCGCGCGGGAAGATCAGCCCGCGAGCCCGCGCCGGATCACTTCATCCAGCAGCCCGTTCAGGCCGTCCGGATGACTGGCAGCGCGCGTTTTCAGCTCCTCCACCAGCTCGCCGTTGAGCTTGCACGCAAACGGGACGAGGCCTTGCGCCTGATCGAGCTTGCGCTGCTCGCGCCGGTCGATCTTCGGCTCGGTCGCCGCGTTCTTGCCACCGCGGTTCGCGGTCGCCTGTTTCATTGCGTTGCCCAGTTTCAGCGCCTTGTTCTTTTCAAGGTCGGTTTTTTTCATCATCGGAAAGGCCTCTGCCAAATAGATCAACCCGCATTGTACGCAAGCGCGGGGCGTCAGCCGACACGGTCCGGTGCGCCGGCGGAGACGCTGTCCATCAACGCGCGCATCCTCTGCCAATGCGTGCCTTCCCAGAACACGCGTCGGCATACATCGCAGGTCACGAAGCGGCTGTGCCGCTGCAGCACGCCGCGCGGCACGCGCAGGCCGGCTTCCTCGCGTGCGATGCGTCGCAGCGGCGCGTTGCATACGAGGCATAGCCGAAACGGTTGCGCGCTGCGCGCGAGATCGAGTCGTTCGAACACTTCGCGCAACTGCTCGCGCGGCCGCAGCGCGCGCACGTAGCAGCCATGCGTGATGTTGCGGCGTTTGAGCAGCTCGCGGTCGCGCGTCAGCACGATGCGCTGCTGCGCGGCGGCGAGCGCCTCGATATCGGCGTCGGGAAAGTGGTTGTCGTACAGCGTATCGAAGCCCGCAAGCCGCAGAAGCGGCGCGAGGCCGCCGAGATGCGCATCGGCGATGAAGCGCATCACGCGCAACGGACGCTCGCGCACGCGCAGCAGCGGCTGGATGTCGAGCGCCTCGAATTTCGGATAGACCGCGACGCGGTCGCCGTCGGCGAGCGGATGATCGAAACCGACCGAGTCGCCGTTCACCAGTATCAGCTCGACCTCGGTATGCGGCACACCGAGCACTTCGATCATGTGCTTGGTCGTTGCGCCGCGCGCGCAGACGCAGGTGAACGCGCGCCGGCGCAGCGGCCGGGCGATGAAGTCGTTCAGCTCCTCGTAGAAGCGGAATGTCGCGGTGACCATGCCTGCAGTATCGCACCGCTCGGGTTGCGCGTTGTCCTGCGCTTGTCGCATGAGTGTGCTCTACTTCGGGTTCTTTAGAAGACGGAGCGATAGATGGACATCGGTTTTATCGGTCTCGGCGAGATGGGCGCCGCGATGGTTGCAAACATTCTGAAAGCCGGGCACCAGGTGCGCGTGTGGAACCGCTCACCGGAAAAGACCCAGCCGCTGGCCGGGCTGGGCGCGCAAGTCGTCGCGACGCCGGCTGAAGCGTTTGCGGGCGACGCCGTGTTCTCGATGCTCGCCGACGATGCCGCGCTGCGCGAAGTCATCACCGCGTCGTTGCTCGAACATGCGCCGCGCGGGCTGATCCACGCGAATATGGCGACGATTTCCGTGGCGCTCGCCGAGGAACTGGCGACCGCGCACGCGTCGCGCGGCGTGCATTACGTCGCCGCACCGGTGCTCGGGCGGCCCGATGTCGCGGCCGCGGGCAAGCTGACGATCGTCGCGGGGGGCCCGGCCGAATCGATCGACCGGATCCAGCCGATTTTCGACGCACTCGGCCAGAAGACCTGGCGCATCGGCTCGCTGCCACAGCAGGCGAACGTGATGAAGCTGGCCGCGAACTTCATGCTCGGCGCGGCGATCGAGACGCTCGGCGAAGCGGCCGCGCTCGTGACGGGCCACGGCCTCGCGATGCAGGACTTTCTCGACGTGATCACGAGCGGCCTGTTTCCGGGACCGGTGTACTCGGGCTACGGCAAGCTGATCGCCGAGCAGCGCTTCGAGCCGGCGCTGTTCAAGGCGCGTCTGGGACTGAAGGACGTGCGCCTCGCGCTCGCCGCCGCCGATGCGGTGACAACGCCGATGCCGGTCGCGAGCGTGGTTCGCGACAGCCTGATCGAGGCGATCGCGCACGGCGACGGCGAGAAGGATTTCGCGGTGCTGGGTCAGGTCGCGACGCGCCGGGCCGGCCGCTGACGGCGCTGTCGATCCCCGGACGCGAGCGATCGACGCAGCGTGGCCGCATGAGTCGCGCTGGGCGGCAAGGCATAATAGCCGCCCGATCCTGTGTTCGTCGGTTTCGGCGCGATGATGGCGCTGGTGAGGCACTAAGCACCGCGCGTGTCGGCAGACAAGGGAAAACTGAGCCGTACCCATGTGACCGTTGTATGTCTGCAACATTGAGGGTCAACCCTAATTTGCATGTTGCAACGCACCAAGCGGTCTGCTATAGTTGGTCTTGTCTCCTCCATGTCTCCTCTGATATGGATTCAGCCCGCCAACCTAGGTGGGCTTTTTTTTGCCCGGAATTCGCCGCGCGCCCAAAGCGGCGCCGCGACCGCGGAAAATCAAATTCAGAACTTATACGACACGGCCAGGAAGGAAATGATCGGGTTTGCGCGCAGATCCGCCTTCGACACGCCAAGCTCCGTCCCATCGGCCGCCTTGATGATGACCGACGACGTCGTCTTCAGCGGGATATACGTGACCGACGCAACGAGCCCCCAGTGCTCGGTGATGTTGTACGCAAGGCCCGCGTTGAACATCGGCGCCCACGACGACGACGCCTTCGCCCACGAAAATCCGCGCCGGCCGGCTCGCATCGAGGCTCGCGCCGTTCAGACGGAACGCGCACCGGTTCAGCTTGTTGGTCGGTAGCCGCGTTTCCGGGGTCAGGGAGCCGCTCGCGAACTGGCCCGCGCGCGTCGGGGCGACGGTGCCGGTGGTGGCGGGAATCGGCGACTGGATGTAGCTGATCTGCCACGTCATCTTCGTCGTATCGAGCTGCAGTTTGACGAGTTCACCGTCTCCGCCGCCACCGGTGAAGACCGTGCCGTAGTCGAGCGACGCAGGGCACAGCCGCGTTTCGGTCATCGGTCCGTCGCCGGCTCCCATTCCGGCCACCGTCTGCTTCATGTGTCCCGCACTGAGCCGCGCGGGTCGACTGCGCGTTGCGCGCAGCGGGTGCCTGTTGCTTTTATTTGCTGATCTGCGCGCCGATGCCGAAGTACGGCGCGCTCGGCGTATCCGCATTCGCCGACGTCGACGTGATCCCGCCGTTTTCTTCGCCCTGAATCACGGTCGCGTACAGTCCGCCCGACGCGATCGCGAGACCGGTATTGCCGGTGCCGTCCTGAACGTTGACGAGACCGGGGCTCGACGCGCCATAGCTCAGACCGAGCGAGCTTTCCGCGGCCGACGTCGACGGATTGATGAATGTCGCGGCCGCGCCCTGGACCAGCGTCGCCGTGTACTTGAAGTTCGAATCCGCGCCGACGTAACCGCCGTCGAAGCCGCCCGAGGCGAGCGGCGTCGCCGCGGCGAGCATTGCGATGCCGGATTCGTCGTCGACCTGCGGGGAGATCAGGTTGCTCGTGTCGACGAGGCCGGTGCGGACCACGAGCGGGACCGTCGCGCCGTTGAGCTGGCCGAGGATCATGTGCGCGGTGCCGTACTTGCCGGTGCGCAGCGGATTGCTGGTGGCGCCGGTGCCCGGCACGATCTGCGGCGGGTTGGCGCTGTCGAAATAGCCGTTGCTGTTCAGCGTCAACGGGTTACCGGTGCTCAGACACCCGGCCACGCTCGATGACGTGCAGTTGCCGCTCGCGTCGAAGGTTTCGACGGCATTCGTGGCGACGGTTTCGTAGTTCGCGGTCGGCGACAGGTGGTACAGCAGCGCGTTGTAGGTGCCGGCAAGCTTCGTGATGTCGGTCGTCGTGCTCGCGAAGCCGAGGAACGGATAGAAGTCGAAGTGCCGCTTGTTGACCGCGCCGATGGCGGGAACGCCGGGCAGCAGCGTGATGCCTGCATACTGGATCGTCGCGCCCGGAATCCCGCCGCCCGCGACGCACTTGCCGATCAGGATCATCGGCGGGTTGGGGTTGTCGACGAAGTCGGGCGTCGTGTAGGTCGTGCCGTCCGACGCGGTGCCGGTGCCCGCGCCGAGGATGAACGCGCAGCGCGTCTGCTCGGCGGTCGGCAGCATGCCGGTGGGCGGGTGAATCACCGCGCCCGTGATCTGCGTGCCCCTGCGTGTGACGGCGACGCTCGCGCTGGTGAGCGGAATCGGCGACTCGAGCCACTTCAGCGTGTAGGTCATCGCGGTCGCGTCGATATTCAACTGAACGATTTCGCCGCTGCCGGCGCACAGCGTCGCGGTGCTAGCGCTGGGCGTCGGCGCGCCTTGCGTACCGCAACTCGCGCCCGCGCATTGCGCCGGTGTGACGGGGCCCGGATTGTCGGCTTTGCCGCCGCCGCAAGCGATAAGAAAAGGTGCTGTGGCAATAGCCATGGCCAAGCCGCGAGTTATGCCGTGCGACATGCTGCTGGCGGAAAACAATGCAGTGCAATGCAATGAGCGGGCTTTAAAACAAAAAAAGCCGGTCTGCAAAGACCGGCTTTTTTCGTGGCACCGCGGATGCGGGTCGACTCGCCTAGCGTTTCAAACCGGTGTCTTCGGCCGCGCCGATCGCGAGATTCATGCACTGGATCGCCGCACCCGACGCGCCCTTACCGAGATTGTCCAGCCGCGCGACGGTCACGAAGCGCTCTTCGTTGCCGAACACGAACAGGTCGACGCGGTTGGTGTCGTTGTTCGCCTGCACGTCGAAGAAGCCGTTGTCGAGACTCGCGTCGGCGTTGAACGGCGCGACGTGCACGAACGCTTCGCCCGCGTAGTATTCGGCGAACTGAGCCTGCACGTCCTGCGGCGTCGTCTTCTTCGCGAGCTGGCCCGGCGAGAAGTACGTGGTGACCGCGAGGCCCTTGTAGAAGTCGCCGACGATCGGCGTGAAGATCGGCGCCGACTTCAGGCCCGTATGCGCGGCCATTTCCGGCAGGTGCTTGTGCGTGAGGCCGAGCGCGTACGGGCGCGGGCTTTTGAGTCTGTCGTTGCCGCCGGCTTCGTAGTCGGCAATCATCTTCTTGCCGCCGCCGCTGTAGCCAGTGATCGAATAGGCGTGCGCGGCGAACTCGGGCGCGACGACGCCGCCTTCAACGAGCGGGCGCATCGCAAGCACGAACGCCGAGGCGTGGCAGCCCGGCACGGCGATGCGTTTGGCGGTGCGCAGGCGTTCGCGCTGCGAGCGAGCCAGCTCGGGCAGGCCGTAGGCCCAGTCGGGCGAGGTGCGGAACGCGGTGCTCGCGTCGATCAGCACCGTGCGGTCGTTCTCGACGAGCGAGGCCGACTCGCGCGAGGCGACATCGGGCAGACACAGGAACGTGACGTCCGACGCGTTGATGAGACGACGGCGCTCGTCCAGGTCCTTGCGCTTCGCTTCTTCGATACGCAGGATTTCGACGTCGGCGCGCTGCGACAGGTATTCAAAAATTTTCAGGCCGGTCGTGCCTTCCTGTCCGTCGACAAAAACTTTCGTGCTCATCTCGATCTCACTCGCTGGAAACGGGGCGCGACGCCGCGCCGGAACGTTATTTTAAGACGTCATCGCCGCGACCGTGCGGTGCAGCGCGAAAAAACGACGATGCGCGCACAACGTGACGTCGGCGTGACCCGTTGCGCGGCGAATGGGGCTGATGACCGAAGATGAACCGCAGATGAGCCGCGACGTCGTTTCGGCGCCGTTCAGCCATTAGCCGCGCGCCGCTACCCGCGCGGCGCGATCCAGCGCGCGGTGACGCCCGCAATGCGCGCGCCGAACAGGCGCGCGGTTTCGAGATCGCCCGGCGGCGGCGCTTCGTCGGGCGACGCATCGGCCGCCGATTGCGTAAGCAGACCGGTAAAGCCGCCGACGAAGTTCAGATCGTTGCGCGTCGCGGCCTTCGTGTTCGACGGCATCATGCCGGTGCCGGCCCAGATCATGCTGTGCTGCATCGCCAGCGTGACGAAGTACTGAATGGTCGAGAACTTGTCGCCGTTCATCGTCGCCGAGTTCGTGAAGCCGGCTGCGATCTTGTCTTTCCACGCCTGCGCGAACCACGGTTTCGAACTGGCGTCGGCGAACTTCTTGAAGTCGGCCGACGGGCCGCCCATGTAGGTCGGCGCGCCGAAGATCAGCGCGTCGGCGGCGGCGAGTTCGTCCCACGAGGCGTCGTCGAGGTCGCCGACCGGCATCATCTTCGCCTGCGCACCGGCTTCCAGCGCGCCGGCGAGCACGGCGTCGGCGACCTTCTTCGTGTGGCCGTAGCCACTGTGATAAACGATGACGATCTTCGACATGAAGTGCTCCAGCAAAGCGATCGGGAAGGCGAACGGCGCAAGCCAGGCGATGCGGCGCGGCGGCGCCCCATCACGACCGCGACGGCCGCCACTAGCGCCCGTAATTGACCTCGAGCCGCGCACTGCCGATCGCGGCCGTGCCGATCTCGTGATCGAACATCAACGCGGGACGTCCTTGCGCGAGACGCAGATCGGCCGAGTTCAGCGCGTACACGGTGATGATATAGCGATGCGGTTTGCCGGGCGGCGGGCACGGACCGCCATAGCCGTCGGTATCGAAGTCGTTGCGCGCTTCGACCGCGCCGAGCTTGCGCAGGAAACCGGACGAGCTCGCGTTCTCGGGCAGGCTGTCGACCGTGGCGGGGATGCCCGCGACCGCCCAGTGCCACCAGCCGCGCCCCGGCGCGTCCTCGTCGAACATCGTGATCGCGAAGCCGCGCGTACCGGCCGGCGCGTCGCGCCATGAGAGCTGCGGTGAACGGTTGCCGCCCTTGCAGTCGTTCCGGTCGAACACCTGCGCATTCTGCACGGTGCCGCCCGCGCGCACGCTCGCGCTCGTCAGCGTGAACGGCTCGTCGGCCCGCGCACCCGCACTATGCGCTGCGAATAGCGCGAGCATCGCGCCGACGGCGAGCGATCGATGCCGCCAAGATGAAGCCAGCGAAACAACCAGGCAACGCATGCGCATATGCCGGTTCTCCTGTAAGGGCGCGAGGCGCGGGTCCTCGCGACTGTCGTTGTCCTGAATTGTGCCCCAAGGTCGAATCAAGTCTAACATCAGCGCTGATTAGCTCTGCGACGCAATATGTTCGCGTGCCGCGGAATTCGCAGACAGGAAATCAGCTATAGTAAGGGGGTTGTCGCGCGACCCTTACTGCATTTGACTCGTTTAAATAGCGAGCGTCAAAAGCAGTGTTAGAAGTTGTGGAGACCGGTTTATCCGTCCAGAGGAGGACGATGCAAGTTTCACTCAGGGTCGTGGTGGCAGACGATCATCCGGTTATTCTGTTTGGCGCTGAAAATGCGCTGCTCAAATTTCCCGGTATGCAAGTCGTTGGGCGCGCAAGGCAGTCGACTGAACTTATCAAAATGTTGCAATCCACCGAATGCGACGTGCTCGTCACCGACCTGGCCATGCCGGGCGGTCAGTACGGCGACGGCTTGCAACTCATCGACTATTTGCGCCGCAATTTCCCGGATCTGCCGATCGTCGTGCTCACCATGCTCGAGAACGCCGCATTGCTCAAACGGCTCAAGGAACTTGGCGTGACGTCGGTCGTGAACAAATCGGACGATCTCAGCCATATTGCGCTTGCGGTACAACACGTGGGCCGTCGCATGACCTATATGAGTCCGTCGGTGAAGGCGGTGCTCGATGGGTTGCGGGTCAATTCAGCCGGCAAGCGCGACGACTCGAAGCTGTCGCGGCGCGAACTCGAAGTCGTGCGCCTGTTCGTATCGGGTATGACGATCAAGGAAATATCGGAGCGTTTGAATCGCAGCATCAAGACGATCAGCACACAAAAAAACGCGGCCATGCGCAAGCTGGGAATCGATCGCGACTCCCAACTATTCCAGTATGCGCAGAGCAATGGTTTGCTGAATCTTTCGTCGAACTCGAGTAAGAACATCGCGAACCAGTCCTGATATCGGCCTCGTTTCGTCCGCCGGGTAATCGGCGATAAACAATCGCGATAAAAAAAGCCGCCTGTTGCGAAACAGGCGGCTTTTTCATTCAATCAGCATAAAGCGGCTAGGTTTTATTGTCACAGCCTTACCGCGATGGCTTTATTGCGGCGTAGACGTCGCACCGCCATGTGCAGCGGACCACTCGGCCGGCGCGTGCAGGAATTTTTCCACTTCGTCGATCGTCTTCGTGTCGAAGTAGTTGTTCTGCTTCGCGACGCGCAGCACGTCCCACCACGTGGCGAGCGCGTGCAGATCGACGTCGATGTCTTTCAGCACCGACACGCTTTCCTTGAAGATGTTGTAGTGGAACAGCACGAAGCAGTGGTTCACCGTCGCGCCGGCGGTGCGCAGCGCGTTGATGAAGTTGATCTTGCTGCGGCTGTCGGTCGTCAGGTCTTCGACGAGCAACACGCGCTGGCCTTCGGTCAGCAGACCTTCGATCTGCGCGTTGCGGCCGAAACCCTTCGGCTTCTTGCGCACGTACTGCATCGGCACCATCAGGCGGTCGGACAGCCATGCCGCGAACGGGATGCCCGCGGTTTCGCCGCCGGCGACCGCGTCGATCTGCTCATAGCCGACGTCGCGCAGGATCGTCGCTTCGGCCATTTCCATCAGGCCGCGGCGCACACGCGGATACGAGATCAGCTTGCGGCAGTCGATATACACCGGGCTCGCCCAGCCGGACGTGAAAATATACGGTTTCTCCGCGTTGAAATGCACTGCTTGCACTTCGAGCAGCATCTTGGCGGTGGTGTCGGAGATCGTCTGGCGATCGAAGCCTGTCATGGGCGGATCCTTCGGAGTGAGCGGGGGAGAAGCGGGCGCTGGGCCCGGTGGCGCAGCAAGCGGGGTATGCCGCGCCATGCTGGGCGGGATACGCGGCCGGGGGAAGAGCACAGACCGGCTTTTGCTGCGCGCGTGGGCCGCTATTTTACCTGAAATGGGTCGCACCGAGGAGGCCGTCGTGCGCGGCGGCGCAGCCGGCGGGCGCTTTGGCGCGCGCATCGTCTTGTGACCGGGTGAGGCCGCCTTTACACTCACGCGACTTTCCCGGGACGCGTCCCACGCAGCCGCCTTCAGACCTACGGAATGCTTTCAATGAACGCCGCTCCACCCGCCTCCGCCTCCGCCACCGCCACCGCTACCGAAACCCGCTCCGCCGTCCAACCGGGCTATGCGGGCCGCGCGCTGCTTGCGTCGGTGCTGGGCTATGCGATGGACGGCTTCGATCTGCTGATTCTCGGCTTCATGCTGCCGGTGATCGCCGCCGACCTGCATCTGAGTTCCTCGCAGGCCGGTGCGCTGGTCACATGGACGCTCATCGGTGCGGTGGCGGGCGGCGTGCTCTTCGGCGTGCTCAGCGATTATTTCGGCCGCGTGCGCATGCTGACGTGGACGATCCTGATCTTCGCGGTGTTCACCGGCCTGTGCGCGCTCGCGCAAGGCTACACGGACCTGCTGATCTATCGGACCATCGCCGGGATCGGGCTGGGCGGCGAATTCGGCATCGGTATGACGCTGGTCGCCGAAGCGTGGCCGGCGTCGCAGCGGGCGCGGGTGTCGTCGTATGTCGGGCTCGGCTGGCAGCTTGGCGTGCTGGCGGCCGCGTTGCTGACGCCGCTGCTGCTGCCGGTGATCGGCTGGCGCGGCATGTTCGCGCTCGGGCTGCTGCCGGCGGTCGTGTCGTTCTTCGTGCGGCGCCGCGTCGAGGAGCCGGCGCTTTTCGACCAACGCGTCGCGCGCGGCATGCGCAAGCTGCCGCTGAAACTGCTGTTCGTCGATGGACGCACGACGCGCGCGAGCCTCGGCGTCACGATCCTGTGCTCGGTGCAGAACTTCGGCTATTACGGGCTGATGCTCTGGCTACCTAGCTATCTGTCGAAGACCTTCGGCTACTCGCTGACCAAATCGGGGCTGTGGACCGCCGCGACGATTCTCGGCATGGCGGCCGGCATCTGGCTATTCGGCATCGCCGCCGACCGCTTCGGCCGCAAGCCGACGTTCCTGTTCTACCAGGCGGGCGCCGTCGTCATGGTGTTCGTCTATGCGCAACTGACGACGCCGATGGCGTTGCTGATCGGCGGCGCGGCGATGGGAGTGTTCGTCAACGGCATGATCGGCGGCTACGGCGCGCTGATTTCGGAGCTCTATCCAACCGATGCGCGCGCCACCGCGCAAAACGTGCTGTTCAACGCGGGTCGCGCGGTGGGCGGCTTTGGGCCGGTCGTCGTGGGCGCGCTGGCGGCGCGCTACTCGTTCGGCGCGGCGCTCGCGCTACTGGCGTCGATTTACCTGCTGGACATCCTCGCGACCCTGTTTCTGATTCCTGAGCGACGCGGCGCCGAACTCGACTGACCGCGTCGACGAAGCGCGTCCTTCAATCGCTTCGAATACTGCGAATGCGTGGACCATGCGGCCCGCATGGCGCCCTGCCGCGTGGCGGAAAAGCATGGCCGGGTCGTGGCGACGCAGCGTCCTGAGCGCCTGTTTCGCTAATGGCGAGTCCTGTTAACCACTCAGTGCATCGACACGTCCGGGGTGTACACTAATCGACCCGCGAAGCACTCCACATCGTCCCGTGTTCGTCGAGCTAAGCCGTCGCGCCTGACCGGGCGCGTGCGAAAACCGCCTCGGTCGGCTATCCGTCCGACAGATGAAAGCGCTGCAACGATGTATGTCGCCGGGCCCAATCACTTACGTCTCGCAGGCCTAGAAATGGACGAACAACTCAAGCAAAGCGCTCTCGCATATCACCAGAATCCGAAACCTGGCAAGATTTCGGTGACGCCTACCAAGCCACTGTCGAACCAGCTGGATTTGTCGCTCGCGTATTCGCCGGGTGTGGCGGCAGCCTGTATGGCAATTCACGAGGAACCGCTCGACGCGCAGAAGTACACGTCGCGCGGCAACCTCGTCGGCGTGATCACGAACGGCACCGCGGTGCTCGGCCTCGGCAACATCGGCCCGCTTGCCGCGAAGCCGGTGATGGAAGGCAAGGGGTGTCTGTTCAAGAAGTTCGCGGACATCGACGTGTTCGACATCGAGCTGAGCGAATCCGATCCGGACAAGCTCGTCGAGGCGATCGCGATGCTCGAGCCCACGCTGGGCGGCATCAACCTCGAGGACATCAAGGCACCCGAGTGCTTCTACATCGAGAAGAAGCTGCGCGAACGTATGAAGATTCCGGTCTTCCACGACGATCAGCACGGCACTGCGATCATCGCGTCGGCGGCGATCCTGAACGGCCTCAAGGTGGTCGGCAAGAGGCTCGACGAAGTGAAGCTGGTCTGTTCGGGCGCGGGCGCGGCGGCCATTGCGTGTCTGGATCTGCTCGTCAATCTCGGTCTGTCGAAGCAGAACATTCTCGTCGCCGACTCGAAGGGCGTGATCTACGAAGGGCGCGGCAACCTCGATCCGTCGAAGGAGCGCTATGCCGCGCACACCGAAGCGCGCTCGCTCGCCGATGCAATCCGCGGCGCGGACGTGTTCCTCGGCTGCTCGAGCGCTGGCGTGCTGAAGCCGGAGATGGTCGCCGAAATGGGCTCGCAGCCGCTGATTCTCGCGCTCGCGAACCCCGAGCCGGAAATCCGTCCGGAAGAAGCGCGCAAGGTGCGCCCGGACTGCATCATCGCGACCGGCCGGTCGGACTATCCGAACCAGGTCAACAACGTGCTGTGTTTCCCGTTCATCTTCCGCGGCGCGCTCGACGTCGGCGCGACGACGATCACCGAAGAAATGAAGCTCGCGTGCGTGCGCGCGATTGCCGAACTGGCCGAGGAAACCGACCAGGGCGATGAAGTCGCGAAGGCCTACGAAGGCCACTCGCTCGAATTCGGTCCCGAATACCTGATTCCGAAGCCGTTCGATCCGCGCCTGATCATCAAGATCGCGCCGGCCGTCGCGCAGGCCGCAATGGATTCGGGCGTCGCGACGCGCCCGATCCAGGACATGGATGCGTACCGCGAACAGCTCGGCGCGACCGTCTATCGCTCGGGCATGGTGATGCGGCCGGTGTTCGCGGCGGCGAAGTCGGCACCGGCGCGCATCGTGTTCGCGGAGGGCGAAGACGAGCGCGTGCTGCGCGCCGCGCAGTTCGTGCTGCTCGAAAAGATCGCCAAGCCGATCCTGGTCGGCCGTCCGTCGGTGATCGAGATGCGTCTGAAGAAGATGGGCTCGAAGCTCAAGTGCGGCGAAGACGTCGAGATCGTCGATCCGGAAGACGATCCGCGCTATCACAAGTGCTGGCAGGCGTATCACGAACTCGGCGCGCGCGAAGGCGTGACGCCGGACGTCGCGAAGGCCGCGATGCGCAAGTTCAACACGCTGATCGGCGCGATCCTCGTGCGCCTTGGCGAAGCGGACGGCATGATCTGCGGCATGATCGGCCAGTTCCACACGCATCTGAACTTCATCGAGCAGGTGCTCGGCAAGGCCGACGACGTCGAGAACTTCGCCGCGATGAATCTGCTGATGCTGCCGGGCCGCAACATGTTCATCTGCGACACGTACGTGAACGAAGTGCCGACCGCCGAGCAGCTTGCCGACATGACGATGCTCGCCACGCGCGAAATCGAGAAGTTCGGCATCACGCCGAAGGTCGCGCTGCTGTCGAACTCGAACTTCGGCAGCGCGCCGTCGTCGTCGTCGCAGCGCATGGCCGCGGCGCGCAAGCTGATCACGCAACGCGCGCCGTCGCTCGAAATCGACGGTGAAATGCACGGCGACGCGGCGCTGTCGGAGACGGTCCGCAAGGCCGCGTTCCCGGGCACGACGCTCGCCGGCGAAGCGAATCTGCTGATCATGCCGAACGTCGAAGCGGCGAACATCGCGTACAACCTGCTGAAGGTCGTGGGCGGCGAGGGTGTGACGGTCGGACCGTTCCTGCTGGGTGCGGAAAAGCCGGTGCATATCCTGACGCCGGCCGCGACCGTGCGCCGTATCATCAACATGACGGCGGTCGCTTCGGCGAACGCGCGCAGGCCGGTGAACGCGAAGTAACGTGCATCACGCCTGAAAAGAAGCGGCGGTCCGTGCAGACCGCCGCTTTTCGGTTCAGCTGGGAGAGTCGATCAAGCCGCGTGCTGCGTCTTGCCCGCATCCGGCGAACGCCAACGCGCGAGCAGCTCGTTCCACTTGATGCGCACGCCTTTCAGGTTGTTTTCCTTCACATGCCCATAGCCGCGGATGCCGTCGGGCAGATTCGCGAGCTCGACCGCGAGATCGCGTTTCTGAGAAGTCAGCCCGCCGATCAGCTGACGCACCAATGCCTCGTATTCGCCGATCAGCGCGCGCTCGGTGCGACGCTCCCCGGTGTTGCCGAACACGTCGAACGCGGTGCCGCGCAGGAACTTGAGCTTCGCGAGCACGTGCATCGCGCGGAACATCCACGGGCCGTACTTCTTCTTCACCAGATGGCCGTGCGCGTCCTTCTTCGATAGCGTCGGCGGCGCGAGATGCAGGTGCAGCTTCCAGTCGCCTTCGAACGTCGCGTTCAGTTTTTCGATGAACGCCGGGTCGCTGTACAGACGCGCGACTTCGTATTCGTCCTTGTACGCCATCAGCTTGTGCAGGTTCTTCGCGACCGCCTCGGTCAGCGGCATTTGGCCGTCGGCGGAATCGAGCGCTTCTTCCGCGGCTCGCACCTGCGACACCAGCGCGCGATAGCGCTCCGCGTACGCACGGTTCTGCCAGGCGGTCAGATAGTCGACGCGCTTGTCGATCAGCGTGTCGAGCGCCTTCGGCGTATGCAGCGCGATGATCTTGCCGCCCGCGCTGTCGGCCGGATCGCCGCGTCCCTGCGTTTGCGCGAGCTTGCGTACCGCAGCCAGGTCGTGCGCGGCGCGCCGGCCCCATTCGAACGCCGCGCGGTTCTTGTCCACCTGCACGTTGTTCAGCTCGATCGCGCGAATCAGCGACTCGTGCGTGAGCGGCACCCAGCCGCGCTGCCACGCATAGCCGAGCACGAACGGGTTCGTGTAGATCGCGTCGCCGAGCAGCGCGACGGCGAAGTGATTCGCGTCGACGGTCGAAACGTTGTCATCGCCGGCCGCTGCGCGCACGTCGGCTTCGGTGCTGCTGCCGGGGAAGCGCCAGTTCGGGTTCTTGATCAGTTCGGCCGTCGGCGTGTGCGCGCTGTTCAGCACGACGCGCGTGCGATCCGTGTGCATCCGCGACACGCATTCGTCGCTGGCAGTGACGATCGCGTCGCAGCCGATCACGAGGCTCGCTTCGCCCATTGCGATGCGGGTCGCGTGGATGTCGGCGGGCTGCTTCGCGATCTGCACGTGGCTCATCACGGCGCCGCCTTTCTGCGCGAGGCCGGTGACGTCGAGCACCGTGACGCCCTTGTTCTCGAGATGCGCGGCCATGCCGAGCAGCGCGCCGATCGTGACGACGCCCGTGCCGCCCACGCCCGTCACCAGAACGCCGTACGGACGGTCGATGGACGGCAACTCGGGATCCGGCACCGGCGGCATTTCGGCGCCCGACGCCGCCTTCGGCTTGCGCAACTGGCCGCCTTCAACGGAGACGAAGCTCGGGCAGAAGCCGTTCACGCACGAGAAGTCCTTGTTGCAGGTCGACTGGTTGATCTGGCGCTTCGTGCCGTACTCAGTATCGAGCGGTTCGACCGACAGGCAGTTCGACTTCACCGAGCAGTCGCCGCAGCCTTCGCACACCGCTTCGTTGATCACGACGCGTCGTGCCGGATCGGGATACGCGCCGCGTTTCCTGCGACGGCGCTTTTCGGTCGCGCAGGTCTGGTCGTAGATCAGGATCGTGGTGCCCGGAACCTCGCGCAGCTGACGCTGCACGTCGTCGAGCTGGTCGCGGTGGTGAATGTCGACGCCGGGCGCAAGGCCGACGTTTGCCGCGTACTTCTCCGGCTCATCGGTGACGATGACGATCTTCGCCGCGCCTTCGGCGGCGAGCTGATGCGTGATCTGCGGCACGCTCAGCACGCCGTCGACCGGCTGGCCGCCCGTCATCGCGACCGCGTCGTTGTACAGCAGCTTGTAGGTGATGTTCGCCTTCGACGCGATCGCCGCGCGAATCGCGAGCAGCCCCGAGTGGAAGTAGGTGCCGTCGCCGAGATTGGCGAACACGTGCTTGTCGTTCGTGAACGGCGCCTGGCCGATCCACGCGACACCTTCGCCGCCCATCTGGCTGAACGTGCTGGTGCTGCGATCCATCCAGACCGTCATGTAATGACAGCCGATGCCGGCCATCGCGCGCGAGCCTTCCGGCACGTTGGTCGACGTGTTGTGCGGGCAGCCCGAGCAGAACCACGGCTTGCGCTCGACTTCGACGCGCGGCCGCGCGAGCGCCTTTTCCTTCGCCTCGATCACCGCGATGCGCGCGGCGATGCGGGCGCGCACATCCGACGGCAGATCGAACTTGTCGAGCCGCGTGGCGATCGCCTTCGCGATGATCGCGGGCGACAGCTCGTAGTGCGCCGGCAGCAGCCAGTTGCCCATCGGCACCGACCATTCGCCGCCCGCGCCGTCCTTCTCGTCGAACTTGCCGAATACGCGCGGGCGCTGCGCGTCGGGCCAGTTGTACAGCTCTTCCTTGATCGCGTATTCGAGGATCTGGCGCTTTTCCTCGACCACCAGAATTTCGTCGAGACCGCGTGCGAAGGCCTGCGCACCTTGCGCTTCGAGCGGCCACACGCAGCCGACCTTGTACAGCCGGATGCCGATGCGCGAGCAGGTTTCGTCGTCGAGACCGAGGTCGGTCAGCGCCTGGCGCACGTCGAGATAAGCTTTGCCGCCGGTCATGATGCCGAAGCGCGCATGCGGCGAATCGATTTCGACGCGGTCGAGTTTGTTCGCTCGCACGTAGGCGAGGCCCGCGTACCACTTGTAGTCGAGCAGACGCGCTTCCTGCACGAGCGGCGGATCGGGCCAGCGGATGTTCAGCCCACCGTCGGGCATCACGAAGTCTTCCGGCAGGATGATGTTGGTGCGGTGCGGATCGATATCGACCGATGCGGACGATTCGACCACGTCGGTCACGCACTTCATCGCGACCCAGAGGCCCGAGTAGCGGCTCATCGCCCAGCCGTGCAGGCCGAAGTCCAGATATTCCTGCACATTCGACGGAAACAGCACCGGCAGCCCGCATGCCTTGAAGATGTGTTCGGACTGGTGCGCGAGTGTCGAGGATTTGGCGGCGTGATCGTCGCCGGCGAGCACGAGAACGCCGCCGTGCCGCGACGAGCCGGCCGAGTTGCCGTGCTTGAAGACGTCACCGGACCGGTCGACGCCGGGGCCCTTGCCGTACCACATCGAAAACACGCCGTCGTATTTGGCGCTCGGGTACAGATTGACCTGCTGCGAACCCCACACGGCGGTGGCCGCGAGGTCTTCGTTGACGCCGGGCTGGAACACCACCTGATGCGCGGCCAGATGCTTTTTCGCTTTCCACAGCGACTGGTCGAGCCCGCCGAGCGGCGATCCGCGGTAGCCGGAGATGAAGCCGGCCGTGTTGAGGCCGGCGGCGCGGTCGCGTTCCTGTTGCAGCATCGGCAGACGCACCAGCGCCTGGATGCCGCTCATGTACGCGCGGCCGCGATCGAGGGTGTATTTGTCGTCGAGCGTGACGGAAGACAACGCGGCTTCGAGCGAGGCTCGCTGACCTGCGTCTAGCGGGGCATTCATTATGTGTACTCCTCCACTTCAGCTTGGGATCACCAAAACTTTTCTGGCCCCGGCATCTCGTGAATGCTGGGGCCGGGGTCGTCATATTGACGGGTTTTAAGCGATGGTAGCACTGGTGGAAACCCGCCGCAGCGGATCAAAAATCGCCCGCGCACGATCTGATTTCGGCCGGTTTCGCGACGAGTTGCCTACGTGTTGTCAGCAGTTGTCGCGGATTTCCGCCGGAATGGAGTTGTATTGCGCCTGCGCGTGTAACAAGCTGTAAAACCTACAAATTTGCGGAACCGCAGTGAAAACGACTGTCTAACCCCGACCTGCGAGCGATGCCGAACGCCGCGCATTCTGTGCAGCTTCTGGACAGCAGGGCAGTTAGAAAAGGAGTACGCATGAACACAAGAAACATCCAGACCTTCCTGATGGTTTCCGCCGCTTTCTTCGCGATGAGCGCGCCGGTGCGCTCGAATCCGGGCAGCACGGGGGCACTGTCGAACGCGATCATCCGCACGGCGCAGGTGGCGCCGGCGCGGGTCGACAGTGCGATCGGCAGCGATCGGTACAGGCAGAATTCATGACGCACCGCATCGCGCGCGTCTTATGACGACCGGCCGCCGTTCCGAAGAGAGCGGCGGCGTTGCAACGTAAAAGGGCGAGGATCCTGCGATCCTCGCCCTTTTTTCTTGTGCGCGCCGATCAGGCGCGAGTCTCCATGGTCAGGTCTTGTCCTGCACGACGCCGCGGCGAATCTGATCGAGCTCGATCGATTCGAACAGCGCCTTGAAGTTGCCTTCGCCAAAGCCCTGGTTGCCCTTGCGCTGAATGATCTCGAAGAAGATCGGGCCGATCTGGTTTTCGGTGAAGATCTGCAGCAGCAGATCGTCCGGTGCGCCGTCGATCAGGATCTTGCGCTTGCGCAGTTCCTCGAGCGGCTCGCCATGATTCGGCACGCGTCGGTCGACGAGTTCGTAGTACGTGTCGATCGTGTCGAGCAGTGAAATGTCCGATGCGCGCAGGCCGTCGACGGTGCGGTAGATGTCGCTGGTGCCGAGCGCGATGTGCTGGATGCCTTCGCCGTGGTACGCGTCCAGGTATTCCTGGATCTGACCGGCGGTGTCCGAGCCTTCCTCGTTGATCGGAATGCGAATCTTGCCGCACGGCGAGGTCATCGCTTTCGACTTGACGCCCGTCACCTTGCCCTCGATGTCGAAGTAGCGCACCTCGCGGAAGTTGAACAGGCGCTCGTAGAACTCTGCCCATTCCTGCATGCGGCCGCGATGCACGTTGTGAGTCAGGTGATCGATATAGGTCAGGCCGTGGCCGACCGGGTTCGGGTTCGCGCCCGGCATCGGCTCGAAGTCGACGTCGTAAATGTCGATGTCACCGATGCTGTTCGGCGTCGCGCCGTTCTTGCCGCGCCAGCGGTCGACGAAATAGATCAGCGAATCGCCAATGCCCTTGATCGCCGGGATGTTCAGCTCCATCGGGCCGGTCTTGTTGTCGAAACCCCATGCGCCTTTTTCGAGCGCTTGGGCGTAGGCCTTCGCGGCGTCCTGTACGCGAAACGCAATCGCGCAGATCGACGGGCCATGCAAGCGCGCGAAGCGCTGCGCAAACGAATGCTTCTCCGCGTTGACGATGAAGTTGATGTCGCCCTGACGATACAGCGTCACGTCCTTATGACGATGCCGCGCGACGGCCGTGAAGCCCATCTGTTCGAACAGCTTGCCGAGCGCTTTCGGGTCCGGCGCCGTGTATTCGATGAATTCGAAGCCGTCAGTGCCGACAGGATTTTCCCAAGTTGAAACCTGCATCGTCTGTCTCCAATCCCGTGCAAGAGGGTTGCCAAGGCGCGCTGGCGGTGAGCGCGCGGGACGGTCGGCTGAGCGCGACCGGATGGGGCAAGTGTAGGACTGAGATGAAGGCAAATACTTGCGAACTTAATCGCGCGTCGCTACGCTTGAGCCAGTTTATGGCTTTATTCAACGGATACGCGGCAGAACATGGCTAGTAACGAGATAGACGCGATCGATCGACGCATTCTGGCGATCCTTCAGGAGAATGGCCGGCTGTCGAATCAGGAGATTGCGGAACGGATCAATCTGTCGCCGAGTCCGTGCCTGCGGCGGATTCGCCGGCTCGAGGAAAGCGGCGTGATTCGCGGCTATGTCGCGCTGCTCGACGCCCAACGTCTCGGGCTTGACCTGCTCGCGTATGTCAGCGTGCGGCTGGAGAAGGGTGGCGGTCGCGCGTTCAGTCCGCATGGCGAGGCCACGCACGCCGATCTGTTTGGCGCGGCCGTGCAGACGTGGCCCGAAGTTGTCGCATGTCACGCGATGACGGGTGAGATGGATTACCTGCTGCGCGTCCAGGTGGAGGACATGGCGCACTTTTCGCGCTTCGTGCAGGATCAATTGCTGCGGCATCCATCGGTGATCGATGTGAAATCGAGCTTTTCGCTAGAAAAGATCAAGGAAACGACAGCGCTGCCCATTTTGTAGGCTTCCGCGCACGGTCCTACGCGTGGCGTTGATTGGGTACAGATAGAAAAAGGGCGACCTTGCGGCCGCCCCAATCTCATTTCCCCATAGCGATTATTCAGGCAGCGACAGCCACCGGCATGAACGACTCGAACAGTCGCGATGCCTGGCGTGCGTGGCGCTTGAGCGCGTAATCGAACACGGCGGCCTGCTCCTGCAGCATTTCCGCGAGGATGCTCGACTGATCGGCCGGCGACAGCGTCAGATAGGCGTCGGCCTCGCCGTACGCGTACTCGATCTTCATGCCGGCCTTCCTGGCGATGTGCATCATGGTCGAATTGCGCGCCAGGCAGTGGATGTACAGCGTCGTCACATGCGTGTTGCGGCTGCGGATCGCGGCGCGCTCGAATAGCCTCGAGCCGATACCGATGCCGCGTGCGCTTTCGAGCACGGAGACGCCGAATTCGGCGGTGCGCTTGTTGCCTTCGGCCGGCAGGTAGGCCAGATGGCCGACGCCGCTCAGTTCCAGCTTGCTGTTGAACACGCCGAATACGGTGTCGCGCGTAAAGTCGATCGCGCGCACGTAGTTTTCGATCACATGGTTCGGCACGACCTGGCCGAAGCGCAGCAGACGGTCTTCTTCGTCGAGCGCGAGGAAGTGAGCAAGCAGGCGTTCGCGATCGGCGGCGGTGAGTTCACGGACCAGAACGTGCGCGCGTTCAGCAGGCAGCGACGCGCGATCGTTCGGCGCGATCGGCTCGGTGTTGCGATGGGTCAGCATGTTCATGGTCGGGTTCTCCTTTTAATCGGGCGGCGTTGTGCACCGCAAAACCGATTTTAACGGAAACCTAAGCCATTCACTAGGGAAAACCCGTATCAAAAGTCGAGGTGAATACCTGGAGCGCTGGAACCCTAAATTTAATTATTTGATTTTAAACAGAAGTTAAAAGTGATCGCACGTTCGTGACACGATGCCGCATGGATTCCCTGCGCCGATTTATGTGGTCTGCATGTTGTTGCTTTGCAACATCCGGTGTGCGGGTTGCGATCTGTTCAGACCATCGTCTACCTGGCCGGCGCGCTGCCGAGACCATGCTCGACCATGCCGACCACCTGCTCGGCGAACTCGCGATAGCCCATCCGGCCGTCCGGCTTGAGCCACGTGAAGGTCCAGTTGATCATGCCGAACACCATCATCGTCAGCGCGGTCTGGTTGTCGCGAGTCGCGCGTTCGGGATAGGCGCGCACGAGCTGCCGCGCGAAGGCGGCGACTACGTCGCGCTGACGGTTCAGGATGATCTCGCGCTGCGAATCGACCAGATACTTGACATCGTTCAGCAGCGCGACGTGCCGGCTGTGCGACGTCTCATACTCGGACAGAAACGCGCGGATCAGCTCCGCGAAGGTTTCTCGCTCGCTCAGTTCGCGCCGCTGGCTCGATCCTTCCACCTCGGCGATGATCAGCATCAGGCGCTTCGTGTAGCGATCGAGCAGATCGAACAGGATTGCTTCCTTGCTGTCGTAATAGTGATAGAGGCGCGCTTTCGAGGTGCCGCTCGCCGCGGCAAGATCGGCCATCGACGTGCTTGGATAGCTGGTCTGCGCGAACTTCGCGGCGGCCAGTTCGAGAATCTGCTCGCGTTGGGTTTCGTGGTCGGGGGCTCGGGTGCGGGCCATATTCGTCTGTTCTTATCTTATTGGGGTGAGCAGGGGGCGGATGCCGCGCGCAGTTCGAGCGAGCGCCATTCGTTCGCGTCGCCGCGCAGGCGGATGCGCCGCAGCGCCGCGAGTTCGCGCATGCGCCACAGCACGATGCTGTCGCTGACGAGGAACCACAACTCGGCGGTCATCACGTAGGCGGCGACGCGCGCGGCGGGCTGCCAGGCGTCGGTTGCCCGTTCGAGGATCAGCGCGTCGATTTCGGCAACGCTGCCGCTCGTGAAGGTGTTGTCACGCCAGCGCCGCGTCTCGCCGTTCGCCTGTTTGACCTCCTGCCATTCGAGCGCGAGCCGGCTGATGCGCAGCACGGAAATCGGCGCGGCGTCCGGCAGGTGTGTCTGCAATACGTCCGGCGCAAACATGCCGACCGATGTCGCGCGATCCTTGCGGGTATGCGCCCACGCTTGCGGATCGGTGAGGTCGGCGATCGACAGACGCACTTCGTTCAAACGCTGCGGGCTATTGCGCACCAGGTAGCAGACGCGGCGCAGCATCAGTTGATCGGACGCGCTTTCGGCGTGCCACACCACGAGATTCGCGGTGCTGTTGGCGAGGCCGTCGAGCACCGCGGCCTGTTCGCGGAACTCGCGCACGAAGTCGCGTTGCGTGTCGGCGCTGACGCGTTCCCAGAAGTCGGCGCGCACGTGCGGAGCGTCGTCGACGCCGCGTAACGGGCCGACCGCCAGATCGTCCCGCAGCGGCTGCACGCGATCGTCGCGGCCCGCCTGGTCCAACGCGGTACGCAGCGACTCGGCGGCGACGTCGCCGTTGGTGAGGTGAATCGTGCTCATGGGCAAGGGCTTGCAGTGACGTCAGCAGCTGTAACAAAAAGAGGCCGCTCGCCGACTGGAACCCGATGTCCCGATCGATGAGCGGCCCCTAGTTTAAGCGGATCACGAAACGGCCGAAAGCGGTGGCGGACGTCACGGGAGGGCAGTCCGTACCTAGACCACGAAAGCACTCGACTCAACGTTCGTCGTAACTGACGACGACCTTGTCGCTAACCGGATGACACTGACACGTCAGCACGAACCCGTCGCGGACCTCGTGTTCTTCGAGCGTGTAGTTCTTTTCCATCTTCACTTCGCCCTCGAGCACCTTCGCGCGACAGGTGCAGCACACGCCGCCCTTGCACGCATACGGCAGCGCGAGACCGGCGCGCAGCCCGACGTCGAGCACGCTCGTGCCCTGATACGGCAGGCGCAGCTTGCGGCGCTTGCCGTCGAGCACGATTTCGAGCTCGGCCGCGGGGGTGTCCGCGGTGATCTCGACGGGCGGCACGCCCGCCTGCGGCAGCGGCGTACCGAAGCGCTCGACGTGCACCTTCGCGGGCGGCACGCCGGCTGCCTTGAGCGCGGCCTCGGCCGCATCCATCATCGGCGCGGGGCCGCAGATGAACGCTTCGTCGATCGCGTCGGCCGGCAGCAGCTGCTCGATGAACGCCGCGCATTTTTCCTGGTCGAGCACGCCGTTAAACAGCTCGACGTCCTGCAGGTCGTCCGACAGCACGTGATACAGCACGAAGCGGTTCATGAAGCGGTTCTTCAGATCCTCGAGCTCCTCGGCGAACATGATCTGGTCGACGCTGCGGTTGCCGTAGACGAGCGTGAAGGTGCTGCGCGGCTCGACTTCGAGCGTCGTCTTGATGATCGCGAGCACCGGCGTGATGCCCGAGCCGCCCGAGAATGCGAGGTACTGCTGCCCCTGTTCCGCGTTCAGGTGCGTGAAGAAACGGCCGTCGGGCGTCATCACGTCGATCGTGTGGCCCGGCTGCAGCGTGTCGAACGCGAAGTTCGAGAAACGCCCGCCGCGCACGCGCTTGATGCCGATGCGCAACTCGCCGTCGCGATCGTAGTCGGTGACGCCCACGCAGATCGAATACGAACGGCGCGTTTCCTCACCGTCGATATGCGTCTTCAGCGTGACGAACTGCCCCTGCGTGAAGCGATAGTGGTCGCGCAGTTCGGGCGGGACTTCGAAGGCGACCGAGACCGCATCGGCGGTTTCGGGGCGCACTTCGCGGATACGCAGCGGATGGAATTGCGGGGTGGCCATATCAGTACGGTTTGAAGTAGTCGAAGGGTTCGCGGCAGTCGAGGCAGCGATACAGGGCCTTGCAGGCGGTCGAGCCGAATTGCGCGAGCCGCTCGGTGTGCGCCGAGCCGCAGCGTGGGCAGCCTGGGGCCGGCAGCGCGCGCGGCACGAAGCGCAGCACTTTCTCCTGCGGCGCTGACGTCGCGGCTGAACCGCAGTTGCCCGTCGGCGGCGCGATGCCGTAGACGCGCAGTTTTTCGCGGGCTTCGGCCGTGATCCAGTCGGTGGTCCACGCCGGCGCGAGCACGGTGGCGACGCGGTATGGCGTGAGCTGCGCGGCCTCGAGCGCACGGCCGATGTCTTCGGCAATCTGCGACATCGCCGGGCAGCCCGAGTAGGTCGGCGTGATCGCGACTTCGAGCGCGCCGTCGGCGGCGCGTCGCACGTCGCGCAGGATGCCGAGCTCGCGGATCGACACCACCGGGATCTCCGGGTCGGGTACCGCTTCGAGCACGGTCCATGCGCGGGTGAGCGCGGCATCGGTGGTGGCAGCGGCGGCGTTCGCGGGCTGCGGGGCGGTCGAGGTCGTCATCGCGTACTCACCAGCTGGCGCCCGGATGCTGGCGCGCGAGGCTCTGCATTTGGGCGAGCACGAAACCCATGTGCTCCGAATGCTCGCCGTGCTTGCCCGTGCTCACGTGCCGCAGCGCCGCGGGCAGCGTCAGCGTGGCCTGGTCGAGGGTGGCGCGCACGTCGTCGAGCCACGCGGCTTCCAGCGCCGAGGTGCGCGGGCCGATGCCGGCCGCGGCGACCGCGTCTTCCACCGCGTCCCCGCTGAAGAACTCGTACGTGTACGGCATCAGATAGTCGAGCGCGGCCTGCGCGCGACGGTGCGATTCGTCGGTGCCGTCGCCGAAACGGATCAGCCACTCGCTCGCGTGATGCACGTGGTACTGCGTTTCCTTGATCGACTTCGCGGCGATCGCGGCGAGCTGCGCGTCGGTGGAGCCCGTCAGCGCACCCCACAGATGCATCATCAGCGTCGCGTACAGGAAGTTGCGCACGATCGTGACCGCGTAATCCTTCCCGGCCTGCGCGGTGCCGGCGAGCGGCCCGTAATGCGGCAGCTCGGCGAGCGTGTAGTTCGCGAATTCGCGCTCGGCGCGGAAGTACGCGTAGTCGTCTTCGCTGCGCTGACGGCCGGCGAGCGGCGCTTCGAGCGTGGCCGCGTGCGTGTACAGCAGGCGCGCCTGGCCGATCAGGTCGAGGCTCATGTTCGACAGCGCGATGTCCTCTTCGAGGATCGGGCCGTGGCCGCACCACTCGGTGTTGCGCTGACCGAGGATCAGCGCGGTATCCGCGAGGCGCAGCACGTACTGGAGATGTTCGGGCGTAGTGGACGTAGTGGACGTAGTGGTCATGGCCGCGCTTACATGTGGTTGACTTCGTCGGGGAGCGTGTAGAACGTCGGGTGGCGATAGATCTTGTCGCCCGCCGGTTCGAACAGCTCGGCCTTCTCGTGCGGCGCCGAGGCCGTGATCGCCGAGGACGGCACCACCCAGATGCTCACGCCTTCCTGGCGGCGCGTGTAGACGTCGCGCGCCATGCGCAGCGCCATCGGCGCGTCGGCGGCATGCAGACTGCCGCAGTGTTTATGGTCGAGTCCCTGCTTGCTGCGCACGAACACTTCCCAAATCGGCCATTCCTTGTTCATTGCTGATCTCCTGATTCCTTTGATGTGCGGTGCCACTCAGGCGGCGTGCTGTTGCGCGCGCTGGCGCTGCTTTTCCGCGTGGGCGAGCGCGGCTTCGCGTACCCAGGCGCCGTCTTCATGGGCCTTCACGCGGGTCGCGAGGCGCTCGCGGTTGCACGGGCCGTCGCCATTGACGACGCGCCAGAACTCTTCCCAGTCGATGTCGCCGTAGTCGTAGTGGCCGCGCGCCTCGTTCCATTTGAGGTCCGCGTCGGGCAGCGTGACGCCGAGCACCTTCGCCTGCTCGACGGTCGCATCGACGAATTTCTGGCGCAGGTCGTCGTTGGTGATGCGCTTGATGCCCCATCTGGCCGACTGGTTGCTGTGGACCGAATCCTTGTCGCTCGGGCCGAACATCATCAGCACCGGCCACCACCAGCGGTTCACCGCCTGCTGGACCAGAGCGCGCTGCGCCTCGGTGCCGGCCATCATCGCGAGCAGCGCGTCGAAGCCCTGGCGCTGATGGAACGACTCTTCCTTGCAGATGCGGATCATCGCGCGGGCGTACGGGCCGTACGTGCAGCGGCACAGCGGGATCTGGTTCATGATCGCCGCGCCGTCGACGAGCCAGCCGATCACGCCGACGTCGGCCCAGGTGGGTGTCGGGTAGTTGAAGATGCTCGAATACTTGGCCTTGCCCGCGTGCAGAGCGTCGATCAGCTGCTCGCGCGAGACACCGAGCGTTTCGGCGGCGCTATACAGATAGAGGCCGTGGCCGGCTTCGTCCTGCACCTTGGCGATCAGGATCGCCTTGCGCTTGAGGCTCGGCGCGCGCGTGATCCAGTTGCCCTCGGGCAGCATGCCGACGATCTCCGAGTGCGCATGCTGCGAGATCTGCCGCACCAGCGTTTTGCGGTACGCGTCGGGCATCCAGTCCTGCGGCTCGATCTTGCCGTCGGCGCTCATGACCGCGTCGAAGCGAGCCTGTTGTTCGGGCGAATTCGCGTCCGCGTCCAGCGGGGCGACGTTGCCGGGGATATCGAGGGATTGGGTGTACATGAGGGACGCTCTCTCTGGAGGAGTGGTCTGTGTCGGCGTAGTATAAACCAACCGACCGGTCGGTTAATAAATTTTTTGTGCAGAGACGTTGGGGCCGATAGCTCATTGAGTGCGTCGAAGCATGCATGCCGGTTTGCCCGGTTTCGAAGGGCCGGCGCTTCATGACCGGCCGTCACCCCGCGCCGACACTTACCGGTAAAATTGCGAATTGGCCGCGATTTGCGGCCCACTTGCATCTCCGGCACTCATGTTACGTCTAAGCGAAATCAAACTCCCGCTCGATCATCCCGAAAGCGCCCTCGAAGCCGCCATCCGTGCGCGCCTCACGGAACTCGGCGTGGCGCGGGACGGGCTCATCCGATACACCGTGTTTCGCCGCGCGCACGACGCGCGCAAGCGCGCCGACATCAAGCTCACCTACATCGTCGATGTCGAGGTCAAGGATGAAGGGGCCGCGCTGAAACGGCTCACCGACGTGCCGCATTGCGGCGTGACGCCCGACATGAGCTACAAGTTCGTCGCCGAAGCGCCCGCCCAACTGAGCACGCCGCGTCCGGTCGTCATCGGCATGGGGCCGTGCGGACTGTTCGCGGGCCTGATCCTCGCGCAGATGGGCTTCCGGCCGATCATCCTCGAGCGCGGCAAGGCCGTACGTGAGCGCACCAAGGACACGTTTGGCCTGTGGCGCAAATCGGTGCTGAATCCCGAGTCGAACGTGCAGTTCGGCGAAGGCGGCGCGGGCACCTTTTCGGACGGCAAGCTCTACAGCCAGATCAAGGACCCGAAACACTACGGCCGCAAGGTGCTCGACGAATTCGTGCGGGCCGGTGCGCCGGAGGACATCCTGTACCTGAGCCGGCCGCATATCGGCACGTTTCGTCTCGTCAGCATGGTCGAGAAGATGCGCGCGAGCATCCACGAGTTGGGCGGCGAAGTGCGCTTCGAAACGCGTGTCGAGGACATCGACATCGACAACGGCCAGGTGCGCGGGCTGAAGCTGTCGACCGGCGAGACGCTGCGCTGCGACCACGTTGTGCTGGCGGTCGGCCATAGCGCACGCGATACCTTCCAGATGCTGT
This sequence comes from Paraburkholderia sp. 35.1, assembly GCF_050436525.1. Lineage (NCBI taxonomy): Bacteria > Pseudomonadati > Pseudomonadota > Betaproteobacteria > Burkholderiales > Burkholderiaceae > Paraburkholderia > Paraburkholderia sp. 35.1. Next base: position 1,677,512 of record NZ_JBNDMJ010000003.1, on the reverse strand, counting down.
ACGACCGCGGCGTTCACGTCGAGGCGAAGCCGTTTTCGCTCGGTTTTCGGATCGAGCATCCGCAAGGGATCATCGATCGGAGCCGTTTTGGGAAATTTGCCGGTCACAAACAGCTCGGCGCAGCCGACTACAAGGTGGTGCACCACTGCAGCAACGGGCGAGCGGTTTATAGCTTCTGCATGTGTCCCGGCGGCACCGTGGTGGCGGCCACGTCCGAGCTGGGGCGCGTCGTCACGAACGGCATGAGCCAGTACTCGCGCGCGGAGCGCAACGCGAACGCGGGCATCGTGGTCGGCATTACGCCAGACGACTACCCGGGCGGGCCGCTCGCCGGCATCGCGTTCCAGCGCAAGTGGGAGGAGCGGGCGTTCGAGCTCGGTGGCGGTAACTATATGGCTCCAGGGCAGTTGGTCGGCGACTTCATCGCGGGGCGGTCGTCCACTTCACTCGGCTCGGTCGTTCCGTCGTACAAGCCGGGCGTGCGGCCAACCGATCTCAGCACCGCGCTGCCCGACTACGCGATCGAAGCGATTCGCGAAGCGCTGCCACAGATGGAGAAGAAAATCGCAGGTTTCGCGATGCATGATGCGGTGCTGACCGGCGTTGAAACGCGAACTTCGTCGCCGGTACGCGTGCGTCGCGGCGACGACTACCAGAGTGTCAACGTCAACGGGCTGTATCCGGCGGGCGAGGGTGCGGGGTATGCGGGCGGGATCTACTCCGCGGCAATCGACGGAATCGAGGTCGCCGAAGCGGTCGCGCTGAAGATCATGAGTCGGCAAACGGCGTGAGACCGAACCGGCACAGCCGCCGGGCGCCGGGGTCAGCGGACCTGCCGGCGCTTGCCGGCGCTTGCCGCGTCGTTCGGGCACAATGCGCGTTTCGCCTCGAACCGATCCTCCGAATGACTATTCGCACCCTGGCTGCCGCATGCGGCGCGGCGCTGCTTGCCCAATTTGCCCCGTTTGTCGGTTCCTCGAGTGCGTTCGCTGCCGAAGCGTCCGAGCATTGGGTCGCCGTTTGGGCGACCGCGCTGCAACCGATTCCACAGCGGGCCGAGTTGCCACCGCTGTATCGCGCGCCGGAAGTCGCCGGGCGCACCGTTCGGCAAATCGTGTATCCGACGTTGTCGGGGAGGGTGGCGCGAATTCATCTGAGTAATGCGTACGGCAAGACGCCTCTCGTCATCGAGGAACTGCGCATCGCGCGCTCCGCCGGTGGCGCGGCAGCAGTCGAGGGCGCCGGCAGTCGGGTGACGTTTGGCGGTAAGGGCGCGGTCAGCGTTCCGCCTGGCGGCGAGGTGGACAGCGATCCGGTCGCGATCGATGTCGTCGATGGCGCGCCATATGCGATCAGTGCGTTCGTGGGACCGGAGCAGCGGATCGTCGCATGGCACCGAGTGTCGAATCAGGTGAATTATGTGTCCGAACCTGGCAATCACACCACCGACGCGTCCGCCACGGCGTTTCCCGGACGCTTCACGCAATATGTGTGGGTCACGGGTTTGTCGGTGGAGACGGCGGCACCGTCGCTTGCCGTGGCCGCGATCGGCGACTCGATCACCGACGGCATGCGCTCCACCCTCAACCAGAACCGTCGCTGGCCGGATGCGCTGGCTCGGCGGCTGGCGGCCAGCGGCGCGCAGTCGACCGCGATCGTGAATCTCGGCATCAGCGGCAACCGGCTCCTGAGCGACTCGCCTTGCTATGGCGACGCGCTTGCGAGCCGCTTCGAGCGCGACGTTTTGCGACGTCCAGGCGTCAAAGCGGCGATCCTGCTGATTGGCATCAACGACATCAACTTTGCGGCAATGCCGCCTCATGGCGGGCTCGACTGCGATTTTCCTCATACGTCGGTCACGGCTGCCGATCTGATCGCCGGTTACCAGCGAGTGATCGCGGCCGCGCGGCGCAACGGTGTCAAGATGTTCGGCGCGACGCTGACGCCGGCGTCGCTGCCACCGGAGCGGGAAAACATCCGACTCGCGGTTAATCAGTGGATCCGAACTAGTCGTGCTTTCGATGGCGTCGTCGACTTCGACGCGGCGTTGCGCGATCGGGCGCAGCCGGAGCGTCTGCAGCGCGCTTTCGATAGCGGCGATCACATCCATCCGAGCGACGCGGGCTACGCGGCTATGGCCGCTGCAGTTCCTGTCGAGGTCGTGGTGGATGCGACCCGGAAGTGAGCGGCAACTTTTTTAAGCGAAAGCAAAAACGGGTATTGACGAGACGCGAGAGAGTCTCCATAATCTCGTTTCTCTGCTGCAGACGCAGCGACGCAAACGAAGCGGTGCCGGGTAGTGGTGGTTCAGGCGCGGCGGGTTTGGCGGACCGATCTTTAAAAACTAACAGTCGATAAGTGTGGGCGCTTGATGCGGAATGCGGCGGCGGATTCTCCGGAGTCTGCTATCAGGCAGAAGTATCAGAAGCCTCACACAGTATTAGAGGAAGGTTTGTCTGTCGAAAGACGGATCAATCATCGTCAGTACGTTGAGTGAGCGACCGGGTTCGAGAGAGCCCGAACACAGTAACAGGTTTGAACTGAAGAGTTTGATCCTGGCTCAGATTGAACGCTGGCGGCATGCCTTACACATGCAAGTCGAACGGCAGCACGGACTTCGGTCTGGTGGCGAGTGGCGAACGGGTGAGTAATACATCGGAACGTGTCCTGGAGTGGGGGATAGCCCGGCGAAAGCCGGATTAATACCGCATACGCTCGGGAGAGGAAAGCGGGGGATCTTTCGGGACCTCGCGCTCAAGGGGCGGCCGATGGCAGATTAGGTAGTTGGTGGGGTAAAGGCCTACCAAGCCGACGATCTGTAGCTGGTCTGAGAGGACGACCAGCCACACTGGGACTGAGACACGGCCCAGACTCCTACGGGAGGCAGCAGTGGGGAATTTTGGACAATGGGCGCAAGCCTGATCCAGCAATGCCGCGTGTGTGAAGAAGGCCTTCGGGTTGTAAAGCACTTTTGTCCGGAAAGAAAACCTCGTGGCTAATATCCGTGAGGGATGACGGTACCGGAAGAATAAGCACCGGCTAACTACGTGCCAGCAGCCGCGGTAATACGTAGGGTGCGAGCGTTAATCGGAATTACTGGGCGTAAAGCGTGCGCAGGCGGTGCTGTAAGACCGATGTGAAATCCCCGGGCTTAACCTGGGAACTGCATTGGTGACTGCAGCGCTGGAGTATGGCAGAGGGGGGTGGAATTCCACGTGTAGCAGTGAAATGCGTAGAGATGTGGAGGAACACCGATGGCGAAGGCAGCCCCCTGGGCCAATACTGACGCTCATGCACGAAAGCGTGGGGAGCAAACAGGATTAGATACCCTGGTAGTCCACGCCCTAAACGATGTCAACTGGTTGTCGGGCCTTCATTGGCTTGGTAACGTAGCTAACGCGTGAAGTTGACCGCCTGGGGAGTACGGTCGCAAGATTAAAACTCAAAGGAATTGACGGGGACCCGCACAAGCGGTGGATGATGTGGATTAATTCGATGCAACGCGAAAAACCTTACCTACCCTTGACATGTATGGAATCCTGCCGAGAGGCGGGAGTGCCCGAAAGGGAGCCATAACACAGGTGCTGCATGGCTGTCGTCAGCTCGTGTCGTGAGATGTTGGGTTAAGTCCCGCAACGAGCGCAACCCTTGTCCCTAGTTGCTACGCAAGAGCACTCCAGGGAGACTGCCGGTGACAAACCGGAGGAAGGTGGGGATGACGTCAAGTCCTCATGGCCCTTATGGGTAGGGCTTCACACGTCATACAATGGTCGGAACAGAGGGTTGCCAAGCCGCGAGGTGGAGCCAATCCCAGAAAACCGATCGTAGTCCGGATCGCACTCTGCAACTCGGGTGCGTGAAGCTGGAATCGCTAGTAATCGCGGATCAGCATGCCGCGGTGAATACGTTCCCGGGTCTTGTACACACCGCCCGTCACACCATGGGAGTGGGTTTTACCAGAAGTGGCTAGTCTAACCGCAAGGAGGACGGTCACCACGGTAGGATTCATGACTGGGGTGAAGTCGTAACAAGGTAGCCGTATCGGAAGGTGCGGCTGGATCACCTCCTTTCCAGAGCTGTGCATTCATTGCACTCAAGTGCTCACGCTTATCGGCTGTGGTTAGAAGAAACGCAGACAGGCTCAGGGGTCTGTAGCTCAGCCGGTTAGAGCACCGTCTTGATAAGGCGGGGGTCGATGGTTCGAATCCATCCAGACCCACCAGTGTCTTGTCTGGTGAGCTGAAGGGCTGGGGCCGCTGGAGTATCTGTGAGACTGGGGGATTAGCTCAGCTGGGAGAGCACCTGCTTTGCAAGCAGGGGGTCGTCGGTTCGATCCCGTCATCCTCCACCAATCCTCAATGCCAAGGGTTCAGCACGAAGTGATGCTGAGTACTTTGCATTGGCGATTGAGCCAGTCAGAGCGGTATGAGGCACAGGCTTCATACCGGCTGCCGTTCTTTAACAATCAGGAAGAAGTAGTAAAGAGATTCACGAAAGGCACCTGGAGATGGGTGCGGAGTAGGTGAATCAGGGTTGTGATTGTATCGATGTATTTTAAAGGTGATCGAAAGATTGCTTTGGAATACGGCGCAACACGAATACTCAACCTGTAGCGAGTGCGTCTATCCCCTGCGGGGATGGGACCCACGTAAGCGCTAAAGCGCTAGCGTGGGTCGACACAGAGACACACCCGTTATAGGGTCAAGCGAACAAGTGCATGTGGTGGATGCCTTGGCGATCACAGGCGATGAAGGACGCGGTAGCCTGCGAAAAGCTCCGGGGAGCTGGCAAACGAGCATTGATCCGGAGATGTCCGAATGGGGAAACCCACTCCTAATGGAGTATCCGTAGCTGAATCCATAGGCTGCGTGAGGCGAACGCGGTGAACTGAAACATCTAAGTAACCGCAGGAAAAGAAATCAACCGAGATTCCCAGAGTAGTGGCGAGCGAAATGGGATCAGCCGGTACACGTTATCTGTATTGTTAGTCGAACGCTCTGGAAAGTGCGGCCATAGCAGGTGATAGCCCTGTAGACGAAAACAGCATGGAAGAACTGGGTGTACGAGAAGTAGGGCGGGACACGTGAAATCCTGTCTGAAGATGGGGGGACCATCCTCCAAGGCTAAATACTCGTGATCGACCGATAGTGAACCAGTACCGTGAGGGAAAGGCGAAAAGAACCCCGGGAGGGGAGTGAAACAGATCCTGAAACCGCATGCATACAAACAGTCGGAGCCTCTGCGAAGGGGTGACGGCGTACCTTTTGTATAATGGGTCAGCGACTTACATTCAGTGGCGAGCTTAACCGATTAGGGCAGGCGTAGCGAAAGCGAGTCCGAACAGGGCGTCCAGTCGCTGGGTGTAGACCCGAAACCAGGTGATCTATCCATGGCCAGGTTGAAGGCACGGTAACACGTGCTGGAGGACCGAACCCACTAACGTTGAAAAGTTAGGGGATGAGCTGTGGATAGGGGTGAAAGGCTAAACAAACCTGGAAATAGCTGGTTCTCTCCGAAAACTATTTAGGTAGTGCCTCGTGTATCACCTTCGGGGGTAGAGCACTGTCATGGTTGTGGGGTCCATTGCGGATTACTACGCCATAGCAAACTCCGAATACCGAAGAGTGCAATCACGGGAGACAGACATCGGGTGCTAACGTCCGGTGTCAAGAGGGAAACAACCCAGACCGCCAGCTAAGGTCCCCAAATATGGCTAAGTGGGAAACGAAGTGGGAAGGCTAAAACAGTCAGGAGGTTGGCTTAGAAGCAGCCACCCTTTAAAGAAAGCGTAATAGCTCACTGATCGAGTCGTCCTGCGCGGAAGATGTAACGGGGCTAAGCCATATACCGAAGCTGCGGATGCACAGTAATGTGCATGGTAGGAGAGCGTTCCGTAAGCCTGCGAAGGTGCACTGGAAAGTGTGCTGGAGGTATCGGAAGTGCGAATGCTGACATGAGTAGCGATAAAGGGGGTGAAAGGCCCCCTCGCCGTAAGCCCAAGGTTTCCTACGCAACGTTCATCGGCGTAGGGTGAGTCGGCCCCTAAGGCGAGGCAGAAATGCGTAGCTGATGGGAAGCAGATTAATATTTCTGCACCATTGTGAAATGCGATGGGGGGACGGATCGCGGAAGGTTGTCCGGGTGTTGGAAGTCCCGGTCCTTGCATTGGAGAAGGCGCTTTGGCAAATCCGGGCGCGGAATTCAAGGGTGCGAGGCGAGCCACTTCGGTGGCGAAGCAACTGGAAGGGGTTCCAGGAAAAGCCTCTAAGCTTCAGTTTCACAGTGACCGTACCGCAAACCGACACAGGTGGGCGAGATGAGTATTCTAAGGCGCTTGAGAGAACTCGGGAGAAGGAACTCGGCAAATTGGTACCGTAACTTCGGGATAAGGTACGCCCTCATAGCCTGACTGGCCTGCGCCAGAAGGGTGAAAGGGTTGCAATAAACTGGTGGCTGCGACTGTTTAATAAAAACACAGCACTCTGCAAACACGAAAGTGGACGTATAGGGTGTGACGCCTGCCCGGTGCCGGAAGATTAAATGATGGGGTGCAAGCTCCTGATTGAAGTCCCGGTAAACGGCGGCCGTAACTATAACGGTCCTAAGGTAGCGAAATTCCTTGTCGGGTAAGTTCCGACCTGCACGAATGGCGTAACGATGGCCACACTGTCTCCTCCCGAGACTCAGCGAAGTTGAAGTGTTTGTGATGATGCAATCTCCCCGCGGCTAGACGGAAAGACCCCATGAACCTTTACTGCAGCTTTGCATTGGACTTTGAACCGGTCTGTGTAGGATAGGTGGGAGGCTATGAAGTTGGGACGCCAGTCTCAATGGAGCCGTCCTTGAAATACCACCCTGATCTGTTTGAGGTTCTAACCTTGGCCCGTGATCCGGGTCGGGGACAGTGCATGGTAGGCAGTTTGACTGGGGCGGTCTCCTCCCAAAGTGTAACGGAGGAGTACGAAGGTACGCTAGGTACGGTCGGAAATCGTGCTGATAGTGCAATGGCATAAGCGTGCTTGACTGTGAGACTGACAAGTCGAACAGGTGCGAAAGCAGGTCATAGTGATCCGGTGGTTCTGTATGGAAGGGCCATCGCTCAACGGATAAAAGGTACTCTGGGGATAACAGGCTGATACCGCCCAAGAGTTCATATCGACGGCGGTGTTTGGCACCTCGATGTCGGCTCATCTCATCCTGGGGCTGTAGCCGGTCCCAAGGGTATGGCTGTTCGCCATTTAAAGAGGTACGTGAGCTGGGTTTAAAACGTCGTGAGACAGTTTGGTCCCTATCTGCCGTGGGCGCTGGATATTTGAAGGGGGCTGCTCCTAGTACGAGAGGACCGGAGTGGACGAACCTCTGGTGTACCGGTTGTCACGCCAGTGGCATCGCCGGGTAGCTATGTTCGGAAGAGATAACCGCTGAAAGCATCTAAGCGGGAAACTCGCCTTAAGATGAGATATCCCCGGGGCTTCGAGCCCCTTGAAGGGTCGTTCAAGACCAGGACGTTGATAGGTCAGGTGTGCACGTACAGTAATGTACTGAGCTAACTGATACTAATTGCCCGTAAGGCTTGATCCTATAACAGGTGTGTCTCGACCCGCGTGAGTGCTTCAGCACTTACGCGGGTCCGATCCCCGAAGGGGATTTGTGTGACCTCCCGCGGGAGCTCACAGAAACGCCCGGTTGGGATTCAGTGTTGTGCCAGAAACAACACAACCCCCCACACTCGAATCCTTTACGCTTCTTCCCGATTGGCTGTGGCGCGACCGGTTGACTTCAACCCTGCGACGCAGCAACCCGTCATGCCTGATGACCATAGCGAGTCGGCCCCACCCCTTCCCATCCCGAACAGGACCGTGAAACGACTCCACGCCGATGATAGTGCGGATTGCCCGTGTGAAAGTAGGTAATCGTCAGGCTCCCCCCCAGTCAGAAACCCCACCCGCCGCGGTGGGGTTTTTGCGTTTACGAACGGCTAACAGCCAATCACTATATAAGTGAGAGCGTTGGGATAGGAACGGTCAAGCAGCCCTTGACAAAGAGACATTGTTCCCCCATAATCGTCAGTTCTCTGCGGAGGGGTGCCCGAGTGGCTAAAGGGGGCAGACTGTAAATCTGTTGGCTTACGCCTACGTTGGTTCGAATCCAACCTCCTCCACCAGAATGCACGATGTAGCAGTTGTTGGGAATCCATGATCCTTGCGGGTGTAGCTCAATGGTAGAGCAGAAGCCTTCCAAGCTTACGACGAGGGTTCGATTCCCTTCACCCGCTCCAGCAACACAGAGGTAGCGCCCATGTGGCTCAGTGGTAGAGCACTCCCTTGGTAAGGGAGAGGTCGGCAGTTCGATCCTGCCCATGGGCACCAGAAGTAATCGGTGATTGTTTGCGCCCGGCGCAACGTACGGAAAATCCTCTTAGGAGTCGAAAATGGCCAAGGGTAAGTTTGAGCGGACCAAGCCGCACGTGAACGTGGGCACGATCGGTCACGTTGACCACGGCAAGACCACGCTGACGGCAGCGATCACGACGGTCCTGACGCAGAAGTTTGGCGGCGAAGCGAAGGCGTACGACCAGATCGACGCGGCGCCGGAAGAAAAGGCGCGTGGCATTACCATCAACACCGCGCACGTCGAGTACGAAACGGCTAACCGCCACTACGCACACGTCGACTGCCCGGGCCACGCAGACTACGTGAAGAACATGATCACGGGCGCGGCGCAGATGGACGGCGCAATCCTGGTGTGCTCGGCTGCCGACGGCCCGATGCCGCAAACGCGTGAGCACATCCTGCTGGCGCGTCAGGTTGGCGTTCCGTACATCATCGTGTTCCTGAACAAGTGCGACATGGTGGACGACGCCGAGCTGCTGGAGCTCGTCGAGATGGAAGTTCGCGAACTTCTGTCGAAGTACGACTTCCCGGGCGACGAGACGCCGATCATCAAGGGTTCGGCCAAGCTGGCGCTGGAAGGCGACAGGGGCGAGCTGGGCGAGGTGGCGATCATGAACCTGGCCGATGCGCTGGACACGTACATCCCGACGCCGGAGCGCGCGGTTGACGGTGCGTTCCTGATGCCGGTGGAAGACGTGTTCTCGATCTCGGGTCGCGGCACGGTGGTGACGGGTCGCGTCGAGCGCGGCGTGATCAAGGTTGGCGAGGAAATCGAGATCGTCGGTATCCGCGCAACGGCCAAGACGACCTGCACGGGCGTGGAAATGTTCCGCAAGCTGCTCGACCAGGGTCAGGCAGGCGACAACGTTGGTATCCTGCTGCGCGGCACGAAGCGTGAAGACGTGGAGCGTGGTCAGGTTCTGGCCAAGCCGGGTTCGATCAACCCGCACACGCACTTCACGGCTGAAGTGTACGTGCTGAGCAAGGACGAAGGCGGCCGTCACACGCCGTTCTTCAACAACTACCGTCCGCAGTTCTACTTCCGTACGACGGACGTGACGGGCTCGATCGAGCTGCCGAAGGACAAGGAAATGGTGATGCCGGGCGACAACGTGTCGATCACGGTGAAACTGATCAACCCGATCGCGATGGAAGAAGGTCTGCGCTTCGCAATTCGCGAAGGTGGCCGTACGGTCGGCGCTGGTGTCGTCGCCAAGATCATCGAGTAACGCCAGAGAGTTCTCGACAATCGGTTGTATCGGGGTTGGTGGTGTCGTCAACCCCAAATGGTTTAGGGGTATAGCTCAACTGGCAGAGCGTCGGTCTCCAAAACCGAAGGTTGGGGGTTCGATTCCCTCTGCCCCTGCCAACTATCGCGCCGTAGTGGCGCTTGTTAAGGTGTTATGGCGAATCCTTCCGTCGAAACTGTAAATACATCCGGCGACAAGTTGATGTTGATCGCAGGTGTGTTGCTGGTCTTGGCCGGGTTCGTGGGGTTCTTCTGGCTTAATGGCCAGGAATGGTACATCCGCGGAGCCGCCTTGGCTGTTGGTGCGATCGCGGGTGTCGTAGTCGGTCTACTCTCGGCGCCTGGCAAGGGTTTCATCGCTTTCGCCAATGACTCATACAAAGAGGTCCGCAAGGTAGTTTGGCCGAGTCGCAAAGAGGCGACCCAAACAACACTCGTGGTCTTCGGCTTCGTAGTCGTGATGGCTATCTTCCTCTGGGTTTGTGATAAATCCATTGAGTGGGCGATTTTCTCGGCGATTCTGGGTTGGAAATGATATGAGTGATACTCCGGCATCCCCGAGCGGCAAGCGTTGGTACGTAGTGCACGCATATTCCGGTATGGAGAAGAGCGTGCAACGAGCGCTTCAGGAGCGCATCGAGCGGGCTGGTATGCAGGATCAGTTCGGCCAGATCCTCGTTCCAACGGAAGAGGTTGTTGAGGTAAAGGGCGGTCACAAATCAGTAACCGAACGTCGTTTCTTCCCGGGCTATGTTTTAGTCGAAATGGAAATGACAGACGAAACGTGGCACCTCGTGAAAAATACGGCGAAGGTGACCGGCTTCGTAGGCGGGGCGCGTAATCGGCCGAGCCCGATCTCCCCTCGGGAAGTTGAAAAGATCATGTCGCAGATGCAGGAGGGCGTGGAGAAGCCGCGTCCGAAGACCCTGTTTGAGGTAGGCGAGATGGTGCGGGTGAAAGAAGGCCCGTTCACAGATTTCAACGGCAGCGTCGAAGAAGTGAACTACGAAAAGTCGCGAGTCCGTGTTTCCGTTACAATCTTCGGCCGCGCAACGCCGGTCGAGTTGGAATTCGGCCAAGTCGAAAAGTTGTAGTCTAGATTTTACGGAACGCACCGCTAGGTGCGTTCCGTATTTCGCGCTTACGGTCCGCGTAATGGCCGTTGAGGAGCGTAACTAGCCAGTTTGTCGGCGAACACGCGCTACTACTCACTGAGCGTCCGCCCGTAAGGCGGCGTTCCACAGAGGTTCTCGAAATGGCAAAGAAAATTATCGGCTTTATCAAGCTGCAGATTCCTGCAGGTAAAGCCAATCCGTCGCCGCCGGTTGGTCCGGCACTGGGTCAGCGCGGCCTGAACATCATGGAGTTCTGCAAGGCGTTCAACGCGCAGACTCAAGCGATGGAACCGGGTCTGCCGATTCCTGTCGTGATCACGGCATTCGCGGACAAGAGCTTCACGTTCGTTCTGAAGACGCCGCCGGCTACGGTTCTGATCAAGAAGGCAGCGAAGCTCGATAAGGGTTCGAGCAAGCCGCATACCGACAAAGTGGGCAAGATCACCCGCGCTCAAGCTGAAGATATCGCCAAGACCAAGATGCCCGATCTGACGGCTGCTGATCTGGACGCAGCGGTTCGTACGATCGCTGGTAGCGCCCGCTCGATGGGCATCACCGTGGAGGGCGTGTAAATGGCTAAGCTTTCGAAGCGTCTGCAAGCATTTGCAGCCAAAGTGGATCGTCAGAAGCTGTACCCGATCGAAGACGCTCTGTCGCTCGTGAAGGAATGCGCAAGCGCGAAGTTCGACGAGTCGATCGACGTCGCCGTGCAACTCGGCATTGACGCAAAGAAGTCGGATCAAGTGGTTCGCGGCTCGGTCGTGCTGCCCGCTGGTACCGGTAAGTCGGTCCGCGTCGCTGTGTTCGCGCAGGGCGAAAAGGCTGAGCAGGCTCGTGCCGCTGGTGCTGACGTCGTCGGTATGGAAGACCTGGCCGAACAGGTCAAGGCCGGGAACCTGAACTTCGACATCGTGATCGCTTCGCCGGACACGATGCGTATCGTCGGTACGCTCGGGCAGATTCTCGGCCCGCGTGGCCTGATGCCGAACCCGAAGGTTGGCACGGTCACGCCGGACGTCGCGACCGCGGTCAAGAACGCCAAGGCTGGTCAGGTGCAATTCCGTGTCGACAAGGCCGGCATTATCCACGCAACGATCGGCCGCGCTTCGTTTGAACCGGCAGCACTGCGCAACAACCTGAATGCGCTGATCGAAGCGCTGCAGAAGGCGAAGCCGGCAACGAGCAAGGGCGTGTATCTGCGCAAGGTCGCTCTGTCGAGCACGATGGGTGTTGGTGTTCGTGTCGACCAGACGTCGATCGCTGCCCAGTAATGAATTTCGCCGCTCCGGCGCGAGTTGGGGCGGCTTCTAAGGGCTTTGGGCGGTTGCGAGGTGGCAGTCTGCATCGCGCGACCGGTTGTCAAAGACCGTTGGTGGGCACGCAGCAAGTAGGCGGGTCCTTAATGTAAAGCCAACGCAGATGGCGAACCCGAAAAGGTTTTGTAGTGGTGAAGCCGTTCGATGTCTGTAGCGATACGGATTTTTGACGGTCGAAATACTCCTGACTGGTCGGACGCCGTTATTGAATGCGGTACACAAGGCGCACGCTGCGTGTATCGAATCTGGAGGTTAACCGTGCCACTAAACAAAGAAAGCAAGCAGGCCGTCGTCGCTGAGGTTGCCGCGCAAGTCGCGAAAGCTCAGACCGTGGTTCTGGCTGAGTATCGTGGAATCGCGGTTGGCGATCTGACCAAGCTGCGCGCGAAAGCGCGTGAGCAACAGGTTTACCTTCGCGTGTTGAAGAACACGCTGGCGCGTCGCGCCGTCGAGGGTACCCCGTTTGCTCCGCTGGCAGAGCAGATGACTGGCCCCCTGATCTACGGCATCTCGGAAGATGCGATTGCTGCTGCTAAGGTCGTCAATGACTTCAGCAAGAGCAATGACAAGTTGGTCATCAAGGCTGGTTCCTACGAAGGCAAGGTGATGGACAAGGCTGGCGTGCAAGCGCTGGCAAGCATCCCGAGCCGCGAAGAACTGCTCTCCAAGCTGTTGTACGTTATGCAGGCACCTGTTTCTGGCTTCGCGCGCGCTCTGGCCGCGCTGGCAGAAAAGAAGCAAGGCGAAGAAGCCGCTGCGTAATGCACTTCAGTCGAGCGTGATTGATCGCTGGCTGTATCCGAATTCAATTTAGGAGTATTTCAAATGGCAATCGCAAAAGAAGACATCCTCGAAGCCGTAGGCTCGATGTCGGTTCTGGAACTGAACGAGTTGGTCAAGGCGTTCGAAGAAAAGTTTGGCGTCTCGGCAGCTGCTGTTGCAGTGGCTGGCCCGGCAGGTGCAGCCGGCGGCGCTGCTGCTGCTGAAGAGCAGACCGAATTCACGGTCATCTTGGCTGAAACCGGTGCAAACAAGGTTTCGGTCATTAAGGCTGTTCGCGAACTGACGGGTCTCGGCCTGAAGGAAGCGAAGGATCTGGTCGACGGTGCACCGAAGCCCGTTAAGGAAGCGGTGCCCAAGGCTGCTGCTGAAGAAGCCAAGAAGAAGCTGGAAGAAGCCGGCGCGAAGGTTGAAATCAAGTAAGCTTCAACGCGCTGTGCGAAGGCTGGCGGTTTTTCACCGCCGGCCTTTTTGTGCTTTGTGGAGGACGCGTTTTTGCGGGCGTATGCCGGCAGGAATGTGATTCCCAGAAGCCAAAGAAAAACGCCCACGGTAATTTTGACCGGCATTTCTCTTTGTCTTCTGAAGCGACTGCAGAAGGCAAGTTTGGTCGGGTAGCGGGCAACACAGGCATCCGCTGCCGTCAGCCAGCGGTTGGTAGCGGCCAACCACCAAGCTTCTAGGCTCGTTCAAGCCATCGGACGGCCATCGGGTCTCAGTCGGTGAACACTCGGGTTGTCTCATCAAGGTATCCTGCCTCGACAACTATGCCCGCCGTGATTCGGAGATCGTATGCAATATTCCTTCACCGAGAAGAAGCGTATTCGCAAGAGTTTTGCGAAGCGCCCCATCGTTCACCAAGTACCTTTCCTGCTGGCTACCCAGCTTGAATCATTCAGCACGTTTCTGCAAGCAGATACGTCATCTACGCAACGCAAGCCGGAAGGCTTGCAGGCCGCGTTTACTTCCGTTTTTCCGATCGTTTCGCACAACGGCTTCGCGCGCCTTGAGTTCGTCAGCTACATGCTGTCGCCGCCGGCATTCAACATCAAGGAATGCCAGCAGCGCGGTCTGACGTACTGCTCGGCGCTGCGCGCCAAGGTGCGTCTGGTGCTGCTCGACAAAGAATCACCGAGCAAGCCGGTCGTCAAAGAAGTGAAGGAACAGGAAGTGTACATGGGCGAAATCCCGCTCATGACGCCGACCGGTTCGTTCGTCATCAACGGCACGGAACGTGTGATCGTTTCGCAGTTGCACCGTTCGCCGGGTGTTTTCTTCGAACACGACAAGGGCAAGACGCACAGCTCGGGCAAGCTGCTGTTTTCGGCACGTATCATTCCCTACCGTGGCTCGTGGCTCGACTTCGAGTTCGACCCGAAGGACGTGCTGTACTTCCGCGTCGACCGTCGTCGTAAGATGCCGGTTACGATCCTGCTAAAGGCAATCGGCCTGACGCCGGAACAGATCCTCGCAAACTTCTTCGTGTTCGACAATTTCACGCTGATGCCGGAAGGCGCGCAGATGGAATTCGTGCCGGAGCGTTTGCGCGGTGAAGTCGCGCGCTTCGATATCACGGACCGCGATGGCAACGTGATCGTCCAGAAGGACAAGCGGATCAACGCCAAGCACATTCGCGACCTCGATAACGCGAAGACCAAGTTCATCTCGGTGCCGGAAGATTATCTGCTCGGCCGCGTGCTCGCGAAGAACGTGATCGACGGCGATACGGGTGAAGTCATCGCGAACGCCAACGACGAAATTACCGAATCCGTGCTCGAGAAGCTGCGCGAAGCGAAGATCAAGGACATCCAGACGCTCTACACGAACGATCTGGACCAAGGTCCGTACATCTCGTCGACGCTGCGTATCGACGAAACGGCCGACAAGATGGCCGCACGTATCGCGATCTACCGCATGATGCGTCCGGGCGAGCCGCCGACGGAAGAAGCGGTCGAGGCACTGTTCAACCGTCTGTTCTACAGCGAAGAAGCGTACGACCTGTCGAAGGTGGGTCGTATGAAGTTCAACCGGCGCGTCGGCCGTGATGAAATCGTCGGTCCGATGACGCTGCAGGACGACGACATTCTCGCGACGATCAAGATCCTCGTCGAGCTGCGCAACGGCAAGGGCGAAGTGGACGACATCGACCACCTCGGCAACCGTCGTGTGCGCTGCGTCGGCGAACTCGCTGAGAACCAGTTCCGCGCGGGCCTCGTGCGTGTCGAACGTGCTGTGAAGGAACGCCTCGGCCAGGCCGAAAGCGAAAACTTGATGCCGCACGACCTGATCAACTCGAAGCCGATCTCGTCGGCGATTCGCGAGTTCTTCGGGTCGTCGCAGCTGTCGCAGTTCATGGACCAGACCAATCCGCTGTCGGAAATCACGCACAAGCGTCGTGTTTCTGCACTAGGCCCGGGCGGTCTGACTCGTGAGCGCGCAGGCTTCGAAGTCCGCGACGTGCACCCAACTCACTACGGCCGTGTGTGCCCGATTGAAACGCCGGAAGGTCCGAACATCGGTCTGATCAACTCGCTTGCTCTGTACGCGCACCTGAACGAATACGGCTTCCTCGAAACGCCGTATCGCAAGGTGGCGGACGGCAAGGTGACCGACCAGATTGACTATCTGTCGGCGATCGAAGAAGGCCGTTACGTGATCGCTCAGGCGAACGCGGCGGTGGCCGACGACCGCACGCTGACCGACGAACTCGTGTCGTCGCGTGAAGCGGGCGAAACGCTGATGGTCACGCCGGACCGCATTCAGTACATGGACGTGGCGCCGTCGCAGATCGTGTCGGTCGCAGCTTCGCTGATTCCGTTCCTCGAGCACGACGACGCGAACCGCGCATTGATGGGCTCGAACATGCAGCGTCAGGCCGTCCCGTGTCTGCGTCCGGAAAAGCCGGTCGTCGGTACGGGTATCGAACGCACCGTGGCGGTCGACTCGGGCACGACGGTTCAGGCACTGCGTGGCGGTGTGGTCGATTACGTCGACGCGGGCCGTATCGTGATTCGCGTGAACGACGACGAAGCGGTCGCGGGTGAAGTCGGCGTCGACATCTACAATCTGATCAAGTACACGCGTTCGAACCAGAACACGAACATCAACCAGCGTCCGATCGTGAAGATGGGCGACAAGGTTGCGCGCGGCGACGTGCTGGCTGACGGCGCATCGACCGATCTGGGCGAGCTCGCGCTCGGCCAGAACATGCTGATCGCGTTCATGCCATGGAACGGCTACAACTTCGAAGACTCCATCCTGATTTCGGAGAAGGTCGTTGCGGACGACCGTTACACGTCGATTCACATCGAAGAACTGAACGTCGTTGCACGTGACACGAAGCTCGGACCGGAAGAAATCACGCGCGACATCTCGAATCTCGCCGAAGTGCAGCTTGGCCGTCTCGACGAGTCGGGCATCGTGTACATCGGCGCGGAAGTCGAGGCGGGCGACGTGC
The DNA here is from genome assembly GCF_050436525.1 of Paraburkholderia sp. 35.1. Classification (NCBI taxonomy): domain Bacteria; kingdom Pseudomonadati; phylum Pseudomonadota; class Betaproteobacteria; order Burkholderiales; family Burkholderiaceae; genus Paraburkholderia; species Paraburkholderia sp. 35.1. The sequence continues at coordinate 1,661,202 of NZ_JBNDMJ010000003.1, read as the reverse complement.
TGGTCGGCAAGGTCACGCCGAAGGGCGAAACCCAGCTCACGCCGGAAGAAAAGCTGCTGCGCGCGATCTTCGGTGAGAAGGCGTCGGACGTGAAGGACACGTCGCTGCGCGTGCCGTCGGGCATGAGCGGCACTGTGATCGACGTGCAGGTATTCACGCGTGAAGGCATCCAGCGCGACAAGCGCGCGCAACAGATCATCGACGATGAACTGAAGCGCTATCGTCTCGACCTGAACGACCAGTTGCGTATCGTGGAAGGCGATGCGTTCCAGCGTCTCGCACGCATGCTCGAAGGCAAGGTGGTGAACGGCGGTCCGAAGAAGCTCGCGAAGGGCACGAAGATCGACCGCGCTTACCTCGAAGATCTGGACCACTATCACTGGTTCGACATCCGCCTCGCGGATGAAGAAGCAGCGGCCCAGCTCGAAGCGATCAAGAACTCGATCGAAGAGAAGCGTCACCAGTTCGACCTCGCGTTCGAAGAGAAGCGCAAGAAGCTCACGCAAGGCGACGAACTGCCGCCGGGCGTGCTGAAGATGGTCAAGGTGTATCTGGCGGTGAAGCGCCGTCTGCAGCCTGGCGACAAGATGGCAGGCCGTCACGGTAACAAGGGTGTCGTGTCGAAGATCGTGCCGATCGAAGACATGCCGTACATGGCCGACGGCCGTCCGGCTGACGTCGTTCTGAACCCGCTCGGCGTGCCGTCGCGGATGAACGTGGGTCAGGTTCTCGAAGTGCATCTGGGTTGGGCCGCGAAGGGTCTCGGCTGGCGTATCGGCGAAATGCTGCAGCGTCAGGCGAAGATCGCTGAACTGCGCGAATTCCTGATCAAGATCTACAACGAATCGGGCCGCGCCGAAGAGCTGGACAGCTTCAGCGACGACGAAATCCTCGAACTGGCGAAGAACCTGCGCGAAGGCGTGCCGTTCGCAACGCCGGTGTTCGACGGTGCGACGGAAGAAGAAATGTCCCGTGCGCTGGATCTGGCGTTCCCGGACGACATCGCTGAAAACCTCGGCATGACGCCGTCGAAGAACCAGGTGCGTCTGTTCGACGGTCGCACGGGTGAGATGTTCGAACGTACGGTGACGGTCGGCTACATGCACTACCTGAAGCTGCATCACCTGGTCGACGACAAGATGCACGCGCGTTCCACGGGCCCGTACTCGCTCGTCACGCAGCAGCCGTTGGGCGGTAAGGCGCAGTTCGGTGGCCAGCGTTTCGGTGAAATGGAAGTGTGGGCGCTCGAAGCGTACGGCGCATCGTACGTGCTGCAGGAAATGCTGACGGTGAAGTCGGACGACGTGACGGGCCGGACCAAGGTTTACGAGAACCTGGTCAAGGGCGATCACGTGATCGATGCCGGCATGCCTGAGTCGTTCAACGTGTTGGTGAAGGAAATCCGGTCGCTGGGTATCGACATCGACCTGGACCGGAACTAATCGGACTACTGGAGAGAAGCGATGAAAGCTTTGCTCGATCTATTCAAGCAAGTCCAACAACCTGAAGTTTTCGACGCGATCAAGATCGGTCTGGCCTCGCCGGACAAGATCCGTTCGTGGTCGTTCGGTGAAGTCAAGAAGCCGGAAACCATCAACTACCGCACGTTCAAGCCGGAGCGCGATGGTCTGTTCTGCGCGAAGATTTTCGGTCCGATCAAGGACTACGAATGCCTTTGCGGCAAGTACAAGCGCCTGAAGCACCGCGGCGTGATCTGCGAGAAGTGCGGCGTCGAAGTGACGCTCGCGAAGGTGCGTCGTGAGCGAATGGGCCACATTGAGCTGGCCTCGCCGGTCGCGCACATCTGGTTCCTGAAGTCGCTGCCGTCGCGTCTGGGCATGGTGCTCGACATGACGCTGCGCGACATCGAGCGCGTGCTGTACTTCGAAGCATACGTGGTGATCGATCCGGGCATGACGCCGCTGAAAGCGCGGCAGATCATGACCGAAGAGGATTACTACAACAAGGTCGAGGAATACGGCGACGAATTCCGTGCCGAAATGGGCGCGGAAGGTATTCGCGAACTGCTGCGCGCGATCAACATCGACGAGCAGGTCGAGCTGCTGCGCACGGAGCTCAAGAACACCGGCTCGGAAGCGAAGATCAAGAAGTACGCGAAGCGCCTGAAAGTGCTCGAGGCGTTCCAGCGTTCGGGCATCAAGCCGGACTGGATGGTCCTCGAAGTGCTGCCGGTGCTGCCGCCGGAACTGCGTCCGCTCGTCCCGCTCGACGGCGGCCGTTTCGCGACGTCGGATCTGAACGACCTGTATCGCCGCGTGATCAACCGTAACAACCGGTTGAAGCGTTTGCTCGAGCTGAAGGCGCCTGAAATCATCGTCCGCAACGAAAAGCGGATGCTGCAGGAAGCCGTCGACTCGCTGCTCGACAACGGCCGTCGCGGCAAGGCGATGACCGGTGCGAACAAGCGTCCGCTAAAGTCGCTCGCGGACATGATCAAGGGTAAGGGCGGTCGCTTCCGTCAGAACCTGCTCGGTAAGCGTGTCGACTACTCGGGCCGTTCGGTGATCGTGGTCGGCCCGACGCTGAAGCTGCATCAGTGCGGTCTGCCGAAGCTGATGGCGCTCGAACTGTTCAAGCCGTTCATCTTCAACAAGCTCGAAGTGATGGGTGTCGCTACCACCATCAAGGCTGCGAAGAAGGAGGTCGAGAACCAGACACCGGTGGTGTGGGACATCCTCGAAGAGGTGATCCGCGAACATCCGGTCATGCTGAACCGTGCGCCGACGCTGCACCGTCTCGGCATCCAGGCTTTCGAGCCGGTGCTGATCGAAGGTAAGGCAATCCAGCTGCACCCGCTCGTTTGCGCGGCGTTCAACGCCGACTTCGACGGTGACCAGATGGCCGTTCACGTGCCGCTGTCGCTCGAAGCGCAGATGGAAGCGCGCACGCTGATGCTCGCGTCGAACAACGTACTGTTCCCGGCTAACGGCGATCCGTCGATCGTGCCGTCGCAGGATATCGTGCTCGGCCTGTACTACGCGACGCGTGAAGCGGTGAACGGCAAGGGCGAAGGCCTGACGTTCACGGGCGTGTCGGAAGTGCTGCGCGCGTACGAGAACAAGGAAGTCGAACTGGCCTCGCGCGTCAACGTGCGGATCACCGAAATGGTCCACAACGAAGACAAGTCGGAAGGCGGCCCGGCGTTCGTACCGAAGATCACGCTGTATGCGACCACGGTTGGCCGCTCGATCCTGTCGGAAATCCTGCCGCCGGGTCTGCCGTTCTCGGTGCTGAACAAGCCGCTGAAGAAGAAGGAAATCTCGCGTCTGATCAACACCGCGTTCCGCAAGTGCGGTCTGCGTGAGACGGTGATTTTCGCCGACCAACTGATGCAGTCGGGCTTCCGTCTGGCAACGCGCGCTGGTATTTCGATTTGCGTCGACGACATGCTCGTACCGCCGCAGAAGGAAACCATCGTTGGCGACGCCGCGAAGAAGGTGAAGGAATACGACCGTCAGTACATGTCGGGTCTCGTCACTGCGCAGGAGCGCTACAACAACGTGGTCGACATCTGGTCGGCGACGTCGGAAGCGGTCGGCAAGGCAATGATGGAGCAGCTGTCGACGGAACCGGTCACGGACCGCGACGGCAACCAGACGCGTCAGGAGTCGTTCAACTCCATCTACATGATGGCGGACTCAGGCGCTCGTGGTTCCGCGGTTCAGATCCGTCAGCTGGCCGGTATGCGCGGTCTGATGGCGAAGCCGGACGGCTCGATCATCGAGACGCCGATTACGGCGAACTTCCGCGAAGGTCTGAACGTGTTGCAGTACTTCATCTCGACCCACGGTGCACGTAAGGGTCTGGCTGATACGGCACTGAAGACCGCGAACTCGGGTTACCTGACGCGTCGTCTCGTCGACGTGACGCAGGATCTGGTCGTCGTCGAGGAAGATTGCGGCACGTCGAACGGCGTGGCGATGAAGGCGCTCGTGGAAGGCGGTGAAGTGGTCGAAGCGCTGCGTGACCGTATCCTGGGTCGCGTGGCCGTGGCTGACATCGTCAACCCGGAATCGCAGGAAACGCTGTTCGAAGCGGGCACACTGCTCGACGAAGACGCGGTCGAAGACATCGAACGCCTCGGCATCGACGAAGTGCGGGTACGCACGCCGCTGACCTGCGAAACGCGCTACGGTCTGTGCGCGGCCTGCTACGGTCGCGACCTCGGCCGCGGCTCGCTGGTGAACGTCGGCGAAGCGGTCGGCGTGATCGCGGCGCAGTCAATCGGTGAACCGGGCACGCAGCTCACGATGCGTACGTTCCACATCGGTGGCGCGGCGTCGCGTGCGGCGGTGGCATCGTCGGTCGAAGCGAAGTCGAACGGTACGGTGCGTTTCACGTCGACGATGCGTTACGTCACGAATGCGAAGGGCGAGCAGATCGTCATCTCGCGTTCGGGTGAAGCGATGATCACCGACGATCACGGCCGCGAGCGCGAGCGTCACAAGGTGCCGTACGGCGCCACGCTGCTGCAGCTCGACGGTGCGCAGATCAAGGCTGGCACGCAACTGGCCACGTGGGATCCGATGACGCGTCCGATCATCACCGAGTACGGTGGTACGGTGAAGTTCGAGAACGTCGAGGAAGGCGTGACGGTCGCGAAACAGATCGACGACGTGACGGGTCTGTCCACGCTCGTCGTGATCGACGTGAAGCGTCGTGGTTCGCAGGCGTCGAAGACGGTGCGTCCGCAGGTCAAGCTGCTGGATGCGAACGGCGAGGAAGTGAAGATCCCGAACACCGAGCACTCGGTGCAGATCGGCTTCCAGGTCGGCGCGCTGATCACCGTGAAGGACGGTCAGCAGGTGCAGGTCGGCGAAGTGCTCGCACGTATCCCGACCGAATCGCAGAAGACGCGTGACATTACCGGTGGTCTGCCGCGTGTGGCGGAACTGTTCGAAGCACGTTCGCCGAAGGACGCGGGTATCCTGGCGGAAGTCACGGGTACGACGTCGTTCGGTAAGGACACGAAGGGCAAGCAGCGTCTCGTTATCACGGACCTCGAGGGCAACCAGCACGAGTTCCTGATCGCGAAGGAAAAGCAGGTTCTGGTGCACGATGGTCAGGTCGTCAACAAGGGCGAAATGATCGTCGACGGACCGGCGGATCCGCACGACATCCTGCGTCTGCAGGGCGTCGAGGCGCTGTCGCGCTACATCGTGGACGAAGTGCAGGACGTGTACCGTCTGCAAGGCGTGAAGATCAACGACAAGCACATCGAAGTGATCGTCCGTCAGATGCTGCGCCGCGTGCAGATTTCGGACAACGGCGATACGCGTTTCATCCCGGGCGAACAGGTCGAGCGGTCGGACATGCTCGACGAGAACGACCGTATGATCGCGGAAGACAAGCGTCCGGCAACGTACGAAAACGTGCTGCTCGGTATCACGAAGGCGTCGCTGTCGACCGATTCGTTCATCTCCGCGGCGTCGTTCCAGGAAACGACCCGCGTGCTGACCGAAGCGGCGATCATGGGCAAGCGCGACGACCTGCGTGGCCTGAAGGAAAACGTGATCGTCGGCCGCCTGATTCCGGCCGGTACGGGTCTCGCGTTCCACAAGGCGCGCAAGAGCAAGGAACTGGCCGACCGCGAGCGTTTCGATCAGATCGCAGCGGAAGAGTCGTTCGAATTCGGTACGCCGGAAACGCCGGCTGCCGAACAGCAACACTCGGGCGAGTAAGTGCTGGCGGCGCAAGCCGCCTTGCCTTACGAGCCACGAAGGCCGCTCAGTTTCGACTGAGCGGTTTTTTTTTGTGCGCCCGGCAGGGCGCACTTACTGGGAGGTGAAAGTCCTCTGCTCGCCCGACAAGGGGAAGAGCTAGCGGAAGGCAAGGGTGTCGCGGGCGACTGCGAATCCGAAGGAAGCCGGAAGCAAAGCGCTGGCCTGACGAACAGGAAGCGGATACGAGGCGGCCTGGCGGGGTGAGATGCCGAAATCATCAAAGCCCAATACTTGTACGGAACGTCAGGACGTATATCCGACAGGCATAAGCGTGAAGGTGGGTGCGCAATACCCGGGGAGATCTGCATATGTGCCTCGTGCTACCGACACCGGGAGGTGTTGGGATGCGTATGCAGAAGTCAGCAGACGGCGTAATAGGTTGGGGGCAAGGCGGTGAGCCGAAGAAACCCCCGACTGAAGGCCTGAACATTGAACAACGCGATTAGGACATCCGACCTCGATGCAAATCGATGACGCAACAAGGCAGGCCACTGTGCCCGGCAAGGAGCTAGACGAACGGATTTCGTCGATGGCCGTGCTGGGAGCCGAGGATTGCACGGCGGCGGATGGGCAAACGAAAGCGGAAGGACGGCGGCTTTGCGGGATGGAGGCCGTGGTCGAACGTCATAACCTATGGCAAGCGTATGAGCGGGTCATGCGGAACAAGGGCGCGGCGGGAGTCGATGGACTCACCGTGTACGAGTTCAAGGCGTGGCTGCAACAGCACTGGCCGAGCGTCAAGGCAGCCTTGCTGGGAGGAGTCTACATGCCGGCGGCGATACGCAAGGTGGAGATACCCAAGCCTAACGGCGGGGTGCGGACACTGGGTATTGCGACGGTACTGGATCGCCTGATCCAGCAGGCATTGCTGCAAGTTCTCCAACCAGAGTTCGATCCTGAATTCTCCGGGCATAGCTATGGGTTCCGACCGGGCCGCAATGCATGGCAAGCGGTGCAACGAGCGCAAGGCTATATCAGGGAAGGCCACCGCTGGGTGGTTGACCTTGATCTGGAGAAGTTTTTTGACCGGGTGAACCACGACATCCTTATGTCGCGGGTGGCTCGCCGGGTCAAAGATGAACGGGTATTGAAACTGATCCGCCGCTACCTGGAAGCGGGCATGATGTCTGAAGGAATCGTCAACGCGAGGACAGAAGGCACGCCGCAAGGCGGTCCGCTGTCGCCCTTGTTGTCGAATATCCTGCTGACGGATCTGGACCGCGAACTGGAGCGCCGGGGACATCGGTTCTGCCGCTACGCTGATGACTGCAACATTTACGTCAAAAGTCAAACGGCTGGACAGCGCGCGATGGTTGCGATCACCGGTTACCTGGAAAAGAAACTCAGGCTCCAGGTCAACCGGGATAAAAGCGCCGTCGCGCGGCCTTGGCAGCGGAAGTTTCTAGGCTACAGCGTCACATGGCACAAGCAGGCGCGGCTGAAGATTGCCGATAGCAGTCTGAAGCGACTGAGGGACAGGGTGCGCGAAATCGTGGTGGGGAATGCCTCGCGCAACCTCGCCGTAACGATAGCGGCACTCAACCCGGTGTTACGTGGCTGGGCCTCATACTTCCGCTTGACCGAGGTTAAAGGTGTACTGGAGGAGCTGGACGGGTGGGTACGGCGCAAACTGCGCTGCCTGCTATGGCGGCAGTGGAAGCGTCCGTCCACCCGTCACAAGCGACTACAAGCGCGAGGCCTGGATAAGACGCGGGCATGGAAGTCGGCAAGCAACGGACGCGGTCCTTGGTGGAACGCCGGAGCAAGCCACATGAACGCGGCCTATCCCAAGAGCTTCTTTGACGTATCAGGGTTGGTTTCGCTGCTCGATACCCAGCGGCGCTTCCAGCGTGTTTAATGAACCGCCGTATGCGGAACCGCACGTACGGTGGTGTGAGAGGGCGACGGAGGTAACTCCGTCCCCTACTCGATGCTCTTTTTGCGCGTGCATGGGTGCCAAGTGCCGGAGCAGTCCTAGGCCCGATGGCTAACGTTGTCGCAAAGCGCGGGCGCGGCACGAATGGGTTGGTAAAATTCGTCTCACCGCCTGCGTGCCGTTCCTTTCGCCGTCTCTCTCAAATACATGTCCCGACCGCTCGAAATCCTCAATGAAGTCTTTGGTTATCCCGCGTTCAGAGGGCAGCAGGGCGAAATTGTCGAGCACGTCGCCGACGGTGGCGATTGCCTTGTGCTGATGCCGACGGGCGGCGGCAAATCGCTGTGCTATCAGATCCCGTCGCTGGTGCGGCGCGAACGCGGCTTTGGCACCGGCATCGTGGTGTCGCCACTGATCGCGCTGATGCAGGATCAGGTGGCCGCGCTGACCGAAGTCGGCGTGCGGGCCGCGTACCTGAACTCAACGTTGTCGAGCGCGGAGGCGGTGGCCACCGAGCGGGCGCTCCGCGACGGCGACATCGATCTGCTCTACGTCGCACCGGAGCGGCTGATGACGCCGCGCTTCCAGGAACTGCTCGAACGCACGCGCATCGGTCTTTTCGCGATCGACGAAGCGCACTGCGTGTCGCAATGGGGACACGATTTCCGGCCCGAATATATTCAGCTGTCGGTGCTGCACGAGCGCTTTCCGAATGTCCCGCGCATCGCGCTGACGGCGACCGCCGACGCGATCACACGCGACGAAATCATCCACCGTCTCGCGCTCGAAGACGCGCGCGTGTTCGTGTCGAGTTTCGATCGGCCGAACATCCGCTATCGCATCGCCGAAAAAGACAACGCGCGCACGCAACTGCTCGACTTCATCCGCGCCGAGCATACGAAAGCCGACGGTACGACCGACGCGGGCGTCGTTTATTGCCTGTCGCGCCGCAAGGTCGAGGAAACCGCGGAGTGGCTGAAGGAAAAGGGCATGCGCGCGCTGCCGTACCACGCCGGCATGGAGTTCGAGGTGCGCCAGAAACATCAGGAGATGTTCCAGCGCGAGGAAGGCATCGTGATGTGCGCGACGATTGCGTTCGGCATGGGCATCGACAAACCCGACGTGCGGTTCGTCGCGCATCTGGATTTGCCCAAGAGCGTGGAAGGGTACTACCAGGAGACCGGCCGCGCGGGCCGCGACGGACTGCCGTCGAACGCGTGGATGGCCTACGGGCTCGGCGACGTCGTGCAGCAGCGCAAGATGATCGACGAATCCGAAGCAGACGACGCGCACAAGCGCGTCCAGACCGGCAAGCTCGACGCGCTGCTCGGTTTGTGCGAAACGGCGACTTGCCGGCGGGTGCGCCTGCTCGCGTACTTCGGCGAAACGAGCCAGCCGTGCGGCAACTGCGACAACTGCCTCGAGCCGCCGCCGACCTGGGATGCAACGCGCGAGGCTCAGATGGCGCTGTCGTGCGTGTTTCGCGCGCAGCGTGCGAGCGGCTTTCATTTCGGAGCCGGACACCTGATAGATATTTTGCGTGGCAACCGCAGCGAAAAAATCCTGCAGCGCGGCCACGAGAAGCTGACCACGTTCGGTATCGGCGCGGCGCTCGGTGAGCCGGAGTGGCGTGCGATCTTTCGCCAACTCGTCGCGTTCGGTTACCTGACGGTCGACCACGAGGGCTTCGGTTCGCTCGTGCTGACGGAGGCGAGCAAGCCGGTGCTCAAGGGCGAGCAGAAGGTGACGATGCGTCGCTACGTCAAGCCGACACGCACGCGTCAATCGTCGGGTCGTACGAGCGAGCGCGCCGATCCGACCATTGGCATGGGCCCTCGCGAGCGGGCCCGCTGGGAGCGCCTACGCATGTGGCGCACAGAAACCGCGAAGAGCGACGGAGTGCCGGCTTATGTGATTTTCCATGACGCGACGCTCGCGGAAATCGCCCGTCTCGGCCCCGATTCGATCGACGGTCTGCGCGGGATTCCGGGCATGGGGGCGCGTAAACTGGACCGTTTCGGCGACGAATTGCTGCACGTCGTAGCGGCAGACTGACGTCGTCTGGCTGTTGAGCCGGATTGACACGGGCGAAACACCGCAACCTGTTGACTCCCTTAGTATTTTCGGAATATTATGTTAGGTTCCGGTTCTTGGAATGCCTACGCGCAACTTCAGTTCGTGCGTGAGCGGGCCAGCCCGGAAGTTCGATGCGCGGGCGTTTCCGCTTTGCCCGGAAACCGATGCGTCGATTTTGTTCAATTTCAGGAATAATCAATGCCAACCATCAATCAACTGGTTCGCAAAGGCCGCACGTCGGAAACGACGAAGAGCAAGAGCCCGGCTTTGCAGGACTGCCCCCAGCGTCGGGGCGTGTGCACCCGTGTGTACACCACGACGCCGAAGAAGCCGAACTCGGCACTCCGTAAGGTCGCCAAGGTTCGTCTGACGAACGGCTTCGAAGTCATTTCGTACATTGGTGGCGAAGGCCACAACCTGCAGGAACACTCGGTCGTGCTGATTCGCGGCGGCCGTGTAAAGGACTTGCCGGGTGTGCGTTACCACATGGTTCGCGGCTCGTTGGATACCCAGGGCGTCAAGGATCGTAAGCAGGCTCGCTCGAAGTACGGTGCGAAGCGTGCCAAGGCTGGCAAGTAATTTAGCCGGTCGATCGCAGTTTCAGGTCGCCTGCAAAGGCGGTAATAGCGATGGTGCCGGAATCGCCGGTGCTATCGAGTAAGTGGTCACCCGACCAGGCTGGTTAGTCTTACGGATGAATCGGGTTAGTTGGTGGCCGCGGGGCTGTAAACAGCTCCAACTGAAAAGTAAAGGAAGAAACATGCCGCGTCGTCGCGAAGTCCCCAAGCGGGAAGTGTTGCCGGATCCGAAGTTTGGCAACGTTGATGTAGCAAAATTCATGAACGTGCTGATGCTCTCCGGCAAGAAGTCGGTTGCCGAGCGTATCGTGTACGGCGCTTTCGAACAGATCCAGACCAAGGGTGGCAAGGACCCGCTGGAAGTGTTCACGGTGGCGCTCAACAACGTCAAGCCGGTGGTCGAAGTGAAGAGCCGCCGCGTTGGTGGTGCGAACTATCAGGTTCCGGTCGAAGTGCGCCCGTCGCGTCGTATGGCATTGGCGATGCGTTGGCTGCGTGAAGCCGCGAAGAAGCGCAGCGAGAAGTCGATGGCCCTGCGTCTGGCAGGTGAGCTCTCCGAAGCGGCCGAAGGCCGTGGCGGCGCGATGAAGAAGCGCGACGAAGTTCACCGGATGGCAGAAGCCAACAAGGCGTTCTCGCACTTCCGTTTCTAAGCTTCCCCACCCCGGGATTAGCTGAAAACGGAAAGAAATTCCGGGCGGGTGCGCTTCAAAGGCGCCTCGCCCGTTTGTGTTAGAGCGCGATGGGCATCTCTCGCATCGCGTCATCCCAATAGAGGATCAAAGTGGCTCGCAAGACTCCTATCGAGCGCTACCGTAACATCGGTATTAGCGCTCACATCGACGCCGGCAAAACGACGACGACCGAGCGCATTCTGTTCTACACGGGCGTGAACCACAAGATTGGTGAAGTTCACGACGGCGCTGCCACCATGGACTGGATGGAGCAGGAACAGGAGCGCGGCATCACGATTACTTCCGCTGCTACCACGGCATTCTGGAAGGGCATGGCGGGCGACCGCGCCGAACACCGCATCAACATCATCGACACCCCGGGTCACGTCGACTTCACGATTGAAGTCGAGCGCTCGATGCGCGTGCTCGACGGCGCGTGCATGGTGTACTGCGCTGTGGGCGGCGTGCAGCCCCAGTCGGAAACCGTGTGGCGTCAGGCTAACAAGTACAAGGTTCCCCGTCTCGCGTTCATCAACAAGATGGACCGTACCGGCGCGAACTTCTTCAAGGTCTACGACCAGCTCAAGCTGCGTCTGAAGGCGAACCCGGTTCCGGTCGTCGTGCCTATCGGCGCGGAAGAGAACTTCACGGGCGTCGTCGATCTGATGAAGATGAAGGCGATCATTTGGGACGACGCGTCCCAAGGCACCAAGTTCTCGTACGAAGACATCCCGGCAGAGCTCGTCGACACATGCAACGAATGGCGTGAAAAGATGGTCGAAGCCGCGGCGGAAGCGAACGAAGACATGATGAACAAGTACCTCGAGTCGGGTGAGCTGACCGAAGAGGAAATCATCAAGGGTCTGCGCGACCGTACGATCGCTTGCGAAATCCAGCCGATGCTGTGCGGCACCGCGTTCAAGAACAAGGGTGTGCAGCGCATGCTGGACGCCGTGCTTGACTTCCTGCCGTCGCCGATCGACATCCCGCCGGTTACCGGCGAGCTGGAAAACGGTGAAAAGGGTGAGCGCCGCGCTGCTGACGACGAAAAGTTCTCGGCACTGGCATTCAAGATCATGACCGACCCGTTCGTCGGCCAACTGATCTTCTTCCGTGTCTACTCTGGCGTTGTGAATTCGGGCGACACCCTGCTGAACGCGACCAAGGACAAGAAGGAACGTCTGGGCCGTATTCTGCAGATGCACGCGAACCAGCGTGAAGAAATCAAGGAAGTGCGCGCAGGCGACATCGCCGCTGCGGTCGGCCTGAAGGACGCGACCACGGGCGACACGCTGTGCGATCCGACGAGCCCGATCGTGCTCGAGCGCATGGTTTTCCCGGAACCCGTGATTTCGCAGGCTGTTGAGCCGAAGACGAAGCCGGACCAGGAAAAGATGGGTCTGGCCCTGAACCGTCTGGCGCAGGAAGATCCGTCGTTCCGCGTTCAAACGGACGAAGAATCGGGTCAAACCATTATTTCGGGCATGGGCGAGCTCCACTTGGAAATTCTGGTCGACCGGATGAAGCGTGAGTTCGGCGTCGAAGCAACGGTTGGCAAGCCGCAGGTGGCTTACCGCGAAACGATTCGCGGCAAGGCGGAAGACGTTGACGGCAAGTTCGTCAAGCAGTCGGGTGGTCGCGGCCAGTACGGCCACGCGGTCATCACGCTCGAGCCGAACGAGCAAGGTAAGGGCTACGAGTTCCTGGACGAGATCAAGGGCGGTGTGATTCCGCGTGAATACATCCCGGCAGTCGACAAGGGTATCCAGGAAACGCTGAAGGCCGGCGTGCTGGCGGGCTTCCCGGTCGTGGACGTGAAGGTTCACCTGACGTTCGGTTCCTACCACGATGTCGACTCGAACGAAAACGCGTTCCGCATGGCCGGTTCGATGGCGTTCAAGGAAGCGATGCGCAAGGCACAGCCGGTCATTCTCGAACCGATGATGGCTGTCGAAGTCGAAACGCCGGAAGACTACATGGGCAACGTGATGGGCGACCTCTCTGGCCGTCGCGGTATTGTTCAGGGCATGGATGACATGGTTGGCGGCGGCAAGATCGTTCGCGCCGAAGTGCCGCTGTCGGAAATGTTCGGCTACTCGACGTCTCTGCGTTCGCTGACGCAAGGCCGTGCAACGTACACGATGGAGTTCAAGCACTATGCTGAAGCTCCGCGTAACGTGTCGGAAGCGATCATCAACGCGAAGTCGAAGTAATCGCGCGGCAAAGTCATTCAACGATTAACTTTCTGAAAGAAGAGAAACATGGCTAAAGGTAAATTCGAGCGGACCAAGCCGCACGTGAACGTGGGCACGATCGGTCACGTTGACCACGGCAAGACCACGCTGACGGCAGCGATCACGACGGTCCTGACGCAGAAGTTTGGCGGCGAAGCGAAGGCGTACGACCAGATCGACGCGGCGCCGGAAGAAAAGGCGCGTGGCATTACCATCAACACCGCGCACGTCGAGTACGAAACGGCTAACCGCCACTACGCACACGTCGACTGCCCGGGCCACGCAGACTACGTGAAGAACATGATCACGGGCGCGGCGCAGATGGACGGCGCAATCCTGGTGTGCTCGGCTGCCGACGGCCCGATGCCGCAAACGCGTGAGCACATCCTGCTGGCGCGTCAGGTTGGCGTTCCGTACATCATTGTGTTCCTGAACAAGTGCGACATGGTGGACGACGCCGAGCTGCTGGAGCTCGTCGAGATGGAAGTTCGCGAACTTCTGTCGAAGTATGACTTCCCGGGCGACGAGACGCCGATCATCAAGGGTTCGGCCAAGCTGGCGCTGGAAGGCGACAAGGGCGAGCTGGGCGAGGTAGCGATCATGAACCTGGCCGATGCGCTGGACACGTACATCCCGACGCCGGAGCGCGCGGTTGACGGTGCGTTCCTGATGCCGGTGGAAGACGTGTTCTCGATCTCGGGTCGCGGCACGGTGGTGACGGGTCGCGTCGAGCGGGGCGTGATCAAGGTTGGCGAGGAAATCGAGATCGTCGGTATCCGCGCAACGGCCAAGACGACCTGCACGGGCGTGGAAATGTTCCGCAAGCTGCTCGACCAGGGTCAGGCAGGCGACAACGTTGGTATCCTGCTGCGCGGCACGAAGCGTGAAGACGTGGAGCGTGGTCAGGTTCTGGCCAAGCCGGGTTCGATCAACCCGCACACGCACTTCACGGCTGAAGTGTACGTGCTGAGCAAGGACGAAGGCGGCCGTCACACGCCGTTCTTCAACAACTACCGTCCGCAGTTCTACTTCCGTACGACGGACGTGACGGGCTCGATCGAGCTGCCGAAGGACAAGGAAATGGTGATGCCGGGCGACAACGTGTCGATCACGGTGAAACTGATCAACCCGATCGCGATGGAAGAAGGTCTGCGCTTCGCAATTCGCGAAGGTGGCCGTACGGTCGGCGCTGGTGTCGTCGCCAAGATCATCGAGTAAAATCGACGATTGCTGTAGCAGTTTGTAGCGCCCGGGCTCGGGCACTCGCTTTGCGCGAGCGTCCGAGCCTACGTTCTTTTTCTAATCGGCGGTGCAATATCGCCTCGCTCTTTTCAAGGAATTTGTCATGCAGAACCAGAAAATTCGCATTCGCCTGAAGGCTTTCGACTATCGCCTGATCGACCAATCGGCAGCTGAAATCGTCGATACGGCAAAGCGGACCGGCGCGATTGTTCGTGGTCCCGTACCCCTGCCGACCCGCATTCAACGCTTCGACATCCTGCGTTCGCCGCACGTCAACAAGACGTCGCGTGACCAGCTCGAAATCCGCACCCACCAGCGTCTGATGGACATCGTTGACCCGACGGACAAGACCGTCGACGCGCTCATGAAGCTGGATCTCCCGGCTGGCGTGGACGTTGAAATCAAGCTGCAGTAAGGCTTCCAGCCCTTGCCCGGCCACCCGGGCAACGCTAAGTCATTGATTGCTTGCGGAAAACGAAAAGGCTCGCTATACTATTGAGCTTTTCGCGCATTTGCGTAAAAAAGTCGGCGTCCTGCAGCATGGTTTCATGCCCGAAGCGGTGCCGGCATTTTGTAAATTAGCCCCGACCAATCGCAGTCGGGAATGGAGAAAACGATGAGCCTTGGACTCGTAGGTCGCAAGGTTGGCATGACCCGTATCTTCACGGCTGAAGGGGATTCAATTCCCGTCACCGTGCTGGACGTGTCCGACAACCGCGTGACGCAGATCAAGACTGTTGAAACCGACGGCTACACGGCCGTGCAGGTTGCCTTCGGTACGCGCCGTGCATCCCGCGTGACGAAGCCGTTGGCAGGTCATCTCGCCAAAGCCGGTGTTCAAGCCGGTGAAATCCTCAAAGAATTCCAGATCGATGCCGCTAAGGCTGCCGAACTGTCGAGCGGCGCCGTGGTTGGTCCCGAGCTGTTCGAAGTGGGCCAGAAGGTCGACGTGCAAGGCGTGTCGATCGGTAAAGGCTACGCCGGTACCATCAAGCGTTATAACTTCTCGTCTGGCCGTGCATCCCACGGTAACTCGCGCTCGCACAATGTGCCGGGCTCGATCGGTATGGCGCAGGATCCGGGTCGTGTTTTCCCGGGTAAGCGCATGACCGGTCACATGGGTGATGAGAAGGTAACGGTGCAAAACCTCGAAATCGCTCGTATCGATGCTGACCGCAAGCTGCTGCTGGTCAAGGGCGCCGTTCCGGGTGCGAAGGGTGGCAAGGTATTCGTTACGCCGGCCGTGAAGACGCGTGCCGTGAAAGGAGCGAAATAATGGAACTTAAGCTCCTGAATGCCAATGGTCAGGAAAGTGCAGGCGTTAGCGCGTCGGACGTCGTGTTCGGCCGCGACTACAACGAAGCCCTGATTCACCAGGTGGTGGTTGCGTACCAGGCGAATGCCCGTAGCGGCAACCGCGCGCAGAAGGATCGTGAGCAGGTCAAACACACGACCAAGAAGCCGTGGCGCCAGAAGGGTACGGGCCGCGCCCGTGCCGGTATGTCGTCGAGCCCGCTGTGGCGCGGCGGTGGCCGTATTTTCCCGAATTCGCCGGAAGAAAACTTTTCGCACAAGGTCAACAAGAAGATGCATCGTGCAGGTCTCTGCTCGATCTTCTCGCAGTTGGCCCGCGAAGGCCGCATCTCGGTGGTCGACGAGTTGACGCTCGAAGCGCCGAAGACGAAGCTGCTGGCCGAAAAATTCAAGGCGATGGGTCTCGATTCCGTGCTGGTGATTACCGACACGGTTGACGAAAACCTGTACCTCGCGTCGCGCAACCTCGCCCACGTGGCGGTTGTGGAGCCGCGTTACGCCGACCCGCTGTCGCTGATCTACTTCAAGAAGATCCTGATCACGAAGGCTGCGGTCGCCCAGATCGAGGAGTTGCTGTCATGAGCGAGATTCGCAAGAACGATCATCGTTTGATGCAGGTCCTGCTCGCGCCGGTGGTCTCCGAAAAGGCGACGCTGGTGGCCGACAAGAACGAACAGGTTGTGTTCGAAGTCGCGCCGGATGCCACGAAGCAGGAAGTGAAAGCTGCAGTCGAGCTGCTGTTCAAGGTGGAAGTCGATTCCGTCAACGTGCTGGTCGCGAAGGGCAAAGCCAAGCGCTTTGGTCGCTTCATGGGCAAGCGCAAGGACGTGAAGAAGGCGTACGTCTGCCTGAAGCCCGGCCAGGAAATCAACTTTGAAGCGGAGGCCAAGTAATCATGGCAATCGTGAAAGTTAAGCCGACTTCGCCGGGTCGCCGCGCGATGGTCAAGGTGGTCAACAAGGAACTGCACAAGGGCAAGCCGTTCGCAGCGCTGCTCGACACGCAGTCGTCGACCGCCGGCCGTAACAACAACGGTCACATCACCACGCGTCACAAGGGTGGTGGTCACAAGCATCACTATCGTGTCGTCGACTTCCGTCGCACGAAGGATGGTATTCCCGCAAAGGTCGAGCGTCTCGAGTACGACCCGAACCGTAGCGCGAACATCGCGCTGGTTCTGTACGCAGACGGCGAGCGCCGCTACATCATCGCTCCGAAGGGTATTACCGTCGGTCAACAGCTGATGTCGGGTTCGGAGGCGCCGATCCGCGCAGGTAACACGCTGCCGATCCGCAACATCCCGGTCGGTACGACGATTCACTGCATCGAAATGCTGCCGGGCAAGGGCGCGCAAATGGCGCGTTCGGCGGGTACGTCGGCGATGCTGCTGGCTCGCGAAGGCATCTACGCGCAGGTTCGTCTGCGTTCGGGCGAAATCCGCCGCGTTCACGTTGAATGCCGCGCAACGATCGGTGAAGTAGGCAACGAAGAGCATAGCCTCCGTCAAATCGGTAAGGCTGGTGCGAACCGCTGGCGCGGTATCCGCCCGACGGTGCGTGGCGTTGCAATGAACCCGGTCGACCACCCGCACGGTGGTGGCGAGGGCAAGACAGCGGCAGGCCGCGATCCGGTGAGCCCGTGGGGCACGCCGACGAAGGGCTATCGCACCCGCAGCAACAAGCGCACGACGAGCATGATCGTCCAGCGCCGTCACAAGCGTTAAGGAGTAGGCAATGGCACGTTCTATTAAGAAAGGTCCGTTCTGCGACGCCCATTTGCTGAAGAAGGTTGAGGCGGCTGCAGCATCGCGTGACAAGAAACCGATCAAGACCTGGTCGCGTCGCTCGACGATCCTGCCGGACTTCATCGGCCTGACGATCGCCGTTCACAACGGCCGTCAACACGTTCCGGTGTATGTCACGGAAAACATGGTCGGCCACAAGCTTGGCGAGTTCGCACTGACCCGTACGTTCAAGGGACACGCGGCCGACAAGAAGGCCAAGAAATAAGGGGCAGTCAAGATGGAAGTGAAAGCAATTCATCGCGGTGCCCGCATCTCGGCGCAGAAAACGCGCCTTGTGGCTGACCAGATCCGCGGTTTGCCGGTCGACAAGGCGCTGAACGTTCTGACGTTCTCGCCGAAGAAGGCTGCGGGGATCGTGAAAAAGGTCGTGCTGTCGGCGATCGCGAATGCGGAGCACAATGAAGGCGCCGATATCGACGAGCTCAAGATCAAGAGCATCTATGTCGACAAGGCAGCATCGCTGAAGCGTTTCACCGCGCGCGCTAAAGGCCGCGGTAACCGCATCGAGAAGCAATCCTGTCACATCACTGTGACGGTCGGGAATTAAGGGGTCATACGATGGGACAGAAAATTCATCCGACTGGCTTCCGTTTGGCCGTCAGCCGCAATTGGGCTTCGCGTTGGTACGCGAACAACAACAATTTCGCGGCGATGTTGCAGGAAGACATCGGTGTTCGTGAATACCTGAAGAAGAAGCTGAAGAACGCGTCCGTCGGCCGCGTTGTGATCGAGCGTCCTGCAAAGAACGCGCGTATCACGATTTTCAGCTCGCGTCCGGGTGTCGTGATCGGCAAGAAGGGTGAAGACATCGAACTGCTGAAGTCCGAGCTGCAAAAGCGCATGGGCGTTCCGGTTCACGTCAACATCGAAGAAATCCGCAAGCCGGAAACGGACGCGCAACTGATCGCTGATTCGATCACGCAACAGCTCGAGCGCCGGATCATGTTCCGCCGCGCGATGAAGCGTGCGATGCAGAACGCGATGCGTCTGGGTGCTCAAGGCATCAAGATCATGAGCGCTGGCCGTCTGAACGGTATCGAAATCGCGCGTACGGAATGGTATCGCGAAGGTCGCGTGCCGCTTCATACGCTGCGTGCGGATATCGACTATGCAACGTCGGAAGCAAAGACGACGTACGGCATCATCGGCGTGAAGGTGTGGGTCTACAAGGGCGACACGCTCGGCCGCAACGACGCACCGGTGGTCGAAGAAGTCGCCGAAGAAAAGCGTCCGCGCCGCAACGCACGTCCGGGTGGCGATCGCCGTCCGCGTCGTGATGGTGAAGGTGGTGGCCCGGCAGGTGCACGCCGTGGCGCTCCCCGACGTGCTGGCGGTGCCGGCGGCGACGGGAAGACTGGAGAATAACGATGCTGCAACCGAAACGCAGAAAGTATCGCAAAGAGCAGAAAGGTCGTAACACCGGCGTTGCTACCCGCGGCAACGCGGTGTCGTTCGGTGAGTTCGGCCTGAAGGCTGTCGGTCGTGGCCGTCTGACCGCGCGCCAGATTGAAGCGGCGCGTCGTGCGATGACGCGTCACATCAAGCGCGGTGGCCGCATCTGGATCCGGATCTTCCCGGACAAGCCGATCTCGACCAAGCCGGCGGAAGTGCGTATGGGTAACGGTAAGGGTAACCCGGAGTACTACGTCGCTGAGATTCAACCGGGCAAGATGCTGTACGAAATGGACGGCGTAACCGAAGAACTGGCGCGCGAAGCGTTCCGTCTGGCTGCAGCGAAGCTGCCGCTGAAGACGACGTTTATCGTGCGTCAGCTCGGCGCCTAAGGAGCAAATGATGAAGGCTTCCGAACTTCACCAGAAAGATCAGGCCGCGCTCAACAAGGAGCTGTCGGACCTGTTGAAGGCGCAATTCGGCCTGCGCATGCAACTCGCGACCCAGCAGCTCACGAACACGAGCCAGCTGAAGAAGGTCCGTCGCGACATCGCGCGTGTGCGGACCGTCCTGACTGAGAAGGCGAACCAGAAATGAACGATAGCGTAAAAACCTCGCTCAAGCGGACGCTGGTCGGCAAGGTCGTCAGCAACAAGATGGACAAGACGGTTACCGTGCTGGTCGAGCACCGCGTGAAGCACCCGATCTACGGCAAGTACGTCGTGCGGTCGAAGAAGTACCACGCGCATGACGACGCGAACACGTACAACGAGGGCGACCTCGTTGAAATCCAGGAAACTCGTCCGATTTCGAAGACGAAGGCTTGGGTTGTGGCTCGCCTGGTCGAGGCTGCTCGCGTCATCTAATGTCGCAAAGCTGTAGAAGTAGTTGAAATCGCAGTAAGTTTCGC
This sequence comes from Paraburkholderia sp. 35.1, assembly GCF_050436525.1. Taxonomy (NCBI): domain Bacteria; kingdom Pseudomonadati; phylum Pseudomonadota; class Betaproteobacteria; order Burkholderiales; family Burkholderiaceae; genus Paraburkholderia; species Paraburkholderia sp. 35.1. The sequence continues at coordinate 1,641,358 of NZ_JBNDMJ010000003.1, read as the reverse complement.
TTGCAAGACCGAGATTATTTGATATAATCTCGGTCTTCCCTCTTTATGGGAGCCCCGTCGCGGGCGAAGTTGGTGGGGGAAGCGGTTCGGGCGCCAGCCTAGACCGAAGGATTCACCGGATTGCGATGGCGGGTTTCGTTTGCCGTCGCTGCTGTTCTAACCCAAGCAGCCGATCGGCTGACGGGACCAAGACTGACCGGGAAGCGCCATGGTGGTGTGACCGGATTAAGTTGGGAAAGATAAACCATGATCCAGACCGAAACTCGGCTTGAAGTGGCCGACAACACGGGTGCACGTGAAGTCATGTGCATCAAGGTGCTCGGCGGCTCGAAGCGTCGTTATGCCAGCATTGGCGACATCATCAAGGTGACTGTCAAAGAGGCAACGCCGCGCGGGCGCGTGAAGAAAGGCGAAATCTACAACGCCGTGGTGGTTCGCACCGCCAAGGGCGTGCGTCGTCAGGACGGCTCGCTGATCAAGTTCGACGGCAACGCGGCTGTGTTGCTCAACACCAAGCTCGAACCGATCGGTACCCGTATTTTTGGGCCTGTCACGCGCGAGTTGCGTAGCGAACGATTCATGAAGATCGTTTCGCTGGCGCCTGAAGTGCTGTAAGGAGTCGCGATGAACAAGATTCGCAAGGGTGACGAAGTTATCGTCATCACCGGCAAAGATAAGGGCAAGCGTGGCGTGGTGCTGGCCGTTCACGGCGAGACCGTGACTGTCGAGGGCATCAACCTCGTCAAGAAGCACGTCAAGCCGAACCCGATGAAGGGTACGACGGGCGGCGTGGAAGCCAAGACGATGCCGCTGCAAATTTCGAACGTCGCATTGGTGGACGCGAATGGCAAGCCATCGCGTGTAGGCATCAAGGTCGAAGGGGACAAGAAGGTCCGTTTCCTGAAGACGACCGGTGCCGTACTGAGCGCCTGACGCTGCGGAGTAAAAAATGGCTCGTTTGCAAGAGTTTTACAAAGAGAAGGTTGTACCCGGCCTCATCGAGAAGTTCGGTTACAAGTCCGTGATGGAAGTGCCGCGCATCACCAAGATCACCCTGAACATGGGCCTTGGCGAAGCCGTCGCTGACAAGAAGATCATCGAAAACGCCGTTGGCGATCTGACGAAGATCGCGGGCCAGAAGCCGGTGATCACGAAGGCACGCAAGGCAATCGCTGGCTTCAAGATCCGTCAGGGCTATCCGATCGGTGCAATGGTCACGCTGCGTGGCCAGGCAATGTACGAATTCCTGGACCGTTTCGTGACGGTTGCGCTCCCCCGTGTGCGCGACTTCCGTGGCGTGTCGGGCAAGGCGTTCGATGGTCGCGGCAACTACAACGTCGGTGTGAAAGAGCAGATCATTTTCCCCGAAATCGACTACGACAAGATCGACGCACTGCGTGGGCTGAACATCAGCATCACGACGACTGCGAAGACTGACGACGAAGCAAAGGCTCTGCTCGCCAGCTTCAAGTTCCCGTTCAGAAACTGAGGTTACCGTGGCTAAACTGGCACTGATCGAACGTGAAAAGAAGCGTGCTCGCCTCGCCGCCAAGTACGCTCCCAAGCGTGCAGCATTGAAGGCAATCATTGGCGATACGAGCAAGTCGGAAGAAGAGCATTACGCAGCACGCCTGGAACTGCAGCAACTGCCGCGAAACTCTAACCCGACCCGTAAGCGCAACCGTTGCGCAATTACCGGTCGTCCGCGCGGCACGTTCCGTAAATTCGGGCTGGCGCGTAACAAGATTCGCGAAATCGCGTTCCGCGGCGAGATCCCTGGCCTGACCAAGGCGAGCTGGTAATAGGAGAAACATAAATGAGCATGAGTGATCCTATCGCCGATATGCTGACTCGCATCCGCAATGCGCAGATGGTCGAGAAGGTTTCGGTGACTATGCCCTCGTCGAAAGTCAAGGTTGCGATTGCGCAGGTCCTGAAGGACGAAGGTTATATCGACGATTTCGCAGTGAAGTCCGAAGGTGCGAAGTCGGAATTGAACATCGTGTTGAAGTATTACGCTGGCCGTCCGGTCATCGAGCGCATTGAACGCGTCTCGAAGCCTGGTCTGCGTGTGTACCGCGGCCGTAACGACATCCCCGTGGTCATGAATGGCCTGGGCGTGGCAATCGTGTCGACGCCGAAGGGCGTGATGACGGACCGCAAGGCACGTGCAACGGGCGTTGGCGGCGAAGTCATCTGCTATGTCGCTTAAGGCCGAAAGGAGAGAAACATGTCTCGAGTAGGTAAGAGCCCAATCGCGCTGCAAGGCGCGGAAGTGGCCCTGAGCGCCGACAGCATTACTGTCAAGGGTCCGCTGGGTACAATTTCGCAGGCTGCCAACAGCCTCGTGAAGGTAGTGAACGACAGCGGCACGCTGAAGTTCGAACCGGTCGATGAAAGCCGCGAGGCGAATGCGATGTCGGGCACGATGCGCGCGCTGGTTGCGAACATGGTGCACGGCGTGACGAAGGGTTTCGAGCGCAAGCTGACGCTGGTTGGCGTCGGTTATCGCGCACAAGCGCAAGGCGACAAGCTGAACCTGTCGCTGGGTTTCTCGCACCCGGTGGTGCACCAGATGCCGGTTGGCGTCAAGGCAGAAACCCCGTCGCAAACCGAAATCGTGATCAAGGGGATCAACAAGCAACAAGTCGGTCAAGTCGCTGCAGAAGTGCGCGGCTACCGTCCGCCGGAGCCCTACAAGGGCAAGGGCGTGCGTTACGCCGATGAGGTTGTGATCCTCAAAGAAACGAAGAAGAAGTAAGGGTGCGCAATCATGGATAAGACTCAATCTCGCCTGCGCCGCGCTCGTCAGACGCGTATCAAGATCGCTGAGCTGCAGGTCGCGCGTCTCGCCGTGCATCGCACGAACACGCACATCTATGCGCAAGTGTTCTCGCCGTGCGGCACCAAGGTGCTCGCTAGCGCGTCGACGCTCGAAGCCGAAGTGCGTGCGCAACTGGCCGATCAATCGGGAAAGGGCGGCAACGTTGCTGCTGCCACCCTGATCGGCAAGCGCATTGCAGAAAAGGCTAAGGCTGTCGGCATCGAATCCGTCGCCTTCGACCGTTCGGGTTTCCGTTACCACGGCCGCGTGAAAGCGCTGGCTGACGCGGCGCGCGAAGCCGGACTCAAGTTCTAAGGGAAGAATTCGTCATGGCAAAGATGCAAGCTAAAGTTCAGGCTGACGAACGCGACGACGGCCTTCGTGAAAAAATGATCGCGGTTAACCGCGTGACCAAGGTCGTGAAGGGTGGCCGTATTCTCGGCTTCGCTGCACTGACCGTGGTTGGCGACGGTGATGGCCGCGTCGGTATGGGCAAGGGCAAGGCGAAGGAAGTCCCGGTCGCTGTCCAGAAGGCGATGGAACAGGCTCGCCGCAACATGTTCAAGGTGCCGTTGAAGAACGGTACCTTGCAACACGAAGTGCACGGTAAGCACGGCGCATCGACGGTCCTCCTCGCTCCGGCGAAAGACGGTACCGGCGTGATCGCGGGCGGCCCGATGCGCGCCGTGTTCGACGTGATGGGCGTGCAGAACGTTGTGGCCAAGAGCCACGGCTCGACGAACCCGTACAACCTCGTTCGTGCGACGCTCGATGGCCTGCGCAAGCAGTCCACGCCGGCCGACATCGCTGCGAAGCGTGGCAAGTCCGTCGAAGAAATTCTGGGCTAAAGGTGGACACCATGTCTGATAAAACTGTCAAGGTCCAGCTCGTCAAGAGCCTGATCGGCACCCGTGAATCGCACCGTGCAACGGTGCGTGGCTTGGGCCTGCGCCGACTCAACTCGGTTAGCGAGTTGCAGGATACGCCGGCTGTGCGCGGCATGATCAACAAGGTTTCGTACCTCGTTAAGGTCATCAGCTAAGCGGCTGACCAGGACTCAAGGAGTTGATAATGGAATTGAATAACCTGAAGCCGGCCGAAGGCGCGAAGCACGCAAAGCGCCGCGTTGGTCGCGGCATCGGCTCCGGCCTCGGCAAGACCGCTGGCCGTGGTCACAAGGGTCAGAAGTCGCGTTCGGGCGGCTTTCACAAGGTCGGCTTTGAAGGCGGTCAAATGCCGCTGCAACGTCGCCTGCCGAAGCGTGGCTTCACCTCGCTGACGAAGGAATTCGTCGGTGAGGTACGTCTCTCGGATCTGGAGAAGCTGCCGGTCGACGAAATCGATCTGCTGGCTCTCAAGCAAGCCGGCCTCGTCGGCGAGCTGATCCGTAGCGCCAAGATCATTGCAACGGGCGAGCTCAAGCGCAAGGTCGTTGTGAAGGGTCTGGGTGCGACGAAGAGCGCACGTGCTGCTATCGAGGCAGCCGGTGGCTCTTTTGCCGAGTAACGCGCAAGTTAATTGCCGTCACTAGCACTTGCATCGGAGAAGGTACTTGGCTAACAGCCCGAGTCTCGCAAAACCCGGTCGCAGCGCGGCGAAGTTTGGCGATCTGCGCCGGCGAGCAGTGTTCCTGCTGCTGGCGCTAGTCGTCTACCGTATCGGCGCGCATATTCCGGTGCCGGGTATCGACCCGGACCAACTGGCGAAACTGTTCCAAAGCCAGTCGGGCGGCATCCTTGGCATGTTTAACATGTTCTCGGGTGGCGCACTTTCGCGGTTCACGATTTTCGCGCTGGGGATCATGCCGTACATTTCGGCGTCGATCATCATGCAGTTGCTGGCGATTGTTTCGCCGCAGCTCGAAGCGCTGAAAAAGGAAGGGCAGGCAGGTCAGCGAAAGATTACGCAGTACACGCGGATCTTCACGGTTGTGCTGGCGACGTTCCAGGCGTTCGGTATTGCCGTCGCTCTGGAAAATCAGCCGGGCCTCGTGATCGATCCGGGGATGGTTTTCCGCTTGACGACGGTCGTGACGCTGGTGACCGGCACGATGTTCCTGATGTGGCTGGGTGAGCAGATCACGGAGCGCGGGCTTGGCAACGGTATTTCGATCATCATATTCGGCGGTATTGCGGCGGGTTTCCCGAACGCAATCGGTGGTCTCTTTGAACTGGTGCGAACCGGCTCGATGAGCATCATCTCGGCGATTATCGTCGTCGCGCTGATTGCTGCTGTGACCTATGTGGTGGTGTTCATCGAACGCGGCCAGCGCAAGATACTTGTGAATTATGCGAAGCGGCAGGTGGGCAACAAGATTTACGGCGGCCAGTCTTCGCATTTGCCGCTGAAGCTGAATATGTCGGGGGTGATTCCGCCGATCTTCGCATCGTCGATCATTCTCTTCCCGGCAACTATCCTGAACTGGTTCAGTTCGGGTTCGCGTACCAGCTGGTTCGCAGACACGTTGCACAACGTTGCCGAAGCCCTGAAGCCCGGTCAACCGGTGTATGTGTTGCTGTACGCGTTGGCGATCGTCTTCTTCTGCTTCTTTTACACTGCACTGGTGTTTAACAGCAGGGAAACGGCCGACAACCTGAAAAAGAGCGGCGCTTTCGTCCCAGGTATCCGCCCGGGCGATCAGACGGCGCGATATATCGACCGCATCCTCACGCGTTTGACGCTTGCCGGTGCGATCTACATCGTGTTCGTTTGCCTGCTGCCTGAATTTCTGGTGCTACGCTGGAACGTGCCGTTTTATTTTGGTGGAACGTCGCTGCTGATCATTGTCGTCGTCACAATGGATTTCATGGCGCAGGTGCAGTCGTACGTTATGTCGCAACAGTATGAATCGCTGCTGAAGAAAGCTAATTTCAAAGGCGGCGGCGTCCCGATGCGTTGAAAGGACTTATGGCCAAAGACGATGTTATCCAGATGCAGGGCGAAGTAATCGAGAACCTGCCTAATGCTACCTTCAGGGTGAAGCTGGAAAACGGCCATGTCGTGTTGGGACACATATCCGGCAAAATGCGGATGCACTACATCCGGATCTTGCCGGGCGACAAGGTGACGGTTGAATTGACGCCTTACGATCTGTCGCGTGCGCGGATCGTGTTCCGGGCGAAGTGATTTGAAAAAAGGGTAATATCATGAAAGTGATGGCATCGGTTAAGCGCATTTGCCGCAATTGCAAGATCATCAAGCGCAAAGGCGTTGTGCGCGTGATTTGCAGTTCTGATCCGCGCCACAAACAGCGTCAAGGCTGAACGCCGCGCTTTTGCTTGCGCTTTTTGTTTGAGGAAAAACAATGGCTCGTATCGCAGGGGTTAACATCCCGAATCACCAGCATACTGAAATCGGCCTGACGGCTATTTACGGTGTCGGTCGCACGCGCTCGCGCGACATTTGCGTCGCTGCTGGTGTGGCATTTTCGAAGAAGGTCAAAGACCTGACTGACGCAGACCTCGAAAAGCTGCGTGAAGAAGTCGGCAAGTTCATCGTTGAAGGCGATCTGCGCCGTGAAACGACGATGAACATCAAGCGCCTGATGGATCTCGGCTGCTATCGTGGCGTGCGGCATCGTAAGGGTCTGCCCCTGCGCGGCCAGCGTACGCGTACGAATGCCCGTACGCGCAAGGGTCCGCGTCGTGCAGCGCAATCGCTGAAGAAGTAAGCGGAACTGACAGTTACAGGAAAACGTAATGGCTAAGGCTTCGAACAACTCCGCGGCGCAACGCGTTCGCAAGAAGGTCAAGAAGAACGTCGCCGAGGGCGTGGTTCACGTTCACGCGTCGTTCAACAACACCATCATCACGATCACCGACCGTCAAGGCAACGCGCTTGCCTGGGCAACGTCGGGCGGTCAGGGCTTCAAGGGTTCGCGTAAGTCGACTCCGTTTGCAGCTCAGGTCGCAGCTGAATCAGCTGGCCGCGTGGCGATGGAATACGGCGTGAAGAACCTCGAAGTGCGGATCAAGGGCCCCGGTCCTGGCCGGGAATCGGCGGTGCGCGCGCTGCATGGTCTTGGCATCAAGATCACCGCGATCTCCGACGTGACGCCGGTCCCGCATAACGGCTGCCGTCCGCCGAAGCGTCGTCGTATCTAAGACGCTGGTATTTCGAGCGCCTGTTGCCGCCTTGCGCGGTGGCGGGCTGCGCGTGTTATTTGAATTGACTAAGCCCACCGTTCGACTCAAAGGGTTCGGACTAGCGCGAGTGGAAGCATTCGCGTGACAAATCACAGAAGGAATTAACGTGGCACGTTATATCGGCCCCAAGGCCAAGCTGTCCCGCCGTGAAGGCACTGACCTCTTCCTGAAGAGCGCGCGCCGTTCGCTCGCTGACAAGTGCAAGCTTGACAGCAAGCCCGGCCAGCACGGCCGTACCTCGGGCGCACGTACGTCCGACTATGGCACTCAGCTGCGCGAGAAGCAAAAAGTAAAGCGTATCTACGGTGTCCTCGAGCGCCAGTTCCGTCGCTACTTCGCTGAAGCAGACCGCCTGAAGGGCAACACGGGTGAGAACCTGCTGAAACTGCTCGAATCGCGTCTGGACAACGTCGTGTATCGCATGGGCTTTGGCTCGACGCGCGCTGAAGCACGTCAGCTCGTTGGCCACAAGGCAATCACGGTGAACGGCGTCGTGACGAACATCCCGTCGATGCAAGTGAAGGCTGGGGACGTCGTCGCCGTGCGCGAACAGAAGCGCAAGCAGGCTCGCATCATTGAGGCGCTGTCGCTCGCTGAGCAAGGCGGCATGCCGAGCTGGGTCGCGGTCGACGCGAAGAAGTTCGAAGGTACCTTCAAGCAGAAGCCGGAACGCAGCGACATCGCTGGCGACATCAACGAAAGCCTGATCGTCGAATTGTATTCGCGGTAATCGGATTGATGGCCGGGGCGCCCTGATTGCGTTGCGCAAGGGGGCGTCTCGGCTGTTTATTTTCAGGTTGTTACCGGTCAGCCTTATCGGTGTAACGAGCCGAGGGTATTGAAAAGGAAAACCTATGCAAACCAGTTTGTTGAAGCCCAAGATTATTGCAGTTGAATCGCTTGGCGAAAGCCACGCGAAAGTGGTCATGGAGCCGTTTGAACGCGGTTATGGCCACACCTTGGGCAACGCGCTTCGGCGCGTGCTGTTGTCGTCGATGGTAGGCTATGCCCCGACCGAGGTGACGATTGCAGGCGTCGTGCACGAGTATTCGACGCTCGACGGTGTGCAAGAGGATGTGGTCAACCTGTTGTTGAACCTGAAGGGCGTCGTCTTCAAGCTGCATAATCGTGACGAAGTGACGGTTACGCTGCGGAAGGAAGGCGAAGGCGTGGTCACGGCCGGCGATATCGAACTCGCACACGATTGCGAAGTCATCAATCCCGATCACGTGATTGCGCATCTGTCGAAGGGTGGCAAGCTCGACGTGCAGATCAAGGTCGAAAAGGGCCGCGGCTATGTGCCGGGCAATGTGCGTCGTTACGGTGAAGAGTCGGCCAAGATCATCGGCCGGATCGTGCTGGACGCCTCGTTTTCGCCGGTTCGTCGCGTGAGCTACGCGGTCGAAAGCGCTCGCGTCGAGCAGCGCACCGACCTCGACAAGCTCGTGATGAACATCGAGACCAACGGTGTGATTTCGCCGGAAGAAGCGATCCGACAATCGGCGCGCATTCTGGTGGATCAGTTGTCGGTGTTCGCGGCGCTGGAAGGTACCGAAGCAGCGGCGGAAGCGCCGTCGCGCGCACCGCAGATCGATCCGATCCTGCTGCGTCCGGTCGACGATCTCGAACTGACGGTTCGTTCCGCGAACTGCCTGAAGGCCGAGAACATCTACTACATCGGCGACCTGATCCAGCGTACCGAGAACGAACTGCTCAAGACTCCGAATCTGGGTCGCAAGTCGCTGAACGAGATCAAGGAAGTTCTGGCATCGCGTGGGCTGACGCTCGGCATGAAGCTCGAAAACTGGCCGCCGGCTGGTCTCGACAAGTAAGCGGACAACTCGGTTGGGTGTGACCCGCGAATTGCACCGATGTACTGTACTGGCAAAGGCGCGGATTTTCCTTTAAAATCCGCGTCTTGTCTTTTGTCACTACCGGCCCGTGCGCTCACTGTTTGTAGGCGATGCTGCAGAACGAGTGCGATAGAAGAGCTGGACCAAAACTTTGAACTGAAGGAATTAACATGCGTCACCGTCATGGTCTGCGGAAACTGAACCGCACGAGCAGCCACCGTTTGGCAATGCTCCGTAACATGTCCAACTCGCTGATCGAGCACGAAGTCATCAAGACCACGCTGCCGAAGGCCAAGGAACTTCGTAAAGTCGTCGAGCCGCTGATCACGCTCGGCAAGAAGCCGTCGCTCGCAAACCGTCGTCTGGCGTTCAACCGCCTGCGCGATCGTGACTCGGTCACGAAGCTGTTCGACGTGCTCGGCCCGCGCTACGCAAACCGTCCGGGCGGCTACCTGCGCGTGCTGAAGTTCGGCTTCCGCGTTGGTGACAATGCGCCGATGGCACTGGTCGAACTGCTCGACCGTCCGGAAGTTGAAGAAACGGAAGTGCAAGAAGCTGAGTAAGCTTTCTGCTTCGACAAAAAGCCAGGCGCATCGCCTGGCTTTTTTGTTTTCTGCGGCCGATTTTTCATTGATAGCGAAAGCCGCTTCGCTGTGACCAAATGTCGCGGCCGCACCGCGTGGCGCCCTGCAGGGCGACAGGGCCAGGTGATACGATATCGGGATCGAAATCCTGCGCCGCCGGAGCTTGGTGTGAGTGTGAATGTGACCTTGGTGCTGACAACGGTGCCGGATGCGGCCGGCGCTCAAAAGCTCGCAGCCGAAGCGCTCGCCGCTCGCCTTTGCGCGTGCGTCACCCAGCTAGGAAGCGTGCAGTCGAGCTATCACTGGCAGGGCGCGATCGAAACCGCGCAGGAAATCCAGCTGCTGTTCAAGACCAGCGCCGCTCGCGCGCTCGAACTGGAGCAATACATTCAGGCTCATCATCCCTACGGCACGCCGGAAATCCTCTCATGGCAAGCGACGGCCTCCGCCGCCTACGGCCAGTGGATCACTGCTGAAACCCAACGCCCTGTCCATGTTTAACGGTCTCGACCGGCGCGCGCGCGCTGCGCTGCGCACCGCATTCTTTCTGCTCGGCTGCGTGTTCCTCGCGCAAGTCGCCACGCTCGCGCGCGCTGCGGACGACTTCCTCGACCCGTCCGTCGCGTTCCGGTTCAGCGCGACCGAGGCCCCCGGCCAAGTCGTCGTCACCTACAAGATTGCGGACGGCTACTACATGTACCGCGAGCGCTTCGCGTTCGCGACCCGCAACGGCACGGCGACGCTTGGCGAGCCTGAACTGCCAGGCGGTCATGTGAAGTTCGATCAGACATTCAACAAGAATGTCGAGACGTATCGCAACGAGCTGACGATTCGTATTCCGGTCAAGCAGGCTGCCGGACCGTTCGATCTTGCGGTGACGTCGCAGGGCTGCGCCGACGCGGGCATCTGCTACCCCCCGATGGAGCGCGTGTACCACGTGAGCAGCGAGGCGCTGCAGCTGGCTGGCAGCGGGACGGCGACCCCAACCGCGCAACAATCCGCCGCCGCTGACGACGAACCCTGGTACGAACGCGCCACCAGCGCCGATTACGCGCAGTCGCTGCTGCAGCGTGGCGGTTTTTTTGCGATCGTCGGGCTTTATTTCGTTGCCGGCGCCATTCTGAGCTTGCTGCCGTGCTCGTATCCGATGATTCCGATTCTGTCGGCGATCATCATCGGTGAGGGAGCGCGCGTCACGCGCAGGCGTGGCTTCGCGCTGTCGCTCGCGTATGTAGTCGGGATGGCGCTCGTATACACGGTGCTGGGTGTCGTGGCGGCACTCGTCGGGCAGAGTCTCGGCGCATGGCTGCAGAACCCGTGGGTGCTCGGCGCGTTCGGCGGGCTTCTGACGATTTTCGCGCTGCTGCTGATCGCTGGTGTGGATCTCGAACTGCCGCCGCGCTGGCGCGATCGCATGTCGAGCGCGTCAGCGGGACGCTCGGGTGGCAAATTTACCGCGGTCGCCGTGATGGGCGCGCTGTCGGCGCTGGTGGTCGGCGCCTGCATGACCGCGCCGCTTTTTGCGGTGCTCGCGTTCATCGCGCATACCGGCAACGCCGTGCTCGGTGGCGCGGCGCTGTTCTCGATGGGCATCGGGCTCGGGCTGCCGCTGCTGATCATTGGCCTCGGCGCGGGTACACTGCTGCCGCGCGCGGGCAAGTGGATGGACAGCGTAAAAGTGTTCTTTGGCGTCGTTCTGCTGGCCGCGGCGCTGTGGATTGTTTGGCCGGTGCTCGGCGGGGCGGCGTCGATGCTGTTGAGCGCCCTCTGGCTGCTGATCGCCGCGGTTGCGCTCGGCCTGTTTTCCAAGTCGGTTGCGGGCGCCTCGATATGGCACCGGCTTGGGCGGGCGGTCGGCGTCGTGATGGCGGTTTGGGCAGCCGCGCTTCTAGTTGGCCTCGCGGCGGGATCGTTGGATCCGCTGCGACCGCTGGCGGTGCTCGCGGCTCGCGTCGGCAATCAGGCGAGCATCGCGAAGGATGGCTCCAGCGCGGCCGCGCCGGCGCCGCAAAGCGATTTGACGTTCGCGCCGGTACGTTCATCGGATCAGCTCGACCAGGCCGTCAAAACGGCGGCGCAGCCAGCCATGCTCGATTTTTACGCGGACTGGTGCGTGAGCTGCAAGGAGATGGAGAAATTCACCTTCAGCGACCCGCGCGTTCAGGCGAAGCTGAAGCAGATGAATCTGCTGCGCGCCGACGTCACTGCGAACAATACCGACGACCAGGCGCTGCTCAAGCGCTTCAATCTGTTCGGGCCGCCGGGGATTATTTTTTTCGATCAGGGTGGCAAGGAAGTGTTGCGGGAGGTCGGCTACGAATCGGCGGACAAATTCCTGCGCACACTGGATCGGGCGAGTGCATCGGGGGTGTAATCGAAGGCCGCGGGGCGTTGCAAGACCGCCGCTTCGCAAACGGCAGCACAAAAAAACGGAGGCGAAACCCTAAGGTTCGCCTCCGTTTTTTTCTCGACGGCCGCGCGCTAAACCGCGCCTGGCTTACTTCTGCGAACGCAGGATCTTCGCGGCATCCAGCGCGAAATACGTCAGCACGCCGTCCGCGCCTGCACGCTTGAACGCGAGCAGCGATTCCATCATCACCTTGTCGTGATCGAGCCAGCCATTCTGCGCGGCGGCCTTCAGCATGGCGTATTCGCCGCTTACCTGGTACACGTAGGTGGGGAACTGGAACTCGTCCTTCACGCGACGCACGATGTCCAGATACGGCATGCCCGGCTTGACCATCACCATGTCCGCGCCTTCGTTGATGTCGGCCTGCACTTCGCGCAGCGCCTCGTTGGAATTTGCCGGGTCCATCTGGTAGGTCATCTTGTTGCTCTTGCCGAGGTTCGTCGCGGAACCGACGGCATCGCGGAACGGGCCGTAGAACGCCGAAGCGTACTTCGCCGCGTACGCCATGATGCGCGTGTGGATATGGTCCTCGCTCTCGAGCATTTCGCGGATCGCACCAATGCGTCCGTCCATCATGTCCGACGGCGCGACGATGTCGACGCCGGCTTCCGCCTGCGCACGAGCCTGCTCGACGAGGATCTCGACGGTTTCGTCGTTGATCACGTAGCCGGCTTCGTCGAGCACGCCGTCCTGACCATGGCTCGTATACGGATCGAGCGCCACGTCGGTGAGCACGCCGAGCCCCGGAAAATTCTTCTTCAACTCGCGCACCGCGCGCGGGATCAGGCCCGCGGGGTTGGCCGCTTCACGGCCTTCGGGTGTTTTCAGCGAGGGCTCGATCGCGGGAAACAGAGACAACACCGGCACGCCCAGTTCGACGCACTGCCCGGCGACGCCCATCAGCAGATCGACCGACACACGCTCGACGCCCGGCATCGACGGCACGGCTTGCCGCACGTTGGTTCCCTCGACGATGAATACGGGGTAAATCAGATCGTTGGTCGTGAGGATGTTTTCGCGCATCATGCGACGCGAGAAGTCGTCACGGCGCATGCGGCGCGGACGGTAGTGCGGGTAGAAGCTCATATCGAATCGAAGATCGTGGATAGGTGGAGTGGACAAATAGCACCTAGCTCCGCTCCCGGAAACTTTTCGAGACAATGGTATATCATACCGATCGAGCAAGGCGCCTAGCGCTGACCTCCCCGCTTCTCCTCCCTGAGCGGGTGCCTGTCGTTTTTCGATTAGGCTGTTTGACCCGCCGTTCAAGCGGCGGGTTTTTTTATGCGCGGCCGCAAACGCGCTCTGACGCGGGTTTTACAGGCATATCACGCGTGCCGCGGGATTCCTGCATTGATATGCGTTCAGCCCGCGGCCGGCGTTTCGCCTGTTTCGCCCGCTGCCTCCGGGATCAGCCAGCTCTCGATCAGCTCATGCGCTTCATCGAGCCCCGTTCGCTTGAGCGCCGAAAACAGTTGCGCGGTGAGTTCGCCGCGATAGCCCGCAGCCCGATATTCGGCCAGTCCCTTCTGCGCGGTGCGCAACGCGTTCGTGCTTTCCTGGCGCGTCAATTTGTCGCATTTGGTGAGCAGCGTGTGGATCGGCTTGCCGGTCGGCGCGAACCACTCGATCATGCGCCGATCTAGATCCGTCAGAGGGCGGCGCGAATCCATCATGAGGATCATGCCGCGCAGTTGCGAGCGCGATTGCAGATACGTGGACAGCAGCGCTTCCCAGTGCGCCTTCGCCGCACCCGGCACTTCCGCATAACCGTAGCCCGGCAGGTCGACCAGATAGGCGGTCGGCTCATCCGCCTTGCCAACCGAAAAATAATTGATGTGCTGCGTGCGGCCAGGCGTCTTACTTGCGAATGCAAGTCGCTTCTGATTGCAGAGCACGTTGATCGCGGTCGATTTGCCCGCGTTCGAGCGTCCCGCGAAAGCGATCTCGGGCTGCGCGGTGGCCGGCAGGTCACGCAGATGATTGACGGTGGTATAGAAGCGGGATTCGTGGAGCAGGAAGGGCATGGTGGAAGCCAGATTGGAGAAGCTGCGGAGTCCGCAGCGGGAACGGGGTCAAGCCCGACTGGCGTCTAAGCGATTAGCGAGTTATTGTACAATACGATGGTTTACTGAAAACCTTAGGAGGCCGCCCCACGTGCCTTGGCGGCTCCTGGCGGTCACTCGGTCGCCGTCGTCGTACTTTGCAGAACATCTAAAATCCCACAAGACGAGACAGGGTGTGCGAATGAATCGACTGTGCAAGACTCTGATGGTGCTTCATGTAACGGCAGGTCTTTCAGGTTTGGCAATTCAGGCACGAGCAGCAGATCCGGCAAAGCCGGACATCAATCGGGGGCAGGCAATCGCGGTACAGGTATGCGCGTCATGTCACGGCGCAGACGGCAACAGTGCCGGCGGCGCATACCCGAAACTGGCGGGCCAGCATCCTGAGTACCTCGTCAAGCAGCTCAGAGATTTCAAGCCGCAGCCGGGCGCCAAACAGGCCGCGCGCAACAATGCGATCATGGCGGGCATGGCCGCCGCGCTTTCCGATCAGGACATGATCAACGTCGCGGCTTACTTCTCGACGCAGACGCCCAAGCCAGGCTATGCGCACAACAAGAAGACCGTCGCGGTGGGGCAGCAGATCTATCGCGGTGGGATTGCCGACCGCGGGGTGCCGGCCTGCGCGGCCTGTCACGGGCCCACGGGGCAGGGCATTCCGATCCAGTATCCACGCCTGTCGGGGCAGTGGGCCGAGTACTCGGTCACGCAATTGACCGCGTTCACGCAAGGTCCGGGCGCTCGTAATAACAACGACGCGATGCATGCGATAGCATCGCGTCTGTCGGACAACGAAATCAAAGCGGTTGCCGACTACATCGCGGGCCTGCATTAAGCGCTTCGTCCGCGCAAATCCAACCGGCCCGGCGAGGCCGGTGAAAAACAAGAAAAGGGTGAGGGTGTCGTCGCTACGACAGCCCTTCACCCTTTTTTGCTGTTCAGTCGGAGATTGAATGAGCGTCACCACGTCGGGTCTGCAGTCGAAGTCGGGCAATCGCGTCATGCGCAGCGCCATCGAGCTCCTGAGCTCGATGCGTTTTGCCATTGCGCTGCTCGTCATTCTGTCGATCGCCAGCATCATCGGTACCGTCCTCACGCAGGACGATCCGTATCCCAACTACGTCAACCAGTTCGGTCCGTTCTGGGCGGACATCTTCCGCGCGCTGAGCCTCTACACGGTGTACAGCTCGTGGTGGTTCATGCTGATTCTCGGCTTCCTGATGGTGTCTGTGTCGCTCTGCGTGATCCGAAATGCGCCGAAGATGGTCGCCGACGTGAAGAGCTGGAAGGACAAGGTTCGAGAAGGCAGCCTGCGCGCGTTCCATCACAAGGGTGAGTTCGCGGTGCACGGCACGCGCGCGCAGTCGGCGGCGGTGCTCGCAAGGTTGTCGGCGAAGCTGGGCTACAAGTTCGTCACGCGCGAGTCGGACGGCGCGACGTTGATCGCCGCGAAGCGTGGCGCGCTGACGAAGTTCGGCTACATCTTCGCGCACCTCGCGATCGTCGTGATCTGCCTCGGCGGCCTGCTCGACAGCAATCTGCCGATCAAGCTGCAAATGTGGCTGTTCGACAAGTCGCCGATCAACTCGAACACGGTGATCAACGAGATTTCGCCCGAGCATCGGCTGTCGCAATCGAACCCGACGTTCCGCGGCTACGCGTGGGTACCCGAGGGGCAGCACGTGTCGACCGCGATCCTGAATCAGCCCAATGGTTCGCTGATCCAGGACCTGCCGTTTTCGATCGAGCTCAACAAGTTCATCGTCGATTACTACTCGACCGGCATGCCGAAGCTGTTCGCGAGCGACATCGTCGTGATCGATCACAAGACCGGCGCGCGCGTGCCGGCGCGCGTCGAGGTCAACAAGCCGTTCGAATACGACGGCGTGTCGATTTATCAATCGAGCTTCCAGGACGGCGGCTCGCAGATGCAGATGACTGCCTTCCCGATGTCCGGCCCGAGTGCAAAGCCCGCGCCGTTTGGCGGCACGATCGGCGGCAGCGCGCCGTTGAGCTCGGCCACGCCGCTGGCCGATGGCCAGACCGTCGAATTCACCGACTTCCGCGCGATCAACGTCGAAAACATCTCGAACGGCAACGGGCAGAACGATGCGCGCGGGGTTGTCGCGCAGCACTCGCTGAAGGAAGCGTTCGACGAGCGCCTCGGCTCCGGCGCGAAAACGTCGAAGCCGCTCGATCTGCACAACGTCGGCCCGTCGGTGCAGTACAAGATTCGCGGCAAGGATGGCCAGGCGCGCGAATACAACAACTACATGCTGCCCGTCGACGTGAACGGCGAGAAAATGTTCCTCGCCGGCATGCGCTTGAATCCCGATGACCCGTTCCGCTATCTGCGAATTCCCGCCGACAGCGGCGGCACGCTCAAGGAATGGATGAATCTGCGCGCCACGCTGGAAGACCCGAACCAACGGGCCATCGCCGCTCATCAATTCGCGCAGCGTTCGGTGCCGGGTTCAAATGCGGAGTTGCAGCAACATCTGGAGGAAAGCGCCTTGCGGGTGCTGACCCTTTTTGCGGGCGCCGACGGCAGCATGAAGATGCCGAATGGCGAAACGCTCGGCGGCTTCCAGGCGGTCGCTGGGTTTATCGACCGCTCGGTACCGAAGGGCGAGCAGGAAAAGGCCGCGGGCCTGCTGCTTCGCATGCTCGAAGGCGTGACGTGGGACTTGTGGCAACTGTCGCGCCAGCGGCTCGGCGAGCCCGCCGCGCCGGCCGATGCGGGCACGAGCCGCTTCATCCAGAGTTCGCTTAATGCGATTTCCGACAGCTTTCTGTATGGATCGCCGGTCTATTTGCAGCTTGACTCATTCAAGCAGGTGCAAGCTTCGGTATTTCAGTTGACGCGCGCGCCGGGCAAAAAAGTCGTGTATCTTGGCAGCCTGCTTCTCGTATTGGGCATCTTCTCGATGTTCTACGTTCGCGAACGGCGTCTGTGGTTCTGGCTCAAGGACACGGACCACGGCACGAGCGTCGTAATGGCGATGTCGAGCGCGCGTAAGACGCTAGACTTCGAGAAAGAGTTCGTCCAGACGCGGGCCGCCGTGAGCGCCGCATTGGGCGCGAAACTCATCGAAGCAGCCGATGCCAGCCCGGCCGGCCAGGCCGCCGCTGCGTCGGCAAGCTCACAGGATTCGACCCGGTAAGATCATGGACTTGACTCAGGTTTCCTCCTCCTCTTCTTCTGCTTCACGCGCCGACAAGGCGTTTGCGAGCAGCACGCCCGAACTCCCGAACTTCGACGAACGGCCGTTCCTGAAACGCCTGGGTATCGTCGACTGGCTGTTCGCGCTCGCGCTTGTCGGGGGCGCCGGGTTCGCGCTGTCGCGCTATTACCCGTTCATGAACTACTACGACAAACTGGTGCTGATGTGCTCGGTGCCGGTTTTCGTCGTGCTCGGCTGGCGCTGGAAGCCGGTGCGTCCGCTGATGGTGGGAATCGCCGCGCTGTCGCTGCTCGCAATCCAGATCTACCACGGCGATCTGAGCCGCGCCGACAACGCTTTCTTCCTCAAGTATTTCCTGTCGAGCCAGTCCGCGATCCTGTGGATGAGCGCGCTCTTCGTATTCGCGACCGGGTTCTACTGGATCGCGCTGCTGTCGCGCTCGCCGACCGGCGCCGCGATCGGCTCGAAGATGACGTGGGCGGCGGTGCTGATGGGCTTCGTCGGCATGATGGTGCGCTGGTACGAGTCGTATTTGATCGGCGCGGACGTCGGCCATATTCCGATTTCGAACCTCTATGAAGTGTTCGTGCTGTTCAGCCTGATCACCGCGCTGTTCTATCTGTACTACGAGCAGCACTACAACACACGCGCGCTCGGCGCGTTCGTGTTGCTCGTGATCAGCGCAGCCGTCGGCTTCCTGATGTGGTACTCGGTCGCGCGCGACGCGCAGCAGATCCAGCCGCTCGTGCCGGCGCTGCAAAGCTGGTGGATGAAGATTCACGTGCCGGCGAACTTCATCGGCTATGGCAGCTTCGCGCTGTCGGCGATGGTCGGCGTCGCATATCTGGCGAAGGAACGCGGCGTGCTCGCGGATCGTCTGCCGGCGCTCGACGTGCTCGACGACGTGATGTACAAGTCGATCGCGGTCGGCTTCGCGTTCTTCACGATCGCGACGATTCTCGGCGCGCTGTGGGCCGCCCAAGCCTGGGGCGGCTACTGGAGCTGGGACCCGAAGGAGACGTGGGCGCTGATCGTGTGGCTGAACTACGCGGCCTGGCTGCACATGCGTATGATGAAGGGCCTGCGCGGCGCGCTCGCCGCGTGGTGGGCGCTGACCGGGCTGCTGGTCACGAGCTTCGCGTTCCTCGGCGTGAACATGTTCCTGTCGGGCTTGCATAGCTACGGCAAGCTGTAAGATCCGCCGCGCTGAACCGACTAAGAACCGCCGCGTGCTTTCGCACCGGCGGTTTTTTTATGGCCGATGGAATATTCGTTGCTGCCCGGTGTTCGCCAGTCGAGCACCAGAGCAACTACCCATGGATGACAGACGCCCCCAAAGGGGCGATCATCAATAAGGCTCCGCAACGCGCGCGACGCGGCGGGCCGGCAAGGAGTAGCACGATGTGGATCAAGCGAAGCGACAGAATTCAACTGACCGGCGATGACATCGCGCGCAGCGAAATCGCGCCGCGGCACGTGTTCGAAAACCGGCGACGCATCCTGCAGGCGGCGGGCGCGATGGCGCTCGGCGGCCTGATCGGCGTGAGCGGCGAGGCGCTCGCGACCTACTCGTCGCCCGATCCGAAGGCGCAGAAGCTCGCGGCGAAAACCAACACCAGGTTCGTCGCGCTCGACAAGATCACGCCGTACAAGGACATCACAACCTACAACAATTTCTACGAGTTCGGCACCGGTAAATCCGACCCCTCGCAGCGCGCGGGCACGTTGCGGCCGCATCCGTGGAAGGTGAGCGTCGAGGGCGAGATCAAGAATCCGAAGGTGTACGACATCGACGATCTGCTGAAGCTCGCGCCGCTCGAGGAGCGTGTGTACCGGCATCGCTGCGTCGAAGGTTGGTCGATCGTGGTGCCGTGGATCGGGGTCTCGCTGTCGGAGCTGATCAAACGCGTCGAACCGACCGGCAATGCAAAGTACGTGCAGTTCATCACGCTCGCCGATCCGTCGCAGATGCCAGGGTTGTCGGCACCCATACTCGATTGGCCTTACTCCGAAGGCCTGCGGATGGACGAGGCGATGCATCCGCTGACGCTACTGACGATGGGCCTCTACGGCCAGGTGCTGCCGAATCAGAACGGCGCGCCGGTGCGCGTCGTGGTGCCGTGGAAGTACGGCTTCAAGAGCGCGAAGTCGCTCGTGAAAATCCGCTTCGTCGAGAAGCAGCCGCCGACGAGCTGGAACACGTACGCGTCGAACGAATATGGGTTTTATTCGAACGTGAATCCGAATGTCGATCATCCGCGCTGGAGTCAAGCCACTGAACGGCGCATCGGCGAAGACGGCTTTTTCACGCCGAAACGCAAGACGCTGATGTTCAACGGTTACGGCGATCAGGTCGCGTCGCTCTATCAGGGCATGGACCTGAAGAAGAACTTCTAGGGCGAGCGCGATGGTTTCCGATACGCAAACTGTCACCCGCACCGAGCCTGTGAGGCGGCGGACGTCGTCGGCGTCGGCGGCGAAGCCGCGTTCCACCGGCGGCGCGCGCTGGGTCGTGCCCACCAAAGTCGCGGTCTTCATCGCGGCGCTCTATCCTCTCGCGCGCCTCGTGCTGTTCGGCCTGACCGACCGGCTCGGCGCGAATCCGATTGAATTCATCACGCGCTCGACCGGCCTGTGGACGCTCGTGTTCCTGTGCATCACGCTCGCGGTGACGCCGCTACGCCGTCTGACCGGCGTCGCCGCGTTCGTGCGTTTGCGCCGCATGCTCGGGCTCTACACGTTCTTCTACGCGACGCTGCATTTCACCACGTACCTGTGGTTCGACAAGTGGTTCGATGTTGCGGAGATTCTGAAGGACATCGGCAAGCGGCCGTTCATCACGGTGGGCTTCGCCGCGTTCGTGCTGCTGATCGCGCTTGCGGTCACGTCGCCGCGCGCGATGGTGCGCAAGCTCGGACGTCGCTGGCAGACGCTGCATCGCGCGATCTATGCGATCGGCGTGCTCGCGATCCTGCATTTCTGGTGGATGAAGGCAGGCAAGCACGACCTGCTGCTGCCGAAGATCTACGGCGCGGTGATGATCGCGTTGCTGGGATGGCGGCTGGTGGTGTGGATACGTGAGCGGAGGATGGGAACGCGCCGACGATGATGGCGAGTTTATTGGCGTCACGCTGTTTCAAATAAAAATGGCGATGCCACCGTGGCATCGCCATTTTCGTTGCTGCGCTCGACCTTCGCGCTCTGCCGCAGGGACTGACGTTTACGCCGGCAGTATCGTTTCATCCGCAAACAGCTGCTTGACCTCTTCGCGCGCGCGAACCACATGCGCCTGTGTACCATCCACCATCACCTCGGCGGCGCGCGCACGGGTGTTGTAGTTCGAGCTCATCACGAAGCCGTACGCGCCGGCCGAGCGGATCGCGAGCAGATCGCCGGGTTCGACCGCGAGCAGCCGCTCGCGGCCGAGCCAGTCGCCGCTTTCGCAGACCGGGCCGACCACGTCGTACACATGCGCGGGGACGTCGCGCTTCACGACCGGCTCGATGGCATGATAGGCGTCGTACATCGCGGGGCGCGCGAGATCGGTCATCGCCGCGTCGACGATCGCGAAGTTCTTGTCCTCGCCCGGCTTCAGAAACTCGAGACGTGTGAGCAGCACGCCCGCATTGCCGACCAGCGAGCGGCCCGGCTCGAAATAGACTTCGCGGTGACCGTGGCCGCGCGCTTCGATGCGATCGAGCACCGTGCGCACGAACTCACCGATTTCCGGCGGCGTTTCGTCGTCGTAGGTGATGCCCAGACCGCCGCCGACGTCGATATGGCGAATCGACACGCCGTCCTGCTCGATCTGCTCGACGAGTTCCAGCACCTTGTCGATCGCGTCGAGATAGGGCGCGACTTCGGTGATCTGCGAGCCAATATGGCAGTCGATGCCGATCACCTCGAGATTCGACATCGCTGCGGCCGCCTGGTAGGTGGCACGCGCATCTTCGAACGCGACGCCGAACTTGTTGGTCTTGAGTCCGGTGGAAATGTACGGATGCGTTTTCGCATCGACATCGGGATTCACGCGCAGCGACACCGGCGCTTTCTTGCCCATCTCGCCCGCCACCGAATTGAGGCGGTCGAGTTCGGGAATCGATTCGACGTTGAAGCATTTGACGCCCGCCGCGAGCGCGTCGCGCATTTCGCTCGCCTGCTTGCCAACGCCCGAAAACACGGTGTTTTCCGCTTTGCCGCCAGCCGCGAGCACGCGCGCGAGCTCGCCGCCCGACACGATGTCGAAGCCCGCGCCGAGGCGCGCGAACACGTTCAGCACCGCGAGATTGCTGTTGGCCTTGACGGCCACGTGCACGCTCGCGCGACGCCCCGCGCAGGCGCCCGCATAGGCGTTCCACGCTGCGGTGAGCGCGGCGCGTGAATAGACGTAGAGCGGCGTGCCGAACTGCTCGGCGAGGGAAACGGCGGACACGCCTTCGGCGTGCAATACGCCGTCGACGTAGTCAAATGCGGATCGAGTCATGCGAAAGTCTTATTGAACGGAAGGGACGGCAGAGGCGGGCAGCGGCACTGCGGGAGCCGATGCCGCCGAAGCGGGCGGCGCCGCGAGCTGGTCTTCGGGGGCGAGCGTGAGCGGCGTGCCCGAGGTGTCCGGGATCGAACCCGTGTCGGCCGCGCTGCCGCTAGCCGGTTGGCTTCGATCGGTCGATGGTGTTTGCGTGCGGTGAGCCGGCGGGGCAGGCATCGGCGGTACGGTCGGCAGATAGAGTGAGCCGCGTTGGCCGCAGCCGGTAAGCGCACAACCTGCGAGAATGACTAAAACCGCTACAATCGCGCGGCCGGGCGCTGCCGCGCGCATCCGAGTTACGACTCGCATGACTGTCCCTGAATGAATAATCGATGGAGTTTAGCATGTCCGATAGTGATTACCTGACCCGTGCGGAAGCCGTGCTGGCCGCCATCGAGAGCGCGCTCGACGACATCGACGCCGACATCGAGCTCGAGCGCAGCGGCAACGTTTTGACGCTCGAATTCGAGAACCGCACGAAGATCATCGTCAACCTTCAGCCGCCGATGAGCGAGATCTGGATCGCGGCGAAGGCCGGCGGTTTCCACTTCCGTTTCGTCGACGGTGAATGGCGCGACACGCGCAGCGGCGCGGAGTTTTTCGCGGCGCTGTCGCAGTATGCGACGCAGCAGGCTGGCGAGCCGGTGCGGATCGCCGCGCTATGAGCGCGGTGTAATCAGCGCGAGACGCTCTCAAAACAAAACCGCCGCGTAACGAACGCGGCGGTTTTTTCTTTTCTAGCGGGACATCGACGCAGCCTCAGTGCCCGCGGAACAGATTCATGATGTCCTGCTTTTCCTGTTCGCCAACCTGTTCCGGAGCGGCGGCTGCCGCGCTCGCCTCCGCATCGAGCGTCGCCTGACTGACGCCGACCGTCGCGATGAAGCCGTGGCCCGGCGTGAACTCGTCGAAATAAAGCTCCGAGCCGATTTCGCTGACGCCGTCGGGGCGTGGCATCTTGTACTCGGGCACCCCCTTCAGCGCGCGTCCCATGTACTCGATCCACACCGGCAGCGCCAGGCCGCCGCCGGTTTCCTTGTCGCCGAGGCTGCGCGGGTTGTCGTAGCCGATCCACGCGATCGCGGTGAGCGTGTGCTGATAGCCGGCGAACCACGCGTCGCGGGAATCGTTGGTCGTGCCGGTCTTGCCGGCGAGATCGGTGCGCTTGAGCACGTTGCTCTTCGCCCCGGTGCCGTGCTGCGCGACGCTTTGCAGCAGGCTGTTCATCACGTAGGCGTTGCGCGGTTGGATCGCGAACGGCGCGCTTTGCCCGGCCACGAGCGGCTGCGCGTGCGCGACGACGATGCCGCGCTGATCGGTGACCTCCGCGATCAGATACGGATTGATCCGGTAGCCGCCGTTGGCGAACACCGAGAACGCGCCGGCCATTTGCAGCGGCGTCACGAGACCCGCGCCGAGCGCCATCGGCAGATAGGCGGGATGGCGGTCCGCGTCGAAGCCAAACCGCGTGATGTATTGCTGCGCGTACTTCGGGCCGATCTGGTTCAGGATGCGGATCGACACGAGGTTCTTCGATTTCTGCAGCGCGGTGCGCATCGTCATCGGACCGTCGAAGCCGCCGCCGTAGTTTTTCGGCTCCCACGCCTGGCCGCCGGTTTCGGCGGCGCTGAAGAAGAGCGGCGCGTCGTTGATGATCGTGGCGGGCCCGAGGCCCTTTTCGAGCGACGCCGAATAGATGAAGGGCTTGAAGCTGGAGCCCGGCTGACGCCACGCCTGCGTCACGTGATTGAACTTGTTCTTGTTGAAGTCGAAGCCGCCGACCAGCGAGCGGATCGCACCGTCCTGCGGCACCAGCGAGATGAACGCGCCTTCCACCTGGGGCAATTGCGTGATCGACCAGTCGCCCTCGTCGTTTTTCACGAGCCGCACGATCGCGCCGGGCCGGATGCGCTGATTCGGCTGCGCGCGCGGGCCGAGCGCGAACTGCGCGTAGCGCAGGCCGTCGCCCTGAATGGTCGCGACATTGCCGTCGATGAACGCCGCCTGGACCTGCTTCGGGCTCGCCGCCGTGACGACGGCCGCGATGATTTCGCCATTGTCGGGATGTTCGAGCAGCGCGTCGTCGATGGCCTGCTCGCGCTCGTCGGCGTCGGCCGGCAGATCGATGAACGCCTCCGGGCCGCGATAGCCGTGACGGCGCTCGTAGTCCATCAAGCCTTTGCGCACCGCGTGGTAGGCGACGTCCTGATCGGCCGAGTCGATCGTGGTCACGACGTTCAGGCCGCGCGTGTAGGCTTCCTCGCGATACTGCGCGTACATCATCTGCCGCACCATTTCCGCGACGTATTCCGCGTGCACGCTGTACTCCTTGCCCATGCCCTTCACGACGAGCCGCTGCCGGCTCGCCTCGTCGTACTGTTCCTGAGTGATGTAGTGCAATTCGTACATGCGCTGCAGGATGTACTCCTGGCGCACCTTCGCACGCTTCGGATTGACGACCGGGTTATACGCGGAGGGCGCCTTCGGCAGACCGGCGAGCATCGCCGATTCGGCGAGCGTCAGGTCCTTCAGATCCTTGCCGAAGTACACGCGCGCGGCACTCGCGAAACCGTACGCGCGTTGACCTAGATAGATCTGATTCATGTACACCTCGAGAATCTGATCCTTGCTCAGCTTCGACTCGATCTTGTACGCGAGCAGCATCTCGTAGATCTTGCGCGTGTACGTCTTCTCGCTGGACAGAAAGAAGTTGCGCGCGACCTGCATCGTGATCGTGCTCGCGCCTTGCGTCGCATGACCGTTGGTCAGCGCGACGAAGCCGGCTCGCGCGATGCCGGTGAGGTCGACGCCGCCGTGCTCATAGAAGCGCGCGTCCTCGATCGCGAGAATCGCTTTCTTCAGGCTGTCGGGCACGTCCTGGATGTGCACGATGTCGCGCCGCTCCGCGCCGAATTCGCCGATCAGCACGTGGTCGGCCGTATAGATTCGCAGCGGCACCTTGGGCTGATAGTCGGTCAATGCATCGAGTGACGGCAGGTTCGGCGTCGCGACGACGAGCGCATAGCCGAGCACCAGCGCCACGCATACGATGCCCGCCACGATCAACCCGACAAAGCCGAGGATCAGCTTCAGCCATAACGGACGTTTGCGCCGTTTCGGCGCGGGCGGCGGGGACGTAGGAGACGTGGCTTGCATAGGAGTACCGGAAAAACAGTCCCGCGATTATAGCCGCCAGGGTTTTTCTGCTTTCGACAAGCTTACGAATGACGCGCAATCGGCACACGCCAGGCGGCGCGGGAATGACTTCGCTGTAGTCCCAACTGTAGTCGCTTTGATGTTCGCTCGGGGTGGCTTCGCATCCGCGTTAGCCATTCGGCTGAATGTCGTTAGGACGTGCGTCTGCCGACAATGATCCCTCGTTACTCGCGTTCGAATGGTTCGTCGCGTGAGTCAGAGGGAGGGCGGTATGGCCTATAAAAATTCGTGGCTTCAGGCGGTGCGGGAGGGCCGGCAGCGTTTCGCCGCCGGCATCGATGTCGGTTCGCAAAACGTGCGTCTCGTCGTGGTGAGTCAACGCGCCCGAGGCGCGCTGCATCTCGAACATATGAGCACGGTGCCGTTCGCGGCCGGCACCATGGCGGGCGCCGAGATCGTCGATCGGCAGGCCGTCGCGCGGGCGTTGCGCGATGCGTTCGCCGGTTTGCCGCGCGTATGCGCGACGCACGCGCTGCGCTGCGCGATGGCCGTGCCTTCGTCGGCCACGCTGACGACGACAGTGCCGCTCGCGCGGCTCGCCGCTCAGAGCGACTGCGAGGCGGAGGACGGCGGCGTTGCGCTCGCCGGACTTGCGCCCGCGGTGATGGGAGAGGCGGAGCGCATCGCCGGCCTCGAGCGTCATGCGCTCGCGGTCGACTGGTACGTCGACGAGACGCCGTCGCCGGTGCGCTCGGTGAAGATCGCCGCGACCGCGCGCCAGCATCTCGAAGCGCGGATCGAATGCGCCGCGACCGCAGGGATTTCGCTGTCCGCGATCGATGGCGAACCGCACGCGGCATTGCGCGCGCTGCGCCACGCGGCCAGTCGCGAGCTCGACCCGAACGAGCCGTACGCGGCGGTGTGGGTCGGTACGGACGGCGTGTACGGCTGGAGCGTCGTCGATGGCGCGAGCGTCGGCGAGATGCGCTACCCGGCGCCGGAGCATGCCGATCTCGCCGACGCGTTGCGCGATCTCATGCGCGGGCCGGAGTTCGACTGCGCGCTGATTGGCGGCGAAATCGATCTGCTCGACGGCGTCGGCTTTTCACTCGCCGATATTGGCGACGTGCTCGGCTGCTCGGCGCTGCCGTTCGAATGCGCGCTGCTCGGCAGCCACGCGCGGCCGCTCGACGACGCCTTGCTGCACGAGCCGGCTGGCGCGGTCGCGTTTGGGCTCGCGTTGCGCGGGGTGCTGGAATGAGGGCCGTTCTGTCGTTTTCGTCTGGCGTCGCCGCGAGTGCCGATCAGCGCGCCGCTGTACCGTGGCTGGGCGGCTTCAATCTGCTGCCGTATCGCCAACGCAACGCGCGACTCGCGCGGCGCCGCTGTATGCGCGACTGGGCTGTGGCCGCTTGTGTCGGTGCCGCGGGTGTGTTGCTCGTCGCCGGTTGGCAGAGCTTCGCTGCAGCGCGGCTCGATGCGCGGCGCGCGGCGGCCGGGCAGGCGCTGACTCCGCTCGCCGTGCCGCTCGCGGAGCACGCGAAGCTGTCGCGGGCCGAACAGGATGAGCGCGAAGCCGCGGCGCGCGCCGCGAGTCTCGCGAGGCCGCTCGCACATCTGCGCGATCTGCTCGACGCGCTGAGCTTCGAACCCGGCGATCGCGTCGTGTTGCGGCAGTTGCGCCAGCGCGAGTACGAGACTGAATTGCTGGCGACTTCGAGCGGCCATATCGCATCGGCTGAGTGGCTCAAGCGGCTCGGCGCGATCCACGGCGTGCAGGGCGCGGAGATGCGCGATCTGCATCAGCCGACGGGGAAGGGCGGCGCGTCGACGGAACAGGCGATAGGCGGGCCCGTGGAGTTCGATGCGCGCCTGCGCTGGGGCGATCCGCCGCACAAAGCGACGCGCGCCCTGAAGGCCGCACGAACGGGAGGTGCGCGATGAGCACGACCTTTTTCGAGGCGGGTGGTGCGGCGCATGGGTCCGCGGGTTTTTCGCGCTGGGTCAAGCGGGCGCGTATGCCGCTCGAGGCGTGGAGTCGGCGCCGTCGCTGGCTCGTCGCGGCGACGCTTGCCGCGCTCGTGTTCGGCGTCGGCGCGTACGGCTGGAACGCGGCTGATCTCGCCGGACTGGAAGCGAGCCGCGCGGCGCTCGCGGTCAGCACGCAGCGTCTCGCGCACGCGCGGCACACGCTCGCACAGCTGCCGTCGCTGCGCCGTGCAGCCGCGGCGATGCCGGCCACGGCGTCGAGCGCCGTGTCGTGGAACTCCGCCGACGACGTGCGCATCGTCTCCGAGCTGGCCACGCAAAGCGGCGTCGCGCTGCTTGCGGTGGAACCGGGCGCGGCGAGCGGCGAGGGCGTCGAGCGGATGCGCGTGCTGCAGCTCACCGCGCGCACCGACTTCGTTCACCTGATGGCGTTTTTCCACGGGCTCGCGCAACTGCCGGTGCTGATCGTTCCCGTCGACGTGACCGTCAAGCAGGACGGCAAAGGGCTCGCGGTGGCCGCGACGCTGCAGGTGTACGCCGCGCTGCGACCGGTGCCCGACACCCCGGCTGCGAGCGCCGAGGCGAGCCCTGACGCCGACGAGGCTGCCGACGATGACGACGAAGGCCTCGTGTTCTTCGATCCGTTTGCGAAGTCGCAGATCTCCGCGAGCGGCGAGCTGGGCGATGCTTCTGAGTTGCGCCTTGTCGGTTTGCTGCGCGATCGTACCCGCGGGCTCGCGCTGCTCGACACGCCAGACGGCACGACGACGGTCGCGGCTGGGCAACGACTGGGCGTCGAGCGGGTCACACAGCTCGACGCGCTTGGCATTACGCTCGCGAACGGCGGCGCGACGCGCACGCTGACGCTGACGGAGGCGTCATGATGCGCCCGCTCAAGCGATGGAGCGTGGCGACGCTGGGTGTCGGACGCGAGGTCCGCGTCGTCTCGGGACGGTGTTTCGGGCTCTACGTCGCCGCGACGCTGGGTGCCGGCGTCGCCCAGGCAGCGACGCCACTGCTGCCGCCGCCGTTGCCGACTTACGCGGCGCTCGACGACCCGGCCGTATCGGCCAACACCGCCTACGAGACGGCGCCGCTGCCGAGCGGCGGCATCGGCCAGGCGGCGAATCCGTTCGGCGACGTTTCCACGCCAGGCGGGGCCCAGGAGCCGGACACGCTCCAGCCGGCCGCGCGTTCCGCGATAGCGCCCGACGCCTCCCCGGACGACCTCGCCAACGGCCCGATGCCGCCGCCTTCGCCAACACAACCCGCCACCCCGGCTCGCGACGACAGTGCCGGCACGCCTGGTCTCGAAGGCCCGCCGGTCCCGCTGCCGCCGCGGCCGCGCCTCGCCGACGCATCGGCCAGTGCGGACTGGGGCCTTCCCGCGGGCAACGAGCCGATCTCGCTGAGCTTTCAGCGTGCGCAACTTGGCGCGGTCCTGAAAGCGTTCGCCGAGTTCACCGGCCTGAACATCGTCGCCAGCGCCAAAGTGCGCGGCGCCGTGTCGATACGTCTCGACAAGGTGCCGTGGCGCACCGCGTTCGACACCTTGCTCGATGTCAATAATCTGGCGATGGAGCGCCACGGCAACGTAATCTGGGTCGCGCCTGCCGCCGAGCTCGCCGCGCGCGAACGTCAGCGCTTCGAAGCCCACGCGCGCGCCGCGGACCTCGAGCCGCTCGTGAGCCGCACCTTCGAGCTGCACTACGCGCATGCCGAGGACGTCCGTCGCCTGCTGACCGGTTCCGGCACCCAGCGCGTGCTGTCCAAACGTGGCGCCGTCACCGCTGATCCGCGCACCAACCTGCTGTTCGTCACCGATCTCGCGGGGCGGCTCGAGCAGATCGCGGCGCTGATCGCTTCCGTCGACCGGCCGACTCGCCAGGTGCTGATCGAGGCTCAGATCGTCGAAGGCGACCAGGGCTTTTCGCGCAATCTCGGGGTGCGGCTGTCGCTCGCCGGCACCAGTGCGGACGGTACGTCGAGAGGGCTGACGGGTGGGACGGACGGCTCCGTGTACGATCTGTCGGCCCGACCGATCTCCGGATTCGATGCCGCGACCGCCGGCCTCACGCTGTTCGCGGCTCACGCGACCCGGCTGCTGAATATCGAACTCTCGGCGCTCGAGTCCGAAGGGCATGGGAAAATCGTGTCGAGCCCACGGGTCGTCACCGCGGACCGGATGAAGGCGATCGTCGAGCAGGGCACCGAACTGCCGTATCAGGCGAAGGTCGGCCAGGGCGTATCGGGCGTGCAGTTTCGTCGGGCGACGCTCAAACTGGAGGTCGAGCCGCAGATCATGCCGGATGGCCGCGTGGTGCTCGATCTCGACGTCGCGAAGGACAGCGTCGGCGAGCAGACCGACGCCGGGCCCGCGATCAACACCAAGCACGTGCAAACGCGCGTCGAGGTCGAGGACGGTGGTACGGTGTCGATCGGCGGAATTTACGAGACCGACGACCGTGACGACGTCGAGCGGGTGCCCCTCCTCGGCAAAATACCGGTTCTGGGCGCATTGTTCCGCCATCGGACTCATCGCGACACGCGTAGCGAACTGGCGGTTTTCATCACGCCGCGCGTGGTGCGGGAAAATTAGGGCATATAGGGCACGCATGCACCGCCGTCCGCCGGCGGCGCGCAGGCTCGACAAGGCAGCCGCTTTGCCAGTAAGCTGCGGCACGAACTACACCGGATTAGCCAGAGGACACCGTTGCAAGCGCGGGACGCACACGCCAATGTTTTTTTCGTAGGGCTCATGGGGGCAGGAAAAACCACTGTGGGTCGGGCGGTTGCGCGCCGTCTCGAGCGCCCGTTCTTCGATTCCGACCATGAAATCGAGGCGCGCACGGGCGCGCGCATTCCCGTGATCTTCGAGCTCGAGGGCGAAGCGGGCTTTCGCGATCGCGAAGCGAGCGTGATCTCCGAGCTGACCGGGCGCGACAATATCGTGCTCGCGACCGGCGGCGGTGCAGTCCTGCGGCCGGAAAACCGCGAAGCGTTGAAAAGCCGTGGCCTCGTGATCTATCTGCGCGCCAATCCGCATGACCTGTGGCTGCGCACGCGGCGCGACAAGAATCGCCCGCTGCTGCAAACGGAAGACCCCAAGGCGCGCCTCGAAGCGCTCTATGAAGTGCGCGACCCGCTGTACCGCGAATGCGCGCACTTCGTGATCGAAACCGGCCGGCCCTCGGTCAACGGACTCGTCAACATGGTTCTGATGCAGCTCGAGATGGCCGGCGTCGCCAAACATCCTGCTTCATAATGGACCGTATGATTACCGTCAACGTCGAACTGGGCGAGCGCGCCTACCCCATCCATATCGGTGCCGGCCTGATCGGCCAGACCGCGCTGTTCGCGCCGCATATCGCCGGCAACTCGGTCACGATCGTCACCAATAGCACCGTCGATCCGCTCTACGGCGACAAGCTGCGCGCAGCGCTTGCGCCGCTGAACAAGCAGGTGTCCACGGTGATTTTGCCGGACGGCGAAGCACACAAGAATCTGCAGACGCTGAACCTGATCTTCGACGCGCTGCTCGGCTCGCGCGCCGACCGCAAGACCACGCTGATCGCGCTCGGTGGCGGTGTGATCGGCGACATGACCGGGTTTGCCGCCGCCTGCTACATGCGCGGCGTGCCGTTCATCCAGGTGCCGACCACGTTGCTGTCGCAGGTGGATTCGTCGGTCGGCGGCAAGACCGGCATCAATCATCCGCTGGGCAAGAATATGATCGGCGCGTTCTACCAGCCTCGGGCGGTGATCGCGGACATCGGCGCATTGCGTACGTTGCCCGAACGCGAACTCGCGGCGGGCATCGCCGAGGTCATCAAGACCGGCGCAATCGCCGAGGCCGGATTCTTCAGCTGGATCGAGGCCAATATCGAGGCTTTGAACCGCTGCGAACCGGAGGCGTTGACCGAGGCAGTCAAACGCTCGTGCGAGATCAAGGCGTCGGTGGTGGCGCAGGACGAGCGCGAAGGTGGTCTGCGCGCGATCCTCAACTTCGGTCACACGTTCGGCCACGCGATCGAAGCCGGACTCGGCTATGGCGAGTGGCTGCACGGCGAGGCGGTCGGCTGCGGAATGGTGATGGCGGCGGATCTGTCGGTGAGGCTCGGCCATCTCGATGAAGCGTCGCGCAAGCGGCTCGTCGACGTCGTGCTTGCCGCGCATCTGCCCACTCGTGCTCCCGCGCTCGGCGCGGATCGTTACATCGAGCTGATGCAGATCGACAAGAAGGCGGAAGCCGGCGCGATCAAGTTCATTCTGCTGAAGCGTTTCGGTGAGACACTGATCACCCGCGCGCCCGACGCCGACGTGCATGCGACGCTGGCCGCCGCCATCTAGATTCAACACGGCCCTGCAGCTACGCTTCACGCACCCGCGTCACGAGGCGCCGCCCATGTTTCGGAGGACCCGGTGACTGACAGGCGCAGCGACGATATCCAGCATGACACGACGAGCGCGCGCGCAGGCGCCGGGAACGGCGTCATCGCCGCCACGGCCAGCACCGCGGATGCCGCTGCCGCGGTTGCCACACCCGCCGTCCCCGCGCCGACCCAGCAGGCGCTCGAAGCGCATCTCGCGCCGTACGCGGCGCATTCGAGCCAGTCGCGTGGGCGTCGCTATGCGGAAACCGCGCCGAGCGCGCGTACCGAGTTTCAGCGCGACCGCGACCGCATCGTCCACTCGACCGCATTCCGGCGGCTCGAATACAAGACGCAGGTATTCGTCAACCACGAGGGCGACCTGTTTCGCACGCGCCTCACCCATAGCCTCGAAGTTGCGCAGATCGCGCGCTCGGTTGCGCGCAATCTGCGCGTCAATGAAGATCTCGTCGAAGCGATTTCGCTGGCGCACGATCTCGGCCATACGCCGTTCGGCCATGCCGGCCAGGATGCATTGAACGAATGCATGCGCGAGCATGGCGGCTTCGAGCACAACCTGCAGAGCCTCACGGTCGTCGACGAACTTGAAGAGCACTATGGAGCGTTCAATGGGTTGAACCTGTGCTTCGAGACGCGCGAGGGCATTCTCAAGCATTGCTCACGCGACAACGCGCGCCGGCTCGGCACATTGGGCGAGCGCTTTCTCGAAGGGCGGCAACCGTCGCTCGAAGCGCAGATCGCCAACGTCGCCGACGAAATCGCGTACAACAATCACGACGTCGACGACGGTCTGCGCTCCGGTCTGCTGTCGCTCGAGCAGCTCGCCGAAGTGGAACTCTGGCAGACGCACTGCGAGGCGGCGCGCGGCGACTATCCGCAGATCGAGGGGCGTCGGCTGATTCACGAGACGGTGCGGCGCGTGATCAATACGCTGATCGTCGATCTGATCGAAACGACGCGGGCCAATCTCGCGCGCTACGCGCCGGCGTCACTCGACGACGTACGCGCGGCGCCACCGCTCGTCGCGCACAGTGATGCGATCGCCGCGCAGGCCGCGGCGCTCAAGCGCTTCCTGTTCAGAAACATGTACCGTCACTATCGCGTGATGCGCATGGCCAACAAGGCACGCCGCGTCGTGGTCGGCCTGTTCGACGCGTTCACCGACGACCCGCGGCTGCTGCCGCCGGACTATCAGTCGGCCGATGCGACGCGTCAGCCGCGTTTGATCGCGCATTACATCGCGGGGATGACCGATCGTTACGCGCTGAAGGAGTATCGGCGGCTGTTCGTGATCGACGACAACTAGGCGCGAGCGGCTGGGCGCGGCAAGCGGTGTAACGTTCAGCCTTCGCATCGAGCGGCCGTCGCGCCCCTTGCCAGCACCGTCAAACCGGGCACGCCAGCGTCATCGCGAACGGGACGCGAACAGCGCCCCCAGCACCAGCGCAAGCCCGCCGACGATCGCAATCGTCTGCCACGGATTTTCATGCACGTAGTGATCGGCGTCCGAGATCGCGACGCCCGCACGATCGCGCATCGCGTCGCGCGTGTCGTTCAGCCGCTCGCGCGCGGCGTCCAACTGTTTGCGCAGCCTGCCGCGCAGGGCCACGGCGTCGGCCTGCGTGCCGTCGGCCAAGGTCGATTCGAGTTCCGACAGCAGGGTGCGCAACTCGACCGCGATGTCTTCGGCCGCGTGGCGGCTGTGGCGAGCGATGCGCCGCGCGCGGCGACTCGCGCTGGTCCAGGATTCGCCGAGGGCGTCTCGCGTATTTGGAAGTGCTGTCATGGTCGCTCCGTCGATGAGTTGAAAGGCCCCGCGCATCGTCGCGCGGACACGCTATGCGCAGACGCAGTATCACGTCGTCGCATAGGAAACGCCATCTAAACGCAACTTCGATGCCAAGCGCTGCATCGCCGGTACCGCTGCACGCGTGCGGCTCGCGACAGGATGGGGCGTGCCCGGATCGTCGCCGATTTTGCACATGGACGCGCCGAATTCGCGTCAAATTTACAAACGCTGATGCCGGATGACGCTGCCACCCCGATGCAACAGAGACGCCAAATGCAAACGCCGTGATCGGTTCGATGACGGCGTTCCCAAGGTCGCGAAAATTCGACTACCCTAATTTAAGCTACCCGCTCTAGCGAAGCGTTAGAAACGGTAACCGACGTTGACGTAAGTGACGATCGGGTTCAGCTTGATCTTGGTTTGCGATTGCACGGTCAGCGTGCCGACCGGCGTGGCCGATGCCGAACTGAGCTTTGCGGTCGTGCTGAGCGGCAGGTACGAGATCGACACGCCGGCGAACCAATGCTGATTGAAGGCGTACGTGAAGCCCGCATTAAACACAGGTTCCCACGAACTATCCGTCGACACACTGGTCGGACCATGCAGAACGTTGGCTACGAATGCGCTGTTGGAAATGTGTGCGTCGGTGAACCAGATGCGGCTCACACCGAGACCGAGATACGGGCGGAACGAAGCGGTCGGCGCGTTGAAGTAGTACTTGAACAGCAGCGTCGGGCTCCACTGTTTGGCCTGCCCGAGCTTGCCGAACTGCGCGAAGCTGCCCGTGCCGTACAGATCGAAAGTAGGGGGGACGCCAATGACGAATTCGGTTGCGATATGGTCGGTGACGAAGTAGCCGGCGGTGAAACCGATGGTATCGGCCGAACTCAGCGAGGCGCCGGTGTTGGCTTCGGTGATGTTGGTTGGGCTACCGCCAATGCTGGTCACGGTCAGTGGGTCGCTGCTCGATTGGGGCGCAAGATGGAACCAGCCCGTCGAGAAGTAAATGGTGCCGGCCGATTGTGCGTGCGCTGCCGTGCTCATGCAGGCTAGCACTGCCATCCCCGTTACGGCCTGTTTTAATTTCATATGTGCTCCTCCAAAAAAGGCCCGCTCATTATGACTACAACGTTTGAAACAAACCATACGCGGCGGTTAGAGTTTTCTCCCTAAGCACCGCGTGGTTTCTGGCTTGGCCGCATGGCGCCGAACCTTGCGCCCATGCGGCTCTTCGGACCTTCGGGTATATACCAACGCGACTATTGGACACTCCAGCATGGCACGGCTTGCACGTCTTTATGTCCCCGACCAGCCGCAGCACGTCATCCTCCGCGGGCTCGACCAGCAGCCCGCCTTCGTCGACGACCAGGACTACGAGCTTTTCATCGACTGTCTGAAGGCGGCCTCCCGGGACCATCACCTTTCGATCCACGCTTACGCCTTGATGCCGGGCGCCGTGCAACTGCTCGTCACGCCCACCGAGGAGTCGAGCCTGCCCAAGGCGATGCAGGCCGTCGGGCGGCGCTATGTCGCGCACTTCAACCGGCGCTATGCGCGTCGCGGCACCTTGTGGGAAGGCCGTTACCGGGCCACCGTGATCGAGGGTGAACGCTACTTCCTGCTTGCGAGCCGGGTCGTGGAAATGTGTCCGGTGCGCTTGCAGCTGGTCAACGCGGCCGAGGATTATCGCTGGTCGAGCTACCGTCATCACATCGGCCTCACCCTCGACAGTCTGATCACGGATCACCCCCTTTACTGGTCGCTCGGCAATACGCCGTTCGAGCGACAGCGTGCTTATCGCGAACTGTGCGAGCAGCCGCTCGACGAGCGCGAGGCAAGTCAGCTCCAGCAAGCCACGTTGAAGGGCTGGGTGCTCGGCAGCGACACGTACCGCGAATGGGCGGCGCGCGCCGCCAACCGACGTGTGTCACCCCTACCGCGTGGCCGGCCACGCAAGGTGCGCGAGACGCCGCATACGCAGTGAGGCGACGGCAGGGCGATACCCGGCGGCGCCGATAGAGCCGCTTTAAATCCGATTAAAGTGTTTTGCATCAAGGGACTGCATGAAGACGGCACGTCGGATGCCGTTTTCTTTTGCCCCAAATTGATGTGGCACCAATAAAAAATAACCGCACTGCACCAATTTGATAATCGGGGTCCTATCATTAGGTTTTATTTGCTATTTCCTTGATTCGTCGCGTATATTCCGATTTCCGACGCTTTTCGTCCCGCGCAGTCTTGCTGCGAGAAGAGCGCCGTCGTAATCGCGAAGCGCACTGCGGCAAAAACACAATGGTTTAACGGCCTGTCCGGCCTCCTCACAGACGGTGTCCCCATGAACGACCACCAGCAACCGATTCACCCGGTTCCCGCCGCCCAAGGTCTGTACGACCCGCAAAACGAGCATGATGCCTGCGGCGTCGGCTTCGTCGCCCATATCAAGGGCCACAAGAGTCACGAAATCATCCAGCAGGGCCTGAAGATTCTCGAGAACCTCGATCACCGGGGCGCCGTCGGCGCCGATCCGCTGATGGGCGACGGCGCGGGCATCCTGATCCAGATTCCGGACGGCTTCTATCGCGAAGAGATGGCCCGGCAGGGCGTGACGCTGCCGCCGGCTGGCGAATACGGCGTCGGCATGATTTTCCTGCCGAAGGAGCACGCGTCGCGCATCGCCTGCGAACAGGAGCTCGAGCGCACGGTGAAGGCCGAGGGTCAGGTCGTGCTCGGCTGGCGCGACGTGCCGGTCGACCACGCCATGCCGATCTCGCCGACCGTGAAGGCGAGCGAGCCGCTGATCCGCCAGATCTTTATCGGCCGCGGCAAGGACATCATGGTGACCGACGCGCTTGAGCGGAAGCTGTACATCATCCGCAAGACCGCGAGCCATCGCATCCAGGCGCTGAAGCTCAAGCACGGCAAGGAATACTTCGTGCCGTCGATGTCGGCGCGCACGGTCGTCTACAAGGGTCTGCTGCTGGCGGGCCAGGTCGGCGTGTACTACCGCGACTTGCAGGACGACCGCACCATCTCGGCGCTCGCACTCGTGCACCAGCGCTTCTCGACCAACACGTTCCCGGCGTGGGAACTGGCTCACCCGTACCGCATGATCGCCCACAACGGCGAAATCAACACGGTGAAGGGCAACGTCAACTGGCTGAACGCGCGTACCGGCGCGATCGCCTCGCACGTACTCGGCGACGATCTGCCGAAGCTGTGGCCGCTGATCTATCCGGGCCAATCGGATACGGCATCGTTCGACAACTGTCTCGAACTGCTGGTGATGGCCGGCTACCCGCTCGTCCACGCGATGATGATGATGATTCCGGAAGCCTGGGAACAGCACACGCTGATGGACGAAAATCGCCGCGCGTTCTACGAATACCACGCCGCCATGATGGAGCCGTGGGACGGCCCCGCCGCCATCGCGTTCACCGACGGCCGCCAGATCGGCGCGACGCTCGACCGTAACGGTCTGCGCCCGGCGCGCTACATCGTCACCGACGACGACCTCGTCATCATGGCGTCGGAAGCCGGCACGTTGCCTATTTCCGAGTCGAAAATCGTCAAGAAGTGGCGTCTGCAGCCGGGCAAGATGTTCCTGATCGACATGGAGCACGGCCGCATCATCGACGACAAGGAACTGAAGGACAACCTCGCGAACGCCAAGCCGTACAAGAGCTGGATCGACGCCGTGCGCATCAAGCTCGACGAGATCGAGGCGAAGGCCGAAGACGTCGTGACGGAACGCCGCGAAGCTGCTGCGCTGCTGGATCGCCAGCAGGCGTTCGGCTACACCCAGGAAGACCTGAAGTTCCTGATGGCGCCGATGGCGCAAGCGGGCGAGGAAGCCGTCGGCTCGATGGGCAACGACTCGCCGCTCGCGGTCATGTCCAACAAGAACAAGACGCTCTATCACTACTTCAAGCAGCTGTTCGCGCAGGTCACGAACCCGCCGATCGACCCGATCCGTGAAAACATGGTGATGTCGCTCGTGTCGTTCATCGGCCCGAAGCCGAACCTGCTCGACACGAACAATATCAACCCGCCGATGCGTCTCGAAGTGTCGCAGCCGGTGCTCGACTTCAAGGACATCGCGAAGATCCGCGCGATCGATCAGTACACGGGCGGCAAGTTCAGCTCGTACGAACTGAACATCTGCTATCCGGTCGCCTGGGGCAAGGAAGGCATCGAGGCACGCCTTGCGTCGCTGTGCGCGGAAGCCGTCGATGCGGTCAAGTCCGGCTACAACATGCTGATCGTGTCGGACCGCAAGACCGACCGCGACAACGTCGCGATTCCGGCGCTGCTCGCTACGGCCGCGATCCACACGCACCTCGTGCAGCAGGGTCTGCGCACGAGCACGGGTCTCGTCGTCGAGACCGGTTCGGCGCGTGAAACGCACCACTTCGCGCTGCTCGCGGGCTATGGCGCGGAAGCCGTGCACCCGTACCTCGCGATGGAAACGCTGAGCCAGCTCGCGGCCGGCCTGAAGGGCGACCTGTCGGCGGAGAAGGCGGTCTACAACTTCACGAAGGCAGTCGGCAAGGGCCTGCAGAAGGTCATGTCGAAGATGGGTATTTCGACCTACATGTCGTACACCGGCGCGCAGATTTTCGAAGCGGTCGGTCTCGCCGCGGATCTGGTGTCGAAGTACTTCCACGGCACGTCGTCGAAAGTCGGCGGCATTGGTCTGTTCGACGTCGCGGAAGAAGCGATCCGTTTGCATCGCGAAGCATTCGGCGACAACCCGGTCCTCGCGAACATGCTCGACGCGGGCGGCGAGTACGCGTACCGCGTGCGCGGCGAAGAACACATGTGGACGCCGGATGCGATCGCCAAGCTGCAGCACTCGGCGCGCAGCAACTCGTACCAGACGTACAAGGAATACGCGCATCTGATCAACGATCAGACCAAGCGCCACATGACTTTCCGCGGCCTGTTCGAGTTCAAGTTCGATCCGACCAAGGCGATCCCGCTCGACGAAGTCGAACCGGCGAAGGAAATCGTCAAGCGTTTCGCGACCGGCGCAATGTCGATGGGCTCGATCAGCACCGAAGCGCACGCCACGCTCGCCGTCGCGATGAACCGCATCGGCGGCAAGTCGAACACCGGTGAAGGCGGTGAAGACGCGAACCGTTATCGCAACGAACTGCGCGGCATTCCGATCAAGAACGGCGACACGATGAAGTCCGTGATCGGCGACGAAGTGGTCGTCGACATTCCGTTGAAGGAAGGCGATTCGCTGCGCTCGCGCATCAAGCAGGTCGCGTCGGGCCGCTTCGGCGTGACGGCGGAGTACCTCGCGTCGGCCGACCAGATCCAGATCAAGATGGCGCAGGGCGCGAAGCCGGGCGAGGGCGGTCAGCTGCCGGGTCACAAGGTGTCGGACTACATCGGCAAGCTGCGGTACTCGGTGCCGGGCGTCGGCCTGATTTCGCCGCCGCCGCACCACGACATCTACTCGATCGAAGATCTGGCGCAGCTGATTCACGATCTGAAGAACGTGAACGCGTCGTCGAGCATCTCGGTGAAGCTCGTGTCGGAGTCGGGCGTCGGTACGGTTGCCGCGGGTGTCGCGAAGGCGAAGGCCGACCACGTCGTGATCGCCGGTCATGACGGCGGCACGGGTGCATCGCCGCTGTCGTCGATCAAGCATGCGGGCACGCCGTGGGAACTGGGTCTCGCCGAAACTCAGCAGACGCTGGTGCTGAACCGGCTGCGCGGCCGTATCCGCGTGCAGGCTGACGGTCAGATGAAGACCGGCCGCGACGTCGTGATCGGCGCGCTGCTCGGCGCTGACGAGTTCGGCTTCGCGACGGCGCCGCTCGTCGTCGAAGGCTGTATCATGATGCGCAAGTGCCATCTGAACACGTGCCCGGTCGGCGTCGCGACGCAAGATCCGGTGCTGCGCGCGAAGTTCCAGGGCCAGCCGGAACACGTCGTGAACTTCTTCTTCTTCATTGCGGAAGAGGCGCGCGAAATCATGGCGCAACTCGGTATCCGCAAGTTCGACGACCTGATCGGTCGCGCGGAACTGCTCGACACGAAGAAGGGTATCGAGCACTGGAAGGCGAAGGGCCTCGACTTCTCGCGTGTGTTCTACCAGCCGCAAGTGCCGGCTGAAGTCGCGCGCAAGCACGTCGACGTGCAGGATCACGGCCTCGACCGCGCGCTCGACCACACGCTGATCGAGAAGGCGAAGGCCGCGATCGAGAAAGGCGAGCACGTGTCGTTCATCCAGCCGGTGCGCAACGTGAACCGCACGGTCGGCGCGATGCTGTCGGGCACGATCGCGAAGAAGTACGGCCACGAAGGACTCGCGGACGACGCGATCCACATCCAGTTGAAGGGCACCGCGGGTCAGAGCTTCGGCGCGTTCCTCGCGAAGGGCATCACGCTGGATCTGGTCGGCGACGGCAACGACTACGTGGGCAAGGGCCTGTCGGGCGGCCGCATCATCATCCGTCCGACCAACGATTTCCGCGGCAAGTCGGAAGAGAACATCATCTGCGGCAACACGGTGATGTACGGCGCGATCGAAGGCGAAGCCTTCTTCCGCGGCGTGGCCGGCGAGCGTTTCTGCGTGCGTAACTCGGGCGCGACGGCGGTCGTCGAAGGCACGGGCGACCACGGTTGCGAATACATGACGGGCGGCACGGTCGTCGTGCTCGGCGAGACGGGCCGTAACTTCGCGGCCGGTATGTCGGGCGGCATCGCGTACGTGTTCGATCCGGACGGCATGTTCGCGAGCAAGTGCAACAAGTCGATGGTCGCGCTCGAACCGGTGCTGCAACAGGCCGAACAGGAGCGCACGGTCGATCAGGGCGTGTGGCATCGCGGCACGACCGACGAAGCGCTGCTCAAGGGGCTCATCGAGCGTCACTTCCAGTTCACGGGCTCTCCGCGCGCGAAGGCGCTGCTCGAAA
The DNA here is from genome assembly GCF_050436525.1 of Paraburkholderia sp. 35.1. Taxonomy (NCBI): domain Bacteria; kingdom Pseudomonadati; phylum Pseudomonadota; class Betaproteobacteria; order Burkholderiales; family Burkholderiaceae; genus Paraburkholderia; species Paraburkholderia sp. 35.1. The sequence continues at coordinate 1,601,509 of NZ_JBNDMJ010000003.1, read as the reverse complement.
ACTGGGACGCGGCACGCCGTCAGTTCGTGAAGGTGTTCCCGACCGAATACAAGCGCGCGCTCGGCGAACTCGCCGCGAAGAAGGCGAACAGCGAAGTGCTCGCCGCCTGAGCTGCCTTCACGGAAGTCAACTTTAGACGTACCCGCCGCGTTCCGACCAATCGACGCGCGGCGGGTCCAGATTACCCCCTAGATACAGATAGAGAAGAGAACCACATGGGCAAGGCAACCGGTTTTCTCGAGTTCGAACGTCGCCACGAGACGTACGAGGCTCCGCTCACGCGTGTGAAGCACTACAAGGAATTCGTCGCGGCACTGACCGACGACGAAGCGAAGATTCAAGGCGCGCGTTGCATGGACTGCGGCATCCCGTTCTGCAACAGCGGCTGCCCGGTCAACAACATCATCCCGGACTTCAACGACCTGGTGTTCCGTCAGGACTGGAAGAACGCGATCGAAGTGCTGCATTCGACCAACAACTTCCCCGAGTTCACGGGCCGCATCTGTCCGGCGCCGTGCGAAGCGGCGTGCACGCTCGGCATCAACGACGATCCGGTCGGCATCAAGTCGATCGAGCACGCGATCATCGACAAAGCCTGGACCGAAGGCTGGGTCGCGCCGCAGACGCCGAAGCACAAGACCGGCAAGAAGGTCGCCGTGGTCGGCTCGGGCCCCGCGGGTCTCGCGGCCGCGCAGCAGCTCGCGCGCGCCGGTCATGACGTGACCGTGTTCGAGAAGAACGACCGGATCGGCGGCCTGCTGCGTTACGGCATCCCCGACTTCAAACTGGAGAAGTGGCAGATCGACCGCCGCATGCGCCAGATGGAAGGCGAAGGCGTGACGTTCCGCACCAACGTGTTCATCGGCAAGCCTGACTCGCTGCCGGCGCACATCGGCAACACCGCGAAGGAAACCATCACGCCGGCCGAGCTGAACGAACAGTTCGACGCGGTCGTGATCGCCGGTGGTTCGGAAATGCCGCGTGATCTGCCGGTGCCGGGCCGCGAGCTCGAAGGCGTGTACTACGCGATGGAATTCCTGCCGCAGCAGAACAAGGTCAACGCCGGCGACAAAGTGCCGAACCAGCTCGTCGCGAAGGGCAAGCACGTCGTCGTGATCGGCGGCGGCGATACCGGTTCCGACTGCGTGGGCACGTCGAACCGTCACGGCGCGAAGAGCGTCACGCAATTCGAACTGCTGCCGCAGCCGCCGGAAGAAGAGAACAAGCCGCTCGTATGGCCGTACTGGCCGATCAAGCTGCGCACGTCGTCGTCGCATGAGGAAGGCTGCGAGCGCGACTGGGCGGTCGCGACCAAGCGTCTCGAAGGCAAGAACGGCAAGGTCGAGAAGCTGATCGCCGCGCGCGTCGAATGGAAGGACGGCAAGATGGTCGAAGTGCCGAACTCCGAATTCGAAATGAAGGCCGACCTCGTGCTGCTCGCGATGGGCTTCACGCAGCCGGTGTCGCCGGTGCTCGAAGCGTTCGGCGTCGACAAGGATGCGCGCGGCAACGTGCGCGCCACGACCGAGGGCGACAAGGCGTACTACACGTCGGTGAACAAGGTGTTCACGGCAGGCGACATGCGCCGTGGCCAGTCGCTCGTGGTGTGGGCGATTCGCGAAGGCCGTCAGTGCGCACGTTCGGTCGATGCGTTCCTGATGGGGCATTCGGAACTGCCGCGTTAAGCGTCTTCAGCCGGTGTGCGTGCCTGGCGTTCCATGCCGCGCGCGCCGGCCACGATTTGCAGGAAGACGTGGAGACGACAAGGCGTCCCATGAAGGGCACCTGTAGCGGGAAAGCAATGCAGTAAAAAAGAAACCGGGCTCGCCTGAAAGGGGGAGCCCGGTTTTCTTTTATCTCGTCGCGGTGCGTTATGTCCGCCTCATTGGCGATAGCGCGCGAGCGTCAGACCGTCGAGATCGATCTCCGGTTTGCGCTGCGCGATCAGATCCGCGACCACGCGCGCCGAGCCCATCGACATCGCCCAGCCCGTCGAGCCGTGCCCGAGGTTCAGCCATAAGTTGTCGATGTTGCACGGGCCGAGCAGCGGCGCGCCATCGGGCGTCATCGGCCGGCGGCCGACCCAGAAGTGCGCGGAAGTCGGATTGGCCGCGTGCGGAAACCAGTCGCGCAGCACCGTGAGCAGCGTTTGCAGCGCCTGCTCGCGCAACGTCGTCTGGCGATTGCCGAGCTCCGCCGTACCCGCGATGCGCAGGTTGTTGCCGAAGCGCGTGATCGCCGTCTTCAGCGATTCGTCCATCAGTGCCGCCCGTGGCGCTTTTTCCTCGTCGGTCACAGGCAGCGTGGCCGAATAGCCCTTCACCGGATAGAGCGGCACCTTCACGCCGAGCGGCGCGAGCAGCGCCGCGCTATCGACGCCGAGCGCGACGACCACCGCGTCGGCCGGCAGCGTCTGCGCGCCCTGCTCGCTTTGAATACGCACGCCGCGCACCGTCGCTCCCTCGACATCGAGCGACGTGACGCGCGTGTCGAAGCGAAAGCTCACGCCATTGCGTTCACAGATCGCGCGCAGTTCGCGGGTGAAGCGCGCGCAGTCGCCGGCTTCGTCGTCGGGCAGATAGAGGCCCGAGAACGGCGCCTGACGCGCCCAGCGCAGACCGGGCTCGATCTCCGCGCACTGCGCGGCGCTGACTTCCCGATGCACGATGCCCGCATCGCGCAGCACCGCGAGCGCCGGCTGCGCGAGTTCGACGTCGTACTCGCTGCGAAACAGTTGCAGATAGCCCTGGCTGCGGCCGTAATCGAACGGATGACGGCCGCGGAATTCGTGCAGGCAAGCGCGGCTGTAGTACGCGATGCGCTGCATACGCTGCTTGTTCACGCGAAAGCGGTCGAGGTCGCACTCGCGCAGCCAGCGCGCGATCCAGCGCCATTGGGCCGGATCGAGCGTCGGCCGGAAGATCAGCGGCGAGGCCGGCTTGAACAGGTACTTGAGGATTTTCGCCGGCATGCCGGGCGCGGCCCATGGCGTCACGTAGCCCGGCGCGATCACGCCGGCGTTGCCGAAACTCGTGGCCAGGGCGACGTCGGGTTCGCGCTCGATCACCGTCACGTCGCAGCCTTGCTGGCACAGATAAAAAGCAGTGGCGACGCCGATGACGCCGCCGCCGAGTACGATCGTTTTCATGATTGGGAACTGCGGTGTCAGACGATCTCAAGCGGCGGACCCGGCCGCCCCTAGCACCTTGCCCTTCGTTTCCGGCAGGCACAACGCGGCGACGATCACGAGCAGATACCCCGCGCCCGCGACGATGCCCATCGCCTTCACGAGCGTCATTGTCTGCGCGAAGGTGCCGACGAGTATCGGAAAGAACGAGCCGAGCCCGCGCCCGAGGTTGTAGCAGAAGCCTTGCCCCGAGCCGCGGATTTCGTTCGGATACAGCTCCGACAGATACGCGCCGATGCCCGCGAAAATCCCCTGCACGACGATGCCGAGCGGAAAGCCGAGCGCGAGCATCATCGCGTCGGTGATCGGCAGCATCGTGTAGACCATGCCGAGCACGAACGAGCCGAGCGCGAACAGCACGAACGACGCGCGCCGGCCGATCCTGTCGCACAGAATGGCGCCGACGATATAGCCGGCGAACGAACCGACGATCAGCACGATCAGATAGCCGCTCGTATTGAACACCGACAGATGGCGCTCCGTCTTCAGATAGGTGGGCAGCCACGTCGTGATCGCGTAGTAGCCGCCGAGCATGCCGGTGCACAGCGCGCTGCCGAGCACAGTTGTCTTCAGATGCGCGGCTGAGAAGATCTGCATGAAGTGCGACGTGTTGATGCCGCTTTCGCGCGCGCGACGCGTCGCGACAAAGATGTCGGGGTCGCTGACGTTGCGGCGGATATAGATGATCCATGCGGCGGGCAGCAGGCCAACCCAGAAACACGCGCGCCACGCGTACTGCTCGGGCAGCAGCGCGAAAGCCGCCCAGTAGACGATCGCCGCGGCCGCCCAGCCGAACGACCAGCTGCTCTGCACGGTGCCGACCGCCTTTGCGCGATGCTGTGGCGAGCGGATCGTCTCGGCCATCATGATCGTCACGACCGACCACTCACCGCCGAAGCCGATGCCCTGCAGCGTACGCGTGGCGAGCAACTGCCAGAACGACTGCGTGAAGCCAGACAGGAACGTGAAGATCGCGAAGGTGGCGATCGTCCATTGCAATACACGGATGCGGCCGTGGCGATCGGCAAGAATGCCGGCGAGCCAGCCGCCGATCGCCGACGAAATCAGCGAGCTGCTGGCGATCATGCCTGCTTCGCTTTTGCTCATGCCCCACGTCGCGATCAGCGTCGGGATGAGGAACGAGTAGATCATGAAGTCGAACGCGTCGACCGCGTATCCGCCGAAACCGGCGAATAGCGTGCGACGCTCGCGCGGGGTCAGCTCGGTGAACCATTGGAGAGAAGACATGTTTTGTTGTGGTCTCCAGGTTTCTTGTGCCCGCGGGGGCCGGATGGGAGGGTGTCAGTATTCTACGGGGATGCGGCGTCGTGAGGCCAGTTGGGGTCAAAAAGGGCGTGCGCGCGGCAACGGCCGATAAGGCACCGCAAGGGAACGGAAATCGGTGGGCCAACCGTCCCTCTTTTTTCTTACAAGCCCTACGATGTAACGCAAAACTTCCTGGTCAACGTTAAACTGCGTCTGCAGCCCCGGCTGCCCCGCGCAATCCTCCTATACACCTGTCGCCCCGATGTCCGTTACCGCGAAAAACCGTTCGCCTTTCCGCGCCCTTGCGAGCACGATCGTGCCCGTGGAGCGCGGCATGCCCGGCGAAGCGTCGGCGGCGCGGCGACGCTTTCTGAGGGGCTCGGCCGGTGCGATGCTGGCCGCGGGTTTCGGCAGCACGCTGCTGTCCGCCTGCGGCGGTAGTCTCGAAGCCGATCAGCCGGCTACGCCGCGGCTCGTGTCGGTCAGCAACTTCCGCGATGTCGGCGGCGCGGGTGCCGGCTATCTGACCGTCGACGGCAAACAGATGCGGCGCGGCGTGTTCTATCGCGCGAACGCGCTGACGCTGAGCGGCACCGACACGGCGACGCTCGACAAGCTCGGTATCGTGTCGGTCTACGACCTGCGCACGCCCGCCGAAATCGCACGCACCGCCGACGTGCTGCCGAGCGGCGCGACATCCTCGACGCTGAACGTGCTCGGCACGAACGACTTCGTCGCGCCCCCGGTCGATTCTCCCGTCGACGCCGTCGCGTTCATGCAGGCGCAGGCGCGCGCGTATGTGACGGGCGGCCCGCAGCGAGCCGCCTATGGCGCGCTGCTCGGCGCGCTCGCCGACGGCACGGGCGCGCAGCTATTCCACTCGAACGCGGGCAAGGATCGCGCGGGCTGGGTCGCGGCGCTGCTGCTCAGCATCGCCAACGTTCCGCTCGACGTGATCATGCAGGACTACCTGCTCAGCAACGTCTATCTCGCGCCATCGATCGCCGCGCAAACCACCACGCTGCGCGCGCAGGAAGGCGCGGCCATCGCGACGGCGAGAGCGCCGTTGCTCGACGTGGACGAGAACTATCTGCAGGCGGGCTTCGACCAGGTGCAGGCGAGCTACGGCACGATGGCGAGCTACCTGACGCAAGGCCTCGGTCTTTCCAGGGCGAAGGTCGACGCGCTGCGCAATCGGCTCGTGCATTGACGCGCTTCGCTGGCGCGCTTTGGTGGCCTTCCTTACAGCGCAAAAAAAGTCCGCCGCAGAGGTGCGGGCGGACCGGGAAGGGCTGCATCGAGGTTGCCGGGGGTGACTATAAGGCCGCACCCCGCGCGACAGTCGATGCGGTAAGGGCAGGTAAGTGTCCGGTCCGCGCCGCGTTTGCCTGCGAACATCCTTACGACAGCGCCGGGTCCACCGGCAATTCGATCCGTACTTCGAGCCCACCCTGCGCGTGATTGCGCACGAGGCAGCGTCCACCGCGATCGTGCGCGAGCCGCGCGACGATCGCGAGACCGAGCCCGCAATGGCCTTCGCCGCCGCGCGCGGCGTCGAGCCGCACGAACGGCTTCATCGCCGCGGCAATGCGGTCGTCGGGAATGCCGGCGCCGTGGTCGCGCACGCTGATCGTCCAATGACGGTCGCTGCACGCGGTCGAGATTTCCACCGGCGGCATGCCGTGTTCGAGCGCGTTGTCGACGAGGTTCGTCACGAGCCGGTCGAGCAGCGTGCGCGGCAGCGTGAACGAGGGGCCGGCGCGCAGATCGAGCGCGAACAGCGGGGTTTCGGCTGGGTCCGCCGCTTCGGCGGTTTCAGCGGCCTCCGCGTAATCGCCCGAGGAAAACTGCTCGCGCAAGAACTCGTCGACTTCGACGGCCGGTCCGGCGTCCGCCGATTGGCCCGCGAATTCGAGGAACTGCTGGACGATGTTGGTCAGGGAATCGACGTCGCGGATCAGGCCCGCGCGCTCGTTTTCGTCGACCAGCACGCTTGCGCGCAGCTTCAGGCGCGTGAGCGGCGCCTTCAGATCGTGCGCGACGCCGGCGAGCATCACCGCCTGGTCGTCGCCGGCTTCGTTCAGGCGCCGCATCATGTCGTTGAATGAGCCGATCAGCTCACGCAGCTCGCGCGGGCCCTGCACCGGCACGGGTCGGGGCCGGCCGCCGGAGCCGAACGCCCGCGACGCATCGGCCACGCGCGACAACGGCCGTTGCATCTGCCACACCGCGAACAACGACAGGATCAGCCCGGCGACCAGCATCGACACCGATTCGATCAGAAAGCGCGGCGGCGGCGGCAGGTCGACCGGCACGACGACCCAGTTCGACTTGCCCGGGACCAGCACCCACAGTTGCGGCGGACGCAGATCGTCGACGGCGATCTGCGTGCCGGCCGGCAGGTTCTCACGCAGGTGCCGGCTCAGTTCGACCACCATATGCTCGTGCGGCTCGCGCAGATGCACGCTGGTCGGCATGTTCCAGGTGGGCACCAGATGCACGCGCATCGCCGGCGCGAGCGCGGCGCCCTTGATCGGCTCGCCGTTGATCGCCTGCAGCACGAGCAGAATGCCGCGCGCGAAGCCGTCGATTTCGTGGCGCGGCGGCTGCATCGTCACCAGCACGAACCAGCTCGCCTGAATCGCGAACAGCACCGCCGCCGACAGCAACGCCATTCTGCCGAACAGCGTGTTCAGCGGATTTCTCATGCGCTCGGGGCGGCCCCGTCCTCGAAGGGTGCGCCGTTGGCGTCGGGCACGAACACGTAGCCCTTGCCGCGCACCGTTTGCACGTAGCACGGGTTCGACGGGTCGTCCTCGATCACGCGGCGCAGGCGCCAGATCGGTACGTCGAGGCTACGGTCGCGGAACGCGAGGTTGTCGCGATGCACGAGATCGTGAATCAGCACGCGCGACAGCACCTTGTACGGATTGTTGACGAAGATCTTCAGCAGCGCGAATTCGCTGTCGCGCAGCGGCAGCTTGGCGTCGTCGCGGCTCAGCGAGCGCGTGGCGAAGTCCAGTTCGAATGGACCGAAGCGATAGCGCTTGCGTGCTTCGGGCGCGCTCGTGGTGGACGGCCCGCGCCGGCGCAACACGGTCTGGATCCGCACGAGCAGTTCGCGCGGATCGAACGGCTTGGTCAGATAGTCGTCTGCGCCGAGCGACAGACCGACGATGCGGTCGGCCACCGTGCCGCGCGCGGTCACGAAGATCACCGGGATGTCGTCGCCGGCGGCGCGCAACGCGGTGAGCGCGCGCAGGCCGTCGGTGTTCGGCATCATGATGTCGAGCACGACGACCGACGGCCGCTCACGCTCGAGACGACGCTGCAAATGGGTGCCGTCATGCAGCACGGACGCATCGAAGCCGTTCGACTGCAGAAATTTGCAAAGCAGATCGCGTACGACCGGATCGTCGTCGACGATAAGGACCTGTGGATTCATGGCGAAATTCTAGACTGGCCCGCCCGACGCGCGACCGGGCATTTCCTTACCAACGCTTACTGTGCGCCGCTCGGTGCTGGCGGGCTCGCGCCGGGGCGGATCAGCGAAGGTGCAGCGCTTACTTTAGCACTGCCTGATCCGGCTCTGCGCGACGACAGGCAAGCGATGACAACAGTTGGCAAGCACTCGAAAGCCCTCGCAAGCCCACGGAACGGATCGTAACAACCGCGCGAAAGCGTGCTTTGCTTCGCCCATCGTCGGCACCCGCGCGGCGCGATGATTCGTTCCGCAGCAAGTCGCGCCGCATGCCGAACGAGGCCCGCTGCCTCGGACGACGGCGCGCGGCGTTCAACCGACACCGGTGCGCAATGCGCACCTTCGCGAGGTCCATCATGACGGTCCACAATACGCTCAGTTCCACGCCTTTCTCCTCGCTGGCGCATAAGCCGGCCAGGGAGAAGTCCGCCAGTTCAAGCTCCACGGGCGCAGCGGCGAAATCGCAGCAGAGCGCCGGGCTCGGGCAGCCTGCACTGCCTGCGCCGGGCACGGGGCTCATCGGCCATCTGGTCAACACGACTGCGTGAATCGGCGAGGTCCGCGTGCCGTTATCCAGAACTACTGAGCAGCGGCGGCGCGCCGTGGCGTGGCTCGTTGCCGGCGCGCTGCTGTTGCCGCTCGGCGGCTGCGGCGCCGCGGCGCTGCCGTGCCGGGTCACGGCGGCGACCCTGAAAGTGCTGCCGGTCGTCGGCCATGCGGCGGCGACGCCTTTCGACATGTGCGCTTCCGCGATCGATTGAATCATGACGCTCACCCGGATGGTTGGTGCACTGATGCTGCTCGGCGGCGTGCTGTCGTGCGCCGCGCATGCACAGCTCGTCGCGCGCAGTGCGAAGGCGGCCAGCGCGGCATCGAATAGCGTCGTCACCGACACGCGGCGGCGCTCGCCGGACGCGCCGTTTTCGTTTCGCGGCGTCGCGCTCGGCATCACGATCGACGAATTCCGCGCGGGCTCGACCGTGCGCGCGACGCCGGTCGGCAGCGTGCCGATCTGCGAGACGGACGTGCAGGCCGGAGCGCTCGGCATGCGGCTGAAGTCGCACGATAGCCTGAGCGTCGCGTGCCGCTGGGCGCATCGCGATGATGAACGCTGGGCGGTGTCGCAGGCCGTGGTCGATGGTGCGCCGGCGCTCGAACACGTGATGCGCTTCGCGCGCATCGACGGGCAGGGCGCGCTGCGTCTCTACGAGATGTCGTTCGTGATCGACGAGCTGACCGCGGAGGATCTGCGCGACGCGCTCGAGGATCGTTACGGGCCACCGCGTCTCGCGACCCGCAACGCGGCGGCGCCGGGCGCGATGCCGATGTACGTATGGGAGAACGCGGTGAGTTCGATCACGCTGTGCTTTCTGCCCGGCAGCCGCAACGGCACGCTCACGTATCTGCTGAAGGGCTCGGATGCGTGGATGAAAGCGGTCGTGCGGCAGTGGCAGGCGAGCGGCGCCGACGCGGGCTGACGTTTGCCAGGCAACCCTGGTTACCGGTGCGATCCCAACGCCGAAACCGGGCGGTGTCCGGATAGGCCGCCTCACTTCGACTCCTTTCATCCTTTCCGCCACGGAGCCAGCATGACCGCGCTACGTCTCACCCTCGTGCTCGGCGCCGCGAGCTGTCTCACGGCCTGTTCGAGCGCGCAGACCAGGTCGATCGTCGAAACGCCGATGGCGCCGCCGCTCGCGTCCGCACCGTTGAACGTCAACACGCAAGGCGCGATCTATCAGGCCGGCGCGCCGCTGCTGCTGTATGAGACGCCGCGCGCGCAGCACGTCGGCGACGTGCTGACGATCCGGCTGTCGGAATCGTATAGCGGCAACAACAGCGCGAGCGCGTCGGCGAACCGCACGAGCAGCATCACCGCGACTGCCGCGGATCAATCGACGAATGCCGCCGCGCGACTCGCCAAACTGTTCAACATCGGCTCTGCCGGCACCGACTACAAAGGGCAGGGCAATCTGAGCGACATCAGCGACATGACGGGCACGCTAGCCGTGACCGTGATCGGCACGGTGTCGGGCGGCAATCTCGTCGTGTCAGGCGAGAAGGTGATCGCGATGAGCGGGACCCGCGACCGTCTTCGACTCTCGGGCATCGTCAATCCCAAGGACATCGAAGCAGGCAATTACGTCGCGTCGAGCAAGGTCGCGAACGCGCGCATCGAGCAGGCGGGCCTCGGCATGGTCAACGATGCGACGACGATGGGCTGGCTGCAGAGGATGTTTCTGAGTGTGCTGACGTTTTGACCGTCAGCCGGGTCAGCGCGGTGCGCGCGACACCGCGCTGCGCGTTACGTGCGACGCGTGGGCCGCATCAACCGGCTTCGACCGTCAGGCGCCGCTAACCGAGCGGCGGCGCAAGCCCGCGTTCGGCCGCGCCGATCTCGCCGTCCGGCACGAACACGTAGCCGCGTCCCCACACCGTCTGCACGTAGCGCGGTTCCGACGGGTCCACTTCGATCAATCGACGCAAGCGCCAGATCGATACGTCGAGACTGCGGTTGCGATGCGCTTCGCTATTGCCGTGCAGTTTTTCGAGCAGCTGCGCACGCGTGAGCACGGTCATCGCGTGCGTGACGAACACCTTCAGCATCGCGAATTCGCTCGAACGCAGCGTGATGCGTTCGCCGTCGCGACGCAGTTCGCGCGCGGGGAAGTTCACTTCGAAGCGGCCGAAATGATAGGGCGCGCGCTGTTCGGGCGCGCCCGGCGCGATCGAGCCGCGACGCCGCAGCACGGTGCGAATCCGCGCGACGAGCTCGCTCGGTTCGAAAGGCTTGCCGAGATAATCGTCGGCGCCGAGTTCGAGGCCGATCACGCGATCGATCGGATCGGCGCGCGCGGTCAGCAGGATCACGGGAATGTCGTCGCCGGCGACACGCAAAGCGCGCAGCGCGCTGATGCCGTCGAGCTCCGGCATCATGATGTCGAGCACGACGAGCGCGGGACGCTCCTGCTGCAATCTGCGCTGCAACGCCAAGCCATTTTCCAGCATGGCGACCTTGAAGCCGCGGCCGTGCAGATATTCGCCGACGAGCTCGCGTACGACGGGATCGTCATCGACGATCAGGATGGTCTGGTTCATTCAGGTCATCTTAGTGATGCGCACGGGCCGCGCAAAGCGTATACCGCTTTCCAATCCTTTCCCGTGTAAGGCGCTGCAAGCGAAAGCAAAGCCGCGAGCACTCAGTGGGGCGGCGGGAAAGCCCGCGAGGTTTGCAGGGTCTGCTGTTGCCGCGCTTGACGCGGGAAATCGGTCCGATCGACCACCATCCGCTCGATCAGCCCGCCGAGCTTGACCGAGGCCGACGAAAAACGGTCGGTGTTCAGGCCGCCGGTCTGATAGCGCGCGGTGACCAGAATGCGGCCACTCTGGATCAGCGTCGAGCGGCGGCCATAGCCGATCGCGGCGTCGTAGACGAGCCGCGCTTCGCAGCCGGCCGGCGAGGTGCCCGGATTGTAGACGTCCGAACGAATACCGCGCCGCTCGAGCGCGAGCTGCAGCGCCGGCACGAAATCGCCGACCGACACCGTCGGGTTCACTTCGATGCAGAGGTGCTGCAAATCTGCGGGCCGGCCGTTGACGAAGGTCGGCGACGAGTAGTTCGACGCGATCGCGTAGCCGGCCTGGATGACGGAGCCGGTGGCGTCGGCGGCCTGGATCAGCGTCCAGGCGCAACCGTCGAGCGCGAGCGTCAGCGTCGCGGCGAAGGCGGCGAGGGCGCAACGACGCCGGCATATCAGCGAGGCGACCAGACACAGGCGCGAATGCCTGGTTGCCGCTGGCGCGCGCACGGTCGGCGACGAGGTCATGAGGCAGCGCCCGATCCCGGTCACAAAATGCGATGGAGCATCAAAAGCAGCGACGGCCGCGCGCTCAGCGCGTCACGCGCAGTCGCAGTTCGTTCTGACCTTGCACGCTCGCGGTGACGTTCACGCGACGGGCGTCGGTGGTCACGACGAAATGCTGGCGCACGGGTGTGTTGACGTCGTGCACGACGCGCGGAAAGCAGGCGGCGATGTCGGCGCCGAGTTCTTCGAGCGGATCGTTGATGACGCCGTCGGCTTGCCAGTGCGCACGCCAGTGGCAGTCGTACGCGTGCGGGCTGGCGCGGCAATCGTCGGGATGGGAGACGCCCGGCAGTTGCGCGGCGGTCTCGTTTGGCAGTCGCCGGAAATCGCTCGCATCGACGATGTGCGTGAGCGCCGCGCAGATATCGGCGGGTTGGTTCGGCCCGGTCGTTTGCGCGGCATCGACGGCGTTCGTGAGCAGCAGCGCCGCGCCGCAGGCGAGCGCGATGCGCGGGAGCAAAGACGGGAGCAAAGGTGAAACACGGCGAGCGAATGACATGGGCGAGGAGTCCGAAGAGCGGTTGCGATGAAAGACGTGACTGACATCAACGACGGCCGGCGCATGGCGCGGCCCGTACGACTATCGTCGCTGCTCGCAGGCATTTTCAAAGCGCGGAACAGCTTGCGCGCTCCGCAAATCCTTTCGAACTCTTCTCGTGTCTTTCCGGATGTTGCGCCCGGAGGTGCCGGCGCGCAGGCGAGGCTTAACCGAGCGTCAAGCCGCCATCGACGTGAATCACCTGGCCGGTGATGTGGCGTGCCGCGTCGGACAGCAGGAATGCGATCAGCGCGGCGACGTCGTCCGGTTCGGCGACGTGACCGAGCGGCGTGGCTTCGGCGGCGTGCGCCCACACGGCCGCGTTGTCGGCGCTTGGGCCGCGATCCTTGCGCGTGTAGCCCGGCGCCACGCAATTGACGGTCACGCCGAGCGGCGCGAGCTCCGCGGCCGCCGTTTTCGCAAGCGCTTCGAGTGCCGCTTTCGCGGCCGCCGTCGCGGCGAATGGCGCATCCGCGCGATAGCGATGCGCGACGAACGAACTCAAGGCGACCACGCGACCGCGCTTCGATGTTTCGAGCGCGGGCATCGCGCGCCGCACGAGCGCGGCGAAGGCGGCTGGCATCGCGGCGAAGGCGGCGCCGAAGGTGTCGGGATCGAGCGCGGCCAGCGTTTGGCGCTGCGCATGGCCGGCGTTCGCGACCAGTTGATCGAGTGCGCCGAAGCTCGCGAGCGTCTGATGGATCACGTGCTCCGCCGCGCCGCGCTCGGCGAGGTCGCCGAACACGGTCGCGCAGCGTGCGCCGCTTGCCGTGCAGTCGGCGGCAACCTGCACGAGCCGTCGACGGGAGGCGTCGTCTGCGCCGCGCGCGTGCAGCATCAACGACGTATGCGGCGCCGCGAGGCGCCGTGCGAGCGCCGCGCCGATGCCGGAACCGGCGCCGGTGATCAGCACGACGCGAGCGGCGGTGCCGTGCGCTTCGCTGACGTGAGCGCCGCTCGCGTCGCTCACGCCGCTACCGCTTCGACAGAACGCTCGACGTCGAGCGTTTCGTGATGGAACGCTGCGAGCGATTCGCGATGCGCGACGCTGACGATCGCAGCCTTCGGCAACCGCTCGGTGAACAGCCGATAGAGCCGCGCCTCGTTTTCCGCGTCGAGCGCGCTGGTCGCTTCGTCGAGGAACAGGTAGTCCGGCTTGTGCAGCAGCACGCGCGCGGCGGCGAAGCGCTGCTGTTCACCCGGCGACAGCACGCGAGTCCAGTGCGCCGTTTCCTGCAGACGGTCCGCGTATTCCGACAGATGGCAGGTGATGAGCGCGTCGCGGCATTCGTCGTCGTCATAGGTGTCCGCCGCCGACGGATACGCGAGCGCCGCCTTCAGCGTGCCGATCGGCATGTAGCTGACCTGCGGGATGAACATCATGCGCGCGTTGACCGGTGCGTCGATCGAGCCGTCGCCGAACGGCCACAGGCCCGCGAGCGCGCGCATCAGCGTGCTCTTGCCGGCGCCCGACGGACCGCGCACGAGCCAGCGCGAGCCCGGCCGGATCACGATATCGCGGATGCGCGACAGTGGGTTGCCATTGGGCAGCGCGAGCTGGAGGCTGTCGGTGGTAAGCGTGTTGCTGTCGACGAAATGCAGATTGATGCCGCCATGTTCCGTGGCCGGCGACACCGATTCCTTCAGACGCGGCGAATGCACGACGCGCTTGAATTCGCGCAACCGGTTCACGGTCGCGCGCCATTCGACGAGGCTCGTATAACTGTTGATGAACCACGAGAACGAATCGCTGACCGTGCCGAACGCGCTCGAAATCTGCATCAGCACGCCGAACGTGAACGCGCCCGCGAAGTAGCGCGGCGAGGCGACGACGATCGGGAAAATGATCGCGATCTGGCCGTAGAAGCTCAGCACGAAGGTGAGGCGCTTCGTGTACTTCATCACCTGCCACCAGTTGTCGCGGATGCGGCCGAACAGCGTGCGCGCGTTCGTCTTCTCGGTTTCCATGCCGTTGTAGAACGCGATCTGCTCGGCGTTCTCACGCAGCCGTATCAAGCCGAAACGGAAATCGGCCTCGACTTTCTGCGCCTGATAGTTGATCGACACGAGCGGATGGCCGACCTTCTGCGTGACGAGCGAGCCGCCCACCGCATACAGCGCCGCGGCCCACACCATATAGCCGGGGATCTGCAGCGGCATGCCGCCGAGCGAGATGCTCAACGCGCCCGCGAGCGACCACAGGATCGTGATGAACGACACGAGCGTGACGACGGTCGACAGCAGATCGAGCGTCAGCGACAGCGTGGTGGTCGCGAACGACTGCAGGTCGTCGCTGATCCGCTGGTCGGGGTTGTCGGTGAGACGGTCGCGCTCGATGCGGTAGAACGCGCTGTCGTCGAGCCACTCGTTCAGGTAGCGGGTGGTCAGCCACTGGCGCCAGCGGAAGCCGAGCATCTGGCGCAGATAGCGTCCATACACGGCGAGGATGATGAAACCGAACGCGAGTCCGGTAAAGATCATCAGCAGGTGCGGAAAGTCGTGGACGTTCTTCGCCTGCAGCGCGTTGTAAAAGTCCCTGCTCCAGCTATTCAGGCGCACGTTGATCCAGACGACGAGCAGGTTCATCACGATGATCGTGACGAGCAGCCCCCACGCGATGCCTCGTTCCTCGGAAACCCAGTAGGGCTTGATCAGGGTCCATGCGGAGACCTTTTCGTCGGGCGGCAGCGCGGGGCTGGCGGAAGTATGTGGTGTCATGAGCATCCTGATGAAGTGCTGACCCGAAGTGCCATTCCGGCGTACGGGTCCGATCTGGTTGACCCATGTCGGGCGATCCCGCGAACAGCAGGCGCCTTTGCGAGGGTGTGGCTGCCGCGGGTCTGCGATACCTGGCCGGTCATCGCGCCATCACGCTCGATGACGCGAGTCCGGACGGGCGCCCGATTCTGGCGTGACGCCCTTAAGCGAAAATTAATTTTCGGGGCCGGCATCCGCTGGGGTGCCGCCGCCACGCATGCGGCCACGAGTGCCGCGCGCGCCGCGTTTTTGCGGCACCGATCACGGCATTGTGCCAGAGCGCCGGGCCGCTTCGCACCGGCATCTCGATAGACGGTGCCAGATCAAAATTGGGGTGGCGACCGCGGAGCGCTGGTTTGCGGGCGCCGCGCCTTTTATGGTCTAATAACCTGCGACGAAACAGGGGTGCTTCGCCCACAGGCGGCATGACTTTCATGCCGGGGCGGCGAGGCTGAGAGAGACCCTTTGCACCCGATCCGGGTAATACCGGCGCGGGAAGTTTCCGGAAGCAACCGTCTTCCATTCCCCGCCGGGCGGCGAGCGCAGCTCACATGTGCACGTCGTGACCGGCCGGCTTCACCCGCCGGTTTCGTCCTGGGTACGTGCGTTTTTGGCCGTACGGAAAGGACTCGATGACCGCCTATTCTTCAGACATGCATTTTTCCCTTCGTCACGCCGCCTCGGGCGAGCCGTGCCGTTTTGGTTTTGCCCGCCGCAGTCGAACGGAGCGCGCGCGATGAACCGTCCCGCCCGACCCGATTTCGCCGTGCTCGGCGGCGGCCTGTGCGGCCGCCTGGTCGCGTGGCGCCTCGCTGGCGACGGGCATCGCGTGGCGCTCTACGAGCGCGGCGATGCCACCGGTTCGCAGGCTGCCGCGTGGGTCGCCGCCGCGATGCTCGCGCCGCTGGCAGAGGCCGCGAGCGCCGAGCTGCTGATCACGCGGCTTGGCGCGAGTTCGCTCGAAAGCTGGCCGCGCGTGCTTGCCGAACTGCCGGAGCCGGTGTTTTTCCAGCGCAACGGCACGCTCGTCGTCTGGCATCACGCGGATCGCACCGAGGCGCCGCTATTCGAGCGGCGCGTGCGTGCGAACGCGCCGGCCGAGTTGCTCGACGGCGGCTTCGTCGCGTTGGCAGGCGCGCAGCTCGGCGCCGCCGAACCCGCGTTGGCCGGCCGCTTCAGCCAAGGCTGGCTGCTGCCGCGAGAAGGCCAGCTCGACAACCGCCAGGTGCTGTCCGCGCTCGCGGCCGGGCTTGCCGAGCGCGGCGTCGACACGCACTGGAACACGCCGATCGACGACGCGTCGCTGCCCGATGCCGGCATCACCATCGATTGCCGCGGGCTCGGCGCGAAGCCGGTGCTGCCGACGCTGCGCGGCATCCGCGGCGAAGTTGCGCGCGTGCATGCGCCTCACCTGCAGCTGACGCGCCCGGTGCGGCTACTGCATCCGCGTTACCCGCTGTATATCGCGCCGAAGCAGAACGGCCTCTACGTGATCGGCGCGACCGAGGTGGAGGGCGAGGACATGTCGCCCGTCAGCGTGCGTTCGGCGCTCGAGTTGCTGAGCGCGGCGTTTTCGGTGCACCCGGGCTTCGGCGAGGCGCGCATTCTCGAGCTGAATTCGCAGTGCCGGCCGACCTTGCCCGATCATCGTCCCGCGCTGCTGTGGGACGGCGCGCGCACGCTGCGCGTGAACGGCCTGTACCGGCACGGCTACATGATCGCGCCCGAAGTCGCCGACGAAGCCGTGCGCTTCGCGAGCGCGCTGCTCGACGGCCGCGTCGGTGATGCCGACGCATTCGCCGGCTGGCGGCGCGACTCACGCTGGAGCGAGCTGTTCCAGCAGCATTTCGCGCGCGAGCCGGCCCGAGCGTAGCGGCCAACGTGCCGCGCGCGATGCCGCTTGCGCCATCGATTGAACCGTATTCGAACACCATGGACATTCATATCAATCAGAAGCCGTTGTCGCTGCCCGAGGGCGCGACCGTCGCCGATGCGCTCGCCGCCTTTGGCGCGCGTCCGCCGTTCGCGGTCGCGCTCAACGGCGATTTCGTCGCGCGTGCGCAGCATGCGGCGCGCGCGTTGCAAACGGGCGACCGGCTCGACGTCGTGCAGCCGGTCGCGGGCGGCTGAGCGCGACCGCGCCAGCCTGTCGCTTACCGAACGCAACAACCGTCGCCGAAAACCCATTGCCGCAACGCGGTCGGTTCTAGCCGCGAGGGCAAACCAGGATGATGCAAATGACTTCTCACGAGACCGCCGACGCGCTGACGCTATACGGTCAAACTTTTGCAAGCCGCGTGCTGCTCGGCACATCGCGCTATCCGTCGCTGCAATCGCTGTCCGATTCGATCGACGCCGCGCGCCCCGGCATGGTGACGGTCGCGCTGCGCCGTCAGATGAACGAGGGCCACGCCGAAGCCGGCTTCTTCGATCTGCTCAAGCGCCATGGCGTGCCGCTCTTGCCGAACACGGCGGGTTGCCTGAGCGTCGGTGAAGCGGTGACGACCGCGCACATGGCGCGCGAAATCTTCGAGACCGAGTGGATCAAGCTCGAACTGATCGGCGACGACTACACACTGCAGCCCGACCCGGTCGGCCTGATCGAAGCCGCCGCGCGGCTCGTCAAGGATGGCTTCAAGGTGCTGCCGTACTGCACCGAAGATCTGGTGATCGGCCGCCGTCTGCTCGACGCCGGCTGCGAGGCGCTGATGCCGTGGGGCGCGCCGATCGGCACCGGCAAGGGCGTGATCAATCCATACGGGCTGCGCGTGTTGCGCGAGCGGCTGCCGGACGTGCCGCTGATCGTCGACGCCGGGCTCGGCGTGCCGTCGCATGCGGCCCAGGTGATGGAGTGGGGCTTCGACGGCGTGCTGCTGAACACGGCCGTGTCGCAGGCGACGCACCCCGACGCGATGGCGCGCGCGTTCGCGCTGGGCGTCGAGGCGGGTCGGCAAGCGTATCTCGCGGGCCCGATGGCCGAGCGCGAGAGCGCGCACGCGAGCACGCCGGTGGTCGGCATGCCGTTCTGGCATCAGGATGGAGGTGCCGCATGACTCAGTCGTTGACGCTGAAGGACCGCGATCTGTTCTGGCCGACGGCCGACGAACTCATCGAAGCCGCCGAGCGCATCCGCGCACGTCTCGGCGACTGGCCGCCGACGCACGCGCCGTGGCGCATCTGCCTGATCGCACCCGACGAACCGAACGGTGGCGACCTGATCGTGACCGCCGACGCACAGCCGCACGGCGAGCAGATCGCGCGCTGGCTGACGCGGGGTGCGGGCGTGATCGTCGCCGCGGAGAACCGCGCGACGCTGCATCTGGGCGGCGAGAAGTACGGCCTCGAAGGACATCTGGCGGAAGACTGGATTCCCGCGCTTGCCGCGTTCCTCGACTGCGGTTTCGATCCGCACGACGCGCTGGTGCTCGCGCTCGCGTGGCGCGATGGCGACGAGACCCGCGCCGACGATGCTTTTCCGGCCGACCTCGCTCGCTTTCCGCGCCTTACCGACCTGCCGGCGGCACCCGCCAAGGCGTTCCCGCGCTGCCCGGCAAGGCTCGGCCTGTATCCGGTGTTGCCGACCGCGGACTGGGTCGAACGGGTGGTCGGCTTCGGCGTGAAGACGGTGCAGTTGCGCCGCAAGTCGGCCGAACCCGCCGACGAGCTGAAGCGCGAAATCGCGCGCTGCGTGGCGGCCGGCCGCGCGCACGACGCGCAGGTGTTCATCAACGATCACTGGCAGGCGGCGCTCGCGGCGGGCGCATACGGCGTGCACCTCGGCCAGGAAGACGTGCATACCGCGGATCTGTCCGCGCTGGCCGACACGGGCACCCGCCTGGGCCTGTCCACTCATGGCTTCTACGAGATGCTGAAGGCGCTGCATTTCCGGCCGAGCTACATTGCATTGGGCGCCGTGTTCCCGACCACGACCAAGGTCATGCCGACCGCGCCGCAGGGCTTGCGCCGCCTCGCACGCTATGTGCGGCTGCTCGACGGCGTGGTGCCGCTCGTCGCGATCGGCGGGATCGATCTGCAGGTGCTGCCGGACGTGCTCGCGACCGGCGTCGGCTGCGCGGCCGTGGTGCGCGCGGTGACGGAAGCGGCCGACCCGGCCGCCGCCGTGTCTGCACTGCAACACACGTTTACGCAATAATCGTCAGGCATAGTCAAGGAACGGGGCACCTCACGGCAGCTTTTGCACGATGGCCCTATAATTCGGCCTTCCCTGTAAAAGGATTGTCAGTGTGGTGCCTTCCTATCCCGAGACCTTACTCGAGCTGCGCGACGTCGACTTCGGTTACGGCGACCGGCTCGTCCTGTCGAATCTGAATCTGCGCTTTCGTCGCGGTCAGGTCGTCGCGGTCATGGGCGGCTCGGGTTGCGGCAAGACCACGGTGCTGCGGCTGATCGGCGGCCTCGTGCGCGCCCAGCGCGGCCAGGTGTTGTTCCATGGCGAGGACATCGGCGAGCAGACGCGCGAAGGCCTTTACGCGCTGCGCCGCAAGATGGGCATGCTGTTCCAGTTCGGCGCGCTGTTCACCGACATGTCGGTGTTCGAAAACGTCGCCTTCTCGCTACGCGAGCACACCGATCTCCCCGAAGAACTGCTGCGCGACCTCGTGCTGATGAAGCTCAACGCGGTCGGCCTGCGCGGCGCGCGCGACCTGCTGCCGTCCGAGATTTCCGGCGGCATGGCGCGGCGCGTGGCGCTCGCGCGCGCAATCGCGCTCGACCCCGAACTGATGATGTACGACGAGCCGTTCGCCGGTCTCGACCCAATCTCGCTCGGCATCACCGCGAACCTGATCCGCACGCTGAACCGGGCGCTCGGCGCCACGTCGATTCTCGTCACGCATGACGTGCCGGAATCATTCGCGATCGCCGACTACGTGTACTTCCTGTCCAACGGCGGTGTGCTTGCCGAGGGCACGCCCGACGAACTGCGCGCGTCGACCGATCCGACCGTGCGGCAGTTCATCGACGGCGCGCCGGACGGCCCGTTCAGATTCCACTATCCGGCGCAGACGCCGCTCGCGGCGGACTTCGGCATCGGCGGAGGCCAGGCATGATCAGTACGATCGGTCGCTCGGTCATCACCGGGCTCGGCACCGCCGGCTACGCGACGCGCTTCTTCCTGCGGCTCGTGCTCGAGTTTTTCCCGCTGCTGCGCCGCCCGCGTCTTGTCACGAAGCAGATCCACTTTGTCGGTAATTATTCGCTCGTGATCATCGCGGTGTCGGGGCTGTTCGTCGGCTTCGTGCTCGGGCTGCAGGGCTATTACACGCTGAACCGTTATGGCTCCGAGCAGGCGCTCGGGTTGCTGGTCGCGCTGTCGCTCGTGCGCGAGCTCGGGCCGGTCGTGACCGCGCTGCTGTTCGCCGGGCGCGCGGGCACGTCGCTGACCGCCGAAATCGGCCTGATGAAGGCGGGCGAGCAGCTCACCGCGATGGAAATGATGGCCGTCGATCCGGTCAAGGTCGTGATCGCGCCGCGCCTGTGGGCCGGCATCGTGTCGATGCCGATCCTCGCCGCGATCTTCAGCGCGGTCGGCGTTCTGGGCGGTTACGTGGTAGGCGTGCTGCTGATCGGCGTCGATGCCGGCGCGTTCTGGTCGCAGATGCAAAGCGGCGTCGACGTGTGGCGCGATGTCGGCGCCGGGGTCGTCAAGAGTGTGGTGTTCGGCCTCGCGGTGACCTTCGTCGCGCTGTTTCAGGGCTACGAGGCGAAGCCGACGCCGGAAGGCGTGTCGCGCGCGACGACCCGCACGGTCGTGTACGCGTCGCTCGCGGTGCTCGGGCTCGATTTCCTCCTGACCGCACTAATGTTCAGCTAAGACCGCGCAGCATGCCGGCTGCCGGCGGTGCATGATGCGCCGCGCACGGCGGGAGGTGGCGGCGGCGCGGCGGATTCACTTTGGGATGACGATGAAAAAGAATGTTCTCGACTTTTGGGTCGGCCTGTTCGTGGTGCTGGGTTTCGTGGCGTTGCTGTTTCTTGCGCTGAAGGCCGGCAATATGAGCTCGTTGTCGTTCCAGGCAACCTACCCGGTCAAGCTGAAGTTCGACAACATCGGCGGGCTGAAGCCACGCGCGCCGGTGAAGAGCGCCGGCGTGACGGTCGGCCGGGTCGCGTCGATCGGCTTCGACAGCAACACCTACCAGGCGCTCGTCACGATCGATATCGACAAGCAATATCAGTTTCCGAGGGACACTTCGGCGAAGATCCTGACCTCGGGTCTGCTCGGCGAGCAGTACATCGGGCTCGAGCCGGGGGGCGACTCGGAAATGCTGAAGGCCGGCGATACGATCTCGATGACGCAATCGGCGATCGTCCTGGAAAACCTGATCGGCCAGTTCCTGTATAGCAAGGCCGCGGATTCCGGCGCGGCGAAGCCCGCCGCATCCGCCCCTGCACCGGCGCCCGGCGCGCCGGCCTCCGGCGCTGCCGCCCAGTAAGGCCAACAAGGAGAATTAGATGCAGACGACACTGCAGACCGCGCGCAGCGGCGCGCGCGTCCTACAGTTCGGCAAGGTCGCCGTGGCGGCTGCGCTGCTCGCCGGTTGCACGACCGTGCAGACGCCTACCAAGGGCGACCCGTTCGAAGGGCTGAACCGTACGATCTTCACCGTCAACGACAAGATCGACCAGTACGCGCTGAAGCCGGTTGCGCAGGGCTACGTTTGGGTCACGCCGCAGCCGGTTCGCGACAGCGTGACGAACTTTTTCTCGAACATCGGCGACGTCTATATCGCGGCGAACAACCTGCTGCAGCTGCGCATCGCCGATGGCGTGTCCGACATCATGCGGATCGTGATCAACACGTTGTTCGGCGTCGGCGGCCTGTTCGACGTCGCGACGCTCGCGAAGCTCCCGAAGCACGACAACGACCTCGGTCTGACGCTCGGCCACTACGGCGTGCCGGCGGGCCCCTATCTGGTGCTGCCGCTGTTCGGGCCGAGCACGGTGCGCGATGCGGTCGGCTCGCTCGGCAACTACTACGTGAACCCGATCAGCTACGTCGACCCGCCGGGCCTGAGCTGGGCGCTGTATGGCCTGAACATCGTCAACACGCGCGCGAACCTGCTCGGAGCGAGCAACCTGCTGGAAGGCGCAGCGCTCGACAAATACTCGTTCGTGCGTAACGCGTATCTGCAGCGCCGGCAGTATCTGTTGTCGGATAACCGCCGGCGTCCGCAGGAACTGCCGAGCTACGACGAGGAAGCGCCGCTGCCGAAGTACGACGAAGGCGAGACGGGCGCGGCAGGTGCGCCGGCCAAGCCGGCTCCCGCATCCGGCGCGGCCGTGGGCACGCCGCAAGGCGCGTCGGCACCGGAGGCCGCGTCGGGCGCCGAAACACCGCCTCTCGACCTGAAAGGCGGCCCGGAAACGCAAGTTCCGGCCGGTCAGTTGGTGCCGCCCACGCGCTTCAACTTCCCGTCCTTAAGATTGCATTGAACGTGCAGCCGTAACAGATCGATACGACTCTCGCAGTTTGCGCATCGATTGCCGTCGAACTCGCGTGATAAGGTCGGTTCAAACTGTTGCATTATTTTTGAGGCAAAGCTCGATATGAAAAAATTCTTCCTGATTCCGTTGTTTGCCGCGTTGTTTTCGTTCATCAGCGCGGGCGCATCGGCGCAAACCGTCGACACCAGCTCGCCCGACGCGCTGATCAAGACCGTCACCCAGCAGGTGATGGACGCGATTCGGGGCGACAAGTCGATCCAGCAGGGCGACATCAGGCACATCACGGCGCTCGTCAACGAAAAGATCCTGCCGTACATCGATTTCCGCCGCACCACCCAGCTCGCGATGGGCCGTAACTGGCGCACCGCGACGCCCGAACAGCAGAACCAGGTGGTCGAGCAGTTCAAGATGCTGCTGATCCGGACGTACGCGGGCGCGCTCGCGCAGGTGCGCGACCAGCAGATCCAGTACAAGCCGTTCCGCATGAACCCGGACGACACCGACACGGTGGTGCGCTCGGTCGTGATGAACAACGGCCAGCCGATCGAACTCGACTACCGCCTGTACAAGACGGCGCAAGGCTGGCGCGTGTATGACATCAACGTGCTCGGCGCGTGGCTGATCCAGGCGTATCAGCAGCAGTTCAACGAGCAGATCCAGCAGAAGGGCGTGGACGGACTGATCCAGTTCCTCACGCAGCGCAATCAGCAACTCGCCGCGGGCAAGCAGTCGTGAGCGACGTGCTGAACCCGGTGGCGAACCGCTTCGACAGCGGCACGACGCTGACCCACGCGAGCGCGAAGGCCGCGCTCGCGGCAGGTCTGCAACGCATCGCGGCGGGTGCGGGCGGCGTCGATTGCGCGCCGCTCACGCAATTCGATTCGTCGGCGCTCGCCGTCCTGCTCGCGTGGGTGCGGGCCGCGGCGGCGCGCGGCGGCAAGTTCGAAATCGTCAATCTGCCGGCTGGGCTCGCCAGTCTCGCGCAGGCCTACGGCGTCGATACACTTCTCTCTTCTGGCGCCTCCAGCATGGTTGCGTCAGCGCGACATTGACGCTCCTCTAGCGTCGTCTCCTCCCTTCCGGCCAGGCCGGGGGTGTCAGTTTTTGCCCTATAATCAAACGTTTTTTTGGGGCGTCGAACTGGCCCCCTAATCGGCCCCGGTTCCCGTTTCTTCCAGCATTTGCGCGTCCCCAAGCTCCATTGGGGCTACTTCAGGCGCCGCGACGCACGCGGCCCATAGTCATGTCAGCCATAGAAATTCGTAACGTCAAGAAGCGCTACAAGGACTTGCAGGCGCTCAAGGGCGTCAGCCTCACGGTCGAAGAAGGCGAGTTCTTCGGACTGCTCGGTCCGAACGGCGCGGGCAAGACGACGCTCATCAGCATACTCGCGGGTCTCGCGCGCGCCGACGAAGGCAGCATCGCGGTGCGCGGTCACGACGTCGTCGACGATTTCCGCAACGCGCGCCGCGCGCTCGG
Source organism: Paraburkholderia sp. 35.1 (assembly GCF_050436525.1). Lineage (NCBI taxonomy): Bacteria > Pseudomonadati > Pseudomonadota > Betaproteobacteria > Burkholderiales > Burkholderiaceae > Paraburkholderia > Paraburkholderia sp. 35.1. Next base: position 1,577,468 of record NZ_JBNDMJ010000003.1, on the reverse strand, counting down.
CGTGGTGCCGCAGGAGCTCGTGTTCGATCCGTTCTTCACGGTGCGCGAAACCTTGCGCATCCAGTCCGGCTACTACGGGCTGCGCAACAACGACGCGTGGATCGACGAGATCATGGCCAATCTCGATCTCACCGAAAAGGCCGATGCCAACATGCGCGCGCTGTCGGGCGGCATGAAGCGCCGCGTGCTGGTCGCGCAGGCGCTCGTGCACCGCCCGCCGGTGATCGTGCTCGACGAGCCGACCGCGGGTGTCGACGTCGAGTTGCGCCAGACGCTGTGGAAGTTCATCTCGCGCCTGAATCGCGAAGGCCACACGATCGTGCTGACCACGCACTATCTGGAAGAAGCCGAATCGTTGTGCGACCGCATCGCGATGCTGCGCCGTGGCGAGGTCGTTGCGCTCGATCGCACCAGCACACTGCTGCAGCGTTTCGCCGGCATGCAACTGTTCGTTCGCTTCGCGCAGGGCGTGCTGCCTGCCGAGCTGCGTCCCCTCGAGGCGGAAAGCGGCGCCGGCAACGGCAATGGCCGCCAGCATCTGCTGCGCCTGACGAGCTACGACGACGTCGAGCGCATCCTCGCGCAATGCCGCGCGGCCGGTTGTACATTCGAAGAAATCGAGGTCCGCAAGGCCGACCTCGAAGACGTATTCGTTCAGGTGATGAACGGTCCAGAAGTGATCGAGGGGCTTGCATGAGCGGGTACAGTGGATTTAGCACGCTGTTTTACAAAGAACTGCTGCGCTTCTGGAAGGTGTCGTTCCAGACCGTGCTCGCGCCGGTCATCACCGCGCTCCTTTACCTGACCATCTTCGGCCACGCGCTGCGCGGCCACGTGCAGGTCTATCCGGGCGTCGAATACACGAGCTTCCTGATTCCGGGCCTCGTGATGATGAGCGTGCTGCAGAACGCGTTCGCGAATAGTTCTTCGTCGCTGATTCAATCGAAGATCACCGGCAACCTCGTGTTCGTGCTGCTGCCGCCGCTGTCGCACCACGAGATGTTCGCGGCCTACGTGCTCGCGGCCGTGGCGCGCGGGCTGAGTGTCGGCTTCGGCGTGTTCATCGTGACGATCTGGTTCGTGCCGCTCGCCTTCACCGCGCCGCTCTATATCATCGTGTTCGCGATGTTCGGCTCGGCGATTCTCGGCACGCTGGGTCTGATCGCCGGCATTTGGGCCGAGAAGTTCGACCAGCTCGCCGCGTTCCAGAACTTTCTGATCATGCCGCTCACGTTCCTGTCGGGCGTGTTCTACTCGACGCATACGCTGCCGCCCGTATGGCGCGAAGTATCGCGGCTCAATCCGTTTTTCTACATGATCGACGGCTTTCGCTATGGTTTTTTCGGCGTGTCGGATATCGACCCGCTGGTGAGCCTCGCGATCGTCGCCGGTTTCTTCGTGGTGCTGGCCGCCGTGGCGATGCGCATGCTCGCTACCGGCTACAAGCTGCGCCACTGACGAGGAGCTTCTCTCATGTTGCCGACTCCCGAACAGGTCAAACAGTACATTGCAGCTGGACTCGCGTGCGAGCATCTCGAAGTCGAAGGCGACGGTCAGCATTTCTTTGCGACGATCGTCTCGCCGAACTTCGAAGGCAAGCGCCTGATCCAGCGTCACCAACTCGTGTATGCGGCGCTCGGCGACCGCATGCGCGAAGAAATCCACGCGCTCAGCATGAAGACGCTGACGCCCGCCGAATGGCAGAACGCGTAATCTGGAAATTTTGTGCGAATTACTCAGGAAGGGCGCGACACCGCTAGCGGCGCGCCGAACACAGACAAAGCAGGTCCGGACGCGAACCGGGCCGATCAGGAACCGACAGGCATGGATAAACTCATCATTGAAGGTGGCTACCCGCTCTCCGGTGAAGTTGTCGTCTCGGGTGCGAAAAACGCGGCATTGCCGATCCTGTGCGCGGCTCTGCTGAGCGCCGATCCGGTGCATCTGGAGAACGTGCCCGATCTGCAGGACGTGCGCACGATGCTCAAGCTGCTCGGCCAGATGGGCGTGCGGATCGAAGCCGGCGAAGGGCGCGTCGCGCTCGACGCGTCGAAGGTCGACAACCTCGTCGCGCCGTACGAAATGGTGAAGACGATGCGCGCGTCGATCCTCGTGCTCGGTCCGCTCGTCGCGCGCTTCGGCCATGCGCGCGTGTCGCTGCCGGGCGGCTGCGCGATCGGCGCGCGTCCGGTCGATCAGCACATCAAGGGTCTGCAGGCGATGGGCGCCGAGATCACGATCGAGCACGGCTTCATCGAGGCGCGCGCGAAGCGTCTGAAGGGCGCGCGCATCGTCACCGACATGATCACCGTGACCGGTACCGAGAACCTGTTGATGGCGGCGGTGCTCGCCGAAGGCGAGACGGTCATCGAGAACGCAGCGCGCGAACCCGAAGTGGTCGACCTCGCGCGTCTGCTCGTCGCGATGGGCGCGAAGATCGAAGGCATCGGCACCGACCGTCTGGTGATCCATGGCGTCGACAAGCTGCACGGTGCGAAGCACACGGTGATTCCGGACCGCATCGAAGCGGGCACTTTCCTGTGCGCGGTCGCGACGGCCGGCGGCGACGTCATGCTGCGCAAGATGCGTCCGCTGCTGCTCGAAGCCGTCACCGAAAAGCTGCGCGAAGCGGGCGTCACGGTCGAGGAAGGCGACGACTGGATGCGCGTGCGCATGGACAAGCGCCCGAGCGCGGTCACGTTCCGCACCTCCGAATACCCGGCGTTTCCGACCGACATGCAGGCGCAGTTCATGGCGCTCAACACGATCGCGGAGGGTACGTCGCAAGTCGTGGAGACGATCTTCGAAAACCGTTTCATGCACGTCCAGGAGCTGAACCGTCTCGGCGCGAGCATCACGATCGACGGCAACACCGCGCTCGTAACCGGCGTCGAAAAACTGTCCGGCGCGAAGGTGATGGCCACCGATCTGCGCGCGTCCGCGAGTCTTGTGATCGCCGCGCTGCGCGCCGAGGGCGAGACGCTGATCGACCGCATCTATCACCTCGATCGCGGCTACGACCGCATGGAAGCGAAGCTCAATGCGATCGGCGCGAAGGTGCGCCGGGTTTCCGGGAGCGGGGCATGAGTTCGATGCCGCAAACGTCGTCGTCGCCGGCGGTCAGCGCGCCGCTCACGCTCGCGTTGTCGAAAGGGCGTATCTTCGAGGAAACGCTGCCGCTGCTCGCGGCGGCCGGCATCGAGGTAGCGGAAGATCCGGAGAGCTCGCGCAAGCTGATTCTGCCGACCACCGACCCGAACCTGCGCGTGATCGTCGTGCGCGCGACCGACGTGCCGACCTATGTCGAGTACGGCGCGGCCGACTTCGGCGTGGCCGGCAAGGACGTGCTGCTCGAGCATGGCGGCAGCGGCCTGTATCAGCCGGTGGATCTGGACATTGCGCGTTGCCGCATGTCGGTCGCGGTCGCGGCCGGTTTCGATTATGCGAACGCGGTGCGCCAGGGCGCGCGTCTGCGGGTCGCGACCAAGTATGTTGAAACTGCTCGTGAGCATTTTGCCGCCAAGGGCGTTCACGTCGATCTGATCAAGCTGTACGGTTCGATGGAACTCGCTCCGCTGGTTGGTCTCGCCGACGCGATCGTCGACCTGGTCAGCTCGGGCAATACGCTGCGCGCGAACAATCTGGTCGAGGTGGAGGAGATCATGCAGATTTCGTCGCGCCTCGTCGTGAACCAGGCAGCGCTGAAGCTCAAACGCGCCGCGTTGCGGCCGATTCTCGACGCGTTTGCCAATGCTTCGTCGAAAACCGCCGCCCCGGCGGCCTGACTGACGATGGCAATGTGACGTTGCACTGATAGCGCGCCTTACCGAAACGGATACCTGTATGTCTACCAAGATTCGCAAACTCGATTCCACCGCTCGCGACTTCCACAAGTCGCTGCATGCGGTGCTCGCGTTCGAGGCGAGCGAAGACGAAGCCATCGAGCGCGCGGTCGCGCAGATTCTGAACGACGTGAAGGCGCGCGGCGACGAGGCGGTGCTCGAGTACACGAATCGCTTCGATCGCGTCGATGCGAAAAGCGTGGCCGAGCTCGAACTGCCGATGGCCGAACTCGAGGCGGCGCTCGAAAGTCTCGAGCCGAAGCGGCGCGCGTCGCTCGAAGCGGCGGCGGCACGCGTGCGCGGCTATCACGAGAAGCAGAAGATCGAGTGCGGCAGCCATAGCTGGCAGTACACCGAAGCCGACGGCACCGTGCTCGGCCAGAAGGTCACGCCGCTCGATCGCGCGGGGGATCTACGTGCCGGGTGGCAAGGCCGCGTATCCGTCGTCGGTGCTGATGAACGCGATACCGGCGCGGGTGGCCGGCGTGCGCGAAATCGTGATGGTCGTGCCGACGCCGGAAGGCGTGAAGAATCCGCTCGTGCTCGCGGCGGCTTTGCTGGGTGGCGTCGACCGCGTGTTCACGATCGGCGGCGCGCAGGCGGTAGCTGCGCTCGCGTACGGCACGCCGACCGTGCCCGCAGTCGACAAGATCTGCGGCCCCGGCAACGCGTACGTCGCGTCGGCGAAGCGTCGCGTGTTCGGCACGGTCGGCATCGACATGATCGCCGGGCCGTCGGAAATCCTCGTGTTGTGCGACGGCACGACCGACCCGCGCTGGGTCGCGATGGACCTGTTTTCGCAAGCCGAGCACGACGAGCTCGCGCAGTCGATCCTGCTGTGCCCCAACGACGCGTTCATCGCGCGCGTGCAGGAAGCGATCGACGAACTGCTGCCCACCCTGCCGCGCCGCGAAGTGATCCGCACGTCGCTCGAAAACCGCGGCGCGCTGATCAAGGTGCGCGACATGGCCGAGGCCTGCGCGATCGCCAACGACATCGCGCCGGAGCACCTTGAAATTTCGGCGCTGGAGCCGCATCAGTGGGCGCAGCAGATCCGTCACGCAGGCGCGATCTTCCTTGGCCGTTACACGAGCGAGAGCCTCGGCGACTACTGCGCGGGCCCGAATCATGTGCTGCCGACGTCGCGTACCGCACGGTTTTCGTCGCCGCTCGGCGTCTATGATTTCTTCAAGCGTTCGAGCCTGATCGAGGTCAGCGCGGAAGGTGCGCAGACGCTCGGCGAGATTGCCGCGGAACTGGCATACGGCGAAGGTCTGCAAGCGCACGCACGCAGCGCCGAATACCGGATGCGGCAGAACAACAACGAACGCGGCTGAGGCGCAGCGCTGATCGCGCTGGCGCGCGGCGGAGCTCAAGCAGGCGTAAGCGGGAGCAGGAGAAGCGGCGAGGGCGGCAACCGCCGCCGCATCGACCGGCTTCCATGTTTTCCGGCTTCCACCCGCTCGAGCGACGGATCGAGCCCACCCGCCCCGTTCAATAACGACGACAGAGACCAACCCGAGCGCCGAGCGCCGAGCACTGACGACGCCGACCCGGCGTCTTTCGCCCGGCCCGGCCCCCGAACCTATGACGACACCTCAAGACATCATCCGCAGCGACGTGCTCGCAATGACGAGCTATCCGGTTCCGGACGCCACCGGCTTCATCAAGCTCGACGCGATGGAAAACCCGTTTCCGCTGCCGCCGGAACTTGCCGCGCATCTCGGCGAGCGTCTGGCCGGCGTCGCGTTGAACCGTTATCCGGCGCCGCGCCCCGAGCAGTTGATCGAGCGCATTCGTCACGTGATGGGCGTGCCGGCGGGGTGCGACGTGCTGCTCGGCAATGGCTCGGATGAAATCATCAGCATCATGTCGGTCGCGTGCGCGAAGCCGGGCGCGAAGGTGCTCGCGCCGGTGCCGGGCTTCGTCATGTATCAGATGTCGGCGAAGCTGGCGCATCTCGAATTCGTCGGCGTGCCGCTCAAAGCCGACTTCACGCTCGATACCGACGCGATGCTCGCGGCGATCGCCGAGCATGAACCGGCGATCATCTATCTCGCGTATCCGAACAACCCGACCGGCACGCTGTTCGATGACGCCGAAATCGAGCGCGTCATCGCCGCGGCGGGCAAGAGCCTCGTCGTGATCGACGAGGCGTATCAGCCGTTCGCGCAGAAGAGCTGGCTGCCGCGCGCCGACCAGTTCGACAACGTCGTCGTGATGCGCACGGTGTCGAAGCTGGGCCTCGCCGGCATTCGCCTCGGTTACCTGGTCGGCAAGCCCGCGTGGCTGACCGAGTTCGACAAGGTCCGCCCGCCGTACAACACCAACGTGCTGACGCAGGCCGCCGCTGATTTCCTGCTCGACCACATCGGCGTGCTCGATGCGCAGGCCGCGCAATTGCGCGACGAACGCGAGAAACTTGCGCAGGCGGTGGCCGCGCTGCCGGGCGCCGAAGTGTTCGCTAGCGCGGGCAACTTCCTGCTCGTGCGGGTGCCCGATGCGTCGGTATTGTTCGAAACCCTGCTAACGGCGCGGATTCTGATCAAAAACGTGAGTAAAATGCATCCATTGCTGGCCAATTGCGTGCGTTTGACCGTCGGTTCGCCGAACGAGAACGCCGAGTTGCTCGCCGGCCTGAAACTCGTGTTGCGGTAACCCGCCGCATCGAGCGGCGGCACTGAGCCGCTGCGTTGAACGGCTGCACTGAGCAGCCCGCCAGTTTGTCCATCCCACATTACTAGCGCTTTTAAGCCAGATTCGAGGAATTGCCATGCGCCTTGCGGAAGTCGTTCGCAACACCAGCGAAACGCAGATCCGTGTGAAGATCAACCTGGACGGCACCGGCCAGCAGAAGCTGGCCACCGGTGTGCCGTTCCTGGACCACATGCTCGACCAGATCGCCCGCCACGGGTTGTTCGACCTCGAGATCGAAGCGCATGGCGACCTGCATATCGACGACCATCACACGGTCGAAGACACCGGCATCACGCTCGGCCAGGCCGTCGCGAAGGCGATCGGCGATCGCAAGGGCATCCGCCGCTACGGCCATTCCTACGTGCCGCTCGACGAAGCGCTGTCGCGCGTCGTGATCGATTTTTCCGGCCGTCCGGGCCTCGAATTTCACGTGCCGTTCACGCGCGCGCGCATCGGCACGTTCGACGTCGACCTGTCGATCGAATTCTTCCGCGGCTTCGTGAACCATGCCGGCGTGACGCTGCACATCGACAACCTGCGTGGCATCAACGCGCACCATCAGCTCGAAACGGTGTTCAAGGCATTCGGGCGTGCGTTGCGCATGGCCGTCGAACTCGACGAGCGCGCGGCCGGACAGATTCCGTCGACCAAGGGCAGCCTCTAACGTAACGGCCGTAGCAGGCTTTAACACGGGTTTCACCGCCTCCAACGTCTTCAGGCCACTCACCTTCAAGCGATTCATCGGGCAGGACCGCATTTGCCGGCACGTCGTTTGACGCCGCGCGGCGGCATCGATGGATCGAGGGCAGAGCGGCCAAACTTGAAATGAAAACTTCGATAGCGATTGTGGATTACGGAATGGGCAACCTGCGCTCGGTTGCCCAGGCACTGCGTAAAGCGGCGCCGGAAGCGGACGTGGCGATCGTCGATCGTCCGGAAGCGATCCGCTCGGCCGACCGCGTGGTGCTGCCGGGCCAGGGTGCGATGCCCGACTGCATGCGCAGTCTCGGCGCGTCCGGTTTGCAGGAAGCGGTCGTCGAGGCGTCGCGCAGCAAGCCGCTGATGGGCGTGTGCGTCGGCGAGCAGATGCTGTTCGACTGGAGCGCCGAGGGCGACACGCCGGGTCTGGGCCTGTTGCCCGGCAAGGCGGTGCGCTTCGAGCTCGAAGGCCAGGTGCAGGACGACGGCTCGCGCTTCAAGGTCCCGCAGATGGGCTGGAACCGCGTGCGTCAGGCGCAGCCGCATCCGCTGTGGGACGGTGTCGCCGACAACGCGTTCTTCTACTTCGTGCACAGCTACTACGTGGTTCCGGACAACCCGGCGCATACGTCGGGCGAAACGGTCTACGGCGTGCCCTTTACCTCGGCGGTAGCGCGGGATAACATCTTTGCCACCCAATTCCACCCTGAAAAGAGCGCCGAGGCGGGTCTGCGCGTGTATCGCAACTTCGTGCACTGGAACCCGTGAACGCCTTTTTTCATCCCGTTGCCGCGCGCGCGTCGCGCGGTGCCGCGGTCCCGCATCCGACCGGCGCCCCACTGGAGCGGCGAACGAGTTGTACTAAACTAGCGAGACGGTATTGCGGCGGGCTGACTCGCCAGCCGCTGCCGCCGACCTTCAATCCACTCCCAGATAACACCCGATTGCTATGCTGCTGATTCCCGCCATCGACCTGAAAGACGGTCAGTGTGTACGCCTCAAACAGGGCGATATGGACCAGGCGACGATTTTCTCCGAGGAACCGGCGGCAATGGCCCGACATTGGGTCGACCGCGGCGCGCGTCGTCTGCATCTCGTCGATCTGAATGGCGCGTTCGCCGGCAAGCCGAAGAACGGCGATGCAATCCGGGCGATCATCGATGAAGTGGGCGGCGCGATTCCGGTTCAGTTGGGCGGTGGCATCCGCGACCTGAACACGATCGAGCGCTATCTGGACGACGGTTTGTCGTACGTGATCATCGGCACGGCCGCGGTGAAGAACCCGGGCTTTCTGCAGGACGCGTGCACCGCGTTCGGCGGTCACATCATCGTCGGCCTCGACGCGAAAGACGGCAAGGTCGCCACCGACGGCTGGAGCAAGCTGACCGGTCACGAAGTGGCCGACCTCGCGCGCAAGTTCGAGGACTACGGCTGCGAGTCGATCATCTACACCGACATCGGCCGTGACGGCATGCTGCAAGGCATCAACATCGAAGCGACGGTGCGCCTTGCGCGCGCGGTCAAGATTCCGGTGATCGCGAGCGGCGGCCTTTCGAACCTCGCGGACATCGAATCGCTGTGCGAAGTCGAAGGCGAGGGCATCGAGGGCGTAATCTGCGGCCGCGCGATCTATTCGGGCGACCTCGACTTCGCGGCCGCGCAGACGCTCGCGGACAAGCTGCGCGAAGCGGACGACGCTTAAGCACGGCGTCGGCTGCGCGTGCTGTGCAGGTTGCGCGGGCCGCCGGCGTTGCGCTCGTGTCGGCTTGCGGCGCGTTCGAACGATGGCTTGCCTGTAACGCGCGTCGCACGATTAAGCGTCCGGAACCTCGCCAGCTTCCGGCCGGCACCTCACTCGCGGCGCGACGCAACCGCTCGCGCCGGCACCGTGCCGCTTGCCCGCAAGCGAGCGGCCCCATCAGCGGTATTGGCAGAATTGCACGATCATGGCTCTAGCTAAACGCATCATCCCCTGTCTCGACGTCACCGCGGGCCGCGTGGTCAAGGGCGTCAACTTCGTCGAACTGCGCGACGCGGGCGACCCGGTCGAAATCGCGCGCCGTTACGACGACCAGGGCGCCGACGAACTGACGTTCCTCGACATCACCGCGACCTCGGATCAGCGCGACCTGATTCTGCCGATCATCGAGGCGGTCGCTTCGCAGGTGTTCATTCCGCTGACGGTCGGCGGCGGCGTGCGCGCGGTCGAAGACGTGCGGCGCCTGCTGAACGCGGGCGCCGACAAGATCAGCATGAACTCGTCGGCGGTAGCGAATCCGCAACTCGTGAAGGACGCGACCGACAAATACGGCTCGCAGTGCATCGTCGTCGCGATCGATGCGAAGCGCGTGTCGGCCGACGGCGAAACGCCGCGCTGGGAAGTGTTCACGCACGGCGGGCGCAAGGCCACCGGTCTCGATGCGGTCGAATGGGCGCGCAAGATGGCCGAGTTGGGCGCGGGCGAAATCCTGTTGACAAGCATGGATCGCGACGGCACCAGGAGCGGCTTCGACCTCGCGCTGACTCGCGCGGTGTCGGACGCGGTGCCGGTGCCGGTGATCGCCTCGGGCGGCGTCGGCAATCTGCAGCATCTCGCCGATGGCATCAAGAGCGGTCACGCGGACGCGGTGCTCGCCGCGAGCATCTTCCACTATGGCGAACACACGGTCGGCGAGGCCAAGCGCTTCATGGCCGATCAGGGCATTTCGGTGAGGTTGTGACGTGACGAATCCTTCGGCAGTGAACTGGCTCGACAAGGTCAAGTGGGACGCGAACGGCCTCGTGCCGGTGATTGCGCAGGAAGCGTCGACGAACGACGTGCTGATGTTCGCGTGGATGAACCGCGAGGCCCTCGCGAAGACCGTCGAGACCGGCCGCGCGGTGTATTTCTCGCGCTCGCGCCAGCGCCTGTGGTTCAAGGGTGAGGAGTCGGGCCACGTGCAGCATGTGCATGAAGTGCGACTCGATTGCGACGAAGACGTCGTGCTGCTGAAAGTCGAGCAGGTATCGGGCATCGCGTGCCATACCGGCCGCCACTCGTGCTTTTTCCAGAAATTCGAAGGCTCGGTGGACGATGGCGACTGGCAGGCCGTCGATCCCGTGCTGAAAGACCCCGAACACATCTACAAATGACGCAATCCACGCAAAACCCGTCGCCCGCCACGGCTTCCACGCTCGACACGCTGCTGCGCCTCGCGGCGGTGATCGACAACCGCAAGGGCGGCGATCCGGACATCTCGTATGTATCGCGCCTGTTCCACAAGGGCGACGACGCGGTGCTGAAAAAGATCGGCGAAGAAGCCACCGAAGTCGTGCTGGCCGCGAAGGACGTGCGCCAGGGCGGCGCACCGAAGGCGCTGGTCGGCGAGGTTGCGGACCTGTGGTTCCACTGCCTCGTGATGCTGTCGCATTTCGATCTGAGCCCCGCCGACGTGATCGCCGAACTCGAGCGTCGCGAAGGCCTGTCGGGCATCGAGGAAAAGGCGCTGCGCAAGAGCCGCGAGCGCGAGGAAAACGGCGACTGAGCAGCCGGAGCGGAAATCTGGTGTTTCCGCTTGAAGTCGCGCGCGCCGGCACCAATATAGCGGTAACCGCACCTCCGGGAGGACGCAAGCATGGAACAGCCGCAGGGAAGCTATCCGCCGCCGGTCTACCGCCACGCGATGGAGCCTGAGCGCGAGCGCAGCCTGCGCACGCTCACGCACGTGCTGTACGCGCTGTATGCGGTCCACTGGCTGACCGGCGGGCTCACCATTCTGGTCGCGATCATCATCAACTACGTCAAACGGTCGGACGTGGCCGGCACGCCGTACGAAGCGCACTTCGAATGGCAGATCCGCACGTTCTGGCTGGGCCTCGTCGGTTACGCGATCGGCGCGTTGCTGCTGCTCGTCGTGATTGGCATTCCGGTGCTGTGGGCAGTCAGCATATGGATGTTGTACCGTATTATCAAAGGCTGGCTGTATCTGTACGATAACAAGTCGTTCGCGAATCCGGCCAGTTGGGTCTGAACGCCAGCCGGTCCGTATGGGCGGGCCGGCTTTCGGATCGAACCTCGGCGCGGGCGGCTTCGCTCGCCCAAGTCATACCGCGTCAGGAATACGATGAGTCACGATCCGAACTGCCTTTTCTGCAAGATTGCCGCTGGCGAAATCCCGTCGACCAAGGTCCACGAAGACGACGAGTTCGTCGCCTTCCGCGACATCCGTCCGGCGGCCGAAACGCATGTGCTGGTGATTCCTCGCAAGCACATTGCAACGCTGTCGAACTGCACGGAAAGCGACGCGCCTCTGCTTGGTAGAATGCTTGTCCTGGCCGCGCGACTGGCCGAACAATTGGGGGTCGCCTATCACGGCGGCGAAACGGGCTTTCGCACGGTAATCAATACCGGTCCGGGCGGTGGTCAGGAGGTGTATCACCTGCACGCGCACATTCTCGCGGGACCGCGTCCCTGGCAACGCATGGGCTGAGCGCCGGATCACGCGTCAGGCGCGCTGCGTGGCAAGTGCGCACCGCCGCGAGTTTTGGTCGAGGACAATAGCGCCGTCGTTGTTTTTACCGCTGTGTAATAACGTCGACGCGATCGTGTGGCCACAATGACAGGCGAAGATGGCCGCATTGCGAGCGAGGCGGTGCAGCCTGATGTAACGTAGAGATATATCGAGACGAAGCGCACGCGCTTCAGGTTGTGCAAATTGGCCGCATCAAGATGCGGCGCCGGGGTTAAGGAGAGTAGTCATGGGTTCGTTGAGTATTTGGCATTGGTTGATCGTTCTGTTGATCGTCGCGCTCGTGTTCGGCACGAAGAAGCTGCGCAACATCGGCAGCGATCTGGGCGGCGCCGTGAAGGGCTTCAAGGAAGGCATGAAGGAAGCCGATTCGTCGTCGGCCGACGCGCAACAGCAGCAGCGCGAGCTGCCGCGCAACGGCGCGGTGGACGTCGAAGCGAAGGAAAAGACGCAGCAATCGAGCGATTACCGCTAAGCCGCGGCCTTCGCGCCGTTCCCGCGTTTCTGACGGACATTCCACTTCATGCTGGACCTCGGTCTAACCAAGATGGCGCTGATCGGCGTCGTCGCGCTGGTCGTCCTCGGGCCTGAGCGCCTGCCGCGTGTCGCTCGCACGGCCGGCGCGCTGTTCGGCCGCGCACAGCGGTACATCAACGACGTTAAGGCCGAAGTCACGCGCGAAATCGAGCTCGACGAATTGCGGCGCATGAAGACCGAGTTCGAGAAGGCCGCGAGCAATGTCGAAACGGCGGTTCAGGACAATCTGCGCAAGCACGAGAATGAACTGAACGAAGCATGGAATAGCGGTACGTCGGTATCGCCGAGCATCGCCGGCGGCGCGCTCGAAGACGCCGGCAGCGGGGCCAGCGGCAGCGCGGGTGCCACCTCGTGGCCCGTCAGTACGCCGGCCGCCGCGCCCAAACGCAAGACCTGGCGCGTCCAGCAGAGCGCCACGCCCACCTGGTACAAGCGAGCGAGCCTGCGGCGCACGCGCGTGCAGTCGGGCGCCGCGCGCGTTGCGCGGCACACACCTGCCAACCTGCGTCGTCCGACGCGGTTTTTCTGATGTTCAGATCGACAATCCCCAACCGAGGGCCGGTGTGAGCGACCCCCAGCAATCCCAGAGCGAAGGCACTGAAGAGACCTTCATTTCCCACCTCGTCGAACTGCGTGACCGCATCATCCGTGCGGGGCTCGCCGTCGTCCTCGTGTTCATCGGGCTCGTGTACTGGGCGCCGGACATCTTCAAACTGCTCGCCCGTCCGCTGATGATGAATCTGCCGAAGGACGGCAAGATGATCGTCACCGACGTCACCGGCTCGTTCTTCGTGCCGATGAAGGTGACGATGCTGGTCGCCTTCGTGATCGCGCTGCCGGTCGTGCTGTACCAGATCTGGGCGTTCGTCGCGCCTGGGCTCTATCAGCACGAGAAGAAGCTCGTCGCGCCGCTCGTCGCGAGCAGCTACACGCTGTTCCTGTGCGGCATGGCGTTCGCGTACTTCGTCGTGTTTCCGACCATCTTCCGCGTGATGGCGCACTACAATGCGCCGCTTGGCGCGGAGATGACAACCGATATCAACAATTACCTGAGCTTCGTGCTGACGATGTTCATCGCGTTCGGCGTCACGTTCGAGGTACCGATCGTCGTCGTGCTGCTGGTGCGGATGAACGTGGTGAAGCTGAAGAAGCTGAAGGAGATCCGGCCGTATGTGATCGTCGGCGCGTTCGTGGTGTCGGCCGTCGTAACGCCGCCGGACGTGTTTTCGCAGCTGATCCTCGCGGTTCCGCTGATTCTGCTGTACGAAGCTGGCATCGTCGCGGCGCGGTTGATCGTCGGCAAGCAGCCGGTGGTCGTGGAGGATGCGAGTCCGCCGCCGTCTGGTTGAAGTGCCGCGAGTCAGTGCCGGGTGTCAAATGAAAAAGGGCAGTTCATTGCGGACTGCCCTTATTCATTGCGTGGAATCGCGGCATTACTTCAACCGCCTTCGTCATCCGGCTGATCGCCGCCGTTATCGTCTGGCGCCTGCTTCGGCGGCGGCGGGCGTTTGCCGATCATCACGTCGAGATCGATCTGATGACCTTTGCGCACCAGATGCACTTTCGCCGCCGTACCGGGCTTGATCTGCGCGATCACGTTCAACAGACGTGTGGTATCGGTGATAACCTGGCCGTTTACGCTCGTCAGGATGTCGCCGGGCTTGATGCCCGCACGGTCGGCCGGGCCGCTTTTCAGCACGCCCGCGACAATAGCGCCCGACTTCTGATCGAGCCCGAACGACTCCGCGATTTCCGGCGTGACGTCCTGCGGTTCGACGCCGATCCAGCCGCGCGTGACCGTGCCGGTCGTAATGATGCTCTCGAGCACGCTGCGCGCGGTCGACACCGGAATCGCGAAGCCGATGCCGAGCGAGCCGCCCGAGCGCGAGTAGATTGCGGTGTTGATGCCGAGCAGGTTGCCGTTCACGTCGACGAGCGCACCGCCCGAATTGCCGGGGTTGATCGGGGCGTCGGTCTGGATGAAGTTTTCGAACGTATTGATGCCGAGATGGTTGCGGCCGAGCGCGCTGACGATGCCCATCGTTACGGTCTGCCCGACGCCGAACGGATTGCCGATCGCGAGCACGACGTCGCCGACGCGGGTCTGGTCCATCCGGCCGAGCGTGATGGTGGGCAGATTGGTCATATTGACCTTGAGCACGGCCAGATCGGTTTCGGGGTCGATGCCGATGACCTTCGCGCTGGCGGTGCGGCCATCGGCGAGCGCGATTTCGATCTGATCGGCGCCGTCGACGACGTGCTGGTTCGTTAGAATGTAACCTTCCGAACTCACTATCACGCCTGAGCCGAGATTCGAGGCAGGCTGCTCCTGCTGCTTGCGATTGTTCCTGTCGCCGAAGAAGTAGCGGAACAGCGGGTCTTTGGCGCGCGGGTCGGGAGGCAGCGAGCCATCCTTGCTGGAGAACACGTTGACGACCGCGGGCATGGCCTTTTGCGCCGCTTCGGCATAGGACGTTTCGGCATGGCCAGTGCCGATGCCCGGCGCCACTTCCCGTAGCGCGACGATCGGTTCGGCGAGTTGTCTGCCGAATTGTCCTTGACGCTGCAGCCACTGCGGTTTGAGGGTCGCAATGATGAACATCAGCGCCAACAGCACCGTCACCGCTTGGGCAAATAACAGCCAGAAGCGTCTAAGCATCTGAAGACTAGAGGTCTATATGGATCGGATTGAACTTGAATTGTACTTGAACAATCTCCTTGAAACCGCGCGCTTCAAGGACTATTGCCCGAACGGATTGCAGGTCGAAGGACGCCGCCGGATCAACAAGCTCGCGACCGGCGTGACCGCGTCGGTGGCCTTCCTGGAGGCCGCGCTCGACTGGGGCGCGGACGCCGTGCTGGTCCATCACGGCTACTTCTGGCGCAACGAGGCACCGCAGATCACCGGCCGCAAACATGCTCGTTTGAAGCTGCTGCTCGCCAACGACCTGAACCTGTTCGCCTACCATCTGCCGCTCGACGATCATCCCGAGTTCGGCAACAACGCGCAGATCGGCGAAAAGATGGGCTGGATCAGCGACGCGCGTTTCGGCGACAACGATCTCGGCTGGCTCGCCACGCTGCCAATGCCGATCACGCTGTCGCACCTCACCGCGGAAATCGAGCAGACACTGGGCCGCACGCCGCTCGTGTTCGGCGATCCGGATATGGAGCTGCGCCGCGTCGGCTGGTGCACGGGCGCCGCGCAAGGCATGTTCGACGCGGCGATCAACGCGGGTGTCGACGTCTACGTGACCGGCGAGGTATCGGAGTCGGTGATGCATACGGCGGCGGAAAGCGGCGTCGCGTTTCTGGCGGCTGGCCACCACGCGACCGAGCGCTTCGGCGTGCAGGCGGTGGGCAAGCATCTGTCCGAATCGTTCGATATCGAACATCTGTTTATCGATATCCCCAATCCCGTTTGAATTGCGAATTGCATTAACGAAGAACAAGGCAGGAATACCGCAGAAGGCACTTAAAAGGAGGTGCGAAAAAGTTTGCGATCGGTACGGACAAACCCTGAGTTATCAAGGGCTTCGCACGGTTTTTGGCAATCGGCCCTTGTAAATGGCGACTCCATTCGAGCAAACTAGCGGCGGTAGAAGCGACGTGAAGGAAAAATCCAACTCAGAAGTGGGGCGTGTGATGCGAGACAAAGAAGAGGAACGCGTCGATGGCAGCCGCCGTAACTGGCTGGTAGCGACGACCGTAGCAGGCGGCATAGGAGGTGTTGCCGTTGTCGTACCCTTTGTTAGTTCCTTTGCACCATCCGAAAAGGCCAAGGCCGCAGGTGCCCCGGTCGAAGTCGATATCAGTGGTCTGAAGCCCGGCGACATGATGACGGTCGCCTGGCGCGGCAAGCCGGTGTGGATCATCAACCGCACGGACCGCATGCTCGCCGATGTTCAAAAAGCCGACAGCCAGGTAGCGGACCCCCACTCGCTGAATCCGTTTTCGATGCCGCTGCCGGACTACTGCAACAACGAATTCCGTTCACGTGCCGAGAACAAGCATCTGCTGGTTGCCGTCGCCGTTTGCACGCATCTGGGCTGCACGCCGACGCCGCGCTTCCAGGAAGGCCCGCAGCCGAATCTCCCCGACGACTGGCCCGGCGGCTTCCTGTGCCCGTGCCACGGCTCGACCTACGACATGGCCGGCCGCGTCTTCAAGAACAAACCCGCTCCGCAGAACCTCGACATCCCGCGCTTCATGTTCACGTCGGCGACGGCCCTTGTGATCGGGAAGGACGAAAAAGGAGAAGCGTAATGGCGAGCGAACACGAAGTAGAGACGACCGGGCTGGCTGGTTGGATCGACCAGCGCTTCCCGATGACTGCCACGTGGAAGAAGCACGTTTCCGAGTACTACGCGCCGAAGAACTTCAACTTCTGGTACTTCTTCGGTTCGCTTGCGTTGCTGGTGCTGGTCAACCAGATCGTCACCGGCATTTTCCTGACGATGAACTACAAGCCCGACGCGACGCTCGCGTTTTCGTCGGTCGAGTACATCATGCGCGAGGTGCCGTGGGGCTGGCTGATCCGCTACATGCACTCGACGGGTGCGTCGATGTTTTTCGTCGTCGTGTATCTGCACATGTTCCGCGGGCTCCTGTACGGCTCGTACCGCAAGCCGCGCGAACTCGTGTGGATTTTCGGCTGCCTGATTTTCCTGAGCCTGATGGCCGAGGCGTTCTTCGGCTACCTCCTGCCGTGGGGCCAGATGTCGTTCTGGGGCGCGCAGGTGATCGTGAACCTGTTCTCGGCGATTCCGTTCATCGGGCCGGATCTGTCGCTATGGATTCGCGGCGACTACGTGGTCTCTGACGTCACGCTGAACCGCTTCTTCGCGTTCCACGTGATCGCGATTCCGCTGGTGCTGATCGGCCTCGTGATCGCCCACCTCGTCGCGCTGCACGAAGTCGGCTCGAACAACCCGGACGGCATCGAGATCAAGGCGAAGAAGGGGCCGGATGGCGTGCCGCTCGACGGCATTCCGTTCCACCCGTACTACTCGGTGCACGACTTCATGGGCGTAACGATCTTCCTGCTGATCTTCGCGGCGATCATCTTCTTCGCGCCGGAAATGGGTGGGTACTTCCTTGAAGCCAACAACTTCATCCCCGCGAACCCGCTGCAGACGCCGCCGGAAATTGCGCCTGTGTGGTACTTCACCGCCTTTTATGCGATGCTGCGCGCCACTACCGATCCATTCAAGATCGTGCTGATGATCGTCATCGCGCTACTCGGGTTGCTGGCGCTCGTGCGCGCGCGCGGCAAGTGGAAGCTCGGCCTGCCGCTGCTTGCGGTGCTGGTGATCGTCGCGATGGTGTTCACCGAATCGAAGTTCTGGGGCGTCGTGGTGATGGGCAGCGCGGTGATTTCGCTGTTCTTCCTGCCGTGGCTGGACCGGTCGCCGGTCAGGTCTATTCGCTACCGGCCGTTCTTCCACAAGGTTTTCTTCGGGATCTTCGTGATCGCGTTCCTGACGCTCGGCTTCCTCGGCACGCGACCGCCATCGCCGGCCGCGACGCTGATCGCCCAGATCTGCGCGCTGATCTACTTCGCGTTTTTCCTCGGCATGCCCTTCTGGACCCGGCTTGGCAAGTTCAAGCAGCCGCCCGAGCGGGTGCGGTTCAAGCCTCACTAATCGCGAGCCAGGAGAACATGAAGATGAAAAAACTGCTTTCGATGTGCGCGCTGGTCGGCGCGACCGTGCTTGCGCTGTTGGCCGCTCCGGTTCACGCGGACGAGAATTTCCCGCTCGATCGCGCGCCGGACAACACGAACAATTTCGCTTCTTTGCAGCGCGGCGCGCAATTGTTTGTAAACTACTGCCTGAATTGCCACAGCGCGAACCTGATGCGCTACAACCGCCTGACTGATCTCGGCATCACGCCGAACGAAATCCGGGCGAACCTGCTGTTCACCACCGACAAGGTCGGCAACACGATGACCGTGGCGATGCGCCCGGAGGACGCGAAAGCGTGGTTTGGGGCGACGCCGCCGGA
Source organism: Paraburkholderia sp. 35.1 (assembly GCF_050436525.1). NCBI lineage: Bacteria > Pseudomonadati > Pseudomonadota > Betaproteobacteria > Burkholderiales > Burkholderiaceae > Paraburkholderia > Paraburkholderia sp. 35.1. The sequence goes on along the minus strand of NZ_JBNDMJ010000003.1, from coordinate 1,559,179 downwards.
TCTGTCGGTGGAGGCGCGGGCGCGCGGCACGGACTGGCTTTACACGTATCTGCGGAGTTTTTACCGCGACGATACGCGGCCGACCGGCTGGAACAATCTGGTGTACCAAAACGTGAGCATGCCTCACGTGCTGTGGCAGCTTCAGGGGCAGCGTGCGGCGCAATTCGGCGACGAAACCGACGAAAGAACCGGCGAAAAAGTACACAAATTCCTCGGCTTCCAGCAACTGACTCCGGGGACGATGTCGCCGGTAGATTATGATTCTGCTGTGGCCGACCTTGTGTCGTACCTGTCATGGATGTCCGAACCGACGCAGCAAACCCGCAGGCAACTTGGCGTGTGGGTGCTGTTGTTCCTCGGTATCCTGAGCTTTTTCGCCTGGCGACTGAACGCCGCGTACTGGAAACATATCAAATAATCACGCCGCTACATGGCGTGGGGCCGGCGCCAGGAAAAACCTGCTGAACGGTTTTTCCGCGCGCTGGCCCTTCAGCTTTTTGAGGAAACGTAAACATGATGGTTCTGTATTCCGGCACTACTTGCCCGTTCTCCCAGCGTTGCCGGCTGGTGTTGTTCGAAAAGGGCATGGACTTCGAGATCCGCGACGTCGACCTGTTCAACAAGCCGGAAGACATCGCCGTGATGAATCCGTATGGTCAGGTGCCGATTCTCGTCGAACGGGACCTGATTCTGTACGAATCGAACATCATCAACGAGTACATCGACGAGCGCTTCCCGCACCCGCAGCTGATGCCGGCCGATCCGGTCCAGCGCGCGCGTGCCCGCCTGTTCCTGCTCAACTTCGAGAAAGAGCTGTTCGTCCACGTCGGCACGCTCGAAAACGAGAAGGGCAAGGCAGCGGAGAAGAATCACGAGAAGGCGCGCCTCGCGATCCGCGATCGCCTGACGCAGCTCGCGCCGATCTTCCTGAAGAATAAGTACATGCTCGGCGAAGAGTTCTCGATGCTCGACGTCGCGATCGCACCGCTGCTTTGGCGCCTTGACCACTACGGTATCGAACTGTCGAAGAACGCCGCGCCGCTGATGAAGTACGCCGAGCGCATTTTCAGCCGCCCGGCTTATATCGAAGCGCTGACGCCGTCGGAAAAGGTGATGCGTCGTTGAGTTTGGCTTTGGAGCGCGGACGCCGCATCGCTTCGATGCGCGACCGCGCCCGCAAGAGGACTGTTGATGCAAGAGATTTCCACGAAGCCTTATCTGTTGCGCGCGCTCTACGAGTGGTGCACGGATAACGGCTACACACCGCATATCGCGGTCCGCGTCGACAATCAGACGCGCGTGCCACGTCAGTTCGTGCGCGACAACGAGATCGTGTTGAACATCAGCTTCGAGGCGACCAGCCAGCTGCAGATGGGCAACGAGTGGATCGAGTTCAACGCGCGCTTCTCCGGCAAGTCCCACAAGATCGAAGTGCCGGTCGCCAATATTCTTGCGATCTACGCGCGCGAGAACGGCCAGGGTATGGCGTTCCCGGTCGAATCGGCGGGCGGCGAGGCTCAGGATTCGGGCGCGGATGCCGCGGACGAAGCTGACACGCCGGCGGCTCCGCGCGCCGTCGAAACCGCCCCCGCCGACCCTGTCGAGGCCACCGACGCCGACGACAAACCGCAGCCCGACGACGATGGCTCGAAAGGCGGCGGAAGGGCTCGCCTTAAGATCGTGAAATGAAGTAGAATCACGGCCTCATGCCGGCTTAGCTCATCAGGTAGAGCGCTTGACTTGTAATCATGAGGTGGCGGGTTCGAGTCCTGCAGCCGGCACCAGATTGCTTTATCAGCAGTAACTGGAAATGCTAGAAAACCCCGTCGAAGCACACGCTTTAGCGGGGTTTTTCTTTTTTCGGTGGAAATTGCCCGGATCGTTGCTGATGCCGATCACCGAAGCCTTGGCCAGGCTTGTTTGCGACGAGGGTTTCACGCACGTCAAAACGTGCGAGGGCAGCGTGAGGTGAGCCGCGCGATGGCTCAAAAACCACGATATCTCTTTCACCTTGTCGATTGTAGACATGATTGTCTACTTTCGGTGCGCCTAGACTCACCTCATCACCGTCACCAATTCATGCCGCGCCGCGAATCCGCACGGCGGCGGTACGTTACTATTCGTGCGTCGCCCGGGATGGCGGGCAGCCGCCGGACATTCCGGTCCACTGCCGCGGTCCACGTCGCAGGCGACGTCACATCGACTCCATTGCACCATGACCAGCCCCGCAACTCTCACCTGGCCAGAAGCCGACGGCCCGCGCACCGCACGCTGGCGTTCCGAGGCGGCCGTGCCGCCGCCGAAGCGCGTCGTCGTCGCCGACGACCGCACCACCGCCGATTCGGCCTACCGCCTCGCCTGCGAAGGCACCGCGCTGCTGTGGCGCGGCGACTTCCAGAACGCGCGCCAACTGCTGCAGGCCGTCACGCGCCGGCTCGAACGCAAGCCGCGCAAGCAGGGAGCCACGCCGCTCGACGCGTTCAACCAGCATCGGCAGGCGCAGTCGCAGCGCGCGCGCACGCTCGGCATGATCCTGATTCCGCTCGATGCCGACTACGCCATTCCGCTGCGTCGCGCGCCCGACGTGCGGCAGGCCTGCATCGAAGCTTATGGACCGGCGAGCGGTGACGCGTCGGTCGTATCGTTGCGCGAGTTGCTCGGTTTGATCGGCGCGCACGAATGGCGCAAGAAGGGCGTCGAGATTACGGCGCTCGGCGAGCGCATCCATCCGCACTACGGTGTGTTCTCACCGGTGCGCGGCGAGTACGTCGATCTGGTCGCGCGCACGCCGCTGCCGTCGTTGGACCTCGCGTTCGATATCGGCACCGGCACTGGCGTGCTGGCCGCGCTGCTGGCCAAACGCGGCGTGCGCAAGATCGTCGCGACGGACCAGGATGCGCGCGCGCTTGCGTGTGCTCGTGAAAATCTCGCGCGTCTTGGTTGCGCCGAGCAGGTCGAGATCGTACAGGCCGATCTGTTTCCGGACGGTCGGGCACCGCTCGTCGTCTGCAATCCGCCGTGGGTGCCGGCGCGGCCCGCGTCGCCGCTCGAATACGCGATCTACGATCCGGACAGCCGCATGCTGGTCGGCTTCCTGAACGGCCTCGCCGATCATCTGACGCCGGGCGGCGAGGGCTGGCTGATCATTTCGGATTTCGCCGAGCACCTTGGACTGCGGACGCGCGAGTGGCTGCTCGCGGCGATCGAGCACGCGGGGCTCAGTGTCGTGGGACGCGAGGACATTCGTCCACGGCATCCGAAGGCCAGCGATCAGAACGATCCGTTGTATGTTGCGCGAGCGGCCGAGGTCACGTCGTTGTGGCGGCTCAAGGCGCGGTGACGGCGACTGCGCGCGTCACGCCGACGTGCCGTGCGCTTCCAGATACGCGCACGCGCCCCGGCCAGCGACCAGCCCGCTGGCAAAGCAGGCGGTCAACAGATAACCACCGGTCGGCGCCTCCCAATCGAGCATTTCGCCCGCGCAGAATGCGCCGGGCATCCGGTCGATCATCAGATGCGCGTCCAACGCCTCGAACGGGATTCCGCCCGCGGTACTGATCGCTTCCTCGATCGGTCGCGCGCGCAGCAGTCGCATCGGCAGCGCCTTGATCGCGTGGGCGAGGCCGCGTGCATCGGCGAAGGCTTCTTTCGACAGAATCTCGTGCAACAACGCCAGCTTGACCCCGCCGATTCCGATTCGCCCGTGCAGATGACTCGCGATCGAGCGTGAGCCGCGCGGCCGCGTCACTTCCTCCACAACTCGCTCGAGCGGCAAGCCTGGCGCGAGATCCAAGGCGATCGTGACCTCGCCGCCGGCGAGAATCCGCTCGCGGATCGGCGCCGACAACGCGTAAATCAGGCTCCCTTCGAGGCCCGTTTCAGTCAAAAGTATTTCACCTTGTCGATTGTGGACTTTTCCGTCTACATCGATGACGGAAATCGCGACCGTCTTGATCGGCTGACCCGCGAAACGCTCGCGCAGATACGGGCTCCAGTCCGCGTCGAAGCCGCAGTTCGCGGGACGCAGCGGCGTCACCGGCACGTCGCGCGACGTCATCAGCGGCACCCACGCGGCGTCGGAGCCGAGACGCGGCCAACTGGCGCCGCCGAGCGCGAACACGACCGCGTCGCAGCTGATCGTCTGCTCACCGTTGGGCGTGTCGAAGCGCAACACGTGGGCGGCACCGTCTTCGGATGTTGACGCCCAGCCGCTCCACTTGTGACGCATATGAAACTGCACACCCGCTTCGCGCAGCCGATGCAGCCACGCGCGCAGCATCGGCGCGGCCTTCATGTCGGACGGAAATACGCGCCCCGAACTGCCGACGAACGTCTCGACGCCCGACTCGCGCAACCATGTGCGCAGCGCGTCGGGACCGAACGCGTCCAGTAACGGCGCGATGCGCTCGCGGCGCGAGCCGTAGCGCTCGAGAAACGGCGCGAGGGCTTCCGAATGCGTGATGTTCATGCCGCCTTTGCCCGCCATCAGGAATTTGCGGCCGACCGACGGCATCGCGTCATATACGTGGACTTGCACGCCGCGCCCGGCAAGCGTCTCCGCGGCCATCAGGCCGGCGGGGCCGCCGCCGATCACGGCGACGCGGGCGGAATCGAGCGAGAATGACATGCGGTTCAGCGGATCAACGGGGAGAAAAGGCGGTGCGCCGCGGTGACCGAACGGATATGCGGCGCGAAGGGCGCTATTGTCACACCGCGCGCGGCGCGCAGCAAACACCGACAAACTCTGTCGAACTGTGCTCGGTACTGGCAAACAGGCGGCTATTCGCCAGGCGACCGGGCTCGATCGCCCCAGACCGGAAAATACTGGATTCAGTCTTTCTCCCGGCCGTTGCGCATCGCGTTCACCGCTTGGCCCGCGCCGCACGCGACCTATACTTTTCAAACATCTTCCATCGGACGCCATTCGCGTCGTTCCTCGCGTCAATCCCCAATCACGTCGCTTGCGACGCAGCCGCTGCGGCGCGCTTCACTGCCGCGCGCCGGCAGCCGACGCGAAGCGCCTGTTGAATCGGTGGAAGAGTCGATCGTCTGGTTCAAGGAGATTGCCATGACCCGCAAATATATCGACTGTCGCGAGTTTCCGAGCGAAACGAACTGCACTGTCGCGCTATCCGCCGACAGCGACGGCGAACTGCTCGAAGCCGCGGTCCAGCATGCCGTCAGCGTTCACAAGCACGCGGATTCGCCGGAGCTGCGCGAGCAGCTGAAGACGCTATTTCATGAGGGAACGCCGCCCGTCGAGGCGCGGCACGCTTGAGAGACCCGTGGAAGGGGAGTGTGGAAGCCCGCGTCGCGAGCGGCATCCAGCCGCCCGCGTGCGGGCGTGTTGCAGCAGTCTTGTGGTGACACGAGAAACGCAATACCAAGCCAATCTAACCAGGATGCCGACGCGCTAACCCGGATACGCCTCATCGACCTTCAGCCCGGCGAGCTTGAAGATCACCCGCAACGTCTGCGGCTTGATGTCGCGTCGCGACGCGAGCGTCGTCATCACGAAGTCGAGCACCTTGGCGTACTTGAGCATCGTCAGGCAGGTCTCGAGGTCGACGTTGCCGTCACGCATGACCTCGGCGAGCCGCAGCATTTCCGTGGAGATGTCGCGAGCCATCTCCAGTTCGAGTTGCTGTTTCTCCGACCATGCCGGCGCGGCGGTGAGCTTCGCCATCATTTCCTGAAACTTCTGTTCGACATTTCCGTTGGGTACCGTATCCATTGCCGCCTCTTCTGTGATCATCCGAGCGCGCGACCCGTTGCAAAGCCGGCCGCTGCTGGTTACGTAACGTTCGCCCCTTGTTGCGGGGCCGCTCTCCCCACATGCATCCGGTTCGCGTGTCCGGTTGCACGGCCGGACAGCTTCCTGTTTTCGGCGACGCGGCTTGCACCCGCAGGCTCAGCCGGCGCTCAAGCTGTTTTCAGCCATTCTCGAGACACTTCCGCGCAGCGCCTTTCGAGCAGGAAATGTTCCCAGCGGACCGCCTGTCTCGCGTGACCCGGGCGGCGTACTCGCTGGGATTGCCGCACTTTGGGTAAACTGGCAGCAACTTTTCTCTTTTTCCGTCATCTGTCGCACGTTCGCACTGCAATTGATGGCGGCCCATACGATGTCCGGCAAAACCCACGAAATCCGTCCCAACCAGTCCGTCGAACTGCTCAAAGAGCTCCACATCCTCACGCGCGACGGCAAGATGAATCAGGACAGCCGTCGCAAGCTGAAGCAGGTCTACCATCTGTTCCAGTTCATTGAGCCGCTACTCAAGGACCTGAAGGACCAGCAGGGGGCGCTGACGCTCGTCGATCACGGCGCGGGTAAGTCATACCTCGGTTTTATCCTGTACGACCTGTTTTTCAAGGAGTTTCAGGATGTCGCTGGTGGGGCTTCGCACATTTACGGCATTGAAACGCGCGAAGAGCTGGTGACGAAGTCCGAAGAGCTGGCGGCGCGGCTCGGCTTCAAGGGGATGTCGTTTCTGAATCTGTCGGTGGCGGAGTCGATCACGTCGACGCGGTTGCCCGTCGAAATCGACATCGTGACCGCGCTGCACGCGTGCAATACCGCCACCGACGACGCGATCCGTTTCGCACTCGAAAAGCACGCGAAGTACATCGTCGTCGTGCCGTGCTGCCAGGCCGAGGTAGCCGGCGTGCTGCGGCAGAACAAGGGCAAGGCTCTGAAGACCGCGCTGACGGAAATCTGGCGGCATCCGCTTCACACGCGCGAATTCGGCAGCCAAATCACGAACGTGCTGCGCTGCCTGCAGCTCGAAGCGCATGGCTATCAGGTCAGCGTGACCGAGCTGGTCGGCTGGGAACACTCGATGAAAAACGAGTTGATCATCGCGCAGTACAAGGACCTGCCGCGGCGCCGGCCCGCTGAGCGGCTCGGCGAAGTGCTGGACGCGCTCGGGCTCGATACGCTGAAGGAGCGATTTTTCGTGCCGGCCTGAGGCGCGACCTGGCGCTTCACTTAGCGCTTCATCAACGCATCCCAGCCCGCGAGGCCAATGCGCCGCAGCGTTTCCTGATTGCGCTCGTAGATCTCTTCCGCGTCGGGAAAGGCCTGCACGGCCCGCTCGATGCTGTCCTCGCGCAGCAGATGCAGGATCGGATAGGGCGCCCGGTTCGTGTAGTTTTCGATATCGTCGGGCTCGCTGCCTTCGAACTGGTAATGCGGATGAAAGCTCGCGATCTGGATAGCGCCTTCGAGCCGTAGCTGCTGAACGAGCCGGTCGGCGAAGAACAGGCAGTCGTTGAAGCCGAGAAAGTCCTCGAACGCGCGCGGCAGGATCAGCAACGTCGTGTCGATGGCGGCGGGGTCGGCGGCGACGAGGGTCTGCAGCTCGGCTTCCAGGTCGGTCAGCACCGCTTCGAGCGTGTCCGCTTCGCTGACCGCATAGCGAATCTGCCCCTTCACATGCACGGCCTTCGCGAACGGACACAGGTTCAGGCCGATCACGGCCTCCGTCAGCCAATGACGGGTCGCGGCGATAACGGCATCGTGGGATTCGGCGGGCAACGGCATGGCGGACGGATGTGACGGGAAAACGCGCAATTCTAAAGGACCCAGCTGACGGACTGGCTCAGCGAACCGGCTTCTCCGCGCAAGCGGCCGCTACCAACTGCGCGGCGACTTTCGGCGCGGCGAGGATTGGCCCGCAGCCCGGCCCGTAAGTCTGGCTCGCCGCGTACACGCCCTCGATCAGCAGACCGAGCCCATCGGCCAGCGCTTGCGGATCGCCGGCGCCGGCCGCTGTCGACAGTTCGACGAGGCGCGCCATCAAGCGCTGCTTGTTGCGGAACACGAACTGCCGCGCCGGATGCGCGGTATCCGAAAACTCCACCGACACGTTCACGAACGGGCAGCCGCGGTAATCGTCGACCGAGGCGCGCACCGCGAGGTCGTCGAAGTACTGCTGAAGCTGCTTCGCCGGCTCGCCAGGATGCTTCGCGAAGCTCTTCTCGACGTAGCGGAAGAACTGCTCGTCCTTCTGCGCCAGATACGCCATCACGAGCTCGTCCTTCGACGAAAACTGCCGGTACAGACTCATCTTGTTCACGCCCGCGCGCTCGACCACCGCATCGACGCCGACCGTGCGCACGCCCTCGCGATAGAACAACTCGCTGGCCGCGCGCAGCAGATGCAGCTGCGCCTGCGGCCCGGCGGTCTGTGCGCCGCGCGCGCGCCGCGCACGAGTAGGGGCGGGCTTGGGGGTTTCGCTGTCGGACATGGCAAGTCACCCAAATGAGATTGACGCCTTGACATGTTACCGACCAGTAACTAAGATCGCAACACAATTGTGACCGATCTGTCACAAGTCATTCACCGAGGCCGTAAATACGAACGACGCCGCCACCGGGGCCGCGTCGATGGGAGAATCGATGAACTGGGCTGCGCGACTGATAGGCGGGCGTTTCCACTACGGCTGGTTGACAGTCGCTGTGGTGTTCCTGGTGTTGCTCGCGGCGGCGGGTACGCGAGCGACACCGAGCGTGATGATGGTGCCGCTCGAGCACCAATTCGGCTGGAGCCGCGCGACGATTTCGCTCGCGATCTCGGTGAACATCGCGCTGTACGGGTTGATGGGGCCGTTCGCGGCCGCCGCGATGCAGCGCTTCGGTGTGCGCCCCACGTTGCTGAGCGCGCTCGGCGCGATGGCCGCGGGTGTCGCGCTGTCGTCGCTGATGACGCATCCGTGGCAAATGGTGCTGATCTGGGGCGTGATGGTCGGCGGCTCGACCGGGGTAGCGGCGCTGTCGCTGTCGGCGACGGTCGTGACGCGCTGGTTCACGACGCGCCGCGGTCTCGTGATGGGTATCCTGACCGCCAGCTCGGCGACCGGCCAGCTGGTGTTTCTGCCGCTGCTCGCGGCCATCGCCGAGCATTACGGCTGGCGTCAGGTCGTGTGGGTCGTCGCGCTCGCGGCGGGCGTCGTGATTCCGCTCGTCGCGTTCCTGCTGCCCGAGCATCCGGCCAGCATGCAGCTGCGCCCGTACGGCGAACCCCATGACGCGCCCATCACGACGACCGTCACCAGGCAGAATCCGCTCGCGATCGCATTCGGCACGCTCGCGTCGGCGAGCAAAACGCGCGACTTCTGGCTGCTGTTCTTCAGCTTCTTCATTTGCGGCGCGAGCACCAATGGCTATGTCGGCACCCATCTGATCGCGATGTGCGGCGACTACGGGATGACCGAAGTGCAGGGCGCGTCGTTGCTCGCGGCGATGGGCGTGTTCGACCTGTTCGGCACGACGATGTCGGGCTGGCTGTCGGACCGCTTCAATAGCCGCGTGCTGCTGTTCTGGTATTACGGGCTGCGGGGGCTGTCGCTGATGTATCTGCCGCACGCGTTCGGCATCGACTTTTTCGGACTGCCGCTGTTCGCGGTGTTCTACGGTCTCGACTGGATCGCCACCGTGCCGCCGACCGTGCGTCTTGCGACCGACGTCTACGGCAAGGAATCGGCGCCGATCGTGTTCGGCTGGGTGGTCGCGGGCCACCAGCTCGGCGCGGCGTTCGCGGCGCTCGGCGCGGGCATGCTGCGCGCGAGTCTTGGCACCTACACGGTCGCATCGATGATTTCCGGCGGCTTGTGTCTGATCGCCGCGGTGATCGTGCTGCGCATCAACCGCCCGGCCAAGGTGCCGACGCCGCAGGCAATCTGAGGCGCCCTCGCGAGCCGCGCGGATTCACCGTCAGCGAAGCAACGACGCACGGCCTCATAACGGGGCCGTGCGCGTTTTCTCAGCCAGCACGCATAGCGCCGCGCCGCAACTTGGAGCGCGCACCGAAAGCCCGTTATGCTATGTGGCCTCGGGCAGCCGCCCGGAGAACATGAATATCTACCGAGAGAAGCGCATGGCCACCAAACCCGCCTCAACCGAAGTTGCCATTCACGAGCTGATTGCAGGCCGTTGGAGCCCTCGCGCGTATTCGAGCGAGCCGGTGAGCCGCGATCAGTTGCGCGCCGTGCTCGAAGCGGCGCGCTGGGCGCCGTCTTCATATAACGTGCAGCCCTGGCGTTTTGTGGTATTCGATCGCAGCGTCGACGAAGTCGCGTTCAAGAAGGCTTTCGCCACGCTGGTGCCGTTCAACCAGGGCTGGAATGCGCTTGCGCCAGTGCTGATCGCGGTGACCGCGCACACACTGACCAACAAGGGCGAGGTAAACCGCTGCGCGTTCTACGACGCCGGCGCGGCGGCGATGTCGCTGGTGCTGCAGGCGCACGCGCTCGGCCTCGCCGCGCACCAGATGAGCGGCTTCGACGTGAACGCGTTCCGTACCACCTTCGAACTACCAAAGGACGTCGAGCCGATCGCGATGATCTCGCTCGGCCATTACGGCGACGTCGACAAACTGGACCCGGTCCTGCGCGAACGCGAGAAGGCGCCGCGTCAACGCGCGGCGCTCGCGGATATCGCGTACGCCGGCGCCTGGAAGAAGGCGTTCTGAGCGACGGATTCGCCGCGCTTGCCGCGCGATTTCGCGTAAAGCGAAGAAAGCAGTCGATGAGCAACGAAGCAGTCAGGCACGCGCGGCACGGTCCGCGCGTTTTTCATGCAGCGCCGTCCATGCCGTTCTCGCCATCCGTCACGCTGGACAGCGGCGCGGCCACATGCTCGAGCGACTTGCGCTCCGCGTCGACACCCCAGATCGCCGCGACGAGCGCCGCCGCGAGCATCAACGCCGAGCCGACCAGATAGCCCGAAAACACCTCGCTGCGCTGATGCGTATCGATCAGCCGACCGAAAAACGCCGGCCCGATGATGCCGCCGAGCGCGGTGCCGAACGCATAGAAAACCGCGATCGCGAGCGCGCGGATTTCGAGCGGAAACGATTCGCTCACGGTCAGATACGCGGAACTCGCGGCCGCCGACGCAAAGAAGAAAATGACCATCCAGGCGACCGTCTGCGTGACGACGCTCAGCAGTTGCTGCTCGAACAGATAGCCGGACAGCGTCAGCAGGATCGCCGACATCGCGTAGGTCGCGGCGATCATCTTGCGTCGGCCGATCACGTCGAACAGTCGCCCGAGCACGAGCGGCCCCAGGAAATTGCCGAGCGCGAAAGGCAGCAGATACCAGCCGATGTCGTCGCCCGGCACGTGATAGAAGTCGGTGAGGACGAGCGCGTAGGTGAAAAAGATCGCGTTGTAGAAGAATGCCTGCGCGGTCATCATCGTGAGACCGACCAGCGCGCGGCGCCGGTGCACGTTGAACAGCGTGTGGAATACCTCGCGCAACGGCGTATGGTCGCGCGCGCGCAGGCGCAGCCGCGTGAGGGCGTCGTCGGCGAGCGTGTGGCCGGCGTTGCGAAAACGCGTCTCGATGCCCTCGACGATCGTGCGGGCGTCGCGCTCGTCGCCGTGCGTGAGTAGCCAGCGCGGGCTTTCGGGTATCCAGATGCGCATCGGCAGGATCACCAGCGCGAGCACCGCGCCGATGAAAAAACACGCGCGCCAGCCCCAGTCGGAAGGCAGCAGGTGCGGATCGAGCAGCACCAGCGAGCCCGCGGCGCCGAGCCCCGCGCCCACCCAGAACGTGCCGTTGATGCCGAGGTCGGTCCAGCCGCGCACGCGTGCCGGCGTGAATTCCTGGATCGTCGAATTGATCGCCGTGTATTCGCCGCCGATACCCGCGCCGGTCAGGAAGCGGAACAGCATGAAGCTCATCAGATTCCACGACAGCGCGGTCGCCGCGGTCGCGGCCAGATACAGCGTCAGCGTGACGAAAAACAGCTTGCGGCGGCCGAGCCGGTCGGTCAGCCAGCCGAAACCGAGCGCACCGAGCACCGCGCCGGCAATGTATGCGCTGCCCGCGAGGCCGACCTCGGCATTCGAAAAGCGCAGCGCCGGGCTGGTTTTCAGCGCGCTCGCGACCGCGCCGGCAAGCGTCACCTCGAGGCCGTCGAGCAGCCACGTCACGCCGAGCGCAACCACGATCAGCGTATGAAAGCGGCCCCACGGCAGACGGTCTAGCCGCGACGGCAGATCGGTTTCGATCAGCGTGGCGTGCTGGTCATCGACGGCGGCGGTGGGCGGCACGCTCATGACGCGAAGTCTCCTCGATGGCGAAATGGGGCGGCATATCCGGTCGGACGCAGCAAGATGCATTCCGCGCCATGATTTCAATCGATCTTGCGGCCGTCCCGGCAGCTTCAGTTGATGCTGCCGGAGTTTTCGTGATACAAAGCCGCTCCCCTTTCTTTGCGCGCCAGCCGTGAGCGGCCATTCCTGCCATGAACTATTGCGCGATTGACTTCGGTACTTCCAATTCGGCCGTCGCGGTTCCGCTCGGCCCGCAGCTGAAGCTGGCGCCGGTCGAAGGCGCGTACACGACGCTGCCCACCGCGGTCTTCTTCAATACCGACGAACACACCAGCGAATTCGGGCGCGCGGCGCTCGCTGCTTACATCGACGGTTTCGACGGCAGGCTGATGCGCTCGATGAAAAGCATTCTCGGCTCGCCGCTCGCCGAGAATACGACCGATCTCGGCGACGGCAGTGCGATCAAGTACACCGACGTGATCGCGACGTTCCTGACTCACCTGAAGCGCGCGGCCGAGGCGAGCGCCGGCGGCGCGATTGACCGCGCGGTGCTGGGCCGCCCGGTGTTCTTCGTCGACGACGACCCGCGCGCCGACCAGATGGCGCAGCAACAGCTCGAAGCCGCCGCGCGCACCGCCGGCTTGCGCGACATCCACTTTCAGTATGAACCGATCGCGGCTGCGTTCGACTACGAATCGCACCTGAGCGCCGAGGGGCTCGTGCTGGTGGCGGACATCGGCGGCGGTACGTCGGACTTTTCGCTCGTGCGAGTGGGGCCGGAACGGATGAAGCGCGTCGAGCGCAAGGACGATGTGCTCGCGCACCATGGCGTGCACGTCGCGGGTACGGACTTCGACCGCCGCGTCGAACTCGCCACGATACTGCGCGAACTCGGCTACCAGTCGCTCGATCCGCAAGGGCGCGAAATCCCGAACCGGATTTATTTCGATCTCGCGACCTGGCACCTGATCAACACCGTCTACACGCCAAAGCGCGTCAGCGAACTCGCGCTGATGCGGCACCTTTTCACGGAGACGAAGCACCACGACCGGCTGATGCGCGTGGTCGAGCAGCGTTTCGGGCACGCGCTCGCCGCCCACGCGGAAGAGGCGAAGATCGGCGTGGCGGCGGGCGGCGAGACCGTGATCGATCTCGAGCAGGTGGAAGAGGATCTGCGTCTCGCGTTCGACGAAGCGCAGCTCGTCAAAGCAGGCGAGGAAGAAACGCGACGCATCGTGCAGGCCGCGCGCGATACGGTGCAGGCGGCCGGCGTCGCGCCGCGCGATGTCGACGCGATCTATTTCACCGGCGGGTCGACCGGCCTCGCGTTTCTGTCGGGCGCGTTGGCCGCGGCGTTTCCAGACGCGCAAGCGGTATTCGGCGATCGTCTCGCGAGCGTGGCGACTGGCCTCGGTATTCATGCGCGGCGTGTATTCGGATAATCCCGAATAATCAATAAATAATCCGCCGCGGATTGCGAAGTAACGCGAAGTTAATCGGCGCATTCAGATTGGCCGCCGTAATAAAAAACCCCGCCGAGGCGGGGTTTTTTGCGTCCAGAAGGAAGCGCGGAGCTTACACCGGCTTGATGTTAGCCGCTTGCTTACCCTTCGGGCCCGTCTTCACTTCAAACGTGACCTTCTGGTTTTCTTGCAGCGTCTTGAAGCCTTCAGTGCGAATTTCCGAGAAATGCGCGAACAGATCTTCACCGCCGCCGTCCGGAGTGATGAAGCCAAAGCCCTTAGCGTCGTTGAACCACTTGACGGTACCGGTTTCCATATTACTTTTTCCTAAAAATGGTGAATAAGGCCGAAGCCCGGGGTGCATGAAAATCAAGGAAGGGGGTAATGGGACCAACCGGAGTACCGTTGATGGGCGAACTACGAAAGAACCACTTCACTCGCCACTTGAAATCCTGCCCGAACGTTATACGGCGAATTCGGACGAAGGTCAACAGTCTAGACGAAACTTTGCCGGACAGATCCGAAATTTTCTTACAAAGCTTGCGCATGGGGACAACTTTTTGTAGGGAGAACCCTTAGTTCGGCTGCGGTTTCGCTGCAGTAACACGGTGCAACCGTTAAACTACGCGCCGCGCGTCGGTTGCACCTATTCCGCATCTGGACGCGCTTACATGCGCGTCACCCCGTCCCCACCGCCACAAGCGATGTCACGCGGTGCCGACATGGTTCTGATTTAGGAGAAGACTTGAAAAGTTCTATACAACGGAACATCGGGCCATTCGCGCTGATGCTGACCGGTCTGGGCTCGATCATCGGTTCGGGTTGGCTGTTCGGCGCGTGGAAGGCTGCAAAAATTGCCGGTCCGGCTGCGATTTGCGCATGGATCATCGGTGCGGTCGTGATTCTCGCGATTGCCCTGACCTACGCGGAACTTGGCGCGATGTTTCCGGAATCTGGCGGGATGGTGCGCTATGCGCGCTACTCGCACGGCGCGCTGGTCGGTTTCATCAGCGCGTGGGCCAACTGGATCGCGATCGTGTCGGTGATCCCGATCGAGGCCGAAGCATCGATCCAATATATGAGTACCTGGCCCTATCCTTGGGCGCATGCGCTGTTCGTCGACGGGTCGTTGACGACCAACGGCCTGCTGTTGTCCGCCGGGCTCGTCATCATCTATTTCCTGCTCAACTACTGGGGCGTCAAGCTGTTCGCGCGCGCCAACTCGGCGATCACGATCTTCAAGTTCCTGATCCCGGGCGCAACGATCGTCGGCCTGATGATGACAGGCGTCCACACCGAGAACTTTGGTCAGACGACCACGTTCGCGCCGTACGGCTGGTCGGCGGTGCTGACCGCAGTCGCGACGAGCGGCATCGTGTTCGCATTCAACGGTTTCCAGAGCCCGATCAACCTGGCCGGTGAAGCGCGAAATCCGGCCAGGAGCGTGCCGTTCGCGGTGATCGGCTCGATCCTGCTCGCGCTCGTGATCTACGTGTTGCTGCAGATCGCATACATCGGCGCCGTGAATCCGGCCGACGTGATGAAGGGCTGGAGCCACTTCAGCTTTGCTTCGCCGTTCGCGGAACTGGCGATTGCGCTGAACCTGAACTGGCTGGCGATCCTGCTGTACGTCGACGCGTTCGTGAGCCCGAGCGGCACCGGTACGACCTACATGGCAACCACCTCGCGCATGATCTACGCGATGGAGCGCAACAACACGATGCCGAAGATGTTCGGTAACGTGCACCCGTTCTATGGCGTTCCGCGCAACGCGATGTGGTTCAACCTGCTCGTCTCGTTCATCTTCCTGTTCTTCTTCCGCGGCTGGAGTTCGCTCGCGGCGGTGATTTCGGTCGCGACCGTGATCTCGTACCTGACCGGCCCGATCAGCCTGATGGCACTGCGCCGCGCGGCAACCGATCTCGAGCGCCCGCTGCACATCGCCGGCATGAAGGTGATCGCGCCGTTCGCGTTCGTCTGCGCGTCGCTGATCCTGTACTGGGCGAGGTGGCCGCTGACCGGCGAAATCATTCTGCTGATGGTCGTCGCGCTGCCGGTGTATTTCTACTTTCAGGCGAAGTCGGGCTTCGAGGGCTGGGGCCGTGACCTGAAGGCTGCCTGGTGGCTGGTCGCGTATCTGCCGATCATGGCGATCCTGTCGCTGATCGGCAGCAAGGAGTTTGGCGGCTTCGGCATTCTGCCGTACGGCTGGGACATGCTCGTCGTGATCGCCTTCTCGTTGGTGTTCTACTTCTGGGGCGTGAACAGCGGCTATCGTTCGGAGTATCTGGACGAGCAGCTCGTGCACGACGAAGTGCTCGAAGTTATCGGCGCGCATTGAGCGCCGGTCGAAACCGAAGATCCGCTCGACGCGGGTCTTTCGGGGCCGATAAAAAGCCCGCCCGATCGATGATCAGGCGGGCTTTTTGTTGACCTTTGTGCGCGACCCCGAGCCGGATCAGGCGGTCCCGAACACGTAGTTCGTCATCGCGAGCGAGCGTTGGTAGGTGCCGAGCGACTGGATCGCGAGCGAATACTCGTCGTCGGCGGCACCGAGCGCGGCGAATACCGGCAACAGATGCTCGTCGGTCGGATGCATCAACACCGCGTGCGGCGCCTGGCGGCGATAGTCGAGCAGCGCGTCGGTATCGCGCGCGACGAGCTTGTCCTCGAACCAGTCGGTGAATTCGGCCACGCGCGGATCGGCGTCTTCCGGGCGCGCGGAGAAATCGGCGGCGCGCAGGTTATGGGTGATCTGGCCGGAGCCGATCACCATCACGCCTTCGTCTTTTAGCGCGCGCAGCGCGCGGCCGACGCGGAAATGATGCGCGGCGTCCTTGTGCGGTTGGATCGACAGTTGCGCGATCGGCACGTCCGCTCGCGGAAACATCAGCAGCATCGGCACCCATGCGCCGTGGTCGAGTCCGTGCGGCTGCACGTCCGCGACGATGCCGCTCGCGCCGAGCAGCGCGGCGGCGCTACGTGCGATGTCGGGCGCGCCCGGCGCCGGATATTGGATTTCGTAGAGCTGGCGCGGAAAACCATAGAAATCGTGGATGGTTTCAGGCGCCATCGCGATGCTCGCGAGTGGCTGCGCGGTGCCCCAGTGCGCCGACAACATCAGGATTGCCTCGGGACGCGGCAGTTGCGTGGCGAGCGCGCCGAACTCGGCGGACGGCATCGACGGATCGATCGGCAACGTGGGTGCGCCGTGAGACAGGAAAAGCGAAGGTAAGCGGTTCATGACAGCAACGCGGCCGTGTAAGCACGGCACGGAGAAATTGGGTTGCTACCAATATAGGTCCGCACGCCAGCTTGATAAATGGGTTCGGTGGGAATTGATTGCGTCGCGGCCGTTGTTAATCCGCGTTGACGCGGTTAATCCTGCGCGCCCCGCAATCCTTCCCACGCCGGCGACAACGCCGGCCCCAGCGCAAACAGATCGAGCACGCGTGCGACAGTGTGGTCGACCATCTCGTCGATCGAAGCAGGCCGGTTATAGAACGCGGGCAGCGGCGGGAAGATCACTCCGCCCATTTCGGTGACGGCCGTCATATTGCGCAGATGCGCGAGATTGAACGGCGTTTCGCGCACCAGCAGCACGAGACGGCGACGCTCCTTCAGTGTGACGTCGGCGGCGCGGGTGATCAGGTTGTCGGCGAAACCGTGCGCGATGCTCGCGAGTGTTTTCATCGAGCAGGGCGCGACGATCATGCCGTCGGTCGCGAACGAGCCGGACGCGATGCTCGCGCCGACATCGCGCACCGAATGGACGACATCCGCGAGCGGATGCACGTCTTCCTTGCCCAACTCGAGTTCATGCTGGATGTTGAGCCAACCCGCGCTCGAAATCAGCAGGTGGCTCTCGACGCCGCCGAGCCGCCGCAGCGTCTCGAGCAGCCGGATGCCGTAGATCGCGCCGGAGGCGCCGGTGATCGCGACGATCAGCCGGCGAGGCACCGCGGTGCGTGCTTGCTGCATGGCTTGCGGCGCCTGACGAAGCGAACGAAGCGTAGAACGCTCAGGCCGCGGCGAACAGCTGCTGCAGTTCGCCCGATTCGTACATCTCCATCATGATGTCCGAGCCGCCGATGAATTCCCCCTTCACGTAAAGCTGCGGAATGGTCGGCCAGTTCGAGAACACCTTGATGCCCTGACGGATTTCGTCGTCTTCGAGCACGTTGACGGTCTTGATTTCACCGGCACCGCACGCCTTCAGGATCTGGATGGCGCGGCCGGAAAAACCGCACATCGGGAACTGGGCCGTGCCCTTCATGAAGAGAACGACGTTGTTGCCGTCGACGATTTGCTTGATGCGTTGTTGCGTATCCATGACTGACCTTGCGGTTCCGATAAAGGATGGGAATAGGCTGAAATGATAGCGGATTTCGCTACCGGCGGCCGCAGCCACGTCGCGCCTGGGGTTTTAGCCTCGGCGACCGCGCTCAGGCCGCAGCGGCGCGCAGCACGCCGCCGCTGATCCGCTCGATGTCGGCGAGATCGCGCGCCGAGCGGACCTCGGCAAAACCGCGTTCGCTCAACAATGCGCGCACGGCTTCGGCCTGGTCGTAGCCATGTTCGATCCAAAGCGTGCCGTCGGCGGCGAGACGCTCGGGGGCGCCGGCGACGATCGTGCGGATCGCGCTGAGGCCGTCGGCCTCGTCGGTGAGCGCGCCGCGCGGCTCGAAGCGCAGATCGCCCTCACGCAGATGCGGGTCGCCGCTCGCGATATACGGCGGATTGCTGACGATCGCATCGAAGCGCAACGCGGCGTCGAGCGAGCCGTACCAGTCGCTGGGAAGGAAAACGACGGCGCCCCCCGGGCGTTTCACGTCGAGCAGGCGCGCGCCGTTGCGCGCGGCGACGGCGAGCGCGTCGGCCGAGCGGTCGAGCGCCCAGACCTGCGCGTCGGGCCGCATCGACGCGATCGCCACCGCGATTGCGCCGGTCCCGGTGCCGAGATCGAGCACACGTGGGCGCGGCCGAGGTTCGATCGCCGCGAGCGCGGTCTCCACCAGCAGCTCGGTCTCAGGACGCGGAATCAGAACATGCGGCGTCACTTCGAATTCGAGCCCGAAGAACTCGCGCGCACCGACGAGCTGCGCGACCGGCTCGCCGGCCATGCGCCGCGCCTCGAGCGTGCGATAACGCTCGACGCTTGCGCGTTCGAGCGGCTCCTCGCCGCGCGTGATCAGCTGCGTGCGCCGCCAACCGAGCACATGCGTGAGCAGAATCCGCGCTTCGAGCGGCGGCAGCGGCGATGCGCGCATTAGCGCCTCGGCCGTGGCGGGCAGAGCGGTGGGGTCGAGCGGAGCCGGGGAGGCGTCGGTCATTGTCGGGGCGTTAGTCCGCGTCGCCGAGCGAAGCCAGCAGTTCGGCCTGATGCTCGCTGACGAGCGCCGCGATCAGTTCTTCGAGATCGCCGTCCATGATCGCGTCGAGGCGATACAGCGTCAGGTTGATGCGGTGATCGGTGAGGCGCCCCTGCGGGAAGTTGTACGTGCGGATGCGCTCCGAACGGTCGCCCGAGCCGATCAGGTTCTTGCGCGTCGCCGCTTCCTTCGCCTGCTGCTCGTGCGCCTGCTTGTCCTTGATGCGCGCGGCGAGCACCTTCAGCGCGCGATCCTTGTTCTTGTGCTGCGAGCGGTCGTCCTGACATTCGACGACGATGCCCGTCGGCAAGTGCGTGACGCGCACCGCCGAGTCGGTCTTGTTGATGTGCTGGCCGCCCGCGCCCGACGCGCGGAACGTGTCGATACGCAGATCGGCCGAATTGATCTCGACTTCGCCGATCTCGTCCGCTTCCGGCATCACCGCGACCGTGCACGCCGAGGTATGGATGCGGCCCTGCGTTTCGGTGGCCGGCACGCGCTGCACGCGATGCCCGCCCGACTCGAACTTCAGCTTCGAATACGCGGCATCGCCGGCAATTCGCACGATCACTTCGCGATAGCCCCCGAGGTCCGATTCGCTCGCCGACATCATCTCGACCTGCCAGCGGTTGCGCTCGGCATAGCGCAGATACATGCGCAGCAGATCGCCCGCGAACAGTGCGGATTCGTCGCCGCCGGTGCCCGCGCGGATTTCGAGGAAAATGTTGCGCTCGTCGTTCGGGTCTTTCGGCAGCAGCATTTTCTGCAGTTCGACGCCGAGCGTCTCCATACGATCGCGTGCTGCGCGGATTTCCTCTTCGGCGAAATCGCGCATCGACGCGTCGGCGAGCAGGTCCTGCGCGGTGGCGGCGTCGTTTTGCGCCTGGCGCCACAGCCCGTAATGCTCGACGACCGGGTCGAGCTCCGCGTGTTCGCGCGTCAGCTTGCGGTACTGGTCGAGGTTGGCGGTGATGTCCTCGCGGCTCAACAGGTCGTTCAGTTCGGCCAGCCGGGTGGTCAGCTGGTCGAGCTTGCGTTGCATGCTCGTTTTCATCGGGCGGGTAGCGGAGCGGACTCCGGAATGGATGCGGCCAGGGGAACGGGCGAATGCCCGGGGCGGAAGCACTTTGCGAGCCACGGCGGTGGCGCGCGGAGGTGCGGCGAGCACTGCGCCGCTAACGCTCGGTAGAGCCGGGGTGTTTGTAGAAGCCGCTCATCAGCTCGATCAGCTTGTCGCGGTTGTCGGTGCTCGCGCGATTCAGCGCGTGCGTAGGACCATGGATCAGCTTGTTGGTGAGCGATTGCGACAGTGCCTCGAGGACTGCGGCCGGATCGTCGCCGCGCGCGAGCATTTTCTGCGCGCGTTCGACCTCTGCGCGGCGCAGCGTGTCGGCCTGCGTGTGCATGTGGCGGATGACCGGCACGATGCTGCGCGCATCAAGCCACTGCATGAAGTTCTGCACGCGCGTTTCGATGATCGCTTCGGCCTGCGCGACCGCGGCCTGGCGCGACGCATTGCCTTCGCGGACGATCGCACCGAGGTCGTCGACGGTGTACAGGAACACGTCTTCGAGCTGGCCGGCTTCGGGTTCGATGTCACGCGGCACCGCGAGGTCGACCATGAAAATCGGCCGGTGACGGCGCGCCTTGACCGCGCGCTCGACTGCGCCAAGACCGATGATCGGCAACGTGGACGCCGTGCACGACACGATGATGTCGAATTCGTGCATCCGCGCGGGGAGCTCGGAGAGCGGAATGGCGCGGCCGTTGAAGCGCTCGGCGAGCCGCATGCCGCGCTCGGCGGTTCGGTTCGCGACGACGAGTTCCCGCGGATGCTGCGCCGCGAAGTGCGTCGCGCAAAGCTCGATCATTTCGCCAGCACCGATGAACAGCACGCGCTGGTTCGCGATCTTATCGAAAATGCGTTGGGCGAGGCGTACCGCGGCGGCGGCCATCGACACCGACTGCGCGCCGATCTCGGTGGTGCTGCGCACTTCCTTCGCGACGGCGAAGGTGCGCTGGAATAGCTGATTCAGGTAGGTGCCGAGGGCGCCGGCTTCGGAGGCGGTGCGCACCGCCTCCTTCATTTGTCCGACGATCTGCGTTTCGCCGAGCACCATCGAATCGAGCCCTGACGCGACGCGGAACGCATGGCGCACGGCTTCGGACTGCGGCAGCGCATAGACGTGCGGCGCGAGTTCATCGATCGGGAGGTTGTGGTACTTCGACAGCCACTGCACCGAGGCTTCGCGCGCGGCGAGGTCGTCGGTCGCGCAGTACAGTTCGGTGCGGTTGCAGGTGGACAGAATTGCCGCCTCGGGCGCGTTGGGGGCCATGTGGCCCAGCCAGATGCCTTTGAACGTATTCAGAGCGGGCTTTATCTGTTCGAGCGGAAACGCCACGCGTTCGCGCAAGGCGACAGGCGCAGTGTGATGGTTGATTCCGATCGTTAGAAGCTGCATTTGGGGGAGCTATCGTTCAGCCCTATATTATAGCGTTTCCACGATACTCACATTCTGCCCGCCATATATCCCGCATGCGTCAGTTCGCGCCTGTCAGGCTCTCCGGCGGGATCGCGTCGAGCTGGTAACCGTAACCATAGATCGGCGTCAGCGTGTAGCCAAGCTCCGGGCGCAGTTGCAACTTGCTGCGCACGCGCGACGCGTGGGTGTCGATGGTGCGCGAATTTACGTCACGGCGGCGGGCCCACACGGTTTCGAGAATATGCGCGCGCGACACCGGCCGCGCGAGATTGTTGAACAGCACCAGCGCGAGGCGGAATTCCTTCGGCGTCAGGATCACGGTCAGGTCGCGGAATGTCACGGCCAAATTCGCCGCGTCGAACGTATAGCCGCCGATCACGTCGCGTCGACGGTTGGGCGGCCGCCGCAGGCCCGCACGGCGCTGCAGCGCCTCGACACGCGCGAGCATTTCGGGGCCGCGCACTGGCTTGCTGAGACAGTCGTCGGCGCCGGCATGCAGCGCGGCGACGATCTGGCATTCGCGCGGTGCGCTCAGCAGCATCATGACGGGCAGGCCCGGCAGAATGGAGCGCGCGCGCGGGATCACGTCTTCGGCGCAATGGTCGCCGGCCCAACTTTCGGTGATCAACAGGTCGAAAAATTCGTCGGTAGCGCGCTGCAGGAAGGTGGCGCTAGTGGTGAAGTGCTGGCACGCGTGGCCGCCGGCGAAAATGAGCCGGTCAACCAGTTTGGCGTGTTGCAGGTCGGGTTCGATAAGGGCGATGCGCATGGCGCTGCGTCAGCCTGGCAACGGGCGAAGCATGAGGCGTTTTCGTCAGACTTACAACTTGCCTAAGCACACCCCGATCCCTAAACTCAACCGCTATGCGGAAAGCGCCGTGCTGAACTTGTATAGTTGAGGAGGCAAAAATGCTAGCGTTGGCGGCTCCTTTCGCCTATGAGACGAATCCGAAATTGATCTTGCCGTGTTTGAGCGCCCAGTCTGGAGTCGACGCCTGATGGGTTGGCCAGGCATTCTCGTACTCGGCGCGGTGATCGGCCTCGCGGGCTGGTGGTTGCATCCGCAGCGCCGCGCGAGCCGCGCCCGCTGGTGGGCCGCGCTGTTGGCCGGTGTGCTCGGCACGAGCGTCGCGCGGATGGCCGGCAACGTGACAAGTCTCTTCCATGACGGCGACATGCTCGAATGGCCGGTATGCACCGCCGTCGCGCTCGTCGCCGTCGCCGTGACGGTCGGCCTCTTGTCGCGTCAATCAACGCGCCGGTCCATCCGTCGATGAATCCTTGCAGGTAACTCCATGAACGCCCGACTTCCCGAAACCTCCTTCATTCCCGAGCGCCTCGCGAACCTGCGCGCCGCGATGGCGCGCGAGGGCATTGCCGCTTACCTCGTGCCGTCGGCGGATCCGCATCTGTCCGAGTATCTGCCAGGGCGCTGGCAAGGCCGCCAGTGGCTGTCGGGCTTCACCGGCTCGGCCGGCACGCTGATCGTCACCGCCGATTTCGCCGGCGTCTGGACCGACAGCCGCTACTGGGAGCAGGCGAGTGCGGAGCTCGCCGGCAGCGGTGTCGAGCTGATGAAGATGACCGGCGGCCAGCTCACGACGCCGCATTTCGAATGGCTCGCGCAGAACGTCGCGAGCGGCGGCACGGTCGGTGTGGACGGCGCGGTGCTGGGCGTCGCGGCCGCGCGCGCGTTGAGCGCCGCACTGAACGCGCGCGGCGTGCAATTGCGCACCGACCTCGACCTGTTCGACGCGATCTGGGCGCAGCGCCCGGCGCTGCCCGCCGACGCCGTCTTCGAGCACGCCGCGCCGCAAGCGGGCGTCACACGTGCGGACAAGCTTGCGCAGGTGCGTCGCGCGATGGTCGAGAAAGGCGCGCAGTGGCACTTCATCTCGACGCTCGACGACCTCGCCTGGCTGCTGAATCTGCGCGGCGCCGACGTCAGCTACAACCCGGTGTTCGTCGCGCACGCGCTGATCGGCGTGGATCGGGTGTCGCTATTTATCGCCGACGGCAAGGTGTCGCCGGCGCTCGCCGAAGTGCTCGGGCGCGACGGCATCAGCGTCGAGCCGTACGCGAAAACCGCCGCCGCGCTTGCTGCGCTGCCAGCCGGCAGCACACTGCTGATCGATCCGCGCCGCATCACGTACGGCTCGCTGCAGGCGGTGCCGTCGTCGGTCAAGGTGGTCGAGGCGGTCAATCCGTCCACTTTCATGAAGTCGTGCAAGACCGCCGCCGATGCCGCGCACGTGCGTGAGACGATGGAGCAGGACGGCGCCGCGCTCGCCGAATTCTTCGCGTGGTTCGAAAGCGCGCTGGGCCGCGAGCGCATCACCGAGCTGACGATCGACGAGCGTCTGACGGCAGCTCGCGCGCGCCGTCCCGGCTTCGTGTCGCTGAGCTTCGCGACGATCGCGGGCTTCAATGCGAACGGCGCGATGCCGCACTATCGCGCGACCGAGGAGTCGCATGCGGTGATCGAAGGCAACGGCCTGCTGCTGATCGATTCGGGCGGCCAGTATCTGAGCGGCACGACCGACATTACACGCGTCGTCCCGGTCGGCACGCCGAGCAGCGAACAGCGCCGCGATTTCACCGTCGTGCTGAAGGGCATGATCGCGCTGTCACGCGCGCAATTCCCGCGCGGCATCCGCTCGCCGATGCTCGACGCGATCGCGCGCGCGCCGATCTGGCAGGCCGGCGCCGACTATGGCCACGGCACCGGTCACGGGGTCGGCTACTTCCTGAACGTGCACGAAGGCCCGCAGGTGATCTCGCACTACGCACCGGCCGAACCGTGGACCGCGATGGAGGAGGGCATGATCACGTCGAACGAGCCGGGTCTGTATCGGTCGGGCAAGTGGGGCGTGCGAATCGAAAACCTCGTGCTGAACGTGGCCGCGGAAAAAACCGAATTCGGCGACTTCCTGAAGTTCGAAACGCTGACGCTGTGCCCGATCGACGCGCGCTGCATCGAGCTGTCGCTGCTGCGCGACGACGAGCGCGCGTGGCTCAACGCGTATCACGAGACGGTGCGCGCGCGACTCGCGCCGCATGTATCGGGCGACGCGAAAGCGTGGCTGGAACTGCGCACGCAACCCATCTGAGCATAGCGACGACCTTCCAAAGGAGCGTGGTGCATGGCGATCAAGGCAGTGGTGTTCGATTTCGGCGGTGTGCTGATCGACTGGAGTCCCGAGTACCTGTACCGCGAGCTGATTCCCGACGAACTCGAGCGCCGCTGGTTCCTCACGCACGTCTGCTCGATGGACTGGGTGATCCGCCAGGATGGCGGCCAGCCGATCGTCGAAGCCACCGACGAGCTGATCGCGCGGTTTCCCGATCACGAACCGCTGATCCGCGCGTTCTATGAGCGCTGGCACCAGATGGTGGCGGGTGTGCTCGACGACGGCATCGCGCTGATGGAAAAGCTCGAAGCGGCCGAGGTGCCGCTCTTCGGGCTGACCAACTGGTCGGCCGAGACGTTTCCGTACGCGTGGGAGCATTATCCGGTGCTGCGGCGGTTTCGCGACGTCGTCGTGTCGGGGCGCGTGAAGCTCGTGAAGCCCGACCCGGCGATCTTCGCGGAGATGCGCCGGCGCATCGAACTGCAAATGCCCGGTGTCGAGCCGGCCGAACTCGTCTTCATCGACGACAACGCGAAGAACGCCGAAGCCGCGAAGGCGCTCGGCTGGCACGGCGTGCATCACACGAGCGCCGCGCAAACGGAAGCCAAGCTGCGCGAGTTGGGCTTGCCGGTATGAGCTGACCGCCGCCGCTACTGCCCCAGCAGATTCTTCAGCGCATTGCCGAGACCCTTGACGGTCTCGCCCGCACCCTTCGCGACGCCTTCGACGCTGACCCCGAGCGCCTGCGCAAACCCCGCGCCGATGCGCGCGAGGATCCCTTCGCGCACCGAGAACTTCGGATCGCGCAGATCGCCGTCGAGCACGAAATGCAGCGTGATATTGCCGTTATGCGTCTTCAGCGCCGCGACGGCGGCGCGGGTCGGAATCGACATGAACGTCTCGAGCGGATTGTCGGATTCGGCGAGCTGCAGATTGTGGACTGTCACCGTGCCGGGCGCATGGAGATGATAATTCCGCACCGTCGATTCGATCGTCAGATCGACGGTGCCGCCCGTCACCTGTGCGCGCGTGCCGGCCTTCTTCAGCAGATACGGATCGAGCATCGCAATATCGACGCCGTGCAGCGTGCTCGTCGTCTGCGAATCGCGGCTGGCGATTTTGATCCAGCCGTCGAACGTCACGGTGCCCGTATGCGCCGGCCCCTTCATCGCGCCGCGAACGCTGACATGGGTCGGTTCGGTAAGCGCCGGCAGATGCAGATGGTCGACGCTCGCGTTCGCGTTGCTGAGCGTGACCTTGAACGGCGGCGGCCCGACAGTCATGTCGTAGAAATGGAAGTTGCCGTGTTCGAAGCGGATATGGTCGACCAGCTTTTCGCGCGGGATCGGCGGCGCCGTGCCGGCGTTGCCCGGCTGATCGCCGCGGTTCAGCGATTCGCGCAGGTTCGGCAGGAGATTCAGCGAGCCGTCCTTCGTGCGTAACACGGCCATGTCGAAGCCGCGCACGACGACCTCGCGTATATGCATGCGCCGCGCGATCAGATCGCGCACGTCGGGGGTGATCGTGATTTCGTCGGCGCGTAGCGGTTCACCCGCTGGCCAGTCAGGCGGCGCTTTTAGCACGACGTGGGTGAGGTGTACCGAGGTGAGGCCGACGTCGATACTGTCGGCGCTGCCGAGCGGCCCGAGCGCCGCGCTGACGCGATTCTTGACTTCCTGTTGCGCGAATTGCATCGCGCCGATCGCGATCAGAACCAACGCCAAAAGCGTTCCGCCCACGATGACGATCCAGCGCCTGCCCTTCGACATCGCCATGCCTGTCTCCTCGTTGCCGCGTCGCGCGGCGCTGTGTTGACCGTCTGTCGCGTGCGCGAGACTTTCACGCGCGCCTCCGTCTAGCGACGATTAGCAACGCGCATGCCCCGCGGCCCGTCCGGCATCGCGCCAGACGGACCGTCGCCCGCCCGCTTCTTAACGCGAGATCGGCTTGTAGCGCAGGCGCTTCGGCCGCGCGCCTTCCTCGCCGAGACGCGCGCGCTTGTCCGCTTCGTATTCCTGGTAGTTGCCGTCGAAGAACGTGACTTGCGAGTCGCCTTCGAACGCGAGGATATGCGTCGCGATGCGATCGAGGAACCAGCGATCGTGCGAAATCACGAGCACCGAGCCCGCGAATTCGAGCAGCGCGTCTTCGAGCGCGCGCAGCGTTTCGACGTCGAGGTCGTTCGACGGTTCGTCGAGCAGCAGTACGTTGCCGCCCGCGATCAGCGTCTTCGCCAGATGCAGACGACCGCGCTCGCCGCCGGACAGATTGCCGACGATCTTCTGCTGGTCGCCGCCCTTGAAATTGAAGCGGCCGATATACGCGCGCGATGGTGTTTCGTACCTGCCGACCGTCAGCACGTCCGCGCCGCCCGAGATTTCCTCGAACACGGTCTTGGTGCCTGCGAGCGCTTCGCGGCTCTGGTCCACGTACGCGAGCTTGACGGTCGGACCCTGCACGATTTCGCCCGAATCCGGTTGCTCGCGGCCGGTCAGCATACGGAACAGCGTCGATTTGCCGGCGCCGTTCGGACCGATGATGCCGACGATCGCGCCGGCCGGGATCTTGAAGCTGACGTTATCGAGCAGCAGCCGGTCGCCGTACGACTTGGTGACGTTCTTGAACTCGATCACTTCATTGCCGAGGCGGTCGCCGACCGGAATGAAGATTTCCTGCGTTTCGTTGCGCTTCTGGTAGTCCTGGCTGTTCAGCTCCTCGAAGCGCGCGATACGCGCCTTCGACTTCGCCTGGCGGCCCTTCGGGTTCTGGCGCACCCACTCAAGTTCTTTCTTGATCGCCTTCTGGCGCGCGGACTCCGACGCTTCTTCCTGCTTCAGACGCTCTTCCTTCTGATCGAGCCAGCTGCTGTAGTTGCCCTTCCACGGAATGCCGTGACCGCGGTCGAGTTCGAGAATCCACTCGGCGGCGTTGTCGAGGAAGTAGCGATCGTGGGTGACGGCGACCACGGTACCCGGGAAGCGCGTCAGGAACTGCTCGAGCCATTCGACCGATTCCGCGTCGAGGTGGTTGGTCGGCTCGTCGAGCAGCAGCATGTCGGGCTTTTGCAGCAGCAGCTTGCACAGCGCGACGCGGCGCTTTTCGCCGCCCGACAGATGCTCGATCTTCGCGTCCCATGCCGGCAGGCGCAGTGCGTCGGCGGCGATTTCGATCTGCTGCTCGGCGCTGCCGTCGGTCGTTGCGAGGATCGCTTCGTACTTCGCCTGCTCGGCGGCCAGCGCGTCGAAGTCGGCGTCCGGCTCCGCGTAGGCCGCGTAGATTTCGTCGAGCTTCTTCTGCGCGTTGAACACGTCGCCGAGGCCTTCCTCGACCGCTTCACGCACGGTTTTCTGCGGATCGAGTTGCGGCTCCTGCGGCAGATAGCCGATGTTCAGGTTCGGCATCGGTGTCGCTTCGCCTTCGATCTCCGTGTCCACACCGGCCATGATGCGGATCAGGGTCGACTTGCCCGAGCCGTTCAGGCCGAGCAGGCCGATCTTCGCGCCGGGGAAGAACGATAGCGAAATGTCTTTCAGGATCTGGCGCTTGGGCGGCACGATTTTGCCGACCCGGTTCATGGTGAAAACGTATTGGGCCATTAGCTTGCAGTAGACGTTGACGACGCCGGCCGCGTGCGGGCGGGCAGTCGGGGGTGAATGGGTAATCGGTGTGAGGGCCGGGCGGAACACCCGGCGCCGGCCGGCGCGGCGTCGGATTCGACGACGCTGCCGCGCGCGGCATGTGGTTCAGGTGGCATTGTACTTCGCGGCGAGGGCCGGGCGGCAGGGGGTTCCGGCGGCGGGCCGCCGTCGCGGCGCGCCGCGGGCGTCTCAGTTCGCGCGCCGTCCAGTCGCCGGATCGAAGAAGTGCAGATGCTGCGCGGGCAGCACGACCTGCAGCGCCTCGCCGGCCGCGGGACGATGCGCGTGCGGCAGCCGCGCGGTCACATCGTGCTTGCCCCAGCGGCCGTGCGCGAGATTGTCCGCGCCGAGAATTTCGCAAGAATCGACGCTCAGTGTCGCGAACGGTGCGTTGGCCGTGCCCGGGCTCAGATGCTCGGGGCGAATGCCGAGCGTCCACTCGCGGCCTGTCGCGACTTCGCGGCCGATCGACGGCACGCCCGCGAGCGGCAGCTTCGGGCCGTTGCCCGCAACGTCGAAGGTCGAGCCGTCGTCCGCGACACGGCCTTCGAGCAGGTTCATCCCCGGCGAGCCGATGAAGCTCGCGACGAACACCGTGGCCGGCCGCTCGTAGACTTCGGTCGGCGCGCCGATCTGCTCGGCGTGGCCCTGGTTCATCACGATCACGCGCTGCGCCAGCGTCATCGCTTCGATCTGATCGTGCGTGACGTACAGACTCGTGGTCTTGAGGCGCGCATGCAGGCGCTGGATTTCGAGGCGCATCTGCACGCGCAGACGCGCGTCGAGATTCGACAGCGGCTCGTCGAACAGAAACACCGCCGGCTCGCGCACGATCGCGCGGCCCATCGCGACGCGCTGCCGCTGCCCGCCCGACAACTCGCGCGGCTTGCGCTGCAGCAGCGCGCCGAGCTCGAGAATCTGCGCGGCGGCTTCGACGCGTTTCGCGATCTGCGCACGATCGACGCCCGCGATCTTCAGCGCGTAACCCATGTTCTCGGCCACGCTCATATGCGGATACAGCGCGTAGTTCTGGAACACCATCGCGATGTTGCGATCCTTCGGCTCCAGTTCGTTGACGACCTTGCCGGCGATCGAAATGCTGCCGTCGGAGATGCGCTCGAGCCCGGCGACCATTCGCAGCAAGGTCGATTTGCCGCAGCCGGACGGCCCGACCATGACGACGAATTCGCCGTCGGCGACGTCGACGTCGATGCCGTGCAACACGAACTGTTTGCCGTCGTAGGTTTTCTTAACGCTTTGCAGAGTCAGTGCAGCCATGCCGTTCTAGCCTTTGATTTTGAGTGCTTGTCGCAGTCCGCCATACCGGATCATTTTTCCGAATCCACGAGGCCGCGCACGAACCAGCGCTGCATAGTCAGCACGACGGCGAGCGGGGGCAGCATCGCGAGCAGCGTGGCCGTCATCACCAGATGCCATTCGGTCGCGGTATCGCCCGAGGCGATCATTCCCTTGATGCCGATCACCGCGGTGATCAGCGACTGCTGGCTGGTGATCAGGATCGGCCACAGATACTGGTTCCAGCCGTAGATGAACGTGATCACGAAGAGCGCCGCCATCGTGGTCCGCGACAGCGGCAGCACGACGTCCCAGAAGAAGCGCAGCGCGCCCGCGCCGTCGATGCGCGCGGCTTCCATCAGCTCGTCCGGCAGCGTCTTGAAGAACTGGCGGAACAGGAACGTCGCGGTCGCCGACGCGATCAGCGGCAGCGTCAAACCGGTGTACGTATTGCTCAGATGCATCGACGACACCACCTGCACGGTCGGGAAAATCCGCACTTCGACCGGCAGCATCAGCGTGATGAAGATCAGCCAGAACGCGAGCGTGCGAAACGGAAAGCGGAAGTAGACGATCGCGTACGCGGAGATCATCGACACGGCGATCTTGCCGATCGCGATGACGAGCGCCATCACGAGGCTGTTGACCAGCATGCGATTGAACGGCGCCGCGGCGTTGCCGGTGCCCTGCGTCCAGATCGTGACGATGTTCTCGAACAGATGCGTGCTCGGCACGAGCGACAGCGGCACCGTGAACACCTCGTGCTCGCTCATCGTCGCCGCGCAGAACGCGACGTACACCGGAAACACCACCAGCGCGACGCCGATGATCAGCACCGCGTGACAGAACAGGTCGAAACCGCGTCGGTTCTCGATCATGAGTATTGAACCCTGCGTTCGATGAAGCGGAATTGCACGACGGTCAGCGCCACGACGATGATCATCAGCACGACCGACTGCGCGCCCGAGCTGCCGATGTCGAGCCCCTGGAAGCCTTCGGCGAAAATCTTGTAGATCAGCGTGCGGGTGGCCTGGCCTGGGCCGCCTCCGGTCGCCGCGTCGATCACGGGAAAGGTGTCGAAGAACGCGTAGGTGATGTTGATCACCAGCAGAAAGAACGTGGTCGGCGACAGCAGCGGCAGCGCGATGCCGAAGAAGCGGCGCACCGGACCGGCGCCGTCGATCGCGGCCGCTTCGATCAGCGAGCGCGGAATCGCCTGCAGGCCCGCATAGAAGAACAGGAAGTTATAGCTGATCTGCTGCCAGACCGACGCGAGCACGACGAGGAACATCGCCTGACCGGGGTTCAGCGCGTGATTCCACACGATGCCGTGTTTCGCGAGCGCATACGTGACGAGGCCGATGCTCGGGTTGAACAGGAACGACCACAGCACCGCGGCGATCGCGGGCGCGACCGCGTACGGCCAGATCAGCAGCGTTTGATAGGCCTTCGCGCCGCGCGTCACGCGATTCGCGCAGACCGCGAGCATCAGCGAGATCACGAGGCCCGACACGGTGACGAGCGTGCAGAACACGATCGTCGTGTTGACCGACGCCAGATAAAGCGGGTCGGCGAACAACTGTTTGAAGTTCGCGAGTCCGACGAACGCGCTCGACGTACCGAACGCGTCCTGGGTTTGCGTCGATTGCCAGAGCGCGACGCCCGCCGGCCAGAGGAAGAACACGAGCGTGATGAGCAGCTGCGGCGCGACGAGCAGGTAGGGCAGCACGCTGGTGCCGAAGTAGGAGCGCTTTTCCATCGGAATGTCCAGAGTGTGCTGCAACGACGGGTTCCCGCGCGGGAGCGCCGGAACCCTGCCTGCAGGCGATGCTTAGTTGCTGGCCTTTTCGAAGCGGCGCAGCAGGTCGTCGCCGCGCGCGACGGACGAGTCGAGCGCCTGTTGCGGCGTCTTCTTGTCCGCCCACACCTGTTCGAGTTCTTCGTCGATCACGGTGCGGATCTGCGGCATGTTGCCCAGACGCAGACCCTTCGTGAACGGCAGCGGCGGCTTGTTCAGCATCTGGCGGATCGCGGTGTCGCTGCCGGGGTTCTTGTCGTAGAAGCCCTGCTGGCGCGTCAGGTCATACGCGGCGGTCGTGATCGGCAGATAGCCGGTGTCCTGATGCCACTTCGCGGCGACTGGCGCCGTGGCCAGATAGGCGAGGAACTTCGCGACGCCCTTGTAGACGGCCGGGTCCTTGCCCGACAGCACCCACAGGCTCGCCCCGCCGATGATCGCGTTCTGCGGCGCGCCCTTCGCGCTGTCGTCGTACGGCATCATGCCGGTGCCGAAGTTGAACTTCGCGTATTTCTTGATCGTCGCGAGCGAGCCTGACGAGTTCGTGATGATGCCGCAGTCGCCGCTATAGAACTTCGACACCGGTTCGTCCTTGCGGCCGACATAGGTGAACGTGCCGTCCTTCGCCATGTTCTGCAGGAACTGGATGTGCGCGACCTGCAGCGGCTTGTTGAATTCGAGCTGCGCGTCCATGCCGTCGAAGCCGTTGTTACGCGACGCGAACGGCGCCGCATGCCACGCGCTGTAGTTCTCGAGCTGAATCCAGCTTTGCCAGCCCGACGAGTAGCCGCACGACATGCCCGAGGCCTTCAGCTTCTGCGCATCGGTGTGCAACTCGGCCCAGGTCTTCGGCGGCTGGTTGGGATCGAGGCCAGCCTTCTTGAACGCATCCTTGTTGTAGTACAGCACCGGGGTCGAGCTGTTGAACGGCATCGAGATCAGTTCGCCGGTTTTCGAGTCGCTGTAATAGCTCGCGATGGTCGGCACGAAGGCTTTCTGATCGAGCGGCAGGCCCGCGTCCTTGAATACCTGCGTGACCGGGACGATGGCTTTCTTCGCCTGCATCATCGTCGCGGTGCCGACTTCGTAGACCTGCAGGATGGCCGGCGCATTGCCGCTGCGATAGGCGGCGATGCCGGCGGCGAGGGTCTGGTCGTAGGTGCCCTTGAACACGGGCACGATCTTGTAGTCGTTTTGCGATTTGTTGAAGTCGTTCGCGATGTCGTTCAGACGTTCACCCAGTGCGGCTTCCATGGCGTGCCAGAACTGGATTTCGGTCGCGGCGTGAGCCGCCTGGCTGACGCCGATGCTCAATACAGCGGCGACGGAAAGTGAGCGGAACAGCGGCTTGTAATTCATCGATTTGTCTCCGGTTCGGAAGGGGCGCGGACGCGAATCGCGCGATTCTAGTTGTGTTCGATGACATTCCGGCGTCGGCGCGCCGGAAGCCGAAATTTAGCATTGGCTGTCACGGAAAGGAAATAAACGGGAATCTATTCGGGAAGATCACAGGTGATGCAACTCGGGCCACGGCGCGGGCAAAAGCAATCGCCTCATGCAACACGTCCGATCGGTCGGGCCGATACCTGAAGGTTCGTACACGATTGGGTCGCCAAGGCATTCCCATCATGTCGGAGCTTTCGGCATGCCATTGACGCCTAATCCGGGAACGCACACTTTCGGCAGGGACGCCTTCTTCATGCATGGCGACAGCTAGAGTCATCCGGGTAGCCTGGCCATAGGGGCCGACGGGCGCGGCCGCGGAAGGTTTGGGAATCGCTCTTGCCTATGCGTTGCCGAGAAATCCCGCAGCTTTGCTGAAGGTCGTAGACCCTGTCGAAGGCGACAGTCACATTCTCGCGATATCGCGTGTATGCGGCATTCCGTTTATTGACGATGCGCCGAAAAACTACAAGGCCAAAGCGTTGCACGCTGTTTCGGCGGTCACGACTGCAAATCCGCACATCAAGGCCCGTTGTCTCGACGCGTTGCGGAAGTCGTAGCGCGCAAACAAAAAAGCCCGCAACCCCTGAGGGTTCGCGGGCCTTAATCGCGCAGCGCAGTTTGCGCTGCTTCGCGCTTACACGTTGAACAAAAAGTTCATCACGTCGCCATCATGCACGACGTACTCCTTGCCTTCCGCGCGCATCTTGCCGGCTTCCTTCGCGCCTTGTTCACCCTTGTAGGTGATGTAGTCGTCGAAGCTGATCGTCTGCGCGCGAATGAAGCCGCGCTCGAAGTCGGTGTGGATCGCGCCGGCCGCCTTCGGCGCCGTATCGCCGACGTGGATCGTCCACGCGCGCACTTCCTTCACGCCGGCCGTGAAGTAGGTCTGCAGGCCGAGCAGCTTGAAGCCCGCGCGGATCACGCGGTTCAAGCCCGGCTCATGCATGCCCATGTCGGCGAGGAAGACTTCCATGTCGGCTTCGTCGAGGTCGGCGATTTCCGCTTCGACCGCCGCGCACACGGCCACGACCGGCGCGCCTTCAGCAGCCGCGAACTTCGTGATCGCGTCGAGGTGCGGGTTGTTCTCGAAGCCGTTTTCCTTCACGTTGGCGACGTACATCGTGGGCTTGGCGGTGATCAGGCAGAACGGCTTGAGGGTAGCCTTTTCTTCATCGGTCAGATCGAGCGCGCGGACCGGCTTCGCCTGGTCGAGCTGCGCGCGGACCTTCTCCAGCACCGCCGCGTTCTTCGCGGCTTCCTTGTCGTTACCCGACTTGGCCGCCTTGGAATAGCGGGCGAGCGCCTTCTCGACGGTGGCGAGGTCGGCAAGCGCGAGCTCGGTGTTGATCACCTCGATGTCCGACAGCGGATCGATCTTGTTCGCGACGTGAATCACGTTGTCGTCTTCGAAGCAGCGTACGACGTGCGTGATCGCGTCGGTTTCGCGGATGTTCGCGAGGAACTGGTTGCCGAGGCCCTCGCCCTTGCTTGCGCCGGCCACCAGACCGGCGATGTCGACGAACTCGACCACGGCCGGCAGGATGCGCTCCGGCTTGACGATTTCGGCGAGCGCCTTCAGCCGCGCGTCCGGCACCTCGACGATGCCGACGTTCGGCTCGATCGTGCAGAACGGATAGTTTTCGGCGGCGATTCCCGCCTTGGTCAGCGCGTTGAACAGGGTGGACTTGCCGACGTTGGGCAGGCCGACGATGCCGCATTTGAGGCTCATGGAAATCCTTCAGTGAATCAGTAGGTTGCGTGATGCGCTCGACGCTGCGCGCGGATTCGGAAAGCCTTCGCGTAAGGTGGGGCGCGGCAGGCTCAGCGGAGCGGACAAAACACCGAATCGGGGCGTTGGCTCGACGATTGAGTGCGAGTTTTCACGGAAAGCGCAATTGTAACCCGTTCGCCCGCGCGGACCCGCCGGCGCATTGGCCCGAAGCCACTGTAGAATCGTCAGTTCAAAGCCGGCAGAGCTCAATTTCCGGGGGAGCAACGTGGGACTCATCAGATGGGTTGGGATCGGCGTCGTCGCCGCGGTCGTGGTGGGCTCGGTCGCGACATGGGTCGCGCCGAATTTCGACGAAGCGCAGGCCACCACGGACCGGCAGACCATCGATTGTTTGACGACCCGCCTGTCGCACGAAGATCACGCCGACATCGCGCGGTTCGCCGATAAGAACGACTACGACTCGCTGTGGCGCGTGTTCGACCGCGTGTTCCCCGACTGCGCGGTCCGCAGCGATCAGCGCGATCGCAAGGCGGAGCTCGAGGCGGCCGCGTGGCGCAACCTCTCGTCCAATCGCGACTTCATGCGCATGCGCGAGGCGAACGCGGCGCTCGCGGCAAGCGCCGCGACGCATTAGCACGACGCATCGAGGCCGCGCGGCCACCGGCCCGGGACTCAAATGCGCGTGGCCGCCAACGCATGAAGTGCGGGTTGCGCGAGCGGTCGGCATCAGACTCGCACAGTCCCGCCAACAACTTCAGGCTCTGCCCCCAGACACCATGTCCGGCACGAGCCCGCGAGGCCCCGCGCACAGCGCCCAACGGCCGCGCCCGTCGATCCGTCCCCCGTACCCCCCGCGGCTATAATGCGCGCATGAACGCACACCACCAGACCTTTGATGCCGCCGTGATCGGCGGCGGGCTCGTCGGCAAGACCGCGGCGCTCGCGCTCACGCAAGCCGGACTGCGCGTCGCACTGCTCGCGCAGCCTTGCGCGGCGCTGCCCGCCGGTGCCGTCTTCGACTCGCGCGTCTATGCGTTGTCGTCGAGTTCGCAGGCCTTGTTCGAACGGCTGCGGGTCTGGCAGGCGCTCGATCACACACGGCTCGGTCCCGTCTACGACATGCGCGTCTATGGCGACGCGCACGCCGAGCTGCATTTCTCGGCGTTTCAGGCATCGGTGCCGCAGCTTGCGTGGATCGTCGAGTCGTCGGTGATCGAGCGCGCGCTCGATGCCGCGCTGCGCTTCCAGCCGAACCTCACGTGGTTCGACGCGCGCGCGCAGGCGCTCGATTTCTCCGTCGACAACGCGAGCGTCGGCCTCGCGAACGGCAGCGTGCTCGAAGCGGATCTGGTAGTCGGCGCGGACGGCGCGCACTCGTGGGTGCGCGCGCAGATCGGCTCGAAGATGGTGCGCCGCGACTACAGACAGATCGGTGTGGTCGCCAATTTCAAGGCTGCGAAGCCGCACGGCGAAACCGCGTATCAGTGGTTCCGCGACGGCGAGATCATCGCGTTGCTGCCGATGCCGGACGGCCACGTGTCGCTGGTCTGGTCGGCGCGCACCGAACACGCCGAGCAGTTGCTCGCGCTCGATCCCGAGCGGCTCGCCGCCGAAGTCGAGCACGTGAGCGGTGAACAGTTCGGTGCGCTCGACTGCGTGACGCCCGCGCAGGGCTTCGCGCTCGCGTTGCAGACCGTGGACCGGCTCGTCGCCCCGCGGGTCGCGCTGGTCGGCGATGCCGCACATCTGATCCATCCGTTGGCAGGACAGGGCATGAACCTCGGCTTGCGCGACGTCGCCGCGCTCGCGAGCACGATCGGCGGCAAGGAGTCGTTCCGCGATCTCGGCGACATGGTGCTGCTGCGTCGCTACGAACGCGCGCGCCGCGAAGACATTCGCGCGCTGATGATCGCCACCGACGGCCTGCAGAAACTGTTCTCGGTGCCCGGTCCGCTCGCGCGCGCCGTGCGCAATACTGGCATGGCGTTCGTCGGCGCGCAGCCATTCATCAAGCGCTGGCTCGTGTCGGCCGCGCTGGGGTAAACCGCGACGAGGCGTCGGGCGAATAGCCGATGGCCGGTCACCGGCGCCCGGGACAGGTATCATGACCGGATCGAAGCGCTGCGATCCGCCCCTTATCCGACCCCCGATCGAACCTGATCGAGCCTGATTGAACAGATAGGCGGCCGAAACTCGCGGCCGGAACGTAAAAAACGCGCAGGTGCGCGACTGACTCCAGGACTCCAGCATGAAAAAGACCTTCCGCATCGCCGCCGCTGCGCTCGCGATCGGTGCCGCTATGCTCGGCTGCTCGGCGCAGGCCGACCAGACCACCGACAAGCTCAAGGCCACCTTGCAAACCCGTCTTTCCGACGTGACGATCAAAAGCGTGTCGAAGACGCCGATCGCGGGCCTGTACGAAGTGAATCTCGGCACGCAGATCGTCTACAGCGATGCGAGCGGCGACTACCTGATGCTCGGCGACATGGTGGACTCGAAGACGCGCAAGAATCTGACCGAGGCACGCCTGTCGGAAACCAACCGCATCGACTTCGCGAGCCTGCCGTTCGGCAACGCGGTGAAGGTCGTGCGCGGCAACGGCGCGCGCAAGATCGCGGTGTTCTCCGATCCGAACTGCCCGTACTGCAAGCAGCTCGAAAAAACGCTGCTGTCGATCGACAACGTGACGGTCTACACGTTCCTGTACCCGGTGCTGTCGCCCGATTCGACGGCCAAGTCGAAGTCGATCTGGTGCTCGGCCGATCGCGCGAAGGCGTGGGAATCGTGGATGCAGGACCGTCAGGCGCCGACCGCCGCCGCCACCTGCGACACCGCCGCGATCGACAAGAACCTCGCGCTCGGCCGTTCGATGAACGTCGAAGGCACGCCGACGGTGTTTCTCGCCGACGGTCGCCGCCTGCCCGGCGCGGTGCCGGCAGATCGGCTCGACAAGGAACTGTCGGCCGTGCACTGAACAGCGCGCTGGCCACAGCGCCACGCCCGCCCCCGGGCGCGCAACAGATGCAACGTTCAAACTGAAGGAGGCGCACGCAGCGCCTCCTTTCGCATCGAGCCCCGAACTTCTCCGCCTCACTCTCCTGACACTCCCAAGCGCCGCCGATGAAGCCGATCCGCTACACCATCGTTCCTTGTAACCCCGCCGCCCACCTGTTCGAAGTCACCGTGACCGTCGCCGATCCCGATCCGGCCGGCCAGCGTTTCATGCTGCCGGTGTGGATTCCGGGCAGCTACATGGTGCGCGAGTTCGCGCGCAACATCGTCACGCTGCGCGCGGTGAACGACGCGGGCCGCAAGGTGCGCGTCGAGAAGATCGACAAGCACACGTGGCAGGCCGCGCCGGTCAAGGGAGCCTTGACGCTGCGCTACGAGGTGTACGCATGGGACCTGTCGGTGCGCGCCGCGCATCTGGACGACACGATCGGCTTTTTCAACGGCACCAGCGTGTTCCTGTCGCCGCTCGGCCATGAGGACGCGCAGTGTGTGGTCGATATCCAGAAGCCGCAGGGCGCCGCGTATCGCGGCTGGCGCGTCGCGACCGCGCTGCCGGAAGCGCGCGGCACGAAGCGCTACGGCTTCGGCGAATACCGCGCGCAGAACTACGACGAACTGATCGACCATCCTGTGACGCTCGGGGAATTCGCGCTCGCGACGTTCAAGGCGCACGGCGTGCCGCACGACGTCGTGATCGGCGGTCGCGTGATCGGGCTCGACATGGAGCGTCTGTGCAAGGATCTGAAGCGCATCTGCGAAGCGCAGATCGCGTTGTTCGAACCGAAGTCGAAGAAGGCGCCGGTCGAGCGCTACGTGTTCATGACGCAGGCTGTCACCGACGGTTACGGCGGGCTCGAGCATCGCGCGTCGACCGCGCTGATCTGCAATCGCACCGATCTGCCGGTGCAGGGCCGCGAGCCGATGAGCGAGGGCTACCGGACCTATCTCGGTCTGTGCAGCCACGAGTATTTCCACACGTGGAATGTGAAGCGGATCAAGCCGGCCGAGTTCGCGCCGTATGACCTCGGCGTCGAAAACTACACGTCGATGCTGTGGCTGTTCGAGGGCTTCACATCGTATTACGACGACCTGATTCTCGTACGCAGCGGCGTGATCTCGCAGGACGACTATTTCGGCCTGGTCGGCAAGGTGATCGGCGGGGTGCAGCGCGGCAGCGGGCGCCTCAAGCAGAGCGTCGCCGAAAGCTCGTTCGATGCGTGGGTCAAGTACTACCGGCAGGACGAGAACGCGCCGAACGCGATCGTCAGCTATTACACGAAGGGCTCGCTGATCGCGCTCGCCTTCGACCTGACGATCCGCGCGCAGACCGGCAACCAGAAATCGCTCGACGACGTGATGCGTCTGCTGTGGAAGCGCTTTGGCCGTGACTTTTATCGAGGCAAGCCGGTCGGCGTCGACGAAAGCGAGATCGAGGCGATTTTCGCGGAAGCGAGCGGCGCGCAACTGGCCGAACTGTTCGCCGAGGGCGTGCGCGGCACGCGCGATCTGCCGCTCGACGCGCTGCTCGCGCCGTTCGGCGTGGCGCTCGCGCCGGACGTCGACAAAAACGGCAAGCCGTCGCTCGGCGTGCGGCTACGCGGCGGCGCGGATTGCGCGCTCGCGACCGTGCACGAGGGCAGCGCCGCGCAGAAGGCCGGCCTCTCCGCTGGCGACGTGCTGATCGCGATCGATGGTCTGCGCGTGACCGGCGGGAATATCGATGCTCTGCTGTCGCGCTATCAGCCGGGCGCGAAAGTCGACGTGCACGCGTTCCGCCGCGACGAGCTGCGCGTCACGCAGGTGAAGCTCGACGGTCCCGAAGTGGCCCGCTACAAGCTCACGGTCAGCGATCACCGTCCCGGCGCGCGCAAAGCCCTTGAGCGCTGGCTGACGAAGTGATCGGCGTGGTGGTGGGCCGCACCGGGCGGTCCACCGATCGTCGCCTGTCCCGTCGTCAATCGGCGGAGGAGGGCGGTTGATTGTTCTACCCATGCAACAATCCTTCGCCGCCGGACGGCTTTTTCGCCGGCCGGTAAAAAAACACAATGACTTCACTCGCGCAACACTGCGCGCCCCCTACTGGAGTCAACCATGACCACGATCCTGCAAATCAACTCGGCAGCCCGTTCGCAAGGCGCGAACTCGACGCTTCTCGTCAACGAGCTGACGGAAAAGCTGCAACAGTCGAATCCGGGCGCGCAAGTCGTCGTCCGTAATCTGCAAGCCGAACCGCTGCCGCACCTCGACGACGCCGTGCTCGGCGCGTTCTTCACGCCGGCCGACCAGCGCACCCCGGAACAGGCCGCCATCGCCGCACGCAGCGAAGCGCTGATCGCCGAACTGCAAGCCGCCGACGTCATCGTGATCGGTGCGCCGATGTACAACTTCGGCATCTCGTCGCAACTGAAGACGTACTTCGACTTCATCGCACGTGCGGGCATCACGTTCCGTTACACCGCGAACGGCCCGGAAGGCCTCGTGACGGGCAAGAAGGTCCACGTCGTGTCGGCGCGCGGCGGCAAGTATCTCGGCACGCCGAACGATAGCCAGACGCCGTACCTGAAGAGCTTCCTTGGCTTCCTCGGCCTGACCGACGTGAACTTCATCTACGCCGAAGGCCTGAACTTGGGCCCGGACGCCGCGAACGCCGCGCTGAGCTCGGCACGCGAAGCGATCGCCGCGGTTTAAGCGGGTTTGTCCTGCCGCATTGCGCAGCTTCGATGCGGCGCGAGCGGTGAAAAGAATAACGCCACGGATGGGTTCACCCTCCGTGGCGTTTTCGTTGTGTATCGCAATCTTCTGACGACGACGCTCTTACGCAAGCATTTGCGCGTCGTCCGGTAGACGCCAGTCGATCGGCTCCCGGCCGTGCTGCAACAGATATTCGTTCGCCTTCGCGAAATGCCCGCAACCGAGAAAGCCGCGATGCGCGGACAGCGGCGACGGATGCGGCGCCTCCAGCACATAGTGCGACTTGCCGCCGAGTAGCGCGCGCTTCGCCTGCGCATGCGCGCCCCACAACATGAAGACGAGGTTCTGATGCCGCGTCGCGAGTTCGTGGATCAGCGTGTCGGTACATTTCTCCCAGCCGCGTTTCGCGTGGCTCGCGGCGCTGTCGCGCTCGACGGTCAGCACCGTGTTCAGCAGCAGCACGCCCTGTTTGGCCCAGCTGTCGAGGCAACCGTGCTGCGGCGTCTGGTGACCGAGACTCGCGGCGATTTCCTTGAAGATGTTGCGCAGCGACGGTGGCGGCCGCACGTGCGGCGCGACCGAAAACGCGAGACCGTGCGCCTGCGGCGTGCCGCGGTCTTCGCCGTGGTACGGGTCCTGGCCGAGGATGACGACTTTCACTTCGTCGGGGCTCGTCAGGCGGAGCGCGCGGAACACGTCGGCCGGATAGATCGTTTTGCCGGCGGCACGCTCATCGTCGACGAAGCGGCACAGCGGCGCGTAGGTGTCGCTGTCGATGAAGGGCTTCAGGTGCGCGCGCCAGGCCGCGGGTAGCGCGGCGAATTGTGCTTCGAGCGTGGGCGGGGCGGCGGTTGGGTCGGCGGAGGCCGGGGCGGGCGCGACATCGTCGAACAGCGATGCCTGCGGCAAACTGGAGCGGGTGCGGGAAGCGGAGGTCATGGCGGGGAAGTGTCGCAGCAAACGCGGACTAGCTCAAGTTGCGGCAAGCGAGCGCATGAGGTGCCGCGGGTTTCGGGCAACGCGCTCACGTGGCGCGCAACCGATACCCGCGCTGCGCCTTGCTGATGTCATCCGGCGCGAGGCCGGCAATCCGTTTGCCGAGTTCGGCGGCGAGCGTGTGAAGCGCCGCTTCGTCGCCCGATTTCAGTTCGAGCTCGATCTCCGAGATCGGCGCGCGGCGCGCTTCATCGTCAACTTCGGCAAGCACGTCGCCCTGATCGATCGCCGCCTCGATCTGAGCGCCGTCGGAGTCGAGCAGCCATAGCGTGCGCGTGAAATTGGTGTGGAACAGCTCGATCAGCGCAGGCGCGGCCTGTTTCAGTGCATCCGCGGCGGCGGGTTCGTCGCAAGCGCTCAGCAACGATTCGATTTCGAGCTTCGCGCCCGCGACCGGCAATTCCCATTCGTGCCGGCTATGCAAGCCGTTCGTCGCCGTGCCGACCGTCTTGAAGGTCTGCAGCCAGCCGTCCGGGGTCTGCCGTAGACGCAGCGCGCTCTTTGACGACGCCAGCGTCAACTGCGGCGTATCGAAGTAAATGTTCACGAGCTTGATCGCGCGTCCGTTCTTGCCGGCGCGCGCGGCGAACCACTGCGTCGCCGCCTGCACCTGCGAAGCCGGCAGCGCCAGCTTGATTTCGCGTTCCATGCCCATGCTGGGTGTCCTCGTTGCGTGGATTTCTCTGCGCCCGATACGCGGATACGTCGATACGACGCTCAGAAAAACATCCGCGCGAGTTCCACGCCCGGCTCGTCCGCGCGCATGAACGCTTCGCCGACGAGGAAGGTATGCACGTTCCGCGCGCGCATGCGCTCGACGTCGTCGCGCGACAGGATGCCCGATTCGGTCACGACGATGCGATCGTCGGGAATCGCGTCGAGCATGCCGAGCGTCGCGTCGAGCGAGGTTTCGAAGGTGCGCAGATTGCGGTTGTTGATGCCGATCAGTGGCGTCTTCAGCGTCAGCGCTTCCTTGAGTTCATCGCTGTCGTGCACTTCGACGAGCACCGCGAGCCCCAGCGAATGCGCGAGCGCTTCGAGGTCCTGCATCTCGGCGGTTTCGAGCGCGGCGGCGATCAGCAGGATCGCGTCGGCCCCCATCGCGCGTGCTTCGACAACCTGATACGGATCGACGATGAAGTCCTTGCGTATCACCGGCAACCGGCACGCGGCGCGCGCTTGCTGCAGATAGGCGACGCTGCCCTGGAAGAACTGCACGTCGGTCAGCACGGACAGACACGCCGCGCCGTGCTTCTCATACGAACGCGCGATGTCGGCCGGCACGAAGTGCTCGCGCAGCACGCCCTTCGACGGGCTCGCCTTCTTCACTTCGGAGATCACCGCGGCGAGACCCGCCGTGTGCTTGGCGCGCAATGCGCCGACGAAGTCGCGGAGATCGCGCGACGACGCTTCGAGCCGCAGTTCTTCGAGCGGCACGCTTTGCTCGGCCGCCCGGACTTCTTCGCGTTTGACCGCGATGATGCGGTCGAGGATGTCGCTCATAAATGTCTCGCTACGTGATTACTGCTTGAATTGCTGGGTGAAGCGCACCAGTTCGTCGACCTTCGCGCGTGCCTTGCCGCTCGCGATCGCTTCGCGCGCGAGCTCGATGCCGTCCGCGATCGTGGCCGCGACGTTCGCCGAATAGAGTGCCGTGCCGGCGTTCAGCGTGACGATTTCCCGCGCGACGCCGGGCTTGTTGCTGAGCGCGTCGAGCAGCATGACCTTCGACTCGCCCGCGTCGGCGACTTTGAGCGTGCGGTTCGACACCATCTGCATGCCGAAGTC
This sequence comes from Paraburkholderia sp. 35.1, assembly GCF_050436525.1. Lineage (NCBI taxonomy): Bacteria > Pseudomonadati > Pseudomonadota > Betaproteobacteria > Burkholderiales > Burkholderiaceae > Paraburkholderia > Paraburkholderia sp. 35.1. The sequence goes on along the minus strand of NZ_JBNDMJ010000003.1, from coordinate 1,516,271 downwards.
TTCCGGATGGATCTCGTACTCGCGGATTTCGCCGTCGCGCAACTCGCCGACCAGCGTGGCGCCGCCGAGCGACACTTCGTCCATGCCGTCCATCCCGTACACGACGAGCACGTGTTTGGCGCCGAGGCGCTGCATCACGCGCACCTGAATGCCGACGAGGTCGGGGTGAAACACGCCCATCAGCTGATTCGGCGCGCCGGCCGGATTGGTGAGGGGCCCGAGGATATTGAAGATCGTGCGGATGCCGAGTTCCCGGCGTACCGGCGCGACGTTTTTCATCGCCGGATGATGGTTCGGCGCGAACATGAAGCCCATGCCCGTTTCCGCAATCGATGCCGCGACCTGCTCCGGCTGCAGATCGATGTTGACGCCGAGCGCTTCGAGCACGTCCGCGCTGCCCGACTTGCTCGATACGCCGCGATTGCCGTGCTTTGCGACCTTCGCGCCCGCCGCGGCCGACACGAACATCGTCGCGGTGGAAATGTTGAACGTGTGCGCGCCGTCGCCGCCGGTGCCGACGATATCGACGAAGTTCGAGTTGTCCTGCACGTCGACGTGCCGGGCAAATTCACGCATCACCGTGGCGGCCGCGGTGATTTCGCCGATGGTCTCTTTTTTGACGCGCAGGCCGGTGATGATCGCCGCCGACATCACGGGCGAGAGTTCGCCGCGCATGATGAGGCGCATCAGGTGCAGCATTTCGTCGTGAAAAATCTCGCGGTGCTCGATGGTCCGCTGCAAGGCTTCCTGGGGCGTAATGGACATGATCTCGTCTCCCTTTGTGTCAGGCATTGCGGGACGCCGCGTGACTCGAGGCCTTGCCGGCGACGGCGAGCTTCGACTGCTTGACGAAGTTTTCGAGCAGCGCGTGGCCGTGTTCGGACAGGATCGATTCCGGGTGGAACTGCACGCCTTCCACGGCCAGTTCCTTGTGGCGCACGCCCATGATTTCGCCGTCTTCAGTCCATGCCGATACTTCGAGGCAGTCGGGCAGCGATTCGCGTTCGATCGCGAGCGAGTGGTAGCGCGTCACCGTGAAATGCTTCGGCAGGTCTTCGAATACGCCCTTGCAGTCGGTTTCGATCGTGCTGACCTTGCCATGCATGATGGTCTGCGCGCGCACGACGCGGCCGCCGAACGCCTCGCCGATCGCCTGATGGCCGAGGCACACGCCGAGAATCGGCGTCTTGCCGGCGAATTCGCGCAGCACGTCGAGCGTGATGCCCGCGTGTTGCGGATTGCTCGGGCCCGGCGACAGGCAGATGCGCTCGGGGTTCAGCCTGGCGATTTCGTCGAGCGTGATTTCGTCGTTGCGATAGGTGCACACGTCTTCGCCGAGTTCGCCGAAGTACTGCACCAGGTTGTAGGTGAACGAGTCGTAGTTGTCGATCATGAGCAGCATGGTGTGTCTCCGGTCAGAAGTCGCTATCGAGGCCGTCCTGGACCTGCTCGGCGGCGCGCATCACCGCGCGTGCCTTGTTCTCGGTCTCCTGCCATTCGGATTCGGGCACCGAATCGGCGACCACGCCCGCGGCCGCCTGCACATACAGATTGCCGTTCGCGATCACGCCGGTGCGGATAGCGTAGTTGTCGAGATGCTCGGCGGCGCGCATCACCGCGCGTGCCTTGTTCTCGGTCTCCTGCCATTCGGATTCGGGCACCGAATCGGCGATCACATACAGATTGCCGTTCGCGATCACGCCGGTGCGGATCGTGATGGCCAGATCCATCTCGCCGGTGAACGACAGATAGCCGACCGCCCCGCCGTACAGGCCGCGCTTGACGGGCTCGAGCTCGTCGATCAGCTCCATCGCGCGGACCTTCGGCGCGCCCGACAGCGTGCCGGCCGGGAAGGTGGCGCGCAGCACGTCGAAATTGGTCATGTCGTTCTTGAGCTTGCCTTCGACCGAGCTGACGATGTGCTGCACGTGCGAGTACTTCTCGATCACCATCTTGTCGGTCACGACCACCGAGCCGATCTGCGCGATGCGGCCGACGTCGTTGCGCGCGAGGTCGATCAGCATCACATGCTCGGCGATTTCCTTCGGATCGTTCAGCAGCTCGGTAGCAAGCGCGGCATCGCGCTCGGGCGTGTTGCCGCGCGCACGGGTGCCGGCCAGCGGGCGGATCGTGACGATACGGTCCTCGCCGCGCTTTTCCTGGCGCACCAGAATCTCCGGCGACGCACCGACCACGTGGAAGTTGCCGAAGTTGTAGTAGTACATGTACGGCGACGGATTCAGCGAGCGCAGCGCGCGATACAGCGACAGCGGATTGTCGCGGTACGGCTTGATCAGGCGCTGGCCGACCTGCACCTGCATCAGTTCGCCGGCGGCGACGTATTCCTTCGCCTTGCGCACGGCCGCCAGGTAATCGTCTTTCGCGAACTCGCGGTAGATCTCGGTGCGTACGCTGGCCGACACGACGGGCGGCTCGACGGTGACGCGCAGCCGCTGGCGCAGTTCGCGCAGACGGTGCTTCGCTTTCGTGTAGGCCTCAGCCTGGGTCGGGTCTGCGTAGACCACCAGATAGAGCTTGCCGGCGAGGTTGTCGATGACGGCGACTTCCTCGGTCAGCAGCAGCTGGATGTCGGGCAGATTGAGGTCGTCTTTCGGCGCGCTGTGCGCGAGCTTCTTCTCGATATAGCGCACGGCGTCATAGCCGAAATAGCCGGCGAGACCGCCCGTGAAGCGCGGCAGCCCCGGGCGTTGCGCGACCTTGAAGCGCGCCTGGAATTGCTGGATGAACGCGAGCGGATCGCCGTCGTGCGTCTCGACGACCTTGCCGTCGCGGACCACTTCCGACACGCCGTTGCGCGTGCGCATGAGAGTCCGCGCCGGCAGGCCGATGAACGAATAACGCCCGAAGCGTTCGCCGCCGACCACCGACTCCAGCAGGAACGAGTTCGCGCCGTTGCGCTCGGTCTGCGCGAGCTTCAGGTACAGCGACAGCGGCGTCTCGAGGTCGGCGAGCGCTTCGGCGATCAGCGGGATGCGGTTGAAACCCTCGTTGGCGAGGGACTGGAATTCGAGTTCGGTCATGTTCCGATCCTGTACGGTGGTCCGGCGGCAGCAAGCGTCGGGCAAAGCGGGGCTAAGCGCCTCCGGTCAGGGCGTGGGTCGACGTTCTCGACACAATGATACCGACCGGCGCGGGTCTTCCATCGGCGCGCGCTAGCGGTGCGGGTGAGCAACGGTACCTTGCGGGTACGCGCAGGCTCAATCAGCCGATGCAGCTGCGCAAAAACAGATCGATGGAAAAAGCGCGTGAGCGCAGCGAAGTAAAAAACGGTTGCCGAAGACGAGCTTCAGCGTACCTCAGGCGAGGTTAGCGCGACCAGCGACGCCAGGGCCAGGCTCCCCGGTCGATGCTAATCAGACTCCGTTTTTTATTCAGAAACATGAGGATGAAGGACTGTTAAGTCGTGGATTGATGCGCTGCGATCGCCCTGGCGGCGTCGAGCAGCGAGGCAACTATACCATCGGATTTTATCGTTTGTATAGCTTGGCCGTGGTTGTACCCGTAGGGCACGGTCAGCGTCGCCATGCCGGCCGCGCGGCCCGCCAGCGCGTCGTTTTCCGAGTCGCCGATCGCCACCGTGGCGCTCGGCTCGACGCCGAGCTGCGCGGCGGCGGTCAGCATCGGAAGCGGGTCCGGTTTCTTTTTCGCGAGACTGTCGCCGCCGAGCACGACGCTGAAATACGGTGCAAGCCGGTACTGCTGCAGCAATTCGAGCGCGAAGCGGTGCGGCTTGTTGGTCACGCAGGCGAGCTTCAGGCCCGCGTCGCGCAGCGCGCGCAGACCGGCCTCGACGTCTGGATAAAGCCGCGTGTGCACGCCGTTGATCTTCGCGTACTCGGCCTGATAGATCGCGAGCGCTTCGTCGAAGCGCTCTTGCGCGTGCTCGGCTTCGAAGCGCGGCGCAAGCACGCTGCGGATCAGATGCTCCGAACCCTTGCCGACGTAGCCGACCACTTCCTCGCGCGTCGTTTCCTCCGCGTCGAGCTGAGCGAGCATACCGTTCAGGCCGGCGGTGAAGTCGTCGGCCGTGTCGATCATCGTGCCGTCGAGGTCGATGATCGCGGCTTCGAGGCGCGCGCCGGTAAACGTCGGGGCGGGATACGAAGTGGTCATGAGGCGCTGGTTTTTAACGCTGGACGGTCGCGAGGGCGGCGCGCATCTTGTCGATCACGACCTTGTGATCGGGCTGGCCAAAGATCGCCGAGCCGGCCACGAACGTGTCCGCGCCGGCCGCCGCGATTTCCGCGATGTTGTCGACCTTCACGCCGCCGTCCACTTCGAGGTGGATGTCGCGGCCGGTGCGCTCGGTGTACGCGTCGATGCGTTTGCGCGCTTCGCGCAACTTGTTGAGCGCCTCGGGGATGAACGACTGGCCGCCGAAGCCCGGGTTCACCGACATGATCAGCACGAGGTCGACCTTGTCCATCACATGATCGAGATAGTTCAGCGACGTCGCCGGATTGAACACGAGGCCGGCCTTGCAGCCGTGGTCGCGGATCAGCGACAGGGTGCGGTCGATGTGATCCGACGCTTCCGGGTGAAAGCTGATCAGGTTCGCGCCGGCTTTCGCGAAGTCCGGCACGATGCGGTCGACGGGACGCACCATCAGGTGCACGTCGATTGGCACGTCCACGTGCGGGCGGATCGCTTCGCATACGAGCGGGCCGATGGTCAGGTTCGGCACGTAGTGGTTGTCCATCACGTCGAAGTGGATCCAGTCGGCGCCGGCGGCGACGACGTTGCGGACTTCCTCGCCCAGGCGGGCGAAGTCGGCGGAGAGAATGCTGGGGGCGATACGAAATTGCGTCATGACAGGGGCCGATGCAAGCGGGAAAGCGCCATTTTACCGGTTTTGCGCGTGCAGACCGGGGTGCTGGCCGCGCGGTTGGCGTGGCGGAATCGCGCGATGAAACTTCGCAAAGTGCCGGCGCAAAAACGACATGGAGACTGGGCGCGGCAAAGCAGCCGTGTCCCAACGTCTTAGACACTGCTGGCCGAAAGGCGTATCCGGTTGCGGCCATGTCGCGCATCAAGCAGAATGCCATTCCATGAGCGCCGCATCGCCGCTGCACCCGCAGACCATTGGCGTTCGGGCCTTCGACGATTTTTCACAGCCCGTTTGATCAGATCGGAATCAGGATGAGCCAGTACGAATTCAGCGTCTCGGCGCAGGTGCACTACCTGCCCGAAGAATCGGACCCGGAGCGTCGCCAGTACGCCTTTGCCTACACGCTGACCATCCGTAACACCGGCCAGGTGCCCGCACAGTTGATCGCGCGTCACTGGATCATCACCGACAGCGAAAACACCGTCCAGGAAGTCAAAGGTCTGGGCGTGGTCGGTCATCAGCCGCTGCTCAAGCCGGGCGAGCATTTCGAATACACGAGTTGGGCAGTGATCGCGACGCCGGTCGGCACGATGCGCGGCGATTACTTCTGCGTGGCGGAGGATGGTGAGCGCTTCGAGGCGCCGGTGCCGGAGTTCGTGTTGCGCATGCCGCGAACGTTGCATTGAACCGGCGCGGTGTTGCGCGGTCTTTAATGAGTTCGTGTCGGCGCGCGGCGCAGCGGGCAGTTGAGTGGGTGGTTGGATGAGCGCTCAGACGAGCGCTTGATGCACGAGGGGTTGCGCGGTTCCGTATGCAACCCGCCGGTCAGGGTCACTGCGGCTTTTGCTGTTGGGACCGTTCCGCCGGCTTGGCACGTCGCGCTTTTTTCTTGCCAGACGACGTCCACACAACGATAAAGACGAGCAGGAACAGCGCGAGCAGCGATTCCAGCGCGAAGATGAGCATCGGGTATTCGTCAAACAAATCAGACATGGCGGTTTCCATCAAGAACGAACATTGTATGCGTTTTGTCCGCCGAGCCGGCGCGTGGGTCGGTGCATTGTCGGTTGCGGTGTTGCTTGCCTCCTGCGGCGGCGGCGGCGCGCTCCGGCCTTCGCCGCCGAGCGGCGCGGCGATCATCCCCGGCCAGATCGCGTCGTCGCGCTTGACCGCGGTTGCGTGGCAGCAGGTGCCGGGCTGGCAGGACGACTCGCTGATCGGCGCGACGGCCGCGTTGCGGCAAAACTGCACGAGGCTCGCGCGTCAGCCGAACTGGTCGCGTGCGTGCGCGGCCGCCGCGCAAATCGACGATCTCGACGTCACCGGCGCGCGCGCCTTCTTCGAAGCCTACTTCACGCCGTTCCAGCTCGCGAATAGCGACGGCACGCTCGACGGTCTGGTCACCGGTTACTACGAGCCCCTGCTGCGGGGCTCGCGCACGCGGCATGGGGTATATCAGACCGCGCTGTACCGCTGGCCCGCCGGCTATCGCGCGGGGGCGCCGTTGCCGGCGCGTGCCCAACTCGAACGCTCGGGCGCGCTCAGCGGCAACGAACTCGTGTGGGTCGACGACCCGATCGAAGCATTCTTTTTGCAGGTGCAGGGCTCCGGGCGCATCGTGATGGAAGACGGCAGTGTGATGCGCGTCGGCTTTGGCGGTACCAACGATCAGCCGTACAAGTCGATCGGGCGCTGGCTGCTCGATCATGGCGAGATCACACCCGCGCAGGCGACGATGCAGGGCATCAAGGCATGGGCACGCGCGAATCCGACGCGCGTCGATGGATTGCTCGACACCAATCCGCGCTTCGTGTTTTTTCGCGAGATGCCGTCGGCCGAAAGTATGCCGAGCGGCGGCGCGGACGGCCCGATCGGCGCGCTCGGCGTGCCGCTGACGCCGGAGCGCTCGATTGCGGTCGACCCGAGCGCGATTCCGCTCGGCACGCCGGTGTTCCTGCAGACCACACGGCCGCTGACGAACTCGCCGATGAACCGCCTCGTGTTCGCGCAGGACACGGGCACCGCGATCAAAGGCGGCGTGCGCGCCGACTACTTCTGGGGCCTCGGCGACGGTGCCGGTGATCTGGCTGGCAAGATGAAGCAGGGTGGCCGGATGTGGTTGCTGCTGCCGAATTCGTGAGGCGGTGGGGCGCAGGCGGAAGCGTGACTGCCGTTTGAGTTACAGCGGTTTTCGGGAGGCGGGTTGGAGGCTGCCGCGAAGCCGCTAATAGAAGTCGTGGAAATCGGCGTCACGTTCGGATCAGGATCCGTGCGTGACGCCGTTTTTTGTTGGGCTCTTACGCTGCGCGTTGCCTGACTTAGAGCCCCGAACTGCGCTTGTCGACCACCCGCCGCGCCTTGCCCACCGAGCGCTCGATCCCATTCACGGCCAGCACGTTCACCACCGCGCTTACGCCAATCAGCGCCTTGAGGTCGTACGCCAGCGCGTTTTTCGCGGTGGTTAGCGCGGAAATATCCGGCGCGCTTTCGGGGCACGGTTCGACGTTCAGCGTCAACACGTCGAGCGGCCCTTCCTTCGTCAGTACGATCTGATAGTGCGGCGCGAGCGCGTGCTGCTTGAGCAGCAACTCTTCGATCTGCGTCGGGAACACATTGACGCCACGGACGATCATCATGTCGTCCGAGCGGCCCGTGATTTTTTCCATACGCCGCATCGTGCGGGCGCTGCCCGGCAGCAGGCGCGTGAGATCGCGCGTGCGGTAGCGGATGATCGGCAGCGCTTCTTTAGTCAGCGACGTGAACACGAGTTCGCCGAGTTCGCCATCGGGCAGCACCTCCCCCGTTTCGGGGTCGATGATCTCGGGATAGAAATGGTCTTCCCAGATCGTCGGGCCGTCTTTGGTCTCGATGCACTCCGAGGCGACGCCCGGGCCCATCACTTCGGAGAGACCGTAGATGTCGACCGCGTCGATGCCCATGCGTTTTTCGATCGCCTCGCGCATTTCGTTGGTCCACGGCTCAGCGCCGAAGATGCCGATGCGTAATGAGCAGCTAGCCGGGTCGATACCCTGGCGCTCGAGTTCGTCGGCGATCGACAGCATGTAGCTCGGTGTCACCATGATGATGTCCGGCCGGAAGTCCTGGATCAGCTGCACCTGCTTTTCGGTCTGACCACCGCCGAACGGAATCACGGTGAGCCCCGCGCGCTCGGCGCCGTAATGCGCGCCGAGGCCGCCCGTGAAGAGGCCGTAGCCGTAGCTCACGTGCACCTTGTCGCCGCGCTTCGCGCCGGCGGCGCGTATCGAACGGGCGACGAGATTCGCCCACGTGTCGATGTCGCGCGCCGTATAGCCGACGACGGTCGGCTTGCCGGTCGTCCCAGACGATGCATGGATTCGCGAAATCTGCTCCGGCGGCACCGCGAACATGCCGAACGGATAGTTGTCGCGCAAATCCTTCTTCGTCGTGAACGGAAAGCGCGCGAGGTCCGCGAGCGACTTGACATCGCCCGGATGAACACCGGCTTCGTCGAACTTGCGCCGGTACACCGGCGAATCTTCATACGCATGGGTGAGTGACCATTTGAGCCGTTCAAGTTGGAGCGCGGCGAGCTCGTCGCGGCTGGCGGTCTCGATCGGATCGAGCGGAAGAGCGGTGCTCATCGAATGTCTCCTTGCTGCCTCAGTATCTGAGTTTGATATGTAACGCGTTGGCGTCAGAGAGCCACGCAGACAGTTGTCCGCGAGGGCGGCTCTGGCTTGCCGCCGCTCAATGTCAGTCGCCGGTGGGAATCAGGTTGCCCCTGATTTGCGCCGACTTGCCGCGAAACATCGCGACGGTCTCGCCGGCGCGATTCGTGACGCGAATATCGTAGATGCCAGTGCGCCCGCTCGATGTCTGCTCGACCGCTTCGGCGCTCAGAACGTCGCCGCCGTAAACCGGCCGGAGGTATTCGATCGAGCAGCCGGCGGCAACCGTATTGATGTTGTAGGTGTTGCAGGCGAACGCGAAGGTCGAATCGGCGAGCGTGAAGATCAGGCCGCCGTGGCAGATCTGATGGCCGTTCAGGAAGTCGTCGCGCACCGCCATGCGCAGCCGCGCATAGCCGGGGCGCACTTCGAGAATCTCGAGCCCGAGCGCGCGACTGCAGGCGTCGTTTTCGTACATCGCGGCAGCTGTCGCGCGGGCGAGTTCGTCGGCAGTCATCTGGTCGGGGCGGGTGGTTTGCGTGGACATCTCAACGCCCCTCGAAGCGCGGCGCGCGCTTTTCGATAAATGCCTGCACGCCTTCCGCGTAATCGTGCGAGGCGCCTAGTTGGCGCTGCAGATCACGCTCGAGATCGAGCTGCTGGTCGAGCGTTTGCGTTGTGCCGGCACGCATCGCCTGCTTGATCGCGGCGATCGCGCGCGTCGGTTGCTGGGCAAGCTGGGCCGCGAGTTTTGCCGCGGCCGGAGCCAGTTCGGCGTCGTCGAGCGCTTGCCAGATCAAGCCCCAGCTTTCGGCTGTGTCGGCGCTGAGCTTGTCGCCGGTGATCGCGAGGCCGAGCGCGCGTGCCATGCCAACGCGTTGCGGCAGGAACCACGTCCCGCCCGAATCCGGCACGAGGCCGATCTTCACGAACGCTTGGATGAAACTCGCGGAGCGAGCTGCGAGCACCAGGTCGCAGGCCAACGCGAGATTGGCGCCCGCGCCGGCGGCCGTGCCGTTGACCGCGGCGATCACCGGAAACGGTAGCGCTTGCAGACGGCGGATCAACGGATTGAAGTATTCATCGATGACGGCGCCGAGGTCGGTCATCGCGCCGGGCGTGAAATCGAGGTCGGCGAGATCCTGGCCGGCGCAGAAGCCGCGTCCCGCGCCGGTGAGCACGAGCGCACGGGCGCCGGACTTTTCGACCTGGTCGAGTGCCGCGCCGAGTTCCTGATGCATCGCGCGCGTGAAGCTGTTGAGCTTGTCCGGGCGGTTCAGCGTGATGGTGGCGACGTGGCTCGATGAGTCGATGTCCGGCCGGATCGCTTCATATGACATGGGGTGTCTCCTCAAACTCTCTTTGGCCGATGGGCACGGTCGCTCGACTAGCGTCGGCGCGTGATGCCGATCCGATGTCTGATGTTAGTCAGAGCGCACGACTCGGTCCATCCGCCGAACGGCATAGGACGAAGTCGTGCGTTGTGCTGAAGCCTTCTTATGCCGTTCAGCCAGCTACCGCGGGCGCCGCTTTCGGTTCAACATGAACGCGGCTTTGAACGACGCGGAAGCGGTTGGCGACGAAAGCGGCATCGGCAAGCGCGGCATTCGCGGCCGGGTTGGCGCCGGTGCCGTGAAAGTCCGAAAAAGCCGCGGACTGGTTGACGAACACGCCACCGGTCAGGTTGATCGACAGTGCGACGCCGCCGCGGATCGACGCTTCGTGCGCGGCGTCGAGCACGGCGTCGTCCGTGCTGTAGACCGCCAGCGTTAGCGCGCCGTGCTCGGCAGCAATGTCGCCAGCGAGGTCGAGTGACTGCGCGGTCGAGTCCGTCGCGATGACGAACGAGATCGGCCCGAACCATTCTCTCGTGAACTGGGCGCGGTCGGTCGAGGCGTCGAGTTGCAATACGAGCGGTGTGCGCACGCGAGCGCCCGGAAAGGACGGATGGTCGAGCGTCTGGCTCGCGACGAGAACGCGGCCGAGCCCGGCGGCTTCGTCGATGCGCTGCGCGACGCCTTCGTTCTGGATCGCGCCGAGCAGTTCGACGGCGCGGGCCGGATCGGCGACGAGCTTTTGCACCGCGCCGGCAAGCGCCTGGGAGACATCGTCAAAGCTGAGCGTGCCTTCCGCGGTGCGAATGCCGTCTCGCGGTACGTAGATATTTTGCGGCGCGGTGCACATCTGGCCTGAGTACAGCGCCAGCGAGAACGCGATGTTGCGCGCGGCCGCCTTGATGTCGTCGACCGAGTCGATGACGATCTGATTGACGCCAGCTTTTTCGGTGTAGACCTGCGCCTGGTGCGCGTTGCGCTCGAGCCAGGTGCCGTTCTGGGTGCTGCCCGTGAAGTCGATCAGTTTGATCTCGGGGCGCTGGGCCAGTTGCTGGACGAGGGCGCCGTCGTTCGGGGCGGTGGCCAGCAGCGTGACGACGTTCGGATCGAAGCCCGCTTCGCGCAACACGTCACGCGCGATGCGCACGGTCAGCGCGAGCGGCAGGATCGCGCCCGGATGCGGCTTGACGATCACCGTGTTGCCGGTGGCCAGATCGGCGAACAGGCCCGGATAGCCGTTCCACGTCGGGAATGTGCAGCAGCCGAGCACGAGGCCGATGCCGCGCGGCACGACGGTGTAGCGCTTGTGCATCGCGAGCGGCGGGTTTTTGCCTTGCGGCTTTTCCCAGTGCGCGTCGGCGGGAATACGGCGCAGTTGATCCCAGGCATACGCGACCGCTTCGAGCGCGCGATCCTGCGCGTGTGGGCCCCCTGCCTGGAAGGCCATCATGAACGCCTGACCGGTCGTGTGCATCACGCTGTAGCCGAGCTCGAAGCTGGCGCGATTCAGGCGCGCGAGGATTTCGAGGCTCACGCCGATCCATGCCTGCGGGCCGGCGGCGCGCCAATCGCGTTGCGCCGCGGCAGATGCGGCGATGAGCGCGCTCGGGTCGGCTTTCGGGTAACGCACGCCGAGCTGGAAGCCGAACGGCGAAACCTCTGCGCCGACGGTCTCTCCCGTCGACGGTTGGTCCAGGTCGAACGTTTTGTCTAGAAGCGCCTTGAACGCGGCTTCGCCGTCCGCGTTGGCTGTTTCCCCGTACACTTTCGGACTGGGCATCTCGACGAACGGGCTCCAGTAGCCGCGCGTTTCGAGCGCGGCGAGCGCTTTGTGCAGCGTGTCTTCGTGCTTGGTGAATAGCGGATGTGTCATGGCAAAGAGGCTCGGCTGTACGTTGGGGAAATACCTGTCGAATAATTGACCGACCGGTTGGTTGGGGAATGGTAGCATCACCACAGACGATGCGCGAAGCGTTTTTCGCGTGCGATTAACCCTTATGGAGGCGGCATGGCTTACGAAAACATTCTGGTTGAGACGCGGGGACGGGTCGGACTGATTACGCTCAACCGTCCGAAGGCTCTGAATGCACTGAACGACGCGCTGATGGACGAACTAGGCGCAGCGTTGCGCGAGTTCGACGGCGACGAGTCGATTGGCGCAATCGTCGTGACGGGCAGCGAGAAAGCGTTCGCGGCCGGTGCGGACATCGGGATGATGGCGTCGTACTCCTATATGGATGTCTACAAGGGCGACTACATCACGCGCAATTGGGAAACGGTTCGCTCGATCCGTAAGCCGATCATTGCCGCGGTGGCGGGCTTCGCGCTCGGCGGCGGCTGCGAACTGGCGATGATGTGCGACATCATTTTTGCCGCCGACACGGCGAAGTTCGGTCAACCGGAAATCAAGCTCGGGATCATGCCGGGCGCGGGCGGCACGCAGCGCTTGCCGCGGGCGGTGTCAAAAGCGAAGGCGATGGACCTCTGTTTGACCGCCCGTTTCATGGATGCCGCCGAAGCGGAGCGCGCCGGACTGGTTTCGCGCGTGATCCCGGCGGCATCGCTGCTTGACGAAGCGGTCGGCGCGGCCGCCACCATTGCGGAATTCCCGCTGCCGGCGGTGCTGATGGTCAAGGAGTCGGTCAACCGAGCCTTTGAAACGACGCTCGCGGAGGGCGTGCATTTCGAGCGCCGCCTGTTCCATTCGCTCTTCGCCACCGAAGACCAGAAAGAGGGCATGGCCGCGTTCGTGGAGAAGCGCAAACCGGTTTTCAAGCACCGTTAATACGCTTGTCAAAATATCGCTTGCAAGTCCCGATGTCGGCGACTAGAATTCCGCACTTTCGTGCTCCGGACGCCGGGGTGCGGAGAAGCGGGAAGCCTTTGATGGCGTGGGCTTCGGCGGCGTGGGCAGGTTAGGCGAGTGATAAAAACCTGTTGACGATCCGGTGGAAGTTCTCCATAATCTCGTTTCTCTGCTGCAGACGCAGCGACGCAAACGAAGCGGTGCCGGGTAGTGGTGGTTCAGGCGCGGCGGGTTTGGCGGACCGATCTTTAAAAACTAACAGTCGATAAGTGTGGGCGCTTGATGCGGAATGCGGCGGCGGATTCTCCGGAGTCTGCTGTCAGGCAGAAGTATCAGAAGCCTCACACAGTATTAGAGGAAGGTTTGTCTGTCGAAAGACGGATCAATCATCGTCAGTACGTTGAGTGAGCGACCGGGTTCGAGAGAGCCCGAACACAGTAACAGGTTTGAACTGAAGAGTTTGATCCTGGCTCAGATTGAACGCTGGCGGCATGCCTTACACATGCAAGTCGAACGGCAGCACGGACTTCGGTCTGGTGGCGAGTGGCGAACGGGTGAGTAATACATCGGAACGTGTCCTGGAGTGGGGGATAGCCCGGCGAAAGCCGGATTAATACCGCATACGCTCGGGAGAGGAAAGCGGGGGATCTTTCGGGACCTCGCGCTCAAGGGGCGGCCGATGGCAGATTAGGTAGTTGGTGGGGTAAAGGCCTACCAAGCCGACGATCTGTAGCTGGTCTGAGAGGACGACCAGCCACACTGGGACTGAGACACGGCCCAGACTCCTACGGGAGGCAGCAGTGGGGAATTTTGGACAATGGGCGCAAGCCTGATCCAGCAATGCCGCGTGTGTGAAGAAGGCCTTCGGGTTGTAAAGCACTTTTGTCCGGAAAGAAAACCTCGTGGCTAATATCCGTGAGGGATGACGGTACCGGAAGAATAAGCACCGGCTAACTACGTGCCAGCAGCCGCGGTAATACGTAGGGTGCGAGCGTTAATCGGAATTACTGGGCGTAAAGCGTGCGCAGGCGGTGCTGTAAGACCGATGTGAAATCCCCGGGCTTAACCTGGGAACTGCATTGGTGACTGCAGCGCTGGAGTATGGCAGAGGGGGGTGGAATTCCACGTGTAGCAGTGAAATGCGTAGAGATGTGGAGGAACACCGATGGCGAAGGCAGCCCCCTGGGCCAATACTGACGCTCATGCACGAAAGCGTGGGGAGCAAACAGGATTAGATACCCTGGTAGTCCACGCCCTAAACGATGTCAACTGGTTGTCGGGCCTTCATTGGCTTGGTAACGTAGCTAACGCGTGAAGTTGACCGCCTGGGGAGTACGGTCGCAAGATTAAAACTCAAAGGAATTGACGGGGACCCGCACAAGCGGTGGATGATGTGGATTAATTCGATGCAACGCGAAAAACCTTACCTACCCTTGACATGTATGGAATCCTGCCGAGAGGCGGGAGTGCCCGAAAGGGAGCCATAACACAGGTGCTGCATGGCTGTCGTCAGCTCGTGTCGTGAGATGTTGGGTTAAGTCCCGCAACGAGCGCAACCCTTGTCCCTAGTTGCTACGCAAGAGCACTCCAGGGAGACTGCCGGTGACAAACCGGAGGAAGGTGGGGATGACGTCAAGTCCTCATGGCCCTTATGGGTAGGGCTTCACACGTCATACAATGGTCGGAACAGAGGGTTGCCAAGCCGCGAGGTGGAGCCAATCCCAGAAAACCGATCGTAGTCCGGATCGCACTCTGCAACTCGGGTGCGTGAAGCTGGAATCGCTAGTAATCGCGGATCAGCATGCCGCGGTGAATACGTTCCCGGGTCTTGTACACACCGCCCGTCACACCATGGGAGTGGGTTTTACCAGAAGTGGCTAGTCTAACCGCAAGGAGGACGGTCACCACGGTAGGATTCATGACTGGGGTGAAGTCGTAACAAGGTAGCCGTATCGGAAGGTGCGGCTGGATCACCTCCTTTCCAGAGCTGTGCATTCATTGCACTCAAGTGCTCACGCTTATCGGCTGTGGTTAGAAGAAACGCAGACAGGCTCAGGGGTCTGTAGCTCAGCCGGTTAGAGCACCGTCTTGATAAGGCGGGGGTCGATGGTTCGAATCCATCCAGACCCACCAGTGTCTTGTCTGGTGAGCTGAAGGGCTGGGGCCGCTGGAGTATCTGTGAGACTGGGGGATTAGCTCAGCTGGGAGAGCACCTGCTTTGCAAGCAGGGGGTCGTCGGTTCGATCCCGTCATCCTCCACCAATCCTCAATGCCAAGGGTTCAGCACGAAGTGATGCTGAGTACTTTGCATTGGCGATTGAGCCAGTCAGAGCGGTATGAGGCACAGGCTTCATACCGGCTGCCGTTCTTTAACAATCAGGAAGAAGTAGTAAAGAGATTCACGAAAGGCACCTGGAGATGGGTGCGGAGTAGGTGAATCAGGGTTGTGATTGTATCGATGTATTTTAAAGGTGATCGAAAGATTGCTTTGGAATACGGCGCAACACGAATACTCAACCTGTAGCGAGTGCGTCTATCCCCTGCGGGGATGGGACCCACGTAAGCGCTAAAGCGCTAGCGTGGGTCGACACAGAGACACACCCGTTATAGGGTCAAGCGAACAAGTGCATGTGGTGGATGCCTTGGCGATCACAGGCGATGAAGGACGCGGTAGCCTGCGAAAAGCTCCGGGGAGCTGGCAAACGAGCATTGATCCGGAGATGTCCGAATGGGGAAACCCACTCCTAATGGAGTATCCGTAGCTGAATCCATAGGCTGCGTGAGGCGAACGCGGTGAACTGAAACATCTAAGTAACCGCAGGAAAAGAAATCAACCGAGATTCCCAGAGTAGTGGCGAGCGAAATGGGATCAGCCGGTACACGTTATCTGTATTGTTAGTCGAACGCTCTGGAAAGTGCGGCCATAGCAGGTGATAGCCCTGTAGACGAAAACAGCATGGAAGAACTGGGTGTACGAGAAGTAGGGCGGGACACGTGAAATCCTGTCTGAAGATGGGGGGACCATCCTCCAAGGCTAAATACTCGTGATCGACCGATAGTGAACCAGTACCGTGAGGGAAAGGCGAAAAGAACCCCGGGAGGGGAGTGAAACAGATCCTGAAACCGCATGCATACAAACAGTCGGAGCCTCTGCGAAGGGGTGACGGCGTACCTTTTGTATAATGGGTCAGCGACTTACATTCAGTGGCGAGCTTAACCGATTAGGGCAGGCGTAGCGAAAGCGAGTCCGAACAGGGCGTCCAGTCGCTGGGTGTAGACCCGAAACCAGGTGATCTATCCATGGCCAGGTTGAAGGCACGGTAACACGTGCTGGAGGACCGAACCCACTAACGTTGAAAAGTTAGGGGATGAGCTGTGGATAGGGGTGAAAGGCTAAACAAACCTGGAAATAGCTGGTTCTCTCCGAAAACTATTTAGGTAGTGCCTCGTGTATCACCTTCGGGGGTAGAGCACTGTCATGGTTGTGGGGTCCATTGCGGATTACTACGCCATAGCAAACTCCGAATACCGAAGAGTGCAATCACGGGAGACAGACATCGGGTGCTAACGTCCGGTGTCAAGAGGGAAACAACCCAGACCGCCAGCTAAGGTCCCCAAATATGGCTAAGTGGGAAACGAAGTGGGAAGGCTAAAACAGTCAGGAGGTTGGCTTAGAAGCAGCCAGCCCTTTAAAGAAAGCGTAATAGCTCACTGATCGAGTCGTCCTGCGCGGAAGATGTAACGGGGCTAAGCCATATACCGAAGCTGCGGATGCACAGTAATGTGCATGGTAGGAGAGCGTTCCGTAAGCCTGCGAAGGTGCACTGGAAAGTGTGCTGGAGGTATCGGAAGTGCGAATGCTGACATGAGTAGCGATAAAGGGGGTGAAAGGCCCCCTCGCCGTAAGCCCAAGGTTTCCTACGCAACGTTCATCGGCGTAGGGTGAGTCGGCCCCTAAGGCGAGGCAGAAATGCGTAGCTGATGGGAAGCAGATTAATATTTCTGCACCATTGTGAAATGCGATGGGGGGACGGATCGCGGAAGGTTGTCCGGGTGTTGGAAGTCCCGGTCCTTGCATTGGAGAAGGCGCTTTGGCAAATCCGGGCGCGGAATTCAAGGGTGCGAGGCGAGCCACTTCGGTGGCGAAGCAACTGGAAGGGGTTCCAGGAAAAGCCTCTAAGCTTCAGTTTCACAGTGACCGTACCGCAAACCGACACAGGTGGGCGAGATGAGTATTCTAAGGCGCTTGAGAGAACTCGGGAGAAGGAACTCGGCAAATTGGTACCGTAACTTCGGGATAAGGTACGCCCTCATAGCCTGACTGGCCTGCGCCAGAAGGGTGAAAGGGTTGCAATAAACTGGTGGCTGCGACTGTTTAATAAAAACACAGCACTCTGCAAACACGAAAGTGGACGTATAGGGTGTGACGCCTGCCCGGTGCCGGAAGATTAAATGATGGGGTGCAAGCTCCTGATTGAAGTCCCGGTAAACGGCGGCCGTAACTATAACGGTCCTAAGGTAGCGAAATTCCTTGTCGGGTAAGTTCCGACCTGCACGAATGGCGTAACGATGGCCACACTGTCTCCTCCCGAGACTCAGCGAAGTTGAAGTGTTTGTGATGATGCAATCTCCCCGCGGCTAGACGGAAAGACCCCATGAACCTTTACTGCAGCTTTGCATTGGACTTTGAACCGGTCTGTGTAGGATAGGTGGGAGGCTATGAAGTTGGGACGCCAGTCTCAATGGAGCCGTCCTTGAAATACCACCCTGATCTGTTTGAGGTTCTAACCTTGGCCCGTGATCCGGGTCGGGGACAGTGCATGGTAGGCAGTTTGACTGGGGCGGTCTCCTCCCAAAGTGTAACGGAGGAGTACGAAGGTACGCTAGGTACGGTCGGAAATCGTGCTGATAGTGCAATGGCATAAGCGTGCTTGACTGTGAGACTGACAAGTCGAACAGGTGCGAAAGCAGGTCATAGTGATCCGGTGGTTCTGTATGGAAGGGCCATCGCTCAACGGATAAAAGGTACTCTGGGGATAACAGGCTGATACCGCCCAAGAGTTCATATCGACGGCGGTGTTTGGCACCTCGATGTCGGCTCATCTCATCCTGGGGCTGTAGCCGGTCCCAAGGGTATGGCTGTTCGCCATTTAAAGAGGTACGTGAGCTGGGTTTAAAACGTCGTGAGACAGTTTGGTCCCTATCTGCCGTGGGCGCTGGATATTTGAAGGGGGCTGCTCCTAGTACGAGAGGACCGGAGTGGACGAACCTCTGGTGTACCGGTTGTCACGCCAGTGGCATCGCCGGGTAGCTATGTTCGGAAGAGATAACCGCTGAAAGCATCTAAGCGGGAAACTCGCCTTAAGATGAGATATCCCCGGGGCTTCGAGCCCCTTGAAGGGTCGTTCAAGACCAGGACGTTGATAGGTCAGGTGTGCACGTACAGTAATGTACTGAGCTAACTGATACTAATTGCCCGTAAGGCTTGATCCTATAACAGGTGTGTCTCGACCCGCGTGAGTGCTTCAGCACTTACGCGGGTCCGATCCCCGAAGGGGATTTGTGTGACCTCCCGCGGGAGCTCACAGAAACGCCCGGTTGGGATTCAGTGTTGTGCCAGAAACAACACAACCCCCCACACTCGAATCCTTTACGCTTCTTCCCGATTGGCTGTGGCGCGACCGGTTGACTTCAACCCTGCGACGCAGCAACCCGTCATGCCTGATGACCATAGCGAGTCGGCCCCACCCCTTCCCATCCCGAACAGGACCGTGAAACGACTCCACGCCGATGATAGTGCGGATTGCCCGTGTGAAAGTAGGTAATCGTCAGGCTCCCCCCCAGTCAGAAACCCCACCCGCCGCGGTGGGGTTTTTGCGTTTACGCGGCCAAAATTAACAAACAGCATTGAAGCAAGCGACGCCTCCGCCCGCCTCAACGCTTTTCAACTGGTTCTCCCGCTGCCGACGCAATATACCCCAGACCCGGCGATAACCATAGCTCGGCAGGTCAGTGACGGTCAGCCGTATTTCTTCGACCAGCCCGGCATCGTCCGTCTTCCTGGCGCTGCGTCCATCCTGCCAGTCGGCTGGACGTGCAAGCCTTGACGCCAGGTTTGAGCGCGCTACACCGAGAACGTCGCAGACCTGCTTCACTGCTCGTCCCCCGGCAATGAGGTTGAGCGCGCAATCCATTTTCGCGACTTCGCCACCTCCACCGCCTCACGGAGAATCTCGTTCTCCATTGTCTTTTTGCCGAGCAGTTGCTGGAGTTCCATGATTTGCTTCAGCGCATCCCTCAGCTCCGACGCATCAACTCTCTACTTCCCTTGCGCCAGAAACTTCTGCGCCAGTCGGACCCAATACGTCGATCCCACCGGCAACAACTCGTCGTTAAAGTCATAACTCGCGTTGTGCAGCATACAAGGGCCCGCGCCGTGGCCCGCCTCGCGGTGGCCGCCATCGCCGTTGCCCAAAAACGCATAGCAACCCGGTTTCGCCAACAGCATGAACGAAAAATCTTCGGCACCCATGGTCGGTTCAACCGCGTCATCGACATTTTCCGCGCCAACGATCTCTTTCATGACCGACGCCGCAAAACGCGCTTCCTCGCTGCTGTTGATCGTCGGGGGATAGTTCCGGTGGAATTGGACCTGAACGGAGCAATCGTATGCTTCGGCCGTACTGTGCGCGATCTTGCGCATGCGTGACTCGATCAGGTCGAGCGTTTCTGTAGTGAAGGTCCGAACGGTCCCCGCGATCCAAGCGTCGTCCGGTACCACATTGACCGCATCGCCCGCATGTATCTGCGTTATCGACAATACCGCAGTATCCAGCGGCTTTTTGTTTCGCGTGATGATGCTTTGCAGCCCGTTGGCAATTTGCACCGCCGCAAAGACCGGATCACGGCCATTGTGCGGTAGCGCTGCATGCGAGCCGACGCCCTTGATTTCGATGCGAAATTCATTGCTCGACGCCATGATCGGGCCTTCGGTTACGCCGAAGTGGCCCGCCGGCATGCCCGGCCAGTTGTGAATGCCAAACACGGCGTCCACGGGGAATTTGTTGAACAAGCCGTCGTCGATCATAGCCTTCGCGCCGGCGCCGCCCTCTTCAGCCGGCTGGAAAATGAACACGATCGTGCCGTCGAAAGCACCATGTTTGGCCAGGTAGTGCGCGGCACCGAGCAGCATCGCCGTATGCCCGTCGTGCCCGCACGCATGCATCTTGCCGTCGTTCGTCGACCGATGATCGAAGCTGTTGAGCTCCTGGATCGGCAGCGCGTCCATGTCGGCTCGCAGACCAATCGCGCGCGAGCCGTTACCTCGTTTCAATACGCCGACCACGCCCGTCTTGCCGAAACCACGGTGGGTCTCGATGCCCCAGGACTCGAGCGAACGCGCGACGAGATCAGCAGTCGCCGTCTCTTCGTAGCGCAGCTCCGGGTGGGCATGGATGGTTCGTCGAAGGGTCTGGATTTCGCCGCGAGCGGCCTGAATTTCGGGGATGAGTTTCATGATTGAGTGATTATGCGTTTGTGCTTGACGAGCATGAGATCGCCGCGGACCACGTCGGCCCGGGCACTGCGGATAATTCATTCTACGCCGAAGGCATTTTTGGTGGCGCCACCGAGGTCGGCGGCCTATAGACGTAATAAAATTCCACTTTGCGCGACCGCTTACTGCTCGCCAGGACACATTGCCGATGAACGCTCCGACCGAATTCGCGCGCGCCGTGTGCCCGCACGATTGCCCCGACACCTGCGCGATGCGCGTGACCATCGACAATGGACGGGCGATCAAGGTCGCCGGCGATCCCGACCATCCGCCGACTCAGGGCGTGCTGTGCACAAAGGTCAGTCGTTACGCGGAGCGTGTATACCATCCGAACCGATTGACGACGCCCATGAAGCGTGTCGGCCGCAAGGGCGAGGGCCGTTTCGAGCCAATCAACTGGGACGAAGCGTTCGACCTTGCCGCAAGCCGCCTCGGCGAGATTGTCCGTCGCGCGCCGGAAGCGATTCTGCCTTACAGCTACGCGGGCACGATGGGCCTGGTGCAGGGCGATAGCATCGCGCAACGCTTTTTCCACAAGCTCGGCGCCTCGCAGCTGGATCGCGCGATTTGCGCGGCGGCCGGCGCTGCCGGCCTCAAATACACGTACGGCGCCGGCATCGGTATGCACACCGAGTTTTTCGCCGAGAGCGAGGTGATCCTGATCTGGGGAGCGAATCCGATCGCATCGAATCTGCATTTCTGGACGCGCGCGCAGGAAGCCAAACGTCGCGGCGCCCGGCTGATCGCAATCGATCCGTATCGCTCGCTGACCGCGGAGAAATGCCATCAACACATCGCGCTAAAGCCAGGCACAGACGGCGCTCTCGCGCTCGGCATCATGAACGTCCTGATTACCGAGAATCTGCTCGATCAGGAGTACATCGCGGCGCACACGCTGGGCTTCGCCGACTTGAAGGTGCGTGCGCTCAGCTATCCATTGTCTCGGGTTAGTGAAATTTGTAGCGTCGAAGAAGAGGAAATCGCCGATCTTGCGCGACTTTACGCCAGCACGCGGAAAGCCGCGATTCGCTTGAACTACGGTCTGCAGCGGGTGCGTGGCGGCGGCAATGCAGTGCGCGCAATCGCGTGTCTGCCGTCGCTGACCGGCGCATGGCGCGAGCGCGCGGGCGGGGCGCTGCTGTCGTCGAGCGGTTGGGCACCGGTCGACTCGCACGCGTTGCAGCGTCCCGACCTGATGCCGGGTTGGCCGTCGAAGCCGAGCCGCGTGATCAATATGAATGCGATCGGCGACGCGTTGCTGCATCCGGGCGACGCGACGTTCGGCCCCAAGGTCGAGGCGATCGTGGTCTACAACTCGAATCCGGTCGCGGTCGCACCGGACTCCGAACGCGTCGCGGCGGGTTTTGGGCGCGAGGATCTGTTCACGATCGTGCTCGAGCATTTCCAGACCGACACCGCGGATTATGCCGACCTGCTGTTGCCTGCCACGACGCAGCTCGAGCATCTCGACGTGCACAAGTCGTACGGTCACACGCACGTGATGGTCAACCTGCCCGCCATCGCGCCGTTCGGCGACGCACGGCCGAATACCGAGATCTTCCGCAGCCTCGCGCGCCGCATGGGCATGACGGAACCGGCGCTCTTCGACAGCGACGAAGCCGTCGCGCAAGCCGCATTTCGCTGGGACGACAAGACGCTGGACGGTGTCGACTGGCCGATGCTGAAGCAAGCCGGCTGGGCCCGTCTCAATGTGCCTGACGCGCCATTTGCCGACGGTGGTTTTCGCACGCCATCCGGCAAGTGCGAGTTCTACAGCGAGCGCCTTGCGCAACAGGGCCTCGACCCGCTGCCGGACTACCTGCCGCCCTACGAATCGGCCGACGGCGCGCCCGAACTGGCGGTCCGCTATCCGCTCGCGATGATTTCACCGCCCGCGCGCAACTTCCTGAACAGCACCTTCGTCAACATCGAGAGTCTGCGCGCGACGGAAGGCGAGCCGCATCTGGACATCCACCCTGCCGACGCGCACGCGCGCGGCATCGGCGACGGCGATCAGGTGCGCATCTTCAACGACCGCGGCTCGATGCAAGCGCGTGCCCGCGTGACCGACCGGGCGCGCGAAGGCCTGGTCGTCGGGTTGTCGATCTGGTGGAAGAAGCTCGCGCCGGACGGCCGCAACGCGAACCAGTTGACGAGCCAGGCACTCACCGATTTCGGCGGTTCGGCGACGTTTTACGACTGTCTCGTCGACGTCGAGCGGGCCTGAAAGCCGCGCCGCACATTGAAGCTGGCGCCCAGCCTCGCAAGTTCGAGGCTGCCGTCTAACCTCATCGCTTTGCCCATTGGCCGCAATATGCCCATGCTACGATGCGTTTTTAGCACGACCATTCGAAAATAATTCAGGAGACGCTGCATGGAGAAAATCTGGCTGAAATCTTATCCGCCCGGCGTTCCAGCAGAGATCGACCCGACACGCTATTCGTCGGTGGCCGAGTTGCTCGAGGAAGCCTTTCGCGAACACCGCGCAAAGCCGGCGTTCGTGTGCATGGGCAAGCAGATCAGCTACGGTGAACTCGACGAACTTTCGCGCAATCTTGCAGCGTGGCTGCAGTCGAAAGGGCTCACGCGCGGCTCGCGTGTCGCGATCATGATGCCGAACGTGCTGCAGTATCCAGTCGCGCTCGCCGCGATTCTGCGCGCGGGCTATGTGGTCGTGAATGTGAATCCGCTGTACACGCCGCGCGAACTCGAGCACCAACTGAAGGACAGCGGCACTGAGGCGATCATTCTGCTCGAGAATTTCGCGGGGACCTTGCAAGCAATCGTGCGCAATACGGCGGTCAAGCATGTGGTCGTCGCGGCGATGGGCGACCTGATGGGCATCAAAGGCCCGCTCGTGAACTTCGTCGTGCGCAAGGTCAAGAAGATGGTGCCGGCGTGGAGCCTGGCTGGGCACGTCAAGTTCAACGACACGCTCTCGGAGGGCGCACGTCTGACGTTCAAGCCGGTCCGGCAGGGGCCCGACGATATCGCGTTCCTGCAATACACTGGCGGCACCACCGGCGTGGCCAAGGGCGCGACGCTGCTGCACCGGAACCTGATCGCGAACGTGCTGCAGTCGGAGGTCTGGCTCAATCCGGTGCGCGCGAACCGCACGGATATCGATCAGTTCATTACGGTCGTCGCGTTGCCGCTGTATCACGTGTTCGCGCTGACCGTGTGCGGGCTGCTGACGATCCGCACCGGCGGTCTCGGCGTGCTGATTCCGAATCCGCGCGATATCCCCGGCATGATCAAGTCGCTCGAGGGGTATGCGATCACGACGATTCCCGCGGTCAACACGCTCTACAACGCGATGTTGAACAGCCCCGACTTCCATAAGCTCGACTTCTCGAAGCTGCTGACCGCGAACGGCGGCGGCATGGCGGTGCAGGAGGCGGTCGCGAAGCGCTGGTTCGAGCTGACGCGCACGCCGATCGTCGAGGGCTACGGGCTCTCGGAAACGTCGCCGTGCGTGACCTGCAATCCGGTCACCGCCACCGAATACAACGGCACGATCGGCCTGCCACTGCCGTCGACCGAAGTCTCGATCCGCGACGACGAAGGCAACGAAGTGCCGCCCGGCCAGTCCGGCGAGATCTGCATCCGCGGCCCGCAGGTGATGGCGGGCTACTGGAACAGGCCCGACGAAACCGCCAAGGTGATGACGGCGGATGGCTTCTTTAAATCAGGCGACGTCGGCATCATGGGCGCGGACGGCTTTGTGAAGATCGTCGATCGCAAGAAGGACATGATTCTGGTGTCCGGCTTCAACGTGTATCCGAATGAAGTCGAGGACGTCGTCGCAAAGCTGCCGGGTGTGTTCGAAGTCGCGGCGGTGGGTGTACCGGATCAGCATTCCGGCGAGGCAGTGAAGCTGTTCGTCGTGAAAAAGGATCCGTCGCTGACCGACGAACAGATCTTCGCATACTGCAAAACGCAACTGACCGGCTACAAGCGGCCGAAGGTCGTCGAATTCCGCACCGAGTTGCCGAAGAGCAATGTCGGCAAGATCCTGCGCCGCGAGTTGCGCGACGGCAGGGCTTAAGCGAGCGAAAAACAAAAGCCCGGCGCACGAAAGTGCGCCGGGCTTTTTGTTGCCCGTACAAAATCCGCGCATAAAAAAAGGCGCCCGAAGGCGCCTTTGAGACAAACTGCGTTTTTTTACGACTTATTAGAACTTGTGACGGATACCGATGCGAGCCGTGAACTGGTTGCTGCTCGTCGAACCGGTCAGGCCGTTGATGCCTGCCGTTGCTGCGACCACCTGACCCGTTGCGTTGACCGTGTCGCCCAAAGCGTGCTGGTACACGCCGACCAGGTACACGTCGGTACGCTTGGACAGGAAGTAGTCCACGCCCAGCGCGCCTTGGTGGTACTGAGCACGCGAGTTGCCTTCGATCTGCTCGCCGCGCGTGTAGTCATACGCTGCGCCGACCAGCAGTGCCGGGGTCAACTGATACTTGAAGTTGATTTCGCCGTTGTTGAACGTTGCCTTCTGGCCAGCGAACGGCGACGCGAACGTCTTGCCGAGGTTGCCGAACTGGATGTTCGAATACGTCAGGCCGATGGTTGCCGCGCCAAACGTGTATGCACCGCCCGCGCCGACGACCTGGTACGTGTTGGCCGATGCGAAGCCTGCGTAGATCGGGGTCGTGACTGCGAAGTTAGCTGCAGTAGTACCCACGGCCGGCGTATTCGTTGCGATCGTGCCGCCGTTGTTGAACAGACCGCCCGAAGCTGCCGGCGTACGCGCGTTCAAATAACCCAAGCCCAATTGCAGCGGACCGTTGTTATAGCCAGCACCCAACGACCAGATCTGGTTGTGCGTGAAGTCACCGGCGACGCCGCCGAAGCTATACGTGCCGCCGAACGTCAGGCCGTTGTAGTTTTTGCTGGTGTACTTGACCGTGTTGTTGGTGCGATACGCGTTGTTGAAGTTATCGATATCGCCCGGGTGAGCGGCGATGTAGCCGCCCCACTGATCACCCGATTCGAACGGACCCACGTAGTCGACGACGGAGTCGTACTGACGACCCAGCGTGACCGTGCCGAACTGGCTCGACAGACCGACATATGCCTGACGACCGAACATCAGGCCGCCTTGACCGAGCTTGCCGTTGGTCACGTCAAAGCCGTTTTCCAA
Source organism: Paraburkholderia sp. 35.1 (assembly GCF_050436525.1). Classification (NCBI taxonomy): domain Bacteria; kingdom Pseudomonadati; phylum Pseudomonadota; class Betaproteobacteria; order Burkholderiales; family Burkholderiaceae; genus Paraburkholderia; species Paraburkholderia sp. 35.1. Next base: position 1,490,931 of record NZ_JBNDMJ010000003.1, on the reverse strand, counting down.
CACGAACAGGGCCTTCAGACCGCCGCCCAGATCTTCAGTGCCACGCAGGCCGAAACGCGAGCCTTGCAGGACGCCGCTGGACATGTTGTACAGATGCTTACCGCCCGAGTTGGTGTTCATGTTGATACCAACGTCTACGATGCCGTACAGGGTCACGCTGCTCTGCGCATGAGCGACGCCTGCGAATGCGCCCAGTGCTGCGAGAGCGAGAAGCGACTTTTTCATCGAATGATCTCCAAGGAATACGAATCTTTTGTACAAGGCGAAATATTTAGTTAGTGCTGAAGGCCTTGCTGTCCAACTTCGCGAGAAGTTGCCACGTAATGTAACAAAAGGCATACATGGAACAAAGAAAAAGGAGTCGCTCGGGAAGGCCGCTGTTTCGTTTACGCAACATGGTCTAGAATCGCAAATTAACCGCCCATTGCATGCGGATTGGTGCCTGTCGGGCCACCGGTTTCGCGTCGCGAGGCCTTGTCGCACGGACCTTCCGGAACGATGCGGCGGTATCGAATCAGGGAGCGCTTTATGTTGCTGGACGAGTTGATTGGCGAGTTTGATCGGGGTTTACGCTCACTGATGGGGGCCTCGCGGATGAGCCGTCCGCTGCCGCTTCCGCAGGCTTCCGCGGCGACGGCCGAAGCTCCCGAACTCTCGCCCGCGGAGCGCGCGCATGCGGCGGGTTTGATGCGAGTGAACCACGTCGGCGAAGTGTGCGCGCAGGCGCTTTACCAGGCGCAGAAACTCGCCACCGACTCACCTTCATTGCGCGCCATGTTCGATCACGCCGCGTCGGAAGAAGAGGATCATCTGGCGTGGACCGCCAAACGCCTCCAGGCGCTCGACTCGCGTCCGAGTCTGCTCAATCCGCTGTGGTACACCGGCGCGCTCGCGATCGGTCTCGCCGCGGGGCGTCTCGGCGATCGCGTGAGTCTTGGCTTCATGGCCGAAACGGAGCGCCAGGTCGAGCAGCATCTCGACAGTCATCTCGACCAGCTCCCCGCCGCGGACCATGAATCGCGCGCGATCGTCGAGCAGATGCGCGTCGATGAAGCGCAGCACGGCAAGGCCGCGATGGACGCGGGCGGCATCGAGTTGCCGTTTCCTGCACGCGCGTTGATGCGTGCGATGTCGAAGGTGATGACGCGCACCGCCTATTACATATGAGCGTTTCACCCGCTTCGCTTCGCTAACCGGAGCACCGCACGTATCGCCTCAACCATCGCTGAACGCATTTCCGCAAGCGAGACGGCGCCGCGCGCCCTGTTCGTCGTCGGTCCGGGCGACGCCGCCTCTTTCCCTTTCAGAATCCCTTGACGATCTCTTTCAATTCGCGGTGTTTTCTCGCACTTTTCACGTATCACCTTCACAAGTTGCACTAGCCCATTCATTTATAACGGTTTTCCGTTTTTATGCGGGACGTGAAGGAGTCGCCCTAAGTCCTTGTTCTAGCAAACAAAAACCGCTCGAAAAGCGCGCCGCTCCCTTGACCCGTGTTTAGCGTTCCTCTAAAGTGGGAGACAGTGTGAGAAAGTGTATTTTTGTGTGTTCTCGGCATCACTTTCGGGTAGATTTTCACGGACCGGGCGGGCGGCGCAAACAGCGCCGCAATAGGGGAGAGCGAAGTGTTCCAAGGGGCGTCGGCGCTGACGCTCGATGCGAAAGGGCGGATGTCGATTCCCTCTCGTTATCGGGATGCGCTGCAAACACAGGCAGAGGGCCGGGTGACGATCACCAAGCACCCGGACGGCTGCCTGTTGCTCTTTCCGCGCCCCGAATGGGAAATCTTCCGTGACAAGGTTGACAAGCTGCCCATGAACGCCGCCTGGTGGAAACGCATTTTTCTCGGCAATGCAATGGATGTGGATATGGACGGCGCAGGCCGTGTGCTCGTGTCGCCGGAGTTGCGAGCGGCTGGCTCGCTGGAGAAAGAAGTGACCTTGCTCGGCATGGGCCGCCATTTCGAGCTGTGGGATGCACAGATCTACGCCGCGAAGGAACAGGCGGCGATCGCCGAGGGCATGCCCGACGCGTTGAAAGATTTCACGTTCTGATCGCGGCTTATTTATATGGCTTCTGCGATGGGAAACGAATTGCAGCATCGCACGGTGCTGTTGAACGAAGCGGTCGATGCGCTGGTCACGCGCGCCGACGGCACGTATGTGGACGGCACGTTCGGCCGTGGCGGCCATAGCCGCCTCGTGCTGGAACGGCTCGGTGAAGCAGGGCGGCTGATCGCGTTCGATAAAGATCCGCTCGCGATCGCGACGGCGCAGAAGATCGCCGATCCGCGCTTTGCCATCGTCCACGAGAGTTTTGCTTCACTGCGCGCCGCGATGGCGGAGCGCGGGGTAGGGCGTGTGTCGGGGGTGTTGCTGGATCTGGGCGTGTCGTCGCCGCAAGTCGACGATCCGGAGCGGGGCTTCAGCTTCCGCGCCGACGGCCCGCTCGACATGCGGATGGACCCGACGCGCGGCGAGTCCGCCGCTGACTGGCTCGCGCGGGCCACGGTGCAGGAATTGACGGAGGTGATACGAGATTATGGGGAAGAACGGTTTGCTTTTCAGATTGCAAAGGCGCTTGTTGCTCGCCGGGCAGAGTCCGACCGTCTTGGGCCTCTCGTCAGCACGGGCGAGCTTGCCCAAATCGTGGCTAACGTCGTCAAAACCCGTGAGAAGGGCAAGGACCCGGCAACCCGCACCTTTCAGGCTATACGGATTCACGTCAATCAAGAGCTTGCGGAGCTGCAAGTCGTTCTAGAAGCAGCGTTGTCGTTGTTGGAGCAAGGGGGGCGGCTGGTGGTCATCAGCTTTCATTCGCTCGAGGACCGGATCGTCAAGCGATTCATGCAGGCGCACGCGAGCACGCCGGCGGTGGATCGCCGTCTGCCGATCCGCGCGGTCGACCTGCCGAGCCCTCCGCTCAAGATCATCGGCCGCGTATTCGCGAGCGACGCTGAGGTCGCCGGCAACCCGCGCGCCCGTTCTGCCGTGATGCGCGTGGCGGAGCGGATCGCGCCATGAACCGCCTCAATATTTTCCTGCTGATCATCGTGATGGGCTGTGCCTTGTCGGTCGTCAACGCGACCAATCAGCAGCGTCAGATCTTTATCCAGCTGCAGCGCGCGCAGTCGCAGGAGCGTCAGCTGCAGCAGGACTATTCGCAGCTTCAATATCAGCAGAGCGCGCTGTCCAAAACGTCGCGCATCGAGCAGCTCGCCACCGCCTCGCTGAAGATGCAATCGGTCACCACGGGCCGCACCCAGTACCTGACGCTCGCCCCGGGCGCCGCGACGGCGATCGACGCACCCATTCCGACTTCCGCGCCGGCCTCGGCGCCGGTCGCGACCCGTCGCGGAGCCACGCGATGAAAAAATCGTCGGCCCACAAGAGCGTTGCGTTTTCGGCCAACCCGATTCTGTCGGTGCGCCTGCCGATGTGGCGCTCGAAGCTCGTCGTGTTCCTGCTGTTCATGGCGTTCGTCGCGCTTGCCGCGCGCGCGTTCTGGATTCAGGGCCCGGGCAACGCGTTCTATCTGAAGCAGGGCGAGATCCGCTATCAGCGCCGCATCGACATGCCGGCCACGCGCGGCAAGATTCTCGACCGCAACGGTCTCGTGCTCGCCACGAGTCTGCCGGTGCGTGCAATCTGGGCGATTCCCGAATCGGTGCCCGACGACCTCGGCGCCGACAAGCTCGACGCGCTCGGCAAACTGCTCGGCATGACCACTAGGGAATTGCGCTCGAAGCTGTCGGAAGACAAGACCTTCGTCTACGTGAAGCGCCAGGTGCCGGTCGACGTCGCAGAAAAAGTCGCGGCGCTCGACATCCCCGGCATTTACTCGCGCGACGAGTACAAGCGCTTCTATCCGGAAGGCGAGATCACCGCTCACCTGATCGGCTTCACAAACGTCGAGGACGAGGGCCAGGAAGGCGTCGAGCTCGGCGACCAGAAGCTGCTCGCGGGCATGTCGGGCAGCCGTCGCGTGATCAAGGACCGGATGGGCCACATCATCGAGGACGTCGACGAACAGGTCGTGCCGCACAACGGCAAGGACGTCGATCTGTCGATCGACAGCAAGATCCAGTACATCGCCTATACGAACCTGAAAGCGGCCGTCGAGAAATTCAAGGCGAAGGCCGGCGCGGCGATGGTGATCGACGTGCGCACCGGCGAAGTGCTCGCGCTCGTCAATTACCCGACCTACAACCCGAACGACCGCTCGCACCTGACCGGCGACCAGCTGCGCAACCGCATCCTGACCGACACGTTCGAGCCGGGTTCGATCATGAAGCCGTTCACGGTGTCGCTCGCGCTCGATCTGCACCGGGTGACGCCGACTACACTGGTAGATACGGGCAACGGCCACTTCGTACTCGACGGCGCGCCGATTACCGACGACAGCGGCTTCGGCGTGCTGACGGTCGGCGGCGTGATCCAGAAGTCGAGCAACATCGGCGCGACCAAAATCGCGATGCAGTTGCGGCCCGAAGAGATGTGGAACATGTACACCAGCATCGGTCTCGGCCAGGCGCCGAAGGTCGGCTTTCCGGGCGCGGCGGCGGGCCGTCTGCGTCCGTGGAAGAGCTGGCGCCGTATCGAGCAGGCGACGATGTCGTACGGCTATGGCCTGTCGGTGTCGCTGTTCCAGCTCGGCCGCGCGTACACCGCGATCGCGCACGACGGCGAAATCATGCCGGTGACGATTTTCCACACGCCGGGCGACCCGCCGGCCACCGGTCCGCAGATCTTCTCGCCGACCACCGCGCGTGAAGTGCGCGCGATGCTCGAAACCGTGGTGTCGCCGCAAGGCACGTCGCCGGATGCGGCGGTGCCCGGCTATCGCGTCGGCGGCAAGAGCGGTACCGCGTACAAGCACGGTCCGCACGGCTACGACCACTCCAAATATCGCGCCTCGTTCGTCGGCATGGCGCCGATGCCGAATCCGCGCATCGTCGTGGCGGTGTCGGTCGACGAGCCGACGGCCGGTAGCCACTTCGGCGGCCAGGTGTCGGGCCCGGTGTTTTCGGGCATCGCCGGGGATACGCTGCGCGCGCTGAACGTGCCGCCCGACATGCCCGTCAAGCAGATGGTCGTGTCCGACGATTCGGCGCCGCCCGCGCCCGGCGCGCCGGCCACGCCGCCCGTGGTAAAGAGGCTGTCGACGAGCCCCGGCGTGAAGAAGATGACCATTTCCGCCACCCCGAAAAATCATCCAGGAGTCGAGCGATGAGCGCGCTGCGCGAGCAACATCCAGCGCACCGGCAGATCGCCGACGCCCTCGCCTGGCTGCACGCGCACGTGCAGCCAGGCGCGCATCTGCACGCCGACACGCGCTCGCTCGCGGCCGGCGACGCGTTCTTCGCGTACGCGGTCGATGGCGCGGACAACCGCGCATTTATCGACGCGGCCATCGAGCGCGGTGCGGCCGCCGTGCTGGTGCAACCCGAAGGTTTCAGCGGCACGCTCGACGCGGCCGCCGCACATGCGGTGCCGGCGTTGAACGAACTCGCCGGCACGATCGCGAGCGCGTGGTATCGCGATCCGAGCGACGCGATGCTCGCGGTCGGCATCACCGGCACGAACGGCAAGACCTCGTGCAGCCAGTGGGTCGCCGCGGCGCTGTCCGCGCGCGGCATGCGCTGTGCGATCGTCGGCACGCTCGGCACTGGGCTCGTCGGCCAGCTCGTGCACACCGGCTTCACGACGCCCGACGCACCGCAATTGCAACGCAGCCTCGCGCAATTGCGCGACGCGGGCGCGCAGGCGGTGGCGATGGAAGTGTCGTCGCATGCGCTGCACCAGGGGCGCGTGAACGGCACCGCTTTCGACATCGCGGTGTTCACGAACCTGACGCAGGACCATCTCGACTATCACGGCACGTTCGAAGCCTATGAAGCCGCCAAGGCGCGTCTGTTCGCCTGGCCCGAGCTGCGCGCGGCCGTGATCAATCGCGACGATGCCGCCGGCCGGCGTTTGCTCGCGAGCACGCGTAGTCACGCGCGCACGATCGCGTATGGCATCGAGGGCGAGCATGGCGACGCCGACGCTGACGGCACACCGCAAGCCGACGCGTGGCTCACTGCATCGAACGTGCATGCCACCGCGACCGGCACCGCGTTTCATCTGAGCACCTCGGACTGGGGCAACGCCGAAGTCGAAGTGCAAACGCTCGGCCTCTTCAACGTCGGCAATCTGCTCGCGGTGCTCGGCGTGCTGCTCGCCGCCGACGTGCCGTTCGACGCTGCGCTCGCCGAACTCGCGAAGCTCGAACCGGTGAACGGCCGCATGCAGCGTCTGGGCGGCCGACTGCAAAACGACGAGCCGCTCGTCGTGATCGACTACGCGCACACACCCGATGCGCTCGAAAAGACGCTCGAAGCACTGCGGCCGATCGCGACCGCGCGCGGCGGCGAACTCGTCTGCATGTTCGGCTGCGGCGGCGACCGCGATGCGACCAAGCGTCCGCTGATGGGCGCGATCGCCGAGCGGCTGGCGGACGACGTCGTCGTGACGAGCGACAACCCGCGCAGCGAAGATCCGCTCGCGATCATCGACCAAATTGCCGCGGGCATGCAGGAAGCGTCGCAGGCGCGCCGCATCGAGGACCGCGCGAGCGCGATCCTGCAGGCGATCCGCGGCGCCGCGCGCGAAGACGTGATCGTGCTGGCCGGCAAGGGGCACGAAGCCACACAGGAAATCATGGGCAAGAAACGCGCTTTCTCCGATCAGGACCACGCCCGCCTCGCGCTTGCCGCGCGCGCCACACAAACACGCGGAGGTGGCGAATGAACATGTTCTCGCTACGTGCAGCCGCCGCGCAGATCCCCGGCGCGAGCGTCACCGGCGACGACAGCGTGCGCTTCGAGCGCGTGTCGACCGACAGCCGCAGCGCTGGCCCCGGCGATCTGTTCATCGCGATCAAGGGCGACCGTTTCGACGCGCACGACTTCCTGCCGCAAGTGGCCGAGCGCAACGTCGCGGCGGTGCTCGTCGCGCGCACGCCGGATAGCTGGAGCGTGCCCGCGATCCGCGTCGCCGATACGCGCGAAGCGCTCGGCGCGCTCGCGCGCGGCTGGCGTCGTCAGTTCGAGCTGCCGCTCGTCGCGGTCACGGGCAGCAACGGCAAGACCACGGTCAAGGAAATGATCGCCTCGATCTTCGCGGCCGCAGTCGGCGCGGATGCGCGTCTCGCGACCGCGGGCAATTTCAACAACGACATCGGCCTTCCGCTCACGCTGTTCCGTCTGCATGCCGCGCATCGGCTCGCGGTGGTCGAACTCGGCATGAACCATCCGGGCGAAACTGAACAGCTCGCGAAGCTTGCCGAGCCGACGGTTGCCGTCGTCAACAACGCGCAGCGCGAGCACCAGGAATTCATGGCGACCGTCGAGGCGGTCGCGCTCGAACACGCGAGCGTGATTCACGTGCTGTCGCCGGAAGGCACGGCGGTATTCCCCGCCGACGACGCATACGCGAGCATCTGGCGCGTCGCCGCGACCGGCAGCCGCATCATCGATTTCGCGTTGGACAGCGCGGAGCGCACGACCGAAGCCGCGGTGAAGGGCAGGTTCGACGGCAAGCGTTTGAGTATCGACACGCCGCAAGGCCATCTCGACGTCACGCTGCAGGTGCTCGGCAATCACAACGCGCACAACGCGCTCGCGGCGGCCTCCGCCGCGTTGGCAGCGGGCGTGTCGCTCGACGCGATCCAGCGCGGCCTCGAATCGTTCGGCGCGGTGAAGGGCCGTCTGCAGGTCAAGCAGGCCGTGCTCGGCACGCTCGCGGGCGCAACCGTGATCGACGACACCTACAACGCGAATCCCGATTCGATGCGCGCCGCGATCGACGTGCTCGCGTCACGTGAATCGCCGCGTGTGCTGGTGATGGGCGACATGGGCGAAGTCGGCGACAACGGCCCGGCGTTTCACCGCGAAATCGGCGCGTATGCGAAAGAGCGCGGTATCGACGCGCTGTATGCGATCGGCGACGCCTCGCGCGACGCCTGCACCGCATACGGCGCGGGTGCGCACCACGTCGCCGATGTCGGCGCACTGGTCGCGCAACTGCAGCAGGCCGGCTTCGGCGCTGCCGCAACGCTTCTCGTGAAAGGCTCGCGCTTCATGCAGATGGAGCGCGTGGTGGACGCCGTTACGAGTCCACAACCCAACGCCGCGGGCACGACGCCCGCTGCACATTGAAATAGAAGGATCCAGGCATGCTACTGGCGCTGGCGCAATGGCTGCAGAATGACGCAAGCTTCTTGCGCGTGTTCAGTTATCTGACGTTTCGCGCGGTGATGGCGACCATCACCGCGTTGTTGATCGGGCTCGTTTGCGGCCCGGCGGTCATTCGCAAGCTGACCGCGATGAAGGTCGGCCAGGCCGTTCGCAAGGACGGCCCCCAAACTCACCTCGTCAAATCGGGCACGCCGACGATGGGCGGCGTGCTGATCCTGCTCGGCATTGCCGTGGCCACGCTGCTGTGGGCCGATCTGACCAACCGCTTCATCTGGATCGTGATGCTCGTCACGTTCGGCTTCGGCGTGATCGGCTGGGTCGACGATTACCGCAAGGTCGTCCACAAGGACCCGCGCGGCATGTCGTCGCGCGAGAAGTATTTCTGGCAATCGGTGATCGGCTTGTTCGCGGCGGTTTATCTCGCGTTCAGCGTGTCCGAGGCGAGCAACGTGCGCGTGTTCGACCTGTTCATGGCGTGGGTGCGCAGCGGTCTGTCGATGGGCCTGCCCGCGCGCGCCGACCTGCTGTTGCCGTTCTTCAAGTCGATGACCTATCCGCTCGGCGTGTGGGGCTTCATCGTGCTCACGTATCTGGTGATCGTCGGCGCGAGCAACGCGGTGAACCTGACCGACGGCCTCGATGGCCTCGTGATCATGCCGGTCGTGCTGGTCGGCGCGTCGCTCGGCGTGTTCGCGTACGTGATGGGCAGTTCGGTCTACTCGAAGTACCTGCTGTTTCCGCACATCCCCGGCGCGGGCGAATTGCTGATCTTCTGTTCGGCGATGGGCGGCGCGGGTCTCGCGTTCCTTTGGTTCAACACGCACCCGGCGCAGATGTTCATGGGCGACGTCGGCGCGCTGGCCCTCGGCGGCGCGCTCGGCACCGTTGCGGTGATCGTGCGTCAGGAAATCGTGCTGTTCATCATGGGCGGCATTTTCGTCGCGGAAACGCTGTCGGTGATGCTGCAGGTCACGTGGTTCAAATACACGAAGCGCCGTTACGGCGAAGGGCGGCGGCTCTTCAAGATGGCACCGCTGCATCACCATTTCGAATTGTCGGGCTGGAAGGAAACGCAGGTGGTCGTGCGTTTCTGGATCATCACGTTGATGTTGTGCCTGTTCGGTTTGTCCACGCTCAAATTGCGTTAAGCAGCAGTATTTAAGGAAGCAGGCGATGTTCGGCGAGAAGTTTCGGGATCGGCAAAAGCCGATGGTGCTCGTGCTGGGACTGGGTGAATCCGGTCTCGCGATGGCGCGCTGGTGCGCCAGGCACGGCTGTCGGCTGCGCGTGGCCGATACGCGCGAAGTGCCGCCGAATCTGTCCGCGCTCGAAGCGCATGGCGTCGATGCCGATTTCGTCGGCGGTCCGTTTTCGCCGGTGCTGCTCGAAGGCGTCGAGCTGGTCGCGATCAGCCCGGGACTGTCGCCGCTGGCCGCCGATCTGCTGCCGCTGGTCACGGCGGCGCGCGAGCAGGGCATCCCGGTGTGGGGCGAACTCGAACTGTTCTCGCAGGCGCTGCGCACGCTCGGCGAGTCCGGCTACGCGCCGAAGGTGATCGCGATCACCGGCACGAACGGCAAGACCACGACGACGAGTCTCGCCGGCTTGCTGTGCGAACGCGCGGGCAAGAAGGTCGCGGTGGCGGGCAACATCAGCCCGTCGCTGCTCGACAAGCTCTCCGAAGCGATCGACCAGACCGCGCTGCCCGACGTGTGGGTGCTCGAACTGTCGAGCTTCCAGCTAGAGACCTCGCATACGTTTACGCCGGACGCGGCCGCCGTGCTCAACATCACGCAGGATCATCTGGACTGGCACGGCGGACTCGATGCGTACGTAGCCGCGAAGGGCCGCATCTTCGGTACACGGACGGTGCGCGTGCTGAACCGCGACGACGCACGCGTGATGGCGCTCGCGCCCGCCAGCGGCGACGCGGAGGTCGTCACGTTCGGCGTGACCGAGCCGAAGAACGACGGTGACTATGGCCTCCTGCGCGACAACGGCATGGTGTGGCTCGTCGAAGCGCAAGATCGCGACGCGAGCGACGAGTCCCCCAAGGGGACTTCCTTCGGGGCGCCGACGCCGAAGCGCCGTCGCAAGAACGAAGCAGCCGCAACGCCCGACATCGCGTCGAAGCGTCTGATGCCCGCCGACGCACTGCGCATCCGTGGCCTGCACAACGCCGCCAACGCGTTGGCCGCGTACGCGCTCGCACGCGCGATCGGCCTGCCCGGCGCGCCGCTTTTGCACGGCCTGCGCGAATATCGCGGCGAGCCGCATCGCGTGGAACTGATCGCGTCGATCGACGGCATCGACTATGTGGACGACAGCAAGGGCACCAACGTCGGCGCGACGGTCGCCGCGCTCGACGGTCTCGCGCAGTGCGTCGTGCTGATCGCCGGCGGCGACGGCAAGGGTCAGGAGTTCGAGCCGCTCGCCGCACCGGTGATGCGCTGGTGCCGCGCGGTGATGCTGATCGGCCGCGACGCGCCACAGATTCGCGCGGCGCTCGAACATTGCGGCGTCGCGATGACCGATCACGCGACTCTTGAAGACGCGACGCGCGCGGCCACCGCGCTCGCGCAGCCCGGCGACGCGGTGCTGCTGTCGCCCGCGTGCGCGAGCTTCGACATGTTCAAGGGTTACGCACACCGCGCGGCGGTATTCCGCAGCACGGTCGAAGATATCGCGGCCGAACGGGGGACGATGATATGAGCTGGTCGGAACGTTTCGGCTCGCGCGAACCCTCCGGCGGCAACGGCGCCGCGGCGCGCACGTCCACCCGCACGGGCGGCAGCGGTCTCGCGAGCGCGGTCAACGGCGTGCGGCCGCTGCGCTCGCGCATGCTCGACTACGACCACTCGCTGCTGTGGGTCGTCGTCGCGCTGCTCGGGCTCGGCGTCGTGATGGTGTACTCGGCGTCGATCGCGATGCCCGATTCGCCGAAGTACGCGTCGTATCGCGATTGGGCGTTCCTCGTGCGCCAGCTCATCTTCGTGCTGATGGGCGCGGCGGTCGGCGTCGCGTCGTTCCGCATTCCGATTTCGACGTGGGACAAGTACGCACCGAAGCTCTTCCTGATCTCGCTCGTCGCGCTCGTAATCGTGCTGATCCCGCACATCGGCAAGGGCGTGAACGGCGCGCGCCGCTGGATTCCGCTCGGCATCACGAACATGCAGCCGTCGGAAATCATGAAGCTCGCGGTGACGATCTACGCGGCGAACTACACGGTGCGCAAGCAGGAATACATGCACAGCTTCGCCAAGGGCTTTCTGCCGATGGCCGTCGCGGTCGGTCTCGTCGGCATGCTGCTGCTGCTCGAGCCGGACATGGGCGCGTTCATGGTGATCGCGGCGATCGCGATGGGCGTGCTGTTCCTCGGCGGTGTGAACGGCAAGCTGTTTGGCGGCCTCGTCGCGACCGCGGTGGGCACGTTCACGTTGCTGGTGTGGGCGTCGCCGTGGCGTCGTGAGCGGATCTTCGCCTACCTCGATCCGTGGGACGATCGCTACGCGCAGGGCAAGGCGTATCAGCTGACGCACTCGCTGATCGCGTTCGGGCGCGGCGAGTGGTTCGGCGTCGGTCTCGGCGGCAGCGTCGAGAAGCTCAACTATCTGCCGGAAGCGCATACCGACTTCATTCTCGCGGTGATCGGCGAGGAGCTCGGTTTCGTCGGTGTGCTCGTCGTGATCCTGATGTTCTACTGGATCGTGCGCCGTTCGTTCGAGATCGGCCGCCAGGCGCTCGCGCTCGATCGCACGTTCGCGGGTCTGGTCGCGAAGGGCGTCGGCATATGGTTCGGCGCGCAGACCTTCATCAACATGGGCGTGAACCTCGGCCTACTGCCGACCAAGGGCCTGACGTTGCCGCTCGTCAGTTACGGCGGCTCGGGCATTTTGTTGAACTGCGTGGCGATCGCGGTGCTGATGCGGGTCGACTATGAAAATCGTGTGTTGATGCGCGGGGGCAAGGTATGACGGCTCTGCCACAACGCACGCTGATGGTGATGGCCGGCGGCACCGGGGGACACGTGTTCCCGGGGCTCGCGGTCGCACATCTGATGCAGGCGTGGGGCTGGAAAGTCGTGTGGCTCGGCAACCCCGCGGGCATGGAAGCGACGCTGGTACCGAAGCACGGCATTCCAATGGAGTACCTGCGCTTCGGCGGCGTGCGCGGCAAGGGTCTGAAGACCAAGCTGATGCTGCCGGTGAATCTGCTGCGCGCGTGCACGCAGAGTTTGAGCGTGCTGCGTCGCGTGAAGCCCGACGTGGTGCTCGGCATGGGCGGCTACATCACGTTCCCGGCCGGTCTGATGACCGCGCTGAGCGGCCGGCCGCTCGTGCTGCACGAACAGAATTCGATCGCGGGTCTCGCGAACAAGGTGCTCGCGAAGCTCGCGAAGCGCGTGCTGGTCGCATTTCCGGATGCGCTGCCGCACAGCGAATGGACCGGTAATCCGATTCGCGAGGAACTTGCGCGGGCGAATCCACCCAAAGCACGCTACGCGCAGCGTAATGGTCCGCTGAACATGCTCGTCGTGGGCGGCAGTCTCGGCGCCGCGGCGTTGAACGAAGTCGTGCCGCGCGCGCTCGCGCTGCTTGGCTCCAACGAGAGACCGCGCATCATGCATCAGGCGGGCGCGAAGCATATCGACGCTCTGCGCGAGAACTACGCGGCGGCTGGTTTGCAGGCTGGTGCGGACGTCTCGCTCGTGCCGTTCATCGACGACATGACGAGCGCTTACGAAGCAGCCGATCTGGTGATCTGCCGCTCGGGCGCGATGACCGTGTCGGAGATCTCGGCGGTCGGCGTCGCGGCGCTGTTCGTGCCGTTCCCGTACGCGGTCGACGATCACCAGACCACTAATGCAGCGTTCCTCGCCGACAACGGCGCGGCGCTGGTCGTGCAACAACGCGATCTGTCGGCGGAAAAGCTCGCCGACTGGTTGCGCAGCCAGACGCGGGAAAGTCTCGCGGAAATGGCGGAGCGTTCGCGCTCGCTCGCGAAACCGGATGCCACCGAACAGGTCGCGCAGATCTGCGCGACCGTGGCGGCTGCGGGTTCGATGGCGGGCGTGAGCCCAGAAGGAAAGCAATGAAACACATCGTCAAACACATTCATTTCGTCGGCATCGGCGGCGTGGGCATGAGCGGCATCGCCGAAGTGCTCGTCAATCTCGGCTATCAGGTGAGCGGCTCGGACCTGTCGGGCAACGCGGTCACCGAGCGCCTCGCCGGGCTCGGCGCGCGCATTTCGATCGGGCACGCGGCGGAGAACATCGAAGGCGCGAACGCGGTGGTGGTGTCGACCGCGGTGCGCAGCGACAACCCGGAAGTGCTGGCCGCGCGTCATCGCCGCATTCCGATCGTGCCGCGCGCGGTGATGCTCGCGGAGTTGATGCGTCTGAAGCAGGGCATCGCGATTGCCGGCACGCACGGCAAGACCACGACCACGTCGCTGGTCGCGAGCGTGCTCGCCGCGGGCGGGCTCGATCCGACCTTCGTGATCGGCGGCCGGCTGATCAGCGCGGGCGCGAATGCGCGCCTCGGCACCGGCGACTTCATCGTCGCCGAGGCGGACGAATCGGACGCGTCGTTCCTGAACCTGTTCCCGGTGATCGAGGTCATCACGAACATCGACGCCGATCATATGGACACCTATGGTCACGACTTCGCGCGTCTGAAGCAGGCCTTCATCGAATTCACGCACCGTTTGCCGTTCTACGGCATCGCGGTGCTGTGCGTCGACGATCCGAACGTGAAGGAGATCCTGCCGTTCGTGTCGAAGCCGATCATCCGCTACGGTTTCGCGGCCGATGCGCAGGTGCGCGCGGTCAACGTCGAAGCTCGCGAAGGCCGCATGCATTTCACCGTGATGCGCGAAGACGCGGCGCCGCTCGACGTCACGTTGAACCTGCCGGGCGAGCACAACGTGCAGAACGCGTTGGCCGCAATTGCAATTGCGACTGAACTCGAAGTGAAAGATGCCGATATCCAGCGAGCGCTCGCGGATTTCAACGGCGTCGGCCGACGCTTCCAACGCTATGGCGAAGTGCCGGTTCTCAGCGACGGCCAGGCCGCGGGCTCCTACACGCTGGTGGACGACTACGGTCACCACCCGGTCGAAATGGCCGCCACGTTGGCGGCGGCGCGCGGCGCATTTCCGGGCCGGCGTCTGGTGCTGGCGTTCCAGCCGCACCGCTTCACGCGCACGCGTGATTGCTTCGAGGATTTCGTGAAAGTGCTGTCGACCGTCGACGCGCTCGTGCTGACCGAAGTCTATGCGGCCGGCGAAGCGCCGATCGTCGCCGCCGACGGCCGCGCATTGGCGCGCGCGCTGCGCGTCGCGGGCAAGGTCGAGCCGGTGTTTGTCGATACGGTGGATGAAGTGCCGGACGCGCTGTCCACGGTGGTGCGCGACGGCGATGTGGTGATTACGATGGGCGCGGGTTCGATCGGCGGTGTGCCGGTTCGACTCGCTCAGGAACAGAAGGTGTGAGATGAGCAGTATCGACCCTAAACAATTCGGCAAGGTGGCAGTGCTGCTCGGCGGTAATTCCGCCGAGCGCGAGGTGTCGCTCAATTCCGGGCGCCTGGTGTTGCAAGGCCTGCGTGACGCGGGCGTCGACGCGCATCCGTTCGATCCGGCCGAGCGTCCGCTGTCCGCGTTGAAGGATGAAGGCTTCGTGCGCGCGTTCAACGCGCTGCATGGCGGCTACGGCGAGAACGGCCAGATCCAGGGCGCGCTGGATTTCTATGGCATCCGTTACACCGGTAGCGGCGTGCTCGGCTCGGCGCTCGGTCTCGACAAGTTCCGCACCAAGCTCGTGTGGCAGCAGCTCGGCATTCCGACTCCGCCGTTCGAAGCGGTGCTGCGCGGTGACGACTACGAAGCGCGCGCCAAGGAGATCGTCGCGAAGCTCGGTCTGCCGCTGTTCGTGAAGCCGGCGAGCGAAGGTTCGAGTGTCGCCGTGATCAAGGTGAAGCGCGCGGATGCGCTGCCGGCCGCGTTGATCGAAGCCGTGAAGCACGACCGTATCGTCGTGGTCGAGAAGAGCATCGAAGGCGGCGGCGAATACACCGCGTGCATCGCCGGCAATCTGGACCTGCCGGTGATCCGCATCGTGCCGGCCGGCGAGTTCTACGACTACCACGCGAAGTACGTCGCCAACGACACGCAGTATCTGATTCCGTGCGGTCTCGGCGCCGAAGAGGAAGCGCGCCTGAAGGTGCTCGCGCGCCGCGCGTTCGATGTGCTCGGCTGCACCGACTGGGGCCGCGCGGACTTCATGCTCGACGGCGAAGGCAAGCCGTACTTCCTCGAAGTGAATACGGCGCCCGGCATGACCGATCACTCGCTGCCGCCGAAAGCGGCGCGCGCGGTCGGCATCAGCTATCAGGAACTGGTGGTCGGCGTGTTGGCGCTGACGCTGCAGGATTAACCAAGGCAACCGCAAGCGACACCATGTGGAACAACGTTCGCCAGCTCAATCTCGCCACCAACGCGCTGCACGCGTTGCTGGTGCTCGTGCTGCTGGCGGCGGGCGGTTACTGGCTGATCCAGCGCCCGAATTTCGCGCTGCGCGAGATCCAGATCGACGGCGATACCGAGCACATCAATTCGCCGACGGTACGCGCCGGCGTGGTGGGGCGACTGAAGGGCAACTACTTCACGGTCGATCTCGACGCCGCACGGCAGGCGTTCGAGCAGATGCCGTGGGTGCGTCACGCGAGCGTACGGCGCGTGTGGCCGAATGCACTGGCTGTCACGCTCGAGGAGTACAAGCCGCTTGGGACGTGGGGCAGCGATCAGCTGGTGAGCGTCGACGGCGAGCTGTTCACCGCGAATCAGGGCGAGCTCGACGGAGACCTGCCGGCGTTCGACGGCCCGGACGGTACGGCGAAGGAAGTCGTCGCGCGTTATCACGACTTCCAGAAGTGGTTCGCGGCGATCCACGAGACGCCCGAGGAAGTGACGCTGTCGCCGCGCTACGCGTGGACGGTGAAGCTGTCGAACGGCACGCAGGTGGAGTTGGGCCGCGAACGCAATCAGGACACGCTGGCCGATCGCAGCAAGCGCCTGACCGCGGCATGGAGCGCGGTGACGCAACGTTGGGGAAAGGATATCGAGAATGCGGACTTGCGCTATCCGAACGGTTTCGCGATTCGT
Organism: Paraburkholderia sp. 35.1; assembly: GCF_050436525.1. Lineage (NCBI taxonomy): Bacteria > Pseudomonadati > Pseudomonadota > Betaproteobacteria > Burkholderiales > Burkholderiaceae > Paraburkholderia > Paraburkholderia sp. 35.1. The sequence goes on along the minus strand of NZ_JBNDMJ010000003.1, from coordinate 1,474,526 downwards.
GCCACTGGCATGCGCTTCATCAGCGAACCCGACAAGGGCAAGAAGTAAACGGACATCACACGCACTGAGCACGCTATGAGTAAAGACTATAAAGATCTGCTGGTCGCCCTCGACATCGGAACGTCGAAGGTAGTGGCCATCGTCGCCGAGTTGAAGGGCGAGGGTCACTACGAGGTGATCGGTCTCGGCCAGAGCGAATCGAAGGGGCTCAAGAAGGGCGTGGTGGTGAATATCGAAGCCACCGTGCAGTCGATTCAGCGCGCGCTCGAGGAAGCCGAGCTGATGGCCGACTGCAAGATCACGAACGTGTTCACCGGGATCGCCGGCAGCCATATCCGCAGCTTCAATTCGAGCGGCATGGTCGCGATCAAGGAGAAGGAAGTCACGCAGGCCGACGTCGCGCGCGTAATCGAAACCGCGAAGGCGATCAACATTCCGACCGACCAGCAGGTGCTGCATATCCTCACGCAGGAATTCATCATCGACGGTCAGGAAGACGTGCGCGAGCCGATCGGCATGAGCGGCATCCGCCTCGAAGTGAAGGTGCATATCGTGACCGGTGCCGTGAGCGCGGCGCAGAACATCGTCAAGTGCGTGCGTCGCTGCGGCCTCGAAGTGAACGACCTGATTCTGCAGCCGCTCGCGTCGTCGCTCGCAGTGCTGACGGAAGACGAAAAGGAACTGGGCGTGGTGCTGGTCGACATCGGCGGCGGCACGACGGACATCGCGATCTTCAGCGAAGGCGCGATTCGCCACACGGCCGTGATTCCGATCGCCGGCGACCAGATCACGAGCGACATCGCGATGGCGCTGCGCACGCCGACGCCGGATGCCGAGGACATCAAGGTCGACTACGGCATCGCCAAGCAGGCGCTCGCCGATCCGGACGAGATGATCGAAGTGCCGGGTCTCGGCGAGCGCGGTCCGCGCACGCTGTCGCGCCAGGCATTGGCGGCCGTGATCGAGCCGCGCGTCGAAGAACTGTTTTCGCTCGTGCAGCAGGTGGTGCGCGAGTCGGGTTATGAGGAACTGCTGAGCTCGGGCGTCGTGCTGACGGGCGGCGCGTCGATGATGATCGGCATGGTCGAGCTCGGTGAGGACATTTTCCTGAAACCGGTGCGCATCGGCGTGCCGGAGTATGCGGGCGGTCTCGCCGACGTCGTGCGCAATCCGCGCTATTCGACGGCGATGGGTCTGCTCGTCGAAGGACGCTCGCAGCGCATGCGCGGGCGCAAGGTTGCGGTGCAGTCGGGGTCGATGGGACAGGTGTTCTCGCGCATGAAGGACTGGTTCCTCGGCAACTTCTGACCACGGGTTTCGAGAAATTCGCGCTGGTGCCGGCGGCCGGCGCGCGACAGGGGGTTGCCCGATCTCCTGCCGGATAACGCCGAGTGGCGGTAACTTTTTATCTTGACGGAGGCAACATGGAATTCCAGATGCTGGAAACCGAAACGAGCGGCACGATCATCAAGGTCGTCGGAGTCGGTGGCGCTGGCGGCAATGCCGTTCAGCACATGATCAACAAAGGCGTGCAAGGCGTCGACTTCATCGTGATGAACACGGACGCGCAGGCGCTGTCGCGTTCGCGCGCCACCGCGGTGATCCAGCTCGGCAACACGGGTCTGGGCGCGGGCGCCAAGCCGGAAATGGGGCACGCCGCCGCTGAAGAAGCACGCGAGCGTATCGCCGACGCACTGCGCGGCGCGCACATGGTGTTCATCACCGCCGGCATGGGTGGCGGTACCGGCACGGGCGCGGCACCGGTCGTCGCGCAGATCGCGAAGGAAATGGGTATTTTGACCGTTGGCGTCGTCAGCAAGCCGTTCGAATTCGAAGGCGGCAAGCGTATGCGCGTGGCGGAAGCCGGTTCGCAGCAACTGGAGGATCACGTCGACTCGCTGATCGTCGTGCTGAACGACAAGCTGTTCGAGGTGATGGGCGACGACGCCGAGATGGACAAGTGCTTCCAGTGCGCTGACGACGTTCTGAACAACGCGGTCGCGGGCATTGCGGAAATCATCAACGTCGACGGTCTCGTCAACGTCGACTTCGAAGACGTGAAGACTGTGATGGGCGAGCAGGGCAAGGCGATGATGGGCACGGCGACGGTTGCCGGCGTCGATCGCGCGCGTCTTGCGGCCGAACAGGCCGTCGCGAGCCCGCTGCTGGAAGGCGTCGATCTGTCGGGCGCGCGTGGCGTGCTGGTCAACATCACGTCGAGCCGTTCGCTGCGTCTGTCGGAAACGCGCGAAGTGATGAACACGATCAAGAGCTATGCCGCGGAAGATGCCACGGTGATCTTCGGCGCCGTGTACGACGACGCGATGGGCGACGCGCTGCGCGTGACGGTCGTCGCGACGGGCCTCGGCCGCGCGGCGAAGAAGCAGCAATCTGCACCGATGACGCTGCTGCGCACCGGCACCGACAACCAGCCGATCGGCGCGATGACGCATGCGGCGTACGCACCGGCGGCAGGCCACGCCAGCACGGCCGACTACGGCGCGCTCGATACGCCGGCAGTGTGGCGCACCTCGCGCGACACGGCGGCCTCGCACGTGCAGGCGCTGCAGGAAAAGGGCGTCGATACGTACGACATTCCGGCATTCCTGCGCAAGCAGGCGGACTGAGCGCACGGGCAGGCTTCGTTGCCGCGTTGCGAGTAAGGTCGCAGATGCAGCGCTGGCGGACGAACGCACGAGCGTGGCGGGTGAACGGCAAGCAGGTCGCTTATCGTCTGATTCGCGGCAGGGGCAACTGCCCTCTGCGGATTCGCGAAGCGGACGAAGTGGCTGCCGCCGAACGGCGTTGGCTTATAGTTGAATGGGCCGAACCGAAATTCACTGCGACACGAGGACGTGCGAGCGTGCTTCGCATCGATGCAAAGGACTGAGCATGATCAAGGAAGGTGAAAAGTTGCCCGACGCGACGCTCTTCGAGTACGTCGAAGACGACCGGGCGGGCTGCACGATCGGACCGAACAGTTTCGACGTGCACGAGCAGACGGCGGGCAAGCGCGTGGTGATCTTCGGATTGCCCGGCGCGTTCACGCCGACCTGTTCGGCCAAACATGTACCGGGCTATGTCGAGCATGCCGAGCAGTTGCGCGCTGCCGGCATCGACGAAATCTGGTGCGTGTCCGTCAACGACGCGTTCGTCATGGGCGCGTGGGGACGCGATCAGCACACCTCGGGCAAGGTGCGCATGATGGCGGACGGTAGTGCGGCTTTCACACGGGCGCTTGGTCTGGAGCAGGATCTGTCGGCGCGCGGCATGGGGATCCGTTCCCTGCGCTACGCGATGGTGATCGACGACGGCGTGGTCAAGACGCTGAATGTCGAGGCTGCCGGCAAATTCGAAGTCAGCGATGCAGCGAGTATTCTCGCCACGTTGAGCTAGTTGCTGACGTCGCACCTTCGTCGCGACCCTGCGTTTATTCCGCGTGGCGTTACGGCAACGGTGATTACGACGCTTTTGTGACAGGCCGTTACGCGGGCCGATGACCGGAAACGCCTCCGTTCCGGGGCATCGGCCCGTCACGCTTTCCGTCGGGGAGCCCAGTGGGTAATGCAGCGAAACAGATTGTCACGTTCCCCGCAAAGACGCTGGTCTGGGGATTGGAGTATAATTCGCGCTATGAAATAAAAAATCCTGATTGGGATTTTCAATCGAACAGAATGCCACCATGTTGAAGCAGCGCACAATTAAATCGATCGTCAAGACTGTCGGCATCGGGCTGCACTCCGGCCGTAAAGTCAATTTGACGCTCCGCCCGGCGGCGCCGGGCACTGGCATCGTGTTTTCGCGCGTGGATTTGCCCACGCCGGTGGACATTCCTGCGTCGGCGCTGGCGATTGGCGATACGCGTCTGGCTTCCGTGTTGCAGAAAGACGGCGCGCGCGTGTCGACCATTGAGCATCTGATGTCCGCCTGCGCCGGTCTTGGCATCGACAATCTTTACGTCGACGTCACCGCCGAGGAAATCCCGATCATGGATGGCAGTGCGGGTTCGTTCGTGTTCCTGATCCAGTCGGCGGGTATCGAAGAGCAGAACGCGCCGAAGAAATTCATCAAGGTCACGAAGCCGGTCGAAATCCGTGACGGCGACAAGTTCGCGCGCCTCGATCCGTACTTCGGTTTCAAGCTCAAATTCACGATCGACTTCCGTCACCCGGCCGTGGACAAAACCGGTCAGGCGTTGGAAGTGGATTTCGCCAACACGTCGTACGTGCGCGAAATCGCGCGTGCCCGCACGTTTGGCTTCGCGCACGAAGTGGAAATGATGCGTGAGCTTGGCCTCGCGCGCGGCGGCAGCATGGACAACGCGATCGTGCTCGACGAGTATCGCATCCTGAACAACGACGGCTTGCGTTACGACGACGAGTTCGTCAAGCACAAAATGCTCGACGCCATCGGCGACCTGTACGTGGTCGGCCACCCGCTGCTCGCGTCGTACACCGCGTACAAGTCGGGCCACGGTCTGAACAACGCGTTGCTGCGTGAGTTGCTCGCGCACGAAGACTCGTACGAAATCGTCACTTTCGACGACACGCAGAAGGCCCCGCGCGGCTTCGCGTACGAGACGCAGACTGCGTTCGCATAAAGCCAGCGTAACGGGCAAGCGAATGAAAAACGGCCCCTCGGGGCCGTTTTTTTTCGTCGAGCGTTCAGCGATTGCGCCGATGCCGCGCGGCCATGCGCGCGAGCGCCTCCTGCAACGGCGAAGGCTCAAGCGATTCGCTCAACGCCTGCAGTGCGGCGGCGCCCGCCGGCGTCATGCGCGCCTCTTTTACGGGCGGCGGTTCTTTCAGCGGCTGCGGCCGCACGCGAATCTTCAGCGCCTGCACGGGCCAGCCGCGCTGCTGCAAGTCCGCCAGCAGCCGCGGCTCCAGATGCCGCAGACGCGCCGCGAGCGCGTTGTGCGCGGCGAACAGGGCCAGCACGCCCTCCTTGATGAAGCCAGGCTCGACGCTCGTCGCCAGATAATCGGGCAGCAGCTCGCGCAGATCCTTCTCGAGCGCGGCGATCTGCTCGACGCCTGCGCGCAGCGCAGCGAACGCGTCCGTGCGGCCGAGTACCTCGGCAAGCGGTTGCGGACGGCGCCGATCGAACTGCTTCGGCGGCCTTGAAAAGGACGAAAAACGGCTCATGTTTGGGATTGACGACGTGAGCTCGCCCCATGCGCGCTCACGCCGCGATTGTACCGCGCGGGCAGCTTGCGAAGTCGGTCCGCGCCGCGCCGGAGATTGCCGGGCGGGGCTGGCGGAGGCCGGCGCCGTCACGCCTGCGACACGAGCGCGGCCGGAGGCGCGTGCTAAAATGCCCGATTCGAATTCACACTTGGACTAAGCCGCCGAGGACTTTCCGACCCAGGCGCGGTATGCGCATAGTGCATACCGCGAGCCAGCCGAAGCCGCGACGCAGACACCGATCCGATGACCACCGGTTTTCTACAGAAGATTTTTGGCAGCCGTAATCAGCGGCTAGTCAAGCAATATCAAAAGACCGTCGCGGCGATCAATGCGCTCGAGCCGCAGATCGAGCAATTGACGGATGACCAACTGCGCGCCAAAACGGGTGAATTCCGCCAGCGCGTCGCGAGCGGCGAATCGCTCGACAAGATCCTGCCGGAAGCGTTCGCGGTCTGCCGCGAGGCCAGCAAGCGGGTGCTGAAGATGCGCCACTTCGACGTGCAGCTGATCGGCGGTATGGCGCTGCACTACGGCAAGATCAGCGAAATGCGCACCGGCGAGGGCAAGACGCTCGTCGCGACGCTGCCGGTCTACCTGAACGCGCTGTCGGGCCGCGGCGTCCACGTGGTCACGGTCAACGACTACCTCGCGCAGCGCGACGCCGAATGGATGGCGCGTCTCTACAACTTCCTCGGTCTGTCGGTCGGTATCAACCTGTCGCAGATGGAGCACACGGCGAAGCAGCAAGCCTACGCCGCCGACATCACCTACGGCACCAACAACGAATTCGGCTTCGACTACCTGCGCGACAACATGGTCTACGAGACCGACGCGCGCGTGCAGCGTAGCCTGAACTTCGCGGTCGTCGACGAGGTGGACTCGATCCTGATCGACGAAGCGCGTACGCCGCTGATCATCTCCGGCCAGGCCGAAGATCACACCGAACTCTACGTGCGCATGAACGCGTTGCCGCCGCTGCTCGAGCGCCAGATCGGCGAAGAGAAGGCGGACGGCACCGGCGTCGAGAAGCCGGGCGACTACACGCTGGACGAAAAAGGCCGTCAGGTCTTCCTGACCGAGTCGGGCCACGAAAAGGCCGAGCGCCTGCTCTCCGAGTGGGGCCTGATCGGCGACGGCGAAAGCCTGTACGCGCCGCAGAACATCACGCTGATGCACCACGTGTATGCGGCGTTGCGCGCGCACACGCTGTTCTTCAAGGATCAGCACTACGTCGTGCAGAACGGCGAAGTGATCATCGTCGACGAATTTACCGGCCGTCTGATGGCCGGCCGCCGTTGGTCTGACGGTCTGCACCAGGCGGTCGAGGCGAAGGAACACGTGAAGATCCAGAGCGAGAACCAGACGCTCGCATCGATCACGTTCCAGAACTACTTCCGCATGTACGCGAAGCTGGCCGGCATGACCGGCACGGCCGACACCGAAGCGTACGAATTCAACGAGATCTACGGTCTCGAAACGGTCGTGATCCCGACCAACCGTCCGCCGAAGCGGATCGACAAGCAGGATCAGATCTACAAGACCGCGAAGGAACGCTACGACGCGGTGATCCGCGACATTCGCGAGTGCTTCGAACGAGGTCAGCCGGTGCTGGTTGGCACGACGTCGATCGAGAACTCGGAGCTGCTGTCGCATCTGCTGAAGCAGGTCAGCTTGCCGCACGAAGTGCTGAACGCGAAGCAGCACGCGCGCGAAGCGGAGATCGTCGCCGAAGCGGGCCGTCCGCAGCGCGTCACGATCGCGACCAACATGGCCGGCCGTGGTACGGACATCGTGCTCGGCGGCAACGCGGAGAAGCAGGCGTCGTTCATCGAGCAGGACGAAACGCTCGCCGCCGACGAAAAGCAGCGCCGCATCCAGAAGCTGCACGACGAATGGCAGACGCTGCACGACCAGGTGAAGGCCGCGGGCGGTCTGCACATCATCGGCACCGAACGTCACGAGTCGCGCCGGATCGACAACCAGCTGCGCGGCCGTGCGGGCCGTCAGGGCGACCCGGGTTCGTCGCGCTTCTATCTGTCGCTGGAAGATCCGCTGCTGCGCATTTTCGCGGGCGACCGCGTGCGCGCGATCATGGACCGCCTGAAGATGCCGGAAGGCGAGGCGATCGAAGCGGGCATCGTGTCGCGCTCGATTGAATCGGCGCAACGCAAGGTCGAGGCGCGCAACTTCGATATTCGTAAGCAATTGCTCGAATACGACGACGTATCGAACGACCAGCGCAAGGTGATCTACCAGCAGCGCAACGAACTGCTCGAAGCGAACGACATCACCGAGACCATCAGCGCGATGCGTCACGGCGTGGTCGGCGACATCGTGCATCAGTTCGTGCCGGTGGGCAGCATCGAAGAGCAGTGGGACGTGCCCGAGCTCGAGGAAGTGCTGCGCAACGAATGGCAGCTCGACCTCGCGATTCAGGAAATGATCAACGAGTCGAACTCGATCAGCGCGGAAGAGATTCTCGAAGCGGTCGAGGCCGCCGCGGACGAAGGGTACGAGGCGAAGGTCCAACTGGTCGGCCGCGAATCGTTCAGCGCGTTCGAGCGCTCGATCATGCTGCAGACGCTCGACCGCGCGTGGCGCGAGCATCTGGCCGCGCTCGATCATCTGCGTCAGGGCATCCATCTGCGCGGCTATGCGCAGAAGAACCCGAAGCAGGAATACAAGCGCGAGGCGTTCGAACTGTTCGCCGCGATGCTCGACGCCGTGAAGCTCGAAGTCACGCGCATCGTGATGAACGTGCAGATCCAGTCGCCGGAGCAGCTCGAAGCGGCCGCGGAGCAGATGGAAGAGCAGGGCGGTCATCTGGAGAACGTCGAGTTCCGTCATGCCGAGTTCGCGGAAGCCGGCGCCGCCGCGCCGGTCGCGGCCGAAGCGGCCACCGCCGCGATGATCGGCGACGCGATGAGCCACGGCCACGGCGCAGCGCCGCAGGCGGCCGTGCACATGAATGCCGACAACGTGCCGAAGGTCGGCCGCAACGACCCGTGCCCGTGCGGCAGCGGCAAGAAGTACAAGCAGTGCCACGGCAAGATCGCCTGATGGCGATGCGGCGCGCTTCCGGGCGCGCCGTGTCGTTTTTAAGCGCCGTTTGACCGTTTTGATTTCGCGGGTGACCCGGCAACACACCCGGGTCATCAGTTCCGTTTCCCCGATGCCGGCGTCCGCCGGCATTTTCTTCGACAGGTCGCGACCATGGCTGTCAACTTTCCCTCGATCGATCCCGCTCAACTCCACCCCGTCGCCGGCGTCACGCTAGGCTGGGCGGAAGCGAATATCCGCAAACCGAACCGCAAGGACGTGCTCGTCATTTCCGTCGACGAAGGCGCGACGGTAGGCGGCGTGTTCACGCAGAACCGCTTCTGCGCGGCGCCCGTCACGGTCTGTCGCGAGAACCTGCAGCGCGTGCGCGCGGGCGGCAAGCCGATTCGCGCGCTGGTGATCAACACCGGCAACGCGAACGCGGGCACCGGTGAGCCGGGCCTCGCCGCGACGCGCGAAACCTGCGCGGAACTCGCGCGTCTCGCCGACATCGTGCCCGAGCAGGTGCTGCCGTTCTCGACGGGCGTGATTCTCGAACCGCTGCCGGTCGATCGTCTGAAGGCGGGCTTGCCGGCCGCGCTAGCGAACCGCAAGGAAGCGAACTGGTACGACGCGGCGCAGTCGATCATGACGACCGACACGCTGCCGAAGGCGAGCTCGCGCCAGGTCACGATCGACGGTCACACGGTCACGCTGACCGGCATCAGCAAGGGCGCCGGCATGATCAAGCCGAACATGGCGACCATGCTCGGCTTCCTCGCGTTCGACGCAGCCGTCGCGCAGCCGGTCCTCGACGAGCTCGTGAAGCACGTCGCGGATCGCTCGTTCAACTGCATCACGATCGATGGCGATACGTCGACCAACGATTCGTTCATCCTGATCGCGTCGGGCAAATCGAGCCTGCCCGCGATCACGTCCACCGATTCGCCCGCTTATGCAGCGCTGCGCGACGCGGTGACCGAGGTCGCGCAGAACCTCGCGCAACTGATCGTGCGCGACGGCGAGGGCGCGACCAAATTCATGACCGTGCATGTCGAAGGCGGCTCGAGCGTCGGCGAATGCCGCCAGATCGCCTACGCGATCGGCCACTCGCCGCTTGTCAAGACGGCCTTCTATGCATCGGACCCGAACCTCGGCCGTATTCTCGCGGCCATCGGCTATGCCGGCGTTGACGATCTCGACGTCGGCAAGATCGATCTGTATCTGGACGACGTGCTGGTCGCGACTGCCGGCGGACGCAACCCGGCCTACCGCGAAGAAGACGGCCAGCGCGTGATGAAAAAAAGCGAGATCGGCATTCGCGTCGTGCTCGGCCGCGGTAATGCGCAAGCCACGATCTGGACCTGCGATCTGTCGCACGACTACGTGAGCATCAACGCCGACTACCGCTCGTAATCAGCTTCAAAGCGCGGCCACGGGCCGCCTACTCACCATGGACAAACTCGAACAGTTTCTGAACCGGGCCGAAGCCGTGCTCGGCCGCCTGGAAGCGATGCTTCCGCCCGCCGCGCCGGACATCGACTGGTCGGCCGCGGTCGCTTTCCGCTGGCGCAAGCGCCAGGGTCGCGGCTACTTGCAGCCGGTGCATGCCATTTCGCCGATCACGCTCGACGACCTGCAGAACATCGATCGCCAGAAGGGGTTGATCGAACAGAACACGCGCCAGTTCGTGCGCGGTCAGCCGGCCAACAACGTGCTGCTGACGGGCGCGCGCGGTACCGGCAAGTCGTCGCTGATCAAGGCGTGCCTGAACGCGTATGCGAAAGACGGCCTGCGCCTGATCGAAGTGGACAAGGACGATCTGCACGACCTCGGCGACATCGTCGATCTGATCGCGAAGCGGCCGGAGCGCTTCGTCGTGTTCTGCGACGACCTGTCGTTCGAAGAAGGCGAGTCGGGCTACAAGGCGCTGAAGGTCGCGCTCGACGGCTCGGTGGCCGCGCAGTCCGACAACGTACTGATCTATGCGACGTCGAACCGCCGCCATCTGCTGCCCGAGTACATGAGCGACAACGAGACGTACAAGCACACTTCGGACGGCGAGATTCATCCGGGTGAACTGGTCGAAGAGAAGATTTCGCTGTCCGAGCGTTTCGGGCTGTGGGTCAGCTTCTATCCGTTCAAGCAGGACGACTACCTGACGATCATCGCGCACTGGCTGCGCCATTTCGGTTGCGACGACGCCGAGATCGAATCGGCGCGCGGCGATGCGCTCGTGTGGGCGCTCGAACGTGGCTCGCGCTCGGGACGGGTCGCATGGCAGTTCGCGCGCGACTGGTCCGGCCGTAAGACGCCGGCATGAGCGACGCTAACAAAAGCGCCGGCCATAGCGTCGGCGCCAACGGCGCGGGCCGTCCGGTCACCGAAGTCGCGGTTGGCGTGCTGGTGCAGCCGGATGGGCGCTATCTGCTCGCGCAGCGTCCGACGGGCAAGCCGTACGAGGGCTACTGGGAGTTTCCGGGCGGCAAGCTCGAAGCGGGCGAATCGGTCGAGGCCGCGCTCGCGCGCGAACTGCACGAGGAGCTGGGAATCGAGGTCGAGGCGAGCCATCTGTGGCATACGCTCGAACACGATTATCCGCACGCCTATGTGCGCCTCTTCTTCTGCAAGGTGACACAGTGGTCGGGCGAGCCGCACGGGCGTGAAGGCCAGGCCTTCGTCTGGCAGAGCTTGCCTGCGGATGTCTCGCCGTTGCTGCCGGCCACGATCCCGGTGCTGGAGTGGCTCGCGGCTGAGAAGAAGTGATTGATTGAAGGCAGTGACTGAAAAAGCCACGCGGTAGCGGGCGCTGTATCGGCAGCGCCGGTTCGCGTGGCTTTTTTACTGACTCGCTCAGTGCGGGTTGTAGTCGCCGCGCGGCGTTTCCTCTTCGGACGAAGATCCTTCCTGTTCGTTGCCGCCAATCCTGTATTTTTCGGCGGCCCATGCGCCCAGATCGGTCTGTTTGCAGCGCTCGGAGCAGAACGGACGGAAGCGGCTCTCGGAGGTCCAGCGGACATCTTTACCGCAGGTAGGACATTTGACGACGGTAGGCATACGGTCGGACGGTCAATCGCAAACGGAACAAGTAACGAATATAGGGCTATTTCGCGCCGGTTCAAAGGCGCGTTCGGTCAAATCCGGTGTGCGCTGCTCAATGCGGCGGTGATTGACAGGCGATTACAGGCTGCAGAGCGTGAGTTGGAACGGCACGTCGACGTCGACCGCGCGCGGCCGCAGATCGCCGTCCTGCACCGTAAAGCGCACCCACAGCATGTACTTGTTGGCGCTCGCTTCGGGAATCACGCGCAATTCGGGAGCGACGCGAACCTGCATCAATTGATACGAGCGGCCCGACAGCATTTGCTGATAGCTGCCTTGCATCGCCATCACCTTCGACGCCTGGCCCGACTCACGCGCGAGCCGCAGCACGATGGTGGCCGCGTCGCGCAGCGGCAAAAGCGGTGTCACCCACTTGGCGATGTCCTGGCGACGCTGATCAGGATGCAACTGTTGCCACGCGTAATACGAGGGCAGGTCGAATTTGCAGGTACCACCGGGGATGATTGCGCGGCTGCGAATGCTCGCGAGCCACTCGTTGTCTGCAAGATGCTGGCCGGTCTTGCCTTGCATCTGCGTGAGCCCCGCAAGCGTCTGCTCGATTTCGCCGAGCACCGCTTCGAGCGCGTTCTGCTCGATGCCCGGATTGCCGCGAAATGGCGCGAGCGTTTGCCGCTGCCGCTCGAGCTCTTTCATCAGATCCGATTTCAGATCCGCGCGGCCCGCCACTTCGGAGATTTCGAACAGCGTTGTCAGTGCGACGTGATGTTCCCGCGCGTCTTCCTGAGTCAGAAAGAACGTGAAGCGCTCGAACAGATCTTCGAGCCGCAACAGCGTCCGGATTCGCTCATTGAAGGGGTACTCGTAAAGGATCAAGCGGGCTCGCCTCGGGCGTGGTCGGTGACAGGAATGCAAAACATTCTAATGCCGTGGGACTACCCAGGCAATCACGCACTTTTTCTGCGCGCTTTCGCAACTTTTTTGTGAGTTCCCGGTGTTATGAGCGCTTCGGCTGCCAGGTGCGCGCAAAGTTCAATGTGCCGGTGACGACGCGTCTGCGCGCGCTACAACTCGGCATCGCCCTTCGCCAGCGACAGATAGGCTTGATGGTGAGCGTCCACCTGCGCCTCGAGTTCTTCGAGCGGCGCATTGTCATTGACGATCACGTCGTCGGCGGCGGCGAGCCGCGCTTCGCGCGTGGCCTGGCGCGCAATGATTGCGAGCACCTGCTCACGGCTGAAGCCGTTGCGGCTCACCACACGCGCGATCTGCGTGTCGACGCTGCAATCGACGGTGAGCACGCGATTCACGCGGTTCTTCCAGGTCCCGGACTCGACCAGCAACGGCACCACGACGATCACATACGGTCCTTTCGCTTCGCGCTCTTCGCGCTCGGTTTCCGCGCGAATCAGCGGATGCGTGATGCCTTCGAGACGTTTGCGCGCGGTCTCGTCGCTGAACACGAGCGTGCGCATGCGCGCGCGATCGAGGGAGCCGTCGGCGGCGACGAATTGCGCGCCGAATGCGGCGGCGATGTGCGGCATTGCGAGGCCATGCGGCGCGGTGATGCGATGCGCGATCACGTCCGTGTCGACGAGCGGCACGCCGCGCGCGGCGAACAGATCGGCCACCGTCGATTTGCCGCTGCCGATGCCGCCAGTGAGTCCCACAACGAACATGGTTCAGCCCCCCAGAGCCAGATAAAGCGGCGTGCCGGCAAACAGCGTCAACACACCGCCCGCCGCGAGAAACGGCCCGAACGGCAGCGGCTCCTCGAAGCGCATTCGGCCGCGCCACGTCGCCGCGAGGCCGATCACAGCACCGGCCACCGCGGCGACCAGCACGATCTGCGGCAGCGCGGGCCAGCCGAGCCACGCGCCGAGCGCGGCGAGCAGCTTGAAGTCGCCATAGCCCATGCCTTCGATACCACGCACGAGCTTGAACGCCCAATGCACGGCCCACAACGCCAGATATCCGAAGATAGCGCCGAGCACCGCATCATGCAGATTCGTGAACATGCCGTTGAAATTGACGATCAGGCCGGCCCACAACAGCGGCAGCGTCAAGGAGTCGGGCAGCAAATGCGTGTCGACGTCGATCGCGCTCATCGCGAGCAACGTCGCGCACAGGCCGAACGCGGCGAGTGCCGTCAGCGTCGGGCCGAACGCTATCAGTGCGCCTGCCGCGAAAGCGGCGCTCGCGATTTCGAGCAGCGGATAGCGTGCGCTGATATGCGTGCCGCACGCGGAACAACGGCCGCGTAACAGCAGGTAGCTCAGCACCGGCAAGTTTTCCCACGCGCTCAGCACATGGCCGCAATGCGGGCACGCGCTGCGCGGCACCCACAGGTTGTAGCGCGCGGGCAGTCCGTGGTCGGGCGGCGGCACGTCGGTGGTCTCGCTGATTTCGGCGCGCCATGCACGCTCGAGCATGATCGGCAGTCGATGCACGACCACGTTCAGGAAGCTGCCAATCACGAGGCCAAGCACGATCGCGAATGCGATCTGCACGCCGGCGGGCAGGCTCGCGAGCGCGAGGCCGATATCGCTGGCAAAGCGGCCCGGCAGTAAGCCCGCGAGCAGGCTGGAGGAAGTTTGTGACACGAGCGGAAGAGGAGCCTGCATGGTGACGAAGTGGATTCGGCTGCGATGCTACACCACGTTGCCGAGTTGAATAATGGGAAGATACATCGCGATGACGAGGCCGCCGACCAGTGTGCCGAGCACGACGATCACGAGCGGTTCACACAGGCTCGATAGCGTGCCGATCCTGTCGTCGACCTGGCGATCCGCAAGCGACGCGACATCGAGCAGCATGCTGTCGAGCGCGCCGGATTCCTCCGCGACCGCAACGGGCTGCACGACTTCGGGAGGAAAGCAGCGGGCCGCGAGCATAGCCGCGGCGAGCCGTTCGCCGCGCCGCAATCTGATGGCGATGCTTGCCGTCGCGCGATCGAAGAAGGCATTGCCGGTCGCCTGAGTGAGCGAATCGAATGCGTCGGCGAGCGGCGTGCCGGCGGACAGCAAGGTGCCAAGCGCGCGACTCCAGCGCGCCGCGCACAGCGTGCGCAGCAGCGGGCCGGCCACCGGCAGGTCGAGCGACAGGCGCGCGAAGCGGATGCGCGCGCCTACCGAACGACGCAGCACGAGCGTGATGGCCGAGCTCATTGCGAGCATCAGTATGAACAGCGGCACACTCCAGCGCGCGGCGGCCGCCGAGAGCGCCAGCACGAACTGCGTCGGCGCGGGCAGCTTCGCGCCGAAGCCATCGAAGATCTGCTTGAACGTCGGCACGACCCACACCAGCAATGCGGCAGTTATCGCGAGCGCGAGCAGCAGGATCGCGGCTGGATAGGTGAGAGCCGCGCGCACCTTCGCGCGCTGCGCAGCGGCGCGTTCGCGATCGTCGGCGAGGCGGGCGAGCACGGTGACGAGCGCGCCCGCCGCTTCGCCCACCTCGACGAGCTGGCAATACAGCGCATTGAACTGCGCCGGGTGCCGCTGCAAGGCCGCCGAAAACTGCAGGCCGGCGGTGATGTCGCGCGCGACAGTGCCGACGATGCGCGGCATGCCTTGCCGCTGACCCGACGTCGACGCCTGCGCGAGTAGTTCGAGCGCGGGCGCGAGCGCCAAACCGGCACGCAGCAGACTGGACAGTTGTCGCGTGAACAGCGTGACAGCGGCCGCGCTCGTCTTCGGGCGTGGCGCCGGCCCTTGCGTTGCGAGTTCGACGATAAAGAGGTTGTCGCGTTTGAGCATCGTGCGTGCGGCGCTCGCGTCGGGCGCGATCAGCGTGCCGCTCTGGCGCGTGCCGTCCGCGTCGACGCCGCGCCATCTGAAGCGTAGGTCGGCTGAGACGGACCGGGTTGGTGACAGCGCGGCGGTACTCATGCGACCTCCGTGGCGGCGAGCGCTTCGGCGAGACTCGTGGTGCCGTCGCGCACGCGCGCAAGCGCCGCGTCGCGTAACGTCGCGACCTGTTCCATCTGCGCGAGGCGCGCCAGCTCGTGCGCGCCCGCGCTTGCGACGATCTGCTCACGCATCGCGTCAGAGACGGGCATCACCTGATGAATGCCGACGCGCCCCCGATAGCCGATGCCATGACAAACCGCGCAGCCGGTCGCCGCATACGGTTGCCAGCCGTCGAGGTCATGTTCGCCAAAGCCCGCGGCGTGGAGTGCCGCCGGCGAATGCGGCGCGGGCGCGCGGCATGCGACGCACAGTCGCCGCACCAGCCGCTGCGCGGTCACCATGCGCAGCGCGGCGGCAAGGTTGTACGGCTCGACACCGATGTCGATGAGCCGCGCGATGGCCGCGGGCGCGTCGTTCGTATGCAGCGTGGACAGCACGAGGTGACCGGTTTGGGCGGCCTTCACGGCAACGTCGGCGGTTTCGTTGTCGCGGATTTCGCCGACCATGATCACGTCCGGGTCCTGACGCAGAAAAGCCCGCAGCGCGACCGCGAAAGTCAGTCCGGCTTTTTCGCGCACGCTGACCTGGTTGATGCCGGCCAGCTGGATCTCGGCTGGGTCTTCTACCGAGCAGAGGTTGCGTGCCTCGCCGTTCAGCAGGTTCAGGAAGCAGTACAGCGATAGTGTCTTGCCGCTGCCCGTCGGTCCGGTGACGAGCATCAGACCGTGCGGCGCGCGGATCGCGGCGTCGACGGCTTCGCGCTGCCGCGGATCGAGGCCGAGCGAATCGAGCGAAAGATCGGCGGGCAACGCGTCGAGCCGTCGTAGCACGAGCTTTTCGCCGAACAGTGTCGGCAGCGAATTGACGCGGTAATCCTCGAGCCGCCCTGGCGACGTCGCGAGGCGTAGCCGGCCGTCCTGCGGCACGCGTCGCTCGGCGATGTCCATGCGCGCGAGCACTTTCACACGCGTGACGAACGCGTCGCGCAGATGGGCGGGCGGCCGCGGGATTTCATGCAGCACGCCGTCGATACGCAGGCGCACACGCCAGCCATGCTCGGCCGGCTCGATGTGGATATCCGACGCATTGCGCCGCGTCGCTTCGTGCAACGTGTCGGTCAACAGACGCACGGCTGGGGCGTTGTCGGGATCGTTCAGACTCGTTGCGCTGGATTCGCCGTCGATAGCGAGTGGGCGCGGCAATGCCGCGGCGGTGGCAAAAGGTGTTTGCATGAGAGACCGGTGATGAGCCGCCTTTAGAACATGACGGCTTCATCTTCCGGTTGCGGGCGTCCGAATGCCATTCGGCCATTCGGCTAATGGCGCGTTTCGCGAGCCTGTGCGATGCTGACCGTAAATCAGCGTGCGGCGGCGCGAAGTTCACCCTGACCGTGCTTTACCGGCCTTCGTGCGCGACGGCGGTTTGAAAAGCTTGACGGTGCGGATCGCCTGATCGTCGCTGCGCATCACTTCGAGCTTGGTGTCTCCGATGTGCACGCAGACGTCGCCGTCGGGGATGTCTTCGAGGATTTCGAGAATCAGGCCGTTCAGCGTTTTGGGGCCATCGGTGGGTAGCCCCAGTTGCAGCCAGCGGTTTAGCTCGCGCAACGGCATGCTTCCCGCGACGATGCATTCGCCCGCCTCGTTCCAGCCGCCGCGCGAGCTGGCGCTACGCGGAATCGACGTGGTGAATTCGCCGATCAGTTCCTCGATGATGTCTTCCGGTGTGACGAGGCCTTGCAGTTCGCCGTATTCGTTGACGACGAGCGCGATGCGTTGCCGGCTCTCCTGAAAGTATTGCAGCTGCTGGAACACCGGCGTGCCGCTTGGCACGAAGTACGGCTCGGCGAGCAGCTCGCGCAAGGTATCGCGCTCGAACTCCTGGTTGTGCAGCGCTGACAGCGTCTTGCGCACGTGCAGCACACCGAGCACGCGGTCGATGTCGCCCTGGTAGACGATCAGCTTGTTGTGATAGCAGGTCTCCAGTTGATGCAGGATCTGTTCGAACGGGGCATCGAAGTCGAGGGCCTCGATACGGCGACGCGGGATCATCACGTCATCGACGGAGATGTTTTCGAGGTCGAACAGGTTCAGCAGGATGCTGCGGTGCTTGGTGGGCATGAAGCTTCCCGACTCGAGCACGATGGTGCGCAGTTCTTCGGTGGACAGCCGCTGGTCGCGCGCGCCCTTCGTGTTGATGTGCAGCACGCGCAGGATGCCGGTCGCGAACAGGTTGACAAACCAGATCAGTGGTCTCGCGACGCGCATCAACGGCGCGATCAGCAGGCTCGCGGGTAGCGCGATTTTCTCGGGAAACGTCGCGCCGACGATCTTCGGTGTGATCTCCGCGAACACGATAATGAGGAACGCGACGATACCGGTCGCGATCGACAGCACGAGGCTATTGCGGCCGAACGTATGCAGCGCGAGCGATGTCGTCAGTACCGGAATGATCGTGTTGAACAGGTTGTTGCCGATGAGGATCACGCCGAGCAGCTGATCGGTTTTTGCGAGCAGGCCCTGAGTCGTCTTTGCGCCGAGCGTGTTTTTGCTGGCGAGATGTTTGAGGCGATGACGATTGAGCGCCATCATCGCTGTCTCGGAAATGGAAAAGAAGGCGGAGCAGACAAGTAGCAGAAGGACGGCGCCGATCTGCGCCCATAAGGGAAGTTGTTCCACGCGTCGTGAAAAATAAGGGAAAGGATGGAGAGAATATAGCAGAGGGGGCCGCGCGCTCCGGTGTGGATGACGGCTGACGCCGCTAGGACGACAACGCGGCAACGTACGCGCTGTGCCTGGCGAGCCGGAGGAAAGAAAGCGGCGAAGGGCAGCACGAGAGCAACGAAAAAAGCGCCGCGCAAAACAAAAAACCGCCCAGCAACGCTGCGGCGGTTTTGAACCTTGAGCTAACAAGGAGAATCTGGTCGGGGTGAGAGGATTCGAACCTCCGGCCTCTACGTCCCGAACGTAGCGCTCTACCAGGCTAAGCTACACCCCGATTGGGTACTGCTGACTCGATTCAGACTAATTCGGTGTTTCAGTCTCGTTCAAGACTGTCTTGCCGTCGAGTAAGAACATAATTCTAGCAGGCTCTCTTTGAAAATGGAATGGGGAAACGCCGAAATTGCTGCCGCGGCTGCCTGCGCCTCCTGTTTCGCGCACTCGAGCGTGTGATCCAGCGCGCCCGAGCGCGTGATCGCGTCGAAAATCGTATCGAAACGGTCGGTGCCACCTTGCTCGATGGCTTCGCGCGCGAGCGCCGACTGCTCGGGTGTGCCGCGTTCGATCAGATAGATGAGCGGAAGCGTCGGTTTGCCTTCGCGCAGATCGTCGCCGGCGTTCTTGCCCATCGACTCGGCCGTCCCCGTGTAGTCGAGCCAGTCGTCCATGATCTGGAACGCGGTGCCGATGCGACGACCGTACTCGGCGGCGGCGGCTTCGGTTTTCGCGTCCGCGCCGGCCAGCACCGCGCCGAGCTGGGCGGCCGCCTCGAACAACTTTGCGGTCTTGTAGCGGATCACCTGCATGTAACGGGCTTCGTCGACGTCGGCATCGTGCATGTTCAACAACTGCAGCACTTCGCCTTCAGAGATGATGTTGGTCGCCTCCGACAGAATTTCCATCACGCGCATCTTGCCCACGCCGACCATCATCTGGAACGACCGTGAGTAAAGAAAGTCACCGACCAGCACGCTCGCCGCGTTGCCGAACAGCGCATTGGCGGTCTGGCGGCCGCGCCTCAGGTCGGACTCGTCGACCACGTCGTCATGCAGCAGCGTGGCCGTGTGGATGAATTCGACGACCGCTGCCAGCTCGTGCCGGTGCCCCGTCCTATCGCCCAGCGCGCCCGCCACCAGCAACAGCAGCGCGGGCCGCAGCCGCTTGCCGCCGGCGCTGATGATGTACTCGGAAATCTGATTGATCAGCATCACGTCCGACGCAAGACGTTGCCGGATGACGCGATTGACCTGCTGCATGTCTTCGGCGATCGGAGCAAGCAGGCTGGCGACGTTGGGGGAGGTGGTGGCAGTCGACGACATGATGGCTGAATTGGGTAGTGCCGCGAATTATAAGGCGATCGGGGCGCTTCCGGGTCGTCGGCTGCGGCGTGGATGCGTTCCGCATGGCGCGCGGGGCGCCTGCCAAGGCTGTCTGGGGGCGCCGCGCATCGCAGGTATGCCATCTGCGAGCGCCTGCGAAGGACGGCAAAGCCGGACGGTAGACGGTTTGGTAAGCAGGTTTTGACCGAGCAGCTAACTCTATGTATAATTGACAGTTTCCGCGCGCGGTGCGTGGGAAAAATGAATACAGAGTGAGGTTCTCAATGTACGCGGTCATAAAAACCGGTGGCAAGCAGTACAAGGTTGCCGTCGGCGAAAAACTTAAAGTAGAACAGATACCGGCAGACATTGACGCTGAAATCACGCTCGACCAGGTTCTCGCAGTGGGCGAAGGCGAATCGATTAAGTTCGGTACGCCGCTGGTCAGTGGGGCTTCCGTCAAGGCTACCGTCGTGTCGCAAGGTCGTCACGCCAAAGTGACGATCTTCAAGATGCGTCGCCGGAAGCACTACCAGAAGCATGGCGGCCACCGCCAGAACTATACCGAACTGCGCATCGACGCGATCAACGCGTAAGCGCACCGGTTAAGGAGCAAATCAAATGGCACACAAAAAGGCAGGCGGATCGTCCCGAAACGGCCGCGACTCCGAGTCGAAGCGCCTCGGCGTGAAGGTTTACGGCGGCCAGGCTATCAACGCTGGTGGCATCATCGTGCGTCAGCGCGGTACGCGCATGCACGCTGGCGAGAACGTCGGCATGGGCAAGGATCACACCCTGTTCGCGCTGAAGGACGGCCACGTCCAGTTCTCGACGAAGGGCGCGGCGAAGAAGCACACCGTTTCCGTCGTCCCGGCAGCCTGAGTTTAATCAGGCACGGGCTTCAGGACCGGAAAAAGGCCCCGCGAAGTACGCGGGGCTTTTTTTATTGCGGCGCCTCTTTAGCTTGGCGCCGAAGCCGCGCAGCCGACCGCTCCTCATCGGCGGACTACGCCGGTCGGTCGATTGATCAACGCGCGGCGCGCGCGGCAAAATAGCAGCATCCAATCAGTATCAACCCCTGCATCGAATCGGGCAGTACACCACGGGACGGAGTAACACATGAAGTTCATTGACGAAGCGAGGATTGAAGTCATCGCCGGCGACGGAGGGGATGGCAGCGCGTCGATGCGCCGCGAGAAGTTCGTCCCGTTCGGCGGCCCCGATGGCGGTGACGGCGGCCGGGGCGGCAGCGTGATCGCGGTGGCTGACCGCAACATCAACACGCTGATCGATTACCGCTACGCGAAAAAACATCTGGCGCGCAACGGCGAAAACGGCCGCGGCTCGGATTGCTACGGCAAGGGCGGTGATGACATCACGCTGCGCATGCCGGTCGGCACCACCATCACGGACATGGAAACCGGCGAGCTGATCGCCGATCTGACCGAGCACAACCAGAGCGTGCAAATCGCGCAAGGGGGAGCCGGCGGCCTCGGCAACCTCCATTTCAAGTCCAGCACGAACCGCGCGCCGCGTCAGAAGACCGACGGCAAGCCGGGCGAGCGCCGCATGGTCCGCCTCGAACTGAAAGTGCTGGCCGACGTCGGTCTGCTCGGCATGCCGAATGCCGGCAAGTCGACGTTTATCTCGTCGGTGTCGAACGCGAAGCCGAAAATCGCCGATTATCCGTTCACCACGCTCGCGCCGAACCTCGGCGTCGTGCGCGTCGGGCCGAGCCGCAGCTTCGTGATTGCCGACATTCCGGGGCTGATCGAAGGCGCGGCGGAAGGCGCCGGCCTAGGCCATCAATTCCTGCGTCACCTGCAGCGCACCGGGCTGCTGCTGCACATCGTCGACATCGCACCGTTCGATGAATCGATCGATCCGGTCGCCGAAGCGAAGGCGATCGTCAACGAACTGCGCAAGTACGACGAAGAGCTTTATCAGAAGCCGCGCTGGCTTGTGCTGAACAAGCTGGACATGGTGCCTGAGGACGATCGCGAAGCGCGCGTGGCGGCGTTCCTCGAAGGCTTCGGCTGGGACGGTCCGGTGTTCGAGATCTCGGCGCTGACTGGCCAGGGCTGTGAAAATCTTTGCTACGCCGTGTTCGACTACCTCGCCGAGCACTCCGACGCGCAACGCGCGGCCGAAGCCGAAGACCTGGCCTCCGACGTGCGTTTCCGCGACGGGACGCAAGTACCGGCCGCGACCCGCGAAGCCGGCACCGATCCGCAGGAATAACAACTCGAGCGCCGGCGCCAGCGGCGGGTGCCGGTATGCATCACGCGTCATCTTGGGAGACAGCGCACAATGCGTTCCGTCATCGCAGATTCACGGCGATTGGTCGTCAAAGTCGGTTCGAGTCTCGTCACGAACGACGGGCGCGGCCTCGATCATGCGGCGATCGGCCGCTGGGCCGCGCAAATTGCCGCACTGCGCGCGCAAGGCAAGGAAGTGGTGCTGGTCAGCTCGGGCGCGATCGCCGAGGGCATGCAGCGGCTCGGCTGGACGAAGCGGCCGCGTGAAATCGATGAGCTGCAGGCGGCCGCGGCGGTCGGTCAGATGGGTCTCGCGCAAGTGTACGAAAGCCGCTTCGCCGAACATTCCATCCAGACAGCGCAGATCCTGCTTACTCACGCTGACCTTGCTGACCGCGAGCGCTATCTGAACGCTCGCTCCACGCTGCTCACGCTGCTGGGGCTCGGAGTTGTACCGATCATCAACGAGAACGACACGGTCGTCACCGACGAAATCAAGTTCGGCGACAACGACACGCTCGGCGCGCTGGTTGCCAATCTGATCGAGGGCGACGCGCTGATCATTCTGACGGACCAGCAAGGCCTCTTCACCGCAGATCCGCGCAAGGACCCGACCGCGACACTAGTCCAGCAAGCCGACGCCGGCGCGCCCGAGCTCGAGGCGATGGCGGGCGGTGCGGGCTCGAGCCTCGGCCGCGGCGGCATGCTGACCAAGATTCTCGCTGCGAAGCGTGCGGCCCATAGCGGCGCCAATACGGTGATCGCGAGTGGGCGCGAGTCGGACGTGCTGGTGAGACTGGCGGCCGGCGAGGCGATCGGCACCCAACTGATCGCGCGCACCGCGCGCATGGCGGCGCGCAAGCAATGGATGGCCGATCACCTGCAGGTGCGCGGCCACGTCGTGATCGATGACGGCGCGGTCGAAAAACTGACCGCCGGCGGCAAGAGCTTGCTGCCGATCGGCATCGTCGGTGTGCAGGGTGCATTCGCGCGCGGCGAGGTGATCGCGTGTCTGAGCGCGTCAGGCCGCGAGGTCGCACGTGGTTTGACGAACTACAGCAGCGCGGAAACCAAACTGATCCAGCGGCGTCCGAGCGGCGAAATTGAGTCAGTGCTCGGCTATATGCTCGAGCCCGAACTGATTCATCGCGACAATCTCGTGGTGCTTTGATCTGCGAGGCGGCGCGCATATCGCGCGTATGAAGAGCCAACAATTAAGCCGTTCCAGCGCAGGCTGGAACGGCTTTTTAATCGTCACGGATAAGCAACGGCGCCTGAGTCGGGCGCGCGCCGCGCAACCGGCCTCAATGAATCTGCGACGTCTGCGTGCGCTTGTAACGAATGTTCTCGACGATGTGCTGCGCGCTGCCGGTCGGAATCTTGTTGGCGCACATATAGTCCTGATACAACGCGGCCTGGTACGCATTCAGCGCGCCGTTTTCTATCCGCGAAAACGGGTTTGCGACCGTCGTGTCCCAGCCGTCGTGATCGGCGTTCAGGCCCGCATACTGACGCCATTCATACGTGTCGCAACGGATGCCCTCGTAATTGACGTTGCGCGCACCGCCCGGGCTCGTGACGACCACCGTGTAACGCACCACGCCGTCGTCGCCGACGCTGACGGACTTCGGGTCGATCGCAAATTGCAGCGGCGTATTGCCGGAGACTTCGAACGGCAGCAGGTTCGCGTCGGAGGGCAGCGGCGGCAACGTGTCGACCTTGTTTTCAACCCAGTTGCTCTTGCGATCCAGCAGATAGGTGAACTCGCTGTCGTCTTTGTTGGTCGGTTTGCCGGCGCTCGAACAGCCTGCCAGCAGGGCGCCGGTGGCGACGCACGCCACGGCGAATGCAAGTGCTTTCAATCTGATTCCCTCGAGAGACAGACGCGGCTCGAAAGCCGCGCCAGAGAGAGGCGGCGCGAGCCGCCGCCTGGAATGGTCAATCGCGCACGCCTCGTCGGACTAACGGGGCGACGGCCTCGTCGGCTTCGGCCGTTTCGCGCTCATCCTCCGATCTCATGTTGGCATCCGGTGAGCCGGGACCGCAATCCGGCGCGACCAGCACGTGCGTCGAAGTTTCGACGCTGACCGAAGTTACGGTCGTGACGGTGGTGACCACCGTGCTTACCGTGGAATCCGGCGGGCTTTGCATCGACGACGCTATCCGGGGATAACGCGACCCATGATGCCCGCCAGGTTTTTCCGCACGCGGCGCAGGCCGGCGCATGAAACGGGACAGCTCCGTTAGCGCCAACTGATACACATCCCGCTTGAACTCGATCACACAGTCGAGCGGCACCCAATACTCGTTCCAACGCCACGCATCGAACTCAGGGTGGTCGGTGGCGCGCAAACAGATGTCGCAGTCGCGTCCTACCATCCGGAGCAAAAACCAGATTTGTTTCTGGCCGCGGTAATGACCGCGTACTTCGCGCTTGATGAACTTGTCAGGCACCTCATAACGCAACCAGTCGCGCGTGCGACCGATCACCTTGACGTGCTCAGGAAGCAGCCCGGTCTCTTCGTGTAACTCCCGATACATCGCTTGCACGGGGGTCTCACCATATTTGATGCCCCCTTGCGGAAACTGCCAGGAATGTTCACGGAGTCGTTTGCCCCAAAACACCTCGTTGTGCGCGTTCAAGAGGATGATGCCGACGTTCGGGCGAAAGCCTTCACGATCCAGCATACAACCACCTTCGAATCCTTTAAAATTGCTTTGATTATAAACAGATAACGGACCCTTCGCACCGAATCGCATCAGAATGGAGCGATTCGCCGCAACAGGCCCGGGTTTGCGGTAGCCTGTCGGTTTTCCGTGCCTATCCCTTGTGAGAGAGGCTTTGCGCGGCGGTTTCGGCGCCGCACGGGGGCAGGGCGCCCCCAGTCGGGCGAACCCTGCCGGCTTCGCCGCGGATCTGTGTCGATTTCCCTCATTTTCCCCTTTTCTGGCGGTCCTACCGGAAGCCGCCGCTTTTGGACACCTTGAATGAAAGCTTCCCGTTTCTTTATCGGCACTCTCAAAGAAGCGCCCGCCGACGCCGAAATCATCAGCCACAAGCTCATGGTGCGCGCGGGCATGATCCGTCGCGTCGCGGGCGGTATCTATAACTACCTGCCGGTCGGCCTGCGTTCGATCCGCAAGGTGGAAGCGATCGTGCGTGAGGAAATGAACCGGGCGGGCGCCATCGAGCTGTTGATGCCGGCCGTGCAGCCGGCCGAACTGTGGCAGGAATCGGGGCGCTGGGAGAAGTACGGTCCCGAGCTGCTGCGCTTCAAAGACCGCAAGCAGGCCGATTTCGTGATGGGCCCGACGCACGAGGAAGTGGTCACCGACATCGCGCGCAACCAGATCAAGAGCTATCGCCAACTGCCGGTCAACTTCTATCAGATCCAGACGAAGTTCCGCGACGAGATCCGTCCGCGTTTCGGCGTGATGCGCGGCCGCGAGTTCATCATGAAAGACGCGTATTCGTTCGACAAGGACGCGCAGGGTCTGCGCGAGTCGTATCGCAAGATGTACGACGCGTACGTGCGCATCTTCACGCGCCTCGGTCTGGACTTCCGCGCGGTGGCGGCCGACAACGGCTCGATCGGCGGCAGCGGCTCGCATGAGTTCCATGTGATCGCCGACACCGGCGAAGACGACATCGCGTATTGCCCGACCTCCGATTTCGCCGCGAACGTCGAGGCGGCCGAAGCGCTACCGCTGATCGCAGAGCGCGCGGCGCCGGCAGAAGAGATGAAGAAGACCGCGACGCCCGGCAAGGCGAAGTGCGAGGCGGTTGCCGAGCTGCTGAACATTCCGCTCGAACGCACGATCAAGTCGGTCGTGCTCGCCACCGAGAACGAAGGCGCCGAGCCGACGATCTGGCTGCTGATGCTGCGCGGCGATCATGATCTGAACGAGATCAAGGCGGCCAAGCTCCCGGGCCTCGGTAGTTTCCGCATGGCGACCGAAGCCGAGATCGTCGAGACGTTCGGCACACCGCCGGGCTATCTCGGTCCGATCAACACGAAGAAGCCGGTCAAGGTGATCGCGGACCGCACGGTCGCGAACATGAGCGACTTCGTGGTCGGCTCGAACGACGTCGACTATCACACCACCGGCGTGAACTGGGGCCGCGACCTGCCGGAGCCGGTCGTCGCCGACATCCGCAATGTGAAGAAGGGCGATCCGTCGCCGGACGGAAGGGGCGTGCTCGACATCTGCCGCGGCATCGAAGTGGGCCACGTGTTCCAGCTCGGCACCAAGTATTCCGAAGCGATGAACGCGGCCTGTCTCGACGAAACCGGAAAGCCTCGGCCGATGGAAATGGGCTGCTACGGCATCGGCGTCACGCGGATTCTCGGCGCCGCGATCGAACAGAATTTCGACGACAAGGGCATCATCTGGCCGGAGTCGATTGCGCCGTTCGAAGTCGTGCTGTGCCCGATGGGCTATGACCGCAGCGACGCGGTGCGTGAGCAGGCCGACAAGCTGTACGCGGAACTCGTCGCGGCCGGTATCGACGTGATCCTCGACGATCGCGGCGAGCGGCCGGGCGTGATGTTC
Source organism: Paraburkholderia sp. 35.1 (assembly GCF_050436525.1). Taxonomy (NCBI): domain Bacteria; kingdom Pseudomonadati; phylum Pseudomonadota; class Betaproteobacteria; order Burkholderiales; family Burkholderiaceae; genus Paraburkholderia; species Paraburkholderia sp. 35.1. The sequence continues at coordinate 1,448,476 of NZ_JBNDMJ010000003.1, read as the reverse complement.
GCCGACTGGGAACTGATCGGCGTGCCGCATCGACTGGTGATCGGCGACCGTGGTCTGAAGGACGGCAAGATCGAGTATCAGGGCCGTCGCGAGGCCGAAGCGACGCTGCTGCCGGTCGCGGATGCCGCGCAGACCGTGATCGGCAAAGTGCGCGCGGCGCTGGCGAACTAAGCGGAGCGGGCGGTGGAGTACACCTTCCTGTCCGCGACGGTGCTGCTGATCCTGATCACCGATCCGCTCGGCAACATCCCGATCTTCGTCAGTTGCCTGCGAGGTGTGTCGCCGGAGCGTCGCACGGTCGTGATCCTGCGCGAGGTCGCGATCGCGTTTGCGATCCTGCTGGTGTTCATGATGCTCGGGCAGAGCTTTCTGCGCATGATGAGCCTCAGCGACCAGTCGTTGCGGATCGGCGGCGGCATCGTGCTGTTTCTGATTGCGCTGCGCATGGTGTTTCCGCATCCGGACGGTCCGTTCGGCGGCGACGCGCGCGGGGGCGAGCCGCTGATCGTGCCGCTCGCGATTCCTGCGCTAGCGGGTCCGTCGGCGTTGGCGACGGTCATGCTGCTGACCTCGCAGGCGCCGGGCAAAACGGTCGAGTGGGTCGGCGCGCTGACCGTCACGATGATCATCTGTGCGATCGTGCTGATGCTCGCCGAGCGCATTCAGGCGTGGCTCGGTGAACGTGTGATGGCGGCGTTCGAGCGACTGATGGGGCTCGTGCTCGTCGCGATTTCAGTCGAGATGATGCTCGGTGGAATCCGCTCTTTCGTGCACAAGCTGTGAAACGCGAGCCGGTGCGCGCATTGCCACCGTCGCAGCCATAAAAAAAGCAGCCAGGCAGGCTGCTTTTTTTTTCGCCGGTGGGGCGGGGCGGATGCCCCGCTCACGCTCCCTCGGTCAACGCCCGAATGGTCGGCAGGTTGCGCCAGTAGCCCTTCGCATCCATCCCGCAGCCGAACACGTACCGGTCCGGCACTTCGAAGCCGCAGTAATCGGGGCGCAGCGGTTTCGCCTTCGGAATGATCTTCTCGCACAGCACCGCGGACAGGAAGCGCTTCGCGCCCATCGCGAGGATGCGGTCGCGGATTGCGGCCATCGTCTCGCCTTCGTCGAGGATGTCGTCGAGCACGAGCACCACGCGATCCTTGACCGACTCGGCCGGCGCGACGCGCCATTGCATCTCGTTGCTGCCCTTCGTCGTATTGCGGTAGCGCGTCAGGTGGATGTAGTCGAACTCGAGCGGGAAATCGAGGTGCGGCAGCAGCATGCCGGTGAATACCGCGGCGCCGCCCATCACCGACAGCACGAGCGGGAAGTCCTCGCTCATCTCGTCGCGGATGGCAGCCGCCATGCGGGCGATCGACGCAGTGACGTCCGAGGCCGAAACTATCTCTTCGGAGTGTTGAAAAATATGGAGGGCTTCTTCGCGGTTCATGACGTCTGACGGACGGTAACTGTATACATAGTGTGAGTGGCAACGTCCCGAGGGACGTTCCCGCGAGGGACGGCGCAATGCGCTACAGAATAAACCCGCACGGTGCCGAAGTCAGCCGCGCCGCCCTCGGCGCGAGCGCGCGCCGGTCCCATCAAGCTTAGCGCATGCCGGGCATCATGCCCTTCATGCCGCGCATCATCTTCTGCAGGTTGCCGCCCTTGAGCTTCTTCATCATCGTGCGCATCTGTTCGTACTGGTTCAGCATGCGGTTGACTTCCTGCACCTGCACGCCCGCGCCCGCGGCGATGCGGCGCTTGCGGGTCGCCTTGATCAGTTCGGGCTTGGCGCGCTCGGCCGGCGTCATCGAGTTGATGATGCCTTCCATGCGGCGCATCTGCTTCTCGGCCTGACTCATGTCGGCGCCGGCCGCGGCTTGCTGAAACTGCGCGGGCAGCTTGTCCATCAGCGACGACAGGCCGCCCATGCCCTTCATTTGCGTGAGCTGAGCGCGGAAATCGTTGAGGTCGAAGTCGCCGCCTTTCTTGACCTTGTCGGCGAGCTTCTGCGCCGCCTGCACGTCGACGCCGCGCTGCGCTTCCTCCACCAGCGCGAGAATGTCGCCCATGCCGAGAATCCGGCTCGCCATGCGGTCCGGGTGGAACACTTCGAGGCCGTCGAGTTTTTCGGCGACACCCACGAACTTGACCGGCTTGCCCGTCACGTGACGCACCGAGAGCGCCGCGCCACCGCGCGAATCACCGTCGAGCTTGGTGAGCACAACGCCGGTGAGCGGCAGCGCGTCGCTGAACGCCTTCGCGGTGTTGACCGCGTCCTGGCCGAGCATCGCGTCGACGACGAACAGCGTTTCCGCCGGCTTCAGCTCGGCGTGCAGCGCGGTGATTTCGTTCATCATCACCTCGTCGATACCGAGACGGCCGGCCGTGTCGACGAGCAGCACGTCGTGATAGTGGCGCTTGGCCCAGTCGAGCGCGGCGCGGGCAATGTCGACCGGCTTCTGGTTCAGCTCCGACGGGAAGAAGTCCGCGCCGACCTGCTCGGTCACCGTTTTCAGCTGCGCGATGGCGGCTGGACGATAGACGTCGCACGAAACGGTCAGCACCTTCTTCTTGTACTTCTCGCGCAGCAGCTTGGCGAGCTTGCCGACCGTGGTCGTTTTGCCGGCGCCCTGCAGACCCGCCATCAGGATGATCGCGGGCGGCGCGACGGCGAGATTGAGCTCGGAGGCCTTGCCTTCGTAATCGCCGCCGATCACCGCGGTCAGTTCGCGCTGCACGACGCCGACGAGCGCCTGACCCGGCGACAGGCTGGAGATCACTTCCTCGCCGAGCGCCTTCTCCTTGACCTTCGCGATGAACTCGCGCACGACGGGCAGCGCCACGTCGGCCTCGAGCAGTGCGAGACGCACCTCGCGCAGCATTTCCTGGGTGTTCGCCTCGGTGAGCCGGGCTTCGCCGCGCAGCGTCTTGACGACGCGCGCCATCCGTTGAGTCAGATTGTCGAGCATGGGGAGCGATGAACGGTGGGGCCCGCGCAGCGCGCGAAGCGCAAGACGTCGCGGAGTAGGGCCCTAGTGTAAACTTCGAATATGGATATTGTACTGTATGCCCTCACCGCGCTTCTCTATGGCGGTCTTGCCGTGGCCGGCTGGCGCTCGCACCGGCACGCGGCCGTGCGGCCGCTGCTCGAGAGCGTGCCGCCGCTGCCCGGTCATGCCGCCAACGCGGGCGCTCTGGTGGCCTCCGGCATGAGCGCGCCCGGGCGCGCGCTGCTGTTCGTCGCGCTGCTCGCTCACGGCGTGCTGCTGCATAGCACGATCTTCCCGCAGAACGCGATGGTGTTCGGCTTCGCGTTCGCGCTGTCGGCGATGTTCTGGCTCGGCGCCGGCATCTACTGGATCGAGAGTTTCTTTTTCCCGCTCGACGGACTGCGCCTGCTGGTGTTGCCACTCGCGTGCGTCGCGTCGCTGCTGCCGCTCGCGTTCGGCGGCGTGCGCGTGCTGCCGTATGCGGCTGCGCCGATGTTCAAGCTGCACTTCCTGATTGCGAATATCGCGTACGGTCTGTTCGCGATCGCGGCGCTGCACGCGGTGCTGATGCTGGCGGTCGAGCGGCGTCTGCATTCGATGCGCGGTGGTCTCGCGCAAAGGCACGCGGCGGCGGACAATGGCTGGTGGTCGAGTTGGCTCGACGCGCTGCCGCCGCTGCTCACGCTCGAGAAGCTGCTGTTCCGTCTGATCGGCGCCGGCTTCGTGCTGCTCACGCTGACGCTGCTGTCGGGCATCCTGTTCAGCGAGCAGCTGATCGACCGCGCGTTGCGGCTCGATCACAAGACCGTGTTCGCGATTCTTTCGTGGGTGATGTTCGGCGCGCTGCTGACCGCGCGCAAGGTGTCCGGCTGGCGCGGCCGTGCGGCGTTGCGCTGGGTGCTGGCCTCGTTCGTCGCGCTGTTGCTCGCGTACGTCGGCAGCCGTTTTGTTTTCGAGGTGCTGTTGCACCGGCCCGTGGTGTGAGTGTCCCCATGCGACAAATCTTTTTGCTGATTCTGCTGTTCATCGTCGGTCAATGGCTCGTGAAGGCGCTGCGCCGCCACGACGCGCAGTCCGCGCAACGCACCGGTGCCGGCGGTGCCAACGCTGCCGGCACCGCAAATGGCGGCGCGCGTTCTTCGAATGGGCAACAGCCGCAGCTTGCCGAGCCGATGATCCGCTGCGTCGAGTGCGGCGTGCACGCACCGAAGAGCGACTCGGTCAGCGTCGCGGGGCAGGCGTTCTGCTGCGCCGCGCACGCGCAGCGCCACGGCGCGCGTCCGAGCGGCCGCGACGCCCGATGAGCGGCGCGTACACCGTCGATGCCGACGGTTGGGTTCCTGCCGCACGCAAGCTTGCCTCGCCAAACTTCGAAGCGCGGCCGCAAGGCGCGCTGCCGACGCTGATCGTCGTTCACAACATCAGCCTGCCGCCGAACCAGTTCGGCGGCACCGCGATTGCCGAGCTGTTCCAGAACGCGCTCGACTGCAACACTCACCCGTACTACGACACGCATCTGCGCGGCGTGCGCGTGTCCGCGCATTTCGTGATTCATCGCGATGGCGCACTCGAGCAGTTCGTGTCGTGCAACGAGCGCGCGTGGCACGCGGGGCCGTCGAATTTTTTCGGCCGCGAGCGCTGCAATGATTTCTCGATCGGCATCGAGCTCGAAGGCAGCGACACCACCGCCTTCGAAGCGGCGCAATACCGCACGCTCGCCGCGCTCGTCAGAGCACTGAAGGCACGCTATCCGATCGACGCGCTTGCCGGCCACTCCGACATCGCACCCGGTCGCAAGACCGATCCCGGTCCGTATTTCGAGTGGCCGCGACTGCAGCGCGACACCTTGCTCGACGGTCGGTATTTCCCCTATCGCAAGTTTTCCGAAACGCGGTAACCCCTTCGCACGATCTTGCGTGATCCACGCAGAACGAGGCGCAGCCTGCTTCTCCGGGGAGCTTCTGCGCGCCGCGTGAAGCAAAAGTCAAGACTGCAAGCGCAAATAAAAACCTTTTGACCTGTCTCGAAACTCCACTATACTTGGTGCCGACAACTGAGTTTCGCACTATATCTTGTGTTGTGCTGTGAATAACCATGTGCATAACCGAGTGAATAAGAGTGGATAAGTCTGCGGCGTCCCGCTCCCCGAGCCTGGCACCGCAAGCATTCCAGACAGCGAAAAAAATTCCTGGGGAGCAGCCGGTAGGGGATCTCCGGCCGCATCCAGAAGCATTCAGGAAAGGACCAGCCAGTGATCGCGACCGACCCGATGAAGACCGTCATCAAATCGAACCAGGCTTCCTCGCAGTTGCATCCCGCCAACCGGCGTAGCCGGCCTTCCTGCACCTCATCGCACGCGCACGCGCACGCGGCGGCGCGGCGTTTGATTTAATCCGCGGCACTCGCCGCAATATTTCCAAGACCAGGAGCTTTGCACATGCAAACCACCGACAACGTGACGACCCGTTACGAGGGCTCACCGACTGGCCAGGCCTTCGGCCAGACCCAAGGCGCGCAGGCGCTCGCGCCGCAAGCGAATTACGCCGACTACAAGGTGATCCGCCGCAACGGCAGCGTGGTGTCGTTCGAGCCGTCGAAAATCGCGATCGCCGTGACGAAGGCGTTCCTCGCCGTCAACGGTGGTCAGGGCGCGGCGTCGGCACGGGTGCGCGAACTGGTCGAGCAACTCACGCAGAACGTGGTGCGCGCGCTGGTGCGCAGCCGTCCGAATGGCGGCACGTTCCATATCGAAGACATTCAGGATCAGGTCGAACTCGCGCTGATGCGCGGCGGCGAACACAACGTCGCGCGCGCTTACGTGCTGTATCGCGAGAAGCGCAACCAGGCGCGCGCGCATGACGCTCATGAAGGTCAGGCAGCGGAAGGCGCCAGCACCCCGGGCCTGAACGTGACCGACAACGGCATCACGCGTGCGCTGGACATGGCTGCGCTGCGCGGCATCATCGAGTCCGCGTGCGCGAACCTCGGCGAGGCCGTAAGCGCCGAGCCGATCGTCGCGGAAACGGTGAAGAACCTGTACGACGGCGTGCCGATGAGCCAGGTGTATGACTCGGCGATCCTCGCTGCCCGTACGATGATCGAAAAGGACCCGGCCTACAGCCAGGTCACCGCGCGCATCCTGCTGCATACGATCCGCCGCGAGATTCTCGAAGAGGAAGTCACGCAAGCCGAGATGGGCGAGCGCTACGCCGAGTACTTCCCGCAGTTCATCAAGCGCGGCGTGCAAGCCGAGCTGCTCGACGACAAGCTGCTGCAGTTCGACCTGAAGCGCCTCGGGGCCGCGCTCGACGCGAACCGCGACCTGCAGTTCGGCTACCTCGGTCTGCAGACGCTGTACGACCGCTACTTCCTGCATCACGACAACGTGCGTATCGAAATGCCCCAGGCATTCTTTATGCGTGTCGCGATGGGTCTGTCGCTGAACGAGATCGACCGCGAAGCGCGCGCGATCGAGTTCTACAACGTGCTGTCGAGCTTCGACTTCATGAGTTCGACGCCGACGCTGTTCAACTCCGGCACGCGCCGCTCGCAGCTGTCGTCTTGCTACCTGACCACGGTCGACGACGACCTCGACGGCATCTACGAAGCGCTGAAGGAAAACGCGCTGCTGTCGAAGTTCGCCGGCGGCCTCGGCAACGACTGGACGCGTGTGCGCGCGCTCGGCTCGCACATCAAGGGCACCAACGGCAAGTCGCAGGGCGTGGTGCCGTTCCTGAAGGTCGTCAACGACACGGCGGTCGCCGTGAACCAGGGCGGCAAGCGCAAGGGCGCGGTGTGCGCGTACCTCGAATCGTGGCACCTCGACATCGAGGAATTCCTCGAGCTGCGCAAGAACACCGGCGACGACCGTCGTCGCACGCACGACATGAACACCGCGAACTGGATTCCCGATCTGTTCATGAAGCGCGTGATGGAAGGCGGCGACTGGACGCTGTTCTCGCCGTCCACCTGTCCGGACCTGCACGACAAGTTCGGCGCCGCGTTCGAAACGGCTTACACGGCTTACGAAGACAAGGTCGCGCGCGGCGAGATCAAGCTGTTCAAGAAGATCCCGGCGGCGCAGCTGTGGCGCAAGATGCTGGGCATGCTGTTCGAAACCGGCCATCCGTGGATCACGTTCAAGGATCCGTGCAACGTGCGCTCGCCGCAGCAGCACGTCGGCGTCGTCCACTCGTCGAACCTGTGCACGGAAATCACGCTGAACACGAGCGACGCCGAAATCGCCGTCTGTAACCTCGGCTCGGTGAACCTCGTCGCGCACCTGAAGGAGCAGGCCGACGGCACGCTCGCGCTCGACCACGACAAGCTGAAGCGCACGGTCAGCGTCGCGATGCGCATGCTCGACAACGTGATCGACATCAACTACTACGCGGTCGCCAAGGCGCGTAACTCGAACCTGAAGCACCGTCCGGTCGGCCTCGGCATCATGGGCTTCCAGGACTGCCTGCACGTGCTGCGCACGCCGTACGCGTCGCAGGAAGCGGTCGAGTTCGCCGATCGCTCGATGGAAGCGGTTTGCTACTACGCGTACTACGCGTCGACCGAGCTTGCCGAACAGCGCGGCCGCTACTCGAGCTACCGCGGCTCGCTGTGGGATCGCGGCATCCTCCCGCAGGATTCGGTGGCGCTGCTCGCCGAGGCGCGCGGCGGTTATGTCGAGGTCGATTCGAGCGAGTCGATGGACTGGCCCGCGCTGCGCTCGCGTATCTCGACCTACGGCATGCGCAACTCGAACTGCGTGGCGATCGCGCCGACCGCGACGATCTCGAACATCATCGGCGTGTCGGCGTGCATCGAGCCGACCTATCAGAACCTGTACGTGAAGTCGAACCTGTCGGGCGAGTTCACGGTGGTCAACGACTACCTGGTGCGCGACCTGAAGGCGCGCGGCCTGTGGGACGAAGTGATGGTCGCCGACCTGAAGTACTTCGACGGCACGCTGTCGCGCATCGACCGCATCCCGGCCGACCTGCGCGCGATCTACGCGACCGCGTTCGAAGTCGATCCGGTGTGGCTCGTCGAGTCGGCTTCGCGTCGTCAGAAGTGGATCGACCAGGCGCAGTCGCTGAACATCTACATGGCGGGCGCATCGGGCAAGAAGCTCGACGAGATCTACAAGCTCGCATGGCTGCGCGGACTGAAGACCACCTACTACCTGCGCACGATGGCGGCGACGCACGTCGAGAAGTCGACGGTTGCGCACGGCGCGCTGAACGCGGTGAGCTCGGGTCATGACGGCTCGGGTGGCGCGGGCGGCGCGGCAGGCGGCTTCGGCGTGGGCGGCGGCGCGGCGGGTGGTGTGGGCGGCGGCTTCCAGGCTGCTGCAGCGGTCGCAGCGACTGCCGCGGTCGCGCTCGACGCGGCACCCGAAGCGGATGGTCCGGTCTGCATGATGCGTCCGGGCGATCCTGGCTTCGACGAGTGCGAGGCTTGCCAGTAAAGATTGGCAAGCAGCGGGAGCGATGCTTGCTGACTGCACGCGAGGGTCGTAGGTGGTGATCCGCAGGCGGTGAGCGACGCGCCCCGTCGATGAAGTAGAAAGCAGGTCGACGAGCGGTGAGCAGTATCGAAGTCTCACCGCTCGTCGATGCAGTGAAGCAATCCAGCCGTTGGCAACACCAGACGATCGCTCGACATGGCATCGCACCTCGACCGCCAACGCTGACGCAACACGCTCGACACGGCTCACCGCCGACTCTCGCGATGCGCGGCTCGTGCGGCATCGATCAGTCCATCGATCAGTCGGCGGATGCCGTGAACGCACTGCGCAATACATATAGATAGAGCAACGAAACGTCGTGTCGAAACGTTGCTCTTCGAGTTCGCGAAGGACCTCGGCAACACATGTTCAACACGCGTTCATCACGCGTCACTCGATGCGTCACTGGATGGGTCACACGCAGCATGTCGAACAAAGTGTTGTATGAACGTAGCAACGCGAATCGAAAACAGGAATTTTCGCGAGTGAACTCTTTTATCGCTCGTGAAAAGATGGTACAAACCGTTCTAAATTGATGGTGACATTTATGCTCAACTGGGATGACGAGATCACTGCCGTAACTCCCTCGAGCGCGACGCAACCGAACGTGTTGCGCAACGCTGCGGGGTCGGCTGTTGATTCGCAAATCGGAACGCGTTCCGCGCCGCATGCTCCCTCCGCTCAAGAAGTCTTCGCGAACGACGTCGCTGTCGCTCCCGTCGCTCATATTGGCAACGCGGTTGCCAACGCGGCGGCCGCTTCCGAAGCGCGCGTCAATGTCGCCGACAAGCGCATCATCAACGGCCAGACTGACGTCAATCAGTTGGTGCCGTTCAAGTACAAGTGGGCTTGGGAAAAGTATCTGGCGGGTTGCGCCAACCACTGGATGCCGCAGGAAGTGAACATGTCGCGCGACATCGCCCTGTGGAAAGACCCGAACGGGCTGACCGAAGACGAGCGCCGCGTCGTCAAGCGCAACCTCGGCTTCTTCGTGACGGCAGATTCCCTCGCCGCCAACAACATCGTGCTGGGCACCTACCGCCACATCACGGCGCCCGAATGCCGCCAGTTCCTGCTGCGCCAGGCGTTCGAAGAGGCGATCCACACGCACGCTTACCAGTACATCGTCGAGTCGCTCGGTCTGGACGAGGGCGAAATCTTCAACGCGTATCACGAGGTCCCGTCGATCCGCGCGAAAGACGAATTCCTGATTCCGTACATCCACGTGCTGACCGACCCGGCCTTCAAGACCGGTACGCTCGAAGCAGACCAGACGCTGCTGCGCTCGCTGATCGTGTTCGCCTGTGTGATGGAAGGCCTGTTCTTCTACGTCGGCTTTACGCAAATCCTGGCGCTCGGCCGCCAGAACAAGATGACCGGCGCGGCGGAGCAGTACCAGTACATCCTGCGTGACGAGTCGATGCACTGCAACTTCGGCATCGACCTGATCAACCAGATCAAACTCGAAAACCCGCACCTGTGGACGGCCGAATTCCGCGCCGAAATTCGCGCGATCTTCCAGCAGGCGGTCGAGCTCGAATACCGCTACGCCGAAGATACGATGCCGCGCGGCGTGCTCGGCCTCAACGCGTCGATGTTCAAGAGCTATCTGCGCTTCATCTGCAACCGCCGTTGCCAGCAGATCGGTCTCGATCCGCTGTACCCGAACGAGGAAAACCCGTTCCCGTGGATGAGCGAGATGATCGACCTGAAGAAGGAACGCAATTTCTTCGAGACGCGAGTGATCGAATATCAGACTGGCGGTGCGCTTTCCTGGGAGTAAGCCGGGATTCGTATCGCGGATGTATTCATTGATGGGGATGCCGCCGCCTGTGGCCGCGGCGCCCCGGGTTAGGAGCAGAACGGCCTGATGCAAAGCGTGCCCGGTGCCTTGACGGCCCACAAACATGACAGGCACTTTGCGGACCCTTCAGTGGGATGGGCAAACTTCCCCCCGGAAAAAGCCGCTGGCGTCGTTGCCGGCGGCCCGATCAAGCAATTGCCGGCGTCGCCTTGCGACGCCGACCAGATTTGGCGCGCGGTGCCTTCGGGCACGGCGCGCCTTACCGCATTCATTAGCGTAAGCGCGCCGCACCTGCGTACGCCGATGAATAGCCCGCTTCGTAGCGCGCGCCCTGAGAAGCGTCCGCGGGAAGCGGGTTTTGACGAAGGGTGTAGTTTGAACTGACCTCATCTGAAAACCTGAAGGAGAAAATGATGGCAACTGCAAAGAAGGCCGCGGCCAAGAAGCCCGCAGCAAAGAAGACCGCAGCAAAGAAGGCTGCTCCGGCTAAGAAGGCTGCTCCGGCCAAGAAGGTCGCCGCGAAGAAGGTCGCAGTGAAGAAGGTCGCCGCGAAGAAGGTTGCAGCGAAGAAGGTCGCGGCGAAGAAGGCAGCACCGGCGAAGAAAGCGGCAGTGAAGAAGGTCGCGGCGAAGAAGGTTGCAGCCAAGAAGGTCGCGGCGAAGAAGGCAGCACCGGCGAAGAAAGCCGCGGTGAAGAAGGTTGCAGCGAAGAAGGTCGCAGCGAAGAAGGCAGCACCGGCGAAGAAGGCCGCAGCGAAGAAGGCAGCACCGGCGAAGAAGGTCGCGGCGAAGAAGGCCGCTGCCAAGAAGGCGGCGCCTGCCAAAAAGGCTGCAGCCAAGAAAGCTGCACCTGCCAAGAAGGCTGCCGCGAAGAAGGCCGCTGCGCCTGCGAAGAAGGCTGCCCCTGCGAAGAAGGCTGTCGCCAAGAAGGCCGCGCCTGCTCCCGCTGCGCCTGCTGTCTCGAGCGCACCGGCGGCGACGGTGAAGACCGCGCTGAACCCGGCAGCGGCATGGCCGTTCCCGACGGGCAGCCGTCCGTAAGCAGTAGCAGTAAGTCGACACATCGTACGATGTGTCGGATGACCGGGTCGTGCTCGATTTCTTGCGGGCGCCACCCGGTCAATGACCCGTTACCGGTGTGCCGGTGGCGGGTTTTTTTTGCTCGTCGTCCCGAAAAGAAAAAACACGCATGGACCCGTGAGGACCCATGCGTGTGAAGTCGTCGTCGCGGCGCTGAACTACGCGCCGCCGCGCGGGAGGTGCGCTTAGTGTGTGACGCGCGTGACGCCGCCGCTCGACAGCAGCCTCACGCGATCGCCTGCGCGGAAGATTTCGCCGGTAGCAGTTTGGGTGACGGCGCGCATGTCGCCGTTGTCGAGGCGCACGGTGATTTCGATACCGTCGCGCATGGCGACGCGGTTTTCGATTGCATTGCCGGCGACCGCACCGCCGATACCGCCGACGATACCCGTCGCGACCGAGCCACGTCCGCCGCCGATCGTGCTGCCGGCGAGCGCGCCGAGCGCCCCGCCACCGAGTGCGCCGATGCCGATCGGCTGACCGTCGTTCGTGCTGATCCGCACCGCGCGCACGCTCTCCACCGTGGCCATGCGAACCGTCTGTTCACGCTGCGCCTGCGAGGCGGTGAAAACGTCGGGAGAGCTGCTGTTGACCGCACACCCCGACATGGCCAGCGAACCGGCGAACAAGGTGACGACGATCAGGCGACTCGATGTTCTCATTCCCAAACTCCCATAGCACGCGATATCAGTGCAGGTCGTATCCGAAGGCCTGCTTGAACCGCTCGTTGATTTCCGCCCGGCTGGGCGCGTAGTTTTGCGGGCCTTGATGCTCGATCTTCAGTGCGCCCATCAGGCTGGCGAGACGGCCGGTCGTGGCCCACCCGAGACCCTTCTCGATACCGTAGAGCAAGCCGCCGCGAAACGCGTCGCCGCAGCCGGTGGGATCGAGCACCTGCCTGGCCGTGACCGCCGGAATCTCTTCGATACCGCCGCCGTGATGGATCTGCGCACCCTTCTCGCCGAGCGTGATGATCAGCGCGTCGACCTTGCCGGCGATCTGTTCGATCGACCAGCCGGTCTTGTTGCTCACCAGCGCGGCTTCGTAATCGTTGACCGCTACATAAGTAGCAAGTTCAATGATGCGCCGCAGCGTCTCGCCGTCGAACAGCGGCAAGCCCTGGCCCGGATCGAAGATGAACGGCACGCCTGCGGCGGCAAGCTGTTCGGAGTGCTGGACCATGCCGTCATAGCCGTCCGGCGCGACGATGCCGAGCGTCAGGCCCGCCACTTCGTCGGCGCGGTTCTGATGCGACTGCATCATCGCGCCCGGATGGAAAGCGGTGATCTGGTTGTTCTCGAGGTCGGTCGTGATCATCGCCTGCGCCGAGTAGGTGTCGGGCACGACGAGCACGTTTTCCGTCGACAGGCCGAGCTGCGCGAGCCGGTCCAGATAGAGCTGTGCGTCGACGGCGCCGATCGCGCCCATGATGCGAGCGTCGCCGCCGAGCAGATTCAGCGCATAGGCGATGTTGCCCGCGCAGCCGCCGAACTCGCGACGCATGGTCGGCACGAGAAAGCTCACGTTCAGGATGTGGACCTGCTCCGGCAGGATGTGCTCCCGAAAGCGGCCTTCGAAGGTCATGATGTTGTCGTACGCGAGCGAGCCGCAGATGAGCGTAGCCAAGGCGAGCGTTCCTGTATGAAAGCGGTGGGAAGAGACGCGCCGCGCCGACAGCGCCGCGCGCGAGGCGCGGCGCCGTGGATCGCGCGCGAGAGGGCTTACTTCAGCGCGGCGAGCGCTGCGTCGTAGTTCGGCTCGTTCTTGATCTCGCCGACCAGCTCGGCGTGCACGACCTTGTCGTTTTCGTCGAGCACGACGACCGCGCGCGCGGTCAGGCCGGTCAGCGGACCGCTCGTCACGTCGACGCCGTACGCTTGCGCGAACTCATGGCCGCGGAACGTCGACGCGGTCACCACGTTCTCGATGCCCTCGGTCGTACAGAAGCGCGACGCCGCGAACGGCAGGTCGCCCGACACGACGATGACGGCCGTGTTGCTGAGCTTCGCGGCGGCTTCGTTGAACTTGCGCGTCGACGTCGCGCAGGTCGGCGTGTCGAGACTCGGGACGATGTTGAGCACCTTGCGCTTGCCGGCGAAGTCGGCGAGCGTCAGCGGCTTCAGGTCTCGGCCGATCAGGGAGAATGCGGCGGCCTGCTGGCCGACCGACGGGAACGTGCCGCTTACTTCGATCGGGTTGCCGCCCAGCGTGACTTGACTCATGTGTTGTGCTCCGAAAAGGGCTTCAGTGATGACAATGATGCGCCCGCTCGGGAGCGGGCGCGCGAGGGTGCGTTACGGATAAAAAATCTGTACGCGAAAATTGGAGGCAATCGCGCTGCCGGTGTCGAGGTGCACGATCATCGTCTGCGTCGCGTGCGCGGGCAGGCCGGACGCGATCACGGTGCCGGGCGGCACGTAATCCTGCGGCCACAGCACGCGCCGCACGGCGACGTTGTTCTGATCGTCGAGCAGCGTGAGTTCGATCGCGGGGTAGGCGAGCGCGATGTTCAGGCGGTTGTGCAGCGGCATCTTCAACTCGAGCTTGTGCGGGCCGTCGATCTGCCGCAGATCGGACGGCTCGACCAGCAAGCCTTCGAGGTCGTGCGGCGGCGTCAGCTGACAGCCGAGATGCGCGCAGGCCTGCGCGTACAGGATCTGCGAGCGCGGCAGGTTGACCATCACGGTCTCGCGTTGCCACCACGCGAGTTGCGCGAGCAGCGCAATGACGAGCAGCGCGGCGAGCACCACACCGGCGACGATCCAGCCGACGCGTCCGGCGTCCACCGGGCGGGTTTCGCGCACGACCGGGAACGGATCGTCGCCATCGCCGACGGGCGGATTGACCGAGAACGGTTCGCCGCTCGATGGGGCGAGCGACGGACCGCCCGGCGGGCGCGGGCCGCCGGGACCGCCGGCGCCCGAAGCACCTGCGGCAGCCATGCCTGCGGCGGCGCCGAAGCCGCCCACGCCCCCACCGACCGGGCCGAAGTGCGGCTCGTTGTCGGGCATGCCATGCAGACTTGCTGGTTCGCGCAGCGCCGGTTCATCGAGCGTGGACGGCTCGGGGCGTTCGATCTTGTGCCAGACGCGCGGCGCTTCGTCTTCGACTCGCGGTGGGGGAGCAGGCGCGGTGGGCGGGACGACAGGTGGTTCATCGACCGCATTGTCGGCGGGATAGGCGAAGGGTTCGAGCGGCGCGTCGGCCAGCGTCGGCTCATCGTCCGCGGGTAGCGGTGCCGTGAAAGCGCCGGCGCGCAATTCCGGTTCGGTCGCCTGGCGAGGAGTGTCCGATGCGACGGGTGCGTGCTCGTTGCCGCCAGGCGGCAGCGGCGCGAGCGGCACGCTGCTCACGTGGTCGCGCAAACGGGCATCCAGCGTGCTGCGGGAAATGCTGGTGGAGTCTTGTTCCGAAGCCGGCGCCCATGGGTCCCACGCGACCCCGCTGAAGTCCGGGTTGGGTTGCCGCACACCCGACAGCGCTTCGATTGCCGCCGCGGCGGCAACCGGTTTGGCCGTGGAAAAATCGCCGCCTTCGGAGACGTCGAACAGACTGCTCGACGCGTCGAAGACTTCTTGGCAATGCCCGCACCGCACGAGGCCGCGGCGCTGCGCAAGCTGCGCCGGTTGCAGAAGGAAGACAGTTTCGCAGAAGGGGCAACGCGTCGCCAGGTGCATATCGAGCCGTTGAGCCTGAGGCCGTTAGGTTGACAATACGCCTTATTCTAATTGCTTTCGCGGCGCGTTCCGGCGAGGCACACCCAACCTTCATGTTCGCGCCACACGCTGATATCGATCCAGCGCGCGTAGACCTGCGCGACCTCCTCGGCCTGGCGGGCGAGAATGCCCGACAGCGCGATGTGGCCGCCCGGCTTCACCTTCGACGACAGCATCGACGCCATCAGCTTGAGCGGATTGGAGAGAATGTTCGCGACCACGACGTCGAATTCGCCGGCCGGACAGGCGTCGGGCAGGCCATAGGTGACTTCGGCGTGATTGCGTTCGCTATTGTGACGCGCCGATTCGACCGCCTGCGGATCGATATCGATGCCGATCACCGGATCGGCGCCGCACTTCTTCGCGAGAATCGCGAGGATGCCCGAGCCGCAGCCGTAGTCGAGCACGGACTGGCCGGGCTTGATCGACTGCTCGATCCACTCCATGCACAGACGCGTAGTGGGGTGGCTGCCGGTGCCGAACGCGAGACCCGGATCGAGTTCGAGCACGAGCGCGTCGGGGTCCGGCGCATCGTGCCACGACGGCACGACCCAGATGCGCTCGCCGATCTGGATCGGATCGAACTGCGACTGCGTGAGCCGCACCCAGTCCTGCTCCTCGACCTCGCGCACGGTATATGCCGGCGCGGCATCGAGTCCGATCTCGTTGGCCGCGGCGGTCAGCAGCACGGCCGGATCGTGTTCCGGCGCGAGCAGCGCGATCACCCGCGAATGCTGCCATGCCGTGCGATCCGGCGTGAGGCCGGGCTCGCCGAACAGCGGCTGCTCGTCGGGCGTGTCGGCGTCGGCGTCTTCGACCGATACCGACAGCGCGCCCAGCTCGAGCAGCGCGTCGGACAACTCCTCCGCGTGCTCGCGCGCCAGTTCGGCAACCAGTTCCCGATAGCTCATGACTTACGCTTCTTCCGCGACCTGCTGACGCGCGGCCAGCCGGTTTTCGAGGTAGTGGATGCTGGTGCCGCCTTCGACGAACTTCGCGTCGAGCATCAGCTCACGGTGCAGCGGGATGTTGGTCTGAATACCTTCGACCACCATTTCCGACAGCGCGATGCGCATCCGCATGATCGCCTGTTCGCGCGTGGCGCCGTAAGCGATCAGCTTGCCGATCATCGAATCGTAGTTCGGCGGCACGAAATAACCATTGTAGGCGTGCGAATCGACGCGGATGCCGGGACCGCCCGGCATATGCCACGAGGTCAGGCGTCCCGGTGACGGCGTGAACTTGAACGGATCTTCGGCGTTGATCCGGCATTCGATCGCATGGCCGCGGAACTGGATGTCGCGCTGACGGAACGTGAGCTTCTCGCCGGCCGCGATGCGGATCTGTTCCTGCACGATGTCGACACCGGTGATCAGTTCGGTCACCGGATGCTCGACCTGCACGCGCGTGTTCATTTCGATGAAGTAGAACTCGCCGTTCTCATACAGGAACTCGAAGGTGCCCGCGCCGAGATAGCCCATCTTCTTGCACGCGTCCGCGCAACGATCGCCGATGCGGTCGATCAGACGGCGCGCGATGCCCGGCGCCGGCGCTTCCTCGATCACCTTCTGGTGACGGCGTTGCATCGAGCAGTCGCGCTCGCCCAGCCACACGGCGTTCTTGAACGAGTCGGCCAGCACCTGGATTTCGATGTGCCGCGGGTTCTCGAGGAATTTCTCCATGTAGACCTGCGGGTTGCCGAACGCGCGGCCGGCTTCCTCCCGGGTCATGATGACCGCGTTGACGAGCGCCGCTTCCGTGTGGACCACGCGCATGCCGCGGCCGCCGCCGCCGCCCGCCGCCTTGATGATGACCGGATAGCCGACCTGGCGGGCGATCTTCACGATTTCTTTCGGATCGTCCGGCAGCGCGCCTTCCGAACCCGGCACGCAAGGCACGCCGGTCTTGATCATGGTCTGCTTGGCCGTGACCTTGTCGCCCATCATGCGGATCGTTTCCGGACGCGGGCCGATGAAAGTGAAGCCGGACTGCTCGACGCGCTCGGCGAAGTCGGCGTTCTCCGACAGGAAGCCGTAGCCGGGGTGGATCGCTTCGGCGTCGGTGACTTCGGCCGCGCTGATCAGCGCGGGCATGTTCAGATAGCTCAGATTCGACGGTGCCGGGCCGATGCAGACCGCCTCGTCGGCGAGCTTCACGTACTTGGCTTCCTTGTCGGCTTCCGAATAGACGACGACCGTCTTGACGCCGAGCTCGCGGCAGGCGCGCTGGATACGAAGCGCGATCTCGCCACGATTGGCAATGAGGATTTTTTCAAACATAGCGGGTTTTCGACTCATCAATGGGCGCCGGGTCGGTCACGACGCCGGCTGCCGCAGAGGATCGGTCGCGCGCCTCGGGACGAGCGGCGCGCGGGCGGCAAATCGTGCGTGCCGCGTTAGCCGACCACGAACAGCGGTTGGCCGTATTCGACCGCCTGGCCGTTTTCGACGAGGATTTCCTTGACCACGCCGGACTTGTCCGACTCGATCTCGTTGAGCAGCTTCATCGCTTCGATGATGCAGATGGTCTGGCCTTCCTTGACCGTGTCGCCGACCTGCACGAACGGATCGGCGCCCGGCGACGGCGCGCGGTAGAACGTGCCGACCATCGGCGAGGTGACGACGTGACCCTGCGGTGCGGCGGCGGCCGGCGTGGCCGGAGCGCCCGCGGGGGCTGTGGGTGCTTCGACAGCGCCGAACGGTGTCGGTTGTGCGAATTGCGGTACGGCGTATGAGGCGGACGGCTGGACGTAAACCGGCGGCGCATTCTTGACGATGCGGACCTTGCCTTCGCCCTCGGTCACTTCGAGTTCGGAAATACCGGACTCCGAGACGAGGTCGATCAGAGTTTTGAGTTTACGTAGATCCATCAGGTTGCCCCTTTTCAATGCGTAGTGTGCCGGCGTGTGCAAGTCGCAGTAGCCGGCTCAAATTGGACGTGTTTGGATTCAGCCGTGCGACGACCCGGCCGCGAGCCGGTCGAGCGCGAATTCGAGCGCGTACAGATACCCCTTCCAGCCGAGGCCGCAAATGACGCCCTCAGCCTGGTCGGAGAAATACGAGTGATGCCGGAACGGTTCGCGGCGATGCACGTTCGACAGATGAATCTCGACGAACGGGATGCCGACCCCCGCCAGTGCGTCGCGAATGGCCACGCTCGTGTGTGTGTACGCGGCGGGATTGATCAGGATGAAATCGGTTTGCTCGGTGCGGGCCGCCTGAATACGGTCGACCAGTGCGCCTTCGTGATTGCTCTGAAACGACGCGAGTTCGACGCCTGCGTCGGCTGCGCGGTCCGCCAGCGCCTGATCGATCTGCGGCAGGGTCACGCGACCGTAGACCTCGGGTTCCCGGCTGCCGAGAAGATTGAGGTTGGGTCCGTGCAGTACCAGCAGTCGCGTCATGGTCGCTTCTTTTTCCGTGGAATTGCGCGCACTTTAGCGCTGATTAGAGAAACTTGTCTAGTTTCGCGCGCGTACGCGGCGACGGCCGGCGCGGGCCGCCGCGCAGCCTTGGGTCCAACTTCACTCAAATTCGGGAATTATCCGCGTATTTTTGCTCGTTCTGCACGGAATCGCATGCCAAAAAGCATAGCGTGGGAAATCGGGAAATTTACAGCGCGTCGAGCGTCTGACGCAGCGCCGTCGGGTCGATCTGGCCCAATTTTGTCGAGCGGATGTTGCCTTTTGCGTCGATCACGACGGTAAACGGCAAACCGCCCGCATTGTTGCCGAACGCGCGCGCGAGGTCGGCGCCCCCGAAGCCGGTCACGTAGATGGGGTACGCGACCTTGACCTTCTGCAGGAAGGTCTGGATGTTCTTTTCCGAGTCGACGCCGAGGCCGACGAACTGGATGCCTTTCTTCGCATACTCGCGCTGGATCTGCGACAGCGCCGGCATTTCCTCGACGCACGGAGCGCACCACGACGCCCAGAAGTTGACGACGATCGGGTGGCCCTTGAGCAGGTTCAGCGACTGCGGTTTGCCGTCGACGTTCGTGACCGGCGCAGTCCACAGTTGCTGCACGGGACTCGCAGAGGTGGCAGGCTGCGCTCCGGCCTGCGCCCCGGCCTGCGCCCCGGCCTGCGCCGCGTTCGCGAAGTCGGAACCGCGATTGAGCCAGTGATTGGCCAGTACGCCGCCGCCCGCGGCAATCAGCGCGACGAGCGCGCCCGCCAGCATACGTCTCGTATTCATCGTGCTCCGTTCTGTCTGATCAATTGGTGAAGGACGGCACTTCGTCGCCGTCGAGCAGCGCCTGCACCGCCGGCAAATTGGCCCGCGCCGTGCGGCCGCGCGCGTCGGCGCGTACCGCGCCACGCAGGTCGTCGGTTTCGTACAGCGCGACGTGGATGCCGACCGGCTCGGCGTTGCGCTCGCCCGCGGGGCGCCACAGAAAGCTCAGCGTCTCTACGTAGCCGCGGCCCGCGAAGTGGCGCGTTTCCGACACGTCGTACTGGATGTTTGCATTGAGCATGTAGATCGCGACTTCCTTCGGGTTGTCGCAAAACACCTGCAGATGCACATCCGAATGCTCGCCGGCCGTACCGCCGAGCACCGCGCCCGTCAGATACGGATTGAACGGCGCGAGCCGCTCCATCCAGTCGACCGCGATCATGCGCAGGCGCCGCAGCAGCGCCGGCTGGCTGTCGCTCTGGAACAGCGACTGATATTCGCGGATTTCTTCTTCGATCTGATCGTTGTCCGGCAGCCATTCGCCGGCAACACGAGTCTCGCCGACGACCTGCCGGGCCGCCTTGCGCTTCGCGCTGGCGTAATCCAGGCCGTCTTCGGCAATCAGGCGTGCCGCCGCGATTGCGATTTCCTCGCGCACGCGCTGCGGATCGAAATGTGATTTGCGGACCATCCTTGCATGATACTCGATCGAGCCTGCGACGCGGTTCGGCGGCCCGCACGGGGCGGCGCCTGGCGTGGCCGGCAGGGGGCAGCGCGCGTCGCGTCGGTTACAATAGGCGTCCTTTGCAGACGGACGTTCCGACCGTCCTGTGGCTCTCTCATCCCTCGCAAGAAACGCCCCCGCGGCACGACAGGCTTATGCATATCCACATCCTCGGCATCTGCGGCACCTTCATGGGCGGTCTCGCGGTGCTCGCGCGCAATGCGGGCCACACGGTGACCGGCTGCGACGCCGGCGTCTATCCGCCGATGAGCACGCAGCTCGAGGCGCAAGGCATCGGTCTGATCGAGGGTTATGACGCGGACCAACTGAACGGCCTGAACGCGGATCTATTCGTGATCGGCAACGTGGTCACGCGCGGCAACCCGCTGATTGAAGCCATTCTGGACCGCGGCCTGCCGTACGTGTCCGGTCCGCAGTGGCTCGGCGAGCACGTGCTGAACGGCAAATGGGTGCTGGCCGTGGCCGGCACGCACGGCAAGACCACTACGAGCTCGATGCTGACCTGGCTGCTCGAAGACGCGGGCCTGAACCCCGGCTTCCTGATCGGCGGTGTGCCGCTGAATTTCGGCGTGTCGGCGCGGCTCACCGATTCGAGCTTCTTCGTGATCGAAGCCGACGAATACGACACCGCATTCTTCGACAAACGCTCGAAGTTCGTCCATTACCGCCCGAAAACGGCGGTGCTGAACAATCTCGAATTCGATCACGCCGACATCTTCCCCGATCTCGCCGCGATCGAAACGCAGTTCCATCATCTGATCCGCACGGTGCCGCGCTTGGGCCGCGTCGTCACGAACGGCCGCGAGAACGCGCTCGAGCGCGTACTGACGCGCGGCTGCTGGAGCGAGGTCGAGCGCTTCGGCGTCCAGGGCGGCTGGGAGATCCAGGCGGCGCAGCAGGGCGTGCCCGTCGACGAACGCTTCGCCGTCTATCACAACGGCGAGCGCGTCGGCGTGGTCGACTGGCAGGTGCAGGGCGAGCATAACCGCCTGAACGCGCTCGCCGCGATCGCCGCCGCGCGCCATGTCGGCGTGCCGCCCGCGCAGGCCGCGAAGTCGCTGTCCGGCTTTCGCAACGTGAAGCGCCGCATGGAAGTGCGTGGCAGCGTCGAGGGTGTGACCGTGTACGACGACTTCGCGCATCACCCCACCGCGATCGAGACGACGGTGGCCGGCCTGCGCGCGCGGGTCGGCCGCGACAACACGCGAATCCTTGCGGTGCTGGAACCACGCTCGAACACGATGAAGCTCGGCGTGATGAAAGCGCAACTGCCGGCGAGCCTCGCCGACGCCGATCTCGTGTTCGGCTACGGCGCGCCGAGCGGGCGCGACGCGCTCGGCTGGAACCTCGGCGAAGCGCTCGCGCCGCTCGACGGCAAGGCGCAGGCGTTCGACAACCTCGACGCGCTCGTGAAGGCGGTGGTCCACGCGGCGCGCCCCGGCGACCAGATTCTGGTGATGAGCAACGGCGGCTTCGGCGGCGTGCATCAGAAACTGCTCGACGGTCTTTCGACGCGAGGCGCGTCGTGATTCTGTATCTGCACGGTTTCCGTTCGTCGCCGAATTCGTTCAAGGCGCGCCTGCTCGCGGCGCGTCTCGCCGAGCTGGGCCGCGCCGACGAGTGGTGCTGCCCGATGCTGCCGGTGTCGCCGTTCGAGACCGTGGCGCTCGCCGAATCGCTGGTCGCCGACGCACGCGCGAAGGGCGATGCGCGGCAGGTGACCGTGATCGGCAGTTCGCTCGGCGGCTACTTCGCCACCCATCTGGCCGAGAAACACGGCTGGCCGGCCGTGCTGCTGAACCCGGCGGTCGTGCCGCAGCGCGACCTGAGCGCGTATCTCGGCGAGCAGCCGTTGTGGCACGGTGGCGGCAGCATCGTCGTCGAGCCGCATCATCTGGATGAATTGCGCGCGCTCGGCGTGGCGTCGATCACGCAGCCCGAACGCTATTATTTGATGGCAGCCACCGGCGACGAAGTGCTCGACTACCGCGAAATGCTCGCGCACTATCCGGGCGCGCGCACCACGCTGATCGAGGGCAGCGACCACGCGATCAGCGAGTTTGCGCAGTATCTCGACGACGTGCTGGCCTTTTGCGACGCCGAATATGTCGAGCCGCCGGCGCCGCGCGCGGCGGCCTGACGGCATGCAAGGGCGGCGGCACCGAACCCTGCCAGGACGTCAGTCAGAGAGGCACACCGACCGCCACCGCTGGTCGCAAGATTCAACCCGCTGGCACGCGCAGTGCGCGCCGCGGATTCACTATCACGAACAGGTTGCCGTGCCGCGCATGCAGTGATCGATCGCCACAGGGCGTCGGGCGCGACGGCAGACGCAAGTCAGAACGAGAGTATTGAGTGAACGTCTTCTTCGAGGAATCGGGCAGTTTCAAGGCCGGCAGCGTGCTGTCGCGCCAGGGCGACGCGTTTCAGGTCGAGTTGCCGGGCGGGCGGCGCGCGAAGGTGCGCGCGAAGGATGTGCTGATCGAGTTCGAGAAGCCCACCGCGGCCGAACTGATGCAGCAGGCCGACGCGTTGGCGCAAGAGATCGATCTGGACTTCCTGTGGGAATGCGCGCCGGACGATGAATTCCCGTTCGCGACGCTGGGCGCCGAGTACTTCGGCGCGAGCTTCGGCGCGATCGAGCGCGCGGCGCTGGTGCTGCGCATGCACGGCTCGCCGGTGTACTTCCGCCGCAAGGGCCGCGGCATGTACCAGCGCGCGCCGCAAGAGCAACTGAAGATGGCGCTCGCGGGCCTCGAGCGCAAGCGTCAGCAGGCGCTCGTGCAGGCGCAGTACGAGGAAGAGCTGAAGGCAGGCCGTCTGCCTGAAGCGTTCGCGGGCGGCAAGGGGCTCGCGCTCCTGACGAAGCCCGACAAGAACACGATCGAGTACAAGGCGCTCGAGGGCGCCGCGGCCGCGCGCGGCATCTCGCAGGCGCGGCTGATGCTCGAATGCGGCGCGATCGCGTCGCCGCGGGCGCTGCACGAAGCGAAGTTCCTGTCCGAGTTCTTCCCGCACGGCACCGGCTTCCCGTCCGTCGCGGCCGCGAACGTGCCCGACGATCTGCCGCAGGCGGACGTCGAGGCGTTCTCGATCGACGACATCACCACGACCGAAATCGACGACGCGTTCTCGGTCGAGCATCTGGCCGACGGCCGTGTGCGCATCGGCGTGCACATCGCCGCGCCGGCGCTCGGCATCCAGCGTGGCGACGACGTCGATGCGATTGCGCGCGCGCGTCTGTCGACGGTCTACATGCCCGGCGACAAGATCACGATGCTGCCCGACAGCGTCGTCGACACCTTCACGCTTGCCGAGGGTGGGTATCGGCCGGCGCTGTCGCTGTACGTGATCGTCAATCGCGAGACGCAGGAGATCGTCGCGAGCGAAACGCGCGCCGAGCGCGTGTTCGTGAAGAACAATCTGCGCCACAACACGCTCGACGAAATCGTCACCGAGAAGGCGCTCGCCGAGGGCACCGGCGAGTATCCACACAAGGACGATATCGCCGTGCTGTGGCCGTTCGCGCAAGCGCTGTTCGAAAAGCGCCAGACCGCGCGCGCCGGCTACGGCCTGCGCCGCGAAGTGCAGCGCAATACCGACTTCAATTTCTACGTCGACGGCGAGCACGTCACGATTACGCCGCGCCGGCGCGGCTCGCCGCTCGACACGATCGTCGCCGAGCTGGCGATTCTCGCGAACTCGTCGTGGGGCGGGTTCCTGCACGATCACGGCGTGCCGGGCATCTATCGCACGCAGCGCGCGTTCGGCGTGCCGAGCGGCCCGAAGCGCACGCGCATGCAGACCAACGCCGCGCCGCACGAAGGGCTCGGCGTCACGCAGTACGCGTGGAGCACGTCGCCGCTGCGCCGCTACGTCGACCTCGTGAATCAGTGGCAGTTGATCGCGTGCGTGCAGCATGGCGTGACCGCCAAGCTCGCCGCGCCGTTCAAGCCGAAGGACGCCGATCTGTTCGCGGTCGTGCAAGGCTTCGACGACACCTACACCGCGTACGCCGACTATCAGCGTCGCATGGAGTACTTCTGGTGTTTGCGCTGGCTCACGCAGGAAAACCGCAAGCAGGTGGTCGCGTCGGTCGTGAAGGGCGACCTCGTGCGTCTCGAGGAAATTCCGCTGCTGCTGCACGTGCCGGGCCTCGGCGTGCATGCGCGCGGCACGCGTTTGCAGATGGAAGTCATGTCGATCGATGAACTGACGATCGAAGCGTCGGTGCGTCTGTTGCACGTGCTCGATGCACCGACCGTGACGAGCGGCGCCGAAGCCGAAGAAGGCGAGGACGAGAGCGAGGAAGAGTTGCTCGACGCATCCGACGACAGCGCCGAAAGCGAAGCCGAAGCTGAAGCGGAAGCCGAAGCCGACGGCGGCAATCCCAACGACAACCCCAGCGCAGACGAATCCGCGGCGACCGGCGACGGCAACGACGCCGCGAACAACGCCGACAACGACCAACACATCACGGAGCCGGGACGATGAGCGGCAACCCAACGCGCGAGCGCTACGCGGTCATCGGCAACCCCGTCGGGCATAGCAAGTCGCCGTTCATCCACGGCCGCTTCGCCGCGCAAACCGGCGAGCCGGTCGAGTACGGTCATCTGCTCGCGCCGCTCGACGCGTTCGTGCCGCACGTGCGCGCGTTCATCGAAGCGGGCGGACGCGGCCTGAACGTGACGGTGCCGTTCAAGCTCGACGCGCATGCATTCGCGAATATGCTGTCGCCGCGCGCGGCGGCGGCGGGTGCGGTCAACACGCTGCGGGTCGACGCCGACGGCATCTACGGCGACAACACGGACGGCGTCGGGCTCGTGCGCGACATCGAGGTGAATCTCGGCGTGTCGCTCAAGGGCGCGCGCATCCTGCTGCTCGGCGCGGGCGGGGCCGCGCGCGGTGTCGTGCTGCCGATGCTCGAGCGCGCACCGCATACGCTGACGATCGTCAATCGCACGGCGCAGAAGGCCGAGGCGCTGGTCTACCAGTTCGCGCAGGCTGCCAGCGGCGCGCACTGCCGTCTGACCGGCGGCAGCGCGCGCGCGATCGAAGCGGGCCGGTACGACGTGATCGTCAACGCGACCGCGGGCAGCCTCGATGCGTCGCTGCCCGAGTGCGACGATTGCGCGTTCGGCAACGGCACGCTCGCCTATGACATGATGTACGGCGCGCATCCGACCATCTTCATGCAGCACGCGGCGAAACTCGGCGCGCGCGGCGCCGACGGACTCGGCATGCTGGTCGAGCAGGCCGCCGAATCGTTCTATGTGTGGCGCGGCGTGCGTCCGGACAGTGCGCCGGTGCTCGCCGAATTGCGCGCGCTGCTGACGGCGCCGTCGCCCGCGTGACGTCGGCGCGCGGATAGCACGCACCATGACAGCGACGCGGCGCGCCAGCGGTTCGCGCGGCCAGTCCGGCCCGCTGCGCTGGCTCGCCTGGTTGACCGCGGTCGTGGCCATCGCCTGGCTCGCGACGCAGGCGTACTACTTCGCGCAGATCGCAATCTGGAACGTCGTCAATCCGCGTTCGACCGCGTTCATGCGCTCGGACGCATGGCGTCTGTCGCAGGACCGGCCGGATCTGTCGGTGCAGCGAACGTGGGTGCCGTACGAGCAGATTTCGCGCAACCTGAAGCGCGCGATCATCGCGTCCGAAGACGCGAACTTCGTCAACAACAAAGGCTACGAAACCGACGCGATCCTGCAGGCGTGGGAGCGCAACAAGGCGCAAGGCCGGATCGTGCGCGGCGGCTCGACGATCTCGCAGCAGCTTGCGCGCAACCTGTTTCTGTCGCGCGAGAAAAGCTATATCCGCAAAGGCCAGGAGCTGATCATCACGTGGATGCTCGAAACGCTGATGGACAAGCAGCGCATCTTCGAGATCTATCTGAACTCGGTCGAATGGGGCAGCGGCGTGTACGGCGCCGAGGCGGCCGCGCAGTACTACTTCAAGACCTCGGCGAGCAAGCTCACGGCCGCGCAGTCGGCGCGGCTCGCGGTGATGCTGCCACGCCCCAGGTATTTCGATGAACACAGAAATTCGGCGTATCTCACGCAACGCGCGCGCGTGATTGCGCGGCGGATGGGCGCGGCTGAATTGCCGGATTGAAAGAGCCCTCGATCTCGTTGTCCTGCTTCGAAGCCCGCCTCGCGCGGGCTTTTTTCGTCAGCAGACCGCGACCGCGACAGTTCGCTAAACATTCGATCGCCCACTAAAATCTCACTATATGGACTCAACATTCACATATTGGTGATTCTCAAAAGTCGCCCTACAATCCAAGCCAACATGCATCGCAAGTCGGCGCCCCAGCGCGCCGAAACAGCGAACAGCGACAGAAAAAAAACCGGAGACGAGACCGACCATGTCTGGCAGCCAACCACAGCAGCCGCGCGAGCGCGGCGCCGCACCCGTTTCCGCCCTGTTCTCCGGCCCCGCGCGCTAAGCGCAGAAACCATCCGAAGGCGAATCGCCATGAACAAAGCGATGCCCACTCCCGCCGCCAGCGCGACCGAGGCCGCGCAGGGCTCGAACGGCGGGCCGAACAGTGCCGCGAATCCGGCGCTGAATTCCGCGCCGCGCGAGGCTTCAGCCGTCACCGCCAATGTCGCCGCCAGTGCGTCCGCTACCGCGAGGGCGTCGCGCCCGGTGGCGCGCGCGGCGACCGTCGACGGTCTCGGGCTGCCGGTCACGCTGCTGGAAATCACGCCGCAGCAGGCCGGCACGCAGACGCTGTTGCGCGGCCTTGCGATTCTCGAGGCGGCCGCGGCCGGTGTGCGCGATCTGCGCAGCTTCGGCGCCGCGCTCGGCACGACCCGCAGCACCACGCACCGGCTCGTCAGCAGCCTCGTGCAGGCGCGCTATCTGCGCCAGGTGCAGGGCGGCTATCTGCTCGGGCCGAAGCTGATCGAGCTCGGCACGATCGCGCTCGAACAGATGCCGCTGACCGCCGTCGCGCGTGCGCACCTCGAGTCGCTGGCCGGGCAGACGCGCGACACGATCCACCTCGGCGTGCGCGACGGCGACGACGTGCTGTACATCGACAAGATCCCCGGCACGCGCGGCCTCGAAATGCGCTCGCGCGTCGGCCATCGGATGCCGCTCGCGTCGACCGGCATCGGCAAGGCGATGATGCTCGACCTCGCGCCGGACGCATGGCAGTCGCTGTTCAACGCGTCGCGCCGCGCGCTCGCAGGCGTCAGCTTCAAGCCGGACAACCGCCCCGATGCGCCGACCTTCCTGCAGCGC
Organism: Paraburkholderia sp. 35.1; assembly: GCF_050436525.1. NCBI lineage: Bacteria > Pseudomonadati > Pseudomonadota > Betaproteobacteria > Burkholderiales > Burkholderiaceae > Paraburkholderia > Paraburkholderia sp. 35.1. The sequence continues at coordinate 1,421,225 of NZ_JBNDMJ010000003.1, read as the reverse complement.
ATGACGAACTACGCGGCCGGCGGCTACACGTTCGATCTCGAAGAGAACGAAGCGGCGATCCGTTGCGTCGCGGCGCCGGTGCGCGATGCGTCGGGCGCGATCGTCGCGGCGTTGTCGGTGGCCAGCACGATTCCCTATATGCCGCTCGAACGGATGGACGAACTGATTCCGGTCGTGCAGCGCGAGGCGCGCGCGATTTCGGAAGAACTCGGTTGGCGCGCACCGCGACCGGCCACGCGCAGGATCAAGCGATGAAACAAGCGGGCACCGCCACGCCGGCGAACCACCGGGCGCCCGCCGCGCCCGCCTCGGGCGTGAAGCCGGACGCGACCGCCGCCGCCGATACCGCCGCCGTCGATTTCACGCACGCCGCGCTGATCGCGCTCGACTGGGGCACGACGTCGCTGCGCGCCTATCTGTTCGACGCGCACGGTCGCGTGCTGGCGACGCGCGCATCGACGGCCGGCATCATGAATCTGCCGCGTAGCGCGGCCGAGGGCGGCTTCGACGCCGCGTTCGACGACGCCTGCGGCGCATGGCTCGACCATGCGCGCGGCGTGCCGGTGATCGCGGCGGGGATGGTCGGCAGCGCGCAGGGCTGGCTCGAAGCGCCGTATGTCGAGACACCCGCGAACGCCGATGCGTTGGTGGCCGGTATCGTCCGCGTGCAGACCGCGCGCGGCGCGACGCTGCATATCGTGCCGGGCGTGCTGCAACGCGGTGAATTGCCGAACGTGATGCGCGGCGAGGAGACGCAAATTTTCGGCGCGCTCAGCGCGGACGCGGACGGCGTGCACGACGCGAACTCGGTCGACAGCAACGCCCGCTCGCTGATCGGCCTGCCCGGCACGCACGCGAAATGGGCGGTCGTGCAGGCGGAGCGCATCGAGCGTTTTCATACGTTCATGACCGGCGAGGTGTTCGCCGCGCTGCGCGAGCACACGATTCTCGGCCGCACGATGGTCACGCCGGATCGCCCGGATACCGAAGCATTTCTGCGCGGCGTGAACATCGCGCGCGAGCAGGGCCAGGCAGGTGTGCTCGCGACCGTGTTCAGCACGCGCACGCTCGGCTTGACCGGCGCGCTGTCGAGCGAGGCACAGCCGGACTATCTGTCGGGCCTGCTGATCGGGCACGAACTCACCGGCCTCGAAGCGGTCCTCGCGCAGCAAGGCAGCTCGCTCGCGCAGCAGAGTCTGCGGCTGATCGGCAACGAAGCGCTGTGCGAGCGCTACCGCCTCGCGCTCGCGCAATTCGGCTGTCTGCGCGCGGAGCCGGTCAGGCATGCAACCGAACGCGGCCTGTGGCGCGTCGCCGTCGAAGCGGGGCTGGTCCGGCCGTCCGCCCAGGCGGCGCGCGCAGGCTGACCGGCGGCAGAGCCCTTTACGACGCTCACGAAACAAGGAACCGACATGCAACCACACATCAATCTTCCCGCACCGTACATGCCGCACGCGGGTCTGATCGCCGCGTTCGAAGCCTGTCCGCTGATCGCGATCCTGCGCGGCGTCACGCCCGCCGACGCGGCCGATCACGGTCAGGCCCTGTACGAAGCCGGTTTTCGCATCGTCGAAGTACCGCTCAATTCGCCGCAGCCGTTCGACAGCATCTCGGCGATCCGCAAGGTGCTGCCGGCCGACGCGATCGTCGGCGCGGGCACGGTGCTGCATCCGCTGTTCGTGGACGATGTGAAGGCCGCGGGCGGCGAACTCATCGTGATGCCGCACAGCGATCCGGAAGTCGTGATCGCCGCGAAGGCGCGGGGCCTCGCCTGCGCGCCCGGCGTCGCGACGCCGACCGAGGCGTTCATCGCGCTGAAGAACGGCGCGGACGTGCTGAAGATGTTCCCCGCCGAGCAGCTCGGCTGCCAGGTCGTCAAGGCATGGCGCGCGGTGATCGCCGCGCAGGTGCCGCTCGTGCCGGTCGGCGGCGTCACGCCGGACAACATGGGGCCGTTCCTGAGCGCCGGCGCGAACGGTTTCGGCCTCGGCTCCGCGCTGTACAAGCCGGGCCAGAGCGCGGCGGTGACCGCGTCGCATGCGAAGGCGTTCATCAACGGTCTGCGGATCGCCCGCGCGGGCGTGAAGAAATGAACCGGCTCGCCGGCAAAGCCGCTCTCGTGACGGGCGCTGGACGAGGCATAGGCGCGGCGATCGCGCTGGCGTTCGCGCGCGAGGGCGCGGCGGTCGTGCTGGCGGAACTCGACTTCGACACGGCGCAGCGCACGGCCGCGCAGATCGAGGCAGACGTTGGCGCCGGCGCGCGCGTGCTCGCGGTGCAGACCGACGTGACGCAATCCGCGTCGGTGCGGCACGCGGTCAGCGAAGGCGAACGCGCGTTCGGCGCGCTCGACATCCTCGTCAACAACGCGGGCATCAACGTGTTCTGCGATCCGCTGACGATGACCGACGCCGACTGGCGGCGCTGCTTCGCGGTCGATCTCGACGGCGTGTGGAACGGCTGTCGCGCGGTGCTGCCGGGCATGGTCAAGCGTGGCGCGGGCAGCATCGTGAACATCGCGTCGACGCACGCGTTCAAGATCATTCCGGGCTGCTTTCCGTACCCGGTCGCGAAGCATGGCGTGATTGGCCTCACGCGCGCGCTCGGCATCGAGTACGCGCCGCGCAACGTGCGCGTGAACGCGATCGCGCCGGGCTACATCGAAACGCAGCTGACGCACGACTGGTGGAACGAGCAGTCCGATCCGGCCGCCGCGCAGCAGGCGACACTCGATCTGCAGCCGATGAAGCGCATCGGCCGTCCGGAGGAGGTAGCGATGACCGCGGTGTTCCTCGCGTCGGACGAGGCGCCGTTCATCAACGCGAGCTGCATTACCGTCGATGGCGGACGCTCGGCGCTGTATCACGACTGAATTTGCGTCGCCAAAAGACGCACAAAACACCGGACGACGCGCTGGCCGCGTGTGTCAGACCGGTACAAGAAGACGCGGCCGAGTACCTTCTCGTTATCAATTAGTCAGGAGACACGCATTATGAAACGCAGAATTTTCCTCACGCTGGCAGCGGCGGCGGCGGGTGTGCTCTTCAACGCACCGGTCGTACAGGCCGCCGATTCGGTCAAGATCGGCTTCCTCGTGAAGCAGCCGGAAGAGCCGTGGTTCCAGGACGAATGGAAGTTCGCCGAGATCGCCGCCAAGCAGAAGGGCTTCACGCTCGTGAAGATCGGCGCGCCGTCGGGCGAGAAGGTGATGAGCGCGATCGATAACCTCGCCGCGCAGAAGGCACAGGGCTTCGTGATCTGCACGCCCGACGTCAAGCTCGGGCCGGGCATCGTCGCGAAGGCGAAGGCCGACGGCCTGAAGATGATGACGGTCGACGACCGCCTCGTCGACGGCGCGGGCAAGCCGATCGAAGCGGTGCCGCACATGGGCATCTCGGCGTATAACATCGGCAAGCAGGTCGGCGACGGCATCGCGGCTGAAATCAAGAAGCGCGGCTGGGACATGAAGGACGTCGGCGCGATCGACGTGACCTACGAGCAGTTGCCGACCGCGCATGACCGCACCACCGGCGCGACCGACGCGCTGGTCGCAGCGGGCTTCCCGAAAGCGAACATCGTCACCGCGCCGCAGGCGAAGACCGACACGGAAAACGCGTTCAACGCCGCCAACATCGCGCTGACGAAGAACCCGCAGTTCAAGCACTGGGTCGCTTACGCGCTGAACGACGAAGGCGTGCTCGGCGCGGTGCGCGCGGCGGAAGGCCGTGGCTTCAAGGCCGACAACATGATCGGCATCGGCATCGGCGGTTCGGAGTCCGCGATGAACGAGTTCAAGAAGCCGCAGCCGACGGGCTTCTACGGCACCGTGATCATCAGCCCGAAGCGCCACGGCGAGGAAACCTCGGAACTGATGTACGCGTGGATCACGCAGGGCAAGGAACCGCCGCTGCTGACGCTGACGACCGGCATGCTGGCGACGCGCGACAACGTCGGCGAAGTGCGCGAGAAGATGGGCCTCGCGTCGAAGTAATCGCAAGACTGGCGGTGGTATGAAGTACACCGCCGGCGCGTCGCTTTCCCTGCCTGGCGCAAGAGACGGCGCGCCGGCGGCGAGAGAAGATCTGCGGTAGACAGACGGACCGTCCGCGATACGCGTACGGTCAACATGAGGCAGCAATATCTTGCAGGGGACCAGAGTAAGCGCTAAAGCGCTAACTCCGGTCGACAAGGAGGCGAAGTGTCAGCGACGCTACGTTTTGACAATATCGGCAAGGTTTTTCCAGGCGTGCGTGCGCTCGACGGCGTGTCCTTCGACGTCAACGTCGGCCAGGTGCACGGCCTGATGGGCGAAAACGGCGCCGGGAAATCGACGCTGCTGAAAATTCTCGGCGGCGAGTATCAGCCCGATTCGGGCCGCATGATGATCGACGGTAACGAGGTGCGCTTTCCGAGCGCGGCCGCGTCGATCGGTGCCGGCATCGCGGTGATTCACCAGGAACTGCAGTACGTGCCCGACCTCACGGTCGCGGAGAATCTGCTGCTCGGCCAGCTGCCCAATGCGCTCGGCTGGGTCAACAAGCGCGAGGCGAAGCGCTTCGTGCGCGAGCGGCTCGAAGCGATGGGCGTCGCGCTCGATCCGAACGCGAAGCTGCGCAAGCTGTCGATCGCGCAGCGGCAGATGGTCGAAATCTGCAAGGCGCTGATGCGCAACGCGCGCGTGATCGCGCTCGACGAGCCGACCAGCTCGCTGTCGCATCGCGAGACCGAGGTGCTGTTCAAGCTGGTGCGCGATTTGCGCGCCGACAAGCGCGCGATGATCTACATCTCGCATCGGATGGACGAGATCTACGAGCTGTGCGACGCGTGCACGATCTTCCGCGACGGCCGCAAGGTCGCGTCGCATCCGACGCTCGAAGGCGTGTCGCGCGACACGATCGTCAGCGAGATGGTAGGGCGCGAAATTTCGGACATCTATAGCTATTCGGCGCGGCCGCTCGGCGAAGTGCGTTTCGCGGCGAAGGCGATCGAAGGTCATCCGCTCGCGCAGCCGGCGAGCTTCGAGGTGCGGCGCGGCGAGATCGTCGGCTTCTTCGGACTCGTCGGCGCGGGCCGCAGCGAGCTGATGCATCTGGTGTACGGCGCCGAGCATCGCAAGGGCGGCGAACTCATACTCGACGGCAAGCCGATCAAGGTGCGCAGCGCGGGCGAGGCCATCAAGCACGGCATCGTGCTGTGCCCCGAGGATCGCAAGGAAGAGGGCATCGTCGCGATGGCGAGCGTCGCGGAGAACATCAACATCAGCTGCCGCCGTCACTATCTGCGCGCGGGCGTGTTTCTCGATCGCAAGAAGGAGGCGCAGACGGCCGACCGTTTCATCAAGCTGCTGAAGATCAAGACGCCGCATCGGCGGCAGAAGATCCGCTTCCTGTCGGGCGGCAACCAGCAGAAGGCGATTCTGTCGCGCTGGCTCGCCGAGCCCGATCTGAAAGTCGTGATTCTCGACGAACCGACACGCGGCATCGACGTCGGCGCGAAACACGAGATCTATAACGTGATCTATCAGCTCGCGGAGCGCGGCTGCGCGATCGTGATGATTTCGTCGGAATTGCCGGAAGTGCTCGGCGTGTCCGACCGGATCATCGTGATGCGCCAGGGCCGCATTTCCGGCGAGCTCGCGCGCAAGGACGCGACCGAGCAGTCGGTGCTGAGCCTTGCGCTGCCGCAAAGCTCGACCGCTCTGCCTGAAAACGCGAATGCCAATGCCGCCAACCAGAGCGCGTCGCGCGCGGCCTGAACCTTATCCGGACGCGAGTCCGCAACCCGTGGGGAACGGGGAGGAGTATTGAACATGCAAGCCAGAGAAAACCTCGCGCAGCAGACCGCCAAGAGCGCGGCCGACGCGCTGATTCCGCAGACCGGCGACAAGGCCAAATGGTGGCAGCAGATCACGGAATACAGCCTGATCGTGATCTTCATCCTGATGTTCGTCACGATGTCGCTGACCGTCGATCATTTCTTCTCGATCGAGAACATGCTCGGCCTCGCGCTGTCGATCTCGCAGATCGGCATGGTCGCGTGCACGATGATGTTCTGCCTCGCGTCGCGCGACTTCGACCTGTCGGTCGGCTCGACCGTCGCGTTCGCCGGCGTGCTGTGCGCGATGGTGCTCAACGCGACCAACAGCACGGTCATCGCGATCATCGCGGCGGTCGCGGCGGGTGCGATGATCGGCTTCGTCAACGGCGCGGTGATCGCGTACCTGCGCATCAACGCGCTGATCACGACGCTCGCGACGATGGAAATCGTCCGCGGCCTCGGCTTCATCGTGTCGCATGGGCAGGCGGTCGGCGTGTCGTCGGATACGTTCATCGCGCTCGGCGGCCTGACGTTCTTCGGCGTGTCGCTGCCGATCTGGGTCACGCTGATCTGCTTCATCGTGTTCGGCGTGATGCTTAACCAGACCGTGTACGGCCGCAATACGCTGGCGATCGGCGGTAATCCGGAAGCGTCGCGGCTCGCCGGTATCAACGTGGAGCGCACGCGCGTCTACATCTTTCTGATCCAGGGCGCGGTCACCGCGCTTGCCGGCGTGATTCTCGCGTCGCGTATCACGTCGGGTCAGCCGAACGCCGCCGAAGGCTTCGAGCTGAACGTGATCTCCGCGTGCGTGCTCGGTGGCGTGTCGCTGTTGGGCGGCCGCGCGACGATTTCCGGCGTCGTGATCGGCGTGCTGATCATGGGTACGGTCGAGAACGTGATGAACCTGCTGAACATCGACGCGTTCTATCAGTACCTGGTGCGCGGCGCGATCCTGCTCGCGGCCGTGTTGCTCGACCAGTTGAAGAACCGCGGCTCGCGCGATTGAGTCGCTTTCACCCCATCCCAAGCACATCCAAGCTCATAAAGGAATCGAACGATGTCGTCTCCGGCCAATGCAAACGCCAGCCTCGCTGACACCGCGTACGCGCGCTATCCGAGCCTCGTCGACCGTACGGTGCTGATCACGGGCGGCGCGACCGGCATCGGCGCATCGTTCGTCGAGCACTTCGCGGCGCAGGGCGCGCGCGTCGCGTTCTTCGATATCGACGCGAGCGCGGGCGAAGCGCTCGCCGACCAGCTCGGCGATTCGAAGCACAAGCCGCTGTTTCTGGCCTGCGATCTGACCGATGTCGACGCGCTGCAAAAAGCGATCGCCGACGTGAAGGCCGCGCTGGGTCCGATCCAGGTGCTCATCAACAACGCTGCGAACGACAAGCGCCATCAGATCGGCGACGTGACGCGCGAGTCCTTCGACGCGGGCATCGCCGTGAACATCCGCCATCAGTTCTTCGCGGCGCAGGCCGTGATGGAGGACATGAAGGCCGCGCGTAGCGGCTCGATCATCAACCTCGGCTCGATCAGCTGGATGCTGAAGAACGGCGGCTATCCGGTGTACGTGATGTCGAAGTCGGCGGTGCAGGGGTTGACGCGCGGACTCGCGCGCGACCTCGGCCACTTCAATATCCGCGTCAACACGCTGGTGCCGGGCTGGGTGATGACAGACAAGCAGCTGCGCCTGTGGCTCGACGACAACGGCCGCCGCCAGATCAAGGAAGGCCAGTGCATCGACGCCGAGCTGATGCCGGCCGACCTCGCGCGCATGGCGCTGTTCCTCGCCGCCGACGACAGCCGCATGATTACCGCGCAGGACATCGTCGTCGACGGAGGCTGGGCGTGAGCGCCAGCCCGCGCGTGCAGCGGGCCACGCTGCTGCTCGACGCGCAATGCGAGCTCGGCGAAGGCGCGACCTGGTGCGCGAGGAGCGGCCGCTTCTACTGGACCGACATCGAAGGCGCGCGGCTGTGGCGCTACGATCCGGCCGACGGCCGCAGCGATTCGTTCGACATGCCCGAGCGGCTCGCCACCTTCGCACTGTGCGAAAACCCGCGCTACGTGCTGCTCGGGCTCGCATCGCACCTCGCGTTTTTCGATCTGCAGACAGGCAGCACACAGCGCATCGTCGACGTCGAGCCCGGCATGAATACACGGGTCAACGACGGCCGCTGCGATCGGCAAGGGCGTTTCGTGTTCGGCACCAAGGACGAAAGCGGGCAACGGCAGACGGTCGCCGGCTTTTATCGGTTGAATCACGATCTGTCGCTCGAACGTTTACCGTTGCCAGCGCCGGCGATTTCGAACAGCATCGCATTCAGTCCCGACGGCGCGACGATGTACTACTGCGATTCGCCGACGCGTGAAATCCGCGCGTGCGACTATCGCGCGGACGGCGGCATCGCGAACGATCGCCTGTTCACTCGCCTGACCGATGCGAACGGCATCCCCGACGGCTCGACCGTCGACAGCGACGGCGGCCTGTGGAACGCGCAATGGGGCGGCGCGCGCGTGGTGCGTTACGGCCCCGATGGCGTGGAAACCGAGCGCATCGACGTGCCCACCACGCAGCCGAGCTGCGTCGCGATCGGCGGTGCCGCGCTCGGCCAGGCCACGGGCAGCGCCCAGGGCGAGACGGCGCTCGACACGCTGTACATCACGAGCGCCTACGCCGAGCTCGATGCGACGGCGCGCGCGGCCGACACGCTCGCGGGCGACCTGTTCGTCGCGACGCTCGCGCGGCGCGGTGTTGCGGAGCCGCTGTTCCAGGGCGCGCCTATCTAGCGCAGAATGACGCAGCCCCGGCCGCACGCCGGGGCCGCGATCCTGAAGGTGAAGCAGAAGTCGATGTGGCAGTTTCGGTCCGCGAGCAATACGCCCGCGACCGGCCGGCAACGAATCGGCAACATGCAGTTCGGACTCGAGGCGAATTGGTCACAAAAAGTCGCCCGCCACTCCCGTCAACCCTGACGGCAACGTCCCACGCCTCTCGATGGAGCCAGATATGACTGTTGCGAATCTCGTTTCAGCCTCATCCCCAACCTCTCAAACGCGACGCTCGCGACTCGCCGCGGCCGCCAATCCCGTGCTGGCGGGCCCGAGCACGTCGGCGGTGGCCCTCGGCGAAGGCAGCGCCGGCGATGTCGCGTGCATCACGCTCGCCAACTCGCAATTGCGTCTCGATGTCGCGCCGACGCTCGGCGGCGGTGTGACCCGCTTCGACTGGCGCGACGACGGCGCGCTGACGCCGATCTTCCGGCGCTGCAGTCACGTCGGTGGCGATACGCAACCGAACCAACTGGCCTGCTATCCGCTCTTGCCGTACTCGAACCGCATCGGCGGCGGCCATTTCAGCGTGGCCGGGCGGCGCGTCGAGGTGCCGCGCAACCGCGCCGACGAGCCGCTGCCGATTCACGGCGACGGCTGGCTCGCGCAATGGCAGGTGCTCGACGCGGGCCGCGAGCACGTGCGTCTCGCGCTCGACCGCAGCGACGGCAAGCCGTACGCGTTCCGCGCGACACAAACCTATACGCTGGACGGCCCAACGCTGGTCGTCTCGCTCGACATCGAAAACGCTGGCCGCGAGACGCTGCCGTTCGGGCTCGGCGTGCATCCGTTCTTCGTGCGCGACGCGGACACCGAGCTGTCGGCGGCGGCCGGCGGCCTGTGGCTCTCGGGCGACGACTGGCTGCCGGTGCGCCACGTGCCGGCGCCCCCCGCGTGGCAGTTCGGCGTCGCGTATCCGCTGCCGGAGACGATCGTCAATCACGCGTTCACCGGCTGGAGCGGCCAGGCGGCAGTGGTGTGGCCGAAGCGCCGTCTGTCGCTGAACATCGCCGCCGACACCGACTATTACGTGCTGTACACGCCGCCCGGCGAAGACTTCTTCTGCTTCGAACCGGTCGATCATCCGATCAATGCGATGAACCTGGCGGGCGGCGCGAGCGAAAACGGCATGACGCTGCTCAAGCGCGGCGAGCGGTTGACGCGCACGTTCCGCTTCACGGTCGAGCGGACTGGACTGCGCTCGATGCCGGGCGGGCGTGGCGCGCGGCGCAGGTAGTAGTCGCAGCCGTAGCCGCAGTCGTAGCCGCCGGGCCGCCGGCCGGACGAACGTCCGAACGGGCGGCCTGGCGCTGCTATCGCCTATGAGGCGCGGGCCGCGCGGTGACCGCCATCGACGGACGGCGTTCGTGGGACAGGTAAAATACGCGCCTCCTCCGATTACCGGCTCGCCGCGAGACTCACCATGTCCAATTTCATCCAGACACTCAACGACGCCTGGCAGCGCACGAACTCGCTGCTGTGCGTTGGCCTCGATCCCGAGCCCAGCAAATTCCCGGGTGCGCTCGCGGACCGCGCCGACGCGATCTTCGAGTTCTGCCGCACGATCGTCGATGCAACCGCGCCGTACGCGTCGTCGTTCAAGCCGCAGATCGCCTACTTCGCCGCGCATCGCGCAGAAGAGCAGCTCGAGCAGCTGATCGCCCACATTCACGCGAACCATCCGGGCCTGCCGGTGATTCTCGACGCCAAGCGCGGCGATATCGGCAGCACGGCCGAGCAATACGCACGCGAGGCCTTCGAGCGCTACCAGGCCGACGCGGTGACGGTCAATCCGTACATGGGTTTCGATTCCATCGAGCCGTATCTCGAGCACGCAGGCAAGGGCGTGATCGTGCTGTGTCGCACGTCGAACGCGGGTGGCTCGGATCTGCAGTTTCTCGAGACAAGCGGGCGGCCGTTGTATCAGGTCGTCGCGCAACTGGCCGCGCAGAAGTGGAATGCGAGCGGCCAGCTTGGGCTCGTGGTCGGCGCGACGTTTCCGAAGGAAATTGAAGTGGTGCGGGGGATCGTCGGCGACATGCCGCTGCTGATTCCGGGTATCGGCGCGCAAGGCGGCGACGTGCAGGCCACCGTGAGCGCCGGACGCACCACGAACGGCACCGGCATGCTGATCAACTCTTCGCGCGCGATCATCTACGCGGGCAGGGGCGACGATTTCGTGCAAGCGGCCGCGCAGGCCGCGAAGGACACCCGCGACCGGATCAACGCGTTTCGTTGAACCGGCGGGCGATCCCGCGGCGGGCGATCCCGCGACGGCCGGCGCGGCGCGTCAGCGCGCCGGTGCGAGCCGCCCGATCAACCCCGCATGCCGCGGATGCCGCGCCTTCAGCGCGTCCACCTCCGCGAGTTCGAACTCGCTGAATTCGAAACCAGGCGCGACCGTGCAGCCGACCAGCGCGAACGATGCCGGATCGGCGCACTCGGCCGCGAACCACAAGCCGGCCGGCACGACGGCTTGACAGACCGTATCGGGATGCGTGAGCGGATTGCCGAGCCGGTGCGTGACGAGCACGCCGCCGGCATCGCTTTCATCGAGCACGTGGACCAGCAGCGGCTCGCCGGCATAGAAATGCCAGACTTCATCGGAACGGATCCGATGCCACGCCGAATGCGCGCCGTCGCACAGCAAGTAATGGATCGCAGTCGACGCCGCACGGGCGTTCCCAACCTCGCTCGGCTCGCCGGCGCGCAGCACACGCGCGGCCGAGCGGTAGGTCTCCGCAAAAAAGCCGCCTTCAGGATGGGGCTTCAGATCGAAGCGGCGGATCAGTTCGTCTGCGATCGCGCGCGAATCCGGCATTGTCCGCCTCCTCAGTGATAGTTAGCCGCCGCTCAATGCTCGCGTTCGTCGAGTAGCGCCAGCAGGCCGCGCAGCGCGTGCGCCGCGGCCTGCACGCGGATCTGGTCGCGGTCGCCCTTGAAAATCTTCGTTTCCACCGACGTGTGCAGCCGGTTGCTCCAACCGAACGACACCATGCCGACCGGCTTGGTTTCCGTGCCGCCGCCGGGGCCGGCGACGCCGGTGATCGACAGCGACACCTGCGCTCGGCTGTTGCGCAGCGCGCCTTCGGCCATCGCTCGTGCGACCGGCTCGCTGACCGCGCCGTGCTTTTCGATCAGGTCGGCCGGCACGCCGATCATTTCGCTTTTCGCCTGGTTCGAATACGTGACGAAGCCGCGTTCGAACCAGCCGCTGCTGCCGGAGATGTCGGTGATCGCGGTCGCGACCATGCCGCCCGTGCAGGACTCGGCGGTCACGAGCATCAGGCGCTCGTCGCGCAGACGGTTGCTCACGCGGATCGCAAGCTGGTGAACGACGGAATCGGTAGGCATGGCGTCAGTCAATCCGGAAAACGAAGCCGGCCGGGCGGCGCGGCGAACGGCAGGGGCCTGGCGGCGACCAAAAGAGTCGAACGGTACTCGAACGGTGAACAGGCAGCGCTCAAACCGACATCCGCCACAGCGCAATCACCAGCAACGTAAAAAATGCGGCGATCAGGTCATCGAACATGATGCCAAAGCCACCTTTCAGCCGGCGGTCGAAGTAGCCGATCGGCGGCGGCTTCACCATGTCGAAGAAGCGGAAGATCAGGAACGCCCACACCTGGCCGGCGAGCGTGGCAGGCGTGACCATCAGCAGCACGAGCCAGATCGCGACGATTTCGTCCCACACGACCGCCGACGGATCCTCGACGCCGAGCCGCTTCGCGGTAAAGCCGCACAACGCGATGCCGCCGAGAAAGCCGACGCCGATCAGCACGCCCCATTCGATAACTGTCAGATAACGACTCAGCACCGCGAACGAGGCCCACCCGAGCAGCGTGCCGATCGTGCCCGGTGCGACGGGCGACAGCCCGCTGCCGAAGCCGAGCGACAGAAGGTGGACTGGATGCGACAGCATGAAGCGCGCGGTCGCGCGGCGCGGCTGAGCAGGCTTCGGCTCGCGCGGTCCAGGCGGCTGGGGCGGCTCGCCGCCGAGGAAGTCGTCGGCGGGGCCGAGCGGGGGGTCATTCTGCATGAAAGTGATCGAAACCTTGCAAGGTCAGAGTGAGCGGCGCGCCGCTGGCGTTGCGCCACGCGATGGCCGGGCGGTCGGTGGCCGCCTCCAGTGCGCTTATTGTACCGATGCGGGTGACCGGCACGGCGGCCTTCTGCGCGGCGGCCTCGACCGCGGCGCGCGCGGCGGCGGGCGCGGTGAAGCACAGCTCGTAGTCGTCGCCGCCGGCGAGCGTGCAGCGCTGCTGGACGTCGGGCGGCAGGCGGCGTAGCGCGGCCGAGCGCGGCACCGCATCGACGTCGACGCTCGCGCCCACCGACGAGCGTTCGAGGATGTGCCGCAGATCGCCGGCGAGTCCGTCCGACAGGTCGAGCGCCGCGTGTGCGATGCCGCGCAGCGCGAGGCCGAGCGCGATGCGCGGCTCGGGGCGTTCGAGCGCCCGGCGGAACGTCGCGGCGTCATTCGCGGTGGCGGACCATTCGCCGCGCTGCGCGCCGAGGCCGGCGCGCGCGTCGCCGAGAGTGCCGGAGATCCAGATGTCGTCGCCGGGTTGCGCGGCATCGCGGCGCAAGGCTGTTCGCGGCGGCACGCTGCCGAATACCGTAATGCACAGATTGAGCGGCCCGCCCGTCGTATCGCCGCCGATCAGCTCGCAACCGTAGCGCTCGGCGAGCGCGAACAGGCCTTCGCTGAAACCGGAAAGCCAGGCTTCGTCGGCTTTCGGCAGCGAGAAGGCCAGCGTGAACGCCCGCGGCTGCGCGCCCATTGCGGCGAGGTCAGACAGATTGACGGCAAGCGCCTTGTGACCGAGCGCTTCGGGATCGATATCGGCGAAGAAATGACGGCCTTCGACCAGCATGTCCGTCGATATCGCCAGCATTTCGCCGGCAGGCGGCGCCAGCAACGCGCAATCGTCGCCGATGCCGAGCGTGCCGCCTTCGGCATTGGCGGGCCGCCCGGCGGCGGCGCGGCGGGCAAAGAAACGATCGATCAGCGAAAACTCGGAAAGCATGATGGCGGACGGTGAGCGGAGAATGATTGGAGAAATGGCGCGGATCAAGGCGATTGAGCATGATGCCCCGTCGCAAGCGCCGGACCATCCGGACAACGGGCAACGCGCGCTTTCACGCTGTTTCAGTCGCGGCTGTTGTACCCGTATTGAAGGAATTGCGTAGGCAATTGGGGCTACAATGCCGTCGAACGTCTATTCTAATCTGCCCTCCGAAGCCCGCCTTATGTCGAATTCCGTCAATACCAAACTCCGCGAAGCAGCTCTCGATTACCACGAGTTCCCGACTCCCGGCAAAATCGCGATCGCCCCGACCAAGCAGATGATCAACCAGCGCGACCTCGCGCTGGCGTATTCGCCTGGCGTCGCGTTCGCGTGCGAGGAAATCGTCGAGAGCCCGCTGAACGCCGCGCGCTTCACCGCGCGCAGCAACCTCGTCGGCGTCGTCACGAACGGGACCGCGGTGCTGGGCCTCGGCAACATCGGGCCGCTCGCGTCGAAGCCGGTCATGGAAGGCAAGGCCGTCCTGTTCAAGAAGTTCGCCGGCATCGACGTGTTCGATATCGAGATCAACGAGAACGATCCGCACAAGCTGGTCGAGGTGATCGCCGCGCTCGAACCGACCTTCGGCGGCATCAACCTCGAAGACATCAAGGCGCCGGACTGCTTCATCGTCGAACGCGAATGCCGCAAGCGCATGAAGATTCCGGTCTTCCACGACGACCAGCACGGCACCGCGATCGTCGTCGCGGCGGCGGTCACCAACGGCCTGAAGGTCGTCGGCAAGGACATCAAGGAAGTCAAGCTGGTCGCGTCGGGCGCAGGCGCGGCGGCGCTCGCGTGTCTGGACCTGCTGGTCGACATCGGCCTGCCGCTCGAAAACATCACCGTGACCGACCTCGCGGGCGTCGTGTACAAGGGCCGCACCGAACTGATGGATCCGGACAAGGAGCGTTTCGCGCGTGAAACCGACGCGCGCTCGCTTGCCGAGGTGATCGAAGGCGCGGACGTGTTCCTCGGGTTGTCGGCTGGCGGCGTGCTCAAGCAGGACATGGTCAAGCAGATGGCCGCCAGGCCGCTGATCCTCGCGCTTGCGAACCCGACGCCGGAAATCCTGCCGGAACTCGCGCTCGAAGTGCGTCCGGACGCGGTGCTGTGCACGGGCCGCACCGACTACCCGAACCAGGTCAACAACGTGCTCGTGTTCCCGTTTCTGTTCCGCGGCGCGCTCGACGCCGGCGCGACGACGGTCACGCGCGAAATGGAAATCGCCGCCGTCAACGCGATCGCCGAACTGGCGCGCCAGGAGCAGAGCGACATCGTCGCGACCGCGTACGGCATCCAGGACCTATCGTTCGGACCGGAATACCTGATTCCGAAACCCTTCGATCCGCGTCTGATCGTGAAGGTCGCGCCCGCGGTGGCGAAGGCCGCGATGGAATGCGGCGTCGCCGAGCGTCCAATCGAGGACATGGACGCGTACGCGCAGCATCTGCAACAGTTCGTTTATCACAGCGGCACGACGATGAAGCCGATCTTCCAGCTCGCGCGCAGCATCGAGCCGGAGAAGAAGCGCATCGTGTTCGCGGAAGGCGAAGAAGAGCGCGTGCTGCGCGCGATGCAGATCATCGTCGACGAAAAGCTCGCAAAGCCGATCCTGATCGGCCGGCCGGCCGTGATCGAGCAGCGGATCGCGCGTTATGGCCTGCGGCTCGTCGCGGGGCAGGACTACACGGTCGTCAACACCGATCATGACGAACGTTACCGCGAGTTCTGGCAGGAATACGCGAAGATGATGTCGCGCAAGGGCATCACCACGCAGATGGCCAAGCTCGAGATGCGCCGCCGCACCACGCTGATTGGCTCGATGATGGTCAACAAGGGCGAGGCGGACGGCATGATCTGCGGCACGGTCAGCACCACACACCGCCACCTGCACTTCATCGATCAGGTGATCGGCAAGAAGCCCGGCGCGAAAGTCTATGCGGCGATGAACGCGCTGGTGCTGCCGAATCGGCAGATTTTCCTCGTCGATACGCACGTGAACGTCGATCCGACACCGGCCGAGCTGGCTGAGATCACGATCATGGCAGCCGAGGAAGTGCGCCGTTTCGGCATCGAGCCGAAGGTTGCACTCGTGTCGCACTCGAACTTCGGTTCGAGCAATGCGCCGACGGCGCAGAAGATGCGCGATACGCTCGAGATCCTGCGCGAACGCGTGCCGGAGCTGCAAGTTGACGGCGAAATGCACGGCGACGTCGCGCTCGACGCCAACCTGCGCCGTGAGGTATTGCCCGATTCGACGCTCGAAGGCGACGCGAACCTGCTGGTGCTGCCGAACATCGACGCGGCCAATATCTCGTACAACCTGCTGAAGACGGCGGCCGGCAACAACATTGCGATTGGCCCAATTCTGCTCGGCGCGGCCAAGCCGGTGCACGTGCTGACGCCGTCGGCGACGGTGCGCCGGATCGTCAACATGACGGCGCTGCTGGTCGCGGACGTCAGCGCAACCCGCTAACTGCGCATCGTGATCGGGCCGCGACGGGCCCGGCGCCGGTTTTCCAACCGGTGTACCTGAAAAAAAAGGCGTGCCCGCAATGGGCACGCCCTCAGGGCAAGCAGGGGATCGCCACCCCGAAAAATGGCAATGACACGGCCTTTCGGCTCAGTGGTTACAGGCTCTAACAACCGCAATCGAGCGCTTCGGCCAGCGGCCGCTTGCACCGCCCGCACTGCATTCGATCACGGTTGAGCTCAGTTTAGCCTGATTGAGCTAAACATTTTGTCAAAAGTCGTCAAAGTCCGCGCCACCGGCTTTTCCGCGGGGTGAGGCGGGGTGCCATCGGCCGTCGAACGTTGATTCCAAAGGCTATTAGCGATACCCTTACGACTTTCATGGTCGTCAAACTCGTGATCTGACAGCGGGGAAACCGGATACATGGCACGCAACTGGTTGCGCATGAAAGGCGTGCTGATCGGTGCCGCCGCACTCTGCGCGTTGTCCAGTTCTGCGCCCGACGCGCTGGCGCGAGATTACTCGGCGCCAACTGGGGTGGAAGCGCAGGTGGGCACCATCGCGCTGGCGCAATTGCCGCGCGAGGCGGTCGATACGTTGAACCTCATTGCCGCCGGCGGGCCTTACCCGTATCAGAAGGACGGCATCGTATTCGGCAACTACGAACGGGTGCTGCCCGCCCACCGGCGCGGCTATTACCATGAATACACCGTCCCCACGCCTCACGCGCGTAATCGCGGGGCGCGCCGCATCGTCTGCGGAGGTCCGCTACAGCGGACCGACAATTGTTATTACTCGGACGACCATTACACCAGTTTTAACCATATTGTTGAATGACATTGGGATGAACGGCATGAGCGACAACATCTACGCGCACGATTCCGGAGTCGCGACGGATCTTTTCGCGGCCGGCGACGGCAATTTGTTCCAACGCGTCATGAAGATGCGCGCCGACCAGCAGGGTCGCGACAATCAAAGCGAGGCTGCCACGGTGGTTTCATCGAACGAGGAGCCCATGAGCCTTTTCAGGACGGTGCGGCCGAACATCGTGCAGTCGATCCGCGCGTTCCGCGTGCAGGATCTCGCCGACGAGGCCAACCTGCTCGGCCAGCACTTTCTGTATGCGTATTGCGCGAACGCCGCCTCGAAGCAGGAAGTGCTCGAGACGATCGCGACGTCGTTCCTGTTTCCCAAGCATTTCGGCAAGAACTACGACGCGCTCTACGACTGCCTGACCGACCTCGTGCACAAGGCCGGCGCGCAGCCCGGCTTCGTGATCGTGCTCGAACACCTGCCGATCGCGCAGAAATTCGACAAGGAAGGGCGCGAGACGCTGCTCGACGTGTTCCGTGAAGCGGCCGAATTCTGGGCCGAGCGCAAGGTCGCGTTCCGGGTGTTCTACTCGTTCGCTTGAGGTTCGCCGGATTTTCGCCTGTTCAGGCGTAGCTGCTTGAGTCTGACAGTCAACGTCGCGGTATAAACGGCAAAGGCCCGCTAATTGGCGGGCCTTTGCTTTTGTCGCGCTGCTTGGGCAAGCTCCCGCTCACCAGCCGCCCCAGCGCGCCGCGAGCCCCGCCAACACTGCGATTCCGGCGGTCTCCGTGCGCAGCACACGCGGTCCCAAGCCAATCGCGGTAAAGCCCTGTTCGCCGGCGGCGGCTTCCTCGTCGGCGCAAAGGCCGCCTTCGGGGCCGATCAGCAGCGTCACGCCACCAGGCGGCGGCGCGTCAGGCAGCGCCGCAAAGCCGATGCTCGCGCGCGGCGATAACAGCAGGCGCAGCTCGTCAGGCGCCGGCTCGCGCGACAGCGTATCGAGCCACGCGCCAATCTCGCACACCGGCATCACGTCCGGAACCCGATTACGTCCGCACTGTTCGCACGACGCCCGCACCACACCCTGCCAGTGCTGCCGCCGCCGCTGCGCGCGCTCGCCGGTAAGCCGCACGACGCTGCGCGCGGTCGCGAGCGGCACGAAGCCCGAGGCGCCGAGTTCGACCGCCTTCTCGATCAGCCAGTCCATCTTGTCGCCGCCGGCGATGCCTTGGGCGAGCGTCAGCCGATACGGCGGCTCGACCTCGATCGCGCGAAATTCGCCGATTTTCACGCGAGCCGCACGACGCTCGACCTCGACGAGTTCGGCGCCGTATTCGCCGCCCTGGCCGTTGAACAACGCCAGGGAATCGCCTGGCTGCAGACGCAGCACGGCCACGTGGCGCACGACGTCGTCGGGCAGTGCGATCACGTCGTCGGCGTAAAGCGGGATATCAACAAAAAAACGGGGCATCGACGGGTGACTCTTGAATTCAGGACAGGTGGCGGGCGAGTGCCCAGCGATAGCCGTCGATATCCTCGACCTGCGCGAAGCGGTCGCCCCAGAACTGGTCCTGTGGCTCGCTCAGCGACTTCGCGCCGGCCGCGAGCGCGCGAGCATACACGGCGTCGACGTCCTCGACATAGACATAGAACGATTGCGGCGCGATCGTGCCCGCGCTTTTCGGCGTCTTCGCGGTCGAGCCGAACGCGCCTTCAGGCGCGAACATCACGATCAGCTGGCCTTGATAGGTCATCTCGACATGCATGACGACGCCGTCGTCCTGCACGCTGTCGCGCACGTCGAAACCGAACGCCGCCGAGAAGAATGCCGTCGACGCGCGCGCGTCGCGCACCGTCAGATAGGGGGTGAGCCAAGGCACACCGGCGGGGTGGGGGGCGGTCATGGAGTTCTCCGGATCTCGTGAGGCGGCGAGGCCACGGTTGCGGGTTTCGGTCGGGCGCGGCACGCCGGCATCACACGAACCGATTCGCGCAAGGTGTCCGCGCTTCAAAAGGACGACTTCGTCAACGGGCTCAGTTTATCGCGCGCCGATCGCGCCGCCGAGAATAGCCCCGCGTGCAGGGCTGGTTCGTAATGACGCAGCGAATCGATGCCGCGCGCGGCGAGACGCTCGGTGAGCGTGTCGGCGGTGAGCACGGCGGGGTCGAGCGTGTCGCTGGCGATCGCCATCAGCCATAGCGAGCCGTAGAGCGGCACGAAGGTGCCCAGCGTGCGCACCTGTGCGAACGCGGCGTGCAGATCGCCGAGCAGCGCGGCGATGCGCGGCGCGTGGTGGTACGGCGAGCCGAGATGGAGCGACAGCAACGCATCAGCACGTAGCACGCGCTTCAACTGCGCGTAGAAGCTCGGCGTGTACAGGCCGGCCGCGGGCGAATCGGGTGGCGTCAGGTCGAATACGACGAGGTCGAACTGCGCGGCCGCGACGTTCGTTGCACCCTGCGTCGCGCGGGCCGCCGCCGCGACGTAGTCCGCCGCATCGCCGATCACCAGCTCGACGCGCGGATCGTCGAACGCACCGCCATGCACCTGCGGCAAATGTCCGCGCGTGAGCCGCACGACCTCGGGATCGAGCTCCGCGACGACGATCCGCTCGATGCCCGGATGCCTGAGCAATTGCCTCGCGGCCCCGCCATCGCCGCCGCCGAGCACCAGCGCCGCGCGCGGCGCCGGATGCGCGAGCGCGGCCGGATGCACCATGCATTCGTGGTAGATGAACTCGTCGCCTGCGGACGCCATCGGACGGCCGTCGAGCGTGAACAGCGCGCCGAGCTGCGGCGTGTCCCAGATCTCGATCGTCTGATAACGGGATTCGACACGCTCGACGAGGCGCGCGTGAGGAAAGCCGTAGACGGCGTCGGGACAAGGCTGGAACAATAGCGGGGCGTTCACGGCGGACGGGCTCGATCGGTAGTGCGGACACACAGCTGCTCGAATTGTAAATGCCGCCGCCTGGCGGTGCGCGTTGAACCACGCGGCCAGGCGGCTTTCCGGCCGGATAGGGGGTAGCCTTCTGCTAGAATGTGACGCTTTCAGCCTTGTCCGCTTGCTCTGCCCGTTTCGCGTCTCCTGGCGCCGCATCGTGCGCCGTAGCGAAGTGACCGCCGAGCTTCCGGGCCTCAAGCGCGCCCCCGCTTTCTGACTCTGTCCTCGGACTCGACATGACGACCCCGTCTCCCGCACCCACCTCCCTGATGGCCAACGCGATCCGCGCGTTGGCCATGGACGCCGTTCAAAAGGCGAACTCCGGTCACCCCGGCATGCCGATGGGCATGGCCGAAATCGGCGTCGCCCTGTGGTCGCGTCATCTGCGCCATAACCCGAAGAACCCGCAATGGGCCGATCGCGACCGCTTCGTGCTGTCGAACGGTCACGGCTCGATGCTGCTGTACTCGCTGCTGCATCTGACCGGCTACGACCTGCCGATGGACGAGCTGAAGAACTTCCGCCAGCTCCATTCGAAGACGCCGGGTCACCCGGAATACGGCATCACGCCGGGCGTCGAGACGACCACCGGCCCGCTCGGCCAGGGTCTCGCGAACGCGGTCGGCATGGCGCTCGCCGAATCGCTGCTCGCCACCGAATTCAACAAGCCCGACGCCAGGATCGTCGATCACCACACGTACGTGTTCGTCGGCGACGGCTGCCTGATGGAAGGCATCTCGCACGAAGCCTGCTCGCTCGCGGGCGTGCTGAAGCTGAACAAGCTGATCGCGTTCTACGACGACAACGGCATTTCGATCGACGGCGAAGTGGTGCACTGGTTCCACGACGACACGCCGAAGCGCTTCGAAGCGTACGGCTGGAACGTGATCCCGAACGTAGTCGGCCATGACGTCGACGCGGTCGACGCGGCGATCAGGCAGGCGAAGCTGTCGGACAAGCCGACGCTGATCTGCTGCAAGACCGTGATCGGTGAAGGCGCGCCGACCAAGGCGGGCTCGCACGATTCGCACGGCGCGCCGCTCGGCGACAAGGAAATCGCGGCGACGCGCGAAGCGATCGGCTGGAAGTGGGAGCCGTTCGTGATTCCGCAGGAAGTCTACACGGCATGGGACGCGAAGGAAGCGGGCGCGCGCTTCGAAGCGGAATGGGACGAGGCGTTCGCTGCCTACGCGGCGAAGTACCCGCAGGAAGCGGCCGAATTCAAGCGCCGCAGCGCGAAGCAACTGCCGGCCGACTGGAAAGATAAGGCGAAAGCGATCATCGCCGGCGCGAACGAGCGCGCTGAGACCGTGGCGACGCGTAAGGCATCGCAGCAGGCCATCGAAGGTCTGTCGGCCGTGTTGCCCGAACTGCTCGGCGGTTCCGCCGACCTGACCGGCTCGAACCTCACCAACTGGAAGGCCGCCAAGCCGGTGCGCGTGAATGCCGAAGGCCGTGCCGCCGGCAACTACGTGAACTACGGCGTGCGCGAATTCGGCATGAGCGCGGCGATCAACGGCGTCGCGCTGCATGGCGGCTACAAGGCGTTCGGCGGCACGTTCCTGACGTTCTCCGACTACAGCCGCAACGCGCTGCGCGTCGCCGCGCTGATGAAGTCGCCGTCGATCTTCGTGTTCACGCACGACTCGATCGGTCTCGGCGAAGACGGCCCGACCCACCAGTCGATCGAACACGTCGCGAGCCTGCGCCTGATCCCGAATCTGCAAACGTGGCGCCCGGCCGACACGGTCGAAACCGCGGTGGCCTGGACCCATGCGATCGAGCATGAAGGTCCGTCGTGCCTGATCTTCAGTCGCCAGAACCTGCAGTTCAACGAGCGCACCGACGCGCAGATCGCCAACATCGAGAAGGGCGGCTACGTGCTGCGCGACTGGGATGAAGAGATCGTCGCGCGTAAGATCATCCTGATCGCGACGGGCTCGGAAGTCGAACTCGCGATGAAAGCCGTCGAGCCCCTCGCGCGCGAAGGCATCGCCGCCCGCGTCGTGTCGATTCCGTCGACGACCGTGTTCGACAAGCAGGACGCCGAGTACCGCGAACGCGTGCTGCCGCATGGCGTGCGTCGCGTCGCGATCGAAGCGGGCGTGTCGGATTTCTGGCGCAAGTACGTTGGTCTGGAAGGCGGCGTGGTCGGCATCGACACGTTCGGCGAATCGGCCCCGGCAGGCGTGCTGTTCAAGCATTTCGGTTTCACCGTCGAGCACGTGGTGGCGACGGTCAAGGCCGCGCTCGGCTGATGGTTGCGTCGCGTTGCCGTCGTGCCCCTCGTGGCTGCGCGCGGCAACGCACCGAACCGGAAGTCCGACCAGGCGAACATAAACGGATTTTTTAGCCATCAGGAGATAAATCATGACGATTCGCGTCGCAATCAACGGCTACGGCCGGATCGGCCGCAATACCCTGCGCGCCTTCTATGAAAACGGCAAGAAGCACGATATCGAAATCGTTGCCATCAACGATCTGGGCGATGCGAAGACCAACGCCCACCTGACGCAGTACGACACCGCGCACGGCAAGTTCCCGGGCGACGTGTCGGTAGACGGCGACTACCTCGTCGTGAACGGCGACAAGATCCGCGTGCTGGCGAACCGCAACCCGGCCGAACTGCCGTGGGGCGAGCTGGGCGTCGACGTCGTGATGGAGTGCACGGGCTTTTTCACGACCAAGGAAAAGGCGAGCGCGCACATCAAGGGCGGCGCGAAGAAGGTCATCATCTCGGCGCCGGGCGGTAAGGACGTCGACGCGACGATTGTCTACGGCGTGAACCACAACGTGCTGAAGGCGTCGGACACGGTCATCTCGAACGCATCGTGCACGACCAACTGCCTCGCGCCGCTGGTCAAGCCGTTGAACGACAAGATCGGCCTCGTGAACGGCCTGATGACGACGATCCACGCGTACACGAACGACCAGGTTCTGACCGACGTGTACCACGAAGACCTGCGCCGCGCGCGTTCGGCCACGCATAGCCAGATCCCGACCAAGACCGGCGCGGCATCGGCGGTCGGCCTCGTGCTGCCGGAACTGAACGGCAAGCTGGACGGCTACGCAATCCGCGTCCCGACGATCAACGTATCGGTCGTCGACCTGTCGTTCATCGCCGCGCGCGACACGACGGTCGAGGAAGTCAACGCGATCATGAAGGAAGCATCGGAAGGTGCGCTGAAGGGCGTCCTCGGTTACAACGACGCACCGCTCGTGTCGATCGACTACAACCACAACCCGGCTTCGTCGACGTTCGACTCGACGCTGACCAAGGTGTCGGGCCGACTCGTGAAGGTGTCGAGCTGGTACGACAACGAGTGGGGCTTCTCGAACCGCATGCTGGACACGGCTGTGGCGCTCGCGAACGCGAAGTAAGTTTCGGGTTTCACGCTGCATGAAAAAGCCGCTCTTCGGAGCGGTTTTTTTTCGTCTGCGATTTTTGCCGTCTACGGCGTGGGGAAATAGACGCCGGCGCGCTGTGCGGCGTTCGCGATGTGCGTCTCGATCGCCTTGCCCGCGGCGAGCGAATCGCGGGCCTTCAACGCGTCGAGAATCGCGCGATGTTCGGTGTACGTGGACAGCACCCGCTCGCGCCGGTAGAACGGCATGCGCTGGCTTTCCTGCATGATCTCGGCGCTGCTGCGCAGGATCGACTCGATCGCCGCATTGCCCGCGATGCTGACGATGCGCATATGGAACGCGTAGTCGAGCCGAGCTGCTTCGTCGAGTTCCTCGCAGGCGAGCGCGCTTTGCATCGCGGTGATGTTTTCCTCGAGCCACGCAAGGTCGTCGTCGGTGACCGCGAGCACCGCCATACGCGCGACGAAGCCTTCAAGCGCGTAGCGCATTTGATACGTGTCGGGCAGCGACGACTGCTCGGCGAAGCGCCACGCCTGCGCGTTTTTCGCCTGCGCGCTTTCCACGTAGACGCCTTTGCCAGGGCGGATCACCAGCAGACCAAGCGCTTCCAGCGTGGAAAGCGCTTCGCGCAGTGACGCGCGGCTGATCGACAGTTCATCGGATAGCTGGCGCTGCGCCGGCAGCAGACTGCCCACCGGATAGACGCCCCCCTCGATACGCTCGCGGATGGTCGCGATGGCCGCGTCGGTGACGGTGTGCGGGACGTTTTTCATGAGGGATCGCTCGGTAGCGTGGTCTGACCGCAATTCTAATACTTGCGCGCGCGAAGGCGCGCCGCGCGCCGTCTGAAATCCCGAAATCCGACCCGAAATCGCCGAAAACACAACGGGTAAACACTGCTCGATGAGTCCTTGACGCGGGTATATCGGCTTTCTACTATTCGCCATAACAGCACTGGTCGGACCAGTCTGAACAGAAGTGACCGAGATAACCATCCGCAGGAGGAAGCCGTGTTGAAATTCTTCAATTCGCTATTTGGCCGGGTCGTGATAGCGCTCGTGGCCGGCATCGTGCTCGGTGCCGTGTTTCCGCATTTCGCGCAGTCCTTGCGGCCGCTTGGCGATGGTTTTCTGAAGCTGATCAAGATGGTGATCGGGCCGATCGTGTTCTGCGTGGTGGTGAGCGGCATGGCGCACGCGGGCGATCTGCGCAAGGTCGGCCGCGTCGGCTTGAAGTCGGTGATCTACTTCGAGGCGATGACGACGATCGCGCTCGTGATCGGCGCGGTGCTCGCTTACGCGACGCGTCCTGGTGCAGGTATGAACGTGAACCTGAACTCGCTCGATGCGGCGTCGCTCGCGACCTATACCGAACACGCGAAGAGCCTGAAGGACACAGCGGGCTTCCTGCTGAAGATCATCCCCGACACGGCGATCAACGCGTTCGCGACCGGCGACATTCTGCAGATCCTCGTGTTCTCGGTGCTGTTCGGCTCGGCGCTGTCGCTGCTCGGCAAGCGCGCGCAGCGCGTGAGCGGGTTGATCGATGAGCTGTCGCAGGTGTTCTTCCGCGTGATGGGCTTCATCATCAAGCTCGCGCCGCTCGGCGTGCTCGGCGCGATCGCGTTCACGACCGGCACCTACGGCGTCGAGTCGCTGAAGCAGCTCGGCATGCTCGTGCTGGTGTTCTACGCGAGCTGCGTGGTGTTCGTCGTGCTCGTGCTCGGCGCGGTGATGCGGCTCGCCGGCTTCAGCATCTTCAAGCTGATCCGCTATCTGCGCGAAGAACTGTCCATCGTGCTCGGCACCGCGTCGTCCGACGCCGTGCTGCCGCAGATCATGCGCAAGCTCGAATGGATGGGCGTCAAGGATTCGACGGTCGGTCTCGTGATTCCGACCGGCTACTCGTTCAACCTCGACGGCTTCTCGATCTATCTGACGCTCGCCGTGCTGTTCATCGCGCAGGCGACCAACACGCCGCTGTCTATTCATGACCTGATCGTCGTCGTGCTGGTGTCGCTGGTGACATCGAAGGGCGCGCACGGCATTCCGGGCTCTGCGATCGTGATTCTCGCGGCGACGCTGTCCGCGATTCCCGCGATTCCCGTGCTCGGTCTCGTGCTGATTCTGCCGGTCGACTGGTTCGTCGGCATCGCCCGGGCGCTCACCAACCTGATCGGCAACTGCGTCGCGACGGTGGTGGTCGCCGTGTGGGAAAACGATATCGACAAGGCGCGCGCGCATCGCGTGCTGAATCGCGACGCGGCGCTGCGCTACGTGCCCGTCGTCGACGACACGCTCGTCGAACCCGGTGCGGCCGAACCCGCACCGGCGGTATGACGGCTGGTCTGACCAGACGAACCGGCATCGCTTCCTAGATAGCTCCTCGACCTTTTTTCGCAAAGCCGGCGGTTGCCGTGGCGCCGCCGGCTGTTTCCGACCTCTTCGACACCGACCGACATCATGGCCAACCCGATCCTCGACCCGAACGCTCCCGCCTTCACACGCCGCTACATGAACCTCGCCGATCCGCGCCTCGGCGCGAAGGCGCTGTTCGCCAGCGACGAATTCTTCGCGCCGAAAGAGCGCATGCTCGACCCGCAGCCGGCGGTGTTCATCCCCGGCAAATACGACGACCACGGCAAGTGGATGGACGGCTGGGAGACGCGTCGCAAGCGCACGACCGGCCACGACCATTGCGTGATCCGGCTCGCGCGGCCGGGCGTCGTGCATGGGGTCGATCTCGATACGAGCCACTTCACCGGCAATTTCCCGCCGGCGGCGTCGATCGATGCCTGTCATAGCGACGCTGACGTTCCGCCCGAGCACGCCGACTGGCAGCCGCTCGTGCCGGCGACAACGCTACAGGGCAACCAGCATCACTACGTCGAGGTGAAAGACGCGCGCCCGGTCACCCATCTGCGCGTGAATCTGTATCCGGACGGCGGGCTCGCGCGACTGCGCGTGTATGGCCAGCCGCAGCGCGACTGGAGCCGCGTCGAGCGCGGCACGCTGCTCGATCTCGCCGCGATCGAAAACGGCGCGTACCTCGTCGCCGCGAACAACCAGCATTTCGGGCCGGCCTCGCAGATGCTGATGCCGGGCCGTGGCGTGAACATGGGCGACGGCTGGGAAACGCGGCGGCGTCGCGAGCCGGGCAACGACTGGGCGATCGTCGCGCTCGCGCGGCCCGGCGTGATCCGCAAGATCGAAGTGGACACCGCGCACTTCAAGGGCAACTTCCCGGATCGCTGCTCGCTGCAGGCGGCATCGGTGACGGGCGGCACAGACGATTCCCTCGTCACGCAGGCGATGTTCTGGCCGGTGCTGCTCGGCGAACAGAAACTGCAGATGGATCACGTGCACGCGTTCGCGGACGACCTCGCCGCACTCGGGCCGGTCACGCACGTGCGCTTCAACATCTTCCCGGACGGCGGCGTGTCGCGCCTGCGTCTGTGGGGCGAGATCGCTTAACGCAAGCAACGTCATGGAGCGGCACGCATGAGGATCCTGCAGATGGAACGCCTGACGCGCGCGGCCTTCGCGCCGTTCGGCGACGTGATCGAACTCGACGGCGCGCGTTGTTTTCCGATCAACGGCGGTACCACCGAGCGCTATCACGACCTCGCGCGCGTCGACGTGGTGGAGCAGGGCGGCCGGCCGCTCGTCAGTCTGTTTCGCGCGCAGCCGCGCGCGCTGCCCGTCGAGATCACGATGATGGAGCGGCATCCGCTCGGCAGCCAGGCTTTCATTCCCTTACGCGCGGGCCGATATCTGATGGTGGTCGCGCCGGCCGGCGAGTTCGACGGCGC
The DNA here is from genome assembly GCF_050436525.1 of Paraburkholderia sp. 35.1. Taxonomy (NCBI): domain Bacteria; kingdom Pseudomonadati; phylum Pseudomonadota; class Betaproteobacteria; order Burkholderiales; family Burkholderiaceae; genus Paraburkholderia; species Paraburkholderia sp. 35.1. Next base: position 1,394,088 of record NZ_JBNDMJ010000003.1, on the reverse strand, counting down.
GCGCATGCGCGCTTTCTGGACCGATGCGTGGCAGGGCGTCAATTACGCGAAAGGGGTCTGGCACCATCCGCTGCTCGCGCTCGATCAGGTCAGCGATTTCATCGTCGTCGATCGCGGCGGCGATGCGCCGAATTGCGACGAATTGCAGTTGGCCGAGCCGTGGCGGCTCGCCTTCGAGCCGAGCGCGGAGTTGATTGGATAGCGGTGCTTGCGGCCGCCTGAACAAAAAAACCCGGCCGATCCCCATCGGCCGGGTTTTTTTGTTCGACTTGCCAGGCCGCATGCTCCCACCCGACTGCGACGCATCAGTGCTTGCGATGCGGGCAATTCTCCTTCGTGCACGCCCCATACAGTGCCAGCGCGTGTTCCTGCAGCTTGAAGCCACGTGCCTTGGCGATGGACTGCTGACGGCTTTCGATTTCGGGGTCGAAAAATTCTTCGACCAGCCCGCAATCGAGGCACACGAGATGGTCGTGGTGCGACCCCTCGTTCAGTTCGAACACCGCCTTGCCCGATTCGAAATTGCTGCGCGAGAGCAGGCCGGCCTGCTCGAATTGCGTCAGCACGCGATACACGGTGGCAAGACCGATATCGAGTTCCTCGTGCAGGAGGTTGCGGTACACGTCTTCGGCGGTCAGGTGACGTACCGGACTATGCTGAAAAATCTCAAGGATTTTGAGGCGCGGAAGGGTCGCCTTGAGCCCGATATTCTTGAGATCGGTTGGATTGGTCATGACAAGGGATCCCTAGAGTACAATGCTGGGCTCTCATAGTAATGTGTTTTTGCCGTTCTGGTCATCTTCGATGGAATGAGCGCGGCCCGCAAGCGGGCCCGCACGGTGAGTGAAATGATTTCTAAATCTCAATTGATCTACCGGGGGAGCCGCATGCGGGGTACCTTGATCGCTGTTGCGACTGTCGCGGTTCTTGCCGGATGTTCCACATACGACAGCCTGACCCAGCGCATTGCCCAACGCATTACGCCGTATCGGATTACGGTTGTGCAAGGTAATTTTGTGTCGCAGGAAATGGCCGACCAGATGAAGGTCGGCATGACGCGCGCGCAGGTGCGTCAGTTGCTCGGCACGCCGCTGCTGACCGACATGTTCCACGCGAATCGCTGGGATTACGTGTTCTATTTCAAGCGCGGCTCGACGTCGATCGTGCAGCAGCGTGACTTCGTCGTGTACTTCTCCGGCGACCTCGTGACCCACTGGACGGGCGGCGAGGATCTGCCGACCAATCTCGAATTGCTGGCCGAAATCGACGGTGATCGCCGTGGCCGCCGCCCGAACGCGACGCCGCCGCGCGCGACGAGCGCGGCCGAGGCCGCCAACGCCGTGGCAGCCAGCGACGCAGCGGCCGCCGCCGCGGCACCGGCTACCGTGGATACGACGCGCTCGCCGTCGGTCGAAGGCGCCCAGCAGGCCGCCACGCCGTCCATGGACGCCAACGCGGAAGCCGCTCAGGCGGCCAATCGCGCAACGAGCGCGGTGCCGACGCCGAGCCGCGCGCCGTCCGTGCGGTCGGCCGTGCCGCGAGCGAACGCTGGCGGGATCCCGACGCAAGGCCCGACGTCCGGCGGTCAGCCGCAGTTCCAGTTCAAGCGTCCGCCGCCGCCCGCTCAGGAGAACGAAAGCAACCCGGTCGGCCCGACGGGCTCGCAAAGCAGCGGCAGCCCGACGCTGAACACTTCGCCGGCGACGCCGGGAACGAGCAACTGATTTGCTCGTCGGTGTTGTGAGGCGGGCTGCGCGCCACATGTGCGGCGCCCGCCAGATGTGTGTTTGTCCGGCACCAGGCGAGGTCGGAAATGCGCCGCTTGGGCCGCATGAATGTGTTGCCGCGGTTGCCGCGACAGTGGGTCGCCGCAGCGGGCCGTATCGGTCAGTCACCTGAGCGAGCCGTCCCGGTTGGCCGCCCGCATTGGCTCCAGCAGCGAGCCGGGTGACTTTGCTCCCTGCCGCCGCGTGTCCCTATATCGGCCGGGCGCATTCCCCGGCACACTGGTCCGGGCATTCGCCGGGCCGCGTTTGCCGGGCTCCATACCGGTTGACTCTTTTCGAATCCTCATCGTCATGAAAATTGCCATTGCAGGCGCATCGGGCCGGATGGGCCGCATGCTCATCGAAACCGTCCTCGACGATGCCGACGCGACGCTGTCCGGCGCGCTCTGCCGCACGGGCGCTGCGCAGCTTGGCCAGGACGCCGGCGCGTTCCTCGGCAAAGAGACCGGCGTGCTGCTGTCCGACGACATCGAGCGTGTGTTCGCCGAATCCGACTACCTGATCGACTTCACGCGTCCCGACGCGACGCTCGCGCATCTCGAAGCCGCGCAGCGCCACGACGTGAAAATGGTGATCGGCACGACCGGCTTCGACAACGCGCAAAAAGCGCAGTTGCACGCGGCGGCGCAGAGGATCGGCGTCGTGTTCGCGTCGAACATGAGCGTCGGCGTGAACGTCACGCTGAAGCTGCTCGAATACGCGGCGCGGCACTTCTCGACCGGCTACGACATCGAGATCATCGAGGCGCATCATCGTCACAAGGTCGACGCGCCGTCCGGCACCGCGCTGACGATGGGCGAAGTGATCGCCAACGCGCTCGGCCGCAACCTCGACGACTGCGCGATCTACGGCCGCGAAGGCGTGACCGGCGAGCGCGATCCGTCGACGATCGGCTTCTCGGCGATTCGCGGCGGCGATATCGTCGGCGATCATACGGTGCTGTTCGCGGGCATCGGCGAGCGCATCGAGATCACGCACAAATCGGCAAGCCGCCTGTCATATGCACAAGGCGCGCTTCGTGCTGTACGCTTCCTCGAAGGCTACGACAACGGCTTCTTCGACATGCAGGACGTGCTCGGCCTGCGTTGAGCGAAGCCCGTTGCGCAGAGGCGGAGTAGCGCATCCCGAGTGCGCCCTCCCGAAGTCACTTTCCCAAGGCGAGGTCAGATGGCAGGCAGCAGCGGCATCATCCATTACCTGCAAACGAGCGACGCAATCACGCATGGCGTCGCCTATGTGCTGCTGGCCATGTCGATTGCGAGCTGGTGTTTTCTGATCGTCAAGAGCTGGATTCTGACGCGGGCGAAACACCAGGCCGACCGGGCGATCGCGCGCTTCTGGCAGGCGCCGACGCTCGCCGAAGGCGTCGCCATCCTGCGCCGCACTGATCGTGAGCGCGTGTTCGCGCCGCTCGCCGAAGCGGCGCTGAATGCGGCCGAGGTCGACATTCCGGGCGCGCTGCTCGCGCGCGTCGAGCGCAGCGAACGGGTGCTGCGCGCGCTGCGCCAGGCGCTCAATGCGTCGCAGCGGCGGCTCGAGTTCGGTCAGGTGCTGCTTGCGTCGGTTGGCAGCACCGCGCCGTTCGTCGGTCTGCTCGGCACCGTATGGGGTATCTATCACGCGCTCGGCAGCATCGCGGCGAGCGGGCAGGCGCAGATCGAGAACGTCGCGGGACCGGTGGGCGAAGCGCTGATCATGACCGCGTTCGGTCTGGTGGTGGCGATTCCGGCGGTGCTCGCGTACAACGTGCTGGGCCGTCTCGTGCGGCAGTTGTCCGAGGAGTTGGACGGATTCGCGCACGATCTGCATGCGTACGTGTGCTCCCCAACCGAGCACGCGCCGACGCCTCCGCGCGCGCAGCAGGCGGCGCGCGAGGCGCACCGCTGACTTGTCACGCGCGGCGGGCTCGGCACATCGCGACCTTTCTCGCACGACACACCGCCCATCGCACGGGCAAGCTCAGACGCAAGGAGGCGACATGGCATTCGGCGGACTCGAGAAGAAGCAGACGGCCGCGCCGATGGCCGAGATCAACATGACGCCGCTGATCGACGTGATGCTGGTGCTGCTGGTGATTTTCATCATCACCGCGCCGCTGTTCTCGCACGCGATTCGGCTCGATCTGCCGAAGGTCGCGGCGGCGCCCGCGCGCCAGACCCCGCAAACCATCTCCCTTTCGATCGACGGCGCCGGCAAGCTCTACTGGAACGGCAAGCCGATCACGCTCGCGCAGATGCGCGCGCAGTTCGCCGAGGCCGGCAAGCGGGCGGACCAGCCGGACCTCCAGTTGCGCGCGGAGCGCTCGACGCGCTACGAAGTGATTGCGCAGGTGATGGGCGCCGCGCAGCAGGCGGGGCTCGAGCGGATCGGCTTCGTGACGGACCCGCCGCCGCCCGCCGCGCAGCACTGAGCGCCACCGGGTGCGCACCGCGTTCACGAATCCGGCATACCCAGTCCCGCACCACGCCGCGCGGCGCACCCGTCCGCGAACGGTATAATCAGCCCTTTCCCCGCCGAAGGGGACACGACGCAACGACATTCTGCAGAGCACCGGGCCGGTGCGAAAGCACCGAACCTGGCGATCCCATCACACCATGCACGAAAAATACGTTCCCTCCGACGTCGAAGCCGCCGCGCAAGGGCAATGGCGCGCGATCGACGCCTACAAGACGACGGAAACCACCGACAAGCCCAAGTTCTACTGCGTCTCGATGCTGCCGTATCCGTCGGGCAAGCTGCACATGGGGCACGTGCGCAACTACACGATCAACGACGTGATGTACCGCTATCTGCGGATGAACGGCTACAACGTGCTGATGCCGATGGGTTGGGACGCCTTCGGCATGCCGGCGGAGAACGCCGCGATGGCCAACAACGTGCCGCCCGCGCAGTGGACCTACGACAACATCGCTTACATGAAGAAGCAGATGCAGTCGATGGGCCTCGCGATCGACTGGTCGCGCGAAGTCGCGACCTGCAGCCCTGACTACTACAAGTGGAACCAGTGGCTGTTCCTGAAGATGCTCGAAAAGGGGATCGCGTACAAGAAAACCGGCACCGTGAACTGGGACCCGGTCGACCAGACCGTGCTCGCGAACGAGCAGGTGATCGACGGGCGCGGCTGGCGCTCGGGCGCGCTCGTCGAAAAGCGCGAAATCCCTATGTACTACATGCGCATCACGCAGTACGCGGATGAACTGCTGAACGATCTCGAAGGCCTCGGCTGGCCCGAGCGCGTGAAGATCATGCAGCAGAACTGGATCGGCAAGAGCTTCGGCGTGAACTTCGGCTTCCCGTATGAAATCGACGGCGAACAGAAGCTGCTGCGCGTGTTCACGACGCGCGCCGACACGATCATGGGCGTCACGTTCTGCGCGATCGCCGCCGAGCATCCGCTCGCCACGCGTCTCGCGCAAGACAAGCCGGAACTGCAGCCGTTCATCGACGAATGCAAGCGCGGCGGCGTCGCCGAAGCCGACGTCGCGACGATGGAAAAGAAAGGCATGGCCACCGGCTTCTACGTCACGCATCCGCTGACGCAGGCGAAGGTCGAGGTGTGGATCGGCAACTACGTGCTGATGACTTACGGCGAAGGCGCGGTGATGGGCGTGCCGGCGCACGACGAGCGCGACTTCGCGTTCGTGAAGAAGTACGGTCTGCCGGTCAGGCAGGTCGTCGCGGTCGAGGGCAAGGAATTCTCGACCGAAGCGTGGGCGGAGTGGTACGGCGAGAAGACCGGCACGCTGGTGAACAGCGGCAAGTACGACGGCCTCGCCTACGACGAAGCCGTAGACCGCATCGCCGCCGATCTCAAGGAACTGGGCCTCGGCGACAAGCAGATCACGTGGCGTCTGCGTGACTGGGGCGTGTCGCGCCAGCGTTACTGGGGCACGCCGATCCCGATCATCCACTGCCCGAAGTGCGGCGACGTGCCGGTGCCGGAAAAAGACCTGCCGGTCGTGCTGCCGGAAGACCTGGTGCCGGACGGCACGGGCAATCCGCTCGCGAAGTCCGAAGCGTTCCTGAACTGCACGTGCCCGAGCTGCGGCGGCGCGGCAAAGCGCGAAACCGACACGATGGACACCTTCGTCGATTCGTCGTGGTACTTCTACCGCTACGCGTCGCCGGATGCGAAGACGATGGTCGACGAGCGCACCGACTACTGGGCGCCGATGGATCAATACATCGGCGGTATCGAACACGCGATCCTGCACCTGCTGTACTCGCGTTTCTGGGCGAAGGTGATGCGCGACCTCGGTCTCGTGAAGTTCGGCGAACCGGCGAAGAACCTGCTCACGCAGGGCATGGTGCTCAACGAAACCTATTACCGCGAAAACGAAGCGGGCAAGAAGAACCTGGTACAACCCGGCGGAAGTGACCGTGTCGTTCGACGACAAGGGCCGCCCGGTCGGCGCGGTGCTCAACGCTGACGGCCAGCCGGTCGTGCTCGGCGGCATCGAAAAGATGTCGAAGTCGAAGAACAACGGCGTCGACCCGCAGATGCTGATCGATCAGCACGGCGCGGACACCGCGCGTCTGTTCGTGATGTTCGCGGCTCCGCCCGAGCAGCAGCTCGAGTGGTCGGGTTCGGGCGTCGAAGGCGCGAGCCGCTTCCTGCGTCGCGTGTGGAACTTCGGCTATTCGAACGAAGCCGCGCTGCGCGCGGGCGGCCAGTTGGACGCCGCACGATTCAACGACGCCGACAAGGCGCTGCGTCGTGAGATCTATAGCGTGCTGAAGCAGGCCGATTTCGACTATCAGCGTCTTCAGTACAACACGGTGGTATCGGCCGCGATGAAGATGCTCAACGCGCTCGACGGCGCGAAGGGCGCGCAGACCGCCGTGCTGCGTGAAACCTACGGTGTGATGCTGCGCGTGCTGTACCCGGTCGTGCCGCACCTGACGTTCCAGCTGTGGCAGGAGCTCGGCTATGCCGACGAATTCGGCCCACTGCTCGACGCGCCGTGGCCGAAGGTCGACGAGAAGGCGCTCGAACAGGCCGAGATCGAACTCGTGCTGCAGGTGAACGGTAAGGTGCGCGGCGCGATCACGGTCGCGAAGGACGCGTCGCGCGAAGCGATCGAGCAGCTCTCGGCCGAGCACGCAATGGTCGTGAAGTTCAGCGAAGGCAAGGCGCCTAAGAAGATCATCGTGGTGCCGGGCCGTCTCGTGAACGTGGTCGTTTGACGTTCCAGGCCCTCATCCGGCAGACGGAGCGCCGCCCGCCCGGCGGCGTTTCTCGGCACCGCGAATCCACTGCGAACCGGGAGCGAATGTGACTCGCAGATCGTTTTTGACGCTCGCTTGCAGCGTAATGATGTTGTCGGCCTGCGGCTTCCAGTTGCGCGGCCAGCAGGACTTCGCGTTCAAGCGCCTCTATGTGGCGGGCGGCTCGCCCGCGGCCATGGCGCGCTTCACGCGCATCGTGCAGGGCGGCAGCGACACCGTGGTGGTCAGCTCGCCCGCCAATGCCGATGCGCTGCTGCAGATCACGCAGAACCGCAACGTCAGCACGCTGACGCTGAATTCGCTGGGCGTCGTCGCCGAGTATCAGCTGAATCTGCAGATGACCTACACGCTGACCGGCAAGGACGGCACCGTGTTGATTCCGGGCAGCGTGATCGCGCTGAACCGCGCGATGACCTATAGCGACCAGTTCTCGCAGGCGAAGGCCGCCGAGTCCGACATCCTGTTCGCCGACATGGAAAACGACGCGGTCGATCAGCTCGTCCGCCGTCTCGGCGTGGTGCGCTCGCTGCATCCGACGCCGGCCGAGGCCGTGCCGGCCATCGTGCCGCGCGCACCGCTGCCGCCGCCGCCGCTGTGAGCATCGCGCCGTTCGTGATTCGTCGAATCTCATTCATCCCGTCAACCGCCAGCCATGCAACTGCGACCTGACGCGCTCGAAGCGCATCTCGCCCGCGGCCTCGCCGGACTGTACGTCGTATACGGCGACGAGCATCTGCTCGCGCAGGAAGCATGCGATCGCATCCGCGCGGCGGCGCGCGCGGCCGGCTTCACCGACCGCTCGGTGTTCACGGTCGAGCGCGGTTTCGACTGGAGCTCGCTGCTCGGCGCGAGCCAGTCGATGTCGCTGTTCGGCGACCGTCAACTGGTCGAGTTGCGCATTCCGTCGGGCAAACCCGGTAAGGAAGGCGCCGATGCGCTGAAGGTGCTCGCATCCACCGTCAACGACGACGTGCTGACGATGATTACGCTGCCGCGCCTCGATGCGGCCACGCAAAAGTCGGCATGGTTCACCGCGCTCGCCGACGCCGGCGTCGCGCTGAAGATCGATCCGGTCGAGCGCGCGCAGCTGCCGAACTGGGTCGGGCAGCGGCTCGCGGCCCAGGGTCAGCGCGTCGCAGCCGGCGAGGAGGGGCGGCGTGCGCTCGCGTTCATCGCCGAGCGCGTCGAGGGCAATCTGCTGGCCGCGCATCAGGAAATCCAGAAGCTCGGGCTGCTGTATCCGAACGGCTCGCTGAGCTTCGATCAGGTTCAGGACGCGGTGCTCAACGTCGCGCGCTACGACGTGTTCAAGCTCAACGAGGCGATGCTCGCGGGCGACGTCGGCCGTCTCGCGCGCATGCTCGACGGGCTGCGCGGTGAAGGCGAGGCCGCGGTGCTCGTGCTGTGGGCGGTCGTCGAAGAAGTGCGCACGCTGCTGCGGATCAAGCGCGGCGTCGCGGCCGGCAAGCCGCTCGCGATGCTCACGCGCGAGAACCGCGTGTGGGGTCCGCGCGAACGGCTGATCGGACCTGCGCTGTCGCGCGTCAGCGAAGCGGCGCTCGAGAAGGCACTCGCGCTGGCGGCGCGGCTCGACCGGCAGGTGAAGGGGCTGTCGGGCGGCACGCCGGGTAATCATCGCAACGATCCGCCGCCCGATCCGTGGGACGGCCTGTTCGAACTCGCGATGACGGTGGCGGCGCCGAAACCGTCGGCAGCTTCGCCAGTGCCGCCGCCGCGACCTAGGGTGCCAACTGCGGCGCCGGTGCGGCGGCCAGTCTGAAGCGGCACAGCTGATTCGCGCGAGCGTCGAAGCAGTGGCTGACGCGAGCAATCGTGTACCAACTGCCAGTCGTTCCACACATACAGACCAGCGTGTTTCGCGTGCCACGCGCCGAACGAAACGCATCGGCGAACCTGCGACAGCCCAGTGCACCCCGCCGCCCGCGTGCGAGCAAAGCCCCGGTACCCGACTTACAATCGTTTGATCTTTCGCTAATCCTGCCCGACCACCGCATGCCAACGTGCGGGGCATCACGAGAATGACCATGGATATCGACCAGTACATGACCGACCTCGGCCAACGCGCCCGTCAGGCTTCGCGCGCGATGGCGCGGGCGTCGACCGCCGCGAAGAATGCGGCGCTTGCGGCCGTTGCCGAGGCGATCGAGCGCGATGCCGATCTGCTGAAGGCCGCCAACGCGCGCGACCTCGAACGCGCCCGCGGCAACGGCCACGATGCCGCGTTCATCGACCGGTTGACGCTGTCCGACAAGGCGCTGAAAACGATGGTCGAAGGCCTGCGCCAGGTCGCGGCGCTGGCTGACCCGATCGGCGAGATCAGCAATCTGAAGTACCGGCCGAGCGGCATCCAGGTCGGCCAGATGCGTGTGCCGCTCGGGGTGATCGGCATCATTTACGAATCGCGCCCGAACGTGACGATCGACGCGGCGGCGTTGTGCCTGAAGTCCGGCAACGCGACCATTTTGCGCGGCGGCTCGGAAGCGCTCGAATGCAATACCGCGCTCGCGAAGCTGATCGGCGAGGGCCTCGAAGCGGCCGGTCTGCCGCAGGACGCGGTGCAGGTGGTCGCGACGTCGGACCGCGCGGCGGTCGGCAAGCTCATCACGATGACCGAGTACGTCGATGTGATCGTGCCGCGCGGCGGCAAGAGCCTGATCGAGCGTTTGATGAACGAAGCGCGCGTGCCGATGATCAAGCACCTCGACGGCATCTGCCACGTTTATGTCGACGATCGCGCGGACTTGACGAAGGCGCTCAACGTTTGCGACAACGCGAAGACGCACCGCTACGGCACCTGCAACACGATGGAGACGCTGCTGGTCGCGCGCGGCATTGCGGCCGAAGTGCTACCGCCGCTGGGCATGCTGTATCGCGGCAAGGACGTCGAACTGCGCGTCGATGCGGCGGCGCGCGCGGTGCTGGCCGATGCGGGCGTCGGTCCGCTCGTCGATGCGAGCGAGGAAGACTGGCGCACCGAATATCTCGCGCCGGTGCTCGCGATCAAGGTGGTCGACGGCATCGACGCGGCGATCGAGCACATCAACACGTATAGCTCCCAGCACACCGACGCGATCGTCACCGAAGACCACGACCGCGCGATGCGCTTCCTGCGCGAAGTCGATTCGGCGAGCGTGATGGTCAACGCGTCGACGCGTTTCGCGGACGGCTTCGAGTTCGGCCTCGGCGCCGAGATCGGCATTTCCAACGACAAGCTGCACGCGCGCGGCCCGGTCGGCCTCGAAGGGCTGACGTCGCTGAAATACGTCGTGCTGGGTCATGGCGAAGGCCGTCAATAAAGCACGAGTCGAAGCGCCACAACAACAAGGACCACAAGGACCCCCGCCGATGCTTTGGGTAAAGACGTTTCACATCGTATTGATTGCCTCCTGGTTTGCCGGCCTGTTCTATCTGCCGCGCATCTTCGTCAATCTGGCGATGGAAACGGAACCCGCCGCGACGGCGCGTCTTCTGCTGATGGCGCGCAAGCTGTTCCGCTTCATGAGCTTCATCGCCGTGCCCGCGATCGCGTGCGGCCTGTGGTTGTGGCTCGTGATCGGCATCGGCAGCGGGCAGGGCTGGATTCACGCGAAGGTCGGCGTGGTCGTGCTCCTCGTCATCTATCACGCGTATTGCGGCGTGCTGTTGCGCAGGTTCGAGCGCGGCGAGAATCGCCACTCGGACAAGTGGTATCGGATGTTCAACGAGCTGCCGGTGCTCGGTATGCTCGCGGCGGTCGCGCTGGTAGTGATCAAGCCGTTCTGAGCGGCTGACGGCGTTAAGCAGGGCGCTGGAATAGACCAAAGGGCGGTATGCCGGCTGAATGGCACACCGCCCTTTTGCGTTACCCCGTCGTTCCGCGTTACATCGCAGCGGATCACCCCTGCGAATCCACCCGCCGCCGGTGGATCACTTCCTTCGTTTGCGCGAGCTTCTCCAGCAGTTCGGGCCCGCGGCTCAGCGCGACGCCGACCGCCAGAATGTCGCCGATCGCCAGATGTGACACGCGCGAGGTCATCGGGGAGAAGATGTCGGTGTCTTCGTCGACGTTCGCAAAGAGGCCCACGGTTGCGAGCCGCGCGAGCGGCGAGTTGCCGTGCGTGATCGCGATCACCTTCGCGCCCGCGTTCAGCGCGGCCTTCGCGGCATCGATGATGTCGCGCGTGCGGCCCGTATTGGAAATCGCGACGACCACGTCCCCAGGTCCGAGCAGCGCGGCCGACATCAGAAACGTATGCGGGTCCGAATACGCGACGCTCGGCATGCCGAGCCGAAAGAACTTGTGCTGCACGTCGAGCGCGGCGATGCCTGAGCCGCCCGCCCCGTAGAACTCGATGCGCTTCGCTTGCGCGAGCATGTCGATCGCCGCGGCGACGCTATCCGACGACAGATTGTTGCGCACCTGAATCAGCGCGCCGATCGTCCGGTCGAGCACCTTCGCGGCGACGCCCGGCGTCGGCTCGTCGGGCCGCACGTCGCGATAGACGGCGGGCACTTCGCTGGCGATGCCCTGCGCGAGACGGATCTTGAATTCGCGAAAGCCGGAGAAACCGAGCGCGTGGCAGAAGCGCGCGATCGTCGGCTGACTCACGCCCGCGCGCGCGGCGACCTCGGTCATCGACAGATCGAGTACCTCGCGCGGCGCCTCGATCACGTAATCGGCCAGCTTGCGCTCGGACGGGCGCAACTGGTCGCGCATCTCTTCCACCTGGGACAGCATCATCGGAAAACTCGCACTATGCTGAAGAACGTGTGGACTATATCCGATTGGTCGTTGGCGCACAAAAGCTAGGTACAAAAACTACATATCGGCGAGTAAGTGTATTCCCTGGGTTTCTGCTGTAAAGCGCTAAGGCGCTGCCAGTATGGCGACTTGGCGATCCGCGCCATGCGGCGCTGCAACAGAGTTCGTCATTGCGATCGTGTAGTTTTTCTACTAAGATGGCGTCGTTCGATATCACAACCCCGCGATACCGCCAGGTGTCATGCGTGCACCTGCCGCCAGCGACGAAGGAGCTCCGATGGTTTCCCCGCATTCGCAATTGTTGAAGGTCACGCAACGCGTGATCGAGCGCAGCAAGCCCACGCGCGCAGCGTATCTGGCCCGCATCGAGCATGCGCAGGGGCGCTTTCCGGCGCGCGGCGCGTTGTCGTGCGCGAACCTCGCTCACGGTTTCGCCGGCCTCGAGGGCAACGACAAGCTCGTGATCAAGCAGATTCGCGAGCCGAATATCGGCATCGTGTCGTCGTACAACGAGATGCTGTCGGCGCACGCGCCGTACAAAAACTACCCGGACATCATCAAGCAGGCCGCGCGTGAAAACGGCGGCGTCGCGCAATTCGCGGGCGGCGTGCCGGCGATGTGCGACGGCGTCACGCAGGGCAACGCGGGCATGGAGCTGTCGCTGTTCTCGCGCGAAGTGATCGCGATGAGCACGGCCGTCGCGCTCACCCACAACATGTTCGACGCGGCGCTGTGCCTCGGCATCTGCGACAAGATCGTGCCGGGCCTGCTGATCGGCGCGCTGCAGTTCGGCCATTTGCCGACCATCTTCGTGCCGGCCGGCCCGATGGCAAGCGGCCTGTCGAACGACGACAAAGCCAGGACGCGTCAGCAGTTCGCGACCGGCCAGTGCGGCCGCGACGCGCTGCTCGAAGCGGAAGCGGCCGCCTATCACAGCCACGGCACCTGCACGTTCTACGGCACCGCGAACAGTAATCAGATGCTGATGGAAGTGATGGGCCTGCATCTGCCGGGCTCGGCCTTCGTGCATCCGCACACGCCGCTGCGCGACGCGCTGACCGCGCAGGCCGCGCGCCGCGTGCTCGATCTGACGGTCGAGCGCGGCCACTACATGCCGATCGGCCATGTGGTCGACGAAAAGGCGATCGTCAACGGCATCGTCGCGCTGCTGGCGACCGGCGGCTCGACCAATCACACGCTGCACCTCGTCGCAATCGCGCGCGCGGCCGGCATCGTGATCGACTGGGACGACTTCGACACGCTGTCGCAGGCGGTGCCGCTGCTTGCGAAGATCTATCCGAACGGCAAGGCCGACGTGAACCACTTCCACGCGGCGGGCGGCGTCGCGTTCCTCGTGCGCAATCTGCTCGAAGGCGGTCTGCTGCATGAAGACGTGAACACGGTCGCGGGCAAGGGTCTGAAGCGCTACACCGAGGAGCCGAAGCTGCTCGACGGCAAGCTGCAATGGGTGGCAGGTGTCGAGGCGAGCGCGGACACAGCGGTGCTGCGCGGCATCAAGGAGCCGTTCCAGCCGGACGGCGGCCTGCGTCTGATGCAGGGCAAGCTCGGCCGCGGCGTAATCAAGATTTCGGCGGTCGCGGCGCAGCATCGCAAGGTGAAGGCGCCGGCAATCGTGTTCGATTCGCAGGAAGCGGTGCAGGAAGCGTTCGACAAGGGCGAGCTCAAGCGCGACTTCATCGCGGTGGTGCGCTTCCAGGGCGCACGCGCCAACGGCATGCCCGAGTTGCATCGTTTGACGCCGCTGCTCGGTGTGCTGCAGGATCAGGGGTTCCATGTCGCGCTGGTGACCGATGGCCGTATGTCGGGCGCGTCGGGCAAGGTGCCGGCGGTCATCCATCTGTCGCCGGAAGCATTGCTGCAAGGCCCGATCGGCAAAGTGCGCACGGGCGACATGCTGGTGATCGACGCCGAAGCGGGCGTGCTCGACATCGAGATCGACGCAGCCGAGTGGGCCGCGCGTCCGAACGCCGAGCCGCTGCATCAGGCGGACAACGAAGTCGGCTTCGGCCGCGAGCTGTTCGGCGTGTTCCGTGCGGCGGCGGCGCCGGCGGAGCAGGGCGCGTCGGTGTTCGGCAAGCTGGTCGGCGAGGGCGGCACGGTCGACGGCCAGCACGGCCACGGCGGCCATCACAAGCACGGCCACGACGGTGACCATCAATCCAGCGACCATCATCACACGAGCACCGCGCAAGCCGGCGCGGCGCTGCAGAAACAAGGAGTCTGACTATGACGTCGAAAACAGTAAGCGATATCGTGCGCCTCGGCCCGGTGATTCCGGTGCTCGCGTTCGACACGGTCGAACAGGGCGAACACGTGTCGCGCGCGTTGCACGCGGGCGGCGTGAAGGTGCTCGAAATCACGCTGCGCACGCCGGCGGGCCTCGGCGCGATCGAGCGTGCGTGCGAACTCGCGGACGACATCGTGGTCGGTGTCGGCACGATCACGAAGCCCGAGCATTGCGCCCAGGCGAAGAAGGCGGGCGCGCAGTTCGGCGTGTCGCCGGGTCTGACCAAGGACATGCACAAGGCCGCGCAGGATGTGGGTCTGCCGCTGTTGCCCGGCGTGATGACGCCGTCGGACATCATCCTCGCGCTCGAGCTCGGCTACGAGATCGTCAAGTTCTTCCCCGCACAGCAGGCGGGCGGCGTGCCGATGCTGCAGGCGTTCCACGGCCCGTTCCCGGCGCTGAAGTTCTGCCCGACCGGCGGCATCACGCCGGAAAGCGCGCCGCACTTCCTGTCGCTGCCGAACGTGGTCTGTGTCGGCGGTTCGTGGCTCACGCCGAAGGCCGCGCTCGCCGCGCAGAACTGGGACGAGCTCACGCGCCTCGCGCGCGCCGCGAGCCAACTGGCGGCACCCGCGCACTAAGCTCCACAACCCAATAGCGCATCGGTCAACTGAACCGGGCCGAGGAGTCTCGTCGATACAGCCGCATCAGGCTGTCGCGCCGAGACTCTTTTTTTACCTGATATGCGTGCTGGATTTGCGCGCGCTTTCTGGAAACAAACAGTAGAATTCAGCGTCCGCGCGGCTAGCCGGGTTTTCAGGCATCGCGCAGGTTGCCGTGAGACGAAGTGCCGGCCGCATCCGCACTCTGAAGTCAATAAACCAAAGGAGGGGCTTCATGGAATCTGCCCACGGCAGCTTGCTGCTGGTCTACGCATTGATCGCGATCGCGCTGCTGATCTTGCTGATCACGCGCTTCAAGGTCTATCCGTTTCTCGTTCTGATCATCGTGTCGTTGCTGCTGGGCCTCGTGGCCGGCATGCCGATGCAGACCATCGTCAAATCGTTCGAAACGGGGAACGGCAACACGCTCGGGCACATTGCCGTCGTCGTCGGTCTCGGTACGATGCTCGGCAAGATGATGGCCGAATCGGGCGGCGCCGAGCGCATCGCGACCACGCTGATCAACTGGTTCGGTGAGAAACACATTCACTGGGCGATGATGGTGGTCGCGATCATCGTCGGCTTGCCGGTGTTCTTCGAAGTCGGCTTCGTGCTGCTGATTCCGATCGCGTTCAACGTCGCCAAGCGCACCAACAAATCGCTGCTGCTGGTCGGCCTGCCGATGGTCGCGGGTCTGTCCGTCGTGCACGGGCTGATTCCGCCGCACCCGGCCGCACTGCTCGCCGTGCAGGCGTATCACGCGGACATCGGCAAGACGATCGCCTACGGTCTGATCGTCGGCGTGCCGTGCGCGATCGTCGCCGGTCCGCTGTTCGCGTTGCTGGTGAGCCGTCATGTCCAGTTGCCGAAGGAAAATCCGCTTGCCGCGCAATTTCTGGGCAGCGACGTGAAGGACGCCAACGGCGTGCAAAGTGGTAACGCCGCGAAGACCGCTGCACCGAAGCGCGAACTGCCGGGCTTCGGCATCACGCTGGTCACGATCCTGTTGCCGGTGGTCCTGATGCTGGTCGGCAGCTGGGCCGACCTGGTTTTCGAGCCGAAGACGCTGCCGAACGATCTGCTGCGCTTCTTCGGCAACACCGACGTCGCGCTGCTGACGGCCGTGCTGGTCAGCTTCTGGACCTTCGGCGCGAGCCGCGGCTTTAACCGCGAGCAGATTCAGAAGTTCTGCGGAGAATGTCTCGCGCCGATCGCGGGTATTACACTGATCGTCGGTGCGGGCGGTGGTTTTGGCCGCGTACTGATGGATAGCGGCATTTCGAAGGAAATCACCAGCGTGGCGACCGCGGTGCATCTGTCGCCGCTGCTGTTCGGCTGGCTCGTCGCGGCGATGATGCGTCTCGCGACCGGCTCGGCCACCGTCGCGATGACGACCGCCTGCGGCATCGTCGCGCCGATCGCGGCTGCAGGCGCGGTGCAGGTGAAGCCGGAACTGATGGTGCTCGCGACCGGCTCGGGCTCGCTGATCTTCTCGCACGTGAACGACGGCGGCTTCTGGCTGATCAAGGAATATTTCGGCATGACGGTGGTGCAGACCTTCAAGACGTGGTCGCTCCTCGAAACCATCATTTCGGTGATGGGGCTGGGCCTGACCTTCGCACTCGCGGCGGTCCTGTAAGGAGTTTCAAATGATTCTGATCGCAATGGGCGTGTCGGGCGCCGGCAAGACGAGGATTGGCGAAATGCTGGCCGAGCGCCTGCATTGCGCGTTCACCGACGGCGACGCGTTCCATAGCGCGGCGAACAAGGAGAAGATGCACCACGGCATTCCGCTCACCGACGAAGACCGCTGGCCGTGGCTGAAGACGATCCGCGCGGCGATCGAGGAAAAGCAGAAAGCGGGCGAGACGGCGGTGTTCACGTGTTCGTCGCTGAAGCGCTCGTATCGCGACATTCTGCGTGCCGGCGACAAGGACGTGTGCTTCGTCTACCTGAGGGGTTCGCGCGAGGTGCTCGCGGAGCGTCTCGGGGATCGCACTGGGCATTTCTTCGATCCGTCGCTGCTGCAAAGCCAGCTCGATACGCTCGAGGAGCCCGGTGACGACGAAGCGATCACGGTCAGCATCGATCTGACGCCGGAACAGATCGTCGACGAGGTGCTCAGGCAGGTCGAAGCGCGCTGAGTCGTTGATTGCTTCGCGTTCCAGCTTCGAACGCGGGACGAAAAAAAAGCCGCTCCTCGGAGCGGCTTTTTTATGCATTGAAGAAGCTGGGCCAGCCGATCAGCCGATCCGCTTCGCCAGTTCGACGGCCCGGCCGATGTACGAGCCGGGCGTCATCGCGAGCAGGCGGTCCTTCGCGTCCTGCGCAATCGCCAGGCCGCCAATGAAGCTCTGCAGCGCCTCGCGCGTGATGCCCTTGCCGCGCGTGAGCTCCTTCAACTGCTCGTACGGATTCTCGATGCCGTAACGGCGCATCACGGTCTGAACCGGCTCGGCCAGCACTTCCCAGCAGTTGTCGAGGTCTTCGTTCAGACGCTGCGCATTCACTTCGAGCTTGTCGAGGCCGCGGATCAGCGAGTCGTACGCGAGCAGCGAGTAGCCGAACGCGACGCCGATGTTGCGCAGCACCGTCGAGTCGGTCAGGTCGCGCTGCCAGCGCGACACCGGCAGCTTGTCGGCGAGGTGACGCAACGTCGCGTTCGCGAGGCCGAGGTTGCCTTCCGAGTTTTCGAAGTCGATCGGATTGACCTTGTGCGGCATCGTCGACGAACCGATTTCGCCGGCCTTCGTGCGCTGCTTGAAGTAGCCGAGCGAGATGTAGCCCCACACGTCGCGGTCCAGATCCAGCAGGATCGTGTTCGCGCGCGAGATCGCGTCGAACAGCTCGGCCATGTAGTCGTGCGGCTCGATCTGGGTCGTGTATGGATTGAACGCGAGCTTCAGACGGTTCTCGACGACGTCCTTCGAGAATGCTTCCCAGTCGAACTCCGGATACGCGGACAGGTGCGCGTTGAAGTTGCCGACCGCGCCGTTCATCTTGCCGAGCAGTTCGACCTTCGCGATACGTTCGATCGCACGCGCGAGCCGCGCGGCGACGTTGGCGATTTCCTTGCCGAGCGTGGTCGGGCTGGCCGGCTGGCCGTGCGTGCGCGACAGCATCGGCTGGGCGGCGTGCGCGTGCGCGAGCGCAACGAGGCGTTGATGCACCGAGCGCAGCGCCGGCAGGATCACGTGTTCGCGCGCGCCGGCGAGCATCAGGCCGTGCGACGTGTTGTTGATGTCTTCCGACGTGCACGCGAAGTGGATGAACTCGCTGGCACGCTCCAGTTCTTCATGGCCCTTCACCGATTCCTTCAGCCAGTATTCGACGGCCTTCACGTCGTGGTTCGTCACGCGCTCGATTTCCTTGATGCGCGCGGCGTCGTGCGCGGTGAAGCGCTCGGCCAGTTGCAGCAGGAATTGCTCGGACGCCTCGGAGAAGCGCGGCACTTCAGCGAAGCCGGCGCGCGACAGCGCGATCAGCCAGTGGATTTCGACCGTCACGCGATTGCGCATGAAGGCGGCTTCCGAGAGCCAGTCGCGCAGGGCTTCGGTTTTGGCGGCGTAGCGGCCGTCGAGCGGAGAAAGCGCGTTCAGCGCGAACAGGGTGTCGGGGCGGGTGTCGGACATGATGAGGACCGGGTTGAAGCGGTTGAGCGCTCAGCGAGCGGGTCGGGAACGGAGGGAACCCTGAATTTTACCACTGTGACGCGATCGGCCCGCCCGGATGCGTCGGTCGCAATCGGCGCCGCTAGAATGCAGACTTCTTCCCTCTCGACGGCAAGCGCAATCGCATGGAACTGAAATGGCTCGAAGACTTTATTTCGCTCGCGGAAACGCGTAGCTTCAGCCGCTCGGCCGAGTTGCGCCACGTCACGCAGCCGGCTTTCTCGCGCCGCATCCAGGCGCTCGAAGCGTGGCTCGGCACGGAACTGATCGACCGTTCTGTTTATCCGACGCGGCTCACGGCGGCCGGTCAGGTGTTCAACGAGCAGGCGCTCGCGATGCTGTCGCAATTTCACGAGGCGCGCGCGCTGCTGCGCGGCCACACGGCGACGCCCCAGGCGACGATCGAATTCGCGGTCCCCCACACGCTGTC
The DNA here is from genome assembly GCF_050436525.1 of Paraburkholderia sp. 35.1. NCBI lineage: Bacteria > Pseudomonadati > Pseudomonadota > Betaproteobacteria > Burkholderiales > Burkholderiaceae > Paraburkholderia > Paraburkholderia sp. 35.1. The sequence goes on along the minus strand of NZ_JBNDMJ010000003.1, from coordinate 1,375,299 downwards.
GCTCACTTACTTCCCGCGCTGGCTGCAGCGCATCGAGGCGCAGATGGGCCCGATCCACACGCGGCTGCGCGCGCTGAACGTGCACGACGCGGCGCTCTCGCTGGTGGAAGGCGGCTGCGATCTGATGATGGGCTACCACCATCCGAGCCATCCGGTCGCGCTCGATCCGGCGCGCTACGACATGCTGACGCTCGGCCACGAGCCGATCAGCCCGTTCTCGGCGCCGGCCCGGGCGGGCCGGCCGCGTCACACGCTGCCAGGCTCGGCCGATGCGCCCGCGCCGTATCTGTCGTACACGCCGAACGCGTACCTCGGGCGCATGACCGAGGTGATTCTCGCGAACGCGCCGGAGCGCCTGTACCTCGACCGGCTCTACGAAACCGACATGGCCGAGGGGCTCAAGGCGATGGCGCTCGCTGGTCACGGCATCGCGTTTCTGCCGCATAGCGCGGTCGAAGATGCGGTGGCCGAAGGCCGGCTGATCCGCCTCGATCGCGCGACGCGCGGCACGCCGGAAGGGCAGCTGACGCTCAGCATGGAGATTCGCCTGTATCGCGACAAGCTCGCCGCGAAAAGCGACGACGCGCGCCAGATTCTCGTGCGCCGGTTGTGGGACGTGGTGTCGGAGGAACTCCGGCAGAGCGCCGCCTGAGCCGCGGCATAAAACTCAAACTCGAACCTGCGTCGCGACGACGCGAATTTGCGGCTTTGCGAACGTTATGCAAGAAAAACATAACGGGATAAGGAAACGGCATTGGATTTCGATACGGCGTTTTTCCACAATGCCCGTACTCGATCAAACGCCGGAGCGTTCATGTCATCCCAGCAACAAGCCGCAGAATCGGTCCAAGCCGCCTCAACGTTGCAAGCCGTTCCCTCCTACCTCAATAAGGAAGACCTCGGCCCTTGGGGCAACTATCTGCGCCAGGTCGACCGCGTCGCGCCGTATCTCGGTTCGCTGTCCCGCTGGCTCGAAACCCTGAAACGCCCGAAGCGCATTCTCGTCGTCGACGTGCCCATCGAACTCGACAACGGCACGGTCGCGCACTTCGAGGGTTATCGCGTGCAACACAACGTGTCGCGCGGTCCGGGCAAGGGCGGCGTGCGTTATCACCAGGACGTGACGCTATCCGAAGTGATGGCGCTGTCCGCGTGGATGTCGGTGAAGAATGCGGCGGTGAACGTGCCGTACGGCGGCGCGAAGGGCGGCATCCGCGTCGATCCGCGCACGCTGTCGCGTGGCGAGCTCGAGCGCGTGACGCGCCGCTATACGAGCGAGATCGGCATCATCATCGGACCGAATACCGACATCCCCGCGCCGGACGTGAACACGAACGAGCAGATCATGGCGTGGATGATGGACACGTACTCGATGAATCAGGGCCAGACGGCCACCGGCGTCGTGACTGGCAAGCCAATCACGCTCGGCGGCTCGCTCGGCCGTCGCGAGGCGACCGGCCGCGGCGTGTTCGTGGTGGGCTGCGAAGCGGCTCGCCGCATCGGCTTCGACATCGAAGGCGCGCGTATCGCGGTGCAGGGCTTCGGCAACGTCGGCGGCATCGCCGCGCGTCTGTTCCAGGAGGCGGGCGCGAAGGTCGTCGCGGTGCAGGACCACACCGGCTCGGTGTACAAGTCCACCGGCATCGACGCGGTCGCGCTGCTCGACTACGTCGCGAAGACGGGCGGCGTCGGCGGTTTCCCCGAAGCCGACGCGATCACCGGTGAGGAGTTCTGGACCGTCGAGTCGGACATCCTGATTCCGGCGGCGCTGGAAAATCAGATCACCGAAAAAAACGCCGGCAAGATCAACACCAGGATCATCGTCGAGGGCGCGAACGGCCCGACCACCACGGCGGCAGACGACATCCTGCACGATCGCGGCATCCTCGTGATTCCGGACGTGGTCGCGAATGCCGGCGGTGTGACAGTGTCATATTTCGAATGGGTCCAGGACTTCTCGAGCTTCTTCTGGACCGAGGACGAGATCAACGAGCGCCTCGAGCGCGTGATGCGCGAAGCGTTCGCGGCGGTGTGGCAGGTGTCGAGCGAGCAGAACGTGTCGGTGCGCACGGCTGCGTTCATCGTCGCGTGTAAGCGGATTTTGCAGGCGCGCGAGATGCGCGGCTTGTATCCCTGATGGACCGTGTCCTATCTTGTTTGAAACGGCGGTGACGCGGCCCGGTATCCGGGCCGGGAGGCGCACACCGCCGAAACTTCGTGCATCAACGCGGTCCACAAGACGGCGTGTTTGACCGGCGGGCGGCATCCTATCGATGCCGCCCGCCTTCTCATATGCACGAAACGGCCGTGCCACGGCGCCGCGAGCCTATCGCGGCGTGCGCGCAACAGAATGGTTAATAGCGATACTTTCAGAAAAATTACTTTGTTACACTGGCGCCGGTTCTTGCCAAGGAGATCTAGATGAAGATTAAAGAAGCTGCGCTGCTGCTCGCGACTCTCGGACTGTTTACGGTTGGCGCGCATGCGCAAGACTCGGGCACGCTGAAAAAGATCAAGGATACGGGCGTCATTTCGCTGGGCCATCGCGAATCGTCGATCCCGTTCTCCTATTACGACGAAAAGCAGAACGTGATCGGCTACTCGCAGGATTACGCGATGAAGATCGTCGAGGCCGTCAAGCAGAAGCTGAACATGCCGAACCTGAAGGTGAAGCTCGTGCCGGTTACGTCGCAGAACCGCATTCCGCTCGTGCAGAACGGCACGGTCGACATCGAGTGCGGTTCAACCACGAATAACCTCGAGCGTCAGCAGCAGGCTGCCTTCACGAACACGATCTTCGTGATCGGCACGCGCCTGATGACCAAGAAAGATTCCGGCATCAAGGACTTCCCGGACCTGAAGGGCAAGACGGTCGTCACGACCGCCGGCACCACGTCCGAGCGCCTGCTTCGCAAGATGAACCAGGACAAGAACATGGGCATGAACATCATCAGCGCGAAGGATCACGGCGAATCGTTCCTGACGCTGTCGACGGGCCGTGCCGCCGCGTTCATGATGGACGACGCGCTGCTCGCGGGCGAGCGCGCGAAGTCGAGCAACCCGGGCGATTTCGTGATCGTCGGCACGCCGCAATCGAGGGAGGCGTACGGCTGCATGCTGCGCAAGAACGACCCCGACTTCAAGAAGGTCGCCGACGACGCCATCGCGAAGGTGCAAACGTCGGGCGAAGGCGAACAGATCTACAAGCGCTGGTTCGAATCGCCGATCCCGCCGAAGGGCCTGAACCTGAACTTCCCGATGAGCGACGATATGCGTGCGCTGTTCAAGAACCCGAACGACAAGGCAATCGACTAAACTAGCTGCTTTTTCGACACTTTCAAAACGCTGAAAGGAACGGAAGGGGCCGCGCGCTTCTTCCGTTTCTTTTTGCCGGAGTCTTGGTCATGTCATATCACTGGAACTGGGGCATTCTGCTGAGTCCCGTCTCCACGGGCGAGCCGACCACCTACCTGGGCTGGCTGCTCTCGGGGCTGTGGGTGACGGTCACCGTGTCGCTGTCGGCATGGGTGATCGCGCTGATCGTCGGCTCGCTCTTCGGTGTGCTGCGCACGGTGCCCAACAAATGGGCGTCGGGCGTCGGCACCGTCTACGTTGCGATTTTCCGTAACATTCCGCTGATCGTGCAGTTCTTCATCTGGTATCTGGTGATACCGGAGCTGCTGCCCGTGTCGATCGGCAACTGGTTCAAGCAATTGCCGCCGGGCGCGCAGTTCTTCTCATCGTCGATCGTGTGTCTGGGCCTCTTCACCGCCGCGCGCGTGTGCGAGCAGGTGCGCTCGGGCATCAACGCGTTGCCGCGCGGCCAGCGCGCGGCCGGTCTGGCGGTAGGCTTCACGCAGTGGCAGACGTATCGCTATGTGCTGCTGCCGGTCGCGTACCGCATCATCGTGCCGCCGCTCACCTCCGAGTTTCTGAACATCTTCAAGAACTCCGCGGTTGCCTCGACGATCGGTCTGCTCGATCTGTCCGCGCAGGCGCGCCAGCTCGTCGACTACACGTCGCAAACTTACGAGTCGTTCATCGCGGTCACGGTCGCATACATGCTGATCAATCTGATCGTGATGCAACTGATGCGCTGGGTCGAAGTGAAGGCCCGGCTGCCTGGCTATATCGGAGGAAAGTGATGCATCATTTCGACTGGAGCGGTATTCCGGGCGCGCTGCCTACGCTATGGACCGGCGCGATCATCACGTTCAAGATCACGCTGATCGCGATCGTATTCGGCATCATCTGGGGCACCATTCTCGCGATGTTTCGACTGTCGCCGATCAAGCCGCTCGGATGGTTCGCGCAGGCTTACGTGACGCTCTTCCGTTCGATCCCGCTCGTGATGGTGCTGCTGTGGTTCTTCCTGATCGTGCCGCAGGTGCTGCAAAGCGTGCTCGGTCTGTCGGCCGACATCGACATCCGGCTCGCCTCGGCGATGGTCGCGTTCTCGCTGTTCGAGGCCGCGTATTATTCGGAGATCATCCGCGCCGGCATTCAGGCGGTGCCGCGTGGTCAGGTCAACGCGTCGTTCGCGCTCGGCATGACCTATGGGCAGGCGATGCGCCTGATCGTGCTGCCGCAGGCGTTCCGCGCGATGGTGCCGCTGCTGCTCACGCAGGGTATCGTGCTGTTTCAGGATACGTCGCTCGTCTACGTGATCAGCCTCGCCGACTTCTTCCGCACGGCTACGAATATTGGCGATCGTGACGGCACGAACGTCGAGATGGTACTGTTCGCGGGCGCGTGTTATTTCGTGATCTGCGTGATCGCGTCGAGCCTCGTCAAAGGTCTTCAGAAAAAGGTCGCAAGATGATCTCTATCAAGAATGTTTCGAAGTGGTACGGCCATTTCCAGGTGCTGACCGACTGCACGACGGAAGTCAAAAAGGGCGAAGTGGTCGTGGTGTGCGGGCCGTCCGGTTCGGGCAAGTCCACGCTGATCAAGACCGTCAACGGACTCGAGCCGTTCCAGAAGGGCGAGATCGTCATCAACGGCCAGTCGCTGACCGACAAGAAAACCAATCTGTCGAAGCTGCGCTCGAAGGTCGGCATGGTGTTCCAGCACTTCGAACTGTTTCCGCATCTGTCGATCGTGCAGAACCTGACGCTCGCGCAGGTCAAGGTGCTCGGCCGCTCGAACGACGAGGCGACCGCGAAGGCCCTGAAGCTGCTCGATCGCGTCGGCCTGCGCGCACATGCGGACAAGTATCCGGGGCAGCTGTCCGGTGGTCAGCAGCAGCGCGTGGCGATTGCGCGTGCGCTCTCCATGGACCCGATCGCGATGCTGTTCGACGAGCCGACCTCGGCGCTCGATCCGGAGATGATCAACGAAGTGCTCGACGTGATGGTCGAACTCGCGCAGGAAGGCATGACCATGATGTGCGTGACGCACGAAATGGGCTTCGCGAAGAAGGTCGCGCATCGCGTGATTTTCATGGACAAGGGTTTGATCGTCGAAGACGACCGCAAGGAAGACTTCTTCGCGAATCCGAAGTCGGATCGCGCGAAGGATTTTCTCGCGAAGATTCTGCACTGAGGGTGGGTGCGCAGGCCTCGTTTCGGGGCTCGCGCGGGACGAAAAAAAGCCGCTCCGTGGAGCGGCTTTTTGTTTCGCAGGCGTAAGGTGACGCGGCGGCTTACGACTCGAACGCTGCCGTGTCATCGGCGGCTTCGAGATCGGTTTCGCTGTCGGGTGAAAGCGTGGTTGCGCTCGTGCCCACCGCGTGCGCGCCGTTCGACGCCGCGATCGTCGTGGCCGACGCCGATGCGTCGAGTGCCGGATTGCGCAACTTTTCGAGCACCGACTGCGGCACCGGGATATTGGCGCGGCCGATCACGTCGCCATGCTGGAACATCAGCAGATCGCCGGGCTTGAACGCGGTCCACACTTCGTTGTCGGTCAGCGGCTTGGTCGCGATCACCGCGACGCGGTCTTCGGGTGTCGTGTATTTGGCGAAATCGATCGACACGTCCGCGTCGACCAGATGCGCGGTCGAAAACGGCCAGCGACGCACGACGTAATGCAGATGCGTCGAGCAATGCGCGAACAGGGCCTGGCCGTTAGACATCAGGAAATTGAACACGCCGTACTGCGTGATTTCACGCGTGAGCGTCTCGAGCGCGGCGAACAGCTCGTGAAGCGGCGGCTGCTGCGCGCCCGGAAAAGCCTTACGCAAACCTTCCAGCAGCGCGCAGAACGAGAGTTCGCTGTCGGTCGTGCCGACCGGCTGATACACGCCGTTCAGTTCCGGCGCGTAAGCCTGCAGGTCGCCGTTATGCGCGAAGATCCAGTGACGCCCCCACAGTTCGCGCATGAACGGGTGGCAGTTTTCGAGCAGGATGTGCCCTTGCGTCGCCTTGCGGATGTGCGCGATCGTGTTTTTCGATTTGATCGGATAGCGCTTGACCATCTCGGCGATCGGCGACGTGGCCGACGATTGATGATCGATGAACAAGCGGCACGCCTTGTCTTCAAAGAAAGCGATGCCCCAGCCGTCGGCGTGGTGATCGGTGACGCCGCCACGCGCCGCAAAGCCGGTAAAGGAAAACGTGACGTCCGTCGGCGCGGCGCAGTTCATTCCGAGAAGTTGGCACATGTTGCAGGTGAGCCTGTGAACGGAGTGAGCCGTTACAATGATGATTTCCCAAGCATATCACCGAGCCGGAGACGCCAAATAGCAAAATTGACATGTGTTTGGGCCGCTACAACGCGGTTTGACCGGTCGATCAGCGAGGCGCGCGAAGTCTCGTATTCCTGCCATGACTGCTTCCAACGTTTCCCCCGATTCCGTCACACTGGTCCGCCCGGACGACTGGCATCTGCACGTGCGCGACGGCGCGATGCTCGCGGCCGTGCTGCCTGACACCGCGCGCCAGTTCGGTCGCGCGATCATCATGCCGAACCTGAAGCCGCCGGTCGCGACGACCGCGATGGCGAAGGCATATCGCGAGCGCATCATCGCCGCGATTCCCGAGGGCGCGCAATTCGAGCCGCTGATGACGCTGTACCTGACCGACAACACGCCGCCCGACGAGATCCGCCGCGCGCGCGAGAGCGGCTTCGTGCACGGCGTGAAGCTGTACCCGGCGGGCGCGACGACGAACTCCGACGCGGGCGTCACCGATCTGATGAAGTGCGCGAAGACGCTGGAAGTGATGCAGGAAGTCGGCATGCCGCTGCTCGTGCATGGCGAGGTGACCGATTCGGACATCGATCTGTTCGATCGCGAAAAGGTCTTCATCGATCGCGTGATGATGCCGCTGCGCCGCGCATTTCCGGCGCTGAAAGTCGTGTTCGAGCACATCACGACGAAGGACGCGGCCGACTACGTCCGCGAAGCGGGCGTCGCGCCGCAACTGCTTGGCGCTACGATCACCGCGCACCATCTGCTGTACAACCGCAACGCGATTTTCCAGGGGGGCATCCGTCCGCATTACTACTGCCTGCCGGTGCTCAAACGCGAGACGCATCGCGTCGCGCTGGTCGAGGCGGCGACCTCGGGCGATCCGCGCTTCTTCCTCGGCACCGACAGCGCGCCGCATCCGAAGGGGCTGAAGGAACACGCGTGCGGTTGCGCAGGCTGCTACACCGCGCTGCACGCGCTCGAGCTCTATACCGAAGCATTCGACAAGGCCGGCGCGCTCGACAAGCTCGAAGGCTTCGCGAGCTTCCATGGTCCGGACTTCTACCGTCTGCCGCGCAATACGGAGAAGGTCACGCTGCGTCGCGAGGAATGGACGCTGCCGGCCGAGCTGCCGGCCGGCGATACGCCGGTCGTGCCGCTGCGAGGCGGGGAGTCGATTGGCTGGCGTCTCGTTTGAGGCTGCGGTAGATGCGGGAGCGTGAGGCGGGGCAGCGCGCTGCCAAGATTGATAAGGCGGCGAAAGCGGGCTCCGCGGTAGCGCATGAAGCCGCGGCGACCAAAGCTGCGCGCGGCATGGCACCCGAGCCTCTGCCACCGTGCTTCGCCGCAATCGACTGGTCGAAGCCGTGGTTCGCGCAATTCGCCACACGCGGTCAGCGTTGGCAGCAAGCCGCGCTGACCGGCTACGCGGACCTTCTCGCCGCGATGAACGCCGACGCCGCCCAGATGCAACAGACCACCGGCCGCGGCCAGCCTCTTGCGTTCATCGCGCAGGACGACCTGCCACCGGGTGCCGCGTACGAGGGGCATATAGCGTCGACCGGTTGCGTGCCGACGCGCCACAATCTGCACGACTTCTTCAACGGTTCGATGTGGTTCGCGTTTCCGCGCATCAAGGCGGCGCTGAACGCGCGCCAGTCGGCGGAACTCGACGTGCTCGGCGTCGGCCCGACGCGTGGCGGTGTGCGCGATATGCTGACCCTCTTCGACGAAAACGCGCTGCTGTTCGCTTGCGCCGATTCTTCGCTGAACGCCGCGCTACGCGGCTTCGAGTGGCAGACGCTGTTTGTCGCGTGGCGCGATGCGTGGGGGCGGCGCTGCGAAGTGCGGTGCTTCGGCCATGCGCTGCTCGAAAAGCTGATCGCGCCGTTCAAGGGCTGCACCGGCCATGCATGGATCGTCGACGTTCCGGCAGAGTATTTCGAATGGGACACCCCGCCGCGCGACGCATGGCTCGATGAAGCCGTCAGCGCGGCGCTGCTCGGCCCCGACGCTTTGACGAGCCGCATGTTCGCGCCGCTGCCGGTGCTCGGCATTCCGGGCTGGTGGCCCGAGAACGAATCGCCGGCGTTCTACGACGACACGTCCGTGTTCCGCACGGGGCGGCGCAAGCGCTAGGCGCTTCCAAGTTCGGTGTTAAAATTCGCGCCAGCAAAGCAGGCCAGGCAGTCGCGGCCTCGACGGCTTCGGCCAACGAGGGCGAGGAAAGTCCGGACTCCACAGGGCAGGGTGATGGCTAACGGCCATCCGTGGCGACACGCGGAACAGGGCAACAGAAAGCAAACCGCCGATGGCCCGGCGCAAGCCGGGATCAGGTAAGGGTGAAACGGTGCGGTAAGAGCGCACCGCGGCTGTCGCAAGGCAGACCGGCACGGTAACCTCCACCCGGAGCAATTCCAAGTAGGCAGGCGCGCATCTTCGCGATGCAGGACGGGGCCCCCGTCTCGTCTGCGGGTAGGAAGCTTGAGCGCGTCAGTAATGGCGCGCCTAGAGGAATGGCTGCCACGCGGGTCGAGTCTTCGGGCGCGGCGCGTGCACAGAATCCGGCTTATCGGCCTGCTTTGCCGCTGTATAAGGAAAGCCGGCGTCCGTTGGGACGCCGGCTTTTTCATTTGGGGCGGGGTGGCGGCCGTGGCCGCCATCGCTTTCGCGCTCAGAGCGCGACGATGTCGAACGAATGCGTGAGCTCGGCGGTCTTCGCGATCATGATCGACGCCGAGCAGTATTTGTCGTGCGAGAGGTTGATCGCGCGCTCGACGGTCGCCGGGTTCAGATTCTTGCCCGTCACCGTGAAGTGGAAGTGGATCTTCGTGAACACCTTCGGATCTTCGCTCGCGCGCTCGGCCTTCAGTGTCACCGAGCAGCCGGCGATCTCCTGGCGGCTCTTCTTCAGGATCATCACGACGTCGTAGGCGGTGCAGCCGCCGGTGCCGAGCAGCACCATTTCCATCGGGCGCGGTGCGAGGTTGCGTCCGCCACCCTCGGGTGCGCCGTCCATCGCGACCAGATGACCGCTGCCCGTCTCGGCCGCGAACGCCATCCCGTCTTGTCCCATCCAGCTTACTTTGCATTCCATGCTGTCACTCCCACCGCGCATCGCTTTGTCGAGACGGCATTGTAGCCCGGTGTCTGACGATTGGCGCACGCTGAGCGCATCCCGCGTCCATGCACGGTGATTGCTTTCTTGTTGCGGTGCGGAATGGGCGGATGGTTCCAGAATTCCTCGGACAGTTTAGGGTACTTACTCTTAGGCATGTCTGATGCGATTCGAATTTTTTGGCCTTTAGTGCTTGAGCCAAAAGGAGTTTCGTCAAATGTCCTCCCTGCATCGAATCTGTCACATTGTGAAAACTAATTTCACAATGCAAATCTTCTTGCGTTGCACAAGGGTGACTCTTATAATTTACTCCATCGTTGCAGCAGTTCTGCAACCTCCGCTGTCTCCTCCACCTCCTCCTTTGGTGGATTAAACCCGAGCCGCTCGTTCGGGTTTTTTTTCGGTGCGCCAGGCATGGCGCGTAGCGCCGTGACTGGCGCTGTCCGACCCGCTGTGGTGGCGAGCCGGATGACTTGGGGGTGAAAGTCCTCTGCACACCCGGCAAGGGGAAGTGCTAGCTGAACGGCAAGGGTGTCCGTCGTAAGGCGGAATCTGAAGGAAGCCGCAGGCAAAATGCTGGCCTGACGAACAGGAAGCGGATATCAGGCGGTGTGGCGGGGTGAGCAGTCCAAGATCTGTAAAGCCCAATACTTGCACGGAACGCCACGACGTAGATCCGACAGGCATAAGCAGGAAGGTCGCGCGCATTACCCTGGGAGCCCCGTCAGTCTGCCTTGTGCTACTGGCATCGCAAGGTGCCGGGATGGGCTGGCGGGAGTCAGCAGAGGCCATAGTAGCGGCTCGGAACCGGAGCAGTGAAGGGCCGAACCTGACGAGAGTGGATAGTCACGCGTGCTCTCTGAGCGTTTGGGCACAAGTCTCGGCACAGCCGGGAGCCTGCGATCAAACTTGACGGCCGGAAGCCTGAGAGAGGTTGGGGTGTCCATTGAACGACAGGCGACACGACGAACGAAACGAAGCTCGCTGGAGCAATCCAGTCGTCAGGAAACGCCGGATACGTGATCCGTACGTCCGGTGTTGTGGGAGGACGGCGGGGGCAACCCCGCCTCCTACCCGATCCCCCGTTTGTCAGGCGTTTCGCCCCGTTTCCTGGCCGCTCGCGGCGAGCGCATCGCACGTTTTGACTTGCCAGCACGAATTCCTTTATAATTCAGGGCTTTTCCGCATCCGCGCCCGCGGAAGAAGAACCAGGGAGAGCCTGCACGCGCCTCGATGCGCACACTACAAGCAGGAAAGAACACATTGGGCGCAGCAATTTTTTTGGATCGATCATGAAGACGTTTTCCGCAAAAGCCCATGAGGTGACGCGCGAATGGTACGTGATTGACGCGACGGATAAGGTTCTCGGGCGTGTCGCCAGCGAAGTGGCACACCGTCTTCGCGGCAAGCACAAGCCTGAATTCACTCCCCACGTCGACACCGGTGATTTCATCATCGTCATCAACGCCGGCAAGCTGAAGGTCACGGGCAACAAGGTTACCGACAAGAAGTACTACCGTCACTCGGGCTACCCGGGCGGTATCTATGAAACGACGTTCGGCAAGATGCAGGAACGCTTCCCGGGCCGTGCGCTCGAGAAAGCGGTCAAGGGCATGCTGCCGAAGGGTCCGCTCGGCTACGCGATGATCAAGAAGCTGAAGGTCTACGCTGACGCAACGCATCCGCATTCGGCACAACAGCCGAAGGCGCTCGAGATCGAGATCTAAGGGGAGCCCACATGATCGGTAACTGGAATTACGGCACGGGCCGCCGCAAGAGTGCCGTCGCTCGCGTGTTCATCAAGGCAGGCAAGGGCGACATCGTTGTGAACGGCAAGCCCATCGCCGACTACTTCTCGCGCGAAACGTCGCTGATGATCGTGCGTCAACCGCTGGAGCTGACGAACCACGGTGTCACGTTCGACATCAAGGTCAACGTGACCGGCGGCGGTGAAACGGGTCAAGCCGGTGCGGTTCGCCACGGCATCACCCGCGCGCTGATGGACTATGACGCAACGCTGAAGCCGGAACTGTCGAAGGCTGGCTTCGTCACGCGTGACGCTCGTGAAGTCGAACGTAAGAAGGTCGGCTTCCACAAGGCACGTCGCCGCAAGCAATTCTCGAAGCGTTAATCGTTTCGGGCGCGAACCGGCCTTCACGCCGGTTTGCAGCAAAAGCCGCCAACGCCACGCGCGAAGGCGGCTTTTTTTTATGGTTTGCCGGGGTTCGCGGGCCGGTCTCGTTCGCTCAAGCGGCATCGGCTCGCCTTGCATCGACCTTGCAGCAAGAACCCATTGATTTTGTGGGCTTCAGCACGATATCCGGAACAGCCCTACAATATCGGCTAAAGCTATTTGGAGAGTTCGAATGAACGCAGTCACCGACACCCCCGTGACCGAGATGCCGGCCCCCTTCGTCTTCACCGACGCAGCGGCTGACAAGGTCAAGCAACTGATCGATGAGGAAGGCAACCCGGAGCTCAAGCTGCGCGTGTTCGTGCAGGGCGGCGGCTGCTCGGGCTTCCAGTACGGCTTCACGTTTGACGAAGCGATCAACGAAGACGACACCGTGATGAACAAGAGCGGCGTCCAGCTGCTGATCGACTCGATGAGCTACCAGTACCTGGTCGGCGCAGAGATCGACTACAAGGACGACATCAACGGCGCGCAGTTCGTCATCAAAAACCCGAACGCGAGCACGACCTGCGGTTGCGGTTCGTCGTTCTCGGTCTGAGCGGACAGGCTCTTCGTGCCACAGTGAAAACGGTGCCTCGGCGCCGTTTTTTTATTGTTTTCGCGCCGCAGAGGCAACCCGCGACGTCAAGAGGCGTGGGTTTGTTCGCATCTGCCTTTTCTCAGCGCGGATAAATAGCCCCCAACACCCGCTCCGCGGATGCCCCGGTCACGCTTGGCAGACTGCCCGGCAGACGCGCGATGCAGCGCATCGCGAGCCACGCGAACGCGAGCGGCTCGACCTGGCTCGGCGGCACGCCGAGCGCGTCGGTCGTCATCACGGGCACGCCGCTTACGCCGCTGTCTTCGAGCGCCTGCTGCAACGCCTTCATGATCTCCGGATTGCGCGCGCCGCCGCCGCACACGTACACGGCCCGCGCATCGGATGCATGCCGCTCAATCTCGCGCGCGACCGTCACCGCGGTCAGCGCGACGAGCGTCGCCTGTACGTCGGCTGCTGCGAGCGCGGAGAACGGCTCGAGCTTCGCATCGAGCCATGCGGTGTTGAACAGATCGCGGCCGGTGCTCTTGGGCGGCTGCTCTGCGAAGAATGGTTCGTCGAGCAACGCGTTCAGCAGCTTGCGATCGACCTGGCCACTCGCCGCGAAATGACCGTTTTCGTCGAATGGCTTGCCGAGCTGGCGCTCGGCCCACGCGTCGAGCAGCGCGTTCGCCGGCCCGCAGTCGAAGCCGCGCACGCCGCCGGTCGCGTTCAGGATCGTGATGTTGCTGATTCCGCCAAGATTGCAGACGACGCGCGTTTCGTCCTTCGCACCGAAGATCGTCGCGTGAAAAGCGGGCACGAGCGGCGCGCCCTGGCCGCCTGCCGCGACGTCGCGGCTGCGGAAATCGGCGACCACGTCGATATGCAGCATCTCCGCGAGCAGCGCCGGGTTGTTGATCTGTCGCGTGTACCCCTTTTCCGGCCGATGCCGCACGGTCTGCCCATGCACGCCGATCGCACGGACGTCATTGGCCGATACGCGGCTGTCGCGCAGCAGATCGTGGCAGCACACCGTGTAGCGCGTCGCGAGCGCGTTGGCGGCGAGCGCCTCGCGCTCGATCTCGTTGTCCCCCGGCTGTTGCAGCGCGAACAGCGCTTCGCGGATGCCGGCCGAAAAGCCGACGAACGCTTCGGCCAGCACCTCGGGCGGCTTCCCATTGGCAAACCGGACGGCCACGCCGTCCACACCGTCCATGCTGGTTCCCGACATCAGTCCGAAATAGATGCCGTCTGCGGGATCTTGCGTCACGTCGCTGCTCCTGTCGATGTTCATTCCGATTTGTTGTAGCAGATTATCGGCGCAAACGGCGAAGGTGACGCGAGCCGCAACGAATTGGCCCGTCGCGGGGCCGTGCGGGGCGCGTGAGAGGGCGCGGCGGCGCGCATCTATGGGACAATCCTGTTTTTTCGCGACTTCACGTTTCCAGCATGAGCACCGAGTCCACCCAGCCCAATCCCGCTTCCGCCTTCCCGATCACCGACGAAGTCCGTCACGCGCTCGCCGTGACCAGGCGCGGCGTCGACGAACTGCTGATCGAAGACGAATTCGCGCAAAAGCTCGCGCGCAGCGCGGCGACGGCCAAGCCGCTGCGCATCAAGCTCGGGCTCGATCCGACTGCACCCGACATCCACATCGGCCACACGGTCGTGCTGAACAAGATGCGCCAGTTGCAGGACCTCGGCCACACGGTGATTTTCCTGATCGGCGACTTCACGTCGCTGATCGGCGACCCGTCCGGGCGCAACGCGACCCGCCCGCCGCTCACGCGCGAGCAGATCGAATCGAACGCGAAGACCTATTTCGAGCAAGCCGCGCTCGTGCTCGATCGCGACAAGACCGAGATTCGCTACAACAGCGAATGGTCGATGCCGCTAGGCGCCGACGGCATGATCAAGCTTGCGTCGCGCTACACGGTCGCACGCATTCTCGAGCGCGAGGACTTCACGAAGCGCTTCCAGGGCGGCGTGCCGATCTCGATCCACGAATTCCTGTACCCGCTGATGCAGGGCTACGACTCGGTCGCGCTGAACGCGGACCTGGAGCTCGGCGGCACGGATCAGAAGTTCAACCTGCTGGTGGGTCGCGAGTTGCAGAAGCAGTACGGCCAGGAGCAGCAGTGCATCCTGACGATGCCGCTGCTCGAAGGGCTCGACGGCGTCGAGAAGATGTCGAAGTCGAAGAACAACTACATCGGCATCAGCGAAAAGCCGACCGACATGTTCGGCAAGCTGATGAGCATCTCCGACACGCTGATGTGGCGGTATTTCGAACTGCTGTCGTTCCGTCCGATGGACGAAATCGCCGGCTTCAAGCGCGAGGCCGACGCGGGCCGTAATCCGCGCGATTTCAAGGTGATGCTCGGCCAGGAAATCGTCGCGCGTTTCCACTCGCAGGCGGACGCCGAACGCGCGCTCGAGGACTTCAACCATCGCGCGAAGGGCGGCGTGCCCGACGACATCCCGGCCGTGACGCTCGCGGGCGCACCGCTCGCGATCGGCCAGTTGCTGAAGCAGGCGAACCTCGTACCGTCGACGAGCGAGGCGCTGCGCAACATCGAGCAAGGCGGCGTGAAGATCGACGGCGCCGCGGTGTCCGACAAGGGCCTGAAGGTCGAAGCGGGCGAGTACGTCGTGCAGGTCGGCAAGCGCCGTTTCGCGCGCGTGACGCTGACGGCGTGATCGCGCTGATCCAACGCGTGCGGCGCGCCGAAGTGCGCGTCGCCGATCGCGTGACCGGCGCGATCGACGCGGGCCTGCTCGCGCTCGTCTGCGCGGAGCGCGGCGACACCGAGGCCACGGCCGACAAGCTGCTCGCCAAGGTGCTCGGTTACCGCGTGTTCAGCGACGCGGCCGGCAAGATGAACCTGTCGGTGCAGAATCTCGACGGCGCCGGACGCGCGGGCGGCCTGCTGCTCGTGTCGCAGTTCACGCTCGCGGCCGATACCAACAGCGGCCTGCGCCCGAGCTTCACGCCGGCCGCGCCGCCCGACGAGGGCAAGCGCCTGTTCGACTACTTCGTCGCGGCCGCGCGCGCGAAGCATCCGATCGTCGAGACTGGCGAGTTCGGCGCGGATATGCAGGTGTCGCTCGTCAACGACGGGCCGGTCACGTTCTGGTTGCAGACCACCGCGTAAAAGAACGCGAACGTTCGAGCCCGCCGTCGCCGCAGGCGGGCCGTGCCGCTGCTTTTTGCGACAATAGTCGCTCGACACAACCGCGAACGGCACCTCTCTCTCATGACGACGCAGATCCTGTTTATCCGGCACGGCGAGACCGACTGGAACCGCATCAAGCGCATTCAAGGCCACATCGACATTCCGCTCGCGACGACCGGCGTCGCGCAGGCGCGACGTCTCGCGCGGCGCCTCGCCGACGAGGCGAAGCAGGGCGCGCGGCTCGACGCGATCTATTCGAGCGACTTGCAGCGCGCGCAGCAGACCGCGCAGCCGATCGGCGAGGCGCTCGGCCTGCCGCTGCAGCCGCGCGAGAACTTGCGCGAGCGCTCGTACGGCGCGTTCCAGGGCCATGACAGCGACGAGATCGCGCTGCGTTTCCCCGACGAATACGCGCAGTGGCAAACCCGCGATCCTGGCTTCGCGCCGCCCGAGGGCGAGTCGCACCGCGTGTTCTACCACCGCATCGTGCATGCGATCGAGCCGCTCGTCGCCGCGCATCCGGGCGGGCGCATCGCCTGTGTCACGCATGGCGGCGTGCTCGACTGCGTGCGCCGCTTTGCAACCGGCATGCGGCTCGACGCACCGCGCGATTACCCGCTGCTGAACACCAGCCTGAACGTCGTGGATTACGGGGACGGTCGCGCGACGATCGTGTCGTGGGCGGACGTAACGCATCTCGACGCGGGCAGCGCCGACGATGATGGTTTCAGGAAGGGACCGGGGCGGTAAGCAAAGGCGGGCAATGGCCCGAGACGCGTGCCGCAATCAATCCTGCTCCCGCACCGCCGCCGCCGCGCGGCGCCGAGCCCGCTTCGATACCCCATTGACCAGCGCCCAGCGGATCACCGGCGCGACGAACCGCACGCCAGGCCGCGCGAAGGTTCGACGCAGCGCCGCGTGGCGATTCAAGCCGAGCATCGTCTGCGCCCAGTCGGGCAACAGATCGACCCCCGCGTTGAGCATTAGCGTGCCAGCGGGCCGCATCGCGAAGCTCGGTGCCGGCGCGTTCATCAGAATCCTCACGACTTCGCGCGTGCGCTCGCTCGCGACGAGCGCGGGCCGCATCGCGAGCAGGTACGCCTCGATCTCGGCGCGCGAGCGCGGAATATCGACGGCGCCGAGCATTTCCGCGATGCGCGCGGTTTCCGCGAAGTATTGATCCTGCGCCGCGACGGACAGCACCGGATTCACATAGCGCAGATGCGCGGTCATGAAGCTCGACACTTCCGCGACGTGCACCCACGTCAGCAGCGCGGGCTCGCTCGCGCGATACGACTGGCCGTCCGGTGCGACGCCGGTCACGTCGAGATGAATGCGCTTCACGCGCTCGATCAGCGCGAGCGCATCGTTCTTGCTGCCGTACGTTGTGCCGGCGATGAACGTCGCCGTGCGACGCAGCCGGCCCAGGATGTCGGTGCGAAAGCTCGAGTGATCCCAGACGCCCGCGAGCGCGAGCGGATGCAGCGCCTGAAGCAGCAGCGCGCTGACGCCGCCCGTCATCATCGACGTGAAGTCGGCGTGGACCTTCCAGCAGACGGAGTCCGGCCCGAACAGACCGGGGTCGCCCGGCGGCGACGAGTAGTCGAGCACCGGTCCGCTGCCGGTCGTCAGATGCGTGACGCCGGCGGCGAGCTTCGAGCGCAGGCGGTGGGTGAGGCGCCGCGTGACATTGCCGGACGGGTCGCCGGCGGGATTGACAGGTGAACGGTTTGAAGGGCCGGGTTGCTGGGTCTGGTCTGACATCCTGGTCGGCCTCGTCGCGTGATTCAGTTCGTGGAATCCCACAGACCCGGCCGCGCGCTCGCCGAATCCGGCGCGGCCAGCCCGAAATGCCGGTACGTGAGCAGCGTGGCGATGCGGCCGCGTGGCGTGCGCTGCAGGAAGCCCTGCTGGATCAGATACGGCTCGAGCACGTCTTCGATCGTGTCGCGCTCCTCGCCGATCGCCGCGGCGAGGTTGTCGACACCGACCGGGCCACCGTCGAACTTGTGCAGGATCGCTTCGAGCAGCTTGCGGTCCATCAGGTCGAAGCCGACCGCGTCGACGTCGAGCATCCTGAGCGCGGCGTCGGCCACCTGCGCGGTGATGTTGCCGTCAGCCTTCACTTCGGCGAAGTCGCGTACGCGCCGCAGCAGGCGGTTCGCGATACGCGGCGTGCCGCGCGCGCGACGGGCGATTTCGACCGCGCCGTCCGGATGGATCTGCGCGCCGAGCAGCGCGGCCGAACGCGTGACGATGCGCGCGAGCTCCTCGGCGTTATAGAACTCGAGTCGCGCGACGATGCCGAAGCGGTCGCGCAGCGGATTGGTCAGCATACCCGCGCGCGTGGTCGCGCCGACCAGCGTGAACGGCTGCAGATCGAGCTTCACGCTGCGCGCGGCCGGCCCTTCGCCGATCATGATGTCGATCTGATAATCCTCGAGCGCTGGATACAGGATTTCCTCGACGACCGGCGAGAGCCGGTGGATTTCGTCGATGAAAAGAACGTCGTTGGCTTCGAGATTGGTCAGCAGCGCGGCGAGGTCGCCGGCGCGTTCGAGCACCGGCCCCGACGTTTGCCGCAGATTGACGCCCATCTCGCGCGCGATGATGTGCGCGAGCGTGGTCTTGCCGAGGCCCGGCGGCCCGAACAGCAGCACGTGGTCCAGCGATTCGGAACGGCGCTTCGCGGCCTCGATGAAGATTTCGAGCTGGCCGCGCACTTTCTCCTGCCCGACATATTCGTCGAGCTGACGCGGGCGCAGCGCGCGCTCGAACGCTTCTTCGTTCGGCGAGACGGGCGTGGCCGCAATGATGCGCTCGGCGGCGAGTTTGTCGGTTTCGATCATGCGGTCATTGTACCGCGCGCGGCTTGGCGCTTAGCCCTTCGACAGCGCCTTCAACGCGAGCTTGATGCCCTCGGACACGCCCGTACCGGCCGGCACGTTCTTGATTGCCGCGAGCGCTTCTTTTTCCGAGTAGCCGAGCGCGAGCAGCGCATTGAGGATGTCGGAGGCGTGGTCGGATGGCGACGCGGCGCCCGCCATCGCGCCGAGGTCGGCGCCGAGCTTGCCCTTCAGTTCGAGCAGCAGCCGCTCGGCGGTCTTCTTGCCGATGCCCGGTACACGCGTGAGGCGCGCGGCGTCCTGCATCGTGACAGTCTGCGCGAGCTCCGCGACGCTCATGCCCGACAGCACCGCGAGCGCCATACGCGCGCCGATGCCGGAAATCTTCAGCAGCTCGCGGAACGTCGAGCGTTCCTGCGCGGTGCCGAAGCCGTACAGCAGATGCGCGTCCTCGCGAACGATCATCTGCGTGAGCAGCACGATGCGCTCGCCGGTCGACGGCAGGTTGTAGAAGGTGCTCATCGGCACGTCCACTTCATAGCCGACGCCGTTGCAGTCGACGAGCAGATGCGGCGGATTTTTTTCCAGCAGAACGCCGGCAATGCGACCGATCATGGCGGATTAGTTTTCAGAGTCGGATGGGAAAGCGCGAGTGTAGCGCAGCGGATCGGCGGCGCGGGGCATAGTTGCGCTAGCCGACCAGACGCCCGCGCCGCACGCGCAACCCCTTCTTCGCGAGCGCCGGTGCGATGCCGCCAAGCGTGCTCAGCGTCGAGCCGCCGTGCGCGTGGCAGATGGCCATGCCGAGCGCGTCGGCGGCGTCGGTGCCGGGCACGCCCGCCAGGCTCAGCAGCCGCACGACCATCTGCTGCATTTGCTCCTTGGTCGCGCGGCCATAGCCGACCACCGACTGCTTCAGCTGCAGCGCGGTGTATTCGGCGACCGGCACGCCGCCCGCGACGAGCCCGCAGATCGCGGCGCCGCGCGCCTGGCCGAGCAGCAGCGTCGACTGCGGATTGACGTTGACGAAGACTTTTTCGATGGCCGCCTGATCCGGCGCGTGCTCGCGGATCAGCGTCGAGATGCCCGCGAAGATGGTGCCGAGCCGCGACGGCAGATCGGCGTCGGCGGTGCGGATCACGCCGCTCGCGACGTAGCTCAGTGTGTGGCCGTGTTGTTCGATCACGCCGAAGCCGGTCACGCGCAGGCCGGGGTCGATGCCGAGAATTCTCATGAGGTGCCGCACAAGCGATAAAAACCAGGTGCCTGCGATACTACAACGAACGCGGCGCGCGGCGACCCGCTGGCAGCATGCTTAGCGGAATAAAAGCTGCTAAAGGCTTTGCGCAAGGAGGGCGATCGAGAATGGAGCGCTACCGCAATCTCAGCGGCGACTCGGGTGTCGACGCTTACGAAATCGGCGACGATTTCATCAAGGTGCGCTTTCGGCCGGGCGTCGTGTATTGGTACACAGAGGCAAGTGTCGGCGCCGAACATGTCGCGGTGCTGAAGCGTCTCGCGCGGCGGGGCCGGGGTTTGGGCACGTACATCAGCCAGCATGCGCAGGTGCGGGACGGTTATGCGCGCAAAGAGCCGGACGATTGAACGCGTCGCCGCGAAACAAAAGGCCCGGCGGGACAACCCGCCGGGCCTGTCTTGCGGCTACCGAACTTCAGCCGATCAATGACGGAAGTGACGCACGCCAGTCAGCACCATCGCGATGTTGTGCTCGTCGGCGGCGCTGACCACTTCGTCGTCGCGCACCGAGCCGCCCGGCTGGATCACGCAGGTCGCGCCTGCCGCGACGACCACGTCGAGACCGTCGCGGAACGGGAAGAACGCGTCCGATGCGACCGCCGAACCGGCCAGCCTCAGACCGGCGTTCTGCGCCTTGATGCTCGCGATGCGCGCCGAGTCCACGCGGCTCATCTGACCCGCGCCGACGCCGAGCGTCATACCGTTCGCGCAGAACACGATCGCGTTCGACTTCACGTACTTCGCGACTCGCCATGCGAACAGCAGGTCGTCCATTTCCTTCGGCGTCGGATGACGCTTCGTGACGACGCGCAGTTCGCGCGGCTGCACGTTCTTCGAGTCGAGCGACTGCACGAGCAGACCGCCGCCGACGCGCTTCAGATCGAACGTGTTATGGCCTTCGCCCAGCGTGATTTCGAGCAGACGCACGTTCTGCTTCGCCGCGAACACCTGACGCGCTTCGGCGCTGAACGACGGCGCGATCAGCACTTCGACGAACTGCTTCGCCACCGCTTGCGCGGTCGCTTCGTCGACTTCACGGTTGAACGCGATGATGCCGCCGAACGCCGAGGTCGGATCGGTCTGGAATGCTTTCGAATACGCTTCGTGAGCGTCCGCGCCGAGCGCGACGCCGCACGGATTCGCGTGTTTGACGATCACGCAGGCCGGCACGTCGAAGGTCTTCACGCATTCCCACGCAGCGTCGGAGTCGGCGATGTTGTTGTACGACAGTTCCTTGCCCTGCAACTGGTTGTAATTCGCGAGCGCGCCGGCCGGCACCGCCAGGTCGCGGTAGAACGCCGCGCTCTGATGCGGGTTTTCGCCGTAGCGCAGGTCCTGCACCTTGTCGAACGCCATGTTGAAGGTAGCCGGGTACTCGTTGCGCGACGAATGCTGCAACTCGTCGGTCAGGCTCGTCAGGTAGTTCGTGATCGCGCCGTCGTATTGCGCGGTGTGCGCGTACACCTTGGTCGCGAGGCGGAAGTTCGTCTTGTACGACACCGTGTTGCCGTTCGAGCGCATTTCGTCGAGCACGACCGCGTAGTCGGCCGGATCGACCACCACCGTCACGTCGCGGTGATTCTTCGCGGCCGAGCGCAGCATCGTCGGGCCGCCGATGTCGATGTTCTCGATCGCGTCCTCGAGCGAGCATTCTTCCTTCGACACGGTCTGCACGAACGGGTACAGGTTCACGACCAGCAGGTCGATGGTCGGAATGTCGTGCTTCTCGAGCGCGGCCATGTGCTCGGGCAGGTCGCGGCGCGCGAGGATGCCGCCGTGCACCTTCGGATGCAGCGTTTTCACGCGCCCGTCGAGCATTTCCGGGAAACCCGTGTAGTCGGCGACTTCGGTGACGGACAGGCCCGCGTCCGCGAGCAGTTTCGCGGTGCCGCCGGTCGACAGGATCTTGATGCCGAGGTCCGACAGCGATTTGGCGAAGTCGACGATGCCGGACTTGTCGGAAACGGAGATGAGCGCTTGCTTGATCATGATGAAGACGAAAAGCCGAAGGGAAACGTGGCAGGGCGCGAGAAACTACGACGCGCTACAGCAAACCGTGTTGTTGCAGCTTCTTGCGCAGCGTATTGCGGTTGATGCCGAGATACTCGGCGGCCAGCGACTGGTTGCCGCCGGCCTGCTCGAGCACCACTTCGAGCAAGGGTTTTTCCACGCATGAAATGACCATGTCGTAGACGTCGTGCGGATTGGAGCCGTCGAGATCCTGGAAATACACGTCCAGGCTGTCGCGGACAGATTGTTCGATGTTGTTCTTGCTCATGCTGCCAGTCGGTCGGAGTTGTCCTCGCTCTCGCTGTCGAGCCCGGGGTTGCCGGGCGCTTCGTCGACGTAGACGAGGCGGTCTGAGATCGCCTTTTGCGCGTCAAAGAACTCGTTGACGGCGAGGAGTTGTTCGCGCGTGGTGTCCAGCGTATTCATGCGATGCCGGAACAGGTTGGCGCCGGAAAGGCCGCGAGTGTACCAGCCGATGTGCTTGCGCGCAGTGCGGACACCGGTAAATTCCCCGTAAAAAGCGTAGTGATCTTCGAGATGTTCGTTCATCACCTGCTGGATTTCGTCGATGCGCGGCGGCGGCAGCAACTCGCCCGTTTGCAGGAAATGCTCGATCTCGCGAAAGAGCCACGGACGTCCCTGCGCGGCGCGCCCGATCATGATCGCGTCCGCGCCGGTCGCGGCGAGCACCTCGCGCGCCTTTTGCGGCGACGTGATGTCGCCGTTCGCGACGACCGGAATGCGCACCGCCGCCTTTACCGCGGCGATGGTTTCGTACTCGGCGTCGCCGTGGTACAGGTCCGCGCGCGTGCGGCCGTGCACGGTCAGCATCGAAATGCCCGCTGCTTGCGCGAGACGCGCGACGTTCAGCGCGTTTTTGTTCTCGCGATTCCAGCCGGTGCGGATTTTCAGCGTGACGGGCACCGCGTCGGGCCCGACGCCGACCGCGTTCACGACGGCCTCGACGATGCGCTGCACGAGCGGTTCGTTTTGCAGCAGCGCCGAGCCGGCCGCGACGTTGCAGACCTTCTTGGCTGGGCAGCCCATGTTGATGTCGATGATCTGCGCGCCGTTCGCGACGTTGTAGCGGGCGGCTTCGGCCATCATCTCCGGGTCCGCGCCGGCGATCTGCACCGCGATCGGCTCGACCTCGCCTTCGTGGTTCGCGCGGCGCATGGTCTTTTCGCTCTTCCACAGCTGCGCGTTCGACGCGACCATTTCCGACACCGCATAGCCCGCGCCGAGCCGTTTGCACAGCTGGCGGAACGGTCGGTCGGTCACGCCGGCCATCGGGGCGACGAACAGGTTGTTACGCAGATTGTGGGGGCCGAGAGGGGGCATGGCGTGAGCGCGCGCCGACGACGGGCCAGGATTTGACAATCGTGACAGCCGGCGCAGCGCGAAATGCGAGGGAAAACCGCTATTTTAGCGTTAACGGGTTGCCGGGACTCGCGAACCGAGTCTCGTAACCCGTTAAATCTTCTATGAAAGTCGCCCGGCTCATAGAACCGCGCAGCGATTTCTCGCGCTTAACGGCGCTGGCCGAACATCATCTGCCGGGCGAGCGCGGTTTTGACCGGCGGCACGAATTCGAGTGCGGTCAGGGCGAGGCCGCGCAGTACCGCGAGCGGCGCGAAGTCGACGGTAAAGAGGCGCGCGAGCGTGTCGGTCGAGCCGATCGTCAGGCGCCGGTCGAGCGCGCGGCGTTGCGCGAAGGTGGCGAGCGCGAGCGGGGTCGGGCCTTCGGCCGACAGCGCGTCGACGAGCGCGTGCGCATCGCGCAAGCCCAGATTGAGGCCCTGGCCGGCTACTGGATGCAACGTCTGCGCCGCATTGCCGATCGCGACGATGTGGCCGTTCACCAGCGTATCGACCGTGTTGAGACCAAGCGGGAACGACGCGCGACCCTTGATGTCCGTAAAGCGGCCCATGCGGTTGCCGAACGCGGCGTCGAGCTCGCGCAGGAACGCTTCGTCGGAAAGCTGCGCGCGGCGCGCGGCTTCGTCGGGCGCGCAGCACCAGACGAGCGCGTAGTCGGCACCACGCACGCCACCCATCGGCAGTAGCGCGATCGGACCTTGCGACGTGAAGCGCTCCCATGCGACGTGCGGCTGCGGCGCGGACACGGTGACCGTGCCGACCAGCGCGGTCTGGCCGTAGTCGCGCGAGCCGGCGCTGTTTTTACCGATGTCGCGTGCGCCGGCGTATTCGTCCGTGGCGCGGCTCGGATTTTTCGCGTGCTTCTGGTCACCGAACAGGCCGCCCTCGGCGTTGACCAGAATCCGCGTGCGCAACCGGCGCGCGACGCCCGCGGTTTCGATCGGCAGCGTGACGCCGTCGAGCTCCTGAACCGGCGCGCCGGCCGAGGTCGAGCGGAACCAGTGGACCGGCGTCGCATGCACGGCGTCGGCGAGGCCATGCACGATCGAGCCATAGCGCAGCACGTAGCCGAGCGCGGGCAGGCCGTGCTCGCGATGATCGATCAGCGTGCGGCCGAAATGACCGCGTTGCGACACGTGGATGCGCTCGATCGCGGTGGCGTCGGCGGGCCAGCGCAGCGGCTCGAGGATCATCCGGCTGCCGTGCGAGACCGCGATCGCGCGCGGATCGGCGATCGAGTCCTCCGGCTCGCGCGCGTCGACGAGCGCGATCTTCAGCTCGCGCGTCATGCTGCGGCGCGCGAGCCAGCCGGCGAGCGCGAGGCCGACCGGCCCAGCGCCGACGATCGTCACGTCGAAATCGAACCCCTGCTGGTGGGAGGCGGGCCTCAGGATCACCGCCGAGGGAGATGCTTCGTTCATCGCGGATCAGGTCCTCTGTTGATGCGACGCTTGATGGAGGGCTCGTGCTTCCTGCATCAGCGCCTCGATCTCGTCGGCGGCGACCGGCACGTTGCGCGTGATCAGCTCACAGCCGGTCGGCGTCACGATCGCGTCGTCCTCGATGCGGATGCCGATGTTCCAGTAGCGTTCGGGCACACCCTCGGCCGGGCGGACGTACAAGCCCGGCTCGATCGTCAGCGTCATCGACGCGCGCAGCGTGCGCCACGGCAGCACGCCCGTTTCGTCGCGCGGCGCGCCGCGCTCGCGGTAGTCGCCGCAGTCGTGCACGTCCATGCCGAGCCAGTGGCCGGTGCGGTGCATGTAGAACGGCACGTAGGCGCGCTCGGCGATCACGTCGTCGACCGAGGCGAACTTCGCGCGCGGCACGATGCCGGTGTCGAGCAGCCCCTGCGACAGCACGCGCAGCGCGGCCTGATGCGGATCGTCGAAGCTCGCACCGGCGCGCGTCGCGTCGGCGGCGGCCTGCTGCGCTGCCAGCACGATGTCGTACAGCTCGCGCTGCGCCGGCGTGAAACGCCCGCTCGCCGGAAACGTGCGCGTGATGTCGGACGCGTAGCCGTCGAGTTCGCAGGCCGCGTCGATCAGGATCAGGTCGCCGTCGCGCGCGATCGCGTTGCCGGCCGGGTAGTGCAGCACGCACGCGTTCGCGCCAGCCGCGACGATCGACGTATAGGCCGGCGCCTGCGCGCCAAACTTGCGGAACGTGTAGAGCAGTTCGGCCTCGAGTTCGTACTCGCGGATACCGGGCCGGCACAGCGCCATCGCGCGACGATGCGCGGCCGCCGAAATCTGTCCGGCGCGGCGCATGATCGCGAGTTCGTGGTCGTCCTTGACGAGCCGCATCTCGTCGAGCAACGGCAGCAGGTCGCGCGCGGCCGTGGGCGCGACGGTGCCGCCGCGGCTTTGCGCGCGCACCGCGTCGAGCCAGCCGCGCACCTGCTCGTCGAAATGCGCCGAGGTGCCGAACGCGTAGTGCAGCGCCGGCTTGTCGGCGATGATGCGCGGCAGCTGCGTGTCGAGTTCGCCGATCGGGAACGCGGCGTCGAGCCCGAATGCTTCGCGCGCGCCCTCGGGGCCGAAGCGGAAGCCTTCCCATGTCTCGCGCTCGGCGCTTTTCTCGCGGCAGAACAGCATCGACGCGGGCGCGCCGGGCGCGGCGCTGGCATCGAGCACCAGCAGCGCTTCGGGCTCGGTGAAGCCGGTCAGATAATAGAAGTAGCTGTCGTGGCGGTACGGGTAGTCAGTGTCGCGGTTGCGCAGCGCTTCCGGCGCGGTCGGGACGATGGCGACGCCGCCGCCCGCGGCGCGCAGCGCGGCGAGAACGCGCTCGCGGCGCGTGCGGTAGACGTCGATGGCGATGGTGGGTTCGGTCGGCTGGTTCATCGTGCGATTGTAGCGCCGCGATTCTCCTGGCCCCATTCTCCGCGCACGACATTGACTCGCTTTGTGCGGCTCCGGACGGCGCGGCGGACGCCGTCATGTTGCAATCCGTCCACAGCGGCTCGGCGGGCGGTTCGCGAAGATGGCGCCAGCACGCTCGCGGAAGCCTTAGACCACTTATACTTTCGCCGGATTCAGAAAAAGGCAGAAGGTCATGATGAAACTCATCGGTTCGTTCGGCAGCCCGTTCGTGCGCAAAGCACGCATCGTGCTCGCCGATAAGAAGATCGACTACGAACTGGTGCCCGAGAACGTCTGGGCGCCGGATACCCGGATTCACACCTTCAATCCGCTCGGCAAGGTGCCGTGCCTCGTGATGGAAGACGGCGAGGCCGTGTTCGATTCGCGCGTCATCTGCGAGTACGTCGATACGCTGTCGCCGGTCGGCAAGCTGATTCCGCCGTCGGGGCGCGAGCGCGTCGCAGTGCGCTGCTGGGAAGCGCTCGCCGACGGCATGCTCGACGCGGCCGTGCTGATCCGTCTCGAAGGCACGCAGCGCGCGCCCGAGCAGCGCGTGGACGCGTGGCTCGCGCGGCAGCAGCGCAAGATCGACGAAGCGCTGATCGCGATGTCGCAAGGGCTCGGCAGCAAGCCGTGGTGCGCGAGCAATCACTACACGCTGGCCGACATCGCGGTGGGCTGCGCGCTCGGCTATCTGGACTTCCGTATGCCGGAACTGAACTGGCGCGAATCGCATCCGAATCTGGACAAGCACTTCCAGAAGCTGTCGCTGCGGCAGTCGTTCATCGATACGGTGCCGAAGGATTGACGAAGCTCGAACGAGCATGAAAAAAATGCGCCTGCATGTCAGGCGCATTTTTTTTGCGGGTGTCGTGCCTTTGGCGTCGGCGTTACCGCTTGCCGTTGCGTCGCCGCGCGAGCCCCGGTCCGAACGCGAAACCGAACGCGAGCAGCAGCGCCGACACCGCGAGCACCGTGTTGTTGCCGCTCGTCACGTAAGGCGTGTAGCCTGAGGTGCCCTGCACGCGCACGTCGAGCGAACCGACCGTGTAGGGCGTCAGGCGCCCGATCACGCGGCCGTTCGCGTCGATCGCGGCGGTGATGCCGGTGTTGGTTGCGCGCAGCATCGGCCGGCCGGTTTCGAGCGAGCGCATGCGCGCGATCTGCAGATGCTGGTCGAGCGCGATCGTGTCGCCGAACCACGCGAGATTGGTCGAGTTGATCAGCACGCCGGCGGGCGTCGCATTCTCGCGCAGCGTGCGCGCGATCTCCTCGCCGAAGATGTCCTCGTAGCAGATGTTCACCGCGACCGGCTGGTTATGCACCATGAACGGCTTTTGTACCGGCGGGCCGCGGAAGAAATCGCCGAGCGGAATGTTCATCAGGTTCACGAACCAGCGGAAGCCCCACGGCACGAATTCGCCGAACGGTACCAGATGGTGCTTGTCGTAGCGATAAATCTCGTGCGAGCCGGGCGTGACGCCGAACAGGCTATTGGTGTAGTCGACCACCCGGCCGTCCGGCGTGATCGTGCCGCCGATCGCGCCGAACAGCAGCGCGCTGCCGGTCGAATCCGTGAACTGGCGGATCGCGGCCGCGAAGTTCGGCGGAAGCTGCTGCGCGAGCACGGGGATCGCGGTTTCCGGCGTGACGATCAGATCGGCCGGCTTCGACGTGATCATCTGCTGATACTCATCGACCGCCGCGCGCAAGCCGGCTTCCTCGAACTTCATCTCCTGCTTCACGTTGCCTTGCAACAGCCGCACCGACAGCGCCGCGTTGGCGGGCGTGGTCCACTGCACGAGCGGCAGCAGCAGGCCGATCACGAGCAGCGCGAGCGCGACGCCAGCAGGCACGACGATGGGGGCGATGCGCGTGCCGCGGCCCCGCGCGGCGCGGCCGCCGGCGTCATCAGCGGCGCTGGCGTTCGGCTCGAGCGATTCATTCGCCCGCCCGGAGCGCCACGACGGCGGCAGCGCCAGCAACGCCTGCACGATCAACGCGGCCGTCAGCGCAACCATCCAACCGACGCCATATACGCCGACCACCGGCGCAAACCCCGCCAACGGGCCGTCGACCTGCGCATAACCGCTGGCGAGCCACGGAAAGCCGGTGAACACCGTGCCGCGCAGCCATTCGCCGATCGCCCACGCGCTCGCAAAGGCGAGCGCGCCGTGCCAGGTCGGCGAGAATGGCGCGCGCTCGTCGGCCGCGCCGTTGCGCGCATGGCCCGCGCAGAACGACCACACCCCCGCGGCGAGCGCCGGATAGACCGCGAGATACAGGCAGAACAGCACGAGCGCCGTGCCGGCGAGCGGTGCCGGCATGCCGCCGTAGTAGTGCATGCTCACATACAGCCACCAGACCCCGCTCACGAAGTTGCCGAAGCCGAACGCGCCGCCCGTCAGCGCGGCGCTTTTCCAGCCGGTGCTGCGCGTGAGCCACGCGAAGAACAACACGAAGATCGCGAGTTGCAGCCAGCCGCCATGCGGCGTCGGCGCGAACGACAGCGTATTGGCCGCGCCAGCGGCCAGTGCGACGAGGTAGTGCCAGCGCGGCAGCGCGCGGCTGCGTGTGCCGTCTTCGGTGGGAGCGGGAGCGGGGGCGCTCACGCCGCGGTGCGAACGGGAAGTGATCGGGTCGGCCATTGTTGCGCGGTCGGCGTCGGTAGTTGAAAGGGCAACTCAGTAGGCAAACGAGTTGGCAAATGCGTCGGCAATGAAAGCGCGCGGGCGCTCAGGCCGTGCATCGGCCCGAGCCGCCGGCTCAGGTCTGCGCGTGCTGCGACTCGCGCTCGCGCTCGCCCGCGAGCGGGTCGCGGCGCACCAGCAGCATGTGGATCTGGCGGGCGTCGCCGCGCAGGATCTCGAAGATCAGGTCGTCGAGGCGGACTTTCTCGCCCCGATGCGGCACCCGGCCGAAGTGATGCGTGACCAGCCCGCCGATCGTGTCGACTTCGTTGTCCGAATAATGCGTGCCGAAGGTGTCGTTGAACTGCTCGATCTCGGTCAGCGCGCGCACGCGGAAGCGTCCGTCCGGCGAAGCGATGATGTTGCCGCTCTCCTCGTCGAAATCGTATTCGTCCTCGATGTCGCCGACGATCTGCTCCAGTACGTCTTCGATCGTGATCAGGCCCGCGACGCCGCCGTACTCGTCGACGACCACCGCGAGGTGGTTGCGGTTCACGCGGAAGTCGTGCAGCAGCACGTTCAGCCGCTTCGACTCGGGGATGAACACGGCAGGGCGCAGCATGCCGCGCACGTCGAACTCTTCTTCGGCGTAGTAGCGCAGCAGATCTTTCGCGAGCAGCATGCCGATGATGTTGTCGCGATTGCCCTCGTAGACCGGATAGCGCGAATGCGCCTTGTCCAGCACGTAGGGGATGAATTCA
Organism: Paraburkholderia sp. 35.1; assembly: GCF_050436525.1. NCBI lineage: Bacteria > Pseudomonadati > Pseudomonadota > Betaproteobacteria > Burkholderiales > Burkholderiaceae > Paraburkholderia > Paraburkholderia sp. 35.1. The sequence continues at coordinate 1,345,912 of NZ_JBNDMJ010000003.1, read as the reverse complement.
GCGGGATTGTCCGCGATGTTGATCGCGTCCATTTGCGCGCGCGGCACCATGATGTCGCGTGCGCTCAGTTCCGACACCTGGAACACGCCTTCGATCATCGACAGCGAGTCGGCGTCGATCAGGTTGCGTTCGTGCGCGTCCTGCAGAATTTCCAGAAGTTCGGCGCGCGAGTCGGGCTCGGGCGAGATGAAGTCGGTCAGGCGCTCGAGCAGCGTGCGCTTTTCCTGCGGTTTGTCGAGTTGACGTCCGGTATGGCGTCGACTGGGATACGTGTCGTTCATGGTAGTGCGCCCGGCGAGACTGGGCGCGCTGTTGCAGTGCGTTAAGGATACACCAGGCGCATGGCGGAACCGTGTCCCGCCGGGCCCGGCGATGAGCGAAGCCAGGGTGAAACGGCCCCGCCGCGACGGCGGAGCGTGGAATCATCCTAACCGATTACGCGGGCAAAAGCGCTCGCTGGCAAAAAAGTCGCGGGTGGGGTTTTCGCCGAGATGCCGCGCTCACACGGCCGGCTTGCAGCGCGCGAGCAGCGCTTCGAGCGCGCGGTCCGGCATGCCGCTTTCGCGCAGCGCGTGCACGGTGCGGCTCACGTAATCGAAGGTCGTGCCGTAGCGGCCGCTCGCGCAGCCCAGCACGGTCTGGATGATGTCGTCGCGCAGCTTGCCGGTGTAGCTCGGCACGTCGCGGCGCATCACGAATGCGAGCGCGTCGACGCGCCGGCCGTCCGCGAGCACGCACGGCAGCCACGCGGGACGGTACGAGCCCATCGGCATTTCGCGGCGCCACAGTGCTTCGAGATGCGGCCTCGAGCCATCGGCCGCGAGCCGGAAAGCCATGCCGGTGCACGAGCCGCCGCGATCGAGCGCGAGCACGAGGCCGGGCTGCTCTGGCGTGCCGCGATTGACTCGCGACCACAGATAGAGGCCGCGGTGATAGCCGTGCACCTTCGAGCGCATCGCCTCGACGGTCGGCAGGCCCGGGTTCCAGATCAGCGAGCCATAGCCGAACAGCCACAGATCGCTTTGGCGGTCCCAGCCGCGCAACGTGGATTCGAGCGACGCGCGCAGTTCGTCGTCCGTCAGGAGCCGCGAGTCGCCGAGCACCGGCGGGTAGTCCGGACAGCGCACGGGGATATCGGCTTCGGGGGACGGAGTGCTCACGGTGGGTTCGGGCGGGCTGGCGTCGAGGAGGGGCGGAACGCCTATTGGTAAGGGTCCGGAAAGCCGAGCTTGCCGAGGATTTCGGTTTCGATCGCTTCCATTTCCTCGGCTTCTTCTTCGACCTCGTGGTCGTAGCCCTGTGCATGCAGCGTGCCGTGCACGAGCAGGTGCGCGTAATGCGCGGCGAGCGGCTTGCCCTGCTCGGCGGCTTCCTTCTCGACCACCGGGCAGCACAGAATCAGATCGCCCGTGACCGGATCATCTTCCGATTCGGCATAGGCGAAGGTCAGCACGTTGGTCGCGTAATCCTTGCCGCGATAGGTGCGATTCAGCGTGCGGCCTTCTGCGGCGTCGACGAACCGAACCGCGAGTTCGCCGTCCGCGAACAGCGCCGCCTTGATCCAGCCGGCCACCGTCGCGCGCGGCAGCAGCGCCTTGTGTTCCGGCCAGGCTTTGGCGGCGGGGAATTGCAGGCTCAACGTCAGCTTCGGGGTGCGGCTCATGCGGTTTCTATGCGTGGCATTCCTGGCTCAGTCTTTTTTTTGCGGCGAGGCGACGCGGGCCTCGCGCTGCGAAGCGCATCGCTTTAGCGCGGATCGACCGCGGCCGGCGACTTCTGCGCATGCGCATCGTACGCCTCCACAATTCGCGCGACCAGCGGATGCCGCACCACGTCCGCGCTCGTGAAACGCGTGAGCGCGATGCCGCGCACGTTCGCGAGCACCTGCTGCGCTTCGATCAGCCCGCTCTTCTGGCCGCGCGGCAGATCGACCTGGGTCGTGTCGCCGGTGACGACCGCCTTCGAGCCGAAGCCGATTCGCGTGAGGAACATCTTCATCTGCTCGGGCGTGGTGTTCTGCGCCTCGTCGAGGATGATGAACGCGTGATTCAGCGTGCGGCCGCGCATGTATGCGAGCGGCGCGATTTCAATCATCTGCCGCTCGAACATCTTCGCGGTTTTGTCGAAGCCGAGCAGGTCGTACAGCGCGTCGTAGAGCGGGCGCAGATACGGATCGACTTTCTGCGCGAGATCGCCCGGCAAAAAGCCGAGCCGCTCGCCCGCCTCGACGGCCGGGCGCGTCAGCACGATGCGTTTGACCTGGTCGCGCTCGAGCGCGTCGACCGCGCAGGCCACCGCGAGATAGGTCTTGCCGGTGCCGGCCGGGCCGACGCCGAACGTGACGTCGTGCGACACGATCTGCTTCAGGTACTCGCGCTGCGCCGGCGTGCGGCCGCGCAGATCCGCGCGTCGCGTGTACAGCTTCGGGCCGTATTCCTCGAAGTCGTCCTCGCTCGCAGTGGCGTCGGCGGGCTGGTCGAACGGGTGATCGGGATTGCCGGCGAAGTGCGCGTCGACGGTGTCGCCATTGCCATTGCCGTTGCCATTCGAACGATGACGCACCGGATGACGCACTTCGATGAGCGCGAGCTGGATGTCGTCGACCGACAAAGGCTCGCGCGCGTTGTTGTAGAAGTTTTCGAGCGCGGTGAGCGCGAGTTTCGCGCCGCGCCCGCGGATCGCGATGCGGTGGCCGCGGCGCTGCAGGGTCACGTCGAGCGCCTGCTCGATCTGCCGCAGATTTTCGTCGAGCGGTCCGCAGAGGTTGGCGAGCCGCGCATTATCTTCGCGCGGTGCGGTGAATTCCAGAGGCTGCTGAGTGGTCTTCAAGGCGGTGAGTCGATCCTGTCGGTTGCGATACTCAGAATGTCGTTCAATGCGTCGTCGCGGCGCTGTCGTCGTGAACCATCACGAGTTCACCACGCAGCGAGTGTGGATACGCCTGCACGATCTTCACGTCGACCATCTGACCGATCAGCCGTGCATGCGACGCGACCGGCGCCGGGAAATTGACGACGCGGTTGTTCCCGGTGCGGCCCGCGAGCTCGTTCGGGTCCTTGCGCGCCGGGCGCTCGACCAGAATGCGTTCGACCTTGCCGACCATCGCGTCGCTGATGCGCTGCACGTTCTCTTCGATCGTGGCCTGCAGATGTTGCAGGCGCTTGAGCTTCACCTCGCGCGGCGTGTCGTCGTGCAGGTTCGCGGCCGGCGTACCGGGACGCGGGCTATAGATGAACGAGAAGCTCGTGTCGTACTTCATCTCTTCGACGAGCGCCATCATCTTCGCGAAGTCTTCCTCGGTCTCGCCGGGGAAGCCGACGATCATGTCCGTCGACAGCGACAGGTCGGGGCGGATCGCGCGCAGCTTGCGGATCACCGACTTGTACTCGAGCACGGTGTAGCCGCGCTTCATCGCCATCAGGATGCGGTCGGAGCCGTGCTGCACCGGCAGATGCAGGTGGCTGACGAGCTTCGGCACCTTCGCGTAGGTGTCGATCAGGCGCTGCGTGAACTCCTTCGGATGCGACGTCGTGTAGCGGATCCGTTCGATGCCGGGGAGGTCCGCGACGTATTCGATCAGCGTCGCGAAGTCGGCGATCTCGGTCGAACCCACGGTCGGCGCGCCGCCGAATTTTCCACGATAAGCGTTCACGTTCTGACCGAGCAGCGTGACTTCGCGCACGCCCTGGTCGGCGAGGCCGGCGATTTCGGTCAGCACGTCGTCGAGCGGACGCGACACTTCCTCGCCGCGCGTGTACGGCACGACGCAGTAGCTGCAGTACTTGCTGCAGCCTTCCATGATCGACACGAACGCGCTCGGACCTTCGACGCGCGCCGGCGGCAGGTGATCGAACTTCTCGATTTCGGGAAACGAAATATCGACCTGCGCGCGGCCGCTTGCGCGGCGCTCGTCGATCATCTGCGGCAGGCGGTGCAGCGTTTGCGGACCGAACACGATATCGACGTACGGTGCGCGCGCGACGATCGATGCGCCTTCCTGACTCGCGACGCAGCCACCCACGCCAATGATCAGATTCGGATTCGCGTCCTTCAGCTCGCGTACGCGGCCGAGGTCGGAGAAGACTTTTTCCTGCGCTTTTTCGCGCACCGAGCAGGTATTGAACAGGATCACGTCGGCGTCTTCCGGCGTGTCGGTCTTGACGAGTCCTTCAGCGGCACCGAGCACGTCGACCATCTTGTCGGAGTCGTACTCGTTCATCTGGCAGCCAAAGGTCTTTACATAAACTTTCTTGGTCATCGAATTTCGCCGGTCGCAGTGGTTAACCTGGGGGCGTCGTAAAAAGGTGAAGGAGGCCGCGGCGCGGGACAGCGCGGCGCGTGATGGCCGGGTTGCGCGTGTCTTTGCAGCGTAATTGCATATTATAGCCCTTCACGCAACGGGGGTTTCGGCGCTCATTGGCCGGTCCGGCGGCAGTCCCAGCAGGCTTTCCAGTTCGTCCGACACCTGCGCGAAGCGCTCGGCGAGGAAATCGAGCAGCACGCGCACGCGCGGCGCCATGAAGCGATTGCGGTGATACAGCGCGTGCAGCGGCGCATCGGGGTAGCGCCATTCCGGCAGCAGGATCTTCAGGCGGCCGGCGCGCAGGTCCGCTTCCACGTCCCACATCGATTTGATCGCGATGCCGTAGCCGCGCAGCGCCCATTCGCGCGCGACCGCGCCGTCGTTGGTTTCGCGCGCCGCTTCGAACGGCACGCTGTAGTGCTGCACCTCGTCACCGCGCGTGAAGCGCCATTCGCTGGCCGGCCCCGATGCGGTGCCGAGCACGATGCAGTCGAAATTGGCGAGGTCGAGCGGGTCCTTCGGCTCGCCGCGACGCCCGACGTATGCCGGTGATGCGCACAGCACCCGCCGGTTCGGCGCGAGCCGGCGCGCGACCAGCGAGCTGTCCTGCGGCACGCCGAAGCGGATCGCCAGATCGATGTCCTCCTGCACGAGATTGGCCAGCGCATCCGACAGCGTCAACGCGAACGTCACGTCCGGGTACAGCGCGTTGAATTCGTCGAGCCAGTGCATCAGCAGGTTGCGGCGTGCTGTCGCTCGCGGGCATCAGCGCGCTGGTGCCGAACCGCCACGACACCGGCCCCGCCGGCCTCGCCCACGAAGTGCGCGTGCTGCAAGACCCGCAAGTGTGGAGCGCCCTCGCGATGACGGTGCTCGGCTTCGGGGGCGTGTTCGTCGTGTTCACCTATATCGCGCCGATCCTCGAGCAGGTGAGCGGTTTTTCGCCGCGCGGCGTGACGCTGATCCTCGTGCTGTTCGGCGTGGGCCTGACGATCGGCAACATGGTCGGCGGCAAGCTTGCGGACCGCGCGCTGATGCCGTCGCTGATGGGCATTCTCGCCGCGCTCGCGGTCGTGATGGCGATCTTCGCGCGCACCAGCCATTCGCAAGCGGCTGCCGCGATCACGGTGTTCGTGTGGGGCATCGCGGCGTTCGCGACGGTGCCCCCGTTGCAGATGCGCGTGGTCGAGAAGGCGGCCGCCGCGCCGAATCTCGCGTCGACGCTGAACATCGGCGCGTTCAACGTCGGCAATGCGGCGGGTGCGTGGCTCGGCGGTCTCGTGATCAATCACGGTCACGCGCTCGATACCTTGCCGTGGGTCGCGGCCGCGGTCAGCGTCGCCGCGCTGCTGCTGACGTGGTTCGCGGCGCGCATGGATGCGCCGGCGCGCGCGCTCGCGCAAAGCGCGTGAGTCGTCTGTTGCTTGCCTCCGCCATGCTGATAACAGTGTGAAGATAACTTCGTTGGGTGCGGCCAAAGCCGATGCTATCTTGCTTCCACCTTACTGCTCTTGCGCCGCCTGGCGGCGCTCTGGAGGCCAATATGCATTCCCCGCTCGCGCTGGTCCGCGATCCCTCTGCCGATGCCGACGCGGCGCCGCGCTCGGCCGAACCCTTCGATGCGCTCGAACAGCTGGTCGGCGTGAATCTGGCGCGGCTGCGCGCCGAACGGCAGCTTTCGCTCGATGCGCTGGCGCGCGCGTCAGGCGTGTCGCGCGCGATGCTCGCGCAGATCGAGTCGGCGCGCAGCGTGCCGTCGATCAAGGTGCTGTGCAAGGTGGCGGCGGCGCTGAAGGTGTCGGTGGCGGCGTTCCTGCGGCGTCACGCGACCAACGGCTTCGAGCATCTGCCGGCCGAGCGCTCGGCCCGCGTGGTCAGCGCGAACGGTCGCTACTCGGTGCGGCCGCTCTATCCCGACGACGAGTCGATCGCCGCCGAGTTTCACGAACTGCGGATCGCCCCGCTGCATACCGAAGCGGGCGTGCGCCGCGCGCCTGGCACGACGGTGAATCTGGTGGTCAGCGACGGTACGCTCGAAGTCAGCGTGCACGACCAGCGTCAACTGCTCGCGACCGGCGACGCGATCGTGTTCGACGCCGACCAGCCGCACAGCCTGCGCAATCCCGGCGACACCGAGGCGCGCGCGTTTCGCGTGACGCTGCGGGCTGAGACGCCGCCGCGCTGGGAAGTGCCGGCCGCGGGCGCCGCACGCGACGAAGCCGCGCGCGAAGACGTGCCGGGTTGAGAATCGACGCGTTCGAGGTTCAAGCGCGGCTCAGGGCGTCGATGCAGGTCCAATGCAGTGAGTAGGGTCTTTGTTCGTCGCGCTGCAGCGCTCGCGCGACTGTTGTATGCTTCGGCCGCCGGTCGAACCGGCAATCAGTGCGTCTTCAGGGCGGGGTGAAATTCCCCACCGGCGGTAGGCCGGCAGCGCGACAGCGTGAGCCGGCAAGCCCGCGAGCGCCCGCATCGCTTAGCCTTCGGAATAGCGGAGACAGCGGCGGGGTCAGCAGATCTGGTCAGAAGCCAGAGCCGACGGTCATAGTCCGGATGGAAGAAGATGTGCAGACAGTCATGTGCGTTCCGCGACGCCGCCTGTAGCCTGGGTGGCGTATCAGCGTCCGCTTTCGCGCGGCGCCTGGGCGGCGCGTGTCAGTCTGTTTGCAATGCCCTGAAACGTTTCTCGCCCAACTTTTGCGATGAGCGTTTCAACTATGTCCTTTGCTACTTTTCCTGCTCCGTCGACGATTGCAGACGATGCCTTCGCCGATCTCCCGCTGCTTGCCACCGAAGCCGTTCCGCCGCGTATCGCCGCCGCCTTGCAGGCGCTGCGCGAGGGCCGCGCCGTGGTGCTGCAGGACGACCACGACCGCGAGAACGAAGCCGATCTGATCGTCGCGGCCGAGCGCCTGTCGGTCGAAACGATGGCGCTGCTGATCCGGGAATGCAGCGGCATCGTCTGCCTGTGCCTGCCCGACGACAAGATCCGCGCGCTCGAACTGCCGCCGATGGCCGTCAACAACGAAAGCCGTCACCGCACCGCGTTCACGGTGTCGATCGAAGCGCGCGAAGGCGTCAGCACCGGCGTGTCCGCGCAGGATCGCGTGACCACGATCCGCGCCGCGATCGCCGATACCGCCAAACCCGCCGACATCGTGCGCCCCGGCCACGTGTTCCCGCTGCGCGCGATGCCGGGCGGCGTGCTGGCGCGGCGCGGCCACACCGAAGGCACCGTCGATCTGGCGATTCTCGCGGGCCTGAAGCCGGCCGGCGTGCTGTGCGAACTGATGAACGCCGACGGCACGATGACGCGTGGCGCGGACGTCGAGCGCTTCGCCGCGCAACATGATCTGCCGATGCTGACGATCGCCGAGCTGGTCGAGTTTCGCGAGTCGCTCGCGCAGGTGCGCGAGGGCGCGATGGCCGAGGCTTGACGGGCCATCCATCGAGCGGCACGCGACGCCATGACGCAAAAAGCCGGTTCTTCTTCCGAAGAACCGGCTTTTTTATCGGCGTTGCGCCAAACCGCTACGACTGCACGTCGCCGAATTCGCCGCGCACGCCCGCCTCGATGAGCGCCGGCAGTTCATCCATATGCTTGATGATTCGCGTGATACCCATCGCGCGCAGCGCATCCGCGTAGCCGTCCGGAATATGGCTCGCGCCGACGAACGCGATCGTCTTCATGCCGGCCGCGCGCGCCGCGTTCAAACCCGCGACGCTGTCCTCGACGACGAGGCAACGCGCCGGCACGACGCCAAGCGTCGTGGCCGCGAACAGATAGACGTCCGGATACGGCTTCGGCCGCGCGACCTGCTCGGCGCTGAACACGCGCTCGCCGAAAATCTGCTGCAGACCCGCGCGCCGTACCGATGCGGCGACGCGCGACATACGGCTGTTCGACACGACCGCAGCCGGCAGCGTCACGCGTTGCAGCGCGTCGCGCACGCCGTGGATCGGACCGAGCGACGCGGCGAGCGCGAGCTCGACATGATGCTCGATCGTGTCGAGGAAGTTCACCGGCAGCGTGATGTCGAACCGCGTTTCGAGGCCGGCGAGAAAGCGCGAGGTTTGCTGGCCGAACGCGGTTTTGACGACGGGGGCGAAATCGATGCCGGGGAAGGTGGCCGTCAGCGTGTCGAACATCACGCGATCGGCGATGACTTCACTGTCGACGAGCACGCCGTCGCAGTCACAGATGAGGTGGTCGATCATGCCTGAAAAACGGTAAGCGCAAAGCGCGCGGGCGGCGGGTTGCGAGCCCGCGCGCCGGGATGAAAAGCGTCATCATACGTACTTTCGGACCGCGTCCTTTTGGCGTTCTGCGCGCCCGCGGCCTTACGGCGTATCGGCCCAGGCCTTCGCCGCGCGGATCGCGCGCTGCCAGCCATCGAGGCAGGTCCTGACCTCCGCATGCGGTAGCGCCGGCGTGAAGCGGTGCTCGAGCTTCCACTGGCTTTTCAACTCGTCGATGTCCTTCCAGTAGCCCACCGCAAGACCGGCCAGATAGGCGGCGCCGAGTGCGGTGGTCTCGGACACCTGGGGGCGCACCGTGTCGACGCCGAGGATGTCGGCCTGGAACTGCATCAGCAGATTGTTCGCGCAGGCGCCGCCATCCACGCGCAACTCGCCGATGCGAATGCCCGAGTCGGCTTCCATCGCCTTCAGCACATCGAGCGATTGATAGGCGATCGAATCGAGCGCCGCGCGCGCGAGATGCGCGGAGGTCGTGCCGCGCGTGACGCCGAACAGCGTGCCGCGCGCATGCGCGTTCCAGTGCGGCGCGCCGAGGCCGGCGAACGCGGGCACGAGATACACGCCGTCGCAATGCGGCACGCCGCGCGCGAGCGTTTCGATTTCCGCCGCGTTCCTGATGATGCCGAGGCCGTCGCGCAGCCACTGCACCACGGCGCCGCCGATGAAGATGCTGCCTTCGAGCGCGTAGTCGATACGCTCGCCGATCTGCCAGGCGATCGTCGTGACGAGATTGTTGTTCGATTCGATCGGTTTGGCGCCCGTGTTCATCACGAGGAAGCAGCCGGTGCCGTAGGTGTTCTTGACCATGCCGGACTCGGTGCACATCTGGCCGAACAGCGCGGCGTGCTGATCGCCGGCGATGCCCGCGAGTGGAATCTTCGACGCGAACACGGTGGTCACCGTCGGCCCGTACACCTCCGACGACGGCCGTACTTCCGGCAGCATGCTGCGCGGAATGTCGAGCGCGGCGAGCAGTTCGTCGTCCCACTTCAGGGTGTGGATGTTGAACAGCATCGTGCGCGACGCGTTGGTGACGTCGGTGACGTGCAGCGCGCCCTTCGTGAAATTCCACATCAGCCAGCTGTCGACGGTGCCGAACGCGAGCCGGCCCTGACGCGCTTTTTCGCGCGCGCCTTCGACGTTGTCGAGAATCCAGCGGATTTTGGTCGCCGAGAAATACGAGTCGATCGGCAAGCCGGTCTTCGCGCGCACGCTCGCTTCGAGACCCTGCGCTTTCAGGTCGTCGCAGAAGTCGGCGGTGCGGCGGTCCTGCCAGACGATCGCGTTGTAGATCGGGTGGCCGGTTTCGCGATCCCACACGATCGTGGTTTCGCGCTGGTTCGTGATGCCGATCGCCGCGATCGACGTGCCGTTCATGCCGGCTCGCGTGACCGCCTCGGCGGCGACGCCGGCCTGCGTCGACCAGATTTCCTGCGGATCGTGCTCGACCCAGCCCGGGTGCGGGTAGATCTGCTGGAATTCCTTTTGTGCGGTCGACACGACGTTGCCGCGCCGGTCGAACAGCATCGCGCGCGAGCTGGTGGTGCCTTGGTCAAGCGCGAGAACGTACTGATCCAGCATTGTCTCTTCTCCATGCATGTTACGGATCGCCGGATTGCTGGCCGGCGATGCGAGCGGCGTGTTGTCGTGAGCGGGCCGCCATAGTGTGAGGGCGCGTGCCGGTGTCGTCCAGCCGAAGCTGCGGTGGCGCCGGCCCGGGGCGCGCGGATGGTGTGCGCCGTTTCTACGGGCCCGCGCCGTTTGCTTCACCCCGCATTGGCGCCGCGTCGTGTTTGCCGCCGCTTTTGTCGGGGCATGCCAGTTTGCCCGGCCGGGCCGCCTACGCGCTCTGCCGGGCCGGTTCGCGCGCGAACCACGCGTCGATATCGCGCGTAACCTCATCGAGCGTGCCCGGCTCGACGTGCAGGCCGAGCTTCGAGCGCCGCCACAGCACGTCCTGCGCGGTGCGCGCCCATTCGGTATCGCGCAGATAAACCAGCTCGGCTTCGTGGAGTCCCGGCGCGAACTCGCGACCGAGCTCGGCGCGCGAGCGCGCGAGGCCGATCACGCGATTCGCGCGGGTGCCATACGCGCGCGCGAGCCGATGCGCGAGCGACGCCGGCAGCCACGCATGCTCGCGCGAGAACTCACCGAGGAAGCGATTGAAGTTCGCCTGTGCGATGTCGCCGCCCGGCAGCGGCGCGTCGACGGTCCACGCGGACCCGCCGTGGCGCAGCGCGTCGGTGAGCGTATCGACGGCCTGCTCGGCGAGCTTGCGAAACGTCGTGATCTTGCCGCCGAATACCGACAGCAGCGGCGCCTGTTCCGCGGGCGCGTCGAGTTCGAGCGAGTAGTCGCGCGTGACCGCCGACGGATTGTCCGCGTTCTCGTCCTCCAGCAGCGGGCGTACGCCCGAATAGCTCCAGCGCACGTCGGCCGGCGAGATCTTCTGCCTGAAGTAGCGGTTGATCGAATCGCACAGATACTGCGTTTCGTTGGCGTCGATCGCGACTTGCGACGGGTCGCCGCGATATTCGAGGTCGGTGGTGCCGATCAGCGTGTAGTCGTGCTCGTAGGGAATCGCGAAGATGATCCGCTTATCGGCGTTCTGGAAGATGTACGCGTGGTCGTGTTCGAACAGGCGCCGCGTGACGATGTGGCTGCCCTTGACGAGCCGCACGCTATGCGCCGATGGCCGGCCGAGCGCGCCCTTCAGCAGCTCGCCGACCCACGGGCCCGCCGCGTTCGCGATCGCGGCGGCGCGCACGTCGAGCGTCGTGCCGTCCGCGCGTTGCAGTTGCGCGCGCCACTCGCCGCCGGCGCGCTCTGCGTTGACCAGCTTCGTGCGCGTGAGGATCGTCGCGCCGCGCTCGTGCGCGTCGAGCGCGTTCAGGACGACGAGGCGCGCGTCGTTGACCCAGCCGTCCGAATAAACGAAGCCGCGCTTGATCGTTTCGACGAGCGGCGCGCCGGCCGGATGCCGGCTCATCACGATGCCGCGCGAGCCCGGCAGCAGCTCACGTTTGGCCAGATGGTCGTACAGGAACAGACCCGCGCGGATCAGCCAGGCGGGGCGCAGATCCGGCATATGCGGCATCACGAAGCGCAGCGGCCAGATGATGTGCGGCGCCGCGCGCAGCAGCGTCTCGCGCTCCTGCAGCGCCTTGCGCACGAGCCCGAACTCGCGGTACTCGAGGTAGCGCAGGCCGCCGTGGATCAGCTTGGTACTCGCCGACGAGGTGTGCGCGGCCAGATCGTCCTGCTCGCACAGCAGCACCGCCAGGCCGCGGCCGGCCGCGTCGCGGGCGATGCCGGCGCCGTTGATCCCGCCACCGACGACGAGCAAATCGTATTTCGTGCCTTGCGTCACCTGGTGAGCCTCTGCATCGAATCTGGGAGTAAGTTGGAAAGCAAATTGAATGAAGCATGTTCGTTTTCGAACTTTAATGAACATATTCGAAAAAGTAAAGTTCGCTTCGACCCGAGCGAGCCTAGGTCGAATGGCACGGAGTGGCGCAACGCGCGACCGCGGACGATACTCTCGGTAGCAGCCATTTCGAGGTGATGTATGCGTGGACTTTTGATGATCGGCGCGGCGGCGCTGCTGGCGGGATGCGTGAGTACGCCGAGTCTGGAAGGGACGAGGGGCGCAACGTCGTTCGAGGCGTTACAGAAGATGTGCTCGCCGCAAACCGTCGACTACGGCAGCGACGCGCAGAACGTCTATGAGACGTTCTTCGATGCCTATGTGGCGAACCGGCGCGGCCGGCTGTCGAACGACGACTTCTGCGCGTTCCAGGCATCGATCGCGCAGCGCCATGCGAGCGAGGCGACGAGCAGCGATCCGAAGGTGCGCAACCAGTGGGTCGAGTTCTTCAACGAGCAGCGCGCAAGGGCGATCAGCTGGCGTGCGAGTGCCGATCCGACCTTGCGTAACGGGTAAGCAGCAACGGGTTGACCGGCGAGCCGGTTCACTTGTGCGGCGCCAACGCTCCGCGCCACAGCATGCGCAAAAGCTGCGCGAACACGGCTTCACGTGATGGCTGCCGCGCTCCGTCGCCGGCGGAATCCGCCTGTTGCGCGGCCGACGGCGGTAGCTGGTTCGCGAGCGCAAGCATCGTGAAGCCGTGCAGGCTCGTCCAGTACGCATAGCCGATCAGGCGCGGATCGCCTTCGAGAATACCCGCCTCGACGAGCCGCTCGAAGTGCGCTTCCAGCAGACGCCACGCGCGCTGCGACGCCGCGGCCAGTTCAGGGTAAGCGCCTCGCTGTTGCGGCGTCTGATCGAACATCAAACGGTAGGCGTGCGGTTCATCGAGCGCGAAGTCGACGTAGGCCCGGCCGACGGCGCTGTGATCGATGGCGGGGGCGTTCGCGGGGATGCCGCGCGCGGCCGCTTCGAGGCGCGCGGCGAAGCGGTTGAACGCGGCGGCGCGGACCATCGCCAGAATTTCTTCCTTGTCGCGGAAATAGCGATACGGTGTCATCGCACTGCAGCCGAGCTCCTTCGCCAGCTCGCGCATCGTCACGCCTTGCGCGCCGCGGGTCGCAAATGCGTTTTCGGCGACGCGTCGCATGGCTTCGCGAAACTGCTGGATGTCGTCGGCGGAGAGCGTCTTGGGCATGCGCGAGGGCGGGGAAGTCCGTCGCGTGAATTTACTGTGTAAATGAGATGCGCACAACAAAGGGCCGCGAAGGCGGCCCGCTGTCAGGGAATTGAACGATACGAGCCCGGCAGTCGCGAGCGAAGCGCGCGGCGCATCCGCCAGGGCGGCGCGGATACGCCGCCAACGGCTCTCGGATCGAACGACAGGGAATCTCAGGAAAAACGTTTGATGGCCCGCAATGCGGTGTCGCCGGTTTCGGTCACGCGCCATTCTTCGTTGCCCGATGCGAGGCGCTCGAGTTGCACCAGTTGGCGTTCGAGCAACGCATCGAGTTCTTCTCGGTCCATTTCGACCTGGTTGGGGGCGTCCTTGACGAGTAACAACGTGGCGAATTCATGCGGACTCAGCATCGTTCTCTCCATGTCAGCAAATTGCGGACAGCCTTGCAGTCGACCGGCAGGCCGGGGCCGGGTCCGCTAAGGATCAGGGCGGGAGGTACGGCTTACACGACAGATTCACAAACCGACGCCGTGCGAAACTCGCAACGCACGTTGGGGAACTGGAGTGTAGGCGAGCACCGATCAAACGCCAACCTGGTCCCCGTAAATTTTCCATTTGACAATTGGTCGCGCGATAGGCGGTCCGGCCCCGCAGCCAGATTCTTGATTTCACGCGAGGTTTTGCGTGCACCGCAGCATGGCGGAGATCGCCTGGAATTATCCGGCAATATAGATTTGACAATTCGCGGCGTTCAGCGCCTCGGTCATGTCGGCGGGCGGCGCGGCGTCGGTGAACAATGCGTCGATCTGTTCCAGATGTCCCTGGCGAACTAGCGCCGGGCGGCCAAACTTGGAGTGATCTGCGGCGAGGAACACGGTGCGTGCGTGCTCGATGATCGCCTCGGCGACACGCACTTCGCGCGTGTCGAAATCGCGCAGCGTACCGTCCGTTTCGATGCTCGACGTGCCGATGATCGCGAAATCGACTTTGAACTGCCGGATGAAGTCGATCGCCAGTTCACCGACGATGCCCTTATCCCACGGCCGCACGATGCCCCCCGTCACCAGCACTTCGCAATCCGGGTAGCCGCTCATCATGCTCGCGACGTTCAGATTGTTCGTGATCACGCGCAGTCCACGGTGGCGGTTCAGCGCGCGTGCCACTTCCTCGGTGGTCGTGCCGAGGTTGATGAAAAGCGATGCCTGATCGGGAATGTGAGTGGCGACTAGCGCCGCGATGCGTCTTTTCTCTTCATGAAACATGCGCTGGCGCGCGGTGTAGGAGACGTTCTCGGAACTGGTCGGCAGACTGGCGCCGCCGTGATAGCGGCGCAGCAGATTCATATCGGCGAGCCAGTTGACGTCGCGGCGGATCGTCTGCGGGGTGACGTCGAAGTGGCTCGCCAGGTCGTCCACGGTCACGAAGCCGTCGCGTTGCACCCACTCCAGCAATTCCTGTTGCCGGGCGTTGAGAGTCAGGCGGGGGTCTCGTGTCATGTGTCTCGGGTGGTGGCTGTCGTTTCGGCGTGGTCCGTCGCGATCATCGAGCGGCTGGCAGAAAGCCCGCCGTCGACGAACGCGATTGCGGCTATTGTAAAACCATCGTGCCCCTTGTCCGCCAACTGGCCGCGAATGCTCCGAACCTGCTCGAACCTTCATTCAGGTGCAATACGCATTTATTCATTTGATAAATGAATTTGTTTTTTGGTGCGCTTCGCGATGCAATCCTCCGTTCCGCGATTTACCTGCCTTACAACCTTTCCCATGATGTCCGGCGATTTTTTCGTGCCGGCCCGCGCTTTCGAGAGTGTTCGACATGACTGGCTTCAGCAACTGGCAAAACCCTTATCCGACGCAACGTCTGCCCGTATTCGCACGCAATATCGTTTCGACCTCGCATCCGCTCGCGGCGCAGGCCGGGCTGCGCATGTTGTGGAAGGGCGGCAATGCCGTCGACGCGGCCATCGCGGCGGCCGCAGCGATGACAGTGGTCGAGCCGGTGTCGTGCGGCCTGGGCGGCGACGCGTTCGCGCTCGTGTGGGACGGCAAGAAGCTGCATGGTCTGAACGCGTCGGGCGTGTCGCCGGCTGCGTGGAACGTCGATTACTTCAAGCGCAAATACGGCGAGGAAAACGGCTTCGCGAAACAGCCGAAGCGTGGCTGGGACGCCGTCACGGTGCCGGGCGTGATCGCCGGTTGGGAAGCGCTGCACCAGAAGTTCGGCAAACTGCCGTTCGCCGACCTGATGGAGCCGGCCATCGAGATCGCCGAGCGCGGTCACGCGGTGGCGAGCATCGTCGCGTACAAATGGGCGGCCGCGGTGCCGGAACTGAAGGATCAGCCGGGCTTCGCGCAGACCTTCATGCCGCGCGGCCGCGCGCCTGAGGTCAGCGAGCTGGTGCGCTTGCCCGGCCACGCGAAGACGCTGCGCCTGATCGCCGCGCAGGGCCCGCGCGCGTACTACGAAGGCGAGATCGCCGAGCGGATCGCCGCGTTCGCACGCGAAGGCGGCGCCGCGCTGAGCGCCGACGATCTCCGCAACTACCGCGCGGACTGGGTCGAGCCGATCGGCAAGGACTATCGCGGCTACACCGTGCATGAGATTCCGCCGAACGGCCAGGGCATCGCGGCGCTGGTTGCGCTCGGCATCCTCGAGAAGTTCGACGTGAAGTCGCTGAAGGTCGACAGCGTCGAGTCGCAGCATCTGCAGATCGAAGCGATGAAGCTCGCGTTTGCCGACCTGTATCGCTATGTGGCCGACCCGCGGTCGATGGAAGTCACGCCCGAGCAGATGCTCGACGACGCGTACCTGAGCTCGCGCGCGAAGCTGATCGATCCGAAGCGGGCGACGCACTTCGACTTCGGCATGCCGAAGGCGGGCGGCACCATCTACATGTCGGCCGCGGACGAGAGCGGCATGATGGTCAGCTTCATCCAGTCGAACTACATGGGCTTCGGCTCGGGTGTGGTGGTGCCGGACAGCGGCATCGCGCTGCAGAACCGCGGCTGCGGTTTCTCGATGGATCCGAAGTCGCCGAACGTCGTCGAGGGCGGCAAGCGGCCGTTCCACACGATCATCCCGGCGTTCCTCACGCAGCAGGTGAACGGCCAGCAGGAAGCGGTGATGAGCTTCGGCGTGATGGGCGGCGACATGCAGCCGCAAGGCCATCTGCAAACGGTGGTGCGCATGCTCGACTACGCTCAGCAGCCGCAGGCCGCGTGCGACGCGCCGCGCTGGAAGGTCAACCGCGACTTCACGGTCGATATCGAGTCGACGCTCGATCCGAAGACCACCGAGGGCCTGCAGAAGCTCGGCCACACGATCAAGTCGGTCGACGATCCGTACATGGACTTCGGCTCCGGCCAGTTCATCTGGAAACTCGATCGCAACGAGCCGGAGCGCGGCTACGTGGCGGCCAGCGACAGCCGCCGCGACGGTCTCGCCGCCGGCTTCTAGGCCATAACGAGGCGACGCCCGGGGCCGAGGTCCGCACCGGGACTCAGGTCCGATACCCGGGTAACACGTAACGAACGCGCGGCATGGCATATGCCGCGCTATTGCGCGCCCGCCAGCCGCCTCGCTGACCCAGACGGTGCCGGACCTACCACAGCTATCACGCAGCAGACAGGCAGAAGACCATCATGAATACCCCCGCGTCGCACTCGACGACCGCTTTCCCCCACGCCGCGCCGCTTTCGAAAGCGATGGTGCGGCGGATCGTTTTCTCGTCGTCGATCGGTAACGCGCTCGAGTGGTTCGACTTCCTGGTCTACGGCTACTTCGCGACGATCATCGCGAAACAGTTCTTCCCGATGCAGGACGAGTGGCTGTCGACGCTGCTCGCGATCGCCACTTTCGGCCTCTCGTTCCTGATGCGCCCGCTCGGCGCGGTCGTGCTCGGCGTGTACGGCGACCGCAAGGGCCGCAAGGCGGCGCTCACGCTCGCGATCGCGCTGATGATGGTCGGTACTTTCACGATGGCCGTGATGCCGCCGTTTTCGACGATCGGTCTCGCGGCGCCGCTGCTGGTGCTGCTGGCGCGGCTCGTGCAGGGCTTCGCGGTCGGCGGCGAGTTCGGCAGCGCGACGGCGTTCATGGTCGAGCACAGCGCGACTCGGCGCGGCTACTACGCGAGCTGGCAGTTCGCGAGCCAGGGTCTCGCGGCGATCACCGCGGCGGCCTTCGGTTCGCTGCTGACCGCGTGGCTGCCGGCCGAGCATCTGAACAGCTGGGGCTGGCGTGTGCCGTTCGTGTTCGGTCTGCTGGTCGGGCCGGTCGGCTACTACATCCGCTCGCATCTCGACGAGACGCCCGAATTCCTGGCATTGCGTGAAGAACGCGCGGCTCGCGAGGCGGCTGGCGAGCACAAGGTCGTCAGCGGAACGAAGGACGCGTCGTTCTCGAATCAGTGGGTCAACCTGCTGCTCGCGATCGGCATGGTTGCGCAGTCGACGGTCGGCGTGTACGTGCTGCAGCTCTACATGCCGCTTTACGCGGTCAAGCAGCTGCATATGGCGGCGGCCGCGTCGTTCGGCGTGGTCGTGCTGAACGGCGGCATGCAGTTCATCTTCTCGCCGATCATGGGCGCGCTGTCCGATCGCATCGGCCGAATTCGCATCATGCTGAGCACGTCGATCCTGATGGGCCTGCTGATCTATCCGATGTTCGCATGGCTGCAGACACATCCGACGATTGGCTGGCTGCTCGTGCTGCAAGGCGTCGCCGGTATTTTCAAGGCCTCGTACTCGGGGCCGATGCCCGCGCTGATGTCGGAGATCTTCCCGACCCAGGTGCGCTCGACTGGCCTTTCAATCGGTTACAGCATCGGCGTGACGATCTTCGGCGGCTTCGCGCCGACCATCGTCGAAACCTTCATTCATTTGACCGGCGACAAACTCGCGCCAAGTTATTACGTCCTGCTTGCGGCGGTACTATCGGGCGTATCGCTGATCATCGTCGCGCTGCGCATGCGTCGCGTGCGTCCCATCCCGGGCGACGTCCAACCTGCCTGAGGAAGAGGGAGCCCGCCCAGGGGGCCGCCCAAGGGGGCTCGCCTAGGGCGCCCCGCCCGTGCCCCAACCCCGCCGAGTCTGATGTCTGTCCGAAAAGCCAGCCTTTTGGGCTGGCCTTTTTTGCCTTGCGCACATGTTTTAACACGTTGGAAGATTTCGACTATCTTGAAATCGGAACTGCGTCGATGCGGCATGGTCTGTGCTGTGTGATCTGCAAGGTCGGATATCTCCGGCTAAGATGCAGAGTACAAGGGCCCAACTCTAATTCACGGTGTTGTATCCGACACGCAGAAACATCACGGCGAGCGCGGTGGCAGTTGCGAAGAACTCCTCGGGTCGGTACAGCATGGGAGCAAGACACGATGCATACAGAGCTGAACCATGTCATGCCCTGGCGGATCGAAGACATCGATCTGACGCGCATTGACCGTCAGAAGGCCGCGGCCAACGAGGACCTGCTGCTGTTGTTGTGCGCGGCTTCGTTTATCGAAAGCGGCACCGATCTCTACACCAGCAATCTGAGTACGTTTTTCAACGACGATCCCGAGGTCTCGGCCTGGCTCAACCACGAGTGGGAGCCCGAGGAAATGCAGCACGGCCGGGCGCTGAAGACCTATATCGCGTATGTATGGCCCGAGTTCGACTGGGACACCGCGTTCCGCAATTTCATGGACGAGTATTCGCTCACGTGCTCGGTCGAGGATTTCGAAAAGACCCGCGCGCTGGAGATGGTCGCGCGTTGCGTAGTCGAAACGGGTACCGCGACGCTGTACCGCGCGATCAACGAGTGCTCGGACGAAGCGGTCCTCAAGCAGATCACCGACAACATCCGCACCGACGAGGTCCGTCACTACAAGCACTTTTTCAGGTACTTCAAGAAGTACAACCGGATCGAGGGCAACGGTCGGCTCGCGGTGCTGGGCGCGTTGATGCGTCGCGTGATGGAAATCAAGAACGAAGATTCGGAGATCGCGTTGCGGCACGTGTTCGCGATTCGCTATCCGGAGCGCGTGCACGACTCCGCGTATAACCGCGAGCGCGCGGCGCGCATCAACAAGCTGGTGCGCCGTAATCTGTCCGCCGACATGTGCGTGAAGATGCTGCTCAAGCCGCTCGATCTGCCGGCGCGCATTCAGCCGGGCGTGCATTATCCGCTCGCGAAGATCACGCAGCACGTATTCTTTCGCTGAGCTATCGAACGTTGCGCGAGGCATCGGCTGAATGCAGCTGCAACGACCTGACGAAGCGAACCGGAGCCCGCTCATGCGGGCTTTGGTTTTTCCGAGGCATGATGGAGCTTTACCGACTACTTCGACTGGATCGATGGCATGAGCGCTTCCTCCTCCGCATCTACGTCCGCGCGTCCGCTCGAACAGATCGTGTTCGACGAATGGCCGGCCAACGTGCGCGCGTTGTTCGACGGTTCGTCGCTTGCGGACAAGCAGGGCTTCACCGCGTCGCTACTGAGCGTCGATGCGAACGGCCACGTGCGCACATCTCTGCTGAGCGTCGGCGAACTCTATGCGCCCGACTCGCGCACGCTGTGCATCGCGCTATGGCCGCAGGCGCGCGCGACGCGCGCGATCGCGCAAAGCGGGCGCGCGGCGCTGAGCTTCGTCTGCGATGCGGCGTTCTATCAGGTGCAGTTGCGTGTCGCGCCGCTGCCCGGTGTTGCTGGCGACGACAGCGGCCTCGTCTATCTGCTCGGCTCGATCGACACAGCAGAAGCGCAAAGCGTCCGTTATGCGCGCCTCACGGGCGGCATCACGTTCGAATTGCAAGGAGAGGGGAGTGTGGTGCTCGAGC
This sequence comes from Paraburkholderia sp. 35.1, assembly GCF_050436525.1. Taxonomy (NCBI): domain Bacteria; kingdom Pseudomonadati; phylum Pseudomonadota; class Betaproteobacteria; order Burkholderiales; family Burkholderiaceae; genus Paraburkholderia; species Paraburkholderia sp. 35.1. The sequence continues at coordinate 1,325,927 of NZ_JBNDMJ010000003.1, read as the reverse complement.
GATGGGAACGGCAGGTCGAGCATTTGAAGCAGGCTGCCGCCGCGAGCAGCCGTTAGTCTTCGAGCAGGGAAGCGCTAACGGCTGATGCGCGGGCAGCCTTTAGGCCGCGCGACGCTTAACGGCCACGGTCGCCGTTGCGCGACGGTTGCGCACCACGCGGCGCATCGTTGCGCTTCGCGCCGCCGCCGAGCAACGCGCCCGGATTGCCGTTGCGCGAACGATTGCCCTGCGGCTTGCGCGGCGCATGGGGCGCGGGAGCGCCATCATGCGCGGCGGTACGCGGCCGATCGTCGTGACGCTGCGTATCGCGACGCGGCTGATTGCCATTGCCGGCCGGCTTCGCACCTTGTGGCCGCGGCGTGGGCTGAGCGTTCGACGCACGCTGGGCCGAACGCTGACCGGAGCCTTGAGCCGGCTTGGCCGGTGCGCCACCACCGGCACCGCCGTCACGACGCACCGCACCTTGTCCCTGGCGCGGCGAGCGTCCGCCGCCGCCCTGCCCGCGTCGCAGGATCGGCTCCGGCTTCGCGGTCGGGTCCGGCTCGAAACCGGCGATCACTTCCTGCGGGACCGGACGCTTGATCAGCTTCTCGATGTCCTTCAGCAACTGCAGTTCATCGACGCACACGAGCGACACCGCCTCGCCGGTCGCACCCGCGCGACCCGTGCGGCCGATGCGATGCACGTAGTCTTCCGGCACGTTCGGCAGATCGAAGTTGACCACGTGCGGCAACTGATCGATATCGATGCCGCGTGCGGCGATGTCGGTCGCCACCAGCACCTGCAGCGTACCGTCCTTGAACTCGGCGAGCGCGCGCGTGCGTGCCGACTGGCTCTTGTTGCCGTGAATCGCGAGTGCACTGATGCCGTCCTTCGCCAGCTGCTCGGCGAGGCGATTCGCGCCGTGCTTGGTGCGCGTGAACACGAGCACCTGGAACCAGCTGTGCTGACGGATCAGATGCGTGAGCAACTCGCGCTTGCGGTCGCGATCGACGGGGTGAATCTTCTGCGCGACCGTTTCTGCCGTCGTGTTGCGGCGCGCGACTTCGATCAGCGCCGGCGAGTCGAGCAGGCCATCGGCGAGTGTCTTGATCTCGTCGGAGAAGGTCGCCGAGAACAGCAGGTTCTGGCGCTTCGGCGGCAGCTTCGCGAGCACGCGCTTGATGTCGTGGATGAAGCCCATGTCGAGCATGCGGTCCGCTTCGTCGAGTACGAGGATCTCGAGATGCGACAGGTCGATGGTCTTCTGCTGCATGTGATCGAGCAGACGGCCCGGCGTCGCGACGACGATATCGATGCCGCGCCTGAGCGCATCGATCTGCGGATTGATGCCGACGCCGCCGAACATCACGGTCGACTTCAGCTTCAGATACTTGCCGTAGGCGCGCACGCTTTCTTCGACCTGCGCGGCAAGTTCGCGCGTCGGCGTGAGGATCAGCGCGCGCACCACGCGCTTGCCGCCGGCGGCCGGCGGCATCGAATTCAGGCGCTGCAGGATCGGCAGCGTAAAGCCGGCGGTCTTGCCGGTGCCGGTTTGCGCGCCGGCGAGCAGATCGCCGCCGTTGAGCACGGCCGGGATCGCCTGAGTCTGGATCGGAGTCGGGCTGGTGTAGCCGAGTTCATTGACAGCGCGGACCAGCGGTTCGGACAAGCCGAGGGAATCAAAAGACATAAAAGCTCTTTGCAATGCAGTGTCGCGAACGGCCCCGCTGGGCCCAAAGGACCCCAACGCGGAAAAACCAGCGCGGCATCGACACGCCCGCATGGCGTGTTCGAGGCCGAGGCCCGGTTCCGTTCACGGAGAAATCGGCGGCACGCTCACAGATGTGCCGAATGTTTCAACGCGCTATGCAGACACGTCGACTGGCCTTAAGTTGCAATTCGTCGCCGTGGAATGTCACGCGACATAGCGCGCGACACTGACGAATTGACACAGACTGCCCGCCAGTACGAACAGGTGCCAGATACCATGTCCGTGGCGGATGCGCTCGTCGTTGATGAAGAAATAGATGCCGACGCTATAGATGACGCCGCCGGCCACGAGCCACGCGGTCCCCGCGGCCGGCAACGCCTGCACCAGCGGGTGGACGGCTACGAGCGCGAGCCATCCCATCAACACATACAGCACCATCGACACGCTGCGGGTGCGTCGCCCGAGCGTGAGTTCCTGCACGATGCCGAGGGCAGCGAGCCCCCAGCTCACGCCGAATAACGACCAGCCCCACGGTCCACGCAACGTGACGAGCGTGAACGGCGTGTAGCTGCCGGCAATCAGCAGGTAGATCGCCGAATGATCGCATTTCTGCAGAATCGCCTTCAGACGCGGATGGCTGACGCTGTGATACAGCGTAGAGATCGCGTACAGCACGAACAGCATCGCACCATATACGGCGAAGCTGACGACCTTGTACGCGTCGCCGGCGAGCGCGCCCATCGTGACGAGCGCCGCCAGCCCCACCACCGACAGCACGGCGCCGACGAGATGGGTGATGCTGTTCAAACGCTCACCGAAGGGCACAACTCTTTCCTCCTGCACGGTCCCGCGAGGGCGACCACCAACACAAACAGGCCCACATGATACCGGTCCTGAAAAAACGAAGGGCGCGGCCGCGAATTTCGCAGGCCGCGCCCGGGGTGCGTCGAACCCTGCTTAGTCGAGCGGCGCCGAACGCAGTTCGGCCACCTGCTGCGGCGACACGGCCGTGCCGTGGTTGCCCCAGGACATACGGATGTACGTCACGACCGCTGCGACTTCCTGATTCGACAGAGCCTGCGCGAACGGCGGCATGCCATACGGACGCGGGTTCCCTTCCGTGCTCGGCGGATAACCACCGTTCAGCACCATGCGGATCGGGTTGACCGCGGACGGCATCTGGATCGACTGGTTGTTCGCGAGCGGCGGGAATGCCGGCGGCCGGCCGAGACCGTTATCCTCGTGGCACTTCGCGCAGTTGTCAGCGTAGATCTTCTGTCCTTGCTTCAGCAGTTCGCCGCCGAATTTTTCCGAGGTTTCGAGCTGCAGCGGTTCCGGTGCTTCGCTCTTCTGCGGAATCGTCTTCAGGTACGTCGCCATCGCGTTGATGTCTTCGGTCGACAGATACTGCAGGCTGTTGTGAACCACTTCGGCCATCGGACCGAACACCGCACCGCGGCTCGACACGCCGGTCTTGAGCAGGTCGGCGATGTCCTTGAGGTCCCAGTCGCCGAGGCCGGCTTCGCGGTTCGACGTCAGCGACGGCGCATACCAGTTCTGCAGCGGAATCAGGCCGCCCGCGAACGCGGCCGAGCTGACCGGGGCGCCCATCGCATTGATCGACGTGTGGCACATGCCGCAGTGACCAAGGCCTTCGACCAGATACGCACCGCGGTTCCATTCGACCGACTTGGTCGGATCCGGCTTGAACTCGCCTTCACGGAAGAACAGCGTGCGCCAGCCGATCAGCATGTTGCGCTGGTTGAACGGGAATTTCAGTTCGTGCGGACGGCTCGGCACGTTGACCGGCGCGACCGAGCGCAGGTACGCGTAGATCGCGTCCGAGTCGGCGCGCGTGACCTTCGTGTAGCTCGTGAACGGGAAGCCCGGATAAAGCAGGCTGCCATCTTTCGAGCGGCCGGTGTGCATCGCGCGATAGAAGTCGTCCTGGGTCCACTTGCCGATGCCGTACTGGTCGTCCGGCGTGATGTTCGGCGTGAACATCGTGCCGAACGGCGTGGCCATCGGCAGGCCGCCGGCGAACTGCTTGCCGCCGCGCACCGTGTGGCAGGCGATACAGTCGCCGGCGCGGGCGAGGTACTCGCCCTTCTTGATCAGGTCGGCCTGGTCCGCGGGCGTTGCCGCCACGGCTGCGCCGCTGCTATGCAGATTGTCGCCGCCCGACCAGAGGACGGGAACGAGTGCGGCGGCCGCGACCACGACGACTGCCGAGAGGGCGAACAAAGACTTGTGTTTCATTTGAATGTCTCTCCCGGCGCCTTATTGCGGTTCGCTGCCGCAGGCAAGCGGAGTCTTCAAGGAGCGGGCCGGAGCCGGCACGGGGTTTGGCGGAGCCTGCTGCGTGGAAAGCCAGGCCGCGACGGCGTTCACGTCTTCGTCGCTGAGGCGCGTGGCGATGGTGTGCATGCAGTCCGGCGCGATCGCGTGACGCGTGCCCGAGCGCCATGAACCGAGCTGCGCGCTGATGTAGTCGGCGTGCAGACCGACGAGACCCGGAATTGCCGGTTCCATACCGGTCAGTGCCTTGCCGTGGCAGGCCGCGCAAGCGGGCACCTGCTTCGATGCATCACCGTGCAGCACGATCTGCTCACCGCGCGCGAGCGTGGCGGCCGAGACGGTCGGCTTGGCCGGCGTCGGATACGGCGGGCGCTGCTGCGAGAAGAAGGTGGCGATCTGATGCAGGTAGTCGTCGGAGAGATACGTGACGAGGTAGTTCATCGGCGGGTACCTGCGGCGCCCCTCACGGAAGTTCTGCAACTGATTGAACAGATATTCCGCCGGCTTGCCGGCGAGGCGCGGGAAGTAGTCGTTGTCGGTACCTTGCCCATGCGAGCCGTGGCAGGCCGTGCAGGCTTGCACGCGCGCTTCCATCGTGTCGGGGGCCTTCGGTTGAGTCTGCGCTTTCGCTGCGCTATAGACGCCCGCGGCGCCGATCAACAGAAGGGCGAGCAACGGGCGGAAGAGGCGTCTTGAAGACACGCGTAACTCCATCGGAATCGGGGACCTGACCGAACTTCGGGCGGCTCGGTGTGAAGGACAGCCGTCGCTGCGGCGACGCAGCATTCTATCATCGAAGGGTAATCGTGACTATTTGCCGCATTAGAGACGGTTCCAGGTGTGACCGCCATGCGACAGTATGTCGCGTTATGCCGGTTTCGGACTTTGGTTGCGATCACGGATCGTGGTCGACGTCTTTGCCTCAAAAATAATCACGGCGTCGTCGCCGCAAGCGTGATGCCGCGTGACGCATTCGATCAAGCCAGGTGAACCGATCCCCGCGCGCGCCATCGAAGCGTACACTTCCGGGCTCGCCGGCCGTCGTGCAGACGATGCGCCTCGCCGGCCCGCCTATGTTCCGTTCGTTCTCATCCGCTATCGGCCTTACATGAAGCTATTCGATTTCTCCTCCTCGACGCTGCGAGCGTTGATGGCCGGCGCGGTGGCGCTGGCCATGTCGTCCACCGCGTTCGCGCATGCGCATCTGATCTCGAGCGTGCCGGCCGCGAACGCCGACGTCGTCGCGCCTACCGACCTGACGATCCATTTCACCGAGCCGCTCGAGCCCGCATTCAGCAAGATCACACTCGCCGATGCAAGCGGCAAGCCCGCGACGCCGGGCGCGTCGACGGTCGATAGCGTGGACGCCCGCGTGATGCACCTCGCGCTGCCCCAGTTGACGAGCGGCCGCTATGCGGTGCACTGGATCGCGGTGGCCACCGACGGTCATCGTACCCATGGCGACTTCGCGTTCAACGTCAAATGAACTTCGACGGACTGTGGATCGGGCAGGTCGCAATGGCCACGCTCATGAACGTCTCGTTCGGCTTCGCCGTCGGCTCGGCGCTACTCGGCGCATGGCTCGCGAGGGACGGGCTCCAGCGCACTTCACCGGCGCGTCCCGGCTGGATGCGCGCGCAACGCTCGATGCTCGCGGCCACCATCGTGCTGGTGCTCGCGGATCTCGGCTGGCTCCTGTATCAGGCGGCGTCGATGAGCGGTGTCGGGTTGTCCGCGGCGTTCGGCGTGGTGCCGACGGTGCTGACGCAAACGCATGTCGGCTATGGCTGGAGCGTCGCGTTCGGCGGCGCGCTGGTGCTGCTCGGCACCGCGCTGAGCCATGGCACGGGCATGCTGCGCAATACGCTGCTGTGGCTCGCGGTGCTCGCGATCGCGGCGGGTAAGGCGTCGCTCGGTCATGCGGCCGATGCCGGCGAGGTGTCGGCCGCGATCGGCATGCAGACGCTGCACGTGCTCGCAACGAGCGTATGGGGCGGACTCGCGATGGCCTCCGGCCTGGCGGTGCTGCCGGCGCTCGGGGCATCCACCGCGCGGGGCATGCTGATCCGCACGGCGACCCAGGTGTCGAACGTGTCGATCGTCGCGGTCGCGTTGGTGTTGCTGTCGGGCGTCTTCAATGCGGTGCGCGACTCGGGCAGTTCGTTCGAAGCGATTCAGGCGAGCACGTGGGGTCATGTGCTGACGTTGAAGCTCGTGCTGGTCGCGCTCGCGCTGGTGCTCGGCGCGCTGAACCGCACATCGGCGCTGCCACGCCTGCGTCGCACCGCATCGACGATGGATGCGCACACCTTCGTCAACGTGATGTATTTGGAAGCGCTCGTGATGATCGGCGTGTTCGTCGTCGCGGCCGCGTTGTCACACACCGTGCCGGCGTTCGCTGCGCTCGGTTGAACGCGCGGCGCGGCATAGGCGATTGACCAATCGGCGATGGATGCGCGCCGCGTAAAAAAGCGCCGCACTGCGAAGCCCGCTTACTCGAAGCCGAGGCGATGACCGAGAATCGGCGCGCAGAACAACGCGATCGCGCAGCCCGCGGCCTTGCCTTCGAGTTCGGCGCCGGCCGCGTGCGAGCCGACCATCTGCGTGAGCAGATCGAAGACCTGCGGCAGGCAGTACAGCACCGCCGCGGCGATAAAGCATTTCCCGACTACCGAGATGTTCCATCCGCGCTCGTACGCGAGCATCGCGCCGATGATGCGCAGCACGCCGAACGCAACCAGCGCGCCGACCGCCGCCTGTTCGCGGATCAGATAGTCAGGAAGGAATTCGCCCATGGTGCTCCTCGCTGCATGCGTTGTTGGCATGCATTTCAGCAAGGAGCAGGACATACGTATGTCCGATACCGAACAAACGTCGCGAAAGCGGGGCGGGATAAGGCTCGGCGCGGAGTGATGCAGGTCGGGGGGCACCGCTCGAACGCCGGTTCGAGCCGGCTGGTCCGGGAAGTTACGTTACTGCGACGGCCCGCGCGTCACGTGGCCCGCCGGCGGCGTTCCGCCTGCTTCGCTCAGGTGTTCAGATCACCATTCGGCGACGCTGCCGTCCGCGTGACGCCACACCGGATTGCGCCAGCGGTGACCGACCTTCGCCATCTCGCGCACTTTCTCTTCGTTGACCTCGATGCCGAGTCCGGGGCCCTGCGGAATCGACACGAAGCCGTCTTCGTACTTGAAGACTTGCGGATTCTTGATGTAGTCGAGCAGGTCATTGCCCTGGTTGTAGTGGATGCCGAGGCTCTGTTCCTGGATGAACGCGTTGTAGCTGACCGCGTCGATCTGCAGACAGGTTGCGAGCGCGATCGGGCCGAGCGGGCAATGCAGCGCGAGCGCGACGTCGTAGGCTTCCGCCATCGCGGCGATCTTGCGGCACTCGGTGATGCCGCCCGCGTGCGACGCGTCCGGCTGGATGATGTCGACGTAGCCGCCCGACAGGATGTGCTTGAAGTCCCAGCGCGAATAGAGACGCTCGCCGAGCGCGATCGGCGTGTTGGTCTGATTGACGATGTCGCGCAGCGCCTCGGCGTTTTCCGACAGCACCGGCTCTTCGATGAACAGCAGCTTGTACGGGTCGAGTTCCTTGGCGAGCACCTTCGCCATCGGCTTATGCACGCGGCCGTGGAAGTCCACGCCGATGCCGATGTTCGGCCCGACCGCCTCGCGCACCGCCGCGACGTTGTTGATCACGCCTTGCACCTTGTCGAAGGTGTCGATGATCTGCAGCTCTTCCGAGCCGTTCATCTTGACGGCCTTGAAGCCGCGCTCGACCACCGCGCGTGCGTTGTTCGCGACATCGCTCGGACGGTCGCCGCCGATCCACGAGTACACCTTGATTTTGTCGCGCACCTGGCCGCCGAGCAGCGCATGCACCGGTACGCCGTGATGCTTGCCCTTGATGTCCCACAGCGCCTGATCGACGCCGGCGATCGCGCTCATCGTGATCGGGCCGCCGCGATAGAAGCCCGCGCGGTACATCACCTGCCAGTGATCCTCGATCAACAGCGGGTCCTTGCCGATCAGATAATCGGACAGTTCCTCGACGGCCGCGGCGACCGTATGCGCGCGGCCTTCCACCACCGGCTCGCCCCAACCGACGATGCCCTCGTCGGTCTCGATCTTGAGGAAGCACCAGCGCGGCGGGACGATAAAGGTTTCGAGCTTGGTGATTTTCATGGTGTGTGTCTCCGGTGTCGATCGAAGTTGGCGCTTACTCCGAACCCATGCAAAGCAGGTCTGCGGGCATGCAAAATTTCGGGGAATTCCATGCTACAACAAAACTGCATTAAAATACTATTAATAGTACTATTTGCCACATAGTGGTGAGATCTGCCGACTTACCGCCGCGTTGCGCGACGGGATCATCAACCGCGAGGAGAAAACCATTACGCACGATCTGCACGGGCGAGTCGTCCAACTGCTGGCGACCGCGATTCTGCGCGGCGACTATGCGCCGGAGTCGATCCTGCCTCGTGAAGCCGAGTTAATGGAGATGTTCGGCGTGAGCCGCACGGTGCTGCGCGAGGCGCTGCGCACGTTGACGTCGAAAGGGCTGATCGAATCGCGGCCGCGCGTGGGTACGCGCGTGCGGGTCAAGTCCGCGTGGAATCTGCTCGATGCCGATCTGCTCGACTGGTATTCACGCGTCGCCGAGCCGATGGCGTTCGCGCTCAAGCTGCAGGAAATGCGCGAGATGATCGAGCCTTATGCCGCCGGCCTCGCGGCCGCCGCGCACACCGACGATACGTTGGGTGCGCTTGCGGCCGCGCATACCGCGATGGTGGCGGCGCGCAACGTCGACGAATGGGTGCGCGCGGATCTGCAGTTCCACCTGCGCGTGCTCACCGCGTGCAGCAACGAACTGCTGATCCCGCTTGGCGCGCTGATCGAGCGCACGCTCGAGGCACAATTGCGGCTCAATGCGAAACGCGCCGATGTGTTCAACGCGTCGCTCGCCGAGCACACGGCGGTGTTCGAGGCGATCCGCGCCCGCGATGCCGCCGCGGCGTATGCGGCGATGGCGTCATTGCTCGGCGTGACGCGCGGGCGAATCGAAGGCTGAGGCGGACGTCGGCGCATTCGGTCTCAATCCATCGCCGCATGCGCGATCGACGCATCTGGTGCCTTGTGCGACGGCCGGATCAGCAGCAACAGCGGGATGACCAGCAGCGTCGCCACGAACATCAGCTTGAAGTCGTTCAGATACGCGACCATCGCCGCCTGCTGCGTGATCGACGCGTTCAGCGCCGCGATGTCATAGTTCGAGCCGCTGTTGAGCATCGACTGGAACGCCGGATTGAACGCGGTGACGTTCGCAGCGAGGTCCGCGTGCGAGATCTGCGTGTTGCGCGTCATCAGCGTCTGCACGATCGAAATGCCGATACTGCTGCCGATGTTGCGCATCAGGCTATAAGTCGCGGTGCCGTCCGCGCGCAGCTCCGGCGACAGCGTCGAGAACGTCAGCGTGGACAGCGGCACGAACACGAGGCCGAGTCCGAAGCCCTGGATCACGCCGGGCCACACGATGTCCGATGCCGATAGCACGATCGTGTACTGCATCATCTGCCACAGCGCGAACGCCGATATCAGGAAACCGCAGAGCAGCAACAGCCGCGCATCGACGCGCTTGAGCAGCCGGCCGGCGATCAGCATCGCGACCATCGTGCCGGCGCCGCTCGGTGCGGTGACGAGGCCCGTGGTCGCGACCGGATAGCCCATCAGGTTTTGCAGCATCGGCGGCAGCAGCGCGCGGGTCGCGTACATCACCGCGCCGATCACGAAGATGAACAACGTGCCGGTCGCGAAGTTCGGGTCCTTCAATAACTTGTACTTGAAAAACGAGCGCTCGCCGATCGTCGCCGTGTGCACGAGAAAAAACGCGAAGCTGATTGCCGCGACGAGCGCCTCGATCACGATCTCGGTCGACGAAAACCAGTCGAGCTGCTCGCCGCGATCGAGCATCGCCTGCAATGCGCCGATCGCGAGGCCGAGCGTGATGAAGCCGAACGCGTCGAACTTCACGTCGTGTTTCGGCGCGCGCGTCGGCAGGAAGCTCGCGACGCCGAACAGCGCGATCGCGCCGATCGGCACGTTGATGAAGAACACCCAGCGCCAGTTGTAGCTATCGGTGAGCCAGCCGCCGAGCGTCGGACCGAGGATCGGCCCGACCATCACGCCCATGCCCCACACGGCCATCGCCTGGCCCTGCTTTTCGCGCGGGTTGATGTCGAGCAGGATCGACTGCGACAGCGGCACCAGCGACGCGCCGAAGATCCCTTGCAACAGACGCGACACGACGATCTGCGACAGCGTCTCGGAGAGTCCGCACAACGCGGACGACACGGTGAAGCCGCCGATCGCGATCAGCAGCAGCCGCTTGACGCTGAGGCGATCCGCCAGCCAGCCGGTGAGCGGCGTGGCGATCGCGGCGGCGACGATATAGGAGGTCAGCACCCACGTGATCTCGTCCTGCGACGCGGACAGCGTGCCTTGCATATGCGGCAGCGCCACGTTGGCGATCGTGCTGTCGAGCGTCTGGATCAGCGTCGCAAGCATGATCGAGATCGTGATCATCGGCCGGTTGAGCAGCTCGGTGGCGCTCGCCGACGTGGAGGCGGAAGACATGGACGGTGGGGAGGCTCGATATAGTAAGCATGCTTAGTATATCGACGATACGGGTTGGCGCTATCGGGAGTTGTGCTGAGAATAGAACGCACACGCAGTCGCGCTGTACGCCGAAGTGCTTCCGTATAATCCGCGCATGAAAACCCAATTCGAAGAGCGCTTCGGCTTTCTGATCTACGACGTCGGCCGGCTGGCGGGCAAGCGGTTCGACGATCTCGCGAGGTCGTCGGTCGATCTGACGCGCGCGCAGTGTCGCGTGCTGGCCTATCTCGGCCACTACGGCGACATCAATCAGGCCCGGCTGGCGGATCTGCTCGAGGTCGCGCCGATCTCGGCGGGCCGGCTGCTCGACCGGATGGAGGAGGGCGGCTGGATCGAGCGGACCGCGAATCCGCAGGATCGCCGCGAGCGCCAGGTGCGCATGACGCCGAAGGCTGAGCGCACGCTCGGCAAGGCGCGCAAGGTCGGCGACGAGGTCGCGCTCGAAGCGCTCAATGGTTTCAGCGATGAAGAAGCGGCGCGGTTGATCGCGCTGCTGCAGCGGGTGCGCGGCAATCTGAGCCGGCTCGTGGATCGCTGAAGCGTCGCGGTGTTGGCGCGACGCCGAAGTCTTTCGCGCGAGCCGGGGTTACGTTGAGCTCGCGCTTCAAATCACGTTATCTGGATTCCGACGCCGGCGTGGCGCCGCTCGGCGGTACCAGCTCGTAACAGCCCGGCGCCACCGACGTTTTTGCTTTTGCATCCGGATGCTGCGTATCGATGCATTTGAACGCGCTCTGATCGCGCTGCACGAAGATCGTGTCGGCGGGACCGTTGTTGACCACGGCGACGATCTTGTAGCCGTCCTGCAGCAGCGTCGCGAGCATGGTGGAACTGGCGCGCCATTGACTGTCGGCGGTGCTCGGCGTTTGAGCTTGTGCGATGAGGGCGGCGGTCGTGCCGGCGAGCGTGAGCGCAGCGGTGGTTGCGGCGAGCGCGACGGTGCGGAGCGTCATTAAGGAACCTCTTGAAGTTGCGACGGAATTGCGGAAGGAAGCCGGAGGTGCCAACCAAACCCGCGGCGCTTCACTGCCCATACCCTGCGACGCCGCTGCTCATCGTTCGTTCCATCAGAAACTCGCGCAATGCTCGCTGGCAAGCCATGCTCGCCATCCGCCAAACTCCGAGATATCGGTTCCCGACTGCACGCCATACGGCTCGCAGAGGAAACCGGTAACCCACGAACCGTCGACGAGTTCGACCTTGCCCAGAACCAGCGGAGACGGAACGGTCGAAATAAACGAGCCGAACTCCGCGCTGGGCATTTCCCACACTTCGACAGCAATTTTTGCGCCGCCATCGGTGACGCGCCACAGGCCTGGACGCCTCGTGCCGTCCGCCGACGCAGGCAGCGCCGACAACCGGTATTGCGCGGTAGTCTGAGTGGCCTGCAAGAGCCGCCCGCGTCGGGCAAGCAGATCGCGGTTGAGGGGCAAACCTTGCATGTGTGCGCCGCAGACCGCGATCCGCATGCGATCGTGGCTCGCCGCGCATCGTTCGCCGCGCGGTTCCGGCTCGACGGTTAGACCTCCGACGCAGTGCACGCCGCTCTTTCGTTGCAGCAGGTCGGCCACACCCAACAGATACTGGTCGGTGAACGCGCGGCCAAAGACGGTCACGCCCCAGGGCAGACCATTCTTCATGAAACCGGTCGGCGTAGCGACGGCGGCATAGTCCAGCAGATTCATGAAGTTCGTGTAATAGCCGAGCAGGGAGTTCGGACCAATGGGGTCGCGCTCCAACTCGTCGAGCGTCACGGCACGCGGATACGACGGCGTCAGAACGAAATCGAGTGAATCGATCGACGCATCGCAGAGGGCCTTCAATTCCTGCAAGCGGTACTGCGCGCGAAACAGTTCGACCGCGCTCGCGCCGGGTGCCTTCGCCAACACATCGCGAATGACGGGCAAAACCGCGGCGGGTTTCTCCGTCATCAACTCGCCCGCCACGCTGTAACGCTCGGCCACCCACGGCCCCTGATAGAGCAGATTGGCGGTTTCGACAAACGGCGTGAAGTCGATTTCGACAGCTTCACCACCTGCTTCTTCGAGCAACGCGCGCACCTTCGCGAACAGCCCGGGGCTCTCGGAACAGCCGGCGAATTCCAGTTGCGCCGGCACGCCGAACTTGAACGCCGTGGGCTCGCCAAACGCGCGTGCCGTATTCCATTGCGGATTCGCGCGGCTGTATGCATCGCGAGGATCGGGGCGCGCGCTCAACGCAAGCAACTCGCTCGCTTCTTGCGCCGTCGCCGTGAAGAACGTGACGCAATCGAGCGTGCGGCACGCGGGCACCACACCCGCGGTGGACAGCAGGCCTTTAGTCGGCTTGAGACCGACGAGATTGTTCAGCGCGGCAGGCACGCGACCGGAACCGGCCGTGTCGGTCCCGAGCGCGAAACTGGCGACGCCGAGCGCGACCGCGAGTGACGACCCCGCGCTCGAGCCGCCCGACGGATAGTCGGGATGCACGCTATTGCGACACTTGCCATACGGCGACCGGGTGCCGTTCAGACCGGTCGCAAACTGGTCGAGATTGGCTTTGCCGAGCGGCACAGCGCCGAGCGCGATCAATTGCGCAACGACACTCGCCGATCGCGACGGCGTGTACGCGAACGCGGGGCACGCGGCGGTCGTCTGAATGCCGGCGAGATCGATGTTGTCCTTGATCACGAACGGAACGCCATAGAGCGGCAGGCTTTCGACGTCCTGGGTGTCGAGCCAGTCGAGGTAGGGCGCGACTTCATCTTCGGTCAGAAGATGGATGAACAGATTGAACGATGGATTGAGCGCCGCAGCTTTTTCGAGCAGTTCAGCGACGAGCCTGCGCGGCGTGAGCGTTCCATCACGGTATGCGGAGCGAAGTGTCGGGAGGCGAAGATCGAATGACGAGAATGAAGACATGGTTTGCGTCCAGATAATTAGTGACGTTCGACGACGGCGACGCGTTGCCCCGCGTGCACGGGCGAACCCGGCGCCACGTAGATCTCGCCGACCGTTCCGGCGCACGGCGCACACACCGGGATTTCCATCTTCATCGACTCGATGATGAGCAGCACGTCGCCCGCGTCGACCGCGTCGCCGGTTTTCACCTTGACTTGCCAGAGGCTGCCGGCGATCTCGCTGTCCACGGCGACTTCGCCGTCGTGAAGCGGAGCTAACTGAGTGTCTTCGGTGACCGGCGTCTCGAACGTGATTTCCGAGGTGCCCGCTTCACGCCACCGCTCGCGCTCGGCCTGGAAGGCCGCCTGCTGCCTTGAACGGAACTGCTCGATGCTGGCGGATTCGCTAGCGAGAAACGCCTGATAGTCCGGCAACGAAAGCTCGGACTCTTCAATCCGCAACGGAAAACGCCCAAGCGGAAAGTCCGCGCGGATGCGCAACAGTTCGTCGGCCGATACTTCGTAGAAACGAATCTGGTCGAAGAAGCGCAGCAAATAATGCTGGCCGGCGAAATCCGCGACTTCGCGGTAGCGATTCCACATCTGCAACGTGCGGCCGACGAATTGATAGCCGCCAGGCCCTTCCATGCCATACACGCACAGATACGCGCCGCCGATGCCGACCGAGTTCTCCGCGGTCCACGTACGGGCCGGGTTGTATTTCGTCGTGACCAGCCGGTGACGAGGGTCGAGCGGTGTCGCGACGGGTGCGCCGAGGTACACGTCGCCGAGGCCCATCACCAGATAGCTCGCATCGAAGACGATTTGCCTGACCGCGTCGATGGAGTCGAGGTCGTTGATGCGGCGAATGAATTCGAGGTTGCTCGGGCACCACGGCGCGTTCTTGCGCACGGTGGTCATATATTTTTCGATCGCGAGCTGGCACGCGGGGTCGTCCCATGACAGCGGCAGATGAACGACGCGCGACGGCACGCGCAGATCCTTCTGCAACAGGACCTCGTCCCACGCCCGCGCGACGATGTCGAGCAACCTGGCGAGCGGCAGATCCTCGGGCCGGTAGTGGATCTGCAGCGAACGGATGCCCGGCGTGAGATCGATGACGCCAGTCAGATGCTGCGCTTCGAGGGACTGCATCAGCGCATGTCCGCGAAACCGTGCCACGAGGTCGAGCTCCGCTGGACCGATTTCGAGCAGCAGATGTGTGTCGCCGGATACACGCGCGACGAGTCTGTCGCGGTCCGCCCCGGTATCGAGCACGATCGGCGACGTCAGCGATGCTCTTGTTTCGCTCGGCGCACCCGGTGCAATCTCGAGGCTCTCCAGTTCCCGACGACGCTCACGCGCAGCCTCACGCGCTTCGTCGACTTCGACGGGCGCGAAGCGGATCTTGTCGCCTGCTTTCAGCTGGCCGATCTGCCAGAGGTCCGCCTCGATGATCGTCACCGGACAGACGAAGCCGCCGAGACTCGGGCCGTCGGGTCCGAGAATCACGGGCATGTCGCCGGTGAAGTCGACGGCGCCGACCGCGTACGGATTATCGTGAATGTTCGACGGATGCAGTCCAGCCTCGCCGCCGTCCTCGCGCGCCCACTCGGGTTTCGGTCCGATCAGGCGCACGCCGGTACGGCTGGAGTTGAAGTGAACCTCCCACTCGGTGTCGAGCAGCTGCGCGATATAGCGGGCGCTGAAGTATTCGGGTGCGCCGTGCGGACCATAGATCACGCGAACGGTGCGCACGCCGTCGAGCGTCGGCGCGTCGACGAGCGCCGCGCCGGCTTGCGCATCGCCGAGCGGATAAAGATGCAGCACGTCGCCCGCGCGGATCGCGCGGCCGCCATGTCCGCCGAACTGGCCGAGCGTAAAGGTGCTGCGGCTGCCGAGATACAGTGCGACGTCGAAGCCGCCGCGCACGCACAGATAAGCGCGCGCGCCCGCGCCGCGTATCGTGCCGAGCGCAAGCGTCGAACCCGCCGGCACATGGAGGCTCGTGTTCAGCGGCTGAGCGACATCGTCGAGCAGCACCGGAATCTGCGCGCCGGTGATGGCGACCACGGCATCCGTGTTGAAGCGCAGCGTCGGCCCGCTCATCGTGACTTCGAGAGCGGCGGCGTCGGCCGCATTGCCGAGCAGGCGATTGCCGAGCCGCATCGCCCGGTCATCCATCGGCCCCGACGGCGGGATGCCGACTGCCCAGTAGCCCAGGCGGCCGGGATAGTCCTGCACCGTCGTCTGCGTGCCGCCGCTGACGACTTCGACCGTGCTGGCCTGATACCTGAGCCCTTCGAGACATCGAGTCCACGGTTCGCCCGACGCGAACGGCCGGTCGCGCAGAATCTGGCGCAGATAGTCGCGATTCGTCTCGACGCCGTAGAGTCGGGTGTTGCGCAGCGCATCGTCGAGCGCATCGCGCGCTTCATCGCGAGTCGGCGACCACGCGATCACTTTCGCGAGCATCGGGTCGAAGTAAGGCGGCACTTCGCAACCGGCCTCGATCCATGTATCGATGCGCAATGCGCGCCCGTCAGCGTGCGGGAACTCGACCTCGGTCAAGAGGCCCGGACTCGGTTTGAAATCACGCCCCGGATCTTCCGCGTAGAGTCGCGCCTGGATCGCGTGCCCTCGCGGCGTTAGACTCGCCGCCAGGTGCTTCAGCGGCGCGAGCGTGCCGGCCGCCAGTTCGATCATCCAACGCACGAGGTCGACGCCCCACACCTGTTCGGTGACGCCGTGCTCGACCTGCAGACGCGTATTGACTTCGAGGAAGTAGAACTGTTCGGCGGCGCTGTCGTACACGAATTCGACGGTGCCGGCGGAGCGATAGTCGACGGCTTTCGCGAGCTTGACCGCTGCCTCGCAGAGCGCGGCCTGAATGCCGTTCGGCAGGCAGGGGGCGGGCGTTTCCTCGAGCACCTTCTGATTGCGCCGCTGCACCGAGCAGTCACGCACGCCAAGCGCGAGCGCGTCGCCTTTGCCGTCGCCGAATACCTGCACTTCCAGATGCCGCGCCCGTTCGATGTACTTCTCCAGAAACACGCCGGCATCGCTGAAATTGTTTTCGCCGAGGCGCTTCACGGCATCGAAATGGGCGCCGAGTTCGTCGGCGTTCCAGCACACCCGCATGCCGATGCCGCCGCCGCCCGCGGTGCTCTTCAGCATCACCGGATAGCCGATGGCCTGTGCCGCCGCGAGCGCCGCCGGCAAGTCCGCGAGCAGCCCGGTGCCTTCGAGCATCGGCACCCCTTCGTTGGCCGCGATTTCGCGGGCCGTGTGCTTGAGGCCGAACGCGCGAAGCTGCGCGGGTGTCGGTCCGATGAACGCGATGCCGGCCGCTTCGCAGGCTTCGCCGAACGCCGCGTTCTCCGATAAGAAGCCGTAGCCGGGATGGATCGCCTGCACGCCTTCGCGACGCGCAATCGCGAGGATCTTGGCCACGTCGAGATAAGTCAGCGCGGCCGGACCCTCGCCGAGCGCATGCGCGACAGGCGCTTCGCTGACGTGGCGGCTCGCTCGGTCGGCTTCCGCATAGATGGCGACGCCGGTGACGTCGAGTTCGCGCAACGTCCTGAGAATGCGGCACGCGATAGCGCCGCGATTGGCGATCAGAATCTTCTCGAACATGGAAGGTGTGTTGATTCGAAGGCGGGCCGTCCCGCCGTGGGAATGGCCGGCCGTGGTCGTCCACGGCCGAAGTCGCGTCAGCGATGCGTCTGGGTCAGTTCTTCGCGCGTACGGCTGAAGTACCGGCCCGAGCGAACCAGCATGAGGAGAAAAAGCCAGTGGCGGATGCGCTTCAATTCCATATCAGCAGCTCCGCGGGCGTCGGGTTGTAGGCGTTGCACGGATTGTTCAGCTGCGGGCAGTTGGAGATCAGTACGATCACGTCCATCTCCGCGCGCAATTCGACGTATTTGCCCGGCGCGGAAATGCCGTCTTCGAAGCTGAGCCCGCCCGTGGCCGTGACCGGCACGTTCATGAAGAAGTTGACGTTCGCGCCGATGTCCTGCTTCGACAGGCGGCCGTCATGTGCGCAGGCACGCAGGAAGTTGTCGCGGCAGCTGTGCATGTAGCGCTTCTCCAGTGCGTAGCGCACCGTGTTGCTTTCCTGCGCGCAGGCGCCGCCGAGCGTATCGTGGCGGCCGCACGTGTCGGCGACGATCGTCAGCATCGGCTTGCCGAGGTTCGAGTACAGCACCGAGCCCGTCGTCAGGTAGAGGCTCTTTTGCCGGCGCAACGTGCGTTGCGGGTCGAAGCGCTCGCGCGGATCGGCGAGGCTGTAGAACAGCGTGTCGACCGCCTGGTTGCCTTCGAGATCGACGATGCGCAGCGTTTGCCCGGCCTTCACCTCGTGAAGCCACGGGTCGCCGGCGGCGAGTGTCTCGCGATGGACCGCGGTTTCCGGACGTTTGTCGCTGACGATAAGCGTGCTGGTCATAAGCGTGGCCTTCGCTCAAAGAAAGAAGCGTTCTGTGTTGATGAAACCGCGTGCGTTCTCTTCGCATGCGGTGCGGCAAACTTCGGCGACCTCGGGCCGCGCGTCGCTCAACTCGAGCTTGACGGGCCTCGGCGCGTACTCGGGGTTCGGGTCGAGCGGGTGCTGGATCGCGGTGAGCACGACGAGCGTGTTCATCGGTGCGTAGAGCTCGATGTAGTTGCCGGCTTTTGAGTTTCCTGGCACGAAACTGAGAACGCCGTCGTCACTGACATCGACACGGCTGAACAGATTGAGCGTCATCAGCAGGTCAGTGATGCCGAGTCCCCACTTGCCCATTTCGACGAGCAGGTTGTCCGTGCCGTTGCGATAGAACGCGTTGCGCAGCTCCTGGTAGCGGCCCGCGCCGTATCGTTCGCGAACCTCGTCGGCATTCGACACACCGCCGATGCTGTCGTGCCAGCCACAGGTATCCGCGACGATCGCGGCAAGCACGCGGCCCATGTCGGAGTACAGGCAGTGCCCGACCGTGAGCCTGGCCGTGTGCTGGCACTTCAACGAATCCGGCAGATTGAGCCGTTCGCTCTTTTCCGTCGCGTTGACCATCATCACGCTGACGTTCGCACCGCCACGCAGGTCGGTAATGCGCAGTGATCGACCACGCTTGACGATCAGCGACGTATGGCCGCCGCCTGGGACGGTTTCTTCAAGCAATAAGGTCGTATCTGAGTTCATACCTGAGTTCCCTTCAGTCGGAGACCAGTTCGATATGCGATGCGCCTCGCACGGCAGCCTCGGCGATCTGCACGGCGGACATGGAATCGCGGCTACGGTCGAGCGCAATGTTGTAGGTGATGCGCGCGCCATAGGCGCCCGGCGCCTGCGGGTCGACGCGCACCTTGTCGAAAACCAGCACGCGGCTTCCCAACGTGAAGCCTTCTTTCAGGTCATGCGTGACCATGAAGATCGTGAGCTTCGCTTCGCGCCACAGGTCGGAGAGCAGCTCATGCATGTCCTTGCGGATGCCGGGGTCGAGCGCGCCGAATGGTTCGTCGAGCAGCAGCACGCGAGGCTTCATCATCAGCGCCTGCGCGATCGCGAGGCGTTGCTGCATGCCGCCCGACAGCTGCTGCGGAAACTTGTTCAAGGCCGCGCCCAGCCCGACGCGCTCGAGCATGGCCGCTGCCTCGTCTTGCGCCACGCGCCGACGGACACCGAATAGCCGGCCGGTGAACTTCGCCTGTGGAAGCTCCAGCCCCAGCATCACGTTGCGCAACACACTCAGATGGTCGAACACCGAGTAGCGTTGAAACACGACGCCGCGATGCCGGTCCGGTTCGCCGGGCAGCGGCTTGCCGTCCAGCAGGATCTCGCCGCGCGTCGCGCGCTCCTGACCCAGCAGCAGGCGCAGAAACGTCGACTTGCCGCAGCCGGACGCGCCGACCATCGAACAGAACTCGCCTTCCTTGACGGTCAGATTCAAACGCTCGAGCACGACCTGGTCGCCGTACTCTTTCCAGACGTTGCGGACCTCGATCATCGCGCGCCTCCGTACCACGGGAAGCACCATTGCGTGATCCGGCGCAGCAGCTCGTCGGTGAGCCATGCGAGCAGCGTGATCCACGCGACGTACGGCAGGATCAGATCCATCGACAGATAGCGGCGCACGAGAAAGATGCGGTAGCCGAGGCCATCGGTCGACGCGATCGCTTCGGCTGCGATCAGAAAGAGCCACGCCGCGCCGAGAGAAAGACGCGTCGCCGCCAGCAGACGCGGCAGCAGTTGCGGCAGCACCAGACGCAGAATCAGCGTCCAGCTGGTGGCGCCGAGCGTCTGCGCCTTGACCCACAGCTCGACCGGAATCTCGCGGGCGCGAGCATGCAGATCGCGAATGATCACCGGCGTGATGCCGACGACGATCAGCACGACCTTCGACAACTCGTCGAGCCCGAACACGATGAACAGGACCGGCAGCACCGCCAGCGGCGGCACCATTGAGATCACGGTGATGAAAGGCGACAGCGTCGCGCTGACGAGCGGAAACGAACCGGTCGCGATCGCGGCCACCAGTGCGATCACGGCACTGACGACAAGGCCGATGCCGAGCCGCCGCAAGCTCGACAGCGTGTCGGTCCACAACAGGTACTCGCCGGTGCGCTTGTCCTCGGTGAAGGCGGCCGACTTCACCGCGTCGCTCATTTGCGCCGCGCTCGGCAGCAGCTTGTCATCGGGATTGAGCGAGAGTCGCATCGAGGACCCGGTGAAGTAGACCGCGAACAGCACGACGAACGGCAGCAGAAGCAGCATCAAGCCGCCGATCCGGCTCGGATGTCGATTGATGAGTCGCATGGTGAGCGCCTGGTTGGAAAGCTGGGATGCGAGCCCGCCATGGCGAGCCCCCGGCGAGTGCCTGGACGGTCCGTGTCAGAGCTTGCCCGCGGCCGCCATCGCGACGTAGGTCGGATCGAAACGCAGCTTGACGTTGTTCTTGTTGCCGACCACGACGCCCTTGTCGAACGCCATGCCGACCGCGTCCGCGCTCTTCGCGTCCTGTCCGAGCAGGCCGTGATCGAAAGAGAACTTCGCGACGCGCGTCATGATCTTCGGCATGTCGGCGCTGGTGACGAAGTCGAGCGCGGCTTGCGGCGAATAGAAGAGGGCGGTCGTCGCCAGTTGGCCCTTGAAGTTGGCGAGATCGGTGCCCGAGGCCTTCGCCATCGCGCTCAGCGCGGACGTGCTGGCCGCGGAGTCGGTGTGCATCAGCGCGACCATTTCGAACCATGCACCGGTCAGCGCTTTGCCGAGGGCGGGGTTCTGCTGCAACGTCTTCGTGTTGACGACCATCATGTCCATGATTTCGCCGGGGATCTTGCTGGAGTCGAAGACTTCGCTGACGTTCGGCTGCGACTTCAGATCGGCGAGCATCGGATTCCAGGTGACCGCGTTGTGAACCGTGGGGGTCGCGAATGCGCCCGAGATGTCGGCATCCGAGGTGTTCACGACCTTGAGGTCGCGCTCGCTCATGTGAGCGCTTTCGAGCGCGCGTGCGAGCAGGTAGTGGGAGACGGAAAACTGCACGAGGTTGACCTGCTGCCCCTTCAGGTCGGCGATCTGCTTGCCCTTGCCCTTCATCAGCACGCCGTCGTTGCCGTTCGAATAGTCGCTGACGATCAGTGCCGTCGAATCCACGCCGCCGGAGGCGGGAATCGTGAGCGCGTCCATGTTGGTCATCGCGCAGCCGTCGAACTTGCCGGCCGTGTACTGATTGATGGACTCGACGTAGTCGTTCAGCTGCACGACGTCGACATTGATGCCGTATTTCCTGGCCCATTTGGACACGATGCCTTGGGTTTTCGCCTCACCCCACGGCATCCAGCCGGCGTAGATGGTCCAGCAGACCTTGAAGTCGTTGCGGCCCGCGGCGAACGTGGGGCTCGAGGCGAAGGTGGCGAGGGAGACGGCGGCAATACCAAGACAGCGAACGAGCTTGAACATGGGTTGACCTCGGAGGGGACGGTTAGCGACGGCAGGGAGCAGCGCAAACATCGCGTTCTCTCCCGGGCTTTTGTCCCGCCGTGTAACCTCGCCTGAGGTCGACAGCTCTCGGACCAGCACCTGCGTGAAGCAGGCCGGAACCCTAGCCGTCCATTTCCAGATTGTCTGTCGAACCGGAGGTTGCGCCGGCTCCTTGCGCGCTGTTTAAAGCGGGAAGTGTGCCAGGGGCCATACCGCGGGTTGGTCGCTAGCTTTGTGCGGCGAAGGGCAAGTTTTTGCCCTGGGGCGGGGAAGGTGTGCACTGATGTGTGTCAGGGAGTGCACTCGATTCGGGCGTGAGAGGACGGGTATGCGACTCAGCGATGCCAGACAAGATGCAACGGTCGTAGCGGGCTGCCTTGGTGCTCGCATGCGTCTGCGCCGTTCGAACGTGTTATCTGATGCCATCCCTATCGAATGCGAAACGAACCGCAAGTCAATGTCGTCCGGCAGATTCCACGCAGCGTGTGGGTTCTAGGATGTGTGAGTCTTTTCATGGACATCTCATCCGAAATCATCCACAGCCTGCTGCCGATGTTTCTGCTGGCAAGCCTTGGCGCCGGCGCCGGCACGATCGGGCTCATCGAGGGCATCGCGGAGGCCACGGCCCAGATGGTCAAGGTGTTTTCGGGAACGCTGAGTGACTACCTCGGCAACCGAAAGTGGCTCGCCGTAGCAGGGTATTCGCTCGGCGCAATGAGCAAGCCGCTTTTTGCCATTGCGTCCTCGGTTGGAGTCGTGGTGACGGCGCGCGTCATTGACCGTGTCGGCAAGGGCATTCGCGGTGCGCCTCGCGATGCACTCATCGCGGATGTCACGCCGCAGCACCTGCGTGGCGCGGCCTTCGGCCTGCGCCAGTCGCTCGATACGGTCGGTGCGTTCCTCGGACCGCTGCTGGCCGTTCTCATCATGCTGATATGGGCAGATAATTTTCGGCTTGCCTTCTGGCTTGCCGTCATTCCCGGTGTGCTCGCGGTCGCGCTGTTGACGTTTGGTATCACGGAGCCTGAGCACGAGCCTCGCGCCAAAAGAAGCAATCCTGTGCGGTGGCAGAGTCTCAGGGAGCTTGGTTTGGACTACTGGTGGGTCGTAGGGATAGGCGCCGTTTTTGCGTTGGCGCGATTCAGCGAGGCTTTTCTGGTGCTTCGTGCGATGGGCAGCGGCGTACCGATTGCGCTCGTTCCGCTCGTCATGGTGGCAATGAATATCGTCTACGCGCTGTCCGCTTATCCGTTCGGGAAGCTCGCGGACACGATGCGGCATACGCGGCTGCTGATAGGTGGTCTGATCGTGTTGATTGGCGCCGACCTCGTGCTTGCACACGGCACCCACTGGAGCATAGTCGTCGTAGGCGTAGCGCTGTGGGGGCTGCACATGGGGATGACGCAAGGCCTGCTCGCTACGATGGTCGCGCACACGGCACCTGCGCATCTGCGCGGGACTGCGTTCGGTTTCTTCAATCTGCTGAGCGGCATCGTGACGCTGGTTTCGAGCGTTATCGCAGGCCAGTTGTGGGAACGTCTGGGCGCAGCCACGACCTTTTATGCGGGCGCAGCCTTCGGTCTGATGACCGTGGTGCTGCTGCTCTTTCACCCGACACCGGCTCAATCTCTTCACGACCTGAGCTAACGTGGCATAGCCGGGGTATCCGTCTGGAAAATGCGCGCATTGTTGCCGCTATTTCCCCAACGTCGAGTGGTGTGTCGCTGCGTCTGCCTGAACTCGGATGCCCATCGGTCGTCAGGCTTCGTGGCAGCGTTTCAAAACAAAAAAGCCGCTGTCCTTGTGGGACAGCGGCTTTTTCTTGAAGCTGGTGGCGAATCAGGGACTCGAACCCCGGACCTGCGGATTATGATTCCGTCGCTCTAACCGACTGAGCTAATTCGCCGAAAGAAGCGAGATTATGCTGGGGCCACCGGAGGCTGTCAACCCCCGGCTCACAACTTTTTCAGATAGCTCCGGCTGTCGGTCCACTCAATCCTTCGCGTAGATATCCGAGTCCTTGGTTTCGCGCACGAACAGCATGCCGATCACGAAGGTGACCAATGCGACGATGATCGGATACCAGAGCCCCGAGTAGATGTTGCCCTTCGCCGCGACGATCGCGAACGCGGTGGCCGGCAGGAAGCCGCCGAACCAGCCATTGCCGATGTGATACGGCAGCGACATCGACGTATAACGGATGCGCGTCGGGAACATCTCGACCAGCATCGCCGCGATCGGCCCGTAGACCATCGTCACGTAGATCACGAGGATCGTCAGGATCACGATGCTCATCGGCCAGTTGATCTGAGCCGGATCGGCCTTCGGCGGGTAGCCGGCGGCCTTCAGCGTCGCGGCGAGCGTCTTCTCGAACGTCTTGGCTTGCTCCTTCGCGTCGCCGGCGCGGCCGTCGAACGTGTTGACGACCGTATCGCCCACGCGGATCTGCGCGATCGTGCCGGCAGGCGCCGCGACGTTGTCGTAGTTCAGGCCGGCTCGCGACAGCGCGCCCTTCGCGATGTCGCATGAGCTCGTGAACTTCGCCGTGCCCACCGGGTTGAACTGGAACGAGCACTCGGCCGGATCGGCGATCACGACGATCGGCGACTTCGCGGTTGCCGCTTCGAGCGCCGGGTTCGTGTAGTGTGTGAGCGCCTTGAACAGCGGGAAGTAGGTGAGTGCGGCGATCAGCAGGCCGGCCATGATGATCGGCTTGCGGCCGATGCGATCCGACAGCGAGCCGAAGAACAGGAAGAACGGCGTGCCGATCAGCAGCGCGAGCGCGATCATGATGTTGGCGCTCGAACCGTCGACCCTCAGCGTCTGCGTGAGGAAGAACAGCGTGTAGAACTGGCCCGTGTACCAGACGACAGCCTGGCCGGCCGTCAGGCCGAGCAGCGCGATAATCACGACCTTCAGGTTCTTCCATTGGCCGAACGCTTCGGAAAGCGGCGCCTTCGAGGTCTTGCCCTCGGCCTTGATGCGCGCGAACACCGGCGACTCATGCAGTTGCAGGCGAATCCACACCGACACCGCGAGCAGCAGGATCGACACGACGAACGGAATGCGCCAGCCCCAGGCGCCGAAGGCGTCTTCGCCCATGAACGTGCGAATGCCGAGAATCACGAGCAGCGACAGAAACAGACCGAGCGTGGCGGTGGTCTGGATCCATGCGGTGTAGAAGCCGCGGCGGTTCGCTGGCGCGTGTTCGGCCACGTAGGTTGCGGCGCCGCCATACTCGCCGCCGAGCGCGAGACCCTGCAGCAGGCGCATCGCGATGAAGAGCACCGGCGAAGCGATGCCGATCGCCGCGTAGCCCGGCAGGAAGCCGACGAGGAACGTCGACAGGCCCATGATGATGATCGTGATCAGGAAAGTGTACTTGCGCCCGACCATGTCGCCGAGCCGCCCGAATACGATCGCGCCGAACGGCCGCACCGCGAAGCCCGCCGCGAAGCTGAGCAGCGTGAAGATGAACGCCGCGGTCGGATTGACGCCGGAAAAGAAGCTCTTGCTGATGAAGGCCGCAAGCGAGCCGGCCAGATAAAAGTCGTACCACTCGAAAACCGTACCCAGCGACGATGCGAAGATCACCCGCTTCTCATCGCGCGTCATCGGCACGTGCGAGATTTGCCCGCCAACGGTAGCCATATTGTCGTCTCCAATATTGATATACACGCGGATCGCCGGCACAGGCGTTCCCGTGCAACCGATTATTGGAGTGGAAACTTACGGCGTTCTGACTCGGCGCTGAACCTGGGGGTAGTCCGGTAAGCCGACGAATAGGCGTTCAATTTCCGTCAATGTGCTGGGATGTTCCCGCAATCCACGCTGAAATATCTCAAAAAACGCTGACCGTCACGCTGACGATAGAGGCGCGTTAGGGTAAGTCCCGCCCCGTTCGAGCACGTGCAAGCTGACGCGCACCAGTGTGCCGGCGAGCCGCGGTGACTCCTGGTAGACGTTGTCGTCGATGGCGAGCTCGCCGCCGTGCATTGCCGCAATCTCGCGCACGATCGCGAGGCCGAGGCCGCTGCCGTCGCCCTCGCGGCCCAGAATCCGGTAAAAGCGCTCGACCACACGAGAGCGCTCGCTGGCCGGAATGCCGAGCCCGGTGTCCTCGACTTCCAGGTGCACGAGCCGCGCGGGGGCGTCGTGCCGCACGCGCACGGTGATGCGGCCGCCCGCCGGCGTATAGCGGATCGCGTTGTCGATCAGGTTTGACAGCATTTCACGCAGCATCACCGGATTGCCGGCGACTTCGACCGGCTCGTCGGGCGCTTCGTAGCCGATGTCCATCTGCTTCGCGAGCGCGGCCTGCACCCATTCGCGCACCGCGCTGCGCGCGAGTTCGCCGAGTTCGAGCGGCGTGAAGATCTGCCCCGATCGACGGTTCTCCGCGCGCGCCAGCGCGAGCAATTGCGTGACGAGCCGCGCGGCCTGCTCGGAGCTCGTCGCGATCTGTTCGAGCGAGCGACGAACCTCGGCCGACGCGTTCTGGCGCAGCGCGAGCTCGGCCTGGGTGCGCAGGCCGGCCAGCGGCGTTTTCATCTGATGCGCGGCGTCGGCGATGAAGCGCTTCTGCAGCTCCATGTTCTGTTCGAGGCGCGTGAGCAGATCGTTGAACGACGTGACGAGCGGCTCGATTTCCGGCGGCGCGCGGCGCGCTTCGAGCGGCGACAGATCGTCCGGCCGGCGCGCGCGGATATGCGCCTGCAGCGCATGCAGCGGCTCGAGCCCGCGCGACAGCCCGAACCACACGAGCAGGATCGCGAGCGGCAGGATCACGAACTGCGGCAGGATCACGCCCTTGATGATGTCGTTGGCGAGCTGGCTGCGCTTGTCGAGCGTTTCGGCGACCTGCACGAGCACGGCCTGCGCGCCCGGCGTCTGCGGAAACTCGACGGTCGTGTAGGCGACGCGGATGTCGTTGCCGCGCAGCACGTCGTCGCGGAATTCGACGAGGCCCGGTGGCGGGCGGTCTTCCTCGTGCGGCAGTGGCATGTCACGCTCGCCGGCCACGAGCTCGCCGCGCGTGCCGAGCACCTGAAAGAACACGCTGTCGACGTTGTCGGCACGCAGGAAATCGCGCGTCGACTCGGGCAGCGACAGCTCCGCGACGCCGTTGACCGGATGGATCTGGCGCGCGAGGACGTAGGCATCGGTTTCGAGCGCGCGGTCGAACGGCCCGTTCGCGATCGACTTCGCGACCAGATAGGTGACCGCGAGGCTCATCGGCCACAGCAGCAGCAGCGGCGCGAGCATCCAGTCGAGAATTTCGCCGAACAGCGAGCGCGGACGCGCTTCGGCGGCGGCTTCGGTTTCGTCGGGCGCGGCGAACGGATTGGCGTAGCGCGCGTCGCGCGCCTCGTCGAGGTCCGCAGCGTGCGCCGTGGCGCGATCAGCGCGTGCGGACATCGCTGGCCTCTATTTGTAGTGGTGGCTCGCCGGCATCGCGGTGGACGACGGCGCGGTGGACGATTGTGCCGCTTGTGCCGCTTGTGCCGCTTGTGCCATCTGCGGCTCGGAGCCGGCCGGGGTGGCGGGCGCGCTCGCATTCGCCGGCGGCGCCGCTTTTTCGAGACAGTAGCCGAGCCCGCGCACGGTGATGATGCGCACGCCGCTCGGTTCGATCTTCTTGCGCAGCCGGTGCACGTAGACTTCGATCGCGTTGTTGCTGACTTCCTCGCCCCATTCGCATAGATGGTCGACGAGCTGCTCTTTCGAGACCAGCCGGCCGATCCGTTGCAGCAGCACTTCGAGCAGCCCGAGTTCGCGCGCGGACAGATCGATCGCCTGGTCGTTGACGTAGGCGATGCGGCCCACCTGATCGAACGACAGCGAGCCATGCCGCACGACGGTCGGGCCGCCGCCCGCGCCGCGCCGTGTCAGCGCGCGCACGCGCGCTTCGAGTTCGTTCAGCGCGAAGGGCTTGGCCATGTAATCGTCGGCGCCGAGGTCGAGGCCTTTGACGCGTTCGTCGACGCTATCGGCGGCGGTCAGGATCAGCACGGGCAGGTTCGAATTGCGCGCGCGCAGGCGGCGCAGCACCTCGAGCCCGGACATGCGCGGCAGGCCCAGATCGAGGATCAATAGGTCGAACGTCTGCATTGACAACGCGGTATCGGCTTCTACGCCGCTTTTCACGTGATCGACCGCATAGGCCGATTGGCGGAGTGATCGAACCAGACCATCCGCGAGTATGCTGTCGTCTTCGGCAATCAGAATTCGCATGATGCGCCTGGCTTTGCCGGCACCGTGGGGGTTGCCCCGGCGCGCAGCGGTCTCCGAACATTATTGTGGGTAGTTGGGGCGATGCGACAGTAAAAGATGCGCGTTCGCATCACAATCGCGCTTGCCAAAACTACTGTTTTTTTATACAGTGTCTGCGTTTCGTGTGATCTCCTGGAGACTCCGCTCAATTCGAGTGGAACCACGGGTGCACACCTGCCTCAGACGCCGTTCATCATAGCAAAGGACGATTCATGGAAGAAAGCAAGAAAGGCTCGGCTGGACTGACTGCTGAAAAGAGCAAGGCTCTCGCCGCCGCGCTCGCGCAGATCGAAAAGCAGTTCGGCAAAGGGTCGGTCATGCGGCTCGGCGCAGGTGAGGCAGTCGAAGACATCCAGGTGGTCTCCACCGGATCGCTCGGCCTCGACATCGCACTGGGCGTCGGCGGTTTGCCGCGCGGCCGCGTGGTCGAAATCTACGGACCGGAATCGTCCGGTAAAACCACGCTGACGCTGCAGGTCGTCGCCGAAATGCAGAAACTCGGCGGCACCGCGGCGTTCATCGACGCGGAACACGCGCTGGACATTCAATACGCGGGCAAGCTCGGCGTGAACGTCGCCGACCTGCTGGTCTCGCAGCCGGACACTGGAGAACAGGCGCTCGAAATCGCCGACGCGCTGGTGCGCTCGGGCTCGATCGACATGATCGTGATCGACTCGGTCGCGGCGCTGGTGCCGAAGGCGGAAATCGAAGGCGAAATGGGCGACTCGCTGCCGGGTCTGCAGGCGCGTCTGATGTCGCAGGCGCTGCGCAAGCTGACCGGCACGATCAAGCGCACGAACTGCCTCGTGATCTTCATCAACCAGATCCGCATGAAGATCGGCGTGATGTTCGGCAACCCGGAAACCACCACGGGCGGTAATGCGCTGAAGTTCTACGCGTCGGTGCGTCTGGACATTCGCCGCATCGGCTCGATCAAGAAGAACGACGAAGTGATCGGCAACGAAACCCGCGTGAAGGTCGTCAAGAACAAGGTGGCGCCGCCGTTCCGTGAAGCGATTTTCGACATCCTGTACGGCGAGGGCATCTCGCGTCAGGGCGAAATCATCGACCTCGGCGTGCAGGCGAAGATCGTCGACAAGGCCGGCGCATGGTACAGCTACAGCGGCGAGCGGATCGGTCAGGGCAAGGACAACGCGCGTGAATTCCTGCGCGAAAACCCGGACATCGCTCGCGAAATCGAGAACCGTATCCGCGAATCGCTGGGCGTTACTGCGATGGCGAACGCCGTGACCGGCGCGGACGCTGAAGTCGCGGGCGAAGAAGAGTAAGCATCAAGTGATACGCAAAGGCCGGCCGCTGTCCGGTTTCGACTCCGGACGCTATCCGGACGGCCCGCGCGACGCGGCGGACGGATCGCCTGAGTCCGGCGATCCGTTCGAATCGTTCGACGCACATGACCGCGCCGCGGGCCGCGGCCCGCAGCGTACGCGGTCTGCACCCGCTGCAGCGTCGTCCAGCCGGGATTCCTCCGGACTCGATTCCCCAATCCCCTCCGAAGTCACCTACACCCGCTCGCGTCGCCAACCCGGCGAAGAGAAGCCGGGCCAGTCCGACAAAGACGACAGCAGAAAATCCCAACGCCCCGCCCGTTCGCTGAAAGCGCGCGCGCTCGGCTATCTGTCGCGCCGCGAATATAGCCGCGCCGACCTCGCCCGCAAGCTGAAGCCTTACGTCGAGGAAACCGATTCGCTCGACACGGTGCTCGACGCGCTGCAGGCCGAAAACTGGCTATCCGACTCGCGCTTCGCGGAAAGCCTGATCCATCGGCGCGCATCGCGGCTCGGCACGAGCCGCATTCTCGGCGAACTGAAGCAACACGCGCTCAACCCGGCGCTCGTCGAAGAGGCGAGCGCGCAATTGCGCGAAACCGAACTCGCGCGCGCCCAGGCGGTCTGGCGCAAGAAGTTCGGCCAGTTGCCGCAAACGCCGGCCGAGCGCGCGAAGCAGGCGCGCTTTCTCGCGTCGCGCGGCTTCTCCGGCGCGACGATCGGCAAGATCCTGAAGGGTATCGACGACATCGGGGACGGCGACTAACACGCCAGTCTCGACGGGTAGGGCAATTACCGCGCCGTAACCTGGCGCCAGGCCGTGCGCAATCGGGGCTGTCCCAAATACCCGTTATGCTAAACTCCAGAAGTTTTCCAATCCGGCCTTTCCTTCCCGCATGTCGCTCTCCCCGCCAGTGTCCCGTCAGTTGCGCCATCGTCGCGCAATCAGAGCGGAAGCTTACGAGCGAGCCGATGGCCTGTGGGATGTGGAAGCGTGCCTGACCGACGAAAAGCCACGCGATGTGGCGCTTGCGTCGGGTGTCCGGCCCAATGGTCAGCCGATCCATGAACTCTGGCTTCGCATCACCATCGATCGCAAGCTCAATGTCGTCAACGCCGAGGCGTCGTCCGACTGGGTGCCCTATCCAGGGTTGTGCCAGGCCAGCAATCCCGCCTACCGTGCCCTCATCGGGCTCAATCTGTTCCACAACTTCCGTCGCGATGCTGCCCGTTTGCTGGCCGGCACGGCCGGTTGCACGCATCTCACTGAGCTGTGCGCGATCCTGCCGACCGCCGCGATCCAGGCGTTCGCCGGCGACGTATGGAACACCGATGACGGCACGCCGGGCGCGAACGCGGGTTCGGGAGACGAATCGTCCAACGGCACAGGCGAGCATTCCAACGACAAACCGCCATTCCAGCTGGGACGCTGCCACGCGCTGCGTTTCGACGGCGAGGCGGTGAAACAGTTTTATCCGCGCTGGTATGGTCATGCACCGCGTCCGGCGGAACGCGCGGCCTCGTCGGACGGCGCGGCGGCCCGCGAACGAAGCGGCGACGCGTCGGCCTGAACGGCGGCAACGGAATCGAAGTTCTATCCAACTCTCAGACTGAAGGGAATCACGCATGAAGATTCACGAGTACCAGGGTAAGGAAATCCTGCGGAAATTCGGCGTCGCGGTACCGCGCGGCAAGCCGGTCTTCTCGGTGGATGATGCGGTCAAGGCCGCGGAAGAGCTGGGCGGCCCGGTGTGGGTCGTGAAGGCTCAGATCCACGCGGGTGGCCGTGGCAAGGGCGGCGGCGTCAAGGTCGCCAAGTCGCTGGAACAGGTTCGCGAGTACTCGAACCAGATCCTCGGCATGCAGCTCGTCACGCACCAGACCGGTCCGGAAGGCCAGAAGGTGAACCGCCTGCTGATCGAAGAAGGCGCCGACATCAAGAAGGAACTGTATGTCGGTCTCGTGATCGATCGCGTTTCGCAGAAGATCGTCGTGATGGCGTCGAGCGAAGGCGGCATGGACGTCGAAGAAGTCGCGGAAAAGACGCCTGAGCTGATCCACAAGGTTGCCGTCGATCCGTCGACCGGCCTGAAGGACTCGGAAGCAGACGACCTCGCGAAGAAGATCGGCGTGCCCGACGCTTCGATCCCGCAAGCTCGCGCGATCCTGCAAGGCCTGTACAAGGCATTCTGGGAAACCGACGCATCGCTCGCCGAAATCAACCCGCTGATCCTGACCGGCGACGGCAAGGTCATCGCACTCGACGCGAAGTTCAACTTCGACTCGAATGCGCTGTTCCGTCACCCGGAAATCGTCGCGTACCGCGATCTGGACGAGGAAGATCCGGCTGAAATCGAAGCGTCGAAGTTCGACCTCGCGTACATCTCGCTCGACGGCAACATCGGCTGTCTGGTGAACGGCGCCGGCCTCGCAATGGCAACGATGGACACCATCAAGCTGTTCGGCGGCGAACCGGCGAACTTCCTCGACGTCGGCGGAGGAGCTACGACCGAGAAGGTCACCGAAGCGTTCAAGATCATGCTGAAGAACCCGAACCTGACCGCGATTCTGGTCAACATCTTCGGTGGCATCATGCGCTGCGACGTGATCGCGGAAGGCGTGATCGCGGCCTCGAAGGCCGTGTCGCTGAAGGTGCCGCTCGTGGTCCGCATGAAGGGCACGAACGAAGACCTGGGCAAGAAGATGCTCGCCGAATCCGGCCTGCCGATCATCTCGGCGGACAGCATGGAAGAGGCGGCTCAGAAGGTCGTCGCGGCTGCTTCGGGCAAGGCGTAAGCCAGCTGTCCACGGCGCATTTACCAGCTCATTTGCCAGGTTTACGAGTGGCGGCGCGCAAGCGACACAGGCGTGAAGCATCGCGCCGAGTGGCGCTACCGCGCGACGCCAAACGAACAGAGGTCAATACATGTCGATTCTGATCAACAAAGACACCAAGGTCATCACGCAGGGCATCACCGGCAAGACCGGTCAGTTCCACACGCGTGCTTGCCGTGAATACGCAAACGGCCGCGAAGCGTACGTCGCGGGCGTGAACCCGAAGCGCGCCGGCGAAGATTTCGAAGGCATCCCCATCTACGCGAGCGTCGCTGAAGCCAAGGCTGAGACGGGCGCGACCGTGTCGGTGATTTACGTTCCGCCGGCAGGCGCTGCCGCCGCAATCTGGGAAGCAGTCGAAGCCGACCTGGATCTCGCAATCTGTATCACGGAAGGCATTCCCGTCCGCGACATGATCGAGATCAAGGACCGTATGCGTCGCGAAAACCGCAAGACGCTGCTGCTCGGACCGAACTGCCCGGGCACGATCACGCCGGACGAGCTGAAGATCGGCATCATGCCGGGTCACATCCATCGCAAGGGCCGCATCGGCGTCGTGTCGCGTTCGGGCACGCTGACGTATGAAGCAGTCGGCCAGCTGACCGCGATCGGCCTCGGCCAGTCGTCGGCAGTCGGCATCGGCGGCGACCCCATCAACGGTCTGAAGCACATCGACGTGATGAAGATGTTCAACGACGATCCGGATACGGACGCCGTCATCATGATCGGCGAAATCGGCGGTCCGGACGAGGCGAACGCCGCGCACTGGATCAAGGACAACATGAAGAAGCCGGTGGTTGGCTTCATCGCTGGCGTCACGGCGCCTCCGGGCAAGCGCATGGGCCACGCCGGCGCGCTGATCTCGGGCGGTGCGGACACCGCCGAAGCGAAGCTGGAAATCATGGACGCGTGCGGTATCAAGGTCACGAAGAACCCGTCGGAAATGGCGCGTCTTCTGAAGGCGATGCTGTAAATCGAATTCGCGTGCCGTTGGCGCGCGATTTTGATACGCTTACGAACTCCTTTCGTGAGTGGGCGGTCCCGAAAAGCGGGGGAGTGCAGACTCCCCCGCTTTTTTTTGGTGCGCCAGGCATGGCGCGTAGCGCCGTGACTGGCGCTGTCCGACCCGCTGTGGTGGCGAGCCGGATGACTTGGGGGTGAAAGTCCTCTGCACACCCGGCAAGGGGAAGTGCTAGCTGAACGGCAAGGGTGTCCGTCGTAAGGCGGAATCTGAAGGAAGCCGCAGGCAAAATGCTGGCCTGACGAACAGGAAGCGGATATCAGGCGGTGTGGCGGGGTGAGCAGTCCAAGATCTGTAAAGCCCAATACTTGCACGGAACGCCACGACGTAGATCCGACAGGCATAAGCAGGAAGGTCGCGCGCATTACCCTGGGAGCCCCGTCAGTCTGCCTTGTGCTACTGGCATCGCAAGGTGCCGGGATGGGCTGGCGGGAGTCAGCAGAGGCCATAGTAGCGGCTCGGAACCGGAGCAGTGAAGGGCCGAACCTGACGAGAGTGGATAGTCACGCGTGCTCTCTGAGCGTTTGGGCACAAGTCTCGGCACAGCCGGGAGCCTGCGATCAAACTTGACGGCCGGAAGCCTGAGAGAGGTTGGGGTGTCCATTGAACGACAGGCGACACGACGAACGAAACGAAGCTCGCTGGAGCAATCCAGTCGTCAGGAAACGCCGGATACGTGATCCGTACGTCCGGTGTTGTGGGAGGACGGCGGGGGCAACCCCGCCTCCTACCCGATTCCGCGCTTGCGCCGCGGTTCTGTCCGCGCGGTCGATTTTTCCTTATGCTTTTTTCCATGCTCGAATTCTTCACGACCCTCCATTGGGGCTCGGTCTTTCAGATCATCGTCATCGACGTTCTGCTCGGCGGCGACAACGCGGTCGTCATTGCGCTCGCCTGCCGCAACCTGCCGCAGTCGCAGCGCGTGCGTGGGATCGTGTGGGGGACCGCCGGCGCGATCGCGCTGCGCGTCGTGCTGATCGCGTTCGCGGTCGTGCTGCTCGACGTGCCGTTCCTGAAGTTCGCGGGCGGCTTGCTGCTGCTGTGGGATCGGCGTGCGCCTGCTCGCGCCTGCGCACGACGCTCACGACAACGTGAAGCCGGCCGACAAGCTGATCTCGGCGGTGAAGACGATCATCATCGCGGATGCGGTCATGAGCGTCGACAACGTGATCGCGATCGCGGGCGCGGCCGAAGCCGCGGAGCACGAGCACCGGTTGGCTTTGGTGATCTTTGGCCTCGTCGTGAGCATTCCGCTGATCGTGTGGGGCAGCCAGCTGATTCTGAAGCTGCTCGATCGCTTTCCGGGCATCGTACTGTTCGGCGCGGGCCTGCTCGGCTGGATCGCGGGTGGTCTGATGGTCAACGACCCGGCCGGCGACCGCTGGCCGATCCTCGATACGCCAGTCGCCGAATACGGGATGAGCATCGCGGGCGCGCTGTTCGTCGTGATCGTCGGTTATCTGTTGAAGCGCCGTAACGCGAAACGTGCGGCGGTGTGAGCATGGTGCTGACGGTGCATCGCTGCCTGATTCGTGATGCCGTCCGAATGCAAGCCTGGCCATCCGGCTGACTGTGACGCGCGAGCTTCGCTCGCTACGATTGAAACGCCTGTTCCCGATCCACGGGCCAGGCGTTTCTCGTATCAGGAGTCTGCCGATGATCGTTACCCTGCCATATTCCCCTTACTCTCAATCGACGCAATCCCCGCGTAGGTCGCGCCGCGCACGCTGGCGCGCGAACTGGTTCGCGCGCATCTGCCGCCGCTGCGGCGTCGGCTTCACGCTGATCGAGTTGATGATCGTGCTCGCGATCGTCGGCGTGATTGCGGCCTACGCGATTCCCGCGTATCAGGACTATCTGGCGCGCAGCCGGGTCGGCGAGGGCTTGTCGCTCGCGGCGTCGGCGCGGCTCGCGGTGGCCGAAAACGCCGCGAGCGGCAACGCGTTCAGCGGCGGTTATGCGTCGCCGCCCGCCACGCGCAACGTCGAGTCCATCCAGATCGACGACGACACTGGTCAGATCACGATCACGTACTCGACGCGTGTCGCGCAGGCCGGCGCAAACACCATGACGCTGGTGCCGTCGGTCCCGGACAACGTCGATGCGCCGAGCGCGCGCGTCGCGTTGAGCAAGGACGCGGTGCAGACCGGCGCGCTGACGTGGGAATGCTTTGCGAGCGGCAAGAGCGCGTCGTCGTTGCCGGCGCCGGGTTCGGGGCCGATGCCAGGCGAGGCGCCGACGCTCGCCGCGAATCTGGCGCCGCCCGAATGCCGTTCATAAGGGGCAAATGAGTGAGTGAACGAGACAGCAGCCGAGCGCTGACTGGATGAGTCGAAGCCACAACGTAAAAGGCTGATTTTCAGCCTATTTCGGCCGGACCGGCGCACAGTGCAACGAAATTTTTGTATAGTGCGCCGGTTGCTGACGCCCACGTTGATTCGATGCCCACCCCTTTCGCGCGCTACCTGTCTCTCGTACTGCTGGCTCTTGCGTTGATCCTGCCCTACGCGGTTGCCAACCATACGTATCCGATCCCAACCTTCTACGCCGAATTCACCTCGCTCGCGCTGTTTCTGCTGACCGGGGCGGCCGTCGTGCTGCTGGTCGCGACCACCCGGCCGCGCGTGAGCTTCGCGTCGCCCACGGTCGCGCTCGTACCCTTGCTGTTCGGCCTCGTGCTGGTCGTGCAGACGCTGGTGCTGCCGGTCGCGGAGCCATCGATGAACTGGCTCGGCGCGGGCTTCCTGCTCGCTGCGTGGATGGCCGTGCATGTGGGCTACGGCTTCACGCGCGTGAAGCTCGACGAGACCGCGTTGCGCTGGGCGGCGGGGGCGTTGATCGTCGGCGGTCTGTTCGCGGTGTTCAGTCAGGTGATCCAGCTGTTTCACCTCGAGGCGCGCGTGGCTCCGCTCGTCGTCGCGTATAACGTGACCGTCGAGCGCCGGCCGTTCGGCAACATGGCGCAGGCGAACCACCTCGCGACGTATATCGCGTTCGCGATGGCGGGCGCGCTGTACCTCGTGCAGACGCGCCGCATCGCGGTGCCCATCTGGCTGCTCGTGTCGACGATTTTCTCGGTCGGCCTCGCGCTGACCGTGTCGCGGGGTCCATGGCTGCAGATGGGCGTGATCGTCGTGGCCGGCTTCTGGATGGCCTTCGCGCAGACGCGCACCGAACCGAAACTGCGCCGCAGCAACCGTGAATGGCTGGTGCCGATCGCGCTCGCGGTGCTGTTTTTCGTGGTCAATGCGCTGATCCGCTGGGCCAACGTGCGCTTTCACCTCGAACTCGGGCAGTCGGCGGCCGAGCGCTTCCAGGATGCCGGCCAGATCGCGCCGCGCCTCGCGCTGTTGAAATACGGCTGGACGATGTTCAAGCAGCATCCGCTGCTCGGCGTCGGCTGGGGCGAATTTCCGAGCCATCAGTTCGAGCTCGTCAAGCAGCTGGGCGGCGTCGAAATCGCCAACAACTCGCACGACATTTTCGTCGACCTGCTCGCGAAAACCGGTCTGATCGGTCTCGCGATCGTGCTCGTGGGTCTCGTCGCGTGGCTCGTGCGCGTCGTGCGTGCGCCGCAAAGCGCCGCGCGCGTGTTCGGCATCGCGCTGATCGGCGTGCTGACGATGCATGCGCTCGTCGAGTATCCGCAGCAGTACATGTTCTTCCTGTTGCCCGCGATGTTCGTGTTCGGCCTGCTCGAAACGCGGCCGTTGCGCGCGGTGCCGGCGAATCTGTCGCTCGGTGCGTTCGCGGTGGTGGTGTTCGGCGGACTCGCCGCGCTGTATCCGGTGTATCGCGACTATGCGCGCGCCGAGGTGCTCTACTACGGCGCGCGTCCGGCCGAGCAGTACAGCGCCGATCCGTCGTTCCTGTTCGGCGCGTGGGGCGAATACGGTCTTGCGACGCTGCAGCCGATGAATCCGCTGAACCTGCAGCGCAAGCTCGCGATGCACAAGCAGGCGATCGCGCTGTTGCCGGGCGAGACGGTGCTGCGTCGCTACGCGGTGCTGCAGGCGCTGAGCGGCGATACCGCGGCGGCGCTCGATACGGTCGAGCGCTTGCGGATCTTCGCCGAGGAATTGAAAGACTGGCCGGCGCAGCTCGGCTATCTCTACCAGCTCGTCGACGAGCAGAAGTCGCTCGCGGGCTTCAAGCGGCAGTTGGTGAAGCGCTACGGCACACCGGCGGCCGATGCGACGCGGGATGACGACAGCGACGACGATTGATCGGACCGCGGAAGCTTAGGCGTGCTGACGCCGCGGCTTCCTCCCTTCAAAGTTCAAAGCTCGGAATACTTCGCGGCCTTGCCTTTCGCCTTGTCGACGGGGTAGCGCGCTTCGTTCAGCTTCAGTTTTTCCGCTGCCGCGTCGACGAGATCGAAGCCGGCGGTATGGGCGACCAGCAGCAGATACATGAACACGTCGGCGCACTCGTGCCTGAGGTTCGTCGATTGCGCGGGATCGCCGAGCAGCGCGTCGATCTGCGCATCGGTCTTCCACTGAATCGTCTCCAACAGCTCACCGGCTTCGATGCCGGTGGAGACGATCAGGTTGCGCAGCGTGTGAAACTGCCGCCAGTCGCGCGCGTCGCGAAACGCCAGTAGCTGCTCGAGCAGTTCGTCGATGGTCATGTTGCTATCCGGATAGTTGTCGAACCGCACGTCAAGCTTGCGCCACCCAATCCCCCGATTTCCCGCCATGCTTTTCCATCACCTTCACATCGGTGATGGTCATCCCGCGATCCACCGCCTTGCACATGTCGTACACGGTCAGCAGCCCGATCTGCACGGCGGTAAGCGCCTCCATTTCGACGCCCGTGCGTCCAAACGTCTCGACCTGGACCGTGCAATGCACGCCGGGCATCTGCTCGTCGAGTTCGAAATCGGCCTTCACGCGTGTCAGCGCGAGCGGATGACAGAGCGGAATCAGATCGGCGGTGCGCTTCGAGGCCTGGATCGCCGCGATCCGCGCGATGCCGATCACGTCCCCCTTTTTGGCGTTGCCGTCGCGGATCAGCGCGAACGTGTCGGGCAGCATGCGGATCGAGCCACGCGCGATCGCGATGCGCCTGGTCTCCTGCTTGCCGCCGACGTCCACCATATGCGCGTCACCGGCCGCATCGAAATGAGTGAGTTCAGGCATGGTTGACTCCTTCAGAGGGCGCCTATCATAGCAGTGCGGCGCGGCCTCGAATCGTCGCGGCGACTGATTACATTTGCGCTGTGTCGTGCTCTGAGTTTTGCCTCGTACGCGTCCTGCGACGCCCCTGCCCATTATCTTAGTCCGGGCCACGGGCGGCGTTTTTCGACTTCGTCAGACCGGCTTCGCATTGCATCGAAAACGATTCCTCGCTGCGTCGCTATCCGTCGCGCATCGTCCGAGGCGCCGCTCGTGAGCGGCCCGAGCGACGCGCATGCCGATCCGATCCTGCCGCCCGACATCGCGCGCGGCGTGTTCGGCACCTACGGCGGCGCGCAGAGCCGCTTTTCCAATGGCGGCGGTAGCGGTCGCACTGGAAGCCGCGCGTCTCGCCGAGCTCGCGCAGAAGCGCTGGCCGCAATCGAACGCGGCGATCGACATGCATATCCGCACGCTGTTGACGCTGCATCGCTTCACCGACGCGCAGGCGCTCGCGAAGCAGGAGACCCGGGCGCATCCCGATCAACCCGCGTGGTGGCTCTATCTCGCGCAGGCGAGCGCGGGCAGTGGCGATGCATTGACGCAGCATCGCGCGATGGCGGAGAAGTTCGCGCTGGAGGGCGCGTGGCCATCGGCGATCCGGCAGCTGAAGGACGCGCGCGACCTGAAGACGATCGGCTATTACGACCTCGCGACCGTCGACGCGCGCCTGCACGAGATGGAGAGCCGCTACAAGGAGGAGCGGCTCGACGAGAAAGGGTAGGGTGGACGTGAACGCGCGCCACTGCGCGCGTCAGACCTGCGCCGCCGGGCTCGCAACGAAGCCAAAGCGGGCGGCCACCTGATCGCGTCGCACGCTTTGCAGCGGCAAGGTGCGCTGAACATTCCAGTGGAACGCACCGCTCAATGAGCCATCGTCGGCGAGCGTCGCGTGATCGGAGAAGATCTCGAGGTCGTGGTCGTGCAGCACCGCGATACGTGCTGGCTGCGAGCGATCGGCAAACAGAATGCCGCCGTCTTCATCCGCGAACACCGCCGCCGGCTCGAACGCGCCGCCGCCCTGGTCGTGCAGCGCGAGCGTTCCATCCGCGTGCGCGGACAATCTGACCACCCACGGCGTATAAGCCAGCTCGACATACACGCGCTGTGGTCCGTTCTGAAAAAACCACTGTCCGCGCTCATCGGCCTCATAGTTCCGGTTGATGAAGCCAAGCAGCGCCTCATGCCGGATCGGCACGCCGGGCGTGCCGCTCGCCTGGGCCGCTTCGTCGCGCATGCGCCAGTTGCCGCGCCGGTCGAGCATCAGCCAGCCGGTGCAGCTCGGCACGTTCGGCCATTTGGCGAGCGCCTGTTTGACGATGTCATCCATGATCGACGTGTCGCTCCAGATAGCCGAACACGCGCCGCGACAGCCAGTCGATGCGGCCCGGGAACGGCCCGGTCATGAAGCCCGCGTGGCCGCCGTGCTCAGGCTGATAAAGCTCGACCGCCGCCGACACCTCGTGCCGCGACGGCAGCGCTTCGGCCGGCAGGAACGGGTCGTTGCGCGCGTTGAGCACGAGCGTCGGCACCTGAATGTGCGGCAGCAGCGGGCGGGTGGTTGCGGTGCTCCAGTAGTCGTCGGTATCGCGAAAGCCGTGCAGCGGCGCGGTCACGACGTTGTCGAACTCGTACATCGTGCGGCTCGCGAGCATCGCGTCGCGATCGAACAGGCCCGGGAACTGCTCGAGCTTCTGGTTGGCCTTGTGCTTCAGCGTCTTCAGGAAGCTGCGCGTGTAGACGAGGCCGAAGCCCTGCGACAGCGCACGGCCGCCCGCATGGACGTCGATCGGTGTCGAAATCGCGGCAGCGGCGGCTACCACCCGCGCCGCATCGGCCTGCCGCTCACCGAGCCAGCGCAGCAGCACGTTGCCGCCGAGCGACACGCCCGCCGCGACCACCGGCCCGCGATGCGCGGCGCGCAGGCGGCGCAGGATCCAGTCGACCTCGTTGCTGTCGGCGAGATGGTAGAAGCGCGGCAGCCGGTTCAGCGGGCCGCTGCAACTGCGAAAGTGCGGCACCACGCCGTGCCAGCCGTATTCGCGCGCGGCGGCCATCAGCGCGACCGCGTAGTGCGACGACGAGCTGCCTTCCAGGCCGTGAAACAGCACGAAGAGCGGCGCGGCGTCGGTGGGCGGAGTATCGTGCGCGACCCAGTCGAGATCGATGAAATCGCCGTCCGGGGTGTCCCAGCGCTCACGGCGAAACGATACTGCGGGGCGGCGCGCGAACAGCGACGGGACGATCGTCTGCACATGCCGGTTCGGCAGCCAGAGCGGCGCGCGGTACAGCAGCTCGACGGTCGCCTCGACGGCGGCCGCCACCTTGGCGGGGGCCGTACCGGAGGAAGCGGGTTTATGTGGCGTCGAACTCATACCGGCGGAAGAGCGAGAAAACGTGATTCTGAATCTGTCGTGGTGCCGCGCGTCAGTGCAGCGGGCCCTGGCCATGCCGCATCTTCGTTGCGAACTGGCTGGCGGTCTCGTTCGGCATCGGGCTTGCGTGAATATGCGCAATGCGCCATTCGCCGCGTTCATGGACCATCACATAGGTGGTGAAAACCATCGCGGGCGTGGCGGTCGGGTCGGCCGGACGATGTGCTTCGGCAATCGCATAGACGACGGTGCCGAGGCTGTCGTAGACGCGGATGTCGAGCGGCTCGATCGACACCGGCAGCGCTTCGAGCTGGACCTGCAAGCCATTGCGGATGCTCTCGAGGCCGTGCAGATGCGAGCCGTCCGCGCAGATGCAGCTGACGAACTCCTCGTCGATCCACAAGCCCATCAAGCTGTCGATATTGACCTCGGCGACGGCCTGATAGTAGGCGTTCAGGGTATCGGCGGCGGCTTCGAAGATATGGGCAAAACGTGGCATGGCTTGTCAGTCTCTTGTGCGCGGCGCGCGGTTGCGGGTCTGCGGTAGCGGGACGGTCCAGAGCGCCGGACCATCGCCCCCGGCGTCAGCTTGCCCGTGCCGCAAGGCGCGAACATGACGCGACGCGCTCGGGGCGTGCGGTGTTGCGTGCAAGTACCAGTCGGCTCAGCGCTGCGCGAGCAGCATGCCGCGCAAATCGCCGAAAACCTGCTCGGCGCTCAGCTGCTTCAGACAGTTCAGATGACCGAGCGGGCACTCGCGCTCAAAACAGGGGCTGCATTCGAGATGAAGCCATTGTACCTTCGCGAGCTCGGACAAGGGCGGGGTGTGGCGCGGATCGGTCGAACCGTAGACGGCCACGAGCGGGCGGCGCAGCGCGGCGGCGACGTGCATCAGTCCGGAGTCGTTGGTGACGACCGCGTTGGCCCGCGAGATCAGCGCGCAAGCCTCGCCCAGTGCGGTCTGGCCGCACAGGTTGCGCACGTTCGGCGCTTTCTCGGCGATCGCCTGCGCGAGCGGCGCGTCTTTCGGCGAGCCGAGCGCGACGATTTGCGTGTACGGGAACGACTGGCCGACCATCTGCGCGAGCGACGCGAAGTGCTCGGGCGGCCAGCGCTTCGCAGGACCGTATTCGGCGCCGGGGCAGAACACCAGCAGCGGCACGCGCGTATCGAGATTGAAGCGCGCCGACACGCGCGAGGCCTCGTTCAGGTCCGTGTCGAGGCGCGGCATCGGCAGATCTTCGGGGACCTTGGCGCCTGGCGCATAGGCGAGGGCGGCGTAGTGGCCGACCATCGGCGGGCGGGCGTCCTTGCGCGGATTCGCGTGACGCACGTTCAGCACGCCGTAGCGACTCTCACCGGTGTAGCCGATGCGCAGCGGAATGCCCGCCAGCCACGGAATCAGCGCCGACTTGAACGAATTCGGCAGCACGTAGGCCGCGTCGTAGCCGACGTCGCGCAGATCGCTCGACAGCTGCCAGCGGCGCAGCATCTGCAGCTTGCCGTGGGCGAGATCGGTCGCGTAGACGTCGCGGATTTCCGGCATGCGTTCAAGCACGGGGGCGACCCAGCTGGGCGCGACCGCGTCGATGACGATGCGCGGATGCAATTTCACGAGGCGCGCAAACAGCGGCTGCGCCATCAATGCGTCACCGATCCAGTTCGGTGCGATAACCAACGCGCGACGCATCAGAGTGAGTGTCCGGTGTCGATAACAAGGGCCGCGCGCGATGCGCGCGGCACTCGGATAGGTAAATGGGGAAAGCGGAGAGCCGCACGGCGCGATGCCGTTTGGCCACACGCGCCGCGATGGCGGCGCGGCGAGCGCGTGATTCAAAACGCGCGCCTCGTGCCGTGCAAGCTGGCTCAGAACCGCTCGATGCGTTGGATCAATGGCCCTTGATCACTTCGCCGTCGCGCAGCTTGTAACGCGTGCTGCAATACGGGCAACGCGCTTCGCCGTGCGACACGTCGATGAAGACGCGCGGATGCGCGCTCCAGCGCGGCATGGCCGGGTTCGGACAATACGCCGGCAGATCTTTTGCCGACAGTTCGACCAGCGGCATTTCCTTGATTTCGCTCATGAGACTTTCTCGTTGTATACGGGGT
The DNA here is from genome assembly GCF_050436525.1 of Paraburkholderia sp. 35.1. Classification (NCBI taxonomy): domain Bacteria; kingdom Pseudomonadati; phylum Pseudomonadota; class Betaproteobacteria; order Burkholderiales; family Burkholderiaceae; genus Paraburkholderia; species Paraburkholderia sp. 35.1. Next base: position 1,283,333 of record NZ_JBNDMJ010000003.1, on the reverse strand, counting down.
GCTTGCAGTGCGCCGCCGTTGGGCTGCGCGGGGCGTCTCGAAACGTCGCTCAGATCTTCGTGAGCCAGTGCGCGTATTTCGCGCTCCTGCCGTTCACGACGTCGAAGAAAGCCGACTGCAGCTTTTCGGTGATCGGGCCGCGCGCGCCAGCGCCGATCGTGCGGTTATCGAGCTCGCGGATCGGCGTGACTTCAGCCGCCGTGCCGGTGAAGAACGCTTCGTCGCAGGTATAGACTTCGTCGCGCGTGATGCGCTTTTCGATTACCTGCAGACCCATGTCGCGCGCGAGCGTGATGACGGTGTCGCGCGTGATGCCGTCGAGGCACGACGACAGATCAGGCGTGTACAGCTTGCCGTTGTTGACGAGGAAGAAGTTCTCGCCCGAGCCTTCTGACACGTAGCCGTCGACGTCGAGCAATAGCGCTTCGTCGTAGCCGTCGGTGATCGCTTCCTGGTTCGCGAGGATCGAGTTCACGTACCAGCCCGACGCCTTCGCGCGCACCATCGACACGTTCACGTGATGGCGCGTGAACGACGACGTCTTTACGCGGATGCCCTTGGTGATGCCGTCTTCGCCAAGGTATGCGCCCCACGGCCACGCGGCGATCGCGACGTGAATCGTGTTGCCCTTGGCCGACACGCCGAGCTTTTCCGAGCCGACCCAGATGATCGGGCGCAGATAGCATGAATCGAGCTTGTTCTGGCGGACCACTTCGCGCTGCGCGGCGGCGAGCGTTTCATGGTCGAACGGCACGGCCATCTGGAAGATCTTCGCCGAGTTCAGCAGGCGCTTGGTGTGCTCCTGCAGGCGGAAAATCGCGGTGGCGCCGTCGGCGGTCTTGTAAGCGCGCACGCCCTCGAACACGCCCATGCCGTAGTGCAGCGTATGGGTGAGCACGTGGATTTTGGCATCACGCCACTCGATGAGCTTGCCATCCATCCAGATCTTGCCGTCGCGGTCGGCCATTGACATACGGTTCTCCAGCAGGTGCGTTATGAGGTGCGGCCATGAGCGCAGGACATAGCCGGGAGCGCTATTTTAGCGTCTTTTGCACACACCACGGGCATTTGGGCGCACCCCGGACGCTATAATCCAGCGCACGCATAAATCAAATCCGGATGCGCCAGCGGGTGGTCTCGCAAGCTGGCGCCGACCTGGCCTTCTTGACGGCGTTTCCTGCGCCCGCACCCTTCGCCCGATGCTCGCTCGACTGTCCGACACCGATCGCCGCGCTTTTCGTGAAGGCGCGCGCGCCTACGCCCCCACGCTGATGGCGATTTTTTCCTGGGGCCTCGTGACCGGCATCGCGATGAGCAAGTCCGTGCTCACGCTGCCGCAGGCGCTCACGATGTCGCTGCTGTGCTACGCCGGATCGTCGCAGCTGGCAGTGTTGCCGCTCCTCGCCGCGAAGCTGCCGGTGTGGACGGTGCTGCTGACCGCGGCGATGGTCAACACCCGCTTCGTGATCTTCAGCGCCGGCCTCGCGCCGCACTTCTCGTATCTGTCGATGTGGCGGCGCATCGTGCTGGGCTATTTCAACGGCGACGTGATCTATCTGCTATTCGTCAAGAAGAGCTTTCCGACCGGCTACGTGCCGGGCAAGGAGGCGTACTTCTGGGGCATGGCGGTATCGAGCTGGCTGTCGTGGCAGGTGTCGTCGATCATCGGCATCCTGCTCGCGAGCCTGATTCCGGACAACTGGGGGCTCGCGCTGGCCGGCACGCTCGCGCTGCTGCCGGTGATGGTGTCGGCGATCGCCACCCGCTCGACGCTGGTCGCGGTCAGCGTGGCCGGCATCGTGTCGCTGCTCGCGCTCGATCTGCCGTACCGGCTGGCGTTGCTGCTCGCGGTGATCGCGGCGATCGCGGCCGGCAGCGCGGCCGACCTGATGATCGAGCGCGCCGACCTGCGCCGCATTCGTGGCGTGAACGATCGCGCCGGAGACTCCCGATGACCTCCACGCAAATCTGGCTCGCCATTTTCGGCATGACCTTCGTCACCGCGCTCACGCGCGCGATGTTCCTGATCGGCGGCGAGCGCACGGTACTGCCGGCGCGCGTGCAGAAGATGCTGCGCTACGCGCCGGCCGCCGCGCTCGCCGCGGTGGTGGTGCCCGACGTGCTGACGACGTCCGATGGGCTGTCGTTCGCGCCTTCCAACCATGAGCTTTACGCGACGCTCGCCGGCCTCGGCTGGTTTTTGTGGCGGCGCACCATGCTCGGCACGATCGTGACCGGAATGGTCGTATTCACGCTGATGCGCGTCTTCCTGTGAGGGCCGGGCCCGGGGTGCGGCGATGAATGCTCCGCCGCGGCATCTGCGGCCTTGCGATCAAATGCGCGACATTCGCCGTGTCGCGGATCAGAAGGCCGTTGGGATCAGTTAAAATGCCTTTTCCGGGTTGAGCGCGCCGCGGCAAGGCGCCTGGTGCCGCGACCGGCCGCCGGCGCCCGATCCCGCGGAGCCGTTGTGCCGAAGCGCTGGAGTTCGCTGCGCCTCGTCCCCGCGCGCTGTCCGTCACCGCCTTCTCATCAACTCGCATACTCAAGCCCATGAACAAGGTATTGCGTCTCTCCGACCTGATCGCCGAAGGCAAGCTGTCCGGCAAACGCGTGTTCATCCGCGCCGATCTGAACGTGCCGCAGGACGATCAAGGCAACATCACCGAAGACACCCGCATCCGCGCTTCCGTGCCGGCCATCAAGGCCGCGCTCGACGCCGGCGCCGCGGTAATGGTCACCTCGCACCTTGGCCGTCCGACCGAAGGCGACTTCAAGCCGGAAGATTCGCTCGCACCGGTGGCGAAGCGTCTCGCGGAGCTGCTCGGCCGCGACGTGCCGCTCGTCGCGAATTGGGTCGAAAACGGCGTGAACGTCGCGCCGGGCTCGGTCGTGCTGCTCGAAAACTGCCGCGTCAACAAGGGCGAAAAGAAAGATTCCGACGAGCTCGCGCAGAAAATGGCCAAGCTCTGCGATATCTACGTGAACGACGCGTTCGGCACCGCCCACCGCGCCGAAGCGACTACGCACGGCATCGCGAAGTACGCGCCGGTTGCCTGCGCGGGTCCGCTGCTCGCCGCTGAGCTCGAAGCGCTCGGCAAGGCGCTCGGCGCACCGAAGCGTCCGCTCGTGGCGATCGTCGCGGGCTCCAAGGTGTCGACCAAGCTGACCATCCTGAAGTCGCTCGCGGAGAAGGTCGACCAGCTGATCGTCGGCGGCGGCATCGCCAATACGTTCATGCTCGCGGCCGGCCTGAAGATCGGCAAGTCGCTCGCCGAAGCCGATCTGGTCGACGAAGCGAAGGCGATCATCGACGCGGCCAAGGGCCGCGGCGCCTCGGTGCCGATCCCGACCGACGTCGTCACGGCCAAGGAGTTCTCGCCGACCGCGAAGGCAGAAGTAAAGGCCGTCGCCGATGTGCAGGACGACGACATGATCCTCGACATCGGCCCGGAAACGGCCAAGGTGCTCGCCGCGCAACTCGAGAAGGCCGGCACGATCGTGTGGAACGGCCCGGTCGGCGTGTTCGAGTTCGACCAGTTCGGCAACGGCACGAAGACGCTCGCGGACGCGATCGCGCGCTCGGCGGCGTTCTCGATCGCAGGCGGCGGCGATACGCTCGCGGCAATCGCCAAGTACGGCATCCACGACCAGGTCAGCTACATTTCTACGGGCGGCGGCGCATTCCTCGAGTTCCTCGAGGGCAAGAAGCTGCCGGCGGTAGAAGTTCTGGAAGCGCGGGCTTAACGTGGCGACGCGCTCCCCAGCGGCGAAGTCGACCAAGGCGCGTGGCGTAAAAGCGCCGCGCGGTAACGCGGCAACGCCGGCAGGGGAGCGCGCGGCCGCTGCGTCGGCAGCGGCCGGACAGGACGAGGCTGCCGAAGCGCCGATAGCGCCCGCGGCCACCGAACCGGCGCTAGCCGCCGGAGCGCCCGCGGAACCGGTTGCAGCGCAAGCTCCGACCGGCGACGCGGAGCAGCCCCCAACGGCACAGGTCGAAGCTGCTCAACACGATTCGGCCCAGCCGGAACAGCCTTCCGGCAAGCAGGGCAGCAAATCTCAGGCGCGCGAGGCGCCGCTCTCGAATACCGCATCACCCGCATCACTCCACAAAGCGACACCGGCCACAACCGGCGCGCGACCCCAGGCAGCATCTTTCGATGCGCGAACTCCGCAGCAGCCCCGCAGCGCTCTTACCAGCGATCCTATCCAGACGAGGAGACTCATGCATCGCGCCACCAAGATTGTCGCTACTATCGGTCCGGCTTCCAGCACGCTGGAAATCCTGCTGCAAATGATTCAGGCGGGATTGGACGTGGTGCGGCTCAATTTCTCACATGGCACCGCGGACGACCATCGCCAGCGCGCCGAATTCGTGCGCGAGGCGGCCCGCCAGGCCGGCCGCGAAGTCGCCATCATGGCTGACCTGCAAGGCCCGAAAATCCGCGTCGGCAAATTCGAGAACGGCCGCACGACGCTCGTCACCGGCAATCCGTTCGTCCTCGATGCCGACTGCGAGCTCGGCAACGACGAGCGCGTCGGCCTCGACTACAAGGATCTGCCGCGCGACCTGAAGCCGGGCGACGTACTGCTGCTCAACGACGGCCTGATCGTGCTGAACGTGCAGCGCCTGATCGGCAACGAGATCCACACGGTCGTGAAGATCGGCGGCGAGCTGTCGAACAACAAGGGCATCAACCGCCAGGGCGGCGGTCTGTCGGCGCCCGCGCTGACCGCGAAAGACATGGAGGACATCCGCACGGCGATGTCGCTCGGCGTCGATTTCGTCGCGGTGTCGTTCCCGAAAAACGCGACCGACATGGAAATGGCCCGCCAGCTCGCGAACATCGCCGGCGCGCCGTACGGCATCAAGCCGAAGATGATCGCGAAGATCGAGCGCGCGGAAGCGATTCCGGCGCTGCAAGGCATCCTCGACGCGTCGGACGGCATCATGGTCGCGCGTGGCGATCTGGCCGTGGAAGTGGGCAATGCCGCGGTGCCGGCGCTGCAAAAGCGCATGATCCGGATGGCGCGCGAATCGAACAAGTTCGTGATCACCGCGACCCAGATGATGGAGTCGATGATCCACGCGCCGGTGCCGACCCGCGCGGAAGTGTCGGACGTCGCCAACGCGGTGCTCGACGGCACGGACGCGGTGATGCTGTCGGCGGAATCGGCGGCGGGCAAGTACCCGGTGCAGACCATCGAGACGATGGCCGCGATTTGCGTCGAAGCGGAAAAGTCCGAGCAGTCGGAGCTCGACAAGGACTTCCTCGACCGCACGTTCACGCGGATCGACCAGTCGATCGCGATGGGCGCGCTGTTCACCGCCTATCACCTGGGCGCCAAGGCCATCGTCGCGCTGACCGAATCGGGCTCGACCGCGCTGTGGATGTCGCGTCACTGGACCCACGTGCCGATCTTCGCGCTGACGCCGCGCGTCGGCAGCGAACGGGCGATGGCGCTGTACCGCAACGTGACTTCGCTGCATCTGGACACCAACACCGACCGCGACACGGCGCTGCAGCAGGCGCTCGAAACGGTGGTCGGCAAGGGCTACGCGTCGCACGGCGACATGGTCGTGCTGACGGTCGGCGAGCCGATGGGTCAGGCGGGCGGCACCAACACGTTGAAGATCGTGCGGGTCGGTGAACCGTACTGATCAGGCAGGACTGCTCGATCGGCACAGGCTCGATTGAGCGAAGCAGCGCGGCGAAACCCGCACGGTCCATGTGCGACGGCGCACCAAAGCGCCGGTGTCATCGCGGGAACGCCGCCTGCTTCGCGATAAAATCGCCGCAAAAGATGCCGACGGCAAAAGAATTCGTTTCAATCTAAGGAGTTTCAGCATGCCTCTCGTATCAATGCGTCAACTGCTGGACCATGCTGCGGAAAACGGCTATGGCCTTCCGGCATTCAACGTGAACAACCTGGAGCAGGTGCAGGCGATCATGGCCGCGGCCGACAAGGTCAACGCCCCGGTCATCATGCAGGCGTCGGCCGGCGCGCGTAAGTACGCGGGCGAGCCGTTCCTGCGTCATCTGATCGAAGCGGCGGTCGAGTCGTATCCGCACATTCCGGTGGTGATGCACCAGGACCACGGTCAGTCGCCGGCGGTGTGCATGGCGGCGATTCGCAGCGGCTTCACCAGCGTGATGATGGACGGTTCGCTCGAAGCCGACGGCAAGACGGTCGCATCGTACGAGTACAACGTCGAAGTGTCGCGCAAGGTCGTCGAGGCGGCGCACTCGATCGGCGTCACCGTGGAAGCGGAGCTGGGCGTGCTCGGTTCGCTCGAAACGATGAAGGGCGACAAGGAAGACGGCCACGGCGCCGAAGGCACGATGACGCGTGAACAACTGCTGACCGATCCGGAGCAGGCCGCCGACTTCGTCAAGCTGACCCAGTGCGACGCGCTGGCCATCGCGATCGGCACCTCGCACGGCGCCTACAAGTTCAGCAAGAAGCCGACGGGAGATATTCTCTCGATCCAGCGCATCAAGGAAATCCATCAGCGCATTCCGAACACGCACCTCGTGATGCACGGCTCGTCGTCGGTGCCGCAGGAGCTGCTCGCGGAAATCCGCGAATTCGGCGGCGACATGAAGGAAACCTACGGCGTGCCGGTCGAAGAAATCCAGGAAGGCATCCGTCACGGCGTGCGCAAGGTCAACATCGATACCGACCTGCGTCTGGCGATCACGGGCGCGATCCGTCGCTACATGGCGACCAACCCGGGCAAGTTCGATCCGCGCGATTACCTGAAGCCGGCGCGCGAAGCGGCGATGAAGATCTGTATCGACCGTTACATGCAATTCGGCTGCGAAGGCCAGGCTGGCAAGATCAAGCCGGTTTCGCTTGATAAAATTGCGGAGAAGTACAAGTCGGGCGAGCTCGCGCAAGTCGTCCGTTAAGCTGTAGTTTTGGCTCCGCGCCTGGCCGTTTGGCCAGGTTGTCGTCCGATCGCCGTTCCCGCATCATCGGGGGAACGGCGTTTCCCTTTTGTTCCGGTCACATTTTTTGCACCACTTTTAGCGAACCACGACGATGTCTACCCTCTACGAATCCACGCTCCGCTCGCTGCCGCTGCTCGGCCGCGGCAAAGTCCGCGACAACTATGCCGTGGGCAACGATCAGTTGCTGATCGTCACGACCGACCGTCTGTCGGCGTTCGACGTGATCATGGGCGAGCCGATTCCGAACAAGGGTCGCGTGCTCAACGCGATGGCGAACTTCTGGTTCGAGAAACTGAAGCACGTGGTGCCGAACCACCTGACGGGCGTCGCGCCGGAGTCGGTGGTCGCGCCGGACGAAGTCGAGCAGGTCAAGGGGCGCGCGGTGGTCGTCAAGCGTCTCGAGCCGATCCTCGTCGAAGCGGTGGTGCGCGGCTATCTGGCCGGCAGCGGCTGGAAAGATTACCAGGCCACCGGTTCGGTCTGCGGCGTGCAACTGCCGCCGGGTCTGCTGAACGCGCAGAAGCTGCCCGAGCCGATCTTCACGCCGGCCGCCAAGGCCGAGATGGGCCACCACGACGAAAACATCACCTACGACGAGATGGAGCGCCGCATCGGCACCGAACTGTCGGCCACGATCCGCGACATTTCGATCCGTCTGTATAAGGAAGCCGCTGATTACGCGGCCACGCGCGGCATCATCATTGCGGACACGAAGTTCGAATTCGGTCTGGACAACCACGGCAAGCTGTATCTGATGGACGAGGCGCTGACCGCCGATTCGTCGCGCTTCTGGCCGGCGGACCAGTACCAGGTCGGCACGAACCCGCCGTCGTTCGACAAGCAGTTCGTGCGCGACTGGCTCGAAACCCAGCCGTGGAAGAAAGAGCCGCCGGCGCCGAAGCTGCCGGACGACGTGGTCACGAAAACGGGCGAGAAGTACCAGGAAGCGCTTGAGCGCCTGACCGGCCACAAGCTCGACTGATCTGATCGCGCGCGCCGTGTCAGGCGCGCATCGCCGGGAAACAAGGAAGCCGTAAGATGAGTGAAGCACAAACCGCCCATACGCATGATGCGCCGGTCGTCGGCGTATTGATGGGCTCCAGTTCCGACTGGGAAGTGATGAAAAACGCCGTCGCGATTCTGCAGGAATTCGGCGTGCCGTACGAAGCGAAGGTCGTGTCCGCGCACCGCATGCCCGACGAAATGTTCGCCTATGCTGAAAGCGCGCGCGAGCGCGGCATTCGCGCGATCATCGCGGGTGCGGGCGGCGCCGCGCATCTGCCGGGCATGCTGGCCGCGAAGACCACGGTGCCGGTGCTTGGCGTGCCGGTCGCGAGCAAGTATCTGAAGGGCGTCGATTCGCTGCATTCGATCGTGCAGATGCCCAAGGGTGTGCCGGTCGCGACGTTTGCGATCGGCGAGGCGGGTGCCGCGAACGCGGCGCTGTTTGCGGTGTCCCTGCTCTCCGGCACCAGCGCCGAATACGCGGACAAGCTCGCTGCATTCCGTGTGCGCCAGAACGAAGCGGCTCACGCGATGGTATTGCCGGCGCTGTAAGCGCGCTGGTTGTTTTATAAGACGTCTCCTGTCCGACCCCCGGCCGGATGCCCGCCGCTCGATGCATGAGCGCGACGCGTATCCGGCTGCGACCGACCACCAAGATGAACCCTGACAACACACCGGTTTCACCGATTCTGCCCGGCGCATGGCTTGGCATGGTCGGTGGCGGCCAGCTCGGCCGCATGTTCTGTTTTGCCGCCCAGGCGATGGGCTATCGCGTCGCCGTGCTCGACCCGGACGAAACCAGCCCGGCCGGCGCGGTCGCCGACCGCCACCTGCGCGCGGCCTACGGCGACGAAGCGGCGCTGACCGAACTCGCGCGGTTGTGCGCGGCGGTGTCGACCGAATTCGAGAACGTGCCGTCCGCGAGCCTCGACTTTCTCGGCAAGTCCACCTTCGTGAGCCCGGCGGGGCGTTGCGTCGCCGTCGCGCAGGACCGGATCGCCGAGAAGCGCTTTATCGCGTCGTCGGGTGTGACGGTTGCGCCGCACGTCGTGATCGAGTCGTCGGATGCGCTTGCGGCGCTGGGCGATGGCGCGCTCGAAGCGGTGCTGCCCGGCATCCTGAAAACGGCGCGCATGGGTTACGACGGCAAAGGCCAGATTCGCGTGCGCAACGCCGAGGAAGTGCGCGAGGCGCATGCGTCGCTCGGCGGCGTGCCGTGTGTGCTCGAGAAGCGCCTGCCGCTGAAGTTCGAGGTGTCGGCGCTGATCGCGCGCGCGGCGAGCGGGGCGTCGGTGGTCTATCCGCTCGCGCAGAACACCCATCGCGACGGCGTGCTGTCGCACACCATCGTCCCCGCGCCGGACGCGTCGCCGGCGCTCGTGCAGCAGGCTCAACAGGCCGCGCTGCAGATCGCCGAGAAGCTCGGCTACGTCGGCGTGCTGTGCGTCGAATTCTTCATTCTCGAAGACGGCTCGCTGGTCGCCAACGAAATGGCGCCGCGCCCGCATAACTCCGGCCACTACACGGTCGACGCGTGCGCGACGAGCCAGTTCGAGCAGCAGGTGCGCGCGATGACCAGCATGCCGCTCGGCGACACGCGCCAGCATTCGCCGGCGGTGATGCTGAACATCCTCGGCGACGTGTGGTTTCCGGACGGTCCGAAGCGCGCGGCGGTCACGCCGCCCTGGCAGGAAGTCGCCGCGATGCCGTCAGCGCGCCTGCATCTGTACGGCAAGGAAGAGGCGCGTTGCGGCCGCAAGATGGGCCACGTGAACTTCACCGCGCCGACCCTCGAAGAAGCCCGCACCGCGGCGCGCGATTGCGCGCGGCTGCTGCACATCGCTACCAGCTGACGCGCGCGCCATGCCGGATCAACAGAAACCCGCCGAGGACGCTACCAACGCGTTGCCGGTCAGCGCCGCGCAGATCGAGCACGCGGCGGCCTTGCTCGACGCGGGGGGACTGGTCGCGTTTCCGACGGAAACCGTGTACGGCCTCGGCGGCGATGCCGAGAACCCGGACGCGGTCGCGCGCATTTACGCGGCGAAGGGGCGGCCGGCCAATCATCCGGTGATCGTGCATCTCGCGCCGCATGGCGATCCGAACTACTGGGTCGAGTATTTGCCGGCGGATGCGCAGCGCCTGATCGACGCGTTCTGGCCGGGACCGCTCACGCTGATCCTCAAGCGCGCTGCGCGCATTCCGGCGGCGGTCAGCGGCGGGCAGGACTCGGTGGGACTGCGCTGCCCGTCGCATCCGGTTGCGCAGGCGTTGCTCGATGCATTCAGCGCGTTGCGCGGCGGGCATGGCGGCGTCGCCGCGCCGTCGGCGAACCGCTTCGGGCATGTGAGCCCGACCACCGCGCAGCATGTGCGCGACGAGTTCGGCAGCGCGATTCATGTGCTCGATGGCGGCGCGTCGGATGTCGGTATCGAGTCGACGATTCTCGATCTGTCGCGCGGCTTTCCGGCGCTGCTGAGGCCCGGTCGCGTGACGCCGCAGGATATCGCCGACGTGCTCGGCGAGGCGCCGCGTCTGCCCGACGGGTCGGACGCGAGCGCGCCGCGCGCGTCGGGCACGTTGAAAGCGCATTACGCGCCGCGCACGCCGCTCGTGCTGCTGCCGTTCGGCGAGCTCGAGCCGCTGCTCGCGGTGCGCGAGCCGGGCGAGCGCGTCGCGCTGGTCGCGCGTGCGTCGCGTGCGGGACAGTGGGCCGATGTCGACGGCGTGCATTTCGTCGCCGCGCCGGAAGATCCGCACGTCTATGCACGCGAGCTCTACGGCTTGCTGCGCGCGCTCGATCGCGCGAACGTCACGCGGATTCTGATCGAGAAGCTGCCGGACACGATCGAATGGATCGCGGTCAACGATCGGCTCGGGCGCGCGGCGGCGGCATTCGAAGCGCAGCACTGATGCAATCGGCTCGCTGCGCTGCATGGCACGGCCACCGGAAAAGGCAAAGGCCCGGCTCGTTCAACGAGCCGGGCCTTTTGCCATCTAGCCAGCCTTAGCGACGCCGGTTAGCTGTCATGTCAATACCGCTAACCCCACGGCCAACGCCGCGTTACTTGCCAAGCCCGCTAGCAGCGACCTGCGTCTCCACCTGCTGTGCGAACAGCGCTTGCAGATGTGTGGTCGGATGCACGAGGTCGGCGAACATGTAGGTCTGGTCCGCGCCGGCCACCGTGTAGGTTTGCGGCGAGCAGAACAGCGACGACGCAAGCGCGCTGCCGAAGTCCGCCGCCGTCTGGCCGGAGGCGAGCACGCTCGGATTGTTCGTCGCGTACGTGGTCGCGCTTTGGGCCATCGACGTCAGGTTACACGCGGTGCCCGTATTCGACACGGTGAAACCGAGCGACTGATAGTTCTGCAACGTCTGGTCGATCCACGCGAATGCGCTCACGTAGATGACCTGCTTGGTCGACGCGAGGCCTTGCTGCAGCACGCCGTTGTAGGTCTTGACGAGCGCGTTGATGAGCGCCTGGCCTTGCGCGCCCGCGGCGAGACCTTGCGGCGTCTGCGCGATGTCCGGCACGTCCGACACCACCACGTGCGTCGCGCCCGACGCGACGACCTTCTGCACCGTGCCGACGAACGTGGTCGCCGCGGTGGTGATGTCCTGCAGCGCGGCCAGCGTGGCCGTCTGCGACGCGGCGGCTGCCGCCGTCTGCGCGTCGGCCGGGGTACCGCCGTTCAGGAGCGCCTGCGTCGCCGCTGCCGTACCGGCAGCCGAGACCGCTTGGACCGCGACGAAGATGTCGTTCGCGCCGCCGTTCATCAGCACGAGCTGGTTCGAATTGAAGCTGTTATTGTGCCCGGCCAGATACTCGGCGACCTGCGTCGTGACCGGCACCGTCGTCGCGGCCATGTTGTTCGGCGCGTAGCCTTCGCCCGGCTGCAGATCGACACGCGAGCCGCCCTGCGCGTAACCGAGGCCGCCCGTCGCGGTGAGCGGCATGCCGAAGCCGCCGACGTACGCGGCGGTGAGCGTGCCGCCGTAGTACTCGGCGACCTTCTGCGTCCAGACCTCACCCGGATTCGTCGTGAAGCGGCCGCCGCCCGTGCCGACGTTCGCCTGGACCGTCGGCATGTATGTGCCGACATCCGACAGGCTGTCGCCGAATGACACGACCTGCAGCGTGACGCCCCCCGGCGGCGTGTTGCTGCTGCTCGAACTATTGTTGTCGCTGCCACCGCCGCATGCCGCGAGCGCGGCGAACGCTGCGCTCGCCACTGCGATCTGCGTGACGCGCAACCATTGCTGTTTCTTCGAAGCGGTTTGATTCATGTTGACTGCATCTCCTCGTATATGTGGCCCTTGATGCCATGTGTTGCAGGCGGCGTCCACCGCGTTGGCGGCGTGACGACAGCTTACAGAATCTTCTACGGCCTGCGCGATGTCCGAAGCGCGACCGTATGGTTTGAGTTCAAGCCGGCTCCCTGCGCGCGCTGCGCATGATGAGCGGCGGCCCAGGCAGGCGGCGCGAACAGCGCACGCCATTTGTTGCGCCAGCCGCGCACTCTCGTGAAGTCTGCGGCCATCGATGCCCATTCGTGAAACGTCGCCTTCAGCGGGTTGTACGTGTGCAGCGGCTCGACGATGCCGTACCGCGGCGCCTCGTGCGGATCTTCTTCGACGTAGCTGCCGAGCAGGCGATTCCAGATCACCAGTACACCTGCGTAATTGCGATCGATGTAGCGATCGTTGCGCGCATGATGCACGCGATGGATCGACGGCGTATTGAACACGTATTCGAGCCAGCCGAGCTTGCCGATCGCCTGCGTGTGCACGAAGAACTGGAAGCCGAGATTGATCAGCACGATCGCGACGATCTGCTTCGGAGCAAAGCCAGGAATGACGAGCGGAATCCAGAACACCCACATGCCGGCGATCGGGTACAGCAGGCTCTGGCGGAACGCGGTCGAAAAATTCATCCGCTCCGACGAGTGATGCACGACGTGGGCGGCCCACAGCCAGCGCACGCGATGACTGCAGCGATGAAAGACGTAATAGAGCAGGTCCTGCGCGACGAACAGCACGACGAACGACAGCCACGTCGCCGGCCATGTATGAATGCGGTGATGCTCGTAGAAAAACGCGTAGACAGGGATGATCGCGAGCCACGCGAGCTTGTCGGCGGCCTGCTGCAGCAGCGCGAGCGCGGCGTTGCACAGCGTGTCGCGCCAGCTGTAGAGCCGCTCGGCCGGGCGCGTGCGGCTCACGTGCCACGCCTCCGAGCCGATGCAGGCAAGAAAGACGGGCGCCATGGCGAGCAGCAGCAATTCGGCATCGAATTGCATCTTGTCTCCCTTCCTGGTCCCTGACCGCCTCGCGGTACGCGGCGGGTGGTGTCGTTATCGTTCGTGAGGCCGCGCGGTCTGCACGACCGGCGCCCGACGCGGCAAGCCCGTGATGTCGCGCGCCGCATGCTGCCCGACAGCGTACACGGTTAGGAGCTTGCCGCGCGCGGCATCGCTAGAAGGAATACTCAGTGGCCGCCGCGCTTGCGCGGGTTTTTCCTGGGCTTCTCGCGCGCTTCCTCGATGGGCGCGGAAACCTTCGTAAAGCCCTGCGACGGGCCTTCGTACACCCATTCGAGCAGCGCGTCGTGCGCGGCGCGCGCCGCTTCCGAATGCGGATCGTTGATCAGGCTGACGACGACATAGCTGTTGCCGTCGGCCGACGCGACGTAGCCGGCGATCGCGCGTACGTCGCGCAGCGTGCCGGTCTTGATGTGCGCGTTGCCGCCCGCGCCCTGGCTGGTCAGGCGATTGCGCATCGTGCCGTCGACACCGGCGATCGGCAGCGAGTCGACGAACACCTGCGCGACTGGGCTCGCGTTCGCGCGTTGCAGGACATCGGCGAGCGCGAGCGCGGTGATGTGTTCGTCGCGCGACAGGCCCGAGCCGTTATCGAGCGACAGGTATTCGGTGTTCAGGCTGTCGCGCGTCAGGAAAGCTTCGACCGCGTGCGCGGCTTTCGCGGGCGTGGCGGGCGGCCCTTCCTCGGCGGCGCCGATTGTCAGGAACAGGTTGCGCGCCATCGTGTTGTTGCTGAACTTGTTGATGTCGCGAACGATGTCCGACAGCATCGGCCCCTCGTGCCTGGCGACGAGCTTCGCGCCGGCGGGCACCGCGCCTTCGCGGGTCGCGCCCGTGAATGTGCCGCCGGTTTGCTGCCACAGCGCGAGGAAGCCGCGCGCGAAGAACGTCGAGTGATCGAGCACGGCGACGTTGATCGTGCGCGCGTCGCAGCGCACCGGAAAGTCGCCGATGAACGACGCGACGAGAGTGCCGTCAGGCTCCGGCGTGACGGTCGGCGTCGGCAGCTCGCCCCGGCATGGGCCGCTCGTCGCACGCAGCTGGTTGTCGATGCGCAGTTGCGCGAGCGCGGGCAGCACGTCGATCGCCACCGTGCCATCGGGCGACGGCGTCAGCGTGAAAGACAGCGATTTGAACGCGTACAGCAGCGGATCGGGGCCGACGTTGTACGGCGCGTTCACGTCGTCGTCGAACGCGGGCAGGTCGCGAGTCGACGGATCGAAGTAGCGCTTGTCGAGCACCAGCGCGCCGTCGATACCGTTGATGCCCGCCTTGTGAATCTTTTGCACGAGGTCGATCAGTTCTTCGGGCACGAGCTTCGGGTCGCCGGTGCCCTGGATGTACAGATTGCCGTGCAGCACGCCGCTCGCGTCGAGCGGGCCGTCCGCGTACGCGCTGGTGCGCCAGCGGTAACCGGGACCGAGGATCGACAGGCCCGAGTAGGTGGTGACGAGCTTCATCGTCGAGGCGGGCATCATCGGCTTGCCGGCGTTCAGCGCGAGGATCGGCGTGCGATCGCCGACCTTTTCGACGACCACGCTGATCGACGACAACGGCACGTGCGCGCGCTGCAGATCGACCATCACCGGCTGCGGCAGTACCGTCGTGACGTTGACGCTCGGATGCGTGGCCTTGACGCGGGCCTCCCCGGTCAGCGGCAGCAGGGTGCCTGCGCCGAGCGCGGCGGCGCAGAGCCAGACGGCCGCGCGCGGCCCGACACGGTTAGGCATGAAGGCTGCGCGATCGAACATACGGCGCGAGTGCACCGCCATACGGCGTGCGACGGAAGACAGAAAAGGGTGCGTCATGAACGGGTAAACGGGCAAACGGACGAGCAGGATTTCAAGGTGTGCGGCGAGCGGCGTGCGCCGTGCGCGGGACGATGGAACGGAAAGCTGGGCGCCTTGACGGCGCGGTAGCGCGCCGCGGTCTACCCGACGGCCGTCGCGCGACGCAAAGCGCCCATTGTAGTGACATCCCGCGAGGCTGCGGTGAAAAAAGCGCCACACGCCGCACGGGTCGGAAGCGGGCGCTAGAATGCGGCATCATCGAATGTTTTGGAACGGACAACCATGCGCATCCTGCTAGTCGAAGATGACCGGATGATCGCCGAAGGCGTGCGCAAGGCGCTGCGCGGCGAAGGCTTCGCCGTCGATTGGGTCGAGGACGGCGAAGCGGCGCTGCGAGCGGCTGCGGCCCAGCCTTACGACCTCGCGTTGCTCGACCTCGGTCTGCCCAAGCGCGACGGTCTCGAGGTGCTGCGCGCACTGCGTGCGCGCGGCCATGCGCTGCCGGTGCTGATCGTCACCGCGCGCGACGCGGTCGCCGATCGTGTCAAGGGCCTCGACGCCGGCGCCGACGATTACCTTGTCAAACCTTTCGATCTCGACGAACTCGCTGCGCGGATGCGCGCGCTGATCCGGCGCCAGTCCGGCCGCAGCGATTCGACGATTCGCCACGGCAATTTGACCCTCGATCCCGCGTCGCACCAGGTGACGCTCGATGGCGCCCTGGTCGCGCTATCCGCGCGCGAATTCGCGCTGCTCGAGGCGCTGCTCGCGCGACCCGGCGCGGTGCTGTCCAAGAGCCAGCTAGAGGAAAAGATGTATGGCTGGGGCGAGGAGATCGGCAGCAATACCGTCGAGGTCTATATCCACGCGCTGCGCAAGAAGCTCGGCGCCGATCTGATCCGCAACGTTCGCGGGCTTGGCTACATGATCGCGAAGGACGCCTGAGCCGATGCGCTCGATTCGCCGACAACTGTTGTTCTGGCTGCTCGCGCTCGTGCTGCTCGGCGTCGGCATCGCGGGCTGGCTGATCTACCGGCAGGCACTCGCCGAAGCGAACGAGCTGTTCGACTACCAGCTCGAGCAGATCGCCGCGGCGCTGCCTGCGGAACCGTTCTCGCAGGTGCTCGGCCGCGATACCGGCGACGAGGGCATCGTGCTGCAGATCTGGAACCGCAACGGCATGCTGATGTATTACTCGCGGCCGCGTGCGCCGCTCGCGCCGCGCGCCGAACTCGGTTTTTCGACCGAGCGCACCGACCGCGGCGAATGGCGCGTATATGGCGCGATCGTCGGCGACAACGTCGTGCAGCTCGCGCAGCCGCTGTCGGTGCGCAACCGGCTCGCCGCCGATGTCGCGCTGCGCACGCTGTGGCCGCTGATCGTGCTGCTGCCGCTGCTCGGACTCGCGGTATGGGTGATCGTCGGTCGCGGGCTGCGGCCGCTGCGGCGCGTGACGAGCGCGCTCGACACCCGTCATCCCGAAGCGCTGGATCCATTGCCTGATAAGCGCCTGCCGCTCGAAGTGCGGCCGCTCGTGCGTGCGCTGAACGGGCTGCTGCAGCGGCTCGCGACCGCGCTCGATATCCAGAAGGCGTTCGTCGCCGATGCCGCGCACGAATTGCGCACGCCGCTTGCCGCGGTACAGATTCAGGCGCAACTGGTCGCGCGCGCGAAGGACGACACAGCCCGCAGCGAGGCGCTCGCCGATCTGCAGGCGGGTGTCACGCGCGCGACGCGCCTCGCCGAGCAACTGCTCGCGCTCGCGCGCGCCGAGCCGGACGGCGCCGCCGGCGCAGTGATGCTCGATCTGCGCGAGCTGCTGCAGGAGTGCGTCGCGACCTACGCGCCGCTCGCGATGAATCGCGGCGTCGACCTCGGCATCGAGGCGAGCGACGCCGCCAGCGTGACCGGCGACGCCGAAGCGCTGCGCGTGATGTTCAACAACCTCGTCGACAACGCGACCAAGTACACGCCGCGTGGCGGCCGCGTCGACGTCAGCCTGCGTGTCGAGGACGGCCGTCCGGTCGTGCAGATCGCCGATAGCGGCCCCGGTATCGATCCCGCCGATCGCGAGCGCGTGTTCGACCGGTTCTATCGCGCGGGAGCGGGCGCGAATCGCGCGCGCACCGACGTGGCGGGCAGCGGCCTCGGTCTCGCGATCGTGCGTCGGATCGCCACCCAACATCATGCGCAAGTGTCGCTCGACGACTCGCCGGCCGGTGGTTTGCAGGTCATCGTACGCTTCTGATCATGGTGATTTACTGTTCGGCCAACGCCGGCGTTCGTGCTGGCGCGGCGGTCCGTAGCGGCCCGTCCAATAAGGTTCCCATGATCTGGCGCTGCTTAAGACTCTTTTAAGTGATGCCCTTTACGCTCGTCGACATCCAAAGTCACTTTCTCCAGTCAGGAGCTCATGATGAACGCGAAAACCTTGTCCCGCGGCGCCGTTGCGGTAGCTGTGGCCGCTGCGCTTTCAGCCGGCTATGTGGCGGGCCATCGCGATGTGCCAGCACCGCAGATCATCTCGCCGGCGCAAGCCGCCGCGATGATGCCAGCCGAAGCAGCCGCCAAAACCGGTATCCCCGATTTCTCCGGTCTCGTCGAGACCTACGGTCCGGCCGTCGTCAACATCAGCGCGAAGCACGTGGTCAAGCAAACCGCGATGCGTGGTAATGGCGGCAACCTCAACGGCAACCAGCTGCCGATCGATCCGAACGATCCGTTCTATCAGTTCTACAAGCGGTTCTTCGGCGGCGTGCCCGGCATGCAGGGCGGCGATGGCGGAGACGCGCCCGACCAGCCGAGCGTGAGCCTCGGCTCGGGCTTCATCATCAGCAACGACGGCTACATTCTGACGAACGCGCACGTGGTCGATGGCGCGAACGTCGTCACCGTGAAGCTCACCGACAAGCGCGAATTCAAGGCGAAGGTGGTCGGTGCCGACAAGCAGTCCGACGTCGCCGTGCTGAAGATCAACGCGAGCGATCTGCCGACGGTGAAGATTGGCGATCCGCGCCAAAGCAAGGTTGGTCAGTGGGTCGTCGCGATCGGTTCACCGTACGGCTTCGACAACACCGTGACCTCGGGCATCATCAGCGCGAAGTCGCGTTCGCTGCCCAATGAGAACTACACGCCGTTCATCCAGACCGATGTGCCGGTGAACCCTGGCAACTCGGGCGGTCCGCTCTTTAATCTGCAAGGCGAAGTGATCGGCATCAACTCGATGATCTACTCGCAGACGGGCGGCTTCCAGGGCCTGTCGTTCGCGATCCCGATCAACGAGGCGATCAAGGTCAAAGACGATCTCGTCAAGACCGGTCACGTGAGCCGCGGCCGCCTCGGCGTCGCGGTACAGGGCTTGAACCAGACGCTCGCCGAGTCGTTCGGCATGCAGAAGCCGCAAGGCGCGCTGGTCAGCTCGGTCGACGCCAACGGGCCGGCGGCCAAGGCTGGCTTGCAGCCGGGCGACGTGATCCTGTCGGTGAATGGCGACGAAGTGAGCGATTCGACGGATCTGCCGGCGAAGATCGCAGGTCTCGCGCCGGGCAGCTCGGCGACGCTGAAAGTGTGGCGTGATAAGGCCAGCAAGGACGTGAAGGTGACGATCGGCTCGTTCTCGGACGCAAAGGTTGCGTCGGCGAACAAGACCGATCAGCAGACCCAGTTGCAAGGCCGTCTCGGCGTCGCGGTGCGGCCGCTGACGCCGGAAGAGAAGAGCAGCGCGTCGGTGTCGCACGGTCTGCTCGTGCAGCAGGCAGGCGGCGCGGCGGCGAGTGCCGGCATCCAGGCGGGCGACGTGATTCTCGCGGTCAATGGCCGTCCCGTCACGAACATCGATCAGCTGAAGCAGATGATTTCGGGTGCAGGCAACAGCATTGCGCTGCTGATCCAGCGGGACAACGCGCAGATTTTCGTGCCCGTAGATCTCGGCTGATCCAGTATCCGGGCGGTTCGAACGGATCGCCCATCCCAGTTTGAGCTGTAGTAGCGATTGCCGGTCCTTTGCATTTACTGCAAGGACCGGTTTTTTTTCGCCTGTCCGCACCGTGCTACGGCGAGCAGCGCGGGCAGGGCGAAACGCGCCACGCGGCTTGGTGCCACGGTCGCGCATGTCCAGTCGACGTAACCGGATGGTTGGCACGCAGGTTGCTTCGGCCTTCATTTGGGCCTGTTCGGGGACTGGGCAAGGACTGCAACAAGGAGAGCGAACCAATGAAAACCCAACGCAATCAGCAAAGGATCGTAGCCGTCGCGCTGTGCGCGGCGCTCGCGCTCGGACTGGCGGGCGGTGCGTACGCGCAGCAGGCGGGCGTGACCGGTGGCTCGACGACCGACAACACCAGCGCGGGCAACACCAACGGCGGCGGTCTGCCGCAAGTCCAGCAGCAGGGCGACGTGTCGTACGTATCGGGCGGCGTCGGCCTCGACGAATCGCGGGCGTTGCGACAAGCGCAAAGCCAGTGGCCACTGACGTTGCGCTTCACCGGACCCAACGCCGAGTTTCTCGCGGATGTGCACGTGCGTATCGTCGATGCCCATAACGGCGAAGTGCTGAACACGACGTCGCGCGGACCGTTCATGCTGGTGCGCTTGAGCCCCGGCCGCTATACGGTGCACGCGAAATACAACGACAGCGAGCAAACCCGCTCGGTTAGCGTGCCGGCGCACGGCAACGTCAAATCCGCGTTCATCTGGAACGCGAAGTAACGGGTCGATCGGTCCGCCGCCGCGCAGCAAGCTTGCGCAATCGGCCGAAGTTTGGCCGATAATGAAGCCACGGGCAGCTCCCGTGGCTTTGCCGTTCCGGCGGCAACAGCCGGCAGTGCAGCACCCACCCCATCACGGAGCCTGGACATGAGCGATGCGTCGACATCTGCGGGACGGCTGGACGGCCATACCATCGTGATCCGCGACAACGGTCACCGCGTGCGCGTGATTCACGGCGGCGTGACGATGGCCGACACCAAGGCCGCGCTGACGCTATCGGAGACCGGCCTCGCCGACGTGTTCTATTTCCCGCGCGAGCACGTGAACATGGCCCGGCTCGAACGCTCGACGCACACGTCGCATTGTCCGTTCAAGGGCGACGCGTCGTACTTCCATCTGCGCACCGAAGATGGCGTGATCGAGAACGCGGTGTGGTGCTACGAGGCGCCGTTCGAGCAGGTCAGTCGCATCAAGGGCTATCTCGCTTTTTACGCATCGCGCGTCGACCGCATCGATCAGACGTCCTGATCCCGCAGTCGGCGCGTTCATCGGGGAGGTTGTCATGGAACTGAACGACGCGTTACGGATTCCGCTGGCGCCGTCCGAGGTCTGGGACGCGTTGCAGGACCTCGCGCTGTTGCGTGCCAGCCTCGACAACTGCGAGTCGTTCGTGCGTCTCGACCACGGCGAATACGCGCTGACGATGACCGTGCCGCTCGGCCCGTTGCGCGCGCATTATCAGGCGCGCGCGCACGTCGCCGGCCAGGATTCCGGCCCGGCGGACGCGCAGCGCCGCACCATCAACTTCAAGGCCCGGGCCGAGGGCATCGGCGCATTGCGCGGTCAGATCGAAGTGCGTTTGCGCGCGGACGAGGGGCGGGAGCCGGGCACGCGCATCGACTACACACTGTGGGCGACGTCGTCGGGACCGCTCGCCGAGCTGCCGACGCGCCAGCTCGAGAACGCCTTGCGTCAGATCGCCGACGATTTTTTCGCCGAGTTCAACGCCGTCGTGCGCGCCAAGCACGGCAAAGGGCCGAACCGCGCGCGTGGCACGGCGCCGCGTCGCCAGTACGTGTTTTTGCGGCCGATCACGCTCGGCGGCATCGCGCGGCGAGCGCGCATCGAGCACAGCCATGCGCTGTCGGGGCGCGCGGCGAGCGCGTCGCATAGCTGGTCGCATCACGAGCCCGGTCAGCATGTCGTGCCGTACTGGGCGTGGGCCGGGATGATCTTTCTGGTCGCACTATTGTTGTATGTCGCGCGCTGGTTCAGCGAGCATTGAGGCCGCGAGCCGCGCGCAGCCCCTGATGGAACGCGCGACAAACATCCCGCGCGACTACGAAATCCCGGTGACGCACTACGAAATAGCGGTGCTCCCGCCGCCTTCATCTAATCCCCGCGAAACTCCCGCCGCCACGCGCTCGGCGACGTGCGAAACGCGTCCGCGAAATGCTGCCGCAGCGATGCGGCCGAGCCGAATCCGGCGCTCGCCGCGATCGCTTCGACCGACCCGTCGGTGCTTTCCAGCAGCTGTTGCGCACGCGCGAGCCGCTGCGCGAGGAGCCACGCGCCGAGGGTGGTGCCGGTCGCGAGCCGGAAGCGCCGCGTGAAGGTGCGGCGGCTCATCAACGCGCGCGCGGCGAGCGTGTCGAGCGTATGCGGCGTGGCCAGGTTGCCGCTCACCCAGTCGAGCAGGCCGGACAGGCGATCGCCGCGCGGGTTCGGCGGCATCGGCTGCTGCACGTATTGCGCCTGGCCGCCCTGGCGATGCGGCGACACGACGAGCCGGCGCGCGACGTGGTTCGCCACCCGCGCGCCGCAGATCTTGCGCAGCACGTGCAGGCAGCAGTCGAGGCCGGCGGCGGTGCCGGCCGAGGTCAGCACGTTGCCGTCGTCGACGTACAGCACGTCGGCGTCGAGCCGCACGCGCGGGTAGCGGCGCGCGAACTCGTCGGCCCAGGCCCAGTGCGTCGAGGCGGGCCGTCCATCGAGGATGCCCGCGGCGGCCAGCACGAAAGCGCCGAGGCACAGGCCGACGAGCAGCGCGCCGCGCGCATGCGCGGCCCTCAGCGCGTCGAGCAGCGCGGCGGGCGGGGTTTCGGCGGGATCGCGCCAGCTCGGCACGATGATCGTCTGCGCGTCGGCAAGCGCTTCGAGTCCGTGTATGACCGCGATCGAGAAGCCCGCGGTCGTCGCCAGCGCGCCTGTCTCCGCGGCGCAGACGCGGAAGTCGAAGTCGGGAACACCGCCGGCGCGACGGTCCTCGCCGAACACGACGCACGGCACCGACAGATGGAACGGGCTAATGCGGTCGAACGCGACGACGGCGACGATGTGGCGCGGCGCCTGATCGGAGACGTCGTCGGAAGATGCGAGGGTGGTCATGCCGGGCGCCTCATGAAAGCCATAAGTATGGCCCGATTCTAGCGAAGGTTGTCATTCGGGCCGCTGTCGACGGGCGGGCAGCGGAGCAACAATGCCGTCATTGCCGTTGCGCCGCGGCCACCGCGCTGGGCGCGCGCCATCGACCGCTTTTTCTGACCAGGAGCCTTGCCATGAGCACACCCGCGCCGCGCCGTGCGCTGATCGTCATCGACGTGCAGAACGAATACGTGAGCGGCGACCTGCCGATCGAATTTCCGGACGTGCGCACGTCGCTCGCCAACATCGGTCGCGCGATCGATGCAGCGCGCGCCGCCAGCGTGCCGGTCGTGATCGTGAAGAACGTCGCGCCCGCCACCTCGCCGCTGTTCGCGCGCGGCAGCGCGGGCGCGGAACTGCACACGGTCGTGAGCTCGCGCGCTCATGATCATTTCGTCGAGAAGTCTCTGCCGAGCGCATTCGCTGGGACCGATCTGGCCGACTGGCTCGCCGCCCGGCAGATCGATACGCTGAGCGTCACCGGCTACATGACCCACAATTGCGATGCCTCGACGATCAACCACGCGGTGCATGCTGGCCTCGCCGTCGAGTTCCTGCACGACGCAACCGGCTCGGTGCCGTATGAAAACAGCGCGGGCTTCGCGAGCGCGGAGGAGATTCATCGCGTGTTCAGCGTGGTGCTGCAGTCGCGCTTCGCGGCGGTCGCGAGCACCGATCAATGGATCGCGGCGCTAAAGAGCGGCGCGCCGCTCGAGCGCGGCAACATCTATGCGTCGAATCAGGCGGCGCGAGCGCGCCGGGCGGTTGCCTGAACCCGGCGCAGGGGCGGTGGTCCGGTCCCAAAACAGAAACGGGCGGTCCACCGAACCGCCCGCTGTTCCAATCCGTCACCCTGGCGCGCCTTCTACGCCGCCTTCCTGCGCAACGCCGGACTCAGGCGCAAGCCGTCGAACATCGCTTCCACCATCTGCTGCGCTTGCGCGCCGAAGTCGGTCGCGTCGGGCAAAAACAGCATGTCGCGCAAAGAACCGCCGACGAACGCGTGGACCATCGCCGCGGCAAGCTTCGTGTCGAGGTCGGCGGGCATCTGGCCTTTGGAGATCGCATTGCGCAGACCGCCCTCGATCTTCGCGAGCCCCTCGCGCATATTGGTCTGATACCGTTCCATCACCGGCCCCATATCTTCGACCAGCTCGCACTTCAGAAACAGAATGTCGAACACGCGGCGGCGGCGGGGATCGTTGGCAGTGTCGCGCAGGCAGACCACGCAGATTTCAATCAGGCGCCCGAGCGGATCAGCTTCGTTGGGATCGAGCGACGCCGCCTTCAGTTCGTCGAGCGGCAGCAGCACGCGGTCGAACATTTCGGTGAACAGCTCGCTCTTATGCGCGAAATGCCAATAAATGGCGCCGCGCGTGACGCCCGCGGCCTGGGCGATATCGGCCAGCGACGTGCGCGATACACCCTTCTCGAAGAAGACCTGTTCGGCCGCGTCGAGAATCCGGTTGCGCGTCTCCAGCGCCTCTTCTTTGGTTCTTCTGACCATATTGGTGTAGCCTGCGCTGATCCTGGGGTTTATGCGGACAGTTTTAAGTCAGTCTGATGACGCTTTGACTACTTCTGAAGCGAATTGCGACGCGAATCTGCGGTACCCCAGCCTCGGAAGATATAAATGCACTTTTACATGCATTCATGAATGTATATATAATAGCACCCCACGATCGCATAGCCCAAGCCGTGACGAGCAGTTAATATCCGTCACTGTTGCCTTTCGAAAGCGCTTTCGCGGCCGCCAAACGGCGGCGCTGCGCGGCATTCCCCGGTATGGCGCATTCGTAGCAGGGTGCCCTGCAGGCGCAGGTTTGCATCCATGGGCTTCCGGTCGAGCGTCGCGAGACGCTTGTGTGCGCTGTCGTCCCCGGGGTAGGGATGCGCGCACTTTTTCATTACTCAGTCTTTGACAGAGGTCGCTCCATGCGCGTCGAACGGGTTCCATTCCGCTTAATCAGTGCCGCGACGGCTGCCATCTTGCTGGCGGCGTGCGGACCAAAACAATCTGCCCCGCCGCCACAGACGCCCGAAGTCGGCGTCGTCACCCTCCAGCCGACGACCGTGCCCGTCGTCACCGAACTTCCCGGCCGTACCAGTGCCTTCCTCGTCGCGCAGGTGCGCGCGCGGGTCGACGGCATCGTGCTGCGCCGTGAGTTCACCGAGGGTAGTGAGGTCAAGGCCGGCCAGCGTCTGTACAAGATCGATCCGGCGCCGTACATCGCGTCGTTGAACAACGCGAAGGCATCGCTCGCGAAGGCGCAGGCGAACCTGGTGACGACCACCGCGCAGGCCAATCGCTACAAGGTGCTGGTCGCGGCGAACGCGGTCAGCAAGCAGGATTACGACAACGCGGTCGCCGCCGAAGGCCAGGCCGCCGCCGACGTCGCCGCGGGCAAGGCCGCGGTCGATACCGCGCAGATCAACCTCGGCTATACCGACGTGACCTCGCCCGTGACCGGCCGGATCGGCGTGTCGCAGGTCACGGCGGGCGCATTCGTGCAGCAGAGTGCGGCCACGCTGATGGCCACGGTCCAGCAACTCGATCCGGTCTACGCCGACCTCACGCAATCGAGCCTCGATGGTCTGAAGCTGCGCCGCGAGGTCCAGGAAGGGCGTCTCAAGACGACCGGTCCGGGCGCCGCGCAGGTCACGCTGGTGCTGGAAGACGGCCGCGTCTACTCCGAGAAGGGCAAGCTGCAGTTCACCGACGTGACCGTCGACCAGGGCACCGGCTCGGTCACGGTGCGCGCGATCTTCAAGAACCCGAACCACGTGCTGCTGCCGGGCATGTTCGTGCGCGCGAAGATCGACGAGGGCGTCAACCAGAACGCGCTGATCGTGCCGCAAGTCGGCGTCACGCACGACCAGAAGGGTCAGCCCACCGCGCTCGTCGTCGGCAACGACAACAAGGTCGAGCTGCGTCAGCTCGTCACCTCGGGCACCTTCGGCTCGTACTGGGTGGTCTCGGACGGCCTGAAGGCGGGTGACCGCGTGATCGTCCAGGGCACCGACAAGGCGCATCCCGGCCAGCAGGTCAAGCCCGTGCCGGCGCAGCTGCCCGGCAACCCGGCTTCCGAGGCCGCCGCAAACGGCGCCCAGACAGGTCAACCCGCGGCTCAGCCTGCCTCCGCCGCTTCGGGCGCGTAATAACAGGGAGCCCGCCTCATGGCAAAGTTCTTTATTGATCGCCCGATTTTTGCATGGGTGATCGCCATCATCCTGATGCTCGCGGGTATCGCGTCGGTGTTCACGCTGCCGATCGCGCAATACCCGACCATCGCGCCGCCGTCCATCCAGATCAGCGCAACCTATCCGGGTGCTTCGGCGAAGACGGTGGAAAACACCGTTACGCAGGTGATCGAGCAGCAGATGAGTGGTCTGGACCACCTGCTGTACCTCGCGTCGACCTCGGACGACTCGGGCACGGCCACCATCACGCTGACGTTCGCAGCCGGCACCAACCCTGACATCGCGCAGGTGCAGGTGCAAAACAAGCTGCAGCTCGCCACGCCGCTGCTGCCGCAAGCGGTGCAGCAGCTCGGCACCAAGGTCACGAAGTCGAGCAGCAGCTTCCTGCTGGTGATGGCGTTCGTGTCGACCGACGGCAGCATGAACAAGTACGACCTCGCGAACTACGTCGCGTCGAACATTCAGGATCCGATCAGCCGTATCGACGGCGTGGGCACGGTGACGCTGTTCGGCTCGCAGTACGCGATGCGCATCTGGCTCGACGCGAACAAGCTGAATAACTTCGGTCTGACGCCGCTCGATGTCGAAACCGCGCTGCAGGCGCAGAACGTGCAGGTCGCGGGCGGCTCGCTCGGCGGCACGCCGTCGGTGCCGGGCCAGGTGCTGCAGGCCACGATCACGCAGGCCACGCTGCTCAATACTCCCGAGCAGTTCGGCAACATCCTGCTGAAGGTGAATCAGGACGGCTCGCAGGTGCGTCTGCGCGACGTGTCGCGCGTCGAGCTCGGCGGCGAAAATTACAACTTCGACACCAAGTACAACGGTCAGCCGACGGCAGGCTTCGGTATCCAGCTCGCCACGGGCGCGAACGCGCTCGCCACCGCGAAGGCGGTGCGCACGAAGATCGCCGAACTGTCGAAGTACTTCCCGCACGGCCTGGTGGTGCAGTACCCGTACGACACGACGCCGTTCGTGCGCCTGTCGATCGAGGAAGTGGTCAAGACGCTGCTCGAAGGTATCGTGCTGGTGTTCCTCGTCATGTACCTGTTCCTGCAGAACCTGCGCGCCACGCTGATTCCGACGATCGCGGTGCCGGTGGTGCTGCTCGGTACGTTCGCGATCATGAGCGCGGTCGGTTTCTCGATCAACGTGCTGTCGATGTTCGGTCTCGTGCTCGCAATCGGCCTGCTGGTGGACGACGCGATCGTGGTGGTGGAAAACGTCGAGCGGGTGATGCAGGAGGAGGGCTTATCGCCTCGCGAGGCAACCCGCAAGGCGATGGACCAGATCACCGGCGCTCTCGTCGGCGTGGCGCTCGTGCTGTCGGCGGTGTTCGTGCCGGTGGCATTCTCGGGCGGCTCGGTCGGCGCGATCTACCGGCAGTTCTCGCTGACGATCGTCGCGGCGATGGTGCTGTCCGTGCTCGTCGCGTTGGTTCTGACGCCGGCGCTGTGCGCGACGATCCTGAAGCCGATTCCGAAGGGTCATCACGAAAAAGCGACCGGCTTCTTCGGCTGGTTCAACCGTACCTTCAACACGAGCCGCGACAAGTACCACTCGGGCGTGCACCACGTGATCAAGCGCTCGGGCCGCTGGCTCATCATCTACATGGTGGTGATCTTCGCGGTGGGGCTGCTGTTCGTGCGTCTGCCGAAGTCGTTCCTGCCTGACGAAGACCAGGGCACGATGTTCGTGCTGGTGCAAACGCCGTCGGGTTCCACGCAGGAAACCACCGCGCGCGCCCTCAAGGACGTGTCGGACTACCTGCTGAACGACGAAAAGGCGATCGTCGAATCGACCTTCACGGTGAACGGCTTCAGCTTCGCGGGTCGTGGCCAGAACGCGGGTCTCGTGTTCGTGCGGATGAAGGACTACGCGCAGCGCCAGCACCCGGACCAGAAGGTGCAGGCACTGGTTGGGCGTCTGTTCATGCACTTCAGCAGCTACAAGAACGCGCTCGTGTATCCGGTCAATCCGCCGTCGATTCCTGAACTCGGCACCGCGGCGGGCTTCGACTTCCAGCTGCAGGACCGCGCGGGTATCGGTCACGCGAAGCTGATGGAAGCGCGCAACATGCTGCTTGGCCTGGCGGCGAAAGATCCGACGCTCGCGCAGGTGCGTCCGAACGGCCTGAACGATACGCCGCAGTTCAAGGTGAGCATCGACCACGAGAAGGCTTCGGCGCTCGGCGTGTCGCTCGCCTCGATCGACCAGACGTTCTCGATCGCATGGGCCTCGGCGTACGTGAACAACTTCCTCGACACCGACGGCCGGATCAAGAAGGTCTACCTGCAGGGCGACGCGCCGTTCCGGATGAAACCGGAAGACGTGAATGCCTGGTTCGTGCGCAACGGCGCGGGCGCGATGGTGCCGTTCTCGGCCTTCGCGAGCACCGAGTGGACCTACGGTTCGCCGAAGCTCGAGCGCTACAACGGTATTTCGTCGGTGGAAATCCAGGGGGCGGCCGCGCCGGGCAAGTCGACCGGTCAGGCGATGGCGGCGATGGAACAGATCGTCACCAAGCTGCCGGCGGGAGTCGGCTACGAGTGGACGGGTCTGTCGCTGCAAGAGCGTCAGTCGGGTTCGCAGGCGCCAATCCTGTACGGCATCTCGATTCTCGTCGTGTTCCTGTGTCTCGCGGCGCTGTATGAAAGCTGGTCGATCCCGTTCTCGGTGATCATGGTGGTGCCGCTCGGCGTGATCGGCGCACTGCTGGCCGCGACGCTGCGCGGGCTCGAGAACGACGTGTTCTTCCAGGTGGGTCTGCTGACCACCGTGGGTCTGTCGGCGAAGAACGCGATTCTGATCGTGGAATTCGCGCGAGAACTGCAGCAGGGTGGAGGCATGGGACCGATCGAAGCCGCGCTCGAAGCGGCGCGTCTGCGGTTGCGTCCGATCCTGATGACCTCGCTCGCGTTCATTCTCGGCGTGCTGCCGCTCGCGATCAGTAACGGCGCGGGGTCGGCCAGCCAGCACGCGATCGGTACCGGCGTGATCGGCGGCATGTTGACGGCGACCTTCCTCGCGATCTTCATGATCCCGATGTTCTTCGTCGTGATTCGCGCGAAGTTCGGCGGTGAGAAGGAAGACCCGGATGAGGCGCTGCGCCACTATGAACAGCACCATCCGCACGATCCGCAAGGCGGCGCGGCGGGTGGCACGACCGACGGGTCGGATGGCAATGGCTCGGGCAAGGATGGGCATTGAGATGCAAAAACACTCTTTGATTGCAGTGGCGGTCGCGCTGCTCGCCACGGGTTGCACGCTGGCGCCGCACTACCAGCGGCCCGCCGCGCCCGTGACGGCGACTTTCCCGACGGGCGGCGTGTACGACCAGCAGCCGGGCGCGCAAGGCGCGCGCGGCGCGAACGGCCTGGCTGCCGGCGACATCGGCTGGCGCGACTTCTTCGTCGATCCGCGTCTGCAGCAGCTGATCGAAATCGCGCTGAAGAACAACCGTGATCTGCGTGTGTCGGTGCTGAACATGCAGGCGTCGGCGGCGCAGTACCGTATCGTGCGCGCGGGCCTGTTCCCGACGCTCGACGCCGCGGCTTCGCAAAGCCGGCAGCGCACGCCGCGCGATCTGCTGGCGTTGCCCAACGGCCCGACGATTAGCAACACGTATTCGGTGGGCTTGAACGCGTCGTGGGAAATCGACTTCTTCGGGCGCGTGCAGAGCCTGAAGGATCAGGCGTTGGCCACGTACCTCGGCACCGCGCAGGCGCGCAAGTCCGCGGAAATCGCGCTGGTGTCGCAGGTGGCGAACCAGTACATGACGGTGCTCGAACTGGACGATCTGCTGAAGGTCACGCAGAACACGCTGAAGACGGCGCAGGAGTCGTTTCGGATCACCAAGCTGCAGTTCGACAACGGCACCGGTTCGGAACTCGATCTGCGCCAGTCGCAAACGGTTGTCGAAACCGCGAGCGCGGACCTGCAGGCGCAGATGCGTTTGCGGGCTCAGGCTGACAATGCGCTGGTGCTGCTGATCGGCGAGCCGTTGCCGGCTGATCTTGCGCCAGGCCTGCCGCTGAGCGACCAGAGCCTGCTCACGGATATTCCGGCGGGCCTGCCGTCCGATCTGCTGACGCGCCGTCCCGACATCATGGAGGCCGAGGAAAATCTGCTCGCGGCCAACGCGAACATCGGCGCGGCGCGCGCCGCGTTCTTCCCGAAGGTCACGCTGACCGGCAGCGCCGGCACGCTGAGCCCGACGCTCGGCGGGCTGTTCAAGCCGGGTTCGGCGGCGTGGAGCTTCGCGCCGTCGATCACGCTGCCGATCTTCGAGGGCGGTCAGAACATGGCCAACCTCGATCTCGCCAACATCGAGAAGAACGTGCAGATCGCCACGTATGAAAAGGCGATCCAGACGGCCTTCCGCGAAGTGGCGGACGGACTGGCCGCGCGCGGCACGTACGACCAGCAGATCGCGGCGCTCGAGCGGGATGTCGCGGCCGAGCAGCGCCGGCTGGATCTGTCGACCCTCCGTTATACGAGCGGTGTCGACAGCTATCTTTCGGTGCTGACCGCGCAGACCTCGTTGTACTTGGCTCAGCAGGCGCTGGTCACCGCGCGCATGGAACGTCTGCAGAACCTGGTCACGCTGTACCAGGCGCTCGGCGGCGGCTGGATCGAGCACAACGGCGAGCAGCCGCGTCCCGCCGACGCGCCGGTCGACTACGGTGCGGCGAGCGCACCGGTCGCGGCTTCGGCGGCGACGGCAGGCTAAGCGCTGCGGCTCGATGAACCGCTGAAGTAAAGCAAAAACGCCACGGCATGCCGTGGCGTTTTTGTTGATTCGCGGCGTTCGGTGCCGCTCGCCGCATCATCGCTGCATCAAAAGCTCAATGCAGATCCGCCGCCCGCAGCATCTCGTTGCTCTGCGGTGCGCCGCCCGCGCTGGCGTCGAGATCGTGCCCGGCGCGGCGAAGCTCGCTCTTCGCCATCTTCTCGCCCTTCACGCCGTTGAAGATCAGGTTCAGCGCGACCGCCGACACCGACGCGAGCAGAATCCCGCTATGTAGCAGCGGCGACAACGCCGGCGGCAGTTGCGAGAAGAAGTGCGGCGAGACGACCGGCACGAGGCCGAGCCCGATGCTGACCGCGACGATGAAGAGGTTGTGCTGATTCCTCACGAAGTCGACGCGCGACAGCACCTTGATGCCATTCGCCGCGACCATGCCGAACATCACGATGCCCGCGCCGCCGAGCACGAACGCCGGCACCGACGCGACCACCTGCGCCATCTTCGGGAAGAGGCCGAGCAGCACGAGGATCACGCCGCCCATCGCGCAGACGAAGCGGCTCTTCACGCCGGTCACGCCGATCAACCCGACGTTCTGCGAGAACGACGTATGCGGGAACGAGTTGAAGATGCCACCGATCAGCGTGCCGAGACCGTCGACGCGCAAGCCGCGCACCAGCGTTTTCTGATCGACCGGACGATCGACCATGTCGCCGACCGCGAGAAACATGCCGGTCGATTCGATGAACGTGACGAACATCACGGTGACCATCGTCGCGATCGACAGCGCATCGAAGTGTGGCAGACCGAAGTGGAACGGCATCACGAAGCCGACCCACGGCGCGTGCATGACGCCGTCCAGGTTGACGCGGCCGAGCATCAGCGCGATCGCGAAGCCCGCGACGATGCCGAGCAGCACCGAGATATTGGCGACGAACCCCTTGGCAAACTTGTTGATCAGCAGGATCAGCGTCAGCACGAGCAGCGCCAGGCCGAGATATATCGGATTGCCGTAGTCGGGATTGCCGACACCGCCGGCCGCCCAGTTGATGCCGACCTCCATCAGCGACAGGCCGATCACCGAAATCACGACGCCGATCACGACCGGCGGGAAGAAGCGCAACAGCTTGCCGACCGCGGGCGCGAGCAGAATGCCGATCACGCCGGCCGCGATCGTCGAGCCGAAGATGTCGAGGATGCCGAGCGAAGGATTGGTGCCGATCGCGACCATCGGGCCGACGGCCGCGAACGTGCAGCCCATGATGACGGGCAGGCGGATGCCGAAGATCCACAGTCCGAGCGTCTGGATCAGCGTGGCGATGCCGCAGGAAAACAGATCGGCGCTGATCAGGAAGGCGACCTGGTCTTTAGGCAGCTTCAGCGCCGCGCCGATGATCAGCGGCACCGCGACCGCGCCAGCGTACATGACCAGCACGTGCTGGATGCCGAGAGTGAGCAACTGGCCCGCCGGTAGGCGCTCGTCGCACGGGTGAACCGTGTTCGCTTGCATATCGTCTGTCTCCACCATCTCGTTTTGGGATGACTCCAAGGTATCGGGGACGAAAAGTCGCAACAAGACCATACGTGGCTATTCCGGCATTCCCGGCGGCGATATGCAGAGACCTGTTTTGAAAGGCAAATTAAAGCCACGCGTGGGACGGATCGGCCGTCGGACGCCAGAGAACCCTGTGCAGTGGGGGCCGCGGGCGGTGCATGGCGTGCGCGGCGCGGGTTCGTCGCGCGAGGGGATATGTGTGAGAATCAATGACGTGTATCACGCTTCACGCATAGTCCTGTTTTGATGACGCTCGCAGCACGACGGGGTTAACCCGCGAATGGTTTTTTTTCGCGTGTTTTCCGAGCCGTTTGTTCAACGTTCGCGGCGTCTGTGCAGCTTCGCCTTTGAGCTTCGCTTTCCCACTTCGTCGCCAGTCTCGCTGGCTCCTTCTTCACCTCGTTTCAACGTCCCTGCGCTCATGAGTTTTCTCGGCATCGACCTCGGCACCGGCTCCCTGAAAGCGGCAATCGTCGACGAACATGGACGCGAGCAGGCGGTATCGAGCGTCGCTTATGCGCTCGTTACGCCGCACGCGGGTTGGGCCGAAATCGACGTCGAGACCTGGTGGAACGCGCTCGTCCATGCGATGGCGGGCCTGCCGCGCGAGCTGCGTGAGGGCGTGCGCGCGATTGGCTTCTCTGGCCAGATGCACGGCGTCGTGCTGCTCGATGCAAACGGCGCAGCGGTGCGGCGCGCCATGCTGTGGCCGGACTCGCGCGCGCTCGCCATGCTCGACGCGTGGCCCGAGCCGCAACCGAATCCGGTCGCGCCCGGCATGGCCGGACCGCTGCTGCGCTGGCTCGTGCTGCAAGAACCGGATGCCGCGCGCCGCACGCGCTGGGCGCTGCAGCCGAAGGACTGGCTGCGCGTCGCGCTCGGCGGCGCGTGCGTGACCGATGCGTCCGACGCATGCGCGACCGCGCTCGCCGATCCCGCCGGCGCGTGGGACACGGCGCTGCTGCAACGCCTCGAGATTCCGTCTGAGTGGTTCGCGCCTCTGGCGCCGTCGTATGCGGCGGCGGGCGCGCTGTCGCCGCAGGCCGCGCAGGCACTTGGCTTACGGGCCGGTATCGTGCTCGCAACCGGCGCCGCGGATACGCCGTGCGCGGCGCTCGGCAGCGGACTCGTGCGTGACGGCGACGCGCTGCTGACGACCGGCACCGGCGGACAGATCGTCGTGCTCGCGAACGACGAGCCTGCGCCGCTGAAGGGCTTGCATCGCTATCGCGCGGCGAGCGATCACTGGTATCGGATGGCGGCGATGCAGAACGTCGGCATCGCGCTGGAGCGGGTGCGCGGGTGGCTGTCGTTTCGGTGGGCGGAGGCTTACCGAGAGGCATTTGACGATGCGGCTGATGCAAGCGCTCATGCCGCCGCCGATGCGGCGTCGACGCTGAGCTTCCTGCCGTACCTGACGGGCGAGCGCACACCGTGGCTGAACCCGCAGGCGCGCGGCGGCTGGCTCGGTTTGTCGCTCGAGCATACGCGCGGCGCGATGATGCGTGCCGCGTTCGAGGGCGTCGCGTTCTCGTTGCGCGCGGGGCTCGACGCGATTCGCGCGAGCGGCGCGCCGGTGACGGCGCTCAAGCTCGCGGGCGGCGGCTCCGTCGATGCGCGCTGGCGACAACTGCTCGCCGATGCGCTCGACGTCGACCTGCATGCGGTCGATTGCCCGAACGCGGCGCCGCGCGGCGCGGCGATCCTCGGCGGTCTCGCGTGCGGCCACTGGCAGACGCGCGATCTCGCCGCGCTCGCGCCGGGCGCGACGCGCGTCGCGGGTCCACGAGGCGATGCGGCGCTTGCTGAACGCTATGCGCGCTTCGTCGATCTGTATGGCCGGGTCGAGCCGTGGTTCGGTGGTCGCGCGCCGG
The DNA here is from genome assembly GCF_050436525.1 of Paraburkholderia sp. 35.1. Lineage (NCBI taxonomy): Bacteria > Pseudomonadati > Pseudomonadota > Betaproteobacteria > Burkholderiales > Burkholderiaceae > Paraburkholderia > Paraburkholderia sp. 35.1. The sequence continues at coordinate 1,249,755 of NZ_JBNDMJ010000003.1, read as the reverse complement.
GCGAAGCGAAGTGACAGCGACGGCGTTGAACACGGTGCCGAGCGCAGCCATCGGCGAGGCAGCCTTCACGCACTATGCAATACCATGACGCTTTTCGCGCGCCACGCAGTCGCCGGCACGCGGTGCCATTTCGCATTCACGCACTCACGGACTCACAGGAGCATTGACGATGAAGACCAAAGCAGCAATCGCATGGAAAGCCGGCGCCCCGTTGACGATCGAGGAAGTCGATCTCGAAGGTCCGCGCGCCGGTGAAGTCCTGATCGAAGTGAAGGCGACGGGCATCTGCCACACCGACTACTACACGCTGTCGGGCGCCGATCCCGAAGGCATCTTCCCGGCGATTCTCGGCCACGAAGGCGCGGGCGTGATCGTCGATGTCGGGCCGGGCGTCGGCGCGCTGAAGAAGGGCGATCACGTGATTCCGCTCTACACGCCCGAATGCCGTCAGTGCAAGTTCTGCCTGTCGCGCAAAACGAATCTCTGCCAGGCGATCCGCGCGACGCAGGGCAAAGGTCTGATGCCCGACGCGACCTCGCGCTTCTCGCTCGATGGCAAGCCGCTGTTTCACTACATGGGGACGTCGACGTTCTCGAACTACATCGTCGTGCCGGAGATCGCGGTCGCGAAGGTGCGTGAAGACGCACCGTTCGACAAGATCTGCTACATCGGCTGCGGCGTGACGACCGGCGTTGGCGCGGTCGTGTATTCGGCGAAGGTCGAGGCGGGTGCGAACGTGGTGGTGTTCGGGCTCGGCGGTATCGGGCTGAACGTGATTCAAGGCGCGAAGATGGTCGGCGCGGACAAGATCATCGGTGTCGATCTCAACCCGGGCCGCGTCGAGCTCGCGAAGAAGTTCGGCATGACGCACTTCATCAACCCGAACGAAGTCGAGAACGTCGTCGATCACATCGTGCAGCTGACGGACGGCGGCGCCGACTACTCGTTCGAATGCATCGGCAACGTGAAGGTGATGCGCCAGGCGCTCGAATGCACGCACAAGGGTTGGGGGCAGTCGTTCATCATCGGCGTCGCGGCGGCGGGCGAGGAGATCAGCACGCGGCCGTTCCAGCTGGTGACGGGCCGCGAGTGGAAGGGCTCGGCGTTCGGCGGCGCGCGAGGCCGCACCGACGTGCCGAAGATCGTCGACTGGTACATGGAAGGCAAGATCAATATCGACGATCTGATTACGCACCGTCTGCCGCTCGAGCGCATCAACGAGGGCTTCGAGCTGATGAAGAAGGGCGAGTCGATCCGCTCGGTCGTGCTCTACTAAGCGAGGAGCGTCGCGATGCTCGAACTACTATCGTCGCACGGCTGCCACGGCGGCGAGCAGCGCTTTTACCGGCACGAGTCGCGCACCATCGGTCTGCCGATGCGCTTCTCGGTCTATCTGCCGCCGCAGGCGTTGCGGGGCAATGCGAAGGTGCCCGCGCTGTTCTACCTCGCGGGGCTGACCTGCACCGAAGAGACGTTCGCGATCAAGGCCGGCGCGCAGCGCTTCGCGGCCCGGCACGGCATCGCGCTGATCGCGCCGGATACGAGCCCTCGCGGCGCGGGCGTGCCAGGCGAGAGCGATGCGTGGGACTTCGGCGTCGGCGCGGGCTTTTATGTCGACGCGACCGCGGAGCCGTGGGCGCGGAACTACCGCATGTACTCGTACGTGCGCGACGAGCTGCGCGAAACGGCGCTTGCGAACCTGCCGATCGATGGCGCGCGTCTCGGCATCTTCGGTCATTCGATGGGCGGGCACGGCGCGCTGATGCTCGCGCTGCGCAATCCGGACATTTATCGGTCGGTGTCGGCGTTCGCGCCGATCGCGGCGCCGATGCTTTGTCCGTGGGGCGAGAAGGCGTTTAGCGGTTATCTCGGCGAGAACCGTGAAGCGTGGAAGCAGTACGACGCGAGCGAGCTGGTTTCGCACGCGACGCACAAGTTCGCGGAAGGGATTCTCGTCGATCAGGGGCTCGCGGATCAGTTCCTGCCCAGACAGCTCAATCCCGACGTGTTCGAAGCGGCGTGCAAGGCCGCGGGTCAGCCACTGACGTTGCGCCGGCATGCGGGTTACGACCACGGCTACTACTTCATCTCGACGTTCGTCGAGGATCATCTCGCGCATCACGCGAAGGCGTTGCTCGGCTGAACAACGTTGTAAAACGCGGGGCAAAAAAAACGGCGGCACTTCATGTGCCGCCGTTTTTTCATTTGATCGGCGTAAGCGCCGCTCAATGCCGCTTCAACAGACTCCCGCCATACACCAGCGCCGACAGCGCGGTGATCCAGAAGCTCGTCGGGCAATCGGTATAGAACGCGAGCGTCAGCCCGAGCCACGCCTGCGCGAGCGCGAACACGGCCGCGAGCACGAGACCCGTCGACAGCCGCGTGCTCAGGTTCTGCGCGGCGGCGGCCGGCCCCACCATCAGCGTGAACACGAGCAGCACGCCGACGATCTGCGTGCAAGCGGCGACGGCCAGCGCGGCGATCGCGAGAAACAGCACCGACACGCGGCGCAGCGACACGCCCTTCGCTTCGGCCAGCTCCGGTTGCAGCGACGCGAACAGCAGCGGCCGCATGATGGCCGCGAGCGCGGCCAGACTGACGACGCCCAACGCCGCGAGCACACCGAGCGTCGCTGCATTGACGCCGAGCACGTTGCCGAACAGCAGCGCCGTCACCTGCGTCGCGTAGGCGGTGAAGAAATGCAGAAACAGCAGCCCAAAGCCGAGCGACAAGGAAAGGATTACGCCGATCGCGACGTCGCGGCCGGCGAGCCGCTCGCCGAGCGCGCCCATGCCCACACCGGCCGCGAGCGTGAAGCCGATCATCCCCCAGATAGGCGGGATGCCGATCAGCACCGCGCCGGTCGCGCCGGTGAAGCCGACGTGCGACAGCGCGTGGCCCGCGAACGTCTGTCCGCGCATCACGAGAAAATAGCCGACCACGCCGGCCAGCACCGCGACGATCCCCGAGGCCGCGAATGCGTTCACCATGAAATCGTATTCAAACATCGTGCGTGTGTCCGTCGCGTGAGTCGTGCGGGTCTGGGTAACTGTGTGAGTGGCTGTGCGAATGCGTATGTCCGCCGTCCTCGTCGTGTTCGTGATCGTGATCGTGCTTCTCGACTTCGACGCCCCCCGACATCACGAAGATGCGGCCGTTCACGCGCATCACGTCGATCGGCGAGCCGTACAGACGCGACAGCACCGGCCGCGTGATCACTTCGTCGACGGTGCCGAGCGCCGCGACGCCGCTGCCGAGATACAGCACGCGATCGATCGAGTTCAGCAGCGGATTGAGTTCGTGCGCGGAGAACAGCACCGCGATGCCGAGCTCCTGCTGCACGCGCCGCACCAGTTCGACGACGCTCTTCTGGTGATGCGGATCGAGACTGATCAACGGTTCATCGAGCAGCAGCAGTTTCGGATTGCCGAGCAGGCATTGCGCGAGCAGGAGCCGCTGCCGTTCGCCGCCCGACAACTCCGACAGTGGCCGCTTCGACAGAGTCGTCCCGCCGACGAGCTCGAGCACCCGATCGACGTCCGCGCGCGTTTTTGCATCCGCATGCGGCAAGCCCCAGCGATGACCATCGGCTGCCATCGCGACCAGATCGCGGCCGCGCACGCGACGGCCGGCGAGCGCGCTGCGCGTCTGCGGCATATAGCCGATCGACGCGTTGCCGCGCTCGACCGTCTGCCCGAGCACGCGGATCGCGCCGCCCACGGCCGGCACGAGGCCGAGCACCGCGCGCATCAGCGTCGTCTTGCCCGCGCCGTTGGGCCCGAGTACGCCGATGAACTCGCCCTGGTTCACGACGAAGCTGGTGTCGCGCAGGATCGTGCGGCCGCCCAGATCGAGCGTCACGTTGTCGAGTTCGAGCACGGGCCGGTCGCCGCGCGCGGTGGGTGCGCCTGATTGCGCACCTGCTGGCGTTTGATGGCCAGTCGGAATCATGGAGCCTTGCCTTTCGCGCTCGCGCTGGTCGCGCCGATCGCGCCGTTCGTGTCACCCGCCGCGAGCGCTTTCTGCAACGCATCGAGCTGCGTCAGCATCCACGTCTGATAGGTCTTGCCGGCCGGCAGGGTTTCGGTGACGCTCATCGTCGGTACCTTCGATTGTTGCGCGAGCTTCAGCATGCGTTTGGTCAGCGCCTCGGTGGCCTGGCTGTTATAGATCAGCACGCGCACGCGCCGCTCGCGCAGATCGCGTTCAAACGCGGCGATATCGGCCGCGCTCGCTTCGGTGTCGTTCATCGTGGCGAGCTGGAAGCGCTGGTTGCGCATGGCGAGGCCAATCGCGTCAGACATATAGCCGAACACCGGCTCCGTCGCCGTGACCGGCAAGCCCGCATAGCGGCCGTGCAGCTCGGCGACCTTCGCGTCGATCGGCTTCAGCGAATCGAGAAACTTCGCGAGGTTCGCATCGTACGCCGGCTTGTGCGCCGGGTCAGCAGCGCCGAGTGCGTCGCAGACCGCGCGCGCGACTTTCGGCATCGTCGCCGGGTCGTACCACAGGTGCGGATTGTCGCCGCCTTTTTTGCCGACGAGGTCGGCCGCGATGATCACCGTGCGATGCGCGCCTTTCGACGCGGCCAGCAGCTTCACCATCCACGGATCGTAGTCGGCGCCGTTGTAGACGACGAGGCTCGCATGCTGCAACGCGCGCGCGGTGGCCGGGCTCGCTTCGAACAGATGCGGGTCCTGGTCCGGGTTGCTGAGGATGCTGGTCACGTCGACGCGATCGCCGCCGAGTTGCCGGACCACGTCGCCATAAAAGTTCTCCGCGGCGACGACCGGAATTTTCGCGTCGGCGGCGAACGCGTTGTGGCCGAAGCCGAGCGCCGCGATCGCGAGCAGGCAGGTGCACAGATGGGTGCGCACAGACGTCGAACGCTTCAGCGCGCGGTGCGCTCTGGACAACATCGAACCGATTGTTTTCATCGTTGTTTCCTGCTGGGTGAGAGTTGAATCAGCCACTCGCGGTGGCAAGGCCAAATACGGGGTGGCACGGGGTGGCGCTTAGCGCGGCGCCGCGCCTCTGATCACGACGAATTGCCTGCTGCGCCGCCGGCGCCGTCAGGCTTCGCCGCTCGCGCACATGGCCCGCACAGTCCACTTAGCTCGATCACCTGACGATGCACCTCGAAGCCATGCGCGGGTGCGCTGTGCGACAGGCGGTCGGCGAGCTCGTCGCCGGGAATCTCGACGGTCGCGCCGCAACCGTCGCACATCAGGAACTGGCTGCGATGCGGCACGCCGATTTCGCAGCAGGCGACGAACGCGTTCTTCGATTCGATCCGGTGCACGAAGCCGTGCGCGACGAGGAAGTCGAGCGCGCGATAGACGGTGGTCGGCGGCATGCGACCGCGCTCGGGGGCGAGCGCGTCGAGCAACTCGTACGCGCCGACCGGCCGCTCGCTCGCGACGATCGCCGCGTACACCTGGCGGCGCAGCGGCGTCAGCGCGAGCCCCTGCGCCGCGGCGTGCGCGTCCGCATGCGCGAGCCGCATGGCGTGCTGTTCGGCGAGCGAGGTAGTCATCGGCGTGAATCTCCTGACATGGCGGCCCCCGAGCGGGCTGCAAGGTCGAAATGATATAACGTAGCGCGATTTTTTGTCAGCGGTGCGAATCTTCGCACGGCGGCACGCAGCGAACGCGTCGTGGCGACCCATGGCGCAATGGGCTTGCTCCTGCCGCGCTGCACCATCGAAATTCGTCCGCGTGCCTTGACATGATCCGGTCCGTATCCGATCATTCGATCACTAGCCGAGCAATTGTTCGCGTGATGAGCGTTCGCTCACTGCGCGCCAAAATGTAAAAACGAAGCGGAGACAGGCAGTGGCACGATTGCAGGACAAAGTCGCCATTCTGACGGGCGCGGCCAGCGGTATCGGTGAAGCGGTAGCCCTGCGCTATCTCGACGAGGGCGCGCGCTGCGTGCTGGTCGACGTGAAGCCGAGCGACAGCATCGGCGGCGCGCTGCGCGGCATCTACGGCGAGCGCGTGTTAAGCGTCAGCGCCGACGTCCGGCGCCGCGAGGACATCGAGCGCATCGTCACGAGCACGCTCGGCTGCTTCGGCCAGATCGACATCCTGTTCAATAATGCGGCGCTGTTCGACATGCGCCCGCTCCTCGACGAATCCTGGGACGTGTTCGACCGCCTGTTCGCGGTCAACGTGAAGGGCATGTTCTTCCTGATGCAGGCGGTCGCGCGGCAGATGGTCGAGCAGGGCCGCGGCGGCAAGATCATCAACATGTCGTCGCAGGCCGGGCGGCGCGGCGAGGCGCTCGTGTCGCACTACTGCGCGACCAAGGCGGCGGTGTTGAGCTATACGCAGTCCGCGGCGCTCGCGCTCGCGCCGCATAAGATCAATGTGAACGGCATCGCGCCGGGCGTCGTCGACACGCCGATGTGGAACGAGGTCGACGCGCTGTTCGCGCGCTACGAGAACCGGCCGCTCGGCGAGAAGAAGCGCCTCGTCGGCGAGGCCGTGCCGCTCGGCCGCATGGGCGTGCCCGACGACCTGACCGGCGCCGCGCTGTTCCTCGCGTCGGCCGATGCCGACTACATCACCGCGCAGACGCTGAACGTCGACGGCGGCAACTGGATGAGCTGAATAAAGAGCAGGGAGCGGGCACGTTGACTGCTCTGCGCGGCGCGTCATTCCGTCAAACGAACGCAGCATCACATAACGTACGAGAAAGGAGACAACGATGAAACCAGCTTTCAAATTCGCGCTGAAGGCGGCCGGTGCCGGCGCGGCCACCTGCTTCGCGCTGAGCGCATCGGCGGCGACGGTGACGATCGCGACGCTGAACAATCCGGACATGATCGAGTTGAAGAAGCTGTCGCCCGCATTCGAAAAAGCGAATCCGGACATCAAGCTGAACTGGGTGATCCTCGAGGAAAACGTGCTGCGTCAGCGCGCGACGACCGACATCACGACCGGCAGCGGCCAGTTCGACGTAATGACGATCGGCGCGTATGAAACCCCGCAATGGGGCAAGCGCGGCTGGCTCGCGCCGATCACCAACCTGCCGGCGAGCTATGACCTCAACGACGTCGTGAAGACGGCCCGCGACGGCCTGTCCGCGAACGGCCAGCTGTACGCGCTGCCGTTCTACGTCGAAAGCTCGATGACCTATTACCGCAAGGATCTGTTCGACAAGGCCGGTCTGAAGATGCCCGACCAGCCGACCTACGACCAGATCGCCCAATTCGCCGACAAGCTCACCGACAAGTCCAAGGAGCAATACGGCATCTGCCTGCGCGGCAAGGCGGGCTGGGGCGAGAACATGGCGTACGCCACGACGGTCGTGAACACCTTCGGCGGCCGTTGGTTCGACGAGAAGTGGCACGCGCAGTTGACGTCGCCGGAATGGAAGAAGGCGATAACGTTCTACGTCGATCTGCTGAGGAAGGACGGTCCTCCGGGAGCGAGCTCGAACGGCTTCAACGAAAACCTGACGCTGATGTCGTCGGGCAAGTGCGCGATGTGGATCGACGCGACGGTCGCGGCCGGCATGCTGTACAACAAGCAGCAGTCGCAGATCGCCGACAAGGTCGGCTTCGCGGCCGCGCCGATCGAGGTCACGCCGAAGGGCTCGCACTGGCTGTGGGCGTGGGCGCTCGCGATTCCGAAGTCGTCGAAGCAGCAAGATGCGGCGAAGAAGTTCATCGAGTGGTCGACCTCGAAGGAGTACATTGAAATGGTCGCGAAGGATGAGGGCTGGGCCTCGGTGCCGCCGGGCACGCGCGAGTCCACCTACGCGCGCCCCGAGTACAAGCAGGCCGCGCCGTTCGGCGACTTCGTGCTAAAGGCGATCCAGACCGCCGACCCGGATCATCCGACCTTGAAGCCGGTCCCGTACACGGGTGTGCAGTTCGTCGGAATTCCCGAATTCCAGTCGTTCGGCACGGTGGTCGGGCAGAGCATCTCCGGCGCGATCGCCGGTCAGATGACGGTCGACCAGGCACTCGAGGCCGGCAACGCGGCCGCGAATCGCGCGGTCAAGCAGGCGGGTTATCAGAAGTAACCCGGCAGGCCCGCCGCATCGACCGATGCGGCTCATGCAGCAGGGCGGCCGTTCGTCTGCGCCCGATGCGATGCAGCGCGTGTCGTGCGCCAGTCAGGCACGGCACGCCGCGTCGCACATACGCGGCTCCGGCGAACGCTCCGCGCGTTACCGAACAGGTGGTCCATCATGCGTCCTTTGCGCCTACCTCTGATGCAAACCCATCCCCAGACAGAAAAAGAACGCGAGGAGCGTAAGGCCAATTCGGCCCGCTGGCTCGTGGCGCCGTCGGTCGGCGTGCTCGTGCTGTGGATGGTCATTCCGCTCGCGATGACGATCTGGTTCTCGTTCTCGCACTACAACCTGCTCAATCCCGATCTGCGCGGCTTCGCAGGTCTCGACAACTACCGCTATCTCGCGACCGATCCGTCGTTCGGTCCGTCGATCGCGCATACGATCGAGCTGATCGTATGGGTGCTCGTGATCACCGTGGGCGGCGGCGTGCTGATGGCGATCCTGTTCGACCGCAAGTTCTACGGGCAGGGTGTGGCCCGCCTGCTCGCGATCGGCCCGTTCTTCGTGATGCCGACTGTCAGCGCGCTGATCTGGAAGAACATGATCCTGCACCCGGTGTACGGCCTCGTCGCGCAGGGCATGCGCGCGCTCGGCATGCAGCCGATCGACTGGTTCGCCGACTATCCGCTCACCGCGGTGATCATGATCGTCGCGTGGCAGTGGCTGCCGTTCGCGTTCCTGATCCTGTTCACGTCGATCCAGTCGCTCGATCAGGAGCAGAAGGAAGCCGCGAAGATCGACGGCGCCGGTCCGTTCTCGATGTTCTTCTACATCACGCTGCCGCACCTGCGACGTGCGATCGCGGTCGTCGTGATGATGGAGACGATTTTCCTGCTGTCGATCTTCGCCGAGATCTATACGACCACGGGCGGCGGTCCGGGCAACGCGACCACCACCCTGTCGTACCTGATCTTCGCGCTGGGCCTGCAACAGTTCGACGTCGGTCTCGCCTCGGCGGGCGGTATTCTCGCGGTCGTGCTGGCCAACATCGTGTCGATCTTCCTCGTGCGGATGCTCGCGAAGAACCTGAAAGGGGAGTACGAAAAATGAGCCACGTTGCCTCCACTACGGCATCGACGACGCAGCCGGTCGCGGTGCCGACCAAATCGCCGTTCGACACGATTCGTCGCGGCATTCCCGGCGTGATCGCGTGGCTCGTCGCGCTGCTGCTGTTCTTCCCGATCTTCTGGATGACGATCACCGCGTTCAAGACCGAGCAGCAGGCCTATGCGTCGTCGCTGTTTTTCGTGCCGACGCTCGACAGCTTCCGCGAGGTGTTCGCGCGCAGCAACTACTTCGCGTTCGCGTGGAACTCGATACTGATCTCGGTCGGCGTCACACTCCTGTGCCTGATCCTCGCGGTGCCGTGCGCGTACGCGATGGCGTTCTTCCCGACGCGCCGCACGCAGAAAGTGCTGCTGTGGATGCTGTCGACGAAGATGATGCCGTCGGTCGGCGTGCTGGTGCCGATCTATCTGCTGTGGAAAAACACCGGCCTTCTGGATACCGTGTCGGGCCTGATCATTGTCTACACGCTGATCAATCTGCCGATCGCGGTCTGGATGGCGTTCACCTACTTCGCCGAGATTCCGCGCGACATTCTCGAAGCCGGGCGCATCGACGGCGCGGCGACGTGGCAGGAGATCGTCTATCTGCTGATGCCGATGGCGCTGCCCGGGCTCGCGTCGACCGCGCTGTTGCTCGTGATCCTGTCGTGGAACGAGGCGTTCTGGAGCATCAACCTGTCGAGCTCGAACGCGGCGCCGCTGACCGTGTTCATCGCGTCGTATTCGAGTCCTGAAGGTTTGTTCTGGGCCAAGTTGTCGGCCGCTTCGTTGCTGGCGGTCGCGCCGATCCTGATCGTCGGCTGGCTGTCGCAGAAGCAGTTGGTGCGCGGGCTCACGTTCGGGGCCGTCAAATGACGGCTGGCCCGGGCATCGTGCGCTATGCGTTGATCTGCGATTGCGACGGCGTGCTGATCGACAGCGAAGCGGTGGCCGCGCGCATGCTGGTGCGCGAACTCGAGGCGCGCTGGCCCGGCATCGACGCCGCGCCGGTCGTGCTGCCGCTGCTCGGGCTGCGCATCGAGCGCGTGTTGCAGGACACCGCGACTCAGCTCGGCAAACAGCTCGGCGCCGACGATATCGATGCGATCCGCCGCGCGGTCGAAGCGGCGGCGATCGAGGCGCCCGCCGTCGACGGCATCGAGATGGCGCTGACCCAGGTGCCGCTCGTCAAAGGCTGCGCGAGCAATAGCTTCCGGCCCTACGTCGAGACGGTGCTGGCGCGCACGGGCCTGAAGCGTTTCTTCGGCGAGCGGCTGTTCTGCGCCGATGCGGTGCCGAATCCGAAGCCCGCGCCGGACGTGTACCTGGCGGCGGCGCAAGGCTTCGGGCTCGCGCCGGGTGCGTGCCTCGTCGTCGAGGACAGCGTGACCGGCGTCACGGCGGCGGCCACGGCGGGCATGGCGGTGCTGGGGTTTATCGGCGGCGGTCATGCGAGCGATGCGCAGATCGATCGATTGCACGCGGCGGGCGCGCGTCATGTGTTCGAGGACATGCGGCAGTTGCCCGACCTCGTCGCGCAATGGACGCTCTCCGCGACGGCCGCGGCGCCATGAGCGCACGAATGCACGCGACACGACACGGCATCAGGTAGCAGCATGAAGTAACGAGCAGCATCGAACAGCATTACACGGAGACACATCATGGCAAGCGTAACCTTGCGCAACATCAGAAAGGCCTACGACGAAAACGAAGTGATGCGCGACATCAATCTCGACATCGCCGATGGCGAGTTCGTCGTGTTCGTCGGGCCGAGCGGTTGCGGCAAATCGACCCTGATGCGGATGATCGCGGGCCTCGAGGACATCACGGGCGGCGATCTGAACATCGACGCCGTGCGCATGAACGACGTGCCGCCGGCCAAGCGCGGCATCGCGATGGTGTTCCAGTCGTACGCGCTGTATCCGCACATGACGCTGTACGACAACATGGCGTTCGGCCTGAAGCTCGCCGGCGCGAAGAAGCCGGAGATCGACTCAGCCGTGCGCAACGCGGCGAAGATCCTGCACATCGACCATCTGCTCGATCGCAAGCCGAAGCAGCTGTCGGGTGGCCAGCGTCAGCGCGTCGCGATCGGCCGCGCGATCACGCGCAAGCCGAAGGTGTTTCTGTTCGACGAGCCGCTGTCGAATCTCGACGCCGCGCTGCGCGTGAAGATGCGCCTCGAGTTCGCGCGCCTGCACGACGAGCTGAAGACGACGATGATCTACGTGACGCACGACCAGGTCGAGGCGATGACTTTGGCCGACAAGATCGTCGTGTTGTCGGCGGGCAATCTGGAGCAGGTCGGCAGTCCGACGATGCTGTATCACGCGCCGGCGAATCGCTTCGTCGCCGGCTTCATCGGCTCGCCGAAGATGAACTTCATGGAAGGCGTCGTGCAGTCGGTGTCGCATGACGGCGTCTCGGTGCGTTACGAGACCGGCGAGACGCAGCGCGTGTTGGTCGAGCCGGGCGCGGCCAAGCAGGGCGACAAGGTGACGGTCGGCATCCGCCCCGAGCATCTGCACGTCAGCACGACCGAGGATGGTATCGAGGCACGCACGATGACGGTCGAATCGCTCGGCGATGCCGCGTATCTGTACGCGGAGTCGAGCGTCGCGCCCGAGGGTTTGATCGCGCGGATTCCGCCGCTCGAACGGCATGCGAAGGGCAATACGCAGAAGCTGGGCGCGACGCCCGAGCATTGCCATCTGTTTGATAGCGAAGGCAAGGCGTTCCAGCGCAAGATTGTTGAGGTGCTGGCGGCGTGATCGCGCGATGACGGATTGCAGGAGCAGGCGGCGCACGCGCCGTCTGTTGCGGGCAAGGTTTGCGCTTTCAGGATGGCGGGCGGCGAGCCCGCACGCGCGTTGGCGCGCCTTGGCGGTGCGTGAGGCGCACGCAAAGCGCTGTCGCTAGAGGGCGTTAGGCGCTTTGGGTTGCCAGGTGAAATGAAAGCGCGGAAAACCTACCGGACGGCGGGGAGCCCTCCGGTGCGAGGAAGCGCAGGCTACTCACTCAGAAGAAGACGCTTAAGCTTGTCAAGGAAAGCCTCAGTGGTCCGCTCCCACGCCGTCGGATCGCACTGGTAGCCAAATTCCTCCTCGAAGGCCGCGTCAAGATTTCCCGCATGATCGCTCTTGAACCGGTCTATGTCGGCCACCGTCGCGTTGATCATGTCTGGCGTGCATCCGCTTGCACAAGCCCGGACCAACTCTTCAATTGTGTTTCCCCAGTAGTCGAAATCTTCATTGAAGTAGCCAAGGATCAATTGCCCCAGATCGTAATATTTCATGCATCAATACCCACCAATCACTTATCGAGCATAGCTGTGAGGATGTAGTATGGCATCCCGTTATACGCCCCGTACTTCAAAACAACCTCCACTTTACTGCTATCTACCAACCTGTCGGTCTTCCTGACCAATGCGTATCCAACTTTTCTTGCAACGTCCTTTCTCAGCGTCAAAACCCGATTTGGTGCTGCTTTTGTCCATGCGTGAATCTGCAAGGCATTTGCGCGCATTGTTTCCGGTATAGCCCACTCCGCCTCCTCAAGATTTACGAAAGACGAAACTACTTTCTTTTCCGGCTCCAGCCTGAGCCTCTCCCGCAACTGCGCTTCAGTCCTCCCGACATGTTTCAAAAGCGTATGTCCACCGATCCGGCTGCCCGCTTTTGCCTCGTGCATTTGCAGGTTAACCCGGCCCATCGTGACGCGCGCAGCGCGTGCCGCCCTGATCGAGCCAGCAAAGCCGAATGGCACGGCGATATCGAGGGACAGGCCGATATTGTTCGCCATGTCGGGGCTCGCCTTCATCGCTTCAGCGAGTTTCGTCGTGCCCTGCTGGGTCAGCGTGACCGTGTCCTGACCAGTCCAGACCTGCCGCAGGCCCGCCGCCGCCGAGTCCGAACCATGTACTCCGAACACGACACACCCGGCTTTGCTCGCCATCGTCGGGTCGGGCAAGACGCACAGCGCACCCGCACCAACCATTTCCAGCACGCCGCCGACGACCTGCAACCCGCCCCAAAGCCGGTTGGAAAGCATCTCCGTCTGGCTGATCGACTGGCGGGATAGCACGGCCGCGAGTTGCGGAGCACTCAGTACGACCTTCACTCCCTCGGCGTTATCAGCACCGGGCATATCGAAACCCTCTTATGTCTTTATGGGGTTCCGATGCTGCCGTGCTGACCGTCTCTCAAGATTCGGACGACTCCGAATTTTCCGTAGCCCGATGCACGGTGCCTGTTCTGCATCGGGCCGGACCAGGCGCAACATCACGCACGCCGCGATTTTCCGGTCATATCCTGTCCTGCATCACTCCAGCGGGCCGCTACACCAGACTTTCCCCTTCTCTCCGAATCATCCTTCGCCCATAGCCGGACAGTGAATCCACCGGTTAATGTGAAAGTCCGAGAAAAAAGAGAAGGGGACTTTTTGCATGTCACAGGTGAATGAGTCAGACGGCGTCCGCGTCGTACTGAGCGCCCCGCAAATGGCGGCCGTTCTGGTTCGTCAGTCGATTAGCCAGACTGAGATGCTTTCGAACCGTTTATGGGGCGGTTTGCAGGTTGTCGGCGGAGTATTGGAAATGGTCGGCGCGGGTGCGTTATGCGTGCTGCCAGAGCCGACGATGGCAAGCAAGGCCGGGTGCATTGTGTTTGGCGTGCATGGCTCGGATACCGCAGCAGCAGGTCTGCGACAGGTTTGGACCGGGCGAGATTCCTCCACGCTGATCCAACGCGGTACGGCGAAGTTGGCCGAAACTATGAAGGCCAGCCCCGACATGGCCAACAATATCGGCCTGTCGCTCGATATCGCAGTGTCGGCAGGCGTGGCGGGATCGATCAAGGCAGTGCGGGCGTCCGAGATCACATTGGGCCGGATCAACTTGATGATGCACGAAGCGAAGGCGGGCAGCGGGATTGGCGGGCACACGCTGCTGAAACATGTGGGGCGCACTGAGGCACAATTGTCAGAGAGATTGTTGAAGGAACCGTGGCGAGATCGGGTCTCGTCATTTGCGAATATTGCTGCGGCGGAATGGGCCATCTCGGAGACGATGCAGGCGAACCCCATTGCGATAAAGTCGTGGGTTGCTTCACCATCACGAGATTTGGCTTTAAAGAAAGATGTCGGGAAAAATGTCGGCTACACCTTGTTCAAAAAATCAGAAAACTTGATAAGTTCGAGCAAGGTCACTGTTATTCTTCGGCATCAGGCATACAATGGAATGCCATACTATATTCTCACCGCTTATCTGGATACCTAATTTGGGAGGTGAAAATGAGTTTAATCGCGGATATCCTCGCGGCGAGAGGCCCAACGATGGTTAGAATTTCCAATGTACTGGACTATTCAAATGACCTGTCCCTGGTACTGTCCAAATTCGGCCTGACTCAAGATGAGGCGATGCTTGTGCGCCATGATAGAGCCGGGGCCATTGCTATTCTCGCGAACCTGCTATGGAAAGGGCAGGCTTATGATTGTGAATGCATGGGCAGGAGTAAAGCGGAAGAGCTTGCTGAAAAAATAATTTCTGAAAATGAATCAAAAGAAAGTAGGTATTTTTCGAACAAGGAATCACCGTCATCGGATTCGTGGAATGGTCTTACGGGCTCGACCTTTGACTCAGGTATTGTGATAAGTAGTGGGGATGGGCGATATTTCTGTATCTGGCTTGAAGATGAAGATTAATTTGACGTCTTCAGTTAAGTCATGAAACCAGTCAACTTATCCACTGCGGGCACCGTTTCACGCCTCCAACGCCGCCCGCGCACACACCTCGTCGGTCACGAGCCCCGACAACCACCCCCCCTTGAGCACCGCGATCAGCGCCTCGCGCTTGCGCAGCCCGCCCGCGAAGCCGATGGTCGGCCGGCGTGGCGGCGTGTCGAGCGCGATGCTCGTCACGCGTCGGCCGGTCGGCGATTCGACGTGCGCGCCGGCCGCATCGATCGGCAGGCCGAGCATTTCGGCGACCGCGCCGTTCTGCATCAACTCCTTCACCTCGCCTTCCGTGATGAAGCCGTCCTCGTGCAACGGACAGGTCATCCCAATGTTGCCGATGCCGACGAACGCGACATCGGCCTGCGCCGACAGCGATTCGACGATCCGATAGAGACGGTGATTGCACCACTGCGCGCGCTCGGCCTCGCTGTCGGCGAGCAGCGGCGCGGGCAGCAGAAAATACTTGCCCCCGGTCTTTTCCGAAATGTGCAGCGCGACGTCGTAACGGTTCGAGGAGCCGTCCTGCGCGATCGCGCCGACCATCGATACCAGCCGATGCTGCGGACGGTCTAGCTGCGCGATCTGATCGACCGCGGCCTTCAGGGTGCGGCCGCTGCTGACCGCGACGACCATCGGCTTTTCCTCGCTCAGATAGCGTTCCATTACCTGCGCGCCGGCCACCGCAAGCTTGCGGTCGACTTCCTCGGGCGTATCGCCGTCGATCGGCACGATCTCGCATAGGCTGAGGCCATAGCGCTTCGACAACTGATCGGCGAGCGACAGGCAATCAGCGAGCTTGTGATCGACCCGCACGCGGATCAGGTTCTTTTCGACCGCGAGCGCGACGAGCCGCTGCGCGACCGGCCGCGATACCTGCAGCTTCTCGGCGATTTCGTTCTGGGTATTGCCCGCGACGTAATAGAGCCACGCGGCGCGTGTGGCGAGATCGAGTTTTTCTGTGGACCTGGGCACGATGAGGTTTCGGTTGAAGTGCGCCGATGATAGCGGCCGGCGGCGCGTCTGTCGCGCGGGCCGGCCGCGGTTGACGCTCAGGCGAGCGGTGCGCGCGCGGGATCGAACAGCGGCCGTACGTGGCGATACAGCGCGCGATACGCTTCGAGCCGCGTGCGCAATTGCGCGTGGCGGCGCGGATTCGGTGTGAACTCCTTTTCGACAGGCGGCTTGGTCAGCACGGTGGCCGGCTCGCCACCGGCGGCGAGCCAGCCGAGACGCGCCGCGCCGAGCGCCGCGCCGGTTTCGCCGCCGCCGTGCTTGACGGTGACGGTGTCGAGCGCATCGGCGAGCAACTGGGCCCAGTAGTCGCTGCGTGCGCCGCCGCCGAGCAGCGACAACACCTTCGCCTCGGTGCCGGCCGCGCGCAGCGCGTCGAGGCCGTCGGTCAGCGCGAGCGTCACGCCTTCGAGCACCGCGTAGCCGAGCAGCGCGCGGTCGGTTGCGTGAGTCATGCCGAAGAATACGCCTTGCGCATAGGGGTCGTTGTGCGGCGTGCGCTCGCCCGACAGATAGGGCAAAAAGAGCGGCGCGGTGGTCAAGGCCTCGGCGGGCAGCGCCTCGATTTCGGCGAGCAGCGTCGGCTCGTCGGTCGACGTCAGCTTGCAGACCCAGCGCAAACAGCTCGCCGCCGACAGCACCACGCTCATCTGATGCCAGCGGTCCGGGATCGCATGACAGAACGCGTGCACGGCGGAGGCCGGGTTCGGGCGGAAGCTGTCGCCGACCACGCACAGCACGCCCGAGGTGCCCAACGACACGAAGCCGTCGCCCGGTTGCGTCGCGCCGATGCCGATCGCGCTGGTCGCGTTGTCGCCGCCGCCGGCCGCGACGATCACGTCGTCGCGCAGGCCGAATTCGCGCGCGAGTTCCGGCAGCAGCGTGCCGGCCGGCGCGCTGCCTTCGCGCAGCGCCGGCATCTGCGCGCGCGTCATGTTGCAGGCAGCGAGCAGCGAATCGGACCAATCGCGTTTCGCGACGTCGAGCCACAATGTGCCGGCCGCGTCCGATGGATCGGACACCTTGCCGCCCGTCAGTTGCAGGCGCAGATAGTCTTTCGGCAGCAGCACGCAGGCAGTCCTCGCGAAAATCTCCGGCTCGTGACGCGCGACCCACAGCAGCTTCGGCGCCGTGAAACCGGGCATCGCCAGATTGCCGGCGACGCTGTGCAGTTCCGGCGCGCGCTTGGTCAGCTCCGCGCACTCCTTGTCGCTGCGCATGTCGTTCCACAGGATCGCGGGCCGCAGCACGCGGTTTTCCGCGTCGAGCAGCACCGCGCCGTGCATCTGCCCCGACAGGCCGATGCCGCGAATCTGCGCGAATTCGTCGGGATGACGCGCGCGCAACGCGGCGAGCGCCGTGCGCGTGCCGGCCCACCAGTCTTCGGGATTCTGCTCGGCCCAGCGCTGGTGCGGACGCGAAACGGTGAACGGCGAGCCTGCGGTGCCGATCACGCGGCCGTCGGAGGCGAGCAGCAGAACTTTCACTTCGGACGTGCCGAGGTCGATGCCTAGGTACATGGGAGCGAAACCTTCGTCGTTGGGGATGCGCTACTTTAGCGGTTCATCGCGCGCGCTGTCATGCGCATTAAGCCTGGCTAGTCGCGCCGCGTTCGACGAGCCATGCGTCGACCCGCGCGAGCGCGCCCGCGAGCGCCGCTTCGAGCTCGGGCGTCTGCGCCATGCCGCCCCACAGCAGCCGGTCGGCCGCGAACGCGCGCAGCGGATCGGGTGCCGTGAAAAAGGCGTGCGCGACGCGCTCTTCCATCACGCCGTCCTGATACGCGTAGGGCAGCTTGCCCGTGTGCCAGCGTTCCAGAAAGCGGAAGAACAACGCGGGCAGCATCGCGCTCGCCGCCGGCGTGACGCCGCGCTCGAAGCATTCGGCGAGTGTCGGCGCGATGAAGCCGGGCAACTTCGAGAAGCCATCGGCGGCGACGCGCTGGTTCGTGTCGAGGATATGCGGGTTGCTGAAGCGCTCGAGCACGACGTCGCGATAGCGTTCGAGATCGAGCGGACTCGGTGTCAGACACGGGATCACGTCCTCGGTCACGTAGTCGTACGCGAACTGGCGGATGTCGGCGTCGAGCGTGCCTTCGTGGATGTAGTTCAGGCCGACCAGCGTGCCCGCCCACGCGATGCAGCTATGCGTCGCGTTGAGAATGCGGATCTTCGCTTCCTCGTACGGCAGCACCGAATCGACGAGTTCCGCGCCGACCTTCTCCCAGGCGGGCCGTCCCGCGATGAAGCGGTCTTCGATCACCCACTGGATGAACGCCTCGCCCATCACCGGACTCGCATCGTCGACGCCGGTCGCGGCCTTCACGCGCTCGCGCACGTCGGGCGTCGGACGCGGCGTGATGCGATCGACCATCGAACAGGGGCATGACGTGTTGTCGTCGAACCATTGCGCGAGTTCGTTCGCGCCGCGTCGTTCGAGAAACTCGCTCATGCCCGCATGAAAGCGCTCGCCGTTGCTGCGCAGGTTGTCGCAGGTCTGCAGCGTGACGGGTCCCGCGCCGCGCTTCACGCGCGCGTCGAGAATCGCCGCGAGCGCGCCGTAGATCGTCGTGTGGCCGCCGGCGAGGTCGGCGGCGAGATCGGCATTCGCGGTGTCGAGCCGGTCGTGTTCGTCGAGGTAATAGCCGCCTTCGGTCACGGTGAACGCGATGATCTTGCAAGCCGGATCGGCGCCCGCTTCGATCAGTCCGTCGAGGCTTTCGCTCCATGGCAGCACGCGCTCGATCGAGCGGATCGTCTCGTAGGCGCGCTCGCCTTGCGGCGTGACGGTTTCGAGCGTGTAGACGCCGTTCTGCGCGGCGAGCGCTTCGAGCACCGGGTTCATGTCGCCGCGGATATTGCCCACGCTCAGCGACCAGCGCGGCTCGCCGGCCGTGCTCGCTTCGTTCAGCCGGTGCAGATACCACGCCTGATGCGCGCGATGAAACGATCCCGCGCCGATGTGCAGGATCACGTGTGCGGCCGCGCCGCTGCCTTGCCCGCTGTTCATGTTGTGTCTCCAAAAACTTGTCCGCGGCGCTCGCGGCGCGCGTTCTGTGCGTGTAGAGCATTTGCTCTGTATGTGAGCGAATGATCGTACCCGGAGAAACGAAAGTCAAGGCAAGGGAGCGGGCTTTTGATGGCGCAGCGCGGCATGGGCGATGCGCCGGCGGCAGCGACGAGCACCCGAGGCGAGAAAACGGGTCGCGCCGCTCATATTGCATTGCATCAAATTTGACCGCGCACGCGTCGGGGCTAACCCGAATACAAAAAAGTATCGGTCCGCGGTTTCTTTTAAAGTGGTTGCCAACGCGTTTGGCGGTTACTTTTCGCTTTACAAGATCAAGATCGGCGGCGTCTCCCGCGCGCCGCTTCATGGAGGCAGACAGTGCAACCTGATCTCGAAATCGTGGCCGTACGCCACGACGAATCGTTCAAAGTGTGGTCGCATGGCTATCCGTATCGCACGGTGCGCTGGCACTTTCATCCGGAGTACGAAATCCATCTGATCGTCGCGACGACCGGCAAGATGTTCGTCGGCGATCACATCGGCAGCTTCGCGCCCGGCAACCTCGTGCTGATGGGGCCGAACCTGCCGCACAACTGGGTCAGCGACGTGCCCGAAGGCGAGAGCGTCGCGCAGCGCAATCTGGTCGTGCAATTCGGCCAGGAGTTCGTATCGAACTGTCTCGAGAGTTTTCCGGAGTGGCGTCAGGTCGAGGCGTTGCTCGCCGATGCGCGTCGCGGCCTGTCGTTCGGGCTGGAGACGTCCGCGCAGATCAAGCCGCTCTTTCTCGAACTGCTCGCGGCGCGCGGGCTGCGCCGGCTCGTGCTGTTCATGTCGATGCTCGAGATCCTGATCAACGCGCCGGATCGCGACACGCTCGCGAGTCCCGCTTATCAGGCCGATCCGACCAGCTTCGCGGCGACCCGCATCAATCACGTGCTCGCGTATATCGGCAAGAACCTCGCGAACGAGTTGCGCGAGTCGGAGCTTGCGCAACTCGCCGGCCAGAGCGTCAGCGCGTTTTCGCGTTATTTCCGTCGCCATACCGGGCTGCCGTTCGTGCAGTACGTGAACCGCATGCGCATCAATCTCGCGTGCCAGTTGCTGACCGATGGCGAACTGAGCGTGACCGACATCTGCTTCAAGGCGGGCTTCAACAACCTGTCGAATTTCAACCGGCAGTTTCTTGCGATGAAGGGCATGGCGCCGTCGACGTTTCGCCGTTATCAGCAACTGAACGATGCGAGCCGCGATGCTTCCGAGCAAGCGGCCGCGCATGGCAGGGGCATCGACAACGCGCCGGCGATCGTGCTCGCGCCGGGCTTCTCGCGTAGCGGTGTTGCGTACCCGGTCACATAGTGCCCATCCGGTAGTTCACAGCTTTATTCCACCCGCGTTTCAACACGCATCGATCGCGCTGTGCGCCCACAGCGCGAGGGGGCGTGCTCACTTCAAAAAATGGAGACAACCATGAAGCCGTCTACTCTTTCGCTCAACTCTTCGATGATGTTCGCGCGCCGCGTCGCCGCGCTCGCGTTCGGTTTGTCACTCGTCGCCATGTCGGCCGCGCAGACCGCGCAGGCCGCGCCGCTCAAAATCGGCATGACGTTCCAGGAACTGAACAACCCGTACTTCGTGACGATGCAGAAAGCGCTGAACGACGCGGCCGCGTCGACCGGCGCGACGGTCGTCGTCACCGACGCGCATCACGACGTCAGCAAGCAGGTCAGCGACGTCGAAGACATGCTGCAAAAGAAGATCGACATCCTGCTCGTCAATCCGACCGACTCCACCGGCATCCAGTCGGCGGTCACGTCGGCGAAGAAGGCGGGCGTCGTCGTGGTCGCGGTCGATGCGAACGCGAACGGTCCGGTCGATTCGTTCGTCGGCTCGAAGAACTACGACGCGGGCGTGATGGCGTGCGACTACCTCGCGAAGTCGATCGGCGGCAGCGGCGAAGTGGCGATTCTCGACGGCATTCCGGTCGTGCCGATTCTCGAACGCGTGCGCGGCTGCAAGGCGGCGCTCGCGAAGTCGCCGGGCGTGAAGCTCGTCGATACGCAGAACGGTAAGCAGGAACGCGCGACCGCGTTGTCCGTCACCGAGAACATGATCCAGGCGCACCCGAACCTGAAGGGCGTGTTCAGCGTGAACGACGGCGGCTCGATGGGCGCGCTGTCGGCGATCGAATCGTCGGGCAAGGACATCAAGCTGACGAGCGTCGACGGCGCACCGGAAGCGATCGCCGCGATCCAGAAGCCGAATTCGAAATTCGTCGAGACGTCCGCGCAATTCCCGGCCGACCAGGTGCGCATCGCGCTCGGCATCGCGCTCGCGAAGAAGTGGGGCGCCAATGTGCCGAAAGCGATTCCGGTCGACGTGAAGATGATCGACAAGAGCAACGCTAAGGGCTTCAGCTGGTAACGCAAGCGCAGGCTGCCGCGCGTGCGGATCATGCGCGGCGGCGCGCGGCACAGGAACATGCGATGGACACGATTCTGAAGCTCGACAACATCAGCAAGAGCTTTCCCGGCGTGAAGGCGCTGCAAGGCATTCACCTCGAGATCGCGCGCGGCGAGATTCACGCGCTGCTCGGCGAGAACGGCGCGGGCAAGTCGACGCTGATGAAGATTCTGTGCGGTATCTACCAGCCCGACGAAGGCACGATCACGCTCGACGGCGAGCAACGCCACTTCGCGAACTATCACGACGCGGTGGCCGCGGGCGTCGGTATCGTGTTTCAGGAGTTCAGCCTGATTCCGTATCTGAACGCGGTGGAGAACATGTTTCTCGGCCGTGAATTGCGCAACCGCTTCGGTCTGCTCGAACGCGGCAGCATGCGGCGCGCGGCGGCGCGAATTTTTGAGCGGCTTGGCGTAGCGATCGATCTGTCGGTGCAGATCCGGGAACTGTCGGTAGCGCAGCAGCAGTTCGTCGAAATCGGCAAGGCGTTGTCGCTCGATGCGCGCGTGCTGATTCTCGACGAACCGACCGCGACGCTGACGCCCGCCGAGGCCGCGCATCTGTTCACGATCATGCGCGAGCTGAAGCAGCAGGGCGTCGCGATGATCTTCATCTCGCACCACCTCGAAGAGATTTTCGAGGTGTGCGACCGCATCACGGTGCTGCGCGACGGCCAGTACGTCGGCATGACCGAGGTCGCGCAATCCGACGTGAGCCGGCTCGTGCAGATGATGGTGGGACGCCGCATCGAAAGCAGCTTTCCGCCGAAGCCGACGCCGCGCGCCGACGCGAAGGTCGTGCTCGACGTCGGGCGCTTGCAGCTGTTCAAAGACAGCCCCGAGCTGAGCTTCACGCTGCGCGAGGGCGAGATTCTCGGTTTCGCGGGACTCGTCGGTTCGGGGCGCACCGAGACCGCGCTCGCGGTGATCGGCGCGGACCGTGCATACGCGAAGGAAATTCGCGTCAACGGCGCGGCCGCGAAGCTCGCCGATCCGGCCGATGCGCTGCGCGCGGGCGTCGGCATTCTGCCCGAGAGCCGCAAGACCGAAGGGCTCATTACCGAGTTCTCGATCAAGCAGAACATCTCGATCAACAACCTTGGCAAGTACCGGTCGCTACGTTTCTTCATCGACCAACGTAGCGAAGCGCGCGCGACCGCCGACATCATGAAGCGCGTCGGCGTGAAGGCCCCAACCATGCACACCGAAGTCGCGACGCTGTCGGGCGGCAATCAGCAGAAGGTCGTGATCGCGCGCTGGCTCAATCACCACACCAACATCCTGATCTTCGACGAACCGACGCGCGGCATCGACGTCGGCGCGAAGGCCGAAATCTATCTGCTGATGCGCGAACTGACCGCGCGCGGCTACTCGATCATCATGATCTCGTCCGAGTTGCCGGAGATCGTCGGCATGTGCGACCGCGTCGCCGTATTCCGGCAGGGCCGCATCGAAGCGCTGCTCGAAGGCGACGCGATCGAATCGAACGCCGTGATGACCTATGCGACCGCCGGTTCGCTCGGAGCCTCTCATGAACATGCCTAATCCTTCCTCTTCGCCGAAAACATCGAGTGTCAACAGCGACACGCCGGGCGCGCCGGTGCGCTTCACGTGGGCCGCGCTGAAGCGCTCGACGCTGTTCTATCCGTTCATCGGCCTGCTGGTCGTCTGCATCGTAATGGTGTTCGCGAGCGACAGCTTTCTCTCGGCCGCGAACATCGAGAACGTCCTGCGCCAGGTGTCGATCAACGCGATCATCGCGGTCGGCATGACCTGCGTGATCCTGACGGGCGGCATCGATCTGTCGGTCGGCTCGGTGATGGCGCTTTCGGGCACGCTGTCGGCCGGGCTGATGGTCGCCGGCATGAATGGGGTGGCCGCGCTTGCGGTCGGCCTCGCGGTCGGTCTCGGCTTCGGCGCGGCCAACGGCTTTTTCGTCGCGTTCGCCGGCATGCCGCCGATCATCGTCACACTCGCAACGATGGGTATCGCGCGCGGCCTCGCACTGATCTACACGGGCGGCTACCCGATCGACGGTCTGCCCGACTGGGTCAGCTTCTTCGGCAGCGGCAAGATTCTCGGCGTCCAGGCGCCGGTCGTGATCATGGCGGTGATCTATCTGATCGCGTGGGTGCTGCTCGAACGGATGCCGTTTGGCCGCTATGTGTATGCGATCGGCGGTAACGAGCAGGCGACGCGATTGTCCGGCGTGCGTGTGGCGCGCGTGAAGCTGATCGTCTACACGATCGCGGGTTTGACGTCCGCGTTCGCCGCGATCGTGCTGACCGCGCGCCTGATGAGCGGCCAGCCGAACGCGGGCGTCGGTTTCGAACTCGACGCGATCGCCGCCGTCGTGATGGGCGGCACGTCGATCTCCGGTGGGCGCGGCTCGATCATCGGCACGCTGATCGGCGCGCTGTTACTCGGCGTCCTGAATAACGGCCTGAACATGGTCGGCGTGAATCCGTACGTGCAGAACGTGATCAAGGGCGGAATCATTCTGCTCGCAATCTATATCAGCCGCGAGCGCAGAAAGTAACGCTCGCTTCCCCACATCCCTCTTTTCGCAGGACCATGCAATGACGACTCAATCCGACCAGCAGAACATGACCGCCATCGTCTGTCATGCACCAAAAGACTATCGAGTCGAGCAGGTACAGAAACCACGCGCGCGCGCGCACGAACTCGTGATCCGCATCGCCGCGTGCGGCATCTGCGCGAGCGACTGCAAATGCCATTCGGGCGCGAAGATGTTCTGGGGCGGCCCGAGCCCATGGGTCAAGGCACCGGTGATTCCGGGTCATGAGTTCTTCGGCTATGTCGAGGAACTGGGCGAGGGCGCGGCCGAGCATTTCGGCGTGCAGAAGGGCGAGCGCGTGATCGCCGAGCAGATCGTGCCGTGCGGCAAGTGCCGCTACTGCAAATCCGGCCAGTACTGGATGTGCGAAGTGCACAACATCTTCGGCTTTCAGCGCGAGGTGGCGGACGGCGGCATGGCCGAATACATGCGCATTCCGCCGACCGCGATCGTGCACAAGATTCCCGACGGCATCTCGCTCGAAGACGCCGCGATCATCGAGCCGCTCGCGTGTGCGATTCACACGGTCAATCGCGGCGATCTGCAACTCGACGACGTGGTCGTGATCGCGGGCGCGGGGCCGCTCGGTCTGATGATGACGCAGGTCGCGCATCTGAAGACGCCGAAGCGGCTCGTCGTGATCGATCTCGTCGAAGAACGGCTCGCACTCGCGCGCGAATATGGCGCGGACGTGACGATCAATCCTCGGAAGGACGACGCGCTCGCGATCATCCATTCACTGACGGACGGCTACGGCTGCGACGTCTATATCGAAACGACGGGTGCGCCGATTGGGGTGAATCAGGGGATGGACCTGATCCGCAAGCTCGGGCGCTTCGTCGAATTCTCGGTGTTCGGCGCGGATACGACGCTCGACTGGTCGGTGATCGGCGATCGCAAGGAACTCGACGTGCGCGGCGCGCATCTTGGGCCCTATTGCTATCCGATCGCAATCGATCTGCTCGCGCGCGGACTCGTTACGTCGAAGGGCATCGTCACGCACGGCTTTTCGTTGGAAGAATGGGACGAAGCGATCAGGATCGCGAACTCGCTCGATTCGATCAAAGTGCTGATGAAGCCGCGCGCGTGAATCTGGGGCGCGGCGTTTCAACGGAGACTCTATGAACTACGTCATCGGCGTCGATATCGGCACGCAGAGCACGAAGGCGCTGCTGGTCGACGAGCACGGCGCGATCGTCGCGCAGCATGCGTCGAGCTATCAGCCCGATACGCCGAAGCCATTGTGGGCCGAGCAGTGGCCCGCGGTGTGGCTGAAGGCCGCGGTCGAATGCGTGGCCGAGTGCGTCAGCGAGGCGAAGGCGGCCGGCATCGCGCCGGGCGCGATCAAGGCACTGTGCGTGAGTAGCCTGTACGGCGGCTCGGGCATTGCGGTCGACAACGACATGCGGCCGCTCGCGCCGTGCCTGATCTGGATGGACCGGCGCGCGACCGCTCAGGTCGACTGGGTGCGCGAGAACGTCGATCTCGAACGGCTCTACACGATCACCGGCAACGGCGTCGATAGCTACTACGGTTACACGAAGATGTTGTGGCTGCGCGAAAACGAGCCGGACGTGTGGGCGCATACGCGCTATTTTTTGCCGCCGAACGCATACGTGATCTACATGCTGACCGGCGAGGTCGCCGTCGATCACAGCTCGGCCGGCAATATCGGCGGCGTCTACGATATCGCGCGGCGCGACTGGTCGGACGAAGCGCTCGACATGCTCGGCATTCCCGCGACGATGATGCCGGAGCGGCTGGTCGAATCGTCGGAGGTGGTGGGCGGGCTGTTGTCGCAATGGACCGCGCAGCTCGGGCTCGACGCGGGCACGGCGATCGTCGCGGGTGGCGTCGATGCGGCGACGGCGACGTTCGCGGCCGGCGTCACGCGCGCGGGGCAGCACGTCGCGATGATCGGCACCAGCATGTGCTGGGGTTACCTCAATCAGCGTGTCGACGCACGGCACGGTTTGATCAGCATGCCGCACGTTTTCAACGGGCAGCACGACATCTACGTATTCGGCGGTGCGATTACCGCGGGCGCGTCGGTCACCTGGTATCGCGAGCAGTTCTGTCATGCGGAGATCGAGGCCGCGCGCGCGACACCGCATGGCGATCCGCATCGGCTGCTCGAAGAGAGCGCCGCGCAAGTGCCGGCCGGCGCCGACGGCGTGCTGTTCCTGCCGTATCTGATGGGCGAGCGCAGCCCGGTGTGGGATGCGAAGGCGAGCGGCGCGTTCGTCGGGCTGTCGCTGTTTCATACGCGCGCGCATCTGTATCGCGCCGTGCTCGAAGGCGTGTCGTTCGCGCTGAAGCACAACATCGAGGCGGGGCGCAAAGGCGCGCAATCGCTCGACGACAAGCTGATCGTGGTCGGCGGCGCCGCGCATTCGGACCTGTGGATGCAGATCATCGCCGACGTCACCGGCTATCCGGTCTACACGATCGAGCAGGACGTCGAAGCCGCGATGGGCGCCGCGCTGCTCGCCGCGCTCGGCGTCGGCCTCGTGTCGCGCGAAGCGGCGCAAGGCGGCTGGGTCACGCTGATCGAGCGCGCGCAGCCCGAGGCACGGCGCATGGCGCTATACAAAGAGCGCTTCGGCGTGTACACGGACCTCTATCCGGCGTTGAAGCCGGTCATGCATCGCTTGCAATCATCATGAACGCTACTTTCGATTTTTCCGGCCGCTCGATTCTGGTGACGGGCGCCTCCAGCGGCATCGGCCGCGCGACGGTCGAGGCGCTGTGCGCGAGCGGCGCGTCGGTCGTCGCGGCCGCGCGCAACGTGAACGAGCTCGCGCGGCTCGCCGAGGAAACCGGCTGCGAGCCGTTGAGGCTCGACATCAGCGACGAAGCCGTGATCGACGAAGCAATGGCCTCGCTCGCACCGTTCGACGGTCTGGTGAATTGTGCGGGCATCGCGTTGCTCGAACGCGCGGTGGAAACGACGGCCGCAAGCTTCGATCGCGTGATGGCGGTGAATGCGCGCGGGGCGGTGCTGGTCGCGAAGCACGTCGCGCGTGGCATGCTCGACGCGGGGCGCGCGGGCAGCATCGTCAACGTGTCGAGCCAGGCCGCGCTCGTAGCGCTCGACGATCATCTGAGCTATTCGGCGTCGAAGGCCGCGCTCGATGCAGTCACGCGCGCGTTGTGCATCGAGCTGGGGCCGTACGGAATTCGCGTGAACAGCGTGAACCCGACGGTCACGCTGACGCCGATGGCGGTGCTGGCGTGGAGCGATCCTGTCAAACGCGATCCCGCTTTGCAGGCGATTCCGCTCAGGCGCTTTGCCGAATCGGCGGAAGTCGCCGCGCCGATTCTGTTTCTGTTGAGCGACGCGGCGTCGATGATTAGCGGGGTGTGTTTGCCGATCGATGGTGGTTACACGGCGCGCTAGCGGGTGTCAGGCATTGTCGGTTGCCGGGTGAAATGGAAGTAGGCGGAGGCCCTCCCAGACGGTGGGGCCGTCCGGTGGGAGGAAGTGTGGGCTACTCACTCAGAAGAAGACGCTTAAGTTTGTCGAGAAAAGCCTCGGTGGTCTGCTCCCACGCCGTCGGATCGCACTGGTAGCCAAATTCCTCCTCGAAGGCCGCGTCAAGATTTCCAGCATGATCGCTCTTGAACCGGTCTATGTCGGCCACCGTCGCGTTGATCTCTTCCGGTGTGCATTCGCATGTAAAAGAGAAAACCAATTCTTCAATTGTGTCTCCGAACAAGTCGAAATCTTCATGGAAGCGGCCACCAATCAATTGATACAAATTTTCGTATCTCAGATTGATCGACTGGCCGGATAGCACAGCCGCGAGTTGCTGAGCACTCAGTACAACCTTCAGTCCTTCGTCGTCATCGGCACCGGGCATATCGAAACCCTCTGATGTTTTTATGGGGTTCCGATGCTGCCACGCTGACCATCTCTCAAGATTCGGATAACTCCGAACTTGCGTAATAGTGTTGGCTTGCTCTTTGTTCCCCGCCAGGATGCCAGGTTTGCCCGGGAAGTGCCTTACACGCGCTAACCGCTACAGCATCGTCCGCACGTGCCACAGCTCGGGAAAAAGCACGACGTCGAGCATCTTGCGCAGATACTGCGCGCCGCTCGTGCCGCCGGTGCCCTGCTTGAAGCCGATGATGCGCTCGACCGTCGTCACGTGGCGGAAGCGCCACTGGCGGAAAGCATCCTCCAGATCGACGAGTTCCTCGGCCATCTCGTACAGCTCCCAATGCTCGGACGGATTGCGATACACCTCGAGCCACGCCGCTTCGACCGATGCATCATGTTCGGTCGGCTTCGTCCAGTCGCGTTCGAGCCGCGCGGGCGAAATCCTGAAGCCGCGGCGCGCGAGCAGCCTCACCACTTCGTCGTAGAACGACGGCGCTTCGAGTGATGCCTTCACTTGCGCGTACACGTCGGCGCGATGCGCGTGCGGCTTCAGCATCTGCTCGTTCTTGTTGCCGAGCAGGAATTCGATCTGCCGGTACTGATACGACTGAAAGCCCGACGAACTGCCGAGGTACGGCCGCATCGCCGTGTATTCGGACGGCGTCATCGTCGCGAGCACGCTCCACGCCTGCACCAGCTGCTCCATGATTCGCGACACGCGCGCAAGCATCTTGAACGCGGGCGGCAGGTCGTCGCGATGCACGGCCGCGAGCGCCGCGCGCAGTTCGTACAGCGCGAGCTTCATCCATAGCTCGCTCGTCTGATGCTGGATGATAAACAGCATCTCGTTGTGATCCGGCGACAACGGATGCTGCGCGTCCAGCACCGTGCCGAGCGACAGATAATCGCCGTAGCTCATCGACTCCGAGAAGTCGAGCTGCGCGTCGTGCCAGCCGCTGTCGGCCACGCTCGCGGACGGCGCCGAAGCCGTCCGTCCGCGCCCGAACGGGCAGCCTTGTGCCGCCGGTTCTTCTGGCAAGCCCGGCGTGTGCATGTGATCGGTCATTCTGTCGTCCTCAGGTAACGGCGCCGCGCTGGGCGAATTCAGGAGCCCGCCAGGCCTCGCGAGTGAGCACGTCGCGCAAGATTTCGACGGCGTCCCATACGTCGACGAAGCGCGTGTACAGCGGCGTGAAGCCGAAGCGCAGCACGTGCGGCTCGCGATAGTCGCCGATCACGCCGTGCGAGATCAGCGCCTGCATCACCTCGTAGCCGTGCGGATGTTCGAAGCTCGCGTGCGAGCCGCGCTGCGCATGCTCACGCGGCGTCACGAGCTTCAGTGGAAATTCGCTGCAACGTGTCTCGACGAGTTCGATGAACAGATCGGTCAGCGCGAGCGACTTCTGGCGGACCGCCTGCATCGACGTTTGCAGGAACACGTCGAGCCCGCATTCGACGAGCGCCATCGACACCATCGGCTGCGTGCCGCACAGGTAGCGGCCCACGCCGTTGTCGGGCTGATACGTCGGGTTCATCTCGAACGGCGCGCGATGCCCCCACCAGCCCGACAGCGGTTGCGCAAACCCGTTCTGGTGACGCCTGGGCACCCACACGAACGCGGGCGAACCGGGACCGCCGTTCAGGTACTTGTACGTGCAGCCGACCGCGTAGTCGGCACCGACGCCGTTCAGATCGACCTGCACCGCGCCCGCCGAATGCGCGAGATCCCACAGCGCGAGCGCGCCCCTGTCGTGTATCAGCTTCGTCAGCGCGGCCATGTCGTGCATGTAGCCGGTGCGGTAGTTCACGTGCGTGATCATCGCGATCGCGGTGTCCTCGCCGATCGCGCCGGGCAGTTCGGATGGATCGTCGACGAGGCGCAGCTCGTAGCCGCGATCGAGCTGCTCGATCAGGCCCTGCGCGATATACAGATCGCTCGGGAAGTTCGAGCGCTCGGACACGATCACGCGACGCTTCGGATCGCGCGCATTGGCGAGCCGCACGGCGGCCGACAGCAGCTTGAACAGGTTGATCGAGATCGTGTCGGTAATCACGACTTCGTCTTCGGCCGCGCCGATCAGCGGCGCGAGCTTGTTGCCGAGTCGGCGCGGCAGCGCAAACCAGCCGGCATTGTTCCAGCTGCGGATCAGTCCTTCGCCCCATTCGGCGGCGATCACGGTCTGCGCGCGCTGCGCGGCGGCGGCCGGCGGCACGCCGAGCGAGTTGCCGTCGAGATAGATGGTCGTCGGCGACAGCGCGAACTGTTCGCGCAGCGCTGCGAGCGGGTCGGCGCTGTCGAGCGCCACGGCTTCATCACGATGGTTCATGGTGGTTCGATGGGTTGGGTTGTCGGGTTGATCGCTCGCCGGGGAGCGTGGCTGAGCGCGAGCCGGGCAGTGCACGCAGCACCGCGCGCACCGGGCTCGCGTCGAGCGTGGTCAGCTTCAGCGGCAGCGCGATCAGCTCGTAGTCGCCGGGTTCGACCGCGTCGAGCACGATGCCCTCGAGAATCGCCATCCGGTGCGCGCGAATGCGGTGATGCGCATCCATCGTCTTCGATTCCTGCGGATCGAGCGACGGCGTATCGATGCCGAGCAGCGTCACGCCGCGCGCGGCCAGCAGGTCGACGGTCTCGGGCGCGACCGCGCAGAACGCACTATCCCACTCGCGCGTCGGCGCTTTTCTGTAAGTGCGCAGTAAGACTCGCGGCGGCAAGTCGTCGAGCGAGCCGGCCAGATGTTGTGGCGTCACAACAGGCGACGCGCCGATACAGTCAATCACTCTGCATAAACCGAGATATGCGTCGAGCGGCACGTTGCCGATCGCGGCGCCGTCGACGTCGTAGTGCAGCGGCGCATCGGTATGCGCGCCGGTGTGCGGCGAGATCGTCAGACGCGCGACATTGACCGGCGAGCCAGCCTCCATGCGCCAGACGCGCTCGATGCCGACCGGCGTGTCGCCCGGCCAGACGGGCGTGGCGGTATCGACGGCGGGGGTGATGTCCCAGAGTGCTCGCATGGCGGTGTCGGCGGTTGGTAGCGATCTCTAAATGATAGAGGTCAAGCTGTGAAATGTGATTGCGAAAAAATCTCCTTACCAGCCGTGTCTTGGAACATAATTTGAGTCAAACAGGAAAGGGAGACCGAATATGAACGCGATCTCGCTCGACGCCACCGATTGCCGTATCTTGACGGTGCTTCAGCAGGAAGGACGGATCAGCAATCTCGACCTGGCGGAGCGCATCTCGCTCTCGCCATCGGCCTGTCTGCGACGCCTGCGTCTGCTGGAAGAGCAGGGCGTCATCGAACACTACCGAGCGTGCCTGAACCGCGAAGTTTTGGGGTTCGAGCTGGAAGCGTTCGTGCAGGTATCGATGCGCAACGATCAGCAGAACTGGCACGAGAGTTTTGCCGAAGCGCTGCGCGACTGGCCCGAAGTGGTCGGCGCTTTCGTCGTGACCGGCGAAACCCACTATCTGCTGCGCGTGCTCGCGCACAACCTCAAGCACTATTCGGACTTCGTGCTCAATCGCCTGTACAAGGCGCCGGGGGTGATGGACATCCGCTCGAACATCGTGCTCGAAACGCTGAAGGAAGATTCGGGCGTGCCGGTGTCGCTCGTGAAGAAGAACAGCGGGCACGGAGCCACGCATAGCGACCGTTCAGGATGATGAGGGCGGGGCGCGCCGTTTTCGACGCGTCCGAGCGACAGGCGCTACAGACGCCAGGGAAGCGCCGCGCCGCTCAAAGCGGCTTCAGGCCGTGGAACTGCGCGCTCTGGAACACGAGCGGCAGCATGTCCGCGGCATTTTCATGCACACCGCAGCGCTCCACTTCGCCGACGAAAATCACGTGGTCGCCTTCCTCGTAGCGGCTGCGGTTATGGCATTCGAACCACGCGAGTGCGCCGTCGAGCACCGGCATGCCGCTGTCGCCCGCCGCGTGCGACACGCCCTCGAAGCGGTCGCCCTTCACGGTCGCGAAGCGCTTGCACAGATCGAGCTGGGTCGAGGCCAACACATTGATCACGTAGTGACTGTTGGCGCGGAACACCGGCATCGACGCGGAGCGCGTCGCGAGACTCCACAGCACGAGCGGCGGAGAAAGCGACACCGAGTTGAACGAACTGGCCGTGATGCCGATCAGTTGGCCGGACGCGGCGCGCGTCGTGATCACGGTGACGCCGGTCGCGAACTGGCTGAGCGCCTGTTTGAACGCGGACGGGTCGAAGTTGGGTGGGCTCGCGCGCTTCATCGGGGCGAGGCCCCCGTCGCGCGCCGTGTGAAAGACCGACTGCAGCGCGAATCAAGGCGCGAATTGAAGCGCGAATTGAAGCGTATACCCGCGCGGCGGGAAGCGGATGTTTCGAAAGTCATGGTGAAAATCGTTGATTTCCGCCAATTTTAACTGCAATCGCCGCGCGCGCCGCACCACGATGCGTGCGGCGCGTGGCAGCCGGGCGGTTGCAGCGACGATCGCCTCGAAAGGCTGCACCCGAAAATTTGCCGATCGTGCTGGATCGAGGCGCGGGTGCGGCGCTTGCGTGTGTGAGGCACGGTTATTCACACGTCGCGTGCCGGCGTTTCTATACTCGATATCTGCACGGCCGGATTTGCGGTCATTGCGCGACGGGTGCCTGACTCGTGCCTGACTGCGCCTTTCAGAACGCGTGTTCGGCCATATATTCGGATGCGGTGGCAGATACGGCGGCGCTACGCAGGCCGGCTGCCGATCATTGTGTGAATCTGATCCTGGGGTGAAGCTTATGAACGAGATAGCAACGCTCGGCGGTGGATGTTTCTGGTGCCTCGAAGCGGTGTATCTGGGCGTCGAGGGCGTCAATGCGGTGGAGTCGGGTTATGCGGGCGGTCACGCGCGCCATCCGAGCTACGAGCAGGTCTGCGACGGCGACACCGGTCACGCGGAAGTGGTCAAGGTCGACTTCGATCCGGCCAAGATCAGCTATCGCGAGATTCTCGACATCTTTTTCGCGATCCACGATCCGACCCAGCTGAACCGGCAGGGCAACGACGTCGGCACGCAATACCGCTCGGTGATCTTCACGCATTCCGACGCGCAGCACGAAACCGCGCTGCAGGCGATTCGCGAGATCGGCGAACAGCGCATCTACGACGGCAAGCTCGTGACCGAGGTGCTGCCGCTCGGCGACAACTACTGGCCCGCCGAGGCTTATCACCAGAACTATTTCGCGCAGCATCCGAATCAGGGTTACTGCTCGTTCGTGGTAGCGCCGAAAGTCGCGAAATTCCGCCAGAAGTTCGCGCATCGGATCAAGGGGGGGTAGCGGCGCAGCGCGGGGATTGGAGTCGGCAACGGGCGGATGCGTAAGACCGCCCGCTGCTGTTCGTCACTGCGGTTCCTGTGTTCGCGATGGCACCTCGTCGCCGTTATCGCCGCGTCCCTGCGTGACACGCACGCAGGCTTCGACGATTTCTTCGGCCAGTTTCACGCAGCTGAGCGGCGCCGATCCCTCCGCCTTGTTGTTGACCGCGATCACGACCGGCTGACCAGCGAGCGCGTAGCGCGCGGCCAGTTCGGCGAGCGACGCGCGCGTCGCCGGATCTTCGTCGACGAGCCGGTTGAACGGCTCGTACTTCGCCTTCGCCTGTTCGTACTTGAAACCGCCGTGCAGGCTCCAGCGCACGATCAGCGGACCGGCCGGCTCGCCATCGAGCAGCGCGAGCGCCGCGGCCTGGCGCAGCGGATCGGGCATCCGCGCATGAATGCCGACGCAGTAGCGCATGCCAGCCGTCTTCAGCATGCGGATGAAGCGCGGCGTGAGCAGGCTCGCGTCGCGAATCTCGACCGCGTAGCAACTGCCGTCGGGCAGCCCGGGCAGCGCGTCGAAAAACTCTCCCAGTCGTTCGATGAATACCGCCGGCTGTGCGAGCATCTGGTCCGGCAGCGGCGAGAACTGGAACACCAGCGCGCCGGCCTTTGCGCCGAGGCCTTCGAGGCAGGGCGTGACGAAATCGTCGATCGCCATCCGCGCGTTCAGGAAGCACGGGTTCAGCGACACCGGCTCGCCGCGCTCGGCGCGCACGGTGGCGTCGGTGATCGTCATCGGCGCCTTGACGATGAAGCGGAAGTGCTCGGGCACCTGCTGCGCGTAGCGCAGGTATTCGGTGACCGTCAACGCCTGGTAGAACGAGCGGTCGATGCTGACCGTCTTCAGCAGCGGATGTGCGCCGTACGCACTCAAGCCCTCGCGCGACAGTTTGCTGTTGCTGTAGTCGTCGCCGTAGACGATGCCTGTCCAACCCGGGAACGACCATGTCGACGTGCCGAGGTGGATCTGCGGCGGCAATTGCGCCGCGAGCGCGAGCAGCTCCGGCGACGGCGGTGCAGCGAGCACCTCGCGGCTGCGGCGCTTTTTCGGGGCGTCGGCGGAGGCCGGGGCGCAGTCTGGTTCAGGAGCGGGGCTGTCGGGCGGGGTGTCGTCTTCGAACAGCGACGCGGGGGTGTTGGAAATTGCGGTCTTCGGCGTGGTGCGCTTGTGCTCTGGCTGCGCGGCAGCGCTTGCGGCCGAATCGGCTTCACGTGCGGACATGGCCGGCGCTTCTGCCGCGGCCTCCACCGGCATCCCGAACAGATCGAACTGCTGCGCGGCCTGATGCGCCGCATCGTCCGCGCTGCCGTCCTTGCCGTTCAACGGCTCTTCAACGTCACTCGTCCTGCTCTGGTCCATCAATGTCCGGCCTGCTGTTCATCAGAATTGCGCCGCGGCGCGCGCTTCATGCACGCCGCCGCGGCGCGACCGGTCACAAACCGGGTCACAGCCGGGTCACAGCGGTTTTTCGTACATGTAGCGGCGCGACCACGGCAGGGTTTTCGCGCTGCGGCCGGCTTTGCGGCACACCACCTGGAAAATCGACACGTCGTCGTTTTCGAACGCATACGCGCAGCCGGCCAGATACACGCGCCAGATGCGGAATTTTTCGTCGTCGACGAGCTTGCGCGCCTGGTCTGCGTGGGCTTCGAAATTTTCCGCCCAGATGTCGAGCGTGTGCGCATAGTGACGGCGCAGGCTTTCGACGTCAACCGGTTCGAGCCCGCCGCGCTGCATCGATTCGAGCGCGAGGCTGATGTGCGGCAGCTCGCCGTCCGGGAACACGAAGCGGTCGATGAACTCACCGCCGCCGAGCGCGGTTTCGCCGCTATCGGCGTCGCTCGACGTGATGCCGTGGTTCATCGCGATGCCGTCGTCGGCGAGCAGGTCGTGCATCTTCTGGAAATAGCCGGGCAGGTTTTTGCGGCCGACGTGCTCGAACATGCCGACGCTCGTGATGCGGTCGAACTGCCCCTTGACGTCGCGATAGTCCTGCAGGCGGATATCGATCTGGTTTTCGAGGCCCGCCGCTTTCACGCGCGCGGTGGCGAGATCGAACTGGTTCTGCGACAGCGTGACGCCGACGCACTTCGCGCCGAACTTCTGCGCGGCGCGCAGCACGAGCGCGCCCCAGCCGCAGCCGATGTCGAGCAGACGCTGCCCGGGCTGCAGCTGGATTTTGGTCAGAATGTGATCGATTTTCTTCAGTTGCGCGGTCGCGAGGTCTTCGGTGCCGGTCTCGAAGTACGCGCACGAGTAGACCATGTTCTCGTCGAGCCACAACCTGTAGAACTCGTTCGACACGTCGTAGTGATACTGGATCGCTTTCTTATCCGACGTCTTCGAGTGATTGAAGTAGCGCCGCACGCGCGCGAGCTTGCCGGCGCTCGTCACGGTGCTGCGCGCGAGCTGATAGCCGATATTGATGATGTCCGACAGCTTGCCCTCGATGTCGATCTTGCCTTTGACATAGGCTTCGCCAAGATTGTCGAGGCTCGGTTCGAGCAGATAGGGCAGCGCGGTTGCGCTCTTCACGTGTAGCGTGACCCGGGGCGCGGCGAACTGCCCGAAGTCGTGTTGCTGACCGTCCCACAGCACGAGGCGTGCGGGCAGGTTAGCTGTGGTTTTGACATCTTCAACCCACTGCGCCAGCTTTTTCTCCCAGAACATGTGATCTCTCCGTGTTCGTTGATTTAAAGCAAAGCTATGTGGATCGCGACATGGCGCGGCGCATTCCGCGGGCCGCGCAACGCAATCCCGCCGACGCGCGCCGCTACGTTGGCGCCGCCGCCGGCCTCATTCGTCCGGTCATCGACCGGTCAGGGCGACAGGCGTGCGATCAGCCAGTTGGCGCTTTCTTCCGCGCGCGTGTAAAGCAGACGATCGTGCAGCCGAGACGGCCGCCCCTGCCAGAATTCGATCGCGTCGGGCACCAGACGGTAGCCACCCCAGTGCGGCGGACGCGGAGGATTTTCGCCGTATTGCAGGCTGATTTCGCGTTCGCGTACTTCGAGCTGCGAACGGCTTTCAATCACCTGACTCTGATTCGATGCCCATGCGCCGATCCGCGAGCCGAGCGGACGAGACGCGAAATACGCGTCACTGTCTGCCTCGCTCGTTTTGACGACGCGGCCCTCGATGCGCACCTGCCGTTCGAGTTCGATCCAGTGAAACAGCAGGCTCGCGTAGGGGTTCACGTTCAGTTCGCGGCCCTTGCGGCTTTCATAGTTGGTGAAGAATACGAAACCGCGCTCGTCGACGCCCTTGATGAGCACGATGCGTGCCGAAGGCCGGCCGCGCGCGTCGACCGTGGCCAGCGTCATTGCATTCGGCTCGGGCAGCTTGGCGTCGATGGCCTGCTGGAACCACGTGTCGAATTGACGGAACGGATCGTGGTTGACGTCGGCAACGTCCAGTGAGCCCAGCGAGTAGTTTTTTCGAAGCTCGGCGAGTGAGATCATTTTCTTATGCGAACGCTACAGTGTGGGCCAAGTATAGCTAAGGCGTCAGGTTTTTGCGCGCGAGCGGAGCAACGTATGGCGCGGCGCATGTTGCGCCGGCGCAAGCCTGCAATATTGCGTCGCTGCTCGTGGTCCTGCGCGGCTGTTTTCACGTGTTCAGGCAAAATACGGGCTGCGCGCCCCATTTGCCAAAGCAATTTGCCCAGGCGATTTGCCAAAGCGCCGCCGCCTGCTTTGTTCCGCCTGTGTTTTCGAGCCCTGCCATCATGTCCAGCACCGCCGCGCAATCCGATCTTACTACCAGCCTCGACGCGAACGAAACCGCCGACCGCGCGCGCCGTTTCGGCGGCATCGCCCGTCTGTATGGCGCGCCCGCGCTCGCCGCATTCGAGGGTGCGCACGTCGCGGTGATCGGCATCGGCGGGGTGGGGTCGTGGGTCGCGGAGGCGCTTGCGCGTAGCGCGCTCGGCACGCTGACGCTGATCGATCTCGACAACGTCGCGGAAAGCAACACGAACCGGCAGATTCACGCGCTCGACGGCAACTACGGAAAACCGAAGGTCGAAGCGATGGCCGAACGCATCGCGGCAATCAATCCGTGCTGCGAGGTGCGGCTGATCGAGGACTTCGTCGAGCCGGACAATTTCGCGGCCACGCTCGGCGGCGGCTTCGACTATGTGATCGACGCGATCGACAGCGTGCGCACGAAGACCGCGCTGATCGCATGGTGCGTCGAGCGCAAGCAGCCGCTGATCACGGTCGGCGGCGCGGGCGGTCAGCTTGACCCGACGCGGATCCGCATCGACGATCTCGCGCTGACGATCCAGGACCCGCTGCTGTCGAAGGTGCGCGGGCAGTTGCGCAAGCAGCATGGCTTTCCGCGCGGGCCTAAGGCGAAGTTCAAGGTGAACGCCGTGTATTCCGACGAGCCGCTGATCTATCCAGAAGCGGCCGTCTGCGATATCGATGAAGAAGCCGAGCACGTGAGCACGTCGCCGGGGCATACGGGGCCGGTCGGCTTGAACTGCGCGGGGTTTGGCTCCAGCGTGTGCGTGACCGCGAGCTTTGGTTTTGCGGCCGCGGCGTACGTGTTGCGGGAGTTGGCGAAGAAGGCGACGGTTTAGGTGGCAGCCCGGGCGGCGGTTTCAACCGCGCTGACCCAGGCTGCCATCGGGCAAAACATCACAATCGATCAATACAACGACGCGCTCAGCCTGCGCCGCCACTGCGACACCAGCTCCGGCTGATGCGCGGCCAGATCGAACACCGACAACATCGTCTTGCGGCCGATATCGTCGCGGAACGCGCGGTCGCGTTGCACGATCGCGAGCAGATGTTCGAGCGCCTGCGCGTATTTGCGTCGCGCGATAAACGCATTCGCGAGATCGAAGCGTGCTTCGAGATCGTCGGGGTGGCCGGCGACGCGCGCTTCGAGCGCATCGGTGGGCGGCAGGTCCGCGGCGGCGTCCACCGCGTCGAGCCGCGTCTTGATCGCGTTGAAACGCGCGTCGATGCCTTGCGTGGTTTTCGGCGACAGCAGATCGACTTCGTTGCGGGCCTCATC
This sequence comes from Paraburkholderia sp. 35.1, assembly GCF_050436525.1. NCBI lineage: Bacteria > Pseudomonadati > Pseudomonadota > Betaproteobacteria > Burkholderiales > Burkholderiaceae > Paraburkholderia > Paraburkholderia sp. 35.1. The sequence goes on along the minus strand of NZ_JBNDMJ010000003.1, from coordinate 1,211,574 downwards.
GATGCGGTTGTCTTCGAGCAGTAACTCGATGCGGTCCATGCGCGCGTCGTCGAAGCCCGGGTCGTAAGCGAGCGCCGCTTGCAGCAGGTCGTAGGCGTCGTCGCGGCGGCCTTCGGCGAGCGCGGTCTGCGCTTCGATGCGCGCGGCCGGCGCCCCTTGCGGCACCAGCCGGTCGAGGAACTCGCGCAGCTGTCCTTCCGTCAGCACGCCGACGAACTGATCGACGGCCTGGCCGTCGGCGAACGCGATCACGTGCGGAATGCTGCGCACCTGGAAGTGCGCGGCCAGCTCGTGGTTCTCGTCCACGTTGACCTTCACGAGCTTCCATTTGCCGGCGGCTTCGGCTTCGAGCTTTTCGAGCATCGGGCCGAGACTCTTGCAGGGGCCGCACCACGGCGCCCAGAAATCGACCAGCACGGGGGCCAGCATCGACGCCTTGATGACGTCCTGTTCGAAAGTGGCCAGAGTGGTGTCCATTGCGTCCTCGTCGATAGAAACGGTTTGTGAACAGGCGCTAGGTGGGGCCGAATCGCGCGAATTCAATGCGGTGATTCGCGCGCGGCCCAGCGCCGTCACTTGCGCTGCGGCAGCGGAATCCATTCGGTTTCGCCGGGCACGTGGCCCATTTCCTGATTGGTCCACGCGAGCTTCGCGGCTTCGATTTTCTCGCGCGAGCTCGCGACGAAATTCCATTCGATGAAGCGCTCGCCGTCGAGCTTCTCGCCGCCGAGCAGCATCACGCGCGCGCCGTGCGTGCTCGCGAGCGTGACGGTTTCGTCGAGCGCGAGCACGGCCATCTGGCCCGCTTCGAGCGGCGTGCCGTCGATCTCCAGATCGCCCTCCACCAGATATGCACCGCGCTCCTCGTGCTCCGGTTCGAGCGCGAACGCGCTGCCCGGCGTGAAGTCGGCGGCGACGTACAGCGTGCCCGAAAACGTCGCGACCGGCGACACCGCGCCGAACGCGGTGCCCGCGATCACGCGCAGCGTCACGCCGTTGCGCTCGACGACCGGCAAGGTCGCCGCCGCGTGATGCGCGAACGACGGCTCGGCGTCTTCATCGGCGAGCGGCAGCGCGACCCAGGTCTGGATGCCGTGAATCGTCTGGCCGCGCGCGCGGTCTTCCGGCGGCGTTCGCTCCGAATGGACGATGCCGCGCCCGGCCGTCATCCAGTTGACGTCGCCGGGGACGATTTTCTGCTCGGAGCCGAGGCTGTCGCGATGCATGATCGCGCCGTCGAACAGATAGGTGACGGTCGCGAGGCCGATATGCGGATGCGGGCGCACGTCGAGGCCGCTGCCGGGTTCGAGGGTCGCGGGGCCCATGTGGTCGAAGAAAATGAACGGGCCGACGAGGCGCGCCGCCATCGCGGGCAGGACACGCCGCACGGTCAGATTGCCGATGTCGCGTAAGTGCGGTTTGAGGACGGCTTTGATCGAGGAAGTCATGGGCAGGCTCGACGGGAAAGTGGAAGGAGAAGACTCGAATGGTCGATTCTACTGCGCGTCGCGCGCTGCCGACGGCATCGGCGCACGCTCGCCATGAGCGGGCGCACCGAAGCGAATTTGCGGCCTCCGTTACACTGCCAGATCGAACCATTTCTTTGGAGACCCGGATGTCGCCCAGGGGACTTGCTGCTCGCGCTGATCGTCGTGCTCGCGTGGGGCGTCAATTTCGTCGTGATCAAGGTCGGCCTGCACGGCGTGCCGCCGATGCTGCTCGGCGCGCTGCGCTTTACGCTCGCTGCGGTGCCGGCGGTGTTTTTCGTCAAGCGGCCGCAGATGCCGTGGCGGTGGCTGTTCGCCTACGGCGCGACGATCTCGTTGGGGCAATTCGCGTTCCTGTTCTCGGCGATGTACGTCGGCATGCCGGCGGGGCTTGCATCGCTGGTGCTTCAGGCGCAGGCGTTTTTCACGCTGATCTTCGCGGCGCTGTTTCTGCACGAGCGCTTCCGTTTGCCGAACGTCGCGGGTCTGCTGGTCGCCGCGGCGGGGCTCGCGGTGATCGGCCTGCAAGGCGGCCACACGATGTCCGTCGCTGGTTTCCTGCTGACGCTGTGCGCCGCGTGCATGTGGGCACTCGGCAACATCGTTACGAAGAAGGTCGGCAAGGTCGATCTGGTCGGACTCGTCGTGTGGGGGAGCCTGATTCCGCCGCTGCCGTTTTTCGCGGCGTCGTTCGTGTTCGAAGGGCCGCGCGAGATCGCCGCCGCGCTGACCGGTATCAGCGCGCTGTCGATCTTCGCGATCGTCTATCTGGCGTTTATCGCGACGCTGCTCGGCTATGGCTTGTGGAGCCGTCTGCTGTCGCGCTATCCGGCGAGCCAGGTCGCGCCGTTCTCGCTGCTGGTGCCAATCGTCGGACTCGCGTCGGCGTCGCTGCTGCTCGGCGAGCAACTGTCTGCGATGCAGGTGGCGGGCGCGTTGCTCGTGATGGCGGGGCTCGCGGTCAACGTGTTCGGCGGCTGGGTCGTGCAGCGCTTGATACCGGCACGCTGAGCAACCGTTGCGCCACGGGTTGCGAGCGTGAATAACAAAACGGCCGGAGGGCCGTTTTGTGATTGCTTCGCGTGTGCCGACATCACGTCATGCGGCTCTTTGCGAGCGGCGGATTCGCCGCGAAATAGCGCTTGATGCCGGTCAGGATCGCGCTGGCCATCTTGTCGCGATACGCGTCGTCGTTCAGGCGGCGCTCTTCGTCCGGATTGCTGATGAACGCGGTCTCGACGAGGATCGACGGAATGTCCGGCGCCTTCAGCACCGCGAAGCCGGCCTGCTCGACCGAGCCCTTGTGCAGCTTGTTGATGTCGCCGATCTCTTTGAGCACGAAGTTGCCGTAGCGCATCGAGTCGCGAATCTGCGCGGTGGTCGACATGTCGAACAGTGCGCGGTTCACGGTGGCGTCGTCGGACTTGATGTTGATGCCGCCGATCAGATCCGACGAGTTCTCCTTGTTCGCCATCCAGCGCGCGGCCGCGCTCGACGCGCCGTGCTCCGACAGCGCGAACACCGAGGAGCCCTTCGCCTCGGGCGTCGTGAACGCGTCCGCGTGGATCGACACGAACAGGTCCGCGCCGACGCGGCGCGCTTTCTGCACGCGCACGTTCAGCGGCACGAAGAAGTCGGCGTCGCGCGTCATCATCGCGCGCATGTTCGGCTGCGCGTCGATCTTCGCGCGCAGCTTCTTCGCGATGTCGAGCGCGACGTGCTTCTCGTAGGTGCCTGCGCCGCCGATCGCGCCCGGGTCCTCGCCGCCATGACCCGGATCGATTGCGACGGTGAGCAGTCGCACGGTGTTGCTGCGGCTCGACTTCGGAGTGGTAAATGCGTAGGTGTCGCCGCTGTCGCCGAGGTTGTCGTCGTTGCTGTCGAGACCGCGTGCGGTGCTGTTGCTGTTGGCGTTGCCACCCTTGTTGCGCGCCAGTGCGGCAGGCGGCGCGGAGGGCGCGGACGGCGCCGCCTGCCTGCCGGCAATGACCGGCGCGGACGGCGCCGTCGTGCCATGCGTGGGCGGATGCGGTACGCCCGCGGCGCCATTGCCGGCGCCACCATTCTGCGCGTAGTGCTCGAAGAACGCTTCGCTGTTGTCGACCGGCGGCGCCGTGCCGGGCCCCGCAAGCGTCGCGGGCGGCGCGCTGTTTTCTTCGTTGAGCGCCTGCTGCTTGCGCTCGGTCTGCGCGAGCAGGTCCATCAACGGATCGGGCGCGACAGCCGGATACAGGTCGAACACGAGCCGGTACTTGTACGCGCCGACCGGCGGCAGCGCGAACACCTGCGGCTTCACCGAGCCCTTCAGGTCGAACACCATGCGCACCACGTGCGGCTGATACTGCCCGACCCGCACCGACGAAATCTGCGGATCGTTCGGCGTGATCTTCGAGACCAGCTCCTTCAGCGCCTGATCGAGGTCGAGGCCGTTCAGATCGACGACGAGCCGGTCCGGTCCCTGCAGCAGTTGCTGCGTGTTCTGCAGCGGCTGATCGGATTCGATCGTCACGCGCGTGTAGTCGCGCGCGGGCCACACGCGCACGCCGAGCACCGAGCTCGCAAACGCGAGACGCGGAGCGACGAGGCCGAGCACCAGCGTCGACGCACCGGCGCGCAGGATCTGCCGGCGCCGCCAGTTATGCGTTGCGCCCGCCGCCGATTCGATCGAATGGAATGGTTTGATTAACATCTTTCGAGACATGCCTTTCCTGATTCGCTATAAGCGCGTGCGACGAGTACGCGTGCGTCCGCGTTTGCGTCTGTGTTGCCGACGAGCCCGAGCGAGAAGACGAGATCCGGCACGCCGAGCAGCGCTCCCGCGCGTTGCGGCCATTCGACGAGGCAGACCGCGCCGCTGTCGAAATATTCGCGAAAGCCCGCGTCGGCCCATTCGGCCGGATCGGTGAATCTGTACAGATCGAAGTGATAGAGCGCGAGTTCCCCGGCGGGCCGCTCGAGCACATACGGTTCGACGAGCGTGTAGGTCGGACTGCGCACGCGGCCGGTGTGGCCGAGGCCGCGCAAGGTCGCGCGCACGAGCGTGGTTTTGCCGGCGCCGAGGTCGCCGACCAGTTGGACTTGCAGGCCGTGGAACGCGGGGCCGCTTGCGGCGCCAGGCTGGGCTGGCTGTGCCTGATGCGAGGCCGCGCGCACGCTTTCGATCGCCTGTGCGAAGCGCGCGCCGAACGCCTGCGTGGCGGCTTCGTCCGCGAGCGCGACAGAGCGTTCGAGCAGCACGGGAGCGGACGGTAGGGGCGCGTGATCGGGATTGACAGGCATTCTCGTAAAATGGCGTGATGAACCGAAGTCCGAAGTCCCCTGTTTTCTGCACGCCCGCATCGGCCGATGATGCCGCGCGAGCTTCTGGCGCAACGTCCCGTTTCGACGAGGCGGCGCTTCGTGCGCTCGCGCTCGACATCAAGACGTGGGGCCGTGAACTCGGTTTCGGGGCGATCGGCATTAGCGACACCGATCTGTCGGCCGCCGAAGCGCCGCTTGCAGCGTGGCTCGAAGCGGGTTGCCACGGCGAGATGGATTATATGGCCAAACACGGCATGAAACGCGCGCGGCCGGCCGAGCTTGTGGCCGGCACGCGACGCGTGATCACCGCGCGCATCGCCTATTTGCCTGCGCAGACGCTGGAAGCGGAGGCGGCTGAAGGGGCGCATGAAGGGGGACATGAAAGCGCGCCTGAAAGGGTGTCGCAAGACGTAACGCAACCCGCCTCACGCGCCACACCCCGCGCGCGCGACTGGCGCGCGGCCGAGCACGCGCGGCTCGCGGACCCGTCGACGGCGGTCGTATCGATCTACGCGCGCGGCCGCGACTATCACAAGGTGATGCGCCAGCGCCTGCAACAACTGGCCGACCGGATCGAAGCGGCGATCGGGCCGTTCGGCTATCGCGTGTTCACCGATTCGGCGCCGGTGCTCGAAGTCGAGCTTGCGCAGAAGGCCGGCATCGGCTGGCGCGGCAAGCACACATTGCTGCTGCAGCGCGACGCCGGCTCGCTGTTTTTCCTCGGCGAGATCTATGTCGACGTGCCGCTGCCTACCGACGCCGAAACCTCGCCCGAGGCCGCGCCCGAAACGCCGGGCTCGCATTGCGGCAGCTGCGCGCGCTGCATCGGCGCCTGTCCGACCGGTGCGATCGTCGCGCCGTACAAGGTCGACGCGCGGCGTTGCATCTCGTATCTGACGATCGAGCTGAAGGGTAGTATTCCGCTCGACCTGCGGCCGCTGATCGGCAATCGGGTGTACGGCTGTGACGATTGCCAGCTCGTGTGTCCCTGGAACAAGTTCGCGCAGGCCGCACCGGTCGCCGATTTCGACGTGCGGCACGGGCTCGATCGCGCGTCGCTGGTCGAACTGTTCGCGTGGAGCGCCGAGGAGTTCGATACGCGCATGCAGGGCAGCGCGATTCGCCGCATCGGCTACGAGAGCTGGCTGCGCAATCTCGCGGTCGGCATGGGTAACGCGTTGCGCGCCGCGCCCGGAAGTCTGGACCTCGATGCCCGTGGCGCGATCGTGCTGGCTTTGAGGCAGCGAGCCGACGATCCGTCGGCGGTCGTGCGCGAGCATGTGGAGTGGGCGCTCGAAGCGGCGTAAAGTCGTGGCAATTCGGTGCCGGCGATCTGGCACGCTAGGGTCTGTTTACATATGGAACGCACGTGCGTTGCCGCGAGAAGGGCCGCTCGCAAGGATTGCGACGCCGCGAATACTCGACGTATTCGCAAGGAGCATGACGCAGCGAGCGGCCCTTCTCGCGGCAACCCCAGTTCTGAATTTCATTCCAGGGGAATGCCCGCTATCGGCCGCATGGCGGCGTCGTGCGTCGCTCACGTGGCGCGGCCACGCAGCGCTCCTTACTCCTTGCCCTGCGGCCGATAGCGGGCATTCGCACGTGCGTTCCATATGTAAACAGACCCTAGAGGAGCAGGCAATCATGTTCAACGCAGTGATCGATGCGCCGTTCGGCAAGATCGGCATCCGGCTCGAAGGCGAAGCCGTGCGCGAGATCGTCTATCTGCCCGACTCGACGCCCAACGTTGCGCCCGACACGCCGCTCGCACGCGAGGTGGCCGAACAGATCGAGCGTTATTTCGAGCACGCGTCAGCGAAATTCGAGCTGCCGCTCGCCGAGTGCGGCACCGCGTTCCAGCGGCGCGTGTGGCAGGCGATCAGCGACATCCCGCCCGGCGTCGTGCTGACTTACGGACAACTCGCCAAGCAGCTCGGCAGCGTGCCGCGCGCGGTCGGCCAGGCGTGCGGCGCCAATTTCTTTCCGATCGTGATTCCGTGCCACCGCGTGGTGAGTTCGAGCGGCATCGGCGGCTTCGCGCATGATGGCGGCGACGGCTTCTTCCGCAACGTGAAGCGCTGGTTGCTCGCGCATGAAGGTGTGCCGTACGTATGAGCACCAGCACCACCACCAATACCGCTGTACACGTCGAAGACACGGCCGCCGCATCACCGCTGCTGCTGACCAGCTCCGCATCGATCGACGCCTTCTGCGACGCGCTGTGGCTCGAGCATGGCCTGTCGCGCAACACGCTCGACGCGTATGGCCGCGACTTGCGGCTCTTCTGCGAATGGCTCGCGCACGCGCGCAATGCTTCCCTCGACACCGCGAGCGAAGCCGACCTGAGCGCCTACAGCGCGGCGCGGCAAAAGGACAAGGCGACCTCGGCGAACCGCCGGCTGTCGGTGTTTCGCCGCTATTACGCATGGGCGGTGCGCGAGCATCGCGCGGCCGCCGATCCGACCTTGCGCATCCGCTCGGCGAAGCAGCCCCCGCGATTTCCTTCGACGTTGAGCGAGGTCCAGGTCGAAGCGTTGCTCGGCGCACCCGACATCGACACGCCGCTCGGCTTGCGCGATCGCACGATGCTCGAGTTGATGTACGCGAGCGGCTTGCGCGTGACCGAACTGGTCACACTGAAAACCGTCGAGGTGGGACTCAACGAAGGCGTCGTGCGCGTCACTGGCAAGGGCTCGAAGGAGCGGCTGGTTCCGTTCGGCGAAGAGGCGCACGCGTGGATCGAGCGCTATCTGCGCGAGGCGCGCCCGGCGCTCCTCGGCCCGCGCGCGGCCGATGCGCTATTCGTGACGACACGCGCGGAAGGCATGACGCGCCAGCAGTTCTGGAACATCATCAAGCGACACGCGCAGGCCGCGGGCGTCCATGCGCCGTTGTCGCCGCACACGCTGCGGCACGCGTTCGCGACCCATCTGCTCAATCACGGCGCGGATCTGCGCGTCGTGCAATTGCTGCTCGGTCACACCGATATTTCGACGACGCAGATCTACACGCACGTCGCGCGAGAGCGGCTGAAATCGCTGCATGCGCAGCATCATCCGCGCGGGTGAGCACGACGTGAAGCGCGCGGGTGCCCGCGCGCTTCACACGAACTCGCGTAACCGGTGCTTGAGAATCTTGCCGGTCGATGCGGCCGGCAGCGCCGCGAGCACCTTCAGCTCGGCTGGCCGCTTATACGGCGCGAGCCGCTCGCCGCACCACGCGATCAACGCCGCGGGCGTGACCGTCGCGCCGGAAACCAGTTCGACGAATGCGATCACCTCCTCGTTGCCCTCGACCGCGCGTCCGATCACCGCCGACTGCACGACCTGCGGATGCGCGTTCAGCACGTGCTCGACCTCGGCCGGATACACGTTGAAGCCCGAGCGGATGATCAGCTCCTTGCTGCGCCCGACGATATGCAACGCGCCGTCCGCGGCCTGCCGCGCGAGGTCGCCGGTCTTCAGCCAACCATCCTCGGTGACGGTCGCGCGGGTCTGCTCGGGGTTGCGGTAATAGCCGAGCATCACGTTCGGCCCGCGCACCCATAGCTCGCCGATCTCGCCCGGCGCGGCTTCGGCGCCGTCGAGCCCGACGAACTTCACTTCGACGCCTGGAATGACTTCGCCGACCGAGCAATCGGCGCGCGGTGCGTCGACCATCGTCTGCGACACGGTCGGGCTGCTTTCGGTCATGCCGTAGCCGTTGTGCAGCGGCAGACCGTACACGGCTTCGACCTGCGCCTTCAGCGCGGCGTCGAGCGGCGAGCCGCCCGAGTACGCGAAGCGCAGTCGCGGCGCGGACCATGCGTGGCCGTGCGTGTGCAGATGTTCGAGCAGCTTCGCGTGCATCGCCGGCACGCCCTGGAAGATCGAGACGTGCTCGGCGGCGAGGGCGAGGCGCACCGCTTCCGGCACGAAGCGCGGCGCGAGCCGCAACGTCGCGCCCGCATGCAGGCTGCCGAGACACACCGACGCGAAGCCGTACACATGCGAGATCGGCAGCACCGCATAGACGACGTCGTCGGGCCCGACCTGGCGCAGCCGGCTCGACACGGCCGCGATGTACAGCAGATTGCGATGCGACAGCATCACGCCTTTCGGCGTGCCGGTGGTGCCGGTCGTGTAGATCAGCGCCGCGCATTGGCGGTCGCTGGCGGCTTCGACGGCTTCGGCTTGCGCGCTGCTGTCCACCGCATACGACCATGCGCCGATGTCCGGCGACAGCGTGGGTGCGGGTGTCGCTCGATGCCGCTCAGCATGCTGGCGTGCGTCGGGCGAGCTTTCGAGCGCATACGCGACGACGCGCGGTTGCGCATGCGCGCGGATCGAATCGAGTTCGGCGGCCGACAGTCGGGCGTTCGACACGAGCGCCCACGCATCGAGCTTCGCGGTCGCGAACAGCAGCACGATTTGCGCGATGCTGTTCTCCGCGACGATCATCACGCGATCGCCGCCGCGCACGCCCCGGTCGCGCAGCAGCGCGGCGGCCGCTTCGACGGCCTCGCGCAGTTGCGCGTTGGTCAGGCGGCGCGCATCTTCGATCAGCGCGACATGCCGCGGATCGCGCGCGGCGGCGAGCGCCGGAATGTCGCCGATGCGCGCGGGCAGGGCGGCGAGCAGCGCGGGGATATCGATCGTGGAACGGATGGATGAAGCCTGCTTCAACACTGTCTCCTCTTTACCAATTCGTGGCCCTGCGCGCAGTATCTCGCACCGCGCCGGCATATTTTCGAACGATCGTGCCACAAGTGTCGAACCCGCACAATTGGCCATCCGGCAAATAGCCGTTGTGCAAACTCGCCATTACAATGCGCCGATGAGCAAATCCAGACATGTGTCGGAAACACCCGCCACGCAGCTGCTGCGCCGTCACGGCGTCACGTTCGGCGAGCATCCTTACGACTACGTCGAGCATGGCGGCACCGCGGAATCGTCGTGCCAGCTCGGCGTCGACGAGCATCACGTCGTGAAGACGCTGGTGATGGAAGACGAGCACGCGAAGCCGTTGATCGTGCTGATGCACGGCGATCGCACCGTCAGCACCAAGAACCTCGCGCGGCAGATCGGCGCGAAGCGCGTCGAGCCGTGCAAGCCCGAGGTCGCGAACCGGCATTCGGGTTATCTGATCGGCGGCACGTCGCCGTTCGGCACGCGCAAGCAGATGCCGGTGTATGTCGAGTCGACCATTCTCGAGATGGACAAAATCTGGTTGAACGGCGGGCGGCGCGGCTTTCTCGTCAGCATCGAGCCGAAGGTGCTCACCGATCTGCTCGCGGCAAAGCCGGTGCAATGCGCGAGCGTGGACTGACGCCGATGAGCGGGTTGACATTTGCCTGAATGTTTTTCGCGCGGACGCGTTCGGTAAAATGTGCGCCGCCCTGATTCGACGGGCATGCCCTGTTGCGGTTGGGGTATCGAATGTCAGACCGCGATCCTTATAAGAGTCCCAGATGCAAAACCTGATCGTCGCTGTCGTTGCCTATCTGATCGGTTCGTTGTCGTTTGCCGTGATCGTGAGCGCCGCGATGGGTCTCGACGACCCGCGCTCGTACGGCTCGGGCAACCCGGGCGCCACCAACGTGCTGCGCAGCGGCAGCAAGAAGGCCGCGATTCTGACGCTGATCGGCGATGCCTTCAAGGGCTGGCTGCCGGTATGGCTGGTCGTGCATTTCGGCGCGCGTTACGGGCTCGACGAGCGCGCGATCGCGATCGCGTCGCTTGCGGTGTTTCTCGGTCACCTGTATCCGATTTTCTTCCGCTTCAAGGGCGGCAAAGGCGTCGCGACCGCGGCGGGCGTGCTGCTCGCGATCAACCCGACGCTCGGCGTCGCGACCTTGCTAACCTGGCTGATCGTCGCGTTCTTTACGCGCTACTCGTCGCTCGCGGCGCTGTGCTCGGCGCTGTTCGCGCCGCTGTTCTACGTGTTTCTGTTCGGGCCGCGCATCGTCGCGCTCGCGGTTCTGGTGATGAGCCTGCTGCTCGTGTGGCGGCATCGCGGCAATATTGCGAAGCTGATGCGGGGGCAGGAGAGCCGTATCGGCGACAAAAAGAAGGCAGCCGGTCCGGCGGCGGGCAACGATCTTTGAAGTGGGCTGAGCGCTTCGCCCGGCCCGATGGCCCGATGCGAAGCGCTTCCGGGTCCGGCGGCAGGCTCGTTGCAAGCCAGGCGCGCCGTGCCGCTTAGTCGCGGAAGTTGTTGAAGTCGAGCGGCGTGTCGGTCACGTCCTTGCGCAGCATCGCCATCACGCTTTGCAGATCATCGCGCTTCGCACCGGTGATGCGCACCGCATCGCCCTGAATGCTCGCCTGCACCTTGATCTTGCTGTCCTTCACCAGACGCACGATTTTCTTCGACAGATCGCCCGAGACGCCCTTCCTGATCTTGATGACCTGCTTGACCTTGTCGCCGCCGATCTTCTCGATCTTGCCGTAGTCGAGGAAGCGCACGTCGACGTTGCGCTTGGCCATTTTCGACAGCAGCACGTCCTTCACCTGGCCGAGCTTGAAGTCGTCGTCGGCGTACGCGGTGATTTCGTTTTCCTTGTGTTCGACGCGCGCGTCGGACCCCTTGAAGTCGAAACGCGTCGAAATTTCCTTGTTGGACTGCTCGATCGCGTTCTTGACTTCGATCATGTTCGCTTCGCAGACGACGTCAAACGATGGCATTGCTTTCTCCCAATAGTGCGGCAGTGCGCGACACAGCCGGTCGGCTGAGCGCGAGGCACTCGCTATAATCACGGACCGGACGTCATTTTACCGACGCCGCTCTCTTTTGCCCAAGGCCGCCGCGCGGCGTCGCGACGGCGGGCGATCCCGCGTCGGGCGGCGCCGCTCGTGTCGTTAGGCGCGTCGTTGGTTGTTTTTCGTCGATTCCTGTTGCTTCCCGTCGTTGCCCTGTTGCCATTCCGATGTCCCAATCCGCTCTTGCCGCTCCCGCCGTCGCGTCCCTCATGGCCGGCTATCCGCTGAAGGTCCACAACACCTTCGGCTTCGACGTGCGCGCGCAGTTCGCGTGCCTGATCGAGCGTGAGGAACAGTTGCTCGCCGCGGTGCGCGATCCGCGCGTCGAGGGCCTGCCGCGCCTCGTGCTGGGCGGTGGTAGCAACGTCATGCTGACCGGCGACTTCGCCGGGCTCGTGCTGCTGGTGGCGCTGCGCGGGCGCCGCGTGGTGCGCGAGGATCAGGATGCGTGGTATGTCGAGGCGGCTGGCGGCGAGCCGTGGCACGAGTTCGTCGCGTGGACGTTGGCGCAGGGCATGCCCGGCCTCGAGAATCTCGCGCTGATACCTGGCACGGTCGGCGCGGCGCCAATCCAGAACATCGGCGCGTACGGGCTCGAAATGTGCGAACGCTTCGCGTCGCTGCGGGCGATCGAGCTCGTGACCGGCGAGGCCGTCGAACTCGACGGCGATGCGTGCCGGTTCGGCTATCGCGACAGCCTTTTCAAGCGGGAAGGGCGCGAGCGCTTCGTGATTGCGTCGGTGACGTTCCGTTTGCCGAAGGCGTGGCAGCCGCGCGCGGGCTACGCGGATCTCGCGCGCGAGCTGGCGGCGCGCGGTCCTGCGGCGAGCGCTGGCCAAGCCGAGGGTGCGGCCACGCAGCCGACCGCGCAAGCCATTTTCGATGCGGTCGTCGCCGTGCGGCGTGCGAAGCTGCCCGATCCGCTCGAACTGGGCAACGCGGGGAGCTTCTTCAAGAATCCGGTAATCGATGCCGCCCAGTTCGAGGCGCTGAAGCGTCGCGAGCCGGAAGTCGTGTCGTATGTGCAAGCGGATGGGCGGGTGAAGCTGGCGGCCGGCTGGCTGATCGACCGATGCGGCTGGAAGGGCCGCGCGATGGGCGCGGCGGCCGTGCATGAGCGACAGGCGCTGGTGCTGGTGAATCGCGGTGGCGCGAGCGGCACGGAAGTGTTGGCGCTGGCACGGGCGATCCAGCACGACGTGTTCGAGCGATTCGGCGTGGAACTGGAGGCGGAGCCAGTTTGCCTGTGAGCGACAGTTCTCTCTTTTCGCGCTGAGTTGCCCCGCGGAGCGTCGCCGCCGACGAATGCAAAAGGCGCCGGGAGTTTCCTCCCGGCGCCTTTTTTGGTGCGCCAGGCATGGCGCGTAGCGCCGTGACTGGCGCTGTCCGACCCGCTGTGGTGGCGAGCCGGATGACTTGGGGGTGAAAGTCCTCTGCACACCCGGCAAGGGGAAGTGCTAGCTGAACGGCAAGGGTGTCCGTCGTAAGGCGGAATCTGAAGGAAGCCGCAGGCAAAATGCTGGCCTGACGAACAGGAAGCGGATATCAGGCGGTGTGGCGGGGTGAGCAGTCCAAGATCTGTAAAGCCCAATACTTGCACGGAACGCCACGACGTAGATCCGACAGGCATAAGCAGGAAGGTCGCGCGCATTACCCTGGGAGCCCCGTCAGTCTGCCTTGTGCTACTGGCATCGCAAGGTGCCGGGATGGGCTGGCGGGAGTCAGCAGAGGCCATAGTAGCGGCTCGGAACCGGAGCAGTGAAGGGCCGAACCTGACGAGAGTGGATAGTCACGCGTGCTCTCTGAGCGTTTGGGCACAAGTCTCGGCACAGCCGGGAGCCTGCGATCAAACTTGACGGCCGGAAGCCTGAGAGAGGTTGGGGTGTCCATTGAACGACAGGCGACACGACGAACGAAACGAAGCTCGCTGGAGCAATCCAGTCGTCAGGAAACGCCGGATACGTGATCCGTACGTCCGGTGTTGTGGGAGGACGGCGGGGGCAACCCCGCCTCCTACCCGATTGCCCGCGGTTCCGGCGCGTGTATGGACCAGCGGCTCGCTCAGTGATTGAGCTTGCCGAGCAGCAGGTATTCCATCAACGCCTTCTGCACGTGCAGACGGTTTTCCGCCTCATCCCACACGACGCTCTGCGGTCCGTCGATCACTTCCGCGCTGACTTCTTCGCCGCGATGCGCGGGCAGGCAGTGCATGAAGAGCGCGTCGGGATTCGCGCGCGCCATCATGTCGGCGTCGACGCACCAGTCTGCGAAGGCCTTCTTGCGCGCTTCGTTCTCGGCCTCGAAGCCCATGCTGGTCCACACGTCGGTGGTGACGAGATCGGCGCCCGTGCAGGCTTCGTTCGGGTCGTCGAATTCCTCGTAGAACGACGCGCTTTGCGCCGCGACGAGCGCGCGGTCGAGCTTGTAGCCGGGCGGCGTGGACAGGCGCAGCCTGAACCCGAGAATCTGCGCGGCTTCGATCCACGTGTACAGCATGTTATTCGCGTCGCCGACCCACGCGACCGTCTTGTCGCGAATTGGACCGCGATGCTCGAAGTACGTGAAGATGTCTGCGAGCACCTGACACGGGTGGTATTCGTTCGTGAGCCCGTTGATCACCGGCACGCGCGAATTCTCGGCGAAGCGCTGGATGATGTCCTGGCCGAACGTGCGGATCATGATGATGTCGACCATGCGCGAGATGACCTGCGCGGCGTCTTCGATCGGCTCGCCGCGGCCGAGCTGCGTGTCGCGCGTGCTCATGAACACGGCGTGGCCGCCCAGCTGGAAGATGCCGGCTTCGAACGACAGGCGCGTGCGTGTCGAATTCTTTTCGAAGATCATCGCCAGCGTGCGGTCATGCAGCGGGTGATAGGTCTCGTAGTTCTTGAATTTGCGTTTCAGGATGCGCGCGCGCTCCAGCACGTACTCGTAGTCTTCCAGCGAGAAGTCCTTGAACTGCAGGTAGTGGCGAATTTTCTTGGCGGTCATGAAACAAATACGGCGGTCTCACCCGGCAGGGTTGCCGGACTGCGCCGCCGTCGGTATGGTGGTAACTCCATGCAGCATAAAGGATTTCGCCTCGTTTGACGAGTCGGCGGGAGGGCGCCGAAAGCGATTCGAAAGCGTCGTATCGCGCTTCGCGGGGTCATCGGAAGGCGCTTGTGTGCGCTGCGGAAAAGGGCCCGCTGCGCTATAATCTGCGGGTTATCCCAAAGCCCAGCAGGCCGGCGTTTCGCATGAAGAAACGCGGCTCGTGCGGCGCGGAAAGCCTGTCAAGGCGTGGCCGTCATGACAGACGCCAGAGCGGTTCAGCCGGTTCGCCGCAGCGGTTCTCGTGGTGCGGTTCATCATTGTTGCGTTAGCGCCAGATCCCACGCACGTCGCAGGTGGCTGCAAGCGCTTGCCGTACATGCCGCTTGCGGTGAGTTCGCGCGTACAACTGGCGTCGCCGGTTGGTCGTCATTCCGCTGGGCAGTCACACAGGTATTTCTACATGGCCGAAGCAGCTCCAATCGAATATTTCATTCAGGGCATTACGTCGACCGGAAAAAAATTTCGGCCGAGCGACTGGTCGGAGCGGCTCGCGGGCGTCATGTCGTCGTTCGGGCCCGGCGTGAGGAAGGGGCCGAACGCCTATATGCAGTACTCGCTGTACGTGCGGCCGACCATGATCGGCGACCTCAAATGCGTGATTCTCGATTCGCGGCTGCGCGACATCGAACCAATGGCCTTCGATTTCGTTATGAACTTCGCGAAAGACAACGACCTGCTGGTCACCGAGGCGTGTGAGCTGGAACTCGACCATGCGCCTGCGCCGCAAGCCAAACGGCAGGTCATCTGATGTAAGTCGACCGGATCGGCAAAAGCAAAAAAAACAAAAACCCGCAAGCAGCGGGTTTTTTTGTGGCTGGCAATTCAACCGAAACAAAAAAGCCCGCCAAAGCGGGCTTCTTGTGCAGCGGAAACAGGAGGTAGCCCGCCGAAGCGGGCCGACCGGAATTACTGCGCTGCGGGCGCTTGCAGACCCTTGACGGCTGCAGCGAGGCGGCTCTTGTTGCGAGCTGCCTTGTTCTTGTGAACGATGTTCTTGTCGGCGATGATGTCGATGGTCTTCGACGATGCCTTGAAGATTTCGGCGGCCTTAGCGTGATCGCCTGCGTCGATTGCCTTGCGGACAGCCTTGATAGCCGTGCGGAACTTCGAGCGCAGTGCCGAGTTGTGCGAGTTTGCCTTCGCGGCCTGGCGGGCGCGCTTGCGTGCTTGTGCGGAGTTAGCCATGACGGTTCCTTATCCTGTTCCTGTTTCCAGTACCCGGCCTTCAATGATGAGGCGAGGTGCTGCTTCTCGATCCGAACCCTTGGAAGCGATTGCCCAAGGGCGCAAAAGTGTCGAAAAAATCGATCGAACTACGCGAAGGCGGGCCCGTGTTTCAAGGCATCCGGATGTATTGACAGGCGGCGCTGCGCCAACCTGAGAACCGCGTCCGAAGACCATTCGAAAACTGAGCAAGCTTCGAAACCGACAATTATAGCAACAAAATCAGGCACGTGACAACGGAAAACACGCGCTGGCGCCACAATGACCGGAGCGGCGTCATGTCGGCGCGTATGTGCTGGCCTCTCCTGCGAGGGCGCCGATGGAAGGCGGGGCGCTGCCGGGAAGACCGCAGAAAACACAAGAAATCGCGCTTTCCAGCCGATCGCGGCGAACGTCCGCGTGGCAAATCGGTCCGAATCGCGTTCTGGCTCGTCGCCCGCATTGGCGGGACCCGTATAATAAGCGCCCCATGAATCTATTACGAGCCCTGCTGACGGTCAGCGGCTTCACGCTGCTGTCGCGCGTGACCGGACTGGCCCGTGAAACGTTGATCGCCCGTGCGTTCGGCGCCAGTCAATACACCGACGCTTTCTACGTCGCCTTTCGCATTCCGAACCTGCTGCGTCGCATTTCCGCCGAAGGCGCGTTCTCGCAGGCCTTCGTGCCGATCCTCGCGGAGTTCAAGAACCAGCAAGGCCACGACGCCACCAAGGCGCTCGTCGACGCGACCTCGACCGTGCTCGCGTGGGCGCTCGCCGTGCTGTCAGTGATCGGCGTGGTCGGCGCGTCGGGCGTCGTGTTCGTCGTCGCGTCGGGCCTCGCGCACGAGGGCCACGCGTACCAGCTCGCGGTCGCGATGACGCGCATCATGTTCCCATACATCATTTTCATCTCGCTGACGTCGCTGGCGTCGGGCGTGCTGAATACGTACAAGAACTTTTCGTTGCCCGCGTTTGCGCCCGTGCTGTTGAACGTCGCGTTCATCGCCTCCGCCGTATTCCTCGCGCCGCGCCTGCAAACGCCGGTCTATGCGCTCGCCTGGGCAGTGATCGTCGGCGGCGTGCTGCAATTCGTCGTGCAGCTGCCGGGCCTCAAGAAGATCGACATGGTGCCGCTCATCGGCCTGAACCCGCTGCGCGCGCTCGCGCATCGCGGCGTAAAGCGGGTGCTCGCGAAGATGGTGCCGGCGATGTTCGCGGTGTCGGTCGCGCAGATCAGCCTGATCATCAACACCAACATCGCGTCGCACATCGGCCCCGGCGCGGTGTCGTGGATCAACTACGCCGACCGGCTGATGGAGTTTCCGACCGCGCTGCTCGGCGTCGCGCTGGGCACGATCCTGCTGCCGAGCCTGTCGAAGGCGCACGTCGATGCCGACTCGCATGAGTATTCGTCGCTGCTCGACTGGGGACTGCGCGTCACGTTCCTGCTCGCCGCGCCGAGCGCGATCGCGCTGTTCTTTTTCGCCCAGCCGCTGACAGCGGTGCTGTTCAACTACGGCAAGTTCGACGGCAATGCGGTCGTGATGGTGAGCCGCGCGCTCGCCGCCTACGGAGTCGGCCTGATCGGCCTGATCCTGATCAAGATCCTCGCGCCGGGCTTTTACGCGAAGCAGGACATCAAGACGCCAGTGAAGATCGGCATCGGCGTGCTGGTCGTCACGCAGTTGAGCAACTACGTGTTCGTGCCGGTGCTCGCGCATGCGGGTCTCACGCTGAGCGTCGGGCTCGGCGCTTGCGTCAATGCGTTGCTGCTATTCATTGGTCTGCGCAAACGTGGCATTTATATGCCGTCGAGCGGCTGGCTCAAGTTTTTCGTGCAGTTGCTCGGGGCGTGCCTCGTGCTCGCCGGCGTGATGCGCTGGCTCGCGATCAGCTTCGACTGGATCGGCATGCATACCCAGCCGGTCAGCCGCATGGTGTTGCTCGGTGCGTGTCTCGTGCTGTTCGCCGCGCTGTATTTCGGTATGCTTTGGCTGATGGGCTTCAAGTACGCGTATTTCAGAAGGCGAGTGAAGTGATCACCATGTCGCGGGTTCTCGATTATTTCAGTACGCTCGTCGCCGAAGACGAGAGCCTGCCGCTGACCGAGACGGCGCTCTCGATCGCGCAGGATGCCTATCCCGACCTCGATCTGCAGTCGGTGCTCGCCGAGATCGACGAGCTGGTGCTGCGGCTCCGGCGCCGCATGCCCGACGATGCCGACATCCGTCAGAAGGTTGGCATCCTCAACCGTTTCTTTTTCCGCGAACTCGGTTTCGCGAGCAACCTGAACGATTACTACGACCCCGACAACAGCCATCTGAACGTCGTACTCAAACGTCGCCGCGGCATTCCGATTTCGCTCGCGGTGCTCTATCTGGAGATGGCCGGGCAATTCGGCGTTCCGGTGCGTGGGGTGTCGTTTCCAGGCCACTTCCTGCTGCGCGTGACGATGCCCGACGGCGACGTGATGCTCGATCCGACCACCGGTCATTCGCTGTCCGAAGCGCAGATGGTCGAGATGCTCGAGCCGTACGTCGCGTCGGCTGGCGATTCGGTCGGGCGCGCGCTACGCATGCTGCTGCAACCGGCCACGCATCGCGAGATCGTCGCGCGGATGTTGCGCAACCTGAAGGCGATCTATCTGCAGACCGAGCGTTGGCAACGTCTGCTCGCGGTGCAGCAACGGCTCGTCATTCTGCTGCCGGACAATATCGAGGAAGTGCGGGATCGCGGTTTCGCGTATGCGCGGCTCGATTATCTGCGGCCCGCGCTCGAGGACCTCGAAAGCTATCTCGGCGATCGCCCCGATGCGGAAGATGCCACCGTGGTCGAGTCGCAGTTGCATGAATTGCGGCAGCGCACGCGGCATGATGACGGCGAATAGCGACGCGCGTTTTCACGCTGCATAAAACACAAACGCCTGCACATGTCGCACATGCACAGGCGTTTTTTTATCGCCGTATGCAGGCCTTGGCCTAGCATCGGCGACCAGATCGATCGCTAAGCGATCCTCACTTCGGCTGCATGCGGATCGCGCCGTCCAGCCGGATCACCTCGCCGTTCAGCATCGGATTGTCGAAGATCTGCTTGGCGAGCATCGCGTATTCGGCCGGTTTGCCGAGGCGCGGCGGGAACGGCACCATCGCACCGAGCGCGTCCTGCACTTCCTGCGGCATGCCGAGCAGCATCGGCGTTTCGAAGAGGCCGGGGGCGATCGTCATCACGCGGATCGCGTTGCGCGACAGGTCTCGCGCGATCGGCAGCGTCATACCGACCACGCCAGCCTTCGAGGCGGAGTAGGCCGCCTGGCCGATCTGGCCGTCGAACGCGGCGACCGATGCGGTGTTGATGATCACGCCGCGCTCGCCGTTGGCGTTCGGCTCGTTCTTCGACATTTGCACCGCGGCGAGCCGGATCATGTTGAACGTGCCGATCAGATTGATCGAGATCGTGCGCGTGAACAGATCGAGCGAATGGGGGCCATCCTTGCCGACGGTCTTCGCGGCCGGCGCGACGCCCGCGCAGTTGACGAGACCGCGCAGCGTACCGAGCTTCGTCGCGGCTTCGACGGCCTGTTGCGCGTCCTCTTCCCGGCTCACGTCGCATTTGACGAAAGCGCCGCCGAGTTCCTTTGCGAGCGCCTCGCCCGCGTCCAGATTCAGGTCGGCGAGGACGACTTTGCCGCCGTTCTCGACGAGCAGGCGCGCGGTGGCAGCGCCGAGCCCTGATGCGCCGCCGGTGATCAGGAACACGTTGTCACGAATTTCCATGTCTTCTCCTTTGCTACGGTTGTTCAGTGCGGTCTCGAGCGAAGCATTTTTCGACGACGATCGATTGTAGCGGCTGTGCTGCGCTGCGGAAAGCGAAGCGGGCGGCGGCATGCAAGCGCTATGGAAACCTGACTGGTTCCGCTGGGCGTTCCCCACCGCTTGCCGCTTTTGGTTTGCACCGAGCCAAATAAAAAACCCGCCCAACGTGGGCGGGTTTTGGTCAAACGAAAACAGCGGTAATGCTTGGACCAAGCCGGCTTACTTCAGCGCGTCGAACGCGCGGGCGCGAATTTCATCGACGCTGCCGAGGCCCGAAATGCGGCGATATTGGGGCGCCTTCACCGAGCTCGACGCATCGCCGTTCTTCGCCCAGCTGTTGTAGTACTCGATCAGCGGCTTGGTTTGCGATTCGTACACTTCCAGACGCTTCTTGACCGTTTCTTCCTTGTCGTCGTCGCGCTGGATCAGCGGCTCGCCGGTCACGTCGTCGATGCCCTCGACCTTCGGCGGATTGAACGTCACGTGATAGGTGCGGCCCGACGCGGGGTGCGAGCGACGGCCGCTCATGCGCACGATGATCTCGTCGAACGGCACGTCGATTTCGAGCACGTAGTCGATCGCGACACCGGCCTGCTTCATTGCTTCGGCTTGCGGAATCGTGCGCGGGAAGCCGTCGAACAGATAGCCGTTCGCGCAGTCCGGCTGCTGCAGACGTTCCTTCACGAGGTTGATGATCAGCTCATCCGTGACGAGCTCGCCGGCGTCCATGAAGCGCTTTGCTTCGAGGCCGAGCGGCGTGCCAGCCTTGACGGCCGCGCGCAGCATGTCGCCGGTCGAAATTTGCGGGATGCCGAACTTTTCCTTGATGAAGTTGGCCTGAGTGCCTTTGCCGGCACCCGGTGCACCCAACAGGATCAAACGCATGGATATCTCCAGATCTATGTGAATTCTTTGTTGACGCGGCATGCTTCCCGGCGATTCTCGCAGGTTGCGCATCGGCTACCGTTGGCTACCTCGCGCTGCACGTCGAATACGACGGCGCTGCAAGATCCGCACGGCGCGACCGGGATAACCCGAGTGTCGCCTGCGCTGGGAGGCGCGCATAACCGTTCGATTATGCCACGGCTTCCCGCGCTCAAGACCCGAATAAGGCCCGTACGCGCGCGAGATCGGCGGGGGTATCGACCCCCGCCAACGGTACGTCTTGCGTGACGAGGACCGCGATGCGCTCGCCATGCCACATCGCGCGCAGTTGTTCGAGCGCTTCGACCTGCTCGATCGGCGAGATCGCGAGGCTCGGGTACGTGCGCAGAAATTTCGCGCGATACGCGTACAGGCCGATGTGCCGGTATACGACGGCGGGCGCGGCCGGCGTCGGCATCGACGCGACGTCGGGCCAGTGCGGTTGCCATGCGTCGCGCGCCCACGGGATCGGCGCGCGCGAGAAATACAGCGCGACGCCGCGCGCATCGGGCACGACCTTGACGACGTTCGGATTGAAAATTTCGGCGGGATCGGTGATCGGAATGCGCGGCCGTCGCGATCGCGCAGTCGCTCGTCGTTGCCAGATGCGCGGCGACGCCGCGCACGAGCGCCGGGTCGATCAGCGGCTCGTCGCCCTGCACGTTGACGACGATCGTGTCGTCGCTCCAGCCGAAACGCGTCGCCACTTCCGCGAGACGGTCGGTGCCCGACGGATGGTCGGCGCGCGTGAGTACCGCGTCGAAGCCGTGGTCTCGCGCCGCGTCGAGCACTTCCTGCGCGTCCGACGCGACCAGCACCTGTTGCGCGCCCGATTCGCGCGCGCGCTGCGCGACGCGCACGACCATCGGTTTGCCGCCGATGTCCGCGAGCGGCTTGTTGGGCAGACGCGTCGACGCGAGGCGGGCCGGCACGACGGCGATAAACGGATGAGGGGTGGTGTGGATCATCGGATCAGGAACGGTCGGCGATCAGGCCGGAGGAAGAGGCTGCGCGCGCGACGCTCACGCAGAGTCGGACATGAGCCGGAGCGGCGAAAACGGCTGCGGATCGATTTTGGAGCGCATGCGGGGAGGGGGCGGTGGCATCGATGAAGCCTGCCTTGACCCGCGCGCGAGCGAGACGACGCGACGCCTCGCGCTGCAGTGGCGCTGCGGGTCAGGCGACCGAGCCGGGATTCAGATCGACCGGCGTGCCTTCGACGGTCTGCCTCGCTTCGTCGACGAGCATCACGGGAATGCCGTCGCGGATCGGATAGGCGAGCTTGTCCGCGTTGCAGATCAGTTCCTGCGCGGCGCGGTCGTAGCTGAGCGGGCCCTTGCAGATCGGGCAGACGAGGATTTCAAGCAGGCGAGCGTCCACGGACTTTCTCCACAACTAATGCAGTGAGGCGGTGATCAAGCGCGGCTTCGACCGGGACTACCCAGATGCGCGCGTCGTGCCAAGCCCCCAATTTTACCGCATCCTTTTCCGTAATCAGGATCGCGTCGGCGTCGACGTCGGTGAACGGATTGCGCTCGAACGTGTAGTGGTCGGGCAGCGCGCGCGTCGTGGGCGCGAGGCCGGCCGCGCGCACTGTCGCGAAAAAGCGTTCCGGCGCGCCGATGCCGGCCGCGGCCAGCACGCGTTGACCGGCGAATTGCGCAAGCGGGCGGCGCAGTGCGGGATTGTCGAGATGCCACGCGTCGGCAGGGGCGAGCTGCAGTGCGAACGTGTTCGGCCACGCGGGCAGCGTGCGCGCATACGGATCGTTGATCAGCGTCGCGTCGCGGCGGCGCGACAGCGGCTCGCGCAGCGGCCCGGCCGGTAGCAGGAAACCGTTGCCGCCGAGCCGGTGATCGAACACGACGAGTTCGACATCGCGCGCGAGGCGATAGTGCTGCAAGCCGTCGTCGCTGACGATCACGTCGACGTCGCGATGCGCGGCGCACAGCGCCTGCGCGGCGGCGACGCGGTCCGGACAGACCCACACGGGTGCGCCGGTGCGGCGCGCGATCAGTAACGGCTCGTCTCCGCCGACCCGTGCCGACGAACCGGGCGTGACCCGGGTCGGCGTGCTCACGCGCGCGCCGTAGCCGCGCGACACGATGCCGGGCGTTAAGCCCGCGGCGCGCAACGCTTCGACGAGCGCGATGACGGTCGGCGTCTTGCCGGTGCCCCCGACCGTCACGTTGCCGACCACCACCACCGGCACGCCGACGCGCACCGATTTCAGCCAGCCGAGCGAAAACACGGCGCGGCGCGCGGCCGCGACTGCGCCGAACACGCAGGCGAGCGGCGTCAGCGCCCAGGCGAGCGGTCCACGTTGCTGCCATTCGCGCGCGAGGCGCGCTCCGAGACGGTCGCTGAGTTCGCTCATGGGCGGGTTGCGAGCACGGACTGCGCGCCGTGCGCACTGCGCGGGGTCAACATCAACGCGGTTCTCCGGGCAATCGAATGCGAATACGGGTCGAAAAATGAGGTGCGAGCGGCGCGTCGAAAGAGCCCGCGCCCAGTGGCCTCGGGCCGGGCAAGCTCTCCGCCGCGCTGCGCGAGCGACATACCGTCGAACCCGGCACTGTAGCGCGCGGGCGTCCCGCCCGGCAAGTCGCGTAAGGTCCAACGCGCGCCGCTCCACGCTATGTGCGGTTGCTCACAGTCTGTGGATAACTTTGTGGAGAACCTGCCGTCCGATCGTCCCGAAGGGCCATTCCGTGCGCTTTGGATCGTAGTACTCGCTCGCTATCGAGATGCAAACGCCATATAAATCAAGGCTCTGCCAGGAATTTATTGACGTTGGCGGGCGTTCTGGCGGAATTCGTCAGGCGGTTCCCGCCATGTGGACACTTTTAACAATCCTGCGATTCCGGCTGGACGCCGCTCTTCGCTCGGTCTATCGTCTGTCCGGCCAGCGCTATTTATTCCTTGCATGAACCCCGAAAATCCTTTTGCTTCTGCGGCCACACCTGGCGGTGAGGTCGTCGTTCCCGTCTCCGCGCTCAATCGCGCGATCGGCACGATGCTCGAACGCTCGTTTCCACTTGTTTGGGTCGCGGGTGAAGTGTCGAACTTCACGCGCGCCGCGAGCGGCCATTGGTACTTCTCGATCAAGGACGCGCAGGCGCAGATGCGCTGCGTGATGTTCCGCGGTCGAGCTCAGTACGCCGAATTCATGCCGCGCGAAGGCGATCGCATCGAAGTGCGCGCCCTCGTCACAATGTACGAGCCGCGCGGCGAACTGCAGCTTAATGTCGAAGCGGTGCGCCGCACCGGCCAGGGGCGTTTGTACGAAGCGTTTCTGCGGTTGAAGGCGCAACTCGAGGCCGAGGGGCTGTTCGCCGCGGAGCGCAAGCGCGCACTGCCGACGCATCCGCGCGCGATCGGTATCGTCACGTCGTTGCAGGCGGCCGCATTGCGCGATGTGCTGACGACGCTGTCGCGTCGCGCGCCGCATATTCCGGTGATCGTTTATCCGGCGCCGGTGCAGGGCGCGGGCGTCAGCGCGAAGCTCGCGGCGATGGTCGAGGCGGCTGGCGCGCGCCGCGAGGTCGACGTGCTGATCGTGTGTCGCGGCGGCGGCTCGATCGAAGATCTGTGGGCGTTCAACGAAGAAGTGCTCGCGCGCGCGATTGCGGAAAGCGTCATACCCGTGGTGAGCGGCGTCGGTCACGAGACCGATTTCACGATTGCCGATTTCGCCGCCGACGTACGTGCACCGACGCCGACCGGTGCCGCCGAACTCGTCAGTCCACAGCGCGTCATGCTGCTGCGCGAACTTGATCATCGGCACGCGACGCTCGCGCGCGCGTTCGGCCGCATGATGGAGCGGCGCGCGCAGCAGCTCGACTGGCTGGCGCGCCGGCTCGTGTCGCCCGCCGAGCGGCTCGCGCGGCAGCGCACGCATCTGCAGCAGTTGCGCGTTCGGCTCGCGTCGGCGGGCGCCCGGCCGGTGCGCGACGCTCGTGCGCGATTTTCGCTGCTGCAGATGCGCTGGCAACGCTGGCGTCCGGATCTCGCGGCCGAGCGCACGCGCGTCAACGTGTTGGCGCAGCGTCTGAATGCGGCGCTATCGCGCCGGCATGAACGACAGGTCGCGCGCATCGACATGCTCAGCGCGCGACTCGAAGTGCTGAGTCCACAGCGCACGCTCGAACGCGGTTATGCGGCCGTGCTCGATGCGCAAAGCGGTCGGGCGATTCGCACGCCGTCGTCGCTGAAACCTGGACGTCGTCTGACGATGCATCTCGCCGAAGGCTCGGCCGATGTCGCGCTCGCCGACGTGCAGGCGCGTCTGACCGACGGTTTCTGACGTTTCACCGGTGGGCGCGTGATGCCCTGTTTACTGTCTTCCGACGAGCCGGGCACGCGCCATGCGCGCCCTTCTCATGGGCCTTGCGCACGGCGTGTTCGACATGCCGGACACAAAGGCCGTTGGTTTGCGGGGTTATTCCAACTCGCCTACAATCGAGTGCTCGATAGCGTCATCCGCAGACTCCCCACAACAGATACAGAGAAGGAAAGCACCATGGAACATACGCTCCCGCCGCTGCCGTTTGCGAAAAACGCGCTCGCTCCGCACATGTCGGAAGAGACGCTCGAGTTTCACTATGGCAAGCATCACCAGACCTATGTGACCAACCTGAACAATCTGATCAAGGGCACCGAGTTCGAGAACCTGTCGCTGGAAGAGATCGTCAAGAAGTCGTCGGGCGGTATCTTCAACAATTCGGCTCAGGTGTGGAATCACACGTTCTTCTGGAACAGCCTGTCGCCGCAAGGTGGCGGCGCACCGACCGGCGCGCTGGCTGACGCCATCAACGCGAAGTGGGGTTCGTTCGACAAGTTCAAGGAAGAGTTTGCGAAGACCGCGGTCGGCACGTTCGGCTCGGGCTGGGCATGGCTCGTGAAGAAGGCTGATGGTTCGCTCGACCTCGTGTCGACGAGCAACGCCGCCACGCCGCTCACCACCGACGCGAAGGCTCTGCTGACGATCGACGTGTGGGAGCACGCTTACTACATCGACTATCGCAATGCGCGTCCGAAGTTCGTCGAGGCGTACTGGAACATCGTCAACTGGGACTTCGCAGCGAAAAACTTCGCTTGAGATTGCCGGTTGCGGCTCGCCGTCTGATGTCGTGATCCTTGCGGTCGCGTTTGAAGATGGTAGCCAGAGGCGAAAGCCCTCCATCGCGAGGGCTTTTTCTTTCTGGAGGCGATTGGAAGGGGAGGAATTGGTATTGCTTACCACCGAGGGATGCCCTTCTTACGCGCTTCTGAAAGAAGTTTGTCACAGTTGGTAACTGCGGTTTGGCGGGGCGCGGCGCTAAGTGAAATTGCCCTGCGGCTAATCGTCGGGGCCAGAATTCGTGGACATCTGTCGATGCCGATGAGCCCGGTCCCCGCCCGTCGACTTCGCCGAACTGGCGAGGGCGGGCGCTGGCGGCGGATGGTTCATATACCGGAAGTTCTGCGCGGTCGCGGCGCTCGGGAAGGTCGTCGCGCCCGGTTGCTGGAGTACGACGTTCGGCGCGGCCGGCGTCGTGTCAATCGATTGCCAGCTCATCTACAAGCATGACTTGATATAACGTACCAATCGCCGCAGCGACTCGCAGCAAGGTCGAGGCCAGCCAGCCGGGCAAAAAACTTTCTGTAACTGAGCCGTAACCACGGAATTTCGCGACTAGCCTAACGTTTGAATTCCAATCCTCCGAAGTGCACCGCCATGATTCCCAGCAATAAAACGATCAGCCTGGCGATTCCCGCCGCCGTCATCGCGCTCGCGTTAGGCGGTTGCGCAGTGGCGCCACCGAGCGGCCCGAGCATAGCCGCGATGCCGCGCAGCGGCGAGCCGCTCAGCCAGTTCCAGCAGAACGACTACGCGTGCCGCGACTACGCGAATCAATCAACGAATCCGTCCGGCGCTGCGCAGGCGGCCACCACGAACAGCGTGAACAGCGCGGCGCTCGGCACGCTCGGCGGCGCGGCGATCGGCGCGCTGTTCGGCGCCGCGGCGGGCAACGCCGGCGCGGGCGCGGCGATCGGCGCCGGCAGCGGTCTGCTGATCGGGGGCGCGAACGGCGCGAATGGCGCCCAGTATTCGGCGGCCGGCATGCAGGCGCGCTACGACACCGCCTACGCCCAGTGCATGACCTCGAAGGGTGAGACGATCGTTCAGCCGCAGCCTTACTATTCGACGCAGCCGGTGTACGTCGCGCCCCGTCCTTATTACGCGCCGCCTCCGCCCGTCATGTATGCGCCTTATCCGGCTTACTGAGCGGCGATAGCTGAGGCCGGCCGGCTTGCTTGTCTTGCATTGTCGGCCGGTACTGCATTTCAAGTCCGAAGGACGGTTGGGCGGTAGCTTTTAGCGACGATCGTCGAATCCGTGCCGCTCCTTATTCCGCGCTGTCGGTCGATGCCGCTTTGCGCGGGCGACGGCTCCGGGACGCCGTTTTACGGGCTGCCTTCCTCGCGGCCTCAGACCCTTCTTCCGAGTTGATTGCTGGAGCAGGGGGCGCGGCCGGCGCTGCGATCTCAGGTACTTCCTCGATCGTGCCTGGCGTGCTTTTCTTCACTTTCTTCGCGGCCGTTTTGCGCGATGCGCGCTTTTTGGCGCTTTGACGCTGCGCGGGTTGGTCGCTGTCGGTGGAATGGTCGGTTCCTTGGCCGAATACGACTTGTTCAGCGGCTGTATCCGCTTGCGCTGTTACAGCGCGAGCTTTGGACTCTTCAGCTATCGGTTCAGTGACGAACTCATGTGGGAGCGGCGCGTGTTCACGCGGTTCCTGCCGCTCGACCTCTTCGGCGGGTTCCGCGTGTTCGGTGAGAGCCGCAGCGGTAGCCGCATGCTCTTCATCAGCCGTTTCGTGGTGACCGCGCTTGCCGTGCGCGGCCTCCTGCTGACCCCGCCCCAGCTTGCGGTTGTTGCGCTCCTTGCGCCGCGACTTGTGCTTGCCGCCCGACTCGGACGCGGCCGCTTGCGCCGCCTGCGCTTCATACGAATGTTCGGCCGCCTGTTCGGCCGATACCGCTTCAGCCGACCCCGTTTCGGCAGACTCCGCCGCGGTTTCGCCGATGGTTTCACTTGCCGCTTCACTCGCAACGTTCACGGCTGTACTTCGATAGACGTACGCGCCTGACTTTTCATCGCGGCCGAATTCGAGCAGCCCGCGCGCCTGCGCTTCTTCCAGCAGATTGCCGAAAGCGCGAAACCCGTAATACGTCTCGTTGAAATCCGGTTTGCGCCGTTTGATCGCGTTCTTCAGCACGGACGCCCAGATCTTGCCGCTGTCGCCACGTTCGGAAGCGAGCGCGTCGAATGTCTGCACCGCAATTTCAACGGCCTTGCTGCGGCGCTTCTCCAGATCTTCCTTGGGCGGAGCCTTCTCTTCATCAGGCGCACGTTTGGCTGCCTGCTGGGTGTTCTGCTGCTGACGCGACGATTCGGGCCTTGCGACTGCGCGCTGACTTTCGCGTACAAGATCGTCGTAAAAGAAGAACTCGTCGCAATTCGCAATCAGCAGATCCGAGGTGGACTGTTGCACACCGACGCCGATCACCTGTTTGGCGTTCTCGCGCAGCTTCGACACGAGCGGCGAGAAATCCGAATCACCACTGATGATGACGAACGTATTGACGTGCGATTTCGTGTAACAAAGATCGAGCGCATCGACGACGAGCCGGATGTCGGCGGAATTCTTGCCCGATTGGCGCACGTGCGGAATTTCGATCAACTCGAAATTGGCCTCGTGCATCGCGCCTTTGAAGCTCTTGTAACGGTCCCAGTCGCAATACGCTTTCTTGACGACGATGCTGCCCTTCAGCAGCAGGCGCTCGAGCACCAGCTTGATGTCGAACTTGTCGTACTTCGCGTCGCGCACGCCAAGCGCGACATTCTCGAAGTCGCAGAACAGCGCCATGCTGACGTTTTCGTTGGATGACGCCATGTGTATCTCCATTGAAGCGGTCGTCGAAGTCGACGAATCGCGACATGATAGCGATTCCAGCGAAGGTGAGCAGCTTTTGTGGTGCGCTCGCACCGATCGGTAGGTGCGAATTTGCAGCCTGCGGTCCAACCGGTGGTCCAGCGGGCGGCTCGATGTCAGTTCCGTTACAGGGTGTCGCGACGGCCTGCGTTGTTCCATGTCGCGCGAGCTTCCAGCACGTCATCGATCAATCCGTATTCCCTCGCTTCGAGCGCCGACATGAAGTTGTCGCGGTCGGTGTCGCGCGCGATTTCTTCGATGCTGCGTCCGGTGCGCTCGGCCATCATCGCATTGAGACGCGCTCGTACATACAGCACCTCCTTGGCCTGGATTTCGATGTCCGCCGCGGTGCCCTGACCGCCGCCCGACGGCTGGTGAATCATGATGCGCGCATTGGGTAGCGCATACCGTTTGCCGCATTGACCCGCGGTGAGCAGAAAGGTGCCCATGCTCGCGGCAAAACCCGTGCACAAGGTCGAGACCTCCGGCTTGATGAACTGCAGGGTGTCGTAAATCGCGAGGCCGTCGTACACGGAGCCGCCGGGCGAGTTGATGTAAAAAGAAATATCCTTGTCGGGGTTCTCCGATTCGAGAAACAGCAATTGCGCGACGATCAGACTGGCTGACTGCTCGTTCACGGGCCCGACAAGAAAGACGATGCGCTCGCGCAGCAGGCGGGAGTAGATGTCATAGGCACGTTCGCCCCGGCCGGATTGTTCGATCACCGTGGGCACAAGGCCGAGGCCGGAGACAGACGGGTAACTGGAAGGCATGGATTCCTCGTTCAGATGGATGGCGCGGGCATTCCGGGATGCGCAGGCCGCCGCGGATCAGAAGCCGCGTGACATGCGCCGGTTGTTGCTCATTTGACGAAGCAGCCGCTGGCGTTGTGACAGGTTGTGACAGCGAATTTTTTTGCGCCGCGCTGTCACATCACCGGTTGCCCATGCGTCAAGCTCAGGAATACCGAGCATGACGCGCGCCTGAGCCATGCCGCCGGTATGCAGCCGCTTCTTCACCACGCACCATCGGGAGGTCTACGCATGACGGAACAGGGAATCGCCAAGGCATCCAGTTTCGAGGCCGCGCGCGCCCGTCTGCTGGCACTCGCATATCGGATGCTCGGCAGTCGCGCGGAGGCCGAAGACGTGGTGCAGGATGTCTGGCTCAAATGGCACCTGGCCGATACGCAGGCGGTGCAAACGCCGGTCGCGTGGCTCACCACGCTCACCACGCGCACGGCGATCGACCGTCTGCGGCATGCACAGCGCGAGCGTGCGTCACAGGCTAGTGGCTGGTTGCCGGAGCCGTGGCTCGACGAGGTCGCACCATCGGCGGAGGAGTTGGCGTTGCGAGCGGCAGATATGTCGTACGGCGTGATGCTGCTTCTCGAACATCTGAAACCAGACGAACGTGCGGCGCTCGTCCTGCATGAAGCGTTCGAGTGCGGTTATGCGGAAATCGCCTCGATTCTCGAGCGCACACCGGCCGCTTGCCGGCAAATGGTTCATCGCGCCAAGGAGCGTCTGAGACGTGCGGGGGCGCCGTTGGAGCGGCCCGATCCGGCGGTGCATGGGCGAATCGTCGAGCGTTTGCGCGCGGCGCTCGAAGCGCAAGACCGGGCGGGCCTGCTAGAGCTTTTCAGCGATGCGCCGCAACTGATCAGCGACGTGCCTTTGTACGCTCCGCCGCCTCCGTTCCCCACAGCCAACCCGGCCCTTCGAGCACAAGGGCCAAGGCCTGAAACCGAAGCGCAACGCGACCGCGAACCGGGTTCAGGTCCGAAGTGGATGGCTGTAGTCACATCGCTCGCGCAACAGGCGAGCCATGCGGAGGTGGTGTCGATGGCGGGTGCGGTGTGCATCGCACTGTTCTGCGACGGCGAGATCGTCGGGTTAATCGACGTGGTGACGGATGGCAAAACGGACCTTTCGGCGAAAATCGTCTCGCTGCGCATCCTGACCAGCGCCGCGCATCTGCGGGCGGCCAACCGGATGCTGGGCCGTGATGCGGTCATGGAACTGCTTGCCCGCATCAAGGACCATCCGGGGGCGTCAGTTACGGTGAGCCGCGACTTCCCAGTTGATGTCGACGCATAGCACCTGCGTACCATGCGACGTGTGCGCGGCAATCGAGGCGGTCACGCACAGATGCGCTTCGTTGATCGACAGATACGGCGGCGTCAGATTAACCCGCCCCGGTTGACGCATCGCCTGAATGAAGTACGGGCGGCGCTCCCAACTCGCGCCTTCGGAATGCAGCAGCGGGCTGAAGCGCTTTGCGCGTTGCGATGTGCGCCCCGGCGGCAGCACGTTGTCGCCGATCTGCCGCCCCGAACCGTCCAAAACAAAGCAGCGCGCCGTTTCTCCGAGCGCGAGCAGAGGTGCGGTCGCCTGCATGATCGATTCCCCGGCAACCAGCTGCGCGGCGGCTGCCTCGAGCGCCGTGACATACGGCGCGAGCCGCGCGGATTGCGCTTTCTCTCGAGCGGCAACGCGTTCGCGCAGCGAAGCGGAGAGCGAATCCATCAGGCCAGCGGCAACTTGCGGCTTGACGGGTTCGACGCTCGGACCCGCGAAAAATGCGCCCTGGACGAAGTCGACATTGCATTCGAGCGCGATCAGCGCATCACGTTCGGTGCTCAGACCGCCCATCAGCACCAGTTGCCCAGACTCGTGCAACAGAGAGACGAGGCCCGGCAGCACGCGCTCGATATGCGAGTGTTCACTCGCTTGCGCGAGGATGCAGCGGTCGAGCGTGACGATGTCCGGCCGCAGATTCCACACCCGGTCGATGTTCGAATGCTTGGCGCCAAAGCCGTCGAGCGCGATCAGGAAACCGGCCTTGCGCAGCGAATCGACGATTTCGGCGAAGCGCGTGGTTTCGCCGCCAGCCTGTTCGGATACTTCGAGCACCACGCGCTGCGGCGGCAGGCCGAGCGCCTTCAGGCTGGCAAGCAGCGCGTCGCCGTAGCTGGTGTCCATCAGTGCGGCCGGATGCAGGCTGAGGAAGAGCCATTCGTCGTGGCTGTCGAATGCGTTGAAGTTGCCGAGGTGCAGCGATTCGGCCAGCCGTCCGAGTTCCAGCAGATCGCCGCGTCGCGCGGCCTGCGTAAAGACTTCGTGCGAGGGCACTTGCCGCTCATGCTCGTCGTGCACGCGCAGCGACGCGTGATACCCGATCGCGCGCCGGTGCGATACCGAAAAGACCGGCTGAAACACGCTGAAAACGGTGTAGCCGCCATAGAGAACGGTACGCCGGGAGCCTTCGTCGCCGGCCATCGGGCGTGGTGGCTGGAAGCCGGGAGGATCGAGTTCGATCATGCTCATCGTGTCAGTCGTGTGGAAATGGCGGCGCTTGCTGGGCCAGGCAGGAGTTCGCGCGCGCAGACCAAGAGTTTACAGGATAGACGAGCAAGAACTATGCGCGTGTTCGAACAAAGCTCGAGCGTCCACCAGCAATGCTCCGAGGAAATCGTTGTGCGCCCGCCGCGGTACGAAGGCGATAACGCGCACTTCGCTGGTGCGGGACGCGCCCTGTTGCGGGTCGGCGACGCTGTGCAAGCGTGCTGCGTGCTGCGTGCTGCGTGCTGCGTGCGCGGAGCGATGCCCGGAAATCCGTTCGCGAGTGCACGAGGATGCGTCGTCCTGGCTACTGCGGCTTTCAAGTACGCTCCGAAGGATCGGTCTTTTTCGCGGGCGTGCGAATCTCCGGCGACAACTGCGCAAAGATCCATGACGAGCATGCGGTGATGATGCCGACACACAGGAACGTCGCATGAAACGCGGGCAGCGAATTGGCGCCAGTCGCGCGTTGCATGATGCCGGTAAAGGTTGTCAGCAACGCACCGGCCACCGTCACGCCGAGACTCATCGAAAGCATCTGCACGAGCGAAAACAGGCTATTGCCGCTGCTGGCGCCGCCGGTGCCGAGGTCCTTCAACGTCAACGTGTTCATCGCGGTGAACTGCATCGAGTTCACGCCGCCGAAGATCGCCAGTTGCACGAGCCGCAGCCACAGCGGCTGATGCGTGCTCGTGAGCGCGAAACTCGCCATCATCAGGCCGACCAGAATCGTGTTCGCCATCAGCACGCGCCGGTAGCTGTACTTCAGAATCAGCTTCGTCACGAGGCGCTTCGTCGCCATGCCCGCGGCCGCCACGGGCAGCATCATCAGCCCGGCTTCGAATGCGCTATAGCCGAGGCTCACCTGCAACAGCAGAGGAATCAGGTAGGGCATCGAGCCGCTGCCGATCCGCGCGAACAGATTACCGAGCAGCCCAACGCTAAACGTGTGGATCTTGAACAGATCGAGCGGGAAGATCGGCGCGGGCACGCGCACCGCGTGCAGCCCATACGCAACGAAGCACGCCATGCTCAGAATCAGCAGCACCAGCACCGTCGCATGTTGAATGCCGAACTCGGTGCGGCCGTCGAGCGCGAACGAAATCGCCACCATGCCCACCACCAGCAACAGGTAGCCGCCAAGGTCGAATTTGCTCGTGTGTTCGTTGCGGCTATCCGGCATGAAGATAAACGTCGCGATGCAGCCCACGATGCCCACCGGCACGTTGATCAGAAAGATCCAGTGCCACGACGCGATCTTGACGAGCCAGCCACCGAGCGTCGGTCCGATCAACGGTCCGATCAGCCCCGGAATCGCCACGAACGACAACGCCGGCAGATAGCGCTCAGCCGGAAAGGTTCGCAGCACCGCGAGCCGCCCAACGGGCAGAAGCATCGCGCCGCCCACGCCTTGCAGAACGCGAAACAGCACCAGTTGGTTCAGCGTATGCGCGTTCGCGCACAGCAACGAGCCCACCGCGAACACGAGGATCGCACTGAAGAACACGCGCCGCGTGCCGAGTCTGTCGGCGAGCCAGCCGGACACGGGGATCATCACCGCCATCGTCAGCGAGTAGCCGATCACCACCGATTGCATGCGCAGCGGCAGTTCGCCGAGGCTTGTCGCCATCGCGGGCAGCGCGGTGTTGACGATCGTCGAATCGAGCGTCTGCATGAAGAAGCCGGTGGCGACCAGCCACAGCATCACGGTCAGCGAGCGGGGCGAAGGACCCGAGGGGATATCGGGAGCGAGGGCGGGCGGAGGCGTCGTCGTGGACATATGAGGTGGCTAGGCGCGCTCGGTCGGGTTGGGACTCGCTATTCTAGGGAAAAGCGGGTCCCGGCGCAGCGGGCGGCGCAGCGTTGCGCGGGTGTCGGTGCTGCGTCACGGCCGCGCTCCGCGCCGTGTTCACGCATCAGGCGGCAACTGCGCCGCCGCATGAAAAAACGCCTGCGCACGTGGCTCGTTGCCAAACGCCACATGAATTCTGATCCACGGGCTCACCTCCCGGTTCGGCCTGAAGTGTTGTCCAGGCAGCACCGTCACTCCGAGGGGCACGCCGCATTCAACGAGCCGCTCGGCGTCCGCGACATGCGGCACGCGTGCCCACACGAACTTGCCGCCCGCTGGTTCTTCGAAGATCTCCCAGCCGGTATCTTCGAGTGTCTGGACGGTCGAGCCGAGCGCGCCGCGCATCTGGCGGCGCAGTCGCTCCAGATATTTGCGATATGCGCCGCGCTCCAGCATCGACACCGCCACCGCTTCGGCAAAGCGCGAACAGCCGATGCTCGTCAGCATCTTGATGTCGACCAGGTCCTTGATGATCGCGTGACTCGCAACCACGTAGCCGACCCGCAGCGAAGACGACAGCGTTTTCGACAATCCGCCGATGTAGATCACCTGTTCGAGTTGGTCGAGGGTGGCCAGGCGGTCGGTGAGCTCGGTCTGAAAATCCGCGTAGATATCGTCCTCGATGATCTGGAAGCCATGCTCTCGCGCCATTTGCAGCAAACGGAATGCGACCTGCGGTGCGACCGTGGTGCCGGTCGGATTGTGGAACACGGTGTTGATGAGCAGCAATCTGGGCCGGTGCAGCTTCAGTTGCGCCTGCATCGTGTCGAGGTCGGGACCATTGCCGGTGCGTGGAATGCCGATCAGCTTCATGCCGTGCAGGCGCAACAGGCCGTACAGGTTGTAGTAACCGGGGTCCTCGACAAAGATCGTGTCGCCTGGCTTGAGCATGTAGCGCACCAGCAGATCGAACGCCTGGCTCGCGCCATTGGTGATTAGAATCTGCGATGCGTCTGCCTGGATGCCCAACTGGCCAATGCGGCCGCGCAACTGTTCGCGCAAGACCGGGTTGCCGAGCGGCGTCGCGTACTCGACCATGCTAGCCGGATCGGTTCGCGACACGTGGCGGATCGCCTGCGCAATGCCATCGATGTCGCGCCAGCTTTCGGGGATGAAACCGGTGCTGAGCTTCAGCGTCTCGCCCGGAAAGTTGAATTGCTCGAGCAGATGGTCCGACTCGACATCGGCGCGGCGCGGGTCCGAAGTGCCCTGGCAGCGCATGTCGGTCGGTTGGCGATCGGCGACGTAAAAGCCGGAGCCGTGGCGCGAGTCGACATAGCCGAGCGACACCAACCGGTCGTATGCCTCGATCACCGGAAAGCGGCTTACGCCGAAGTCGGCGGCGAACTGGCGGATCGACGGCAGCTTTGAGCCAGGATGCGCATTGCGCGAGCGGATCCACGCCGAGACGCCCGCGACGATCTGCTCGGTCAGCGGCACGCCGTTGTCCCGATCGAGCTGGATTTCGAGTTTCATACGCTTGCCTTCTGTCGCCGGCCTGCGAGCGCGAAAGTTTTAAACCTGCGCCGCGCGAGCGATGCCAACTGTTCGGTTTTTTGACTGAACAGTTCCGATGGAAGTGTTCGGAACTGTGCATGGGTCTCCGATCATCGCACGTCAATAATCGGTACAACAGAAAGTTCATCGAGGAGAACGGCGATGCGAGAAGTGCGAGTTTTCGAGCTGGAACATGGCGAGCCCGTCACGGCCTGGCGGGTTGCGCGTCCGACGATTTTCAAGGTGATCAGCGGCAACGTCTGGCTGACCGTCGAGGGCGAGCATGAGGATCACTGGCTGGCGGCGGGGCAGTCGATCGAGTTAGCGCGTGGATCGGTGGCATGGATCAGCGCCGGGCGGGCCGGGGCGCGTTTTGCGCTGGCGAGCGGCTCGGAACGCAGGTTGCCGAGGCTGCTATTCGGCTGGCCGATGCCGGCTTGGCTGGCGCGTCGGCCGGGCGTGGTCTGATGCAGGGCGAACGGCGAGCCGCCTCTTCCCGGTCCCTAAGCAGCACCTCCCGCCTCATACTCCCCGATATACCGCGCCCGCGGCCGGATCAACCGGCCATCGCGCGCCTGCTCCATCGCGTGCGCGATCCAGCCGACCACCCGCCCGAGCGCGAACAGCGTGAACGCGGCCCCGCTCGGCAAGCCGAGCACGCGCTCGATCGCGGCAAGCGCGAAATCCACCGTCGGCTCCGCGCCGGTCGTGTCGCGCACCGCTCGCGCGACCTGCTGCACCTCGTTGAGCGGCGAGCGGGCTGGCGCGCAGTCGGCGAGCATCGTCAGCAATAGCCGCGCGCGCGGATCACCGTCCGGATAGAGCGGATGACCGAAGCCCGACGGCAGCGGCCCTTGCGCGCCGTGCTCGTAGCGCGCGAGACGGTTCGCCAGGTAGCGGTCCAGCTCGGGCGAGCGCGACGCCTCATCGAGCAGCGCGGCGATGCGCACGGTTTCGCCGCCGTGACGCGGCCCGGAAAGCGCCGCGAGCCCGCCCGCGACCGCACCGAACAGGTGCGTGCCCGTCGACGTGATACAACGGACCGTGAACGTCGACGCGTTCAGCTCGTGATCCGCGCAGGCGACCAAGGCCGCGCGCAGCAATCCGCTTTGCTGACGGCTGCGCACCCGCCAGGCCGTCGCGATCTGCCGATGCAGCGGTTCGTTCGACGGCGCCGCCGGCAGCATCGCGGCGGCCAGCAGCCGCGTCACGGCGCACGCGGTGTCGAGCTGCGCATCGCGGCCGAGCGCCCACACGCGCGGCATCTGCGCGGCGGCGGCCGGCAGCAGCACCAGCGCGCGATCGAGCGGCGTGCTGTCACTCCACAGCTTGAGCCACGCGGCCCATTGCGCGGGGGCGAGCGGCACGACCGGCGCATCGGCGATGCGCCGCGCGCTGCATTCCCACAACAGCGCCGCGACGTCTTCGAGTGACGCACTGCGCGCGAGCTCGATCGCATCGTGCCCGCGATACAGCAGCCGACCGTCCGCGACCAGCGTGATCGACGATTCGAGCACCGGTACGCCCCAGTCGAGCACCTTCTGCGCGACCTTGCCGGCGCGTTTGCCGTCCGCCTTGCGACGCGCGAGGCGGCGCACCTCGGCGGCATCGTAGAGCCGATGCCTGCCTTGCGCATCCGGCGACGAGCCGAGCATGCCTCGGCTTACATACGCGTACAGCGTCGGCAAGCTGACGCCGAGCGTTGCGGCCGCTTCGGCGGCGCTCAGGTAAATCGGGGCTGGCATAAAAGTGGGTATAAACCGAAGAAATCAATATATGTTGATTATCATAATCAACATTGATTGCGGGAAGGTGCAAATTTAGACTCGGTGTACCTGCTTCCTGTCCGCGCGGCCAGCGCGCCCGATCCCATGACGCCCGAACTCGCCCTCAAGCACATCTGGACCCTCGCCGGCTGCGATCCGGTCGCGCTGCACGCCGTGTCGCTCGCCGGCGCGGATCCCGGCTTGCCGTCGGTCTACCGTGTCGGCAGCCTCGCGGCGTCGACCATCGCCGCGACGGGCCTCGCCGCCGCCGAATACTGGCGCTTGCGCAGCGCTCGCCTGCAACAGGTGTCGGTGCAGATGCGTCGCGCGCTGGCGGCGTTTCGCAGCGAACGCTATTTGCGGATCGACGATGGGCCGCCGCCCGCGCTGCGCGATCCGGTCACCGGCTTCTATGAAACGGGCGACGGCCGCTGGATCCAGCTGCATACGAATTTTGCGCGTCACTTGAAGGGCGTGCTCGAGGTGCTCGGCTGTGACAATGGGCGGCACTCGGTGGCGGCCGCGATTCGCGGCTGGGAGGGCGCGACGCTCGATCAAACGCTCGCCGACGCGGGCCTGTGCGCCGCCTTGATTCGCACGCCCGACGAATGGGCTGCGCTCGAGCAGGCCAAAGCGATCGCGCGCTTGCCGCTGTTCGAGATCGAGCGCATCGGTGACGCCCCGGCCGAGCCGCCGCGCCACGCCGCCGCTGACGCCGAGCCTGGTATCGACCGCCCGCTCGCGGGTGTGCGGGTGCTGGATCTGTCGCGGATCATCGCGGGACCGGTGGCCGGCCGCGCGCTTGCGCATCATGGCGCGGACGTGTTGACGATCAACGGGCCGCATCTGCCGAACATCGCACCGCTCGTGATCGACAACGGCCGCGGCAAGCGTTCGGCAATCGTCGATCTGCGCGAGGCGGCAGGCTGCGACACGTTGCGCGGACTCGCGCGCGATGCCGACGTGTTCCTGCAGGCCTATCGTCCGGGCGCGCTCGAGGCGCGCGGCTTCGGGCCGGACGAGCTGGCACGGCTGCGGCCCGGCATCGTCTATGTCTCGGTGTGCGCGTACGGGCACACAGGGCCGTGGGCGCAGCGACGCGGCTTCGATAGTCTGGTGCAGTCGGCGAGCGGCATCGCGTGGACCGAGCGCGCGGCGGCGGGTTCAGCCGAGCCGCGGCATCTGCCGTGTCAGGCGCTCGATCACGCGACCGGCTATCTGGCCGCGTTCGGCGCGATGGTCGCGCTCGCGCGGCGCGCTCGCGAGGGCGGCAGCTGGCATGTGAAGGTGTCTCTTGCGCAGACGGGGCGTTGGCTGCGGTCGTTCGGGCTGCTGGCCGATGGGCAGCAGGCGCCCGAGGTGTCGCTCGACGATGTGCGCGATTGCGTCGCGAGCGTGCAATCGGAGTTCGGGCGTGTGCTTGGCGTGCTGCCGGCGGAGGAACTGCAGCAGACGCCTGCGTTTTATGCGCTGCCGCCGGCGCGCATCGGCGCGCACGAAGCCCGGTGGACGTGACGGTTGGAGCGGGCGGCGCGTTCAGGTTGGGAACGCGACGTACCTAACCGCCCACCGTGTCGCAACTTACTTTCGCAACTCCGCCACGAAGTCGTAGTAATCGTTGCGGCAGTACGTGTCCGTCAGTTCGATCGCGCGTTGATCCGCCGTATAACCCACGCGCGTGATCAACAGCAACGCCTCGTTCGGCGCGATGCTCATCTGCTGCGCGATCTCGTCGCTCGCGTTCACCGCGCGGAAGTGCTGCAACGCGCGCACGATCGTCAGTCCGCGATTCTCCAGATACGTGTACAGCGAGTCGCCGATTGCCTGTGGATCGGGAATCACCGCGGCCGGGAACGTCGAATTCTCGACCGCCATCACGATGCCGTCGGCGAGCCGCAGCCGCCGCAGCCGCGTGACCGCTGCGGCCGGCGACAGACCCAGTTGGATCACCTCGTCGCGATTGGCCGGCGAGATTTCGCGCGACAGCCACTTCGAACTCGGCGTGAAGCCGCGCCGCCGCAGCATTTCGCTGAAGCTCGACAGACGCGACAACGGATCTTCGTAGCGCGGCGTGATGAAGCTGCCCGCGCCTTGAGTGCGGCGGATCAAACCCTGCTCCACGAGCAGCGCGATCGCCTTGCGCGACGTGATGCGCGACACGCCGAGCGCCTCCGACAGCACGCGCTCCGAAGGCAGCGCCTCGCCGGCGTTCCAGCGGTTTTCGTGGATCGCGCTGCCGAGCTTGCGGGCAAGTTGCAGATAGAGCGGCGTGTCGTTTTCCGGGTCCGGGCGCAGGTCGCGCCAGCGGTCTTCCGAGGCAGAGGTCATGGGGCTCACGCAAGATGGGCAAGCGGCAATTTTAAAACATCGGCGCGTCCTGTTATAGCTGGCTTTTGCCAGGCGCGCCGTTGTGAGGCCGCGGAGCCGCTAAACTCGTCGCCAGGATTTGAGTAGCATGCGTTGCGCGATGAGGCGGCGGGCCAGCGCATCGCATCTGGATCGAGCCACTTTCGAGGAGTCAGCATGACGAGCGAGATCGCAAGCGTGAGCCTGCCGGGCGGCGAGCGCATGCCAGCACTGGGGCAGGGCACGTGGGAAATGGGCGAGCAGCGGGCACGACGCACGGCGGAAATCGCTGCGCTGCGCTGCGGCATCGAACTCGGCATGACGCTGATCGATACCGCCGAAATGTACGGCGACGGCGCGACCGAGTCGCTGCTCGGCGAAGCGCTCGCGGGTTTGCGCGACAAGGTGTTTCTGGTCAGCAAGGTGTATCCGCACAACGCCAGCCGGCGCGGCGTGATCGCCGCGTGCGAGCAGAGCCTGAAGCGTCTGAAAACGGACCGGCTCGATCTGTATCTGCTGCACTGGCGTGGTTCGGTGCCGCTCGCGGACACCGTCGACGGCTTCGAGGCGCTGCGGCGCGCGGGCAAGATCCGTCACTGGGGCGTCAGCAACTTCGATACCGACGACATGGAAGAACTCGTCGCGACACCAGGCGGCGACGCGTGCGCGACCAACCAGATTCTGTACAACGTGGCGCGGCGCGGGCCGGAGTTCGATCTGTTGCCGTGGCTCGCCGCGCGCGGCATGCCGGCGATGGCGTACAGCCCGGTCGATCATGCGCGGCTGCCGAAACGCTCGCCGCTCGACGATATCGCCGACGCGCGCGGCGTCTCGGTGTTTCAGGTGGCGCTCGCGTGGGTGCTGGGCAAGCCCAATGTGTGCGCGATTCCGAAGGCGGCGCGCGTCGAGCATGTGCGCGACAACCATCGCGCGTCGCAACTGGTGCTGGAAGCCGGCGAACTCGCCGCGCTCGACGCGTACTTCAAGCCGCCGCGCGGCAAGCGTGCGCTGGAGATGTTGTAAGCGCCGGCGCGGCCGCCGTCCGTTGCGCAACGGCGGCGCGCGAGGCTCGAAGCGCTGTGGGCGTCGATGATGCCGCTCGCGCTGACGCGGCGCTCAGGTGCAAGGATGGTGCTGATGCACGGAGCCGAGCACGGCGACTTCGGCGGGGGTGTGCTGCAGCGCGTCGTCCGGCACCTGGGCGGCATCGGCGAGGAAGTCGTCGACGATCGACGACACCGCCACGTCGCGCAGGCATAGCGACACGCGCTGCGTTTCGTTGGCGGGGAGGGTTGCTCGTTGCGAGAGGAACAGCACGCCGTATTGATAGCCGTGGATGATGCCGCGGATCGCGCCGACGCATTGCCCTTGCGCGACGTTGTCGTGGCGCTGTTTGCAGCTCTGGACGAGCGAGTAGGCGGAGAAGCTCGGATCGACCGGTGGCGCTGCTTGCGACAAGGTTTGCGCCATTGGCTGCGCGGGTGTTTGCGCATTGGCGAGCGATGCGAGGCCCAGGGCGGCAGCGGTCAGCACGGCGGCTGCCGTACGGGTCGCGGCGGGGGGGACGCTTCTATGCATGTTGTGGGCCCTCATATCGAACGATGAATTTGATATGAGGCGGTCGTCTCGGATTGGTTCCATAACACTCGCACGCAATGGAGGTTGTGTTCCCGCCGCTCGCGGTGCGGTTCGCGCGATGGCGCGAGGCGCAGCTCGCGCGCGCTCCGAGCCATTCCGTCAGCGCGCGCCGAAGGCGGGCGGGCCGCTCCGACCGGCCTCCGGCGGTGACGCCCGACCGGGGGATCGGGACATCACCGCCGTTGCCAGCGGATAGCGGACAGTATGCCGGGACATGTCGCCGGCGGGTAGGGCGCGGGGGCTCCCTACCCGGGGCAACGGGCGACGCCTAGTGCCCGTTCCCGCCACCGTTGCCACTGCCGCCACCCTTGCCTCCGTGACCGCCGCCGAAGCCTCCGCCAAAGCCTCCGCCGAACCCGCCACCGAAGCCACCACCGAAGCCACCACCATTCGCACCGCCGAAACCACCGCTAGGGCCACCGCTGGAGCCTCCGCAACCGCAGCCGCCGCTCCCGCTGCCGCCGCTGCTTCCGCCTCCGCCGCTGCCGCTGCCTCCACCGCCTCCACCGCCTCCACCGCCTCCACCGCCTCCACCGCCTCCACCGCCTCCACCGCCTCCACCGCCTCCACCGCCGCCTCCGCCGCCTCCGCCGCCTCCGCTTCCACCGCCACCACCGCCACCACCACCGCCACCACCACCGCTATTTCCCTTACCGCCCGTGCCCGCACCGCCACTCCCACTTCCGCTCCCTGAACCCGCCGCCCCGGCGCCGCTGTTGCCGCTTGCGCCAGCACCGCTATTGCTCGAACCCGCCGCGCCGCCATTACCGCCGCCGTTGCCAATGCCGCCGCCGAGCCGCCCGCAGCCCGGACCGCCGAGCCCGCCGCAGCCGGCCGGCGCGAACACCGAGGCGGCATCGTCGGCGGCTGTGGCCGTGCCAGCCTCGGCGCCGGTCGCCGCGACGTCGTTCTGCGCGAGCAGCAGCGGCGTTGAATCGCCGGGTTGCGCCCGCAACGCATCGGCCAGCACAATCCAGCGAGGGATCACGTCCGTCGACGCTCCGTACGCGGTCCCGCCCGCCAACACCGCGACCCCCGCGAGGACCACCGCGCCGCGCATCATTGCACAGTAGTACTGATCTGATTTTCCGGTCTTCATCGCGCGTCTCCAGAGCGAAGGACGGTACCTCGCTGCCGCCTTCGCGAGCTGCCCCAGCGGCGGCCGACCTGTCTGCACGCGGGTCTTGTCGAACCCCCGGTCCGTTGTGTCGAAGTTGTCCGTGCGTCGCTGCCGTGCTGATCGCGCGAGGTCGCGCCATCGCGTGGTGACGCTCGTCGTGCGGATATGCGCGGCGTTGCGCGCCCGGTTTAGCTTCGAGTCTCTGGCTGCTAATTTAGCGATATCCATGCCACGCGCCGCAAAGCCTTGACGCGACACGGGCGATATCGAGATGTGCGATGCGCACGCCGGAAA
This sequence comes from Paraburkholderia sp. 35.1, assembly GCF_050436525.1. Lineage (NCBI taxonomy): Bacteria > Pseudomonadati > Pseudomonadota > Betaproteobacteria > Burkholderiales > Burkholderiaceae > Paraburkholderia > Paraburkholderia sp. 35.1. The sequence continues at coordinate 1,169,171 of NZ_JBNDMJ010000003.1, read as the reverse complement.
AACGCCTCAAAACGTTGCGACGATGAAACGCGCGGACGCAAAAGCGTGTTCCGACGCGGGATTCGTTAAGAGGGGCGGTGTGCGTCGATGAGGTTCGAGTCGACGCTAGCTGGCGTTTTCCGACGCATCGTCGGAGGTGCCACCATTCGTCGGGTCGCCCGCGTTGTCGTCGCGCGGCTCGCTTTGCAGCTCGCGAAGTGTGGCGACCGGAATATGGCAGCGAATCCGGTGCGCGCAAGACGGATCGGCGGCGTCGTCCGCGTCGAGAAACGGCGGGTCCTGCTGCTCGCAGATCGCGCCGAGCTTGCGTGGACAGCGCGTGTGAAACACGCAGCCCGACGGCATCGCGCCGGGCCCGGGCAACTCGCCGGTGAGACGGATACGCGTACGTTGATGCACCTCGCCGGACGCGCCGTCGCCCGGCAGCGTCGGCACGGCGGACAGCAGCGCTTCGGTATAGGGATGCTGCGGTCCATCGAACACGGCCTCCGCCGGGCCGATTTCGAGCAGCCTGCCGAGGTAGAGCACCGCGATGCGATCCGACACATAGCGGACCACGTGCAGATCGTGCGAGATGAATACGTAGCTGACGCGGCGCTCGCGCTGCAGATCGGCGAGCAGGTTCAGAATCGCGGCCTGCACCGACACGTCGAGCGACGAAGTCGGCTCATCGCACACGACGACGCGTGGTTCGCCGGCGAACGCGCGCGCAATCGCGACGCGCTGTTTGAGTCCGCCCGAAAGCTGGCGCGAACGTGCATCCAGATAGCGCTCGGGCAGCCGCACGGCGTCCGTCAGCGTGGCGAGCCGTGCGTCGATCTCGGGCCCGCGCAGCGCGGTGAAGCGCGCGAGCGCACGGCCGATCAGCCGCTTGACGGAATGCGCGCGATTGAGCGCCGAGTCCGGATTCTGGAACACGATCTGCAGCGATTTCAGCTGCTCGTCGCTGCGTCGCGTGACGCGCGCGGCGAGCGGGGCGCCGTCGAGTTCGAGCACGCTGCCGGCATCGGGTGCGAGCAGGCCGAGCAGTAGTCGCGCGAGCGTTGTCTTGCCGCTGCCCGATTCGCCGACGAGGCCGAGCGTCTCGCCGCTCGCGAGTTCGAGCGACACGTCGTCGACCGCGCGCAGCGGGACGCCCGATACGTGGAATGTTTTCGACAGGTTCCGGGCGCGCAAGACCGGCCCAGAGGGCGCGCGCGGCGCCGCGTTGGATGATGCGGCCGCCACCGGCGCCGCGCTCGATGTCGCACGCGGCAGTTCGATCGCACGCTCGTGATAGTGGCAGCGCGCCATCTGATCGCCATGCCGGGCGCCGAGGCGATAGGGCGGCGGCGCGTCGCGGCGGCAGCGCTCGTCGGCGAGACGGCAGCGCTCCGCATAGATGCAGCCCTGCGTGACCGAGCCCGGCAGAGGCAGGCCGCCCGCGATCGTATCGAGCCGCTCGCTGTCCTTGCTGCGTCCGGCCGTCGGCAGGCAGCGCAGCAACCCGACCGTGTACGGATGACGCGGCCGTGCGAACACGTCCTGGGTCGCGCCTTCCTCGACCAGCTTGCCCGCGTACAGCACGCCGACGCGTTCGCACATGCGGCCGATCACCGCGAGGTTGTGGCTGATGAACAGCACCGCGGTGCCGAGTTCCTCGCGCAACCGTGCGACGAGGTCGAGCACTTCCGCTTCGACGGTCGCATCGAGGCCGGTAGTCGGTTCGTCGAGAATCAGCAGCGCGGGGTTCGACGCGAGCGCCATCGCGATCACGACGCGCTGCTGCATGCCGCCCGACAATTGATGCGGATAGCTGTTCATCACGCGCTCGGGTGCCGCGATGCGGACGCGGTTGAGTATCTCGAGCGTGCGTTGCAGCGCCTCGTCGCGCGTGACGCCGGCCGCCTCGAATGCTTCGGAAACCTGACGGGCGATCGTCAGCGATGGATTCAGTGCGCGCCCCGGGTCCTGGTAGACCATCGAGACGGTCGTCGCACGCATGCTGCGCAGCGCGTCGGCACCCAGCTTCTGCACGTCCTCACCGGCGATTACGATCTTGCCGGCCTTCACCTTGCCGTTGCGCGGCAGATAGCGCAGCGTCGCCATTGCCACGGTCGACTTGCCGCAACCGGATTCGCCGACGAGCCCATACGCCTCGCCGCGTCGCACGCGAAACGATACGTCCTGCAGCACTTCGCGATCGCGTCCGCGGATCCGGTAGGTGACCGTCAGGCCGACCACGGTCAGCGCATCGGTGCGATCGCTTTTCGACACGTCGAACGCCGCGAACGAGGAGGGCGGTGGGCCGTTCATTGGTCGAGCACTCCCTGCACGCCGTCGGCGATCAGATTGACGCCGACCACCAGTGACGCGATCGCGCCCGCCGCAAACACGACGGTCCACCACGCGCCGCCCGCCATCAACGTGTACGACTCGGACAGCGCGAGCCCCCAGTCGGCCGACGGCGGCTGGATGCCGAAGCCGAGAAACGACAGCGTCGCGACCGCGAAGATCGCATAGCCGAGCCGCACCGTTGCTTCGACGACGATCGGCGGCAGCACGTTCGGCAGGATCTCCGCGAACATGATGTACGGCGCGCGTTCGCCGCGCAGCTGCGCGGCGGCCACATAGTCGAGATGCCGCTCTGCGAACACGGCGGCGCGCACGGTGCGGGCTGTTATCGGCGTGAAGGTGGTGCCGATCACGAGAATCACCGTGAAGTTCGACGCACCGACCGCGGCGAGCGCGAGCAGCGCGACGATCACGAGCGGCAGCGCGAGCACCGCGTCGATCATGCGGCCGATGACGTCGTCGACCCAGCCGTCGAAGTAGCCGACCACCAGGCCGAGCGCGGTGCCCGCCGCGGTGCCGAGCAGTGTCGCGAGCGGCGCGATCGTCAGGATGTCGCGCGCGCCGACGATCACGCGCGAGAATACGTCGCGGCCGAGCTGATCGGTGCCGAACCAGTGCGTGCGATCGGGCGGCGTCAGCGAATTGAGCGGATCGGACGCGTACGGATCGAGATGCACGAACCACGGCCCGGCGATCGCGCAGACGATCCACCACGCGACGATCAGTGCGCCCACGATGAAGGTCGGCGAACCGAGCAGCAGGAGGAGGCGCGGGAAACGCGGCTCGGAGCCCGGTGCGCCGGGCGCGGGCGAGCCTGGTGGCGTCGATGAAGCCGGCGGCACGGTCGTATTCATTCGGCGGTCCTCACCCGCAGTCGCGGATTGAGCAGCACGTGCAGCGCATCGGCGACCAGATTCGCGAGCGTATAGACGACGCCGATCGTCAGTACGCCCGCTTCGAGCATTGGAAAATCCTTCGCCTTGGCGGCGTTGTAGATCAGCGAGCCGATGCCCTGGTAGCGGAACAGCGTCTCGACCACCACGAGTCCGCCGATCATGTAGCCGAGTTGGGTGGCGGCGACGGTGATCGTCGGCAGCAGTGCATTGCGCAGCACGTGCCGCCAGATCACGACGTGGCGCGGCAGGCCCTTGAGGATGGCGGTGCGCGTGTAGTCGGCGTCGAGCGCTTCGACGGTGCCCGCGCGTGCCATTCGCGCGATGTAGCCGAAGAACACGAGGACGAGCGGCAGCACCGGCAGCACCAGATGGCGCAGCTGTTCGAGCACGCTCGCATCGGGCGGAGACGAGGCCTCGATCGGCAGCCAGCGCAGCCACACGCCGAACACGAGAATCAGCACGATCGACGACACGAACTCCGGCACCACGGTCGCCGACAAACCGGCGATGCTGATCGTGCGATCGAGCCAGCGCCCCGCATGCATCGCCGACCACACGCCGCCCGCGATGCCGAGCGGCACGACGACGATGAACGCTAGCAGACCGAGCTTCGCCGAATGCCCGAGCGCATCGGCGATGAACGGCCTGACCGGTTCGCGATACGCGTACGACAGCCCCATGTTGCCGCGCACGAAATGCGTGATCCAGTCGATGTATTGCGTGAGCAGCGGCCGGTCGGCGCCGAGCTGATGATCGAGCGCGGCGACCGCGCGCGCATCGGCGAGCGGCCCGAGCACCGCGCGGCCGATATCGCCGGGCAGCAGCTGGCCGCCCGCGAACACGATCACCGACAGCAGCCACAGCGTGATTAGCGAAAGACCCGCGCGCGTCGCGAGAAAACGCGCGACGCGGCCCGCGTTGCCATTCGTCGCGCGCGGCGGACGCGATGTATTCGAGGCGGGAGAGGGCGCCGGAGCCGACATCGTGAGTTCTCCTGCGAAAAGCGAGACGGACAGCGCGCTGCTTACGCGCTGAGCGTCGCGCGATCGAAATACAGTTGCGCGAGCGCAGTGAAGCGCACGCCGTTCACACCCTTGCGCATCGCGATCAGCTGATCGTAGAAGAACGGGATGATCAGCGGCGTTTCGTCGAGCAATAGCGTCTGGATCTGCCCGGAGATTTTCTTTTGCGTGGCGAGATCGATCGCCGCGACGAACTGCGCGACCAGTTGATCGTATTGCGGATTCTTGAAGTGCGCGGCGTTCCATGTGCCGTTGCTCGTCAGCGTCGCGGTGAGGAACACGTTCGGCACGCCGCGATGGCCGTAATCGGTGATGCCGAGCGGCGAGTCGAGCCAGTCGGATTTGCCCGGCGTGCCCGCGCCGTAGTAGAGCGATTGGCTCTCGACCTTCAGATTGATGCGCACGCCGATCGCCTTCGCGGCGTTCTGCACGACGACCGCGAGGTCGGGGATCTCCATGTATTTTTCGGTGGTCAGCGTGACGTCGAAACCATTCGGCACGCCGGCCTGCGCGAGCAGCTGCTTCGCCTTCGCGACGTCGATCTTGCGTTGCGGCACGCCCGCATCCGACGATGGAAACACCGGCGCGAACGGGCTGTCGTTGCCGAGTTGTGCGCGACCCTTGAAGAGACCGCGCACGATCACGTCGCGATCGAGCGACAACGCGAGTGCCTGACGCACGCGCTTGTCCTTGAAGAGCGGGCTGTCGTTGCGCATGTGAATCTGGCGGTGCGCGCTCGACTTGACGCCGACCGCCTTGTAGTCCGGATTGTTCAGGATGGCCGCGCCGCCCTGCACGGTGAACGTGCCCATCACGTCGGCCTGATGGCCTTGCAACGCGAGCAGTTGAGCCTGCTCGTCGGCGTAGAACGAAAACTGTACGCGTTGCGGTAACGCTTTTTCGCCCCAGTAGTCGGGATTGCGCACGAACGACGCGCCAACCTTCGGCTGATACTTTTCGAATTTGAACGGACCCGTGCCGATGAAACTCTTTTCGTAGTTGCCCGCGAAGTTCGCGGGCAGGATCACCGCGTTGTAATTATCCGAGGAAACGTAGTACGGGAAATTGCCGGTCGGCGCGTCGAGATGAAACTCCACCGTGTGTTCGTCGACGACCTTCGCTCCGCCTTTCGACAGCACGCCCTTTAGTACCGATAGCGCGGCCGAGCCGCTCGCGGGATCGGCGAGACGGTCGAAGGTCGCGACCACATCTTTCGCGCCGAAGCTCTGGCCGTCGTGGAATTTCACGTTCTGGCGCAGTTTGAAGGTCCACACGTCGCCCTTGTCGTTCGGCTTCCACGACAGCGCGAGCGCGGGCTTCAGCATCAGCTTCTCGCCGTCGTCGTCGATCAGGAATTCGCCGGTCTGGTTCAGCAGCGCGAGACTCGCGGCGTCAGTCACCGTCAGCGGATCGACGGCGCCCGCCGGCGTCAGATGCGCGACGCGGATCGTCTGGTTCGACGTGGGCGGTGCACCTTGCGCCCGCGCTCGCGGCGCGCCGAGCAGGCCGCCACCCGCGAGCGACAGACCGATCACGCTCGCATGTCGTAGCAGCTCGCGGCGCGTGATGCGGCCGGCGACAAACTCGTCGAGGGCGTGGTTGCCGTAGGCGTCGGCTGTGAGGCGGGCTGCGTCCAATGCGTCAGGTGCGAGAAATCGGTCCGCTGGCGTTTTCATCGATGGCGTGTCCAACCCGTTCTATTGCTGGTTCGGAGGCGTCGCGCGAGCCGCGCGACGGCGCGAGGGCAGCGCGCCTTCCGATGGGCGATGGGATGCGGTGGGGCCGCTATCGCGAAAGGGCAACGCTGTGCAGAGCGATCTCAGTGTAAGCGATTGCTTGCGGCTCTGGCGCACCGGGGGCGCGCCGCGCTAGTCGATCGGCCGATAAATGACGCGCGGTGTGTCGTCGTCACAACGGTTACCGGACGCGTGCTCGCGAGGGGCGGCCGCGATTGCGGACGGATTGGCGGAGCAACACGGTGCGAAATGCGGTTTCGAACTCCACAAGGTGGAACGCTCAAAGAAACCTACGGTGTAGATCGGTTTCCCGGTAGGCCAGGCCACTTATCGTGCCGCCGTATCCGGCCGTCTCCAGCGATGAAACAGCACCGAGCCGATCCAGCACGCCATGAAGGCCGCGACGATCGCATAGCCGAGCGCGCCGAAATGATCGTTGATTCCGACGATCGCATCCGACACCCCGCCGCTCCAGCCGAAGCGATCCGACAGCAGCCCCAGCGCCTCGACGCCGCCAATCACGATCGCGACCATCGCCGATACGAACGTGATGCTCGCGTTGTAGTAAAGCTTGCGCTTCGGGTCGTCCATCGCCCAGCCGTACGCGTGCACCATCAGCACGTTGTCGGTCGAATCGACAAGCGTCATGCCGGCCGTGAAGAGCGCCGGGAACACGAGGATCGAATAGAGCGGCAGGCCAGTGCTGGCCTGCGACGCAGCGATCGCGAGCAGGCCGATCTCGGTCGCGGTGTCGAAGCCGAGACCGAACAGCACGCCGACCGGATACATGTGCCAGCTTTTCGTGACCAGCCGAAACAGCGGCCGCAATGCGCGCGACAGCAGCCCGGCTGGGGCGAGCGCATCGGCTGACGCCGTGGTCGCAGCGTCGCCACGTTGCGTGTGCCGGTAGCGGCGCCACACGTCGCGCAGGACCACGAGATTGACCGCCGCGAGCACCAGCAGGAACGACGCGGAAACCAGTGTCCCGAGCGTGCCACCTACTTCCTTGAAGCTCTCGAAGCGCCCATTCAGCGAATGCGTGGTCCAGGCGATGCCGATCGTCGCCGCGATCACGATCGTCGAATGGCCGAGCGAAAACGCGAGCCCGATCCCGACCGGTCGCATGCCGGTTTGCATCAGCTTGCGCGTAACGGCGTCGATCGCCGCGATGTGGTCGGCGTCGACCGCATGACGCAGACCGAAGCCATACGCGAGCAGCGCGGTGCCGAGCAGCAGCGGGTAGTGGCGAAACGCGATTAGCGCCCACAGCCATGCGCCGAGGTTGGCGGCGAGCAGCATCGCGTAGAGCGCGACTAGGCGAGGGCGCAGCGAGGCGTTAGGCGTCATGTGGCACGAGCGGATGAATGGATAGGTTGATGAGCGGCTTAGTGATCGTGCGGATGCTTGTGGATCGGATCGACCCAGTAGACCGTTTCCGGCTGCTCCACCGCGTCGATGTTCAAATTGACGACGACCGCTTCATTGTCGCTGCGCACGAGCACGCATTCGAGCGGCTCGTCGGTGCTCGCGTTGATCTCCTGATGCGGCACATAGGGCGGCACGAAGATGAAGTCGCCGGGACCGGCCTCGGCGGTGAATTCCAGATGCTCGCCCCAGCGCATGCGCGCCTGGCCGCGCACAACGTAGATCACGCTTTCGAGCGCGCCATGATGATGCGCGCCGGTCTTCGCATTCGGATGGATCGTCACGGTGCCGGCCCAGATTTTCTGCGCGCCGACGCGAGCCGCGTTGATCGCGGCCGCGCGGTTCATGCCCGGCGTTTGCGCGGTGTTGGTGTCGAGCTGATCGCCGCGGATGACCTTCACGCCGTGTTCGCGCCAGTCGATCTGCTGGCTGGCTTCGGTGGCGTCGTGCTCGGCCCGGTAATGCGGATGTTCGTGATCGTGGCTCATCGTGTCTCCTCCTCGGCTGGCGTGCCGCGTTCGAGTCGTGCGCTTCGGTCTTACGATTCAGGCGCGTGCCGCATGGCTGATCAACATTCTGGCACGTTCAAAAAACGGGTGCGTGGCTCGACGATGCAAACGGCGCCATAAAAAAAGCCCGCTCACAGAGAGCGGGCTTCGGCTTGTCGCGCTCAACGCCGCCGCGTCAGCGTCATTGTTTCTTCGTGTTGATCACGGCCTCGGCGACATTGCTCGGCGTCTCGGCGTAATGCTTGAACTCCATCGTGTAGGTCGCGCGGCCCTGGGTGGCCGAGCGCAGCGACGTCGAATAGCCGAACATCTCGGCGAGCGGCACCTCCGCGCGCACCAGCTTGCCGCCGCCGCCCGCGATGTCTTCCATGCCCTGCACCATGCCGCGTCGGCTCGACAGGTCGCCCATCACGTTGCCCATGAAGTCCTCGGGCGTTTCCACCTCCACGGCCATCATCGGTTCGAGCAGGATGGGCTTCGCCTTGCGCATCGCTTCCTTGAACGCTATCGAGCCGGCCATGCGGAACGCGTTTTCGTTCGAGTCGACGTCGTGGTACGAACCGAACGTCAGCGTGACCTTCACGTCGACGACCGGATAGCCCGCGAGCACGCCGGCTTTCAGCGTTTCCACGATGCCCTTGTCGACCGCGGGGATGAATTCGCGCGGAATCACGCCGCCCTTGATCGCGTCTACGAATTCGTAGCCCTTGCCCTGCTCGGACGGCTCCAGCGTAATCACCGCGTGGCCATACTGACCGCGGCCGCCCGACTGCTTGACGAACTTGCCTTCGACGTCCTCGACCTTGTTGCGCACGGTTTCGCGATACGCGACCTGCGGCTTGCCGACGGTCGCTTCCACGCCGAACTCGCGCTTCATCCGGTCGACCAGGATTTCGAGGTGCAGCTCGCCCATGCCGGAGATGATCGTCTGTCCGGATTCCTCATCGGTCTGCACACGGAACGACGGGTCTTCCTGCGCGAGACGGTTCAGCGCGATGCCCATCTTTTCCTGGTCGGCCTTGGTCTTCGGTTCGACGGCCTGCGAGATCACCGGGTCCGGGAAGATCATCTTTTCGAGGATGATTACATGGTTAGGATCGCAGAGCGTGTCGCCGGTGGTCGCTTCCTTCAGGCCGACGGCCGCGGCGATGTCGCCCGCGTAGACCTCCTTGATTTCCTTGCGCTCGTTCGCGTGCATCTGCAGGATCCGGCCGAGGCGTTCCTTCTTTTCCTTGACCGCGTTGTAGACCGTGTCGCCCGAGTTGACGACGCCCGAGTACACGCGGAAGAAGATCAGCTGACCGACGAACGGGTCGGTCATGATCTTGAAGGCGAGTGCCGAGAACGGATCGTCGTCGTTGGGATGACGCTCGATTTCCTTGTCGTGCTCGTCGTGACCGGTGATCGCGGGCACGTCGACCGGCGACGGCAGATAGTCGATCACCGCGTCGAGCATCGCCTGCACGCCCTTGTTCTTGAACGCGCTGCCGCACAACATCGGCACGATCTGGTTGGCGATCGTGCGCGCGCGGATGCCGTGCTTGATTTCGGCTTCGCTCAGCGGTTCGCCGCCGAGGTACTTCTCGAGCAGTTCCTCGTTCGCCTCGGCCGCGGCCTCGACCATCTTGTCGTGCCATTCCTTCGCGGTGGCCGCGAGTTCAGCCGGGATGTCGCGGTACTCGAACTTGATGCCCTGGCTGTCGTCGTCCCAGTAGATCGCCTTCATCTTGACGAGGTCGACCACGCCCTGGAAGTGCTCTTCCGCGCCGATCGGAATCTGGATCGGCACGGCGACCCCCTTCAGACGATCGCCGATCTGCCGCTGCACGCGGAAGAAGTCCGCGCCGACGCGGTCCATCTTGTTGACGAATGCGATGCGCGGCACCTTGTACTTGTTCGCCTGGCGCCACACGGTTTCCGATTGCGGCTGCACGCCGCCGACCGAGTCGTACACCATGCAGGCGCCGTCGAGCACGCGCATCGAGCGCTCGACTTCGATCGTGAAGTCGACGTGCCCGGGGGTGTCGATGATGTTGATCCGATGCTCGGGATAGTTGCCGGCCATGCCTTTCCAGAACGCGGTCGTGGCCGCCGACGTGATCGTGATGCCGCGCTCCTGCTCCTGTTCCATCCAGTCCATCGTCGCCGCACCGTCGTGAACCTCGCCGATCTTGTGGGTCACGCCGGTGTAGAACAGGATCCGTTCGGTGGTGGTGGTTTTGCCGGCATCGATGTGAGCGCTGATGCCGATATTCCGGTAGCGCTCGATGGGAGTCTTGCGGGGCACGTGAATCTCCTTGTAATGGCGCGCCTGAAACGCATGCCGGGCGACCGCGTGGGCCGCCCGGGGAGTCTGAGTGGTGCTTTATCTGGCGTTACCTTGTCGAGATTACAAGGATAGCGCGTCGATTGGTCTTTTGCATGAATCCTGCCAGCCGGCGCGAAGGCAGGTGGCGCGGGGCTGAGCGGGCGAAAAAAAGCCGGCGCCTCGGGTCGAGACGCCGGCTTTTCGCGGGATAGCGTGGCGGGAAGGTGCCCCCGCTCAGAGGCCGCTCCGGGGCCATTTACGGGGCTGCACGGACACGCGGCCCGGCGGTGAGGGTCTTACTGCGTGATACCCGGCACCGGCGGTAAGCCCTGGACCTGCATGCCCGGCTTGATGCCCTTCGCCGAGAACCAGCCCTTGGGCATTTCCAGCGCGAACACGCCGTTGTGCGTTGGGCAGTGGTTGTTGGTGGTCTCGGCCTGCATCTCGTCGATGTCGGTGATCGTGCCGTCGGCGCGCATGAATGCGATCGACAGCGGGATCAGCGTGTTCTTCATCCAGAAGCAGTGGCCCGCGTTCTCGTTGAACACGAACAGCATCCCTTCGTTCGGCGCGAGCTTCGTGCGATACATCAAGCCCTGTTCGCGGTCCGCGTCGTTGGCGGCGACGGCCGCGTCGATCACGAACATGCCAGCGGTCAGCTTGACGCGCGGAAACTCGCTCGGCTGCTTGGCGCCCGGCGGCATCTGCTGCGCCTGGGCGGGAGCCGTGGTGACGACGAACGACAGCGCCGCGAGCGGCAGTGCTACGGCAATGGCGAAACGCGCCATCGACGAGCGCATGGAAAATCGCACGGCAAGACTCCTTGCTGAAATTGACTCGCGCATGTTACGCGAGCGCGTCAAAAACAAAAAGGCAGATCGCCTTGCGGTGATCTGCCTTACAACGCCGTAAGAACGGCAATGAAGCTAGTTCTTTACTGCGTTTTTACAAGCAACTTACTCCGAAGCTGCCGAAGCTGCAGCTGCTGCCTTCTTGTGCGACTTCTTGTGAGCGTGCTTGGTGGTCTTCTTTGCCGACGAAGCTGCTGCCGGAGCTGCCGGAGCTGCTTCCGGTGCCGATGCTTGTGCGAATGCTGCCGTTGCGAAGAGGCCAGCGACCAGAGCGGCGATCAGTTTGTTCATTTTGTGAATCCTCAGCTTGAGTTAATTAACCAAATGACCCGGCATATGTAGAGTCATGTCGGTAAACGTGCCATCCACCTTTCGGTTGACAGCCGCATCGAACAAATTTTTCGACGCGTCTGCTAGCGTTCGGACTTTCGTACTCGCCGCGAAAACGGCGTATGCAAATGTCTTTAAGGCTGAATGCCGGATAGCTTCGGCGGCATCTGCGTCGGATAACGCGTGGAGTTGTACGGCGGTTGACGCGAATTGCGCGGAAATTTTGATCGTGATGACACGCGCTCAAACCGCGTGGCGCAGGCTCGCGGCGAGCCCACTTGTTTCACGCATTTCGGGCCTGCGTTTCACGCATTATTTTGCGTGCTGCTACAACGGGTTAGCTTGATTGTCACAGCCGTGAAACGGGTTTGGAGTGAGCACGTGCAGGCTGATTCGCGCGTGCGTGAGTTCGGCACGCGGTGTTGCGGCGATGAACGAACAATCGTCAAATCATGTTCAGGCGACGCCATCCCATGGCGCGTTCGCTCGCAACTCGGTGCTCTGTCCGGGTTGCAGTCCGAGTGAAAAAATGTCAAGCGTACCGATGCCGACGCGCACGAGACGCAGCGTCGGAAAACCCACCGCCGCCGTCATGCGACGCACCTGACGGTTCTTGCCTTCGGTGATCGACAGCTCGATCCATGTGGTCGGGATCGCGGCGCGATAGCGGATCGGCGGCGTGCGCGCCCACAGCGAGCTGGACGGTTCAACATAGGTCGCCTGACATGGGCGTGTCACGTAGTCGCCGAGATCGACGCCGCGTGCGAGCTTTTTCAACGCGGCGTCGTCGAGCGCGCCTTCGACTTGCGCCCAATAGCGTTTGACGAGCTTGTGACGCGGCTCGGCGATGCGCGCCTGCAGCGCGCCGTCGTCGGTGAGCAGCAGCAGGCCTTCGCTATCGGAGTCGAGCCGGCCGGCCGGATAGACGCCGGGTAGCCTGACCCAGTCGGCAAGCGACGTCCGCGTCTCGTGTGGCGAAAATTGACAGATGGTGCCGAACGGCTTGTTGAGGGCGAGAAGGCGCATAGGAGAGCGATACGGCAGAGCGATACGGCGCGATGATAATGCATAAACCGGGACGCAGATTCTTCTATCTTATAGAGGAGCGTGGCGCGTTCGAGAGGCCGTCTATGTTGGAAAACCCGGAGCGAGGGCCGGCCGCGTCGCGCGTGGGACGTGGGCTAGAATAGCGGCCAGGCCGCTCGCGGCGGTTCGGCATTGCGCGGCGAGGGCGTCTCTTTCGCAGTCTCCCATCAGCTTTTGCACAGCTTTCACTGGAGTCCGATCATGCCGTATCAGCACATCAAGATTCCGACAGGTGGCGATAAGATCACCGTCAACGCCGACTTCTCGCTCAACGTTTCCGACGAGCCGATCATCCCGTACATCGAAGGCGACGGCACTGGTCTGGACATCACGCCGGTCATGCTCAAGGTCGTGGATGCGGCGGTCGAAAAGGCGTACGGCGGCAAGAAGAAAATCCACTGGATGGAAATCTACGCGGGCGAGAAGGCGACCCGGGTGTACGGCCCGGATGTATGGCTGCCGGACGAAACACTGCAGGCGGTCAAGGAATACATCGTGTCGATCAAGGGGCCGCTCACCACGCCAGTCGGGGGCGGCATCCGCTCGCTGAACGTCGCGTTGCGCCAGGAACTGGACCTCTATGTGTGCCTGCGCCCGGTGCGATATTTGAAGGGCGTGCCGTCGCCGGTGCGCGAGCCCGAGAAGACCAACATGGTGATCTTCCGCGAGAACTCGGAAGACATCTACGCGGGCATCGAATGGCCAGCTGAATCCGAACAGGCGAAGAAGATCATCAAGTTCTTGCGCGAAGAAATGGGCGTGAAGAAGATCCGCTTTCCGGATTCGTCGGGTATCGGCATCAAGCCGGTGTCGCGCGAAGGTACCGAGCGTCTGGTGCGCAAGGCGATCCAGTACGCGATCGACAATGAACGCCGCTCGGTCACACTGGTGCACAAGGGCAACATCATGAAGTACACCGAAGGCGCGTTTCGCGACTACGGCTACGCGCTCGCGCAGAAGGAGTTCAACGCGGAGCTGATCGACGGCGGTCCCTGGATGAAAGTCAGGAATCCGAAGACCGGCGGCGACGTCGTCGTGAAGGACGTGATTGCCGACGCGTTCCTGCAGCAGATCCTGCTGCGCCCGGCCGAATTCGACGTGATCGCCACGCTGAACCTGAACGGCGACTACATCTCGGACGCGCTCGCCGCGCAGGTCGGCGGCATCGGAATCGCGCCGGGCGCGAACCTGTCGGATTCGGTTGCGATGTTCGAAGCGACGCACGGCACGGCGCCGAAATACGCGGGCAAGGATTACGTGAATCCCGGCTCGGAAATCCTGTCAGCGGAAATGATGCTGCGCCACCTGGGCTGGTTCGAGGCGGCGGATCTGATAATCAGCTCGATGGAAAAATCGATCCTGCAAAAGCGCGTTACTTACGATTTTGCCCGCCTGATGGAAGGCGCGACCCAGGTGTCGTGCTCGGCATTTGGGCAAGTGATGATCGAAAATATGTAATTGACGCGCCGGGATTATCCGTTTCGCATAAAACCTCCGGCGCCAGCAAACGGCCGGGGTATTTTTATACCCGGAATTTTCGGGCGGCTTTCCGGCCGGAAAATCCGTTGCAATAGAAAGCTGCCGCAAAAAAGAAACCCGGCGCGGAGCCGGGTTTCAAAAAGGACGGGTATCGAAACGTTTCAGGCTGGCGCCTGAATGTTCGATGCCTGCTTGCCTTTCGGGCCTTGCACGACTTCGAAGGTGACCTTCTGGCCTTCCTTCAGCGTCTTGAAGCCATTCATCTGGATGGCCGAGAAGTGTGCAAACAGATCCTCGCCGCCCTCGTCAGGCGTGATGAATCCGAAACCCTTTGCGTCGTTAAACCATTTGACCGTACCAGTTGCCATTCCAACTTCCCCTGTAACTCATGTCACTACCACGAGCCCTCGAAAAGCCACGACCACGCGAGGCAGTCGTTCCCTCCTCACAAGCTCACCATCGGCATTTTTTCGAGATTATGGCTTGGTGAAAAAAGTGCCAGCTTGATTGTTGGGGCTCTTTATTCGAGTGTCAAGAAAATTTTGAGACGTCGTTGTCGCGTTGCAAACAGGCCGCTTTCCAGGGTTTTTACCGCTTCCGTATGTGCGGTGGCGCAAGCGGCGTGGCTTGAAAAGTCGCATAATCCACTCACATGCTGACTGTGCCCGCGGCGCCGACGCCCAGCGCGGCGAGCGCTCGCAGCCAGTACCGGCAGGTTGTGCGATACTCGATCCGACCGCGGTGCAGCACGCGCCGCGCATGACAGGATCGGGGCCGGCACCGCAATCGGCCCGTCGAAAACGCGCAGGCCAGGCCGAACATGACAGCGTCGTGACCGCCGGGTGGCAGCGAACGGGCTCATCGGCCGGGCGGCCGGGTTCTGACAGGATTGCGGGCCTGTCCTAGTTGTTTAGAATGGGTGTATGGCGATTATCCCGGACAAGCAGGACGGCACCGTACTGGAGCGGCAGGAGCAGAAACTCAAGCCGCCATCCATGTACAAGGTGGTGCTGCTGAATGACGACTTCACGCCGATGGAATTTGTCGTGATGATCGTGCAGGAATATTTCAATAAGGATCGTGAAACCGCAACGCAGGTCATGTTGAAGGTGCATCGCGAGGGCAGGGGAGTTTGTGGGGTCTATACGCGGGACATCGCGTCGACCAAAGTCGAGCAAGTCGTTACCCACGCACGGCAGGCCGGGCATCCGCTGCAGTGTGTGATGGAGGAAGCATGATTGCCCAGGAACTGGAAGTCAGCCTGCATATGGCGTTCATGGAAGCGCGCCAGGCAAGGCACGAGTTCATAACGGTCGAGCATCTTTTGCTCGCGCTGTTGGATAACCCGACGGCGGCAGAGGTACTGCGCGCATGCGCGGCCAATATCGAGGATCTGCGCCAGAACCTGCGCAACTTCATTCATGACAACACGCCGACCGTGCCGGGCACGGACGACGTCGACACGCAGCCCACGCTCGGTTTCCAGCGTGTGATCCAGCGCGCGATCATGCATGTGCAGTCCACCTCGAACGGCAAGAAGGAAGTGACCGGCGCGAACGTGCTGGTCGCGATCTTCGGCGAGAAGGACTCGCATGCGGTGTACTACCTGCAGCAGCAGGGCGTCACGCGTCTGGACGTAGTCAATTTCATCTCGCACGGCATCGCCAAGACGAGCAGTTCGGACGCCGCGAAGGCGAGCGATGCGAATGCCGAGTCCGACGAAGCAGCCGCGCAGAAGGAAACGCCGCTCGCCCAGTTCACGCAGAACCTGAACCAGATGGCGAAGGACGGCCGCATCGATCCACTGATCGGACGTGAGTCGGAAGTCGAGCGTGTGGTGCAGGTGCTGTGTCGCCGCCGCAAGAACAATCCGCTGCTGGTCGGCGAGGCCGGTGTCGGCAAGACCGCGATCGCCGAAGGGCTCGCATGGCGCATCACGCGCGGCGAAGTGCCGGACATCCTGGCCGATGCCCAGGTGTATTCGCTCGACATGGGCGCGCTGCTCGCGGGCACCAAGTATCGCGGCGACTTCGAGCAGCGTCTGAAGACGGTGCTGAAGGAACTGAAGGAGCGTCCGCACGCCATTCTCTTCATCGACGAAATCCATACGCTGATCGGCGCGGGCGCCGCGTCGGGCGGCACGCTGGACGCGTCGAACCTGCTGAAACCGGCGCTCTCGTCGGGCACGCTGAAGTGCATCGGGGCAACCACCTTCACCGAATATCGCGGCATCTTCGAAAAGGACGCGGCGCTGTCGCGTCGTTTCCAGAAGATCGACGTGACCGAGCCGACCGTCGAGCAGACGGTCGCGATCCTGCGCGGGCTGAAATCGCGCTTCGAAGAGCACCACGGCGTCAAGTATTCGTCGGGTGCGCTGTCGGCGGCGGCTGAGCTGTCGGCGCGCTTCATCACCGATCGTCATTTGCCGGACAAGGCGATCGACGTGATCGACGAAGCGGGCGCGGCGCAGCGCATTCTGCCGAAGTCGAAGCAGAAGAAGACGATCGGCAAGAACGAGATCGAGGAAATCATCTCGAAGATCGCGCGCGTGCCGGCGCAAAGCGTGTCGCAGGACGATCGCAGCAAGCTGCAGACGCTCGACCGCGATCTGAAGAGCGTCGTGTTCGGTCAAGATCCGGCTATCGATGCGCTGTCGGCCGCGATCAAGATGGCGCGCGCGGGCCTCGGCAAGCTCGACAAGCCGATCGGCGCATTCCTGTTCTCGGGTCCGACCGGCGTCGGCAAGACCGAGGTCGCGAAGCAGCTCGCGTTCACGCTCGGCATCGAGCTGATCCGCTTCGACATGTCGGAGTACATGGAGCGTCACGCGGTGAGCCGGCTGATCGGCGCGCCGCCGGGCTACGTCGGTTTCGACCAGGGTGGCCTGCTGACCGAGGCGATCACGAAGAAGCCGCACTGCGTGCTGCTGCTCGACGAAATCGAAAAGGCGCATCCGGACATCTTCAACGTGCTGCTGCAGGTGATGGACCACGGCACGCTGACGGACAACAACGGGCGGAAGGCGGACTTCCGCAACGTCATCATCATCATGACGACGAACGCGGGCGCCGAGGCGATGGGCAAGTCGGTGATCGGCTTCACGAACCGCCGCGAGGCGGGCGACGAGATGGTCGACATCAAGCGCATGTTCACGCCGGAGTTCCGCAACCGTCTGGACGCGACGATCAGCTTCCGTTCGCTCGATGAGGAAATCATCATGCGCGTGGTCGACAAATTCCTGATGCAGCTGGAAGATCAGCTGCATGAGAAGAAGGTCGATGCGCTGTTCACCGATGCGCTGCGCAAGCATCTGGCGAAGCACGGTTTCGATCCGCTGATGGGCGCGCGGCCAATGCAGCGCCTGATCCAGGACACGATCCGTCGCGCGCTCGCCGACGAGTTGCTGTTCGGCAAGCTGATGAACGGTGGCCGCGTGACGGTCGACGTCGATGCCGACGACAAGGTGCAGTTGACCTTCGACGAGCATCCGGCGCCGCGCAATCCGAATCCGGAGGCGGTGGAAGTCGAGTGATGTCACTTAGGCCGACGTTGCGTTGAGCTGGCCGGACATCAAAGGCAGAACGGCGCGGGTTTTATCCCGCGCCGTTTTTTTATGCTCTGGTTTTTTCTCACGGCGCTCGCCGAAGGCGCCAGCCGCCGCGTCGCAGCAATCGATCAATGCTTGCCGGTGCTACCAAACCCGCCCGCGCCGCGCACGCTTTCCTCGAAGTCATCGACGATATTGAACCCGGCCTGCACGACGGGCACGATCACCAGTTGAGCGAGCCGTTCCATCGGATTCAGCACGAATGTCGTCTCGCCGCGATTCCACGTCGAAATCATCAATTGGCCCTGGTAATCGGAATCGATCAGGCCGACCAGATTGCCGAGCACGATCCCATGCTTATGGCCGAGACCCGAGCGCGGCAGAATCAACGCCGCATAACCGGGGTCGCCGACGTGGATCGCGAGTCCGGTCGGCACCAGCGCGGTTTCGCCGGGTTTCAGCGTCAGCGGTTCGTTGAGGCAGGCGCGCAGATCGAGGCCGGCGCTACCGGTCGTCGCGTAAGCGGGGAGCTGTTCGCGCATGCGCTGATCGAGAATCTTCAGGTCGAGTTTCATTCAGGTTCGATAGTTGGGGGTGAGATTGGTGAAGGGGCACGCGGCTGACTGGCAACGCCTTTGCGATCAAGCCGCCTGGTTCGAGCCGAGCTGAAACGCGTCGGCGAGCAGTTCGTAGGAGCGCAAGCGCGCACGATAGCTGCCGGCGACGGTCAGCACCATCAGCTCGTCGGCCTGGAACTGCTGCTGTAAATCCGTGAGCCGTTCGGTCACGCGCTCAGGCGGGCCGATGATGCTGCGCGGCTTTTCGCGGTCGATCACGAGCTGTTCGCGCTCGCCATATTCCTGCGCGATGCCTTGCTCGATCGAGGGTATCGGTTCGTTCAGACCATACGCCATCTGCACGCGACGTAGATCAACGGCTTTTTCGAGGTCCGCGGCTTCCTGCTCGGTATCCGCGCAGATCACGAAGACCGCGGCCGCCAGATACGGCCGCGACGCGTCTTTGCCAGGCTGGAAGCGCTCGCGATACGCCAGCGCGACCTGTTTGCCGAAATGCGCGTTGATGAAATGCGCGAACGAAAAGCGGATGCCGAGCTGCGCCGCGAGCAAACCGCCGAAGTCGCTCGAGCCTAGCATCCACAGCTGCGGGCGCGTATCGATCTGCGGCTGCAGCAGCACGCCCTGCGCGAGATGATCGTCGGGCAGCGCGCCGTGCATGAGGCCGAGCAACTCGGCGACCTGCTGCGGAAAATGCTCGCCGCGATTGTAAGCGCCGGCGGCGACTGCCTGCGCGGTGCGCATGTCGCCGCCCGGCGCGCGTCCGACGCCGAGATCGACGCGATTCGGAAACAGCGCCTCGAGCATCATGAACTGCTCGGCGACCTTGAACGGGCTGTAGTACGGCAGCATGATGCCGCCCGAGCCGATGCGAATGCGTTTGGTCACGCTGCCGAGGCGCGCCAGCATCACTTCAGGGCAGGGATTCGACACGCCGCGCAGGCCGTGGTGCTCGGCGCACCAGTAGCGCGTGTAGCCGAGGTCGTCGGCGAGTTGCGCGAGTTCGACGGTCGCGGCGATCGCGTCCGCCACCGAATGGCCGGCGATCACCGGTGTTTGATCGAGCACGGAGAGTAGCGTCATGGCAGTAGTGCTCCAGGTGATTCCGGTCGGCTAACCGGGCAAAGATGGCAGGGCCACACGGGCCCACTGCTGCTCGCTCGTTCAGCCAACCGGACTGATGCCGGGCGGCAGACGCTTCGCGATTTCCGCGATCAGCGCGCGCGCCAGTGTCTGCTTGTCGGCGCGTGGCAGCTTCGTCGCGCGGCCTGCTTCGAACAGAATCACTTCGTTGTCGTCGAGCCCGAACGTTTGCGGCCCCAGATTGCCGATCAGCAGCGGCACGTTCTTGCGCGCGCGCTTTTCCTCGCCGTGGACTTCGAGGTTGTCGCTTTCGGCGGCGAAGCCGACCGCGAACGGCGGCTTCGGCAGCCCGGCGACCGCGGCGAGGATGTCTGGATTCTCGACGAATGAAAAGCTCGGCAGCGCGTGCTCGGCGGTCTTCTTGATCTTCTGATCGCTGACGTGGTCGACGCGCCAGTCGGCCACCGCCGCGACGCCGATGAAAATGTCCGCCTCCGCGACCGCGCGCATCACCGCGTCGTGCATCTGCTGCGCGGTCTGCACGTCCTCGCGCAAGACGCCCCACGGCGTTTCCAGCGCGACCGGACCGGCCACCAGATGCACGTCGGCGCCGGCCTGCTGCGCGGCGCGCGCGAGCGCGAAGCCCATCTTGCCGCTCGAACGATTGGTGATGCCGCGCACCGGGTCGAGCGGTTCGAAGGTCGGCCCGGCGGTCAGCAGCACGCGCCGGCCGGACAGGATTTTCGGCGCGAAGAACGACGCGACCGCCTCGTAGGTCGCGGCCGCTTCGAGCATGCGCCCATCGCCGATTTCGCCGCAGGCCTGCGGGCCCGAATCGGGGCCGAGCACCTCGACGCCGTCCGCGCGCAGTTGCGCGACGTTGCGTTGCGTGGCCGGGTTCTGCCACATCTGCCGGTTCATCGCCGGCACGACGAGCAGCGGGCAGTCGCGTGCGATGCACAGCGTCGACAGCAGATCGTCGGCCATGCCGTGCGCGAGCTTGGCGAGGAAGTCGGTCGACGCCGGCGCGATCACGATCGCATCGGCTTCGCGCGATAGATCGATGTGCGCCATGTTGTTCGGCACGCGACCGTCCCACTGGCTCGTGAAGACCGGCCGCCCCGACAGCGCCTGCATCGTGACGGGGGTGATGAACTGGGTGGCCGCTTCGGTCATGACGACCTGCACGGTCGCGCCTGCCTTGGTCAGCAGACGCGTGAGTTCGGCGATCTTGTAGCAGGCGATGCCGCCCGTCATGCCGAGGACGAGGTGTTTGCCTGCGAGTTCTGCGGTTGCCAACGAAAGCCTCCGACAAAGCGTGATCGCGCGGCGGCGCGAGGGCGTTGCCCGTCGTCGCCGCGCGCTTCAAACCGGACCTGAGGCACGGCTCGCGCAGCCGCGACTGTGCCTCACGTCGGCGACGTTAGCGTGTGCCGCGTACCCGCCGCAGCTCGTCGATCAGGAGCAGGATCGCGCCGATCGTGATCGCGCTGTCGGCGAGATTGAACGCCGGCCAGTGCCAGCCGCCCACGTGGAAATCGAGGAAGTCGATCACGTGGCCGTACGCGAGCCGGTCGATCACATTGCCGAGCGCGCCGCCGAGAATCAGCGCGAGCGCCGTGCAGAACATTTTCTGCCCGCTATGCCGCTTGAGCAGATAGCAGATCACGAGCGCCGCGACCACGCCGAGCGCGGTGAACGCCCAGCGCTGCCAGCCGCCCGCCATCGCGAGGAAGCTGAACGCGGCGCCGCGGTTGAACACGAGAATCAGGTTGAAGAACGGCGTGACCTCGTGCGGCACACCGTAGGCGAACACCTTGCGCACGGCGATTTTCGTCAGCTGGTCGAACAGGATGACGATCAGCGCGATGCCGAGCCAGGGTGCGAGCGAACTGCTTCCGGTGCGCGTTTTCGACATGGTTCTCGCCATTATGCCGCGCTCCTCGATTCGCCACTGCCGAACAGGTTGCTGAAGCAGCGGCCGCACAGCGACGGATGCTCGGCGTTCGCGCCGACGTCCGCGCGATAGTGCCAGCAGCGCTCGCACTTCAGGTACTTCGACGCGATCACTTCGACGCCTTCATCGGCTTCGCTGTCGACCTTGACGACGTTCGCCGCCGACGTGATCAGCACGAACTTCAGGTCGTCGCCGAGGCTCGCGAGTGCGTCGTAACGCGCGCCGCTCGCGCGGATTTCGACTTCCGCCTGCAGCGACGAGCCGATCAGGTCAGCGACCCGCGCCTCTTCGAGCGCCTTGGTCACGTCGCCGCGCACCGCGCGCAGCAGCGTCCACTTGTCGAGCAGCGCGCCCGCGTCCGGCACGGCCGGGTACGCGTGGTACGTCTCGGTGAAGATCGTTTCGCTATTGGGCTGGAACACCTTCCACGCTTCTTCCGCGGTGAACGACAGGAACGGGGCCATCACGCGCAGCAGCCCGTGCGCGATGTGGTAGAGCGCGGTCTGCGCCGAGCGGCGGGCGACCGAATCCGCCGCGCTCGTGTAGAGGCGGTCCTTCAGCACGTCGAGGTAGAAGCCGCCCAGGTCTTCCGAGCAGAACGTCTGCAACTTGGCGACGACCGGGTGGAACTCGTACTTCTCGTAGTGCGCGAGGATGTCGTTCTGCAGATTCGCCGACAGCGTCACCGCGTAACGGTCGATTTCGAGCCAGTCTTCGACCGGACGCGCGTGCTGCGCGAAGTCGAAGTCCGACAGGTTCGCGAGCAGGAAGCGCAGCGTATTGCGGATGCGGCGATAGCCTTCCGTCACGCGCTTCAGGATTTCCTCGGAGATCGCGAGCTCGCCCGAGTAGTCGGTCGACGCGATCCACAGGCGGATGATTTCCGCGCCGAGGCGATTTGCGACTTCATGCGGATCGATGCCGTTGCCGAGCGACTTGCTCATCTTGCGGCCTTCGCCGTCGACGGTGAAGCCGTGCGTGAGCAGCGCGTTGTAGGGCGGGCGGCCGTCGAGCATCGACGCGGTCAACAGCGACGAATGGAACCAGCCGCGATGCTGGTCCGAGCCTTCGAGGTACAGGTCGGCCGGAAACTGCAGCTCGTCCTTGTGCGAGCCGCGCAGCACGTGCCAGTGCGTGGTGCCTGAATCGAACCACACGTCGAGCGTGTCGCGGTTCTTTTCGTACAGGTTGGCGTCCTCGCCGATCAGCTCTCGCGGATCGACCGTCTGCCATGCCTCGATGCCTTCCTTCTCGACGCGCTGCGCGACCTGTTCGAGCAACTCCAGCGTGCGCGGATGCAGCTCGCCGGTTTCCTTGTGCACGAAGAACGCCATCGGCACGCCCCACTGGCGCTGCCGCGACAGCGTCCAGTCCGGGCGGTTCGCGATCATGCTGAAGAGGCGCTGCTTGCCCCACGACGGATAGAACGCCGTGTTCTCGATGCCTTCGAGTGCGGTCTCGCGCAGCGTCCTGTCGCCGTCGTTCGGCTTCACGTCCATGCCGGCGAACCACTGCGAAGTGGCGCGGTAGATGATCGGCGTCTTGTGGCGCCAGCAGTGCATGTAGCTGTGCGTGTACTTCTCGGTGCGCAGCAGCGAGCCGGCGCCTTGCAGCGCCTCGACGATCTGCGGATTGGCAGCCCAGATCGACAGGCCGCCGAACAGCGCGAGCGATTCGATGTAGCGGCCGTCGCCCATCACCGGGTTGATGATGTCCGAGTCGGCCATGCCGTGCGCCTTGCACGACACGAAGTCTTCCACGCCGTACGCCGGCGACGAGTGCACGATGCCGGTGCCGGTTTCGGTCGTCACGTAGTCGCCGAGGTAGATCGGCGCGGTGCGCTTGTAGCCCGGATGCGCGGACGCGAGCGGGTGGTTGAAGCGCAGGTTCACGAGCTTTTCGCCCGGCGTCGTCGCGACGACCGTGCCTTCGAGGCCGTACAGCTTCAGGCACGCCTCGACGCGTTCCTCAGCGAGGATCAGCAGGCCGCGCGGCGTGTCGACGAGCGCGTAGACGAGTTCCGGATGCAGGTTCAGCGCCTGGTTGGCGGGGATGGTCCACGGCGTGGTGGTCCAGATCACGATGCCGCCTTCGTTGCGCGGCAGCGCGGCGAGTCCGAACGCCTGCGCGGTCTTCTCTGGTTCGGCGAAGCTGAACAGCACGTCGATGGTCGGATCGGTCTTGTCCTTGTACTCGACTTCCGCTTCGGCGAGGGCCGAGCCGCAGTCGAAACACCAGTTGACCGGCTTCAGGCCGCGGAATACGTAGCCCTTTTCCATGATCTTCGCGAGCGCGCGGATTTCGCCGGCTTCATTCGCGAAGTTCATCGTCTTGTACGGATTGTCCCAGTCGCCGAGCACGCCCAGACGGCGGAAGCCCGCCTTCTGCTTCTCGATCTGCTCGGTCGCGTAGGCGCGCGCCTTCTGCATCACTTCGGCCGCCGGCAGCGACTTGCCGAACTGCTTTTCGATCTGGATTTCGATCGGCATGCCGTGACAGTCCCAGCCCGGCACGTAGACCGCGTCGAAGCCCGCCAGATTGCGCGCCTTGACGATCATGTCCTTCAGGATTTTGTTCACCGCGTGACCGAGGTGGATGTCGCCGTTCGCATACGGCGGGCCGTCGTGCAGGATGAACTTCGTGCGGCCCCTGGAGGCGGCGCGGATCTTGTCGTACACCTTGCGTTCCTGCCAGTCCTTGACCCACTGCGGCTCGCGCTTGGGCAGGTCGCCGCGCATCGGGAACGGTGTGTCGAGCAGGTTGACCGGGTAGCGGGACTGCGGTTTCGAATCAGCTTTCTTGTTGCTCATGATGTGGGTGGCGGTGAATTCGTTTCTATGCGTAGCGGCGCGCGGATTGCGCGCTGCGCGAGGAGCGTGGGACGCGCCCGGCAGGCGGCTCCGCGTGAAGCACGGACGCCCTTCGATGCGCGCGGCGACGGTTCGTGCGGCGCGGCGCACCGGCCCGAACCGCGGTGGTTATCTAATTCGGTCGGTGGCCGAGGTGGCGAAACCGGTGGAACGGCTGCCCGGCGTGCCGGCGCCGACCGCAGCGAACCATGCGCGGGCATTGGCGACGTCGCGCGCGATCGCGGCGGTCAGCGTTTCGAGATCGACGAACTTCTCCTCGTCGCGCAGCTTCTTCAGAAATTCGACGCGCACGAGTTTGCCATACGCGTCGCCGTGCCAATCGAGCAGGTGCACTTCGAGCAGCACACGGCCGGAATCGTCGACGGTGGGGCGCAGGCCGAGGCTCGCGACGCCGGGCAGCGGTTGCTCGGCGATGCCGTGCACCTGTACGACGAAGATGCCGGCCAGTGCCGGACGCTTGTGCGCGATCGGCAGATTGAGCGTCGGAAAGCCGAGATCGCGGCCGAGCTTCATGCCATGGGTGACGTGGCCGCTGATCAGATAGTCGCGGCCGAGCGCTGCGCGCGCCGAGTCGAGGTCGCCCGCGACCAGCGCCGCGCGCACGCCCGAGCTCGAGATGCGCGCGCCCGACGGATCGGCGACCGTCGCCATCTGTTCGACTTCGAAACCGTACTGCTTGCCGGCCGTGCGCAGCGACGCGAAATCGCCGGCGCGCTTCGCGCCGTAGCGGAAGTCGTCGCCGATCATGATCCAGCGCGCGTGCAAGCCGTTGACGATGATCCGCTCGACGAACGCATCTGGCGACTGGCTCGCGAACGTGTGATTGAAGTGCTCGACGACGACCCGGTCGACCCCGTTGGTGCGCAGCGCCTCGAGCTTGTCGCGCAGCATCGCGATGCGCGGCGGCGCGCCGGCCGGGTTGAAGAACTCGCGCGGGTGCGGCTCGAAGGTCATCACGCAGACGGGCAGGCCACGCGCGTTCGCGGCCGCGCGCACGTGGGCGAGCAGAGCCTGGTGGCCGCGGTGGACACCGTCGAAGTTGCCGATGGTCAGCGCGCACGGCGCGCGGCTCTCGGCATTGGGAAGGCCGCGGAAGACTCTCACGATAGCGGGTTGCAGGCGTTGCTGCGATTGCAATAGGGGCGCGGGCGGGGTGCCGCAAAACAATCGATTATAAACGCTTGGCGCAACAGACGGCTGCGCGGTCGCGGTCCGGCGATTGCCGAATGATAAAATCCGCGCATGAAAAAACTTGTCATCCTGATTTCCGGGCGGGGTAGCAACATGGAAGCCATCGTGCGCGCCTGCGCGAGCGAGGGCTGGCCGGCGCGGGTCGCCGCCGTGATTGCTAACCGTCCCGATGCCGCGGGGCTCGCGTTCGCGGCGTCGCATGGCATCGCCACGGCGGTGGTCGACCACCGCCAGTTTCCGGATCGCGACAGCTTCGACGCGGCACTCGCCGAGCAGATCGACGCCATCGCGCCGGACCTCGTCGTGCTCGCGGGCTTCATGCGCGTGCTGACCGAGCGCTTCGTCGACCACTACGCAGCGCGCATGCTGAACGTGCACCCGTCATTGCTGCCGAGCTTTCCTGGTCTGAAGACCCATCAGCAGGCGCTCGACGCCGGCGTGCGGTTCCACGGCGCGTCGGTGCATTTTGTCACATCAAAGCTGGATCACGGGCCGATCGTCTTGCAGTCGGCGGTGCCTGTCGAGGCGGGCGATACCGCACAGACGCTCGCCGCACGCGTGCTCGCCACCGAGCACATCATTTATCCACGCGCGGTGCGCTGGTTCGTCGAAGGGCGTCTCGCTCTGGACGGCTCGCGCGTCACGCTTACGCCGTCGGAGCCGCAATGGCTCTTTGCCGGTCACACCGCCGGAGAGGGCGCATGAGATTGCATGGTTTCCTGATTGGACAAACTGAAACGCTGCTGGCCGAAGTGCTGCGGCTGAACGGCCCCGCCGACGCCGCCACGAGCCGCTTCTTCCGCGCGCATCCGAAGCTCGGGCACGCCGAGCGCGGCGTGATCGCCGAGGCGGTGTTCGCCGTGCTGCGCCGCCGGATGGAGTTCGCGCATCTGGCCGAAAGCGGCACTGGCAGCCCCGCGCGCCGCATGGCGCTGCTGGGCCTGATGCAGACGGCCGGACGCTCGGCGCTCAAGCCGTTCGTCACCGAGGCCGAGGCGACCTGGCTCGAACACGTGGCGAAGATCGACCCGGAAAGCCTGCCACTGCGGATTCGCCTGAACCTGCCCGACTGGATCAGCCAGGCGCTCAGCTCGCGCTTTGAGGCCGCCGAGCTCGCGCAGCTGGCCGCCGCGCTGAACTACCCGGCGCCGCTCGATCTGCGCGCGAACCCGATCAAGGCGAGCCGCGACGACGTGCTGGGTGCGCTGTCGAAGGCTGGCATCGAGGCGGGCGCGACGCCGTTCGCGCCGCTCGGGGTGCGCGTGGTCGGCAAGCCGGCGCTCACCAAGCTCGACGCGTTCCAGCAGGGCTGGCTCGAAGTGCAGGACGAGGGCAGCCAGCTGCTGTGCTCGCTGGTCGCACCTCGGCGCGGCGAGATGATCGTCGATTTCTGTGCGGGCGCGGGCGGCAAGACGCTGGCGCTCGGCGCGGCAATGCGCTCGACCGGCCGGCTCTACGCGTTCGATATCTCCGAGCGGCGTCTCGCGAAGCTGAAGCCGCGTCTCGCGCGCAGCGGCCTGTCGAACGTGAACCCGGTGCTGATCGACAGCGAACACGACGCGAAGATCAAGCGTCTGGCTGGCAAGATCGACCGCGTGCTCGTCGATGCACCGTGCAGCGGCCTCGGCACGCTGCGCCGCAACCCGGATCTGAAGTGGCGCCAGTCGCCGGAGTCGGTCGCCGAGCTGGCGCCGAAGCAGGCGTCGATTCTCACGAGCGCGGCGCGTCTCGTGAAGAAGGGCGGCCGGCTCGTCTATGCTACGTGCTCGATTCTCGAAGCCGAAAACGAGGCGGTCGTGCAGCAGTTCCTCGCCGATCACCCTGATTTCGCGCTGGTGCCGGCGCGCGACGTCCTTGCCGAGCAGCGTATCGAGCTGGAGATGGGCGACTACCTGTCGCTGTGGCCGCACCGCCACGCGACCGACGGCTTTTTCGCCGCCGTGCTCGAGCGCCAGAGCTAGGCAACCGGCTGCAGGCCGGCGCGCGGATTGGCGGATGAATCCGCGCGCGCCGGCCATTCCGGCGACATCCATGCATACGACTTTACCCACATGTTCAGCGACATCGCGCGCGACTTCGGTCAGCGCGTGATGCTGTGGCAGGTCGCGATCCTGCTTGCGGCGCTGCTCGTCGCGTGGCTGCTCGCGCGGACGCTGCGCCGCCGCATCAAGCGGCCGCAATCGACGCGCGACGAGAGCCTGCGTTTCGGCATGGAAAGCCTCGACCGGGCGGCTTTTCCGCTGATCGGCGCGGCACTGGTGTGGCTCGCGCGGGCGATCGCCGGCCAGTTCATGGACACCGCGCTGCTCGATCTGGCGCTGGTGCCGCTCGCCGGCATTGGGCAGATCTACATCGTGTTCTTCTTCGGCGGGTGTTCAACCGCGAAGGTGGCGAGCATCGGTGGCTGTTTCTCGTCGAGAAGATCGTGTCGGTGGTCGTGTGGATCGGCATGGTACTCACGCTGTTGGGCATTCAGAACGCCGTGATCGCGTGGATGGACAGCGTGAGCTTTGGCTTCGGTAATGCGCGTATGACGCTGCTCGCCCAGGCCGCCGCCGACGTGCCGCGGGTGCTACGCGAACCGGCGCCGGCGCCATTTCTGGTCGGCTTTGGCCGGGACGGCATCAATCTCGAGTCGGGTTTCCGGATCGAAGACGCGGCGAGCGGCACGCGTGGCGTGCTCTCGACCGTCAACTGCAATATCTGGCGTCTCTTTTCCGAGCACGGCATCACTATTGCGCTCCCGCAACGCGAGGTGCGCATCGTCGGTCAGGCAAGCGGCGCAATGCCGCACCCGGTGGCGACGACCGATCCGGATTCCGACACCACCCCGATCCGGCGCTCAGGCCCGCCGACCGTGCCGCCAACGACGGCCGTTAAGCCCCGTTTCGCGCCGCGCCAAGGCATGCGCCAGTGCCCAGGCAATCGCTATCGACTTGATAGCGCACAAAAAATCCCTATTTGTTACAAACACTTGGAACCCTTCAAGTAGAATATCGTCCTATCCCGCTGTATGCTTTCACTTTCATGACACGCGCGCCGCGTGTGCTTCGTATCTCTCGTTCTGCAGGTAACTTACCTTGTTGAATTCTTTGCTCGATTTCCTTGCCCACGGGCTGCTGCGTTTCTCGTGGTGGCAACTCGTCGTGTACACGCTGATCGTGACGCACATCACGATTATCGGCGTGACCGTCTATCTGCATCGCTGCCAGGCGCATCGCGCGCTGGATCTGCACCCGATCGCCAGTCATTTTTTCCGCTTCTGGTTGTGGATGACCACCGGCATGCTGACCGGCCAGTGGGCCGCGATTCACCGCAAGCACCACGCGAAATGCGAGACCGAAGAGGATCCGCACAGCCCGCAGACGCGCGGCATCTGGAAGGTGCTGCTCGAAGGCGCCGAGCTCTATCGCACCGAAGCGAAAAACGAAGAAACGATGCGCAAGTTCAGTCACGGTACGCCGAACGACTGGATGGAGCGCAACGTCTACACGAAGTACCCGATTCTCGGCGTGAGCCTCATGATGGTGATCAACGTCGCGCTGTTCGGCGTCGTCGGCCTGACCATCTGGGCCGTGCAGATGGTGTGGATCCCTTTCTGGGCCGCGGGCGTGGTCAACGGCCTCGCGCACTTCTGGGGCTATCGCAACTTCAATTCGTCGGATGCGAGCACCAACATTTTCCCGTGGGGCATCATCATCGGTGGCGAAGAGCTGCATAACAATCACCACACGTATGCGACGTCGGCGAAGCTGTCGAACAAGTGGTACGAGTTCGACATTGGCTGGATGTACATCCGCATCATGCAGGCGTTTCGTCTGGCCAAAGTGAAGAAGGTCGCACCGATGCCGCGCCTGACCACCGGCAAGCTCGTGCTCGATCAGGACACGCTGCAGGCCGTGCTCGCGAACCGCTACGAAGTGATGGCGCGTTACGCGAAAGCGATCAAGCGCGCATACCGCCAGGAGCTCGCGCATCTGAAGGAAGTCGGCGCGCGCGAAAAGTATCAGGTGATGCGTGGTGCGCGCAGCTGGTTCCACAAAGAAGAGGCGGGCCTGAACGAGCCGCAGAAGCTCCAGCTGCCGCAGATTTTCGCGAACAGCCAGAAGCTGAAGACCTACATCGACATGCGCAACGAACTGGCGGCGATGTGGGAGCGCTCCAACGCGTCGCGCGAGCAATTGCTGGTGCAATTGCAGGACTGGTGCCATCGCGCAGAGCAGAGCGGTATCAAGGCGCTGCAAGACTTCGCGATGCGACTGCGTCGCTATGCCTGAAATCCATTAAAATTTCAGAACGTCACAAAACCCCGCGTTGGCGGGGTTTTGCGTTTTTGGGCCGTGGAAAAGCATCGCATGTGTAGCGCGAGCGGCAAGCCGCGGCGGCCAGGTGAGGGCAGAGGACATGATGGAGCAGCAGGCGATCAGGACCGTCGAATACGATCGGCCACAGGCGCAGGGCACGACCTGCGGGATCGGGCAGGCGTGGGCGAAGGTGCCCGAGACGCCGTCGGCGGAAGAAAAGCGGGCGCTGAAGGCGCGCATTCGCGAATTACTCAAGCGCGAGAAAGCGGTGCTGGTCGCGCACTATTATGTCGACGCCGAATTGCAGGAACTCGCCGACGAAACCGGCGGTTGCGTGGCCGATTCGCTGGAAATGGCGCGCTTCGGCCGCGATCACGAGGCGCAGACGCTGGTGGTCGCGGGCGTGCGCTTCATGGGCGAGACCGCAAAAATCCTCAGTCCAGACAAGCGCATTCTGATGCCGGATCTGGATGCGACCTGTTCGCTCGACCTCGGTTGTCCGGTCGACGAGTTCTCGGCGTTCTGCGACGCACACCCGGACCGCACGGTGGTCGTGTACGCGAACACGAGCGCGGCCGTGAAGGCGCGCGCGGACTGGATGGTAACGTCGTCGATCGGGTTGGAGATCGTCGCCGATCTGCATGCGCGCGGCGAGAAGATCATCTGGGCGCCGGACCGTCATCTCGGCAGCTACATCCAGGGCAAGACCGGCGCGGACATGCTGATGTGGCAGGGCTCGTGCCTCGTGCACGACGAATTCAAGGGCATCGAACTCGATCTGCTGCGCGCCGATTATCCGCACGCGAAGGTGCTCGTGCATCCGGAGTCGCCGGCCAACGTGATCGCCCAGGCGGACGTGGTCGGCTCGACCACGCAGTTGATCGACGCCGCGCAGAAGCTCGACGCGACGCACTTCATCGTCGCGACCGACCTCGGCATCCTGCACAAGATGCAACTCGCCGCGCCCGGCAAGACGCTGATTGCCGCGCCGACGGCCGGCAACAGCGCGACCTGCAAGAGCTGCGCGCATTGCCCGTGGATGGCGATGAACGGACTCGCCAATCTGGCCGATGTGCTCGAGCGCGGCCACAACGAAATCTTCGTCGAGCGTGGGATCGGCGAGCGTGCGCGTCTGCCGATCGATCGCATGCTCGATTTCGCGGCGCGTCACAAGAAGCGCGTGCAGGCGAGCGGCGATCTCGCGCGCGACGCGCAACTGTATTCGAATGTGGGGGCAGCGTAATGAAGGTGGTGGAGAAGGCGCCTGAGCAGGTAGTGGCGCGCGAAGGGGCCGACGCAGTGTCGCCGCTTTTCGCGGCGATTCACGCGCAATATGGCGTGGCGTTCGACGCGGCGCTCGCACGCAATGTCGCCGATGCACTCGCCGAAGATATCGGCACCGGCGATCAGACCGGCCGCCTCGTGCCTGCCGATGACGTTCGCGACGCGCGCATCATCGTGCGCGAGGAAGCGGTACTGTGCGGCGTGCCGTGGTTCGACGCGGTGATGCGCGCGGTCGATCCTCGCATCGTAGTTCAATGGCGTTACCGCGAGGGCGACCGCATGAGCGCCGACACGACGGTCTGCGATCTTCGCGGGCCGGTGCGCGCGCTGCTGACCGCCGAGCGCAACGCGATGAATTTCCTGCAGCTGCTGTCGGGCGTGGCGAGCGCGACGCGCCGCTATGTCGACGCGATTGCTCACACGCACGCGCGCGTTCTCGATACGCGCAAGACGCTCCCGGGCTTACGGCTCGCGCAGAAGTACGCGGTGCGCATCGGCGGCGGTGCGAACCAGCGGCTCGCGCTGTACGACGGCATTCTGATCAAGGAAAACCATATCGCCGCGGCCGGCGGCGTGGGCGCGGCGATGGACGCGGCGCTCGCGTTGAATGCGGGCGTGCCGATCCAGATCGAAGTCGAAACGCTCGAACAACTGGAAACCGCGCTCGCGCATGGCGCGCAGTCGATCCTGCTCGACAACTTCTCGTTTGACATGATGCGCGACGCGGTTCGCATCACGGCCGGGCGCGCGGTGCTCGAAGTGTCCGGCGGCGTGAATTTCGAGACCGTGGGCACGATCGCGGAGACTGGCGTGGATCGCGTGTCGATTGGCGCACTGACCAAAGACGTGCGCGCGACCGACTACTCGATGCGGATCGTTTGAGCGCCGCGCGTTCTAGCGCGACAGTCGACGCTCGTGACGACTTAACAAGGCCATTGCCAGAGCTTACCGGCAATGGCCTTGTCGTTTGTGGCGTCGTTTCAGCGTGTATTTCGGCCCAAGGCTGTCAGGTATTCGGCCTGCGTACATACTCCGGCGTGAGCACCGTCGGTAGCGCCTTGGGTAATGTGGACGGCCAGTCGCGGCTGAAATGCAGGCCGCGGCTTTCGCGCCGCGAGCGCGCGCTGTCCACGATCAGCGACGCCACATCGACCAGATTGCGCAGTTCCAGCAGATCGCGGCTCACCTTGAAGTTCGCGTAGTACTCGTGGATCTCGTCGCGCAGCAACGCGAGCCGATGCTTCGCGCGCTCGAGTCGCTTGTCGGTGCGCACGATACCGACGTAGTTCCACATCAGCCGGCGCAGTTCGTCCCAGTTGTGCGCGACCACGACCTCCTCGTCCGGATCGGACACGCGGCTTTCGTCCCAGGCCGGCAGCGGCGCGTGAACGGCGGCAGCGAAGCCTTCTGCTTCGATCGCCTTGGCGGCGGAGCGGCCGGTCACGAGGCATTCGAGCAGCGAATTGCTGGCAAGTCGGTTCGCGCCGTGCAGGCCGGTGCAGGACGTTTCGCCGACTGCGTAGAGACCCGCGAGATCGGTGCGGCCCGCCAGATCGGTGACGACGCCGCCGCACGTGTAATGCGCGGCCGGTACCACTGGAATCGGCTCCTTCGTGATGTCGATGCCGAACTCGAGGCAGCGCGCCAGGATCGTCGGGAAATGCTCGTGCAGGAACGCGGCCGGCTGGTGGCTGATGTCGAGGTACACGCAATCAATGCCGCGTTTCTTGATCTCGAAGTCGATCGCCCGCGCGACGATGTCGCGCGGCGCAAGCTCCGCGCGCTCGTCGTGATTGGGCATGAAGCGCGTGCCATCCGGCAGTTTCAGAATGCCGCCTTCGCCGCGCACTGCTTCCGAAATCAGGAACGACTTCGCGTACGGGTGAAACAGGCACGTCGGGTGGAACTGGATGAATTCCATGTTCGACACGCGGCAGCCGGCGCGCCATGCCATCGCGATGCCGTCGCCGGTCGCGGTGTCGGGGTTGGTCGTGTACAGGTAGACCTTGCCGGCGCCGCCGGTCGCGAGCACCGTATGCGGCGCTTCGATCGTAACGGTGCGGCCGCTTTGCAGATCGAGCGCATACAGACCATGGCAGCGGCGACCGGGCAGGCCGAGGCGTTCGGAGGTGATCAGGTCGATTGCGTGATGGTCTTCGAACAGCGTGATGTTCGGATGCTGGCGCACCTGCTCGCTGAGCGTGGCGACGACCGCATGGCCGGTCGCGTCGGCCGCGTGAATGATCCGGCGATGGCTATGGCCGCCTTCGCGCGTCAAATGAAAGCCCAGTTCGGCGGCCTCGTCTTTCGTGAACGGCACGCCCTGTCCGATCAGCCATTCGATCGCGGCGCGCCCATGCTCGACGATAAAGCGTGTCGCCGCCTCGTCGCACAGGCCGCCGCCTGCGGTCAGCGTATCGCGCACGTGATTCTCGACGCTGTCCGCCGAATCGAGCACCGCGGCGATGCCGCCTTGCGCCCAGTCGCTCGCGCCTTCGGTCAGCGATCGCTTGGCGATCACAGCAACGCGCCGTGTCTGCGCGAGATTGAGCGCGACGCTCAAACCAGCCAGACCGCTACCGACAATCGCCACATCGAATTCCATTGCCCACATCTCCGTCTTTCGTTTTGCGATGACGGCGCGCGAACCGCACGCCGCGAAAACGACAAAGGATACGCGCCGCATCGCCCTGGCGAAAGCTTGCCAAACGGAATAGGGCGATTCGCGCGCGCCTTGCGGAGCTATCGCGAGGTCCACGCAAAAACAAAAAAGCCTCGCACGAATGCGAGGCTTTTCATGTTTTTGCCTTCGTCAGGCTGGAGAGCCAAGATTACTTGATCTTGGTTTCCTTGTAGTCAACGTGCTTGCGGATGACCGGATCAAATTTCTTGATCAGCATCTTTTCCGGCATGTTGCGTTTGTTCTTCGTGGTCGTGTAGAAGTGACCCGTGCCTGCGGTCGATTCCAGCTTGATCTTGTCGCGTGCGCCTTTCGCCATGATTTACTCCTTAGGCTTCACCGCGTGCGCGCAAATCTGCGAGCACAGCGTCGATACCGTTCTTGTCGATCAGGCGCAGGCCGGCGTTCGAAACGCGCAGACGCACCCAACGGTTTTCGCTTTCCACCCAGATACGGCGGTTTTGCAGGTTCGGCAGGAACCGGCGCTTGGTCTTGTTGTTCGCGTGGGAAACGTTGTTGCCGCTCATCGGCGCTTTCCCAGTTACTTGGCATACGCGTGCCATGAGAGCACTCCTAATACGCTAATTCTGAGTTCGAACGCCGTGAAAGTTTCCCGAAAAGAGCCGCGCTGAAAGTATGCGAAGTTGCGCCGAATTTGCATCGAGACACTTCGCTACCACAGCTGCCTGACCTTTGCGGAACGCCTTGATGGCTTCGGAACAGGGGGTTGGAAATAGGCAAACCGGAATTCTAGCAGAAAAAAAGCCGCAAAATCAAACCTTATTTGCGATGCGGGACGCTGCGCCGTACGGCGGCGATTCCGCTTCCCGCGCTCGAGCGGGCTTGCGCGCGAGCCCCGGCCAGCCGGAGCGGGCGAACGAATATACGGTGTCCGCGCCGATCACCAGATGATCGATCAACTGCACATCGACGAGCGCGAGCGCGTCGCGCAGCGTCTGCGTGAGGCGGCAGTCGCTGGCACTCGGCTCGACGGCGCCGGACGGATGATTATGCGCGACGATCAGGCTGGCCGCGTTCGCGGCGAGCGCCCGCCGCACGATCTCGCGCGGATACACGGCCATGCGCGTGAGCGAGCCGCGCGCGCTTTCCTCGCAGCGGATCAGCCGATGCCGGGCGTCGAGAAACAGCGACACGAACACCTCCTGCGGCTGTCCGCCGATCAGAAGGCGCAGATAACTTTCGACCGCTTCGGGCGAATTCATTAGCGGGCGCTTGCGCATTTTGTCGACCAGCGAGCGACGCGCCATTTCCATGATCGCGAGTAATTGCGCTTTTTTCGCGGGGCCGATGCCGCGAATCCCGTCGAAGTCCGCATAAGTCGCGTCTAGCATCGCGCGCAGGGAGCCGAAGCGATCCAGCAGCGCCCGCGCGACGCTGAACACGTCGTGACCGGGCAGGCCGGAGCCGAGCACGAGCGCGATCATTTCGGTGTCCGACAGCACGTCGGGGCCCTGCTCGATCAGTCGCTCGCGCGGCATGTCGCGCCGGAGCCATTTACCCCGAAACAGTTGCCGCCGGCAGCGGGCGGTGGAGTCGGCGGCTTCTGACGGGGCCTCGGCCGACCGATTCGCGGGGGCTTTCACGCCGCCTGCGGCGCGTGCCGGCGCCTTCGGTCGTCGCAGCGTTGGCGCAGGTGTTTCGTCGATTGCGCTGGCGAAATCAGCCATATATATAGAGTCCTCCGCGTAAGGTTGACGGCGCACGCGGCGCAATGCGCCGCCGGGCCGTACCGCCCTCGCGCGCGACGGACTCAAGCCGGCGCCCGCTAGGTGGCTTACAATAAACACTTTGCGCACGGCACGCCGACGGTTTGCCACACGCGTCGACTGCCCCGCGGCGCACGCGTGCAGCGCTTCGACTGAGCGAGCATTGCATGAGCATCATCGATATTTCCGAGGTGAAACCCGGTTCACACGTCACGCTGCATTACCGGCTTTCCCTTGCCGATGGCGCCGAAGTGATCAACACGTTCAACGACAAGCCTGCCACGCTGCTGCTCGGCGCCGGTCAACTGGCGCCGCCGCTGGAAGATATTTTGCTGGGTTTGAAGGTGGGCCGCCATTCGACCTTTCAGCTAGCGCCGGGCCAGGCGTTCGGCCCACGCAATCCGGATCTGATCCAGCGCGTGTCCCTCGCCACGCTGCGGGAGAACAGCATGATCGGCGAGGATTTTTCCCCGGGTGACCTGGTCGAATTCAACGCGCCGGGCGGCGGGCGCTATGCCGGCGTACTGAAGGAAGTTGGCGAAACGTCGGCCCTATTCGATTTCAATCACCCGCTTGCCGGCCAGGCGCTGGCGTTTGAAGTGAAAATTATCGGGATTCTGTAAACATGAGCATCACGGATACGACTCTTGCCGAAGCGGAGATCCTGCTGGCCCAGCCACGCGGGTTCTGCGCCGGCGTCGACCGGGCGATCGAGATCGTCGAGCGGGCCATCAAGCTGTATGGCTCGCCGATCTACGTGCGTCACGAAATCGTCCATAACGCCTATGTGGTCGAAGACCTGCGCAAGAAGGGAGCGATCTTCATCGAGAACCTGGACGAAGTGCCGGCGGGCAACACGGTGATCTTCAGCGCGCATGGCGTGTCGAAGGCAGTGCGCTCGGAGGCGGAGTCGCGCGGGCTGCGGGTGTACGACGCCACATGTCCGCTCGTGACCAAGGTGCATATCGAAGTCGCGAAGATGCGTCAGGACGGTTTCGACATCGTGATGATCGGCCACAAGGGCCACCCGGAAGTCGAAGGCACGATGGGCCAGGCGGCCGAGGGCATGCATCTGGTCGAGGACATCGAGGATGTGCAGGCGTTGCAGCTCGCCGATCCGGAGCGGATCGCCTTCGTCACGCAAACCACGCTGTCGGTCGACGACGCCGCCGAAATCATCGGCGCGCTGAAGGCCAGGTACCCGTCCATCCGTGAGCCGAAGAAGCAGGACATCTGCTACGCCACGCAGAATCGCCAGGACGCAGTGAAGTTCATGGCGCCGCAGTGCGACGTCGTGATCGTCGTCGGCAGTCCGAACAGCTCGAATTCGAACCGCTTGCGCGAGCTCGCCGAGAAGCTCGGCGTGCCAGCCTATATGGTCGATTCGCCCGATCAGATCGATCCGGTTTGGGTCGAGGGCAAGCGCCGCATTGGCGTGACCGCCGGTGCGTCGGCGCCGGAGGTGCTGGCGCAGGCGGTGATCGCGCGTTTGCGCGAACTGGGTGTGCGCAACGTGCGCGCGCTCGAGGGCATCGAGGAAAACATCGCGTTTCCGCTGCCACGCGGGCTCGGTCTGCCAGCCTGACAATCCGTTAGCTACACTGAAAGGAAAGCGCGCCCGTGGGCGCGCTTTTTTTATGCCCGTGCCCGACGAACCTCTGATTAAATTAAGTGCCACATCGAATGACCGGTCAGCTTTCGGTGGTCTCGCGCACAAATTATTTTGAATTGTGATCGTGGCTTTTATCGATTTTGGCGCGATGCGTCCCCGTTTTAAGCTCGCAAAAGCCTTAAGACGGATTGATCAAGCACTGAATTGGTGCAATTCACCGGGCGCGCGCTAAATGGTCATGCCCGACGCAAAGCCCGGCCTATCCGGGATTCGCGCAGATCGCCCGCAACACTTGATGCCAGCGGGTTCGGCGCCGGTGCAACTGGTGCACGAAAACGGATCGCAACCAGGTTGCGCCTTTTAACGGATTTCCCTCTCAAAATCAGGTTGCAATGCAGGAAAACCCCACCGGTTCAACAATATTGCCACCCGCATAATTGGAGTTACAATGCGCGCGTTCTCAAGGCCTTGAGGTCCTGGACAGTGGATTTTGCAAGGCGCAGGAGACCTTACTTGATGCGAGTCAAATTTGCTTACGCCGTGTCCATCGCGGCCACGGTTGCGATGCTGACCGCGTGCGGCAAGAAACAGGATGGCGAAGCGGGAACGGGCGCATCGGTGGCCTCGGCCGCGGCGGTTGCCGCCACGAGCGAAGCGACTATCGTGAAGATCGGTCATGCGGCTCCGTTGACGGGCGGCATCGCGCACCTGGGCAAGGACAACGAAAATGGGGCGCGCCTCGCGGTCGAAGAAATCAATGCGCAGGGTCTGACGATCGACGGTCGCAAGATCCAGCTGCAACTCGACGCGCAGGACGATGCGGCGGACCCGAAAACCGGCACCGCCGTCGCGCAGAAGCTGGTCGACGATCACGTGGTCGCGGTGATCGGACACCTGAACTCCGGGGTCTCGATTCCGGCGTCGAAGATCTATAGCGACGCGAGCATCGTCGAGATCTCGCCGTCGTCGACGAATCCGGCCTATACGCAGCAAGGGTTCAAGACGACCTATCGGGTGGTCGCGACCGACGCGCAGCAGGGTCCGGCGCTCGCCAATTACGCGACGAAGGCGCTGGGCGCCAAACGCATCGCGGTCGTGGACGACGCGACCGCCTACGGCAAAGGTCTCGCGGACGAGTTCACGAAGACCGCCGAGGCGAGCGGCGCGAAGATCGTCGCGCGGGAGGCGACGAGCGACAAGGCCACGGATTTCCGGGCCATTCTCACGAAGATCAAGAGTGTTCAGCCGGACGCCATCATGTTCGGCGGCATGGACGCGACGGGCGGGCCGTTTACGAAGCAGGCGGCGGCGCTCGGTATCAGGGCAAAAATCCTTGGCGGCGACGGTGTGTGTACCGACAAGGTAGGTGAACTGGCGGGTACCGCCGTGCAAAACCTGGTCTGTTCGGAAGCAGGACTCGCGCTTTCGAAAATGACCCATGGAGTGGACTTCGAAAAGAAGTACGAGGACCGCTTCCACACGCCGGTGCAGATTTACGCGCCGTTCACGTATGACGCGGTGTACGTGATCGTCGATGCAATGAAGCGCGCTAATTCTATCGAGGCGCCCAAGGTGCTGGCTGCGATGCCTTCGACCGATTACAACGGGGTAATCGGCCACATCGCGTTCGACGACAAGGGTGATTTGAAAGAGGGCGCCATTACGCTTTACGACTTCAAGGACGGCAAGAAAGCAGTGCTCGACGTCGTAAAGATGTGATGACGGGAAGTTCGGCCTGACGGCACCGACACCATCCAACGGTGCCGTTTTTGCATCCGCCCAAGGTGAGCTCGCGACCGCATCACGGTCGTCAGGGCCAGCCGGCAACGGATAACCCTTACCGGTCTTTTACATCAGTACCCGCAGTGCCGTTGAGATTCGTAGCGCATCACCGCCCACCGGCAGATGAAAAACGCGAATCCAGTCGCACGGGCTAAGGAGCATTAAATGGATATCTTCATCCAGCAGATCATCAATGGACTGGTACTTGGCAGTGTCTATGCCATCATCGCACTGGGCTATACGATGGTTTACGGCATTCTGGGCATCATCAACTTCGCCCACGGCGACGTGTTGATGGTGGGCGCGATGGTTGCGCTCTCCGCCATAGGAGTGCTGCAGAACCACTTCCCCGGCCTCGGCAATGTGCTGACGCTCGTGATCGCGTTGATCATCGCGGCGGCGGTCTGCGCGGTGGTCGGCTACACGATCGAGCGGGTCGCCTACCGGCCGTTGCGGCGTGCGCCGCGTCTCGCGCCGCTGATCACCGCGATCGGTGTATCGATTCTGCTGCAGACGCTCGCGATGATGATCTGGTCGCGCAATCCGCTGCCGTTCCCGCAGTTGTTGCCCACCGACCCGCTCAACGTGATCAAGGCCACCGACACGGCGCCCGGCGCCGTGATCTCGATGACTGAAATCGTGATTATCGTAACGGCGTTCCTCGTGATGGGCGGCCTCCTACTGCTCGTGCACAAGACCAGGCTCGGCCGCGCCATGCGCGCGATCGCCGAGAACCCGAACGTCGCGAGTCTGATGGGTGTGAACCCGAACTTCGTGATTTCGGCGACCTTCATGATCGGCTCGGCGCTGGCTGCGCTCGCCGGCGTGATGATCGCGTCCGAATACGGCAACGCGCACTTCTACATGGGCTTCATCCCTGGCCTGAAGGCCTTTACCGCGGCGGTGCTCGGCGGTATCGGCAATCTCGGCGGCGCGATGGTCGGCGGCGTGCTCCTCGGCCTGATCGAGCAGTTGGGTGCCGGCTATATCGGCGACCTCACGGGCGGCGTGTTCGGCAGTAACTACCAGGACGTGTTCGCGTTCATCGTGCTGATCGTCGTGCTGGTGTTCCGTCCGTCGGGTCTGCTCGGCGAACGTGTCGCGGATCGCGCCTGATCCCGGGCCACAAGGAGTCAACAATCATGACCTCAATTCAACCGATCGAGCCGTCCACGACGCTCATCCCCGAAAAGAACCGCACGAAGACGCTGACTATCGGTATTCTCACGGCGTTCTTCGTGATCGCGGCGCCGATGGTCATCGGTGCCGCGGGCGGCAACTACTGGGTCCGCGTGCTCGACTTCGCGATGCTGTACGTGATGCTCGCGCTGGGCCTGAACGTGGTGGTCGGCTTTGCCGGCCTGCTGGACCTGGGCTACATCGCGTTCTACGCGATCGGCGCCTACACGGCCGCGCTGCTGAGCTCGCCGCACCTCGCGACGCAATTCGAGTGGATCGCGCATCTCGCGCCGAACGGCATCCACGTGCCGATCTGGATCATCGCGCCGATCGCGATGGCGCTCGCCGCGATGTTCGGGATTCTGCTCGGTGCGCCGACACTGCGTCTGCGTGGCGACTACCTCGCGATCGTGACCCTCGGCTTCGGGGAAATCGTGCGGATCTTCATGAACAACCTCGACCGTCCGGTGAACATCACCAACGGCCCGAAGGGGATCACCGGGATCGATCCGGTGTCCGTCGGCGGCTTCAGCCTCGCGCAGACACACTCGCTGTTGGGCATGCAGTTTCCGTCGGTGTACCTGTACTACTACCTGTTCGTGCTGTGCGCGCTGTTCGTGATCTGGACCTGTACGCGTCTGCAGCATTCGCGGATCGGCCGCGCGTGGGCCGCGATCCGCGAAGACGAAATCGCCGCCAAGGCGATGGGCATCAATACCCGTAACGTGAAGCTGCTCGCGTTCGCGATGGGCGCGTCGTTCGGCGGCCTGTCGGGCGCCATGTTCGGCTCGTTCCAGGGTTTCGTGTCGCCGGAATCGTTCACGTTCTGGGAATCGGTCGTGGTGCTCGCCTGCGTGGTGCTCGGCGGCATGGGCCACATTCCGGGCGTGATCCTCGGCGCGGTGCTGCTCGCGGTGTTCCCCGAGTTCCTGCGCTCGACGATGGGTCCGCTGCAGAACATGATCTTCGGCCATGAAATCGTCGATACCGAAGTGATCCGTCAGTTGCTGTACGGCCTCGCGATGGTTGTGATCATGCTGTACCGCTCGGAAGGCCTGTGGCCCGCGCCGAAGCACGAAGACAGGATTGCGAAGCTGGCGAAGCGTGGCGGCAAGAAGCCGGTGCGCGCATAAGGTCCGGTGGAGAAAAAGACATGAGCGATAACGTAAGCAACAACGCAGCGATCCGGCTGTCGGTGAAGGGCGTCAACAAGCGCTTCGGCGGGCTGCAAGCGCTTTCCGAGGTCGGCCTGCAGATCCGCGCGGGCGAGATCTACGGCCTGATCGGCCCGAACGGCGCCGGCAAGACCACCTTCTTCAATGTGATCACGGGTCTGTACACGCCGGATTCAGGCGAGTTCAAGCTCGACGGCGAGAGCTACACGCCGACCGCGGTCTATCAGGTCGCGAAGGCGGGCATTGCGCGCACGTTCCAGAACATCCGTCTGTTCGGCGGCATGACCGCGCTCGAAAACGTGATGGTCGGCCGTCATGTGCGCACCAAGCACGGTCTGCTCGGCGCGGTGTTCCAGACGCCGGCCGAACGCCAGGAAGAGCGCGAGATCAAGGAGCGCGCGCTCGAACTGCTCGACTACGTCGGCATTACGCAGTACGCGGACTATACGTCGCGCAACCTGTCATATGGCCACCAGCGGCGGCTCGAAATCGCGCGTGCGCTGGCGACCGATCCGAAGCTGCTCGCGCTCGACGAACCGGCGGCCGGCATGAACGCCACCGAGAAGGTCGAGCTGACCAGGCTGCTCGACAAGATCCGTGCGGACGGCAAGACGATTCTGCTGATCGAACACGACGTGAAGCTCGTGATGGGTCTGTGCAATCAGATGACGGTGCTCGACTACGGCAAGGTGATTGCGCAAGGTCTGCCGCAGGACGTGCAGAAGGATGCGAAGGTGATCGAAGCTTATCTGGGTGCGGGGGTCCACTGATGTCCACGACGCAAGCAATGTTGAAAATCAAGGGCCTGCAGGTCAACTACGGTGGCATCCAGGCGGTCAAGGGTGTCGACCTCGAGGTCGGGCAGGGCGAACTCGTCACGCTGATCGGCGCGAACGGCGCGGGCAAAACCACGACGATGAAGGCGATCACCGGCCTGAAGCCGTATGCGGCCGGCGACATCGAGTACATGGGTCAGTCGATCAAGGGCCTCCCCGCGCATGAGCTTCTGAAGCGCGGTCTCGCGATGGTGCCGGAAGGGCGCGGCATTTTCGCGCGCATGTCGATCGTCGAGAACATGCAGATGGGTGCGTATCTGCGCAACGATGACGATGGCATCAAGTCGGACGTCGAGCGCATGTTCGGCTTCTTTCCGCGTCTGAAGGAGCGTGCATCGCAATACGCGGGCACGCTGTCGGGCGGCGAGCAGCAGATGCTCGCGATGGCACGCGCGATCATCTCGCGGCCCAAACTGCTGCTGCTCGACGAACCGTCGATGGGTCTGTCGCCGATCATGGTCGAGAAGATCTTCGAAGTGGTGCGCCTGATTTCCTCTGAAGGCATGACCGTGCTGCTCGTCGAGCAGAACGCGCGGCTCGCGCTGCAGGCGGCGAATCGCGGCTACGTGATGGACTCCGGTTTGATCACGATGTCGGGCGACGCGAAGCAGATGCTCGACGATCCGAAGGTTCGGGCCGCGTATTTGGGCGAATGAGCGGGCGAACGAGTGGGTGAATAAGGATGTGACGAGTTGGACGTGCGCGCCGGTGGCGCATACGTCCGGCTTGCAACGCGCCCCGCGATGCAATGTCGCGGGGCGCGTTTTATTTTTCTGGTTGGGACGTGAATTAAGGGAGTCGCCCGATAACCGAACTGATTTCGTCTTTTGTGAACGCACGCAGCGTTTGCGAGCGGACATTGCCGGCCGAGCCGAGTGCGAAGCCGAAGGCGAGGAAGCTCTGCTCGTCTGCCGCTTCGACGACCGAGACAACGTCGTATGCCCCTAACGTCCAGTAGATCTGCTTCATTTCGCAGCCAAAAGATTTCGCCATTTCCGCCGCCTGCCCGGCTCGCTCTGCACTGTTCTTGATCGTGCGGATACCCTGATCCGTAAATTGCAGGAGCACCACATAAGTCGCCATGAAGATTCCCCTTAGGATTCCAACGCGTTGGGACTCAGACGCATGAGCCGCCCCCGGGGGGAAGGGTCGCGATTCGCCGCAAACCTGTCTTTCCAGCGCCGGCGTCGTCTCGTGCGTAAACGATTCTAGGCAATCCAACCGCTCGCCATCTGCTATTTGTCCGAATCCGCCGATATGTGCGCTGCTTGCGGGAGAACCATTGAAAAAGCCGCATGCGTCAAGCAACGCATGCGGCTTTCTTTAATCAGGCGTACGACGCGAATCAACTGGCCGGGGCCGCGTCGGCGTATTGGCCGAGCCGCTTGCCGAGGCTGATCACCGCATCGGTGCGATACCCGAGCGCATCGTAGAACGCCCGTATTTCAGCCGTTGCCGACGACAGTACCTGCAGGTTCAGCTTCGGACAACCGAGCTTCGTCAACTCGCTCTCGACGTGCGCGACGAGCCGCGTGCCGATGCCATGACGTCGCAGCGATGCGTCGACCGCGAGCGAATACAACCAGCCGCGGTGTCCATCATAGCCGCCCATTACGGTGCCGACGATGGGTCCATCGAGCACCGCGACGAAGAACAGCTCCGGTTGCGTCGCGAGCTTATTGGCGATCGACTGACGCGGGTTGCGCTGCGGTCGCGTCACGTCGCGATACTCGGGAAACACGTCCTGCCATAGCGCAATCACGGCTTCGGTATCGGTCGCGTCGAAGCGGCGGATCGACAGCGTCGTGTTCGTCGTCATCGGTGCGCTCCGTGGTTGATTACAGCGAGTCGAGAACCGAGCGCAGCATCGCCAGCATCTGGTCGATTTCTCCGGTCGTCACGTTAAGCGCCGGCATGAAGCGCAGCAGGTTCGGACGCGCGGCGTTCAGCAGCACGCCGTCGGGTTGCATGTCGCGCGCCTTCTCGACAATCTGGTAGCCGATGTCCTTGCCGAGCAGCAGCGCGCGCAGCAGACCCTCGCCGCGCTCGCCCTTGAAGCCGCGCTCCTCGGACAGCTCGAGCAGCTTCGTGCGCAGATATTCGCCGCGCGAGCGCACGCCTTCGAGGAAGCCCGGCGCCGTCAGCTGCGAGATCACCGAGTAGCCGACCGCGGTCATCAGCGGATTGCCGTTGTAGGTGCCGCCCTGATCGCCCGCTTCGAACACGGCGATTTCCGCCTTCGACAGCAGCGCCGCGAGCGGCACGCCGCCGCCGATGCCTTTGCCGAGCGTCATGATGTCCGGCTCGATGCCCGACAGCTGATACGCGAACAGCGTGCCGGCGCGACCACAGCCGCTTTGCACTTCGTCGACGATCAGCAAGATGTTGTGTTGTTTCGTCAGCTCGCGCAGTTGCTGCATGAACTCGCGGGTTGCGGGGATCACGCCGCCTTCGCCCTGGATCGGCTCGAGCATCACCGCGACGGTCTTCGCGTTGATCAGCTTTTCCACCGACGCGATGTCGTTCAGGTCCGCCTTCGGGAAGCCCGGTACCTGCGGCGCGTAGATCGTGTCCCAGCCCGGCTTGCCGCTGGCCGACATCGTCGCGAGCGTGCGGCCGTGGAAGCTGTGGTCGAACGTGATGATCTCGAACGCGCCGTCCTTGAACTTCCTGCCCCACTTGCGCGCGAGCTTGATCGCGCCTTCGTTCGCCTCGGCGCCGCTATTCGCGAAGAACACCTTGTCGAAGCAGCTGTGCTGCGTGAGCAGGCCCGCGAGCTTCGCCATCGGCTCGTTGTAG
This sequence comes from Paraburkholderia sp. 35.1, assembly GCF_050436525.1. Lineage (NCBI taxonomy): Bacteria > Pseudomonadati > Pseudomonadota > Betaproteobacteria > Burkholderiales > Burkholderiaceae > Paraburkholderia > Paraburkholderia sp. 35.1. Next base: position 1,124,594 of record NZ_JBNDMJ010000003.1, on the reverse strand, counting down.
AACGCCGGCGACGGGTTGATCAGCAGCTTGGCCTGCTGGTTCAGCGCTTCGATCATGCCGTCGTTGCAGTGGCCGAGGCAATTGACCGCCCAGCCCTGAATGAAATCCAGGTAGCGCTTGCCGTTGTTGTCGTAAAGCCACGAGCCTTTGCCGTGCGTGAAAACGATTTCAGGTCGGTTCGTGATGTACATCAGCGAATCGATTGGATACTCATTGAAATTCATGACGGCAGGCTCCAGGCAAAAGGGTAAGAGCGGGGTGAAGAAACGGTGACGGTTTGGCCAATAAAAACGGCGGCCGGAAAAACAGAAAAGCCACGGCATGCCGTGGCTTTCATGATTCGAACAGCTTGCGCCCAGGTTTTGTGTGGCGCGAGTCCGTGACGAAGCCAGCGGCGTCCCTAAGGGAGCGGCGAGCGGCGACGTCGGAATTCGGACTGAATGCGGTTCATGCGCGAAAGAATACGATAAGAAAAGCGCTGGTGTAAACCATGAATTTGCACTGGCGCTGCATCGGGGGGAATTTGCCGCCGTGCAATCAGACCGCGTTCGCGAGATCGGCCGCGCTGGTGAACGAGTCCGCGTAGAACTCGTCTTCCGGCAACTGGTGATGCTGCGTGAAGTCGCGCAGCGCCGATTCGACCATCACCGGCGCGCCGCATGCATATACCTGGTAGGCCGACAGATCGGGCAGATCCTCGATCACCGCCCGATGCACGAAGCCCGTGCGGCCCGTCCATGCGTCGCCCGCATCGGGTTCGGAGAGCACCGGCACGAACTTGAAGTTCGGAATCTCGTGCGCCCATTGCTCGGCGAGTTCGAGCAGATACAGGTCTTTCTTGCGGCGCGCGCCCCAGTAGAGCGTCATGGGGCGCGTCATGTTCTTGAACACCGCATGCTCGACGATCGCCTTCAGCGGCGCGAAGCCGGTGCCCGACGCGAGCAGCACGATCGGCTTGTCCGAGTCTTCGCGCAGGAAGAACGTGCCGAGCGGCGCTTCGAAGCGCAGGATGTCGCGCTCCTTCATCGTGTTGAACACATGGTCGGTGAACGCACCGCCGGGCATGTGGCGGATGTGCAGCTCGACCGGGCCTTCGACATGCGGCGCGCTCGCCATCGAATAGCTGCGGCGCTTGCCGTCCTTCAGGATGAATTCGAGGTACTGGCCGGCCAGATATTGCAGACGTTCGTTGGCGGGCAGTTGCAGCTTCACGACGATCACGTCGTCGGCCTTGCGCTCGATCGCGTTCACGCGGCACGGCAGCTTCTTGACCTGCACATCGCCGACGCCGGCCACTTCGCGGATGTCGACTTCGAGATCGGAGCACGCGCTCGCGCAGCACAGGAGCGCCATGCCGCGCGTCTTTTCGTCGTTCGACAGCGCCGACGACGAGTGCGCGCGCTGTTCGACCTCGCCGCTCACGACCGTGCCTTTGCACGAACCGCACGCGCCGTTCTTGCAGCCGTACGGCAGGCCGACGCCTTGACGCAGCGCTGCGGAGAGCACCGGTTCGTCCTGTTCTACCTGAAACTGCCGGCCGGTTTGCCGGAGCGTGACGTTAAATGCCATAAAGTGTTCGGAATCGAAAATTCGGAATCGTAATCGGACCCGCCGGATCAACCGCGCGGTACCTGTTGCGTGTGACCGCTACAATGCGCCCACCATGAAAGCGACACGAAACTTCCGCCGGCCGCGCGTGCTGATCGTAGGATGCGGCGACGTCGGCATGCGCTGCGTGCCCCTGTTGCGGCCGCGCGCGCGTATCTTCGCGTTGACGAGCCATGCCGCGCGCTGCGATGAGTTGCGCGCCGCGGGCGTGATGCCGCTCGTCGGCGATCTCGACGCGCGCGGCAGCCTCAAACGGCTCGCGCGCCTCGCGCCGACGGTGCTGCATCTCGCGCCGCCGCAGAAGTCCGGCGACGACGATCGACGCACTCGCGCGCTGCTTGCGACGTTAGGTGCCGCGGGCCGCATGAACGCTTGCGCGGCGAGGTCGTCCGTCGCGCCGATCGCGCGGTTGCGCCGTGCGCGCGCTTCAGGTCTGGACGCTGAAACACCCGATATTGTACCCGACGGGGTGCGCCGGACCGGCGCTTCGCGCGCACCGGTGCGCATCGTTTACGCGAGCACGACGGGGGTCTACGGCGATTGCGGCGGCGCATGGATCGACGAAACGCGCGCGCCGCGGCCCGCGAATGCGCGCGCCAAACGTCGCGTGTCGGCCGAGCGGCAGTTGCGGCGCGCGACGGCGCGCGGCAGCGTCGCCACGAGCATCGCGCGGATCCCGGGCATCTATGCGCGCAACCGTCTGCCGCTCGCGCGGCTCGAAAGAGGCACGCCGGCGCTCGTCGATGCCGACGACGTCTACACGAATCACATCCACGCCGACGACCTCGCCGCGATCCTCGTGCGTCTCGCCACGCATGGCCGGCCCGCGCGCGCACTGCACGCGTCCGACGATTCGTCGCTGAAAATGGGGGAGTATTTCGACGCGGTCGCCGATGCGTTCGGGCTCGCGCGCCCGCCGCGCATCACGAGAGAGCAGGCGGAGCAGCAGATCGATCCGCTGCTGCTGTCGTTCATGCGCGAGTCGCGCCGGCTCGTGAACCGGCGTCTGAAGGAGGAATTGCGGGTACGTCTGCGCTATCCGAGCGTCGAGGATTTTTTGCGCGAGGCGAACGGGAAACGCGGCTAGGGCGGCAGCAGAAACAAAATGTCGCCTCGCGAGGGCGGAGTTGCCCCGCAAAGCGTATCCGCCGCACCGCATCAATGCGCCGCGCAACACGAGCTGCGCGGTCCAACCGGCATCAGGTCAGCGCAGGCAGCACTTCCAGCAACAGGAAGCACAGCATGCCGCCGATCAATGCGCCGATCAGATTCGGATGGTACTTATGGCGCAGCCGCATGATGACCAGCAATCCGCCGACCAGCAGCAGCGCAAGGCAGATAAACGAGATCATCGCGTGCGAAAACGCCATCGTGCCGTCGATTTGCATGGCGCCCCTCCTTGAAACCTTTGTAGTCGTTTGTTTAGACGAGTATAGGGCGATATGTAAGCAACGGCATGCTGCAACGCAACGGTCTATGTTCGGTGCACCGCAATGCGCGCGGGCTTTCTCCGGCGCATCAAGGGCTTAGGCGGGCCCTCATTGCGGCTAGTCGTTTACCCGGCCCGCAGCGCGGCAAGACCCGCTGCGTCGAGCCATTGCCATGCGCCGGGCGCGAGCGCCGCGGGAAGCGCGAGCCCACCGATCCGTTCGCGATGCAGCGCCTCGCAGCGGTTGCCCGAGGCCGCGATCATCCGCTTGACCTGGTGGTATTTGCCTTCGAGCACGGTGAGCGCGAGCGTGTGAGTGTCGCGCGCCTGGGCGTCGAGCGCGGCGCTGGGTTTCGTTTCGCCGTGCAGCAGCACGCCGTCGCGCAGCGCGGCGAGCTGCGCGTCGTCGAGCGGATGGCGCGTGGTCGCGACGTAGAGCTTCGGCACCTTGCGTTTCGGCGACGTGAACTGATGCACGAACTTGCCGTCGTCGGAGAGCAGCAGGAGGCCCGTGGTGTCCTGATCGAGACGGCCGACGCACTGCACGCCGCGCTCGGCGAACTGCGGCGGCAGCAGGCTGAACACGCTCAGATGATGCTGCGGATCGCGCGAGCATTCGTAGCCGATGGGCTTGTTCAGCAGCAGATACGCGTGCTCGCGATACGGCCATTCGACGCCGTCGACGCTAAAGCGCAACGCGCCGCCATCAACAGCGAAATCGGCGTCGGCATCGGTGCAAATCGCACCGTCGACGCTGACGCGGCCGTCGCCGATCAGCGCGCGACATTGGCGGCGCGAACCGAAACCTTGAGTGAAGAGGATGCTTCCGAGATTCATGGCGAGCGAAGAATAACACCGCAAGAAGCGGAGCGCCCCGCAGGCCCTGAGCGCCGACGATGAATGCCTCACGTCAAACCTCGGGAGTGCATCGATGTCCGCCACGTCTTCCCCTTCGTCGTCTTCGCCGTCCAATGCGCAACGTCTGCCCCGCGCATTCCAGCGCCTCGCCTGGTCGAACCTGTGCGCGCAATCGGCGGAGCAGATCAGCCTCGCCGCCGCGCCGCTCGTCGCGGTGTTCGCGCTCGGCGCCGACGCGCGCGATACTGGTCTGCTGCAAACCGCGCAGACGCTGCCGTTCCTGTTGCTGTCGATGCCGCTCGGCGTCTGGGCCGACCGCCGCTCGCGCCGCGTGCTGATGACGCTCGCCGAGAGCGTGCGGGTCTGCGCGATGCTGTGCGTGCTGCTGCTGGTGCTCACGCATGCGCTGAACCTGCCGCTGCTCGCCGCGCTCGGCTTCGTCGCCGCGACGGGTACGGTCGCCTACAACGTTGCGGCGCCGTCGCTGGTGCCGTCGATCGTGCCGCGCGACGCCTATGCGAGCGCGAACGGCCGGCTCGAACTCGCACGCAGCGTCGCGTATTCGGCGGGGCCGGCGCTGGGCGGCGTGCTGGTCGGCTGGATCGGCGCGGGCTGGGCGTATGGCGGCGCGGCGATGTTGTCGGCGTTCGCGGTCGCGTTGCTCGCGGGATTGCGCGAGCCGCCGCGCGCGGCCGCGCCGCGGCGGCACCTCATGCTGGAGCTGCGCGACGGCACGCGCTTCGTGCTGCGCGATCCGTTGCTGCTGCCGATGCTGCTGACCGCCGTGTTCTTCAATCTCGGCTTCTTCATCCTGCAGGCGATCTATGTGCCTTACGCGGTGCATCGGCTGGGGCTCAATGCCTCTGCGGTCGGCGTGACGCTCGGCGCGTACGGGGTCGGCATGGTCTGCGGCGCGCTCGCCGCGCCCGCGGTCGCGCGGCGTCTCGCATTCGGCCGTCTGCTGATCGTCGGACCGTCGTGCGGGCTGCTCGCGTCGCTCGTGATGGTGGCGACGCTGATCGTCCCATCGTTCTGGCTCGCGCTCGCGAGCTTCTTCCTGCTCGGCGCGGGACCAATCCTGTGGGTCGTCGGCTCGACCACGCTGCGTCAGGCGATCACGCCCGAACGGATGATCGGCCGCGTGTCCGCGCTGATCAGCACCGCCACCTACGGCGCGCGGCCGGTGGGCGCGCTGCTCGGCGCCGCGCTCAGCGCGCGCTGGAGCATCGACGTGTGTCTGGTCGCGGCGTCGCTCGCGTTCGTCGTGCAGGCGCTGATCATCGTGATGTCGCCGGCGGCGCGGCTGCTGGGCATTCCCGAACAGAGCGCGGCGGCGTGCTGAGCGGCGGAGCGCGGCACGCGGCGAAGCCACCCATCGCCCCGATGAAAATGGATTTTCATCGGGGTGCGGCATGGCGTGGATGCTGAACTCGATTGTCTGAAGACCTTCGGTCGGTGAAAACCCTCGAAATAATGAAAATGAATTTTTTTCGGCGCGTGTTTCATGTAAATATAATTTCATCCTGTTCACATAGAACAACCGCGCCTTTCCGCTCGCATGATCCATCACCCGTCCGCCGTGTCGAACTCCGCCGAGCAGGCCATTGCCGCGCGCATCACCGCCGCGATGCCGACGCTCACGCCAATCCACCAGCGCATGGGCGAGTACGTGCTGGCCCATCTGTTCCGCGCGGCGACGATGCGTATCGACGAGCTCGCGAGCGTGGTCGGCGCGTCGGTCGCGAGCGCGAATCGCTTTGCGCGCGCGCTCGGCTTCGACGGTTATCCGCAGTTTCGCGAGGCGCTCGTGCGTGGCTTCGAGGCGACGCTCGCGCCGGTCGAGCGGCTGCGCAGCGCGCAGGAAACGCTCGCGGCCGGTGACGATCTAATCGACGCGTCGCTCGAGCAGGCCGCCAACAATCTGCACGCAACGCGTACGTCGATCGATCGCGCGACCGCCGACGCCGCCGTCGACGCGATCATCGCCGCGCGTCGCGTATTCGTGATCGGCTTCGGCGCCAGCGCGTTTCTCGCGAGCCTGATGGAGCACGGACTGCTGCCGTATCACGACAACGTGCATTCGCTGGCGCTGAGCGGCGGGCCGTCGCATGCGGCGCGGCACCTCGTGGGTTCGGGCCCGGGCGATCTCGTGATCGGCATCGCGTTTCCGCGCTATGTCGAGGACACGATCGAGCTCGCGCGCCGCGCCTCCGAACGCGGCGCGCGCGTGCTCGCGCTCACCGACGGTCCGCGCTCGCCGCTCGTGCGGTTCGCGGACCTGGCGCTGTATGTCCGCACCGACCGGCGTCTCGCGTCGAATGCCGATTCGGCCGTGCTCGCGGTCATCGAGGCGTTGTGCGACGCGGTCGCGTATCGCGCGCAACGCTCCGTCAAGGCGGCCGCCGAGGTCAGCGAGTTCGTGCTGCCGTGGCTGTTCGATCCGCAGTCGGGCGCGGCCGGCGCCGCGCAGGAGCCGGCGCGCGCCCTGAGCAAAGCCGCGCGCGCGAAGGCTGCAAGGCTAAAACACAGCGACGGCGCAAAGGCCCACAGCACCCAAGCCAGAAGCACGAAAGCCGGGGATGCCGAAACAAAAGCCATCACAGCACCCCGCACTCCCCGAACCACCCGCACTCCACGATCCAAACGATGAACTCCAACGCAGTCATTGCCATTCACGGCGGGGCCGGGACGATCCTGCGCACGTCGATGTCGGCCAGCGCCGAAACCAAATATCACGCGGCGCTCAACGCGGTGCTGAGCGCTGGCCAGCGCGTGCTCGCCGACGGCGGCAGCGCGCTCGACGCGGTCAGCGAAGCGGTGCGGCTGCTCGAAGACTGCGCGCTCTTCAATGCGGGCCACGGCGCGGTCTACACGGCGGCCGGCACGCACGAGCTCGACGCCGCGATCATGGACGGCCGCACGCTCGACGCGGGCGCGATCTGTTGCGTGAAGCGCGTGCGCAATCCGATTCTCGCCGCGCGCCGCGTGCTCGAGCGCAGCGACCACGTGCTGTTCACCGGTGACGGCGCGGAAGCGTTCGCGGCCGCGCAGGGGCTCGAGTTCGTCGACAACAGCTACTTCGATACCGACGCGCGCTATCGCCAATGGCAACTGGCGCGTGAGCAGCAGCGTCCGATGCTCGATCACGACGCCGCGACGCTCGCGTCCACGGCTTCGAGCAACGACGACCCGACGCCGCACGAGCCGATCGATCCGAATCGCAAGTTCGGCACCGTCGGCGCAGTCGCGCTCGACCGCCACGGGCATCTCGCCGCGGCGACCTCGACGGGCGGCGTGACCAACAAGCAGGTGGGCCGCGTCGGCGATACGCCGCTGATCGGCGCGGGCTGCTACGCGGACGACGCGACCTGCGCGGTATCGACCACCGGCGCGGGCGAAATGTTCATGCGCATGGTCGCCGCCTACGACGTCGCCGCGCAGATGGCCTATCGCCAGGTCTCGCTCGAAGAAGCCGCGCACGACGTCGTGATGAACCGCTTGCCGAAGATCGACGGACGCGGCGGCCTCGTCGCCGTCGACGTGCGGGGCAACGTCACGCTGCCGTTCAATACCGAGGGTATGTACCGCGGTTTCGCGCGGCTCGGCGAAGCGCCGGTGACGGCGATCTATCGCTAGCCGCTGAAGCGTGTCGCCACATGCCTGAGGCCCCGTTAGCCGCGTTCGAATTCAAAGCAAAGGAACCACCGTGCCGACTTCCTCGCACACCGCCAGCCCGCGTATCGAAACCCTGCCGCCGCAGCGCGTGCTCGCGGTCGACGATCTGACGGTCGCGTTCCGCCGCGGCGACTCGACCTTCAACGCGGTGCGCAATCTGTCGTTCACGGTCGAGCGCGGCGAGACGCTCGCGATCGTCGGCGAATCGGGCTCGGGCAAGTCGGTCACGTCGCTGGCGCTGATGCGGCTGATCGAGCATGGCGGCGGCCGTCTTGCCGGCGGCAGCATCGCCTTCCGGCGGCGCGACGGCAGCGTGCTCGATCTCGCGAAGGCGTCGTCCGGCACGATGCGCACGGTGCGCGGCGCCGACATCGCGATGATCTTCCAGGAGCCGATGACCTCGCTCAATCCGGTCTTCACGGTCGGCGATCAGATCAGCGAGGCGATCGCGCTGCACCAGGGCAAGAGCCGCGAGGCGGCGCGCGCCGAAACCTTGCGTCTGCTCGAGATCGTGCGGATTCCCGAGGCAAGGCGCGTCGCGGCGCGTTACCCGCATCAGCTGTCGGGCGGCATGCGCCAGCGCGTGATGATCGCGATGGCGTTGTCGTGCAAGCCCGCGCTGCTGATCGCCGATGAACCGACCACCGCGCTCGACGTCACGATCCAGGCGCAGATCCTGCAATTGATTCGCGGCTTGCAGGACGAGATGAACATGGGCGTGATCTTCATTACGCACGACATGGGCGTGGTTGCCGAAGTGGCCGACCGCGTGCTCGTCATGTATCGCGGCGAGAAGGTCGAGGAGGGCGCGTCGGACACGCTGTTCGCCGCGCCGTCGCATCCGTACACGAAGGCGCTGCTCGCGGCGGTGCCGCGGCTCGGCTCGATGCACGGCACTGATCAGCCCGCGCGCTTTCCGATCCTGAGCGTCGAGCAGGCCGGCGCGAACGGCGCCGATGCGGCGGTGCAGCCGGCGGCGGCTGTCGCCGAAGAAGCGCAGCCGCTCGTGCGCGACGACACGCCGCCGATCCTGCGCGTGCGCGATCTGGTCACGCGCTTTCCGGTCCGTAGCGGCCTGTTCGGCCGTATGACGGGCCGTGTGCATGCGGTCGAAAAAGTCAGCTTCGATCTGCGGCCCGGCGAAACGCTCGCGCTGGTCGGCGAGTCGGGCTGCGGCAAGTCGACCACGGGCCGCTCGCTGCTGAGGCTCGTCGAAAGTCAGAGTGGCTCGATCGAATTCGCTGGCAAGGAAATCAGCTCGCTGACCGGGCCCGCGTTGCAGGCGCTGCGCCGCGATATCCAGTTTATTTTCCAGGACCCGTTCGCGTCGTTGAATCCGCGCTTGACCGTCGGCTTCTCGATCATGGAGCCGCTGCTCGTGCATGGCGTCGCGCAGGGTGGACAAGCGCAGGCGCGCGTCGCGTGGCTGCTCGAGAAAGTCGGTTTGCCGGCCGAGGCCGCGCGCCGCTATCCGCATGAGTTTTCGGGCGGGCAGCGTCAGCGTATCGCGATTGCTCGCGCGCTCGCGCTGAATCCGAAGGTCGTGATCGCCGACGAATCGGTGTCCGCGCTCGACGTCTCCGTGCAGGCGCAGATCGTCAATCTGATGCTCGACCTGCAGCGTGAGCTCGGCGTCGCGTATCTGTTCATTTCGCACGACATGGCAGTGGTCGAGCGGGTTAGCCATCGCGTCGCGGTGATGTATCTGGGCCAGATCGTCGAGATCGGTCCGCGTCGCGCGGTGTTCGAGGCGCCGCAGCATCCGTACACGAAGAAGCTGATGAGCGCGGTGCCGGTCGCCGATCCCGCGCGCCGTCACGCGCAACGCATGCTCGCCGCCGACGATATTCCGAGCCCGATTCGCGCGCTGCACGACGAGCCGGTCGTCGCGCCGCTCGTCGCGGTGGGACCGGATCATTTCGTCGCGCAGCATCGCGTCGGCGGCGCTTATTGAGCGAAGCGCCGCATCGCATTGAAGCGGAAGACCTGAAGCGCGAGACCCGAAGCATCGGCAATCGAAGCAACAGCAAGAGAAACATCAGCACTTGAAGCCACGCCAACCATAACGGCCCTGTCACATCCTTAACTCGCAGCCTGGAGCAATCTCATGAACCTGCTGTTCCCGTCCTCTCCGTTTCGTTTGCGCGCGCTCGTCAGCGGCGGCGCGGTGGTGTTCGCGACGCTCGCGGGCAATCTGGCGCACGCCGAAACGACGGCCGTGATGGCCGTCGCGTCGACCTTCACGTCGCTCGATCCGTACGACGCGAACGACACGCTGTCGCAGGCGGTCGCGAAATCGTTCTATCAGGGGCTGTTCGGCTTCGACAAGGACATGAAGCTCGTCAACGTGCTCGCCGACAGCTATGAGGCGAGCCCCGACGCGCGCGTCTATACGATCAAGCTGCGCCATGGCGTGAAGTTCCAGGACGGCACCGACTTCAATGCGGCCGCGGTGAAGGCGAACTTCGACCGCGTGACCGATCCGGCCAACAAGCTGAAGCGCTACAACATGTTCAGCCGCATCGAGAAAACGGAAGTGGTCGATCCGTACACGGTGCGCGTCACGCTGAAAACGCCGTTCTCGGCGTTCATCAACGTGCTCGCGCATCCGTCTGCGGTGATGATCTCGCCGGACGCGCTGAAGAAGTACGGCAAGGACATCGCGTTTCATCCGGTCGGCACGGGCCCGTTCGAACTCGTGAAGTGGGACCCGGCCGGCGACCTGACCGTGAAGAAGTTCGCCGGCTACTGGAAGAAGGGTTATCCGAAGATCGATGCGATCGACTGGAAGCCGGTCGTCGACAACAACACGCGTGCCGCGCTGATCCGCACCGGCGAAGCGGACTTCGCGTTCCAGGTGCCGTTCGAGCAGGCCGCGCAACTGCAGTCGAGCCCGAAGGTCGATCTGATCGCGGCGCCGTCGATCATCGAGCGCTACATCAGCATGAACATGAACCAGAAGCCGTTCGACAACCCGAAGGTGCGTGAGGCGCTGAATTACGCGGTCAACAAGGAAGCGCTGACGAAGGTCGCGTTCGCCGGGTACGCGACGCCGGCCGACGGCGTCGTGCCGCAGGGCGTCGACTATGCGGTCAAGCTCGGACCCTGGCCGTACGATCCCGCGAAGGCGCGCGAACTGCTGAAGGAAGCGGGCTATCCGAACGGCTTCGAAACGACGCTGTGGTCCGCGTATAACTACTCGACCGCGCAGAAGGTGATCCAGTTCGTGCAGCAGCAGCTCGCGCAGGTCGGCATCAAGGCCAGCGTCGAGGCGCTCGAGGCGGGTCAGCGCGTCGCCAAGGTCGAAAGCGCGCAGGACCCGGCGACCGCGCCGGTGCGGATGTACTACGCGGGCTGGTCGTCGTCGACCGGCGAGGCGGACTGGGCGATCAGCCCGCTGCTCGCGGGCTACTCGATTCCGCCGAAGATGGTCAACACGTCGTACTACAAGAACGACGCGGTCGACAACGATCTGAAGCAGGCGCTCGAAACGACCGACCGCACGCAGAAGGCCGCGCTCTACACCGACGCGCAGAAGCGCATCTGGGCCGACGCGCCGTGGATCTTCCTCGTCAAGGAGAAGGTCGTGTATGCGCGCAGCAAGCGTCTGTCGGGCGCTTACGTCGCGCCGGACGGCTCGTTCAACTTCGACGAGATCGCGATCAAGTGATGAGCTGACGAGGCGGCATGCGCAGGCGGCGGTTCACCCAGCCCGCCGCCGCACACGAGTCCTCGTTGCCCGCCTGATTTGCCGCTCAATTGCCGCTCATTTGCCGGACTGGTTTCATGCTGAACTTCCTCGTCAAACGTCTGCTAGGCCTGCTGCCGACGCTCTTCATTGTCGCCGTGCTGGTGTTCCTGTTCGTGCATCTGCTGCCCGGCGATCCGGCGCGGCTCGCCGCCGGTCCTGAAGCGGACGAGGCGACCGTGGCCCTCGTGCGCTCCGACCTCGGGCTCGACAAGCCGCTGCCGCAGCAGTTCGTCCGTTTCTTCTGGCGGATGGCGCATGGCGACTTCGGCGTTTCGACGCGCAGCAAGCGGCCGGTGAGCCAGGAGATTGCGGAACGCTTCTTCCCGACGTTGTGGCTGACGATCGCGAGCATGGTGTGGGCGGTCGTGATCGGCATGGCAATCGGCATCGCCTCGGCGGTGTGGCGCAACCGCTGGCCGGACCGCCTGGGCATGACGCTCGCGGTGTCGGGCATTTCGTTTCCGGCGTTCGCGCTCGGCATGCTGCTGATGCAGATTTTCTCGGTGCAACTCGGCTGGCTGCCGATCGTCGGCGACGGTTCGTGGCGCAGCTACGTGCTGCCGTCGCTGACGCTCGGCGCGGCGGTCGCGGCCGTGATGGCGCGCTTCACGCGGGCCTCGTTCGTCGAGGTGCTGCACGAGGACTTCGTGCGCACCGCGCGCGCGAAGGGCGTACCCGAGCGGCTCGTGATCATCAAGCACTGCCTGCGCAACGCGCTGATTCCCGTCGTCACGATGATGGGGTTGCAGTTCGGCTTTCTGCTCGGCGGCTCGATCGTCGTCGAAGTGGTGTTCAACTGGCCGGGCCTCGGCCGTTTGCTCGTCGATGCGGTGTCGATGCGCGACTATCCGATCATTCAGGCCGAGGTGCTGTTGTTCTCGCTCGAATTCATCATCATCAACCTGATCGTCGACGTGCTGTACGCGGTGATCAACCCGACCATCCGTTTCAAGTGAGGCCCGCATGAGCACCACTGCCACCGGGCCGAATGCGGCCACTCCCGTTGTCTCCGAACGCGCGATCCGCACACCGTGGAGCGAGTTCTGGCGCAAGTTCCGCAAGCAGCATGTCGCGCTCGCCGCCGGCGTGTTCGTGCTGCTGCTGATCGTGGTCGCGATCATCGCGCCGCATATCGTGCCGTACGACCCCGAGAACTTCTTCGACTACGACGCGCTGAACGCGGGGCCGTCGGCCGCGCACTGGTTCGGCGTCGATTCGCTGGGCCGCGATATCTTCAGCCGCATCCTCGTCGGCTCGCGCATTTCGCTCGAGGCAGGCTTTCTGTCCGTGGCGATCGGCGCGGTGATCGGCACGTTCTTCGGTCTGCTTGCCGGTTACTACGAGGGCTGGTGGGATCGCATCACAATGCGCGTGGCCGACGTGCTGTTCGCGTTCCCCGGCATTCTGCTCGCGATCGGCGTGGTCGCGATTCTCGGCAACGGAATGATCAACGTGATCTGCGCCGTGGCGATCTTCAGCATTCCGGCGTTCGCGCGGCTCGTGCGCGGCAATACGCTGATGCTCAAGCAGCTCACCTATGTCGAGGCGGCACGCAGCATCGGGGCGTCGGACTGGACGATCATGGCGCGGCACATTCTGCCGGGCACGATTTCATCGGTCGTCGTGTATCTGACGATGCGCATCGGCACGTCGATCATCACGGCGGCGAGCCTGTCGTTTCTCGGCTTGGGCGCGCAGCCGCCGACGCCCGAGTGGGGCGCGATGCTCAACGAAGCTCGCGCCGATATGGTGACCGCGCCGCACATCGCGCTGTTTCCGAGCCTCGCTATCTTCCTGACCGTGCTCGCGTTCAACCTGCTCGGCGACGGTCTGCGCGACGCGCTCGATCCGAAGCTGGATCGGCCATGAGCATGAGCAACCATCATTCGGCCGAGCGCGCGCCGCATATCGGCACGTTGCCGGCCGGAGCGCTCGGCACGATCGCCGACGTGGACGGCGTTAGCGTCGGTCATTGCACGCTTGCCGAAGGCGCGCTGCAAACCGGCGTGACCGTGATCCGGCCGCATCGCGGCGATCCGTTCGTCGACAAGGTGCCGGCCGCCGCGTCGGTGATCAACGGCTTCGGCAAGAGCATCGGGCTCGTGCAGCTCGACGAACTCGGCACGCTGGAGACGCCGATCGCGCTGACCAACACCTTCGGCATCGGTACGGTCGCGCAGGCGCAGATCCGCGCGGCGATTCGCGCGAATCCGCGCATCGGCCGCGAATGGTCGACGCTCAATCCGCTCGTGTTCGAGTGCAACGACGGCTATCTGAACGACATTCAGGCGCTTGCCGTGACCGAACGGCATTTCACCGAAGCATTCGACGCGGCAAGCGCCGATGTCGCGAGCGGTGCGCTCGGCGCGGGGCGCGGCATGTCGTGTTTCGATCTGAAGGGCGGCATCGGCACTGCGTCGCGCCTGTTCAGTGCGGCGGGCCGCGACTACACCGTTGGCGCGCTCGTGCTGGCCAACTTCGGCCGTCTGCCGATGCTGACGATCGACGGCACGCCGCTCGGGCGCATGCTGGCCGAACGCGCGGCCGTCGCTGAGGCGGCGAATGCTGCCAGTGCCGCTGCTCACGCGACCCCCGAGCAACCCGAGCAAGGCTCGATCATCATGATCGTCGCGACCGATGCGCCGCTCGACGCGCGCCAGCTGAAACGCCTGTCGTTGCGCGCGGCGGCCGGTCTCGCGCGCACCGGCTCGGTGTACGGCCACGGCAGCGGCGATATCGCGCTGGCGTTTTCGACCGCGTACACGGTGCCGCACGGCGCGGACTTCGTCGCGCTGCCGCCGCTGGTCGCGGATCACTGTATGGACCCGCTGTTTCGCGCCTGCGCCGACAGCGTCGAGCAGGCGATCGTCGATGCATTGTGGAGCGCCGAGACCGTCACCGGTCGCGACGGTCATCGGCGGCTGTCGCTGCGCGACAGCGTGCCGGACCTTGCCCACTTGCTGAGGAATTCCGTGCGATGAAAGTCCTGATCTCCACCGACATCGAAGGCATCGCCGGCGTGTTCCATGCCGAGCAGACGCGCGCGGGCAACGGCGAATACGAAGCCGCGCGACGCTGGATGACGCTCGAAGCCAACGCGGCCGTCGAAGGCGCGTTCGCGGGCGGCGCGACCGACGTGTGGGTCAATGATTCGCACGGCGGCTTTCGCAACCTGCTGCCCGATCTGCTCGATCCGCGCGCCCAGCTCGTGCTCGGCAAGCCGCGCACGCTCGGCATGATGGCCGGGCTCGAATACGGTGCGGCGCTGGTCTTCATGATCGGCTATCACGCGAAGGCGCAAACGCGCGGCATCCTCGCGCACACGATCAACAGCTTCGCGTTCGCGCGCGTGGCGTTCAACGGCGTGGAGCTGGGCGAAGCGGGGCTGTACGGTGCGCTCGCCGAAGAATATGGCGCGCGTGTGGTGCTTTTATCGGGTGACGACGTGTTCGCCGAGGAAACCGCGCCGCGTTTTCCCGGCGCGCGTTTCGTCGTCACGAAGACCGCGACCGGGCAAGCAAGCGGCGTCACGCAGTCGCCTGCGAGCGTGCGCGAGGCGCTGTGGGCCGCCGCGCGCGACGTGGTCCGTCAGCATGTCGAAGCGGGCCGCGCGCCTGCGGCGACGCGCGCGGAGCCGCGAACGATCGACTGCGAACTGCGCGTGCAAACGAGCGGGCTCGCCGATCTGTTCTGCCAATGGCCGACGCTTACGCGCGTCGATGGCGTGACGTTGCGCTTCAGTGCGGCGTCGGCCGAGCATGCGGTGCGGATGCTGAACTGTCTGTCGGCGATGTCGTTCATGCTGCGCTGAGCCGCGCGGCGTCGAGCCGCCGGCTTACTGCTGCTGCCGGCTCAACTCGCGCGCCGCGTGATCGATCGCCTCCGCTACCGCCCCGGCGTGCGACACCGGCGCGAGATGGCTCGACGCGATCGGCACCACCTTCGCGCCGATGCGCGCGGCGATCATTCTCTGCAGATCGGGCGACACCGCGTGGTCTTTCGTCGTCAGCACGTACCACGATGGTTTGTCCTTCCAGCCGACCTGATCGACCGGTTCGTCGAATGCGCTCGCGGCGATCGGCACCTGCGCGGCGGCGAGCACGCGTGTGACGGTCTCGGGCACGTCGGCGGCGAGATCGGCGTGATAGCGTGCGCGGTCGATCCACAAGAACCCGTTCGCGTCCTTGCTGATGCTCTGGCCGGCCGGCATCGGCCCGCCGGCCTTCATCACGTCCATCGCCGATTCGTGCAGTTGCGGCGCAAGCGCGGCGACATACACGAGCCCGGCGACGTTCGGCGCGTTCGCGGCGACCTCGGTGATCACGACGCCGCCCCACGAGTGCCCGACCAGCAGCACCGGACCGTTCTCGCGATCGAGCACGCGGCGGGTCGCGGCGACGTCGTCGGCGAGCGAGGTCAGCGGGTTCTGCACCGAGCTCACGTGATAACCCTTTTGCTGCAGCTTCGCGACCACGCCGTTCCAGCTCGATCCGTCGACGAACGCGCCATGCACGAGCACGATGTTGCGCACCGGGCCGCCGAGCGCGGCGGCAGGCGGCTTGCTGGCAGTAGCGGGGGCAGGCGCTGGCGCAGGCTGGCCGCTTGCCTGCGACGCGGCGTCATCGGCCGGTTGCTGGGCGGCGGGCACCGTCTGCGCGAGCGCGGACGGACTGACGCCCGCGAAACAGAGGCACAACGCGGCGGCGCAAAGCAGACGTTTGGGCAACATAGTGAAGCTCCGCGGCGTGAAAAGTGGACTTCGGCAACATACCCGGGCGCGATCCCCGTGACAATCACAATCCGCGCGCTTGAGTGCGGCGCAGAACGAAGCGGGCGGCTCCGAATGTCAGAGGAATATCGGTCGGGTAAAGTTAGCGGTTTCGCCAGACCGGACCGTACGGTCAGCCGTGCAATCTGCCACAGCGCTGCCTTCGACAGCGTTCCACGCCCAGCGGCGACATGCGGCGAACACAGGGGCGCTGACGCCGGGCTTGTCGATCTCGGTGTGGCTGGTGCCGGCATGGCTCGTGCTGATGTGGGGCGGCTACGTGATCAAGCGACGCCGCGAGGTTGCGCGCGCTGGTATGGGGGGCCGCGAGCCGATAAGCGCCGATCGGCGCGACGCGTGGTATTCCGCGGCGAACACGGCGATTCGCCGCCGACGAACGATCTTCGCGCGCCGAAGTTCCCGACATTGGTCGGTCTCGTGTGGGCGAGCGCACAGATCGATTTTTGCGAATCGGTAATCTCTGTCCGGTCGTCCGGCACGAAACCGGCATGGCTGGCCATGCCGGCCATCCCCGGACCATACCGGCGACATGGTCTGCTGGTACGCCCCCGCTAGCGCGGGTCTCATGGGCGCAGCAACTCCCACGTTGATTGACGTACCGCGGAGAGACACCATGTTCAACGCAGGCGCCGTACGGACCAGGTCGAACTTCGGCGCGGGTGCCGCGCTCCTTTTGCTGATTGCGGTAGCCTGCCTCGCGCTGCGTATCCTTCACGTCGTCGCGAAGTTTCGTGGCAACGTCCCTGACGCCTTCGGCGATTTCAATTTCTACCTGTACGCCTTCAACGTCGTGCTGCATGACCCGGCGCGCCTGTACGATCACGACGCGCTCATCGCGTTTTTGCAGGGCATCGGCGCGCGCTCGACGGGCGACGACATCTTCTACGCCTACCCGCCGCAGTTCGCGCTGGTGTTTGCGCCGCTCGCGCTGCTGACGCCGCTCGCCGCGAAAATCGTCTGGGCGAGTGCGTCGATCGTGTTGTTCTCGGTGGCTTTGTATCTCGTCGTCACGATGGCGTACCGCGGCACGGAGCGCAGCGTGAATCTGCTGCTGGTGGCGGTCGCGCTGCTGAGCTTTCCGCTCGTCGAAGATACCTACGACGGCCAATCGAACGAACTGCTGTTCTTCCTGTTGATTGCGACCTTCGCGCTGATCGAGCGTGGCAAAGGTTATGCCGCTGGACTCTTTCTTGGCTTTGCGATCGCGATCAAGCTCACGCCCGTGGCCGTCGCCGGCCTGCTGTTGCTGCGTCGCGAATGGCGGACGTTCGTGATGGCGAGCGTCGTTGCGATTGCGTTGACGCTGATCACCGGAGCGCGCCTCGGCTTCGACGTTTTGTGGCACTACTTCGTGTCGGACATGCCGCGCCTGAACGGCATGGCACTGGCGATGAGCGGTGGCGGGGCGCCGATGAACAATGCCGTGAGGGGCGCGCTGCAGACGCTATCGGCGACGATCGGCATGCCGGTGTCCGGTACGTTGCTGTCGATTGCTTCGCATGCGTTGGTGCTGGCTGCTTGCCTGCTGTCCGCGTATCTGGTGTTTCGCCGCCATCGGGACAGCCGCATCGACTACGCGCTCGCGTCGATGACGATGCTCGTGGCTTATCCGATCCTCGAGCCGATCCACATGGTGCTCGCGTTGATCCCGTTGCTGATTTTGCTGGGGACCGCCTTCGAAGCGCGCGGCGGGCAACTGTCGGCGCTCGGTCCGAGACTGGAAATGCTGCTGGCCGCGATCGTCGTAGTCTTGCTGTTCTTTGCGGCGCGATTCGTGTCCTACACGGTCGCGGCGCTGATCATTTACGGGCTCTGTGTCGCAAGGTACTTTCCACCGTCGGGAGTGAGGCGGCGAGGGCGTGCTTACCAGCCTGGATGAATGATCCCGGTGTGGCTAAAGGGTTCGTGATGGGAGATGCGACTGGCGATGTCTTCCGGACGATTGGGAATCGGGAAGATTGTTTGATGGCAGGGCCGGAATGAAAAGCCCCCTGCTATCGCTTTGCTTGAGCGGGTTTGAGGAATTTTGCCGGTACGGATACCACCAAAAATACCACCGGGCGTGCGTATTTGCCGGAATGAGCGAGCGAAAGCTTATCGGCGAACCGGGCATATTACAGTCGGGCGAGTTCGACCCGTTCCAGCCCTTCGGCGAATTTTTGAGAACGTCTTCATCCCATTCAAAAGCGGCCGTTCCGGCTCGCTCAAAGGGGCGAGGCCCGACTTGGGCCGATCAATGGTCGGTCCCGCCCGGACGATCCGTGGCCGAGTGTGGCGAGGATGGCATTGGTGAGTTCGAGCATCGCCGAATGATATTCCGCGGGCAAGCATTTGAGTGCGGAAGAACGCGCGGCGATCATGATCGAACATCGAAAGGGCGGCAGCATAAGAACTATTGCGGGGCTGCTGGTGCGCAGCGCTTCGACGTCGTCGGCGCTGTGTGCGGCCGCGCAAGTTGATCGAAGGCAGCGCGCTTTATCGGCATGTGCATGATCGCTTGATCTACTGGCGCTGGTCGTCGCAGCAAATCGCTGCGAAACTGCGGGCCATGTATCCGGACGACCCAAGTCAGCACGTCAGCCACGAGACGGTCTACGCTGCCATTTACACCTATGCACGTGGCTCGCTGAAACCGGCCATGATCGCAGCCTTGCGCCAGGAAAAACCGGCGCGCGAAAATCGGCGCACGACGCTTGCTGGCGGCAGCTATGTTCCCGAGGATTTGCGCATCCAATATCGCCCCGAGCAGATCGAGCAACGGTTGTTGCCGGGGCACTGGGAGGGCGACTTCATCGAGGGTGCGTTTAATCGTTCCGCCGTGGGCACGCTGGTCGAACGCAAGACGCGCTTCGTGATTCTGTGCCGCATGGATGGCTGTACGGCCAAGGATGCGCTGGAAGGCTTCTCGCGGCAAATGAAGAAGTTGCCGGCCTTTCTTCGCGAGAGCCTGCCCTACGATCGGGGAACGGAAATGGCCTGCCATGTCGAGCCTCTCCAGGCGGCTCAATATCGATATCTGGTTTGCTGATCCGCACGCGCCCTGGCAGCGCGGCAGCAATGAGAACAGCAACGGCTTGCTGCGTCAGTTTCTGCCAAAGGGCACGGGCCTTTCGACGCTCTCGCAGACCCAACTCAATGACATCGCCAAATTGCTCAACGGGCGGCCTCGCCAGACGCTCGGCTGGGACTCCCCCGAGGAAGCAATGGCTAAAGAGTTAGAGAAAGCTGGATTAGCTAAACGTTGCACTTGACTCTTGAGACCGCCAAGAGTCCTGCCGCAGCAAGGCTCACCAGTGCGTCCGTCATGGCGATCGCGAAACGTTCAGAAACTCTTAAGTATTGTGCAGTTCAGTCGATAACCGGTAAACGAATGTTGCATGAACGTTATTAGATGCAACATATGATGTCAACCAGTCCTACGGAGAAAAACATGGGAGTACGGACACTGAACGCCAATCTGCGGGCCATGATGGCCTTATTGATTCTTGGCCTTCTGGCGGTCGCAGGTACCGAGTCAGGGCTCAACAGGATGTCACTAATGGAGGGACGCAAAGTCGCCCTGCAACAAGAGGTCGAGACTGCAATGAGCGCCGCTGAGCGCTGGAAGCAGCTAGCTGATTCAGGCGCCATCTCGCAGTCGGACGCGAAATCCAATGCAATTTCGGAGCTTAGGGCGATGCGATATGGTGCCGATGGCAGCGGTTATTTTGGAATCTACGACTCGAACGCGGTCAGAATCCTGAATCCGACAAACCCAAAACTCGAGAATCAGAGCGCCGCCGGCTCGACTGATCCGAACGGGAAGCACGTCGCACTCGAGGTCATAAGAAGCAATGACCCAGGAGCGAATCACCTGACGCAGTATCAATGGCCACATCCCGGGCAGACGAAACCGGTTGATAAGCTGGTGTACAGCGCCTATCTGCCGACGTGGGACTGGCATGTATATACAGGTGCCTACGTTGACGATATTGACACAACGTTTGAACGCGACCTGATAAAAGGCTTGGCTTCCGTAATTTTAGTTGGTTTCTTGCTGTCGGGAGTCATGCTGCTACTCATGCGCAGCGTGAGTCGCTCACTTGGTGGAGACCCCGCAGTTGCAGCGGCTGTCGCACAGGAAATTGCGAGAGGTAATCTCCTGGTCGACGTCAAGGTACCGTTCTCGGGTGGCGTTAGTCTCATGGGCTCGCTCGCTGAAATGCGGGACAGGCTGACGGCCATCGTGCAGGGCATCAAGACCTCCAGCGAGTCGATCTCGGTCGCCGCAGGCGAAATCGCGCAGGGCACCACCGATCTGTCGCAGCGCACGGAAGAGCAGGCCGCGTCCCTCGAGGAAACCGCCTCGAGCATGGAAGAGCTGACGGCAACGGTCCGCCAGAACGCCGACAACGCGAAGCAGGCGACCGCGCTGGCCAGTACGGCGTCGGGTATCGCGCAACGCGGCGGGGAAGTGATCGGACGCGTGGTCGAGACGATGCACGGGATCTCCGACAGCTCAGCCAAGGTGACCGAGATCATCAGCGTGATTGAAGGCATCGCGTTCCAGACCAACATCCTCGCGCTCAATGCCGCGGTCGAGGCGGCCCGCGCCGGCGAACAGGGGCGGGGTTTTGCCGTCGTGGCCGGCGAGGTCCGCACGCTCGCTCAGCGCAGCGCCACGGCGGCCAAAGAGATTAAGGAGTTGATCGGCGAATCGGTGACCCGGGTAGATGCCGGCTCGAAGCTCGTTGAGGAAGCTGGTAGCACGATTAAGGAAATTGTTCAGTCGGTGCAGCGCGTGACCGACATCATGAGCGAGATCGCGGCAGCATCGGAAGAACAGAGCACCGGCATCGGGCAGGTCAATACCGCCGTCACCCAGATGGACGAGGCGACCCAGCAGAACGCCGCGCTGGTCGAGGAAGCCTCGGCAGCGGCGCAATCGATGGCCCAGCAGGCCCAAGGGTTGCGTGACGCAGTGGCCGTCTTCAAGGTCGACGACGGGAGGGCATCCGCGTCACGAGTGATTGCCCCGCCGAGCGAACCGCGTCGGCCGGCACCGAAGGTTCGCACGTCCCATCCTGCCGCGTTGACAAGGCGAGAGACGGCGCCCCTCACTACCCCGAAGAGGAACACACTGGCTTCGTCCGGCACCAGTGCTGAGGACTGGCAGGCATTCTGAGCGGATCTGAAAATTGGACCATGCGAACGACGCATTCGAACGAATCAGCAGGCTCGTGACCGCCAACACGAAGACCGTGAGCGCGCTTGTCGCGCGGGCGATGGTCCTGGGCAGGTTTCTCGATGCAGCCTTGCCCCACCTGACGACGTTACAGCGCGCCGGGATCGCCGGGTCATTCTGGCAGGGCATTGAAGAGGCCATGTCACTGATGGACGATGTGCCCCTGCCCGCCGACTCCTCTCAAGTTCCGGCGTGGCCCTCTGAAGCCGGAATCTTTAGCCGACCCTAACCCGGTCGACTTTTTTCGACCGCATCGGTCCGCATGAGCGCATGCACACGAGCGAACCGCGCGTTGGTGTGAGAAGCGATAACCATTTTTGTCTGGAAGTGACTTCCAGCGATACCCAAACCGCTTTAGCGGCTAACTCGCCATTGCGGAAGCACTGGCATGGCGAGAAGCACAGGGACGGCTGTTCCAGCGGACGGCGCTATCGGCCAGAATGGCCATCGAAATCTGAGCCGCCGCGCACAGTGCTTGAAAATGAAGCCGGCTCGTCCGACGAATCGTCGGTCGCCTTTGCTTCGCCAAGTGGCGACTCGTCGCTCATCAGCAGACGTTCGCCATTCGACTGCGAAGGAGCGTTCGTGGCCGAACCTTGCCAATCGTTGTGCGATCGACAAGTGTCGTGTCATCACCGGCAGCACGCGACCCGTAAGCGACAGAGGTAAATCGCGAAAGTGGCTGCACAAAGGCTGTGCCGCCACGCGGTTCGATGCGTGCGGTTGTTGGCTCTCGGCCCACATGCTCTAATGGGGTCATCTATTTCCGGTGCCCCGCCCCCGTCATGCCATTATTCGAGCCCGTCACGCTGACTACCCCACGCCTCGTTCTGCGGCCGCTTCGTCATGAAGACGCGCAACCACTGTTCGCGATCTGGTCGGACGCGGATGCGATGCGCTATTTTTCGTTTCCGGCGATGACGTCCCTGGATCAGGCAACGGATCGAGTCGCACGTAAATTGAAGACGTCAGCTGGCGGCCAGGACTTCATCTGTGCAGTCGAGTTGCAGACAACCGGCGAAGTGCTCGGTGATTGCGCTCTCTTTCATGCAGACGAGCAATGCCGACGCGCGGAGATAGGCTTTGGTCTGCAACGCAAGCATTGGGGAAACGGATATATGAGTGAGGCGGTTTCCGCGCTGATCGAGCACGCGTTCGGCACGCTGAATTTACGCCGGATTGAGGCGGATATCGACCCACGAAATGTAGCCTCGGCGCTTCTTCTCGAACGGCTCGGATTTGTCCGCGAAGGGTTGTTGCGTGATCGCTGGATAGTTGGCGATGAGGTGTCGGATAGCGCGCTGTACGGGCTGCTCGAAAGTGATCGTCGGGCGTAGATGGCCACTCGCTGACGCCAGGATGTGAACTTGACGCTGCGCCGTGAGCGACCGGAATTCTCTCTGATTGTCGCGAATTTACGCAGCGGCTCGTAACCTGCGTGCTCGAACGATAAACGCGCCCCAGACTACAGCGTGGTCCCTTTATGAAGAATTACTTCGACAGCCCCTTCAAGGGGAAGCCGCTTTCAGAGCAGGTAACCAATCCCAACATCATCGTGGGGCGTTACAGCTACTACTCTGGCTACTATCACGGACACTCCTTTGATGACTGTGCGCGCTACCTGTTGCCAGACCGCACAGGTGTCGACCGGCTGATCATCGGTAGCTTCTGCTCTATCGGAAGTGGTGCGACGTTCATGATGGCGGGCAACCAGGGGCACCGGAACGATTGGGTAACCACATTTCCCTTCTTCTACATGACGGAAGAACCGGCGTTTGCTGACGCCTGCGATGCATTCGAACCCGCCGGCGATACCGTTGTCGGGAATGACGTCTGGATCGGTTCCGAAGCGATGATCATGCCAGGTGTTCACATCGGTCACGGTGCCGTGATCGGGAGTTGCGCCGTTGTCACGAAGGACGTTGAACCCTATACGATCATCGGAGGGAATCCGGCAAAGCCGATCCGAAAGCGCTTTTCGGACGATGAGATCGGGATGCTCCTCGAGATGAACTGGTGGGACTGGCCGCTGGACGAGATCGGCAAGTCGATGAAGTTGCTCTGTGCCACGGATATCGCAGCATTGTATGAACGCTGGAGCAGCTCATCGTTATCGGGTCGCTAACACTCGCGTCGACCGACACGCACGCAGTTGACGATCTGGGCGTTGACCTTGACTGACCGATCTTGGCCGACGGAAGCCAGTCCACAGGCAGAATCGCCTATACCTCGCTTGCGACTGGCTGGCGAGGAATTCTGTAAACCACAGACTTGTACTTTGGCGTCGCGCGGCTTTCCACAATGACGCCGCCTAGCGATTCGGCGATGCGCCGGCTGGGACGATTCTCTTCGGCAACCGGATAGGTAAAGCTTTCACAACCAATGGTTCGCGTTGCCCAGTGCGCAACAAGGGTCACAGCTTCACAGCCAAACCCATTTCGATGACGATCTTCACGAATCCAGATACCGAGTTCCGGGCTCTCGGTGCGGACGCGGTGAAGCCCGGCTAACCCAAGGAAACTCCCGTCGGTGCGTTGACGTATCGCGAACACATAGTCTGACCCATCGTCAATCGACGGTACCCAGGACCGCCAAACACCATCAAAATCCTGCCGGGATGCAGGCGGCTCCCACGCCATGTGACGGGTGAGCGAAGGGGTGATGAACGAGAACGCAGCATCCGCGTCGTTGGCCGAGAACGGTTTGATCAAGAGCCGGGTTGATTCAATTTGGATTTCTGTCGGCCGCAGCATCATCTCAAGTCTTCCGTCGAGGTTTGACTATATTCACCGATTGTCGACGAATCAGAAACGTGTGTCGAATGTCTCATCCTGACCGGACAGCGTGCGTGTATTCGCCCCGGGACCAGGAAATCTGAAGGACACAGAGCTGCTGCCTTGATCCAGTTTCCCACGCTATGCCGCGTTTGCTCGGTGATCTCGAATTGCACCGGCCGCTGCGTTTTCTGTTGCATAACGGTCGCCCGGAGCGCTACGTGTGCCCAGACAGACATCGCGGACTCGAAGTTTTGTCAGGTCGCACGCTTGAAGTTTGCTGTCGATCGCCAGATTGAACATCGTCAGATCACGGGTTTTCGCCCCCAATTGCAGGCGAATCCGAATGGCCCAAATCTCGTTGAGCTTCAGCGGCGACTTCTGCCCGGTTAGCTTGTCATTGTTCCACGGCACGCGCGGCACGTTGCCGACGATGATCGCGTCCATTTCGACTCTCCTTTCAAGTGAAGAGAAAATCAGTCTGCGCCAACCTCGATGGGCGATACCCGACCCACAAGGGTCGTTCAATTTTCTCCATAACGGCCGTTCGTTCAGGAACGCAGTCGTGGCATTAGCGATTCACTAATCGAATGCTTTTTATTGTTCCCTGTAGAATTTCTTGCGGTTTTTGACTTGCTCCAGTCTTCACTGACCTTCGAATCAAAGGACGGTAGATGCTAAGCGATCTGGGCGATTTCGACGATTACATAGAAGCACAGGTGCATGAATGGAATGCACCCGGCATAGGCGTCTGTATTGTGAAAGACGAAAAAGTCATCTTCACGAGAGGCTACGGTTATCGTGACTATGCAAACAGACTGCCGTTTTTATCGTCAACTTTGTTTCCTATCGCATCGAACACCAAGTTATTTACGGCCATTGCCGCCGGAATTCTAGTCGAAAAGGGCGTGCTGACCTTCGATCAGCCGATCCGCGATGTTGTCCCGAGTTTGCGCTTTTACGACAAGTCGCTCGATGCCGCGGTGACACTAGGCGATATGCTCGGTCATCGTACCGGCGTGCCCCGGTACGACATGATCCTGCATAGAGCCGAGTTCTCAAAAAAGGAACTATTCGACCGGATCCGATTCATGAAGCCTATCGCTCCATTTCGATCGAAGCTTATCTACAACAATATGATGTACGAGGCTGTGGGCCACATCATCGAGTTGCTAAGCGGCAAGTCGTGGGATCAATTCGTCCGCGACGAGGTTCTGAGTCCTGTGGGTATGCCCCAGACTGCTTTCACCGTTGCCGACATGCTGGCTCATCCGAATCACGCGGTACCGTTCACGGAGAGGCGCGATAGTGAGGCGCTCTGGCAGACACCGTATCCGGAGTTGAACTGGTCGAGTCCAGCGGGGAGCATCGTCTCTAGCCTCGATGATATGAGTCGCTGGCTGGCCGTGTTGATGAACAACGGGGTGATGGCTGGAAAGAAGGTGATTCCGGAGCAGATACTGCAGGCTACTTTGGCGCCTGGGCTCGCATTTCCGGACCCGCTGGGCGACGTCCTTGGTTTTGAGCCGGAGATTAATTCAATCTATGGGATGGGCCGGCAAACCTCTTCGTATCGGGGACATCTGCTTGCGAGTCATGGCGGCGATCTCCGCGCCTTCCATTCGCAGGTCTCGTATTTACCGCGCGAGAAATTGGGCGTAGTCGTGTTCGTGATCGGGGACCACTGCTCGATGCTGCGTAATGCCGTCGGCTACAACGTCTACGACCGCCTGCTGGGACTGGGTGAGTCGAGTTCGATGGACGCATTGCGCGAGTTCCATTTGAAAGCAAAGCAGAACATGCGCGAGTCGCGCGAACGGGTAAGGCCAAGCGCAATTCCAGACACGCGGCCCTCACACGATCTCGCAGACTACGTGGGTCGCTACGAGCATCCTGCCTACGGGCAACTACATATCTCACTCAACGATTTTCAGCTTCAGTTTCGTTTCCGTCAAACGAAGCTGCCATTGCATCATTACCACTACGACCGGTTCGATACCGACGATGACGAGGCCGAAGGTGCGTGGTCCATGTCGTTTCTGACCAGTCCACTCGGCGATATCGACCGCGTCAGTTTGTGGCTCGACGCGACGGATGCCGTGTTCGTCCGGATTCCGGACGCGCCTGCGCCAGGTGTGCTCAAGCAGCTTACCGGCACGTACCAGGCTGCTTTCGGCGCCAGGTGCGCGATCAAGCTGCGGCGCGACAACCAGCTCATGCTGCACTTTCCAGAGGCTCCTGCGGAAGTTTTAACTCCGCTCAAGGGTCTTCAGTTTCGCAACCCGAAATGGCCACAAAGGACATTCGAGTTCGTGATGGAAAACGGGCGCGTGGCCGCATTGAGGCACTGGAACTCGGTCGCCGAGTTCGTTTTGACTCGGGTCGAGAATGCTGATTCCGCCGATACGATGGAGCATGAAGAGCCGATCGCCGATTAAACCGGGCGGCCCATCATCATCGACAGGAGCTGTATTGGGGAATGCACTGGCGGGTGAGATCGGGAGGGCGCGTTCGAGCTGACTTCCGCTTAAGGCATCCGGCTCACGTCGACCCACAAGGGAAGGTCGCGTTGATTGGACCCAGACACCCAACCAAATGCCTCACGCAGAACCCTGTCGCCTGTCCGACCGTCATAAATGCTTGGTCAACGATTCGTAACGTTCGCCGCCAGAGTGATGGAGCCCACACGATGACAATAGCTGCAAGTCCGATTGATCCGATCGCCGCTATTCTTGACGCTTTCAAATCCCACGATGTCGTCGCGCTTTGCGACGGCGGCCACGGCTGTGAGCAAGCATATGCTTTTCGGGTTTCGCTGATCCGGGACCCGCGATTTGCTTACATCGTGAACGACATCGTAGTTGAAAGTGGCAATTCTCTTTATCAGGAGATGATGGACCGGTTCGTTGCGGGGGATGACGTACCCGAAAATCAACTCCGCCAAGCTTGGCAAAACACCACGCAGCCCCACGATGTGTGGGATCGTCCTGTCTTTGAAGGGCTTTTTCGTGAAGTCCGCGATGTGAATGCCTCGCTCCCTAAAGACCGTCAGATTCGCATCTTGTTAGGCGATCCGCCGATAGATTGGTCGAAAATCAATAGCGCCGACGATCTCGATAAGGCTTGGAAAGCCATGGGCGACCGCAACACCTGTGCGGTTGAAATTATCCAACGTGAAGTGCTGGCCAGGCAGCGCCGCGCTTTGGTCGTCTATGGCGGCATGCACCTTTTGCGCAAGAACCTGTACTGGCAATTGAAATTCCCAGAGAAGGCAGAGCAACGATTCAACCCGTTGCCGAATACCATCGTTTCGTTGCTGGAAAGCCAAGGCGTCAAAGTCTATTCTGTTTGGACCCCGGTGTTTGGTGATCCGGCGACTTTACAGTCCGACGTCAGCTCCTGGCTGACGCCAAGTCTTGCGCTCATTTTCGGCACTCCGCTCGGAGAGGCGAGCTTTCGATCGTATTATCCGCACGCCATGTTCACTAGGCACGACGACGTCATGGTGGAGATATATGTCGATCCTGTCCGCTCTCCTGTGATGCAGGAGCAGTTCGACGCCATCCTTTATCTTGGGCCGCCTTCCGAGTTAACCTGGAGTGAACTCTCTCCCGCGCTGTCCTCTGATCCGGCATACATCAAAATGCGGTCAGACAGGCTCGCATGGGCCCGCATTGGTGACGGTCGCTAACGGGCCGATGGCTGTTAGCCGACCCACTATCCATATCACGCCCCGAGTCAGCTTTTTGAGTACAGCGGCCGTTCGACGCACGGGACCGGCTTGGCGAGCGATCTGGAATGGCATGACGAAGCGCAACAAGCTCCCGGCGTGAAACTCCGGGGCGCAAGGCCGTTCCGGGCAGAGCACGTGCGACGGAAAACGGGGGATCTGGACCGTGAAGGTCGTCCTGCCGTCTTTCGACCCGGCCTGTATGGTGCCGTTGTGCGCATGTGCGATGCACCGGCTGATGTAAAGGCCCAGGCCCATACTCGAGGAGGGTCCACTTTGCCTCGGCGGGCGGCTGGCCCGTGTCAATGGATCAAAGAGCGTCGGCAGGGCGGCCGCTGGTATCGGGTTGCCTTCGTTCGACACGACGAGAGTCAACTGCCCACCATGACCGAGAGCATCCACGCTTATATTCCCTGCACCGTGCTGGACTGCGTTCACAAGCAGGTTAATCAGCAGTTGGCCGATGCGGGCGCGGTCCCACTTGCCGGCAGTCTCGCCCGTCACGCGCACGTCGATCCGTGCATCCGGATACGAAGCGCGTACCTCATCTGCCGCATCGTTGCAGATACGCCCGATGTCCCGCGACGTGAAGTCACTGGAAGCGCGTCGCCCAGGCGGGTACGCGTGAAGAAGAGAAGATCGTCAATCATCCGCCTTCATGCGCACGGCGCCGTGTTGCGCGATCGCCACTGACATGGACGGATTTGCGGTGGCGCGGCAAGCGAACGCGACGCTCGGTCCAGCGACGGAAACTGGCCGAACTCGACTATTCTGACGGTGCGCAACCGGTTCCCGGTGCAACATTCGTCGAAGACCTTGTTTCGGGGCACCTTTCGGGGTACATCGAGCACGGGTTATCAGTTCGCGCTCAGTTCCTGCTGTCGCCGCACTCGCGCGTCTTCGTCAAGACGTGTCTCTTCGAGTTCCTGCAGCACGCTGTCGAGGTCGACTGGTCGCGTGTCGAGCTCGATGCGGCCGGTCAGTTTGACATCGACTTTCAGCTCGCCTGCTTCGAACAGCGCCCAGATCTCCGTTCCGTAATCCGCGCCGAGAATTTGCGGTGCAAACCGTCCGAAGTACGCAGCGAGGTTGTCGACGTCACGCTTGAGCATCGAGGCGGCTTCGTTGTTGGCGGCGGCGTCGATGGCCTGAGGCAGATCGATGATCACCGGTCCATCAGCCGCCAGCAGGATGTTGTATTCGGACAGATCGCCGTGAATCACACCCGCGCAGAGCATGCGGACAACCTGGTTGAGCAGCAGGGCGTGCAGTTCAAGGGCGCGCGCTTCAGTCAGATTGACGTCGTTGAGGCGTGGCGCGACGTCACCCGTTGCGTCGACCACCAGTTCCATCAGTAACACCCCATCGGTACAGATATAGGGTTGCGGCACTCGCACGCCCCCGTCGGCAAGTCGGAACAGTGCGTCGACTTCGGCGTTTTGCCACAACTCCTCCTGCATCTGGCGCCCATAGCGAGTACCTTTTTCCATCGCACGCGCCTGCCGGCTGTTCTTGACCTTGCGGCCGTCCCGATACGATGCGGCTTGCCGGAAACTGCGCTGCTTCGCGTCCTTGTAGACCTTTGCACACCGCATCGAGTCGCCGCTGCGCACGACGTAGACGGTTGCTTCCTTGCCGCTCATCAACTGGCCGATCACTTCGTCGATGAGTCCTTCGTCAAGAAGCGGTGCAAGCCGTTTGGGTATTTTCATACGACCGACCAGTGCGGCTCGTGGCGCGTGCGTTCGAAATGCGTGGAAGGCGAATGGGTCGCCGAGGTGTGCGGAATCGGCGAACCGATGAATCGCGTGGGCGGTTCCGCTCGTCGGGTTGCTGCGTGGGGAGTGGAGGGAGTCATGCCGGATTATAAAGGGAGCGAGGGGGCGGCGACTCAAATCAAATTTCCTGGCGACTGCGCAGATGCATTGTCGCCGCTCCTGGCCGCTGGCTACTTGCCATGACGGGCAGCGCCCGACCCACAACGGGCATTCGACTTTCTCCAAAGCGGCAACGGTTGCGCAGGTGTCGATTTTTGGTCTCTTCGAGGATGCACTCGCGGACGTACGCGCCGTATTGGCGCGAACAGCGGCTTCGGGCGAACGATCTGCTGCGCGAGTGCCGCCAGCGGCTGGAAAGGTCATAGACCAGCGGTACGGTCGCTGCCCGCGAGCATCCGCGCTACGGGCGCGAAAAACCGCAATGTTCCTGCGGGCGCTTTTTTCCGTTTCATCGAGAGCCGTGGAGACTTTGGGCTGTCGCCCATGTACGGACTGCCTGTCGCACGGTAATTATCTGACTGCTGTCAACCCCGGCAGCGACTTCAGATAGACCATCGACACGCCTATGTCCCTGTCCGTATTTGAAATGCACTCCGTGGAGCTGTTCTGCCAGCGGCCACCGGGTGCCTGTTATGTCATCTGCGACGAATGGCACTATAAAGCGTGTTTCGGCAAGGCCGCAGACCTTCAGAGGGCCAGTGCGGAGACCCGGGAATTTCTTGCTATCGCCGCACTGAATCGCAGGAAGTGGGAGGAGGACCGGAAGCTGGTCAGGAATCTCATTGGCCGCAACTGGCTGTTTTTTCATAGCGTACGGGACCGCAACCCTGACACCGATGGCTGGTGGGTCATCCTTGCTCTTCTCGAAGAGGTTCGCCTGGGTAACCTGCTTGCCATTAAAGGTCCGCGTAATGGCCTGTTTTCGTCACCCTACAGCAGCACGCCGTTAAGGAATCCCGTAGCGAGGACCGGCAGTCACCCGAACGGCGAACCTGTGCTGTCTGTCCAGTATGATCCGGCCACCTGGCAAACCCGGCTGAACGCCGCGCGCGCAGCCAGGGCTGGCGATAGAGGCGCATCAACGCTGCTCGGCGACGCGCAGCCGTTTGAGTATGTGCCTGATGCGTTGAGCGGCGATGTCGTTGAACTCGCCGCGAGCACCAATAACCCACGCTATGCCGCCAAGATGCTTGGATACGATCAAAACACGTTCAGCGACATGCTTCACGCTATGAAGCAGTACAACAAATTGCGCGGCGACAACAACGTAATCTGGCATGACGATGGAGACGTGGAATTTCACGGCTTGATTATCGACAACATGCACAGTTGGGCACCCTAAAGGAATGTTATGGTAACGACCCATCAACTTGCACATGCTTCTTTTAATATCTACCAGGACGTGGAGCGGCCCGAATTCTGGACAAACTATTTTGGCGTTGAACCGGACATGCAGAGTGTTCGGGGGCAATTCCGCACTACACCATCTGGGCGCACTAGCAAGTACCCCGCTCGAATTGGTGTATGGAGTGTGGATAGCAAGGGGCATGTTCAGAGTAATATTCTTGCGCCTCACCTTCGCTATCTTGTCGAACGCTTGGCATTGCCCCGATCAGACCTGCCCGAATTGCTCAAGCGCACTGGCGCACAGATGCGCTTCTTCTGCTATTGGGACAACGAGAGCGGCGACCGCGTGCCTGATGTGCCCGACGATATTCGCACCATGATGGAAGCCATGGGCGGCACGGTTGAGATTGATGAATATCGATAGAGCCTCGCTCGAATGCACAAGCCGATCCTCGCGAGTCGGCTTTTTTGTGCGAGCTTGTAAGGCACAGCGCGAGTGTTATGGGCCGCACTTCTGAATTAATCCTCTATGCGCAAACATGCACGGCCCACGCTTCCATCATCGGGCGGCGCTGTTCCAAATGGTTGTCACGCTGAGGTAGTCAGGCGACCGTCCCGCCTTTGATCGGAATGACTTCGGCGCCGGCCTTGATCCGGTCAAGGTAATCGGCCCAGCGATATCGACTCGCTTTCAACGGACTGACCGCGCTCTTCCATCCAGGCGAGCGCAACGGCTTCGAATGAATTGGCAGCAGCAAGGCGGGCGGCGCGTTTCCCGGCCTTTTTGGCTTCCCCCGGATCAATGTTTTGCTGCCAGTTTTTCGCGGGCGTCGTCCCGACGCTTGCGGGCATCGGCAAGGGGCACGTCTGGATAGACGCCAAGTGCGAGGCTCTTTTCCTTTCCGGCAAAACGGTACTTGAAAATCCATTGCTTGCTGCCCGTTGGCGTGACAAGCAGCAGGCCGCCACCGTCGTACAGCTTCTGCTGTTTTTCACCCGGCTTCGTGTTACGGATCGTGACATCGGTCAGCGCCATGTTTGCGTCTCCGGTTGTCGCGCCGCTGCTGGGGGCGTTTTCCATCCGACGGGCGCTTGAATCGTGGCAACCCCCGAAATGACCCTCTGGTGGGGGTTTGGAGACTACAGCAAACAAAAGCCCCGCTCAGCGATAGCTGTCGGGGCTTCGTGATGAACCGTTGAAACCGGTTGAAGAGTGTTTGGTGCCCAGGGCCGGAATCGAACCGGCACGCCTTGCGGCGGGGGATTTTGAGTCCCCTGCGTCTACCAATTTCACCACCTGGGCAGATACTGCAGCGCGCTGCATCGGGAGTTCAGCGCGCGAGGAAGACGCAGATTATGGCCGAAAATCGGTAGACGGGCAAGTCGATTGCCTTCACCCGCCACAGCGCGTTCGCGGCGAGCGGTGCTCAGACCGTGCGCGAGAATCGTGTGAGCGTCTGCTCGCCCAGATAGCGGTCAAATACCATCGCGAGATTGCGCACGAGCATGCGGCCGGCCATTCGCACTTCGAGCTTGCGTGCGCCGAGCGAGATCAGCCCGTCGTCCTCGAATGAACGCAGACGCGCGAGTTCCGGCGCGAACGTGTCGGCGAAGTGGATGCCGTACGCCGCTTCGAATTCGTCGAAGCGCAGTTCGAGGTTGCACATCAGCTGCGTGATCACGTCGCGCCGCAGACGGTCGTCGGCGGACAGGCGGATGCCGCGCGCGATCGCGAGCCGGCCCGCATCGATCGAGTCGGTGTAAGCGGGCAGCTCTCGCGCGTTCTGCGCGTACACGTCGCCGACCTTGCCGATCGACGAGGCGCCAAAACCGATCAGATCGCACTCGGCCCGCGTGCTATAGCCCTGGAAATTGCGATGCAGCGTGCGCTGCGCCTGCGCGCGAGCGAGCTCGTCGGTGGGCAGCGCGAAGTGATCCATGCCGATGTACACATAGCCCGCTTCAGTCAGCCGTTCGACGACCCGTTGCAGCAGAGCCAGCCGCTCCTCGCTCGACGGCAGCGTCGCGGGATCCATCTGGCGCTGCATCTTGAAGAGCCGCGGCATGTGCGCATACGCGAACACCGACAGCCGGTCCGGCGCCAGTTCGAGCATCGTGTCGAGCGTGCGGCTGAAGCTCGCGACGGTTTGATGCGGCAGCCCGTAAATCAGATCGACGCCGATCGAATGAAAACCGTACGCGCGCGCCGCCTGCATCACCGATGCGGTCATCTCGAACGGCTGGATGCGATTGATCGCCTGCTGCACGCGCGGATCGAAGTCCTGCACGCCCAGGCTCAGCCGGTTGAAGCCGAGGCGGCGCAGAAACGCGACCGTGTCGGGCGACGCCTCGCGCGGATCGACCTCGATCGAATATTCGGCTCGATCGTCGGACAGAAGTTTGAAGTGCTCGCGCGTCGCGGCCATCAGCTCGGCCATCTCGTCATGCGACAAAAACGTCGGCGTGCCGCCGCCCCAATGCAATTGCGAGACGGGCCGCTGCGTATCGAAACACGCGGCCTGCAAACCGATTTCGCGTTTGAGCCGCTCAAGGTACGGGCGCGCATGCGCGCGATTTCTGGTCACGACCTTGTTGCAGCCGCAGTAGAAGCACACGGTGTCGCAAAACGGAATGTGGAAGTACAGAGACAGATCGGTCGACGCGGCACCCGGGTCGGCGGCGGCGCGGTGATAGTCGGTGGTGTCGAACGATTCGCGGAACTGCGGCGCGGTCGGATAGGACGTATACCGGGGACCGTTCGCGCTGTAGCGCGCGAGCAGGTCGGGGCGGAACAGGGCGTCGGTTTGGGACATGAGCGGTGTCGGACGGTGGGCGGCTCTCGCAGCGTGCCGCGTGTCATGGTCAGTCAGCAGCTTCGAGTTTACGTGCGTGCCCGCGGCACCCGATTGTGTAAAAAGGTCACACGGACAGGCAGTGGCACAATGCGGGTCTGGCAATACGTTGCCAAGGTTTGAGTTCAGGAAAGATGACGTGGATCAAAGGTTGAACAGTGCATGGGTGGACGCTCACGCGTGCCGTCCCGATTGCGGCGCGTGCTGTATCGCGCCGTCGATTTCGAGCCCGATTCCAGGCATGCCGAACGGCAAGCCGGCGGGCGTGCGCTGCGTGCAACTCGGCGACGATCTGCGCTGCGCGATCTTCGGCCGGCCGGAGCGGCCCGCATGCTGCTCGGGTCTGCAGCCGCAACTCGAGATGTGCGGCGCGAATCGCGGCGAAGCGCTCGGGTGGCTCACGCAACTCGAGGCGCAAACACAACCGGCATCCCATCCATGACGCACGGCATGTGGTAAACGCCGTCGCTGACCACACCCGTCAACGCAAGCCGATGTCCGCAAGGGCTTCCACAGGAGATTTCGCATGACTCGACCCGCAGCGCCGGCCCGGCGCCGCTTTCTGCGCGCTGCGCTGACCGGCTGCAGCGTGCTTGGCATCACTGTGTCGCTCGCGGCTTGCGCGAGCCCGACGTTTCCGTTCATGCCGTCGCACTACACGTTCTCGCAGAAGCAGGTGCAGGAGGCCGTGCAGCGCAAGTTCCCGTATCAGCGCACGGTGTCGCAGGTGTTCGATGTCGCGCTGAGCAATCCGGTGGTGGGCATGCTGCCCGATGCGAACCGCGTGCAGGTGAAGCTCGACGCGCGTTTCGCGAGTCCGTTCCTGCGGCAACCGGTCGATGGCGTGTTCACGCTGTCGAGTGAACTTGCATACGACGCGGCGAGCCGTTCGGTGATCCTCAAGTCGCCGAGTGTCGACAACGTCAGCGTGAGCGGCGAGGCGCAGATGTACACGCAGCAGATCAACGCGGCCGCGGCGCTGCTCGCGACCCAATTGCTGACCAACTATCCGATCTACACGTTCAAGCCCGAGCAACTGCAATTTGCCGGCGTCAACTACGAACCCGGTACAATCACGATCCTTACAAACGGCATACGCGTGCAGATCGTCGAAAGATGACTGGCACGAGCGGCCACGTGGGCCGCGCATGCCAGTCATGACCGTGCG
Source organism: Paraburkholderia sp. 35.1 (assembly GCF_050436525.1). Lineage (NCBI taxonomy): Bacteria > Pseudomonadati > Pseudomonadota > Betaproteobacteria > Burkholderiales > Burkholderiaceae > Paraburkholderia > Paraburkholderia sp. 35.1. The sequence goes on along the minus strand of NZ_JBNDMJ010000003.1, from coordinate 1,089,611 downwards.
GGCCCATTTCGTTGTGACAACCTACCGCGATAAGGGGCACGGATGGATTGGTTACTGGCTTGCAAGGCGCTGATTCTCGGCGTGGTCGAGGGTTTGACGGAGTTCTTGCCGGTGTCGAGCACCGGGCATTTGATTGTCGTCGGCAGTCTGCTGGATTTCTCCGACGAGCACGCGAAGACCTTCGATGTCGTGATCCAGCTCGGCGCGATTCTCGCCGTGTGCTGGGAGTTTCGCCGCCGCATCGGCAACGTGATCGTGGGGCTGCCGAGCCGGCCCGAGGCGCGCCGCTTCGCGCTGAACGTGATCATTGCGACGATTCCGGCAGTCGTGCTCGGCCTGCTGTTCGAGAAGTCGATCAAGGAGGCGCTGTTTTCACCGGTGCCGGTCGCGTTTGCGCTGGTCGCGGGTGGCGTCGTGATCCTGTGGGCGGAGGCGCGCCAGCGCGCGCGCGGCGACGCGGCGGTGCGGGTGCGCAGCATCGACGATCTGAGCCCGCTCGATGCGTTGAGAGTCGGCCTCGCACAGTGCTTCGCGCTGATTCCGGGGACCTCGCGCTCGGGCTCGACGATCATCGGCGGCATGCTGTTCGGCATCGAGCGCCGCGCCGCGACCGAGTTTTCATTCTTTCTCGCGATTCCGATCATCTTCGGCGCGACGGCCTACGAGCTGTACAAGGACTGGCACCTGCTCACCACCGATGCGCTCGGCAGCTTCGCGCTCGGCTTCGCGGCCGCGTTCGTCAGTGCGTTCGTCTGCATCCGCTGGCTGCTGCGCTATGTCGCGTCGCACGACTTCACGGTGTTCGCGTGGTATCGGATCGGCTTTGGCCTGCTGATCCTGCTGATCGGTTATAGCGGCGGGTTGAGCTGGGCCGATTGAGATTTGCCGTGCGATGAAAAAAGGTCCGCGTATGTGCGGACCTTTTTTCGTTGGCTTGCCGTCTCGTCGCGTTACGCGGCGCCGCGCTTGCGGAACACGAGGTCCCACACGCCGTGGCCGAGCCGCAGGCCGCGCCGTTCGAACTTCGTCACCGGACGATAGTCGGGCCGCGGCGCGTAGGTGTCGGCGGTGTTTTCGAGCCGCGGATCGGCGCCGAGCACTTCGAGCATCTGTTCGGCGTAGTTCTGCCAGTCGGTCGCGCAATGCAGATACGCATCCGGCTTCAGACGCGACACGAGCAGGGCGACGAACTTCGGCTGGATCAGCCGGCGCTTGTGATGGCGCGCCTTGTGCCACGGGTCGGGGAAAAAGATGTGCACGCCGTCGAGGCTGTCGGGCGCGATCATGTGCTCGAGCACTTCGACCGCGTCGTGCTGGATGATGCGGATGTTCGTCAGCGACTGCTCGCCGATCAGCTTCAGCAACGCGCCGACGCCGGGCTCGTGGACTTCGACGCCCAGGAAGTCGTCGGAGGGACGGTGCGCGGCGATCTCCGCGGTGGTGGCGCCCATGCCGAAGCCGATCTCGAGCACGCGCGGCGCTTCGCGGCCGAACACGCCGGTCCAGTCGGGTTGTTGTGGTGCATAGGGCACGACGAAGCGCGGGCCGAACTCATCGAGCGCGCGGCGCTGGCCGGTCGACACGCGACCCGCGCGCGTGACGAAGCTGCGGATGCGGCGGTGATGAAGCGTATCTGCCGGCGTTGCACCCGGCGTGCCGTCGACGTCGTTCGTCTCGTTGCCGGCGGGCTGGTCGGCTGCGCTCGTGGGGGTCGGGGCGTCGTCCGGGAGACCGGAGTCGTTTGGATCGTGGATCATCGTCGATGCTGCTGCAAGGGTGGGGGCTGCGCGGCTTGCGCGCTGTGCCGGGCCGTTGCTACTACAAAAAAGCCGCCTTCAGGGAGGCGGCTCTTGCTGGATTCCGCTGAACACTCAGCGGGAAAGTGGAGCGGGCGATGGGAATCGAACCCACGGCTCTAGCTTGGGAAGCTAGGGTATTACCATTATACGACGCCCGCAGAACTCGCGATTTTACAGGCTTTTGGGCCGTTTGGGCAGGGGTATGGCTCGCGCGCACGAGCAGCCGACCCGTCTTTTCGCTTCTGCGGTTCGAACGGCGCGAGCCTTCAGACTTTGTCTGCGCCTGCCGTTAATCCGAATACTGCCCAACACCGTGCGCTTGCGCTCCCGCAAGCCGGCACAAACCCGGCGCTTCCCATCCCGATCAAGAGATCTTCCCAAGATGCAGTGGCTTTCCAATCTGAAACTGAGCCAGAAGCTTGTCGGCTCCTTGATGCTGTGCGCGTTCGTAACGGCCATCGTCGGCACGGTCGGTGTGCTGAAGGTGCGCGAAGTCGCGACGATGCAAACCGAAATGTACGACCGCGAATTCGTGCCTGTGCGCGACGACGGCACCGCCGCGTGGCAGGCGGCTTCGCACTTCCGGCGCCTCTATTCGTACATCCTGAATCCGGAGCCGGCAGGCCGCGCCGATACGGTGCGCCTGAATCACGGCGGTGAAGCGGCGATCCTGTCGGCATTCGACTACGAGCGCAAGCACGCGACCACCGACGCGCAGAAGCAATTGCTGAGCGACTTCGACGCCGCCTATCCGGCCTATATGGGTTCGGTCGCGAAGGTGATGGCGCTGGCCGATCAGGGCGATCAGACCGGCGCGCTCGCCGAGCTCAAATCGACCACCGACCCGCTGCACGTCAAGCTGCGCACGCTGATGATCAAGCTGTCCGACGTGCGGGACGAGTTGGCCAGGCAGCGTGTCGCGAACGGCGTCGAGATGGTTCGCTCGGTGACGTGGTGGATCGCGAGCTGCGCGGTCGTCGGCGTCGCGGTTGCGATCGGCCTAGGGCTGCTGGTGACGCGCGCGGTCGTGCGGCAGATCGGCGGCGAACCGGCCGAAGTCGCGAAGGTCGTCGAGCAGATCGCGGGCGGCGACTTGAGCCAGCGACTGCACACCGGCGCCGCCGACGACGGCAGCATCTTGCGCGCGGTCGCGCACATGCAGGAGCGTCTCGCGGCGACGATCGGTTCGATTCGCGAAAGCGCCGAGTCGGTCAGCATCGCTTCGCAGCAGATCGCGAGCGGCAACATCGATCTGTCCGCTCGCACCGAAGAGCAGGCCGCTTCGCTCGAACAGACCGCGGCGAGCATGTCGGAATTGACGCAGACCGTCACCCGCAACAGCGACAACGCGCGCAACGCGAGCGCGCTCGCGACTGAGGCGGCACAGGTCGCCAACACCGGCAACACTGCCGTCGAGGGCATGGTGCGCACCATCGGTGATATCAGCGGCAGTTCGACGAAAATCTCGGAGATCACCGGCGTGATCGAGGGCATTGCATTCCAAACCAATATTCTCGCGTTGAACGCGGCGGTCGAGGCCGCGCGCGCGGGCGAGCAGGGGCGCGGTTTCGCGGTGGTCGCGAGCGAGGTGCGCAACCTCGCGCAGCGCTCGGCGAGCGCGGCCAAGGAGATCAAGGAGATGATCACGACGTCGGTCGCGATCATCGAAGGCGGCACGCAGCAGGCAGCCGAAGTCAGCACGACGATGGCGGATATCAAGGCCGCGATTCATCGCGTGTCGGATATCGTCAGCGAGATCGCAACGGCCTCCGAAGAGCAGAACCGCAGCATTCACCAGGTCGGCCAGGCCGTCACGCAGATGGACGAGACCACGCAGCGGAACGCGGCGCTCGTCGAACAGGCCGCGGCGGCCGCGCAATCGCTCGAGACGCAGGCGCGCAAGATGAAGCAGACGGTGTCGGTGTTCCGGACGGGGGAGAGCCGCGGTTTCGCGGCAGCCGTGTAGAAGCCGCGCCGACTCAAGTGGCCGCCGCGCGTCAGCCCAACTTTCCCGCGCAATCAGCTCAGATCACGATATAAGTCAGCTGAACCGCCGCGCGCGTGACGACCATCTGCAGCACCTGCACGATCACGAACAGCAGGATCGGCGACAGATCGATACCGCCGAATTTCGGCAGCACGCGACGCAACGGATTCAGAAACGGCGCGGTCAACTGATACAGAATCGGCATCGCGGGCGAACGCGGATTGAGCCACGACAGCAGCGCCATCAGGATCGTCATCCAGATGATCAGATTGAGCGCCCACTTGATCGCGGTGAGCACCGCGACGATCAGAAGCGTCGGCACGAGCGTCAGCGGATCCGCGCCCGTCAGCACGATCATCAGGACGACGTAGATGATCGCGGCGATCAGCGTTGCGACCACGCTCGCCCAGTCGATGTTGCGCGTGCTCGGCAGGATGTGCCGCAGCGGCAGCACGATCCAGTTGGTCGCCTGCAGCACGGCGTTCGAGACCGGGTTGTACGGCGGCAGGCGCACAACCTGCAGCCACGCGCGCAACAGCAGCGCGGCGCCAAACAGCGTGAAAACGGTATTGAGCAGAAAACGGGCGATATCGCCAAACATCTCGTGTCCTTATGCTTCTGATGACGGCCGCCGACGGGCCGCGGGCTGCCGGCGTCGCCCGATCGGTGCGTGCCGGCGGTTTTCTGGATTTACCCGGTTAGCCAACCGGAGGTTCGACGTCATTGCGCGCCGCCTCCCGATGGCTGTCTGTCCGGCATCACACGGAAATCCGGACCTCGCTGATCAGGATTGTGCCGTTGCCGCCGTCGGTGTAGTTCGGGATATCCGCTAATAGTTGCTCGGACGCGGGCTTGAACACTTTATAGAAGTCGTCCGCGCTATCGAACAGGAAGTGTCCCGCGGCCACGTAAGGCGGTGGCGTGCCGGGCGGCCCGGCGTTCAGGCCCGCGTCGACCGACCAGCCTTTCAGCGCCGGCCCGAACAGCTTCGCCGCGAGCGGCATATGGGTCGCGCAGTAGTAGTCCATGTCGAAACGGCCGTTTTCCCGGTACGGGTAGAGGATGCTGACCTTGATCATTGTGCGTTCTCGTCTGTTGGTCCCGAAGCGCGGCGCGGGTCGTCGCGTGGTTCGCCCGGCGTGCCGGACGTCACATTATCACGGCTTACTTGACGCTTGCACCTGCCGCGGCCTGATTCAGCGAGCGGCCTAGCGATTCTTCCACAGCTTCGGAGATCGCTTCAATCGTCGCGGCCGGCGTTGCGCGACGTCGGGCGAGGTTGACCGCGCGGCGCGTCAGCAGACCATACAGCGCGGCATGGTCGCCGCCGAAGCCTTCGAGCAGCGCGAGCTGCTTCTCGACGACACCCGTGTCGCCGCGCGATACCGGCCCCGCGAGCGCGTTCGGCAGGCCTTTGTCGCGCGCGGTTTCGATCGTGCCCGCGAGCATCGGCAGCAGCGCGCGCAGCGCGTCGTCTTCGGCGAAGCCGAGCGTGCGCCACAACGCCACGCATTCGGCGAGGCTGCAGAGCGCGAAGCTCGCCGCGTAATGCGCGGCGGCGTGATACAGCATGCGGCCGCCCGGCGGAATCGACAGCGGATGGCAGCGCAGCGCGAGCGCGAGCGCGGTCAGCGTCTCCTTCAGTTCGCCGTCGGCTTCGATCGTCACCGAGCAGCCGACGATACGCTCGAGATCGGCGAGCTCGCCGCTAAATAGATACAACGGATGAAAGCCGCCGATCGCCGCGCCCTGATCGCGCGCTGGCGCGAGCAGTTCGACCGGCGAGGCGCCGCTGCAGTGCACGAGCGCTTTGCCGGGGCGGCTGGCCGCATTGCCTCCAAAGCGGAGTGTGTGCGCTGTCGTACCGATGCTGTCGTCAGGAACGGCTAAAAAAACGATATCGGCGGCGTCGACGGCCTGTTGCGGGTCGTCAGTGGCCGCGCAGTGTGCGATCTGGGCGGCGAGCCGGCGCGCGGAATCGGCCGAGCGACTCGCCACCGCGGTGACCGGATAGCCGGCGCGCGCAAACGCGAGCGCGAGACAACGCGCGAGCCGCCCCGCGCCGATGAAGCCGACGCGCGGCAAGGAAGACTGGGACATGGTCACCTGCTCCAGACGGATCGTGTGAACGGGAAAGCAGCAGTATCTCGCATCCGGCGAAGCGCGGCCGCGATCCGGCCCCTTGCACGGTTCGACAGCGGTCGTCGGATAAGTTTGCGGGCGATATGGCGCCAACGTTCGGTCATCGGGTGGCGTGACGCCCACGGTTGTGAAAACTGTTCACAATCGTGACAGGAACAGTGGTCGACGAGCCGGTTTTGGCGGTCGTATTTTCCGTACTTCGTTCGCAGTAAGAAATTCGGGAGGGTCGAGATGAGTATTTTTTCTTACCGAAAGCACTTGCGGTTCCTGACGCGCGCCCAGCGCCGTCGCTGGTGGGATCAGAAAAAGCGCCTTACGCCGCGCGTGCGGATCAGCGGCGCATACGTGCCGCCCAACGTGTCCCGCGAATTCGTGTACGTGAAGGTCGGCTAGTCGCGCGGTTTTCGCAGGTGACAAAATGCCCGGCCTCGAGCAATTGAGCCGGGCATTTTTTGTTGGGAATTTTCTTCCGGCTGTCAGGATTGAAGCGAATTTGTAATTAAAGATTACCGATGCGCGAACTCAAACCCCCGCGCTCGATCAGACCTGTGACGCGCGGCCCGTCGCCCGCGTGCAACCCCTTGATTCCCGGCTGATTTCGCTCAGGTCGCGGCGGCGCGTAGGCGCGCTCGCGCCGCGCTCGGCAAAACGCTTCGGCTCGCCCTTGCAATTTGCAACAAATGCGAACATTTCGGCTGGGGCTTTTTAGATACATTGATTTCGCAGCATGCGAGGCATGCGCAATCGGCGACCTTGGCAGGCCGCGCTAGGAGAATAGAAGTGAAAAAGATCGTTCCGTTTGTCGTTGCAGCCGCACTCGGCTTGGGACTTGCCGGGACCGCTGAGGCAGGTGTTTCCGTCGGTATCGGCCTTGGGGTGCCGATCGCGCCGGCCTATCCGGTCTATGCGCCGCCGCCGCCTGTCTATTACGCCCCGCCGCCTGCGCCGGTGTACGCGCCGCCGGTTGTGTTCGCACCGGCTCCGGTGGTGGTCGGAGGCTATTACGGCTATGGCCGCCCTTACTATCGTGGCTACTACCACGGCTACTATCGCGGCTACGGGCACTCGTACTATCGTCATTAAGAAGGGCGGGCGCGCCTGACGCGCGTGGGAACGTCGACGGCGTAACGCCGGCTTGTGCCGGGTTACGTCGTTTCTTTTTGTGTCGCTGTTTTTTGCTTTCCGCAGCGTTCCTGGCTGATGTCGCGCGCTCGCGCGAGCGCCGTTCCAAAGCATCGAGGAAGCTGGGAGAATGGCTGCTTCGCCACCGCCCCAGGAGAGTTTCGCCGATGCAAGCGCTTCCCGCTCCCACCTTCGATGACGTCCTCGACGCCGCCGCGCGTCTCGAAGGCGTCGCGCACCGCACCCCCGTTCTGACGTCGAGCACGTTCGACGAGCGCACTGGCGCGTCGGTGTTCTTCAAGTGCGAAAACTTCCAGCGCATGGGCGCGTTCAAGTTCCGCGGCGCGTACAACGCGATTTCGCATTTCGACGCGGAGCAGCGCAAGGCGGGCGTGCTGACCTATTCGTCGGGCAATCACGCGCAGGCGATCGCGCTGTCGGCGCGCCTCGCCGGCATTCACGCGACGATCGTAATGCCGCACGACGCACCCGAGGCCAAGGTCGCCGCGACCAAAGGCTACGGCGGCGAAGTGATCAGCTACGACCGCTACAAGGAAAATCGCGAGGAAATCGGCCGCCGGCTCGCCGAAGAGCGCGGCATGACGCTGATCCCGCCGTACGATCATCCGCACGTGATCGCCGGCCAGGGCACCGCGGTCAAAGAACTGATCGACGAAACCGGCCCGCTCGACATGTTGTTCGTATGCCTCGGCGGTGGCGGGTTGATCAGCGGCAGCGCATTGTCGGCGGCCGCGCTGAGCCCGGCCTGCACGGTGATCGGCATCGAGCCCGAGGCGGGCAACGACGGCCAGCAGTCGCTCGCACGCGGCGAGATCGTTCATATCGACGCGCCGCGCACGATTGCCGATGGCGCCGCTTCGACGCATCTGGGCCACTACACGTTCGCGGTCATCCGCCAGTTGGTCGCGCGAATCGAAACGGTCAGCGATGCGCAACTGATCGAGACGATGCGCTTTTTCGCGCAGCGCATGAAGATCGTCGTCGAACCGACTGGTTGTCTCGCGGCGGCGGCGGTGCTGAACGGCGTCGTGCCGGTGAAGGGCAAGCGCGTCGGCGTGGTGGTGAGCGGTGGCAATGTCGATCTGCCGAAGCTCGCGCAGTACCTCGCATGAGCGGCTCACGTCGAGTCGCATGAAGAAAAACGGCTCGCCGATGCGAGCCGTTTTTTTTGGTGCGCCAGGCATGGCGCGTAGCGCCGTGACTGGCGCTGTCCGACCCGCTGTGGTGGCGAGCCGGATGACTTGGGGGTGAAAGTCCTCTGCACACCCGGCAAGGGGAAGTGCTAGCTGAACGGCAAGGGTGTCCGTCGTAAGGCGGAATCTGAAGGAAGCCGCAGGCAAAATGCTGGCCTGACGAACAGGAAGCGGATATCAGGCGGTGTGGCGGGGTGAGCAGTCCAAGATCTGTAAAGCCCAATACTTGCACGGAACGCCACGACGTAGATCCGACAGGCATAAGCAGGAAGGTCGCGCGCATTACCCTGGGAGCCCCGTCAGTCTGCCTTGTGCTACTGGCATCGCAAGGTGCCGGGATGGGCTGGCGGGAGTCAGCAGAGGCCATAGTAGCGGCTCGGAACCGGAGCAGTGAAGGGCCGAACCTGACGAGAGTGGATAGTCACGCGTGCTCTCTGAGCGTTTGGGCACAAGTCTCGGCACAGCCGGGAGCCTGCGATCAAACTTGACGGCCGGAAGCCTGAGAGAGGTTGGGGTGTCCATTGAACGACAGGCGACACGACGAACGAAACGAAGCTCGCTGGAGCAATCCAGTCGTCAGGAAACGCCGGATACGTGATCCGTACGTCCGGTGTTGTGGGAGGACGGCGGGGGCAACCCCGCCTCCTACCCGATTTCGCGAGCCGCTTCAGCTTGCCACTTGCGCGGTGCTCTGCACGATCAGGTCGCGATACCCGTTGACGATCACGCTGTACGAGAAATAGGCGAACAGCAGCGCCGACAGAACGTGACACGCGCGCAGCAGACCGGCGCCCGCGCGCTTGCGTCCGTGGCTGCCGAGCCCGCAGATGAAAAGCGTCCAGCACAGGCCGCCCAGAAAGAATCCGCCGAGGAAGATCAGCGCGGTTGTCGGGCTCGTTGCGCCGGCCTTCGCGATCAGCGCGCCGCCGACCGCTGCGAACCACAGGATCGCCGACGGCGACGACACCGCGAGCAGCACGCCGCTCAGAAACCCGCGCCATGCCGACTGATGCGGCGCAGCCGCGTCGCCTTCGCCGGCAACAGCTTGCGCCGCGGCCGGGAACATCGCTTCACGCGCCATCTTCCAGGTGAGAAACAGGAGGATCGCCGCGCCGCCGATCCATACGACCCAGCGCACCGATTCGAACTGCAGCAGCGCGGCCATGCCCGCGAGCGCGAGCGTCGCGTAAATGAGATCGCCGACGCACGAGCCGAGGCCGAGCCAGAAGCCCGGCCGAAAGCCGTGCGACAGCGTCAGCGAAATGATCGCGACGTTGACGAGACCGATATCGAGGCACAGCGACAAGGACAGAAAAAAGCCGTCCGACATCATTGAAAAAGCGTGCATCCGCGCGAGCGCTCCATCCGTTATTGATTGTGTTGTCCCGCGCGCGCTACAGGCTGAGGCCCAACTCGTTCCACAAGCTATCGATGCGCTGTTTGACCGCGTCGTCCATCACGATCGGGCGGCCCCATTCACGGTCGGTTTCGCCCGGCCACTTGTTGGTTGCGTCGAGCCCCATCTTCGAGCCGAGGCCGGCTACCGGCGACGCGAAATCGAGATAGTCGATCGGCGTGCGGTCGACGAGCACCGTGTCGCGCGTCGGGTCCACTCGCGTGGTGATCGCCCAGATCACCTCCTTCCAGTCCCGGATATTGACGTCCTCATCGACGACGACGATGAACTTCGTATACATGAACTGCCGCAGGAAGCTCCACACGCCGAACATCACGCGTTTCGCGTGGCCGGGGTAGCTCTTCTTCATTTGCACGATCGCCATGCGGTAACTGCAGCCTTCGGGCGGCAGATAGAAGTCCGTGATCTCGGTGAACTGCTTCTGCAGCAGCGGTACGAACACTTCGTTCAGCGCGACGCCGAGCACCGCCGGCTCGTCGGGCGGTCTGCCGGTGTAGGTGGAGTGATAGATCGCGTCGCGGCGCATCGTGATGCGCTCGACCGTGAAGACCGGGAACCACTCCTGTTCGTTGTAGTAGCCGGTGTGATCGCCATACGGGCCTTCGAGCGCGTGTTCGTACGTGGCCGACGCACCCTTCGACGGACGCGGCGGTGCGCCGGCCGGGGCGGGCGAGGGCGCGCCTTCCTGCGGATAGATGAAGCCCTCGAGCACGATCTCGGCGCGCGCGGGGACCTGCAGACCGTCGACGCCCGGTGTGACGCATTTCGCGAGCTCGGTGCGCCCGCCGCGCAGCAGGCCGGCGAACTGGTATTCGGACAGCGTGTCGGGTACCGGCGTGACCGCGCCGAGAATCGTCGCCGGGTCCGCTCCGAGCACGACGGCCACCGGATACGGCTTGCCGGGATTTTTAAGCGCGAACTCACGAAAATCGAGCGCGCCGCCGCGATGCGCCAGCCAGCGCATGATCAGCTTGTTACGCCCGATCAGTTGCTGGCGATAGATACCCAGGTTTTGTCGACTCTTGTTCGGCCCTTTCGTGACAGTCAGACCCCAGGTGATCAACGGCCCGGCATCGCCGGGCCAGCAGGTCTGAATGGGCAACTTGGCAAGGTCGACGTCATTGCCTTCCCAGACGATTTCCTGGCAGGGCGGTGCGTTGACCGTCTTCGGCGCCATGTCCCACACGGCCTTCGCTAGCGACAGCAGCTTGCCGGCGTCCTTGAGCCCTTTCGGCGGCTCGGGTTCCTTCAACGCGGAGAGTAGCCGACCGACATCGCGCAGCGATTCGAGCGCCGCCTGGTCGCCCGCGCCTGCTTCGGCATCGATGCCCATGCCAAGCGCGACGCGGCGCGGCGTACCGAACAGATTGCCGAGCACCGGGAACGCGTGCCGCTCGGTGTTCGCGAACAACAGAGCCGGGCCGCCCGCGTGGAGCACACGGTCGCAAAGTTCGGTCATTTCGAGATTCGGCGACACTTTTTGCGAAATTCGGCGCAATTCACCGATCGCCTCGAGGCGGCCGATGAAATCGCGTAAGTCTTTGTATTTCATCTGTGACGGTTCAGGGCCGCATGCACGGCGCATAGGACGGGGAGGCAGGAGGAACGGCGTTGGTACCTATCTGACGCAAAAAACGATTGTCGATTTTACCTGCGTTAGCCGCCGCACGTAGATCGACCAAATGGTCTAGTCCAAACAGCCAGGGTCGGATCGCCCGAAACGCGCATTGAGCGCGGTTCTCGGGTGACTGAACACTGTTCATAATTACGAAAAGTTATCATTCTTGAATTCTATAGTGTTGACGATCTATAAAACCGTGCATAGAATCCGTCCACATTGGTTGCAGGGCGTTAACCTTTTTACCGTCGCCCCCGGTCCTCAGACGCAACGCGTCACCGTTTTGCTTCCCTGCAGGGTAGAACGGCATTATTGAAGTCCCTCACCAGCGTCCACCAACGCTGGTTTTTCGCGTGGGAGCCAAGCCCGATACACATCGAGTATGTGTGGGCTGTTTTTGAGATGGCTCCCCAAACGGTATTTGTTGCCGTTTTCCCGACGTCGCTGCTGCCCAACCAGAGAGCACGCGATGTCCTGACTCTGCGAGCGCGCCGTACCGCCTGATTTGTCCCGGCGAAGTTCGCGGATCATGCAAGATGGGAGATCTGAATGAACGCCTGGTTATCGTGGCGTCCCGATGAGCGTATTGCGCAGATTGTGCGCGGTGCGCTGCGCAGCGGGACGCGACTGAGTCATCACCTATTCAGCATTGTCGGCGGGATCGCCGTGGTGCTGGCTCTCGCACTGTGGCTGATGCCGACCTGGCGCGGCGCGCTCGCCGCGCGTCTGATGCCGGTCATTTCCGCCGCCGTGCAAGCGGGCCCCGCCCGCCTGCTGCAAGGCAATCCGCTGCCCGCCATCGGACCGACCAGAAACGCCGACGCATCCTCCGACGAATCGCTGTCGGCCAATTCGCCGAACATGCTGACCACGCCGAGTCCCACCGATGGCTCGAACGACGGCAGCATGACCCTCACCGCGGCCACCACCGGCTTCGACGGCGCGTTCGACGGCGCCGGCACGTCGGGCACGAGCGCCGCCGCGCTCAACGGCCTCGATCCGCGCACGATGCAGGGCGTCAGCGCGCTCGCACGTCTGATTCCGCAGCAGCGCGTGTCCGCCGATGCACGCGATGACCGCGTGCTCGTGTCGAGCCACGAGCAGGACCTGGTCGCGTCGTACCTCGCGCGGCGTTATCGCGTCGCTCAGGAGCCCGTCGGCGAGCTCGTAAAAGCCGCGTTCGACACCGGCCGCGAAGTCGGCCTCGATCCGCTGCTGCTGCTGTCAGTGATGGCGATCGAATCGGGCTTCAATCCGTACGCCGAGAGCGGCGTCGGCGCGCAGGGCCTGATGCAGGTGATGTCGAAGGTGCATTCGGACAAATTCCAGTATTTCGGCGGCCAAAGCGCGGCGCTCCAACCGCTCGCGAACATCAAGGTCGGCGCGCTCGTGCTGAAGGATTGCATCGCGCGTGGCGGCTCGCTGCCGGGCGGCCTGCGTCTGTACGTCGGCTCCACCACGCCGGATGACGGCGGGTACGGCGCGAAGGTGATGGCCGAGCGCGGTCGTCTGCGCGACGTCGCGCGCGGCCGTAAGGTGCCGATCAATGCGCCGCAAGCTCCGGTGCTGACCGCGTCGGCCACGCCGGCGCCAGCCGCGGCGACGAGTGGTGGCAACGGCAAGCGCGTTCAGGTGACGCTGCAAGGCGGTCACGCGCTGAGCCAGGCGACGTCGGCGGTGCACACGCAGCCGGCCGATCAGGACGACGCGAGCGCCAATTCGACGACGCGCCACGTGGCGTCGGCGTCGGAGCTGGGGGCTTGAGTTAGACGTTGCCGTGCCGCATGAAAACAACAAGGACACCCTCGGGTGTCCTTTTTTGCGTCTGGCACGGTTGCTGCCGAATCAATCCCGATGCGTCAATGCCGCCCGAACAGCATTGCCAGCCGCTCGACCGCCTCTTCGAGCTTTGGATACGCGGTCGCATATGACAGCCGGATGTAGTCCTTCGGCGCGTGCGTGCCGAAGTCCATGCCCGGCACCAGCACGACCCCGGCATCGTGCAGCATCGCCTTCGTGAGCGCCGCGCTGTCGCCGGCCGCCGGATGCGCGACGCCTCGGCAGTCCGCGTACACGTAGAACGCGCCGTCCGGCATCACCGGCACGGAGAAGCCGAGCGATTCGAGCGCCGGCGCGATGAAGTCGCGGCGTCGCTTGAATTCGAGGCGCCGCGCTTCGTAGATCGCGATCGTCTCCGGCTCGAAACAGGCGAGCGCCGCGTGCTGCGCGAGCGCCGACGCGCAGATGAACAGGTTCTGCGCGAGCTTTTCGAACGCGCTGACCATCGCGGGCGGCACGACGAGCCAGCCGAGCCGCCAGCCGGTCATGTTGAAGTACTTCGAGAAGCTGTTGACGGTGACCACGTCGTCGCCGAACGACAGCGCCGACACCGGCTTGGCGTCGTAGCTGAGGCCCTGGTAGATCTCGTCGACGATCGAGAAGCCGCCGCGCGCGCGCACGGCCTTGACGATGCGCTCGAGTTCGGCCGGCTCGATCGACGTGCCGGTCGGATTCGACGGCGACGCGAGCAGCACGCCGCGGGTGCGCTCGCCCCACAGGCGTTCGACGTCGGCGGCGGTCAGCTGGAAGCGCTCGGCCGGCCCGCTCGGCACCATCACCGGCTTGCCTTCGGCGGCGATTACGAAATGGCGGTTGCACGGATAGCACGGGTCGGGCATCAATACTTCGTCGTCGCGATCGACGAGCGCCGCGCACGCCAGCAAGAGCGCGGCCGATGCGCCCGCGGTCACCACGATCCGCGCCGGATCGACGTCGATGCCGTAGAACTCGGCGTAATGCGCGGAAATCGCATCGCGCAGCGCGTGCACGCCGAGCGCGCTGGTGTACTGCGTGACGCCGCGGCGCAGCGCGCTCGCGGCCGCCTCGATGACCGGCTCGGGCGCCGTGAAATCCGGCTCGCCGATGCCCATGTGAATGATGTCGCGCCCCGCGCGTTCGAGCAGCACGGCCTCCTTGGCCAGTTCCATCACGTAGAAAGGCTGGATGGCATCGACGCGCGCGGCAAGCCGCACGAGAGGTTCGGTCACGGAGTTCATACGGTCAGTCCAGTTCAGAAGCAGGACGGCGCCTACCCATCAAATGATGCGTTCATCGATGCGCGCAGCGCCGTCCTTGCGGGCGATCGAGGTGCTTCGCCCTGTGCAGTGCGACGTGGCAGGGAGCCGATGCGCGGCATGGCCCCACCGGCGCCGCGCTCAGCTCTTGCGAGCCGCCTGCGTCTCGGTGGCGCGCAGTTGCGCCGAGAGCTTGTCGAGCACGCCGTTCACGTACTTGTAGCCGTCCGAGCCGCCGAACGTCTTGGTCAGCTCGACCGCTTCGTTGATGACCACGCGATACGGAATGTCGACGTGATTCTTCAGTTCGAACGCGGCGACCAGCAGCACCGCGCGTTCGACCGGCGACAGTTGATCGATCGGACGGTCGAGGCACGGCGCGATCGCGGCGGAAAGTGCTTCGGAATCGCGCATCACGCCATGCAGGATCGCGTCCAGGTGCTCGTGATCGGCCTTGTCGTAACCTTGCGCGCCGCGTAGTTGCGCGTCGATCTCACCGCCGGGCGAGCCCGACAGCAGCCACTGGTAAAGCCCCTGCGTGGCCAGTTCGCGGGAGCGTCGGCGTGCGCTCTTCATGCCTCTTCCTCGTCGTCTTCGTCTTCATCTTCGTCATCGCCGCCGAGTTGCTCGAGCGCGACCGCGAGGTTCGCCATTTCGACAGCCACGCGCGCGGCGTCGCGACCCTTCTCGGTCATGCGCGCGACGGCTTGCTCGTCGTTCTCGGTGGTCAGCACCGCGTTCGCGACCGGAATGCCGAAGTCGAGGCCGATGCGCGCGATGCCCGCGCCGCTTTCGTTCGAAACCAGCTCGAAGTGGTAGGTCTCGCCGCGGATCACCGCGCCGAGCGCGATCAGCGCGTCGAATTGCGCACTTTCCGCGAGCTTTTGCAGCGCGAGCGGGATTTCCAGCGCGCCCGGCACCGTGACGAGCAGCACGTCTTCGCCGGTCACGCCGAGGCGTTCGAGTTCTTCGATGCAGGAGTCGGCGAGGCCGTTGCAGACGGGTTCGTTAAAGCGCGCCTGGACGATGCCGATGCGCAGTCCGTCGCCGTCGAGATTCGGTTGGTATTGTCCGATTTCCATATGAATTCCGTAGTGTTTGAGTGGGCGCGAGGCGCGTGAGTGGCCGGATCAGAGTTGCGGGGCTTGCGTTTTGCTGCCGGGCATCGGAATGAAGCCCGTGACTTCGAGACCATAACCCGACATGCTGCCGAGCTTGCGTGGATTCGACAGCACCTGCATCTTGCCGACGCCGAGATCGCGCAGAATCTGCGCGCCGATGCCGTAGGTCTTGAAGTCGACCGGCCGGCGCTTCAGCGCGTCCGCTTTTTCCTTCGAGTCGAACGCCTTGAAGACGTCGATCAGATGGTCTTTCGAGTCGCCGCAGTTCAGCAGTACGACCACGCCGAGATCGCGTTCTGCGATTTCCTGGATGGCCGCGTCCAGCGTCCACGAATGGGTGGATTCGCCGACTTCGAGCAGATCCAGCACCGACAGCGGCTCGTGCACGCGCACCGGCGTGTCGCGATCGGGCATCGGCGTGCCGCGCACCAGCGCGATGTGCGGCTGGCCGCTCGGCTGATCGAGATACATGACCGCGCGGAACGCGCCGTGCGCGGTTTGCATCGTACGTTCGCAGACACGCTCGACGATCGACTCGGTGCGGCTGCGATAGTGAATCAGATCGGCGATCGTGCCGGTCTTCAGGCCGTGCTCCTTGCCGAACTCGAGCAGGTCCGGCAGACGCGCCATCGTACCGTCGTCCTTGATCACTTCGCAGATCACCGCGGCAGGCGTGAGGCCCGCGAGCCTCGTGAAGTCGCAGCCGGCCTCGGTATGGCCGGCACGCACCAGCACGCCGCCCGGCTGCGCCATGATCGGGAAGATATGGCCCGGCTGCACGATGTGCTCGGCTTTCGCGTCCGGCGCGACCGCGGCCGCGATCGTGCGGGCCCGGTCGGCCGCCGAGATGCCGGTCGTCACGCCTTCGGCCGCTTCGATGCTGACCGTGAACGCGGTGCCGTACTGCGTGCCGTTGCGGTAGGTCATCAGCGGCAGGTTCAGCTGCTGGCAGCGATCCTGGGTCAGCGTCAGGCAGATCAGGCCGCGGCCGTAGCGAGCCATGAAATTGATCGCTTCCGGAGTGACAAACTCGGCGGCGATCACGAGGTCGCCCTCGTTCTCGCGGTCTTCTTCGTCGACGAGGATCACCATCCGACCGGCTTTCAGTTCGGCAATGATCTCTTGGGTGGAGGCGAGCGTCATGTTGGCGAGTTTTTCGGGAAAGCGCGTATTTTACGCCACGCGCGAGCCCAAGTCGCCTCCGCCAGACGACATAGGCCGTTCGGCCGACCGTGACGAGCCGGGCGGGGTTGCCATGCTCGTCGAAACGGTGGGCGCGCGCGCGAGTGGCGTTGGCGGCAACGCGAAGTGTGCTCCAGCGCGGCCCGCTTTACGGATTGCAATAGTGCGGAACGGTACTTGCGACGCAGCAGGCAGCTTCGTCTCACTACCACCTGGAGACCGGAATGTCGGGGACCGTCGGCTGTTGCATCAATGAAGGGCGTCACGCGCGCGCGCAAGGAGCGCGTCGATGAAGCGCGGCGCCACGAGCGGGGGCTCGTCGCAAGCGCCCGTGAGCGCGCTGCGCGCGAGCGCGTACCGCATTCCGACCGACGCGCCGGAGGCCGACGGCACGTTCGCGTGGGACGCGACCACGCTGGTCGTCGTCGAGGTCGACGCGGGCGGCGACACCGGCATCGGCTACACGTACAGCGATGCCTGCATCGTCGCGCTGATCCAGGGCGCGCTCGCCGCCTGCGTGCTGAATCACGACGGCTTGGACGTCGGCGCGCATTGGCAACGGTTGCAACGCCAGGTGCGCAATCTCGGCCGCGCGGGACTGGCCGCGACAGCCATTTCGGCAATCGACTGCGCGCTGTGGGACCTGAAGGCGAAGCTGCTCGGCGTGCCGCTCGTCGGGCTGCTCGGCGCGTTGCGCCCGGCCGTGCCGGCTTACGGCAGCGGCGGCTTCACCACGTATACGAACCAGCGCTTGCAGCAGCAGTTCGCCGGCTGGGTCGCGCAGGACGGCTGCCGGTGGGTAAAGATGAAAATCGGCAGCGAGCCGGACAAGGACCCGGCGCGCGTCGCGGCGGCGCGCGCGGCGATCGGCGGCGCGGGCCTGTTCGTCGACGCGAACGGCGCGTTCACGCCGCAACGGGCGCTGTACTACGCGCAACGTTTCGCCGAGCACCAGGTGAGCTGGTTCGAGGAGCCCGTGTCTTCGGACGACGAAGCGGGCCTGCGCGGCGTACGCGAGCGCGTGCCGGCCGGCATGGAGATCGCCGCCGGCGAATACGGCTACACGCTCGACGACTTCCGCCACCTGCTCGCGGCGGGGGCCGTCGATGTGCTGCAGGCCGACGCGAGCCGTTGCGGCGGCATCACCGGTTTTCTGCAGGCCGCCGCGCTGTGCGACGCGTATCACGTGCCGCTGTCCGCGCATTGCGCACCGGCGCTGCATCTGCACGTCGCGTGCGCGGCGCCGCGCTTGCGCCATCAGGAGTGGTTCCATGACCACGTCCGGATCGAAGCCATGCTGTTCGACGGTGCGCCGCGGTTGCGCGACGGCCAGATGGAGCCGGATCTGTCGCGGCCCGGTTGCGGGCTCGAGTTCAAGCATGGTGACGCCGAGCGCTACCTCATCAAATAAAGCAAGGCCACGACAAGGAAGGGATATCGATGGGCTCTTCACGCGTACCCGGATTGCTGTACACGGCGGCGGCGGTGACGGCCGTCGCGGCCTTGGCCGCGCGCGGCGCGGGAAGACCTGAGTCGCATCGCGAACGGCGTGAGAGCGGCCCGCAACACCACGAGCGTCGGGCATCCGTGACGTTCCCGACGTGTGCCGCCCGCAGCCATCAGCGCGCGCCGGCGCGCGTGCACGCGAGCGAACCCACCGCCGAGGTGGAGGCACACGTCGAAGCGGCCCGCACCTTCAACCACAGCTCCGCGCTGCTCGCGCTGTCGGTGCTCGCCGACAGCGCGATGGAGCACTACCGCGGCTCGTTCGACAACCCCGCGATGTTCACGCCACTCGTCAGCGCGACTCTGTCGCTCGCCGCGGGCCTGCATGGTGGCGCGGATCGTCGCGGCCAGACGCATCGCGCGCGCCATGCGATCTATCTGGCCGCGGCGGCTTCGGGCATCGCCGGCACGGGCTTCCATTTCTACAACGTGATGAAGCGGCCGGGCGGCTGGAGCTGGAACAACCTGTTTCACGCGGCACCGCTCGGCGCGCCGAGCGCGTTGCTGCTGTCAGGCGCGCTCGGTGCCGTCGCCGAACGCTTGCGCGACGAGCCCGCAGACGACCCGCAACTGCTCGGCATGCCGGCCGGTCAGGCGCTCGGTCTGCTGGTCGCGGCGGGTCTCGTCGGCACGGTGGGGGAGGCCGCGCTGCTGCATTTTCGTGGCGCGTTTCAGCATCGCGCGATGTACGCGCCGGTCAGCATTGCGCCCATCACCGCCGCGCTGCTCGCGCATGCCGCGCTGTCCGCTCCGCGCGAGCGCTGGTACACGCGGCTCTGGTTACGCGTCACGACCGTGCTCGGCTTTGTCGGCGCGGGTTTTCACGCGCGCGGGATCGCGCGTCGTCAGGGCGGCTGGCGCAACTGGAGCCAGAATCTGTTCGACGGGCCGCCGCTGCCCGCGCCGCCGAGCTTTTCCGCGCTGGCGCTCGCCGGGCTCGCCGCACTGCGTCTGCGGGAGACTGAAAAATGACCAACCGACCACGCTCGACCCGAGCCACCC
The DNA here is from genome assembly GCF_050436525.1 of Paraburkholderia sp. 35.1. Taxonomy (NCBI): domain Bacteria; kingdom Pseudomonadati; phylum Pseudomonadota; class Betaproteobacteria; order Burkholderiales; family Burkholderiaceae; genus Paraburkholderia; species Paraburkholderia sp. 35.1. The sequence continues at coordinate 1,070,427 of NZ_JBNDMJ010000003.1, read as the reverse complement.
GCTATCCCGGCTACGACGTGCTCGACAAACGCACGACGCCGTCGTGGGACGCGCACACCCGCGCGGTGATCGCCGAACGCCTCGCGACACCGCTCGAGCCGCGCTTTTTCAACGCGGTCGAATGGCTCGCGGTCACGTCGCTGTGCGCCCGCATCGTGCCGCAAGCGAATGCGCAACCGGTGGTGCCGCTTGCCGCCCTGCTCGACGCGAGGCTCGCCGGCAACGGCAACGACGGCTACCGCGACGCCCGTTTGCCGCCGATGCGCGACGCCTGGCGCATCGGGCTCGCCGCGCTCGATGCCGAGTGCCGCGAACGGGGCGGCCTGCCGTTCGCGAGCCTCGCGGCGGACACGCAGATCGCGCTGCTCGGCGAGATGCAGCGCGGCGAACTGACGAACCCCGCGTGGCGCGGCATGCCGTCGAAGCTGTTCTTCGGCGAGCGCGTGCTGCACGACATCTGCGGGCTCTACTACTCGCACCCGCACGCGTGGAGCGAGATCGGCTTCGGCGGCCCGGCGAATCCGCGCGGCTACGTGCGCATGTACCTGAACCGGCGCGATCCGTGGGAGGCGGTCGAAGCGACGCCCGACACCCATGAGCAGGCCGCGAAGGAGAACCGCCGTGTCCGATGACGCGCAGCAACGGCCGCGCGGCAAGGACGGCCGCGCACCCGACGTGTTCCAGCGCGGCGGCTGGGTGCCGATGCGCACGTACCCTGACGGCGAGGAGGTCGATTTCGCGATCGTCGGCACCGGCGCCGGCGGTGGCACGCTTGCGTGCCGGCTTGCGGAAAAAGGCTTCAAGGTCGTCGCGTTCGATGCCGGCGCGTGGTGGCGTCCGCTCGAAGAGTTCGCGTCTGACGAAGCGCATCAGGAAAAACTGTTCTGGACCGACGAGCGCATCTGCGACGGCGACAATCCGTTGAAGCTCGGCAACAACAACAGCGGCAAGGCGGTGGGCGGCAGCACGGTCCATTTCGCGATGGTGTCGCTGCGCTTTCGGCCCGAGTGGTTCAAGTCGCGCAGCGTGCTCGGCTATGGCGCCGACTGGCCGCTCGACTGGCGCGAGATGTGGCACTACTACGGCGAGGTCGAGGACGCGCTGAAAATCTCCGGACCGGTGAACTATCCGTGGGGGCCGAGGCGGCCGCGCTATCCGTATCGCGCGCATGAGCTGAACGCGGCGGCGCTGGTGCTCGCGCGCGGCGCCGAGGCGCTCGGCATCGGCTGGAGCCCGACGCCGCTCGCGACCCTCTCCGCGCCGCGCGGCCGCGCGCATCCGTGCGTGTACCGCGGCTTTTGCGTGTCCGGCTGCGCGACCAACGCGAAGCAAAGCGCGCTCGTGACGTGGATCCCGCGTGCGCTGCGAGCCGGCGCCGAGGTGCGCGATCTGGCGATGGTCGGCCGCGTCGTCACCAACGACGCGGGGCTCGCCACCGGCGTCGAATATCTGCGCGAAGGACGCTGGCGATTCCAGCGCGCGAAGCACGTGGTGGTGGCCGGCTACGCGATCGAAACGCCGCGCCTGTTGCTGATGTCGGCCAACAGCCGCTTTCCCGACGGACTCGCGAACAGTTCGGGACTCGTAGGCAAAAACCTGATGGCGCAGTCGAATCAGGGCGTCTACGGCACCTTCGATGAAGACATCCGCTGGTACAAGGGGCCGCCGTCGCTCGCGCTCACCGAGCACTGGAACTACGAAGACAAGGGCAAAGATTTTTTCGGCGGCTACTGCTACATGAGCCAGGGGCCGCTGCCGAACGGATGGGTCGCGGTGCAGAATGGCCGCGGCTTGTGGGGCGACGCGCTCGGCGCGGAGATGCTCAAGTACAACCACCAGGCGGGGCTGAAGATCGTCGGCGAGATGCTGCCGCAGCAGCGCAACCGCGTGACGCTTGCCGACGAGAAGGACCAGTACGGGCTGCCGATCGCGCGCGTCACCTATTCATGGTGCGACAACGACAAGCGGCTCATCGCGCATTCGCTCGACTTCATGGAGCAGGCGCTCGCGGCCGCCGGCGGCAAGGAGATCTGGCGCGAGACCGACGACACCTGCCACCTGAACGGCACCGCGCGCATGGGTGACGATCCGTCGACGAGCGTCGTCGACGCGGACTGCCGCAGTTGGGACATCCGCAACCTGTGGGTGTGCGACGGCTCGGTGTTTCCGACCGTGGGCGGCGTGAATCCGTCGCTGACGATTCAGGCGATCGCGTGTCGCACCGCCGAGCGCATCGCCGCGCTAGCCGCGCGCGGCGAGTTGTAGGGGCAGTGTTGCCCGCGCGCATGAACCGCAGTCCGAAACGACGGAGTACTCACTGCGCGATCTGGATGGTTACACAACATGCTCTCCATGCATCGAACATTGACTCACGTCATGTTTGAGGCGCAAGAACGGCCTCTTTTTCGATGCCCCACCTGCATGGTGCAATGCAAAATCCATAGAAAGGCCGGGCTTGCTGGCCTCACCATACCCTGCAGGTATGAAAAAGGACAGGAAAAGTATTGGACGGGCCAAACGGACGAAGGGTATAAAAACATCCAATGAACTCACTTCCCGCCGCAGCCGCCATGACCCAAGCGACCATCGAACGTATCGAAACGCGCCTCGTCGATCTGCCGACGATCCGCCCTCACAAGCTGTCGGTCGCCACGATGTACGGGCAGACGCTGATGCTGGTCAAGGTCTACTGCAGCGACGGCATCGTCGGGATTGGCGAAGGCACCACGATCGCCGGCATGGCCTACGGCCCGGAAAGCCCCGAAGCAATGAAGCTCGCGATCGACGCCTACTTCGCCCCGGCGATGATCGGCAAGGACGCGACGCAGATCCAGGCGCTGATGGCGCACCTCGGCAAGCTGGTCAAGGTCAATCATTTCTCGAAGAGCGCGCTCGAAACCGCGCTGCTCGACGCGCAAGGCAAACGTCTCGGCGTGCCGGTGAGCGAACTGCTCGGCGGCCGTCGCCGTGAGCGCCTGCCGGTTGCGTGGACGCTCGCGTCGGGCGATACCGCGAAGGACATCGCCGAAGCCGAGCACATGCTCGACGTGCGCCGCCACAAGGTCTTCAAGCTGAAGATCGGCGCGAAGGAACTGAAGACCGACATCAAGCACGTCGCCGAGATCAAGAAAGCGGTCGGCGAGCGCGCCGCGGTGCGCGTCGACGTGAACATGGCGTGGAGCGAGACCCAGGCCGCCTGGGCGATTCCCGCGCTGGCCGACGCGGGCTGCGATCTGGTCGAGCAGCCGGTCGCGTCCGCCGCGGCGCTCGCGCGACTGATGCGCCGCTTCCCGGTCGCGCTGATGGCCGACGAAGTCTTGCAAGGCCCGGACAGCGCGTTCGAGATCGCGAAGAACGGCGGCGCCGATGTATTCGCGATCAAGATCGAGCAGAGCGGTGGCCTGTTCGCCGCGCAGCGCGTGGCCGCGATCGCAGATGCCGCCGGCATCGAGCTGTACGGCGGCACGATGCTCGAAGGCGCGTTCAGCACGGTGGCGTCGGCGCATCTGTTCGCGAGCTTCGCGAATCTGCAATGGGGCACCGAGCTGTTCGGGCCGTTGCTGATCACCGAAGAAATTCTGACCACGCCGCTCGACTACAGCGACTTCGAACTGACCGTGCCGAACGGCCCGGGTCTCGGCATCGAACTCGACGAGGCGAAGGTCGAACGATTCACGCGAGACGGGCTGATGAAGGTCACCCGCTAAACGGATTTAGATCAAGAGGATTCAACGATGCTTTTCCATGTGCGAATGGACGTGCACCTGCCGGTCGACATGCCGGCCGAAGTGGCGAACGAAATCAAGACCCGCGAGAAGGCTTACTCGCAGGAGCTCCAGCGTAGCGGCAAGTGGCGTCATATCTGGCGCCTCGTTGGCGAGTACGCGAATTACAGCATCTTCGATGTAGAGAGCAATGCCGAACTTCACGACGTTCTGTCCGGCTTGCCTCTGTTCCCGTACATGAAGATTTCGGTGACGCCTCTGTGTCGTCACCCGTCGTCGATTCGGGACGACGACATCTGAGCCCAGGGGCCAGGCGCTTTTGACGGCGAGCGCATCCAAAGCCATCTTTTCCCCCTATACCAACTGGAGACAGTCATCGTGAGCGTCAAAGTATTTGAAACCAAAGAAGTGCAGGATCTGCTGAAAGCCGCTTCCAACGTCGATGCCGGGAATGGCAACGCGCGTTTCCAGCAGATCGTTTTCCGGCTGCTGGGCGACCTGTTCAAGGCAATCGATGACCTCGACATCACGCCCGACGAAGTCTGGGCCGGCGTCAACTATCTGAACAAGCTCGGTCAGGACGGCGAAGCGGCGCTGCTCGCGGCCGGCCTCGGTCTCGAGAAGTATCTCGACATCCGCATGGACGCCGAGGACAAGAAGATCGGTCTCGAAGGCGGCACGCCGCGTACGATCGAAGGCCCGCTGTACGTCGCCGGCGCGACGGTGCGCGAGGGCGTCTCGAAGATCGACATCAACCCGGACGAAGACGCGGGCCCGCTCGTGATCCGCGGCACGGTCAAGGATCTGGACGGCAAGCCGGTCGCCGGCGCGGTCGTCGAGTGCTGGCACGCGAACTCGAAGGGCTTCTACTCGCACTTCGATCCGACCGGCGCGCAGAGCGACTTCAACCTGCGCGGCGCGGTGAAGACCGGCGCCGACGGCAAGTACGAGGTCCGCACGCTGATGCCGGTAGGCTACGGCTGCCCGCCGCACGGCTCGACGCAGCAGTTGCTGAACGTGCTGGGCCGTCACGGCAACCGTCCGGCGCACGTGCACTTCTTCGTCAGCAGCGACGGCCATCGCAAGCTGACCACGCAGTTCAACATCGAAGGCGATCCGCTGATCTGGGATGACTTCGCGTATGCAACGCGCGAAGAGCTGATTCCGCCGGTCGTCGAGAAAAGCGGTGGCGCGGCGCTGGGCCTGAAGGCCGATACGTACAAGGAGATCGAGTTCAACTTCACGATCACGCCGCTGGTCCAGGGTAAGGACAACCAGCTCGTCCATCGTCCGCGCGCTTCGGCCGAAGCGTAATCGCACGAGGCGGCGCCGGGGCGACACGGCCGCCGCCTTTCGTTGCCAACGGCCGGCGGTCTTGCCGGCCGAATCCCTGAAGCGTCGAGGAGTTGTGACGCCGGACAACGCCGCGTTGACGCAGCGCTTCACCGATAGCGCCGATGGTGTGTTGTGGCTCACCAGCTCCACGTCGCCCGGCCAGGTGCAGGAGCTCGACGAGCTCGGCCGCGAATTGCACCGGAACAAGCCTTTGCTGCCGGTCGTCACGCGTAGCGACGAGTACGAGGAAGACGAAGTCGACGGCGAACTCGTCAAGTGTCTGGCAACAAGAGCGCGCCGCGCCGCGCGCTGCAGGAGCACATCACCGCACTTGTGTTTGTCAGCTTCGGATCGTGCACGCGCGCTGGGTCACGGCCCCGGATTCGCCTCGCCCAAACCGGCTTGCTGCGCAGATCGATCGCTGTCCCGATACGCACCGAGCATGCGCTCCAGGTATCGCGTAACGGTATCGAGGGAAGTGGCCAGGTTACGTCGAGGATGGATCGCCATCGCGCGGCGCATTGAGCATCCGCTCCACATAGCGCGCAATCAGATCGATCTCCAGATTCACTTTTACCCCGTCGTGCAGATGCTTGAGCGCCGTCACCTGCACGGTATGCGGAATCAGATTGATCGAGAACTCGCAGCCGTCGTCGCGATCAACGACGGAGTTCACGGTCAGGCTCACGCCATTGACCGTAATCGATCCCTTGTACGCGAGATAACGACCGATGTCGCGCGGCGCGAGAATGCGCAGCTCGTGCGATTCGCCGACCGGGGCGAAACGCGTGACGATACCGAGTCCGTCGACGTGTCCGGACACGATATGTCCACCGAGCCGGTCATGTGCGCGCAGCGCTTTCTCGAGATTGACCTCGTTGGTTTCGCCGAGACCGGCCGTGCGGTTCAGGCTCTCGCGCGACACGTCGACCTCGAACGAATGAGCGGTCTTCGCGACCACCGTCATGCAGGCGCCCTGGATCGTGATGCTGTCGCCGAGCTGCACATCGGCGAGGTCGAGCCCGCCCGCCTCGACGTTCAGGCGCACGCCCGCGTCGCCGCCCGTGCCGAGCGGCTTGACTGATTCGATGCGGCCCACTGCCGCGACGATTCCTGTAAACATCGTGCTAGTCCTTGATCATTTCGAAACGGTGGGAGACACGGTGTCGGTCCCGGGTAAGGCTGTCGGCGCGAAACGCGCGAGGATCCGCAGATCGTCGCCGATCCGCTCGACCGTGTGGAAATTCAGCTTCACGCGGTCTTCGAGCTGGTCGGGCGCGTCCAGATTGAACATGCTCATCGAGTCCACGCCGAGCAGGCTCGGCGCGAGATAGACCAGCAGTTCATCGACGCAGCCTTCGCGCAGCAGCGAACCGTTCAGCTTGTAGCCGGCTTCGACGTGCAGCTCGTTGACGTGACGCTCGCCAAGCACGCTCAGCATGCGCGGGAGATCCACCTTGCCGAACGCGTTCGGCAGCGGCACGATCTCGGCGCCGCGCTCGCGCAGCGCGCTCGCGCGTTCTTCGAGACGCGCGTCGAGCTCGCCGCAGAAGATCAGCGTCGGCGCGCCGGCCAGGATCAGCGCGTCGAGCGGCACGTCGAGCTGGCTGTCGATCAGCACGCGGTGCGGTTGGCGCGGTGTATCGACCGCGCGCACGGTCATGCGCGGATTGTCCTCGCGCACAGTGCCGATGCCGGTCAGGATCGCCGACGCGCGCGCACGCCACGCATGACCGTCGGCCCGCGCGGCCGCGCTCGTGATCCACTGGCTCTCACCCGACGGCAAGCCGGTGCGGCCATCGAGCGACGCCGCCACTTTCATGCGCACCCACGGACGGCCGCGCGTCATGCGCGATACGAAGCCGATGTTCAGCTCCCGCGCTTCGTTCGCGAGCAGCCCGCAGCGTACTTCGATACCGGCTTCGCGCAGCATCGCGAGACCGCGGCCGGAGACCTGCGGGTTGGGATCTTCCATCGCCGCGATCACGCGGCCGATCTGCGCTTCGATCAGCGCGTTCGCGCACGGCGGCGTGCGGCCGAAATGGCTGCACGGTTCGAGCGTCACGTAGGCGGTCGCGCCGCGCAGGTCGTGGCCGCGCGAGCGCGCGTCCTTCAGCGCGCGAATTTCGGCGTGATCCTGGCCGGCCGGCTGCGTGAAGCCTTCGCCGATCACCTCGCCGTTTCTGACGAGCACGCAACCGACCCGCGGATTCGGGTCGGCCGTGTACATGCCGCGCTTCGCGAGCGCGAGCGCGCGTTCCATGTGGACGAAATCGGTTTGCGAGAACATCGGTGTCCGTAGTGGTGCGGTGTCTGGGTCGTGCGAGTTGCGGCCTTTGCTTCGGGCCCGGCTTCAGCCTTTCAACGCTGCGAACGCGCCGCGCGCGGCGTCGATCGTCGCGTCGATCACCGCGTCGTCGTGCGCGCTCGACACGAAGCCGGCCTCATACGCGGACGGCGCGAAGTACACGCCCGCGTCGAGCATCTTGTGGAAGAACGCGTTGAAGCGCGGCACATCGCTCTTCGTGACGTCGGCGAAGCTCGTCGGGATCGATTCGCGAAAGTAGATGCCGAACATGCCGCCGAGCGCATCGGCCGCGAACGGCACGTCCGCTTCGCGTGCCGCCCGCGCGAGCCCTTGCGCGAGACGCGTGGTGCGCGCGGCGAGCGTGTCGTAGAAGCCGGGCGCCTGGATCAGCTGCAGCGTCTTCAGGCCGGCCGCGACCGCGATCGGATTGCCCGACAGCGTGCCCGCCTGATAGACGCCGCCGAGCGGCGCGAGGTGAGCCATGATGTCGCGCCGGCCGCCGAACGCCGCCGCCGGCATGCCGCCGCCGATTACCTTGCCGAGGCAGGTGAGGTCCGGCGTGATGCCGTAGCGTTGCTGCGCGCCGCCGAGCGCGACGCGGAAGCCGCACATCACTTCGTCGAAAATCAGCACCGCGCCGTACTCGGTGCACAGGCGCCGCAGCGCCTGCAGGAATTCAGGGGTCGCGCGCACGAGGTTCATGTTGCCAGCGACCGGCTCGACGATCACCGAGGCGATCTCGTTGCCGAACGCCTTGAACGCTTCTTCGAGCTCGGCGACGTTGTTGTATTCGAGCACGGTGGTGTGCTTCGCGATATCGACCGGCACGCCCGCCGAGGTCGGATTGCCGAAGGTCAGCAGGCCCGAGCCGGCCTTCACGAGCAGGCTGTCCGCGTGGCCGTGATAGCAGCCTTCGAACTTGACGATGCGGCTGCGGTTCGTGAAGCCGCGCGCGAGACGCAGCGCGCTCATCGTCGCCTCGGTGCCGCTCGACACCATGCGCACCTGTTCCATCGACGGCACCAGCTTGCAGATTTCCTCGGCGATCTCGACTTCCGACTCGGTCGGCGCGCCGAACGAAAAGCCATTCACGAGCGCGCGCTGCACGGCTTCCAGCACTTCGGGATGAACGTGGCCGAGGATCATGGGGCCCCACGAGCCGATGTAGTCGGTATAGCGCTGGCCGTCCGCGTCCCAGAAGTACGGGCCTTGCGCGCGCTCGATGAAACGCGGTGTGCCGCCGACGGAACGGAAAGCGCGCACCGGCGAATTCACGCCGCCGGGGATCGTGCGTTGCGCGCGTTCGAAGAGGGTTTCGTTTCTGGACATGGCGATGGGTGGAATAGGGAACAGGGGTTGCGCAGCGGCGCAAAGGGCCTCGGACGATTCCCGCGGACCCTTCGCGCGATGCTGGGGTGGATCGAGAAATTGTACCGGAGTCGGCGCCGGCGGGCTGTGCGGGCGGGCGGTCGCGGCGGCGCGTGTTTCGCCTAGCTGCCCGGTGCGGGTATCGTCGGCGGCTTGCGCCTGCCGGTCAATTCGGCCCAGCGCTTCTCCAGCGCGCCTTCGGCGATCGGCTTGATGATCGTGCCCGAGCTTTGCGCATCCCACGTCTGCACCGAGAACGGATGCACACGCAGCTGATCGCGCGTGATGACCGGCGCGTGATGCGCATCGACGAGCCAGTCGTAGACGAAATCGATGCACAGCCGGTAGCCGCGTTTGGTCGCCGCGTCGGGGACTTCGTAGGGCGCGCGCGTCACGTAGCCCGAACCGAAGATGCCCTTCGGCTCCTGCGCGACGCGATGCAGGAACACGCGATCGCCGGGCAGGATGCCGCGCGCAAAGCCGCAGCCCCACACGTCGGCCACCGCGTCGCCGGCCGCCACGCGTTTCGCGATGTCGGGCAACTCGGGCCACGGCCATTTTTTGGGGCTCCAGATGAGCAGGAAGGCGGTCATCGCGGGTTCGAACGGGATCAAGGGAAGGGTGTTGCGCGACGTCGAGCTTTTATGTCGGGCCGTCAAGCTGCGCATACGGAAGCGCGTTGGGCATGCTGGCGGCAGCTTAACCGATCGAGGCTGATTGCGCCGCGCCGCGCCGCGCCGCGCGGTGCTGTCGCGCAACGTCCACGCAGCGGGCCACGAGCGCCGTCAGCGGATTAACCGTCGCGTACAATCGAGCCGGTCAACTGATGGCCGTTCCCGCTTCACCCGTTCCGCTGCCGATGCCGGCGCGGCGTTCCATCCGGATTTCCCATGTCTCACGTCGTCAGACGCCGGCCCGATGGCCGGCTGATCCTGTTGCTCGGCGCGCTGGCCGCGTGCGGGCCGATTTCCATCGACATGTATCTGCCGAGCCTGCCGACCATCGCGCAGGCCTTCGCGGTCGGCACGGGCGCCGCGCAATCGACGCTGACGAGCTTCATGTTCGGCTTTTCGATCGGCATGCTGCTGTACGGTCCGCTGTCCGATACGTATGGCCGTCGGCCGATCCTGCTTGGCGGCATCATCATGTATGCGCTCGCGAGCATCGCCTGCTCGCTGTCGGTCTCGATCGGCTCGCTGGTGGGTTTCCGCTTCGTGCAGGCGTTGGGCGCGGGCGCGGCGTCGGTGCTGGCTCGCGCGATCGCGCGCGACGCGCACGAGCCGGGCGACGCGGCGCGCGTCCTGTCGATGATCGCGATCGTCACGGCGATCGGTCCACTGCTCGCGCCGCTGATCGGCGGACAGTTGCTGCTGCTGGGCGGCTGGCGCGCCGTGTTCGTCGCGCTGACGCTGTTCGGTTCCGTGTGCGCGGTGACCGCATTCCTGAAGGTGCCGGAGACGTGGCCGCGCGAGATGCGCGCGCAGTCGGCGCTGCTGAAGTCGTTCGGCGCGTATGGCACGCTGCTGCGCGATCCGGTTGCGTGGGGACACATGTTGTGCGGCGGCATGGCGTTCGCGTCGATGTTCGCGTACATCACGGCGACGCCGTTCGTATACATCGAGTATTTCCACGTGTCCGCGCAGCACTATGGATTCCTGTTCGCGCTGAACATCGTCGGCATCATGTTCGGCAATTACCTGAACACGCGGCTCGTCGGCCGGCTCGGGCCGGTGCCGATCATCTCGTTCGCGGCGACCGTGAGCTTCGTCGCGTCGCTGTTCGTGTCCGTCGTGTCGCTGACGGGGTGGGGCGGCTTATGGTCGATCGTGTTCGGGCTGTTCTTTGTCGTCAGCGTGGTGGGCGTGTTGTCCGCCAACTGCACGACCGATCTGATGCATCGCTATCCCGCCAACGCGGGCGCCGCGGCGGCCGTGTTCGGCGCGGTGCAGCTCGCGCTCGGCGCACTGTCGAGCCTCGCGGTCGGACTGTGGCAGGACGGCACGCCGAAGGGCATGGGTATCGTGGTCGGCGTGGCGGGCTGTCTGTGCTTTGTCGGACGCATGCTCGTGATGCGTTGGCACGGGACGAAGTCGCCGGTTGCGGCTGTGTGAGCGTGTTGTTCGGATATCGAGGGTGAGCGCTGCGCGAGCGCTGTGAAAACGGCGTGAAAACCGGATGGCGATCGTGCTATTGCGGCTGTGGGCATCGGCCGACGCGTGAGTTCATCGGACGCGTCTCCGGAAAACACCTGGTGTTGCGCGCGCACCACCGTGCGTCGCGGTTTGCATTGCTATGATGAAGTCACTGTTCCTCGGAGCGGCACTCATGGCGATCAAAGACCTGATGAACGGCGAACGGCAATTTGCCGCATTCGCCGAAGCGCAACGGCTGGCCGACAGCGGCGCTTATTACGATTACACCGACATCGAATACGTCTTGCGCTTTGATCACGGTTTGACGGATGTATCGGCTCTGCTCGATAGCCAGTTGATGCATCGCGATCTGAATCGTCGTTGCGCGGATGCGCGCGAAAAGCTCGAGATGGCGGACGCGTGATGCGTGATGCGTCGTGCGCGGGTTCGTGCTGAATGAAGCACGGCGATGAATCGCTCCGAGATTTTCACTTCTGGAGTGGTCGATGACCGATAGCACGCACGCCTCACGTTTGCCCCACACCGACAATCCGGCCGCGCTGGCGAAACCCGGCGGCCACTACAGTCATGTCGCGGTCGCGAATGGCTTTGTCTTCGTGTCCGGGCAGTTGCCGATCAACGCGCAAGGCGAAAAGCTCGCCGATGCGTCGTTCGACGCGCAGGCCGAACAGGTTCTGGCCAATGTGAAGGCGGCGCTCGAAAGCGTCGGCAGCAGCGTCGCGCAACTGGTGCAGGTACGCGTGTATGTCGTCGATGTCGAACATTGGGCGAGCTTCAATCAGATCTATGCGGGCTGGGCCGGCGAGGCAAGGCCGGCGCGCGCGGTCGTGCCGGTGCCGCAGTTGCACTATGGGTTCAAGATCGAGGTTGAGGCGGTGGCGGTGGTTTAGGTCGTGATGGTGGGTACGGGGGCCGTGCATGTTTGCGACATAGAGGATTAATTCAGAAGTGCGGCCCATAACACTCGCGCTGTGCCTTACAAGGTCGCACAAAAAAGCCGACTCGCGAGGATCGGCTTGTGAATTCGAGCGAGGCTCTATCGATATTCATCGATCTCAGCGGTGCCGCCCATGGTTTCCATCATGGTGCGAATATCGTCGGGCACATCAGGCACGCGGTCGCCGCTCTCGTTGTCCCAATAACAGAAGAAACGCATCTGTGCGCCCTTGTCTGCGAGTAGCTGGCGCAAGTCATCTCGCGGCAAGTTCAGGCGATCAATAAGATAGCGGAGATGCGGTTCCAGGGAGTCGCTACGAACGGCGGCTTTGCTTCTCACCCCCCATACGCCGGTACGCCCCGGAACGCTGCTCAGTCGCCCCGACGGAGTCATAAACCGCTCCCCTTTGACTATCGCCGTATCCGGTGTAACGCTGAAATATCGGGTCCAGACTTCGGGATCTAAATCATCCCCGGCTATCGAAAATGATGCATGTGCGAGTTGATGTGCGTTCATCGTATGAAGATCAGTTTGCATAGTCCTGCATATTGCCGATGATGTTTTTCTAGATTCGTCGCCGAGCAGCGTTGACGCGCCTCTATTGCCAGCCCTGGCTGCGCGCGCAGCGCCCGCAATCCGCGAGCGCATCCTCGAAGAGACCAAAATCGACAATTGCGCAGCCTGTGAAGGCGAACAGCAACACGCCGGGGCGCACGGCGACATTGCACGGCTTCCGTTCAAGCTCCCGCGATTGGGCCAGCGAACAGGGCTATGCGCGCGACCTTGCCGAGCGGGCGCTTGCCCATACCGTGTCGAACAAGATTTAGGCGGCTTATCACCGCACCGATTTGATGGAACAGCGCCGGCCGATGATGGAAGTGTGGGCCGTGCCTGTTTGCAGCATAGAGGATTAATTCAGAAGTGCGGCCCATAACACTCGCGCTGTGCCTTGCAGGGTTGCAAAAAAAGCCAATTCCCGAGCATCGGCTTGTGCATTCGAGCGAGGCTCTATCGATATTCATCGATCTCGACCGTGCCGCCCATGGCTTCCATCATGGTGCGAATATCGTCGGGCACGTCAGGCACGCGGTCGCCGCTCTCGTTGTCCCAATAGCAGAAGAAGCGCATCTGCGCGCAAGTGCGCTCGATGAGTTCTCGCAAATCGGCACGGGGTAGCCCGAGGTGGCCCACCAGATAGCGAAGATGAGGCGTCAGATCGTCGCTCATTATTGCCTCCGCGCTCGAAACGATCCATGTGCCTTGCCGCCAAGGAATGCTGCTCATCATGCCGGACGGCATTAACCTGGGCTGCCCTTTGGCTCCCGCGCGAGATGGTGATACGCCAAAATAGTTCGTCCAGAATTCGGGCGGCTCGGTGTCCTGATAGATCGTGAACGCTGCGTGGGCGAGTTTGTGTTCGGGTGCCATCTCTGTTTCTCTCAGGGTGCCCAGCTATGCATGTTGTCGATGATCGCGCCTCTGAACTCGACATTCCCATCGTCGTGCCAAATAACGTTGTCGTCCCCGCGCATTCGATTGTCTTCTTTCATCATATGGATCATCCTGCCGAAGGTCTTGCGGTCATACCCCAGCATCTTCGCCGCGTAGTTTGGGTTGTTCGTGCTCTCGGCGAGTTCAACCACATCGCCGCTCAACGCATCAGGCACATACTCAAACGGCTGCGCGTCGCCGAGCAGCGTTGATGAGCCTCTATCGCCAGCCCTGGCTGCCCGCGCAGCGTTCAACCGGGTTTGCCAGGTGGCCGGATCATACTGGACGGACAAAATGGGTTCGCCGTCCGGGTGACTGCCTGTCCTCGCTATGGGATTCATTAACGGCGTGCTGCTGTACGGTGACGGAAACAGGCCATTACGCGGACCTTTAACGGCAAGCAGTTTGCCCCGGCGAATCTCTTCGAGAAGAGCAACGATCACCCACCAGCCATCGGTATCAGGGTTGCGGTCCCGTACATCATGAAAAAACAGCCAGTGACTGCCAATGAGATTCCTAATCAGTTTCCGGTCCTCCTCCCACTTCCTGCGATTCAGTGCGGCGATAGCAAGAAATTCCCGGGTCTCCGCCCTAGCCCTCTGAAGGTCTGCGGCCTTGCCGAGGCACGCCTTATAGTGCCATTCGTCGCAGATGACATAACAGGCACCCGGTGGCCGCTGGCAGAACAGCTCCACGGAGTGCATTTCAAATACGGACAGGGACATGGGTGTGTCGATGGTCTATCTGAAGTCGCTGCCGGAGTTGACAGCAGTCAGATAATTACTGTGCGACAGGCAGTCCGTACATGGGCGACCGCCCAAAATCTCGACGGCTCTCGACGAAACGGAAAAAAGCGCCCGCACGAACATTGCGGCTTTTCGCGCCCGTAGCGCGGATGCTCGCGGGCAGCGACCGTACCGCTGGTCTATCAGAGCGGAGAACTGCTCCACCTCGGGCCAGAAAAACAAAAACCCCGTAAGTCACTGAACTTACGGGGTTTTTCTTGAAAGCCTGGCGGAGGCGGTGAGATTCGAACTCACGGAAGGATTGCTCCTTCGCCGGTTTTCAAGACCGGTGCCTTAAACCACTCGGCCACACCTCCAAGCCGCAAATTGTAACCTGAAAAGACTTCGCTGCCGAGTCTAGGTGACCCGCCATCACTGCGGATCTTTCAGAAACAGCGCCTGCAAGTCGTTCAGGAACGCCTGCCCAAGCGGCGTCGGCGCGATCCGTTCGTGGTCGCGTGTGATCAGCTTGCGCTGTTCCGCTTCCTGCAACGCCGGCTCGATCGTCGTGATCGACAGGCCCGTGCGCTCGATGAACCGATGCACCGGAAATCCTTCTACCAGGCGCAGCGCGTTCAGCATGAACTCGAACGGCAGATCGCGCGGCCCGACCTCATGCTCTTCCTGCACGCTTGCACCAGCCCTGGCCTGCTCGATGAACGTGGTCGGATGTTTGTAGCGCGCTTGGCGCACGATGCGATTAGGAAACGACAGCTTCGTATGCGCGCCCGCGCCGATGCCGAGATAGTCGCCGAAGCGCCAGTAGTTCAGATTGTGTTTGCTCTGCCGATGCGGCTGCGCATACGCGGACACCTCGTAGCGCCCGTAGCCGGCCTCGGCGGTGCGTTGATGAATCCAGTCCTGCATGTCTGCGGACGCGTCGTCGTCGGGCAACGCGGGCGGAAACTTGGCGAATAGCGTGTTCGGTTCGAGCGTCAGGTGATACAGCGACAGATGCGGCGGGGCAAACGACAACGCCGTTTCCACGTCGGCCTGACATTCGGCGAGCGTTTGCCTGGGCAGCGCGAACATCAGGTCGAGGTTGAAGTTGTCGAACGTGGTCGCGGCGACTTCGACCGCGTGGCGTGCCTGCGCCGCGTCGTGAATGCGGCCGAGCGCCTTCAGATGCGTTTCGTTGAAACTCTGGATGCCCACCGACAGCCGGTTCACGCCGCTCGCGCGAAACTGCGCGAACTTGTCGGCTTCGAACGTGCCGGGGTTCGCTTCGAGCGTGATTTCCGCGTCGGCGTCGAGCGGCAGCAGCGCGCGAATATCCGACAGCATGCGATCGAGCCCCGCCGCCGACAGCAAACTAGGCGTGCCGCCGCCGATGAACACCGTATGCACCTGGCGGCCCCAGATCAGTGGCAAGGCCATTTCCAGGTCGGCGCGCAACGCGTCGAGGTAGTCGTTCTCCGGGAACGTCTCGCCTTTCCACTCGTGCGAATTGAAGTCGCAGTAGGGGCACTTGCGCACGCACCACGGGAAATGCACGTACAGCGCAAGTGGCGGCAGCGACGTCAAACGGATGCTGCCCGGCGACGTGAACGCACTGACGACACCCTTGCCGATGTCCGCCGGCGTCGATCGGATCGGAATCACGCTTCCTCCGACAGACGCGCGAGCAGTTGCCGCAGCGCGATCGCGCGATGGCTGCTCGCGTTCTTGACCGCCGGCTCAAGTTCGGCGGCGCTCGCGTTCAGCGACGGCAGATAGAAGTACGGGTCGTAACCGAAGCCATGCTCGCCGCGCGGCGCGTCCAGGATTTCGCCATGCCAGCGGCCTTCGGCGATCAGCGGCTCGGGATCGTCCGCGTGACGCACGAGTGCGAGCACGCAGTAGTAATAGCCGCGGCGGTCGCTCACGTCCCGCAGTTCGTCGACGAGGCGCGCGTTGTTCGCCGCGTCGCTTTTCTCGCCGCCGGCGAGTTGCGCGAAGCGGGCCGAGTAGACGCCCGGCGCGCCGCGCAGCGCGCGCACGCAAAGGCCCGAGTCGTCGGCGAGCGCGGGCAGGCCGGTGAGCCGCGCAGCGTGACGGGCCTTCGTCAGCGCGTTTTCAACGAAGGTGGGATGCGGTTCTTCCGCTTCCGGCACGTTGAGTTCGCCTTGCGCGATCAACTCGATGCCGGCCGCGCCGAGCAGCGCCGCAAATTCGCGCAGCTTGCCCGCGTTGTTCGACGCGAGCACGACCTTTTTCAGCGGCATTCCCGACGTTACGCCGTGAGCATTGTTCCCGCCACCGTCCTGACGAACCTCATTCACTGCTGCACTCCCAGCGCCTCTTTCTGCTTCGCGATCAGCGTGCTGATGCCGTCGCTCGCGAGATCGAGCAGCGCATTCATTTCTTCGCGCGAGAATGGCACGCCTTCCGCGGTGCCCTGAATTTCGACGAAGCCGCCCGCCCCCGTCATTACGACGTTCATGTCGGTGTCGCACTGCGAGTCTTCGTCGTAGTCGAGGTCGAGCACCGGCACGCCGTCGTACACGCCGACCGAAATCGCGGCGACGTAATCCAGGATCGGCGAGCTTTCGATGCGGCCCGTGGCAAGCAATCTGGCGACCGCATCATGCGCGGCGACGAACGCGCCGGTGATGCTCGCGGTGCGTGTGCCGCCATCGGCCTGGATCACGTCGCAGTCGAGATTGAGCGTGCGCGCGCCGAGCTTCTCGAGATCGAACACCGAGCGCAGCGCGCGGCCGATCAGCCGCTGGATTTCTTGCGTGCGGCCGGTTTGTTTGCCGCGCGCGGCTTCACGGTCGCTGCGGGTATGGGTGGCGCGCGGCAGCATGCCGTATTCGGCGGTGAGCCAGCCCTGGCCGCGATCGCGCAGAAACGGCGGTACGCTCTCGCTGACGCTCGCGGTGCAGATCACCTTGGTGTCGCCGAATTCGACCAGCACCGAGCCCTCCGCATGCTTCGTGTAGTGACGCGTGATGCGCACGTCGCGCAACTGGTGGGGCTGGCGGCCGCTGGGGCGTTGGGTGTCGTTGCTCATGTCGGAATGGGTCGGGATGGGCTGGAGGAGGGCGGAGGAAAAACCCTAATTTTACCGCCGATCGGATAGGGCGGTTGCCCATACGGATGGCTGCGACAAAAATGGGATAATGCCGATTCCCCGCCCCGCGTCTCGTACACGCCGGGCGATCCGCTTCTCAGGCCATCGTCTACCGCATGGCCCCAATCGCGAGAAATACGATGATCTACAGCATGACTGGCTATGCGAGCGCCACGCGCGAACTCGTGGCAGCCTCGGGCACGGGTGGCGTCAGCGTGTCGGTCGAATTGCGCACGGTGAACTCGCGCTTTCTCGATCTGAACTTCCGCATGCCGGAAGACGTGCGCGTCGTCGAACCGACGCTGCGCGAGATGCTGATGAACAAGCTGTCGCGCGGCAAAGTCGACATTCGCGTGAATCTGCAGCGCAGCGAGCAGTCGGCGAACGCGGGCGCGATCAACCGCGACGCGCTCGCGCAACTCGCGCAGCTGG
Source organism: Paraburkholderia sp. 35.1 (assembly GCF_050436525.1). Classification (NCBI taxonomy): domain Bacteria; kingdom Pseudomonadati; phylum Pseudomonadota; class Betaproteobacteria; order Burkholderiales; family Burkholderiaceae; genus Paraburkholderia; species Paraburkholderia sp. 35.1. The sequence continues at coordinate 1,052,838 of NZ_JBNDMJ010000003.1, read as the reverse complement.
AACGCACGGTGCTCGGCACGTTTCCTGAAGCGGGCCGTCTGCGCACCGGCGAAATTCTGCGCTGGCCGGGCGTGCTCGCCGAAAGCGGCATCGCGCCCGAGACGCTGCGCGAAGCGGTGCTCGGATGCGGCAAGCAGGCGATCGCGGACCTGATCGACGTGCGCGCGCGTGAAGGCGCGCAACTCGCGACGATGCTGCTTGCCAACGTCACCGAAATGGAGACGATCGTCGTGAAGATCACCCCGCTCGTGCCCGAGCTGATTGCGCGACATCAGCAGAAAATCGTCGAGCGGCTGCAGGAAGCGCTCGGCATCGCCGCGCCGGATGCGGCCGTGACGATCGTATCGCGCGAAGAGATCAACGAGCGGATTCGCCAGGAAGTGACGATGTACGGCATTCGCATCGACATCGCCGAAGAGCTGTCGCGCCTCACCGCGCACCTGAACGAAACGCGTCACGTGATCGAGAAGGGCGGCAAGGTCGGCAAGCGGCTCGACTTCATGATGCAGGAGCTGAACCGCGAAGCGAACACGCTCGGTTCGAAGGCGGCGGCGAAGGAACTCGCGGATTCGTCGATGACGCTGAAGCTCTTGATCGAACAGATGCGCGAGCAGGTACAGAATCTCGAATAAGGCTGGAGCACCACACATCATGACCGACCACCATCCACGCGAAACCGGCGCGGCGCGCCATTCGTACGCCGGCGCGTATCCCGGCAACCTGTTCATGGTCGTCGCGCCGTCGGGCGCGGGCAAGTCGACGCTCGTGAACGCGCTGCTCGCGAGCGACGACGCGATCCGTCTGTCGATCTCCTACACGACGCGCCCGCCGCGTCCGAAGGAGCAGGACGGCGAGCACTATCACTTCACGAGCGTCGAAGATTTCATGCAGCGTCACGACGCGGGCGAGTTTCTCGAAAGCGCGGAAGTGCACGGCAACTATTACGGCACGTCGCGCGTGTGGATCGAGGAGCAGATGAAAAACGGCCATGACGTGCTGCTCGAAATCGACTGGCAGGGTGCGCAGCAGGTGAAGAAGCAATTCAACAACGCGGTGGAGATTTTCATTCTGCCGCCGTCGCTCGAAGCGCTCGAAGAGCGTCTGAAAAAGCGCGGCCAGGACGAGCCGAACGTAATCACGCGACGCTTGCTCGCGGCGGGCGGCGAGATCGCGCACGCGGCCGAAGCGGAGTACGTCGTGATCAACGAGAACTTCGATCGCGCGCTGGCGGAGTTGCAGTGCCTCGTCGGCGCGACGCGCTCGCGCTTCGCGTCGCAGTACGCGCGTCACACGCAGCTTTTCATGCAGCTCGGCATCCACCTGCCGCACGCGTGAGCGCGGCGTGGTGTCAAGCACATAAGGTAGAATAAGCAACATACTGAGAAGGAACCCAACATGGCCCGCATTACCGTCGAAGACTGCCTCAAACAGATCCCGAACCGTTTCGAACTCGCGCTTGCCGCAACCTATCGCGCGCGTCAGCTCGCTCAAGGCCACACGCCGAAAATCGAAAGCCGCGACAAGCCCACCGTCCTCGCGCTGCGTGAAATCGCATCGGGTCAGGTCGGCGTCGAAATGCTGAAGAAGGTGCCGGTCTAAGGCGCAAGGATTTTCGTTTTCGACTTGCCGGTATTCGCCACACCGGATTGCTCAACGTGCAGAACTGCGTCCAACCCTGACCGCTACCGGAGGCGACCATGAGTGCTACCCCGCCCACCGCCACGGAAGCGGAGCACGACACCGACTCGCCGTCCTCTGCACGCAAGTACATCGACGCGGTCCTCGAGCAATCGTTTCGCCATCTGTTCGGGCCGACCGCCACGCCGGAGCAGCCGCGCCGGCATGATGTCGTCTCCATCGCCAATCTGACGTCTGCGCTGTCCGGCTATCTGCAGCCGGAAGAGATCAAGGACATCAAGGCGGCGTTCCACTTCAGCGACGAAGCCCACCTCGGCCAGTATCGCCAGAGCGGCGAGCCCTACATCACGCATCCGGTCGCCGTCGCGGAAATCTGCGCGGGCTGGAATCTCGACGCCCAGGCGATCATGGCGGCGCTGCTGCACGACGTGATGGAAGACCAGGGCGTGACCAAGGCAGAGCTCGCCGAGCGCTTCGGCGCGAAGGTCGCGGAACTGGTCGACGGGTTGTCCAAGCTGGACAAGATGGAGTTTCGCAATCGCGAGGAAGCGCAAGCGGAGAATTTCCGCAAGATGCTGCTCGCGATGGCGCGCGACGTGCGCGTAATCCTCGTGAAGCTCGCCGACCGGCTGCACAACATGCGCACGCTCGGCGCGGTGCCGTCGGAGAAACGTCGCCGTGTCGCGCGCGAAACGCTAGACATTTACGCGCCGATCGCTCACCGGCTCGGCCTGAATAATACCTATCGCGAGCTGCAGGACCTGAGTTTCGCGAACTTCAACCCGCACCGTTACGCGACACTCGAAAAAGCCGTGAAGGCGGCGCGCGGCAATCGTCGCGAGGTGGTCGGCAAGATTCTCGAATCGGTGCAGCGCGCGATTGCGGACGCGAAGCTCGACGCCGAAGTCACCGGTCGCGAGAAAACCATCTTCAGCATTTACAAGAAGATGCGCGACAAGCAGCTGTCGTTTTCGCAGGTGCTCGACGTGTATGGTTTTCGCGTGGTCGTCGAGAGCGCGCTCGAGTGTTATACCTGCATCGGCGCGTTGCATGCGCTTTTCAAGCCTGTTCCGGGCAAGTTCAAGGATTACATCGCGATCCCGAAGGTGAACGGCTATCAGTCGCTGCACACCACGCTCGTCGGCCCGTTCGGCGCACCGATCGAGTTTCAGGTGCGCACACGCAAGATGCACGAGATCGCCGAGGCGGGCGTTGCCGCGCACTGGCTGTACAAGAACGGCAGCGCGGATCTGAACGACGTGCAGAAGCGTGCGCACCAGTGGCTGAAGTCGCTGCTCGACATTCAGAGCGAAGCGGGCGATTCGAGCGAATTCCTCGAGCACGTGAAGATCGACCTGTTCCCGGATGCGGTCTACGTGTTCACGCCGAAGTCGAAGATCATGGCGCTGCCGCGCGGCGCCACCGCGCTCGACTTCGCGTACTCGATCCACAGCGACCTCGGCAACCAGTGCGTCGCGGTGAAGATCAACAACGAGCTGTTGCCGTTGCGTACCGAGCTGAAGAGCGGCGACATCGTCGAAGTCATCACGGCGCCGTATTCGAAGCCGAACCCCGCATGGCTCGGCTTCGTGCGCAGCGGCAAGGCGCGCTCGGCGATCCGTCATTATCTGAAGACGATGCGTCTGAACGAGTCGGTGCAGCTCGGCGAGCGTCTCGTCGATCAGGCGTTGAAGGGCTATGGCCTTGCGCTATCGGACGTGACGCCGGAGGCGTGGGAAAAGCTCGTGCAGTGGACGGGCAACAAGAACCGTCAGGAAATTTTCGCGGACATCGGTCTCGGCCGGCGGGTCGCCGCGGTGATGGCCAAGCGCATCGAAGTGTTGATGAGCGGGCGCGACGCCGACGACGACGGCTCGCGCTCCGAGTCCGGTTCGACGCCGCACGCGCCGCCGGTCGTCATCACCGGTACCGAGGGCATGTCGGTGCAGCTGTCCGCGTGTTGCCGTCCGATTCCGGGCGACGACATCATGGGCTATATCGGCATCGGTCTCGGCATGGCGATTCATACCACCGACTGCCGCGTCGCGCAGCGTATCCACCGGCGCGATCCGGGCCGCTGGATCGACGTCGCGTGGGCGCCGCAGCCGGGGCGGCTGTTCGATGTCGCGGTCAAGGTACTGGTCAAGAACACCAAGGGCGTGTTCGCCCGCGTAGCGGCCGACATCACATCGGCGGACGCGAACATCGTCCATATCGCGATGGACGAAGATCTGTCGCAGGAATCCACGATTCTGCGCTTCGTGATCCAGGTCAGCGACCGGGTGCATCTGGCCAATGTGATGCGGCGCGTGCGCACGAATCCCGATGTGATGCGCATCACGCGTGAGCGGCCGAGCGAAGAGGGGCATCACCGCCACGACGGCGGCATGCGCATCGACCGCGAGCGCGCGGATTACTGAACGGCTTCCGGCTGGGCGTCGGCGCGGCTTGGACTGGCGCTTCACGCCAGTCAGGCATCTTTCGTGCGGCGGCTCAGGATACAACTCAAGGCTGGTCTCACCTGAACTCCAGGGGGAACGCAGATGAACGTGTCCGACCTCGCTGACGTGGCGCTCGATTACTGGGTGGCGCGCAGCCTGCACGACTTCGTGCGCGAAATCTACTTTACCGATAGTGGCGAGACTGTTGCGATCCGCGGCAACGATCGTGGTCGTCCGTGGGACGGGCGTTTCACGCCTTCCGCATCATGGGAGGCGGCTGCCGTTGTGCTCGAGCGCGCGATGCGGCTCGACGTGCGCGAGCAGAGCGATAAAGGGGCGGTATGCGTCGCTGAGTTCAAGGGCGGGCAGCGAGCCTCGGAGGGAATGGGCGACTCGCTGCGCATTGCTTTGCTGCGGGCGTTTGTCGTGAGCCGTTTCGGCGATACCGTCGACGACGTGCTGCGCGAGCGCCAGGCACTGACCGGCATGCGGACCGACACGATCAGCGAGCAAACGGTGGGCGGGGTCGTCGAGGACTTGCCGCACCCGGATGGGCAAATTGGGGATATCCAGTCGCCGCCGCGATGAGTTGCTGGCGCACGGGCACGGCATGGTGCGCCAGAAAAAACAAAGGGCCTTCCGGTTGGAAGGCCCTTCACAGGTGGTGCGGCTGGCAGGATTCGAACCCACGACCCCTTGGTTCGTAGCCAAGTACTCTATCCAACTGAGCTACAGCCGCACGCAAAACGGTGATGCTTACTATAAAAACTGATGAAACCTGAGAGCTCCCTGTAAGGGCGCTCTCGAATAAGGTGGCGCGGCTGGCAGGATTCGAACCCACGACCCCTTGGTTCGTAGCCAAGTACTCTATCCAACTGAGCTACAGCCGCACACAGAAACGAGATTATAGCCAACAGATCTGAAAAACGGAAGCCCATCACGGCGATTTGTGTCCCCGGCCCGATCGTGTAACCTTTTATGAGATTGTTGCTAGTTGCTGTTAATGGATGATTATGAACAAGGCCTTTGTCAAAGAGTCGAGCGAAGACAACGATGACGATCTCGACATCGCCCAGCCCGACGTGCCCGCAGGCACCAAAAATTACATGACTCCCGCCGGTCATCGGCGTATGCGTGATGAATTGCTGCATCTGATCGATGTCGAGAGGCCCGAGGTTGTCAAGCTCGTGTCGTGGGCGGCGTCGAACGGCGACCGCTCGGAGAATGGCGACTACATCTACGGCAAACGCCGTCTGCGGGAAATCGACCGGCGCATCCGTTTTCTGACCAAGCGGCTCGATCTAGCCGAGGTCGTCGATAGCAGCCGGCAGGAAAACGTCGACCAGGTGTTTTTCGGCGCGAGGGTCGACTATGCGACCGAGGACGGCGAAGAGCATCAGGTGACGATCGTCGGTGTCGACGAGGTCGACCTGGACATCGGGCACGTAAGCTGGATTTCGCCCATTGCGCGTGCGCTGCTAAAGGCTAAAGTCGGCGATACGGTCACGCTGTTCACGCCGGCCGGTCCGCAGTCGATCGACATTCTCGACGTCAAGTATCCGCTGCCTGATAGCGGCCGCTAGGCCTCTGGCGAGGACGTGGGCTCACGTGCACGCACGCAGGCCTGCGCACAAAGCGGCAAAAACCCACGTCGGCACGGACATAAAAAAAGGCGCCGCGAACGGCGCCTTCTCTACTGCCAGTCCTTGCGCAGTGCTTAGAAGCGGTGACGCAGACCTGCGGTCACAGCGACTTGCTTGTTGTTGCCCGAAGCACCGCCCACGCCATTGATGTAGGCGTTAACGATCGAGTCTTCGTTTGCTGCCTGATACACGCCTTGCAGATACACGTCGGTACGCTTGGACAATGCGTACGCGGTTTGCAGGTTGACCTGGTTCCAGTGCACGTGCGAGCTCGACAGGTTGGCGCGGGTGTACGTGTACGCGCCAGCGATGCTGATTGCCGGCGTCAGCGCGTAACGGGCGTTGGCTTCAAAGTTCTGGAACTGAGCGCTGTTGGTCGGGAAGCCGATGCCGCTCGTTATGCCCGATGCGGCCGCGCTGATACCTGCCAAGCCATGCAGGTTCGTCTGCGAGTACACGAGGCCGACCGTTGCCGGGCCGAACGCGTAGTTGGCGCCTGCGCCCCACGTTTGCTGACGCTGAGCGAAGAACGTGTTGTCGCCCGACACCGCGCCACCCGAGTTGAACGCAGCGGCTGCGCTGTTCGCGCCATTGCTGTTCAGTTGCATGTACGCAGCGGCAACGTTCAGGCCGCCCCAGTTATACGACGCGCCCGCACTGTAAGCGCGGTTGTTGGCGAAGCCGGCAGCCTGGTTCGAGAAGCCGTACAAGCCGCCAAACTTGAAGCCGCCGTAGTTCGCGCTCTGGAATTTGGCCGAATTGTTGATACGGAACGAGTTGTTCAAGTTGTCGTTGTCGAACGGGTGCGCGAACTGCGTGCCGCCGTACTGCGTGCCGGTCAGTGCCAGCGGGCCGACGTAGTCGACCATGCTGTCGTATTGACGGCCGAGGGTCACGGCACCGAACTGGTCGCTCGACAGACCGACGAAGGCCTGACGGCCGAACAGACGGCTGTTCTGCTTGAGCGTGCCGTCATTGATGCCGAAGCCGTTCTCCAACGTGAAGATGGCCTTCAGACCGCCGCCCAGATCTTCAGCGCCACGCAGGCCGAAACGGCTGCCGTTCACCGAGCCGCTCGTCATCGCCACGTTGGCGCCGTGCTGGTTACTACTCGGATTCGGATGCTGGTTGTTCGTATAAGTGATTCCGGCGTCGATCAGGCCATACAGGGTGACGCTACTTTGCGCGTGCGCTGCCGTTACGAAAACGCCCGACAGGGCAGCGACCATGAGTGTCTTCTTCATTGATATAACTCCAAGAGCGAGAGAGGTATAAAACCCTGGCTTAGGAGACCTTCACGCGAGCGCTGCGAGAAGCGGAATCCGCGTGAGAAGCGCGTTGACCATATCCGCGCCGGTTTCCGATTAGGCAGAGTTTAGAGAGACACTTCCGGGAGTTGGCGTTCCGATTCGCGCAATAAAGTATTACGCGAGGAGAAACGATCGCTAATCGCCATTCAAGCCTTATGGATAAAGGCTTTGCGTCGACTGGGCGGATTTGGCGTCTGAATTTTCCTAAAGCGCGTTGCTGATTCGCGACACCGAACGATGCGGAAAAACAACGGGAAGAAATGCGGGAAAACGATTGTTGTTGTGGCCGCAATAGACGATTGTTAATTATGTGAATAATCGAACTTGCATATGACCGCTATACTGTTATTTCTGCTTTCCGAAGCAGACTTTTTCGTTGACGAAAAAGATCTCCAAACCTTTGTCAGCGCGACCTTCCAGTCGCGCTTTTTTTATGGCGGACGAGTTTCGCGAATGTCTCTAATGAGCGGGCGCAGTACCTTCCGCGTCGTCCCAGTCCGCCTGCGCGGGCACGCTCCAGTCTTCCATCACATAACGGCGCGCATCCATTGGCGAGGAGAGCAGGTTCTGCCAGTGGTCTCCGTGCCACATCGGATCGAAGTCGAAAACGGTGCATGAATCCCCGATCTGTGCGGGCTGGTCTGATATGACCTTTGCGTGCGAATGAGTGAGCCAGGTGAAGAGACGGTGAATTTCCTTGGACAGCATGGCAACCTCCTGAAGCGCATCGCTACAACTGACTTCCATCATGCGAGTGAGGCGGCGCCGCAACAAGTCGGACAAACACTTACGCAAAGATAGACTTTGTTACATTTGTATTGCATATTTTCGCAAATTTTCCCGTTTGCGGACTCGGATTATTTTCGTTCAGGTAAATTTGACGCGCCGACCTATATCCCTGTAGTTTGAAGCCTTACCTTTTTATACGCTAAACGCATATGAAAAGTTTACTTGACGGTCATTCTCTGTTCCCCGTATAACGGCAAAGCCGAATTTGATTGGCTGTTTCTGCCTTGACCAGATATAGGCAATTGAATCGGGGTTGGATCGATTCAAGGGCAACGCCCGCTTTTGGATAAATCACAGAGGGAAAACAGCAAATGGAAACTGGTATCGTCAAATGGTTCAACGATGCTAAGGGTTTTGGCTTCATCACGTCGGACGTGGGTGGCGAGGATCTGTTCGCGCACTTTTCGGAGATCCGCAGCGAGGGCTTCAAGTCGTTGAAGGAAAATCAGCGCGTGTCTTTTGAAGTCAAGACCAGCCCGAAGGGCAAGCAGGCGGCCAACATTCAGCCGCTGTAAATGCGCTGGGCTGGGCGCGCCGCCCGCGCAGTCGGGAGCGAAAAACCCTCGCCGTCGCGCGAGGGTTTTTATTTTTATCTAGATGTCTCCAGGTCGGATCTTCGGTAACTGCGTGGTTCAACAATACGCGTTTTTGTCGGAAGATAATCCATCGAAGCGAATTGACTACGTCTGGATTAATGGTCTGGTTTAAGCGTCTGCGGGATTTCAGCGCAAAATCGACGGCCCATGCCGACGTAGCTTCCAGCTGCGCACGCGGCGCGGTCTGGATGCGCAACGTCCAACTGGTGCATACTTCCCGCAAATTCATGCGCCGGAATCCCTTGTCCCATGTCTGAACTGCTTTCGCCGAAACCGGCACTCGACTCACCCATCGTTTTCGTAGATCTCGAAACGACCGGCGGCTCCACGAGCGAGCACCGCATTACTGAGGTTGGCGTCGTCGAAGTCGGGCTGGCCGGCGTCTCGCGCTGGAGCAGCCTGATCGACCCGCAGCAGCCGATTCCGTCGTTCATCCAACAGCTGACCGGCATCACGAACGACATGGTGCGCGGCGCACCGACGTTCGAGTCGATCGCGCCCGCGTTGTTCGAGCGTTTGAACGGCAAGCTGTTCGTCGCGCACAACGCGAGTTTCGATCGCGGATTTTTACGCAGCGAATTTCGTCGCGCGGGAATCGCGTTCGATCCGGACGTGCTGTGCACGGTGCGGCTGTCGCGCGCGCTGTTTCCCGGCGAAAAGCGCCACGGTCTCGATGCGCTGGTCGAACGCCATGCGCTGGTGCCGTCCGACCGCCACCGCGCGCTCGCCGACGCCGATCTGATCTGGCAGTTCTGGCAGCGTCTGCCGACGCTCGTGCCGCTGGAAGCGCTGCGCGCGCAGATCGAGCGCACGACGCGTCGCTACCGGCTCGCCGGCGACATCACCGAAGATTTGCTCGACACCGCGCCGGCTGGCTGTGGCGTGTATGCGTTTTATGGCGAAGACGATGCGCCGCTGTATGTCGGTCGCAGCGTGCGCGTGCGTCAGCGGCTGCGCTCGCATCTGACTGGCGAGCGGCGTTCGTCGAAGGATATGCGGCTAGCGCAGCTCGTGCGACGCGTCGAATGGCACGCGACCGGCGGAGAACTCGGCGCGATGCTCGCGGAGGCGCAGTGGATCGCAACGCTGCGGCCGGGCCACAACCGCTTGCCGCGCGTGACGAAGAGCGATCCCGCGAACGCGCCGTGGCCGTTCGAGGGGCCCATCGTGTTCGAGGAGCGTGAGGACGCGCAGGGTATCTTCCACGTGGTCGATCGCTGGCGCTACCTCGGACACGCGTCCTCGCTCGTCGCGGCGGCGCAGCTGCATGCGTCGACGCTGGCTGGGTCGTTCGAACTCTCGACGTACCGTATCCTGCAAAGCCATCTGGCGCGAGGCCTGCGCGTGATGCCGTTGAGCGTGTCGCGTGACAGCCCTGAGTCGAGCATCGTCGCGTGACGCTTATGCGACGTGCGCGCGCCGTGGCGTTACCGGAATCAGCCGGTGGCGCCGACTCCGCCCGTCTCGCACACGTGACCTAGTGCGTGCGTCAACGCGCTCGAATGCGCAGAGTCATAGCGCGTCAGCGCCTTCCAGTTAGCCAGCGATTGCGCGACCCGCGACGGACAATCGTCCGCCGCGCGCAGCGGCTGCACGCGCGCCAGACTCGCCATCAACGACTGTGTCAGCTTGTCGAGCTGCGGTCGGGTGCTGGTTGCGAGATCGGGTGCGGGACCTTGCGGTGGCTGGGTGCGACGCCAGTTCGCGAAGAGCGCGTTCTGCACGTCTTTGCTCGCATCGATCTGATCCTGGAAGAACGCGCGGGCGAACGCCGGGTCGACGTTTGCCGCCGCGGCGCGCTTTTCCACCTCGGCGAGCAGCGCGTTTTCACGCGGCGTATCGGTGATCGGCTGGTGGTTCGCCCACTTCCAGCGTGCGACCGGTTCCGCGAGTGCAAGGCGCTGCGAAACCAGCGCGATCAGGCTCGTGAGCGCGGTGTCGTCACCGTCGGCGAGGGCGGGGGCGGGCGAGAAGGCGAAGGCGGCGGCGATGACGAGTGCGCATGACGCGCCGAAGCGATGCAAATGGTTCATGAGGTGGACGTGGCCGGGCGGCCGTTGACGGAAAAACCAGAAGAATAAATGATGCGCCGCAACCTGCGAGCACCGGGTCGATTCACACGGATCGTCGGGGCGAAGTGGGCGAGAGAAGGACGCGCGTACACGCTCCAGCCGCGTGGCCCAGTGCAACTGCTGTGCTCAGGCGAGCTGATCCAACGTCATGACGGAGATGTCGGACGCGTAATGAGGACGCGAGTATTCGCTGCGCGTGAAATCGACGAGAGCGAATGCTGCGCCGCGCCAAGGAACCGTTACTTCGGATCGCACGACTTGCGTTGTTCGTCAAAGAAAGCGCGAACATGCTCGGGCAGCTCGGCTCCCAAAAACTCGACGGCCACAGGTTCCGGATCCGGGTAAAGAACTTTGTCCGGGGTCGGAATCTTCGGTGGTTTGGCATCCATGATCTTTCTCCTTTGCGAATCGATTATCGGCCTCGTTCCCTGCATCGCACCAGTGTCCGATGCGAGTCATACACACTCTGTTGCTTTAACGGCACAAGCCGACACACCAGCGGAGGGATTGAATAAAATTTATCGTCTGACTATTGCCTGCGTTTCGCGGTCTGTTTGATCCGCTTAATTGCCAGCGCGAAATCATTTCTTTCCCGCTCCTTCTGCCAGTCCCTCTCGAGCCTTGCCAGCCTATGTTTCAGCACGACCGATCGATATTTTCGCCGCGCTGCATCTAACGTTGTTGCATGACTAAAACGTGACAAACTTGTGCATTGCCGCATCGACAGGTTTTTCGCTTTTCCTGAACTGAACGTACGCAATTTGCCGATTGCATAACCTGCAGTCTAATTCTTTGTAAACGACCCATTCCCCATCGCGTTGACCGCGCAAAACACTATTTAAAGATTTGGTCATTAATCAACTGACTGACAGGGGTTGGCAAACACATTCCCGCATTGCTGTGACAAAAGGACCTCATTTGGTGACAAGTCATGCGCAGCGCACCGGGCCACCTATGATTGAAGCGACTACTGATGGCTCGACGTGCGCTGGCAGACGGACACGCGAGGCGCAGCGCGGATGATGACGTTCTTCATGTTCGGGAGAGGTCGCGATGGAAAACGCTGTCTACTGGAACGGACGTCAGGTTGGCCTGGAATGCACCGGCAGGATCTTGTGGTTCGCGTCGGCACCCGCGCAAGCGATAGCCGCATACGGCGCGCCACGCCAGCAGCCGAGCGCACAGGCCGATACCGTCGTTGCGCGCAACCTCGCGATGCCACGGTCGTACGACCCGCTCCACGTTCCCGACCAGGCTGGCCATGCGTTGCGCCACGACATCGCGCCGGACGCGGCGCAACGCTGACCGCAAACGGCTGTATCAGGCCCGAAGCGACTCGTCGGCGCACCCTCGAGACCTTACCGATCAAGTGGGGTGTTAGCGCACACACCGCGTTGCGGCGAACTTATACGATGCAATTGCCGGGCTGCCGTCGGCCTCTCACCCGTTGTCGGGTGAACCGGCAACCACACCCGCATCAGTCTGCAAACAGCCGATACCGAAGGCCGGCTGCGCGAGGAGGGTAGGCCTGTCTCGCAACATCGTTGCATCAACACTATTTGCCGCTGGGAGCCGCGCATCGCGTGGCCGCACCTCTTTTACCTGGCGCTGCGTCGTGCTCACTTGCGTGATCGCCGGGCAATTCAATGGGAAAGATCTACGGCCTGACTGGACCGCGTGCGTTCGCGGCGTTGCTCGCCGTCGTTCATCACTTTGCCGACAACGAAGGGGGCTGCCACTGGGCATTGTGCAACTCATCGATAACTGGGTCTGGGGCGTTGACATCTTTTTCATGCTGCGCGGCTTCATCCTTGCCTATACGTATCTTCATTCGCGAGCGACCGCGTTCGGCTGGGTCGACTGTCGATCGTTTATCGTCAAGCGGTTTGCGCGCGTGTATCCGCTGTATCTGGTGACGTTTCTGGTGTTCGTCGGCCGATGTTTCGTCGTGAAGCGAGCTGGAACTTCGTGTCGTGGTCGATCAGCGCCGAATGGTTTGCCGTTCTGTTTCTGTTTTCGCTGTGCGCGAGAGTGCTGAGCCGGCTGTCGCGCGTGACTTTCGGTGTGATCGTGCTGGTGTGCTGGCTGACGTTGGGCGTGTACTGCTTCCTCTATAACGACGGCGATGTCGGGCTGACCACGTTCGGTGTGCTACGGATCGTGTTGCAGGCGTGGCGGGACATCTGGGATGACTTGCCCGACGAAATGGCGCTCCCAGTGTGCGATGCGAAACTACCCACCGAGGCTGGTGAACCGGCGAATCGGGGATAACTGGCAAACGGCGGCGCAGCGGATACCGGATGAGTTTTTCGAGCGCGATACCGCAAATGGTTGTCGTGACTCGCCCGCTGGCTATTCGCAACGGGTGGTAGAGGAAATGAAGGAGCGCTGGCGGTGTTTCAACGCATATTTGCGCACGAACTGGCCACTGCGCTCCGCGATGCAAATGCGGCGGTTTCGGCAAATCTCGTACGTGGGTCGCATATGCGTGCATTGATGCGTCGGACCGCGAAGCGCAGGATGGGGCGCGATGAGGCGCCTGAAATCTATTTCCACGTCACGCATACCATGCACTAGTACTTGCGTGGCCTCGCGCGAGCAGGGAGAGGAACTTCTGGTTTCGGCCCAGTTTGGGTCGTTCAACAAACGAGAGTTGAGTCCTGATCTCATTGTCAACGAGCGAATCCAACATCCATCAGCGGCTCTTTTAGCGGTCGCGGTTTAAGCGCGTACAGCACCGCATCTACAGCTCGTTCCCAGATGACCAGCGCGTTCCTCCTTGCCCGTCCGCTCAGGCGACGAAGTGTAGTTGAACGAGCCAGTTTCAGCGCTACGCCGGTTGAGCACCTTTCCTTACCGGCTTCACCTGAGTGGAGCGAAAGGCCTGGTCGCGAGTGGCGCGCTGGATCGCGCCATACCTATCAATGCGCGGATCTTTGCGGCAGGCCTTTCGGTGCGCTCAAGAATCGGTATAAGCGGATACCGCACCACTCCGAATACTCCACCAAATAAGATGTGACTGGCTTGAATTCAACCGGCCTTAACTCACGATGCACCACTGGCAGCGAGCTTGACAAATAGTCTGGCTGCTTCGTTGCCATGGGACAAAGCGCGCAGTGCAAGGGAGAGCGCTAGCTGTGCGTCGTGGGATGCCGCGCTACGATCCTGATCGAAGAGCTTGACGGCGTGGCGCATATGCTGCGCCGCCTGCATGTGAAGCTCCACGGCCGCCGCATGATGTTTTGCCACGTCCGCGGCACTTGCGCCTGAGCCGGTCGATGGAGGCGTTATTGATGGCGTATTGGCGCTGTGCGCGCCAGCGTCGTGTGCCTGATCGATCGCATGCAACGTGTGGCCATGGGCCATCATCGCCTGATGTGCGGCGTGGGCAAAGTCTTGACCGTCATCGAAATGCCGCGACGCCTCGCGGTGATGTCGCGCGGCCTGCTCGTGGTGTGACGCCGCGGCTTCGAGATGCCCTTTCTTGCTGTGCTTCGTGTTCATGCCGGCTCCTGTGCAACTTCAGGACTGGTTCGGATGGCGACCGATTCGAAGACACAGTGGTGGGTCGCAACAAGATCCTAATCTACACGCCCTTGCGCCTTCTGTGGCATTTGCGTTTCGCGGAGAATCGTCGCGCTGTGGCGATCACCGCGCGGTCAGCATCCGGAGGATTTTCTGCACGATGCGCTCATGCTGCTCCAGCGCCTCATCGAGCGTACGTGCTCCGTAGCTCGTGTTGTCTCGCGCTTCCATTCCGGCGATGCGCGTCACGAACAGCGAAACCTCCCCGGTTTTCGGTTCGGACACACCGCGGAAGCGGGTCGTGACCGTCACGCCGGATTCGTCCAGCAGCAGTTCGTTCTCAGTCATCCAGCGCGACCACTCGCCGCGGTCGAACACCTCGACAGGCCTGCTCTTCGCATCGAGGACATAGAAGCGTTTCCAGCTCGACGGGACGGAGCGTGCTTTCATATTTCAATGCGAAGGCGTGAGCAGGAAGCCGATGGCCTCCCGCCACCAGGTTTCGTCGACGCGGCCCATCCGGTCGTTATGTTCAGCCGCCTCACCACCATCAGCTGTCTCGGTTCGGCCAGCGAGTTGTAGAGCGCTTCGCCGAAGCGCGGGACTGCCGCGCGCTTGCCGCTATACTTCCCCCTCCACCAACGGACACGTAGCCGGCACACATGGCCACGTTCGTGCAATTCGTCTTGCAACTGGACCAGGACCTCGAAGCGCTGCTGGTCCGGCATGGGCCGTTGGCCTACGCAATCCTCGGGGCGATCGTCTTCTGCAGTGTCGGCGTACTGCCGCTCGTCATTCTGCCCGCGGACATGCTCCTGTTCCTGTCCGGCGCGCTCGCTGCCGTCGGCGTGCTGCAGCCTGTGTGGCTCGCGCCGTTGCTGGTCGCGGCCGCGGTTGCAGGAAAAGTGTTCAACTATGCGCTGGCACGTGCCGTCGCGTCGGTATGGAAGCCGAAGCGCAGCGGCTGGATCGACAAGGTGACTGCGCGAACGCGCGCGCTCTACGTACGTCACGGCGCCGCGCTGCTGCTGTACTCTCCGTTCATCGCAATCGTCCGGGCGGTCGCGCCCGCGCTCGCCGGCGCGACGAAGATGCCGTTTCGCCGCTTCGTGCGCTTCGCGACCGGCGGCGCGGTGATCTGGATATGCTCACTTGCGGGTCCCGGGTATTTTTTCGGCAACGTGCCGTGGGTCCGCTCGCACCTGCCGGCTGCGATGGCGATCGTGATCGGCGCGGGTGTCGTCGCGCTCGTCGTCAGCCTGCTGTGGCGAGGACGGCGCAAGCGCCGCACCACCGACCCGACGCTACCCGACGAAAAGTCCCGCTGCGACTGACGCGGCGGCCCGCAACCCGCCAGGCAGCGCTGCTCGCGAGGAAACGCATGAACCCGGGCCTGCTGAAATGCACATGTGCGGCCGTGCTCGCCACACTGCCCGGGTGGGGGCTGTATGTCGGCCGCCCCGTGCTGGTGCCAATTGCGTTCGGCATCATCGCGACGTACGTGGTCTTCGGTCTCGCCAACCTGCTGCGCCGCGTTCCCTACCTCGGTGCACGCCTGCGGGACGGCCTGCGCCACGCGATCGCTGCGACGCTGATGCTCTTCACGGTCTACCTGTCGGTCGACCTGCTGCTGTCCGAGAGGGACCGGCCGATGGCCGTCGCGCCGAAGTACGAGGCGACGCTGCTCGTACTGTTTACGAAGTTCGCCGCGCTGCTGCACATCGAAACGGAGGCCAACTGGGCTGCGATCCGCCGCGACCTGTTAGCGAGCGTCAACGTGCAGGCGATCATAACCGCCACGCTGTCGTCGGTGTCGTCGCTGCTCGCGGCGATCATCGTCGTGCTGCTTTATGCGACGTTCTTTCTCATCGAGCACGCGAAATACCGCCGCAAGCTCGTGAACTTCGCGGGCGACTCGACGCGGATCGTGTCGGTAATTGACGAGATCAACTCGAAGATCGGCGTCTATCTCGCGATGAAGACCCTGCTCGGCGCGATCCTTCATCGCGAGCTGGACCTGCATGCGGCTCGTCGGACTCGAATTCGCGGAGCTTTGGGCGGTGCTGGCCGGCCTACTGAACTTCATCCCGTATGCGGGCTCGTGGATCTCGGTCGCGGTGCCGACGCTGCTCGCCGCGCTGCAGTTCGGTCAGTGGAACGCGGCGATCGTGCTGTTCATCTCGCTCACGCTCGCGAACTTCGTGGTCGGCCATCTCCTCGACCCGTGGCTGATGGGCGGCTCACTGAACCTGAGCCCCGAGGTGATCCTGATCAGTGGGGCGGTGTGGTCGTCGATCCGGGGCATCGCGGGCGCCTCCCTCGCAGTGCCGATCACCGTCGGCCTGGTCATTGCGTTTTCCACGTTCGAATCGACACGTCGTTTCGCAGTTTTCCTGACGAACGATGACTAATGTTGTTCGCCTGTCGGTGACGTCCGTTGATTTCAGGGATACTTCGTGCGCGTGGCGCGCGCCTCATCACTCTCATAAAGGGATGCGATACCGGCGAACCGAGGACGTATGTCCGCTGGACCTTTAGATGGGGACGCTGGCGCCCGTTATGCGATGGCCAACCGCTTCGGGTCGGGAGCGGGTGTTCCCTTCGCGCTACAGCTGTAGGCCGCCGCCTCGAAGGGGTTGGGCGTCGCGGGCAATCGGTGCCTCGAGGAGACAACCAAACTCGCGGGCAAAGTCGACAGAGACGCGCGCGTGGACGGCGCCCTGCTTGTCAAAGAACCGCTGGGTTCCTTCGAGAGTGAACACACCTTCATGCCAGATGTTTGGATGGATGTAGAGGCCCTGCTGTCCATCAAAGCGAAAGCACACGAACTTCTCTGGCGCTATGTCGTCCCCGGGCAAGGCCAAGGGAACGTAGAACGGGCGATGGTCGAGAGGAAAGAACAGTTGTCCACCGTCTGGGTGGTAGTTCGCGTGCCAAAGCAACATGCGCTCCGGTACATTGGCGTTGTCGTCACGGGCTGCTTCAGGCTCCACTGCGTACGCAAGGATGTAGTTGCCGCCCACAGCCTCGTTTCGACCGTACAGAATGTCCCCGCGCCATTCGCTCACAAATGTGCCTTCGGTCGTGCCTGCCTCATCACCGGTTCCAGGATCAACGGGCCTTGCACCCACTGCCGGCCACTGCACAATCTCGATCGAACACTCGCTCGGGTCTGCTACAAGCCTGCCGAATCCATCAAGCGTTGTGGGGGTCGCATCCACCACGGGCATTGACACGCGCCGAAGGCCAGAAGGAAGGCTGGGATTGAGGTAATCGATTTCTTGGGTCATTGCGGCAGTCTACAGGAGTAGAACGTACCGACCGCCGATGGTCGAACAAAGAGTTTGACCGCCGCTTGTCCACGTGGAAACGGCCACTGGCACAACGTCGGACCTGACGTCGGACGTGGGTCGGCTACGGAAGTTGGCGGCGATGCTGCGGCGCAACCGCAGCAACACAGGTCGACCGTCCGGGCCCGGCCCTTTCGGCCGTTCGACACAGCGGGCTGGATTGTCAACAATGCGTTCTGGAACGCATTAGCGAGGCGATCTATTACTCTGTCCAAATCGTGCATGCCGTCGAATGTGAAAAGAATTTTCGACGGCGCGAATTGCTTGATTATCCGCTCAACCTCTTCAAACTGGATCGCGCTCGAATGTGGGTCGTAGCGTTGCGTCGTGCGCGTCGACGCGTGAGTTTCCGCGCTTGCAACGTCATCAGGCGTCTGTTCGCGCGAAGCGTTTGCGAACAACGAGGCTAAAACTTTCCTATGACGTCATAGTTGACGAATACATCAATATTGGGTGTAATATCACAATACGTCCCAGACAGGTCGACTGACGACATAGCTGGCTGGCCGTTGGCAGCCGGCGATACCTGAAAGGTTCCCTTGTAGCCTAAGGCGCCTGGTGGCTGTAGTTTCCCGACTCCTCGTTGGCTCTCGTTTAAATGGATTGAACGCAAAAATGAAGAAGATTTTGATCGCCGCCGCAGTTGTTTTCAGCACTAGCGTGTTTGCAGGCGAAGCCCTCGTACCGCAGGTCTATCGCGAAATCGCCGTGGCGCCGACGAATCAGCGCGAAGCTGAAATCGCGTCGCTGTTCGATCGGTGGAATGAGGCGCTCGCAACGGGCGACGCCGACTCCGTTGCCAGGCTGTACGCACCCGATGCCGTACTGGAGCCAACGGTTTCCAATGAAGTCCGCACGACTCCCGCCAGCATCAAGGACTATTTCGTGAAGTTTCTGAAGCTGAAACCGCACGGTACGATCAACCTCCGCGAGATCCGTTTGCTGAGCGACGATTCGGCGCTGGACACGGGCGTCTATACGTTCGACACGGTGAAGAACGGCAAGCATCAGAAGGTGCATGCGCGCTATACATTCGTGTACAAGAAGGTTGATGGGGAGTGGAAGATCCTCAATCACCATTCGTCGGCGATGCCGGAGTAACACTCCATTGAACAAAGGGTCCGTGCCAGGCGATCAGATGTGAATGGCTGAGCGCGTTAGACGCCTCACGCCAATTGCTGCCGCGCATGCTTCACGCGCAGAATCGAGGGGAATTTCGGCCGCCAACCCTCATAGATCAAATGAAACTGTCAACTGGCCATTGAGTCCGGCTAGCCCCTCGATAAGAATTTAAGTTCAACGAATTCCAGGCGCCGCTCGGCCCTGTCGCCAGAATTCTGGATTGACACAATTAATTTGCACTACAAACCTCATGGCGGCCTCCGGAAACTTTCTCGAAGTCGACGCGCTCAGGATCGGCCTCCACACGGTCAGGCTGCTTGCCCGCGTCGATACCGATACGCGGCACGATGTCGTGGCTACGCTGAGAGCTGCCTAAAAGCGAGGCCAGCGATCCGGCCGGCGGC
This sequence comes from Paraburkholderia sp. 35.1, assembly GCF_050436525.1. Taxonomy (NCBI): domain Bacteria; kingdom Pseudomonadati; phylum Pseudomonadota; class Betaproteobacteria; order Burkholderiales; family Burkholderiaceae; genus Paraburkholderia; species Paraburkholderia sp. 35.1. The sequence goes on along the minus strand of NZ_JBNDMJ010000003.1, from coordinate 1,033,948 downwards.
AACACCAACCGCGTGCGTTCCAGAGTCCGTTCCATCGCCATTCAAAGCGAACACATGCCACATTCAGTTGAAATCGCCGGCACAGTCATCTTCGGACTGGCCCTGCTCCATACGCTCCTTGCGAAACGCTTCGAGGTTCTGGCCCACCGGCACCCGCACCACGCGGGCCTGTTTCACTTTCTCGGCGAAGTGGAAGTCGTCTTCGGCCTCTGGGCCCTGATCCTGTGTCTGGCTATCGTCGCGCTGGCCGGTTCTGCGCAGGCCGTGGCCTATGCTGAATCGCGCTCCTTCACCGAAGCCCTGTTTGTCTTCGTGATCATGGTGATCGCCGCGAGCCGGCCCATTCTCGACGCGGTCACGACGCTCGTGTCGCACATCGCGCGGGTCCTTCCCGTCAAGACGGAAACAGGCGTCATCTGGCTTTCCCTGACCCTCGTTCCGTTGCTCGGCTCGTTCATCACGGAGCCGGCCGCAATGACGCTGGCAGCGCTGATCCTGCGAGACCGGCTTTTCAGGTCGCCGATCGCCGAACACTGGAAATATCTGACGCTCGCGGTGCTGTTTGTCAACGTGTCGGTCGGCGGCTTGCTGACCGCCTATGCCGCGCCTCCGGTGCTGATGGTTGCCGCCGCCTGGGGATGGGACAGCGCGTTTATGGCGGCGCAGTTTGGCTGGAAGGCGGCCATTGCCGTGCTGGTCAACGCAACAGGCCTGCTGCTATTCATGCACCGCAAGCTCCCGAAGCACGCAGAGCGCAACGACGCGCCCGCCGCCGCGGTTCCCGTTCCGACGGGCGTCACGCTGATACACACCGGCTTTCTCGTCGCGGTGGTGCTGTCGGCCCATCACCCGGTTATCTTCATCGGCCTCCTGCTTTTCTTTTTGGGCTTCACGCAGGCATACGAGCAGTACCAGTCGCCGCTGATGTTGCGCGAGAGCCTGCTGGTAGCGTTCTTTCTCGGCGGCCTGGTCGTGCTCGGGGGGTTGCAGCGATGGTGGCTGCAGCCGGTCGTCGCATCGCTCGATGCTTACGCACTTTACGCCGGCGCGCTTGGCCTGACGGCGATCATGGACAACGCGGCGATTACCTATCTCGGCTCGCTGATCGCGGGCCTTCCGGACCAGGCGAAGTACATGCTGCTGGCCGGCGCAGTCGCTGGAGGCGGTCTCACGGTGATCGCCAACGCGCCGAATCCCGCAGGACTCGCCATCGTGCACAAGGGATTCCACGATGAGTCAGTCAGCCTGCTCGGCCTGTTGCTCGCTGCCGTCGTGCCGACGTGCGTCGTCTCGGCAACGCTGCTTTTGCTGTAGGCTGGCGCACCGCTGTCCGGCAGTGCGCCCAACTGGGTGCGATTCGATGGCGCGCAGTCGCAGGACGCCGGGCCACGATGAATAACGTCTTGCGGCGATAACCAACACCGGCCTGGATTTTGCACGAGACCACCCCGACTGCGCAGGTCGCGGCCAGCGGCCTGACGAACGCGCGTGACGGCAGCCTGTACTTAGCCGCGCAGACCGGCATTCCATCCCCCTTCCAGTATTAGCGACAGTTTCATTGCATTCTTGCGCCGGGGCGAATTCGTTTCGCTCCGGCGTTTCGTCGTTTGTAATTGCTTTGCGCCGCGAGGTACCCCGATGACGTTGCAGATGCGGAAAGTATCTGTTGGGTGAAAGGTGATTGTAATGGTGCGGTAAACCGATAAACTGGCTTCAACGACTAAGCACACAGGTTTCCGCCCCAGCGGTCGTTGTTTCGCTAACCCAGTATTTTCTGTTTCTGAAATTAAATTGGAGAATTAACCATGGCTAAAACATTCATTCCGGTTATCGCACTCGTTTCGGTCCTCGCTCTGCCGACGATGGCATCCGCTAACAGCAACGGCCCCCTCACCCGTGAGCAAGTGCGCGCGGAGCTGGCCCAGCTGCGGCAAGCGGGCTACGACGGCAACCACGGTGACGCGCACTACCCCACGCACCTCCAGGCCGCGCTGAAAAGCGTGGCGGCTCAGCCGGCACTCAGTGGCCACGGTGGCGTGAAATCGGGCTCGGCCGCTTCCGGCGCACCGACCCAGGTGGCCTCGGATCATTCGATCTACAAAGGAAGTTAATGGGCTATCAGCCGGATGGCCGGGCGCTTTCAACTGCCCGGCCCGGTGATCTCCGGCGAGCGGCATCGTCGCCGCTTCATCGTCTGCAACCGGGCCTGCATTCAGCCGCGCAGACCGGCATTCCATCCCCTTCCAGTATTAGCGTTTCATTGCATTTTTGCGCCGGCGCGAATTCGTCATTCGCTCCGGCGTTTCGTCGTTTGTAATTGCTTTGCGCCCACTGGGGTGACGTTGCAGACGCGACAAGTATTTATTGGGTGAAAGGTGATTGTAATGGCGCGTTAAACCGATAAACTGGCTTCAACGACTAAGCACTCAGGCTTCCGCCCCGGCGGTCGTTGTTTCGCTAACCCGTCTTTTCTTTCTGTTTCTGATGGAGGTCTCATGCAAGTCCTGTTCAAGTCCTGCGACATTGAAGCTGCACGCTTGCGCAGCTTTGCGCGCCAACGCACCCAGTTTGTGTTCCGCCGGATGGCCTGGCTGGTTTCCCGGGCCACCGTCAATCTCTCCGACGTCAACGGCCCGCGCCGCGGACTCGATAAGCGTTGCCAGGTGCAGGTGCAGGTGCCCGGTGCGAATCCGGTCGTGGTGACGTCGATTGCGAAAGACTGGCGCGGCGCCCTCGATCTCGCGCTTGCCCGCGCCGTTTCTTCGATCGTCCGCAGGCGCCAGGCGCGCGTCGCGAGGCGCCGCGCGAGTCAACGCGAGTGCACCTGGAGCGCTGAGCCTGATGCCGTCTAAGCAAGCCATGCTTGCACGGCTACGGTGGCATCGTACGAGCGGTATTGCTCGCTATTTGCGGTCCGCGATGGAAAGACGCGTTCGGGCGACCTTCGCGAGTTTCTGTCCTACACGAAAGAGATTCTTATGTATTCGCACACAATCAATCAGTTGCGACGCCTTGCGAGTGTCGTGACGCGTGGTGCAGCTGTCCTGGCCATGGCGCTAGTGCTCGTCGCGGGCACTGTCGCATCCAACCATGCCGAAGCGAAGCGTATTGGCGGTGGTAGTAGTGTCGGCCGCCAGTCGCAGACGGCGTCGCCGTCCGGGCAAGGCCAACGGAGCCAGCAAGCTCAACCGGCGCAGCAGGCCGCACCGGCGGCCGCTGCCGCGAAGCCAGCCAACCGCTGGATGGGCCCGCTCGCCGGCCTGGCCGCTGGACTCGGCATTGCCGCGCTGATGTCGTCGTTGGGGCTGGGTGAAGGGCTGGCCCAGATGCTGTCGAGCGTAGTGGTGATCGGCCTCGTGATTGTCGCCGGCATGATGCTGTTCCGCTTCCTTGCCAACCGGCGCCGTCCGGATCTCGCTTATGGGCACGACGCGGCGAACGGGCAGCGCATGAACGGCTCCTTGCTCATGAATCAGAGCGGGCAGGCGGCGCCTGAGACGAATTTCGGTGCCTGGCCGCGCACAGCGATGAATTCCGCCGCAGCGGCACAAACAACGACAGTGCCGGGGCTGCCTGTCGGGCTCGATCAGGCGGTCTTGCTGGCATCGGCCAAGACCTTGTTCCTGCGTCTGCAACGCGCCTGGGACCAGAACGAACAAGGCGACCTTTTCGAGCTGACAACCCCGGAAATGTTCGCGGTGATCAAGCGGGACCTGGAAGATCGGGGCAACCAGCCGAGCCATACGGAAATCACGCAGCTGGACGTGGAATTGTTGAGCACGGAACACAATGGCAGCGAAACACTGGTTAGCCTTCGCTTTCACGGCCAGATGCGGGAAGACGAGGACGCGCAGACGGCGCAACCGTTTGAGGAGGTTTGGAACATCGTGGGCCACGAGCATGGCGACCCCGCCTGGCGACTGGCGGGGATACAGCAGATTGGCCGTTAGCATCGAGCGCGGTCGGAACCGGCAGCGGCTCGCTGCCGGTTAGCCCACAAGCGCTATTGCGCGACTCGCAAACGGCAAAAAGACCAAAATCCGACGTCACACAAATCCGGGACTCATTTTATGCGCCGAGACTACTTTTCTCTTTACCTGGCCACTGTCACGATGACATGCTTGCTAAGCGCTTGCGCGGCCTCGCCGCCCAGCAGCCCGTCACCCGTTGTCGGTGCAGATCGCGATGCACATGGTTGTATTGGTTCGGCTGGGTATTCCTGGTGTGAATCCACGCACCAATGCGAACGTCCTTGGGAACTCGCCAAGCAGAAGGGTTTCGCGCTCTCGGCAGAACAGTTTGCTCACTACTGCACGACTGGTTCAGCCGATTGATCAATGACTTCAATGCGCGGGCGCGTCAACAATGGCCTCGGGCGAGCAGCGTGCATGCTCGAGGGAATCGGCTTGGCCCCACTTGTCGGCACTGGCAGATTTCCTGATTATGCCGGCAGGAGGCTGTGTCGCATCCCATCTCAAGGCGGCCATTCGGCCGACGGACAAGCAAACGGCAGGGCAGGGTCGCTATGCAGAGGTTTACATAGCGACCCACAACGGCCTGTTATCTTGATCCGAAACGGACGCTCACGCTGGCCGGATTTTCGCTTTCCAGAAATACCTTGCAACCGGTGAGGTTGAACCGGTTCGCCGCAGCCTCGGCTCCCCTTGCCAAGGCCGTTGCTGGTATAAATCACTGCCCAACGCGGGCTGCGAATCGTGGCTTGATGAGTTGGCGCTAGTCGAACACATGGCACGCGAATGTTGCGCCGATTCCGACGCTTCGTTGGAGGAAACGCGTTGGGACCACTCGCGCGCCTGATCGGGCGGCGTTCATATAAGCGACAAGCAGCACGGCCGGTCGGCCAACTTGATTGGCGCCGTCCACGACTATTTTGTCATCGGTTCATCCCCACGCACGCACGTGGAGACCACGTCGTTCGCATACGAGGCCGCGCTAATGCCGTACGGCTCATCCCCACGCACGTGGGGACCACACCAAGGACACAACGGCAAGGGTAGCGACAAGGTCAGACCGGCAGCGGGCGAACTCGAGCTACAACCTGGTGACGTGACAACGTACACCGAGTCCTGAATGGAGTCCTGCTGCGCGGTTATTATCCGGGCCCGGGCATGCAACGACACCGCCCAGCAAGGCCGTTTATCGGTGCGCAGCCTGTCTCGCCGCTGGATGCCGAATCGTGTCCCTGACGACCTGGGGAATGTTACCGATGAACGGATGAACCGGGAGGGCCTTCTCACAGGTTATCCACCGCGACACCCGCCCGGGCCAGAGAAGGGCCGCGGGTGCCGCGGTGGATAACCCTGCGCCCCTCGTTGCGGTGGATACCCAAGCTCGCACAGCCGGTACTCGATCTTCGGACTAACTACTTCGCCAGCCATCGCCGGAACTCTTCCCCGCATCAGCTCGCGGCCCCCGCTTCCATAAGCTTGCTGACGAGCTGCTTAAAGCTTGGCAACAGAAGCCTGTTCGCATAGCCGCTGAGGTGATCGCCATCGAAGACGAGCGGCCGGCCGTCGGCGGTGTGCGTTGAGCAGACCGAATCTGGGCACAGTGGTGGCAACGGGTCCCATACGCTAACTTCGGGGACCGCCTGCACGATGTGCGCATAGGATTCGAGCACCGGCGCCCGCAAGGCTTCCAGATCCGCACGGGCGATGCGGTCGCCGCCGGAACAGATGGGATTGTCGCGATTGAACCAGTCCGAACATCGGAACGGCTGGCTCCGAAACTCGGGTGTCGGCCCCTCCAGGATGACCTTCGCCCCTTTGGCTGCCAGTTTCTGCAAGATTGGAATGGCCTCTCGCACGCCGTCTACCCGGCTTTGCACGGCCTCTGGACCAAACATGTAGCCCCAGGCGCTCGAGTCGTCGAAGCGGGCCCACTCGTCGGAGAAACGTGGCAGCCGCAGCGAAGGCAGGAAGACCACGTCACCGGGCCTGACCTGCGCCTCGATTTGAGCGATTGCCGCATCCGTCCCCGGCGCACAGCTCGCCACCTCATCTTGTTTGCGCGGCAGCAAAGCAATGAACGGACAGCCTCCATTGTTGTACGCGAAGACCTTCACGCCAGTATCACGGGCGAATTCGCGCAACATCCTGTTGTAGGCCATCGCGTGCGAATCGCCGATCACGTACAGGCGCCCGCGATAGGTCGCCGGAAGCGAACATCCCGCACGCGAATATGTCCATACGGGCCCCCCGTTGAGCTTCGTCCTGTTCCACGTGTCCAGACATCCGTCATTGCTGGGCTCAAGGGGGCGGCTCGGATACCAGTCGTCGGCACGTTGTGACACCACGCTCAGCGACAGATTCAGTTTCAGTTGGGCTGCCTGAATGCCGACCCACAACAGCGCTGCGCACGTCAACGTAGCTAAGCCCGCACCTACGAGAGCGGGACGCCGCATGCCTTTCAGGACCGCCGAGCGCCGCACAGGATTCTCGACGTAGTACCAGGACGCCGTCGCCAGCGCGAAGCTCAGTACGGCCGCAAGCACGCGCCAGACAGGCGCATCGATCCCCGTCGTCCACCGCAGCAGCACGATCACAGGCCAGTGCCAGAGATAAAGCGAATATGAGATCTTGCCGACGAAAGTCACCGCTGGTGAAATGAGCAGCCTGTGCAGCCAATCCCGCGGCGCTCTTCCGTGCAGCGCGTACAGTACGCCAAGCGTGCCGGCAACCGGCAGCAGCGCTCCCGGAAAAGGAAGCTGCTCCGGGCGCAAGACCTTGAAACCAGCCGCAAGCAGCACCAGCGAACCAACGAGCAACGCCATCGAACCCAGCGTCCCATTGCGGTCGATCACGCCGAGCGGGCGCTTCGCGAGCGCGAGGAACTGGTATAGCAGGATACCGGATGCCAATTCCCAGAAACGCCCTGGAATCAGGTAAAAGTTTAGCCCCTCATTTCGCCTCGAAAGCCACCATGCGCTCAACACGGACAGAGCGAGCCCGCCGGCGAACAGAACAACGCAAAGCGTCTTTCTCGGACGTTTGCTCACCCACATGAAGAAAAGCAATGGAAAGATCAGATAAAACTGCTCTTCTACCCCAAGCGACCAGGTATGCAGGTACGGGTTGAATTCGGCGCGTGGCGAAAAATAGTCATCACCGATGAACGCGAGCACCACATTGCTCAACCCAAAGAAAGCAAAGAAGCCGGTGTATTTGTTGGTATCGCTCAGCCACGCGTTTGGAATGAATAGTGCTGAAAACAAGCCGGTCACCAGCAGGCACACCACGAGCGCTGGCACGATCCGCTGCACTCGACGCGAATAGAAATAGAACACGAAGCGCGACAACTGCATCGATTCGAGGTTTCCAACGGATGCGCTGACAACAAACCCGGAAACCACGAAAAAGATATCGACCCCTGCAAGCCCGCCGGGTAACCACTGCGCGTACAGGTGATAAACGATGACCGACAACACTGCGACCGCACGCAAACCGTCGATGTATGCCGCGTGCACAGGACGGGCGAGTTGCGGCGCAGTAGTAGCGTTATGGCGTGGATTCATGGCATGAGAGTTAATGAGGCCGGTCGGAATCCGTGGACGCCAACGGGTTTAGCAGCGATCTTGTTCAAGTAGAAACGCTGCGTGAAAACCGCGGGAGACAGATAGTCAAGCTGCGCTTGTGTCCGCTGCCGGTTATAAGGGATCTCGATGTATTCCGTGATCTCTTGCTGCGCCCGCTGCCGACTGGCGAACCGCCGACGATAGGCCAACTCGCTCTTCAGCGTTCCCCAAAATGATTCGATCGATGCGTTGTCAAAGCAGTTTCCTCGTCTGCTCATTGAGGCTTGCATGCCGAACTGGCTGACAAGATTCTGGTAAGCATGCGCGCAATATTGGCTGCCGCCCGCCGCAGGGTTGCCGGAACGTCTGCTCGCGCGGGGTTCAGACCTGCTCCGCTGATTCCGCGGCGATCATTGCATATTTCATCTCGATAAATAACCAGAAAAAGCCAAGGTGCCGTTGCCCTTTCTCTCGTTTGCTTTTACGGACGATTGTGACGTAAAAAGTTTAGGGAAATGTATAGGCCCGCGATGTATTTCGTGCGCTCCCCCACAGAAGCGATAAGAAATGTCGACTTCATCGTCGAGGAACTTCATCGGCGCGAACCGGAGGATCCATCGCGCATCGGTGCGACGCGCGTTGCCCTGCGGAACCAGCGTAACAATCTGCTTGCCTTCGCTGGCGTGCTGGACCAGAAGCTCGGCGCCATGGACCGCGCGAGCGGCGTTTCGGACCACCTCGTGCGGGCGACTTGTCTGCTGCACCGCAAGCCGGACACCTCCGTCACGTTCTGGCAGGCGTGGAACCGGCTGCACGCCGCCATCGGCCACAAGTTCCACGATCTCTACACGGCCGTGTCGCAGGCTCGACGATGAGGACAGCGCTGACTGCCAGCGTGAAATACGCATCGGCCCGATCAATACCGACCCAGACTCCGACGGCGAATGCAAGCATGACACCGAGCGTCGAAACGAAGCGCAAGCGGAAGGTCCCTTCGCGCACGAACGTCGCCCCACCGGCGTGGCTCGCCAGTTTGTCCAGCTGCGCCATCGCGTCCTTTGGACAGAGGGTTGGTGTCGTCGCGCTGACGGGAAATGCCTACACCATGCCTACATGGAGCCCGAAAAGCAAAAAGCCCAGTCGCAATGACTGGGCTAAGTGCTTGAATCTGTTGGTGCCGGAAAGAGGAATCGAACCCCCGACCTTCGCATTACGAATGCGCTGCTCTACCGTCTGAGCTATTCCGGCATCAGGAGAAACGAAATTATAGGGACTACTTTAGTGCCTTGGCAAGCCCTTGAGGCATTTTTTTCTTTCGAGATCACTTCTTCGCTTCGAGGTGATAGCGGGTCACGCGATCGACCTCGTTCTTCGAGCCGAGGAACACCGCGACGCGCTCGTGCAGGCTCTTCGGCTGGACGTCGAGAATGCGCTTCTCGCCGTTGGTTGCGGCGCCGCCCGCCTGCTCGACGATGAACGCCATCGGATTCGCTTCGTACATCAGACGCAGCTTGCCCGGCTTGTCCGGCGTACGCTTGTCGGCCGGGTACATGAAGATGCCGCCACGATTCAGGATGCGATGCACGTCGGAGACCATCGACGCGATCCAGCGCATGTTGAAGTCGGCCTGACGCGAGCCGTCCTTGCCCGCCTTCAGCTCGCCGATGTATTGCTGAACCGGCGGATACCAGTGGCGTTCGTTCGACGCGTTGATCGCGTACTCGCGCGTTTCGACGGGAATGCGCATGTCGCTTTGCGTGAGCACCCACGAGCCGAGCTCGCGATCGAGCGTGAAGCAGTTCACGCCGTTACCGGTGGTCAGCACGAGCACCGTTTGCGGGCCGTACACAGCATAGCCCGCGGCGACCTGCTGCGTGCCCGGCTGCAGGAATGATTGCTCGGTGGCCTGATGGCCGTCCGGGCAGCGCAGCACCGAGAAGATCGTACCGATCGACACGTTCACGTCGATGTTCGACGAGCCGTCGAGCGGATCGAACACAAGCAGATATTCGCCCTTCGGATAGTTGGCCGGAATCGGGAAGAATTGTTCCATCTCCTCGGAGGCCATGCCCGCGAGGTTGCCGCCCCATTCGTTCGCCTCGAGCAGAATTTCGTTCGAGAGGATGTCGAGCTTCTTCTGCACTTCGCCCTGGACGTTTTCGCTGCCCGCCGAGCCGAGCGCATCGCCGAGCGCGCCCTTGCTGACGTGGTAGCTGATCGCCTTGCACGCGCGCGCGACGACTTCGATCAGCAGGCGCAGGTCGGCGGGCAGGTTGTTGGTTTCGCGCTGCTGCTCGATCAGATACTTCGTGAGAGTGGTACGACGTTGCAAAGACATTGCTGTACTCCGGAAGGCTAGAAGAATGATGGGATTTTAACCGCTCGTTTGTGTCGGCTTCGTGCTTTTGGTCGCACGGCCGGCTTCAGGTCTTGCGGCGCGCCTTGGCCGAGACGGTGCCGCTGACGCTGGCCGCGAGGGCCGCGGCCCGGGCGTGTCCGGCCGGCACGCGGGGCAGTTTCGGGCGCTCGGCGCGCGGCATCGGTTCGATTTCCCGTTCGATCTGCTCGCCGGCGGCGGCGGTGGCGACGCGCAGGTCGTAGGCGATTTGCAGATTGAGCCAGAACTGCGCGCTGGCGCCGAAGTAGCGCTCGAGCCGCAGAGCGGTATCGGCGGAGATTGCGCGGCGGCCGCGCACGACGTCGTTGATGCGCGGCGCCGGCACCCGCAGCGCGAGCGCGAGCGCGTTGACGGACATGCCGAGCGGCTCGAGGAACTCGCTGCGCAGAATTTCGCCCGGATGGATCTCGGCAATGGCCGCGCCCGTATCGATGTCGGAGAAATCGATGCTGTTGAGCGCGGAGCGTTTGATGACCATGTCGGTCTCCCAGTAGTCAGTGATAGTCGATGATCTCGACATTCAGCGCGTCCTCGCCGACGAAGTGAAAACAGATGCGCCACTGCGCATTGATGCGGATGCTCCATTGCCCGCTGCGCTGGCCTTGCAAGGCTTCGAGCCGGTTTCCGGGCGGCGCGTGCAAATTCGAGACGGAGCTCGCGGCGTCGATCATCAGCAACTTGCGATGCGCTAGCGCCTGGATCGAGCGTGGCAACGAATGCACGAACCTGCCCTGGAAAATTCTTGCGGTGGCCTTGTCTGCGAATGTCGTGATCATCGAATCGTATAACGTACCGCGTTAAATGTAAACCATCAAACCTGTACGTATACTTTCTGCCCGGCGAGCTCCGATGAACAGTCGGCCAAACGGCTAACGGCGCGACACGAGCGCGTGAACGCAGCTGAAAACAACGCGAAAAAAAAAGCCGGCAACGCGTGCCGGCTTTCCGATGTGACTCGGGAACTCAGAGAGGCATCACGCCAACGCCTTCTCGACGATCTCGCGCACGTCGCGCGACTTGACCTGTGCGGCCACTTTCTCGAGCGCCGCGCGCATGCTGTCGCGCAGCGCCGGCGTGAAGCGTCGCCACAGTTCGAGCGAGCGCGCGAGGCGCGCGGCCACCTGCGGATTGAGCGCGTCGAGCGCGATCACCTGCTCGGCCCAGAATGCGTAGCCGGAGCCATCTGCCGCGTGGAACTGCGCGGGGTTGGCCGCGCAGAAGCTGAAAATCAGCGAACGCGCCCGGTTCGGGTTCTTCAGGTTGAAGGCCGGATGCGTCATCAGCTTGCGCACCGTATCGATCACCGGATGTCGTGCGCCGCCGCGCTGGGTGGCCTGCAACGCGAACCATTTGTCGATGACGAGCGGCTCCTTCTCGAAGCGTCGGTAGAAGTCGTCGAGCGCGTGCTGCGCCTCGGGGCTGCCGCCTCGCGGCGCGGCCGCGTTGAGCAGTGCCGACAGCGCGGCCGCGCGGTCGGTCATGTTGTTCGCGGTTTCATATTGCGCGGCCGCGAGACGCACGGCGTCCGCGGAGTCGTCGAGTTCGGTCAGATACGACAGCGCCAGATTCTTCAGCGCGCGATGACCGGCGGCCTCGGGCGTCGTTTCATAGGCGCCCGGCGTGCGATGCTGCTCGTAGACCTTCAGCCAGTTGTCACGCAGCGCATTCGCGAGGCGCTTGCGCACGAACTGCCGTGCCGCGTGCACCGCGGCCGGATTCGATTCGGCCATCTGCTCGGCGAGATACGCTTCGGACGGCAGCATCAGTGCGAGCTCGCGGAACGCCGGCGACAGCGTCTCGTCGGTCAAAACGCGCGCGAACGCGGCGACCACCGAGTCGTCGAACTGCAGCGCCGCGCCCGTGGCCGCGCGCGCGGCCAGCGCGAGCAACTCGCGCGTGGCAAGCCGCTGGCCGGCTTCCCAGCGGTTGAACGGATCGCTGTCGTGCGCGAGCAGGAACGCGAGCTGTTCGCCCGTGTAGTCGTATTCGACGATCACCGGCGCCGAGAAATTGCGTAGCAGCGACGGCAGCGGTTCCTGTCCGACGTTGACGAACGTGAAGGTCTGCTCGGTCTGCGTGAATTCGAGCACGCGCGTGGTCGACTCCGACGCCTTCGCCTCGCCGTCGAGCTGCAGCGGCAGATCGCGGCCGTCCTTGCCGATCAGACCGATCGCGAACGGAATCAGCAGCGGCCCCTTCTGCGTTTCGCGCGCGGCCGGCACGGCATCGCCGTAGCCCTGGCGCAGTGTCACGCTGTAGCGCTGCTGCGCGGCGTCGTAGCGCGTGCGCACCGACACGCGCGGCGTGCCGGCCTGGCTATACCAGCGCTCGAACTGCGCGAGGTCGCGGCCGTTCGCGTCGGCGAGCGCGTGACGGAAGTCGTCGCAGGTCACGGCCTGGCCGTCGTGACGCTTGAAGTACAGGTCCATGCCGTTGCGAAAGCCGTCGCGGCCGAACAGCGTCTGATACATCCGCACGACTTCCGAGCCTTTTTCGTAGACGGTCATCGTGTAGAAGTTGTTGATCTCGACGTAGCTTTCCGGGCGCACCGGATGCGCCATCGGGCCCGCGTCCTCGGCGAACTGCATCTGGCGCAGCACCCGCACGTCCTCGATGCGCTTGGTCGCGCGCGCGGCTTCGTCGGTGGCGCCGCCCGCCATGTCGGCCGAGAACTCCTGGTCGCGGAACACCGTCAGGCCTTCCTTCAGGCTCAGCTGGAACCAGTCGCGGCAGGTCACGCGATTGCCGGTCCAGTTGTGGAAGTACTCGTGTCCGACCACCGCCTCGATGTTCGAGAAGTCGGTGTCGGTGGCCGTTTCGGGGTTCGCGAGCACGTACTTCGTGTTGAAGATGTTGAGCCCCTTGTTCTCCATCGCGCCCATGTTGAAGTCGCTGACCGCGACGATCATGAAGCGGTCCAGATCGAGCTCGAGCCCGAAGCGCTGTTCGTCCCAGCGGATCGAGTGGATCAGCGAATCCATCGCGTGACGGGTCTTGTCGAGATCGTGCGGCTCGACCCACACCTGCAGCAGCTTTTCCTTGCCTGAGCCGGTCTTCACGCGTTCTTCGAGCGCGACGAGCTTGCCCGCGACGAGCGCGAACAGATAGCTCGGCTTCCTGAACGGGTCTTCCCAGCGCGCGAAATGGCGGCCGTCGGGCAACTCGCCTTGTTCGAGAAGATTGCCGTTCGACAGCAGCACCGGATAGTCGGCCTTGCTCGCGCGCAGCGTGACCGTGAAGCTCGCCATCACGTCGGGGCGGTCGAGGAAATAGGTGATGCGGCGAAAGCCCTCGGCCTCGCACTGCGTGAAGAAGTTGCCGCTCGACACGTACAGCCCCGACAGCGTGGTGTTTTCCGCGGGATTGCAGATGCTGGTGAGGGTCAGCTCGAAGCTGTCCGGCACCTCGTCGAGCAGCAGGCCGTGCTCGTGGGGGTGCGCGTTCGGGAATGGCTTGCCGTCGATCGCGGCGCTGAGGAACTCCAGTTGCTCGCCCATCAGTTCGAGATGCGCGGCGCGCGACGCATCCGGGTTGCGGCGAACACGCATCGTGTTCCTGACGACCGTGCGTTCGGGGACCAGATCGAACTCCAGCGCGACGGTGTCGATCAGGAAGGCGGGCGGCGCGTAATCGGCGCGGCGGATCAGATTGGGCGTTGCGGTATCGGCCATGGCGTTCTGTGGTGGTGTACTCGAGCGGTCGGGCGCGCAAACGGCGCGCGAGCCGGGCTTGGTCGACTCATTGTACAAAGCCTCGGGCAATCGTGCGGAAGGGAAGGGGGCCGAGTCTCGGCGCCGGGTAGCGCTGCCGCTTTCGACGGACAGGGAAGAACCATTTACCGGCTGGCGAGGTCAGCGTATTATCGGGCGCCGCGCGTGGCGGAGCGCCGGCATCGTTCGCCGGGCAGCGGATCGCGCGACGGAATAATCTCGACTGAAGCAGAGTTTTAACTGAAGCAGAATAGATGCAATCAGAGGCATCACGAGGCAGACCATGAACATCGATCGATGGACCCGCCGCGTCGCGCTGCTGTTCGTCGCGCTGACGGCGCTGCTGTCCGGCTGCACGACCTACGTGACCACGCAGGTCACGGCGTTCTCGGACTGGAGCGGAAGCGACGCGACGCGCACCTATGCGTTCACGCGGCACGAGGATCAGAAGAACAATCTCGAACTGAGCGCGTACGAGCGGATCGTCGCGAACGAGCTCGCCTTGCACGCGTTCCGCGAAGTCTCGCACGACGACGCGCGCTATCTGGTCGAGCTCGCCTATGGCATCCGCTCGGACATCGTGACCGTCGCGCAGCCGGTCTACTACAACCCGTGGCCCGGTCCTTACTGGGGCCGGCCGTTCGATATGTGGGGACCGTGGGGGCCTTTCCCGGCGACGTACGTGAACCAGAGCTATCCGGTGTTCACGCATCTGCTCGGCATCCGGATCACCGAGCGCGCGAGCGGCCGGGAGGTCTACAACGTCACGGCGCGCAATGTCGGCGAGGAGTCGTCGCTGGTGCGGGCAATGCCATATCTGGCGCGTAGCGCGCTGGCTGATTTCCCGCTGGCCAACGGCGCGGTGCGCACCGTGAAGATTCCGCTCGGCGGCGGTGGCGGCGCGGACGCCAACGAAGTGTCGCTGCCGGCGGCCACGCCCCCCGCGGGCGCGGCGTCGGCGCCGAAGGCCGCGCAATAGCTCAGACCCCGACCCCGAACAACGCCATCGCGCCCAGCACGACGAACATCACCGCGGCGATGCCGTGCACGAGCCTGGTCGGCAGACGATGCGCGAAGCGGTCGCCGAGCAGGATCGCCGGCACGTTCGCGATCATCATGCCGAGCGTCGTGCCGGCCACCACGCCGAAGAAATCGTGAAAGCGCGCGGCGAGGGCGACCGTCGCAATCTGCGTCTTGTCGCCCATTTCCGCGAGGAAGAACGTGACGACCGTCGCGCCGAACACCCCGAAGTGCGTGCGGTTCGTGTTGGCTTCCTCTTCGTCGAGCTTGTCGGGCACGAGAATCCACAGCCCCATGCCGATAAACGACGCCGCCAGCGCCCAGCGCATGATGGTCGGCGTCAGCATCGAGCCGAGCCACGCGCCGAGCGCGCCGGCTCCTGCGTGATTGATCAGCGTCGCCGTGAGCACGCCGAGAATGATCGGCACGGGCTTGCGATAGCGCGCGGCCAGCACGAGCGATAGCAGTTGCGTCTTGTCGCCGATCTCGGCGAGCGCGACCGCTCCGGTCGAAATCAGAAAAGCTTGATTCACGTTGAACGGATTCCTCGGGCCGAAGATGAACGAGCGACGACCCACGACACGCCGGGCCCTGTTGCGGCGCGTGTGGATCATCGGTCTCGCCAGGCCAGAGGCTGCGACTGCCATGGCCGTGCAGGCCAAGTCTGTTGACAGGCGCCCCCGCGAACCACACGTGCGACGCACCGGCGAAGCGGTGCGGACGTGCCGCGGGGCGGCTACTCCCCAATGAGGGCCGGAGTATAGCAGGCGCGGGCGCATCATTGCCACGAATGTTGTTTGCACGCACGACGCGGCGTCGGTGTTTTCGCTCTGCGGCGCATTCGAAGAAAGACGAATGAAAGGTTTTTCGTCGGTTCCGGCGGCGTTGTCGCGCCAGCGCCGACGCACGAGATCGCCTTCCGGTGCGTCGGCGCGGCCGGTCTTGTCAAATCGTCTAACAATGTGTTGCGTGACAGGCGCGGATACAGATGGATACGTCTTTCCTCGCCGATCTGATTCAAAATACCCGGTACTATTCGGCCACAAAAGGAGCCTGAGCCGCTATCCACTACACCGATTGTCAGGGGCGCCTGACAAATCGGCCCGATCGCCGGTGCTGCATTCCCTGACTGGCAGACTGGTCGGTCCTGGGTTGGAACTTCCCGATCCGCGCGGCGGCGCTCGCCGTGACGGCTGTGTATTCCGTCAGGCGCTTGAGCCCCTTCCCCGTTTCCACGCGCGAACATCAATATGCCCGATCTGCACTGGACCATTCCGGTCGGTCGCTGGTCTAGCTGGCCGGCTACCTCGTCTGCCGCACCCGATATCGGCTTCATCGAGCCGATCGTGCGGCGGCGTCTCAGCACGCTGTCCAAGCTGGCGCTCAAGGTCGCGCACGACTGCGTCGCGCAGGAACCCGCGCGCGTGGTGTTCGCTTCGCGGCACGGGGAGTTGCGCCGTACCACCGACATCCTGCGCAGCATCAGCGCCGGCGAGCCGGTGTCGCCGACCGCCTTCAGCCTGTCGGTGTTGAACGCGATGACCGGCGTGTTCGGGATTGCGCGCGGCGACCGCTCGGCCGCGAGCGCGGTATCGGCTGGAGCGCAGACGCTCGGCTATGCGCTGCTCGAAGCGTACGCGCAATACGCAACGCAACCGGATGCGCCGGTGCTGCTCGTGTATGCCGACGAACCGGCCGATCTCGCGTACGGCACGATCGAAGACGAAGTGCATGGCGGTGCGATCGCGGTGTTGCTCGACAAAGATGCGTCGGCTGGGCACGTTGTTTGCTCTTTGACCCGCGCTGACGAGGAGGTGGCCGAGCAACGCGGCGACCCGCGATCCGCGTTGAGCGACGCCCCGAGCTTTCCAACCCAGAGCCAGGCGCTGCTGCACTGCCTCGAAACCGGCCAGCCCGCGCGCTGGCAGCGCGCCGGCGCGCTGTGGCACTGGAGGTGGGATGAGCGCGCGGCTTGATTACGCGTGGCGTTTTTGCGCGACTGGCCTCGCTTTCGTCGCGTTCGGCGTGTGCGGCGTGCTGTTTTCGGTACTCGTGTTTCCGCTCGCGTGGCTGTGGCCGCATCGCGCGTCGCGGCAGCGCGCGGTGACCGTCGTGATTCACCGGTTTTTCCGCGCGCTCGTCGCGGTGCTGCGCGGTCTCGGCGTGATGGAACTCGAAGTGTCCGGCGCCGAGGCGTTGTGCGCGGGCGGGCCGGCGGTCGTCGTCGCGAATCACCCGACTTACCTCGACGTGATGGTTCTGCTGTCGTTGACGCCGCGCGCGTGCTGCGTCGTGAAGCACGCGCACTGGCACAACCCGTGTTTCTGGGGCATCGTGCGCGCGGCCGAATACGTGAGCAACGCGGACGCGATCGCGCTCGTCGAGGCCGGCGCGAAGCAGCTCGCGGCCGGCTATACGATGATCATTTTTCCGGAAGGCACGCGCAGCCCGGCGCCGAACCGGCTGCACGCGTTCTCGCGCGGATTCGCGCACATGGCGCTGAAGGCCGGCGCGCCGATCGTGCCGGTATTGATGGATTGCGATCCGCCCGCGTTCACGCGGCAGATGCGCTGGTACGACGTGCCGGCGCGCGCTTTCCGGATGCGCGTGAACGTGCTCGCGCCGCTTGGCGTCGACGAGCTGGCCGCGCACGACACCACCGCGGCCATTGCGGCGCGCAGCGTGACGAATGCCGTAGAAGCCCACATTACCCAGCACCTGTTCGACTATGGATTCTTTAAAACTGGAAATTAAAAAGCTTCTGATCGAAGCCCTCGATCTCGAAGACCTGAGCCCCGCCGATATCGACGACGACGCCCCGTTGTTCGGTTCCGACGGCATCGGTCTCGATTCGATCGACGCGCTCGAAATCGGCATCGTGCTGCGCAAACAATACCAATTGACCATCGTGGCGAACGACGAACGCACGCGCGAGCACTTTCGCTCGATCAACACGCTTGCCGCGTTGGTCGAGAGTCAGCGCGAAGCGGCGCACGCTGCGAACGAAACCGCAAGGAAGGGGGTTTAATCGTGTCCGAGACTGAGATTCTTGAGCGCATCCGCGCGATCTTTCAGGAAAACTTCGCGATCGAGCCGCAGCGCGTGACGCCCGACGCTCACCTGTTCGAAGACCTCGATCTCGACAGCATCGACGCGGTCGATCTCGCGATCAAGCTGCAGGAGATGACCGGCCGCCGCATCAAGCCGGAGAACTTCAAATCCGTGCGCACGGTCGGCGACGTGATCGGCGCGGTCGAATCGCTGCTCGCGGCGCAAGGCTGATGCCGGTCGCGCACCCGCGCACGCAGATGTCGCAGCCACGTCCCGCCGCAAGCGAATCCGGCGCGCGGCCTCACTGGAGCAGGACCGTCCTGCAGGTGCTGCTGAAACTCGCTTACCCCGCGCTGATCTTGTGCGCATGGCGCTGGGACGCGCCGCGTCTCGTCGGCGGCATGCTGCTGGTGACTTTATGGCTGCAGCGCTGGGCCGGTGGCGGTCCGGTTGCGATGTCGCTGCGGCAGCTTTCCACGCTCGACTGGACCGTGGTGGCGATGCTGAGCTGCGCATCGGCGACGATCGTCGTCACCGATAGCGAGCTGCTGCTGCGCTTCTATCCGTCGCTCGTCAATCTCGGTTTGCTGATCGCGTTCGGCGCGACGCTCGTGCGCGGGCCGTCGATGATCGAAAAATTTGCGCGCCTCGGCAGTCCCGATCTGCCGCCGGGTGCGGTGCGCTATACGCGGCGCGTGACCCAGGTCTGGTGCGTTTTCTTCGTGCTGAACGGCGCGTTTTCCGTCTACACCGCGCTCTATTGGAGCCGCGCGGCCTGGTCGCTGTACAACGGCGCGATCGCCTATGCACTGATCGGCGCGCTGCTGGCGGGCGAATACGTATGGCGACGTCTGTTCGTGCTGCCGCGCGCCGCGCGAGCGGATTCGGAGGCCGCCTGATGCTCGCGCTGCATGATCTGTTGTCGGCCGATGCCGCGCTTGCGACGTGCGCCGCACCGGTGTGCCGCGATGGCGCCGTGCTGCTCGATCGCGCGGCGTTTCGCGCGCGCGTCGAGGGCTTGATCGAGCTCGTGCGAACGCCCGACGCGCGGCGCTGCGCGCTCTGCATCGACGATCCGTTCGAGTTCGCCTGCGCATTGTTCGCGCTGCTCGCGTGCGGCAAGGAGCCGGTGATTCCGGCCAATGCAACGCCGGGCTATCTCGCCGATCTCGCGCACGCCTACGACTTCCTGCTGACGGATGCGGATCTGCCGCCGTTCGTCGCAGCGACGCATCGCGCGGCTCACACCGCCCGCCCGATCGACGCCCATGCGCCGATGACGCTCTACACATCCGGCAGCAGCGGCACGCCGAAGCCGATCCGCAAGACGCTCGCGCAATTCAACGCCGAAGTCCACACGCTCGAACGGCAATGGGGCGCATTGCTCGGCGACGCGACGATGCTCGCGAGCGTGCCGCATCACCACATCTACGGTTTGCTGTTTCGCGTGTTGTGGCCGCTCGCGGCCGGCCGCGCCTTCGATCGCGCGATCGGCGTCGAGCCGCTGCAACTGCAGGCGCGCATCGCGCAATGCGGCGCGACGGCGGTGGTGTCGACGCCCGCGCAGCTGTCGCGTTGGCCCGCGTTGCCGGGCTTCGCCGCGCTTACGCCCGCGCCGCGCGCGTTCTTTTCGTCGGGTGGCCCGCTCGCGGCCGACGCCGCGCTGGCCTATGCGGCGAGCTACGGCGCGGCGCCGCTCGAAATCTACGGCAGCACGGAAACCGGGGGGATCGCGTGGCGGCGTCAGGATCAGGGCGACGCGTGGCAGCCGGTCGCCGGCGCCCAGGTGCGCCGCGACGACGACGGCGCGCTGTGCGTGCGTTCGCCGCATCTCGACCACGACGGCTGGCATCGCACCGGCGATCGCATCGCGTTCGATGCCGACGGGCGCTTTCGCTTGCAAGGGCGCCTCGACCGCGTGCTGAAGCTCGGCGGCAAGCGCGTCTCGCTGCCCGAACTCGAGGCGCGTCTCGCGCTGCATCCGTATGTCGCGCAGGCGGCGCTGGTGCCGCTCATAGGCGCGTCGCGCGAACGCGTCGGCGCGGTGGTCGCGCTGACCGAAGCGGGCGGCGCTGCGTTGTGCGACGAAGGCCGCGTCGCGCTGGCGAAAACGCTGCGCCGGCATCTGGCCGATTACTTCGATGCGGTCGTGCTGCCGCGTCATTGGCGTTTTCGCGTGAGCCTGCCATTCGACGCGCGCGGCAAGCTGCCCGCGAGCGCGGTTGCGGCCGCGTTCGCGCCGCTCGCCGAGGGCATGGAAGTGCTCGCCGAAACGCGCGTCGGCGACATGCGCGTCGGCGACATGCGCGTCGGCGACATGCGCGTCGGCGACACGCTGCACTACGTGCTGCGCGTGCCGCAGTCACTCCAGCATTTCGCCGGCCACTTTCCGGGTCTGCCGATTCTGCCGGGCGTCGTGCAGGTCGACTGGGCAGCGCGGCTCGCGGCCGGGCATTGGCCGCGCGTGCGAGAGGTGGCATCGGTCGACCGCCTGAAGTTCATGGCGCCGGTGTCGCCCGGTGCGGTGCTCGAGCTCACGCTCGCCTATGATGCCGCGCGCCGGCGCGTGCAGTTCGCGTACCGGCTCGACGGACGCGAATGCGCGTCGGGCTTGCTCGTGCATCGGGAGGACGCGTGATGACGTTCGCGCCCTGCATCGTCATTCCGATCTACAACCACAAGGACGCGATCGGAGCGAGCGTCGCGCATCTCGCGGTGCACGGCCTGCCGATCTTCGTCGTCGACGACGGCAGCGACGCGCCGACCCAGCGGGTACTCGCCGCGCTCGCCCTGCAATACGCGCAGCAGATGACGCTGCTGCGTCTGCCCGCAAACGGCGGCAAGGGCGCGGCAGTAATGGCGGGCCTGCGCGCGGCGCGCGCCGCGGGCTATACGCACGCGCTGCAGATCGACGCCGACGGCCAGCACGATGCGACCGACGTGCCGCGCTTCATCGATGCCGCGTGCGCCGAACCCGGCGCGGTGATTCTCGGCCGTCCGGTCTACGACGACAGCGTGCCGAAGGCACGTCTGTACGGCCGCTATCTGACCCACGTGTGGGTGTGGATCGAGACGCTGTCGCTGACGATTCGCGATTCGATGTGCGGCTTTCGTCTGTATCCGCTCGCGCTCGCGTGCGAGCTGATCGACAGCGTGCGACTGCCCACGCGCATGGACTTCGACATCGAGATCCTCGTGCGTCTCTACTGGCGCCGCGCCGCGTTCCGCTCGGTCCCGACGCGCGTGACCTACGCGGCCGACGGCGTGTCGCATTTCGACGTGCTGTGGGACAACGTGCGAATCAGCCGCAGCCATACGCGGCTCGTGTTCGGGATGCTGTGGCGTCTGCCGATGCTGCTCGCGCACAAGCTGATGCCGCGCCGCGGCGCGCTGGCCGACGCCGCCGATGAAGCCCGGCCCGAAGCATGGTGGCGCATCGCCGAACGCGGCAGTCGCCTCGGCATGAGCCTGCTCGCGCTGAGCTGCAAGCTGTTCGGCCGCCGCTTCACCGCGCTGTGGCTGCATCCGGTCGTCGCGTATTTTCTGCTGACGGGCCGCGCGGCGCGCGCCGCTTCAGACAACTACTTCGCGCATCTGAGCGCGGTCGCGCCGTCGGCGGATACGCCGCGCCCGGGCTGGCTGTCCGCGTATCGCCATATGCTCGCGTTCGCGCAATCGGGCTTCGACAAGCTCGCCGCATGGACCGGCCGCGTCGACGACACCGACGTCACGTTCGACGATCCTGCGGCGTTCGAAGCACTGATCGCGAGCGGCAAGGGCGCGCTCGTGATCGGCGCGCACCTCGGCAATCTGGAGATGATGCGCGCGCTCGCCATCCGCGGCAAACACGCGAAGGTCACGGCGGTCGTCTACACCGGGCACGCGCGCCGCTTCAATGAGGTGCTGGCGTCGTCGAATCGCGACTTCGCGCGGCATCTGCTCGAAGTCGGCGACTTCGGTCCCGAGACGGCGGTGCTGATGCAGCAGCGCATCGATGCGGGCGAACTGCTGGTGATCGTCGGCGATCGGGTGCCGGCGCGCGAGGCGGGACGCACCACCGACGCGCAATTTCTTGGCGCGAGCGCGCCGTTCGCGCAAGGACCCTACGTGCTCGCGCATGCGCTCGGCTGTCCGGTCTACCTGTTCTTCTGCCTGAAGGAACGCGACGGTTACCGCATGTATTTCGAGCCGTTCGCCGAGCGCATCGAGCTGCCGCGCCGCGAACGCGCGCAGCATCTGGCAGCGTGGGCGCAACGCTACGCGCTGCGCCTCGAACACTATTGCCGCAAGGCCCCTTACCAATGGTTCAATTTCTTCGATTTCTGGGCCAGCCCCGAGCGAGGCGCAAATGGCCGACCATGACCTGAACGATGTACGGCACCTACGCGCTGTTACGAGTGCCGCGGCGCATGTGGATGCCGGTGCCGCTGCCGATCGCCAAGGAGTCAACGCATGAGCGAGCCCGCGAAAACGCAGCACGTGCTCGCCGCGAGCGCGACCGTCGAAGTGCCGTTTCACGACGTCGACGCGATGAACGTGTGCTGGCACGGCAATTATCTGAAGTACTTCGAGTTGGGCCGCGCGGCGCTGTTGCGCGCGTTCGACTACGACTATCGCGAGATGCGGGCGTCCGGCTACCTGTGGCCGATCGTCGAGGCGCATCTGAGGTACGTGCGGGCCGCCGTGTACGGACAGAAGATCGAGGTGCGCGCGCAACTGCTCGAATACGAAAACCGCCTGAAAATAGGCTATGAAATCGTCGATTGCGCATCGGGCGCGCGGCTCACGAAGGGCTATACGATCCAGGTCGCCGTCGATGCCGCCACCGAGGAATTGCAGTTCGTGTCGCCGCCGGTCGTATTCGAAAAGCTGGAGCGCGTATGGGGACGGTGAACCGGTGCGCGCTGGGAGCGCTCGTGTCGCGGCTGGCGGGGGCGATCGTCGCAATAGGGGCGCTTGCATTGGCAGCGGCGTCGGCCGATGCGGCCACCGCCAGCAATACGGCTCCAGCCGCCAACGCCGCCAACGCCGCCAACGCCGCCAGCAACGCCAACACCGCGCTCGTCTCGCAGATCGCCGCGCATCTCGCGCAGCCCAAGGGCGTGCGCGCGCAATTCACGCAGACGCAGACGCTTGCCGCGATGAAGCAGCCGCTCGTCAGCAACGGCACCTTGCTGTTCTTCCGCGAGCGCGGCGTGATCTGGCGGATCGACACGCCGTACAAGGCCACCTACGTGATCACCGACGCAGGCGTCGCGCAGCTCGACGCCAGCGGCCGCCGCGTGAGCACGCATAGCGCGCAGGGCAGCCGCGGCGTCGCGCAAGTGTCGAAGATGATGCGAGCGATGCTCGGCGGCGATCTGTCGGCGCTGTACTCGCAGTTCGACGTGAGCGCCGAAGGCAGCGCCGCGCAATGGCGCATGCGACTCACGCCGAATCAACCGCAGCTCGCGCAATCGATCAAGGGCCTCGACATGAGCGGCGGCGATTATCTGCAAAACCTGCGCATCACGCTCGCGAACGGCGACGTGACAAAGCTCGAGTTCGCGAACAGCACGGCCGTTGCCGAGCCGACGCCGGACGAGCGCAGCCTGTTCGGAGCGCCGTGATGGACATGCCGCAGCAGCGAACCGCGAAACCTGCGTGGGGCGTGCGCGCCGCATGGCTCGTGCTCGCGCGGCTGGCGGCGCTGTATTGCGGCTGGCGCTTCGCCGGAGCGTCGCCGCTCGAAACCAATCTGCTCGCGCTGCTGCCCGCGACCGAAGCGGACCCGGTCGCCGAGAAAAGCGGTCGACACGCTCGCGAGTGCGCTCGGCGATCGCACCGTGCTGCTCGTCACGAGCCGCGACGATGCGCACGCGAAAGCGGCCGCGAAGCAGCTGGGCGCGTCGCTGCAAAAGAGCGGCGCATTCGCCTCGATGACGGCCGAACTGCCGCCGTTCGACCTGTCGCAGATCTCGGCGCTGTATCTGCCTTACCGCTTCGGCCTGCTCGCGCCGGCCGATCGCACCGCGCTCGCGACCGCGCGCGCGACGACGCTGCACGACATGCTCGCGCAGCGCATCTACAGCCCGCTGCAAGGCGGCCTCAGTACGCAACTCGCCGACGATCCGTTCGGCTGGCTCGAACGCTGGCTCGGCAATCTGCCGCTCGCGACGTCGAATCTCGAAGTCGAGGACAACCTGCTGGTGTCGCATCGTCACGACGCGCATGGCGACATGACCAGCGTGCTGGTCATCGCGACCCTGCCGGGCTCCGCCTACGAAACGAAGACGCAGCGCGCGGTACACGCCGCGCTCGCCAATGCGGAAAGCGGGTTGCGTCAGACGTTCCCCGACGTATCGGTTGCACGCACGGGCGCCGTGTTCTACGCCGAGGCCGCGCGCAGCGCTTCCGAACGCGAGGTGCACGTGATCGGCATCGCGTCGCTCGCCGGCATCGCGCTGCTGATGATGTGGGTGTTCCGCTCGCCGCGTCTGTTGCTGTTCGGCTTCGTATCGACCGCGCTCGGCATCGTCTGCGCGCTCGCCGCGACGCTGCTGGTCTTCGGCAAGCTGCATCTGTTGACGCTCGTGTTCGGCGCGAGCCTGATCGGCGAGGCCGTCGATTACTCGATCCAGTATTTCGTCGTCTATCTCGGCGCGGGCCGCGACTGGGATGCGCGGCTCGGCGCGCGGAGGGTACGGCCCGCGCTGGGCGTTGCGCTGGCGACGAGCCTGCTCGGCTACGCGATCCTGATGTGGGTGCCGTTCCCCGCGTTGAAGCAGATCGCGTGCTTCGCGATGGTGGGCATTACGACCGCGTTCGCGTCGGTGCTGTGGCTGCTGCCCGCGCTGCTCACGCGCGCGCCGAAGCACAGCCCTCGGCGCCTGTTCGCGGGCGCGGCGCGGCTGCTCGCGCGCTGGCAGCATGCGCTCGGCGGCAAGCGCGCCTGGCTGGTCGCCGCGCTGCTGCTGATCGCGTCGGTGCCCGGTTGGCTGCGTCTGAGCAGCGACGACGACATCCATCTGCTGATCCAGCGCGATGCGTCGCTGGCCGCGCAGGAAGACACGGTGCGCGAGGCGGTCGGCGTCGATAACAGCGCGCAGTTTTTCGTCGTGCGCGGCGCGACCCAGGAAGCGGTGCTGCAACGCGCCGAAGCGCTCGGTGCGAAGCTCGATGCGCTGAACGGCAGCGCCGATAGCGTCGGCGGCTACCAGTCGGTCGCGCAGTTCGTGCCGTCCGCGCAACGTCAGAGCGAAGATCGCGCGCTGCTCGCGCAGCATGTGTTCGGCGACTTCGCCGCGTTGCGTGCGACGCTGCTGCAAGCAGGCTTCAAGGACGAAGTCGCCGATGCGTGGCTCGCCGGGTTCGCCAAGCCGCCCGCGCCGCTGACCGTCGAGCGCTGGCTCGCGGCGCCGTGGTCGCAGCCGTATCGGCATCTGTGGCTCGGCGCGGTGGGATCGAACGACAAGAATCGGGCCCGTCAACCTGGCTACGCGGCCGTCGTGATCCCGCAAGGCGTGACGCCGCGCAACGAGCCCGCGCTGATCGCGCTCGCGCGCGGCCTGCCCGGCGTCGTGTTCGTCGATAAGGCCGCGAGCGTGTCGAGGCTGTTCGGCGCGTATCGCGTGGATAGCGGCTGGTGGCTCGGCGGCGCGCTCGTGCTCGTGTGCGTGCTGCTGATGCTGCGCTACGGGGCGCGCGGGGGTATCGCCACGACCTTGCCCGTGCTGTTCGCGGTCGGCGTCGCGCTGGCGGTATTCGGCTACGCGGGCGTGCCGCTCAATCTGTTCAACTGGCTCGCGCTGATGCTGGTGCTTGGCGTCGGCGCAAACTATGCGGTGTTCCTGCGCGAAGGCTGCGCGCGCGCAGAGGCGGATCTCGGCGCGGTGTGGACCGGCGTGCTGCTGTCGGCGGCGACCACGTTGTTGTCGTTCGGCATGCTCGGCATGAGCGCGATGCCCGCGCTCAAAAGCTTCGGCACCACGCTCGCGCTCGGCATCGCGGTGGCGGTGCTGCTCGCGCCTCTCGGCATGCCATCGGCAGCGCGCTCGGGCAAGTCATCGGAACCACGGGGGGCGGCATGAAAGCGCCAACAGTTTATTTGCACGCGCTAGGCATGATCAACGCGCTCGGCGGCGACGTCGACGAGATCGTGCCGGCGCTCGCCGCCGCGCGCTCGCCCGGCATGGGCAATGTGCATACCGGCATCGGCGACGCGTTCGTCGGCAGCGTGCTCGCGCCGCTCGATCTCGCGCCGCGCGCCGACCTCGCGCGCTACGACTGCCGCAACAACCGGCTGCTGCTCGCGGCGCTCGCGCAGATCGCGCCGGCGCTCGAAGCCGCGCGCGAGCGCTACGGCCCGCAGCGCATCGGCGTCGTGCTCGGCACCAGCACGTCGGGCATCGAGGCGGCCGAAACCGCGTTCGTCTATCACGCACGAGCCGGCGCGTTGCCGGCCAACTTCAACTATCGGCAAATGGAAATCGGCACCGCCGCGCCGTTCGCTGCCGCCGCGCTCGGCGTGCACGGGCCGGCGTTTACGATTTCGACCGCGTGTACGTCGAGCGCGAAGGCGTTCGCGTCGGCGCGTCGGCTGCTGCAATTGCAGCTATGCGATGCGGTGGTCGTCGGTGGTGTCGATTCGCTATGCGAATTGACGGTGCAGGGCTTTGCGTCGCTCGAATCGACCAGCAGCGCGCGCACCAATCCGATGAGCCGCAATCGCCGCGGCATCAACGTCGGCGAGGGCGCGGCCGTGTTCCTGATGAGCCGCGACGAAGCGGCGGTGCGGCTCGCGGGCCCTCGGCGAATCGAGCGACGCGCATCATATTTCGGCGCCGGACCCGCAGGGCGTCGGTGGCGAACTCGCGCTTCGCGAAGCGCTCGCGGACGCGGGCATCGCGGCCTCGGCGGTCGGCTAGGTGAATCTGCACGCGACCGCCACGCAGAAGAACGACGAAATGGAAGCGCGTCTGATGGCGCGCGTGTTCCCCGGCGGCGTCGCCGCGAGCGGCACCAAGCCGTTGACCGGCCACCAGCTCGGCGCGGCCGGCGCGACCGAACTCGGCTTCGCGTGGCTCACGCTCGCGCGCGAGAACGCGACGCTGCCGCCGCATCTATGGGACGGCGAGGCCGATCCCGCGCTGCCCGCGCTCGATCTCGTCGCGGGCGCGCGCCATCTGCCGCGCGGCACGGGCACGCAGTACGCGATGAGCAATTCGTTCGCGTTCGGCGGCAGCAATGTCAGCCTGATTCTCGCCCGGTAAAGCGCATGACGACTCCGCCACTCACTGTCGAGCAACTCGTGCGTCAGCCGATCGAAGCGATCATCCCGCATCGCGGCAGCATGCTGCTGCTCGAGGCGATCGACACGTTCGCCGACACCACGCTGAGCGCATTCGCCAAGGTCGACCCGCACGCATGGTATGCCGACGCCGCCGGCGCGATGCCCGCGTGGATCGGCATCGAGCTGATGGCGCAGGCGATCGCCGCGCACATCGCGCTCGTCGCGATGCGCGGCGCGGGCCATGCGCGTCCCGGCGTGCTGCTCGGCTCGCGCAGCTATCAGGCGTTGCAGCCGGTGTTCCAAAGCGGCGCGCGTTTGCGCGTTCACGTGAGCGAGCTGCTGCGCAGCGACGCAGGCCACAGTGCCTACGAATGCACGATCGACGACGGCGACGCGCGCTGTGCCGAAGCGGTGATCAAGGTGTTTCAACCGCCCGATTTCCAGTCATTCATCGAAGGGAGTATGAGTTCATGAGCCGGCGAGTTCTCGTTACCGGCGCAAGCCGCGGCATCGGCCGCGCGATTGCGTACAAGTTGGCCGCCGACGGTTTCGCCGTGACCGTGCATTGCCGCACCGGACGCAGCGAAGCCGACGCAGTCGCGACGGGCATCGCCGCGCAGGGCGGCACGGCGCGCGTGCTGCAATTCGACGTGCGCGAGCGCGCCGTGTGCCGCGAGGCGCTCGAAGCCGACGTCGCCGCGCACGGTCCTTACTACGGCATCGTGTGCAGCGCGGGTGTCACGCGCGACGCGGCGTTTCCGGCGCTCACCGGAGAAGACTGGGACGTCGTGATCGAAACCGGCCTCGATGCCTTCTACAACGTCGTGCATCCGCTGACGATGCCGATGGTGCGCGCGCGCCAGGGCGGCCGTATCGTCACGATCGCGTCGGTGTCGGGCGTGATGGGCAATCGCGGCCAGGTCAATTACAGCGCCGCGAAAGCGGGACTGATCGGCGCGACCAAGGCGCTCGCGGTCGAACTCGCGTCGCGCAACATCACCGTCAATTGCGTCGCGCCGGGGTTGATCGAAACCGGCATGCTCGAACAGGTGACGCTCGATCATGCGCTGAAGACCGTGCCGATGAACCGCGTCGGCCAGCCGGCGGAGGTCGCGTCGGTGGTGAGCTTTCTGATGTCGGATGGCGCGTCGTATGTGACGCGCCAGGTGATCGGCGTGAACGGCGGGATGGTCTGATGAAGCGCGTCGTCATCACCGGCATGGGCGGCGTGACCGCGTTCGGCGATAGCTGGGACGCGGTTCAAGCGCGCCTGAAGCGCGGCGAGAACGCGGTGCGGCGCATGTCCGAGTGGGATTACTTCGAGTCGCTGCATACGCGGCTCGCGTGTCCGCTGCCCGGGTTCACGATCCCCGCGCATTACCCGCGCAAGAGAGTGCGTTCGATGGGCCCGGTGTCGCTGTACTCGGTGCGCGCGAGCGAACTCGCGCTCGCCGACGCGGGCCTCGCCGACGACACGAGCATCGCGGATGGCCGCATGGGCGTCGCGTACGGTTCGTCGTCGGGCTCGGTGCAGCCGATCCGCGCGTTCGGCACGATGCTCGAAACCGGTTTGATGAGCAACGTCACGTCGAACAGCTACGTGCAGATGATGCCGCACACGACGGCCGTCAACGTGAGCCTGTTCTGGGACCTCAAAGGCCGCATCATCCCGACCTCGTGCGCGTGCGCGTCGGGCAGCCAGGCGATCGGCTATGCGTACGAGGCGATCCAGTCCGGCAAACAGACGCTGATGCTCGCGGGCGGCGCGGAAGAGCTGTCGGGTCCCGCGGTCGCCGTGTTCGACACGCTGTACGCGACCAGCACGCGCAACGACGAGCCGCATCTGACGCCGCGTCCGTTCGATGCCGCGCGCGACGGCCTCGTGGTCGGCGAGGGCGCGGCGACGCTCGTCCTCGAAGAATACGAGCATGCGCTGGCGCGCGGCGCGCGGATTCACGCGGAAGTGGTCGGCTTCGGCTGCAATTCGGACGGCGCGCACATGACGCAGCCCACCGCCGACACGATGGCGCTCGCGATGCAACTCGCGCTGCGCGACGCGCAATTGCCGCCCGAGGCGATTGCCTACGTGAACGCGCACGGTACCTCGACCGATCGCGGCGACATCGCCGAAAGCCACGCGACCGCGCAGACCTTCGGCGCGCGCATGCCGGTCAGCTCGCTAAAAAGCTATGTGGGCCATACGCTAGGCGCGTGCGGCGCGATCGAGGCGTGGTGGACGATCGAGATGATGAAGCGCAACTGGTACGTGCCCACCCTGAATCTCGACCACCTCGATCCGGCTTGCGCGCCGCTGGATTACATCGTCGGCGACGCGCGCGAGATCGACGCCGAGTACGTGATGAGCAACAACTTCGCGTTCGGCGGCATCAACACGTCGCTGATTTTCCGGCGCGTTCGATGAGCACAGGCCTGCAACGCGTGGTCGTGACCGGCATGGGCATCGTGTCGTGTCTCGGCAATACGCTCGACCAGGTCTGCGCGGCGTTGCGCGCGGGGCACTCGCGAATCGAGCGTATCGATGCGTGGCGCGAGCGCGGATTTGCATCGCAAGTCGCGGGCGTGGCGTCGGTCGCGCACGAGGTGCCGTTCGAGCGCAAGCTCGAACGCTTCATGGGCGACACCGCGCGCTTTGCGTGCCACGCGGCGCGACGCGCGATCGACGATGCAAGGCTCGACCTCGCTTCATTGCAGTCGCCGCGCGCGGGTGTCGTGATCGGCTCGGGCGTCGGCACGATGGCGAGCTACGACGCGGCGCTCGCGATCGCGCACACGCGCGGCGTCGACAAGGTGCCGCCGTTCACGGTGCCGCATACGATGAGCAGCACCGCGTCGGCGAACGTCGCGCAGATGTT
The DNA here is from genome assembly GCF_050436525.1 of Paraburkholderia sp. 35.1. Taxonomy (NCBI): domain Bacteria; kingdom Pseudomonadati; phylum Pseudomonadota; class Betaproteobacteria; order Burkholderiales; family Burkholderiaceae; genus Paraburkholderia; species Paraburkholderia sp. 35.1. The sequence goes on along the minus strand of NZ_JBNDMJ010000003.1, from coordinate 1,004,091 downwards.
CGGGATCGAAGGCGTCGGCTATTCGCCGTCATCGGCATGCACGACGTCGGCACTCGCGATCGGGCAGGCGATGCAGCTGATCCAGACCGGCCGCCAGCAGATCGTGCTCGCGGGCGGCAGCGAAGCGCTGCACGACAACACGACGCTGATGTTCGACGCGATGGGCGCGCTGTCGCGCCGCTTCAACGACACGCCCCGGAGCGCGTCGCGACCGTACGACACGCAGCGCGATGGCTTCGTGATCGCGTCGGGCGGCGGCGTGCTCGTGCTCGAAGCGCTCGACCATGCGCTCGCGCGCGGCGCGCGCATCTACGCGGAGCTGAGCGGCTTCGGCGATTGCACCGATCGCGCGGGCATGGTCGCGCCGCGTGCGGCCGGCATCGCGCGCGCGATGCGCGGCGCGCTCGAGCAGGCGGGCCGGCGTCCCGACTACGTGAACACGCATGCGCCGTCCACACCGCTCGGCGATCTCGAAGAGCTGCACGCGTTGCGCGACGTGTTCGGTGCATCGGCGCAAGGGTTGCCCGCGTTTTCGTCGACCAAGGGCATGACCGGGCATTCGCTCGGCGCGTGCGGCGCGCACGAAGCGATCTATACGCTGTTGATGATGCGCGACGGCTTCATCGCGGCGACCGCGCTGGTGGATACGCCGGAGCCGCAAGTGCGGGACATGCCGCTCGTGCGCGTGACGCGCGACGCGCGCATCGACACGGCGATGTCGGTTTCTTTCGGGTTCGGCGGGAGTTGCGCGAGCCTGATGTTCGACGCGTGGCGAGGCTCACATACGGCGCGGCAACGTACGCAAACCGTTGGAGGAGTGATTTGAACAGCGATTCTTCAAAGCGGACCGTGGTCGACGTCGCGATCATCGGCGCGGGTCCCGCCGGCGCGGTGGCCGCCGCGCTGCTGCGTAAGGCGGGCCGCTCGGTGCTGGTGCTGGAGCGTCAGCACTTTCCGCGCTTCTCGATCGGCGAGAGCCTGTTGCCGCAAAGCATGGCGTACCTCGAAGAGGCCGGCATGCTGCAGGCCGTCGTCGAGGCGGGCTTCCAGTACAAGAACGGCGCGCACTTCGTATATCGCGACCAGAGCTCGTCGTTCGACTTTCGCGACAAGCATTCGCCGGGCTGGGGCACCACGTACCAGGTCGAGCGCGCGCTGTTCGACGACGTGCTGATTCGCTGCGCGGCCGCGCAGGGTGCCGACGTGCGGTTCGGCCACACGGTGAGCGCGGTGCGCACGGGCGCGGCACCGGTGCTCGACGTCGTCGATGAAAGTGCCGGCGCGTATCGGGTCGAAGCGCGTTTCGTGCTCGATGCGAGCGGCTTCGGGCGCGTGCTGCCGCGCCTGCTGAAGCTGGAGGCGCCGACGCGCATGCCGACGCGTGCCGCATTGTTCACGCACGTGCGCGACGGGCTCGCGCTCGACGACATCGATCGCAACAAGATCTGCATCGCGACGCATCCCGAGCGTCGCGACGTGTGGTTCTGGATGATTCCGCTCGCGGGCGGCCGTTGTTCGGTGGGATGTGTCGCCGAGGCGAGTTTTCTCGAGGTGCCCGAAACGCAGCGCGAGGCGACGCTGCGCGCGCTGATCCAGCAGGAGCCGACGCTGAACCGGCTGATCGGGCAGGCGCCGTTCCTGATGCCGGTACGGCAGATCGGCGGCTACGCAGCGAATGTCGCGAGTCTGCATGGGCCGGGCTATGCGCTGCTCGGCAATGCGGGCGAGTTTCTCGATCCGGTGTTTTCCTCGGGCGTGACGATCGCGCTGCGCTCCGCGCATCTGGCGGCGCGCGCGCTGAACCGGCAGCTCGACGGCGCGCCGGTCGACTGGTCACCCGATTACGACGTGCCGTTGCGCAAGGGCATCGATACGTTCCGCGCATTCGTCGAGCGCTGGTACACGGGCGAGCTGCAGGACATCATCTACTACCCGGAACAGGTGACGCCGATCCGCCGCATGATCTGCGCGGTGCTCGCCGGTTACGCGTGGGACGAGTCGAATCCGTATGTCGCGGATCCGGTGCGGCGCCTCAACGCGTTGCACGAGGTGTGCAAGGCGGGCTGAGGCGGGGCGCCGCTTTGGGCGTGTCCCAGGGGATCGAGGGCAGTTGAGGTTTTGGGCTGTCGCCCATATACGGACAACCCCGAGCACGGTATCTATCTGGATGCTAGCCAATCTAGGCAGCAACTTCAAATAGATCGTCGACACGCCTATGTCCTTGTCCGTATTTGAAATGCACTCCGTGGAGCTGCGCTGTCAAAGGCCCCTTGGTGCCTGTTATGTCATCTGCGATGAGCGGCACTACAAGGCGTGCCTCGGAAGGGCCGCAGACCTTTAGAAGGCCAAGGCGGAGACCCAGGAATTTCTCATGAAACTTAAACCGTATCTTTGCAGGGGCACGTAAGCATGTCTTTGCACCTGAGAACCTCCTCGTAGGTGCTTTGGCGTAGCGCTGCATCCCGCAAAAACCGCCATTCCATTGGCGAGCAGGAAAAAGCCTGGCTATGCAAACTTTGAAAACACACAACGCGTTGATGCCGGCAAGCGCTGCCTGCAGGCTCAATGACTAAGCGAACCGGTCAATATACCGATGCCATATCCGGCGGTCGGAGCTTGAAACGTCGGTGCACCCAGTAATACTGCTCGGGAAATTTGACGACCTGTTCCTCAAGGAACGCATTCATGCGGCGCGCGTCGTCCACATCACTCTCCGATGGGAAGTCCGCGAGCGGCTCGAAAATCGTCAACTTATACCCTTGATAATTCGGGAGTACCTCAGTCACGAAGGGAACAACCCGCGCGCGACCCAGTCTCGCGAGCCGCGAAACGGCTGTGAGCGTGCAGGCGGGAACGCCGAAGAATGGGACAAAAACAGAGTTGTGAACGCCCTGGTCCATATCCGCCGCGAGCATGACTGGTTTGCCGGAACGCAACAATCCCACTATCTTTCTGGCACTTGTCGCGCGCTCGATCATCTCTGCTCCGAATCTGCCGCGTTGCCGCTTGGCCAGGTCGCATAGGGCTGTGCTTGACATACGCGTATACAGTGAGGCGACGGGGAAGTGTGTCGAGTAGAGCATGCAGCCGACCTCAATGGCCACAAAGTGAAAACCCATGAAGATGGTGGGCGGGGCTGCATCGTCATCGAGATCAATTTTGCTTTCAATCTGGACGAGATCCCGGATCGACTGCGCACTGCCAAACCACTGGATGCCTCGCTCGAGATAGCTGCGAACAACGTGGCGGAAGTGAGCTCTTGCGAGCTTCTGATGTTCGCGGCTAGTCTTCTCGGGAAAGCAAAGACACAAGTTCACCAGGACGATATGCTTGCGGCGGCTCGGAAGCGCATACAACGCAGTGCCGACAACCATCCCGAGCCTTGCGACGAATTTGTAAGGAAGTACGGAAAGCGTGCGTAGCAACGCCACGATGAGCGCAAGACCGAGGCATTTCAAAGACTGTCCCCTATGGGTGGTGAAGTTTGGAAAGCGAAGTCAGACGCCAAGCAGGCGACCTTTCTGCTCATCACTGCTTCATGGGAATGTTTTCGCTCTCGATGTCAGCCGTGCACTATCTCGATGTCAGCCGTGCACTATACAGTCCAAGCGCGATCACCGGGTTACCGGTGACGACTCGCGAACTTACCGGGCGTAACAGGCGGCTTAGGTGCGACTTACCCCAACGATTCTGGTCGTGAGTAATCGTCGCTTGCATCGACGACGCTGTTCCACGACTCAAAGGGGATCCTGCTGGCGGCGGTTATGCGAACGGCACTTCCACGCAGAAGGGGGACCTCCGTTCTGCAAAACAGTGCGCGGCGGCTTCGGACCGGTCTATGCCTACCGCATCAGGCTCAGGTCGGCCACAAGCCGCCGGTCGAGGTCGCCTCCAATCTGAATAACCAAGGGCTCGTTCGCCCTTCCTCAATGGCCGGTCTCCGGCGAGTGAATTACCGGTGGCACTGCCTCAACCCGGCCAGGAGCTGACGGTCGCCGCCTCCGCGCTCCGGCCATTCAGATGACTGCTTCACGTTGAAACCTGCCTTCTAAACAGCCCATTCGAGCAAATCGGCTGAGGTGAACACTAGTGCCAACGTGCCACGGGGAAATAGCGGTAGCTCACGTAGGCAATGCAGGAATGGCCGAGGCTCGTCAGTGGCCTGACGCCATGCATCGCAGCAGTTCGGCCGCTTCGGCCCTTCGGTTAGGCCCCCGACTCGACGGCGAAGCAGTCTGCAAGGCGCCGCAATCCGATGTCGCGCGAGTCGAATCGTCGTCCTGCACTGCGGGGGCGCTAACATCATGATTGGACCCCCTTGTTCACCGATGCGTACATCAGCGACAATCATTCGTCGTTTCGAAGGTGGCAGTTGTTGAAACAGAAACATGTATCCTTGAACGCCCAGGGCGATCCCATGACCGATACGAGCAGCATCGCACCATTGGTGCAAACATTCCTGTCCGCTTACGACGCCCCGGAAAAGGATCAGATCTGGCAACAGTTAAGCCAAAGGATTCGCAGCTTTTGGACCGCCCGCATTCTGTCGGATACAGCAGACTCGCTTTCCGACGAAGAGTGCGACGAAGTAATTCGCATACTGGACCGGAACGGAAAGGGAAACACACGAGACGACGAAGCCGTTGCCAAGGTCATGGTGCCCCAAGGTGCATGGCGGCGAATGCTCAACGAATTCCGCAACAACCGGTCACTGGGTGAACTGGTCTACGCGGTGCTGATTGAGACCGATGACTTGCGTAAAGCCGAGTTGATCAACGAACTGTATGCGAAGAATGTAGGCCAGAAAAACAACCTTACCGGACCGAGCGGAAATACTGTATGCGCGTATCTCGCGGCCTTCGATCCCGTCAACAATCTGTCGATCATTTCGTTGAACGACAGGCGGGCGGTCATAGAGTATTTTGGCCTTTCACATGACGTTGACTGGGACACAACGTCAATCGGCAAGCGCATAGTTGACACCAATCGGGCGATCCTCGACGGCATGCGAAGCTTGGGCCTCGAAGGCACCGCGCGAACAATAGCGTGCTTCTTCTATTACCCCTCGGTTAAGGCACTCTGGAAAGGTGAGGATACAGTAAAGCGCGTTGACAACAAGAACATCAGCGTAATGGTGCCGACCGTCCCGGATGAAGAGGAAGAAGAAGCGCTCGATATCGAGTCCGTGCGCGAGTCGATGCAAATACAGGGACTCATTGCTCGCATTGGAGCGTCAATGGGCTTTAGCATCTGGTTACCGAAAGCGGACCGTAGTCGCGTGCTCAAAGTCTGGCAGCCTGGTCCGGGCGTCCTGATTGACGAACTGCCGTTGAGCTATGACCCCACCACGATGAAGACTATCGAGCAGATCGATGTGCTCTGGCTCCGCAGGCGATCCATCGTGCGTGCATTCGAAGTCGAGCACACGACTTCCGTCTATTCCGGTCTGCTGCGAATGGCGGACCTCGTTGCCCTGCAGCCAAATATCCATATCAAGCTTCATATCGTCGCGCCAGCCGAAAAACGGGAGAAGGTGCTTCAGGAGATCCAGCGCCCGGTCTTCTCTCTTCTCGAAGGTCGTGCGCTCAGTGAAATGTGTACGTACCTGTCGTACGACAATGCAAAGGAAATTGGCAATTTGAAGCATCTGACACATATGTCCGACGAGTTGATCGAGGCTTACGAGGAAGCTGCCGAGTAGCAAACAGTGTCTGCCTCACCTCACTGCCGCATCACGCGTCGGACACAGTCACCAAGCTCCGCGCGTTGATTGGCCAGATGGCCCCAGAGCGAGACGTCTGGCAACCTAGCCTCGCTTCGGGTCAAGCCCCTCATCGCATGCCTGCGACCGTCCACTACATGAGCTTGGCGCCGACCTCGTCGCAGATAGTTTCCACAATTACCGCCACTTCGTGCAGGAAGGAATTCCGGTCCGGCGAGGGAGTCACGTCCGGAATCGGCGCCGCGCGTTCGTAGATACGTTCGCCGATGATCGAGGCGCGTGCGTAGCTGGAGCCACGTCCCGACTGATTGAACGCCGACTGCCATTCCGGCATCCGCTCTACCCGAACGCGGCGGGTGGCGAGGTCCAGCGTCTTGGCAGACAGAGCGTTGGCTAGGCCGTCGAAAACCTGCTGTTTGTGCTCGTCGTCAGTCGGCTCTGCAGGGTCCCACCGGAGCGGGTTCTGCAGCAGTACATACAGCCGGTCCTGAAGTTGCTTACGGAGATCCGCGACCGGTTTGAGATTGTCGTACTCATCCCCGAGGCTTGGCGTGCCGAGGCGCCGGCTCAACGCCCATATGCGCTTCCAGTGCTCCTTGCCCACGCCGGGCTTGTAGGCGAGCCCCAGGCGCGGCCACCACGCATCATGGAAGCTTTCGGCAGCGTTCTTGACGGCCAGGACAAGATTCATGCGGTCGTATACCGGCTTTGCGAGCACGGGCTCAGGCTTCTCGACGATGGCATCAATCGCGGCTAGCAGGGCCTGCATTTGACTAATGGTCCGCTTGTGGGCTTTCTTCGTGGCATTCAGGTCGTCGTCGATCCCGCCGACAAAGAAGCAGGCATCCTGCAGGCGGCCGCGAAGGGCACGTTCCGCGAACGGGCCAAGCTCCTCTCCAATCGAGGCGAGCACGTTCTCGGCGGAAGCTAGGACGTGCTGCTCACGATCTGCCGCGTTGCGCAGATTATCGCCCTTGACCTCGTCGAAGTGCGTGAACACGAGCAACAGCTTGCTCGAATTGCCCGAGGTGATCATCTCTTTCATGGCCGCAACCGGCGCGGCCTGCATCGGCTGCACGGCGTTATCGACGAGCACGATGGCATCCGTCGACTCGATACGCCGTGTCAGGGAAGTCGAGATGGCAGCGACCGACTTGGGTGTATGCCCCAGGCCTTCACCATCGAGAAGCACGAGCTTGGGCTGCTGCGCATCGTTCCATGCTGGCAGGAACGCACCTGACACGCGAATTCCATTCACCAGCGGCGTTAGCAGGCGTCCGAAGCGTGGGGCGTGATTGCTGGAGAAGCGCGTAACCGTCTTGATGAAGGTCTGACGGTCGTCCGTCTCCCATGACCACGACTGCGGCCAGCCTTGCTTGTTGCGGCGTACTGTGCCATCGGTTAGTAGCGAGAAGCGAAGCTCGATCTCGTCCATGAGCTCGTCACTGATGCGATGGAACTCGTCGTCCTCACGAAGTCGGCGATCAAGCTCCTCTTCGAACAGCTCGTCGACGACCCGCTGATCTTTCTCGTCGGTTGCGCCCAGCTCGGTCTTCAGTTGATCGCCGTGGCGGGCCGCAATTGCACGCGACGCTAGCAACGTCTTTGTCAGCAGCGCATAGGTGGTGTCTAGATCGATCGCGCAGTCGGCAGCGGTCTCCTCGATCTGCTCAGCGGCGACGTCCTCGTCGTCCTCGTCGTCGGTGTCGGTGGCCTGAGGCCCGTTGCCGAGCACGTAGTTGAAGCGGAACCGCTGGTTCACATGCATCAACAGCTTGCGTAGCACGTCACCGTCGCCGTTGCCCCGGTAGGCAGAGAGGACAGCTTCCGAGATGCACTCGTTCAAATGCTCGCGGACTTCGTCGATGGGGAAGAAGGTGACCACCGCCTTGTACGGACCCGGCGCAAGCACAACCTCGGTCTCGTGTACCGTGGTCTTTGCCGTCGATGTCGACGGAAAGCGCTCGGTCTCCGGGTTCGTGCCGATCAACTGACGTAGCAACGTCGTCTTGCCGGCGCCAGTAGTTCCAAGAAGCAGCGCCCGTCGATAGTCGGAATCCTTGGACGTGGGTAGAGGGATGATCGACTCGCGGATTGCGCCGAAGTCGTTGTGGTCCGGCTCCATGCCGTGATAGAAGATCTCCACGACTCGCGGGGGAAGTCTCTTTTCGGCCACTGCCCTCGCCGGCAAGCTCCAGAAGCTCTCATCTGACAGCAGCTCGTTGAGGTGATTCTTCAGATCGTTAGCCTCGGCCTCGTCGGATGTCCCGAGCCCCTGGCGGACCCGCAAGCCCGCCTTGCCAGTATTCGGGTCAATCCGAATCGGGTGGCGAAAAATCACCGCCCATGCATTCCGGCCCTGCGACCGGCTCAGGGTCGCCACAAATCGCTTCTCCATGCCGCACCTCGTTGTTCCGTTGTTGTTCCGCGGCATGGATCTTAGGAGCGCCACCGCGGGTTGTCAATCAATTTCGGAACAACGGTGGAACAACGGTGCGCCAAACACATAAGGGGCTTGGAAGCAGTCGTCACCGACCGCGCCGCGCCGCGTGCGGATCGCAGCGTGTTACTTTTCTTCCTCTTCGTGCGGGACCCGCGTTGTAAGGCCTGTTAACTGCGTTTCGTGCCCCAAGCGACAAATACTTTTCCTGCCCTCAAGAGACGAGAGAACCTACGACCCTTCTGCGCGCGGGGCCCCGTAAGCGCAGGTTCGAACTGATCTTGCGCGCCTATGTCCCGGGGCCGGAAATGATCGACGGGTACTGGGCACAGCCTGCCATAGTGTCTAGGTATCGCCTATTCGATCGACACCCAGCCGTCCATAGGCTTGCCCATCCACATTGGCCCCGCAGTGACAGCTTGAATCCGCCCAGGGAAGCGGTCGCTGAGGTCGCCCCGGGTCGAGAGGCAGCTAAGGGTCGGGAGTACGCCCTGCCGACTGGCCGCTTTCAAGCAGCGGAATTCCACTGGCCGCTTTCCAGCGATGAGTTCGAAGAGCGGACTGACGCGGCCCGACCCGGAGCAGCCGTTTGAGTCAACGCCAATAGAATGACCGCTTGCAGAGCACATGCGTCATTTGGTCATGTACTTGACTTGGCTCGTAATCGTCCTTGTTCGACGGTGTCGTGCGCGCGGTCCAAGGTGTCATAGAGCTTGCCCAAGCGGTCGGGGCGCTCAGCCTTTTGCTAGACAGACACTTCTCTTGACGTCAACCAGCTCTGCCTCCCGATTCGGTGCTGTGCCCGTGCATCATTCGGTCGCTTCGATTTCCACTTCCACTTCGTCGGCCTCAATCTCGGCCTCGGTTTGAGCTTGAAGTTCAGCGATCGCCGCACGCAGCGGTTCGTAAATCGTGATTTCGCCTCCCAAGATCTCGAAGGTCACCGCGAGCACGTAGCGCGCAGTCGAGTCCGGGTCATAGCTCCAGCCTTGATGGCCGACCACAGCGATGCAGAAGTGGTCGGGCAAGCTATTCGAGCGAACGACGGCCCAGTCCTTTTGCACTGTCCCGCTGTTGCGCTTGAAGTCCCTAATTAGACCGTCCTGCGGCTTGTCGTGCAGCACCCAAGGCAGCGTCGAGCCAGGCAACGGTGCCTCGCCGTTCGTCGCGTCCTTCATGGCACGCACCCGGAAGTCGTGCAGCCCTTCGCCCAGCTTGCTGGCCTTCCAATCGACCCATGTCGAAAGATAGCGACGCAGATTGCGTCTCGTGCGCCGCGGCTGCGCGACGTAGGAGAGCGTCACATCGACGCGGATGTCGAATTCATCGGCCTGCCCGCGCAACTCGGCCGGAATCGGCACCTGATAAATGTGGCATTCGCCAGCGTGAATCTCAGTGTCTCTGCTCGTGATGAGCGTCGTTCGGTGATCCGTGTTCGTGGTGGCCCGCGCTTCGTCCGGTATGCCAAAGCCCAGGCATCGGAAGGCGCTTGACGCTGCGGCGAACAAGGCCTGCTTTTCCGCTTGGGGCATGTTCTGCGGTGGATTACGCAGACGCGACAAGATGTCGTCAGCCCAAGTCGGCCATTGTGCCGATTGCACAACGAGGGCGCGATACAGCAGCGCAGGTTCCGCGGGCAATACGCGCTGGATCTGGGCCGCAATGCGCGCCACCTTGGGCGTCGCGTAGGACGTGCCGGCGGCATCGCGATCCGCTGCAGGCCCGGGCCCATGCAGCGTTGACCGGACGAGGTTGGGACAAGCCGTGGGGATGCGGCCGCCGGCCTGGATGTCGGGCGGCGCGTTGTTCGTCCGAACGGCGTCACCGCCATACTCGACGACCTCGGGCTTGATGACGTTCCAGATGCCTGGACCAGACCGCGAAAACGCCGAGGGGCCTGCGGGCTGTGTGGCGAAAGTCCGCCATGCGCCCAATTCGGCGGTATCGTAAGCGATTGATCCGACGGTCAGCGCCTGCAGGCTCTGGCCGGGATTGGCAATGCGAGCCGCGTTTTCTTCGAGATACGCAGGATAGTCCCGGCCGGCACTCAGGTGGTCGGCGATGCCGAGAAAGGGGGACGTGCCCTGCAGCGGCAGATTGCCGGCGCTTTGCACGACGAGAATGTCCCGCTCGTTGCACAACTGGTCAATCTCTCCGGCCCAAGAGGACATGTAGCGCGTGCGGCAGTAGCCACGCGCATTGATCGAGTGGTTAAAGATGCGAGTCTGGCGAGGGCCATCGTTGAAGCGCTCTACGGCCTTGCGAAGCGCCTCTGGAGGGAACAACTCGACGGGCATCGCGTTCTGTGCGTCCAGCACGCGGGCGTTTTGAATCCAAAACGGTAACTGAGGTGCACCTTCGGCTGGCACGTCCTCGCCGTACAGCACCGCGCCTGCGATGCGTGTGCCATGTCCGCCCGGCGCGACTTCATCCGCGATGGCCGTTGGGGCTTCGCCCGGCAGAAAGCAATGGGAAGTGGCTTGGTCAATGCCGGGCTGAAGCAGGACATGGGCTTCTTGAATGCCGCTGTCGATGACACAGACGGTGGGCGCGTCCGCGTCGGGGGCGACCGGCGTCACTGCCGGCTCCGCTTGTACGCCCTGCTGGCCTTGGTGCTGGGGAAGAGCGATGTCTTCCGGCTCTACGACCTCGAAGATGTAGGGGTAGTTGAGGACGAAATCCTTGAGCCCGCTCCCCGAGATCTTCAGCCTGACCGTGAAGCTGTCAGGGAGAACGCCTGCATCGAAATCAGCGCTGTCGGTAAGATGCAGAATTTCTGCTTGGTAGAACTCGGTGAACCTCTGAATGGAAGTCTCGCGTTCGATCTTGATGTCGTCCCACTCGTTATAGGCGCTGGTACGCTTTTCCGACCACTCGAACTCTTTCGCCGCCCATTGCGCGTCCGTCGCACGCTTGCCGCGGGTAGGGCGAGGAGGAATCTCCTGGGTGCCGGCGCAGGCGATGCCGATATCGACGATGTAGAGCTGATCGTCGTCGATATTGCCCCATGACGCCATGAGATGTTCGGAAAGGATGCGGCCCAGCCGGTCTGTTTGGTTGGGGTCGTCGAACAGCATGTGGACTTCGGCGATGGTCGCCGAGCCGTGCACTGTGACGGCAAAGCCTTGGACCATGGTCCGGAACGCGGCGAGCTGAATGTCTTCAGACGCCACGATCACATAGCCTTCTTCCTGCTCCGCTACGATCTCAAACTCAAACTTGGCCCGGAGGGCGTCGAGGTCGAGGCCGGTGTCAATCTGCAGTAGGATGGGAATGCCTGCTGGGATGTCCGGCAAGGTCTGCCCGACGGCCTGGCGTTGTGCCTTGCGTGCCTGCCAATTCGCGCTGAGCGCTTGGGCCGCCGCGTCGAGCGCGGCGCTGTGCGCTTGGCGCTGCACACCTTTGTTGGCTAGCGTTTGCGGCGAAGGGTCGCCGCCCCCGCGCAGGCGCGCCCTGCCTTGATAGCGAAGGAGTAGGGGGAAGGTGTTCAAAGTTGTGCGCTCCCGGCATGGATTACGCCCTCTGCGCTGCGTCGTGCCGTTGCAGTTCTTCGACGGCCTTCAGGAGCTTGTCTTGCGACAAGGATTTACGGCCGGCCAGCACGGCGGCCTTCGCGGCGTCCTGGGCCGCCTTCACGACCATCGCTGCCGATGCACCTTCGAGCTTGGCTATCAACGGCTCCCAAGCGATGGACCTGTCCAGCCACACACTGGATAACGTCAGTTTCAGGAGCTTTTCAACCTCGGCTGCGCCTGGCAACGGGATGGAGAAGACATCGTCGAAGCGCCTAAAAAGCGCAGGGTCCAAAGCTGACTCCAAGTTCGTTGTCGCCACAAGCAAGCCGGGTGCGTCGTACTCCTCCATCAATTGCAGCAGCGAGTTGACGATGCGTGAAACCTCGCCGATGTCTTTGGAGGCCGTGCGCGATCGTGCGATGAAGTCGCATTCGTCGAGCAGCAGCACGCATGGCTTCTCTCGGGCACTGCTGAAGATCGATCGCAGGTTCTGAGCCGACTCTCCGAAGAACGAAGAGATCAGAACGTCGAAGCGCACCTTCATCAGCGGCAAGCCCGTGTTCCAAGCGAGCCGCTTAGCCCCTAGGGATTTGCCGCAGCCCGGAGGGCCGTAAAGCAATACAGTCTTGCGAGGCCTGAGCCCGAAGGTGCGAAGCCGATCGCGAGCAGCGTACTCCGCTTCGATGCGCGCGAAGCGTTGCTCGACCACTTCAGGCAGCACCATGTGATGTTCAAGCTGATCGTGCGGTATCAGGGTGGCCAGACTCTCGCCATGGCGCCGGCTTAACGGAAGCTCTTTAAGCGTGCGATCAACGTCGGGCGTCGACAGCGGCGCGGCAGGCCGCTTGGGCTTGGGCTGCTTCAGGATAGCCTCAAGCTGTTCGGCAAGCCGGACGTGCCCGGTTTTGCGTTCCGCTTCGACGATCTTGCCGGCCAGCCGGTCTAGGTCCGTTTGCGAACCATCGGCGATGGCTCGTACCACTCTCTTCAGAATATCGGCATTCATGCGATTTCACCCTTTCTGGCCAGCCGTCGGATAAGTGCTAACACACCAACAGGCTGCACTCGATGGCTACAGGCCGGATTGTACGTTTGCGCCCTGACCCGGCGTTGTGGGAGCCCCGCAGTCACGCGATGACCTCTAGGCCGCGCTTTTGAACCAGGTGCAGCAACTTGAGTGCCGTGCCTGCTGGCTTCTTCTGACCGATCTCCCACTTCTGAACTGTCGATAGACTTGTGTTGAGTAGGCGCGCGAAAACCGCCTGGCTGACATGCGCGCCTTCACGGATGCGTTTGATCTCGGCAGGCTCCAAGGGCTCTACTGGTGGTAGCCAGAGCGGATCGAATTCGCGTAGCGTGATCTGATCTAGTCCATTTGCCTTGTGCAGGCCTTTGGCCGTTTCACGCGCAGCTTCGATAACGGGTGACCTTGTCTTGTGCATTGAGACCTCGCTTTATCCCCTTATCGGTACGCAGCCAAATAACACTCCGTACTTTATAAGTATAGCACTCAGTGCTACTGGACCGAAAACTCAGTTTCCCATGACCACGCGATGCCAGATGTCCGTCGCGTCGAGTTTCGTCAGTCCTTTGGTCATCTACCTCAGCATGGCGGACAGGCGTTGGCTTCAGCCGTTTGCTACGAGAGTGGCTCTCGGGCACCGGCAGGCGTCGTGCGACGTCGAAATGGGGGCTCCAGCTAGCGCGCCGGCGAAAGTCATCGGCATTGACACTGACGCCATAGGCGAGCCACGCGAGCGCTAGATCATAGCTTCGTCAAATCCAGATATTGCCGGGGCATCAGGAGAAATCGGCGAAGCGATTACGCTTGAGATGTCGACAGAAACGAGGCGTGGGGGACAGTTTCCTGGAGCGTTCTTCAAGGAAATGGTGCTCGTCGTTTCTACGAGCAACTTGGCTTCAGGCTCGCCGCTGAGACAACGATCAAGCGACCTTGATCTGGCATGCGTGAGCGCAGCCATCAACAGCGTACACGGGAGTTCGCTTGTCTGCTTTCATGATTGAACAGCCGTTCGAATGACCGTCCTATGGGATGGTTCAGTGGCAGGTATTGGCCGATTGGGTGAGGTCGTCAACGGCCGCTTATTGGCATTCCAGTTAGCAAAACCTGAATTTGGTTGACTGACCGGTTTCGAGGAAGTTATCTGACCGGAGCGGGTCGAACAGGGACCTTCAAAAGTAGCGTCCAGATGCAACAAAGCCGACTGGACGCCGGCTCTGTTGCAAAGGATACGCTTGCACTTTGTGGGTAGAGCATACTTCCATAGGACAAGCCACCATGACCATCACAGATGCACTAGAACAGTTCGGCGGTTTTCATGACTGGTACCTGGATGCGATTGCGACCAGCAAGGAAGGTGGCGCCGATACACCAAACGTACTAACACTTGGGTTGTACGATGAGAGCCGGCGCGCGACCGTTACCTTTCTTGGAGTGACGCGAGCAAGCATCATTGATGGTGGATTGTTGAACATCGTCAATTCGATTGAGGTGTTGAAACCCGGTGATGAGGCATACGCCGCGGCAATCGAGGTACTCAAGAAATCCGCGCATTTTGGAAAGCGCCGTGCCGACCATATCGCATACGTTTTCTCAACAGTTGGCGCTGAGATTGCCGTCGAATTTGAGACGCTCGAAATTGACACTGAATAGCCAATTTGTGAGCACTCGCGGACCAGGACGCGCACTAGCGTTTCTTCTGCAACTGGGGCGTCTCAACCGAAGCTGGTGTCAAGCCGCGATCTTCGCGCGCCCCGGCACGCGCCGGCGCGCGTCGTCGCGGCGATGCACGCACTTGCCGGCCGCATACGTTTCATACACGGCGCGATCGTCACCGAGCAGCGCGAATGCGAACAGCAGCTCCTCGAGCGATTCGCGCCGCGCGGTGCGGCGCGCGAGCAGCGGCGTCGCCTGCGGATCGAGCACGACGAAGTCTGCTTCCGAGCCGTCCCTCAGCGTGCCGATCTTGTCGCCGAGATCGAGCGCTTCGGCCGCGCCGGCGGTCGCGAGATAGAACATGCGCGTCGCCGTCAGATGATGGCCGCCGAGGCGCGCAACCTTGTGCGCTTCGTTCATCGTCTGCAGCATCGAGAACGACGTGCCGCCGCCGACATCGGTCGCGAGCGCGATCGGCATGCCGGCCGAGTCGGCCTTGTCGAAGTCGAACAGGCCGCTGCCGAGGAACAGGTTCGAGGTCGGACAGTGCGAGGCGAGCGCGCCGGTTTGCGCCATGCGCTTGCGGTCCTCGTCGTCGAGGTAGATGCAATGGCCGTACACCGCGCGACGGCGCAAGAGCCCATAGTGATCGTAGATGTCGAGATAGCTGCGGTGGCCGGGGAATAGCTCGGCGACCCATTTCACCTCGTCGGTGTTCTCGGCGACGTGGCTCTGAACGAACACGTCCGGATGCAGCCGCGCGAGCGCGCCGCATGCTTCGAGCTGCGCCTCGGTCGAGGTCGGCGCGAAGCGCGGCGTCAGCGCGTACATCTGGCGGCCGCGATCGTGCCAGCGGCCGATCAGCTCGGCGCTGTCGTCGTATCCCGATTGCGCGGTGTCGCGCAGGAACGCGGGGCAGTGGCGGTCCATCAGCACCTTGCCCGCGACCATGCGCAGATTGCGCGCTTCGCTCGCGGCGAAGAGGGCGTCGGCGGATTCCTTGTGCACCGTGCAGTACACGAGCGCGGTCGTCGTGCCGCAGGCGAGCAGTTCGTCGAGGAAAAAGCTCGCCGTGTCGCGGGCGTGCGCGATGTCGGCGAAGCGGCGCTCGGTTGGGAACGTGTACGTGTCGAGCCACGGCAGCAGACCCGGCGCCGGCGACGCGATCATGTCGGTCTGCGGATAGTGGATGTGGGTATCGATGAAGCCCGGCACGATCAGCTTGTCGCGCCGCTCCACGACCTGCGTGCCGGGCGCGAGCCGCGACGCGAGCGCCGCATACGCGTCCGCCGCGACGACGCGGCCGTCTTCCACGATCAGGAGACCGTCCTCGTGAAACACCACGGCGTTCGGCGCGTGCGCCGGATCGCCGTTGAAGGTCAGCAGAGGGGCGCGGAATGCCGCTTGCGCCGCCGCTTGCGCGGTATGAGCCGATTCAGTCATGGAAAAGCTGTCTCCGAATGTTGAAAGCTGGGCGGCGCAGGCAGCGGCAGCGGCTTCCCGGTTCGGGTCGTTGCCGTTTGCCCGAACGAAGCGAAGCCGCCGGCCGCCGGCGTCGGTCGAGGCCCGTCAGTTGAAATCCGTCGGCGCGCGGCTCAGTGCCGCCACTCAGTGCCGCCAATACGCGTCGAGCTTAGCGATCAGCATGGCGCGTTCCTCGGGCGTCACGAACGACGCCTCGAAGCCGTTGCGGATGATCGTGTAGACCTCGGCGTCGTCGAGCTTCAGCGCGTCGATCGTCGCCAGATAGTTTGCGTTCACGTAGCCGCCGAAATAGGCCGGATCGTCGGAATTGACGGTCACCGCGACGCCGCGATCGAGCAGGTCTTTCAGCGTGTGCCTGGTCAGGTCGTCGAACACGCACAGCTTCAGGTTCGACAGCGGGCACACGGTCAGCGCGACGCGCGTATCGGCGAGACGCGTGACGAGCGCGGGGTCCTCGATGCTGCGCACGCCGTGATCGACGCGGTCGACCTTCAGCACGTCGAGCGCCTCGTAGATGTAGGACGGCGGGCCTTCCTCGCCCGCATGCGCGACGAGCTTCAGACCGAGCGCGCGCGCCTTCGCGAACACGCGCTCGAACTTCGACGGCGGATGGCCGCGTTCCGACGAATCGAGCCCCACGCCGATCAGCCGATGCTCGTACTGCTCGAACAGCGGCAGCGCTTCGTCGAAGGTGGCGAGCGCATCGTCCTCGGACAGATGGCGCAGGAAACACAGGATCAGCTTGCTCGACATGCCGCGCTTCTCCGCGTCGGCGAGCGCGCGTTCGATGCCGGCCACGACGGTCGCGATCCGCACGCCGCGCTCGGTATGCGTCTGCGGGTCGAAGAAGATTTCGCTATGCACGACGTTGTCGGCGAGACAGCGCTCGACGTAGGCCATCGTCATGTCGTAAAAGTCCTGCTCGTGCAGCAGCACGCTCGCGCCCGCGTAGTAGATGTCGAGGAACGATTGCAGGTCGGTGAACGCATAGGCGGCGCGCAAGGCTTCCACCGAGTCGTAGGCGAGCTTCACGCCGTTGCGTTGCGCGAGCGCGAAAATCAGCTCGGGTTCGAGCGAGCCTTCGATGTGGATATGCAGCTCGGCCTTCGGTGCGCGCGCGGTTTTGTCGGCGAGCGTAACGGGGGAAACAGGGGTAGCGGTTGTCGGGTTCATCGTGGTTTGGAATTGTGTGTTGGGTAACGAGTGGCGCCGGCCGCGTATCAAACCGCCTGCGTCGGGTGGCGCGCACCCGCGTTCGCCTCGACGGCCTGCAACACCTGCGCGGCCGCCGAGATCGCGATGACCTCGGGCGACTTGTCGACGATGCCGTCGACGCCGAGCGGACATTTCATCCGCGCGATCCGCGCCGGATCGATGCCGCGAGCCGCGAGCCGATGCTCGAACTGCTTGCGCTTGGTATGCGAGCCGATCATGCCGAAGAACGCGAAGTCGCCGCGCCGCAGGATGCGTTCGGCCAGTTCGAGATCGCGCGCGTGGTTGTGCGTCATCACGACGAAGTACGTGTTCGGCGCGGCCTGATCGATCGCCTCGTCGGGCGCGTCGTTCGCGTCGATCCTCACGTTCGGCGCGTGCAGCGCATCGAGCGACGGAAACTGCGCGTCGCGCTCGTCGACCCAGCGCACCGTGCAAGGCAGTGTCGCCAGCACGCGCACGAGCGCCGCGCCGACGTGACCGGCGCCGAACAGCACGACGGCGAATTCGCCCGGCGCGATGGTTTCGGTCAGGAGCGCGCTGCTGTCGTCGAAACCGGCGCCGTCCCACAGCAGACAGTCGGCGCCGTCGATGCCGGGCTCGGGCTCGGACAGCATCACCGCATCCGGCGCGGGGCCGAATGATACGCTGCGCACCGTCGATTGCCCCGCCGCGAGGCGCTTGGCGAGCGACGTGAGCCAGCCGAGATCGCCGACGTCGAGCCGCTCGAACGCGAGGATCACGGCGCCGCCGCAGCACTGGCCGAGGCTCGGCCCCAGCGCGAAGCGTTCGAGCCGCCGCATGTGGGGCGCGCGCATGCCGTCGCGCAGCACCTGGCGCGCGGTCTCGATCGCCTTCCATTCGAGGTGGCCGCCGCCAATCGTATGCTTGGCCGCCTCGCGCGTGACGATCATCTTCGTGCCGGCTTCGCGCGGCGCCGAACCTTCGACGCGCGCGACCGTCACCAGCACGGCGGCGTCGCCATGCGCGAGCAGATGTTGCAGGTCAGTGAGCCAGGCTTGCATCCGGCGATTCTCCGTGGGGGGCCGCGTGGGGCGTTTGCGCGGCGGGTTGCGTGTTTGTGTCGGTGCTATCGGGGTGCGCGGCGGCTTCGGTCTGATCTGCGTTCTGCGACGCGTTCATCGCACTCAACGTGTCCAGCGCATCAAGTATCGCCTCGGGCGTCGCCGGCGCGCGCAACGGCGGAGCATGTCGCGCGCCCGGCACTGCGGCCGCGATCGCGTCGCGAATCGCGAGAAACACCGAAAACGGCAGCAGCAACGGCGGCTCGCCGACCGCCTTCGAGCGGAACACGGTCGGCTCGGCGTTGCTGTTGTCGTAGAGCCGAACGTGGAACGCGGCGGGCGTGTCGCTGACCGCGGGAATCTTGTACGTCGACGGCGCGTGCGTCATCAGGCGGCCGTCGCGGCTCCACCATAGCTCTTCAGTGGTGAGCCAGCCCATGCCCTGAATGAAGCCGCCTTCGATCTGGCCGAGATCGATCGCCGGATTGATCGACTGGCCCGCGTCGTGCAGCAAGTCCGCGCGCAGGAGCTTCCACTCGCCGGTCAGCGTATCGACGACGACCTCCGACACCGCCGCACCATACGCGAAGTAATAGAACGGATGACCGGTCAGCGACTTCGCATCCCAATGCACTTTCGGCGTCGCGTAGAAACCGTCCGACCACAACTGCACGCGCGCGAGATACGCGGCGTTGACGATCTGTTCGAACGGCAGCGCGCCGCCGTTCACCGACACGCTGCCGCGCGCGAACTGCACGTCGTTCGCGTCGCCACCGAGCTGGCGCGCCGCGAGTTCGGCGAGCCGCGCGCGGATCGTCCGCGCGGCGGCTTCGGCGGCCATGCCGTTCAGGTCGCTGCCGGTCGAGGCCGCAGTCGCCGACGTGTTGGCGATCTTCGAGGTATCGGTCGCGGTCACCCGGACGCGCGATAACGGCAAGCCGAACTGATTCGCGACCACCTGCGCGACTTTCGTGTTGAGCCCCTGGCCCATCTCGGTGCCGCCGTGATTGACGAGCACGGAGCCGTCCTTGTACACGTGCACGAGCGCGCCGGCCTGATTCAGGAACGGCACGTTGAACGAGATGCCGAACTTGACCGGCGAAAACGCGAGGCCGCGTTTGAGCACGGGACTCTTCGCATTGAATTCGGCGAGTGCCGCGCGACGCGCGCGGTAGTCACTCGAATCTAGCAGCGCGTCGGTCAGCGGCGCGATGATGTTGTCTTCGACGCGTTGTCCGTACGGCGTCGTATCGCGTTCGCCGACGCCGTAGTAATTCGCGAGCCGCACGTCGAGCGGATCGAGCCGCAGCTCGCGCGCGATGCCGTCGAGCAGCACCTCCATCACGAGCGCGCCTTGCGGTCCGCCGAAGCCGCGAAACGCGGTGTTCGACTGCGTATTGGTCTTGCAGCACAGCGCGACGATATCGACGTCGGACAGGTAGTACGCGTTGTCGACGTGGCACACCGCGCGCGTCGCGACCGCGCCGGACAGATCCGCGGAATAGCCGGCGCGCAATGCGATTTCGACGCGCACGCCAAGCAGGCGGCCTTGCTCGTCAAAGCCCGCTTCGTACTCGTAGACTGCATCGTGGCGCTTGCCGGTGATCAGAAAGTCGTCGTCGCGATCGGCGCGCAGCTTGACCGGGCGACGCAGGCGTTGCGCCGCAAGCGCGGCCACGCACGCGAACAGCGCCGATTGCGATTCCTTGCCGCCGAAGCCGCCGCCCATGCGCCGGCATTCGCAGACGACGTTATGCGCGGGCCAGTCGAGCATGTGCGCGACGACCTGCTGCATCTCGCTCGGATGCTGCGTCGAGCTGTAGACGAGCATGCCGTCCATTTCCTTCGGCACCGCATAGGCGATCTGGCCTTCGAGATAGAACTGCTCCTGACCGCCGACCTCGAACCTGCCGGCCAGTCGATGCGGCGCGGCGGCGATCTTCGCGTCGGGGTCGCCGCGCCGCAGATGCAGTGGCGGCAGCACGAACTGCTTTGCGGCTTTCGCATCGGCGACGGTGAGGATCGCGTCGAGCGGCTCGTAGCGGATCACGTCGTCGCTTTTCGCGAGCGCGGCGGCGCGACGTGCGAGTTCGTGGCTCTCGGCGATCACCGCGAAGACCGGCTGGCCGAGATAGAGCACTTCGCCGTCGGCGAGGATCGGATCGTCGTGCAGCACCGGGCCGCAATTGTTTTCGCCGGGGATATCGTCGGCGCTCAGCACCGCGATCACGCCGGGCGCGTTTCTCACGGCGTCGAGATCCATCGACACGATGCGCGCATGCGCATGGCGCGACAGGCCGAGCGCCGCGTGCAGCGTGCCGTGCAGCTCGGCGATGTCGTCCGTGTAGGTCGCTTCGCCGCTCACGTGCAGCGCGGCGGATTCGTGCGGCAGCGGTACGCCGATCGACGCGTCCTCGCGTTGATCGGCACGCGCGCCCGCGGGTTCGATAAAGGCATCGGTCCGGTTCATCACGGCGACTCCTTCACGACGGCTGCGTTGGCCTCGAACGCGAACGCGTTCACGTCGCAGAGCGCGAGCGGCGCGTCGTCGCGCGTTTCGAGGTAGAAGCGCCACAGCAGATTGCGCGCGACCCTCAGCCGATACGCGCTCGACGCGCGCATGTCGGTGAGCGGCTGGTAGTCGGCGGCGAGCGCGTCCATCGCGCGACGGGCCGTCGGTTCGTTCCACGCCGCGCCGTTGAGCGCGGCTTCGGTATGCGCGGCCCGCTTCGGCGTCGCCGCCATGCCGCCGAACGCGACCCGCGCCGCGCGGATCGTGCCATCTTCCGCGACGTGCAGCGCAAACGCCGCGCACACCGCCGAGATGTCCTGGTCGTAACGCTTCGCCACCTTGTAGGTGCGAAACCGCAGCGCGTCAGCCGGGCGAGGCACGCGCAGCGCGCTGACGAATTCGCCTTCCGCGAGCGTGGTCTTCTGATAGCCGAGGTAGAACGCGTCGAGCGGCACGTTGCGGGTCGTGTGATCGCGGCGCAACTCGACGTCGGCGCCGAGCGCGAGCAGCGCCGGCATCGAATCGCCGATCGGCGAGCCGTTCGCGACGTTGCCGCCGAGCGTGCCCGCATTGCGGATCGGCAGCGATGCGAAACGCGTCCATAGTTCGGCGAGTTCGGGGTAGTCGGCGGTGAGCGCCGCGTACGCGTCTTCGAGCGTGACCGCCGCACCGATGGTCAGCGTTTGCGCGTCGCGCGCGATCGTCTTCAGTTCCGCGACGTTGCCGGTGTACAGCAAGTCGCCGAGATCGCGGAACTGCTTGGTGACCCACAAGCCGACGTCGGTGCTGCCCGCGACGATGCGCGCGTCCGGGTGCTGCGCGCGCAGCGTCGCGAACGCGTCGAGCGTGAGCGGGGCGTGGAAGGTGGGCGAGCCGAAGGCGGCGCCGCGGATGCCGGGCGCGCTGTATTCGAACGTGTCTTCGCGTTGCAGTGTGCGCAGCGTGGTCGCGATGGCCTCGCGGTCGAGCGCGACGCGCGGATGCTGCGCGTAGTCGAACATCTTCTGCGCGGCGTCGATGATCGGCCGGTAGCCCGTGCAGCGGCACAGATTGCCGGACAGCGCGGCGTCGATTTCATCGCGGGTCGGCAGGCCGGCGCTGACGGGCTGGTTCTCGTAGAGCGCCCACATCGACATGACGAAGCCGGGTGTGCAGAAGCCGCATTGCGAACCGTGGCAGTCGACCAGCGCCTGCTGCACCGGATGCAGCGCGCCGTTCGCGGCGCGCAGGTCTTCGACGGTGAAGAGGGCGCGGCCGTCGAGTGTCGGCAGGAACTGGATGCAGGCGTTGACCGCCTTCAACGTGAGGTCGCCGCGCGCATCGAGTTCGCCGATCACGACCGTGCATGCGCCGCAGTCGCCTTCCGCGCAGCCTTCCTTGGTGCCGGTGCAGCGTAAGTCCTCGCGCAGGTGCTGCAGCACGGTGCGCGTCGCCGGCACGCCCGCGACCTCGCGGACAGACCCCTGGTGGTAGAAGCGGATGGTTTGCGTTGTCATGGCGAATCGGAAGACAGTGCGGACCGGGCGCGCGTTACGCATGGGGTCGCAAAAAGCCGGCCTCGCGCACGTAGATCGCCATCCATACCCGAAGATAGCACTACCCCGGCCCGAAAACATTTCCCGTGTCGCATGAAGCTCATGCGGCGGCGGTCATGATCCGGGTACGATTCGCGCCGAGGCGGGAAGTTGCGTGCGCGCAGCGGGGACCGACAGGAACGGCGCGCGATCGCGGAACGTCGCGCAGAAAAAACGCCGGACTTCGGTGCCCGGCATGGGCAACACGAAGTCCGGCGTCATTGGCGATGCGAATCGGTAAGCGCCCTGGCGGCGAGTTCGGCGCTTCAGACGGCGTTCGAAGCTCGCTCGACCAGGTTTCACCGCCGTCAGGCCACCCGACGGCGATTGCGCACGAGGCTCAGCACCAGCGCGACGAACGCGACGATAAACGCGACGCCCGACCACATCGGCAGCGTCAGCCCGAGAATCGGCGGATAGGCGGTTTCGCACAGGCCCGCGACCTTGAACACGCTCGGCAGCCAGTGCGCGGGGGGCAGGCTGTCGACCACCGGTTGCAGTGCGTCGAAGCCGCAGCTGAAGCCAGGATTCGCCTGGATGTACACATGGCGCGCCGCGGTCGCGATGCCGGCGAGCGCCGACAGCGCCGCCATCACTTCGAGCAGGCGCACGCCGCGCCAGCGCCTGAAGCTCGCGCCGAGGAACGCGAAGATCGCGATCAGCAGGAAGAAATAGCGCTGGATGATGCACAGCGGGCACGGGTCTTCGCGCAGGCCGAACTGCAGATACAACGCACCGCCCACGAGGGCGAGGCAGATCAGGCCGAGCAGAACCAGCAGGGTGCGCTCGCGGCGCAGCATTGCGGAGTCGTTAGTCATGGATCATCGATTGGTCTGGAGACGAAAGGGCGGGTGCCCGCGATTCTAGCGCGAACCCCGGCCGCGCCACTTATTGCCTGAACATTGGCGCGGCGGCGACCGCGCCGGGCAGCCAACCCCGGCCCTCTTTACCGGATCGCTTTCAGCACTGCCTCGGCCGCGCGGCCGATCGCGAGCAGCGCGTCGTCGGCGTGCGGTGCGCCCGCCAGCATCAGGCCGACCGGCGCGTCGCCGCGCAGATGGCACGGCAGCGACAGCGCGCAGCTATCGAGGAAGTTGAACGCGCTCGGATTGCGCAGGATCAGCGCATTGGTGCGGCCGAACGCGTCGTCGTCGTCGAGCAGGTCGGCGAGGCGCGGCGGCACGACCGGCACGGTCGGCGCGACGACCGCGTCGAAACGCTGCCACAGCGTGCGCGCGGCTTCGTCGAGCATCGCGTCGCGCTCGGCGACGAGGTCCAGATAATCGACCGCGCTGGCCGGCTGCCCCTTCATGATGCGCACGAGCACGCGCGGATCGTACTGCTCGCGATGCTTGTCGAGCAGCGGACGATGCCACGCATACGCCTCGATCGACGAAAAGCCGAAGCGGTTGATCTCCGGCAGCCGGTCGAGCGGCGCGAAGCGCACCTCGCTGACGATCGCGCCGGCCGCCTCCAGATGCTTGAGCGCGGTATCGATCGCGCGCGCGACTTCGGGCTCGACGCCGTCGGTCACGAAATTGGTCAGCACGCCGAGGCGCACGCCTTCGAGCGGCCGCGCGGCCGGGATGCGCGGCTCGAGCCCGGCGAGCATCCGGTCGACCAGCGCGCAGCATGCGACCGACACGCCGATCGGCCCGAACGAATCGAGCGTCGACGACAGCGGCACGCCGCCCTGCTTCGGGATGCGCGCGGCGGTCGGCTTGAAGCCGGTCAGCCCGCACAAGGCGGCCGGGATGCGGATCGAGCCGCCGGTGTCGGTGCCGAGCGCGACCGCGGCCATGCCGTCGGCGACCGATGCGGCCGCGCCCGACGACGAGCCGCCCGAAATCCGCTCGTCGCCCTTCACGCCGCGCCGGTACGGCGACAGCGGATGGCCGTAGTGCGGATTCAGGCCGAGTCCGGAAAACGCGAACTCGCTCATGTTGGTCCGCCCGACGATCACGGCGCCGGCCCGCTTCAGACGCGCGACCGCGACCGCGTCGGCCTTCGCGGCGGGCGCGTCGGCGAGCACGACGGAGCCCGCGCGGGTCGGCTGGCCTTCGATGTCGAACAGGTCCTTGACCGACACGGGAATCCCGGCGAGCGGCGAGAGCACGGTGCCGGCCGCGCGCAGGCGGTCGTGCGCGTCGGCGGCGGCGCGCGCGGCGTCGGTGTCGACGTGCATGAAGACGGCGGCGCCCTGGCCAGCCGGATCGGCGATCCGGTCCAGCGCGGTTTCGACGAGCGCGCGGCTCGTCGTGCGGCCGGCGGCGAGATCGGCGGCAAGCTGGGCAAGCGGCGGGAAAGGGGCGAATTCAGTGGCCATGATGTCGGTAGAAATCCGGTTGAGCGCAGCGCGGGCGCATGAGCGAGGCAGTGCGGAGCCAAAGGGAAAGGTCCGTCCGCATTGTAGAGCAAGGTTTTGCGGCCGCGCGGCCTGCTACTGGCGGCGCGGCGCGGCGCGCGAATTCGCCAAAAAGCTGGCCGGTTCGTTTGCTACACTGCGCTTTCCGAGATTACTGTTTGTAAGGAAAGCGCTCATGCACCATGGTATCGGCTTCATCCAGGATCTGGCCGTCGTGATGGCGCTGGCCGGCGTCGTCACCGTGCTGTTCCATCGGCTGAAGCAGCCGGTGGTGCTCGGCTATATCGCGGCCGGCGTGATCATCGGACCGTACACGCCGCCGTTCCAATTGATCCACGACGAACAGACGATCCAGACGCTCGGCGAGCTGGGCGTCGTGTTCCTGATGTTTTCGCTGGGCCTCGAATTCAGCCTGCGCAAGCTGTTCGAGGTCGGCGCGACGGCGATCGTCGCCGCGCTGTCCGAAATCGTGCTGATGCTGTGGATCGGCTACGAGATCGGCAGCGCGTTCGGCTGGACTCCGATGGACTCGCTGTTCCTCGGCGCGATCCTCGCGATCTCGTCCACGACGATCATCGTGAAGGCGCTGTCCGATCTCGGACTCAAACGTGAAAGCTTCGCGCAGCTCGTGTTCGGCATTCTGATCGTCGAGGACATTCTCGGTATCGCGATGCTCGTGCTGCTGACCGGCATCGCGCAGACCGGGCAACTGTCGGCCGGGCTCGCGGCCGTCACGCTCGGCAAGCTGCTGCTGTTCATGACGGTGTCGCTGCTGGTCGGCGTGCTGTTCGTGCCGCGCGCGCTGAACTACGTCGCGCGCACGGGCAGCGACGAGATGATGCTCGTGTCCGTGCTCGGCTTCTGCTTCGGCTTCTGTCTGCTGGTCGTCAAGCTCGATTACAGCATCGCGCTCGGCGCGTTCCTGATCGGCGCGATCATGGCCGAGTCGCGCCATCTGCATCGGATCGAGCATCTGATCGCGCCGCTGCGCGACGCGTTTTCCGCGATCTTCTTCGTGACGATCGGACTGATGCTGAACCCAGCCGTGATGCTCGACTACGCGTGGCCGATCGCCGTGATCACGCTCGCGGTGATCGTCGGCAAGATCGTGTCGTGCGGGCTCGGCACGTTTCTGTCGGGGCAGGACGCGCGCACCTCGATGCGCGTCGGCATGACCGTGTCGCAGATCGGCGAGTTCTCGTTCATCATCGCGACGCTCGGTCTGACGTTGAAGGTGACGAGCGGGTTTCTGTATCCGATCGCGGTCGCCGTGTCGGCATTGACGACGCTGACGACGCCATATCTGATCCGCGTCGCCGATCCGCTCACGCGCCGCATCGGGCAGGCGATGCCCGCCACGTTGTCCAACGTGTTCGGCATGTACGGGCAATGGCTGCGCAGTTTGATCACGGCGCGCGGCGAGCCGACGCTCATCGGCATGACGCGGCGGATCGTATTGCAGATCGCGGTGAATCTCGCGCTCGTCGTGGCCATTTTCCTCGCCGTGTCGTATAGCGCGCCGCATAGCGGCCGGCTGCTCGCGCACTGGCTCGACGACGAGCCGCTGCAACGCGTCGTGCAGTGGAGCGTCGCGCTCGTCGTTTCGCTGCCGTTTCTCGTGGCCGTGTATCGCAAGACCAAGTCGCTCGCGCTGCTGCTTGCCGAAGTCGGCGTGCAGCCGACCACCGCGGGACGCTTCACGAGCGCGCTGCGTCACGCGATCGCCGATCTCGTGCCGATCGTGTCGATGATCGGCGTGTTTCTGCTGGTGGCGGCGCTGTCGGGCAGCATCCTGCCGCCGACTGGCCTGCTCGTCGCGGTGCTCGTGTGCGCCGCGCTGCTGCTCGCGCTCGTGTGGCGCTGGTGCGTGAAAATTCATGCGTCGATGCAGATCGCGTTGCGGGAAACCTTCGAAGAGCGGCCGGATCCTTGAGTCATCGGGGTCGTGTAACGCTTCGCAACAATGTGAGCAATTGTGTGCGGGTTTGCGGGGCCTGCAGCACTGACGGATAATCAGGGCATATTCATTCGTTCGCGTGTAAGGCGCCCGTCCGACAGTCATGAGCGAAAACAAACCCGAAAACGCCGGCACGACCGGCAGTCCGCAGCCGGCCTCCCCCGCGCCGAGCAGTGCGCCGGCCGAACCGGCCGCCTCGCTTCCTCCCTCGCATGAAGATGCCATCCGGTCGGCCGCCAAAGACACGAGCCCGACGGCCGAGGAGGCGACCGCGAGGTCGTCGACCGACGATCCGCTCAGCGCATCGTCGGTCACGCCCGAAGATCCGCGCACGGCGCGGCTGCGCGACGCGGCCGAGGCGCGCAGCGCCGCCGCCGAATCGACCGCGCGGCAGGAAGCCAAGGTGCACGAGCGCGAAGTGCGGCGCGCTGGTACGTACGCCGGCGGCGCGACCATGGTGAAACCCGAGCCGCTCGCGAAACCGACGGTGGCCGCCGGCGAGCCGCGCGCGGCTGGCGGCAGCGCGGCGGACCTCGCCACCGAAGACGAAATCGCCACCGAGGCAGCCGCCGCACCCGCGGCGCGCGCGCCCGGCTCGCCGCCGCCCGGTTTCGGCGCGGCACCCGATTTCAGCGCCACGAACCCGCCGCCACCCAACGCGCTGCCGCCGTCGCCACCGCGCTATCTGAAGCAGAGCGACTCCGCGTGGAGCGTGTTCGGCCGCATCATCGCGGCGCGCGCGCGGCAGCTGTTCGATCGCGCGGGGCAGCGGATCACGCAGCGCACGCTGCGCATCGGCGTGTCGGCGCGCATCTTCCACCCGGAACCGGGCGCGAAGGGCTTGCGCGGCAAGACGCTGCAGTATCTGGAGGAGTCGGTCGCGCACTGGGTGATGTCGCGCGACGTGCTGGTGTTCATGATCCCGACCGTTGGTCATCAGGGCATGCTGCACCCGAGCAACATCCGTCTGCGCGACTATGCGAAGCATCTCGATGGCCTGCTGCTGCAAGGCGGCGCCGACGTGTCGCCGCAGACGTATGCGGAATCGGCGGCCAGCCACGAATGGCCCGGTGACCGCGTGCGCGACATGTACGAGCTCGAACTGCTGCACGAGTTCGTCGAATCGGGCAAGCCGGTGCTCGGCGTGTGTCGCGGCTGTCAGCTGATCAATGTCGCGTTCGGCGGCACGCTATATCAGGACATCGCGACCGAAGTGCCCACCGCGAACGCCCACGTCAACGAAAACTACGATCAGCACCGGCACGGCGTGCATTTTCCGGATGGCTCGACGCTGCTGAACATGTTCCCCGGACGGCACGACGCGATCGTCAACTCGATCCACCATCAGGCGGTAAAGACGCTGGGCCGCGATCTCAATATCGAGGCGGTGTCGGCGTCGGACGGCATCATCGAGGCCGTGCGCTACCGGCGCGCGCCGTTCGTGATGGGCGTGCAGTGGCACCCGGAGTTTCATCGCGCGGGCGGCCCGGAGCTGCTCGATTGCACGCCGTTGCTCGATACGTTCCTGCGGGTCGCGCGGGAGACGCGGTTTTAAGCAAGGCGGGTTTGCGTTGGCGCGGCGTGCGCGGTCGAGGTTGAGTCCGCGGCGTGGTTGCGCATCGGTCCCGCGCTTTCGCTGTTTTCCGCAGCCCGACGGAGCCATTCCATCCATCTGACGCGCTGTCACGTTATGTGGCAGTGCGTTTTCTTCTCTCGAAATAGTCAGGAGTGCGAGCTGGGTGGCGTCTTTATTTTGCGACTGTGATTTCGGGATGGAGTGATTCGCTGCACCAACCGTCTATCTCGATTTCGAGCGTGTCCATTCAGTGCCCACGAGCTTCGCGTCGCGATAAATCCGCGCGATAATCCAACGTCATTCTCGATCGGCGTGGAGCAGGCATATGAAGTACTCCTTGGTTATCCGGCGCGCTATGTTGCTCGCCGGTGTCTATGCGTTGTGGCATACGGGTGTTGCGGTGGCACAGCAGGACAGCGTGAGCGCGCCGCTGGCGGGCACGCGGCCGGCTCCAGGGGAGTTGGCGCCGCGAGAGGCTGGCCCCCAGTCCGTCGCTGAGCCCGAGGTGTCCGCGAATACGCCCGCCGCCGCGCGCGGCGACGTCGCCGGTTTGATCCAGTTGATCCACGACGCGAACCTCAGCGAACTGCGCACGACCTACAACGGCAGCTACGGTGCGAGCCTGTTCTTCCATCCGCCGCGGATGACGTACTACGTCGCGTTGTTTCAGAACAAGCATTTCTGGCGCGTGATCAGGAGCGATTCGGCAGAGCGCGCGGAAGCGATCTACGCCGGTTTCGCGCAGCAGACGCAGCAACTCGCGGACGCCGAGATTCATCGCACGCGGTTGCAGGCGCAGAATGCATATCTGCAGGGCAGCATCGCGATATCGCAGCAGCAGGCGCAACGGCTGCAGACCGATCTCGACGTCGCCCGCACGCAGCAGGCGAAGGTCGACGACCGGCAGCGGCAGACGCGCGACGAGGCGCTCGCGCTGCGCGCGGAGCGCGACAACGCGCAGGCGCAATTGCGTCAGCTTCAGGGCGCGATCACGCGCTTGCAGCAGCAGACGGAAGCGGGTTTGCCTGCGTCGAAGTAACGGCAGCGCTCATTGCGCGAATTGTTCCGGGATTTCGGTGACGCGACGCTGCGATATGTGGTTCATCCACTCGGTGCTATTTGCCGGCAGATTGTTCGACACGGTGGAGCGCGGCAGCGGCGCGACGTCGCGCAAAGACATCATGGCGAACGTCGTTACATCAGCGTATCCGTCTTCGCCGAACCGGGTACGAACGCGCGCTTCATGCGATGGGTCATTCGCGGCATGCCGATTTACCGGAAGCGGATGCGTTTGCACGCGAAGCGCACGACGCGGAGGCGATGAGCGAATCGCGTCACGCGGCGTGGGCGCATGTCGCGTGGCGGTGCGCTGAGGCAAAGCCGCGATGCGCGCGGGTGCGGCGGCGGCCACGTCGGCAGGTAATGGCGGAAGCACAGGAGCCGGTGTGACGGCCTCCGCAATCACCGGTGCCTCGGGACTCGCAACCAGATGCTGCGCACGACGCTTTTCTACCGGCGCCGGCGCATCACGACGGGGCTTCAGAGCTTGCGCCGATTTCAGCATGTCGGAGGCCATATGCCGCGGCGCCAGAGGCTGATCGACGATCCACCACGCCAGCACTGCGACGCAGCCGATTACGCCGGCACTCGCCGCGACCGTTCGCCGATGCCGTACAGTGCGCCGCTGCGCGATTCGCGGCGAGCGGGCCTTGAGCGCGATTCGCATTGGACCCTGAGGCACCTTCCGTTGCATAGCGGGATGCGCCGCCGTCGCGGTATTCGACGGTTCCCCGGCAGGCTGCGTGGCGTTCGCAACGGGCGTCTCTGCCGGCCGCTTCATGTCAGTTAGCACGCCGGTCAGCACGCCGTCGATCGACACCCACTGCCCATACGACAGCAACTGCTGATCTCTGACGCACACGGTGCGCAGCAGCGCGGCATACAGCGAATCGAGCCCGGTTCGCCAGGACAGCAACGCCCAGTCGCGGCCGAACGGTTCGGGCAGGTGGTCGAGCGTACGGAAAGGGGGAAGCGCGAATGCGCCTTCGATCAGGATGAGTGGCGTGCTGGTCATCGGTTTCTTCCGGTGTCTCGGACAGGCTCACCGGTGTGGCAGTGACGGAATCTGTAGGGGGCCGATGAAGCCATCGGCAACAGAAAATCATGCCTCGAAACTACGTCGTCCACCGTTCAGATGACTCCGAAAACAGGACTACCGCCGGCGCGCGCCGTCCCCGCGACGCCACGCGCATCACGCACACTCAACCACGGCGTTCAAGCCTTCAACCGGTACACGTAGCGCAACGCGGTGATATCCACGCCGCCCATCTGATCGGGCTCCGCGCCGACCAACTGCCAGCCGTGTCGCTCGTAAAAGCCGATCGCCGCCGTATTGCCCTCGAGCACGTATAGGTACAGCTGTGCCTCGCCTTGCGCGCGCGTCCAGTCTACGGCTGCGTGCATCAGTGTTTTGCCGACGCCGATGCCCTGATAACCGGGCAGCGCATGCAGGTTGTCGAGCAGCACGCCCCACGCGGACTCGGGCTGGCGCTCGACGCACACGAAGCCGGCCGGCTCGCCGGCCAGCTCGGCGATCAGCACGATGCGGCGCTCGCCGCCCGGCGCGCCGAGACGTGCTTCCCAATAGGCGGCGCGTTCGCGCGTGACTTCGCCGTCGAGGAACGCGTCGGGCAACAGACCGCGATAGGTCGCCTGCCAACTGGCGCTGTGGATCGACGCAATCAGCGCGGCGTCCTCGAGCGTGGCGGGGCGCAGGGAAAGAGCAGGGGTGGTTCGCATCGGCGTAATCGACTGAATGGCCTCGCGCGGACAGTCTACCGCTGCCCGCGGGTGTCGCGCGTAAGCAAACTGTATGCGTTTCGCGTCGACCCTCTCAGCAGTAACATTACGTGGCATCGGCCCGACATCGAGCTCAGCGTTTACCCTCATATCGAATGAGCGCCGTGAGCAGCAAAATGCGGCGCCCCCGGGCGCACTTGCTTATACCTGTGCGTTCGCCTGCAGCATCCGCTTGCCAAGCAGTGGATCGTTTCAACTGCCCGCTCGTCACCGTCCGCGTCGATCCGTCCGACAGGGCGGCGGGCCTATCCGAGAGTGTCATGTCTACAGCGACCCACGCCGCTTCCACCACCGAAGAATCCAAGGTCAAGACAGTGTTCCGCGTTGTCAGCGGCAACTTTCTTGAAATGTACGACTTCATGGTCTATGGCTACTACGCTTCCGCGATCGCCAAGACCTACTTTCCTGGCGGCAGCGATTTCGCGTCGCTGATGCTGTCGCTGTCCGTGTTCGGCGCGGGCTTCCTGATGCGTCCGCTCGGCGCGATCGTGCTCGGCGCCTACATCGACCATCACGGTCGTCGCAAAGGCCTGATCCTCACACTGAGCCTGATGGCGCTCGGCACGCTGACGGTCGCGACGATACCGGGCTACGCGACCATCGGGCTCGTAGCGCCCGTGCTGGTGCTGCTCGGCCGGCTGCTGCAAGGCTTCTCCGCCGGCGCTGAGCTCGGCGGCGTGTCGGTGTATCTGTCGGAGATCGCGACGAAGGGCAACAAGGGCTTCTATTGCTCGTGGCAATCGGGCAGCCAGCAGGTCGCGGTGGTATTCGCCGCGCTGATCGGCGTGGGGCTCAACAAGATTCTGCCCGCCGAGCAGATGTTCGCGTGGGGCTGGCGCGTGCCGTTCCTGATCGGCTGTCTGATCG
Organism: Paraburkholderia sp. 35.1; assembly: GCF_050436525.1. Classification (NCBI taxonomy): domain Bacteria; kingdom Pseudomonadati; phylum Pseudomonadota; class Betaproteobacteria; order Burkholderiales; family Burkholderiaceae; genus Paraburkholderia; species Paraburkholderia sp. 35.1. Next base: position 972,305 of record NZ_JBNDMJ010000003.1, on the reverse strand, counting down.
TGCCGTTCCTGTTCATCATCCGCCGCTCGCTGCAGGAAACCGAGGAGTTCACGGCGCGCAAGCATCGTCCGAGCGTGGGCGAGATCCTGAAGTCGATGCTCGCGAACTATCCGATCGTGCTGGGCGGCATGGGCATGGTCGTCATGACGACCGTGTCGTTCTACATGATCACCGCTTACACGCCGACCTTCGGCAAGGAAGTGCTGAAGCTGTCGGCGATCGACGCGCTCGTCGTCACCGTCTGCGTCGGTATCTCGAATCTGATCTGGCTGCCGTTGTCCGGCGCGTTGTCGGACCGCGTCGGCCGCCGTCCGGTGCTGCTCGCGTTCACGATCCTGACGATCCTCACCGCGTATCCGGCGCTGCAATGGCTCGTCGCCGAACCGTCGTTCGCGCGTCTGCTCGCCGTGCAGCTGTGGTTGTCGTTCCTGTACGGCTGCTACAACGGCGCGATGGTCGTCGCGCTGACCGAAGTGATGCCGGTCGAAGTGCGAACCGCTGGCTTCTCGCTCGCGTACAGTCTCGCGACGACGATCGGCGGCTTCACGCCGGCCATCGCCACGCTGCTGATCCACGTGACCAGCAACAAGGCGGCGCCGGGCCTGGTCCTCGGCGTGGCGGCAATCTGCGGTCTGCTCGCGACGCTGTTCCTGTATCGCACGCCGGAGGCGCGCAATCAGTATCGGGCGGCCTGACGGTTCACTTCGTGCTCTGAAAACAAAAGACCCCGCGCTAGCGGGGTCTTTTGTTTGCGGCGCGTGGTCTGTGGCTAGCCGTGCCGCAATTCGTCAGCGACCACCTCGACGACTTCATCCCACGAGCCCGGCCGCGGCTGACGTACGAGCGTCGCGCCGGGATACCACGGGCTGCGCGTGTCGCCGTCGAACCAGCGCCAGTCGGCGGCGAACGGCAGCATCAGCCACAGCGGCTTGCGCAGCGCGCCCGCGAGGTGCGCGATCGACGTGTCGATCGACACCACCGCGTCGAGCCGCTCGACGATCGCCGCGGTATCCGCGAAGTCGCCGATGCGGTGGTCGAAGCGATGGATCGCGGCCGCGCGCGGATGCGCGTCGAGCGCCGCGCGGTCGTCCTCGGACAGATCGGGCTGCAACACGATCCAGTCGATGCCATCCAGTGCGAACAGCGGCTCCAGCGCGGCGAGCGGCATCGTGCGGGTTTCGTTGCGCTGGATGCGCCCCGACCATGCGAGCCCGATCTTGCGCTTCGCCTGACCGCCGAGCGAGCCGCGCCATTTGCGGCCATAGGCCGGCGGCACGCTCAGATAGGGCGTGCGCGCGTCAATCGTGTCGTAGCGCGTGCCGAGCGCCAGCGGCAGGCTCAAGAGCGGAATCTGCAGATCGGCGGCGGGGCGCGGCTGGCCCTGCGCGATCAGCGAGACGCGCCATGCCTGCGCGACGGGCGCGAAGAGCGGCACCAACTGCGGCTGCACTTCCAGCACGACGCGCGCGGCGCGAAGCGCTGCGCGCGGTACGAAGCGCACGAACTGCAGCGTGTCGCCGAAACCCTGTTCGGCATGGATCAGCAGCGTGTGTTTTTCGATCGACTCGCCGTGCCAGCGCGGCAACGTCTGGATCACCGGTTGCGCGACGGTTTGCAAGCGCCATTCGTATTCGGGCAGCCCGCGCTCGAAGTCGCGCATCGCGAGCCACGCGAGCGCACGGTTCATATGCGCGGACGCGAGATCCGGGCGCAGCCGCAACGCCTGATCGAGCGCGCGCACCGCGGCCGCGTGCGCGCCGAGCGCCTGGTGCGCGGTGCCGAGCGCAAGCCACGCGAGCGCGAATTGCGGATCGAGCCCGACCGCGCGCTCCAGATACGGCAGCGCCTGTTCGGCACGGCCGAGCGACGCGAGCGCGTTGCCCATGCCATAGATCGCCGGCGGCAGGTTCGGCTGCAGACGCAGCGCCGCTTCAAATGACGCGACTGCCCGCGCATGGCGGCCGGTCGCATCGAACGTATTCGCGAGATTGAAGTGCGCGGCGACGAAGCGCGGCTCGGCGGCGAGCGCGGCCTCGAAGCAGGGCACTGCCTCGTTCGGTCGATCGAGCGCGTTCAGCGACATGCCCATGTTGTTCAGCGCGCCCGCGTGACCGGGGCGCAGCTCGAGCGCGCGCCGGAACGACGCGATCGCGTCCGCGTGACGGCCGAGCGCGTGCAGCGCGTTGCCGAGATTGTTGTGCGACGACGCGTCGTTCGGCTGCAGGCGCAGCGAACGTTCGAACGCATCGGCGGCGTCTTCGTGACGGCCTTGCGACGCGTACGCGTTGCCGAGGTTGTAGTGCGCCATCGGGAAGGTCGGCGCGAGCGTCAGCGCGTTGCGGAACTGCTCGATCGCGGCGTCGATCTGGCCGAGCGCCTTCAGCGCATTGCCGAGGTTCAGCTGCAGCGCCGCGTCTTCGGGGCGCAGATCGACCGCGCGCCGCACCAGCGCCGCGGCTTCGGCGTGCTGGCCCTGCTGGTGGCGCAGCACGCCGAGCAGATGCAGCGCGTCGACGTGGCTGGGGTCGTGGTCGAGCGTGGCGCGGTAGCCGCGTTCGGCGTCGTCGAGGCGGCCGTCACGATGCGCCGCGAACGCGCGGTCAAATACAGGTTGCATGACGGGGAGGGCATTTGGATCAATCAGACTGAGGGCGCATTTTCCCATACTTGCGCAAGCGGCCCGGATTTGCGCGGAGGGTGAGTTCATGGGCAACGACGGATGGAACCCCCGCGCGACCCGTCTTGCCGACGCGCGATTGATGCAGCGCACCCGTGTGCGCAAGAGTGGCGGCGTACACTAGGGTCTGTTTACATATGGAACGCACGTGCGTTGCCTCCGGAGTTCCGCATGGACGCTGCCGCCTACGACGCGTCGCCGGTGCTGATCGTCGGGGCCGGTCCTACCGGACTTGCCGCAGCGATGAGTCTCGCGCGCGCCCACGTCCCCGTGCGCCTGATCGACAAGGCGCCGCAGCCGAACCCTTACTCGCGCGCGATCGGCATTCAGGCACGTACGCTCGAACTGCTCGAGCAGCATCGGCTGGTCGAACCGTTTCTCGAGCTCGGCCATCGCGCGCGCGTGGCGAATCTGTTTTCGAACGGCATGCGGCTCGCGCAGCTCGATTTCGACCCGTTGCACACGCGCTATCCCTATCTGCTGTTTCTCGACCAGTCGGTGACCGAGCGGCTCCTGACCGAGCATCTGGCGACGCTCGGCGTGAAGGTCGAGCGCGGCGTCGAGCTCGTGGCGTTCATGCAAGGCTCCGCGAGCGTTCAGGCGACCTTGCGCCGCGCGGACGGCCGCACGGAAGCCATGCGCCCGTCATATCTGATTGCGGCCGATGGCGCGCACAGTTCGATTCGCCATCGCCTCGACCTGAACTTCGAGGGCAAGACCTTCGACCAGACCTTTCTGCTCGCCGACCTGCATGCCGAAACCGACTGGCCCGACGACGAGTTCCATATCTTCGCGTCGGGCGACGGTCTCGTCGCGCTGTTTCCGATGGGCCACGGCCGCCATCGTCTGATCGCCGATCATGCGGTCGAGCCGTCGGACAGCGCCGCGCCGCCGGCCCCCGCGGTGCTCGGCGAGCCGCCGCTGGAGCGGGCGCCGGCGCCGTCGCTCGAACAATGCAAGGCGCTGATCGCGCGACGCGTGCGCGAGCGCGTCGACGTGTCGGATCTGGCGTGGTCGGCGTACTTCCACGTGAACAGCCGGATGGTCGATCGGCTGCGCGTGGGCCGCATCTTCCTCGCCGGCGATGCCGCGCACGTACACAGCCCCGCGGCCGCGCAAGGCATGAACACCGGCATCCAGGAAGCGCTCAATCTCGGCTGGAAGCTCGCGCGCGTGATCGGCGGCGCGGCGCCGGATCGTCTGCTCGACACGTATCACGCCGAGCGACATCCGATCGAGCGCGAGGTGCTGCGGCAGACCGGTTTCATCACGCAGATGGCCGAGGCCGATCACGGACCGATGAAGCTGCTGCGCGAGCGCGTGATGCCGGTGCTGGCCACGTTCGGTCCGCTGCGCGATGCCGCACGCGCGACGATCAGCGAGCTGTCGATCCAGTACCGGCGCAGTCCGCTGACGCTCGAACGCGTGCTCGACGGCGGCCCGCGCGCGGGCGAGCGCGCACCCGATGCGCTCGTGCACGTCGTCGACGGTCCGCTCGGGCGCGCGCCGGGCGTCGGCTGCATTTTCGATCTGCACGATCCGGCGTTCTTCTCGTTGTTTCTGCTGTTGCCGCCGCTGCCCGTCGATGGCACGCCGCTCGATCCCGCCGCGAAACATGCACCGCCGCCGGACCCCGAAGTAGAAAAGCTCGCCGCCGAGGTCGAGCGGCTGCTGCCGAACGCGGTGCGAATCTGGCGCGTCACCGATACGAGCGGCGACGGCGGCCCGGCGTTGTCCGAATCGTATGGGCGCACGCGGCCGTCGTTTTATCTGGTGCGGCCCGACGGCTACATCAGCGCGCGCGGACGCACCGGCTCGGACCTGCACGGTCTCGTACGGCACTGCGAAGCGTGGTTTACGGTTGGGGGAGAGATATCGGAACAGGCGACGTTGTGATCGGCGCCGCCGGTTGCGTGGCATGGGCACGCACGCGGCAGCGGATCGCGCCGCCGCGCCTGGTTGATTGGGGAAACCGCCCGAGCCTAAGCCGCCGGCGCCTGGGCCGGCGCCGGCGTCAACTTCTCGCGATACCTGACGATCGCCTCGCGCGTGAAGTCCGATAGCGCGATGTCATACGTGTCCGGCGCTTCGTCGAGCGTCGCGAGCAGCGCGCGACGCATGCGCGGCTCCCAGAAGCGGCGGATGTGTTCGGCGACGCCGGTCAGCGCTTCCTCGTGGTCGGGCATCGACTCGAAGAAGTCGCCGATCCGGTTCGCCATGTCGATCAGATTCCGATTGTCCATGGCTCGCCTCACTTGCCCGCGGTGACGGCCGCGGCCGCATTGGCCAGCTCGCGCTGCTTCAGCAGTTCGAGCTGTTCGCTATTGAAGCGTGAATAGTCCTTCTGCCATTGCGACGGCTGCTCGACCGGCATCACCTGCACCGCGGTCACCTTGTATTCGGGGCAGTTGGTCGCCCAGTCGGAGCTGTCGGTCGTGATCACGTTCGCGCCCGATTCGGGGAAGTGGAACGTCGTATAGACGACGCCCGGCTGCATCCGCTCCGTCACCTTCGCGCGCAACACGGTCTGCCCCGCGCGCGATTCGATGCCGACCCAGTCGCCGGTTTTGATGCCGCGTTCCTCGGCATCGTGCGGATGCAGTTCGAGCCGGTCTTCGTCATGCCAGCGCGAATTCTCGGTGCGGCGCGTCTGCGCGCCGACGTTGTACTGCGACAGAATGCGCCCGGTCGTCAGCAGCAACGGATACTTGCGCGTGACTTTCTCCGGCGATGCGATGAACTTCGTGATCACGAACCTGCCCTTGCCTCGCACGAAGGTGTCGACGTGCATCGTCGGCGTGCCGTCGGGCGCGTCCTCGTTGCATGGCCACTGGATGCTGCCCATTTCGTCGATCTTCTGGTACGACACGCCGTGGAAGGTCGGTGTGAGCCGCGCGATTTCGTCCATGATCTCGGACGGATGCGTGTAGTCCATCTCGTAGCCGAGCGCGCGCGACAGCAGCAGCGTGACTTCCCAGTCCGCGTAGCCGCCGAGCGGCGGCATCACCTTGCGCACGCGCGAGATGCGGCGCTCGGCATTGGTGAACGTGCCGTCCTTTTCGAGGAACGACGAGCCGGGCAGCAGCACGTGCGCGTATTTGGCGGTCTCGTTCAGGAAGATGTCCTGCACGACGATGCATTCCATCGACGACAGCGCCGCCGCCACATGATGCGTGTTCGGGTCCGACTGCACGATGTCCTCGCCCTGGCAGTAGAGGCCCATGAAGCTGCCGTCCAGCGCGGCGTCGAACATGTTGGGAATGCGCAGGCCCGGTTCCGGTTGCAGCGTGACGTTCCAGGCGTTTTCGAACTGAGTGCGAACGAGCGGATCGCTGATGTGGCGATAGCCCGGCAGCTCGTGCGGGAACGAGCCCATGTCGCACGAGCCTTGCACGTTGTTCTGGCCGCGCAGCGGATTCACGCCGACACCTTCGCGGCCGATGTTGCCGGTCGCCATCGCCAGGTTCGCGATGCCGATCACCATCGTCGAGCCTTGCGCGTGTTCGGTGACGCCCAGGCCGTAGTAGATCGCGGCGTTGCCGGCGCTCGCGTAGATGCGCGCGGCTTCGCGTACCTGTTGCGCGGGCACGCCGGTCGCCACTTCGGTCGCTTCCGGCGAGTTCTCCGGCAGCGCGACGAAATCGCGCCACTGTTCGAACGCGCGCATCTCGCAGCGCTCGGCGACGAACGCTTCGTCGAGCAGGCCTTCGGTGACGATCACGTGCGCGAGCGCGTTGACGATCGCGACGTTGGTGCCGGGCCGCAATTGCAGGTGATGCGACGCCTTCACGTGCGGCGTATCGACGATATCGATCCGGCGCGGATCGACGACGATCAGCTTCGCACCCTCGCGCACGCGCCGCTTCAGACGCGAGGCGAACACCGGGTGGCCATCGGTCGGATTCGCGCCGATTACCATGATCACGTCGGCTTTGTCGACGGAGGCGAACGTCTGCGTGCCGGCCGATTCGCCGAGCGTCGTCTTCAGACCATAGCCGGTCGGCGAGTGGCAGACGCGCGCGCAGGTGTCGACGTTGTTGTTACCGAACGCGGCGCGCACGAGCTTCTGCACGAGGTAGGTTTCCTCGTTCGTACAGCGCGACGACGTGATGCCGCCGATCGAATCGCGCCCATGCTTCGCCTGGATGCGGCGGAATTCGGACGCCGCATACGAGATCGCTTCGTCCCAGCTGACTTCGCGCCACGGGTCGGTGATCTTCGCGCGGATCATCGGCTTTTTGATGCGGTCCTTGTGCGTCGCGTAGCCCCACGCGAAGCGGCCCTTCACGCATGCATGACCTTCGTTGGCCTGGCCGTTCTTGTGCGGCACCATCCGCACGACCTGGTTGCCCTTCATCTCTGCCTTGAACGAGCAGCCGACGCCGCAATACGCACAGGTGGTGACGACCGAGTGCTCGGGCTGGCCGAGCATCACGACGGTCTTTTCCTGCAAGGTCGCGGTCGGGCACGCGGCCACGCAGGCGCCGCACGACACGCACTCCGATTCCATGAACGGCTGGTTCTCGCTGGCCGCGACGCGAGATTCGAAGCCGCGTCCGGTGATCGTCAGCGCGAACGTGCCCTGGGTTTCCTCGCACGCGCGCACGCAGCGATTGCAGACGATGCACTTCGCCGGGTCGTACGTGAAGTACGGATTCGATTCGTCCTTCTGGTCCTTCAGATGATTCGCGCCGTCGAAGCCGTAGCGCACTTCGCGCAGGCCGGTCACGCCCGCCATCTCCTGCAGTTCGCAGTCGCCGTTGGCGGGGCAGGTCAGGCAATCGAGCGGGTGGTCGGAGATGTACAGCTCCATCACGTTGCGACGCAGCGACTGCAGACGGTCGGTCTGCGTGCGCACCTTCATGCCGGCTTCGACCGGTGTCGTGCACGAGGCCGGATAGCCGCGCCGTCCTTCGATTTCGACGAGACACAGGCGGCATGAGCCGAACGGCTCGAGCGAATCGGTCGCGCACAGCTTCGGCACGTTGACACCAGCTTCAGCCGCCGCGCGCATCACCGACGTGCCCGCCGGTACGGTCACCGCCTGGCCGTCGATGTCGAGCGTCACGTCGACGTCCGAGTGGCGGGCGGGGGTGCCGTAGTCGGTGTCGTCGGCGAACGCGTTGGCGGCGCGTGCCAGGGCTTGCGACTTGCAGGCGCAGTTGCCTGAGCCGCAGCCGCCCCCCAGGGGGGCTTCCTTCGGGGCGCCGGCAGGGGAGTTGAACTGGTCGGACATGGTGAACTCCTGGAGTCAGGCCGCGGCCGCTTTGGTGGCGTGGTCGGCAGTGGGATCGGCGGCGAGACCGAAGTCTTCAGGGAAATGATCGAGCGCGGACAGCACCGGATACGGCGTCATGCCGCCCATCGCGCACAGCGAGCCGGCTACCATCGTGTCGCACAGATCGCGCAGCAATTGCACCTGACGCGTCGACGTGTCGCCGTTGCGAATCCGCGTGATCACCTCGACGCCGCGCGTCGAGCCGATCCGGCACGGTGTGCATTTGCCGCACGATTCGAGCGCGCAGAAGTGCATCGCGTATTGCGCGAGCTCGGCAAGATTCGAGGTGTCGTCATGCACGACGAGACCGCCGTGGCCGATCACCGCGCCGACTGCCGCATACGCCTCGTAGTCCATCGGAATGTCCCACTGGCTTGGCGGCAGATAGGTGCCAAGCGGACCGCCGACCTGCACCGCGCGCGCCGGCCGGCCGCTCGCGGTGCCGCCGCCGAAGTCGTCGAGCAGTTGGCGCAAGGTCACGCCGAACGCGAGTTCGACGAGGCCGCCTCGCTTGATGTTGCCGGCCAGTTGGAACGGCAGCGTGCCACGCGAGCGGCCCATGCCGAAGTCTTTATAGAACGCGGCGCCGCGCGCGAAGATGATCGGCACGGTGGCGAGCGTGATCGCGTTGTTGATCACGGTGGGCTGGCCATAGAGACCCACGAGTGCGGGCACCGGCGGCTTTGCGCGGACGATGCCGCGCTTGCCTTCGAGCGATTCCAGCATCGCGGTTTCCTCGCCGCACACATACGAGCCCGCGCCTTTCGCGACGAACAGCTCGAAACGCTGCCCGCTCGAGAGCACGCTGTCGCCGAGCCAGCCGGCTGTGCGCGCACGGGCGATGGCAGCTTCGAGCGTCGCGATCGAGTGCGGGTATTCGCTGCGCACATAGATGTAGCCGACGGTCGCGCCGGTCACGACGCCGGCGATGATCATGCCTTCGATGAGCACGTACGGATCGCTTTCCATCACGAGACGATCGGAGAAGGTGCCGGAATCGCCTTCGTCGGCATTGCAGACGACGTACTTCTGCGCGGCTTTCGCGCCGCGCACCGTGCGCCACTTGATGCCGGCCGGGAAGGCCGCGCCGCCGCGGCCGCGCAGACCGGATTCGATCAGCGCTTCGCAGGCGGCATCGCCGTCGGTTTGCAGGGCGTTGCGTAGGCCTTCGAGGCCGCCGTGCGCGACGTAATCGTCGATGGACAGCGGGTCGGTGATGCCGATCCGCGCGAAGGTCAGGCGCTGCTGCTTCTTCAGATACGGAATCTCGTCGACCACGCCGACGCGCCGCGCATGCTCGCCGCCCTCGACAAAGCCCGCGTCGAACAACGCGGCGACGTCTTCCACGTCGACATTCGCATAGCCGATGCGGCCTTCGGGCGTCGCAACTTCGACGAGCGGTTCGAGCCACAGCAACCCGCGCGAACCGTTGCGGATCAGTTCGATCGCAATGCCGCGGCGCGCGGCTTCGCTGGCGATGGCTTCGGCCAGCGCATCGGCGCCGAGCGCGAGCGCCGACGAATCTCGCGGAACATAGATGCGCGTCATGCCGGCACCTCCACGCATTTGCGGGCAGCGGCGAACAGCGCGTCGAATTTTTGCGGCGACACGCGCGCGTGCAGCGTGCCGTTGAGCATCATCGCCGGCGACAGCGCGCATTGGCCGAGGCAGTACACCGATTCGAGTTCCACCGTTGCGCCGTCATCGTGACCGGCGTCGAAGCGGCATCCGGTGTGCGCCTCGATGTGCTGGGCAAGCGCCTCGGTGCCCATGCTGCGGCACGCTTCGGCGCGGCACAGCTGCACCGTGACGGGCGCTGCAGGCGAGGTGCGAAAGTGATGGTAGTAAGTGATGACGCCGTGCACTTCCGCTCGCGACAGGTTCAGCGCGCGGGCGAGCGGTCCGACCGCCGCGGGTGGCACAAAGCCGAGTTCGTCCTGGATCGCGTGCAGGATCGTGATGAGTGTGCGGCCCGGCTGCGCGTGACGTTGCACGAGCTGATCCGGCGCCGTGGCGAGAGAATCGTCCAAAGGGGGGCTCCTCCGAAGCGATATATGCACTTGTTATTCATAATGCATGCACGTATGCTTCGCTTATTCGATATGGTATAGCCGAAAGATAGGCGGGCCGACCGGCGCGCGCAATAGGAAACGGTCAAGCATATATGGTCAGGATCGAATGTCAGGTCGAGCTGGTGGTGAAGGGCGCGGATGGCCGCGAGGCCAGCCTGTCTGACGTGGTGCCGCTGCTCGCGCTCGTCGATGAATCTGGCAGCATTGCGCAGGCCGCGGCGCTTAAGGGTTTGTCCTATCGGCACGCATGGGGCTTGCTGCGCAGCATTGAGGAGCGGTTTGGTGGTCCTCTGATCGCGAAAGAGCGTGGGCGCGGCTCGGTGTTGTCCGACCTCGGTCACGCGGTGCTGCGCGGGCAGCGGCTCTGCGGCGAGCGGCTCGACGGCAATTTGCAGGCGCTCGCGAGCGAAGTGGCGAGCGATCTGAACCGCTGGCTTGCGCCCCCCGCCGATGACGTGCGCATCCACGCGTCGCACGGTTACGCGGTGGCCGCGCTTGTCACGGCGCTGGTCGCCAACGATCTGCCGGTCGAGATCAAGTACCGCGACAGCGCCGAGGCGGTTAGTGCGCTCGCGCGCGGCGAGTGCGATCTGGCGGGCTTTCATCTGCCGCTCGGCGAGTTCCGCGCGGTGTGCGCCGATACCTACCGGCGCTGGCTCGATCCGCAACGCCATGTGCTCGTGCATCTGACCCGACGTAAGCAGGGTCTGTTCATCGGCAAGGGCAATCCGAAGCGGATCGGCGGGCTCGGCGATCTGGCGCGCGACGACATCCGTTTCGTCAACCGCCAGCCGGGCTCGGGTACGCGGATGGTGCTCGATCTCGCGCTGCGACAGGTCGGTGTGGACCCGGACCGCGTCAACGGCTATGCGTCGACCGAGCTGACGCACTCGGCGATCGCGGCGTTCGTCGCGAGCGGCATGGCGGACATAGGCTTCGGCGTCGAACCGGCCGCGCATCATTTCGGGCTCGACTTCATTCCGATCGTCGACGAGGACTATTACTTCGCGTGCGATCGCGCGCACCTCTGTCGCGCGCCGCTCGCGACGGTGATCAACCTGTTGCGCGGCAGCGCGTTTCATCAACGCGTCGAGCAGCTCGCCGGCTACGATCCGTGCGACTGCGGCAGGCTCGTCGATCTGGACGAAGGGCTCGGCGGCGCGCTCGCGTAACGGCGGAGTAAGAGCCTGTAACCAGAAAAGCGGTGGCGCTCGGCGTGCGCGGCTGCGCAGCGCGCCGGTTTCGGCTACTCTCTTGGCTTCGTATCCGCCTTTACCGCGCGCCAAGCCGCGCTGAACCGACATGAAAGCTCTTCTCCATGCATGTGCCGCCGCTGCCGCGGCTGGTGTGCTCTGTGCCACCGTCTCCGTCGCTTACGCGCAAAATTCGCCTGGCGTGCCGGGTGGCATCCTGACCGACGAATTCCGCATTAACGAGCATCCGCAGATGCCGTTCGCCGCGTCCGCCCCGTCGGACAAGTATCAGCACGGCCGACGTTCGCAGGCGCGCAAGCGCGGCGATATGGGCGATCCGAATGGCTGCAATCTGCAGTGCCCGAAAGACGAATAAGAATTGGCTCGGGCTTCGCTCGAGCTTCGAGGTTTGACGCAACGCCGGCCCTTGGGTCGGCGTTGTGCTTTGTGGCGGGGGCGATGGCGGCCCAGTTGCCGGCCGGAGTGGATTCTTATGGCCTGGCGATGTGCCAGATTTCCTTGAAGCCGTCCCCCTTTGCATCGCCCGACGGCTTGTCGGTCGGCGCCGCCGTCGCTGCCGGCCAGTTGCTCATGCAGCCGCCGGTGCAGGCGCTGACGCCGGGCGTGGCGTCCTTGTCGAACGTGTAGAGCGTCATGCCGTCAGCGGTGACGAAGCGGTCGTCGGACAGTTTGGGCGGAAGGCACCGGCGTGTAGCACGGCGAGTGCGAGCGGGGCCAGCAGAGCGATGGTCTTGCGCATGACGCAGGCTCCTGTTTTGGCGGCGTGGTTGACGAGTGACGACTCGCTTCGAGCTACGAGTATAGGCAGCGGCCGCGGATTTACCGGGGCGTGTTGTGCGTCCCCGCTGAGTGAAGGGGAGACGTGTGGCCGGCCCGCAAAGCGTCGCGGACGGTGCCGAAAATAAAAAACCCCGGCAGCGTTACGCTACCGGGGTTTTTTGGGGCCGTTCATCGCGAACGTTCCAGGTATTTGGTGGAGGCGGCGGGAATCGAACCCGCGTCCAGAAGTCCTCTACGACCAGTTCTACATGTTTAGTTCTGTCTTTTGATTTAACCGCAGCGACGCGGACGAACACGCTGCGCTACGGCGATTCACTAAATTTTCGACCCGGACGTCGTGACGCCGCCAAGGCTTAACTGACGTATATGACCTCTGTCGGTATTGCTACCGGTCTTGCGACACTAGCCCGTCAGTGAACTAGGCAGAGGACGGCGGCCCTTAGGCTGCCAGTGCGAACGTATCGTCGTTTGCAGTTACGTTTTTCCCATTGATTAACGAGGTGACGGGTCCTCGACATGCCCTAGCCGCTTCGCAACCCCTGTCGAAACCAGGTCGCCCCCGCGGTTCGTTGCTCACATATGTGAGCCAAAGGAGATTTTACAATAGATCGAGGGCCGCGTCGTGCGTCTTTGGTGGCTGCTGAATGGTGCAACATGGCTAACAGGAGTGCGGGACGGGCCCTTCAGCCGATCTGTCTGACTTTGTCAGCCGATCTCGCGCAGCAGGGTTTGCAACTCGGCCGTCGATTCTACGACGTGTTGCGCGTGCCACCGGGTCGGCGGAATGTCGTTGCCGCAATAGCCGTACGCCGCGGCGACGGTCTTCATGCCGGCGGCAAAACCGGCCTGCACGTCGCGCAGATCGTCGCCGATATAGACGACGCGCTCCGGCGCGATGTCCAGCTCACGCGCCGCGTGCAGCAACGGCGCGGGGTGCGGCTTCGAATGCGGGGTCGTGTCGCCGCTCACCACGCAGCCGGCGCGCTCCTCGAGCCCGAGTTGCGCGACGAGCGGCTCGGTGAGCCGCGCGACCTTGTTCGTGACGATGCCCCAGCGCACGCCGCGCGCGTCGAGTTCGTCGAGCACTTCCGCGATACCCGGAAAGAGCGTCGTCTCGATGCACAGATCTGCTTCGTAGTTCGCGAGAAACTCCTCGCGCATCGATGCGAATTCGTGATGATCGGGCCCGATGCCGAACGCCCCGCAGATTAGTCCGCGCGCTCCGGCTGAAGCCAGCGGGCGCAGCTTCTCGAGCGGCACCATCTTGAGCCCCCGGTCGTGGCGCATCTTGTTGACGGCGGCCGCGAGGTCGGGCGCCGTGTCGGCAAGCGTGCCGTCGAGGTCGAAAAGCACGGCGAGGCAAAAGCCGAGCGTGTCGTCGTTGTCTTCGCGTTGCGGCAGGGGAGTCGGGTCGCTCATTGTTCGTTTTGGATACGGCGGATCGGGGCGGTTCGGGTAATTCAGGCGTCGCGGCGACAGGCGAGCATATAGTTGACGCTCGTGTCGGACGACAGCGCGAAAAGCTTGCTGAGCGGGTTGTACACGATGCCCTTGATGTCCGCCGTGCGCAGTTCGGCGGCGCGCACGAAGCCGGCGAGCTCCGACGGGCGGATGAAGCGCGCGTAGTCGTGCGTGCCCATCGGCAGCATTCGCGCGATGTATTCGGCGCCGATCACCGCGAACAGATACGACTTGACATTGCGGTTCAGCGTGGAGAAAAACACCCAGCCGCCCGGCTTCACAAGATTCTTGCAGGCCTCGACGATCGCGGCCGGCCTGGGCACGTGCTCGAGCATTTCCATGCAGGTGACCACGTCATAGGTGCCCGGTTCGCGTGCGGCCAGCGCCTCAGCCGCGATTTCTTCGTAATCGACGGTTACACCGCTTTCAAGACTGTGAAGATCGGCGACACCGAGTGCCTGCGTCGACAGATCGATGCCCTTCACATGAGCGCCCAAACCTGCCATCGATTCCGACAGGATGCCGCCGCCGCAGCCGATATCGAGCACATTTTTGCCGGCGAGATGGGCGTGGGCGTCGATCCAGCTTAGACGAATCGGATTCAGTTCGTGCAGCGGCTTGAATTCGGCGTTCGGGTCCCACCAACGATGCGCGAGGTCGCTGAATTTCTGTAGTTCGTGAGGATCGGCGTTGGTCATGGTGAAGGCTGCCTCGATGAAAGCGGTGAGCGGACGCTCGAGGATAAACCCTGAGTATATAGGGCGAGAGAAAGAGCGGCAAAAGCGCGTCGGGTAGCGGGCGCTGATGCAAGCTGCGAGCCGCTGGTAGCTGAGCGGGACCCTCCTGCGTCGCGCATCACGCCAGGCCGCGGTACCCGCGCATAAAAAAAGCCCCGCCGAAGCGGGGCTTTCGATACTGCGGTAATTTTCCAGCTTACTGCTTCGGCGTACCGACAACTTCGACTTCCACGCGGCGGTCCGGTGCGAGGCAGGCGATGAGTTGCTTGCGGTTCTTCTGGTTGCAACCGGTGGTAACCGGGTTGCGCGGACCCTTGCCTTCCGTGTAGATACGGTTGGCTTCGACGCCCTTGCTGACCAGGAAGGCCTTCACAGCTTGAGCACGACGCAGCGACAGACGGTCGTTGTAGGCGACGGAACCGATACGGTCGGTGTGGCCCGTAGCGACGACGACTTCGAGGTTGATGCCCTGGATCTTCGATGCCAGTTCGCTCAGACGTTCCTTGCCGGCCGGCTTCAGGATTGCCTTGTCGAAGTCGAACAGCGCATCAGCTTGATACGTAATCTTTTCGCTGGAGATAGCCGGAGGCGGAGGGACCGGTGCCGGCGGGGTCGGAGCCTGAGCAACCAGAGCGCCGTCGCACTTGGCGTTAGCCGTTGCGGGCGTCCAGAATGCATCGCGCCAGCAAAGCTCGTTCGTGCCGTTCATCCACACGTATTCGCCAGTACCATTCACCCAGTTGTCGTTGGTAGCTTGTCGCGACGCCGGCACCGACTGCGCCATGGCGGATGCAGCCATAACTGCGGTAGCTGCAATGAACGCGAGCTTTGAAAGTTTATTCATATTTCTCCTCTCGAAATTGAGATTACCGCAGGTTTACTGCGAGCCTGTTGACGAAGACCAGTCATACATTGCTCGAAGTATAACATTGGTGCGGAACAAAAACCGTTTGTGTAGACTTCGAGCAGTGTCTGACTCTTTGTGCGTTGGCATTTTGCCATATCGTTCCCTTCCGACGAAAAAAAAATCCGCCCCCGATCAAATCCCCCTCCAATTGTGGTGCATGCGCAACAAATGTTTTCGTCTGAGCGGTCCGCCGGCTCTGGCTGAGCGGCGAATTGGTCCCATGCAGGAATCGAGCCTGACGAGACTGAAATTGTGCGATCGGCGAGGTGTTGGCGGGTGGCCCTCTAATATGTATACGTACCTTCGTCGGGCGTGGATTCGTGGCATGTTAGAATCGCGTGATGCGTTGCGCCTGCAATGCTTACGCGAAGAAGCGGCGAAACCCCGCCTTCGCACGTAAAAGATACGGATAATGGATCAATTCGCCAAAGAGACTCTGCCAATCTCCCTTGAGGAGGAAATGCGCCGTTCGTATCTCGATTACGCGATGAGCGTGATCGTAGGGCGAGCGCTTCCCGATGTCCGCGATGGCCTGAAGCCGGTGCACCGGCGCGTGCTGTTCGCGATGCACGAGCTGAACAACGACTGGAACCGCGCCTACAAGAAGTCGGCGCGTATCGTCGGCGACGTCATCGGTAAATACCATCCGCACGGCGACACTGCTGTCTACGACACGATCGTACGGATGGCGCAGGACTTCTCGCTGCGCTACATGCTCGTCGACGGCCAGGGGAACTTCGGTTCCGTCGACGGCGACAATGCCGCGGCGATGCGTTACACCGAAATCCGCATGGCGAAGATCGGCCACGAACTGCTGGCCGACATCGACAAGGAAACGGTCGACTTCGTGCCGAACTACGACGGCAGCGAGAACGAGCCGGCCATCCTGCCCGCGCGCATCCCTAATCTGCTGATCAATGGTTCGTCCGGCATCGCGGTCGGCATGGCGACCAATATCCCGCCGCACAACCTCAATGAAGTCGTCGACGCGTGTCAGCATCTGCTGAAGAACCCGGAAGCGACGATCGACGAGCTGATCGAGATCATCCCCGCGCCCGACTTCCCGACCGCCGGCATCATCTACGGCGTGGCCGGCGTGCGCGACGGCTATCGCACCGGCCGCGGCCGCGTCGTGATGCGCGCGCTGACGCACTTCGAGGAAATCGACCGTGGCCAGCGCATGGCGATCATTGTCGACGAGCTGCCCTATCAGGTGAACAAGCGCTCGCTGCTCGAGCGCATCGCCGAGCTCGTCAACGAGAAGAAGCTCGAAGGCATTTCCGACATCCGCGACGAATCCGACAAGAGCGGGATGCGCGTCGTGATCGAGCTGAAGCGCGGCGAAGTGCCCGAGGTTGTGCTGAACAATCTGTACAAGGCGACCCAGCTTCAGGACACGTTCGGTATGAACATGGTCGCGCTCGTCGACGGCCAGCCGAAGCTCCTGAATGTGAAGGAAATGCTGACGTGCTTCCTGTCGCATCGCCGGGAAGTGCTGACGCGGCGCACCGTCTACGAACTGCGCAAGGCGCGCGAACGTGGTCACGTGCTCGAAGGTCTCGCGGTTGCGCTCGCGAACATCGACGAATTCATCGCGCTCATCAAGGCCGCGCCGACACCGCCGATCGCCAAGCAGGAGCTGATGTCGCGCGCGTGGGATTCGTCGCTCGTGCGCGAAATGCTGTCACGCGCCGAGTCGGAAAACGCGTCGGCGGGCGGTCGCGAAGCTTATCGTCCGGAGGGACTGAACCCGTCGTTCGGCATGCAGACCGACGGCCTTTACCGTCTGTCCGATACGCAGGCGCAGGAAATCCTGCAGATGCGCCTGCAGCGACTGACCGGTCTCGAGCAAGACAAGATCATCGGCGAATACCGCGACGTGATGGCGCAGATCGCTGACCTGCTGGACATTCTGGCTCGCCCGGAACGCATTTCGGCGATCATCGTCGACGAACTCACGTCCATCAAGGCCGAATTCGGCGATGCGCGTCGCTCGAAGATCGAGTTGAACGCGACCGAGCTGAACACCGAAGACCTGATCACGCCGCAGGAAATGGTCGTGACGATGTCGCACGCGGGCTACGTGAAATCGCAACCGTTGTCCGAATATCGAGCCCAGAAGCGCGGTGGTCGTGGCAAGCAGGCCACTTCCATGAAGGAAGACGACTGGATCGACACGCTGTTCATTGCCAATACGCACGACCACATCCTGTGCTTCTCGAACCGCGGCCGGGTGTACTGGGTCAAGGTCTACGAAGTGCCGCAGGGTTCGCGCAATTCGCGCGGCCGGCCGATCGTCAATATGTTCCCGCTGCAAGAAGGCGAAAAGATCACGGTCGTGCTGCCGGTCAAGGAGTTCTCGGCCGACAAGTTCGTGTTCATGGCGACCGCGTTGGGAACGGTAAAAAAGACGCCGCTGGAAGCATTTAGCCGGCCGTTGCGCAAGGGTATTATTGCGGTCGGTCTCGATGAGGGCGATTACCTGATCGGCGCCGCGATCACCGACGGCCAGCACGACGTGATGCTGTTCTCGGATTCGGGCAAGGCGGTGCGCTTCGACGAAAACGACGTGCGTCCAATGGGCCGCGAGGCGCGCGGCGTGCGCGGCATGCAACTCGAGGACGGCCAGAACGTGATCGCGTTGCTGGTGGCCGACGACGAGCAGCAGTCGGTGCTCACCGCAACCGAGAACGGCTACGGCAAGCGCACCCCAATCACCGAGTACACGCGTCACGGCCGCGGCACGAAGGGCATGATCGCAATCCAGACGTCGGAGCGTAACGGCAAGGTCGTTGCCGCGACGCTGGTGGACCCGGAAGCGCAGATCATGCTGATTACCACGACGGGCGTGCTGATTCGCACGCGCGTGTCGGAAATTCGCGAAATGGGACGCGCAACGCAAGGTGTTACACTCATCAGCCTTGACGAAGGGACCAAGCTGTCCGGTCTGCAACAGGTAGCGGAGGCCGAGGGCGAGTCGGAAAGCGATTCCGACGGCTCCGCTGAAGGTGATAACGGCGGTGAGGGCGGCGGCGCGGCTTGATCCGTGCCAGCGGCTTTCAGTCTCAGTTAATACGTTGAAGCTACGCTGCGGGTCACCGCGTATCGGGCCGGTACGCTTTCCCGTGTGGCGTGCAGTTCAAGTTAATTTCTCTTAGGGAGTAGTGATGCAAAAACGATTCAAACAACTGATGTTGCTGGCTGCCATCGTGCCGACCTTCGCCATGGCTCAAGCGCTGCAGAACCAGGCGCCTGCGGCTCCGGCTGCCGCAGCAGCACCGGTTGATCCGGCCAAGCAAGCTGCCATCAAGGAGCTGCTCGACGCCATCGATGCGCAGAAGCTGGTTGGCGCAATCGGCAACAGCGCGCAGATGCAGGCCAAGCAGCTCGTTCCGGCAATCCTGTCGGACGCGCTGACCGAGAACAAGACGATGACGGACAAGCAGAAGCAGGCCGCCGTGCCGACGCTGCAAAAGAACGCGGTGCCGAAGCTGGTGGACAGCGCGGGCCAGGTGTTCGCGACCGACTCTTTCCGTCAGGACGCGATGCAATCTCAGTACGACGCGTACGCAAAGTACTACAGCACGTCGGAAATCAAGGATCTGACCACGTTCTACAAGAGCCCGACCGGTCGCAAGTTCATCCAGGTGCAAGACCAGGTTGGCCGCGACGTCGTGAACGGTCTGATGCAGAAGTACATGCCGGAATCGATCAAGGCAACGCGTGAGCAGGCCGACAAGGAAGTCGCATCGGTCAAGCCGGCTGCCAAGTAAATTCCGCTCGCAGGCTGCGCTGATCAGCCGGCCTGTCGTCGCGCCCACTGGGCCACCCGGCGTGGCGGGTTGGCGGCGACAATGCGATAATGGTCGTTTGCGCACTGGCGCAGACGACCATTTTCTTTTTCGGCGAGCCATTTCGCAGTTCTTTTCGCCGATTCCCGCGCGACTTCGTTATTTCGCGCCCGCTTCCAGGACCTCACATGCGCGTCTTTAATTTCTCCGCCGGCCCAGCGGCCATGCCCGAAGAAGTGCTGCGCCAGGCAGCCGACGAGATGCTGAATTGGCAAGGCAGTGGTATGAGCGTGATGGAAATGAGCCATCGCGGCAAGGAATTCATGTTGATCCACGAGGAAGCGCTGACCGATTTGCGCGAGTTGCTGCAGGTGCCGGCAAGCCACCGCATCCTGTTTCTGCAGGGCGGCGGACTCGGCGAAAACGCGATCGTGCCGATGAACCTGCTCGGCTCGAAACCGCGCGCGGATTTCGTCATCACCGGCTCGTGGTCGGAGAAATCGTTCAAGGAAGCGCAGAAATACGGCAGCGTGCATCTCGCCGCGACCGGCAAGACAGCCGAGGGCTTCACCCGCGCGCCGGCGCGCTCGGAATGGCAGCTGTCGGACGATCCGGCTTACGTGCACTTGTGCACCAACGAGACCATTCACGGCGTCGAAACCTTCGAGATTCCCGACCTCGGCGATACTCCGCTCGTCGCGGATGCGTCGTCGCATATCCTGTCGCGCCCGATGGACATCGCCAAATACGGCGTGCTATTCGGCGGTGCGCAGAAGAACATCGGCATGGCCGGCGTGACGGTCGTGATCGTGCGTGAGGACATGCTCGATCGCGCGATGCCGATCTGCCCGTCGGCGTTCGAATGGAAGACCGTCGCCGAGAACAATTCGATGTACAACACTCCGCCCACCTACGCGATCTATATTGCCGGGCTCGTGTTCAAGTGGTTGAAGAAGCAGGGCGGCCTCCTGGCGATGGAGGCACGCAACCTCGAAAAATCGAAGCTGCTGTACGACACGATCGACTCGAGCAGCTTCTATCTGAACAAGGTCGAGCGTGGCTCGCGCTCCCGGATGAACGTACCGTTCTTCCTCGCCGACGAGTCGCGCAACGAAGATTTCCTGTCCGGCGCGAAAGCGCGGGGATTGGTGCAGCTAAAGGGCCACAAGTCCGTCGGCGGCATGCGGGCGTCGATTTATAACGCCGTCCCGCTCGAAGGCGTCAAAGCGCTTGTCGAATACATGAAGGAATTCGAACAGCGCAGTGCCTGAGTCACACTGACCGGCAGGCGTGCGCATCTTTTCCAGCAGTTACCCGGCAAAGCCGTTTTACGCATGGACGACGAACTCAATACACGACTCAAACCTCTGCGCGATCGCATCGACGCGCTCGACGCGCAGTTGATCGCGCTCCTGAACCAGCGCGCGTCGGTCGCGCTCGAAGTCGGGGAGGTCAAGAAGCATTTCAACGCACCGGTGTTCCGACCCGAGCGCGAGATGCAGGTGATCGCGCGCCTGCAGGAGATGAGCGCGGGGCCGCTTGCGGACGAACACATCGGCGCGATCTGGCGCGAGATCATGGCCGCAAGCCGCGCGCTCGAAAAGACCATCAAGGCCGCGTACCTCGGGCCCGTCGGCACCTATAGCGAACAGGCGATGCATGAGTACTTCGGTCAGTCGATCGAAGGGCTGCCGTGCCCGTCGATCGATGAAGTGTTCCGCTCGGTCGAGGCGGGCGCCGCCGACTACGGCGTCGTGCCGGTCGAGAATTCGACCGAAGGCGCGGTGTCGCGCACGCTGGATCTGCTGCTGCAAACGCAGCTGACCATCGGCGGCGAACTCGCATTGCCGATTCATCACAACCTGCTCACGCAAAACGGGCTCGCCGGCGTTACGCGCGTGTGCGCGCACGCCCAGGCGCTCGCGCAGTGCCAGCGCTGGCTGTCGACCAACGCGCCGCATCTCGAGCGCCAGGCGGTGTCGAGCAACGCGGAAGCTGCACGGATGGCAGCCGAAGATCCGACCGTCGCGGCCATCGCCGGCGACCGCGCCGCGATCCACTACGGCCTGCAGGTCACCAACGCGCTGATCCAGGACGATCCGCACAACCGCACACGCTTCGTGATGATCGGCAAGCAGCCGACCGGTCCGAGCGGCTACGACCAGACCTCGCTGATTGTGTCGGTCGTGAACGAACCGGGTGCGATGGTCAAGCTGCTCGAGCCGTTGGCGCGCCACGGCGTGTCGATGACGCGTTTCGAATCGCGCCCGGCGCGCGTCGGCACGTGGGAGTACTACTTCTATATCGATGTCGAAGGCCATCGCGACGACCCGGCCGTGGCCGCCGCGCTCGCCGGGCTCGGCGAGAAGGCCGCGTTCCTGAAAATACTCGGCTCGTATCCGCGCGCCCGGTAAGGGCTGGCAGCGCCGTCCGGGCGGCGCCAAGTGCACTGCCCGAACGCATATTTCACTATCCATCGTCGTTCGGAGATTTTCATGACAGCGTCTTTCGGCCCTTCCTATGTGCGTGCGATCGCGCCGTACATCGCCGGCAAGCCGATTTCGGAAGTGGCCCGCGAGTTTGGTCTCGACGAGGCGAGCATCGTGAAGCTGGCATCGAACGAGAATCCGCTCGGCATGCCGGAATCCGCGCAGCGCGCGATGGCGCAGGCGATCGCCGACCTCGGCCGCTATCCGGACTCGAACGGTTTCGAACTGAAGGCGGCGCTCGCCGCGCGCTACGGCGTGCCGGCCGAGTGGATCACGCTCGGCAACGGCAGCAATGACATCCTCGAACTCGCCGCGCACGCGTTCGTCGAGAAGGGCCAGGCGGTAGTGTTCTCGGAGTATTCGTTCGCGGTCTATGCGCTCGCAACGCAAGGCGTCGGCGCGCGCGCGATCGTCGTGCCGGCCGTGCACTATGGTCACGACCTCGACGCGATGCTTGCCGCGATCGACGACGACACGCGTCTCGTGTTCGTCGCCAATCCGAACAATCCGACCGGTACGTTCGTCGACGGTCCGACGCTCGAGGCGTTTCTCGGCAAAGTGCCGCGCCATGTGGTCGTCGTGCTCGACGAGGCGTACACCGAGTATCTGTCGGCGGACAAGCGCTATAACTCGATCGACTGGGTGCGCCGCTATCCGAACCTGCTAGTGTCGCGCACTTTCTCGAAGGCGTTCGGCCTGGCGGGCCTGCGTATCGGCTTCGCGATCGCGCAGCCCGGCTTGACCGATCTGCTGAATCGACTGCGTCAGCCGTTTAACGTCAATACGCTCGCGCAGGCCGCGGCGATTGCGGCACTGAACGACAGCGCATTTCTGGAACAGAGCGCAGCGCTGAACGCGCAGGGCTATAAGCTTCTGACCGAGGCGTTCGACAAGCTCGGTCTCGAATACGTGCCGTCCGAAGGTAACTTCGTGCTCGTGCGCGTCGGCGGTGACGACGAAGCCGGCGCCCGGGTGAATCTCGCGCTGCTGAAACAGGCTGTGATCGTGCGACCGGTCGGCAACTACGGTTTGCCGCAATGGCTACGCATCACGATCGGCCTGCCGGAGGAAAACGGAGCGTTCCTCGCGGCGCTCGAAAAGACGCTTGCCGAGCCTGCCGCTGCGTAAGCATTGCTCCTTGATCCCGCGCGTCGGCCGGCAGGAGCGGCGCGCTTATTGTCCGTATTGTGTGAGCGACGTGGCCGCGTTTTCTTTTAACAAGCTGGTGATTTTCGGTGTCGGCCTGATCGGCGGATCGCTCGCGCGCGCGTTGCGCGAACGCGGCGAGGCCGGCGGGGCACGCACGGTGGTTGGGGTGGGACGGACGTCCGCGTCGAGCGAGCGCGCGTTGGCGCTCGGGGTGATCGACGGCGCTGCGGCGCTCACCGACGACGCCGCGCTGCGCGACGCGCTAGCGGGCGCGGACTTCGTGCTGCTCGCGGCGCCGGTCGCGCAGACACAGCCGCTACTCGAACGCATCGCGCTGCATCTCGACGCCAACACGATCGTCACCGATGCGGGCAGCACCAAGTCCGACGTGGTTGCCGCCGCGCGCGCGGCGCTCGGTGCACGGATCGGCCAGTTCGTGCCGGGCCATCCGATCGCCGGCCGCGAGTCGAGCGGCGTCGACGCCGCGCTGCCCGATCTGTATGTGAACCGCAACGTCGTGCTGTGCCCGCTGCCGGAGAACGCGCCGGAAGCGGTCGAGCGCGTCGCGGCGATGTGGCGCGCCACCGGCGCCTTGGTGCGGGACATGACGCCGCAGCAGCACGACCGCGTGTTCGCGTCGGTCAGTCATCTACCGCACGTGCTGTCGTTCGCGCTCGTCGAACAAATCCTCAGTTCGCCCGACGCCGCTTTGAAGTTCTCGTTCGCGGCGGGCGGATTCCGCGACTTCACGCGCATCGCCGCGTCGAGTCCGGAGATGTGGCGCGACGTCTGCGTCGCCAATCGCGCGGCGCTGCTCGACGAACTCGACGCGTATACCGCGGTGCTCGCGCGCCTGCGCACGGCGATCGAGGCCGGCGACGGCGCCGCGCTCGAAGCGGTGTTCGCGCGCTCGCGCGTCGCGCGCAGTCAGTGGCAGGAGCAGCGCGCGGGTGGCGTGGCCGCCAGCGACGCGTCCAAATAACCGGAAACTGGACACATCATGGAATTCCTCGATCTCGGACCTTTTTCCCGTGCGTCCGGCACGATTCGTCTGCCCGGCTCGAAGAGCATCTCGAACCGCGTGCTGCTGCTCGCCGCGCTCGCCGAAGGCGAGACGACGATCACGAACCTGCTCAATTCCGATGACACCCGCGTGATGCTCGCCGCGCTCGAAGAGCTTGGCGTACGTCTGAAGCGCGACGGTGACACCTGCGTCGTGACCGGCACGCGCGGCGCGTTCACCGCGCGAACGGCCGACCTGTTCCTCGGCAACGCGGGTACGGCGGTGCGTCCGCTGACCGCGGCCCTCTCCGTGAACGGCGGCGACTACCGGATCCACGGCGTGCCGCGCATGCACGAGCGGCCGATCGGCGATCTCGTCGACGGCCTGCGCCAGATCGGCGCGAAGATCGACTACGAACAGAACGAAGGCTATCCGCCGCTACGCATCCGTCCCGCCCAGACCACGGCCGACGCGCCGATCCGCGTGCGCGGCGACGTGTCGAGCCAGTTTCTGACCTCGCTGCTGATGACGCTGCCGCTCTTGCGCACCGCGAGCGGCGTCACCACCGTGCAGGTCGACGGCGAGCTGATCTCGAAGCCGTACATCGAGATCACGATCAAGCTGATGGCGCGCTTCGGCATCAACGTCGAGCGTCACGGCTGGCACCAGTTCGTGGTGCCAGCCGGGCAGCGTTATCAGTCGCCAGGCGCGATCATGGTGGAGGGGGATGCGTCGTCGGCGTCGTATTTCCTCGCCGCGGGAGCGCTCGGCGGCGGCCCGCTGAGAGTGGAAGGGGTGGGCCGCTCGAGCATCCAGGGCGACGTCGGCTTTGCCGATGCGCTGATCAAGATGGGCGCGAACCTGCAGATGGGCGAGGACTGGATCGAAGTGCGCGGCGTCGGCAACGACCATGGCAAGCTCGATCCGATCGACATGGACTTCAACCTGATCCCCGACGCGGCGATGACGATCGCGGTCGCTGCGCTGTTCGCGGACGGCACCACCACGCTGCGCAACATCGCAAGCTGGCGCGTCAAGGAAACCGACCGCATCGCCGCGATGGCGACCGAGCTGCGCAAGGTCGGCGCGAAGGTGCAGGAGGGCGAGGATTTCCTCGTCGTCACGCCGCCCGAAAAGCTCATCCCGAATGCCGCGATCGACACCTACGACGACCACCGTATGGCGATGTGCTTCTCGCTCGTGAGCTTGGGCGGTGTGCCGATCCGCATCAACGACCCGAGGTGCGTCGGCAAGACGTTCCCCGATTATTTCGAGCGCTTCACGGCGCTCGCGCAACCCTGATGCAATCCAGATTCGCGTGCGAATCGCCCGATGTGCGACATTTTTAGATGAAACCGATCCGTCCCTTTCACCAGACGCCCGTCATTACGATCGACGGCCCCAGCGCCTCCGGCAAAGGCACTGTGGCCGCGATGGTGGCCGCCAACCTCGGCTTTCACCTGCTCGACAGCGGCGCGCTCTACCGGCTCGCGGCACTCGCGAGCCTGCGCTACGGCATCGCGGCGGACGACGTCGACGCACTTGTCAAACTGATCGACGACCTGCATATCACGTTTCGCGAGGGGCTCGCGCAACTCGACGGCGTCGATGTATCGACCGAAATTCGTGCCGAGGAAGTGGGCAGCCGCGCCTCGGCGATCGCCGTTCACGCGCCGGTGCGAACCGCGCTGGTGGCGCGTCAGCGGGCGTTTCGCAAGCAGCCGGGGCTCGTCGCCGACGGGCGCGACATGGGCACCGTGATCTTTCAGGATGCCGTGCTGAAGGTGTTCATGACGGCGAGCGTCGAGGCCCGCGCGACGCGCCGGCATAAGCAATTGATCCAAAAAGGATTTTCTGCTAATATAGATGACTTGCTCCGGGATTTGCGTGAGCGCGACGAGCGTGACAGTCAGCGCGCGGCCGCGCCGCTCAAGCCCGCGGCGGATGCAAAACTGCTTGATACCTCCGCATTGTCGGTCGACCAGGCGGTCGAGCAGGTGGTGCAATGGTATGAAGCGCTGGTCCCGCATGCGTAACTGAAACGGTCATGCGGTAGTGGCCAGACAGCGGCAGTCCTGTTGTTGGTAGGTGCTTCGCGATGGTCGCGAAGCGTTGTTTTTTTAACCCTTTAACCCCGCGTGGCGTTCGCGTATTTGCCGCAGTTGCTGACCAGTCCGGTGAGCCAGGCGTTGCGAAGACCATGCAAACTCTGATTTTTATGTCCGACCTGCAAACCTCTACCCCGAATACCGAATCTTTTGCGGCTCTGTTCGAAGAGTCGCTGACCAAGCAGGACATGCGCGCTGGCGAAGTGATCTCCGCGGAAGTCGTGCGTGTCGACCACAACTTCGTGGTCGTGAACGCTGGTCTGAAGTCCGAAGCCTACATCCCGCTCGAAGAATTCCTGAACGACGCGGGCGAGGTAGAAGTGCAGGCGGGCGACTTCGTTTCCGTCGCGATCGACGCGCTGGAAAACGGCTATGGCGACACCATCCTGTCGCGTGACAAGGCGAAGCGTCTGGCTTCGTGGCTGTCGCTGGAAAAGGCGCTGGACAACAACGAACTCGTAACCGGCACGATCACGGGCAAGGTCAAGGGCGGTATGACCGTGATGGTCAACGGCATCCGCGCGTTCCTGCCGGGTTCGCTGGTTGATACGCGTCCGGTCAAGGACACCACCCCGTACGAAGGCAAGACGCTCGAATTCCGCGTCATCAAGCTCGACCGCAAGCGTAACAACGTCGTGCTGTCGCGCCGCGCTGTCATCGAGGCAACGCAAGGCGAAGAGCGCGCGAAGCTGCTCGAAACGCTGAAGGAAGGCGCGATCGTCGAAGGCGTGGTCAAGAACATCACCGACTACGGCGCGTTCGTGGACCTCGGCGGTATCGACGGCCTGCTGCACATCACGGACATCGCATGGCGTCGTGTGCGTCACCCGAGCGAAGTTCTGTCGGTTGGCCAGGAAGTCACCGCGAAGATCCTCAAGTTCGACCAGGAAAAGAACCGCGTTTCGCTCGGTATCAAGCAATTGGGCGACGATCCGTGGGAAGGCATCTCGCGCCGTTATCCGTCGGGCACGCGTCTGTTCGGTAAGGTCACCAACATCACCGACTACGGCGCATTCGTCGAAGTGGAATCGGGCATCGAAGGCCTCGTCCACGTGTCGGAAATGGACTGGACCAACAAGAACGTTGCTCCGTCGAAGGTTGTCCAATTGGGCGACGAAGTCGAAGTCATGGTTCTCGAAATCGACGAAGACCGCCGTCGTATCAGCCTCGGCATGAAGCAGTGCAAGCCGAACCCGTGGGACGACTTCAGCCGCAACTTCAAGAAGGGCGACAAGATCAGCGGCGCCATCAAGTCGATCACCGACTTCGGCGTGTTCATCGGTCTGCCGGGCGGCATCGACGGTCTGGTTCACCTGTCGGATCTGTCGTGGAGCGAAACCGGCGAGGAAGCCGTTCGCAAGTACAAGAAGGGCGACGAAGTGGAAGCGATCGTTCTCGGCATCGACGTCGAGAAGGAACGTATTTCGCTGGGTATCAAGCAGCTCGAAGGCGACCCGTTCAGCAACTACGTTGCAATGAACGACAAGGGTTCGGTCGTTGACGGTACTGTCAAGTCGGTGGACGCGAAGGGTGCTGTGGTCCAGCTGTCGGGTGAAGTCGAAGGCTACCTGCGTGCTTCGGAAATCGCCCAGGACCGCGTGGAAGACGCTCGCAACGTGCTGAAGGAAGGCGACAAGGTCAACGCGATGATCATCAACATCGATCGCAAGTCGCGTGGCATCAACCTGTCGATCAAGGCGAAGGATTCGGCTGAGCAGCAGGAAGCCATCCGCGGTCTCGCTGCTTCGGATTCGAGCGCGGCCGCTACCGGCACGACGAACCTCGGCGCGCTGCTGAAGGCCAAGCTCGACGGCCAGAACCAGTAAGCCTGAGAGGTCTGCTGCAGTATGACCAAATCGGAATTGGTCGCCCAGCTGGCTACGCGGTTTCCGCAACTTGTTCTCAAGGATGCGGATTTCGCGGTGAAGACGATGCTCGATGCGATGTCGGAGGCACTTGCCAAAGGTCATCGCATCGAAATTCGAGGTTTCGGCAGCTTCGGGCTCAACCGCCGTCCCTCCCGCGTTGGACGCAATCCGAAGTCGGGCGAGAAGGTGCTGGTACCTGAGAAGTACGTACCGCACTTCAAGCCGGGCAAGGAATTGCGCGAGCGGGTGGACCGTCGCGCGGGCGAGCCGCTGAAGGCCGAAGAGCCGGATGACGACCTTTAATGACTCCGCTGTGCGTCTTGCAGCGTGGCATAGCTAGCGTCAGCGGCCAAAGCCAGTCGGCAAAAGACCAGGAAAAGCGCCTTCGGGCGCTTTTTTTTCGTCCATCCTTTGAGAAGAGGGCGCCTCCCGGTGCGGTCCTTTGCATTTCGCGAATCACCCGTAAGTGCGCCATCCCGCCACTTGCTGCCCGGCCCCGAGGTCATCCATTACAATACGGGTCACTTCGGCGCGGGCAACACCGTGGCGCGACGCGTCATCGAGCCGGCGTCACCCCGCAACTGCCGTCAAGAGATCTATTCATGAAATTTATCGTCTGGCTGATCCGTGTGCTGGTGTTCGTGCTGCTGCTGGTGCTGGCGCTCTCCAACACGCAACCCGCTACGCTGAATTTCCTCGCCGGCTACGTCTGGTCGGCGCCTCTGATTCTGATCGGTCTCGCGTTTTTCGTGATCGGCTTGCTCGCGGGGCTCGTGTCGGCGGTGCCGGCCGTCGTACGTCTGCGCATGGAGAATGGCCGGCTCAGGCGCGAGTTGCGCGTGGCGCGCGAAACGCCAGCCGTCGTCGAGCAGCCGCCGCTGCCGCCGCTGATCTGAACTCCGTTGCGCCGCGCGCTCTGAGCGCGGCTTTTCGTTTTCGCTTTCCCGCACATTTGCATTAATCGCATGGATCTAGACTTCTGGTGGCTGCTGGTCATACCCGTCGCATTCGCGTTCGGCTGGATGGCGGCGCGCTACGACCTCAAGACGCTGCTGTCCGAGAGCGCGAACCTGCCGCGGTCCTATTTTCGCGGTCTGAACTTCCTGCTCAACGAGCAGCCCGACCAGGCGATCGACGCATTCATCGAGGTCGTCAAGCTCGACCCTGAAACGGTCGAATTGCATTTCGCGCTCGGCAATCTGTTCCGCCGGCGCGGCGAAACGGATCGAGCGATCCGCGTGCATCAAAATCTGCTGAGCCGCGCGGACCTGCCTGTCAGTGAGCGCGATCACGCGCTGTACGAACTCGGCCAGGACTTCCTGAAAGCGGGTCTGCTCGACCGTGCCGAGGAAACCTTCCGCTCGCTGCAGGCGGGCGATTACGCACTCGGCGCTCAACGCGCGCTGTTGACGATCTACGAGATCGAGAAGGACTGGGTCAAGTCGATCGATACCGCGCGTCACCTCGAAACGATGGGCGCACCGTCGCTCGAGAAGGAAATCGCGCAGTTCCATTGCGAACTTGCTCAGGAAGCGCTGCAGCAGAAGAAACCGGACGAAGCGCGTCATCAGCTCGGTCTCGCGCTGAAGGCGAACCCGACCAACGTGCGGGCGACCATCCTGTTCGGCGACGTCGACGCGGCCGGCGGTGCGTCCGAAGCGGCGATCGGTCAATGGCGCGGCGTCGAGGAGCAGAACCCCGCGTATCTGCCGCTCGTCGCAGAGAAAATCATGAAGGCGTATGAAGCGCTCGGTCGCGCGCAGGAGGGCGCCGATCTGCTGACCACGTGGGTCGACCGTCATCCGAGCAACGATCTGCTCGACGTCGCGTATCAGCACGTCGCGTCGCTGCGCGGCGTCGATGCCGCGCATGCGCTCGCGCGCACGCAGATGCAGAAGTCGCCGAATCTGGCCGGCATGACGCGTCTGCTCGAAGCGCAGCAGGCCGTCGCCGAAGAGCCGCGGCGCAGCGAGCTCGAACTGATGCACACACTGATCCGCCAGCGCACCAAGAATCTGCCACGCTATACGTGCCAGAATTGTGGTTTCCGGGCGCGGCTTTTCTACTGGCAGTGCCCCGGATGCAGCGGTTGGGAAACCTATGCACCGCGCCGCGTCGAGCCGATTACCGCGCCGAGTTGACGCCGCACGGGCGGCTTTGGCCGCGTCGGCGTTCATTGCGACGCGACCGCTCCGCGAATTTCGCAACGAGTTTATCGCCGGCCTCATGAGCGGCATTCATTACCGGAACCTTCCACCGGAAAGCGTATGAAAATCACCATTATCGGCACCGGCTATGTGGGCCTTGTCACCGGCGCGTGTCTCGCCGAGATCGGCAATGACGTCTTCTGTCTCGACGTCGATCAGCGCAAGATCGACATCCTCAACAAAGGCGGCGTGCCGATTCACGAGCCGGGCTTGCAGGAGATGATCGCCCGCACGCGCGCGGCTGGCCGCATCACGTTCTCGACCGATGTCGCCGCGAGCGTCGCGCACGGCGACGTGCAGTTCATCGCGGTCGGCACGCCGCCCGACGAAGACGGCTCCGCCGATCTGCAATATGTGCTCGAGGCCGCGCGCAACATCGGCCGCACGATGAATGGTTTCAAGGTGATCGTCGACAAATCGACGGTGCCGGTCGGCACCGCGCAGCGCGTGCGCGCGGTGATCAATGAAGAGCTCGCGAAACGCGGGCTCGCCGGCAGCGCGCAGTATCGCTTCTCGGTCGTGTCGAATCCGGAGTTCCTGAAGGAAGGTGCGGCCGTCGACGACTTCATGCGCCCCGACCGTATCGTGATCGGTATCGACGAAGACGAACCGGGCGTGCGGGCGCGCGAAATGATGAAGCGTCTGTACGCGCCGTTCAACCGCAATCACGAACGCACGCTGTACATGGACGTTCGCTCGGCCGAGTTCACCAAGTACGCGGCCAACGCGATGCTCGCGACGCGCATCTCGTTCATGAACGAGATGTCGAATCTCGCGGACAAGGTCGGCGCCGACATCGAAGCGGTGCGCCGCGGCATCGGTTCCGATCCGCGCATCGGCTATCACTTCCTGTATGCGGGCTGCGGCTATGGCGGCTCGTGCTTCCCGAAGGACGTGCAGGCGTTGATTCGCACCGCGAGCGAGAGCGGCCACAACCTGCGGATTCTCGAGGCGGTCGAGGAAGTGAACTACCAGCAGAAGGACGTGCTCGTGAACAAGATCACCGCGAAGCTCGGCGAGGATTTGAGCGGCCGCGCGTTCGCGGTGTGGGGTCTCGCGTTCAAGCCGAATACCGACGACATGCGCGAGGCGCCGAGCCGTCGCGTGATCGGCGAGTTGCTTGCGCGCGGCGCGAACGTGCGTGCGTACGATCCGGTCGCCGTGACCGAGGCGCGTCGCGTATTCGC
This sequence comes from Paraburkholderia sp. 35.1, assembly GCF_050436525.1. Taxonomy (NCBI): domain Bacteria; kingdom Pseudomonadati; phylum Pseudomonadota; class Betaproteobacteria; order Burkholderiales; family Burkholderiaceae; genus Paraburkholderia; species Paraburkholderia sp. 35.1. The sequence goes on along the minus strand of NZ_JBNDMJ010000003.1, from coordinate 941,377 downwards.
GATGGATCTGCACGCTGCGCCGGAGCAGCTGGCGCGTCTCACGTTCACGAGCACTCAGGACGAAACGCTGATCGGCGCCGACGCGCTCGTGATCGTGACCGAATGGAAGGAGTTCAAGAGTCCTGATTTCGTGCATCTGAAATCGGTGCTGAAGACACCGCTGATTTTCGACGGCCGCAACCTGTACGAACCGGACGCGATGACCGAGCTCGGTATCGACTACCACGCCATTGGACGCCCCTATGCCCAACCCTCTGAACTTCCGGTCGATGCCTGAGGCCATGCCCGCGGCGCCCGCGTCCACGACGGCGCAGAAGCTCACGGTCGTGCCGCGCGCGCAGCTCAACGCGGCGCGCGTGCTGGTGGTCGGCGACGTGATGCTCGACCGATACTGGTTCGGCGACGTCAACCGCATTTCTCCCGAGGCGCCCGTGCCGGTCGTGCACGTGCAGCGCCAGGAAGATCGGCTGGGCGGCGCGGCGAACGTCGCGCGCAACGCGGTCGCGCTCAGCGCGCAGGCGGGTCTTTTGTGCGTGGTCGGTCATGACGAGCCCGGCGAGCGCATCGTGCAGCTGCTCGGCGAAAGCGGCGTCACGCCGCATCTGGAACGCGATCCGGCCTTGCTGACGACGATCAAGCTGCGCGTGCTGTCGCGTCAGCAACAGTTGCTGCGCGTCGATTTCGAAAACTCGCCGGCGCACGAGGTGCTGCTCGCGGGCCTCGCGCGTTTCGACGAGCTGCTGCCATCGTACGACGTGATCCTGATGTCCGACTACGCGAAGGGCGGCCTCACGCACGTCACGCAAATGATCGCGAAGGCGCACGCGGCCGGCAAACCGGTGCTCGTCGATCCGAAGGGCGACGACTGGGAGCGCTATCGCGGCGCGACGCTGATCACGCCGAATCGCGCGGAATTGCGCGAGGTCGTCGGACAGTGGAAGTCCGAGGAAGATCTGATCGCGCGCGTCACGAAGCTGCGCGCCGAGCTCCAGTTCAAGGCGCTGCTGCTGACGCGCTCGGAGGAGGGCATGACGCTGTTCTCCAACGATGGCATCCTGCACGCGTCGGCCGTTGCGCGCGAAGTGTATGATGTGTCGGGCGCGGGCGACACCGTGATCGCGACACTCGCCGCGATGCTCGGCGCGGGTCTTTCGCTCGTTGACGCGGTCGGACTCGCGAATCGCGCGGCCGGCATCGTGGTCGGCAAACTGGGCACCGCCACCGTCGACTACGACGAACTCTTTTCCTGATGCAGCCCGCGGGGCGCCGTCGTCCGACGGACCAGCGGACCCCGCGCGGCGTTGACTGAACGAAGCTCACTACCGCAGGATCACCATGACCGTCATCGTCACCGGCGCGGCCGGTTTTATCGGCAGCAATCTCGTGAAGGCGCTCAACGAGCGCGGCGAACAGCGCATCATCGCCGTCGATAACCTCACGCGTGCGGACAAGTTCAGGAATCTGGTCGACTGCGAAATCGACGACTATCTCGACAAAACCGAATTCGTCGAGCGCTTCAGGCGCGGCGACTTCGGCAAGGTGCGCGCGATATTCCACGAAGGCGCCTGCTCGGACACGATGGAAACCGACGGCCGCTACATGATGGACAACAACTACCGCTATAGCCGCGACGTGCTGGACATCTGCCTCGCGCAGAACGTTCAGTTCCTGTACGCGTCGTCGGCGGCTACATATGGAGGCTCGAGCCGCTTCGTCGAGGAGCGCGAGGTCGAGCAGCCGCTGAACGTGTACGGCTATTCGAAGTTCCTGTTCGATCAGGTGATTCGCCGCGTGCTGCCCACCGCGAAGAGCCAGATCGTGGGCTTCCGTTATTTCAACGTCTACGGTCCGCGCGAAACGCACAAGGCGCGCATGGCGTCGGTCGCGTTTCACAACTTCAACCAGTTCCGCGCCGAGGGCAAGGTCAAGCTGTTCGGCGAGTACAACGGCTATGCGGCCGGCGAGCAGACGCGCGATTTCATCTCGGTCGAAGACGTCGTCAAGGTCAACCTGTTCTTCTTCGATCATCCGGAGAAGTCAGGCATTTTCAATCTCGGCACCGGCCGCGCGCAGCCGTTCAACGATATCGCGAGCACCGTGGTCAACACGCTGCGCGCGCTGAACAACGAGCCGGCGCTGTCGCTCGCGGATCAGGTGCAACGCGGGCTGATCGAATACATTCCGTTCCCCGACGCGCTGCGCGGCAAGTATCAGTGCTTCACGCAGGCCGATCAGTCGAAACTGCGCACGGCCGGCTACGATGCGCCGTTTCTGAGCGTGCAGGAAGGTGTCGATCGTTACGTGCGTTGGCTGTTCGGCCAGGTGTGATTCGTACGTCATCCTCTTTAAACTGGAATCTCCTGGCCGGTGATGGTCGCCGGCCAGTGGCAACAGGGAGATTCCAATATGTTTCGAAAAGTACTGGTTACCGCGGCGATGCTCGCCGCTTTCGGCCACGCATATGCGGCGGTCGACGTCAACACGGCTAACGAAGACGCGCTGCGCGGCATCAAGGGCATCGGTCCGGCAAAAGCCAAAGCGATTGTCGAGGAACGTAATGCGCACGGCCCGTTCAAGGACGCGGCGGATTTCGGCAAGCGCGTCAAGGGCATGGGCGGGCACACCATCGAGCGCCTGCAGGCGGAGGGTCTCGCTGTCGGACCGGCTGGTGCGGCTGCTAGCACGCAGGTTGCGGCAGTTGCGGCGGGCAAGGAGCCGGCCGCTACGGCCGCGTCCGCCGCCACGCAGAAGGGCGCCGCCGCAGTGGCGGTGAAGAAGTAAGCGGCTGCGAGCCTTGCGCGTGCCATGCTGACGAGCGGCTTGCGGCGCGCAGGGTTCGCGAACGTTCCATTGCATCGATTGGTACACACGTTTTCCCGCGGCTCGCAGCCGCGGGCTTTTGCGTGGCAACACCATGCATCCATGCGGGCAGAAGGGCTGCAGGGCAGCGCCAGAGATCGTGGTTTAGAATCGATGGATTGAAGACACTCTTTCGCGCATCGATCGCTAGACCCCATATGGCATACCAAACGATTGAAGACACGGTCGGCAATACGCCGCTCGTACAACTCGTCCGGCTTCCCGACGACGAGATCCGTAGCCGCAACAATGTGATCCTCGCGAAGCTCGAGGGCAACAATCCTGCGGGGTCGGTGAAAGACCGGCCGGCGTTGTCGATGATCAAGAAGGCCGAAGCGCGCGGACGCATCAAGCCGGGCGACACGCTGATCGAATCGACGAGCGGCAACACCGGCATCGCGCTCGCGATGGCCGCCGCAGTCCGCGGCTACAAGATGGTGCTGATCATGCCGGAAGATCTGTCGGTCGAGCGCCGCCAGAGCATGGCCGCTTACGGCGCGGAAATCATCCTGACGCCTGTCAAAGGCGGCATGGAGTACGCGCGCGATCTCGCCGAGCAGATGCAGCGCGAAGGCAAGGGCATCATCCTCGATCAGTTCGCGAACCCGGACAATCCGGCCTCGCACATCGAAGGCACGGGCCCGGAAATCTGGCGCGACACGGAAGGGCGCATCACGCACTTCGTGTCGTCGATGGGCACGACCGGCACGATCATGGGCGTGTCGACGTATCTGAAAACGCAGAACCAGCAGATCGAAATCATCGGCGCGCAGCCGGAAGAGGGCTCGCGTATTCCGGGTATTCGCAAATGGCCGGAAGCGTATCTGCCGAAAATCTTCGACCGCAGCCGCGTCGACCGCGTGGAGAACGTCAGCCAATCCGCGGCCGAGGCGATGGCGCGCCGCCTGGCGTCGGTCGAAGGCATCTTCGCGGGCATTTCGTCGGGTGGCGCGTGCGAAGTCGCGCTGCGCATCGCGCGTCAGGTCGAGAACGCGACGATCGTGTTCATCGTCTGCGATCGCGGCGACCGTTACCTGTCCACGGGGGTATTTCCCGCGTAAGCGGGTCGCTGGGCGCCTTCGCGGGCACACGAGCTAATGAAAAGCGCCGGTCGAGCCGGCGCTTTTTTTACGTCCTTCAACGCGAGGCACCCGCGGCGACTCGCGGCGTGACTCACTGCGAATCAGAGTTCGACTGATCCGCCTGGCCTTGCGACGCGCTGCCGTTGTTGGCCGCTTTTGCGGCATTCGCCGCGTCGATCGCTTGCATCTGCGCCTTGACCTTCTGACCCAGCTGATACACCGCGAGCGCATAGAAGAAGCTGCGGTTGTAGCGCGTGAGCACGTAGAAATTCTTCAGGCCGAGCACGAACTCGGTGCCGCGTCCCGGCGTCGGCAGATCGACCACCGTGACCGGGGTGCCCGCTTCGGAAGCAATGTCGACGTTCGGCTCGTTCAGCACGAGGCCGGCACGCAGCAACTGGTCGAGCGGCCAGTGCGGCTCCGGCTGCCCATTGGCCGCGGCCTGCGCGACACCGAGGCTGCCCGCGTCCGAGCCGATTCGCCATACCACCGGCCGCCCGCTTTCCCAGCCGTTCTGGCGCAGATAATTCGCGACGCTGCCGATCGCATCCGCATCGCTCGTGCGCAGATCGATGCGCTTGTTGCCTTCGTAGTCGACCGCGTATTGGACGATGCTGCTCGGCAGGAACTGCGGAATGCCGATCGCGCCGGTGTACGAGCCGAGCACCGTGTTCGGGTCGATCTGCGCGTCGCGCGTCCACACCAGGTAGTCTTCGAGATTCTTGCGGAAGGTCGCCTGGCGGTCCGCGCGATTCGCGGTGTTCGGATAATCGAAGCTCAGCGTGGTCAGCGCATCGAGCACGCGGAAATTACCCATGTAGCGACCGTAGATCGTCTCGACGCCGATGATGCCGACGATCATCTCCGGCGGCACGCCGAACTCCTGATACGCGCGCTGCAGCGTGGCCCGGTTCTCGCGCCAGAACTGCACGCCGGCATTGACGCGCACCGGGTCGAGGAAGCGCGCCTGATACGAGCGCCAGTTCTTGACCGACGGCGTCGGTGACGGGGTGACCAGCTTCACTGCGGTCGCCGAGTAGCTGACGCCGGTGAACAGCGCGTGCAGCGACGCTTCGTCGAAATCGTAGCGCGCGACCATCTCGTTGATGAACGCATCGACGTTCGCGTTGTGCGCATAGCGCTGCGGAATGATCTCTTCCTCGAACGTCTGTCCTTGCGGTACCGGCTGCTGCGGCTGGCTCTGCGCGAGTTGCACCGGTGCTTTCCTCGTGGCGCTTTGCGCGCTCGCGGGACTTGCTGCGATGAACATGCACGATGCGACGATCAGTGAGGCGGCGTGGGTGCCGAGGCGAAGACGGTTGCGTGGGGATCCTGCGGACAGAGCAAGCTTGACGGTCATGGTGAGCAGTGAGCGCGATGCGTGAAAGGCTGGAAGCAGTCGGAAAGCTGCAGGAACGAAACGGCGAATAACGGGTCGGGGAAGTATATCCGACGACTCCCGCAAAACCGTGCTGAATCGGCGACAGCGGCGTCGTGTGGTAACTTGACGAATGGAGGCGCGCGGGGGCGCGCGCCGCTCGACGGAGACACGCCGCGCGCGCAGTTCATGCGTCGCGCCGTAGAAGAGACGCACAACACGAACTATGGCAACAGGCTTCTATTCCCACCCCGACTGTCTGCTGCACGACATGGGGCAGTGGCACCCCGAGTGTCCCGCGCGCCTGCAGGCGATCGAGGATCAACTGATCGCAAGCCGCATCGACGCGCTGATCGAGCGCGAATCGCCGCCGCTCGTCGACGAGGCCGCGCTGCTGCGAGTGCACACGCAGGCGCATGTCGACTACATCCGCGGTCGCTCGCCCGTCGAGGGCGTCGCCGAGATCGATCCCGACACGACGATGAATCCGCACACGTGGCAGGCCGCGCTGCGCGCGGCGGGCGCGGCGGTCGCCGCCACCGACGCGGTGATCGAAGGCCGCTACGACAACGCGTTCTGCAGCGTGCGGCCGCCGGGCCATCACGCGGAACCGGCGCGTGCGATGGGCTTCTGCTTTTTCAACAACATCGCGATCGCCGCGCGCCACGCGCTCGACGTGCATGGTCTCGCGCGCGTCGCCATCATCGACTTCGACGTGCACCACGGCAACGGCACCGAGGCCGCGTTCTCGGGCGACCCGCGCGTGCTGATGTGCAGCATCTTCCAGCACCCGTTCTATCCGTTCACGGGCGCCGACAACCAGGCGGCCAACATGTGCAACGTGCCGATGCCGGCGCGTTCGAACGGCATGGCCGTGCGCGAAGCGGTCGATATGCTGTGGTTGCCGCGCCTGCACGAATTCAGGCCGGAGATGCTGTTCATCTCGGCCGGCTTCGACGCGCATCGCGAGGACGACCTCGGCAACATGGGCCTCGTCGAAAACGATTACGCGTGGATCACCGACCAGATGCGCGAGATCGCGCGGCGTTATGCGCGTGGGCGCATCGTCAGTTGTCTCGAGGGCGGCTACAACCTGTCGGCGCTCGGACGCAGCGTGGTCGCGCACGTGCGGTCGCTGGCGGAGATCTGAGGTTGCCCGACTGCACGCGGCGACAGTGGCTCGAAAGCCAGCGAGCGAAAATCGACATTCACGTACCGAGGAGCGAGCCATGAACGCCAGTCCCGCCAGCACCGGCGACGCGTCGCTGGTCACGATCGAACACGACGCATATCGCGTAGCGGGAGTCGTGCGCGTGACGATGAATCGGCCCGATGCGTTCAACGCGCTGTCCGAAGCGTTGCTCGACGGACTGCAGCAGACGCTGACCGGGATCGCGAAGACCGATGCCCGTGTGGTCGTGATCGCCGGCGCTGGCCGCGCGTTCTGCGCGGGGCACGACCTGAAGGAAATGCGCGCGGCGCCATCGCTTGCTTATTACCAGCAGCTGTTCGCGCGCTGCACGAAGCTGATGCTGACGATCCAGCGCATGCCGCAGCCGGTGATCGCGCGCGTGCATGGCATCGCGACCGCCGCCGGCTGCCAGCTGGTCGCAATGTGCGATCTCGCGGTCGCCGCCGATACCGCGCGCTTCGCCGTATCGGGCGTGAACCTCGGATTGTTCTGCGCGACACCGTCGGTGCCGCTGTCGCGTAACCTGTCGCGCAAGGCCGCGCTCGAAATGCTGCTGACCGGCGATTTCATCGACGCCGCCGAAGCGCGCCAGCAGGGGCTCGTGAACCGCGTCGCCCCAGCCGATGCGCTCGACGACGAAGTCGCGCGGCTCGCCGCGAGCATCTGCGCGAAGCCGGTCGAAGCTGTCAGCGCGGGCAAGGGCCTGTTCTACCGGCAGCTCGAAATGGGTATCGAAGCCGCGTACCAGCTCGCGGGACAAACGATGGCCTGCAACATGATGGACGACTCGGCGCTCGAAGGCGTGCAGGCTTTCATCGACAAACGCGCGCCGAAGTGGAAGCGCTAGTCGACGGCCAGCAAGCGCCGCGTCTTGTCAACTCGGTCCCACCGCCCGCCTTTCGATCCACTCGACCAACGCCTCGATCACCCGATCGCGATCGAGGTCGTTCATCGTCTCGTGGTAGCTACCCTCGTGCAGCGTGAGCGTCTTGTCCGGCGAGCCCGCGTGCTCGCCGAACGCGCGGCTGCCGTCGGGCTCGGTCACTTTGTCGTCGGTGCCATGAAACACGAGCAGCGGCATGCGCAGCCTCGCGCGTCCGCGTTCGATGCGCGCCATCGCGAGCAGCAGCTCGGCGCCCGTGCGCGCCGGAATCGCGTCGTGATGCACGAGCGGATCGTTGAGGTTGGCTTTGACCACCGGCTGAAGGCGCGAGAGCAGCGCAGGGTCGATCTTCATCGCCGGGAAGGTTGGGTAGACGCGGCTGATCACCTGGCTTAGCGCGAGCATCCACTTCGGCACGTCGCGGCCCGGCGCGAGCGCGGGGCTCGACAGGATCAGGCCGGCGAGGCGCCGCCCGCTCGCGTCGAGGCGCTCTATCGCATACAGCGCCGCCACCGCGCCACCCATGCTGTGGCCCATCAGGAATAACGGCGCACAGCTTTGCGCGGCGGCGTCGAGCAGCGCCTGCGCATCGAGCAGGTAGTCGTCGAAGCGTTTCACATAGGCGCGCTTGCCGGGCGCGTGGCCGTGGCCGCGCAGATCGATCGCGACGAGTTCGATGCCCGCCGCGTTGAGCCGGCCCGCAACGGCGGCGTAACGGCCGGCGTGTTCGGCGAGGCCGTGCAGCAGCGCGACCGTCGCGCGTATGGGCCCGTTCGGCCGCCAGCGATACAGCGGCAATTCGATGCCATCGCCAGTCGTCACCGACCCGCGCTGCGGCGCATCTTTATTGAGACTGCCGGCGCTCGCGCGCACGGTGTGGCTCGGAGAAGTCTGCATGGCGGCGGCCTGTGCTGAAGAGGGGTGCCCCGATCATAGTCGTAGCGGCGCGAAGCGCGTGAGCTTCGTGCATAAGGCGCGGCTCTAATGCCCTCAGGTTATGAAAAGATCGAAATTGATTATTAAAGGGCATGTCGTCGCTGCGGTAGAATGACGACCTCAAATCCCAATAAAAGAAACGGCGGCCGCTTGTCGGGAGCACGATGCTCGCCGGCAGCCTCCGCCGTTTTCGTTTGTCCATGATCGAAATACGCAATGTTTCCCAGCGGTTTGCCGGGCCCCGGGGGTGGGTCGAGGCGCTGCACAACGTCAATCTGACGATTCCGGCGGGCGAGGTGTTCGGCATCATCGGCCGCAGCGGCGCGGGCAAGAGCACGCTCGTGCGCACGATCAACCTGCTGACGCGCCCATCCGAGGGCAACATCCTCGTCAACGGCCGCGATCTGACGACGCTGCCCGCCGCGCAACTGCGCGACGCGCGTCGCGAGATCGGCATGATCTTCCAGCACTTCAATCTGTTGTCGTCGCGCACCGTGTACGAGAACGTCGCGCTGCCGCTCGAACTGGCCGGCCTGAAGCGCGACGAGATCGAGGCGAACGTGCTGCCGCTGCTCGAGCTCGTCGGTCTGTCGGCGCAGAAGGACCGCTATCCGGCGCAGATCAGCGGCGGGCAGAAGCAGCGCGTGGGCATCGCGCGTGCGCTCGCGAGCAAGCCGAAGGTGCTGCTGTCGGACGAGGCGACCTCTGCGCTCGACCCCGAAACCACCCGCGCGATCCTCGATCTGCTCAAGCGCATCAACCGCGAACTGAACCTGACGATCGTGCTGATCACTCACCAGATGGACGTGATCAAGCAGGTCTGCGATCGCGTCGCGGTGCTCGACGCGGGCCGCGTCGTCGAAGAGGGCAAGGTGATCGACGTGTTCCTGCAGCCGCACCACGAAGTCACGCGCGCGCTGATCGGCGACGTGATCGCGCAGGAGCTGCCGCCCGCCATGAAGGCGCGCGTCGCGCAGCGGTTGAAGACCGGCAGCGGCCATCTGCTGCGCCTCGCGTTCACCGGTTCGGGCGTCGATCAGCCGATCCTGTCGGAGACGATTCGCCGCTACGAGCTCGACTTCAACATCCTGCACGGCCAGATCGACGAAATCCAGGGGCAGGCGTTCGGCTCGCTCGCGGTACTCGCGGGCGGCGATCCGGCCAAGGTCGCGCAGGCGATCACGTTTCTGCGCGAGCAGGGTGTCGTCGTGGAGGAGCTCTCGCATGTTGAGTGAAATGTTCGATATGTTCGTCCAGTCGTTCTGGGAGACGCTCATCATGGTGGGCATCTCCGGACTGATTGGCGCTGTGGTCGGCGTGCCGCTCGGCGTGCTGCTGTATTTGACCAACCGCCAGGGCGTGCTCGAAAACGTCGCGTTGAATCGCGTGATGGGCGTGATCGTCAACGCCGTGCGCTCGACGCCGTTCATCATCCTGCTGGTCGCGGTGATTCCGTTTACGCGACTTGTCGTCGGTTCGTCAATCGGCACCGCGGCCGCGATCGTGCCGCTGACGATTGCCGCGGCGCCGTTCATCGCGCGCCTGGTCGAAACGGCGCTGCGCGAGGTCGATCGCGGGCTCATCGAGGCGGCCCAGGCGATGGGCGCGACCACCAGCCAGATCGTCTTCAAGGTGCTGTTGCCGGAATCGCTGCCGGGGGTGGTCGCCGGGTTGACGATCACGTTCGTGTCGCTGGTCGGCTATTCGGCGATGGCCGGCGCGATCGGCGGCGGCGGTCTTGGCGACCTCGGCATCCGCTACGGCTATCAGCGCTTCCTGCCAGAAGTGATGCTCGCGGTCGTGCTGATACTGATCGTGTTCGTGCAACTGGTGCAGTCGTTTGGGGATTGGCTCGTGCGTCGTCTGAGCCACAAATAAACAAGGGCGTTCGGAAGCCCGCTAATAAAGATTCGGAAAAGGTCCATCATGCAACGTCGCTTCATTCTCAAGCTGGCCGCCGCATTCGGCGCGGCAACGCTCTTCGCCACCTCCGCGGCGCATGCCGAAGACACGATCAAGGTTGGTGTCACCGGCGGCCCGCACGCGCAGATCATGGACGTCGTGAAGACGGTCGCCGCGAAGAACGGCCTGAACATCAGGATCGTCGAATTCTCCGACTACGTGCAGCCGAACGCGGCGCTCGCGGGCGGCGATCTGGACGCGAACAGCTACCAGCACGACCCGTACTTGCAGGCGCAGGTGAAGGATCGCGGCTACAAGCTGATCCGTATCGCCGATACGGTCACGTACCCGATGGGGATCTACTCGAAGAAGGTGAAGTCGCTCGCCGAACTGCAGCCGGGCGCGAAGATCGCCGTGCCGAACGACCCGACCAACGGCGGCCGCGCGCTGCTGTTGCTGCAGAAGCAGGGCTTGCTGAAGCTGCGCGCCGAGGCGGGCCTGAAGGCGACGCCGCTCGACATCGTCGACAATCCGAAGAAACTGAAGATCGTCGAGCTTGACGCGGCGCAGATTCCGCGTTCGCTGGGCGATGTCGATGCCGCCGCGATCAACACCAACTTCGCGATGGAAGCGGGCCTCAAGCCAACGCAGGACGCTATCGCGATCGAGGACCGGAAAGGTCCCTACGTGAACGTGATCGCGATTCGCGAAGCGGACAAGAACAAGCCGTGGGTCGCGAAGCTCGTCGCGGCGTACCACTCGCCGGAAGTGAAGCAGTTCGTCGACAGCAAATTCGGCGGCTCGGTGATCACCTCCTGGTGATGCAACGCCCGCGGACCTCGCAGAACACGACGGCAATGCGAAATTAGAGGTCTGAGTCGGAACCCGGGGTTGTCTCCCGGGTTTTTTGGAGATTAAAATAGAACGATCGTTCGGTATTGCCGTCACGCCGCTGAGGAGCGATATCCTCCCGCAAAGCGCCCGCGACACGGCTGTCATGAGGGCAGTCGCTATAATGTTCATCGGGTTGACGTATTCGTAACTTTGGAGCGTGTGCATGAAAATTCTGGTGCCAGTGAAAAGAGTGGTCGACTACAACGTGAAGGTCCGCGTGAAATCGGACGGTACGGGCGTCGATATCGCGAACGTGAAAATGTCGATGAACCCGTTCGACGAAATCGCGGTTGAAGAAGCGGTGCGTCTGAAGGAAGCGGGCGTGGCGACCGAAGTGATCGCCGTGTCGGCCGGTGTTGCGCAGGCACAGGAAACGCTGCGCACCGCGCTCGCCATCGGCGCGGATCGCGCGATCCTGATCGAATCGAACGAAGAGCTGCAGCCGCTCGCCGTCGCGAAGCTGCTCAAGGCGCTCGTCGACAAGGAGCAGCCGCAACTGGTGATCCTCGGCAAACAGGCCATCGACGACGACTCCAATCAGACCGGCCAGATGCTCGCCGCGCTCGCGAATCTGCCGCAGGCGACGTTCGCGTCGAAGCTTGTCGTGGCGGACGGCAAGGCGACGGTGTCGCGTGAAGTGGACGGCGGCGCGGAAACGCTGTCGCTGACGCTGCCCGCCGTGGTGACGACCGATCTGCGCCTGAACGAGCCGCGCTACGTGACGCTGCCGAACATCATGAAGGCGAAGAAAAAGCCGCTGGAAACGGTCAAGCCCGAAGACCTCGGCGTCGATGTCACGCCGCGTCTGAAGACGCTGAAAGTCGCCGAGCCGCCGAAGCGCTCCGCCGGTGTGAAGGTGCCGGACGTGAAGACGCTGGTCGAGAAGCTGAAGACCGAAGCGAAGGTGCTTTAAGTAGAACGCGGAGACAGAGCAAATGACGAACCTGGTAATTGCAGAACACGACAATGCGTCGATCAAGGCCGCGACGCTGAACACGATCGCAGCGGCACAGAAGATCGGCGGTGATATTCACGTGCTGGTCGCGGGGCATAACGCGCAGGGCGCGGCCGATGCCGCCGCGAAGATCGCTGGTGTCAGCAAGGTGCTGCTCGCCGATGCGCCGCAACTGGCCGCAGGCCTCGCGGAAAACGTCGAAGCGACGGTCCTGACGCTTGTGCAAGATGCGGCGAAGCACTACACGCACATCCTCGCGCCGGCTACCGCCTACGGCAAGAATGTCGCGCCGCGTATCGCCGCGAAGCTCGACGTCGCGCAGATCAGCGACATCACGGCAGTGGATAGCGCCGACACGTTCGAGCGTCCCATCTACGCGGGCAACGCAATCGCGATCGTGCAATCGGCTGATCCGATCAAGGTCATCACCGTGCGCTCGACCGGTTTTGATGCCGTCGCGGCCGAAGGCGGCAGCGCAGCGGTCGAGAGGATCGAAGCGGCAGCCGACGCAGGCCTCGCGCAGTTCGTGAGCCGCGAAGTGACGAAGCTCGATCGTCCGGAACTGACGAGCGCGAAGATCATCGTGTCGGGTGGCCGTGGTCTGGGCAATGGCGAGAACTACATGAAGGTGCTCGAGCCGCTGGCCGACAAGCTCGGCGCGGCACTGGGCGCATCGCGCGCGGCGGTCGACGCGGGCTTCGTGCCGAACGACTATCAGGTCGGCCAGACCGGCAAGATCGTCGCGCCGCAACTGTACGTCGCAGTCGGCATCTCGGGTGCGATCCAGCATCTGGCCGGCATGAAGGACTCGAAAGTCATCGTCGCGATCAACAAGGACGAAGAAGCGCCGATTTTCAGCGTGGCCGATTACGGTTTGGTTGGCGATCTGTTCACCCTCGTGCCGGAACTCGTGAGCGAACTAGGCTAAGCGCCGCGGCGCCTGAAAGAGGCCGCCGAAAGCAAGCGAAGGGCGCAGGACCCACCAAGTCCCGCGCCCTTTTTTCATATCAAGGGAGGAGTACCGAAATGAGCTATACGGCACCCATCAAGGACATGCTGTTCGTGATGAAAGAACTGGCCGGACTGGAAGACATCGCGAAGCTGCCCGGCTTCGAGGACGCGAACCTCGACACCGCGAAGGCCGTGCTCGACGAGTCGGCGAAACTATGCGGCGAAGTGCTCGCGCCGCTGAACGTCGACGGCGATCGTAATCCGAGCAGCTGGAAGGATGGCGTGGTCACTGCGACGCCGGGTTTCAGGGAAGCCTTCCGCCAGTTTGCCGAAGGCGGTTGGCAGGGCGTGCAACATCCGCTCGACTACGAAGGCCAGGGCCTGCCGAAGCTGATCGCGACGCCTTGCATCGAAATGCTCAACGCGTCGAACCTCTCTTTTGCGCTGTGTCCGTTGCTGACCGACGGCGCCATCGAAGCGCTGTTAACCGCTGGCAGCGAAGCGCAAAAACAGACCTACGTGCCCAAGCTGATTTCAGGCGAATGGACCGGCACGATGAACCTGACCGAGCCGCAGGCCGGCTCCGATCTCGCGCTCGTACGCACGCGCGCCGAGCCGCAGGCCGACGGTTCGTTCAAGCTGTTCGGCACGAAGATTTTCATCACGTGGGGCGAGCACGACATGGCGAAGAACATCGTGCATCTGGTGCTCGCACGCACGCCGAACGCGCCCGATGGCGTGAAAGGCATTTCGCTGTTCCTTGTGCCGAAGTTTCTCGTCAACGAAGACGGTTCGCTCGGTGAGCGCAACGACGTGCATTGCGTGTCGATCGAGCACAAGCTCGGCATCAAGGCGAGCCCGACCGCCGTGCTGCAGTTCGGCGATCACGGCGGCGCGCTCGGTCAGCTGATCGGCGAAGAGAATCGCGGCCTCGAATACATGTTCATCATGATGAACGCCGCTCGTTTCGCGGTCGGCATGCAAGGTGTCGCGATCTCGGATCGCGCATATCAGAAGGCGGTCGCGTATGCGAAAGAGCGCGTGCAGAGCCGTCCCGTGGACGGCTCCGCGAAGCAGTCGGTCGCGATCATCCAGCACCCGGACGTGCGCCGCATGCTGTCGACGATGCGCAGCCTCACCGAGGCGTCGCGCGCGCTCGCCTACCTCGCGGCCTCGCACTGCGATATCGCGCATCGTCATCCGGACGATGCGACGCGCGCGAAGCATCAGGCGATCTACGAATACCTCGTGCCGATCGTGAAGGGCTGGAGCACGGAGCTGTCGATCGACGTGACGAGCCTCGGCGTGCAGGTGCATGGCGGCATGGGCTTCATCGAGGAAACCGGCGCTGCCCAGTACTACCGCGACGCGCGCATTCTACCGATTTACGAAGGCACGACCGCGATCCAGGCCAACGACCTGATCGGTCGCAAGACGCTGCGCGACGGCGGCAAGGTCGCGAAGGAACTGCTCGCTGGCGTCGCCGAAACGGTTGAAGCGCTTGGCGCGCAGCAGGGCGCGGCGTTCGCGTCGATGCGCACGCAGCTCGCGCAGGGCCAGCGCGCGCTTGGCGCGGTCGTCGATTTCGTCGTCGCCAATGCGAAGGGCGATCCGAATGCGGTGTTCGCGGGCAGCGTGCCCTATCTGAAGCTCGCGGGCATCGTGCTGGGCGGCTGGCAGATGGCGCGTGCGCAGCTTGCCGCGGCGACGAAGCGCGACGAGGACCCAGCGTTTCATGACGCGAAGATCGCGACCGCGCGGTTCTACGCCGAGCACGTGTTGCCACAGGCGGCGGCGCTCGAAGTGGCGATCGTCAGCGCGAAGGGGGGAGAGGGCGTGCTGGCTTTGTCGGAAGACCAGTTCTGAGCATGCCTCGATGCCGGCCGCGATCGCGGCAGCACATTGAAATGCAAACGGCGCCCCGCGAGGCGCCGTTTGTTTGTACGGCTGCTGTTTGTTGCGGCCTGCGTCGCGGCCAGGGCCGCGTCAGCGCACGCACTCAAACTCACGCATACGCCGGCCGATGCTCGCCCGCGGTCTCGCCGAGATAGCGATGCACCGACAGATCGTCCGCGCGAATCGCGGGCTGCTTGCCCGACATCAAGTCGGCGAGCAGTTGGCCCGAGCCGCACGACATCGTCCAGCCAAGCGTGCCGTGGCCGGTGTTCAGGAACAGGTTCGGCACCGGCGTGCGGCCGACGATCGGCGTGCCGTCCGGCGTCATCGGCCGCAGACCGGTCCAGAGCGTCGCCTTCGACGTGTCGCCGCCGCCCGGGAACAGGTCATTCACAGAAAGCTCGAGCGTCTCGCGGCGCGCCTCGCGCAGCGATTTGTCGAAGCCGACGATCTCGGCCATCCCGCCGACGCGGATCCGGTCGTCGAAGCGCGTGATCGCGATCTTGTAGGTCTCATCGAGCACGGTCGACACCGGCGCGGCAGCCGCGTCGACGATCGGCGCGGTGATCGAATAGCCCTTCAGCGGATAGACCGGAATCTTCACTATGCCATCGAGGAAGCGCGTCGAATACGAGCCGAGCGCGACCACGAACGAATCCGCGCGCACGAGTTCGCTGCCGCACTGCACGCCGGCGATGCGGCCGCCCGCCATCGCGAGCGCGTCGATCGACGTGTTGTAGCGGAACTTGACGCCCAGTTCCTCGGCGAGCGCCGCGAGGCGCGTCGTGAACATCTGGCAGTCGCCGGTTTCGTCGCCGGGCAGGCGCAGGCCGCCGGTGAGCTTGTGCGACACCGCGGCGAGGGCTGGTTCGGCCTTGGCGAGTTCGTCGGCCGTCAGCAGCTCGTATGGCACGTTGGCATCCTGCAGCACGGCGATGTCTTTCGCGGCGCCGTCGAACTGCTGTTGCGTGCGAAATACCTGTAGCGTGCCGCCGGTGCGGCCTTCGTACTCGATGCCGGTGTCGGCGCGCAACGCCTGCAGGCAGTCGCGGCTGTATTCGGCCAGCCGCACCATACGGCCCTTGTTCACCGCATAGCGCGGCGCCGTGCAGTTCTGCAGCATCTGCCACATCCATTGCAGTTGGAACGCGGTGCCGTCGACGCGAATCGCCAGCGGCGCGTGCTTCTGGAACATCCACTTGACGGCCTTCAGCGGCACGCCCGGGGCGGCCCACGGCGAAGCGTAGCCCGGCGAGATCTGGCCCGCGTTGGCGAAACTGGTTTCGAGCGCCGGGCCGGCTTCGCGATCGATAACGGTCACTTCGTGACCGGCGCGCGCGAGGTAATACGCACTCGTCACGCCGACGACGCCACTGCCCAAAACGACGACTCGCATAGCTGCTCCAGATATCCAAAAATTGAGTGAGGGCAAGGCGCTCGTCGGAGCTTCGATCTGATTCGATTCGGCGAGCTGCAATGTGAGGTGAAATGCCGTTTGCCCAGTGTTAACCGCTATACTATTGGCAGTGAGACAGGTTTTGTTATTGTATTTTCATCATTTTTAGAAAAAACACCATGCGTACCCAGCGCCAGCCCGTGCGGGCTCTCGACAAGCTCGATCACAAGATCCTGCGGCTCCTGCAGCAGGACGGCCGTATGGCGATGAAGGACCTGGCGGAGCAGGTCGGTCTGTCGGTGACGCCGTGCATCGAGCGCGTCAAGCGGATGGAGCGCGACGGCGTGATCACCGGCTACTACGCCCGCGTGAACCCGGCCGAGCTGGGCGCGGCGCTGCTCGTGTTCGTCGAGATCACGCTCGATCACAAGAGTGGCAACATGTTCGATCTGTTCCGGCGCGAGGTGCAGAAGATCCCCGAGGTGCTCGAGTGCCACCTCGTGTCGGGCGATTTCGACTATCTGATCAAGGCGCGCATCGGCGAAATGGCCGATTACCGCAAGTTGCTCGGCGATATCTTGCTGCAGCTGCCGGGCGCGGTGCAGTCGAAGAGCTATGTGGTGATGGAGGAAATCAAGGAGACGCTGACGATCGCGGTGGGCGAGTAGGTGCCGGTTCGCTGACGGGGTGGGACGCGCATCAAGCGACCAACGAAGTGCTCGACAAACGGCGTAAATACTGTATATTTATACAGGTGTTTTGCGCCGCTTTCCTTTGACGCTTCCCGTTTGTGTTTGCTTTGCGTGGCCCGCCGTGGATGACCCCGACACCCCTGACATTCCCGAATTTCCGATCGCGCCGCCGGCGCCTCGCAAGGGGCGCGGCGCGGTCACGAACCTGCAAGGCCGCTACGAAGTCGACCAGCGCGAAGCCGTCCACGACGGCTGGCAGACGGCCGACGAAGACGGGGAGCCGAAGGTCCTGCGCACGCAGGTGTTCGAGGAGCGCGCAAAAACCATCCTCACACGCAATGCGTCGCCGGACATTCCGTTCAATGTGTCGCTGAATCCTTACCGGGGCTGCGAACACGGCTGCATCTATTGCTTCGCGCGGCCCACGCACAGCTACCTGGGTTTGTCGCCCGGGCTCGATTTCGAAAGCCGCATCTACGCGAAGATCAACGCGCCCGAGCTGCTCGAGCGGGAACTGTCGAAGAAATCCTATGTACCCGAGCCGATCGCGCTCGGCGTCGCCACCGATGCATGGCAGCCGGCCGAACGTGACTTGCGTCTTACGCGTCGTGTGATCGAGGTGCTCAGCGAGCGCAACCACCCGTTCGGGGCGATCACCAAATCATCGCTGATCGAGCGCGACATCGACCTGCTTGCGCCGATGGCCGGGCGCGGGCAATTCATGGCCGCGATCACCATCACCACGCTGGACGCCGACATCGCGCGCACGCTCGAACCGCGCGCGGCCACGCCGTCGCGCCGGCTGCGCACGATCCGTACGCTCAGCGAGGCGGGCATTCCGGTCGGCGTCAGCATCGCGCCGGTGATCCCGTTCGTCACCGAACCGGATATGGAGCGCGTGCTCGAAGCATGCGCCGAAGCGGGCGCCAGCAATGCGAGCTATATCGCGCTGCGGCTGCCGTGGGAGGTCGCGCCGCTGTTCAAGGATTGGCTGGGCGCACATTTCCCGGATCGGGCCGAGCGCGTGATGAGCCGTGTGCGCGACATGCGAGGCGGCAAGGATTACGATTCTTCGTTCTCGACCCGCATGAAGGGAGAGGGCTTATGGGCGGATCTGCTCAGGCAGCGCTTTCACAAGGCCGTGCGCCGGTTAGGGTTGAACGGGCGCGACCGCGGCATTCTCGACATGTCGCATTTCCGCCGGATCGAGCCGCCGCGCGCCGAGCAGGTGAGCGCACCGGCGCGCGACAATCCGCAACTGAGGCTTTTCTAGCGCGCAGGAACGTCTGCGGGTCCCGCCACGGGGGCATTACTGCGAAATCGCTTTGGCCGCTTCGACCTGACTTTCGAAGTAGGTCTGGAACGCGAGCGCGAGACCGGTCATCAGCAGAAACGCACCGATCAGCAGCGAAAAGATCACGACGAAAATGACCGTCCAGCCGGAGCGGCTTTTGCGTTGCGTGTGGGTGTTGAATTGCGCATCCCATTTCTGATCAGGACGCAGCCCGTAGACGAGCGCCGCCAGAAACGCGGCAAACAGCGAAACCGCGCCGATCGGCGCGAGGACCCAGCCCAGGATCGACGCGCGCTCGGTCGCGACCAGCAGCATCACGCCGGGAATGCCGATCAGCGTGCCGAGTAGATGCGCCCAGCCGTAGATGTCTCGGGTGCCGTACAGATAGAAGCGGTGGGCGCCGAGGCTGCCGAACAGGAACGCCAACGCGGCGGTGAGCGTCTTGGATCTGAAGCGCGGGGAAGTCGAGGCAGCGGTGGGCATGAACGCGTGGGCAGAGTGACGGGCGGTCGAAAGGAGCGGCGCGCCGCGGGGGCGCGGACCGACGCGCATTCTACGCCTGCGGCGCGCGGGTGGTCACGTGGAGGACGATCGCCCAGGCTGAAAGCGGGGTGGCGAGATGCGCCGGACCTGGCTCAGGGTGAGTGCAGCCGTTCAGCCGGACATGCGTGCATCCGCGTGTTACGGCGCTGAATACGTGATGCGATAGATTGCGCCGGCGGTATCGTCGCTGATCAGTAGCGAACCGTCTGGCAGCGGCAACACGTCGGCGGGGCGGCCCCAGACCGATTCGCCGGGTTGCAGCCAGCCTTCGGCAAAGACCTGCTGGCGTGCGTGGCTGCCGTCAGGGTCGGTGATCACGCGCACGACGCGGTAGCCGACCTTCTTGCTGCGGTTCCACGAGCCGTGCTCGGCGATGAAGATATTGTTGCGGTAGTCGGCTGGAAACATCGGGCCGTCGTAGAAGCGCATGCCAAGCGCCGCCACGTGAGCGCCAAGCTTGACCACTGGCGGCGTGAATTCGCTGCACGGATGATCCTTGCCGAACTCGGGGTCGGGCGTGTCGCCGCCGTGACAGTACGGAAAGCCGAAGTTCATGCCGACATGCGGCGCGCGGTTGAGCTTGTCGCTCGGAATATCGTCGCCGAGCAGGTCGCGACCGTTGTCGGTGAACCACAGTTCGTGGGTGACCGGATGCCACGCGAAGCCGACCGAATTGCGGATGCCGCGCGCGACGACCTCGTAGTGGCTGCCGTCCGGGTTCATGCGGCCAATCATCGCAAAGCGGTCCGGATCTCTCTGGCAAACGTTGCACGGCGCGCCTTGCGGCACGTACAGCTTGCCATCCGGGCCGAACGCGATGAATTTCCAGCCGTGATGCGTGTCCTTCGGCAGCTTGTCGGTGACAACGACCGGTTTCGGCGGATCGTTCAGGTGCGAGTCGATCGCATCGAAGCGCACGATTTTCGACACGGCCGACACATACAGCGCGCCGTCGCGCCACGCGACGCCGGCGGGCATCTGCAGCCCGGACGCGATCACGTGGTGACCCGTCACGCGGCCGTTCCGCAGCTCGAGCGCATACACATGGCCATCGTCGCTGCCCACGTAGAGAATGCCCTTGGGCGACAACGTCATCGCGCGCGCGCTCGGCACCTCGTCCGACAACACTTCGATGTGAAAGCCCGGCGGCAGCTTGATTTTCTCGATGGGCAGCGCGGCGATTGCCGTCAACGCCTGCGCGGCGATAACCGCGGCCGCTACCGCACGTAGAATCCGGCTGCACGAGGTGCGCGAAAGTCCGACAAAGCGTACGAAAAAGGCACGAAAGGCGAACGGAAACGGGAGTTTCGGCTGGCGTTGCACGGGCGCTCCTTCAGGTAATTCGGGCGTTTGAGCGGGTTCTCGCACCTCTTGTAGAAGGTGGGTGCATCCCGTTTCCGCAGTTTATCCCGGTAAGTGTTTGTTATGGCGTCGCTTTCCCGCTATAATCGCCTGTTTCAGTCGTTCCGAACCCCGGTTTTCAAGGATTCTAGTATGGTCATCATCCGCTTGGCTCGTGGCGGCTCCAAGAAGCGCCCGTTCTACAACATCGTCGCCACCGACTCGCGCAGCCGTCGTGACGGCCGTTTCATCGAGCGCGTCGGTTTCTACAACCCGGTCGCTACGAAGGGCGAGTCCCTGCGTATCGCTCAGGATCGCCTGACGTACTGGCAAGGTGTTGGCGCGCAACTGTCGCCGACCGTCGAACGTCTCGTGAAGGAAGCGCAAAAGGCGCAGCCGGCTGCTTGATATGGCGGCCCGCAGGCGTATCGTCGTCGGTTCGGCCGGCGGCTCGCGCAACTCGCGTGAGCAGTCCGATGCGCAATTTGTTTTACTGAAGCAGACGCCAAAGCAGGCTGCGAAGTTGTTGTCGAGGTTATTCGATGTCTGAGCGTGATTCCGGCAGTTCTGGTAGCGTCAAGGCAGCTTCGCGCGCAAAGGCGTCTGGTGAGGCGTCGTTCGGTGCATTCGTCCGCAAGCCGGTCGAACGAACCGACGGCAAGGCGAAAGAGGCGCAAGCCGATGCCGCGAACGCCGATTTCGAAGCTGCAGAAATGCGCATCGAAACGGCGGCAAGCTGGCCGGCCGATGCGGTCGAAGTCGGCGCAATCGTCGACGCCTATGGTCTCAAAGGCTGGGTCAAGGTAGCCGCGCATGCGGATGCCGGGCAAGGCGGCGACGTCTTGCTGAGCGCGAAGCGCTGGTGGCTGCTGAAAGGCCAGGAGCGCAAATCGGCGCCGTCCTTGCAGGCCAAAACACATAGCGACAGCGTGGTCGCCCGTCTGGGTGGCGTCGCTGACCGCGATACGGCGTTGGCTTTGCGCGGTTCTCGCGTATACATCGGCCGTAGCGAATTTCCGGCGCTCGAAGCCGACGAATTCTACTGGGTCGATCTGATCGGCCTGGACGTGGTGAATCTCGCCGGGCTCAACCTCGGCAAAGTCGCCAGCATGATCGACAACGGCGCGCAGTCGGTGCTGCGCATCGAATATCCGGCTACCGACAAAAACGGCAAGCCGGTCGCAGGCGAGCGTTTGATCCCGTTCGTCGGCGTCTTTGTCAAAACAGTGGACCAGGCGGCAAAGCATATCGTCGTCGACTGGGAAGCTGACTATTGAAATCTATCGTTGAGCGGGGAGAGCGATGCAGTTCGATGTCGTGACGCTCTTTCCAGAAATGTTCCGCGCGCTGACAGACTGGGGTATCACCAGCCGGGCCGCGAAGCAGCAGCGCTATGGGTTGCGTACGTGGAATCCGCGCGATTTCACGACCGACAACTACCGCACGATCGACGATCGCCCATACGGCGGCGGCCCCGGCATGGTTATGCTGGCCCGGCCGCTCGAAGACGCGATCAGTGCCGCGAAAGCGGCGCAGTCGGAGCAGGGCATCGGCGCGGCGCGCGTCGTGATGATGTCGCCGCAAGGCGCCACACTGAATCACGAGCGCGTGATGAAGTTCGCGGCCGAACCCGGTCTGATCCTGTTGTGCGGGCGCTACGAAGCGATCGACCAGCGTCTGCTGGACCGTGTAGTCGACGAAGAAGTAAGCCTTGGCGATTTCGTGCTGTCGGGCGGCGAGTTGCCCGCGATGGCGTTGATGGATGCGGTCGTGCGTCAGTTGCCTGGCGTGCTGAACGACTCACAGTCGGCGGTGCAGGATAGCTTCGTCGATGTGCTGCTCGATTGTCCGCACTACACGCGTCCTGAGGAATACGAGGGCGTGCGGGTGCCTGATGTGTTGCTCGGCGGCCATCATGCGGAAATCGAAGCGTGGCGGCGGCGCGAAGCATTGCGCAACACGTTGAACAAGCGGCCCGATCTGATCGTGAAGGCCCGAAAGAACAGAATGCTGAGCCGTGCCGACGAGGCGTGGCTCGCGAGTCTCGCGAAGGAAGAGCCGAAGGCCTGAGGCCCCAGTCTTTCGAGCGGACACAAGGCGGTGCCGTGCATGCGTGTGCGGTGCCAGATGTGAACCCATCCTCTATCGGGGCCGTAGCCCAACGCAGTAAGCGCGTGAGGCAGGTACGAACGCCGACAAGATGGATCTAGGAGTCAGTGATGAATCTGATTGCAAAACTCGAGCAGGAAGAAATCGCGCGCGTTCTCGGCGAAAAGACCATTCCGGATTTTGGTCCGGGCGATACGGTCATCGTCAGCGTGAACGTGGTTGAAGGCACGCGTAAGCGTGTGCAGGCTTACGAAGGCGTCGTGATCGCCAAGCGTAACCGTGGTCTGAATTCGTCGTTCATCGTCCGTAAGATTTCGTCGGGCGAAGGCGTCGAGCGTACGTTCCAGACGTATTCGCCGCTGCTGGCTAGCATCGTCGTCAAGCGTCGCGGCGATGTGCGTCGTGCGAAGCTGTACTATCTGCGCGAGCGTTCGGGCAAGTCGGCTCGAATCAAGGAAAAGCTGGTCTCGAAAGACCGCGCTGCTTCCCAAGCGTAAATGCTGTAAGAAAAAGCACCCCTCGCGGGTGCTTTTTTGTTGGCCAGGTCAAAATAGCGGCATGTCCACGCTCATCAGAGAGACCCGTTGATCCGCCCCGTCTTTGAGCCCGAAACTCTGCCTGTCATCGCGACAGGCGCCGATCTGCCACCGGTCGCGCGCGAGCGTCTGACGCCCGATGCACTGCGGGCGCGCTTTGATCGGCAGCTTGCCTGGACACCCGAGAAAATTGCCGATGCGCCGTGGCGCAATACCGACCTCGATCCGCGCGTGGCCGCGGTGCTGGTGCCGCTCGTCGTGCGCGCGCGCGGTCTTACCGTGTTGCTCACGCAGCGCGCGGACCATCTGAACGATCACGCCGGTCAGGTGAGTTTTCCCGGCGGCCGCCAGGAACCGTTCGACGCTGATGCGACCGCAACGGCTCTGCGCGAAGCGCACGAAGAGGTGGGCCTCGACGCGTCGCGCGTCGAAGTTCTCGGCGCGTTGCCCGACTATCTCACTGGCACCGGCTTTCGCGTGTCGCCGGTCGTCGCTCTTGTGCACCCGCCGTTCTCGCTGGAGATCGATACGCTCGAAGTGGCCGAGGTCTTCGAAGTGCCGCTCGCGTTCCTGATGGACCCGTCCAACCACGAAGAGCGCCTGTTCCGCTACGAGGGCGGAGAGCGCCGCTTCTTCGCGATGCCGTATCCGCGCGGCGAATTGACGGTGGCTCCGGAGGCCGCCGAGCAGCGCGGCGCGCACCAAGCGCAGACGGTCACGCCAGCAGCGGTGCAAGGCGGCCATCATTTCATCTGGGGCGCGACGGCGGCGATGCTGCGCAACCTGTATCGGTTCCTCGCCGCATAAATTACGTGACTCGCATCGCCGCGTCGACGATGCACAGTTGCGCGAACGACGCACTTGTCGGCGCTTTGTCAGCATCCGCGTTCAGACTCATCCGACCCTGTGCTATCGTTATAAAACAATCGTAAAAAACTTAAAAAGCACGGCGCATCGCATGACTTTTTTCTCCGTATTGCTGGCTCTGATCATTGAACAGGTACGCGCGCTGTCGCCGAACAATCCGTTGTCCGCGTTGCTTCAATACCATGCGGAGTCGGCGGCGCACGGATTCGATGCTGGCAAGCAACGTCACGGTCTGCTCGCGTGGCTCGTCGTGGTGGTGCCCTGGACGCTCGCGGTCGCGCTCGTCTACTACGTGCTGTATCACATTCACTTCATGCTCGCGTTCCTGTGGAATGTCGTGGTGCTGTACTTCACGCTCGGCTTCCGGCAGTTCAGCCATTACTTCACCGACATCCATCTCGCGTTGAACAACGACGACGTGCCACGCGCGCGCGAAATTCTCAACGAATGGACCGGGCTCGAGACCGTCGACATGCCGGTCAGCGAGATCGTGCGTCACACGCTGATCCACGCGGTGGTCGCGTCGCATCGTCATGTGTTCGGCGTGTTCTTCTGGTTCCTGATTCCGGTCGGTCCCGCTGGCGCGGTGCTGTACCGTTGCGCGGAATATCTCGCGCGCGCATGGGCGCGGCCGGCCGACGACCGCACCGTCGCGTTTTCGAGCTTCGCGCAGCGCGCGTTCTTCGGGATCGACTGGGTGCCGGCGCGGCTGACGTCGCTGGGCTTTGCGATCGTCGGCAATTTCGAGGATGCGATTTACGCGTGGCGCAATCATGCGCGGCAGTGGCCCGATACGAACGACGGCGTGTTGCTCGCCGCGGGCAGCGGGGCGCTCGGCGCGCGCCTGGCCGGGCCACTCGCGGAGCCGTCGAGCCTCGACGCGCTCGCCACCGGCGACGGCGGTCCGGTGCAGGTCGGCGACGACTGCACGCCGCGCACGCTGCAATCGGCAGTGGGGCTGGTGTGGCGTGCAGTCGTACTGTGGATGATCCTGCTGTTGATGCTGACCATCGCGGTGTGGCTCGCCTGAAGCGGCCAGGCCACGCGCGCAGCACAAGAAGAAGCCGGGCAATGCCCGGCTTCTTCAATTCCCGACTCCGCTTCACCCCTTCAACGGATCGCGCACAGTCCCGCATTGCCAGCACACGGTGAACTGCGCCTCGAGCAGCTCGCCGCACTGCTGACATTGCCATGGAGGCGCGCCCGGTGCCGGTCCTCGCGAGGCCGCTTCGATCAGCCGCCGCGCGATCGCCTCATCGCGTTCATCGACGAGCCACAGCTCCGGCGCGCACTGGTCGGCCGGAATCTCGCCGAGCGCCCCGTTCAGATAGCGGTTGTGCAGCTCGCAAGCGATGCCCGCGGTCTCCAGCACGTTGACCCAATGCTGTCCGATGATCAGGTTCGGCGCGCGCATCAGTTTCATGTCAGCGGACAATCTGGCTCGCCTCGTGCACGAGCTGCGCATAAAGCGCATGCCGTTCGCGGCGGATGCGCCCGTCGGCGACGGCTTCGAGGATCGCGCAGCCAGGCTCGTGCAAATGATGGCAGTTATAGAAACGGCAGTTTGGCAGCAGCGGCCGGAACTCGGGGAACGCGCGTTCGAGCCGGCCTTCGCTCAGGTGATGCAGGCCGAATTCCTGAAAGCCCGGCGAGTCGATCAGCGCGCCGGCCGCGCCGTTGACGCCATTCACGCCGGTCGTGCCCTCCGACCGCGGCAGCGGATAAAGACGCGTGAACGTCGTGGTATGGCGCCCGCTGTTCAACGCAGTCGAGATCTCGCGCGTCGCGACTTCGGCATCGGGAATCAGCAGGTTCACGAGTGTCGATTTGCCCATGCCGGACTGGCCGAGCAGCAGCGTCGCGTGACCATGCAGATGTTCGGTCAGCGTGGCGCGTGCCGCCTCGGGCTGCATCCGGATCGACGCTTCGAGCACCGGATAGCCGAGCGCGCGATACGGCTCGAGCCGCTTGCGCGCGCCGTCCAGAGCATCGGTGACGTCGATCTTGTTCAGCACGATCAGCGGCTTCAATTCGTTCGCCTCGGCGGCGACGAGCGCGCGGCCGAGCAGATCCTCGCTGAAATGCGGCTCGGTGGCGAGCACGATCAGCAACTGGTCGAGGTTCGCGGCGAACAGCTTCGACTTGTACTGATCCGAGCGATACAGCAGATTGCGCCGCTCGCCGATCTCGACGATCACGCCTTGATCCGCCGAGGTCGGCTCATAGATCACGCGATCGCCGACCGCGACCTCGCTGCGCTTGCCGCGTGGGAAACATTGCAGCAACGCGCCGCCGTCTTCAGGAGCGACCAGATAGTGGCGGCCGTGCGCGGCCACCACGAGGCCGCCCGTGCGCGCGCCGTGCATGCCGGATGCGGTGGCCGACGCGCCGCGCGACGCCTTCTTCGGAGCGCGGCCGCTCATGCGTGCTGCAGCAGTCGGTCGATCCGCTGCGAGGCCGGCGGATGCGAGTAGTAGAACGCGGTGTAGATCGGATCGGGCGTCAGCGTCGACGCGTTGTCCTCGTACAGCTTGACGAGCGCGTTGACGAGATCGTGCGCGTCGGTTTGCGTCGCCGCGAACGCGTCGGCTTCGAACTCGTGCTTGCGCGAGCTGAGGCTGCCAAGCGGCGTGACGAAGAACATGAACACGGGCAGCGCGAGGAAGAACAGCACGAGCGCGAGTCCGCCATTGCCGCCGACGAGCGACGGCCGCACGCCGAGCCCTTCGTAGAACCACACGCATTGCGTCAGCCAGCCGAGCAGCGCGAGCATCGCGAGGCTGATCGCGAACGTGACCAGCATGCGCTTCATCACGTGACGACGCTTGAAGTGGCCGAGCTCGTGCGCGAGCACCGCTTCGATCTCGCGGCCCGACAGGCGCGCGAGCAGCGTGTCGAAAAACACGATGCGCTTGCTCGCGCCGAAGCCGGTGAAGTACGCGTTGCCGTGCGCCGAACGGCGGCTGCCGTCCATCACGAACAGGCCCTTCGCGGCGAAGCCGCAGCGCTTCATCAGCGCCTCGATGCGGGTCACGAGCGCTTCATCCTTCAGCGGCTCGAACTTGTTGAAGAGCGGCGCGATGAAGGTCGGGAAAATCAGCAGGCCGAACATCTGGAACGCGACCCACACGACCCATGCCCACAGCCACCACAGGTTGCCCGCGCGGTTCATCAGCCACAGCACGACGAACAACAACGGCAGGCCGAACGCGATGCCGAGCAGCGCGCCCTTCAGACGGTCGAAAAAGAACAGGCTTTTGCTCATGCGATTGAAGCCGAAGCGTTGCTCGACGACGAACTGCCGGTAGTAATCGAACGGCAGGTCGATCGCGCTCGTGATCGCGATCACAGCGGCAACCAGCGCGATCTGACCGACGTAGCCGCGGCCGAGCCAGTCGGAGATCGCGAGATCGAGCATCTGCACGCCGCCAAGCAGCGTGAGCCAGATCAGCACGGCCGCGCCGACGACGATCTCGACCATCGCGAGCCGCGTGCGCTCGACCGTGTAGTCGGCCGCGCGCTGATGCGCGGTGAGCGCGATGGTGTTCGCGAACTGGCTCGGCACCTGTTCGCGATGCGCGACGACGAAGCGGATCTGCCGCGACGCGAGCCAGAGTTTGGTGCCGACCATCGCGACGACGGCGACGACGAACAGGGCGGTGAAGTACAAGGTAGGCATCCGGGGATTCCGTGGTATCTATGCGAGAATTATATGTTTCTTCCCGCCTCGCGGCGGAGATACGGTTTAAAGCGACGGTTCAACGCAAGAGCTCCGGGTTGCAGTTCAGGGCGGCGCTTTGGCGCGGCCGGCCCGGCTCGAACCGCGCGAATCGATTTCAAACGAACACATGCCGCGCCGCGCGGGTTTCCAGCGAAGCCCGCCGCGCGGCCCTCAGGGTTGCCTTCATGACTGACATCCTCGCATCCACCGAACAGCCGCCGCTCGTGCGCAGCGACATGAACCTCGTCTGGCTGGACATGGAAATGACCGGGCTCGAGCCCGACACCGACCGCATCATCGAAATCGCGGTGGTGGTGACGAACTCGACGCTCGACAGGATGGTCGAAGGTCCGGTGCTCGCGATTCATCAGAGCGATGAAACGCTCGCGAAGATGGACGCGTGGAACCAGAACACGCATGGCCGCTCGGGGCTGATCGATCGCGTGAAGGCGTCGACTGTCAGCGAGGCCGATGCGACCGCGCAGATCCGCGAGTTCCTCGGCCAGTACGTGCCGCCGGGCAAGTCGCCGATGTGCGGCAACTCGATCTGCCAGGACCGCCGCTTCATGGCGCGCTGGATGCCAGATCTGGAGAGCTTCTTCCACTACCGCAACCTCGACGTGAGTACGCTGAAGGAGCTGTGCCGGCGCTGGCAGCCGGTCATCTACAAGGGCTTCCAGAAGCGCGCGATGCACACGGCGCTGGCCGATATCCACGAGTCGATCGACGAGCTGAAGTACTACCGCGAGCATTTCCTCGTGCCGTCGGCGCCGGACGCCGCCGCGAGCGCTCAGTAAAGCGCGGGCTTGCACGGGCAGGCCCCGAACCTCGAACCTCAGTCTTGCCGCGGCGCGCGTTGCGCACTTTTCGGCCGGAACGCCTTGACCACGTCGACGTTCGTTTCTACGTAAGGGCCGCCGATCAGGTCGATGCAGTACGGCACCGCCGCGAAAATCCCTGGCACCTTGACCATGCCGTCATCGCGCAGGCCTTCCAGCGTTTCCCTGATCGATTTCGGCTGGCCGGGCAGGTTGATGATCAGCGCGGCGTGTCGTTCGGTTTCGCGGATCACCGCGACCTGGCGCGACAGGATCGCGGTCGGCACGAAATTCAGGCTGATCTGCCGCATCTGCTCGCCGAAGCCGGGCATCTCCCTGGTCGCGACAGCGAGCGTCGCCTCGGGCGTCACGTCGCGGCGCGACGGTCCGGTGCCCCCGGTCGTCAGCACCAGATCGCAGCCCACTTCGTCGACCAGCTCGATCAGCGTCGCCGAGATGGTCGGCGCGTCGTCGGCGATCAGCCGCGTGACCACCTGCCATGGCGAGCTCAAGGCCGCGCCGAGCCACTCCTGCAGCGCCGGAATGCCCTTGTCCTCGTACACGCCCGTCGACGCGCGGTCGCTGATCGACACGAGGCCGATCACGATTTCGTCGGGGTGCTGACGTTGCTTACGTCGATCAGGCGTCGCGGTCGTCATCGTCGTCTTCCGCGGCGAGGTTGGGGTCGTGCGCGTCTTCCGCTTCGTCGTCGGTGCCGGCCGCGCTCTTGATCCACTGGAACAACTCGCGGAAGTAGCGCGGCGGCTTGCTCTGCTCCGCTTCCTTGCGCGCGTTGCGGATCAGCGTGCGGCCCTGCTGCGGGTCGACGCTCGGGTGCTGGCGGATGAACTCGGTCAGCGCGGCGTCGTCGGCCAGCAGCTTTTCGCGGGTGCGCTCGATCCAATGGAGCTTCGCCGTCTCCGACTTGTTGATGCCCTTGTAGGTGTCGAGCGCGGTGCGCAGCGCGGCGGTTTCGGTGTCGAGCAGCGAGCGCATCACGCGGCCGACGTACTGGATCTGGCGGCGCTTGCCTTCGTGGTCGGTGATGCGGCGCGCTTCGCGCACGGCTTCGTCGAGCTTTTCGGGCATCGGCATGCGCTTGAGCGCGTCTTTCGGCAGCGCGACGAGTTCCAAGCCCAGATCCTGCAACGCCTGCATTTCGCGTTTGACCTGGGACTTGCTCGGACGATCGTAGCCGTTTTCGTCGACTTCCGTGACGACGGATTCGATCGGTTGAATGCGGGTTTTGCGTGTCATGCCGGTATTGTAACTTGCCGCGCCGGCCCGACCCGCGGCGGCGCGTACCTTGCTATGATCGCGGGATGCATTTATCCCGCACCCGCGCGCCTGCCCCGAATACGGTGTGCATACCCAGGGCCGCGCGGCCCCAACAGGACGGCAACCACAATGGCAGCAGACATGGACGTCAAGCAGCGCTTTTTTCCGCATACCCAGGATGAGCTGAAGGAAATCGCCTCGGACATCCTTCGTCACGCGAAGGCGCTCGGCGGCACCGACGCCGCGACCGAAATCTCCGAAGGCGACGGCCTGTCCGTCTCGGTACGGCGCGGCGAAGTCGAGACGATTGAGCACAACCGCGACAAGATGGTCGGCGTGACGGTGTTTATCGGCAACAAACGCGGTAACGCGAGCACCTCGGACTTCTCGCGGCAGGCATTGAAGGACACGGTCGCGGCCGCCTACAACATCGCGCGCTTCACCGCCGAAGACAATTGCGCGGGCCTCGCCGAAGCGGAGCTGCTCGAAACCGCGCCGCGCGACCTCGATCTGTACCACCCGTGGAATCTGTCCGCCGACGAAGCGGTCGAAATCGCGCGCCGCGCCGAAGACGCCGCGTTCGCGACCGATCCGCAGATCAAGAACTCGGAAGGCGCGAGCGTGTCGGCACAGCACTCGCAGTTCGTGCTGGCGACCTCGCGCGGCTTCCTCGCCGGCTATCCGTATTCGCGCCACTACGTCGCGTGCGCGCCGATCGCCGGCAGCGGCCGCAACATGCAGCGCGACGACTGGTACACGTCGACGCGCAGCGCCGACGAACTCGCCGATCCCGAAGCGGTCGGTCGTTACGCGGCGCAGCGCGCGCTCGCGCGCATCGGCGCGCGCGGCCTCGACACGCGCAAGGTGCCGGTGCTGTTCGAGGCGCCGCTCGCGGCGGGCCTGCTCGGCGCATTCGTGCAGGCGACGAGCGGCGGCGCGCTGTATCGCAAGACTTCGTTTCTGGTCGACAGCCTCGGCAAGCCGGTGTTCGCGCCGCACGTGCAGGTGGTCGAAGACCCGCACGTCGCGCGCGCGATGGGCAGCGCGCCGTTCGACGAGGAAGGCGTGCGCACGCGCCAGCGCTCGGTCGTGAAGGACGGCGTCGTCGAGGGCTACTTCCTGTCCACCTACTCGGCGCGCAAGCTCGGCATGAAGACCACCGGCAACGCGGGCGGCTCGCACAACCTGTCGCTGCTCAGTTCGAACACGCGCCCCGAGGACGACTTCGAGGCGATGCTGAAGAAGCTCGGCACGGGTCTGCTGCTGACCGAGCTGATGGGGCAGGGCGTCAATTACGTGACCGGCGACTACTCGCGCGGCGCGTCGGGTTTCTGGGTCGAGAACGGCAAGATCCAGTATCCGGTCGAGGAAATCACGGTCGCGAGCACGCTGCAGGAGATGTTCCGCCATATCGTCGCGGTCGGCGCGGATACGATCACGCGCGGCACCAAGCAGACCGGCTCGGTGTTGATCGAGCGGATGACGATCGCGGGGCAGTAAGCCGCACGGCGCGTTCCAACGCAGCCCCGCATCAAACGAAAACGCCACGCAACTGAACGTTGCGTGGCGTTTTTTATCGCTTGCGCGGCGCGCGCCGTCAGACGTCCTTGCGCTGATACGTGACGAATGCGTAATCTAAGTCGTTGGGCGCATTCGAGTGATGCGCTTCGCGCGCGATTTCTTCCCACACCTGCGGGTCGATTGCGGGGAAGGTCGCGTCGCCGTCGAAGTCGGCGGCGATTTCGGTGACGATCAGCTTGTCCGCATGGCGCAGCCCTTCGTCGTAGAGCTCTGCGCCGCCGATCAGAAACGCCTGCGGCGCCTGGTCCTGCGCGGCGAGCACGAGCGCTTCGTCGAGATTGGTCGCGGTGTCGCAGCCCTGAAAGCGTCGCGAGGCATCGCGCGTGACGACTATGTTGCGGCGTCCCGGCAGTGGCCGGCCGATCGATTCATGCGTTTTGCGGCCCATGATGATGGGCGCGCCCATCGTCGTGCGCTTGAAGAATTTGAGGTCTTCGGGCAGTCGCCAGGGTAACTGGTTGTCGCGGCCGATCACGCCGTTGCTGGCGCGAGCGACGATCAGGGTGAGCGTCGTCATCGAATGGAAAGAGGAGGGTAACCGGGCGATTCTACCCGAGCCGTCGATCCACACCGACGCGTACCCGCCGCTCACGCCCGCGCCGGCCCGTCCGCGGGGAGCGCTCCCTTGTCGTCGGCGCCGCCCGGTTCGCGCAAGCCGTGCACGCCCATCAGCCGATACAGCGTCACGCGGGAAATGTTCAGATCCACCGCCGCCTCGTTCAACCGATGCCGATGGCGCAGCAGCGCGGCCTCGATCGCGCGCTTCTCGGCAGCCTCGCGCGCCTGCGTGAGCGTCATGCTTTCCTGCTCCGTGTAGCCCGCGAGGTCGAGGTCGTCGGCCGAGATCAGCTTGTTCTCGGCCATCACGATCGCGCGGCGTACGCGGTTGATCAGCTCGCGCACGTTGCCGGGCCAGTTGTAGTTGTAGAGCGCCTCGATCGCCGACGGCGTGAAGCCCCGAATCTTGCGCGCGTTGTCGGTCTTGAACTTGTGCAGCATGTGGTACGCGAGAATCTCGATGTCCCGCCCCCGCGCGCGCAGCGGCGGCTCATCGACGCGCAGCACGCACAGGCGATGAAACAGATCCGCACGGAACTGGCCCTCGCGCATCGCGCCGTCGAGATCGACGTGGGTCGCCGAGATGATGCGCACGTCGACCGGAATCGATTCGCGTCCGCCGAGCCGCTCGATCTTGCCTTCCTGCAGAAAGCGCAGCAGGCTCGCCTGGCTTTCGAGCGGCAGATCGCCGATCTCGTCGAGAAACAGCGTGCCGCCGTCTGCCGCCTCGACGCGGCCGATCTTGCGCTGATTCGCGCCGGTAAAGGCACCGCGCTCGTAGCCGAACAGTTCGGATTGAAGCAGATGAGGCGGGATCGCGCCGCAGTTGATCGGCGTGAAAGGCGCCTTGCGGCGCGGCGAGCGCTCGTGGATCGCGAGCGCGGTCAGCTCCTTGCCAGTGCCCGATTCGCCCGCGATGAACACGCTCGCGTCGGTGTTCGCGACCTTGCGGATCGTGCGAAAAAGCTGTTGCATCGCCTCGCAGGTGCCGACCATTTCCTCGTCGCCCGCTTCGCTGACGGGCGGCGGAAGTTCCGGGTCGCACAGCGCGACCATGCCGAACGCGTGGCCGGCCAGATAGTCGATCGTGGCGTGCGCGACGGGCAGCTTCACGAAGTCGAAGCAGTAGTGGCGCACGAGGCGTCGCACGAGCGGATCGTCGAGCCGCTCGTTGGTCGCCAGCGCGATCCAGCCGATCTGCTGCTGACGCAGGCTCGCCTCGAGCCCGCCGATGTCGCGCGGCGCGAAGCTCGCCAGATCGACGACTCCCGCGCATGCGATGTCAGGTTTCGCGAGCCGCGCGAGTTCGTGCGCCGAGCGCGCCGCCGCGACCTGCCAGCCGCGGCTTTTCAGATGCGCGATCAGCGTTTCGTCGGGCGTGCGCGCGACGTACAGCAACTGTCGCGCGACGGCGGCGCGCTGCTTCGGCACCGCGAGCGACAGATGCGATCCCGCTGCCGCGACGGAAGCCACACTGGTCAGATGAGGTGATTCACGCACGTTCGACCTCGTATCGTTGGCACGTCAGAAGGTGTACGGAAAGCGCATGCCGACCACGAAGTTCGGCGCGTCGGGTGTGAGTCCGATCGATACCGAGCCGTTGATGGTCAGATGCTTGTTCACGACGTGGTTCAGGCCAAAATTCATCGCCGCGGCCGTGGTTTCGCTGCCCGGCACCTTCTGATAGCTGCCGCCCGGCGACTTGGTCTGCGACGCGGGTTCGAGCGCCATCGTGAACGACACGCTGGCCGAATCCTTGTCGGAGAACGCGAGCGCGACGCCTCCACCGAACTGCACGATGTCGCCGAGCTTGACCGTCGCCGGTTCGGTTTGTCCCTGCACCGACGAGATGTCCGCGAACGAACGCGCAAGGTTGTAGGTATAGGAAACGCTGCCGAACAGCACGACCGGGTCGTAGGTCTTCAGCACCGACAGACCCGCCGTGATGTTCCAGAAGCCGGTGCCGGTCGGCAGTCTGGTCGGCGCGACGAGGTTGGTGTTGTCCGCGTCGACCTGCACGACTTTTTCGCCGAACGGCGAGCTGCCGGTCGGCGCCTTCACGCGCAGACTGCCGACCACGTCCGGCAAGGCATTGGTTTCCCTGACGAACTGGTAGTAGATGCCGAAGTTCACGTCGCCGATGTCGTGACTCGACACCGTCGCGTCCGACAGCGTGCTCGCCGCGCCGCCCGCGCCGCCGACGATGAAGGTGCTGCGCCGATACAGGTACGGCACGTCGACGTCGACATTGATGCGGTCGGACACGCCGTAGCGCGTGTCGAGGTCCGCCATTACCTGGTGCGACTTGGTCTGGCCGAGGTTGATGTTGCCGAGGAAAATCGCGTCGAGCGCGAGGAAGCCCGACAACTGCAACTGGCGACGGTCGTAGTAGGTGTCGCTGATGCCGAAGTCCATCGTCAGCTTGTGGTCGAAGAGCGGCGCATGCTCGCGTTGCACGACCGCCTGCTCGGCCTGCGTGCGCACCGGTTCGTTCGCGCGCTGGGTCCGGCCGACCGCGCCGCTGCCGTCGGTGGCGGCGGGCAGGCCGCCGGCGCTGGCGTTGCCTGCATTGCTGCCGTCCGGCGTCGGCGGATTGACCGGCACGCCGGTCGCGGTGCCGGTGGTGCCCGCCGGCGCGGGCGCGCCGGGCGCGATCTGCGCGAGCGGCGGCAGCGCCACCGGCAGGCCGTCGGCGCCCGGCTGCTCGGCCACCGTGTCGCTGCCCGCGGGGGCGTCGGCGCCCGGCACGCCGCGTCCGCGCTGCGCCATCTCGAGTTCGGTGACCTGCCGTTCGAGCGAATGGATCTGCCGCTGCTGCTCGTCGACGACGCGCATCAGCGTGTTCAGACGGTCCTCCACGGATTGACCGGCGAGCGCCTGCGCGCTCGCCGACTGAGAAAGAGCCCACAGCATCACGGCGGCCGGAATGGCCGCGAGAGCCATGCCCGGTGCCCTGGTCGATGACACTTTTTTCATTTTTGCTCCCCCGGTGGTCCGGCCGCGCGGTGCCGACTGCGCGGCCGTTTCTTTACTGCTTTTGCTGCAACTGGCGGGTGGCGGCCCGCTTCGTCATCTCCTGTTTTGCAGTGCCTGCAGTACGCCTAACTGACGAAGCATCGAAGCCGACATCTGCTGGGTTTGCAGATGCAGTTGCAGGGCGTTGGCGACTTGCTGGTTATTGCCTGCAATCTGCAGCAACTGGGCGATCTGCCCGTTGCTCGGCGCGATGGTCTGGGTGGCGAGCCCAGCGGGTGTCCGCAGCGCCACGTTCACGCCGTTGCTGCCGAACGAAATGCCGGCTTTCACGGAGCCGGTCGAATCGCTGGCCGATGCCGACGGCGCGTTGGCGGAGCCCGTCAGCGTCACGGCGCTGTTGTTGAAGTCGATTAGCGCGGTGTTGGTGCCGCTGTTTCGATCGCCCGCGACCTGGGTGACCTGCGACACGCCATTGACGCCGACGCTCTGGCCGCCGCGCGCCTGGGCATTCGGGTTGGCGCCCGAATCGCCTGGTTGGCCGTGCGCGCCGCCGCTCACGCTGGCGAACGTGCTGACGGAGCTCGTGAGCTGGCCGCCGCCGTTCTGCACCGCGCTCAGCGATCCCTGGGCGAGCGCGCTCGCGCCGTTGGGCAACTGCCATTGCGAAATGACGTTCAGCACGAAGCCGGAGATCATCGTTGCGCCGGCGTATTTGCCGGTCTGGGTCGCGAGCACGTCGTCGCCGACGAGTTGCACCCGCAGGGGCGCGGCGCCTGGCTCGGGCGGTATCGAAAGTTCGGGAGCCGGTGGCGAGGCGGCGCCCTCCGAAGCGTGGGCAAGGCCGCCTGCGCCGCAGGCGACGGCGCAGAGCACGAACCCAAGCTGTGTGAAGTGTGACTTCATGGCGGGATCAGAACATGTCTGCCTTGTTCAAGCCGTACTCGAAAAAGGGCGTCGCGGCGGTGCCGGCTGCCAGCGCAGCGGCGCGCAGCTTCAGCGCGAGCGACTCGTTGTCCTGCAACAGTGGTGAATCCTCCCTGAAGGGTTTGCCGAGGACCGCGAACACGAGACCGTTCCAGGTCTTCGCGAAGTCCTCTTCGAGCACGATGCGATTGCCGAGCGCCGGGTCCGCGATGAACACGCGGCCGTCCTGCGCATGTTTGACGATCACGAAATGCTCGTAGCCGTCGATGTTCATCAGGACCATCACGGGGATCTGAAGATGGTGGAGCGCTTCGACGTTGACGCGAAAGCCGCGGCCGCGCAGTCCGATGGTCTCGACGAAGTGCTTCATGTCGAGCATCGAGAAGCCGTTCTTGACGACGACTTCGGGGGTTGAAAAGACCATCATCCGGCGAATCAGTTCGGTTTCCGGAATATCGATGCCGTAGCCGTACTTTAGGAGGGTGGCGAGCGCCGCGGCGCCGCAGCTGTAATCGAATTGCTGATTGACGATGTGGTTGTAGCGCAGGTCCTTCATCGAACGGACCGTCTTCGTCAACGGCACGCCGACGAACGTGGACGTGTCGATGCTCGACTGTGCGGCGGCGTGATCCGCGCACAGCACGCACCCTGCCAGCGCTACGGCGAACGGTAGCGCCGGGAACCCCTTGAACCCGGTCATGCTGGTCTCCTGCCCGATCCGAGCCGGCAGCTTCGATGGCTGCCGGCGCGCCCCTCCGACTGCTTTGTGCTTCTTCTGCTTGCCCGCGCTCGCTGCGTCGTCGGCTTACTTGCCGCTGTTCAGCGCCGCGATGGCGAGGCCGTTGTGCTGCAAGTTGCCCGCGCCGCCGGCGATGTTCACGCCGATGTTTCCGGAGGCGCCTTTCAGCGTATCGGCACCCAGACTCGCGGTGCCCTGGAATTGCCCGTGGACGGTCATCGTCGCGGATTGCGAGTTGTCGTCCGTCGCATCCATCGCGGTGGTCAGCGCCTTGCCCGGCGAGGTCGTCGTCACGGCGCCGGCAAGCGCGTTGTCCTGCGCGTTGCCGATACCGGAAGCGATGTTCACACCGACGTTGCCCGTCACACCCGACAGCGACCCGTTGCCGACCGACGCGTTCAGATTGAAGTTGTGGATCGTCGCGCTGCCGCCCGAGGACTGCACGTTGAAGGCCTGCGCGTTGCCGAACACGTTGCCGACGTCGACCGAGGCGAGCGACACGTCGTTGCTCTGCGCGTTGTCGATGCCTTCCGCGATGTTGATGCCGAGGTTGCCCGACACGTTGCTGGCTGCGTTGGTGCCGGTGGTTGCATTCAGCGTGGCGGCCGCTTCGTTGTTGATGTGCTGCGTGATCGAGCCGCGCGTCGTCACGTCGGTCGTCGACATGCCTGCGTCGATGCCCCAGGCGGCGCCATACGAGTCGCTCGACGACGAGCGGCTGCGCGAGTAGCCCGACGATTGCTCGCCGACCATCGCATAGCCGGAGCCTTCGCTCGCCCTGAAGCCCCATGAACGGCTTTGCCCGGACGCTTCGCTCGCTTCGAAGCCGCCGGCGACGCCCGACGAGTTCGCGTAGCTCGATTCGCGATAACCGGCCTGCAGGCCGCTGCGGGCGCTGAACGAGCCGCTGCCGTGCGAGAACGTGTTGTGGTCCTGATAGCTGTAGCTGCCGCCGATCGAGCCGCCGGCCGACAGCTGGCCGCCCGAGTTCTGACTTGTGTGCGAGAAGCTGCCCGCAATGCCGGCTGCCTGCTGGCTGGTTTCATAGCCGCTGCTCGTCACGCTCGCGCTCTGGCTGCCGTACGCATAGCCGCCGGAGGCTTCGAAGCCCTGCGAGCCCGAGCTCGACGACGTATGGTTTTGCGTCGTGAACGCGAATGCCGAGCCGCCGCCCCTGACCGACGTTGTGCTGTTGTTCAGGGTCGTGGTCACGTTGCCGCTGGTGTAGGTCTGGGCCTGCGGATCGAGCGTCGCATTCACGTTGACGGTCTGATTGTTGTTGATCACCGCGTTAGCCGTGCTGGAGACATGCACGCAGCCAAACAGTCCGACCAGACCTTCGACGCCGACCATCTCGCCGACGACCGTCGTATTGAACAGGTAGGCCTTCTGCGGCGCGGCAAGCACGCTGCCGGACGCGGCAACGAGGACGGCCGTGGCAATGAGAGTGCGCTTCATGATTCGCTCCGATACTTAAGTGTGGTCAGTTAAAAAAAGTGCCCGCCGGGGGACGGAGCACAAAACTGTTTGCCGTGGCATTACCGGCGCCGGCTGCCTGGTTGATCTGCACGATTCCGTTCGCGTTGCGCAAGGCATCGCTGGAAATGCTTGCCTCGCGCACGCCGTGAATCGCGTTCGACGGCCCCGGACTGCCGTTTTTCGGGGCCGTCGCGGATAGCTCCCCATCCGAGACGGTCTCGACTCCGAGCGCCGCAGTCCCGATCTGGGTGCTGTTGCGCTGCAGATTCCCTGCTCCGGCCGACTGGTTCACCAGCACCGCGCCGGATGTGTTCGAAAACGCATTGGCTTCGATCGACGCCTGCGCGCGCGGCACGTTCGCGGCCACCGACGCGCTTTGCACGCTCGGGTTCGCGTTGCCGACCGCGGCGCCGTTCGTTACCGTGATCTGGTTGGCCTGCGCGTTGTCGAGGCCAGCCGTTTCGTTGACCGCGAGCGCGCCCGTCGCGCCCATGCCCGCGCCGGGGCCGATCGTCGCGATGGCGCCGACGATGGGCACCGCTTGCGCCTGCGCGTGAGCCGCGCCGGCGACGAACGCAGCGACGCCCATGCACAGGCACGTGCAGACGCGCAGGGCCGGGCGTGCCGCAGCGATTTGCCGCGAGCGCAGCGAGGGGCGCAGGCGTGTGCTCATTTCAGACCTCCGAGCGCGCCGCCGAGCACGTTCGATAGCGGCGCGAGCGCGCCCGTCACCGACGAGCTGATCGTGCCGCCGACGCCCGTCGCCGGTCCGCCGATGCCGCCCGAGTTCAGCGGGATCGTGTTGCCGGTCGTCTTGCCGGAGAGGATCTGCGTGACGGCCTGCATGCCGGTGCCGCCGAGTACGCCGCCGGCGGCGACGCCGTTCGAGCCGTGCGCGTTCGTCAGATCGGTGTCGCCGACGAGCGTCGCGATCGTCGGATCGAACGAGTTGGCCGGGAACGTGGTGGCGCGCACGGCGACCGGGTCCTGGTCGCGCGGCACGGGGACGAACGCGTCGCGCGGCGTGACGCTGCGCTCGACGACGAGGTCGCCCGGATTGGCAACCTGCTCGGCATAGGCATGGCTCGTGAAGCAGACGGTGACGAGGACGCTGGCGAGAAGGGCGGTGGCGGCCGAAGCGGCGCGCGGCAAGACGGGAGCGTTGCTGAACGACGCCGCCGGCAGCCCGAGGGCGTGCGGCGTCTGTTGGTTCGTACTCATGTCCCGGTCCCTTCTCTCTTGTTGCCTGTGTCCCGCCGTCGTGGGGCGCGTCACTGCTCGCGCGGCCACCGGTCCTGCATTGCCTGGTTATTTGCCGTCTGTTCGTGGCTTCGTCCTGCTTACTTGCGCTGGTATGTCGCGACGTTGCCCTGGGCGGCGCGCGCGGCATCGACGGGCACCGGCAGCGGCGAGGGTGGCGCGATCTCGTCCCACAACGTCACCTGGTTGCCGCCGCTTTGCATCAACCGGGGCGTCGCGGCGACCATCAACATGCCGACCGCGCCGCCGCGTTGCCGCGACAGCATCTGGTCGTCGAGCGAAATATCGTTCATGGATGCAGCATCGGCAGCCGGGGTCGACGGGTTGGCGCCAATCTGGCTGTCGTCCTCCGCGGCAACCGGCGTGGTGGCTTGCAGGCTGGCGGAGGCGGGGTCGGCGGCATCGCCGGAATCCGTCAGCGTGGCGAATCGCGCCGGGGCGGCTTGCGCTGTCGGCGTGCCGGCACTCGCCGGTAGGGCGCTGAACGCGAGAGCTGCGCAGATCGCGAAGTATGGTGCGCGGCGGCTTATCAGATCGATGCGGAATGCGAGTCGCATGATGTGTCTCCCTGGTGCACGCCAATTAGCGAAACGTGTGCCATCGCTCGCAATCCATTGATACGTCTGGCGCCAACCAGCGCAAACACGACTAATGCGTTCCAAATCGGGAAAAAACGTTGCAGCCCTGAAACGGATCAGCAGAAAATACCTATAATTCGTTAAGCCGCAAGGTACGAAATACTGTCGCGAGAACGCCACGAAAAGCGCTTCCACTAATGTTTGATTTGTCGGCTGAATAAATCGCGATCGGCCGCAAAGCCTTGATGGGCAACGGATCAATCGATTAAATTCGCATAATTGTTTTCGAAGCTGCGCGCGTATAGTAAGCTCTCGAAAACAGCTTCAGATTTAAAAAAGGCCCATATCGGGCCGTCTCGAACACACACGCCGCTTTCTTGGGGATCAGCTGTCCGCACGGAATGGAATGGCCGTTCGGGTTTTGCGATTCGCGAATCCTGGACGAGTCAGCGTGTCTGAACCGCAATTTCAGATGCATGCGTCGTCCTTAACGTTCGTTGGCGAGAGGATCTGAATAATGGAACCCGCAACGCGGCAACTGATTTACGTTTCGCGTGACCCGAGCGCGGAACTGAATACGCGTTTTATGCAGCGTGGCTGGCATGTCGAAGTCGTGGGATCGGCGCGCGATGCGCGCCGGGCAGTGCGCACCGGCTCGGCTGCTGGCGGCCTGCTCGATCTGTCCAGTGATTTCCAGCCGCACGAAATCGCCGCTTTTGAATCCTGTTTGACCATGCCGAACGTCGGCTGGGTCGCTGCCACTACGCCTGGCCAACTCCAGGACGCCGCGTTGCGCCGGCTCGTGCGCGACTACTGTTTCGATTACGTGACGGTGCCGTCTTCTGGCGACCGTATTGTCGACTCGGTCGGTCATGCGTACGGCATGATCTCGCTGAGCGAAACGGCGTCGCACGACGGCTCGCAAGGCGCCGAGGGCGAGATGGTCGGCTCGTGCGACGCGATGCTCGCGCTGTTCCGCTCGATCCGCAAGGTCGCGATGACCGACGCGCCGGTGTTCATCTCCGGTGAATCGGGTACCGGCAAGGAGCTGACGGCAGTCGCCATTCATGAACGCTCGGCGCGGCGCAACGCGCCGTTCGTGCCGATCAATTGCGGTGCGATCCCGCCGCATCTTCTGCAATCGGAGCTGTTCGGCTATGAGCGCGGTGCGTTCACCGGCGCGAACCAGCGCAAGATCGGCCGGGTCGAGGCGGCCAACGGCGGCACGCTGTTTCTCGACGAAATCGGTGATCTGCCGCTCGAAAGCCAGGCGAGCCTGTTGCGCTTCCTGCAGGAGCGCAAGGTCGAGCGGCTCGGCGGCCATAGCGCGATCGACGTCGACGTGCGCATCATTTCGGCCACGCACGTGGACATGACCGCGGCGATGATCGAAGGGCGCTTCCGTTCCGACCTCTATCACCGCCTCTGCGTGCTGCAGATCGACGAGCCGCCGCTGCGCGCGCGCGGCAAGGACATCGAACTGCTCGCGCGGCATATGCTCGAACGTTTCAAGAAGGATGCGAGCCGCCGCCTGCGTGGCTTCGCGCCCGACGCGATCGCCGCGCTGCATAACTACGGCTGGCCCGGCAACGTGCGCGAACTGATCAATCGGGTGCGGCGCGCGATCGTGATGTCGGAGGGACGCGCGATCACCGCGCGCGACCTCGAACTTGCCGAATACGTCGAGATCGTGCCGGTGTCGCTCGCGCAGGCGCGCGAAGCGGCCGAGCGTCAGGCGATCGAGCTTGCGTTGCTGCGGCATCGCGGGCGGCTCGGAGACGCGGCGCAGGAACTTGGCATCTCGCGCGTAACGCTGTACCGGCTGCTGTGCTCGCACGGCATGCGTCATATGGAAGGTGAGCCGATGGCGCCGCCGCACGGCGATTTGCCGGCGTCCGTGCAACATCTGTAGGCGGCGGGCGAGCGGCGAGACGGGCGACGTGGCATGTGAAGGTCTGGCGCGTCGCCGGGGGTCTCGGGCTGTGCCGGTTCGGACGGATTGACTGTGCCTTCCGGGCGCAGCGACGCCAGCCGGCAAGCGTCGCGTCGAAGCACTTTTGCATGCACGT
Source organism: Paraburkholderia sp. 35.1 (assembly GCF_050436525.1). Taxonomy (NCBI): domain Bacteria; kingdom Pseudomonadati; phylum Pseudomonadota; class Betaproteobacteria; order Burkholderiales; family Burkholderiaceae; genus Paraburkholderia; species Paraburkholderia sp. 35.1. Next base: position 899,690 of record NZ_JBNDMJ010000003.1, on the reverse strand, counting down.
ATTTGCCGCCCGTATATCGCGTCCCGCGGTGTTTTCCTTTCCGTCTGATATATCCCTCGATATTCCCCATGCGGCGCGCCATGCCCCGGCGGCGTGCGGTCGCGCTTGTTAGAATCGGGTTTTGCTCAATTCCGTGTGCGCGCCTGATCGGGTTCGCGCCGCGCCGAAGGAAACTGCATGAAACAATACCTGGACCTCGTCCGTACGATTCTCGACACCGGCACGTGGCAGGAAAACCGCACCGGCATCCGCACCATCAGCATGCCCGGCGCGATGCTGCGCTTCGATCTGCAACAAGGCTTTCCAGCGGTCACGACGAAGAAGCTCGCGTTCAAGTCGGCGATCGGCGAGCTGGTCGGGTTTCTGCGTGCTTCGCGCAGCGCCGCGGATTTCCGCGAGCTCGGCTGCAAGGTGTGGGACGGGAACGCGAATCAGAATGCGCAGTGGCTCGCCAATCCGTATCGCGAGGGTCCGGATGATCTCGGTGACGTCTACGGCGTGCAATGGCGCAAGTGGCCGGCCTACAAGGTGCTCGACGCCAGCGCAAGTGCACAACTCGCTGACGCGCAGGCGCGCGGTTTTCGCGTTATCACACAGTTCGACGAAGAAGGCCGCTCGAAGGTGCTGCTTTACAAGGCGATCGACCAGCTGCGCCAGTGTCTCGACACGATCATGCAGAACCCCGCCGATCGACGCATTCTGTTCCATGCCTGGAACCCAGCCGTGCTCGACCAGATCGCTCTACCGGCGTGCCATCTGCTGTACCAGTTTCTGCCGAACGTTACGCGCCGCGAAATTTCGCTGTGCCTGTATATCCGCAGCAACGACGTCGGGCTTGGCACGCCCTTCAATCTGACCGAGGGCGCGGCGCTGCTGCATCTGGTCGGACGGCTGACGGGCTATACGCCGCGCTGGTTCAGCTATTTCATCGGCGATGCGCATATCTACGAAAATCAGCTCGATATGCTGCACCAGCAGCTCGAGCGCGAGCCGTACGGGAGTCCGCGGCTCGCGATTTCCGATCGCGTGCCCGACTACGCGAAGACCGGCGTGTACGAGCCGGAATGGCTCGAGACGATCGAGCCTGCGGATTTCTCTCTGGTCGGCTATCGGCATCACGAGCCGCTGACGGCGCCGATGGCGATCTGATGTCGGTGGGAGCGGGGCGGTAGCGCTCGCCCTCGTCGTCGTCGAATAACAGAAGCCCCGCGATGGTTTGCATCGCGGGGCTTTATTGTTGCCGGGACGGCAGGCGTCCTGCTTAGCTCTTGTGATGCTCGTCACGATTGCCGCCGCCCTGGTGCTGCTCGGCATGTTGCGGTTGCGGCTGGGGTTGCGGACGTGGCTGCTGCACCTGCTGGGGCCGCGGTTCGGGGCGTGGCTGCTGCATCTGCGGACGCGGCTCGGGCCGGGCTTGCGGCATCGGCTGTGAACGCGGTTCGAAATGCGGCTGCCGCGCCTGCTGGAACTGCGGTTCGGGCCGAGGGGCTTGCGGCATCGGCTGCGGACGCGGTTCGACACGCCGCTGTTGCGCCTGCTGCATTTGTGGTTCGGGACGCGGTTGCTGCGGTGGGACGGCGTGCGGCGCCTGTTGCGTCACAGGCGGATGCGAGTTTGGCACACGCGCCTGTTGCTGCGCGGCCGGGTTGTCCGGCGGATGGGGCACACCGGCCTGTTGCGCGAAGCTCGGCTGTTGCGGGCCGCCCGGTTGCGCCATGCGCGGTGCCTGCTGCGCCATCGGGGTATGCGGCTGCGTCCATGCCGGCTGAGACCTACCGACCGCGCCCCATTCCTGCGGCGCGCCGCGCTGCCGTGCGTACGCCGCCGCGTTGGCTGAATTCCCACCGGCTGCTTGCGGCGGCCGCGGCACACCATTCGACGGATGGCCCATATTGCCCGCGAGCCCGCTCTCGGCAGGCTGCGGCGGACGCGGCTTGCCGACCATCTGCGGCGGCATGCCCTGACGCGCTTGCGGCGCTTCGCCATGCGGCCCCACGACGCTGGCTTCGCCGGGCCGCTGGCCAGCCTGCTCGACGCCATGCGGGCCGTTACCGCCCATTGCGCCAGGCGCGCCAGGCGCACCCGCGGCCATCCCCGGCGGACGTCCCGGCACATGCGATTGCACGACCCGCACGTTCGCCATCGGCAGCGCGTTCGGTGCGCCGGTCATATGCGCCGGCACCGCGGTGCGCACGACCGGCTGGCCGCCGCCGGGCACCCGACCGCCGCTTTGCGCGAAGCGCTGCGCGAGCTCGTCGTGATAAGCGGCCGGCATGACGGGATTGCGAGTCGCGACGACCGGCCGGCCGACGACGCTCGCCGGTGGCCGGTAGTTCGCGCGCCGCAGATCCGACCCGAAGCTTTCGCGCACCGGCGCGATCCCCGGTGCGCCCGGGTTGATCCGCGCGTTGCGCCACTGCGCCGGATCGACCTTCTGCGAAAAGCGTCGGACTGGCTGACCGTGCACGAACGCTGTCGCCGGCACGGCTGTCACACCGCCCGGCACGCGATAGTTCACGTATGTGTTGTGGATGTTCACGTTGCGGCGGTAGTCGTTGACGATCGTCGTGCGGTTCACGCGGTCGTAGTACCCAGCGCTCCAGCGGTCGTGACCGCCCCAATGCGGATGCCACCGCTCGCCCGGCCCGAGCGGAAACCACGCGACGCCCGTCGCGATGACCCCGCCGACCGCCAGGTTCACACCCCAGTCGACACCGCCGTCGTCGTCGCCGACGAATGCGACCAGCGCCGGCGCATAGACCGGCGCCGCGTCCGCTTCGAGCGGACCTGGCACCCAGGCCCACGTGCCGTCGACCTCGGCCCAGCGGCCGTAGTGGTACGGCGCGAAGCCCCAAGGTTGGTCGTCGACCCAGGTCCAGCCCCACGGCGCCTGCCAGACCCAGTGGCCGTCGTGATACGGCGCCCAGCCGGCCGGCGTCGCATTCGGCACCCACACTTCGCCGTACTGCGGCGTCTCGCGCCATGTGCCGTTGGCATCGAGGTCCTCGTAGCCGGGGATGTCGCGCGACACGTAGCGCGCCGACAGCGAGCGGTCTTCGGTGGCGTCGCGGCTGGCGGCCCACTGGTCGAGTTCGTCGAGAGCAGGGGCGCGGTTGTCGGCGAGCTGCTGCAGGCTGGTGCCGGCAAAGCGGATCTGCCGACCCGCCGCGACCGGCACTTGGCCGCCGTCGCCGTATGCGATCGCGCTGCCGCTGCGCACGGTGACGGTCGTACTGCTGCCGTCCGGCGCGACGTCGACACGGTAGTCGCCGGGACCATTTACGCCGAGCGCAAGGTTCGGCGTGTCGATTTCATACGACGAGCCCGGCGCGAGCTCGCGCACGCGCGTCGATAGCGTGCCTTGCGCGACTTTCAGTTGCGCGGTCGTGTCGTCGAGATTGAGCACGTCGAGGCTCGTGTTCTGGCCGAGGCGCACCGCGGTCGAGCCGATGTGCAGCTCGGAGCGTGCGTTCTGGTCGTTCCATAGCTGGTCGCCGGTCGTCAGCGGCCGGTTGATCTGCGCGTACGACCAGTCGGTCGCGCCGGCGGGCTCGGTGGTCACGGCGCCGGCCGTGTAGTTCAGCCGCGCGACGCGCCCCGGCGGATCGCCCCCCGACGGAGCGCCGCCCGACGGATCGCCGCCCGGCCCGACGGCCGCCGCGGCTTGTGGCGTGGGTGTCGCTTGCTGCGCCAGGGCGCTCTGCGCCGCGAGCGCGACGGCGGCCGCGATCAGCGTATAGCCGCTCATCCGGCGTCGGATCCCGGCATGCTGCACGGGCTGCTTGGCGTGTGTCATGACTGATCTCCGACGGACGCGGCAATGGGCCGGGTCCGTTCAGTCACTGTACTTGCCGCCTATGTTTCAAGAGTCGCTCATTTGTAAGGTGGACTCACTGGCGTGTAACAAAAGGTCTCGCGGCGTCGGGCCGCCGGCAGGTGAACGGTCTATCCGGCCAGAAACGCATCGAATTGTTGATGGCCGGCCGGCGTGACGCGCAGCACGCGCGGCCGCTCGGTCCGCTCGACCCAGCCATGCGCCGACCACGCATCGAGCAACGCCGCGCCGAGCGCGCCGCCCAGATGCGGTCGGCGCATGCTCCAGTCGAGGCAGGTGCAAGCGAAGCGCCGCCGTCGGGTCTTCTGCGCGGCCATATCGATGCCCCAGTCGGCGAAGCGGGCGACGCCCTGCGCGGTCGCTTCGAGCGATGCGCCGTCTTGCGTCAGCAGTCCGCGCTCGAGCATCCGCTCGAACATGCGCACCGACAGCTCGCCTGCCATGTGGTCGTAACAGGTGCGCGCGTAGCGCATTTCTAGCGGCACGGTGCGTGCCGGACGCGGCACGGAGCGCTGTGGCGCGCTGACCTGCGCGACGTTGGCGAGTGCTTCGATCGATGCGGCGATGTCCGCCGACGCGATACGGAAATAGCGATGCCGGCCGCGCACTTCGAGCGCGAGCAGCCCGCCGTCGGTGAGCCGTCCGAGATGGGCGCTCGCCGCCGATGGCGACAGCCCCGCGATCATCGTCAGTTCGCCGGCTGGGCGGGCGCTGCCGTCCATTAGCGCCCACAGCATCGCGGCGCGGCCGGGATCGGCGAGTAGCGCGCCGATGCGGCTCAGGCCGGGGAAGTGGTTCTGGTCGTCTAAGAGGGGGGCGGTCATGGCGCGTCTCCTGAATGGGCGGCACAGGGCAGCGCGGTCCAATCGCAAAGCCCGCCGCCACGATTCCTACTCTACGCGCATCGGGTATTCGATGTTTCAGCTTCGCGTGAACAATCGATGCGACGGACGTGTCCGGCTCGGTCCGCGTTTGCGCGTCGTCGCGAGCCGCCAGGCTAGAATCGAAGCCTGTCCTTGCAGGAAATCGATGTGATGAAAACTCTTCTCGCCGTCGCCGCGGCGGTTCTGCTGTCCAGCGCCTGCGCGGGGGGCGGAGCCGGCTCGGGGTCGGCCGGCAGCGGCAGCATCAACATGTACGGCACCGTCGACACAGGGATCAGCGTCCACAACTAGGCCCACCCTCGGCCCATCGGCGCGCTTCGCGCCGCGTCCCCGATCGACGCCGCGCCGCGCGCAATATTGCGCTCGTATAATCGCCTCCTTTCAATGCATCCGATTGACCGGAGTCAAGATGAGCACTGTTCCCACCGCACCACTGGACCGTTCGGAAACCACCTTCCGCTTTCTCGCCGAGCCGACCTCGGTCAACTTCGGCGGCAAGGTGCATGGCGGCGCGCTGATGAAGTGGATCGACGAAACCGCCTACGCATGCGCCGCGGTATGGTCTGGGCGCTATTGCGTGACGGTTAGCGTCGGCAATATCCGTTTCCGTCGGCCGATCCTCGTCGGCAATCTGGTCGAGCTGCGCGCGCGCGTCGTCGCGACGGGCCGCACCAGCATGCACATCCACGTGTCGGTGCACGCGGGCGATCCGAAGGGCGGCGAACTGCTGCAGACCACCGACTGTCTCGTCGTCATGGTCGCCGTCAACGAGAACGGCCATCCGGTGCCGGTGCCCGCCTTCCTGCCAGAGACCGACGAACAGAAACGCCTCGCCAGGTACGCGATGGACGTGAAGGAAGCGCTCGACGCGATCGTCGAGCTGAAGCCGGAAGAAGTCGCGCAGGGAAAGATCTAGGCGCGCATCATCATGCGGTGCGTCCGACCATATCCTTCGGTCGCACCCACTCGTCGAACTGCTGCTCGGTGACATAGCCGAGCGCCAGCGCCGACACCTTCAGCGTCGTGCCTTCCTTGTGCGCCTTCTTCGCGATCTGCGCGGCCTTGTCGTAGCCAATGTGCGGATTGAGCGCCGTCACCAGCATCAGCGATTCGTTGAGCAAGGTATCGATGCGCTCGTGATTCGGCTCGATGCCGGCCGCGCAGTTGTCGTTGAAGCTGTGCGCGCCGTCGGCGAGCAGGCGCACCGACTGCAGCACGTTGTGCGCGATCATCGGACGGAACACATTGAGCTCGAAGTTGCCGCTCGCGCCGCCGATGTTCACGGCGACGTCGTTGCCGAACACCTGCGCGCATAGCATCGTCAACGCTTCGGACTGGGTTGGATTGACCTTGCCCGGCATGATCGAGCTGCCCGGCTCGTTTTCGGGGATCGACAGCTCGCCGAGACCGCAGCGTGGGCCGCTCGCGAGCCAGCGGATGTCGTTGGCGATCTTGTTCAGGCTCGCGGCCACCGTTTTGAGCGCGCCGTGCGCGAATACCAGCGCGTCGGCGGCTGCCATCACCTCGAACTTGTTCGGCGCCGACACGAACGGCAGACCGGTCAGCTTGCCGATCGCGGCGGCGACGCCGTCGGCGAACTTCGGGTGCGCGTTCAGTCCCGTGCCGACCGCGGTGCCGCCCTGCGCAAGCTCGTACAGATGCGGCAACACCGACTCGACGTGCCGGATGCCGTGCTCGAGCTGCGCGACATAGCCCGAGAATTCCTGGCCGAGCGTGAGCGGCGTCGCGTCCTGCAGGTGCGTGCGGCCGATCTTGACGACGTCGGTGAACGCTTTCGCCTTGCCGTCGAGTGTGTCGCGCAACGTCTTCAGCGCGGGCAGCAGATGCTTGACGATGGCATCCGCGGCAGCCACGTGCATCGCGGTCGGAAACACGTCGTTCGACGACTGCCCGCGATTCACGTCATCGTTCGGATGCACCTTGCGCGCTTCGCCGCGCTCGCCGCCGAGCAGCTCGCTCGCGCGGTTGGCGATCACCTCGTTCAGGTTCATGTTGGTCTGCGTGCCCGAGCCGGTCTGCCAGACCGCCAGCGGAAATTCGTCCGGATGCTTGCCGTCGATGATCTCGTCGGCCGCCTGCATGATCGCGCGGGCCTTCTGCTCGTCGAGCACACCGAGGCCGAGGTTGACCTCGGCGGCCGCGCGCTTGATCACCGCGAGCGCGGTGATCAGCTCGGGCGACTGCTTTTCCGTCGAAATCTTGAAGTTCTGCAGCGAGCGCTGCGTCTGCGCGCCCCACAGGCGGGCGTTCGGCACCGCGATTTCGCCGAACGTGTCGCGCTCCATCCGTACGTCTTCACTCATGGTTGACTCCGCTTCTCAAAGTTCCGAGTTGACAGGCAATAACGAGAATAGACCCGTTAGCGCATTCCGGTAAAAACCGGCCTGCGGATCGAAAATGTAGGTGCGCGTCTGGCCGTTCTCGACGTCGGTCCAGACGAGCGGCGACAGGGGCGCGCCGATCGAGCGCAGATAGGCGAGCTGGGCCGCGTCGGCGAGCGTCACGTGGTAGCTGTGATCGGGCTGGATGGCGCGCTCGATGATGCCGGCGACCTGATTCGCGAGTTCGGGGCTGTGGATCACGAGTGCTAGCTCGGTGTTCAGATTGGCCGAGCGCGGGTCGAGGTTCATCGAGCCGATGACGAGAATCTGGTGGTCGATCACATAAGTCTTCGCATGCAAACTCGCGCGCGAACGCGAGCCGACCAGCCCCACGTTCGGCGTGTCCTGGAATGACCTGAATTCGTACAGTTCGACGCCTGCCTTTAGCAGCGGCACCCGGAACGGGCTGTAGCCGGCCTGCACGGCGACCGCGTCGGTAGCCGCGAGCGAGTTGGTCAGCACTGCGATGCGGATGCCGCGGCGCGTGAGCTCGCCGGCCGCCTGCACGCCCGACGCGTGCGGCACGAAGTAGGGCGACACGATCAGGAAGTCGTGCTGCGCGTCGCGCATCAGTTCGCGCAGCCGCGCGAGCGGCGGGCTCACGTAGTCCGGCGACGGATGCGCGATCTTCTCCGGCAGGTCCGCCCAGAATTCCGCACTTGCCCACGTGAGGCCGAGCTGCTCGCTCGTAATCTGCGCGGCGAGCGGCGTCGCGTTCAGCGGTTTCGCGTTGTACGGATCGGCATTGGTGCGCCAGTGGTGGCGCAGGTCGTCGCGCGTCTGGTCGAGTTCTTTCTGGTCGAATTTCTGCTTGTTCAGCGCACGCAGCGGATAGGCGAGGTCGCTGTTCCAGTAGTCGTCGAAACTCGCTGAGACGTCGGCGACGATCGGGCCCGCCGCGAGCACGTCCATGTCGCGGAACTGCAGCGTTTCGCTGGCGCTGAAGTACTCGTCGCCAAGATTGCGCCCGCCGACGATCGCGAGCTGGTTGTCCGCGATCATCGCCTTGTTGTGCATGCGGCGCGTGAAGTGGCCGATCTGCGTGAATACGTTCGTGGTGCGCTCGAACATGCCTTGCTGGGCGCTGCCGAACGGATTGAAGACGCGGATCTCGATGTTGTCGTGCGAGTTCAGCCCCGCCATGATGCGGTCGATGTCCTTGAAGTTCAGATCGTCGACCAGCATGCGCACGCGCACGCCGTGATCGGCCGCATACAGCGCGGCGCCGAGCAGCAGCTTGCCGGTGGTGTCCTCGTTGGCAATGTAGTACTGCATGTCGAGGGTTTTGGTCGCCGCGCGCGCGAGCGCGATGCGCATCTGCAACGCGTCGGTGCCGTTCGCCAGCACGCGAAAGCCCGACTGCTCCGGATGCTTCGCCTCGAACGGCGCGAGCGCTTCGCGCAGCGGCGTATCCGCGGTGGCGGGGAGTGCGTGCGTGAGCTGGCGGTTGAACGCGGTGGCGGGCGGCTTCGTCGCGCAGGCGGTCACCAATGCCGCCGCGCAACAGAGCAGGAAAAATTGCCTCGTCGTGCTGACTATCGAGTGGCGGCGCGCGGCCCGCCGATGTTGTTCGAATTGGCCCTGCACGCTGTTTTCCCCTTGTTTTGCAAGCTTTTCGCGTGGCGACAGCGAAGGCCTGCGCACGCTGTCGAGAAAACCATTCTAAGGGAATTGGGGCGCGTGTTCGTCGTTCGTCTGCAAACGCAGCAGAGTGCCGCGCGTCGGTCGGGGGGCGCCGCGATTCGGTGATCCATCAACTGATGCGAACCGCGGTGCGCGGACGCTCTATCAGACGCGCCCGGCGCGCAGCGCGCGCTCGCCGTCGGGATGGGTCGAGCCTTTCGCCGGGCGACCCGCCCACACTCCCGCGAGCAGCGAGCCCGACAGGTTGTGCCAGACCGAGAACAGCGCGCCCGGCAGCGCGGCGAGGGGCGTGAAGTAGAGCTTGCCGAGCGTCGCGGCGAGACCGGAGTTCTGCATGCCCACTTCGATCGCGAGCGTACGGCAGACGGCTTCGTCGAAACCGAGCAGACGGCCGCCCCAGTAGCCGCCGAGCAGGCCGATGCCGTTGTGCAGGATGACGCCGACCATCACGACGAGGCCCACCGACGCGATGCTCTTCTGCGTGCCACCCACCACCGCGCCGATGATCAGCACGATCGCGACCATCGACACGAGCGGCAGGATCGGTTCGATCTTGCGCACGAGCTTGCCGAACAGATGATTGACGACGAGACCGACGACGATCGGCAGCGCGACTATCTGCAGGATGCTCATCAGCATGCCGTGCACGTCGACGACGATCGACGCGTCGACGTAAAGGCGCGTGAGCAGCGGGGTCGCGAACACGCCGACGAGCGTCGACAGCGCGCTGATCGTCACCGACAGCGCGACGTCGCCGCGCGCGAGATAAATCATCACGTTCGACGCTGTGCCGCTGGCGACGCTGCCGACCAGCACCATGCCGGCGGTCAGCTCGGGCGGCATGCGCAGCGCCCGGGCGATGACCCACGCGGCGAGCGGCATCACGAGGTAGTGCAGCACGATGCCGGCGATCACCGGCGCGGGCCGCGAAAACACGCGCAGGAAATCGCCGGCCGACAGCGTGACGCCCATCGCCAGCATGATGATCGTGAGGAGCGTGGTGACGTGCGGCGCAACGCCGGAAAACGAGGCCGGCGAGAAGTACGCGGCGACCGAGACGAGCACGGCCCAGAGCGGGAACAGGCGGGTGACGCGGGCAAGCATGGCGGGTGGTCCTTGGTTATGTTGTATCGCGGGAAATTGGGGCTGCGGCGCGGCCGGGTGTCGGCTGGCGGCTGGCGTTGCGGCGTTTGCCGCGCCAAAGCGGGTGAAGCGGCTGCGGCAAGCGCCGTGGCGAAAGCGCGGCAAAAACGGCCGGCCAATTGAAGCCGCACGCGAAGCGGGCAATGGTGAGCGCGCGAGCGGCGCCAGTCCGGCGCCTGCCTTCGTGAGGCGCGCCGTCGTGCGGTTCGTGGCGCGTGAGCGCGGGTTAGCGCTCGCGTGCCGCGGCGGCCATTTTACCTTTTACAGGGAGTGCTTCAGGAGTGGAGCGTACGGCTACTTCGCTCAAACCGAGCGCGCGGGCGGCGTGGCCGATGCCGCCGTCGGCGCCTGCCGTCGGCTCAGCCTGTGAAAACGCAGCGTCATCAGCAGCGCGACGCTCGCGAGACCTGCGGCGAGCCCCCACCACAAGCCGCGCGCGCCGAGGCCGGCGTGAAACGCGAGCAGATAGCCGGTCGGAAAACCGATCACCCAGTAGCCGAACGCGGCGGCGATCATCGGCACGCGCGTGTCCTTCAGGCCGCGCAGACAACCGGAGCTCACCGCCTGCATCCCGTCGACGATCTGGAAAATCGCCGCCACGCCGAGCAGCGAACTGGCGAGCGCGATGGTCGGCGCGTTGGCCGGGTCGTCCAGATGCAGATACAGACCGACGATCCAGTGCGGCGCGGTGATCAGCACGAGGCCCGACATCGACATGAAGCCGACGCCGAGGGCGAGCGCGACGAAGCCCGCGTGGCGCGCGGCGAGCGGCTGACCGGCGCCGGCCCAGTAGCCGACCCGCACGTTGGCCGCCTGGCCGATCGACAGCGGCACCATGAACGCGACCGACGCGACGTTCAGCGCGATCTGATGCGCGGCCAGTTGCGATTCGCCGAGCAGGCCGACCATCAGGCCAGTGGCGAGGAACAGCGTCGACTCGACGCCGTAGGTGATCGCGACCGGCCAGCCGATGCCGAACAATTCGCCCATCAACGGCAGCTTGGGCCGCGTCGCGACGACGAAATGGCGGAAGCGCGGCCGCAGATGCAGCAGCGCCATCAGCACGAGCGCGGTCAGCCACACGGTGATCGTGGTCGCGGCTGCCGAGCCGAGAAAACCCAGCCGCGGCAGCCCGTACGCGCCGTGGATGAGCCCGTAGTTCAGGAAGCCGTTCACGCCGACGCTCGCGATCGACACCCACAACAGGCGCCGTGCCGCGCCGATCGCCGGCAGAAACGAGCGCATCAGGCCGACGCCGATCAGGCTCGCGGGTGCGCCCCAGCGCAACACCGCCGCGTATCGGCCGACGTTGTGCGCGAGCAGGCCCGGCTCGCCGACCGCGAGCAGGATCCTCGACGCGAACGACAGCAGGATGAACGCCGGCACCGACAGCAGCACCGACAGCACGAAACCGGTCCAGTAAATATGCGGCACCCGGCCGTCGTCCCGCGCGCCGCGCGCGTGCGCGACGCTGACGCTGACCGAGGTCAGCACGCCCTGCAGCAGCGTGACGACGACGAAAAAGAGGTTCGCGCCGAGGCCGCCGGCGGCGAGCGCATCGGGGCCGAGCGAGCCGAGCAGGATCGTGTCGGTGACGCTCATCGCCATTTGCGACAGTTGCGCGATCGCGAGCGGCGCGGCGAGCCGCGCGGTGTCGGCCGCGTGGCGGGATAGGGTCGGCGGCCGGCTGGCCGCGCGGGCGAAGCTGGGTTGAGTCATCGAATGCCTGACGGCGAAAAGTGGCAGCGGTGGCAACAGCGGTGGCGTCAGCGAAAGGCGGGCGCGAGCGGCGCCGCATTGCATCTCGCCGCGCGCTCCGACGGGCGTTGGAGCGGCCGGGCAGCCGGCGGGAAAAAACCGCGACGCGGCGCCGAGCCGGTCAGCCGACTCCTCGCCCGTGGCGCGGTCCGTCGTTTACCTGTCGAAACCGACAGCTTATTGCCTCCCCCGGCCGCTGTCGATGGACGACGCACAATTCTGGTGCGTGCCGTCCTGCGATTTTCCGGACTGCCGTCAGCCTTCGTGGACCGCGATCCGCGTATCGCCGAGCAGTACGACCTGGCCCGCGCGGATCTTGCAGGTCTTACGCGTCTCGACCCGGCCATCGACCATCACGGCGCCGTCGGCAACCATCATTTTCGCGGAGCCGCCACTATCCGCGAGGCCCGTGATCTTCAGCAGATTGTGGAGTTCGACGTATTCGCCGGTCAGCGTGAAATTGAGGTTGGGCATGGCGTTTGCACCTTTGGGCACGGGGTCGCGTTGGGGTTCGCATCATAAAGCAAGCGCACCCGGAACGGCGGCGCGGCCATCCGGCGAGCCCTTCGCGCAAGCAAATGAAAGTAGATGTTATTCAGTTGTCGGAAAGTGAAACGTTCCGTAACGCTGGTCGCACCGGACGGATTTCACTCTTAGAGTGCAGTTTCAGCAGCAAAGCCCGCTGGCTTCCGGGATCGCTCCCCGGCCGCCCATCCAGCGACGCACAGACCGGACGAGGCGCGCGCGACGTCCCGTCATCACGACGCCAGAGAGTCCGCCCGTGTCACAACAACTCCAGAGAGGATAACCATGACCCAGATTCGTTCGCTCCTGTTCGGTACCGCCCTCACTGCTTTTGCCGCGACGGCGGCCGTTGCGCAGACCGCGCAGCCGGCAGCAGGCATCGGCGCTCAGCCGCAGATCCAGAGCCAGGGCGCCGCCGACATGGCGCCGCCGCCGGCCCGTTTGACGGCTTCGGGCTCCACCGACCCGCTCGTGCAGAAGCGCGACGCCGACGCGAAGGCCAACGCCGAGTATCGCGCGGCCAGGAAGTCCTCGAAAGCGGAATTGAAGGCGGAGCAGAAGGCCGCGAAGGACCAGTACAAGGAGCAGGTGCGCGGCGCGAAGCTGAACCAGAAGGCGGACAAACAGACCGCCAATAACGAAATGAAGATGAACATGGAAGGGCAGGCTGCCGCGCAGGGCGACGGCGCGGACGTCAAGCACTAAGCCCTGCTGGATGCCGCGGCGCGCGGGTCTGCGAGGCTCGCGCGCCGCGGGCGTCAGGCGAAGGCCGACAAGAAAGCCGCGCTCGCCCAGGCGAAAGCGGACAAGACCACAGCCGACGCGCAGGCCGACGCCGACAAGGCCAGCGCTGCTGCCAACCTGAAGGACGCGAAGAAACAGTAGTGCGCGGCGTAGACCGGCGGATCGGCGCCCGAAAAAAGGGGCGCTTGTCGCATGAGGTTGTATGGATATACAGTGTGCGTCGCATCCTGAAAATCCATCCAACCCGCGAAACCGATCAGTGTCCACCGTCGCCGAATCCGCTCCGTCGTTCGATACCGCCGCCTGGCTAGCGAAGCTCAACGACGCCCAACGCGAAGCCGTCGAATACGGGACCGACACGCCGGACGCGCTGCCCGGCGCGCTGCTCGTGATCGCGGGCGCCGGCTCCGGCAAGACCAACACGCTCGCGCACCGCGTCGCCAATCTGGTGGTGAAGGGTGCCGATCCGCAGCGCATCCTGCTGTTGACCTTCTCGCGCCGCGCGGCGCTCGAAATGATCCGCCGCGTGACCCGCATCGCGGGCGCCGCGGCCGCTACCGTCGGTCCACGCGCCGCGCTCGCGCAAGGGCTCACGTGGGCGGGTACCTTCCATAGCGTCGGCGCGCGGCTGTTGCGCGAATACGCGGATCTGATCGGCCTCGCGCCCGCGTTCACGATCAACGACCGCGAAGACTCCGCCGACCTGATGAACCTCGTGCGCCACGAGCTTGGACTGTCCGCGAAGGAGAGGCGGTTTCCGGCGAAGGGCACCTGCTTCGCGATCTACTCGCGTGTCGTCAACACCGGCGCATCGCTCGGCCAGGTATTGCACCGCGCGTTTCCGTGGTGTCGCGATTGGGAGGACGATCTGCGCCGGCTGTTCGCCGCATACGTCGACGCCAAACAGAAGCAGAGCGTGCTCGACTACGACGATCTGCTGCTCTACTGGTCGCACATGGCCGCCGAGCCCAGCATCGCGGCCGATCTGTCGGCGCGTTTCGATCATGTTCTGGTCGACGAATACCAGGACACCAACCGCCTGCAGGCGTCGATCCTGCTCGCAATGAAGCCGGACGGCCGTGGCCTGACCGTGGTCGGCGACGACGCGCAGTCGATCTATTCGTTTCGCGGCGCGACGGTGCGCAATATCCTCGACTTTCCCACGCAGTTCGAGCCGCCCGCCAGGCAGGTCACGCTCGAGCGCAACTATCGCTCGACCGAGCCGATTCTCGCCGCGTCGAACGCGGTGATCGAACTCGCGAGCGAGCGCTACACCAAGAATCTGTGGACCGACAAGGCGTCGGCGCAGCGCCCGCGCCTCGTCACGGTCGCCGACGATGCCGCGCAAGCTCGCTACGTCGTCGAGCAGGTGCTCGAGGCGCGCGAGCAGGGCGTGAAGCTGAAGTCGCAGGCGGTATTGTTTCGCGCCGCGCATCACAGCGCCGCGCTCGAGATCGAGCTCACGCGCCGCAACATTCCATTCGTCAAGTTCGGCGGGCTCAAATTTCTCGACTCGGTGCATGTGAAGGACGTGCTCGCGGTGCTGCGCTGGGCCGAGAATCCGCGCGATCGCGTCGCCGGCTTTCGCGTCGTGCAGCTGCTGCCGGGCGTCGGCCCGGCCACCGCGGCGAAGGTGCTCGACGACATCGTCGCGCGCGCGGACGGCGGCGATCCGGTCGCGACCGCGGGCGGTGTGCTGGCCGCGTTTGCGGCGCCCGCGCGCACGCAGGAAGACTGGCATCCGTTCGTCAAGCTGATGTCGAGCGTGTACGGCCGGCAAACGCCGTGGCCCGCCGAGTTCGAGATGGTGCGGCGCTGGTACGAGCCGCATCTGGAGCGCAACCACGAGGACGCCGCGATCCGTCACGCGGACCTGCTGCAGATGGAAAGCATCGCGGGTACGTATCCGTCGCGTGAACGCTTCCTGACCGAATTGACGCTCGATCCGCCCGACGCGACCAGCGACGAATCCGGCGTGCCGCTGATCGACGAGGACTACCTGATCCTGTCGACGATCCATTCGGCGAAGGGTCAGGAGTGGCGCAACGTGTTCGTGCTGAACGGCGTCGACGGCTGCATTCCTTCCGATCTCGGCACCGGCAGCGACGAGGAAATCGACGAGGAGCGGCGCCTGCTCTACGTGGCGATGACGCGCGCGAAGGAAGACCTGCACATCGTCGTGCCGCAGCGCTTTTACGTGCACAACCAGACGCATCTGGGCGACCGCCATGTGTGGGCGTCGCGCACGCGCTTCATCGCCACGCCGATGCTGCCGCTGTTCGACGCCTATGCATGGCCGCGCATTGCGGTGGCGAGCGCGCCGAGCGCGGCGGGGTTCGCCGCGGCCGCGCAGGCGAAGATCGAGATCGCGGCGAAGCTCAGGAAGATGTGGGATTGAGCCGCTAGCACCGCGCGTTGGGATCGACGCGCGGGCAGGGGGCGCGTCGATCCGACGAAGGGACGCGCGCCGCGCGGGTCAGTGGAAGCTCAGCGCGACTGCCGCTGCTGTTGCTGCGCGACCGGAGGCGGCGGCACGAAGAAATTGCGCAGCCATGCCGCGAGCCGCGAGAACACGTCGTACGGCTCCTCGACGAAAATCTCCGGCTTCAAGAGCCGCAGATACTCCATGATCTGCTGCGCTTCCTGCTTCTGGAACGTGCCGTGCGAAATGCCTAGCCGCAACAGCCCACGCAGTTCGCCGAGCTTCTCGCGCGCGGTGCTGCCCACGCTTGTCTCGCACGCGACCTTCGCCTCGTAGACGCGCTGACGCAGCGATTCGACGAGCCGCCATGCCGGCGTCTGCATCACTTCCTCGAGCGCCTGAATGTCCTGCACCGTGCTCTTGATCTGCGAGGCGAGGGGGTCGACCAGCTTCGCGTCGCCTTCCGCCTCCTTGACGATTGCGGCGGCCCAGTCGCGGCATTGCTTGGTGAGCTCCTCGGGCGTCCATTCCGAGCGCGCCGCGAAACCGAAGCCGAACTCGCCCGCCTGCCGCATCAGGATCGACACGACGTCCGGGAATTCCTTGTCGAGCGTGCGTTTGGCCCACGCGTACTGGCCGCCTTGCAGCATCCGCTGTACCGCGTGCTCGGTGAGCGGCACCATGTTGTCGAGCAGCTTGGCGCGTAAGAAATCCTCGAACGACGGCGTCGCGAACTGCGGATCGAGCTTCAGCGAGACCCGTAAAAAAGCCTCGAAGTCCTTGCGCAGCGACGTGACGGTCTCGTCCTTGAGCTTCAGGGTGATTTGACCCATGTGTTATCCCGTTTAATGCGGCCGCGCGCGGCGCGCCGTCGCAAGATCGCCCGGCCGCTCGCGGACCGAGGCGATGCGACGCCGGTTGCCGACGCGCTTGATTCCAGCCTGTTGCCGCGTAACCAGCGGGACGACTCCCGATGAGCGGACCTCGACTGCATATCGGCGGGGTGGCGGGAAACTTGAGGGCGGCCCGGCGACGCGCGGGCGCTTTGGAGGGAAGCTTCGGGCAATGGCCCGCTTGGGAGCCGCTTGAAGGGGAGTGCGCGGCTCGCGACGCGGCGAGGTGTCGACGGGACCGCTGATGAGTCGATGAGCGTAGAGACAGGACGCGCTTACTTCAGCACCACGCACTGCCAGACGAAGAACACGCCTAGACCGACTGCGATCGTCAGCAGCGGCCGGCGCGTCAGCGCGCTAACGACGATCGCGGCGAGCGCGCCGACCAGCTGCGGATTGCGCCAGCTCAGCTCGGCGTTGTTGCCGTGCGGCGACACGGCCATCGGGACGATGATCGCGGTCAGCACGGTGACCGGCACGAAGCTAAGCGCGGCGCGCAGAAGCGGCGGGAACACGAGCCGGTCGCCGAGCACGAACACGGCCGCGCGGATCAACCACGTAATCGCGGCCATGCCGACGATCAGAACGACGTAGCTCATCGCGTGGCCTCCAAGGGACGGCGCGCGCCACGCAGGTTCAGACGCGACATCGACAGCAGTACGCCGACCGCGACTCCCGCGAACACTGCGCCGAGCAGGCCGAGCTTGTACGGCCACGCCTGCCAGAAAAACGCCAGCGTGCCGGCGGTGACGGCCGCCGCGATATAGCGCAGCGCGACCAGTTGCGGCACGACGATCGCAATGAACGTCGCCACCATCGCAAAGTCGAGACCGAGCGACTGCAGGCCGGGGAAGGCCGCGCCGAACAGCAGGCCGGCGACGGTCCATAGCTGCCAGTTCAGATACATCGCGACGCCGGCGCCGAAGAAGTAGTACGGGCCGACCGTGCCCGGCTCGCGATGCCGGTAATGCTCCCACGCGACCGCGAAGACTTCGTCGGTGAGCAGCGCGCCGAGCGCCCAACGCCAGCGCTTCGGCAGATGCGCGACGTGCGGTGCGAGCGTCGCGCTATACAGCACGTGACGCAGATTGACGACGAGCGTGGTCGCCCAGATCACGGCGAAGCTCGCATGTCCGGCGATCAGCCCGAGCGCGATGAACTGCGCGGAGCCCGCGAAAACGACGAGCGACATCAACTGGCCGTGCCACAGATGCAGCGGGCTGGAGGTCACGAGCGTGCCGAAAATGACGCCGAACGGCGCGGCGCCGACCATCATCGGGATGATGTCGCGCGCGCCGGCGGCGAACTCTTTGAGATGGGCGCCCCGGGTGGGCTGGCCTTGGGTGGAATCGGTCAATCTAAGCCTCCTTGATGTCGGAAGCATAGCGGCTGACCGGCGTTCGGACTTGTACGTTCTTGCGGCGGGTTGCGGATGGGGTGCTACGGTGTAGCGGGGGGATGGCTGATGACGGGCTGACGGATTGCGGCGGCACGCTCACGGCGCGCGGCGCAGGCGCCGGCGGTGCCGCATCGGGTTACGAACCGCGCTGCGTTCCTTGCCATTGGCCCGGCGGCACGCCGAACATGCGCCGGAAATGCCGCGTGAAATGGCTCTGATCGGTGAAGCCGCTCGCGGCGGCGACGTCGGTCACCGGGACGCCGGCGCGCAACGGCGCGAGCGCGCGCTGCAGGCGCACCTGATTGCGCCACGCGTGGGGCGGCAGGCCGGTCGATTGGGTGAATAGCCGCGCCGCGTGGAACGGCGACAGACCCGCTGCCTTCGCGACCTCGGCGAGCGTCACCGGTTCGACGAGGTCGCCGGTCAGACGCTCCTGCATCAGTGCGACGCGAGTGTCGTCGGTGGCGACGCGCGCGGCGGCGGGGCGCGTCCGCGCATAGCGGACCAGCAACGTGGACAGCGCGTCGAGCATCGCGGTTTCGGCGGCGAGCGCGTCGTCGCCGGCTTCGAGCAGACGGTGGGCGTGCGCGAGCCGCGTCGCGAGATCGGAATCGCGGATCACGCCGGGCGCGAACCACGGTAAGGCCTGCGGCTTGCCGGCGACTTCGTCGGCCAGCGCGCAGAGGAACCCGACCGGCGCATACATCACGCGATACCGCCAGCCCGCCTCGACCGCCTTCGACCCCGTATGCAACTCGCCCGGGTTGATGACCGGCACGCTGCCCGCTTCGGCGACATGGTGCTCGCCGCTATACCGATAGCATTCCGCACCCGCGACGATCACCGCGATCGTGTAGGCGTCGTGCCAATGCGGCGCGAACTCGTGATCGTGATATTCGGCGGTGAGCAGATCCGCGCCGGGCAGTAGCGGCGTGCGCCAGTAGCGGGCGGAATCGCGGAAACGAGGGGTGGCGGTCATGACGAAAGACTAGCTGGACCGGTCAGTTTAACGCGTCGTTGTCGGGGACGGCGGCGGGTGTGCAGCGCCGCGCCGTGTGCCGCTGGTGCCGTCGATTGCCGGTACTTGTCCTGACTTGCCCTTACTTGACCGGAATCGTCGTGCCAGTGGGCATCGGTACGGCGCTCACGCTGTTTTTCGCGCTGCCGCTGACGACGCGGTCGCTGTAGGTCAGATAGACCAGGGCGTTGCGCTTCGTGTCGACCACGCGCACCACGTGCAGCGACTTGAAGATCAGCGACATGCTGACCGAGAACACGTCGTCCTTCTGCTTGACGGGGCCGGTGAAATGCAACTCCCCGAGCTGGCGGCACGCGATCGAAGCCTCGGTCGGATCTTCGGCGATGCCGAGCGTGCCTTTGACGCCGCCCGTCCGCGCCCGCGACACGTAGCAGGTGACGCCTTGCACGATGGGATCGTCATAGGCCTCCACGACCACGCGGTCGGAGCCGGTAACGTGAAAATTCGTATTGACGCTGGCGATTTCTTCGCCGCGCGCCGAAGAAAGCAGCAGGGCGCCGGCGGCCGCGAGCGCGATGCGTAGCGAGGTGGATTTCATGAGCGTGCCGGTTGAGTGTCTGGAGTGGGCCGGCGCCAGAGCGGGGCGAAACGTGCGCCGTGAAGGCGCCATCGTATAACGGCGCGCGGCGCGCGTGAGGCTGTCCATCGTGGCACAAAAACAAAAAGGCCCGCATGGATGCGGGCCTTTCAAATTTTTTGGCTCCTCGACCTGGGCTCGAACCAGGGACCTACGGATTAACAGTCCGGCGCTCTACCGACTGAGCTATCGAGGAACAGCAGTACAACTTGATCTACATAAAAAAACCCGTCTTGATTAACGGGCTTTTGCAATTCTTGGCTCCTCGACCTGGGCTCGAACCAGGGACCTACGGATTAACAGTCCGGCGCTCTACCGACTGAGCTATCGAGGAACAGAACAACAACAGCAGAGAAACGAAATTTTAGAGGCAGCTGAAACGTCTGTCAATACCTCGGCGTTCATCCTGATACTGAACCTGAACGGCCAAGGCAGGTGACAGGCTGCTCGCGCTCAGCGCGCGAGCAGCGCGAGCTTTTCCTTCACATCCTTGAATTCCTCGGCTTCCGGCAGCGGTGCCTTGGTCTTCGTGATGCTCGGCCACGCTTTCGCCAGGTCGGCGTTCAGCGCGATGAAGTCCTGCTGGTCGCCCGGCACGTCTTCTTCGGCATAGATGGCGTTCACCGGGCACTCGGCCACGCACACGGCGCAGTCGATGCATTCGTCGGGGTCGATCGCGAGGAAGTTGGGACCTTCGCGAAAGCAGTCCACCGGGCACACATCGACGCAGTCGGTATAGCGGCACTTGATGCAGCTTTCGGTCACAACGTGAGTCATTCAGGCAGCTCCTGCATGCGGAATCGGGGAGGGCGCGGACGCCAAAAGCACTATTGTAACGTAACGTCAACAGGCGCATAAAGCATCGGGCCGTGCGTCTTATATGTTTTTGTGATTAGTTTATGGGGTGCCGCGAGCGGCCGCGCAATGGCGGCGAAGGCCCGGTGGCACGCTGGATGCGGACGCATTCGGGTAACATGCATCAGGTTGGCGCGCCGCTCGGCTCAGCGCGTCCGTTGCAAGGGTGCAGTGAGCCCTTTTCGTTTTTTCAGCGGTCCAGTTCGTACCATCATGATTATTACTTCGCTGCTCGATACCGATCTGTACAAGTTCACGATGATGCAGGTGGTGTTGCATCACTTCCCCGCCGCCAACGTGGAGTACCGCTTCCGCTGCCGCACGCCGAACGTCGATCTGGTGCCGTACATCGACGAGATTCGCGACGAAATGCGCAAGCTCTGCGAACTGCGTTTCACCGACGACGAACTCGACTACCTGCGCCGCATGCGCTTCATCAAGGGCGACTTCATCGAGTTCCTCGCGTTGTTCCATCTGAACGAGAAGTACATTTCGATCACGCCGTCGCCGAAGGGCAATGGCGAAATCGACATCGACATCAAGGGGCCGTGGCTGCATACGATCCTCTTCGAAATTCCGGTGCTCGCGATCGTCAACGAAGTCTATTTCCGCAACACCCAGCAAACGCCCGACTATCACGTAGGCCGTGGCCGTCTGCTCGACAAGATTCAACTGCTCGGCGCTCGTCCGGAGTTCGCCGACTGCAAGATCGCCGATTACGGCACGCGCCGCCGCTTCTCGAAGCAGTGGCACGAGGAAGTGATCCTCACGCTCAAGGACGGTCTCGGCGAGCAGTTCGCCGGCACGAGCAACGTCTTCTACGCGATGAAGCACAGCCTGACACCGCTCGGCACGATGGCGCACGAGTACCTGCAGGCTTGCCAGGCGCTCGGTCCGCGGCTGCGCGACTCGCAGATCTTCGGCTTCGAGATGTGGGCGAAGGAATATCGCGGCGACCTCGGGATCGCGCTCTCCGACGTGTACGGCATGCAGGCGTTCCTGCGCGACTTCGACATGTACTTCTGCAAGCTGTTCGACGGCGCTCGCCACGATTCCGGCGACCCATTCGACTGGGGCGAGCGCCTGCTCAAACACTACGAGGCGAATCGTTGCGACCCGCGCACCAAGGTCCTCGTGTTCTCCGACGCGCTCGACATCCCGAAGGTGCTGCAGCTATACGAGCGCTTCCGCGGCCGCTGCAAGCTCGCGTTCGGCGTGGGCACCAATCTGACCAACGACCTCGGCTACAACCCGCTGCAGATCGTGATCAAGATGGTTCGTTGCAACGGTCAGCCGGTCGCGAAATTGTCGGACTCGCCGGGCAAGAACATGTGCGAGGACAAGGCGTATCTCGCGTATCTGCGCCAGGTGTTCGGCATCGCGCAGCCGGAAGAAGAGGCGGCCAGGTAGCGCGCTTTGCGGACTGCTTTTCGGTTCATCGCCTGACCATGATCTGCTCGCGTTCGGGGGCACGGCGAACAGTGTCGCCGCGCTACCGACTGGCGGCAATATGCCGTTCGGCCAGGGTGTTCGCGCGGAGCGCGGCCGGTATAATCCTCGCCATATCGCACGGCCGTCGACACGAGGATTTCGCCCATGGACACATCGATTGCCCGCCGCAACATCCTGGCGCGCATCCGCGCCGCGCAAGAGCGCGAGCCCGAACCGAGCGCCGCCGAGCGCGAAGCCGCGGCGGACTATCTCGCGCGTCATCCGGCCGGCCCGCGTCCGGACATGCCCACCGATCTGCGCGCGCGCTTCATCGAGGAAGCGCAGAAAATGGCGAGTACTGTCGACACCGTTCAAACCTTCGCCGATGTACCCGCCGCCGCGCATCGCTATCTGACGCAACACGGTTTGCCGTTGCAGGCCATCGCGTGGCAAACGCTGCGCGATCTGCCGTGGGCCGCAGCCGGCCTCGCCGTCGAATATCGCAAACCGCAAGACAATGACGTGGTCGGTCTCACCGGCTGTTTCTGCGCGACTGCGGAGACCGGCACGCTCGTGTTGCTGTCCGGTCCCGAGACGTATGCGTCGGCCGGGCTGCTGCCGGAGACGCACATCGCGATCGTGCCGGGCTCGCGGATCGTCGCGGGTCATGAAGAGGCGTTCGACCTGATCCGCAAGGAACGCGGCGAGCTGCCGCGCGCGGTCAATTTCGTGTCGGGACCATCGCGCACCGGCGACATCGAGCAGACCATCGTGCTGGGCGCGCACGGCCCCTACCGGGTGCATGCGATCGTCGTGCAGGATGCTTGAACGCGTCGCGCGGCGGCGTGCCAGCGCATACGCGACACACGCGTTATCTGTCGTGCGTGCGGTTGCAAGCCGTCGCGCGGCCTGTATCGGCATGAACTCGCAGGCCGGCCGCGCGGGCCGGTGGCTCGCCGTTGCGTCGATGCTTGCGCTGTGCTCGCCGTCCGTGCAGGCTGAGACGCTCCTCGACGGCGCGCGCTTGTCGGCGTTGTGGGGCTTGCCCTTCGCGGGTGTGCTGCTGTCGATCGCGATCCTTCCGCTGATCGCGCCAGCCCTCTGGCATCACCACTTCGGCAAGATCGCCGCGGCGTGGGCGCTCGCGTTCATCGTGCCGCTTGCCGTGAGCTTCGGCGCGAGCGCGGCGCTCGGCGCGCTCGCGCATGCCATGCTCGACGAGTACATCCCGTTCATCATCCTGCTGACCGCGCTCTATACCGTCGCGGGCGGCATCTGCGTGCGCGGCAACCTGCATGGCACACCGCGTCTGAACACCGCGATTCTCGCGCTCGGCACCTTGCTCGCGAGCGTGATGGGTACGACCGGCGCGGCGATGCTGCTGATCCGCCCGTTGCTGCGCGCAAACGACAATCGCCGCCACGTGACCCACGTGGTCGTGTTCTTCATCTTCCTCGTCGCGAACGTCGGTGGCGCGCTGTCGCCGCTCGGCGACCCGCCGCTGTTCCTCGGTTTTCTCGAAGGCGTGAGCTTTTTCTGGACCACCACGCATCTCGCGCGGCCGATGCTGTTCGTGAGCGGCATGCTGCTCGCCGCGTTCTATGCGCTCGACTCGTACTACTTTCACAAGCGCGAGGAGGTGCGTTCAGCTTTCCTCGATCCGACGCCCGACGGCGCGCCGCTCGGCATCGACGGCAAGATCAATTTCGTGCTGCTCGCCGCGCTGATCGCGTTCGTGCTGATGAGCGGACTGTGGCGCCCGCAAATCACATTCGACGTGCTCGGCACGCACGTCGCGTTGCAAAACATCGTGCGCGACGCCGCGCTGATCGTCGTCACGCTGCTATCGCTCGCGTGGACACCGCGCGCGGCCCGCGCGGGCAACGACTTCAATTGGGCGCCGATCGAGGAAGTCGCCAAACTGTTCGCCGGCATCTTCGTGACGATCGTGCCGGTCATCATGATCCTGCGCGCGGGAGAAGCCGGCGCGTTCGCGGGCATCGTCCATCTGGTCAATGATTCGTCAGGCGAGCCGCGCGACATCATGTACTTCTGGGCGACCGGCCTGCTATCTTCGTTTCTCGACAACGCGCCGACCTACCTCGTGTTCTTCAACCTGGCCGGCGGCGATGCGCAGACCTTGATGACCACCGGCGCGACCACGCTCGCGGCGATTTCGGCCGGCGCCGTGTTCATGGGCGCGAACACCTACATCGGCAACGCGCCGAACTTCATGGTGAAGGCGATCGCGCAATCGCGCGGCGTTCGCATGCCGAGCTTTTTTGCGTATCTGGGCTGGTCCGGCGCGGTGCTGCTGCCGTTGTTCGCGCTGACCGGCTGGCTCTTTTTTGAACGCTGACTCTGCAACGCCGAGACAATCCCTCGACGTGCGATACGGAGACTTGCATTGCAGAAAATCCTCGTTGCCCGTTCGATCTTTCCCGACGTGATCGACCGGCTCAAGCAGTACTTCGACGTCGACTGGAACGAGGGCGACGTGTTGCCCGCCGACGAACTGAAGCGCCGTCTCGCGGACAAGGACGGCGCGCTGACGGCCGGCGAGATGATCGACGCGGGCGTGCTCGCCGCGGCGCCGCGTCTGCGCGTCGTGTCGAACATGGCGGTCGGCTACAACAACTTCGACATGGCCGCGTTCAACGCGGCGAACGTACTCGGCACCAACACCCGCCGGACGTGCTGAACGAATCGACCGCCGATTTCGGCTGGGCGCTGATGATGGCCGCCGCGCGCCGCATCGCCGAATCGGAGCACTGGCTGCGCGCCGGACATTGGCAGAAGTGGAGCTACGATGGCTTTCTCGGCAGCGACCTATACGGTTCGACGCTCGGCGTGATCGGCATGGGCCGCATCGGCCAGGCGCTCGCGCGGCGCGCGCAGGGCTTCAACATGCGGGTCATCTATCACAATCGCTCGCGCGTCGCGCCGCAAATCGAGGCCGAGCTGAACGCGGAGTACGTGTCGAAAGAGGATCTGCTGCGGCGCGCCGACCACGTCGTGCTGGTGCTGCCGTACAACAAAGGCAACCACCATACGATCGGCGCGGCCGAACTGGCGCTGATGAAGCCGAGCGCGACGCTCACCAACATCGCGCGCGGCGGCATCGTCGACGATGCGGCGTTGGCCGACGCGCTGCGTGACAGGCGCATCGCGGCGGCCGGTCTGGACGTGTTCGAAGGCGAGCCGCAGCTGCACCCGGCGCTGCTGAACGTGCCGAACGTCGTGCTGACGCCGCACATCGCGAGCGCGACCGAAACCACGCGCCGCGCCATGGCGAATCTCGCCGCGGACAACCTGATCGCCGGCCTCGGCGCAGGACCGCGCGCCGGTCAGCCGCCGAATCCGATCAACCCCGACGTGATCGGCAAGGCGCGTTCATGACAATGATTCTGGTGGCGGCCGTCGCGGTGCTGGCGGTTGCCCTCGTGATCGCACTCGCCTTGCTGCTACGCGGTCACGACCGCCCGGAGCAGCGCGAACAGTTCGAGATGCTGAACGAACGCGTCGATGCCGTCGTCGACGCGCAGGCGCATGCCGCCGAGCGGCTCGAGCGGCAACTGCGCAACGACATCGCCGAGACCGCGCGCGTGTCGCGCACCGAGCAAAGCAGCGGCTTCGCGCATTTTCAGCAGACGCTCGCCGCGCAGTTCAGCAGCATGACGACGGTGCAGGGCGGCAAGATCGACGGCTTCGCGCAACAGCTCGACGCCGTGCGTCACAGCCTGCAGGCACAGGCGCAGCAGGCGCGCGACGAGCAGGGCCGCTCGCTGAAGCAGTTCGGCGACACGCTGAGCCTGCAACTCGGGCAACTAACCGAGGCGAACGACCGGCGCTTCGCCGAAGTGCGCGCGACGATCGAGCAGCGTCTGAAGGACATCGAGGCGAACAACGCGACGCGGCTCGAGGAAATGCGCCGCACCGTGGACGAAAAACTGCACGCAACGCTTGAGCAGCGTCTCGGCGAGTCGTTCAAGCTCGTGTCCGACCGGCTCGAACAGGTGCATCGCGGCCTCGGTGAAATGCAGACGCTGGCGGCCGGCGTCGGCGATCTGAAGCGCGTGCTGACCAACGTGAAGACGCGCGGCACGTGGGGCGAAGTGCAGCTCGAAGCCTTGCTCGAACAAGTGCTGACCGTCGATCAATACGCGAAGAACGTCGCGACGGTGCCGAAGAGCGCCGATCGCGTGGAGTTCGCGATTCGTCTGCCGGGGCGGCCGGAGCCCGGCGGCGCGAATACGCCGGTATGGCTGCCGATCGACGCCAAATTCCCGCGCGAGGACTACGAGCGGCTGATCGAAGCGCAGGAGCGCGCCGATCCGGTCGCGGTCGAGGAAGCATCGCGCGCGCTCGAAGTGCGAATTCGCGCGGAGGCGCGCACGATCGCGGAGAAGTACGTGGCGCCGCCGCATACGACCGACTTCGCGCTGCTGTTCCTGCCGACCGAAGGCCTGTACGCGGAAGTGCTGCGCCGACCGGGACTCACGGATCTGCTGCAGCGGGACTATCGCGTGACGATTGCGGGGCCGACCACGCTGACCGCGTTGCTCAATAGTCTGCAGATGGGTTTCCGCACGCTCGCGATCGAAAAGCGTTCGAGCGAGGTGTGGCAGGTACTCGGCGCGGTGAAGACGGAGTTCGGCAAATTCGGCGACGTGCTCGCGAAGACCAAGGCGCAGCTCGAAACCGTCACGCGTTCGATCGAGGCCGCGGAAACGCGCACGCGCATGATGAACCGCAAGCTGCGCGACGTCGAGGCGTTACCGGGCGACGAGGCGAGCGGGTTGCTCGGCGATGCGCTGTCGAATGTGGAGCCTGATGAGCAATGAGGGGCGAGGCACTGGAATTCACGCCCTTGCAGCCAGCCGCGCCAGCGCATCGCCCGTCACGCGCACGACGCGCCAGTCCGGCAACACCGTCGCCCCCATCTTCTGATAGAAGCTGATCGCCGGCTGATTCGCGCCGGTATCCGCGGGCTTGGCGGCGCGGATCGTCGCGGGCATTACGCTTCTTCCGGTGCGTCGGCCAGATGGATTTCGATACCACCGAAGCGCGACGCGACCCAGTTGTAGGCGTGGCACGCGATCCACAACAGCACGAAGCCGAGGATCGCGTTCAGCAGCAGCGCGCTGAACACCGTGCTCAGCTCGACCGAGCCATAGCGCACGAACGCGACCACCACGCCGAGCAGCACGATCGGCACCGAGAACGTCAGATACACGAGAATCAGCGCTTTGGCCGTCTGTCCCGGTGCGATGAACGAGATCTGTTTTTTCATGTAAGTCAAACCCGTGTGTCGTAGTAGTGATAGTGGGTGGCGTGTCGATGAAGTGCTGCTGTGGTGCCGATGTCGTGCGATCGATGCGCCGCCTGGAACGTCAGATGAGACCGTCGAACAGCATGATCGACACGCGATCGCCGACGTCGATGTCGCCCTCGTCGTGGCCGAGCACGATGAAGCAGTTCGCTTCGCTCATCGAGCTCAGCACGCCTGAGCTTTGCGACCCGGTCGGGCTCACATGCCAGTGTCCGTGCGCGTCCTGTTCGGCGATGCCGCGCTGGAATTCGGTGCGGCCCGCGCGCTTGCCCACCGCCACGCGGCTCGTCGCGTGAATCACCGGCAGCGGCCGCGGCGTCGCGCCGGCCATCAGCAGCAGCGCTTCGCGCACGATCTGATAGAACGTCACCATCACGGCGACCGGGTTGCCGGGCAGGCCGAAGAATAGCGCAGGTTTGCCGAGCCCGGGCTTTTCGCCGGACCACAGGCGGCCGAACGCGAGCGGCCGGCCGGGGCGCATCGCGAGACTCCAGAAGGCGACGTCGCCGAAGTTCTGTAGCAGCTGCTTCGTGAAGTCCGCTTCGCCCACCGACACGCCGCCCGAAGTCAGCACCACGTCGGCGTTGGCCGCGGCACTGCGCAGCGCGGCTTCGAGCGCGGCCGGCTCGTCACGCACGACGCCGAGATCGAGCGCGTCGACGTTCAGGTGCCGCAGCATCGCAAACAGCGTGTAGCGGTTGCTGTCGTAGACCGAGCCCGCGTCGAGCGGCTCGCCGAGCGAGCGCAGTTCGTCGCCGGTCGAAAAGAACGCGACGCGCAAACGCCGCCGCACGCTGACTTCGCCAATGCCGAGCGACGCGAGCAGGCCGAGGTCCGACGCGCGCACGATGCGGCCGGCATGCAGCGCGACGTGGCCGCGCGCGAGATCTTCGCCGGCGCGGCGGCGGTTCGCACCCGCCGCCGCCGCGCTGGCGGCGAAGCGGATCGACGTGGAATCCGCACCGTCGCGCTCCACCTGTTCCTGCGGCACGACGGTGTCGCAACCGGCAGGCATGCAGGCGCCCGTCATCACGCGCACGCACTGGTTCGCCGCGACGCGGCCCGCGAACGGATGACCGGCGAGCGCCTTGCCGGCAACCGTCAGCTCGACGCTGTCCGCGCCGCCTCGCATAGCGGCCGCGAGCGCCGCGTGATTGAACGCATAGCCGTCCATCGCGGAGTTGTCGTGCGCGGGCACGTCGATCGGCGACACGATGTCGGCGGCTAGCACGCGGTCGAGTGCATCGCGCAACGCCAGGCGCTCGACGGCCGCGACCGGCGTCGCCCACTGCCGGACGATCGCCTGAGCGGCCGGGACGGGTAGCGCATGAGGATCGTACTGCGCGACGCAGCGGGAAAAGTCGTTGAGCGTGGTCATGAATGGCTGGGCGTCGCGACCGGTGACGGGCGCGGCTGTTGCCGTGCGGCCGGAGCGGATGTCAGCCGGGGCCCCGATTGCGTTCGAGGTCGGCGAGTTCTTGTAACGAGTTGGCATTGTAGAACGCGCGCTCGTCGGCAAAGACGACTTCGACCGTCTTGTGGCGCGCGTACCACGCGCGGACCTTGCGCTCGCCGGAGGCCAGAAACGCGGCCAGGTCGTCCGCGACGGCGGTGCGCATCAGCGCGAATACCGGGTGCAGGGAGGTTTCTCCACCGGTGTCGACGGTGGTGACCGTTGCGATGTCGGCGTGGTTCGCGTCGAGCGCATCCGCGAGGCGCGCGGCGAGGTCGGCCGGTAGCCACGGCGAATCGCAGGGCGCGCTCAGCAGGTACGCCGTGCCGCCGGCGCGCAGTCCGGCGAGCATGCCGGCGAGCGGGCCGGGAAAGTCGGGGAGGGTGTCGGCGACGAGCGTTGCGCGATATGGCGCGCCGAGCGCCGCATAGGTGTCGGGATGGCGGTTCGCGCTGATCATCAGCGGGCCGGTCTGCGGCGCGAGGCGCCGCAGCACGTGAGCGGCGAGCGGTTCGCCGTGCAGCGGCTGCAACCCCTTGTCGACGCCGCCCATGCGCGTGCCGCGCCCGCCCGCGAGCACGAGGCCAGTGATCTGTTCACGGGGGATGGACATGCGTCGGTCGCTCAGCCGCCGATGTAGGACATTTCCACGCGACGCTTGGCCGGCTCGCCCTGATCGGCCGGCTGGCTGCCGCGCAGCTGCGAGTAGCGGTCGCCGCGGCCCTGCCAGATTTCGGCGATGGCGGTGGCTATCCCGGCATCGCTCGCACCGCCGCGCAACAGCGCGCGCAGGTCATGTCCGGTCGATGCGAACAGGCACAGGTATAGCTTGCCCTCGGTCGACAAACGCGCGCGCGTGCAATTGCCGCAGAACGCGCGGGTGACGCTCGAAATGACGCCGATCTCGCCGCCGCCGTCGACATAACCCCAGCGTTGCGCAGTTTCGGCGGCGCTGTGCGCTTCGAGCGGCACCAGCGGGAAATGCTCGGCGATGCGCGTGACGACGTCGGCGGAAGGCAGCACTTCGGTCATGTTCCAGCCGTTCGAGGTGCCGACGTCCATGTACTCGATGAAGCGCAGTACCGCGCCCGTGCCTTTGAAATGACGCGCCATGGGGACGATTTCGCCGTCGTTGGTACCGCGTTTGACGACCATGTTGACTTTGACCGGCGCGAGTCCGACCGCGTGCGCGGCGGCGATGCCATCGAGCACGTCGGCGACCGCGAAGTCGGCGTCGTTCATGCGGCGGAACAGCGCGTCGTCGAGCGCGTCGAGGCTGACGGTCACGCGCGTGAGGCCGGCGTCCTTCAGGCTGCGCGCCTTGCGCGCGAGCAGCGAGCCGTTGGTGGTCAGCGTGAGATCGAGCGGACGGCCCGCAGGCGTGGTCAACCGGGCGAGCCGGTCGACCAGGAATTCGAGGTTTTTGCGCAGTAGCGGCTCGCCGCCGGTCAGGCGAATTTTCTCGACGCCATGCGCGACGAACAACTGCGCGAGCCGCTCGATCTCCTCGAAACTCAACAACGCGCTGTGCGGCAGGAAAGCATAGTCCTTGTCGAACACGGCGCGCGGCATGCAATACACGCAGCGGAAGTTGCAGCGGTCCGTCACCGAGATGCGCAGATCGTGCAGCGGACGCGCGAGCGCATCGTGCAGCACGCCGCTAGGTGTCTGCACTGGGCCGGTGATGACCGGCGCCGCGCTGAGATCGGCAACAGGGATGATGCGTCGTGACATGAAATGGTTCGTCAGGTGCTTTAACGGACGGGGATGATTTGATTCTATCGGAAATGCCGGTGGCGGCAGATGCGCGACGGACGTTGTGGGGGTATACGGGGAGCGGCGCGGCTCGCGGCGCGGCGCGCGGCGACAAACGACCGCCTAAAGAAAAAGCCCGCCGGAAAGGGCGGGCTTTTTCACGAACAACGACGCGGCTTACTGCGGATGCTTGATCGTTTCGACCTGTTGCATCGGCGCGTGGTCGTCTGGCGGCAGCGCCTTGCGCTCACGGATCACGCGCGGCGGCTTGACCGTCTGCGCCGCCGCTTCCTGCGCGGCACGCAGCTTGTCGGCGTCAGTGTTCACCCAGACCAGGCCAGCCTGCTCGAGGACCGGCTGCAAGGCGTCGGCCGACGCGGCGGCGGGGGCTGCGCTGCGGACGGGGGCCGGCTGCGGGGCCGCGGCGACGGGCGCCGGTTCGACCGCGGCCGGTTCCGATGCGACGACCGGTTGCGGCTCGACGATTTCGGCCTGCGGTGCCGGCACGGCTGCCGGCGCCTCGACGATCGTGGCCGGAGCCGCGGTGTCGAGCGCAGCCGGGACGGCTCGCGGTTCGGTCGGGACGGTCGGCTGCACTTCCAGGGCCGGCTCGACTGCCGGGGATTCGGCACGCGCGGCGGATTCGACCGAAGCGGCCGGCGTAACCGGTTCGCTCGCGGCCGACACGGCTTGCTCTGCCTGCGCTGGCGCTTCGATAGCCGGCTCCGCCGCCACGGGTTCGATCGACGCCGCCGGGGCCTCTTCGACCGGCACGACCTTTTCGGTCTTCGCGGCATTTTCCGCGGCGAGAGCCGGCGTTTCGGCTGCCGCATGCAGTTCGGCCACGACGGCGCTTTCCGTTGCGACAGCGGCGACCACCACTTCGACCGGGGTCACTTCCTTCGCTTCGCTGGCTGCAGGCGTGTGCTCGACCGGCTGCTGGGTGCGCACCGGCGCTTCGTCGCTGGCGGCAACGTTGTCGCCTTCTGCTTCCGCGACATCCGCCGCGAGATTGCCATTCACGTCCTCTTCACGCTCGCGACGACCACCACGACGGCCACGGCGGCGACGACGACGCTCTTCGCCGTCACGTGCGACTGTTTCCTGATCGACCGGCACGCCGTTTTCACCCGCTGCGGCGCGGTTGCGCGCCAGTTCGTCGGCAGCTTGCGTGTCGGTTTGCGTCAGCGCCGAGGCGACTTCCGCCTGCGGCTTGCGACGCTCGCCACGCTCGACGCGTTCAGCGCGCTCGCCACGCTCGCGACGCTCACCGCGTGCCGTGCCTTCGACGGCTTCCGCGCGCTCGGCGCCGCGGGTGTCGCGTTCGCGAGCCTCGCGCGGTTCACGCGCTTCACGCGGCTCGCGAGCCTCACGCGGTTCACGGCCTTCACGCGGTTCGCGTTGCTCACGCGGCGCGCGCGGTTCGCGGCCCTCGCGTGCCTCGCGGCCTTCGCGTTCCTCGCGACGCGGCGACGGCTGCTGACCTTGCGCCTGACGGCCGCCGGTCACGCCTTCGCCACGCGCTGCCGCGTCGCGACCGCCGGCGCCGCCACGGCGATTGCGGTTTCGATCGCCGCCGCGCTCGCCCGTGCGCTCACCGCGCTCGGTGCGTTCACCGCGTTGCGGACGGGCCTGCTTGTCGGTGGTGGCCGGCGCCGCAGGTGCCGGAACAGCCGGCTGCATGCCGAACAGATTCTTCAGCCAGCCGATGAAGCCGCCACTGGCCGGCGTCACCGCGACCGGAGCGGGGATGGCCGCCGGGCGGGCCGGCGCGCTCGGAGCCGGCTTCTCGGGCGTGATGCCCTTGACCGCCGCTTCCTGCTTCGGCTTCACTTCCTCAGCGCGCTTGCTGTAGCCGGTTTCCGATTCGAGTTCGCGGGCCGCTTCTTCGGCCATCTTCCACGATGCGCGCGGCTCGTCGAGGCGCGCGTCGTCGTGACGCAGACGCTCGAGCTTGTAGTGCGGCGTGTCGAGGTGCTTATTCGGGATCAGCACGACGTTGACCTTGAAACGCGACTCGATCTTGTTGATTTCGGCGCGCTTCTCGTTCAACAGGAAGGCGGTCACTTCGACCGGCACCTGGCAGTGGATCGCCGCGGTGTTTTCCTTCATCGCTTCTTCCTGAATGATCCGCAGCACTTGCAGCGCGGACGATTCGGTATCGCGGATGTGGCCCGTGCCGTTACAGCGCGGACACGTGACGTGGCTGCCTTCCGACAGCGCCGGACGCAGACGCTGACGCGACAGCTCCATGAGGCCGAAGCGCGAGATCTTGCCCATCTGGACGCGGGCGCGGTCGTGCTTCAGCGCGTCTTTCAGGCGCTGTTCGACTTCGCGCTGGCTCTTGGCCGATTCCATGTCGATGAAGTCGATCACGATCAGGCCGCCCAGGTCGCGCAGACGCAGCTGGCGAGCGACTTCGTCGGCGGCTTCGAGGTTCGTGCGCGCGGCCGTTTCCTCGATGTCCGCGCCTTTGGTGGCGCGCGCCGAGTTCACGTCGATCGCGACGAGCGCTTCGGTGTGATCGATGACGATCGCGCCGCCCGACGGCAGCGGCACGGTGCGTGAGTACGCGGTTTCGATCTGGTGCTCGATCTGGAAGCGCGAGAAGAGCGGCACGTCGTCGTGGTAGCGCTTTACCTTGCCGACGTTGTCCGGCATCACGATGTCCATGAAGGCGCGGGCCTGGTCATGGATTTCGGTCGTGTCGATCAGGATTTCGCCGATATCGGGCTGGAAGTAGTCGCGAATCGCGCGGATCACGAGGCTCGATTCGAGATAGATCAGCATCGGCTGGCCGGCCGTGCCACTTTGCGACGCGGCTTCGATTGCGCGCCACAGCTGCATCAGGTAGTTCAGGTCCCACTGCAGCTCTTCGGCGCTGCGGCCGATGCCGGCCGTGCGCGCGATGATGCTCATGCCTTCCGGCAGTTGCAGCTGCGCCATGGTTTCGCGCAGTTCCTGACGGTCGTCACCTTCGATCCGGCGCGACACGCCGCCGCCGCGCGGGTTGTTCGGCATCAGCACCAGATAGCGGCCGGCGAGCGAGATGAACGTGGTCAAGGCTGCGCCCTTGTTGCCGCGTTCTTCCTTTTCGACCTGGACGATCAGTTCCTGACCTTCCTTCAATGCGTCCTGAATGCGTGCGGAACGCATGTCGACGCCGTCGCGGAAGTACTGGCGGGCGACTTCCTTGAACGGCAGGAAGCCGTGACGGTCTTCGCCGTAGTTGACGAAGCAGGCCTCGAGCGACGGCTCGATGCGCGTGATGATGCCCTTGTAAATATTGCCTTTGCGCTGTTCGCGACCGGCGGTTTCGATATCGATGTCGATGAGTTTTTGCCCATCGACGATGGCGACGCGCAGCTCTTCCTGCTGCGTCGCGTTGAACAACATTCGTTTCATTGAACGGCTCCAGAGCGGCCTCGCCAGCCCAGCTGCGCGGTTGTCAGTCGCGAGAGCGGGGAGAGTAGGCGTGCCGCGTCTTATTGTGTTTTCACAAACACGCTGGAGCGGGAAAGATGGCGGGAGAATTGCCTGAGAGGGCCCAGCCCGATTAAAAAAAAGGGCACGGTGCCGCAGGGCACATGCGAACACGGCTTCAAATCATGGCCTGACACGCCGCGTTTAGCCAGCAGACCTTCATAAGTCTTCGCCCTCTGAAGCCGGCGCGCCAAATGGGCGCGCGAGCAAAGGGCCGAAGTCCGCGGTCATGCCGCAACGGGAAGTTCGCGCAGGCGGCGCGTCTTTTCCTGCTGGGGGTGTCTCGCCTTCTTTTGACGTCGCCATGTCTTGTACTTTCTACAAGACGCCTTGGGCGCACGCCGTATTTTCGCGACTTGCAGCTTCGTCCAGCTGGGCGTCATACCACCCGGATCACGAAGCTGAAAGCTAAATTCTTTTTTACCAAAATTCCGTTACCGTCGAAGCCGACCTTGACCGAACGCGCCTGCGGGCGCCGTCCCTGCCGGGAGCTGACTTCGTGCGTGCAACTTGTTGCATCTCATTTTCAGGGCGAGCAACCAGACCCCGGCGCAAGTAAAATAACGGTTTATCGCTTGCGCTCGCGCAATCCGCCGCATTCCGGACACTGCGCCGGCCGTCGCGGACTGCTGGGCAAATTATATTCAGAATGAAAGAGTTAGGCAAAACATCCCAGAGATCGGTTGCAGGCGCGGTCGAAGACTCGGTTTCAAGCGACCAGGTTTCGCTGATCGAAATCGACGACCGCTCGGCTGGTCAGCGCATCGACAATTTCCTGCTGCGCGTCTGCAAGGGCGTGCCGAAAAGCCATATTTATCGCATCCTGCGCAGCGGTGAAGTGCGCGTGAACAAGGGCCGGATCGACGCGCAGTACCGGCTCGAACTGGGCGATCTGGTGCGTGTGCCGCCGATCCGCGTCGCGCAGCCGAATCAGGCCGCAGCCCGCGTGCCCGTGCCCGCGCCGCGCTTTCACATCCTGTTCGAAGACGAGCATCTGCTCGTGATCGACAAGCCGGCCGGCGTTGCGGTCCACGGGGGCAGCGGTGTCGCGTTCGGTGTGATCGAGCAGATGCGCGAGGCGCGGCCGCAGGCGAAATTCCTGGAACTCGTGCATCGACTGGATCGAGAGACCTCGGGCATCCTGATGCTCGCGAAGAAGCGCGCGGCGCTCGTCAATCTGCACGAGCAGATTCGCGATAACCGGATGGACAAGCGCTACTACGCGTGCGTGCACGGCGAATGGGCGAGCGACTGGGGTCGCCGCCGCGCGGTAAAGGAGCCACTTCACAAGTACCTGACCGCCGACGGCGAGCGCCGCGTGCGCGTGCAGGCCGATGGCCTCGCTTCACACACGATCTTCAATCTGGTCGAGCGCTGGCCGGAATATGCGCTGCTGGAGGCGGAACTGAAGACGGGGCGTACGCACCAGATTCGCGTGCATCTGCAGCA
Organism: Paraburkholderia sp. 35.1; assembly: GCF_050436525.1. NCBI lineage: Bacteria > Pseudomonadati > Pseudomonadota > Betaproteobacteria > Burkholderiales > Burkholderiaceae > Paraburkholderia > Paraburkholderia sp. 35.1. The sequence goes on along the minus strand of NZ_JBNDMJ010000003.1, from coordinate 864,667 downwards.
TCTGGCACTACCGATCGTCGGTGACGCCAAATATGGCGATTTCGCGCTGAACAAGGCGCTTGCGCGCGCCAACGCGAAGCCCGGCATCAAGCGGATGTTTCTGCACGCTTACCGGCTCAAGCTCACGCATCCGGCGACGGGCGCGCCGCTGCAGTTGGAGGCACCGCTGCCTGCCGACTGCCGCGGCTTTATAGAACAACTCAACGAACTACGCACTGGGTTCAACCCGGAGACGACCTTGCATGGCTAGAGAGCAATTCGATCTGATCGTGTTTGACTGGGATGGCACGCTGATGGATTCCACCGCGCATATCACGCGCAGCATCCAGGCGGCGTGCCGCGATCTCCGCCTGCCGGTTCCCGCGGACGAAGCCGCGAGCTACGTCATCGGCCTCGGCCTGCGCGACGCGCTGCAGATTGCCGCGCCGACGCTCGATCCGGCCGACTACCCGCGGCTTTCTGAGCGTTACCGCTTTCATTTTCTTGTAAAAGACCAGACTACGGAGCTGTTCCCCGGCGTGCGCGAGATGCTCCAGGAGTTGCGCGACGTCGGCTATCTGCTCGCGGTCGCGACCGGCAAGAGCCGCGTCGGGCTCAATCGCGCGCTTGACCAGGCGCGCCTGACGAGCCTGTTCGACGGCACGCGCTGCGCTGACGAAACCTTCTCGAAACCGCATCCGGCCATGCTGCACGAGCTCACCCGCGAATTGGGGCAGGATACGGCGCGCACGGTCATGATCGGCGATACGACACACGATCTGCAGATGGCGCTCAACGCCGGCGTGGCGGGCATTGGCGTGACTTATGGCGCGCATCCGGCGAATTCGCTGAATGCGATGTCACCGAAGTTCGTGGCGTCGAGCATCAGCGATCTGTCCGGTTGGCTGCGGGAGAACGCATGAGCGCCGACGGCGTGGATACTACTACTGCCGCGGCTGCGCAGGCAGTGCGCATTTGCGCGGCCGACGAGCTGGTCGACGGTGGCGACGGCATCCGGCGCGACGCGCGGCTCGGCGGGCAGGATGCCGTGGTGTTTTTCGTCCGCTATGATGGCTGCGCCTACGGCTATTTGAACCGTTGCGCTCATGTGCCGATGGAGCTCGACTGGCAGGAAGGGCAGTTCTTCGAATCGTCCGGCTTATACTTGATGTGCGCGACACATGGCGCGATTTACGCGCCGGATACGGGCAAATGCGTCGGTGGTCCGTGTCGCGGGGGCAGATTGCGTCCCGTGCAGGTCGAGGAACGCGACACGCTCGAGGGCCGTGCGGTATTCTGGCTGCCTGACGGCGATTTGCTGCCGGTTACGCGCTGATTTCCTCTTCCAATTTTCCACTGTCCGCATGTCCGACAACTTGACCCCCGAAAAAGACCCTGCCTCGGGAGGCGGCTCCCGTGCACCCGCCGACCAGCCCGGCTGGGAAAGGGCCGCGCTCGAGCGCATCGCGCTGGCCGCGATCAACGAGCAACGCGCCTCGCGACGTTGGCGGATTTTCTTCCGCTTCCTGTTCCTCGTAGTGCTCGCACTGGCGGTATGGGGTGCGCTGAACTTCTCGGGCGAGCGGGTCGCCACGACTGGCCGTCATACGGCAATGGTTTCGCTTGATGGCGAGATCGCGACCGATACGAGTGCGAACGCCCAAGATATCAACACTGCACTCGATTCCGCGTTTGAGGATTCCGATACAGCCGGCGTGATTCTTTATTGCAACAGCCCGGGCGGCAGTCCAGTGCAAGCGGGCATTATCAACAGCGAAATTCGGCGATTGCGCGGCAAATATCCGTCTATTCCGCTGTATGTCGTGGTCGGCGACATGTGCGCGTCCGGCGGCTACTACGCGGCCGCGGCGGCGGAGAAGATCTATGTCGACAAGGCGAGTATCGTCGGTTCGATCGGCGTGCTGATGGACGGCTTTGGTTTCACCGGCCTGATGGACAAGTTGGGGATTCAGCGCCGACTGCACACATCGGGTGAGAACAAAGGCTTTTTTGATCCGTTTTCGCCCGAAACGCCGAAGATGGACGAACATGCGCAGGTTATGCTCGATCAGATCCACGCGCAGTTCATCGACGCGGTGCGTCAAGGGCGCGGCAAGCGTCTGCATGAGACATCGGACATGTTCTCGGGTCTATTCTGGACGGGGCAGAAGAGCGTCGAACTTGGACTCGCGGACGGTTTTGGCGATGCAGATTACGTCGCGCGTGAGATCTTCAAGGCGCCGGATATCGTCGATTACACGGTGAAAGAGAGCATTGCGGATCGCGTTGCCCGCAAATTCGGCGCGGCCATCGGCGCCGGCGCGGTTCGGGCGATGGCGCTCGGCGCGAAAATGAATCTGCGTTGAATCCACAGTTTTAAAAAGACGCCCGCGCGGTCGGTTTTGGCCGATCGCGCGGACTTTGCGTTGTGAGTTTCGGGCCTGGTCGCCCTCGGTTGCCTGGCCGGTGTCTACGTTCAGGCCGCCAGAATCAGAAAAATCGCCGGCCGCTTATGCAGGTCGATCTCCGCCTTCTTTTTCCAGTCGGCGACGCTCCGGCTTGCGATCAGTTCGCTCGGCAGCGTCAGATCGACCGCCACGCAGACCAGCGTCGACGGCGCGCAGGTCGCGAGCAAGGTATCGAGCAGCGCGCGATTCCGGTACGGCGTTTCAATGAAGATCTGCGTTTGCTTGCTCTTGCGCGACTGCTGCTCGAGATCGCGCAGACGTTTGGCGCGCTCGGTGGCGTCGACGGGCAGGTAGCCGTGAAACGCGAAGCTTTGGCCGTTCAGCCCCGATGCCATCAGCGCGAGCAGAATCGAACTCGGCCCGACCAGCGGCACGACCTTTACGCCGCGCTCGTGCGCGCGTCGCACCAGCAGCGCGCCCGGGTCCGCGACTGCCGGGCAGCCAGCCTCCGAGACGAGGCCCGCATCGGTGCCCGACAGCAGCGGCGCGAGCAGCTTGTCGATTTCGCCGGCCGGCGTATTGACGTTCAGTTCGCGAATCTCGATTTCTTGAATCGGCCGATCGGGGCCGACTTTCTTCAGGAACGCGCGCGTGGTTTTGGCGTTTTCGCCAATGTAATAGTGCAGCAACGCCGCGCGGGCGCGTACGGGCGCGGGCAGTACCAGATCGAGCGCGCTTGCGTCGCCTTCGCCGAGCGTGTTGGGAATGAGATAGAGCGTACCGGTCATCGGGCCCCCAAAAGCGGGTAGTTGGCCGCGAGCAGCATGTGCGACAGCGCGATAAGCGGCAGGCCGACGAGCGCGGTCGGGTCGTCGGAATGGATGGCCTCCAGCAGCGCGATGCCAAGCCCTTCGGATTTGGCGCTGCCGGCCACGTCGTACGGTGTTTCAGCGTGCAGGTAGGCGTCGAGCGCCGCGTCCGGCAGATCGCGAAAGCGCACGCGGGTGATCACGTCGATCGTTTGCGCGCTGTCCGTCGCGCTGTCGAACAGACACAGCGCGCTGTGGAACAACACGTCGCGGCCGCGCATCGCCTGCAATTGCGCGAGCGCCCTGTCGTGCGTGCCGGGTTTGCCGATCTGCAGGCCGTCGTAGGTGGCGACCTGGTCGGAGCCGATCACGAACGCGTGTTCGTCGGCGGCGAGGCCTTGGGCGACCGCACGCGCTTTGGCTTCGGCGAGGCGCAGCGCAGTGGCTTCGGGCGTTTCGGCGGCGAGCGGGGTTTCGTCGATCGCAGGCACGACGACGTCGAACGGCACGCGCAGGCGTTCGAGCAACTCGCGGCGATACCGCGAACTCGACGCCAGAATCAGGCGTGGCGGGCGTTTGGAGGATTCAGGCATAGTTTGCGGGCAACGGGAGCGGCGGGTCGTACGGGGTCGCGCGAGGCTCCCGTACGTACGGGCTTAAGTGTTTGACTCGAAAAGACAAAACGGATATGATTTCGGGCTTTTCACGGTATGCTTGCACTTGAAGGGTCTCGGCGCGTTCAGCGGCTTTCGGCACTTTCGGCAGTCGGAAGGTTGAAGAAAGCCCGGCAGGGTGAACGCAACGGCCGCGGGCCCCACTGGCTGCCCCGCACACCGGATTATCGTCGCGGCGGATCTGATCATCCTTCGCGAATCACCCCGGCAACATGCTTGCCGACGCAGGAGCGCACATGACTCAACATCCTGGCAAACCTGCAGGTCTGTCCGACCCGCATGAACTCGATCTGTTCGAATTTGCGCGGAGCGGGCGTCAGGCCGCGGGTGTCGTGCGCGTCTCGCAACTGCCGCGCATGTTAAACGAAGTCCCGGCGGAAGCGCCAGATCGCGACACCGCGTTCACATGGCAGGCCGAAGGGACGATGCAGCCGGAGTTGCAGGACGATGGCACCGAAGGTTCCCAGCCTTATCTGCGGCTGGCGATTCACGGTGCCGCGTGGCTCGAATGCCAGCGGTGCTTGACGCCGTATTCGCAGGCGTTCAACGTCGATGCAACTTACCGGATCGTCAATACGGAGGCGGAAGCCGAAGAGTTTCCGCTGGACGAGGATGAAGTCGAGGTGGTCGTCGGCTCGCGCCAGTTCGATCTCATCGACTTGATCGAAGAAGAGTTGCTGCTTTCCTTGCCGCTCGTGCCCAAACACGAGGTCTGTCCCGAAGTGCACGAGAGCCTTGTCTCGGGCACGGACGGTAGCGAAGGCGAGGGCGACGAAGCCGCGCAGGCAGAAGCTGGCGATGCCAGCAAGCCGGACCAGTCCAGCGAGCGGCGCAATCCGTTCGCGGCGCTCGAAAGTCTGAAACGCGACGAACCGGGCGGCAAGAAGCGCTAAACAGTTGCAGGGGGCGCGATGCGGGCGCATTGGCCATTCGGCCAGTGGTTAAGTCCGTGTCGGGCTGTGTTAGAATTCGAAAAATTTTTTGGAGTTTTAGTCATGGCAGTTCAACAAAACAAGAAGTCGCCGTCGAAGCGCGGCATGCACCGTTCGCACGATTTCCTGACGGCAGCGCCGATGGCCGTCGAGCCGAGCACGGGCGAAGTGCATCTACGTCACCACATTAGCCCGAACGGCTACTATCGCGGCAAGAAAGTCGTCAAGACGAAGAACGACTAATCGTTGACTGCGATGCGCCCTGTGGCGTTTCGCGTAGCGATCGGCTCGCTTGACATTTTCCCGGTTCGGCAAAAAGGCGGCATTCAACTGCCGCTTTTTTGTGTCTGAAATTCGTCGCACTCCATGACAGTAAAGCTCACGATAGATTGCATGGGAGGCGACCACGGCCCGTCCGTGACCGTTCCCGCTGCCGTCAACTTCGTTCGTTCGCATCCCGACGCGCAATTGCTGCTCGTCGGCATTGAAAGTGCGATTCGTGCGCAGCTGAAGAAGCTCAAGGCTCAGGATCTGCCGGCGCTGACCGTCGTACCTGCTACCGAGGTCGTCGCGATGGACGACCCGGTCGAGGTCGCGCTGCGCAAGAAAAAAGATTCGTCGATGCGCGTGGCGCTGAACCGCGTCAAGGAAGGCGAGGCGCAAGCCTGCATTTCCGCCGGCAATACCGGCGCGTTGATGGCGGTCTCGCGCTATGTGCTGAAAACGCTGTCGGGCATCGAACGCCCGGCCATCGCGTTTGCACTGCCTAATCCCACCGGCTATACGATGATGCTCGACCTGGGCGCCAACGTCGACTGCGAGCCGCAGCATCTGCTGCAGTTCGCCGAGATGGGGCACGCGCTCGTGTCCGCGCTCGAAGGAAAGGAGCGGCCCACCATCGGCCTGCTCAACATCGGCGAAGAAGTCATCAAGGGCAACGACATCATCAAGCGCGCCGGCGAACTGCTGCGTGCGAGTACACTCAACTTTCATGGCAATGTCGAAGGCGACGACATCTACAAGGGCACCGTCGACGTGATCGTCTGCGATGGCTTTGTCGGCAATGTCGCGCTGAAGACGTCGGAAGGTCTCGCGCAGATGCTGTCCAACATCATCAAGGAAGAGTTCGGCCGTTCGTGGCTGACCAAGGTGATGGCGGTGCTCGCGCTGCCGGTATTGATGCGCTTCAAGAAACGCGTCGATCATCGGCAATATAACGGCGCCGCGCTGCTCGGCTTGCGCGGTCTCGTGATCAAAAGCCACGGTTCAGCCGATGCCTACGCGTTTGAGTGGGCTATCAAACGCGGGTATGATGCCGTCAAAAACGGCGTGCTGGAGCGCCTTGCGCGAGCGATGGAAGAGAACGCGAGTTCTCTCGAACAGGCGGCGCGCGACGCAAGCGGTGCGGGTCACGCAAGCCCGATCGCAGGCCAGCCGGCCGAGCCCTACGCTGCGCAATCCTCGAAGGCATAATGGCTCAATCCACAATCTACTCCCGCGTGCTGGGCACCGGCAGCTGTCTGCCGCCCAACCGCGTCACCAATCAGGATCTGGCTGAGCGTCTCGCCAGGCAAGGCGTTGAAACGAGCGACGAATGGATCGTCGCGCGCACGGGCATCCATGCGCGTCACTTCGCCGAGCCGGACGTCACGACCAGCGACCTCGCGTTGATCGCCTCGCAGCGAGCGATCGAAGCGGCGGACATCGATCCGCAGTCCATCGACCTGATCGTCGTCGCCACCTCCACGCCGGACTTCGTGTTCCCGAGCACCGCCTGCCTGCTGCAGAACAAGCTCAGGATCAAGAATCACGGTGCCGCGTTCGACATACAGGCGGTCTGCTCCGGCTTCGCCTATGCGGTGGCGACGGTGGACGCCCTGATTCGCAGCGGCCAGCATCGCACGGCGCTCGTGGTCGGCGCGGAAACTTTCTCGCGCATTCTCGATTTCAACGACCGCACCACCTGCGTGCTGTTCGGCGACGGCGCCGGCGCAGTGATCCTGCAGGCGTCCGACGCACCGGGCGTGCTTTCGAGCGCGCTGCACGCGGACGGCAGCCATTCGAACATTCTGTGCACGCCGGGCAACGTGAATGGCGGCGTGGTCGCCGGCAGCGCCTTCCTGCACATGGACGGTCAGGCGGTGTTCAAGCTTGCCGTCAACGTGCTCGAGAAGGTCGCGATCGAAGCATTGGAAAAAGCCGATCTGAAGCCCGAGCAGATCGACTGGCTGATTCCGCATCAGGCCAACATCCGCATCATGCAAAGCACCTGCCGCAAGCTCGGCCTGCCGCAGGAGCGCATGGTCGTCACGGTGGGCGAGCACGGCAATACGTCGGCGGCGTCCATTCCGCTTGCACTCGACGTCGCGGTGCGCGACGGCCGCATCAAGCGCGGCCATAACGTGCTGATCGAAGGCGTCGGCGGCGGCTTCACGTGGGGCGCGTCGGTCATCCGCTACTGAGCGGGACGACGCATTCCGGGGCGTCGCTGGCGGCGCCCGTGCGGCCGGAAAACACCGCGCGCCATCTGGCAGCCGTGGCCGGCCGCCACATCCGATTAAACAGATTTTGGGGACGATATGAAATTCGCGTTCGTTTTTCCTGGGCAGGGTTCGCAGGCGGTCGGCATGCTCAACGCATTCGCCGATTACGCGATCGTGCGTGAGACGGTTCAGGAAGCCTCCGACGCACTCAACCAGGACCTCGGCAAGCTGATCGCCGAAGGCCCCGCCGAAGATCTCAATCTCACCACCAATACCCAGCCGGTCATGCTGACCGCGGCCTACGCTATCTATCGCGCGTGGCAGCAGGCGGGCGGCCCCGCGCCGGCGCTCGTCGCCGGCCATAGCCTTGGCGAATACACGGCGCTCGTCGCGGCCGGCGCGCTTGCGTTCCGCGACGCGGTGCCGCTCGTGCGTTTCCGTGCGCAGGCGATGCAAACCGCGGTACCGGTGGGCGAAGGCGGCATGGCCGCGATTCTCGGCCTCGACGACGACACGGTGCGCGCGGTCTGCGCGGAAGCGTCGGCGGCGGGCGTCGTCGAAGCGGTCAATTTCAATGCGCCGGCGCAAGTCGTGATCGCGGGCCACAAAGCCGCGGTCGAGAAAGCCTGCGAAGTCGCGAAGGCGAAGGGCGCGAAGCGCGCGCTACCGCTGCCGGTGTCGGCGCCGTTCCACTCGTCGCTGCTCAAGCCGGCGTCGGATCAATTGCGCGAATACCTCGCGAGCATCGACGTGCAGGTGCCGTCGATTCCCGTCATCAACAACGTCGACGTCGCCGTGGTCAACGAGCCGGCCAAAATCAAGGACGCGCTCGTGCGCCAGGCGGCTGGTGCGGTGCGCTGGGTCGAATGCGTACAGGCAATGGCAGCGCAGGGCGTCACGCACGTGATCGAATGCGGCCCGGGCAAGGTCCTTGCGGGTTTGACGAGGCGCATCGACGGCGATCTCGTTGGCGCGTCGGTGTTCGATCCGGCGTCGCTCGAAGAAACGCTGAAGCTCGTGACGGCAGACTGAGCGCGCATTCGCGAACGGGTATCGACAGAGCAATGCCGCGCTGGCGCGGCATTGCTCGACAGACGAATCAACAAGAATCAATGAGCCCTATTTGAAGGGCATCCGGACTGACAGATGGAAAAGACTCTCGACAAGCAGATCGCAATCGTGACGGGCGCATCGCGCGGCATCGGCCGTGCGATCGCGATGGAACTCGCGCGTCAGGGCGCGACGGTGATCGGCACCGCGACGAGCGAAAGCGGCGCGACAGCGATCACCGAAGCGTTCAAGGCGGCGGGCGTGAACGGCCGCGGCGCGGTGCTCGACGTCAACGACGCGGCCGCGGCCGAAGCGCTGATCGACGGCACCGTCAAGGAATTCGGCGCGCTGAACGTGCTGGTGAACAACGCCGGCATCACGCAGGATCAACTGGCGATGCGCATGAAGGACGACGACTGGGACGCCGTGGTCGACACCAACCTGAAGTCGGTGTTCCGTCTGTCGCGTGCGGTGCTGCGCCCGATGATGAAAGCGAAGGGCGGTCGGATCATCAATATCACGTCGGTGGTCGGCTCGGCCGGCAACCCGGGGCAGATCAACTACGCGGCCGCGAAGGCGGGCGTCGCGGGCATGACGCGCGCACTCGCGCGCGAGATCGGCAGCCGCGGCATCACGGTCAATTGCGTGGCACCTGGTTTCATCGATACCGACATGACGAAGGCGCTGCCCGAAGAGCAGCAGACCGCGCTGAAAACGCAGATTCCGCTCGGCCGTCTAGGCAGCCCGGAAGACATCGCGCACGCGGTCGCGTTCCTCGCGTCGCCGCAAGCGGGCTACATCACCGGCACGACGCTGCACGTGAACGGCGGCATGTATATGCAGTAACCAATTTCGGTTACTATCCGCGCCTTGATGCGTTTGCGGAAAGCACGAGGCGCATGCGTTGACAGGAACCCGATGCGCCGCTTTTTTGCCGGGTCAAACCTGATAAAATGCGCGCACCTGTATTTTTGAACTTCTTTTCCCTTGGAGGGGTAATGGACAATATCGAACAGCGCGTCAAGAAGATCGTCGCGGAACAACTGGGCGTTGCGGAAGCGGAAATCAAGAACGAAGCGTCGTTCGTGAACGATCTCGGCGCCGACTCGCTCGACACCGTTGAACTCGTGATGGCCCTCGAAGACGAATTCGGCATGGAAATTCCAGATGAAGAAGCCGAGAAGATCACCACCGTTCAGCAAGCGATCGACTACGCTCGCGCAAACGTCAAGGCCTAAGGTCATTCGCGCCTGCGTTTCTGCACGGGCCGCGCATGACGCCCTGCCGTGCCGCTTGCCGGCGCCAGCAGGGTCGACGCTATCGGGCGTGTCCATTGGCACACCATACGTCGCGCCGCTTGCCACGCAGGAGCCAGCGATGTTGACAGCGCAACTTTCCGCGCGATTGCCGACTTAAACAGCCACAGGGCACACAGGGCGATTCCTGTGGCCGCTGTGGCTTTTGCTTTTTGTCATCTATGAAAAAGGGGTTACCGTGAGCCGCCGTCGTGTTGTTGTTACAGGCCTGGGGCTGATTTCGCCTGTTGGCAATAATGTTGCCGATGGCTGGGCCAATCTGGTCGCCGGCAAGTCTGGGATTGCCAATATCACGAAGTTCGATGCGTCGAACTTCTCGACTCGTTTCGCCGGCGAGGTGAAGGGCTTCAATATCGAGGACTACATCCCCGGTAAGGAAGCGCGCCACATGGATACGTTCATCCATTACGGCGTGGCTGCGGGCATCCAGGCGATGCGGGACAGCGGCCTCGAAGTCACCGAGGAGAATTCGGAGCGCATTGGCGTGGTGGTCGGTTCGGGCATCGGCGGTCTGCCGATGATCGAAATCACCCAAACCGAATTGCTCAATCGCGGCCCGCGTCGCATTTCGCCATTCTTCGTGCCGGCTTCGATCATCAACATGATCTCCGGCCACCTGTCGATCAAGTTCGGCATCAAGGGTCCGAATCTGTCGATCGTTACCGCGTGTACGACCGGTCTGCACTGCATCGGCGAGGCTTCGCGCCTGATCGAATATGGCGACGCCGACGTGATGATCGCGGGCGGCGCGGAATCGACCGTGTCGCCGCTCGGTATCGGCGGCTTTGCGGCGGCGCGCGCGCTGTCGCAACGCAATGACGATCCGGCTACCGCGAGCCGTCCGTGGGACATGGACCGCGACGGCTTCGTGCTGGGCGAAGGCGCCGGCGTAATGGTGCTCGAAGAATACGAGCACGCGAAGGCGCGTGGCGCGAAGATCTACGCGGAAATCGGCGGCTACGGCATGAGCGGCGATGCGTATCACATGACGGCGCCGCTCGAAGACGGTGACGGCGCACGCCGCTGCATGCTCGCAGCGCTGAAGAACGCGGGCATCAACGGCGATCAGGTGAGCTACCTGAACGCGCACGGCACGTCCACGCCACTCGGCGATCTGGCGGAAACGACCGGCATCAAGCGGGCGTTCGGCGACCACGCGAAGAACATGGTCGTCAACTCGACCAAGTCGATGACGGGTCACCTGCTGGGCGGCGCTGGCGGTCTGGAGTCGGTGTTCACGGTGCTCGCCGTGCATCACCAGGTGTCGCCTCCGACCATCAATATTTTCAACCAGGACCCGGCCTGTGATCTCGATTACTGCGCGAACACCGCGCGGGAAATGAAGATCGACGTCGCGCTGAAGAACTCGTTCGGGTTCGGCGGCACGAACGGCACGCTGGTGTTCAAGCGCGCCGGATCGCCTGATCTCGGGTGACGCGTCGGTTCACGACGCCGGCTTCGCCGGCGCTTTCCCCCGCACCGGCAACGTTGGGTAGGGCAGCGCAGCGGATCGCGCTGCGTCGCTCTATCGCAATGCGTGCCGCGGTGGGAGCGTTCGTGCTGATTGCGACGTTAGCCGTTTATACCTGTCTCGCGCCGCGAGTGGGCGCTTGGCAGGCCGCTCCGTTGACGCTCGCCGTCGCAGCACTGCTCATGCTCTGCGCGGCGAGGCATGACGCGGCGCAGGCCATCGCGCTGCATGTCGCGATGGGCGAGATTTCCGCCTGGAACCACGCGGGTGAGTTGCTCGCGCGGGGCCGCATGGTCGGTTGCGCGCAGTGGAGCGGCCGTTTGCTGGTGCTTGAGCTCGAGCCCGAGGGTGGTCGCAGGCGCGGCCTCATGCGCGCACCGTCGGGTCGCAGGCGCTCCCTGCTGCTCGCTGCGGACGCGCTGCCGTCCACTGTTTTCCGCGAACTTTCCGTGCTGGGCCGGCGTGCGGCCGGCGCCTGACTGTAACGACTGTAACCGCTGTTACCGTAGTAACGTGCCCTCACCAGGGGGACGCTACAATGGTCCCCCGCCGTGCGCCCTATAGTTAAGTTAACGGATTTATCAGGTGAGCGAAAAAGAAATTGATCAGGTGCTGGTCGAGCGCGTCCAGAAGGGCGACAAGGCCGCGTTCGAGCTTCTGGTCTCCAAATACCACCGCAAGATTCTCCGGCTGATCTCGCGTCTCGTGCGGGACCCCGCCGAAGTCGAAGACGTCGCGCAAGACGCTTTTATCAAGGCGTATCGCGCGTTGCCGCAGTTTCGCGGCGAGTCGGCGTTTTATACGTGGTTGTACCGGATTGCGGTCAATACCGCGAAGAACTACCTTGCAACCCAGGGCCGGCGCGCGCCGACCTCAACCGAAGCGGATGCTGAAGAAGCTGAAACTTTCTCCGATGCCGACCAACTAAGGGATATCAACACGCCTGAGTCGATGTTGATGAGCAAGCAGATCGCTGAGACGGTCAATGCTGCGATGGCGGTTTTACCGGAAGAATTGCGCACCGCCATTACTCTCCGAGAAATTGAGGGTTTGAGCTACGAGGAAATCGCCGAGATGATGGGTTGCCCGATTGGCACAGTCAGATCACGAATTTTCCGCGCTCGCGAAGCCATTGCGGCAAAATTGCGACCGTTGCTTGACACCCCCGAAGGCAAGCGTTGGTAGACGTTTCCGAACGTCCGGCTGGCTTGGCGGGGCAGCGGTGCAATATCTGGATTAGTGGTGTCACTACGGGGTATTTGGAAGATGGGGAGCATCATGGGGTCGGTCTCGATGCAATCGCAAGCAGGCTCGCACGGCGAGCGTCTGTCCGCTTTCGTCGACGGTGAGTTGTTCGGCGAAGAGCATCTGAATCTGGACAAGTTTCTTGCGGAGCTGGGCGGCGATGATCGCGCTGCCTGGTCGAGCTACCACCTGATCGGCGACGCGCTACGTTCCGACGATCTGGCGGTCAGCCCCGCACGGAGCAGTGCCTTTCTGAGCGGGTTTGCCGCGCGTCTGGAAAGCGAGCCGCATGTGCTGGCGCCCGCCGCCGCGTCTGCATCGGTCGCGCGCCGCCTGCTCGGGCTGCGCCGCAGAGTCGTGCCGGCTCTTGCCGTCGCTGCCGCGGCCGCTACGCTGACCTGGATCGTCGTGCCGCAGCTGCAGGGCGTGCCGGGTGGTCCGGGTGCCCAGCTCGCTTCGCTCCAATCGCACGGCGACGCGGTGCAGCGTGTCGCCATGGCCTCGGTGCCCGCGCAAGACTCCAACATCATTCGCGACGCGAGCCTCGATCAGTACCTCGAAGCTCATCAGCAATTCGCGCAACAACCGGCGATGGCGGGCTCGATGCCGCTGATTCGCGCTGCCTCAGTCTCCACGCAGGGCCAATAGTTTGATGCAGACTCCGCGGTTCAATAAAACGACTATCTGGGGGCGGTTGCCAGCATTTCTGTTCTGCGCAGCCGTGTTGTTGTCCGCTACACCGCGGGTCTTCGCACAAGACGATCCTGCCGTCGCCCGTCGCGCGGCCGCGGAACTGCTCGATCGCATCCATCAGGCCGCCCAGCAGCAGAACTACGAGGGCGCGTTCGTCTATCAGCGCGGCAGTTTCGTGCAGACGTCGCGCATCGCACATTACTCCACGCGTACGGACGGCGAGTTCGAGCAGCTCGAAAGCCTCGACGGCAAGCCGCGCAAAATGCTGCGTCACAACGACGACATGTACACGTTCTTGCCGGAGCGGCGTATCGTGGTCTTCGAAAAACGGCAGAACAAGGACTCATTCCCTGCGCTGCTGTCGGTGAACGGCGAGCAGGTGCTGTCCGTCTACGAGCCGAAGATGCTTGACGACGACCGCGTCGCGGGCGTCGACAGCCTCGTGATGGAACTTGATCCGAAAGACGCGTACCGCTTCGCGTACAAGCTGTGGGCAGACAAAAAGACCGGTCTGCTGTTGCGCGCGCAGACGCTCGACCCGAGCGGTCAGGTGCTCGAGCAGTTGTCGTTTTCGCAGGTCCGCATCGGCGTGCCGGTCGACAAGACGGGCATCGTCAACGGCATCCGCAATCTCACGGGCTGGACGGTGGTGCGTCCGCCAGTCGAGCCGGTCGACATGGCCGCGCAGGGTTGGCAAATCATGCCGCCGGTACCGGGCTTCCATATGATCCGCCAGTTGCGTCGTCCGATGGCGTCGCGCGAGGCGGGGCAGCCTCCGATCCCGGTCGACCAGGCCGTGTTTTCCGACGGCCTCGCAGCGATTTCGGTGTTCGTCGAGCCCGTCGAGAAAAATACGCGTAAGGAAGGCACGGGCGATAGCGGCGCGACGCACGTACTGGTCAAGCGTCAGGGCGACTTCTGGATTACCCTGCTCGGTGAAGTGCCCCAAACCACATTGCAGCAGTTCGCGTCTGCCATAGAATACAAAGCTCCGAAGTAACCCTTCCGAATCCTGAAATCCCTCGGCTTGCTACGATATGACGACTTTCTCGGTGCGCAAATTCCTCGCGGCCGTAGTGGTGGCGGCGTGTTTGCCGCTTGTGCCGCATATGGCATCGGCGGCTCCCGCTGCCAACCTGCCCGACTTCACCGACCTCGTCGACAAGGTTGGCCCGGCGGTCGTCAACATTCGCACGACAACGCGCGTGTCGAACGGTAGTTCCCGCGGCGGCCTGCCGCCGGGTATGGACGACGGCGACATGTCGGAGTTCTTCCGGCGCTTCTTCGGGATTCCGTTGCCGCAGTCACCGCAATCGCCGCACGGGGGTGATAACGGCGGCGGCGGCGGCGGCGGCGGCGGTAGTGGCGGCAGCCCGGATTCACCGGACAACTCGGACGCCGAACAGAACAGCGGGGTAGGCTCGGGCTTCATCCTGTCGGCGGACGGCTACGTGATGACCAACGCGCACGTCATCGACGACGCGGACACGATCTACGTGACGCTGACCGACAAGCGCGAATTCAAGGCGAAGCTGATCGGCGTCGACGACCGTACCGACGTCGCGGTCGTGAAGATCAACGCGTCGAACCTGCCGACCATCACGATCGGCGACTCGAACAAGGTGCGCGTCGGCGAATGGGTCGTCGCGATCGGTTCGCCGTTCGGTCTCGAAAACACGGTGACTGCCGGTATCGTCAGCGCGAAGGGACGCGACACCGGCGACTACCTGCCGTTCATCCAGACTGATGTGGCCGTCAATCCGGGCAATTCGGGCGGTCCGCTGATCAACATGCAGGGCGAGGTGATCGGCATCAATTCGCAGATCTATAGCCGCACCGGCGGGTTCATGGGCATTTCGTTCGCGATTCCGATCGACGAGGCGATGCGCGTGGCCGATCAGCTGAAGAGTTCGGGCAAGGTGGTGCGCGGCCGCATAGCGGTGGCGATTGGTGAAGTGACGAAGGACGTCGCCGAGTCGCTCGGTTTGCCGAAGGCGCAGGGCGCGCTTGTGAGCAACGTGGAGCCGGGCGGACCCGCCGATAAGGCCGGCGTGCAGCCGGGCGACATCATCCTGAAGTTCAACGGTCATTCGGTTGACACGGCGACGGACCTGCCGCGCATGGTCGGCGATACGAAGCCGGGCACGAAGACGTCGATCACGATCTGGCGCAAGGGTCAAACGCGCGAACTGCCGGTCACGATCGCAGAAATGCAGCCGGACAAGGTCGCGAAGGCGGATCAGAAGAAGCCGCAAGCGCCGCAGCAGCGCGCGACCAACGCGCTCGGCATCGCGGTCAGCGACATTCCCGCCGATCAGCAGAAAGCGCTGAAGATTCAGAACGGCGTGCAGATCGACGCGGTCGACGGTCCGGCCGCGCGTGTCGGGCTCCAAAAGGGCGACATCATCCTGCGGATTGGCGATACGGATGTGACGAGCACGAAACAGTTCGACGAGCTGACCTCACACCTCGATTCGCAGAAGATGGTCGCGTTGCTGGTTCGTCGCGGCGACAACACGCAGTTCGTGCCGATTCGTCCGCGCAGCGCGCAGAAATGACGAAGACGGCATCGCTCACGCTCTATGGGCGCGCGTGGTGCCATCTGTGCGAGGACATGCGCGCTGCGCTCGAGCCAATGCTGGCCGAGTTCGGAGCGCAGCTGGCGGTGATCGACGTCGACAGCGATCCGTTGCTCGAAGCGCGTTACAACGAGTTGGTGCCGGTGCTGGTTTGCGATGGCGTCGAACTGTGCCACTATCACCTCGACGAAGCGGCCGTGCGGGCAGCATTGGCTGCACATGCGTCGCGTGTCGCGGCGGCATCCTGATACGCACCCGCGCGGCATCTAGTTTCGCGCGATCCATGCGCCTTTTTTGCCTCGGCTCACTGCGATGCGCGCGGTAATTTTCTCGCATCCTCTACGCCGTCTTGAGGCCCGCGCTTCGCAAGATGCGCCGGCCGATGGGCTTTTCGGCTAAAATAGATAAGATTTTCACCTACTTACAAGGCGTGCTCCGCTATTGTCCGGGGCGCGCCTTTTCGCTTGATCGGCACTGAATGGATCATATTCGTAACTTCTCGATCATCGCGCACATCGACCATGGCAAGTCGACGCTCGCCGATCGCATCATCCAGATTTGCGGCGGTTTGTCCGACCGCGAGATGGAAGCTCAGGTGCTCGACTCGATGGATCTCGAGCGCGAGCGCGGCATTACCATCAAGGCGCAAACCGCCGCGTTGTCGTATCGCGCGCGCGATGGGCAGCTCTACAACCTGAACATGATCGACACCCCGGGGCACGTCGACTTCTCGTACGAAGTCAGCCGCTCGCTGTCCGCGTGCGAAGGCGCGCTGCTCGTCGTCGACGCGAGCCAGGGTGTGGAGGCGCAAACCGTCGCCAATTGCTACACGGCCATCGAACTCGGCGTCGAAGTGGTGCCGGTGTTGAACAAGATCGATCTGCCGGCGGCGAACCCCGAAAACGCGATCGCCGAGATCGAGGACGTGATCGGCATCGACGCGACCGACGCGACGCATTGCAGCGCGAAAACGGGCCTCGGCGTCGAAGACGTGCTCGAAGCGCTGATCGCGAAAGTGCCGCCGCCGAAGGGCGATCCGCAAGCGCCGCTGCAGGCTCTCATCATCGACTCGTGGTTCGACAACTACGTCGGCGTCGTGATGCTGGTGCGCATCGTCAACGGCACGCTGCGTCCGAAGGACAAGATCCGGCTGATGGCAACCGGCGCGCAGTATCCGGTTGAACATATCGGCGTGTTCACGCCGAAGTCGAAAGATCTCGAATCACTGTCGGCGGGGCAGGTGGGCTTCATCATCGCCGGCATCAAGGAACTCGCGGCGGCGAAGGTCGGCGACACGGTTACGCTCGTGAACCAGCCGGCGGCCGTGCCGCTGCCGGGTTTCAAGGAAGTGAAGCCGCAGGTGTTCGCGGGTCTGTATCCGGTCGAAGCGAATCAGTACGACGCGCTGCGCGATTCGCTCGAAAAGCTGAAGCTGAACGACGCGTCGCTGCAGTACGAACCGGAAGTGTCGCAGGCGCTCGGTTTCGGTTTCCGCTGCGGCTTCCTTGGTTTGTTGCACATGGAAATCGTGCAGGAACGTCTCGAACGTGAGTTCGACATGGACCTGATCACGACGGCGCCGACCGTGGTCTACGAAGTCCTGCAGCGCGACGGCACGACCCTGATGGTCGAGAATCCGGCCAAGATGCCGGAGCCGTCGAAGATCGAGGAAGTGCGCGAGCCGATCGTCACCGTGAACCTGTACATGCCGCAAGACTACGTCGGCGCGGTGATCACGTTATGTACGCAGAAGCGCGGCAACCAGATCAACATGCAGTATCACGGTCGTCAGGTTCAGCTTACGTACGAAATTCCGATGGGTGAAGTCGTGCTCGATTTCTTCGACCGTTTGAAGTCGATTTCGCGCGGTTATGCGTCGATGGATTACGAGTTCAAGGAATACCGCGCGTCGGACGTCGTGAAGGTCGACATGCTGATCAACGGCGACAAGGTCGATGCGCTGTCGGTTATCGTGCACCGGTCGCAAAGCCAGTACCGCGGCCGCGAAGTGGCGGCGAAAATGCGCGAGCTGATTCCGCGTCAGATGTACGACGTAGCGGTTCAAGCCACGATCGGTTCGAACATTATTGCGCGCGAAAACATTAAAGCGTTGCGTAAGAACGTGCTGGCAAAATGCTACGGCGGTGATATCACGCGTAAGAAGAAGCTGCTTGAAAAGCAGAAGGCAGGCAAGAAGCGAATGAAGCAGGTGGGCTCGGTTGAAATCCCGCAAGAGGCTTTCCTCGCTATTCTGCGTGTCGAAGACAAATAAGTTGAATAACGGAACCCTATGAATTTTGCGCTGATTCTTTTTGTGCTCGTCGTTTTGACGGGTGTCGCATGGGTCGCGGACAAACTGGTTTTCCTGCCGAAACGGCGCCGCGAGGCGGAAGCCGCAGTCGCCGAATTCGATCGTCAGCAGGCACGCATCGGCGAGCGCTTCGCCGATGAAAACGCCGCGCAAACGCGCGCGCGTCTGCGCGACGACAAGCTGCGTCAGCCGTGGTGGCTCGAATATACGGCGAGCTTTTTTCCGGTGATTCTGGTGGTGTTCGCCGTGCGCTCGTTCGTGATCGAGCCGTTCAAGATCCCATCGGGCTCCATGGTGCCGACGCTGCTGGTGGGCGACTTCATCCTCGTCAATAAATTCGAATATGGTCTACGTTTGCCGATTACCAACACGAGGATCACGCAGGGCAGTCCGGTCCATCGCGGCGACGTGGTGGTGTTCCGTTATCCTAAAGACGAATCGGTCGACTACATCAAGCGCGTCATTGGTCTGCCCGGCGACGTGATCGAGTATCAGGACAAGAAACTCACGATCAACGGCAAGCCGGTGCCTGAAACGCCGTTGCCCGATTATCTCGACGAAGAGCGTCTCGGTTATGCGAAGCAGTTCGAGGAAGATATCGACGGCCGCAAGAACGCGATTCTGAATAATCCGGCGGTGCCGCCGTTCATCGTCGGTGCGGAAGATTATCCGTATCGCGACAACTGCCAGTACAACGCGCGTGGCGTGATCTGCAAAGTGCCGCCGGGCAATTTGTTCATGATGGGCGATAACCGCGACAACAGCGCGGATAGCCGGTACTGGGGTTTTGCGCCTGAACGCAATATCGTCGGCCGCGCATTTTTCATCTGGATGAACTTCAGCGATCTGCGGCGCATCGGCCCTTTCCAGTGAGTCGCATGCATCGATCGCTTCATGAGCGCTTCTCACACGCCGCGCGAATAACCGGCACCCGGTTATCTCGGTCGCGGCGTGTTGTCATGCTACTTTAAGAACTCGCGGTAACGTCGGTTCACCACGCTTTTTCCGCTGGCGCCCCGTGTTTCCGCCGGGTCAGGCGCCCGCGTTATACTCTGCCCATGCCCCTATCTCCGTTGGAAAGCCGTTTGCGCTACGAATTTCGCAATGCGGAATTGCTGCGCCAGGCTCTAACACACCGCAGTCATAGCTCCACGCATAACGAACGGCTCGAATTTCTCGGCGACTCCGTTCTGAATTGCGCGGTGGCTGCGCTTTTGTTCCAACGTTTCGGCAAACTCGACGAAGGCGACCTGTCTCGCGTGCGCGCCAATCTGGTCAAACAGCAGTCCCTCTACGAGATTGCTCAGGCACTCAATATTTCGGAGGGCCTGCGCCTCGGCGAGGGCGAGTTGCGCAGCGGCGGCTTCCGCCGCCCGTCGATCCTCGCGGATACACTCGAGGCGGTGCTCGGTGCGATATTTCTGGACGGCGGATTCGAGGCTGCGCAGACGGTCATCAAGCGCCTTTACGTAGCGATTCTCGACCATATCGACCCGCGCACGCTTGGCAAGGACGCGAAGACGCTGCTGCAGGAGTATCTGCAAGGCCACAAGATTGCGTTGCCTACTTATACGGTCGTCGCCACGCATGGTGCGGCGCACAATCAGCAGTTCGAAGTGGAATGTACGGTGCCGAAGCTGGACGTCAAGGTGTCTGGCTCCGGCGCGAGCCGTCGCGCGGCGGAGCAGGCGGCCGCAAAGAAGGCGCTCGACGAAGTGATGGCCGCGGCGCCTGCCGTGGTCGCGAAGCCGAAGCGCTCGAAGGGCGCGCGCGCCGCGAAAAATGCCGAGCAGGAAATCGTGCCGGGCGTGACCGGCGTACAGGCCGCACTGGATTTGCGCACACCGGATCGCAAGAGCGCGCGCGGTGAAGGGCGCGCGCCTGTCGCGCTGGAAGCGCACGCCGACAAACCTTCCGTGGAAAAATCAGCCGCTGAAAGACCGGCGGCCGAGCGTGCCGCGCCGGGTCCCGCCGGTGCGCCGTTGGCTGTAATTCGTGCCGCGCATGTGGAGTACAGCGGACAGGACAAGCCGGAGCGCGCCGAAAAGTCCGAAAAGACGGAGAGGGCCGACAAGGTTTCGATCCACGCGGGCGAGAAACCTGTCGACAAGCCGGCCGAAAAACCCGCAGCGGACAAAACCCCCGACCTCAAAGCCGACACGCCGTCACACGCTCGCGGCACAGACCGTCTGCGCAGCCGCGAAGCCGCGCCGGGGACTGCTGCGTCCAGCGTGACCGCCGCGCCCGCGTCGGTTGTCTCGGTGCCCCCGGCACCTGCCGAACACGAACCCGGCGTCGCCGACGCGGTGCAAACGCGCGTCGCCGATGCGGGCCATTGATTGCCATCGGCGTGCGCGTCGCGCGCGCCGAACTGAACCTGCCGTAGTCCGAATATGAACGCTCCCACTCCCACTGGTTTTCGCTGCGGCATGGTCGCGATCGTCGGCCGCCCGAATGTCGGCAAGTCCACGCTGATGAACGCGCTGGTCGGCCAGAAAGTCAGCATCACGTCGCGCAAGGCGCAGACCACGCGCCATCGCATTACCGGCATCAATACGCTCGAAGACGCCCAGTACATCTTCGTCGACACGCCCGGTTTTCAGACCAAACACAGCGGCGCCCTGAACCGCTCGCTGAACCGCGCCGTTACGTCGACGCTGACCTCGGTCGACGCGATCCTGTTCGTCATCGAAGCAGGCCGCTTCGGCCCTGACGACCAGAAGGTACTCGATCTGATCCCGGCGAAGGTCCCGACGCTGCTGATCGCGAACAAGCTCGATCGCGTGTCGGATAAAGACTCGCTGTTCCCGTTCATGCAGCAGATGAGCACGCTGCGCGAGTTCAACGAGATCGTGCCGCTGTCGGCGAAAAATTCCGACGACATCAAACGTCTGATGGCCACCGTCAAGCCGTTCCTGCCGGAAGGCGAGCCGATCTACGGTGAGGACGATCTGACCGATCGCAGCGAGCGCTTCCTTGCCGCCGAAATCCTGCGCGAGAAAGTCTTCCGCTGGACCGGCGACGAGCTGCCGTACACGAGCACCGTGCTGATCGAGAAGTTCGAAACCGAAGGGCGGCTGCGCCGTATCTTCGCGACGATCCTCGTCGATCGCGACATGCACAAGGCGATGATCATCGGCCAGAAGGGCGCGAAGCTGAAGCAGATCAGCACCGAGGCTCGCCTCGACATGGCAAAGCTGTTCGACGGGCCGGTGTACCTCGAAACCTTCGTCAAGGTGAAGAGCGGCTGGGCCGACAATGAAGCCGGGCTTCGTGCGTATGGGTACGAATGACGCGTGGATGACGCTCAATTCAGACGAGGCTTCGGATCAGCCGGAGCACGAACCGTCTCGGCCCGCGCGTAGCTCGAGGAAATCGTCGGCCGACGCAAAAAGCCCAAAAAGCGCGAAAAGCGCACCCGCCGACGATGGCGAGCCACGCAAAACGCCGGCGCGCCGCGCGCCGCGGACCTCCACATCCGAATATCGGATCACCGAGCAGCCCGCGTTCGTGCTGCATAGCTATCCGTATCGCGAGACCAGCCTGATCATCGACGTGCTGTCGCGCGATCACGGCCGTCTCGCGCTGGTCGCAAAGGGCGCGAAGCGCCCGCACTCCGCGCTGCGCGGCGTGCTGCAAACGTTCCAGCCGCTGTCGCTCGCGTGGTCGGGCAAGTCCGAAATGCGCACGCTGACCGGCGCCGAATGGGTCGGCGGCATGCTGCCGCTGACCGGCGACGCGTTGCTGTGCGGTTTCTACGTCAACGAACTGCTGGTGCGCTTCTGCGCGCGCGAGGACCCGCATCCTCAGTTGTTCCATCACTACGTCGTCACGCTGACGCGGCTCGCGCACGATGAGCCGCCGGTGCAGGTGCTGCGCTCGTTCGAACGCGTGCTGCTACGCGAGACCGGTTACGCGATGGCGCTCGACCGCACGGTCGCACGCAAAGCGGTGCTCGCCGACGGCCGCTACGTGTTCGATCCCGAGCGTGGGGTACGCGAGGCATCGGACGAATGGCCCGCGCAGTGGCCGGTAGTGTCGGGACAAACCTTGCTCGATATGGAAAAGGACGATTACCATCGAGCGCAGACCGTCGCGCAAAGCAAAACGCTGATGCGCTTCCTGCTCAACACCTATCTTGGCGGCGCGCCGCTTGCTACCCGCCAGATCCTGATCGACCTGCAGAACCTATGAGCTTCTTCCTGACTTCGCCGACCGCGATCGACCTCGGCGTGAACATCGACCATGTCGCCACGCTGCGCAACGCGCGTGGCACGTCCTATCCCGATCCGATCCGCGCCGCGCTGATGGCCGAAGAAGCCGGCGCCGACGCGATCACGCTGCATCTACGCGAAGACCGCCGGCATATCGTCGACGCCGACGTACACAAGCTGCGTCCGCTGCTGAAAACGCGCATGAATCTCGAATGCGCGGTCACGCCGGAAATGCTCGACATCGCGTGCGAAGTGCAACCGCACGACGTCTGCCTCGTGCCGGAAAAGCGCGAGGAGCTGACGACCGAAGGCGGTCTCGACGTCGCCGGACAGTTCGAGGCGGTGCGCGCCGCATGCAAGCAACTGGCGGACGCGAACTCGCGCGTGTCGCTCTTCATCGACCCCGAGGAGACGCAGATTCGCGCCGCGCACGAAGCCGGCGCGCCGGTGATCGAGCTGCACACAGGCCGTTACGCGGAAGCTCATGATCCCGCGGAACAGCAGCGCGAATACGAGCGCATCGTGCGAGCAGTCGAATTCGGCGCGACGCTCGGCCTCAAAGTGAACGCGGGCCACGGCCTGCACTACACGAACGTGCAGCAGATCGCGGCGATCGACGGCATCGTCGAACTCAACATCGGCCATGCGATCGTCGCGCATGCGATCTTCGCGGGCTGGGACAACGCGGTGCGCGAGATGAAGGCGATCATGGTCGCCGCGCGTCTCGGCGCGCGCGCGTAACGCAACCTGGCGACGGACGCACGCATGGCAATCTACGGAATCGGCACCGACATCGTTCAGGTCAGCCGCGTAGCAGCGGTGATGACTCGCACCAATGGCCGTTTCGCGGAGAAGGTGCTCGGTCCCGACGAACTACGCGTGTACCACGCGCGCCACGCCCGTTCGGCGGCGCGCGGTCTCGCGTTTCTCGCGACGCGCTTCTCGGCGAAAGAGGCGTTCTCGAAGGCAATCGGCCTCGGCATGCACTGGCCGATGAGCTGGCGCGCGCTGCAAACGCTGAACCGGCCGAGCGGCGAGCCGATGGTGGTCGCCTCTGGCGAGCTGGCCGACTGGCTCGACGCGCGCGGCATCACGGCGCGCGTGACGATCACCGACGAGCGCGACTACGCGGTGTCGTTCGTGATCGCGGAGACGCAGCGGCCGGGCGATACGGAAGGTTCGTTGGCGGCGTCGGCGTCGCGGGCTTCGTCCGCCCGTTCCGCCACAGAATGAAAAGGTTGAGCGCGGCCACTGGCGGTCGCGTTTGTGTTGTCTCACAGTTTTCCCGCGGAATTCGATGAAAACCACACCCGGACCGGTGATGCTCGACGTGGTCGGCAAAACGCTGAACCGCGATGACAAAAGGCGTCTCGCTCACCCGATGACCGGCGGCGTGATCCTGTTCGCGCGCCACTACGAGAGCCGCGCGCAACTGGTCGGGCTGACCGATGCCATTCGCGCGATTCGCCCGGATCTGCTGATCGCCGTCGATCACGAAGGCGGCCGCGTGCAGCGCTTTCGCACCGACGGCTTCACGGTGCTGCCGTCGATGGGTAAGCTCGGCGCGCTGTGGGACCAGGACGTGCTGCACGCGACCAAGGTGACGACCGCGGTCGGCTATATCCTCGCCGCGGAACTGCGCGCGTGCGGTATCGACATGAGCTTCACGCCGGTGCTCGACCTCGACTATGGACACTCGCAGGTGATCGGCGATCGCGCATTCCATCGCGATGCGCGCGTGGTCGCGCTGCTCGCGAAGAGTTTGAACCACGGCCTCGCGCTCGCCGGCATGAGCAATTGCGGCAAGCATTTTCCAGGGCACGGATTCGCGCAGGCAGATTCGCACGTCGCGATGCCCGTCGACGAACGCCCGATCGAGGAAATCCTCGGCAACGACGTCGCGCCGTACGACTGGCTCGGTCTGTCGCTTGGCGCGGTGCTGCCCGCGCACGTCGTCTATCCGCGCGTCGATGCGAAGCCGGCCGGCTTCTCGCGCATCTGGTTGCAGGACATCCTGCGCGGCAAGCTTGGCTTCGAAGGCGCGATCTTCAGCGACGATCTGTCGATGGAAGCCGCGCGCCAGGGCGGCACGCTGACCGAAGGTGCGCAAGCGGCCCTGGAGGCCGGCTGCGACATGGTGCTGATCTGCAACCAGCCGGACGAAGCGGGGAAGGTGCTCGACGCGCTGCGCGTCACGCCGGCGAGGGAATCGCAGCGGCGGCTGAAGCGCATGCGGCCGCGCGGTAAAGCGCTCAGGTGGAGCAAGCTGATGGCCGAGCCACGGTACGCCGAAGCGCAGAGGCTGCTGCGCAGTACGTTTGCATAAACGGAAATGGCGCCTTGAAGCAATTCAAGGCGCCATTTTTTATCAGCTTCGAACGGTGCGAGCCGCCGTCAAGCTTGCTTGACAACCGCAGCACGCGCGATCCGATCGCTCAGTTCAAGCGCATGCGCTGCAACTTGTTGTACAGCGTCTTCGGGCTGATTCCGAGTAACGACGCCGCTCGATGCCGCGTGCCGCCGACCGCGTCGAGCGTCGCGCGGATCAGCATTTCTTCGACGTCCGCGAGGGGCGTACCGACGGTCACCTGCACGCGACTGCCGTTCAGATCGCGGCCGTTCGCCGTGCTGGCTTCGTCGGCGCGCAACGACTCGATCACGTCGCCCGATGCCTGATAAGCGCGCCGCACGCGCTCCTGCAGTTCGCGCACGTTGCCCGGCCAGTCATACGCGAGGCATTCGCGCAGGAAATTCGGCGCCGCCTGCTTCGCGACCTCGGCCGTACCGCGCGCGGTCGCTTCCACATTCAGTTCGTCGACGGCTGCCTGCGCAATCAGCAGCGGATCTTCACCACGCTCGCGCAGCGGTGGCAGCATGACCGCGGCGGCTTCGAGGCGCAGCGAGAGGTCCTGATGCAGCGAGCCGTCCGCGACCGCCGCGCGCGGCGGCTTGCGCGTCGACGCGATGAGCCGGAAGTCGGTCACGATCTGGCTGGTACCGCCCACGCGCATGAAGGTCTGCGAATCGAGCGCGCGCAACAGCGCTTCCTGCTGCGTGCGCGGCAGCTCGGTGATTTCGTTGATGAACAACGTGCCGCCGCTCGCCTGTTCGAAGAGGCCCGGCTCGCGCTGCTCGGCGCCGCCGAACGCTCCGCGTTCGTGACCGAGCAGCATGCTGTCGAGCGAGCGATTGAGCCCGCCCGCGGTCGCGCCGCGGCAATCGAACGTGACGAACGGGCCTTTGCGGCGGCGGCTCATGTCGTGCAGCGTGCGCGCGGCGATCTGCTTGCCGGTGCCAGCCTCGCCGGAGATCAGCACCGCGGCTTCTGTCGGCGCGAGACGCTCGATCGTGTCGTACACGTGCTGAATGGCGCCGCTGCGACCGAGCATCGCGCCGAAGCGCCCAAGCTGACGCAGCGCCGCGCGCAGCGCCTGGACCTCCTCGGTCAGCTCATAAGGCCGCGGAATGCGCGCGAGCAGGCTGCGCAGGCGCGGAATGTTGACCGGCTTCAGCAGATAGTCCCAGATACCGTGCCGCAAGCCCTCGATCGCACTCTCGACGGTCGCATTGCCGGTCATCACGATCACCGGAAGCGCGCCGCCCGGCGGATGCGCGGGCAGATGCTGCAACAGATCGAGGCCGCTGCCGTCCGGCAGATTCAGATCGACGAGCACGACGTCGGGGATGAAGCGCGTCAATGCGCCGCGGGCCTCGGCGAGCGTGGTCGCGGTGTCGACTGAAAAGCCGTCGGCGGCGAGGATTGCCGACAGACCGGACAAGCTATTGGGATCGTCTTCAACAATCAGGGCGTGTGGCATGGCGAGCGCAATTTATGAATGGGTCGAATGCCCGGCGCGCCGTCAACGCTGATGGCGCGCACTCCGGGCTCTGAGGGCTCGATGACAGGGCTAAACCAACGGTCCTGGGGCGGTGAAAAAACGACAGCCGCCGGCACTGCGCCTTGAGTCGCGCGGGCCGGCGCCTGTAGTTCCTTCACTGGTCCTGTCAGAAATCCCGGTTGCTATCGAAAAACCGGCGCACTTCGAGTTCCGCCTGTTCACGGGTTTTGCCATAGCGTTCCTGAATCAGACCGGCGAGCTTGTCGGCCCGGCCTTCGGCCTTGGTCAACTCGTCGTCCGTCAGTTCGCCCCATGCGGTCTTCGCCTTGCCGATCATCTGTCTCCATTTACCTTCAGCGATGTCGTTGTTCATGGTGCCTCTCCAGGAGTGGAAAATGAGCGTACTCGCGTAACTCTCTCCACCTAGCAGAGATCGTGCCAAAGGGTGTGGATGAAATCGATCAAGGCCTTGCCGCGCGCGCAACGCGAAATCCGGATGTCGCGATGGTAATTTTGAGAAATTTGCCGGTAAAGTTTTCCTAAACCATACACGGCGCGACAGAAAAGAAAAAGCGCCCAAAAAATTGAGCGCTTTTTGTGCAGGCCGGCAGGGCGCCGGCGCTGGCGGGGTGACGCGGGCGGGCGCTTAGGCGCGGCTGCGGTATTCGTGCGTACGGGTGTCGATTTCGATCTTGTCGCCGATGTTGCAGAAGAGCGGCACTTGCAGTTCGAAGCCGGTGTTCAGCTTGGCGTTCTTCAGCACCTTGCCCGACGACGTATCGCCCTTGACGGCCGGTTCCGTGTAGATGATTTCGCGAACCAGCGTGGTCGGCAGTTCGACCGAGATCGCCTTCTCGTTGTAGAACACGACTTCGCAAGCCATGCCGTCTTCGAGGTAGTGCATCGCGTCGCCCATCATTTCGGCTTCGACTTCGTACTGGTTGTAGTCGGCGTCCATGAACACGTACATCGGGTCGGCGAAGTACGAGTACGTCACTTCCTTGCGCTCGAGCACGACGACGTCGAACTTGTCGTCCGCCTTGTACACGGTTTCCATGCCTGCGCCGGTCAGCAGGTTCTTGAACTTCATCTTGACGACGGCGGAGTTACGGCCCGATTTGTTGTATTCGGCCTTTTGCACGACCATTGCGTCTGCGCCGATCATCACGACGTTGCCGGTGCGGAGTTCCTGTGCGGTCTTCATAAAACTGTCCTGTACGAGATAAATAGCTTAACTGTTGCTCAACGGCATACGGCGCAAGCGGCTTCGGCGTTTCGCCCACCGCCTGCCGCGCGCCGCGTGAAGCGGCCGCGCAGCCCGCATGCGTGAAACGGGATCGGCTCGCGGCGAAAACCCGGGGGCGTGATGCCTCGGCGTTCCACCTGTCCGTTACCTGATTTTTACCCTGTTCGGGCGTGTACACGAGTGGCGCCGATCTGCAACACGCCCAAACATACGTCCCTTTTTTGACATTCGCGTGCCCGACCGGAAGATTGGGACGCGTGCTGTGTTTTTCGAGGGGACCGGTCAGACGGGCTGACCATGGGGTAGTTGGTCTAATCGGGCCGCGCTTGCGTCGTCGGCCGTTGGATAACCGCTTATTTTAACTGAGTTTTTGCGAACGAGGTCAGATTTCCGGCGAGATCGCCGACTTGCGCGAGTTCGACCGCCCAGCCCGCGGCGCGCCGTTTCAGGGCCGGATAGTGGCGCTGGAATTCCGCCCAGTCCGGCTGACCAGCGCCGTTCCACGCGTGCCAGAAGCGCTCGAGCGCGGCGCGCGCGTCAGTTGGGAGCGTGCGGGTGTAGTGCGCAAGTGCGGCGTCGAGCTTTGGCAGATGGGCGTCGTCGGCCTGCGGGTAGATGTGCCAGACGAACGGCTTGGCGGCCCACTGCGCGCGCACGAACGAGTCCTCGCCGCGTACGAAATTGACGTCGCTTGCCCATAGCAGTGCGTCGTAGCCAGGCTGTTCGGTGAACGCGAGCGCGTGCGCGCTGAGGTTGCCGAGCGTCGCATGGGTGCCCGCTGCAAACGACGGTAGGCCGAAAAAGCGCGCCAGCGCGCCGGAAATGCGTCCTTCGGGCACCAGCAGCACGATCGGGCTTGCGTTGTCGCGCCATTGTTCGAGCAGGCTGTCGACGGCGGGGTTTTCGTAGGCGAACAGCGACACGACCGTCGCGTCGGCGGGCGGCGGCGCGTGGCCCGTGACGTTGCGCCACCAGTCGGAGCGCGCGGCGGGCGACGCTTCGAACGCGGCGCGCGCCGCGTCGAGATCGCGCTCCTTCAGGACGCCACCGGTGCCGGGGCCGAGTCCGGGGAAAAAGAAGGTCTTGCTGAGTGCGTAGCGCGGATGCGGTGATGGCCGCAGATGAAAATCGGCGATCCAGTCCTCGGCGCTCAGATATTCGAGGTTGAACCAGAGCGGCACGCACGCTCGCTCTGCCATCGCCGCGATATAGACGGGCGGCAGTTCGCAGGCGAACGCCTCGATCACGACGTCGGCGACTTCGAGCGTATCGCCAGCGTGGGACGGCTCGTGCCAATGCTCGACGACGATGCCGTCGAGCGTCTGCCGCGCACGCTCCAGCTCGAGCGACGGGCACAGCCTCCTGAACGCATGCAGATCGTCGACGAACACGCGCACCTGCCAGCCGTGCTCGCGCGCGAGTTGGCGCGCAAGGCGCCAGCACACGCCGATGTCGCCGAAGTTGTCGATCACCGCGCAGAAGATATCGCAGGCGATCGGGTTGGCAGGGGCGGCGGGTGATCCGGAATCGGGCGCGACGGAGGACATGGCGGCTCGGCTGGCTCGGTGACTCCGGCGAACGGAGCGGGTTCGAACGAACGCGTAATGTTCTAAACTGGCGATTCTAAAGCCTCGCTCGCGATCGCGCGCGCCCTTTGTCCGCCATGCGGGCCGCATCGGCGACACGCGACATGACCCCCGGCGCACGATGCCGGGCACCCGGCGGTGCAATCGGTGCAATCGGTGCAATCGGTGCAATCAGTGCAATCAGTGCAATCAGTGCAATCAGTGCAACCGGTGCAAGCGGCGAGGCAGCGCGAGACAGTCCCACCCCAATCGATCCCGCATGACCGAACCCGAAGCCAGCGACGCCCCCGACACCTTCGAGCCGAAAACAGTGCTCGCCCAACTGCCGCATCTGCCCGGCGTCTACCGCTATTACGACACGAGTGGCGCGGTGCTCTACGTCGGCAAGGCGCGCGATCTGAAGAAGCGCGTATCGAGCTACTTCACGAAGACACAGCTGTCGCCGCGTATCGCGATGATGGTCACGCGCATCGCGCGCATCGAGACCACGGTCACGCGTTCCGAGGCCGAGGCGCTGCTGCTCGAAAACAATCTGATCAAGGCGCTCACGCCGCGTTACAACATCCTGTTTCGCGACGACAAGTCGTATCCCTATCTGAAGCTGACCGGCCACAAGTTTCCGCGCATGGCCTATTACCGCGGCTCGGTCGATCGCAAGAACCAGTACTTCGGCCCGTTCCCGAGCGCGTGGGCGGTGCGCGAGAGCATCCAGATCCTGCAGCGCGTGTTCCAGCTGCGCACCTGCGAAGACTCGGTGTTCAACAACCGCACGCGGCCGTGTCTGCTGCATCAGATCGGCCGTTGCACGGCGCCGTGCGTCGCGAACATCAGCGAGGAGGATTACGCGCGCGACGTCGCCAACGCGTCGCGCTTTCTGCTCGGCCGTCAGGGCGAGGTGATGAAGGAGCTCGAGCAGAAGATGCATGCGTTCGCGAGCGAGTTGAAGTTCGAGCAGGCCGCGGCGGTGCGCAACCAGATGAGTTCGCTGTCGACGGTGCTGCATCAGCAGGCAATCGAAGTCGGCAGCGACAGCGACGTCGACATTCTCGCGGTAGTCGCGCTGGGCGGCCGCGTGTGCGTGAATCTCGCGATGGTGCGCGGCGGACGACATCTCGGCGACAAGGCGTACTTTCCCGCGCACGTGGAGAGCGCGTTGACGGCGGCGGAAGGCGGGCTCGAAGAAGACGGCGATCAGGACGATGCATCGGCGGATGCACGAGCGGTCGCGCCATCGGCCGCGGCGGCGAGCGCCTCGGCCGATGCGCTCGCGATCGCTCAGGACATGCCGTCGGAAGACGAGGACGTCGATGGTAGTGAAGAAGACGCGATCGACGAGGCTGCCGAAGCGACTCCGGACGCCGTCAGCGACGAAGGCGCGGACGAAGGCACCGACGGGAACGCAGGGTCCGGCCCCGCGGCGAAGCGCCGCAACGGCCGCGCGCCAGGCGGCATCGAATCCGAAGTGCTCGAAGCGTTCATCGCGCAGCATTACCTCGGCAATCGCGTGCCGCCGGTGCTGGTGGTCAGCCACGCGCCGGCGCGCGAACTCGTCGACGTGCTGATCGAGCAGGCGGGCCACAAGGTGACCGTACTGCGTCAACCGCAAGGACAGCGGCGCGCGTGGCTCGCGATGGCCGAGCAGAACGCGCGGCTCGCGCTCGCGCGCCTGCTCTCCGAGCAGGGCTCGCAGCAGGCGCGCACGCGCGCGTTGACCGACACGCTCGGCATGGAGTGCGACGACCTCGCGCATCTGCGCATCGAATGCTTCGACATCAGTCACACGATGGGCGAGGCGACGCAGGCGTCCTGCGTCGTCTTTCACCACCACAAGATGCAGTCGTCCGAGTATCGCCGCTACAACATCGCCGGCATCACGCCCGGTGACGATTACGCGGCGATGCGCCAGGTGCTCACGCGCCGCTACGAAAAGATGGTCGCGCAGGCCGCCGCGAATGCGAGCGACGAAGCCGCCGAATCGCAAAGTGACGCGGCCGCCGATCCCGCGCTCGCCGCCGATGCCGCCGAGCCGGCCGCGGCCGGCGGCGTGCTGCCGACCATCGTGCTGATCGACGGCGGCAAGGGGCAGGTGGAGATCGCGCGGCAGGTGTTCACGGAGTTGGGGCTCGATACTGGCATGCTCGTCGGCGTCGCAAAGGGCGAGGGGCGCAAGGTCGGTCTCGAGACGCTGATTTTCGCGGACGGCCGCACGCCGCTCGAACTCGGCAAGGAAAGCGCCGCGCTGATGCTGGTCGCGCAGATCCGCGACGAAGCGCATCGTTTCGCGATCACTGGCATGCGCGCTAAACGCGGCAAGACGCGCCAGACCTCGCGGCTCGAAGAACTCGAAGGCGTAGGGGCGAAGCGGCGTCAGCGCCTGCTGGCGCGCTTTGGCGGCTTGCGCGGCGTGGTGGCCGCGAGCGTCGAGGATCTCGCGAGCGTCGAAGGCATTTCGCAGGCGCTCGCCGAGCAGATCTACCGGCAACTGCATTGAATTGGCGGGCCACGCCGCGCCGTGATCGGAACGACGGTTCGTCGGACCCGCGGCGTCGCGCTGCGGATGCGCTGGCTGCGAACCACGCGCCGGGGGCGGCTCGCTTGCCGCCCCCGCGCGGCCATGCCTGGGCGCGCTTGCTTGTGGCAGGCCCTGTGACACGGCACAATTGCAACTCACTCGTCAGACGCTGCGCCTGCCCCATGCCGTTTAATTTCCCGATATTCCTGACCTGGCTGCGGATCGTGCTGATTCCGCTCGTCGTCGGTGTGTTCTATTTGCCCGACATGATGATGAGCCCTGCGCACCGCAATCTCGCGGCCGCGACGATCTTCATCCTGGCGGCGCTCACCGACTGGTTCGACGGCTTTCTGGCCCGCAAATGGAATCAGACCTCGGCATTCGGCGCGTTTCTCGATCCGGTCGCCGACAAGCTGATGGTGACCGCGGCGCTGCTCGTGCTCGTGCAACTCACGCGGATCGATTCCGCGATCGCGCTCGTGATCGTCGGACGTGAAATCGCGATCTCGGCCCTGCGCGAATGGATGGCGCAGATCGGTGCGTCGAAGAGCGTCGCGGTGAACTCGCTCGGCAAGTTCAAGACCGCTTGCCAGATGGTCGCGATTCCGATGCTGCTGTTCTATGGCCCGCTGCCGCTCGGTGGCGGCGTGACGGTCGACACGCGCGTGTGGGGCCTGTGGCTGATCTATCTGGCTGCGTTCCTGACGATCTGGTCGATGCTGTACTACATGAA
The DNA here is from genome assembly GCF_050436525.1 of Paraburkholderia sp. 35.1. Taxonomy (NCBI): domain Bacteria; kingdom Pseudomonadati; phylum Pseudomonadota; class Betaproteobacteria; order Burkholderiales; family Burkholderiaceae; genus Paraburkholderia; species Paraburkholderia sp. 35.1. The sequence goes on along the minus strand of NZ_JBNDMJ010000003.1, from coordinate 832,587 downwards.
GCTCGCGTGGCCGCAGATTCGCGAGCGCGGCGGCATTGCGTGACGGTGTGAATAGAAGAGCACGGGGGCGCAAAAGTGTGTTCGAACCCCGCACTACTACGAGAGAAATATTTTCTTTAACACAGACGGGCAAAGGGGTTGACACGTTTCAGTCGATTATCCATAATCTCGTTTCTCCGATGCACGCAACGCGAAACACCGGAGACGCAGTAAAGCAGTAGCAGTAAATGCAGCACAACGCGGGAATAGCTCAGTTGGTAGAGCGCAACCTTGCCAAGGTTGAGGTCGCGAGTTCGAGCCTCGTTTCCCGCTCCAGTATTCGAAGCATCGCGTTGTTTGGCGAAGTAAAAAAGGCAGCGCGGTGAAGCAGTTCAATGCGGGAGTAGCTCAGTTGGTAGAGCGCAACCTTGCCAAGGTTGAGGTCGCGAGTTCGAGCCTCGTCTCCCGCTCCATACATCAGGGGAAGCAGCGCTTCCCTTTTTGTTTGGAAGGCCGCTCGTTCTGAACTTCCAGAGCTTCGGTTCTTCTGGTTATCACCAGATAAATCTGCGAACCCGTGTCCAGGTTCCAGTCCGCTTGTGGCGCGATAGCAAAGCGGTTATGCAGCGGCCTGCAAAGCCGTTTAGGCCGGTTCGACTCCGGCTCGCGCCTCCAGTCTTTGATGTAAAGCGAAAGCCCCGACTTGTCGGGGCTTTTGTTTTTCTGTTCCTCTCTTCGCCAGCCTTGTCGATCGTCGTCATCAAGGTGAGCGGAGCGGTCGATCCGACTGCGTGCCGCAGACGTTCCTCCGAATCGATCAGAAATTGAGCGCGGATTTGATTGACTGCACGGCAGCGGTGTTCAGGAAGCAGTAGTGCTCTTGCGGCGTACCGCCTCCGAGCGGTGTGCTATCTGCATCGTTGTGCCGCTCCTGATCATGTAACTCGCGTAGATGCGGCCGTTGTTCTGGTAATACACGCGGTAGTCGGTCGTGCTACCCCCGAGCACGCTGTTGGCCACCCATGCGCGAACGCCCTGCAACGTGACGATCTGGCCATCGGAAAGCTGATAGATCTTGTCATCCGTCGTGCTGGCGTAGGGAAAGAAACTTTCCAGCGTCGATACCGTTGCCGAGCAACGCGCTATTCGTGAAGAGTTCGGACGGCGTCGCGGATATCAGACCGCTCAGCGAAACGACGGTGTAGCTGGTGCCGAGCAAGGTGCGGATCACGGTACTACCGTCCGCCGCCAGATAGTCTTCCTGCACGTTGGGTCCCACGTAGCTGACCCGCGCCTGCGCGGGAACTGCGCCGACATACACAGCGCCATTGACGATCTGGCGTCCATTGGTCAACTTGGGGGCTTGAGCGCCGACGAGAGCGAAGCCGTCCCGGCGATCAGCGACTCAGTGCCCGTGGAGGGGCTTTGAGCGATGCTGGAGTCGATGGTGAAAAACGTGCTACTCGAGCCGACCGATAGCCCGCCCGCCTAATTCGCACTGAGCGAAAGGCTGCCATCGACATAATGCAGTCCACCGTTAGACGTCAGTGCAGAGCTCTCATAGTTCTTCTGCGCATCGCTCAAACTCGATGTGCTGGCCGTCGTTCGTCCAGCAATTCGGGAAGTGCTCACCGGCTCTTTGCTTTTTAAAGTGCATCGTCGAGTATTCGCCCGGATTTTCGCGGCTGCTTATTCGTTGCACATAAAACCTATATTCGACCTATGAAAAAATAAGAACCGCCGCGCTGCTATTGAGCCTCGCTTGGCCGTTGTCGGCGCTTGCGCAATCGGCGCCGGCGCCCAACGTCAAACCCGGGGACACCTGGACATATACATCGACGAGCGAGAGAGGGCCGTCGGGCTGGAACCAGACGCACGAGCAGGTGACGGTGCTGCGGGCGACGCCATCGCACATCTATTTCGAATCGAAGATCTCGGGTTCGACGCAGGCGCCACGCGAAGTGATCGCCGGAGCGGACTGGAGCCGCGAGCGCAGCGTGAACGGCACCGATACAGTCGTGAACCGGCCGTTCGCGTTTCCGTTGTCGCCGGGTAAGAGCTGGACGGTCGAATACGCCGGGCAGCATCCGAACCGGGTATTCGCTTCGCAGAAGTGGAACTCGCAGTATCGGGTGGTCGGAACGGAAACCGTCGAAGTGCCCGCCGGCAAATTCCAGGCGATCAAGATCGAAGCCGAAGGCGACTGGGACGCGCAACTCGAGCCGCGGCAGACGGTCACGCAAGCCAGTCAGGTCGAGCAGGGCGACACCGCGATGATCACGCACGTGCAGAAACTCGGTCCTGTTCAGGCGACGGGACGCACGTATAAAGCGTTTGGGTATGTGTCGAAAGTCGGCCGTTCGGTGAAATCGGTGGAAGAGTATTACGGCAGCAATGGCGTGAGAAACGAGCGCTATACGACCGAACTCGAGTCGTTTAAAAAGAGCGGGCAATAATCGGGTTCAGGCGTTTGATGCGTTCCCGCATTCATTGGGGCAGCGCATTCCGCTCAACGGCGTGTCCGGCGCGCGCACGGGAAGGGCAACGCACGCCGGCGCGCCTCATCCAGGCCGGGCGATAGAATGGCACCATCGTCATCGCCCGTTTTCATTGAAGCCGCATGTATTTCCAACTCACCGGCACTCAGGTCCGCCTGCTCGGCTCGATGCATCTGTTTCCCGCGACGAGCCGTCGAACGCCGCCATGGGTCGCCGAAGCCTATGACTGGGCCGACGCGCTCGTATTCGAGTCCGACCCAGCAACGATCCTGCCGTTTCTCAAAGCCGACGCACACCCCGACGCCGCGCAACTGCGGCCCCTGATGCGCGACGAAGCCTGGACGCAACTGCGGGCGCTGTGGCCGACCGATGGCCTGCTCGCGCCGCTTGAAACACTGCGTCCGTGGGCCGCGCTGATCGTCGCGCCGACGCTGCTGCAGCAGGTCGTCGAGGGTGTCGAGCCGCGCATGTTGCGCTCGGCGCTCGCGCAGGCGAAGCCGTATCGCTATCTCGAGTCCGCGCGGGACGTCGCAGTCGCGCTCGAATCGATTCCGCTCGAAGCCATTGCCGCGGCGCTCGACATGCTGATGGCCGACCGCGGCGAACCGCAGCGCACGCTCGAACGGATGCACGCGGCGTGGCTGGAGGGCGATCTGCACGCGATACAGCAAATCGCCGTCGAAGCGTCGATGTTCAATCTGGCCGGCATCCGTCAGGCGATTCTCGACGTGCGCAATCGCGCGTGGGCCGCGCGGCTGAGCGAGTTGCTGGACGTTCGCGAGCGCACGCTGGTGGTCGTCGGCGCGCTGCATCTATGCGGCCCCGGCAATCTCCCCGACTGTCTCGCGCGACCCGTGCAAGCGGTGTTCTGAACGCGTGCGCGGCTTTCGCGACTGAAGACAGCCGTGTCGACCGCCCGGATGCCAGGCCTGCGCATGCTCGATGACGAGGCGCGCGGCATAATTGCGGATCGTTGCCCGTGCTGTCGCGCATTGACCCTGAAAGCTACCGATGACTGAACCGCAACACACCGCCGCCGCGCGGCTCGCCCAGATCGAATGGCGCTGGAAGCCGTTCGGGAACCTCACGAGCGTCGAAGTCTATGAGATGCTGGCCGCCCGCAGCGCGGTGTTCGTCGTCGAACAGAACTGCGTGTATGGCGATATCGATGGGCTCGACGTCGAAGCCTGGCATCTGCTTGCGTATGGCACCGGCGACGGTGCGGCGTTGCCGCCGTTGGCCGGCTATCTGCGCGTGTTGTTGCCCGATGCGGCGGATGCCGATGTGCGCATCGGCCGGGTGTTGACGACCGCGCCGTTTCGCGGCATCGGTCTCGGCAATGCGATGCTCGAACGCTCGCTCGCGCAAATCCGTGCGCAGTGGCCCGATACGCCGATCCGTCTGCACGCGCAGGCGCATCTGCAAGGCTTTTACGGTGCGTTCGGCTTCGAGCCGGTCTCGGAGATTCACGACGAAGACGGCATCCCGCATGTGTGGATGCGCGCGCTGTGAACGCGAACGGGTCAGCGGGGCACGTTCGTGGTCGTCGACGCCGCATGCGTGAGCCCGCGCGCCGCTTTTGCATGCCGCTCGGCGCGCAGGCGTCCGCGAGACGACAGCCGCATCCAGTGACGCAGCGCGATCAGCGCGCCGACCACGCTCATCATCGAACCCGGAATCCATAGCAGGAGCCCGCCGATCTGCTGATCGCGCATCGGGCTCAGCCACGTGAACGCGCGGCCGCAGATCGAGTAGATCGGATACAGCTCGTGCGTCGTAAAAAAGATGAATGCGCCGAGAACGATCTGCGGCGGAATCGCCGCGATCACGACGAGCACGCGCTTGCCCGGAGACAGACGCGCGGGCGGCGCCGGACGCGGATCGAGTACGAGCCACCAGAACAGCAGGCCGTCGATCGCCATGCTCCAGTTCATGACGCGATAGAGCCGCCAGTCGAGCATCGCGACGAAATGGACCGGCGACAGCAGCCAGAAATAGATCAGCCCGACGAATAGCGTGACCGCGACGACCGGGTGCATGACGACGTCGAGCGCCGTGCGCACGAGCGGTGTTTGCAGCGCGGGCCGCACGAAGCGCTGTCGCCAGCGCAACGGAATTCCCGCGCGCAACGCCGCGCCCGGATACGACAGCGCAATGAAGAACGGCCCGAGATGGTGCAGCACCAGATGCTGCAAGCGATGCATGAAGAATTCATGCTCGAAGAAATAATCGAGCCGCGTATGCAGCACGACATACAGCGCGACCAGCCCGAACCAGAATGACAGACGCCGCGCGAACGACAGCCGCGCCTTGCGTGCGCCGCGCACGAACAGGATCGCGGGGATCAGCAACGCGATCACGACGGTCGGCGAAAATTCCCAGGGATCGAGCCAGTAGAGCAGGTTCATGGCGATGGCGCGTGCGGTGGCGGCGGCCCGTCGTGCCGCTTACTTGGTCTGGCCCGGCGACTTGACCGCGAACGGCGCGCTCACTGTTTCGCCGTCGGAGAACTTCAGCGTCAGACGCACGGTGTCGCCCGGCGCGACCTTGTGCTTCGCGTCCTCGAGCATCACGTGATAGCCGCCCGGCGCGATCGCGACCTGGCCCTGCGCGGGCACCGTCAGCTTGTCGACCATCACCATCTTCTGCGTCGAACCGTTCGATACCGTTTGATGCAGCATCGCATCGCCGTAGTCGTCACTCGATACATCGACGAGATCGATCGGCTTGTCGCTCGCGTTGACGAGCGTCGCATAGCCGGCCGCGGGCAGGTTGTTCGGCAGCCAGCGCACCCACGCGTCCTTGATGCTGATCGCGTGAGCATCGGCCGCTTGCGCGGCCGACGCGGCGCCGAGTGACAGCGCGAGCGCGCAGGCGAGGGAAGCGATTGGTTTGAGCTTGATCGTCATGATGGAATGGAGTGGGATCAAAGAAGAATCAGGATTGGTCATCGATGATGCGGCGCAGGTCCTGCGCGATCGCATCGGGCGTGTCGTGATCGGTGGCGAGCAGGCGCGCGCGTCCCCGGCTGTCGAACACATAGACGGCGGAGCTGTGCGTGACCTCGTAGTTGCCGTTCGAGTCGCGCTTTTCCATCTGATAAGCGACACGATAGCGCTTGGCCAGCGACTCGATCTGCCAGTCGGTGCCGGTCAGCCCTTCGGCGTGCTGTGCGTCGAACGCGCCGACATAGTCGTGCAAGGCCCGCGGCGTGTCGCGCGCGGGATCGACGGTGATGAACAGAATGCGCACTTTCTGCGCATCGGGACCGAGCTTGCCGAGCACCTGCATCAGACGGCCCATCGTTTCGGGACAGACGTCCGGGCAATGCGTGTAGCCGAAGTAAACCAGCGACGTGCGGCCCCTGAACGACGCGGCGTTGACGGGACGGCCGGTGTCGTCGGTCAAGGTGAAGTCCAGATCCGGCAGGTGGCCGGTCACGTTGGTCAACTGCCACGGCTCGGCGCGCTCTGTGCAACCGGTCAGCGCGGCGAGCGCGACCAGCGTGCCCAGCGCAGTTGCCGCCGCAAGCCGGCGTGCCAACCCGTGCATCAAGCGGTGCGTGAGTCGCTTGGGTCGTGAGCGGGACAGGTTCGGCCGCGGGCGCTGGGGTGGCAGGATCGGGAACAAAGCAGGGTTCAATGACTCGATTGAAGAGCAGGCAACACGAATCGATGGAGCAGGGGGCCGCACCGTCGCCCGATCATGCCGCGCAAGATTCGCGCGCGCCACGCGATTGAGCGAGAGCGTGCAACGATGTCCATCACGCCGACGGTCCGCGTGGCAGCGACTGTAGCGCAAAATTGGCGCCAGCGTCGCGCGGCGCGTCGGGCGCACGATTTGCGTGTCAATTTGACGCAGCTTGCTGAAAGCCGGTTGAAGCCCGATCGTTGCGCTTTTGAACGCAATCGACAGAAGCGGATGGATAGATCGCCCGTCGGGCTTGAGTCCCAGCTTACTTTCTCGAAAAATTGACGGATGCGCGGTAAGATGCGCACACTTTTCCGGCCATAGATGGCTGAAAGGCGAACCCAGGCGATGCAAGCACTTCCGGCTGTTCTGTCTCCGAGCGAGACGGCATTTTTCTTCGACTTCGATGGCACGCTCGTCGAACTCGCCCCCACACCGGACGGCGTGCTGGTGCAGCCGCGCGTGATCGACCTGCTGCGTGAACTGCGCAGTCTGACGAATGGCGCGGTCGCGGTGGTGTCGGGGCGCGGCATCGACAGCATCGACAGTTTTCTCGGCATGCCCGATCTGCCGGTCGCGGGTCTGCACGGCGCCGAGCGGCGCGATGCGAATGGCGACACGCAGCGCATCGGCTTTCACGACGAGCGCCTGTTGCGCATGGAGCAGGTGCTCGCGCAGGTCGTCAACGAACATCCGGGCATGCTGCTCGAGATCAAGGGCGCGGCGCTCGCGCTGCACTACCGCAACGCGCCGGACCGCGAGCCGGTCGCGCGCGAGGCGACCGAGCGGCTCGTCGCCGATTACCCCGCTTCTTACGTGCTGCAGCCCGGCAAGATGGTCTACGAGATCAAGCCGAAGGACGTCGACAAGGGCCGCGCGACGCGCGCGTTCCTCGACGAGCTGCCGTTCACCGGCCGCACGCCGATATTCGCCGGCGACGATCTGACCGACGAGAAGGGCTTCGCGGTCGTCAACGAGCGCGGCGGTCTGTCGATCAAGGTCGGCGCGGGCGAAACGATGGCGCACACGCGCGTCGAATCGGTGTCGTCGCTGCTCGACTGGCTCGAAACCATCGTCGCGGCGGCGCGCGGCGCATGACGCCGGTGGCCCCGTTCAACGAAAACAACATATTGCATCGGGAATCGCGCTTCATGAGCCGACTGATCATTGTTTCGAACCGGGTGGCGCCTATTTCGGAGGGCGGTCCGGCGGCGGGCGGTCTGGCGGTCGGCGTGTACGACGCGCTGAAGGAGACCGGCGGCATGTGGTTCGGCTGGAGCGGCGACGTGCTGAGCTCCGGCCAGCCGCAGATCAAGCTCGAGGAGCGCGGTCCGGTGACCTTCGCGACCGTCCCGCTGATGCGGCGCGATTACGACCAGTACTACCGTGGTTTCTCGAACGCGACGCTGTGGCCCGCGTTCCACTATCGATCCGACCTGCTGCATTACGACCGGCACGACTTCGAAGGCTACTGCCGCGTCAACGCGTGGCTCGCGCAGCAACTCGTGCCGCTCCTGCGCGAGGACGACGTGATCTGGGTGCACGACTATCACCTGATTCCGTTCGCTCAGGCGCTGCGCTCGGCAGGCGTGAAGAACCGCATCGGTTTTTTTCTGCACATTCCGTTTCCGGCCGCGCAGGTGCTGCTGACGGTGCCGCCGCATCGCGAGCTCGTCGAGGCGCTGTGTTCGTTCGACCTGCTCGGCTTCCAGACCGGTCCCGATCTGCGCGCGTTCTGCGACTACGTGATCAACGAGGCGGGCGGCTCGATCGACGCGTCGGCGAAAGGACCGCTGAGTGTGCATGCGTTCGGCCGCACGTTGCGCGCCTCTGCGTATCCGATCGGCGTCTATCCGGACGAGATCGCCGAGCTCGCGAAGGCGGGCGAACGCGGCAAGCCGGTGCGCACGATGAAGGCAACGCTGCATTCGCGCAAGCTGATCATGAGCGTCGACCGGCTCGATTATTCGAAGGGGCTGGTCGAGCGATTCCGCGCGTTCGAGCGCCTGCTCGAGCATACGGCCGCGCAGCGCAACAAGGTGTCGTTCCTGCAGATCGCCCCGCCGACGCGCGCCGACCTGCACGCGTATCAAGACATCCGGTTACAGCTCGAAGGCGAGTCGGGACGGATCAACGGACGTTTCGCCGAGCTGGACTGGACGCCGATCCTATACATCCACAAGCAGTACGAGCGCTCGGTGCTGGCGGCGCTGTTCCGTACCGCGCACGTCGGCTATGTGACGCCGTTGCGCGACGGCATGAACCTCGTTGCGAAGGAATACGTGTCGGCGCAGGATCCGGAGAATCCCGGCGTGCTGGTGCTGTCGCGCTTCGCGGGCGCGGCGCAGGAGCTCGACGGCGCGCTGATCGTCAATCCGGTCGATATCGACGGCATGGCCGAAGCGCTCGCGCGGGCGCTCGACATGCCGCTCGCCGAGCGCCAGGGGCGCTATCGCGACATGATGGCGCAGCTGCGCGAGAACAACGTGTCGGTGTGGCGCGATAACTTCATGCGCGATCTGCAGAGCGTCGAGGGCGCGAAGCGCGCCGGAAGCGGCAAAGCGCACGCGGCCACGGGTGCGGCGGGCGCCGCGCGCAAGAGGGCGGCGCGCGAGAGCGTGACCGGCTAAGCCAAGCCGGGCCGCGAGCCAGACAGCCAAAAGCCGCTCCAGGGAGCGGCTTTTTTTCGAGCGATGGGCAGCGCGTGGACCAGGCGTGCGTCAGGCTACGTGCTGTTCGTCGACCTTCTTGCCGCCGATATGCAGCGTCTGGCCCTTGCCATACTGCTTCGAGAGCAGGTCGCGATAGAGGCCCGGACGCTGGCGCAGTTCTTCCGGCGTGCCGTCGTCGATGACCTTGCCGGCGCTCATCACGATGATCCGGTCGAAGTTGTTCAGCGTCGACAGACGGTGCGCGATCGCGATCACGGTGCGGCCGACCATCAGGCGGTCGAGCGCCTTCTGGATCGCTTCCTCGGACGCGCTGTCGAGCGCGGACGTGGCTTCGTCGAGCAGCAGGATCGGCGCGTTTTTCAGAATCGCGCGCGCGATTGCGATGCGCTGGCGCTGACCGCCCGACAGCTTCACGCCGCGGTCGCCCACGATCGTGTCGTAGCCTTCCGGCATCGCTTCGATAAAGTCCACGCAACGCGCCTCGCGCGCGGCGGCGAGCACTTCCTCGCGGCTCGCGTCCGGGCGGCCGTACGCGATGTTCTCGTACACCGTGCGATGGAACAGCGAGATGTCCTGGGGCACCAGCGCGATCGCGTGGCGCAGGCTGTCCTGGGTAATCGACGCGATGTCCTGGCCGTCGATCTTGATCGCGCCACCCTGAGTCTCGTAGAAGCGCTGCAACAGCGCGAGCACGGTCGATTTGCCGGCGCCCGACTTGCCGATCAGCCCGACGCGCTGACCCGGTTCGATATCGAGGTCGAAGTGATCGAGAATCGGCCGGCGGCGCGGATAGGCGAACGTGACGCTGTCGAACGTGACGCGGCCGCCCTGCGGCACAAGTTCGGTCGCGTCGTCGCGATCGGGCATGCCGTGCGGTTCGAGCAGCGTGCGCACGGCCTCTGCGAGTCGCGCGACGTGCTGCGTGACGTCGACGAGCGCGACGGCGAGATCGCGCGTGCCGTGCAGGATCGTGAAGCCGAGCGAGCTGACGAGCACGATGTCGCCCGAGGTCGCGCGGCCCTGGTCCCACAGCCATAGCGCCCAGCCTAGCAGGCCGGCCGACAGCAGCGCGGTGACCACGGCGTGCAGGAGACGCAGCTTTTCCAGGTACAGCAGGCTTTGCTGGCGCGCGTCCATTTCCGACTTGACCGTCGAAGCAAAGCGGTGCTGTTCGCGGAACGTCATGCCGAACGCGCGCACGAGCCCCATATTGCTGATCACGTCGACAAGCTCGCCGTCGACCGATGCCGCCTTGGTCGCGAAATTATGGTGACGCGCGGAACCGCGGCCCGCGAGCTTGTACAGCACGACCGACAGGATCGCCGAGCACAGCATCAGGCCGGCGGCCATCAGCGGGTTCACCGCGATGATCATCACGATCGCGCCGAGCACCGCGATGCACGGCGGCAGCACGTTCCACGCGGTGGTGTTTTCGGCGGTGTAAACGGCGTTCGAGGTCGCGGTGATCCGGCTCGCCAGCATGCCGGGCTGCTTTTCGGCGTAGTAGGTCGGCGAGTGGCCGCTCAGGTACTGAAACAGGTCGCGCCGCAAATCGCCTGTCACGGCGACGAACGTGTGCGCGGCGAACCAGCCGCCGATCCGCCACAACAGGTTGTCGGCAGCGATCAGGCCGACGAGGATCGCGAACGCGCCCCACAGCGGTCCCGGATGATGCCTGCCGCCGCCGAGCACGTCGATCAGATGTTTGATCGCGTACTGCGAAGCGAGTGCACAGCCCACGGCCGCAAACACGCTGCACAACACGATCGCATGCGCGAGCGGATGGCGGCGGATAAAGCGGAAGAGAAACGCAAGTGGCCGGTGCGCATAGCTCGCGAGCTTGGCGTTCTGGGCGTTACGCTGGGCGATGGTCAAGTGTTCCAATTGAGCTGAGATCGATGTGTTGCGGGTTGTGCATGCAATGCGCGGACCACACGGACAAGCATGGCTCTGCGTGAAGCCGATGCTTCGCATTGTAAACATGCAAAGGCGATTGCGCCCTGTGTATCCGGGCTTTGACGCGATTGATTTCGCGATGGACCTCCGCGATCTGCGTCGTCCCGACACACCAGCCGACGGGTCATTCAGGCAGATTGCGGAAAATTTCGAGATATGATTACAGATTGCATTCGACCGCGCTGCGGCAATTTTGCAATTCCTACCGGCAACGTTGATGGGCGAGAGCTCACAGACACGGTACCGCCGCGCCTCCCGAAACCTCGTGCATACTGTAGAACTGTCTTTGAAAACAAGGGTTTGCAAAGTGTTTCGCATTTGTAACAACGTAAAGACTTTGAAATGCTGCGGTGCTGCAACAATCCAGGCATCGATAATGCGTGCTCGTTAGCCCGGCAATTTTTCTGACAGTTTGTCAACGTCGGTGCAGCGGGCGCGTTTACTCGCACATGCCCAGTCGCTGATCCACTTGTCCGGGCTCGTTACCAAGCGATCCATCGCAGGATTTCTCAAAAGAATCAGGCCCGCGCCGGCATTTCCGGCCAGACTGCCCTGGCGAGCAAGCGAGTCGCTTTTTCCAAATGCAGTACTTTTGCCTGATTTTTTACTAGGAGTTCGTCAATATGCGAATCGCTCAAATCGCTCCGCTGCACGAGGCGGTTCCTCCCAAGCTGTACGGTGGTACGGAACGCGTGGTGTCCTATCTGACCGAGGCGCTGGTCGAGCAGGGCCACGACGTCACGCTGTTTGCAAGCGGTGATTCGCAAACCTCGGCGAAGCTCGAAGCTTTCTGGCCGCAGGCGCTGCGCCTCGACCCGACGATCCGCGACGTGATGGCGCCGCACATGCTGCTGCTCGAAGAGGTGCGCCGCCGCGCGGACGAATTCGACGTGCTGCATTTCCACATCGACTACTACCCGTTCTCGCTGTTCGCGCGTCAGCCTGTGCCGTTCGTCACGACGCTGCACGGCCGTCTCGATCTGCCTGAGCTGCAGCCGATCTTCAACACGTTCAATGACGTGCCGGTCGTGTCGATCTCGGACAACCAGCGCATTCCGCTGCCGCAGGCGCACTGGCTGCAAACCGTCTATCACGGTTTGCCGGAAGACGTGCTCAAGCCGATTCCCAACGTCGAGCCCGGCTACCTCGCATTCCTGGGCCGCGTCTCGCCGGAGAAGGGGCTTGACAGGGCGATTCGCATCGCCGGGCAGGCAGGCATGAAGCTCAAGGTCGCCGCCAAGATCGACAAGGCCGACCGTGCCTACTACGAAGAAGTCATCAAGCCGCTGATGTCGTTGTCGCACGTCGAGTACATCGGCGAAATCGGCGAAGCTGAAAAGCGCGAGTTTCTCGGCAATGCGCACGCACTGGTGTTCCCGATCGACTGGCCGGAGCCCTTCGGTCTCGTGATGATCGAGGCGATGGCTTGCGGCACGCCGGTGATCGCGTTCAATCGCGGTTCGGTGCCGGAAGTGATCGAAAACGGCGTGTCGGGTTTCGTCGTCGAGGACGAAATCAGCGCGGTCGCCGCCGTCAAACGTCTGCACACGCTGCCCCGCGCTGGCGTGCGCAAGGCGTTCGAGGCGCGCTTCTCGTCGAAGGTGATGGCGCAGAACTACGTCGCCACCTATGAAGAGCTGCTGCGCCGCAAACATCGCACGGTGCTGCGCGAAGTCAACGCGGGCTGATTGGCGATTGTTTCGCGGTAGATAAAACGCTGTCGGCAGGAACCCGTTGCACGCTTCCCTGCTGCTCTGAACGCCCCGCCAGCACGTCGCCGGCGGGGCGTTGTTGCATGCGCGCTGCGTTTTTCGTCGGTGCACAACTGAAAATACGGGTTTCCGCGCGGCGCGAACGAGCCAGTCTCGGTAATATCCCTATAATTGCCGTGCCGCAAATTGGGCTGCGGTGCCGCCGACGACAGGAGGATGCCTTGGCGAGAACGAAAGAGACGCGCGCGAACGCCGCGCCCGGCGCCGGAACGATTTTTACGTTGCGCGCCATCGGTCTCGTGCTCGCTGCCCGCTGGTTTTTCTCGATGTCCGAGATGAAGCTGACCACCGCGCTGACCGCGATGGCGTCTTCACCGTGGGCATGTATCAACCTCGTTTTTCTGTTCCTGCTGATCTTCCTGCCGGGCGCGCGCGCCGTCGCGGAGCGTCCGTTCCATCCGTTGCCGCAATGGCTGCGTCAGGCGCTGCGCCTGTTCGCGTTCCTCGGGTTTTTGTTTGCGCTGTGGTCGGTCGGCGCGTTCGTCGCGAGCGCAGGCTGGCGTCGCGCGATGCAGGCGGTCGCGGCCAGCAACGGTTGGCTCGTCGCGGCGCCGGTGCTGTATGCGATCGTCTTGTGGATCTGCCGGCCGCTGCCGTTGTGGCGCACCAATGTGGCGGCGCGGCGCTTCGCGATCGGCCGCTATGCGGTGTCGCTCGATCCGCTGACCCGCACCGTCGTCGTGTGGGCCGAGCGGCGCAAGGTGGGGCAATACGATGCGCGCGAATTGTCGGTGCGCTGGGCGAGCGGTTCCAATGCGCGCGCGACGCCGGCGCCCGCGGTCGCGTTCGGCGCGCCGGGCAAGGCCGGCGCGTCAGCGGCGCCGATAGGGGCGGTCGCGGCGCCCTCGCTTGCGCGCAGCGCGTTCGGCGTACGTCCGAAGGTCGAGTTGCTGTGGGATTCGCCGGCCGCCGCGGGTCATAACCGGCAGACCGTTTTCCGCGCCGCGCTGACGACCGAAGGCGATCGCGTCGCCGCTCGCGCGCTCGACACGACGCTGCGCCAGGTCTGACGCTGCATGTTTTGTGCTATCGGTCACATCGCGTGGCCGCTGCACGCATCACGAAGCGAAGCTTCGTCGATAATGCAATCAAGGCGCCCGGCCTGCAGGCGGGCGAGTGGGACACTCATCGATCATATTGCGTCTTTCGCAGGAGTCGCCATGCTGGTTCGCTGGTTGCTTGCCGCCCTTCATCTGCTCGCTTATGGTTTTGCGCTCGCGTCGATTCTCAGACGCACGTGGTCGCTGCGCCGCGCGTCGGTGCCCGCCGCGTTGCGTTCGGTGTTCCGCGCCGATTCACGCTGGGGCATCGCCGCGCTGGTGCTGATCGTGACCGGCCTGATGCGCATGTTCGGTAGCTATGAGAAGGGCGCCGACTACTACCTGCACCAGCCGCTCTTTCACGTGAAGATGACGTTGCTCGCGCTGATCCTGATCCTCGAAGTGCCCACGATGCTCGGCCTGATGCGCTGGCGCGCGTCGATCCGCAGCGGCGCGGCGCCGAATCTGAAGAAGGCGCGATCTTACGCGCATTTCAGCGTGATCCAGACCGTGCTGCTGGTTCTGATGGTGTTTGCCGCGACCGGAATGGCGCGCGGCATCGGGTTGCCCGCCGGCGCGGTGTAGCGCGGCGGGCCTTCTATTGCCAAGGGCTGGTGGCGCCAGGCGTGGCGTCGTTTGCCGCGAAGCCTGGTGCATGCCTGCGTCGCGCTAGCCGACCAACAAGCCAGAATCGTCGACCCGGTCGGCTTTGACCTTTGCCGACTCGCGCACGAGCTCCGGCTCGCCGAGACCCTCGATCAGCTCCAGCGCCTGACGCTCGAACAAGCGACGGTACAAGCCGTTGTCGCGTTTGATCAGCGCGTCGTGGCTGCCTTCCTCGATCACCTTGCCCTTGTCGAGCACGAGGAGCCGGTCGAGCGCACGCACCGTCGACAGCCGATGCGCGACCACCAGCGTCGTGCGCCCCTGCATCAGCCGTTCCATCGCGCGCTGGATCAGCACTTCGCTTTCGCTGTCGAGGCTCGACGTGGCTTCGTCGAGAATCAGGATCGGCGCGTCGGCGAGAAAAGCCCGCGCGATCGCGACGCGTTGACGCTCGCCGCCCGATAGCTTGATGCCGCGTTCGCCGACCAGCGTGTCGTAGCCGTTCGGCAGCGCGGCGATGAAGTCGTGCGCGCTCGCGAGCCGCGCGGCCCGCTCGATGTCGGCGCGGCTCGCGCCGGGCCGTCCATACGCGATGTTCTCGGCAAGCGAGCGGTGAAACAGTAGCGGCTCCTGCTGGACGATCGCGATCTGGCTGCGCAGCGACGCTTGCTGGACCTGCGCGATGTCCTGGCCGTCGATCGTGATCCGGCCGCCCGAAATGTCGTGAAGGCGCTGGATCAGCTTGATGAAGGTCGTCTTGCCCGAGCCGGAATGACCGACCAGCCCGACGCGCTCGCCCGCCGCGATGCGGATGGAAAAGTCGTCGTAGAGCGGCCGGCTGTGCGCGCCATAGTGAAACGACACCTGCTCGAAGCGGATCTCGCCGTCGCGGATCGCGATGGCGCCGGCGCCGGGACGATCCTCGACGCCGAGCGACTGACTCTCGAGCGACACCAGTTCCTCCATGTCGTTGACCGAGCGCTGCAGGTTACGGATGTGCATGCCGATGTCACGCAGATAGCCTTGCAGCATGAAGAACATCGTCAGCGCGAACGTGATGTCGCCGACGCTCGCTTCGCCGCGTGCCCACAGCAGTAGCGCCACGCCGAGAATCGCCGCCTGGATCGCGGCCAGCATGCCCCCCTGGAGGCCGCCGTTGAGCGTGCCGCGCACCCACGTGCGGCGTGTGCGTTGCCGCCATTTGCCGATCACGTGCGCGAGGCGCGCTTCCTCGCGCGCTTCCGCGCCGAATGCCTTGACGACGCCGTTGCAGCTGACCGCATCGGCGAGCGCGCCGCCCATGCGTGTGTCCCACGCGTTCGCGAGACGCGCGGACGGCGCGACGAAGCCCAGCGATACCGTCACGGTCACGCCGATGTACAGCAGCGAGCCGATGCCGACGACGTTGCCCATCATGGGCCAGCGCGAGCCGAGCAGCAGGGTCGCGCCGATCAGCATCACCAGCGATGGCAGCAGCGCGATCAGCAGCGTGTCATTCAGCAGGTCGAGCGCCCACATGCCGCGCGTGATCTTGCGCACGGTCGAGCCGGCGAAGCTGTTCGCGTGCCAGTCGGTCGAAAAGCGCTGCACGCGATGAAACGCGCGCGCGGCGATCTCGCTCATCATCTTCAGCGTGAAGCGGATGATGTTGAAGTACACGCCCTGGCGCAGCAGCGTCGCGGTGAGGCCGAGCGCGGCGAGCGCGCCGAAGGCCGCGAGCGCGTGATGCCAGATGGGCGCCGACGACGCCGGACCGGCCGCGATCGCGTCGACGAGACGTCCGGCGAAGACCGGCGTCAGGATGTCCGCGCCCGCCGTAAACAGCGCGAGCGCCGCGATCACGACGATGCGCCCCGGCTGTTGCGCCCAATGACGGAAGGTGAAGCCGAGGACATCCTTGAAGGCTTGTCCGCGAAAGTCGAGTTTTCTGTTGGCCATTTGCTTTGGGCCCGGCGAAGCACGAGCGCGCCGAGTTTCCAGTCAGAAGCGAAAAAGGGGTAGACAGCCAGCGGATGCCGGAACCCGCGCGGGAACGCGCGAAAAGATACGACGGCAAACAACGGCAACGGAACAACGGACTGTCTGGAATGAACGCGGTGCGCCTGCCGAGGCGGCGGCGCATCAGCGACGACGCTGCGGCTTCAAGGTCGCATCGGTCGTGGCGGACGGGCCGGCGGTCGTGGAACCATGCGGGGGAGCGCGCGATGCACTGCAAACATGTGGCGCCTCCCTGAGATGGTTCAAGATGGAGAAACCGGACGGAGCCGGACCGGGCGAATGCCCGTTTGCCGAATATAGCAATAGTGCGGGGCGCTCGCCAACCTACGGAACGACGTGGTTCTATAGCCCACGATATCTCGTATGGCGCACGCGACGTTTTTGCCGGCAAATAGAAAAAGGGCTTACGCATTGCTGCGTAAGCCCTTTTGTCTTCGGTGATCGACACACCAAGAATCTGGTGGGTAGTACTGGGATCGAACCAGTGACCCCTGCCGTGTGAAGGCAGTGCTCTACCGCTGAGCTAACCACCCGAAGAGATCGAAATTATGTCAGGGAATTTAGGGTTCGTCTAGTCTTTTTTAAGCAGTTTGCTCATCAGTTGCCGGCGCGGGTTCAAGACGCCATACGCTCGCGCCTTTGAGCGCCTTGTCGAGATCGTCGAGTACGGCTTCGTGCGCGGTGCTTTCGTCGTCGCTCGCAGCGATCACGACCAGCTCCAGCGAGTCGAGCGCGACACGCGGCGCATGTGTATCGCCGCCGGCCTGCGCTTCGCCGAGCATGTCGATGACGAGGCTTTCCTGACCGCGCGTCATCGCCAGATAGACCTCGGCGAGCAGTTCCGAGTCGAGCAGCGCGCCGTGCAGCGTACGGTGCGCATTGCTGATGCCGAAGCGGTCGCACAGCGCATCGAGCGAATTGCGCTTGCCGGGGAACATCTGCTTGGCTTGCGCGAGCGTGTCGATGATCTCGCCGCAGTGCATGCTCACTGGCGGCAGACCGAGCAGCGCGAACTCGGCGTCGAGAAAGCCGATGTCGAATGGCGCGTTGTGGATGATCAGGTCCGCGTCCTGGATGAAATCGCGGAACTGGTCGATGACCTCCGCGAACTTCGGCTTATCGCTCAAAAATTCCGTGGTGAGGCCGTGCACCGCGAGCGCGCCCGGATCGCTGTCGCGCTCGGGGTTGATATAGAAGTGCAGGTTGTTGCCGGTCAGCCGGCGGTTCACGAGCTCGACGCAACCGAGTTCGAGAATCCGGTCGCCGCCGCGGGCGTTCAGGCCGGTAGTTTCGGTATCGAGGATCAGTTGACGCATGTCGGATTAGCCTGCTTCGAAAAAATTGCGGAAAAAAAGCGGGGAGGGCGGCGCGCGGCGTTGCCGATGCGCGCACGCTCTTTACATCTCGGCGAGCGATGCCACGCCGCGATTGGCCAACTGATCGGCGCGCTCGTTTTCCGGGTGGCCATTGTGGCCGCGCACCCAGCGCCATTCAATCTCGTGTTGCGCGACGAGCGCATCGAGCCGCTTCCACAGATCGGCGTTCTTGACCGGCTGTTTCGCCGCGGTGACCCAGCCTTTCTTCTTCCAGCCGTGAATCCACTCGCTGATGCCTTTCTGTACGTACTGCGAGTCGGTGTGCACGATCGCCTTGCACGGGCGCTTCAACGCCTCGAGCGCGGAAATCACGCCCATCAGCTCCATGCGATTGTTGGTCGTGTTGGCCTCGCCGCCGAACAGTTCTTTTTCCTGGCTGCCGAAGCGCAGCAACGCGCCCCAGCCGCCAGGGCCGGGATTGCCCTTGCAGGCGCCGTCGGTATAGATGTCGATGTGATCTGGAGTCATTCGGTGTGGTTTCGTGTGTTCGGGGTGGCGGCGGGCGCGAGGCCTGCCGCGAGCACGGGCTTTTTCACTTTGAGCGGCCCCGACGAGACGCATGCCGCGCACGCGCTTGATCGCCTTGATCATGTAGGTGGCGCCGAAAATCGGCCACCAGCGGTCGCCGGCGGCTTCCATGAAGCCGTAACGCGCGAGCCATTGATCGCTCGCGAGCGGCGGACGATAGCAGCCGAAGCGCCCGCGTTCAAGGTCGAAGCCGAGCAGCTTGATCCAGTCCTTCAGGCGCGTGAACGCGATCAGATCGACGGCGGAGGGCACGAACGGGCGGCCTGTCATCTTGCCGATCGACTGCCGTACGCCCCACAGCGACAACGAGTTGAAGCCGAGGATGATCAGTTGGCCTTCAGGCACCAGCACGCGTTCGGCTTCGCGCAGCAGCCGGTGCGGGTCGCTGGTGAATTCGAGCGTATGCGGCATCACGAGCAGGTCGACGCTTTGCGCTTCGAACGGCAGATCGAGCAGGTCGCACCAGACCGCGCTGCGCCCGGCCGGCGCGTGCAGACCAGGGGCGCCTCGCGCGGCGTTCGCGGGGTTGTCGTCGCCAGCGTTGCCCGCGCTGCTGATGCCGCTCACGCTGCCACGACGTGCCCAGCGCGGATACGTGTACGGCGCGCTCGCGCCGCTCGCCGCGTCGAGCACGAGGCCGCGGCACGGCATGCGGTTCTCGCGCAGCGCGTCGAGCTGCGGCAGGCCGAGTTGCAGCGCATGATAGCCGAACACGTCCGACACCACGCGATCGAGCTGGGTTTGCTCCCAGTCGAGCACGTAGCGGCCTGGCGGCGAATCGGTCCAGGCGGGCCAGTCTATAATCGCTCGGTCAGTCATATTAAAAATGCGTCGCCTATGAATGCGCTCGAGTACGTACCGGTCCCGGCGTTTGAAGACAATTACATCTGGGTCATTGCCGACGGACACCACGCGGTCGTCGTCGATCCGGGCGAAGCCGCCCCTGTGCGCGCCTGTCTGGCCCAACGAGGCTGGCGGCTGAGCGCTATTTTACTCACGCACCATCATCAAGACCACGTCGGCGGGGTGGCCGATCTGCTGAACGGCCAGGACGTGCCGGTCTACGGCCCCGCCGGCGAAGCGATCGCGCACCTGACACATCGTCTCAAAAGTGGCGATCACGTGACGATCGCTGCTCCCGCACTTGAATTCAGCGTGCTCGACGTGCCCGGTCACACGAGTGGACACATTGCCTATTTCCAGGCGGCCGATACGCGCGGCACGCCGCACGTGTTTTGCGGCGACACACTGTTCGCGTGCGGTTGCGGGCGCCTTTTCGAAGGCACGCCGCAGCAGATGCTGAACTCGCTCGATGCGCTCGCCGCGCTGCCCGGCGCAACCGAAGTGCATTGCGCACACGAATACACGCTGTCGAACATTCGCTTCGCGCTCGCTTGCGAGCCGCACAATGCCGAACTGCAGGCGTGGCGCGACAAGGCGAACGAATTGCGCGCCCGCCACCAGCCGACGCTGCCGACCACGATCGCGCACGAGCTCGCGGTCAATCCGTTCCTGCGCGCAGGCGAGCCGGCGATCCAGTCGAACCTCGAAGCACGATTGCACGAAACGGTGTCTGACCGGCTGAAGGCCTTCACATTGATGCGCGAATGGAAGAACCGCTTCCGCTGATCCGGAGCGCATTCGGCGGTTCTTCACGCGATGAATCGGAAAAATTCGCCAAGCCCCAGATTTGGTTGATTTTTTTCTTGATTTTCCAATTGACGGAAACGTTGACGTTTCGTACTATCGGCTGCAAATTCCAGCCCTTGTGGAAACCGAGACGTTCATGCGATTTATCTTAAGTGCGTTATTGGTCCTGACACTCGCCGCGTGCGCGAGTCAGGGACCGACGACGAATACCGCCACTAAC
This sequence comes from Paraburkholderia sp. 35.1, assembly GCF_050436525.1. Taxonomy (NCBI): domain Bacteria; kingdom Pseudomonadati; phylum Pseudomonadota; class Betaproteobacteria; order Burkholderiales; family Burkholderiaceae; genus Paraburkholderia; species Paraburkholderia sp. 35.1. The sequence goes on along the minus strand of NZ_JBNDMJ010000003.1, from coordinate 812,602 downwards.
CCCGCCAGCCAGCAGGCCGTAGCCGACGCCCTTCGCAAGAACGCCACCGCTAAAGAAACCATCAACGTCGACCAGAGCTCCGTCAATCAGTTGACGAGCCAGGACGCCGATCTGTGGGGCCGCATTCGCCGTGGCTTCCAGATGCCGGACCTGCAGAGCGACCTCGTCGACATGCAGCTGAACTGGTATCTGCAGCGTCCCGATTACGTGCAGCGCATGACCGAGCGCTCGCAGAAATACCTGTATCACATCGTCGAGGAACTTGAGTCGCGCCATATGCCGACCGAGCTCGCGCTCTTGCCGTTCATCGAGTCTGCATATAGCCCGCAGGCTTTGTCGGTCGCCAAGGCTGCGGGTATGTGGCAGTTCATGCCGGGCACGGGCCGGACCTACAACCTGAAGCAGAACATGTGGCAGGACGAGCGCCGCGACGTGCTTGCGTCGACCAGTGCCGCGCTCGACTACCTGTCGAACCTGCACGACATGTTCGGCGACTGGCAACTCGCGCTCGCTGCGTATAACTGGGGCGAGGGCAACGTGCAGCGCGCGATCGCGCGCAACGAGGCGGCGGGTCTGCCGACCGACTACATGAGCCTGCGTCTGCCGAACGAAACGCGCAACTACGTGCCGAAGCTGCAAGCGGTCAAGAACCTCGTGATGAACCCGCAGATGTACGGGCTCACCCTGCCGTCTATTCCGAACCACCCGTACTTCGTGACGGTCACGACCTCGCACGACATCGACGTCGACGTCGCCGCGCGGCTCGCCAACATGTCGACGGACGAGTTCCGTTCGCTGAACCCGTCGTTCAGGAAGCCGGTGATTCTCGGCGCGACGCAGCCGCAGATTCTGTTGCCTTTCGACAACGCGTCCGCGTTCGAGCGCAATCTGAAAACGTACTCGGGCTCGCTGTCGTCCTGGACCACCTACACGGTCGACGCACGCGCGACGCCCGCGGCGATCGCACAGAAGATCGGCGTCGACCCCGACACGCTGATGGAAGTGAACAAGATTCCGGTCGGTATGCGCCTGAAGCCGGGCTCGACGATCGTCGTGCCGCGCGGCTCGGACGACGACGAGGACATCAGCGCCGACGTCGCTGAAAGCGCGGTGCTCGCGATGGAACCCGACGTACCCGACACGCGCAAGATGCTGATCCGCGTGCGTCGCAATCAGTCGATGGCGGCCATCGCGGTGCGCTACGGCGTGTCGGTCGGTCAGCTGAAGGCGTGGAACAGGACGCATCGCGATCAGGTTTCGCGCGGCCAGGTGATCGTGCTGCACGTGCCGGTCGGCAAGCCGGTACCCAGCGAGCCGGGTCCGGAAAAGATTGCCGCCGACGTGCAAGGCGGCAGTGTGCAGAAGATTGGCGTCCACGTCGCAGACACACACGGTGAATCGCGCTACGATAAGAAGAAAGGGCGCGGCCACTCCGCCATCGTCAAGGTCTCCGAGCCGGGCGGCAAGGGTAACAAGCCGGCGGCGCCCGTTGCCAGCAAGGGCAAGGTCGAGAAGGTCTCGGCCTCGGAGCCCGGCAAGGCGTCGAAGGCCGCGGCTGAGAGCCGCCCGAAGACCGTGGCCAACGCGAAGAAGAAGGGTAAATAGACCAATAGCGGCTCTCACGGTAGTGGCCACATGCGTTGCGGGGGCAGCGCATGGATTGCGCTCCGATCACGTACCGTGTTCATCCAACGCCGTCACCTCAGGGTGACGGCGTTTTTCATTGGTGCGCCAGGCATGGCGCGTAGCGCCGTGACTGGCGCTGTCCGACCCGCTGTGGTGGCGAGCCGGATGACTTGGGGGTGAAAGTCCTCTGCACACCCGGCAAGGGGAAGTGCTAGCTGAACGGCAAGGGTGTCCGTCGTAAGGCGGAATCTGAAGGAAGCCGCAGGCAAAATGCTGGCCTGACGAACAGGAAGCGGATATCAGGCGGTGTGGCGGGGTGAGCAGTCCAAGATCTGTAAAGCCCAATACTTGCACGGAACGCCACGACGTAGATCCGACAGGCATAAGCAGGAAGGTCGCGCGCATTACCCTGGGAGCCCCGTCAGTCTGCCTTGTGCTACTGGCATCGCAAGGTGCCGGGATGGGCTGGCGGGAGTCAGCAGAGGCCATAGTAGCGGCTCGGAACCGGAGCAGTGAAGGGCCGAACCTGACGAGAGTGGATAGTCACGCGTGCTCTCTGAGCGTTTGGGCACAAGTCTCGGCACAGCCGGGAGCCTGCGATCAAACTTGACGGCCGGAAGCCTGAGAGAGGTTGGGGTGTCCATTGAACGACAGGCGACACGACGAACGAAACGAAGCTCGCTGGAGCAATCCAGTCGTCAGGAAACGCCGGATACGTGATCCGTACGTCCGGTGTTGTGGGAGGACGGCGGGGGCAACCCCGCCTCCTACCCGATCGCGGACGATTCCTGCGCGTTTGCGGTATTTACTTTATTGTTCGTGCTTCGGCCGCGTTGGCCGCGTTGGCCGCGGGGTGCCGGTCCGTCCTGATCCGTCCGAACCTCGGGAGAGGTTCTTGAGGTCATTTCCAGGTTTACTTCCTGATTTATGTCGTCGACCCAACTGCGCGTCTTCCTGCTTTTTTCCGCCGGCTACTTCGTCTCTTACGTGTTTCGCGGCGTCAATCTTGGTTTCGCGCCGTTCATCACGCGCGATCTCGGTCTGTCAGCCGCCGATCTGGGTGTGCTGACGAGTCTGTATTTCCTCGGTTTCGCGGGCGCGCAGATCCCCGCTGGCGTGCTGCTCGATCGCTTCGGCGCGCGTCGCGTGACCTCCGTCACGTTGCTTTTTGCCGCGCTCGGCATCTGGGTATTCGGCGCCGCGCACAGTCTCGGCATGATGATGGTCGGGCGGCTGCTGATCGGCGTTGGCGTGTCGGTGTGCCTCGGCGCCGCGTTCAAGGCGCTCGCGCAGCATTTTCCGGTGGCGCGTTTGCCATTGATGAACGGGCTTGTCATGGCGATCGGCGGTTTCGGCGGCGTGATGGTGGGTTCGCCGCTCACGTGGGTGCTCGGTTTTTCCAGCTGGCGCCCGGTTTGCGTCGGACTCGGTGTGCTGACGGTAGCGGTTGCGCTCGCGCAATGGACGCTCGCTCCGGACGCGCGCGAAACGCATCGCCAGGCGAGCATCGTCGCGCAGTTCAAGGGTACGTGGCACATCCTGCGCAGCGCGGCATTCTGGAAAATCGCGTCGTTCTCGGTCGTTACGCAAGGCGTCTTCTACGCGATGCAGTCGTTGTGGGTCGGAGCATGGCTGCGCGACGTACAAGGCTTCGAGCCGCACCAGGCGGCGGCGCTCGTGTCGATTCTCGGCTTCGCGATGATGGCCGGCTGCGTCGGTTTCGGCGCGGCGGCGCGTAGTCTCGAGCGGCGCGGCCTCTCGCTGTACGCGTTCTGCGGCATCGGCATGGCGCTGTATGTGCTGACGCAGATGCTCATCATGTTTAACGCGCCGTTGCCGGCGAGCCTGTTGTGGGCCGCCTACGGCATCTTCGGCGGCACCGGGATTCTGAGCTACGCGGTGATGGCGCGGCATTTCCCGCCGCAGATGATCGGCCGCGTCAACACGACGCTGACGCTCATTATTTTTCTGCTGATCTTCGGTTTCCAGATCGGCGTTGGCGCGGTGCTGTCGCACTGGCCGGCGAGCGGTGGGCATTACCCGGCGCTCGCGCATCTGAGCGCGTGGAAAATCCTCGTCGCGCTGCAGGTGCTGAGTGCGATCTGGTACGTGTTGCCGGGTCGGCAGCTTGCCCGTTCGGGCGAGATGCGTGCGGAGCAGGAGGCCTGAACCGCCGCGCCAGGCCTTGCGTCGGACCCGGAGGGGCCGCCACGGCGGTTCGGTCCCCGTCAATAGTGGTGTCTCGACAGAACCGCATAGACAGGCGTGGCAAGTACCTGGCGACGCGGCCCGGCAAGGCTTTGAAGGTCCGCCCAGGCACATCGCCTCAACGCCTCGTCCTATCTCCCATTTGGAGGGAACAGTGGATTCAGTCTATAATTTGAAGGTTTGAGCTTATCCACCCGCACCCTAGCGCCTACCTCCCCCATACCGTTCATCCGCCGCGCGCCAACGGCGTAGCAAGAAGGGCTCCACACCCAGCCGAGTCGTCCACACAATGGACCCATCGCGCCTCTTGCAGCGTCACCGGCAACTCGCGAGCGAGTCTGCGCGCGCATCCACGATGTGTTTCGCTGCGGCTTGCAATCGGATAGACAGGTGGCAACAGGGTGTTCCCCCAAGGAGTCTCCCGTGTTGCCGTCATTTTCTCCCGCTCTACTCGCGCTCGCCGACGGCACGGTCTTTCGTGGTTATTCGATCGGCGCCCCAGGGCATACCCTCGGTGAGGTCGTGTTCAACACTGCCATCACCGGCTATCAGGAAATCCTGACTGACCCGAGCTACGCGCGCCAGATCGTGACCCTCACGTACCCGCATATCGGCAACGTCGGCGTGAACGCCGAAGACGTCGAAGCGACGAAAGTCCATGCCGCCGGCCTGATCATCCGTGATCTGCCGGTTCTCGCGTCGAACTTCCGCATGGAGGGCACGCTCCCGCAATATCTGCAGGACGAAGGCGTGGTCGCCATCGCCGGCATCGACACTCGCAAGCTGACCCGCCTCCTGCGCGACAAGGGCGCGCAAAACGGCGCGATCCTCGCTGGTTCCGACGACGAAGCGAAGGCCATCGAACTCGCGCGCTCGTTCCCGGGCCTCGCCGGCATGGACCTCGCGAAGGTCGTGTCGACCCAGGAAACCTATGAGTGGACCAAAACCGAATGGCGTCTGGGCACGGGCTACGGCGAGCAGAAAGCGCCGACGTACCGCGTGGTCGCATTCGACTATGGCGTCAAGCAGAACATCCTGCGCATGCTGGCCGAGCGCGGCTGCCATGTCACCGTGCTGCCGGCGCAAGCGAGCGCCGCTGACGCGCTCGAGCTCAACCCCGACGGCGTATTCCTGTCGAACGGCCCGGGCGACCCTGAGCCGTGCGACTACGCGATCGCGGCGACCAGGGAGTTCATCGAGCGCGGCATTCCGATTTTCGGCATTTGCCTGGGCCACCAGATCATGGGCCTCGCGGTCGGCGCGAAGACGATGAAGATGAAGACCGGCCATCACGGCGCGAACCATCCGGTCAAGGATCTCGAAGACGGCCGCGTGGTGATCACGTCGCAGAACCATGGTTTCGCGGTCGATGCCGACACGCTGCCCGCCAACGCGCGCGTGACCCACGTGTCGCTGTTCGACGGCACGCTGCAGGGCTTCGCGCTGACCGACAAGCCGGCGTTCTGCTTCCAGGGCCACCCGGAAGCATCGCCCGGTCCGAACGACATCGCGTACCTGTTCGACCGTTTCACCGCGTTGATGGACGCGCACAAGAACGGCAAGAGCACAGCGGCTTGAAGTAGTACAGGCCGGCCGCAGGGGCCAGCCGGAAACGGCTCGCGGCGGCCGCCGCAGCCCGCGGCGCTACGCGGCGGGCATGCCGCGCGATACAGCGCGCGCAACGTGAAAACGGCGCGCGTCGACGGAAAGAATTCAGGAATACATTAGCGAGAGCGTTATGCCCAAGCGGACAGACATCAAGAGCATCCTCATCATCGGCGCGGGTCCCATCATCATCGGTCAGGCGTGCGAGTTCGATTATTCGGGCGCGCAGGCATGCAAGGCGCTGCGTGAGGAAGGCTACAAGGTCATTCTCGTCAACAGCAATCCGGCGACGATCATGACCGACCCGAACACGGCCGACGTGACCTATATCGAGCCGATCACGTGGGAAGTGGTCGAGCGCATCATCGCGAAGGAGCGCCCGGACGCGATCCTGCCGACGATGGGCGGCCAGACAGCGCTGAACTGCGCGCTCGACCTGCACGCGCACGGCGTGCTGGCGAAGTACGAGGTCGAGCTGATCGGCGCATCGCCGGAAGCGATCGACAAAGCGGAAGACCGCCAGAAGTTCAAGGACGCGATGACCAAGATCGGCCTCGGTTCGGCCAAGTCGGGCACCGCGCATTCGATGGAAGAAGCGCTGCAGGTGCAGGCGAAGATCGCCGCCGAAACTGGCAGCGGCGGCTATCCGGTCGTGATCCGTCCGTCGTTCACGCTGGGCGGCTCGGGCGGCGGCATCGCGTACAACCGCGACGAGTTCGAAGAGATCTGCAAGCGTGGGCTCGACCTGTCGCCGACGCGCGAACTGCTGATCGAAGAGTCGCTGCTCGGCTGGAAAGAGTACGAGATGGAAGTGGTCCGCGACAAGGCGGATAACTGCATCATCGTCTGCTCGATCGAAAACCTCGACCCGATGGGCATCCACACCGGCGACTCGATCACCGTCGCGCCGGCGCAGACCCTTACCGACAAGGAATACCAGATCCTGCGTAACGCGTCGCTCGCGGTGCTGCGCGAGATCGGCGTCGACACCGGCGGCTCGAACGTGCAGTTCTCGATCAATCCGCAAGACGGCCGCATGATCGTGATCGAAATGAACCCGCGCGTGTCGCGTTCGTCGGCGCTGGCGTCGAAGGCAACCGGCTTCCCGATCGCAAAGGTCGCGGCGAAGCTGGCGGTCGGCTACACGCTGGATGAACTCAAGAACGAAATTACCGGCGGCCAGACCCCGGCGTCGTTCGAACCGACGATCGACTACGTCGTCACGAAGATCCCGCGTTTCGCGTTCGAGAAATTCCGCGAAGCCGATTCGCGCCTGACCACGCAGATGAAGTCGGTCGGCGAAGTGATGGCGATTGGCCGCACGTTCCAGGAGTCGTTCCAGAAGGCGCTGCGCGGCCTCGAAGTCGGCGTCGACGGTCTCGATGAAAAGACCGCCAATCGCGATGAGATCATCCGCGAGATCGGCGAAGCTGGTCCGGATCGCATCTGGTATGTTGGCGACGCGTTCCGTGTGGGCATGAGCGCGCAAGAGATCTTCGAGGAAACCGCGATCGACCCGTGGTTCCTCGCGCAGATCGAACAGATCGTGCTGAAGGAGAAGGCGCTGGCAGGCCGCGCGCTGGCGAGCCTGACGAAGGAGGAGCTGAAGTATCTGAAACAGAGCGGCTTCTCGGATCGTCGTCTGGCCAAGCTGCTCGGCGCGAAGCCGGCGGACGTGCGCGCGCGTCGTATCGAGTTGAACGTGCGTCCGGTGTATAAGCGCGTCGACACCTGCGCGGCCGAGTTCGCAACCAGGACCGCGTACATGTACTCGACGTACGAGGAAGAGTGCGAAGCGAATCCGACCAGCAACAGGAAGATCATGGTGCTGGGCGGCGGCCCGAACCGGATCGGCCAGGGTATCGAGTTCGACTATTGCTGCGTGCATGCCGCGCTCGCGATGCGCGAGGACGGCTATGAAACGATCATGGTCAACTGCAACCCCGAAACCGTGTCGACCGACTACGACACCTCCGACCGTCTGTACTTCGAATCGCTGACGCTCGAAGACGTGCTCGAAATCGTCGACAAGGAAAAGCCCGTCGGCGTGATCGTGCAGTACGGCGGCCAGACGCCGCTGAAGCTCGCGCTCGACCTCGAGGCGAACGGTGTGCCGATCATCGGTACGTCGCCGGACATGATCGACGCGGCCGAAGACCGCGAGCGCTTCCAGAAGCTGCTGCAGGACCTCGGTCTGCGCCAGCCGCCGAACCGCACCGCGCGCGCCGAAGACGAAGCACTGAAGCTCGCCGACGAAATCGGCTATCCGCTCGTCGTGCGTCCGTCGTACGTGCTGGGCGGCCGCGCGATGGAAATCGTCCACGAGCCGCGAGATCTCGAGCGCTATATGCGCGAGGCGGTGAAGGTGTCGAACGACTCGCCGGTGCTGCTCGACCGCTTCCTGAACGACGCGATCGAATGCGACGTGGATTGCATTTCCGATGGCGATGCCGTGTTCATCGGCGGCGTGATGGAGCACATCGAACAGGCGGGCGTGCACTCGGGCGACTCGGCCTGCTCGCTGCCGCCGTATTCGCTATCGAAGGCGACCATCGCCGAACTGAAGCGCCAGACCGCTGCGATGGCGAAGGCGCTGAACGTGGTCGGCCTGATGAACGTGCAGTTCGCGATTCAGCAGGTACCGCAGGCTGACGGCTCGAAGGACGACATCATCTACGTGCTCGAAGTGAACCCGCGCGCGTCGCGCACGGTGCCGTACGTGTCGAAGGCGACCAGCCTGCCGCTCGCGAAGATCGCAGCGCGCGCGATGGTCGGCCAGAAGCTCGCCGCGCAAGGCGTGACGAAGGAAGTCGAGCCGCCGTACTTCAGCGTGAAGGAAGCGGTGTTCCCGTTCGTCAAGTTCCCGGCGGTCGACCCGGTGCTCGGACCTGAAATGCGTTCGACCGGCGAAGTGATGGGCGTCGGCCAGACGTTCGGCGAGGCTCTGTTCAAGTCGCAGCTCGCGGCGGGTTCGCGTCTGCCCGAATCGGGCACGGTGCTGCTGACCGTGATGGACGCCGACAAACCGAAGGCAGTCGAAGTCGCGCGCATGCTGCACGAGCTCGGCTACCCGATCGTCGCGACCAAGGGCACGGCTGCCGCGATCGAAGCGGCCGGCGTGCCAGTCAAGGTCGTCAACAAGGTGAAGGACGGCCGTCCGCACATCGTCGACATGATCAAGAACGGCGAGATCGCGCTCGTCTTCACGACCGTCGACGAAACGCGCGCGGCGATCGCCGATTCGCGTTCGATCCGCATGAGCGCGCAGGCGAACAAGGTCACCTACTACACGACGATGTCGGGCGCACGCGCGGCGGTGGAGGGTCTTCGTTATCTGAAGAACCTGGAAGTCTATGATTTACAAGGACTCCATGCTCGCCTAAACTAAGGCTTCGACTAGCTGTCCAAGATGTAAGTGCCGCGGTTAAGCGGCGTTCCGCAGGTGCTGCGGCCCGGGTTTGTCCACGGGCGGCGGCTTTCGCGGAATGCACTTAACCGCGGTGATTTTTTTTATGGCCGTTTTTTGCCTCCAGAGTTGTTTATGAGCACTATTCCATTGACGAAGCGCGGCGCAGACATGCTGCGCGATGAATTGCAGCGCCTGAAATCGGTTGAACGTCCGGCCGTGATCAACTCGATCGCGGAAGCGCGCGCCCAGGGCGATCTGTCGGAAAACGCGGAATACGACGCTGCGAAGGAAAAGCAGGGCTTCATCGAAGGCCGTATCGCCGAAATCGAGTCGAAGCTCGCGGGCGCGCAGGTGATCGATCCGTCGCAAGTGGAAGCGGACGGCCGCGTGGTGTTCGGCGCGACGCTCGAGCTCGAAGACCTCGAGTCGGGTGCGTCGGTCAAATACCAGATCGTCGGCGACGACGAAGCGGACATCGACCACGGCCTGATCTCGATCAGCTCGCCGATCGCGCGTGCGCTGATCGGCAAATCGGAAGGCGACGTCGCGTCGGTGCAAGCGCCGGGCGGCGTGCGCGAATACGAAATCATCGCGGTCAGCTACATCTGAGGGTGGCGCCGGTGTCTTTGATGCCGCATCGTTTTTTCCGCCTGTTGACGGTGGTGTGGGTCGGTAGTCTGTTGACTATCGGCTATGCGGTTGCGCCCGTGCTGTTCACGACGCTCGACCGGATGACGGCGGGCGCCGTCGCCGCGCAGCTGTTTCGTATTCAGGGCGTGATTGGCGTCGTGTGCGGCATTTTGCTGCTCGGTCTCGCCAATTTGCTCGTGCGGCGCGGGAGTGGCGCATATCGCCGCTTGCGCTGGCTGCTCGCCGGTATGCTCGTATGCGTGCTGGTTGGCTATTTCGCGTTGCAGCCGTTCATGAACGCGATGCGCGTGGCGGCGCTCGAGGCGGGCAGCGACATCGGGCATTCCGTTTATGCGACGCGCTTCGGCATCCTGCATGGCGTGTCCAGTCTGTTCTACCTGATCGAGAGCCTGCTAGGGGTTGCGCTCGTTTGGCTGCTGCCGGCGCCTGTTGGTGCCGCGGCCGAGGAAGAGGGTGCGCGCGGCGTCACGGGCAAGGTGGCGGGCTGAAGCTCGCGGGTGGCTGATGGTGTGACGGTGCGCGTGCCATGGCCGCCGGGTCGATGCCGATGCCCGCGATGAACCTCACATTGCGACGAATCGTCGCGATTCCGGTGTCCAACTACGGTTCATTCGCGCTGCTTCGGGCCTCGCGCTCAAGGCCGCCAATGCGCAGTGCGGAGTCGGTCCGCACCTTGGGCGCGTGTTCTCTTACTTCGACTGATGCGAACGCTTCGCGCTGGTTTGACGCTTCTTCGCGCGCTTGATGTTGCCGCCCTGCGTCACGCGTTCATTGCCGCGCACCAGCACCGCTTTCGCTCGCGGCTTGCGCATCGGCACGTCGGTCGGCTTGGCGACCTTGACGATGCGGGGTGCGCGTCCCTTGACCGGCCGGGTTTCTTCGGCTGCCGCTTCGCGGGCGCTCGGCAACGCGCCGCGCTTCGCTTTTGCCGCCGGCTGTGCCGATTCTGGCTTCCAGATCACGAGCAGCTTGCCGATATGCTGGATCGGTGCAGCGTTCAGCGCGTCGCAGATTTCTTCGTAGATAGCGATGCGCTCCTCGCGCTCATCGCCGAACACGCGAATTTTGATCAGTTGATGCGCGGCGAGGTGCACCTTGATTTCGGCGAGCACAGCGTCGGTCAAGCCTTCGGCGCCGACGAGCACGACCGGTTTGAGCGCATGTGCCTGGGAGCGCAACTCGGCGCGTTGGTCGGAAGAGACTTTGAGGGCTGGCATGGAAAGTGGAAGACTCGACTAAAATGGCGGCTCCTGCGTTTTCGTCCGATCGCCGAGCGATTCGGGCGACTCGATTCAGCAGGGCGCGCGTCAGAACAACAGAATCGCGGATCGCCGCCAGTCTGGCGGGGGCCGCGCGAATTAACCGCGTATTATCCCCTAAAGCGCGACCCGACGCAGCAATAGTTAAATCTTTAATGGCAAAAAACAAGTTCAATACCGCGTGGCTGCACGACCACATCAACGATCCGTACGTCAAAATGGCGCAGCGGGAAGGTTATCGCGCCCGCGCGGCCTACAAACTCAAGGAAATCGACGAGCAGGACAAGCTGATCCGTCCCGGGCAGGTGATCGTCGATCTCGGTTCCTCGCCGGGCAGCTGGAGCCAGTACGTGCGCAACAAGCTCGCGGGCGGCTCGCAGCGCAACGCGGAGCGCGAAGGTGGCATCGATGGCACGATCATCGCTTTGGACATTCTGCCAATGGAGCCGGTGGCCGACGTGCACTTCATCCAGGGCGATTTCCGCGAAGACTCGGTGCTGGTCCAGCTCGAAGAATTGGTCGGTGCGCGCCAGGTAGACCTTGTAATTTCGGATATGGCGCCCAACCTGTCGGGCGTGGCGATCGCGGATGCGGCGCGGATCGAGCATTTATGCGATCTCGCGCTCGAATTCGCGCAAAATCACCTGAAGCCGGATGGTGCCCTTTTAGTCAAATGCTTTCACGGCAGCGGATATAGTCAGATTGTCGAAAAGTTCAAACGCCAATTCAAGGTGGTGGCGGCCCGCAAGCCGAAGGCGTCGCGGGATAAATCGTCAGAAACATTTATTTTGGGTAAGCATCTGAAGCGTCCCGCATAGGGATGCGGCGAGCCGGTTCCATCTCTGCCAATAATGAGCCCGATGCGTCCGGAGACGGGCGTCAAGCCGGCCCGCTACCCTATTTCCGTGGTAGTGAAACCTTATGGCAGGGGTCTGCGGACTGGATTAGAATGCTTTCGTGGTGCCGCAAGGCAAATGTAGGCGCCCGTCTAAGTGAAGGAGTGGTGCTTTGAACAACAATATGTTTTCGAAAGCAGCAGTGTGGCTGGTGATCGCACTGGTGCTGTTTACGGTGTTCAAGCAGTTCGACAAGCCCCGTGTCCAGGAAGGCGTTTCCTATTCGCAGTTCATGGACGACGCGAAGAACGGCAAAGTCAAGAACGTCATTGTCCAGGGGCGGAACCTCACGGTCACTCCAGCAGACGGCCAGAAGTACCAGATCGTGTCGCCCGGCGACATCTGGATGGTCGGCGATCTGATGAAGTATGGCGTACAGGTGAGCGGCAAGGCTGACGACGAACCCAATGCACTGATGTCCGTGCTGTATTACCTCGGGCCGACGATCCTGATCATCGGTTTCTGGTTTTACATGATGCGACAGATGCAGGGGGGCGGCAAAGGCGGAGCGTTCTCGTTTGGCAAGTCGCGCGCGCGGCTGATCGACGAGAACAACAACGCAATCAATTTCACCGACGTCGCCGGTTGCGACGAAGCCAAGGAAGAAGTGTCGGAACTCGTCGACTTCCTGCGCGATCCGCAGAAATTCCAGAAGCTCGGTGGTCGTATTCCGCGCGGCGTGCTGCTCGTTGGCCCGCCGGGAACCGGTAAGACGCTGCTCGCGCGCGCCATCGCCGGCGAGGCGAAGGTGCCGTTCTTCAGCATTTCAGGTTCAGATTTCGTGGAAATGTTCGTCGGCGTCGGCGCGGCTCGCGTGCGCGACATGTTCGAGCAGGCCAAGAAGCACGCGCCGTGTATCGTGTTCATCGACGAAATCGACGCGGTCGGCCGTCATCGAGGCGCCGGCATGGGCGGCGGTAACGACGAGCGCGAACAGACGCTGAACCAGATGCTCGTCGAAATGGACGGCTTCGAGGCGAACTCGGGCGTCATCGTGATCGCCGCGACGAACCGTTCGGATGTGCTCGACAAGGCGCTGTTGCGTCCGGGCCGTTTCGACCGTCAGGTGTACGTGGGTCTGCCCGATATTCGCGGCCGCGAGCACATCATGAAGGTGCACCTGCGCAAGGTGCCGATCTCGAACGACGTCGATGCGGCAGTGATCGCGCGCGGCACGCCGGGTTTCTCGGGCGCAGATCTCGCAAACCTCGTCAACGAAGCAGCACTGTTCGCGGCGCGCCGCGGCAAGCGCATCGTCGAAATGACGGACTTCGAGGACGCGAAGGACAAGATCTTCATGGGTCCAGAGCGCAAGTCGGCTGTGATCCGCGAAGAATCGAAGCGTGCTACCGCGTATCACGAATCGGGTCATGCGGTGATCGCGAAGCTGTTGCCGAAGGCCGATCCGGTGCACAAGGTCACGATCATTCCGCGCGGTCGCGCGCTGGGCGTCACATGGCAGTTGCCGGAGCATGACAACGAAACGTACTCGAAGGAATATCTGCTCGACCGTCTTGCCATCCTGTTCGGTGGCCGCGTCGCGGAAGAGCTGTTCCTGAACCTGATCAGCACCGGTGCGTCGGACGACTTCAACAAGGCGACGCAGACGGCTCGCGCAATGGTTGCCCGCTTCGGCATGACGGATGCGCTCGGACCGATGGTCTATGTCGACGACGAGAACGACGCTTCGCCGTTCGGCCGAGGCTTCACGCGGACCATTTCGGAAGCGACGCAGCAGAAGGTCGACGCGGAGATCCGTCATGTGCTGGACGAGCAGTACAATCTCGCACGGCGCCTGCTCGAAGAGAACCGCGACAAGGTCGAAGCGATGACCGCCGCACTGATGGAGTGGGAGACGATCGACGCCGATCAGATCAACGACATCATGGCAGGCCGTCCGCCGCGTTCGCCGAAGAGCTCGCCGCCGTCGGCGAGCGACGCCTCGTCGGGCGGCAGCCCGGGCACCGAAGTCAAGCCGGGCAGCGCAACCGCGCCGGCCTGATCGGCAGCCAGTAGAAAGGGCGGGCCGGTGTGCTACACACCGGCCCGTTTTGCATTTGTCCGTTCCAAGTGAAGCATTGCTACGTGTCGAAAGTCGATTCCTCTTCCGCACCCCTTCCAGAGCCGCTGCAGTGTGGCCGCTTCAAGCTGACGTTCGAACGCCCGTTGGTCATGGGCATCCTGAACGTCACTCCCGATTCCTTTTCCGATGGCGGCAAGTTCGCGACGCGCGGCGATGCGCTGCGCCAGGCCGAGCGCATGATGCTGGAGGGCGCGGACATCATCGATATCGGCGGGGAATCGACGCGTCCTGGCGCGCCGCCGGTGCCGCTCGACGAAGAGCTGGAGCGCGTGTTGCCGCTCGTCGAGCAACTGCGTGGCGCGAACGTGCCATTGTCGGTTGATACGTACAAGCCGGAAGTGATGCGTCATGCGTTGAACGCGGGCGCCGACCTGATCAACGACATCTGGGGCTTCCGCATGCCCGGCGCGATCGACGCGGTGCGCGACAGCGACTGCGGCCTTTGTGTCATGCATATGCTAGGTGAGCCGCAGACCATGCAGGTGGGCGAGCCGCACTATGACGACGTCGTCGGCGAAGTGCGCCACTTCCTCGAGGAGCGTGTCGCGACGTTGCAGCAGGCGGGGATTGCGCGCGAGCGTATCAGCGTCGATCCGGGTTTCGGCTTCGGCAAGGTCGTCGTCGAGCATAACTACGCGCTGCTCGCGCATCTGCGCGACACGGCCCCGCGCGCCGCTTCGCCGTATCCGATTCTTGCGGGCATGTCGCGCAAGTCGATGGTTGGCGCGGTGACGGGGCGGCCGGCGCCGGAGCGCGTGGCCGGCAGCATCGCCGCGGCGGTGTGCGCGGCCGAACGAGGCGCCGCGATTCTGCGCGTACACGACGTCGCGCAAACAGTCGATGCATTGAAAGTATGGGCAACCCTGCGCGACGCGGACAAGCAGAGCCGCGCGCACGGTTGAACCCGCAGCCACAGACAGGGAGAACAAACATGGCACGTCGTTACTTCGGAACGGACGGCATTCGGGGCAAGGTCGGCGAAGGCCCGATCACGCCGGAATTCGTGTTGCGGCTCGGCTATGCGGCCGGCAAGGTGCTCGCGGGCGCCGATCAATGGGCGAAAACAGGCACCCGTCCGACCGTGCTGATCGGCAAGGACACGCGGGTGTCGGGCTACATGCTCGAAGCCGCGCTCGAATCGGGCTTCTCGGCCGCCGGCGTCGACGTGATGCTGGCCGGCCCGATGCCGACACCCGGCATCGCCTATCTGACGCGCGCACTGCGGCTTGCCGCGGGTGTCGTGATCAGCGCATCGCACAACCCGTACTACGACAACGGCATCAAGTTCTTCTCGGCCGACGGCAACAAGCTGCCGGACGACGTCGAGGCGCAGATCGAGGAGCAGCTCGAACTGCCGCTCGCGTGCGCGGCCTCCGAGCAACTGGGCAAAGCGCGCCGTCTCGATGACGCAGGTGGCCGCTACATCGAGTTCTGCAAGAGCACGTTCCCGGCCGCGTACGACCTGCGCGGCATGAAGCTCGTCGTCGATTGCGCGCATGGCGCCGCGTACGACGTCGCGCCGCACGTGTTCCATGAGCTCGGCGCGGAAGTGATCCCGATCGGCGTCTCGCCGAACGGCTTCAATATCAACGACGGCGTCGGCGCGACCGCGCCGGATGCGCTGGTTCGCGCGGTGCGCGCAAACCACGCGGACCTCGGTATCGCGCTCGATGGCGACGCCGACCGTCTGCAGGTCGTCGACGAGTCCGGCCGCCTTTTCAACGGCGACGAGCTGTTGTACGTGCTGGTCAAGGACCGTATCGCGACCGCTGGCCACGTGGAAGGAGCGGTCGGCACGCTGATGACCAACATGGCCGTGGAGGTCGCGCTGCAGAATGCCGGCGTCAAGTTCGTGCGCGCCGCGGTCGGCGACCGCTATGTGCTCGAACAGCTTCGCGAGCACGGCTGGCAGCTCGGCGCCGAAGGTTCGGGCCACATTCTGTCACTCGATCGCCATTCGACCGGTGACGGCATCGTGTCCGCTCTGCTCGTGCTGGCGGCGATGCAGCGCAGCGCCAAATCGCTCACGGATCTGCTCGACGGTGTCACCCTGTTTCCGCAGAAGCTGATCAACGTGCGCATGAAGCCCGGCTCGGACTGGAAGGGCAGCGAGACGATCCGCAGTGCGATCAAGGTGGCCGAAGGCGCGCTCGACGGCCGCGGCCGCGTGCTGATCCGCGCGTCGGGCACCGAGCCGGTACTGCGCGTGATGGTGGAGGCGCAGAACGTCGCGGACGCGCTCGAGCATTCTGAAGCGATTGCCGAAGCCGTGCGGGTAGCGACGGCCTGATCGATTCCCGAGTCGACGGCGGGCGGTGGCGACCGCTTGCCGCCTGCCTGAGCGTCGCAAGCAGAAGATTCAGCGGGCTCCGTAAACTGCGCGGCCGGGCTTTCATACCCAACGAAGGCTCATTCCTCACCCCATCGAATCCCCACTCCGCAGCCGCCAAAAGGACGGCACATCCCGCACAAAAACGACCTCCGCGCGCAGCGCAAACGTTCGCGCCCCATTTTTTTTGTCTACCTCGAAAAATGCGATGCAACGGGCATCGGCACAGCGGCAATTCGGCGGCTTCGGCACCTTTCACGGGGTAATATTACTGTCACATTTGATTCATTATCAGTCACGTTTTTGTCATAAAGAGACCCTAAGCTTCGCGGTGTTCGAGTTTCACGCTCACACCACACGCTCACACCCCCTTGGAGGTCTCATGAAATTGATGCAAACCGTGTTCGCTGGCGTCGCTGGCGCGCTCTTCGCAATCGCAGCGCAAGCCGCAGACATCACCGGCGCGGGCAGCACGTTCGCGGCACCGATTTACACGAAGTGGGCCGACGCTTATCAGAAGACCGGCGGCGGCAAGGTTAACTACCAAGGCATCGGTTCGTCGGGCGGCATCAAGCAGATCGAGGCGAAGACCGTCGATTTCGCAGGCTCGGACGCTCCGCTGAAGGACGACGAACTCGCGAAGGCAGGCCTCTTCCAGTTCCCGACGGTGGTCGGCGGCGTGGTGCCGGCAGTCAACGTGCCGGGCGTCAAGCCGGGCGAACTGGTGCTGTCGGGTGAAGTGCTCGGCGACATCTACCTGGGCAAGATCAAGAAGTGGAACGACCCGGCAATCGTCGCGCTGAACCCGAAGGTCAAGCTGCCGGATCTGGACATCGCCGTGGTGCGTCGCGCCGACGGTTCGGGCACCAGCTTCATCTGGACGAACTACCTGTCGAAGGTCAACCCGGAATGGAAGACGAAGGTCGGTGAAGGTGCGACGGTCAACTGGCCGACCGGCACGGGCGGCAAGGGCAACGACGGCGTCGCGGCTTTCGTGCAGCGTCTGCCGGGCGCGATCGGTTACGTCGAATGGGCGTACGCCAAGCAGAACCACATGAACTACGTCGCGATGAAGAACGAATCCGGCGCGGTGGTTCAGCCGGAGACCGACACGTTCAAGGCAGCGGCGGCCGGCGCCGACTGGTCGAAGTCGTTCTATCAGATCCTGACGAACGAGCCGGGCAAGAACGCATGGCCGATCGTCGGCGCGACGTTCGTGCTGCTGCACACGACGCAGGACAAGGCACCGCAAGGCGCGGAAACGCTGAAGTTCTTCGACTGGGCGTTCAAGAACGGCGGCCAGGCTGCGAACGATTTGGACTACATCTCGCTGCCGCAGTCGGTCGTCTCGGAAATCCGCACGCAGTGGAAGCAGAAGATCAAGGATTCGGCAGGCAAGACGCTCGACGAGTAACAGGCGTAAGCTGGCGCGGTCGATCTGGGCCGCGCCCTGTAGCACCCCGGCCGTCCTCGTGCGAGGACGGCCTGTGACATTCACGCGGCATGCGCCGCATGCATCACCGACCGCCCGACATGTGTCGTCCGGCAACTGGAAACAGGTCCCTCAGGCTCTCATGTCCGATATTCATTTAGGGTCCGGCACGGGCCGGGCCACTCCGCCTGGCAGCGCGTCGCAGCAGAAAGCGCCTGGCCGCTCGGGCGATGTGATCTTCGGCGGCCTCGCACGCCTTTCCGCCATCGTCACGCTGCTGCTGCTCGGCGGCATCATCGTGTCGCTGATCGTCGCCTCGATGCCGTCGATTCGGGAGTTCGGTCTCGCGTTCCTGTGGACGGCGGTGTGGGATCCACCCAGCAAGCAATTTGGCGCGCTCGTGCCGATCTACGGCACCCTCGCGACGTCGATCATCGCTCTGCTCATCGCGGTGCCCGTCAGCTTCGGTATCGCGCTATTTCTCACCGAACTGTCGCCCGCGTGGCTGCGCCGGCCGCTCGGCATCGCGATCGAGCTGCTCGCCGCGATTCCGTCTATCGTGTACGGCATGTGGGGTCTGCTCGTGTTCGCGCCGATCTTCGCGGTGTGGTTCCAGAAGCCGCTAGGCGCGGTGCTCGGCGGCATTCCGATCGTCGGCGCGCTGTTCGCCGGTCCGCCGATCGGCATCGGCATTCTGTGCGCGGGCGTGATCCTTGCGATCATGATCATCCCGTACATCGCGGCGGTGATGCGCGACGTGTTCGAAGTGACGCCGGTGCTGCTGAAGGAATCGGCGTACGGTATCGGCTGCACGACGTGGGAAGTGATGTGGAAGATCGTGCTGCCGTTCACCAAGAGCGGTGTGATCGGCGGCATCATGCTCGGCCTCGGCCGCGCGCTGGGTGAGACGATGGCGGTCACGTTCGTAATCGGCAACACCAACCTGCTCGACAATATTTCGCTGTTTTCGCCGGGCAACAGCATCACGTCGGCGCTCGCCAACGAGTTCGCGGAAGCGGAGCCGGGCCTGCATACGTCGGCGCTGATGGAGCTCGGCCTGATCCTGTTCGTGATTACATTCATCGTGCTGGCGATTTCGAAAATCATGCTGCTACGTCTCGAGAAAGGGGAGGGCGCGAAATGAGCGGGCCGTCCCTGAACATGCCGGGTCTGAAGGACGCCGCGACGCTCGAAACGATGCGCGTGCGTCTGCAAGGGCGCCGTCGCATGACCAACGCGCTTGCGCTGACGCTGTCGCTCGCGGCGATGGCGTTCGGCCTGCTGTGGCTCGTGTGGATTCTCTATACGACGCTGCGTCTCGGTATCGGTGGTCTGTCGATCGAACTGTTCACGCAGTCGACGCCGCCGCCGAACACCGATGGCGGCGGTCTCGCCAACGCGATCGTCGGCAGCCTGTTGCTGGTCGGGCTCGCGACCTTCGTCGGCACGCCGATCGGCATCATGGCGGGCGTCTATCTCGCCGAATACGGCCAGAAAGGCTGGCTCGCGAACCTCACGCGCTTCATCAACGACATCCTGCTGTCGGCGCCGTCGATCGTCATCGGTCTGTTCGTCTACGCGCTCGTCGTCGTGAAGATGGGCCACTTCAGCGGCTGGGCCGGCGTGCTCTCACTGGCGCTGCTGCAGATTCCGATCGTGATTCGCACGACCGAAAACATGCTGAAGCTCGTGCCGAATGCGATGCGTGAAGCCGCGTTCGCGCTCGGCACGCCGAAGTGGAAGATGGTGCTGTCGATCACGCTGAAGGCGTCGATCGCGGGCATCGTCACCGGTGTGCTGCTCGGTGTCGCGCGAATTGCCGGCGAAACCGCACCGCTGCTCTTCACCGCTTTGTCGAACCAGTTCTTCTCGGTCGATATGGGTCAGCCGGTCGCGAACCTGCCGGTCACGATCTACAAGTTTGCGATGAGCCCGTTCGCGCAGTGGCAATCGCTCGCGTGGGCCGGCGTCTTTCTGATCACGCTCGCGGTGCTGGGACTGAACGTCCTCGCGCGCACGATCTTCTCGAACAAGTAAGGGCGGAGTGAATCCGATGAACGTAGCAGAAACCCAACTCAATCCGATCGGGCACGCAGCCGCGCCCGCGGGCTCCGACCCCGAACACAGCGCTCACGCGCAAACGCCGTCGCGTCCGAAGATCGAGGTCAAGGACCTCAACTTCTTCTACGGCAAGTATCACGCGCTGAAGAACGTCAATCTGCAGATTCCCGAAGGCAAGGTGACCGCGTTCATCGGCCCGTCGGGCTGCGGCAAGTCCACGCTGCTGCGTACCTTCAACAAGATGTACGCGCTCTATCCGGAGCAGCGCGCGGAAGGCGAGATCGTGATGGACGGCGAAAACCTGCTGACCATGCGCCAGGACATTTCGCTGCTGCGCGCGCGCATCGGCATGGTGTTCCAGAAGCCGACGCCGTTCCCGATGTCGATCTACGACAACATCGCTTTCGGCGTGAAGATGTTCGAGAAGCTGTCACGCTCGGAAATGGACGACCGCGTCGAATGGGCGCTGACCAAGGCGGCGCTGTGGAACGAAGTGAAGGACAAGCTCGGCCAGAGCGGCTACGGTTTGTCGGGCGGCCAGCAGCAGCGTCTGTGCATCGCGCGCGGTATTGCAATTCGCCCCGAAGTGCTGCTGCTCGACGAGCCCTGCTCGGCGCTCGACCCGATTTCGACGGGCCGTATCGAAGAGCTGATCGCTGAACTCAAGAGCGACTACACGGTGGTGATCGTCACGCACAACATGCAGCAGGCGGCCCGCTGTTCGGACTACACTGCCTATATGTACCTCGGCGAACTGATCGAATTCGGCGACACCGAAAAGATCTTCATCAAGCCGGTCCGCAAGGAAACCGAGGACTACATCACTGGCCGCTTCGGCTAATCCGCCGGGCAATACAACGGAGTACGACATGTCCGATAAACATCTGTCCAGCCAGTTCGACGCAGACCTGAACCTCGTTTCGTCGAAGGTGCTCGAAATGGGCGGCCTCGTCGAATCGCAGATCGTCAACGCGATGCAGGCGCTCAACGAATTCGACCTCGACATCGCCGAGCAGGTGATCGTCGCCGAAGACCGTCTGAACAAGATGGAAGTCGAGATCGACGAAGAGTGCAGCAACATCATCGCGCGCCGTCAGCCGGCCGCGCGCGATCTGCGCTTGCTGATCGCGATCTCGAAGACCATCACGAACCTCGAGCGCGCCGGCGACGAAGCCGAAAAGATCGCGAAGCGCACCAAGCGTCTGATGGAAGACGGCGCATCGCGCACCATCAACATCGCCGAGATCAAGCTGTCGGGCGAAATGGCCGTGTCGATCCTGCGCCGTGCGCTGGACGCGTTCGCGCGTCTGGACACGGTCGCCGCCGCGCAGATCGTGCGCGACGACAAGGCGATCGACGAGGAATTCCGCGCGTTCGTGCGCAAGCTGATTTCGTATATGACCGAAGATCCGCGTTCGATCTCGGTAGGCCTCGACTTCCTGTTCATCGCCAAGGCAATCGAGCGGATCGGCGACCACGCGAAGAACATCGCGGAATTCATCATCTACGTCGTCAAGGGTACCGACGTGCGGCACCAGTCGCGCGACGCGCTCGAACGCGAAGCGCTCAGCTAATCCAGAGATAAGGAACAGAGGTGCCGATGCCCAGCAGCATTCTCGTCATTGAAGATGAGCCCGCCATTTCCGAACTGATTTCGGTCAATCTTCAACACGCCGGGCACTGCCCGATTCGCGCGTACAACGCGGAGCAGGCGCACAACCTGATCAGCGACGTACTGCCCGATCTCGTGCTGCTCGACTGGATGTTGCCGGGTAAATCGGGTATTTCGTTTGCGCGCGATCTGCGCAACAACGAGCGTACGAAGCATATCCCGATCATCATGCTGACCGCGCGAGGCGACGAGCAGGACAAGGTGCTCGGCCTCGAGATCGGCGCCGACGACTACGTGACGAAGCCGTTCTCGCCGAAGGAACTGATGGCGCGCATCAAGGCGGTGCTGCGCCGCCGCGCGCCGCAGCTGACCGAAGACGTGGTCGCAATCAACGGCCTGAAGCTCGATCCGGCCACGCACCGCGTCGCCGCGCATGCGGAAGGCAGCGAGATCAAGCTCGATCTCGGCCCGACCGAATTCCGTCTGCTGCACTTCTTCATGACTCACCCGGAGCGCGTGCACAGCCGCACGCAACTGCTCGATCAGGTGTGGGGCGATCACGTGTTCGTCGAAGAGCGGACCGTCGACGTGCATATCAAGCGTCTGCGCGCGGCACTCAAGCCGGCCGGGTGCGATGCTATGATTGAAACGGTACGCGGCAGCGGTTACCGGCTGGCGAAGAGCGCCTGATAGCCGTCGGCGGCGCGCTGCATTGCACTGCGCTGTGCCGCCGTACCCTCCTCCTGCGCTGTATTTTCTCTTCGATCGCTAGACCATGAACATCATCTGGGCGCGCTCCATCGTGTCGGTCGTGCTGCTTGCTGTTCTGTGCGCGGTGGTCGGCGCACTGCTGAACGTCAAGGCAGGGCTCGCTCTCGCCATCGTCCTGCTGCTCGTACAGAGTGTCTTCAGTACCTTCCACAAACAGCGTCTGTGGCGTCTGCTCGACGCGCCGGTGTACGGCGAAGTGCCGAGCGCCCCCGGCATCTGGGGCGAAATCTACTACCGTCTGCACAAGCTCGCGAAGCGCTGGCATGCCCAGGTGCGCCAGGTCGAGCAGCAGCATTCGCGTTTCATCCAGGCGATCCAGGCGTCGCCTAACGGTGTCGCGATGCTCGACGATCATGATCAGATCGAGTGGTGCAACGCGATTTCCGAAAGCCACTTTGGGCTCGATGCGAAGCGCGATCTGCGTCAGCACATCACGCATCTGGTGCGTCATCCGGATTTCGTGCGCTATCTGAATTCGCATCGGTACGAGGAAATGCTGATCATGCGCGGCATGGGCGACAAGCGCCAGAACGTGCTGTCGGTGCAGGTGTTTCCTTACGGCGACAATCGCAAGCTCGTGCTGTCGCAGGACATCACCGAGCTCGAGCGCACCGATGCGATGCGGCGTGACTTCGTCGCCAACGTGTCGCACGAATTGAAAACGCCGCTCACGGTGTTGTCCGGCTTTCTCGAGACGATGCGCGAGCTGCCGTTGGGCGAAGCCGAGCGCGCGCGTTATCTCGAGCTGATGGAGCAGCAGGCGTCGCGCATGCGTCATATCGTCAGCGATCTGCTCGTGCTCGCGACGCTCGAAGGCGACAACAAGCCGCCGAGCGATCAGATGATCGACATGCGCGCGGTGTTGCGGCATCTGCATGACGACGCGCAGAGCCTGTCCAGCGATCATCACAAGATCGTCTTCGATGCCGACGAAGCGCTGACCGTCACCGGCGTCGAAACCGAGATTTTCAGCGCATTCGGCAATCTGGTGACGAACGCGATCCGCTACACGCCGGACGGCGGCTCGATCAAGGTCAACTGGCGTGCGCAGGGTGGCCATGCGGTGTTCTCGGTCACCGATAGCGGCTTCGGCATTCCGGCCGCCGATATCCCGCGGCTCACCGAGCGCTTCTATCGCGTCGATCGCAGCCGTTCGCGCGACACGGGCGGCACCGGGCTCGGTCTCGCGATCGTCAAGCACGTACTGCAACGGCACGATGCGCAACTCGACGTGAAGAGCGAAGAAGGGCGCGGCAGCACGTTCACGGTGCGCTTTCCGGTGTATCGGACGGCGCGCTGTCAAACCGCACAGGTTTGAACGCGGCAGTCGTACGACTGGTCGACGCATAAAAAAACCGCCTGAAAAAGGCGGTTTTTTTATGCGCGCGTTTCGGGTGCCCGCCATCGCGGCGAGCACCCGAAACGCGGGCGACTACGAACAGAACTTGCCGAGCAGACTCATCTGAGCATTGCGCGACGCCTTGCCCGGCCGGCGCCGGCGGTAGTGACCGTCGCTCTGCATCAACCAGGCCGACTGGTTGTCGCCGAGAAACGCCGACAGCCCTTCCGCGATCACGCGCCGCTTCAGTCGCCGGTTGTTGACCGGGAATGCGACTTCGACGCGCCGGAACAGATTGCGATCCATCCAGTCGGCGCTCGACAGATAGACCTGTTCCTTGCCGCCGTCGTAGAAGTAGTAGATGCGATGGTGTTCGAGAAAGCGCCCGACGATCGAGCGCACCGTGATGTTCTCGGAGAGCCCTTGCACGCCCGGCTGCAGCGAGCACACGCCGCGCACGATCAGATCGATCTTCACGCCGGCCTGCGATGCTTCGTAAAGCTCGGCGATCACCGTCGGCTCGAGCAGCGCGTTCATCTTCGCGACGATGCGCGCCTTCTTGCCCGCGCGCGCATGCTCGGCTTCCTTGCGGATCGCGTCGACGAGCTTCGGATGCAGCGTGAACGGCGACTGCCACAGCTCGTGCAGCTTCAGCTCGCCGCCGATGCCGGTGAGCTGCTGGAACACATGGTGCACGTCCTCGCAGATCTTCTGATCGGCGGTCATCAGACCGAAATCGGTATAGAGGCGCGCGGTGCGCGGGTGATAGTTGCCCGTGCCGAGGTGCACGTAGCGCTTCAGGCTCGACTTGCCGCCCGCCGACACGCGTCGCACGATCAGCATCATCTTCGCGTGGCACTTGTGGCCGACTACGCCGTAGACCACGTGCGCGCCGACCGCTTCGAGCTGCGAGGCCCAGTTGATGTTGGTTTCCTCGTCGAAGCGCGCGAGCAGCTCGACGACCACCGTGACTTCCTTGCCGTTGCGCGCGGCCTGCATCAACGCATCCATCAGCGGCGAGTCGGTGCCGGTCCGATAGATGGTCTGCTTGATCGCGACCACGTTCGGGTCCTTGGCCGCCTGCAACAGCAGCTCGAGCACCGGCTGGAAGCTCTCGTACGGATGATGCAGCAGCACGTCGCCCTGATCGATCACGTCGAACATGCTCGCGCTGTTGGCGATCTGCCTCGGCGTCGACGGAATGTGCGGCACGAACTTCAGATCCGGCCGGTCGACCATCTCGGGCAGCTGCATCAGACGCACCAGATTGACGGGGCCGTTCACGTAGTAGCAGTCCTTGTTCGACAGACCGCTTTCGTCGAGCAGGCGCCGCACCACATGCGTGGGCGTTTCCGCCGACACTTCGAGCCGCACCGCATTGCCCAGATGCCGCGCCGGCAGTTCGCCCTGCAACGCGACGCGCAGATTGGTGATTTCGTCTTCGTCGACGAACAGCTCGCTGTTGCGCGTGATGCGAAACTGATTGCAGCTGCGCACGAAGAGATTCGGAAACAGCTCGCCGACAAAGTGTTGGAGCAGCGAGCTCAGCAGCACGAAGCCATGCGGATAACCCGACAGCTCCTGCGGCATGCGCACGAGTCGCGGCAGCGCGCGCGGCGCCTGCACGATGCCCATCATCGCCTGACGGCCGAACGCGTCCTTGCCCTCGAGCTCGACGACGAAGTTCAGGCTCTTGTTCAGCACGCGCGGAAACGGATGCGCGGGGTCGAGACCGATCGGCGTGAGCACCGGCAGCAGTTCGTTGAAGAAGTAGTTGCGCGCCCATTCGGTCTGCGCGTCGCTCCAGGCTTCGTTGCCGTGGAAATAGATGCCTTCCTGTTCGAGCGCGGTGAGCACCGTGTCGTGCAGCATCGTGTACTGGCGATGCACGAGCTTCTGCGCACGTTCGACCACGAGGTCGTACATGTGAAGCAGCGACATGCCGTCGGGCGACAATGCGCCGGGGTTGTCGCCCATCTGTTCCTGAAGCCCGGCCATGCGGACTTCGAAGAATTCGTCGAGGTTGCTACTGGTGATGCAGATAAAGCGGAGACGTTCGAGCAAGGGGACGGCGGGATCGGCGGCTTGCGCCAACACACGCTCGTTGAAACCCAGAATGCCCAGCTCGCGATTCAATAGGGGATAGCGGACGGACATCGGCGGCGAGATTGGAATGTCTGAAATGGAGACGGAAAGACGCTCGGAAATTCTCACGGTTTGATGACGTCCTGATGACATCGGCGATGTTTTTAACATTTTATGCCGCAATCGTCGTCTGTCGTCAATATGACGCGCTACCTATGCGACGATACCGAACTCCCTGCGCCGCGAGGTGACACCGTGAAGGCTGCTACGCTTAGAATGGCGTCTTTGAACAGTGCGGCTGGACGCGACGCGCACCATGCGCCGAAGGCGCCGGGCAGGCGCGTGGCGCTGCCGGAGTCCGCCGCCACGCCCTCGGCCGCAGCCGCGGCGCTCGCGCGCATGGAGTACGCTTACCCGATGGTCAATATTCCTCATCTCCTCGCCGCCGTCGATCTCGGTTCGAACAGCTTCCGGCTCATCGTGGGCCGGGTCGAGGAAACCGACGCGGGCAGCCAGATCTATCAGGTCGACGCCTTGCGCGAGCCGGTGCGGCTCGCGGCCGGGCTATCGAGCGACAAGATGCTCGATCGCGCATCGCAGGTGCGTGGCTGGGACGCGCTGAAGCGCTTCGGCGAGCGGTTGCGCGATTTTCATCCGGACCACGTGCGCGCGGTCGCGACCAATACGCTGCGCATCGCGAAGAATGCGGGCGAATTTCTCGGCGAAGCGCAGGCCGCGCTCGGTTTTCCGATCGAAGTGATCGCCGGGCGCGAGGAAGCGCGCCTGATTTATGCGGGCGCCGCGCACTCGGTGCCGGCGAGCGCGGGCAAGCGGCTCGTCGTCGATATCGGCGGTGGCTCGACGGAATTCATCATCGGCTCGCACTACACGCCGATCATGATGGAGAGCTTGTATATCGGCTGCGTGAGCCATAGCCGCGCGTTTTTCCCGGCCGGCAACGTCGACGAGTACACGATGCGCCAGGCCGAGCTCGCCGCGCGCCGCGAAATCCAGATCATTTCCGCCGAATACAAGAAGACCGGCTGGGAGCAGGCGATCGGCTCGTCGGGCACCGCGCGCGCGCTCGCCGAACTGGTCGAGGCGAACAATTTCAACGATGCGGGCGTCACCCACGGCATTTCGCGCGGCGGCCTCGAGCGGCTCAAGCGCGCGCTGATCAAGGCCGAAAACGTCAACCGGCTGAAACTGATTGCGCTGAAGAGCGACCGCGTGCCGGTGCTCGCGGGCGGGCTGTCGATCATGATCGCGGTGTTCGACGAACTGGGCGTCGACTATGTCGACACCACCGACGGCGCGCTGCGCCTCGGCGTCATGTACGACCTGCTCGGCCGTTCGCAGCACGAGGACATGCGTACGGTGACGGTCGAGGGCTTCATGCGCCGCTATGGCGTCGATCGCCCGCAGGCGGGGCGCATCCGCGATCTGTCGACGAGCTTCTACGACCAGTTCGTCGAACCGGACGAGGAACGCCGCGCGGAAAACCGCATGTTCATCGGCTGGGCGGCGTCGCTGCACGAAATCGGGCTGTCGATCTCGCATAGCGCGTATCACAAACACTCGGCTTATATCGCGAGCAATGCCGATATGCCGGGCTTTTCGCGTACCGACCAGGCGCGCCTCGCCGCGCTCGTGCTCGGCCACGCGGGCAAGCTCGGCAAGCTGTCGCAGACGCGCGACGTCGAATGGCCGCTGCTGTTCTGTCTGCGGCTCGCGGCGTTGCTGTGCCGTCGACGCGCGGACGTCGGCCTGCCGGGCAT
This sequence comes from Paraburkholderia sp. 35.1, assembly GCF_050436525.1. Lineage (NCBI taxonomy): Bacteria > Pseudomonadati > Pseudomonadota > Betaproteobacteria > Burkholderiales > Burkholderiaceae > Paraburkholderia > Paraburkholderia sp. 35.1. Next base: position 785,458 of record NZ_JBNDMJ010000003.1, on the reverse strand, counting down.
CACGGTTGCTCAGGCGAACAGCGGCTACGAGGTGCGTTTGCCGAACGAGTGGGTCGCCAACAATCCGTTGACGGATTACAGCCTGATCCAGGAGGCGGCGGAGTGGGAGAAAGTCGGGATTCCGTACCGTGTCGTTTATACGGACGATTGACGCGATGCGGATCGACGCACGCGTCGATCCGCGGCGTGTGCACGAACAAAAAAGCCCTGCAAATGCAGGGCTTTTTCGTATCTCGGCGCAGCTTATCGCGGCAACGCATCGCCGAGGAAGTGCCGCGCATAGCGCGCGTTGATATCGGACAGACGGAACAGCGTCAGGAAATCCGCGGTATTGAAGTCGGGGTCCCACGCCGGTGCGCCGCAAATCTTCGCGCCGAGACGCAAGTAGCCCTTCACGAGCGGGGGCGGCGCGACGGCGGCACCCGTCTGCAGTTCGTCGACCGGCAGCGGCGTATGCGGGAACGCGCGATATTCGGGCGCGGTCAGCGCGTTGTCGCGCAGCGAGCAATACAGGTTCGCCGCATAGTGGCCGCCGTCGGCCATCGCGACGCTCGCGCAGCCGAGCATCGTCTCGTAGCCGTTGTGCTTCATGTACGCGGCGAGCCCAGCCCATAGCGACATGATCACCGAGCCGCTGCGATAGTCCGGATGCACGCACGAGCGGCCGACCTCGACCATCTTCGCGCGCAGATGCGTGAGACGCGACACGTCGAACTCGCTTTCCGCATATAGACGGCCGATGCGCGCGGCCTGATGCGGCGGCAGAGCGCGATACGTGCCGACTACTTTCAACGTGTCGAGATCGCGTACCAGCAAATGGTCGCAGTACGAATCGAAGGCATCGACGTCGAGGCCCGCGGGGCCGCTGAGGCGTGCGCCCATTTCGTCGGCGAAGACGCGATAGCGTAGACGCTGCGCTTCACGCAGCTCTTCGTCGGTACGCGCCCACGACACTTGCAGGCGATGCTGCGCGGTGACCGTTTCCTCGGCGCGCGGCAGACGGCGCGGTTCGAAAAGCGAGGTGAAGGGCAGGGTGGGCGTCGGCAGTTCTCGCATTGGCTGTCCTGGTCGAAAAGAGTGAGGATTTCTTTTTTCGCCAATGTAGTAACGCGCGGTGACGCTCGCATGGCAAAGCCGTGACGATTGGATGACTGCCCGTAAGCCCTCGCGTGGGTGCCTGTAATGTCGGAGGCGTGGCGCGACACGCGCGCTCAGATCAGATCGGGGCTGATGGCGGCGCGCAACACCGCCTCATCTTCGCCGTTGCGCTCGCGGCTCTCGATCCACCAGATGCCGGCTTTTTTCAGTGGCCAGCTCGCGCGGCTGTCGCCGAGCAGTTGCGCGGCGACGTGGCCGAGCGTCGGTTGATGGCCGACGATCACGACGGTTTGCGCGATGCCGCCGGGCCAGCCGGCCGCTTCCAGGACGTCGTTCGCGCTCGCGTTCGGCGCCAGTTCGCGCACGACGCGGTACTGGTCGCTCAACGTCTCGGCGGTCTGGATGGTGCGCACGGCGGGGCTCGCGAGTATGACCGCGTCGTCGGGCAAACGGGCGCGCAGCCATTTCGCGGCGTTCTGCGCCTGCTTGCGGCCGCGCGTGGTGAGCGCGCGGGAGAGATCGCTCGCGGCGACATCTTCTGCTTCGGCGTGACGCCAGAGGATCAGGTCCATGGGAGTCTCCTTTTTGAGCGGCTTGGGATGGCGTTGCGGCGGGCTTGCGCGTCTTCGCGGCGAGGTACCTGCCTCAAGCACTGTCGCATGCGCAGGTGATGATTTGCAAGGCGAGTGCCTGACGGGTCGGCTGTCGGCGTCCACGTGAACGCGAGCCAAAAAAGCAAAAACCCGCGAAGCCGGAGGCTTCGCGGGTTTCGAGCTGCTTTTCGTGGTCGGAGCGATAGGATTCGAACCTACGACCCTCTGATCCCAAATCAGATGCGCTACCAGGCTGCGCTACGCTCCGACGAATCCGAGAGTATAGGGGGTGCGGGCAGGAGCGTCAATCCCTTGGCGGCACCAAAACCGCACGGGCAACGACGTTCACCATAGCGGGCTCGCGGTGGGCTATATACGCCCCATCAACAGCAGAACGATCACGATGATCAGCACGACGCCGACGAGTCCAGTCGGCCGATAGCCCCAGCCGCTGCTATACGGCCAGCTTGGCAACGCGCCGATCAGCAGCACGATGAGCACGATTAGCAGGATGGTTCCGACGGTCATGGCGTTCTCCTTGTTGAGGGGGCCGCGAAATCGCTGGCCGCATCTTCACGCTGGTTTGGCGCGCGCGCCGCAACAATCGACGCGCGTGTCGCGCGTCTGTTGCTGGATCGGAACCAGCAAGGCATGTGCCTATCACCCGTTAAGCTCGATGCAGTGAGGCCTTGGACGAAAGCGCAGAAGGAGAGAGCGACGCAGGAAGCGTCGTCGTTCGATGTAGGTATGCCCAAAGAACCGGAAAGGCGTTGCGCACGTCCAGCGGACCTCGATGCGCGCAGGCGCCGCAACGCCGGTCAATGCGTCATCGAGCGGACGCGCGACTGACGCACCGTGACATGCCGGTGCCGCGGGCAGAGGCCATTCGGTCAGAGTCGAAGATCACCCGCATCAATGCACCCGCATCAATGCCTTGGACGCCTCCAATGCGGCATATGTAGATGCTGATGCGTCCAGTGGTGCAGCATGCCCTCGCCATCGTGTTCACGCCGGTAGGCCCGCGATTCGAAGATCGACAACGCCGCCAGCACGATCAGGCCTATTGCGAGCCCGATCAGGCCCGCGATCGATTCACCGTCCATGGCAGTCTCCCGGTAGGTTCAGCCATGAACCCATAGTAGCGCAGGTCCGGCGAAATCTCACGAACTGGAACGGGCGACGCACGAGGTGTGTGATGGCGTCGCCGAACGCGCTTTGCGGTTAGACTCTCGGCGCGATGGCGGACGTCCGCCATCGCTTTGTCCCGGAGACGATTGCAAAATGACCCGCGTTCTGACTCTTGCCTTGCTGTTGTGCGCCGGCGTCGCCGGCTGTGCGGACAATCCGTCCGCGCATCGCGGCAGCCCACCACATGATCCCGCCGACTACCACGGCGTGCCCACCGACGATCGGCCGCCCGCGATGGTGCCCGCGCCCGTCGCGCAGTGAGCGCTCGTTGAAGTGAAAACGAGCGGGTGCGCAGCGCACCGCGCTAGGCAGCCGCAATCCCATGCGACACGCCCGGCAGGTAACGCGCGAGCGTTGCGCCACGCGTGGCCATGAAGATCAGCAGCGCGATCCACAGCCCGTGATTGCCGTGCCACGCGAGCAATGCCGACGACGCCGCCACGAACACCGCAAGCGACACCGCCATCGACATCATCAGCTCGCGCGTTCGCGTCGCGCCGATGAACACGCCGTCGAGCAGGAAGCCCCACACCGAAATGACCGGCGACAGCGCCGCCCACGGCAGATAGGTTTCGGCCGCGGCACGCACGGCGGCCTGATCGGTCAGCCGCTCGATGATCCACGCGCCCGCGCCCCAGTACACGCACGAGAAGCCGATCGCGCCGAGCGCCGACCACAGCGCGGTGACCTTGACCGCCTGCGCGAACGCGTGACGATCGCGCGCACCGATCGCCGCGCCGACCAGCGCCTCGGCCGCGTGCGCGAAACCGTCGAGCCCGTACGCCATGAAGGTCTGGAAATTGAGTAGCAACGCATTCGCGGCGAGCGTCGCGTCGCCTTGCCGCGCGCCGAGATGCGCGAACCAGCCGAACGACGACAGCAGGCACAGCGTGCGCACGAAGATGTCGCGATTGAGCACGACGAGCCGCTTCAGCGCGGCGGCGTCGAACAAGGCGGCGCGATTCAGCGCGGGCAGGCCGCGCGGCCTGCCATGCCATAGCAGGGCGAGCCCGAGCACGAAGCCGAGCGCGTCGGCGGTCGCGGTAGCCGCGCCGATGCCGGCCACGCCCCAATGAAACGCGTACACGTACAGCAGCACCGCGGCGATGTTCACGCTGTTGATGAAGACCTGCGACAGCAATGCGAGCCGCACCTGCTGCGTGCCGAGCAGCCAGCCGAGTATCACGTAGTTGCCGAGCGCGAGCGGCGCGGCCCAGATGCGCGCGTGGCAATAAACCTGCGCGTGCCGCTGCACGGCGTCGCTGCCGCCGATCGCCCGCAGCGCATAGTCGATCAGCGGTTGCTGCACGAGCAGCACCAGTGCGCCGATCGCGGCCGCCATCAGCAGTGCGCGCACGACGGTGTTGCGCAACTCGTCGCTGCGGCCCGCGCCGTGCGCCTGCGCGACGAGGCCGGTCGTGCCCATGCGCAGAAAGCCGAAGCCCCAGAACACGAAGTTGAAGAAGAGCCCGCCGAGCGCGACGCCGCCGAGGTAAGAGGCGCTGTCCAGATGACCAGCGACGGCGGTGTCGACCGCGCCGAGGATCGGTTGCGTCAGATTCGCGAGGACGATCGGCAACGCGAGCGCGAGCACCCGGCGATGCCAGCGCACCGGCAGCGCGGGCGCGCTGGCTGGGTGTGAGGCGGTTTCGGATCGCGCGGCGGGGGGCATACCGGCATCGGACATACCGGCATCGGGCGTCCTCGCGTCGTTCAAGAGCGCTCCTGCACGCACACCCAAGGAGAGACGACGACGGCCCACAGCTCGGGGTCGCGCGCGGCGAAATCGGCGGCCGTCTCCGACTGAACGCGCACGACGAGGCCGGAGGACAACCATTGGGCGACCCGGGTGGTGTCGTCGTTGGCGATTGCCTCGGCGACGCTCACGAGATCGAGGTCGCGCGCGACGTGCAGCAGTATGCCGCGCGCAAAAAAACGTTCGAGTTCGCTCCAGCCGATCTTGGCGGTTTCGCCGAGCAGCTTCGCATAAAGGGGGCTTGGGGAGGCGTCGTTGGAAGTCATCGTGGACAGGGTCGGACGGGGCCGTCACTATAAACTATTGGCAAGGACCGGCGGGCCGCGTGGCGGCCTTGCGCAACGCGCCGGGCGGCCTTTTATGCAGCGCGGACTGAATCGGATTCTGAACCTGGATGCCGGCGGATTCAACGACGGCGGCACACGAGGCGTGCCGCCCATCAGCACCGGCTATTAATCGTCCGAATATTCAAAACTGAAACGAGTTTGAATGCGGTTTCAGTATTGTCGGCGGAATTGTCAATGTGAAAGATTTCACTATTCGCGAATTTGTTGTGAAAACGTATCGGCGCTTATTCGGAAGAGTTGCCGCGACTAATCGATGCGTTACGTGCGTTTGCGCACCAAGTTAATATTCGCAAGCCAAAGCGGCGTTATTGCCGAATGAGTTAGTGTTATTCGGCCAGACGTCTTTCCTCTGCTGGTTCGGCGGGACTTTCCGCCGATAGCCCAGGAGCATTAGCCGGTGCGATACTCCGACATTCCTGGTTTGAATGATTTGGCGTGTGGAGTATCCCAGCTGCGGCGCATTAAGCCGGTCTGATTCCGACATTTCCGATTCACGGATTGCGGAATCCGTACGCCGTGTAACATTGGCCGCAAAATTAATCCATTGCGCTTGGAAATGCGGATTGTTAGATTTCGTTCTGGCGCATGGTGAACCGGTCCTTTGCCGATATGCGCCGAACCCCCGTTAGCCCGGCCTCGTGCCGGGCTTTTTTTTAATGGATTTACGCGGATGTTTAACCTGCCGCAGCGATCTTCACCGCGAATTCACATGTGCGGCCGATGATGGCGGATTATTTGTTTCGGCGCGAGACTCATGACCGGGGTGATCATTTTTGTCGGCGTGTGGCTAATCGCGCTCGCGTTGCTGGTGCGCTTCGCCGCGCGCATCGATCCGCGCTCCGGGCGCTGGCGACGCCGCTAAGCGGTGACGCTCTGCCGCTCGGCGGCCGCGCGGGCCGCACGGCGCGCTGCCTTTTACTGCTTGCAGCGGATGACCATCGAACGGTTTTTCACATTCGCGCCGAAAATCCCACCGATCGTGCCGCCCGACGTCGCGCCGTTGTCGACGTCTTTCGAAACCACGTCGTAGCCGTAGTTGCCGCAGGTTTCGCCCGCGCGCTTGTAGCACTCGGCCCAGCTCGTGCTGGCATCGCTGCCGCTGCAGTTGATCGCGAAGCCGGTGTCGCCGCTCGGCAGATAGGTCATCGTGGTCGTGGTCGAGCAGCCGCCGAGGCCGCCGAGCGTCAGGAGGCCAAGACTGATCGTCGCAGCCGCCGCGACGCGCGCCAATGGGCTTTTCATTTCAGATTCCTTGCAAATAACGGAAGGGCGTGGCGCGCAGCCACGCCGCTTCGAATTGAGCGTTTATAGCACGGCGGGTTCCCGCGCCCGCCGCCTAGCGCGGTGGCAGTTGTTTCGACGGATCGATCGAACGGCCCTGGTAGCGCAGTTCGAAATGCAGCATTACGCGATCGGTATCGGTGTCGCCCATTTCGGCGATTTTCTGGCCGCGCTTGACCGATTCGCCTTCCTTCACCAACAGCGCGCGGTTATGCGCGTAAGCGGTCAGATAGTCGGCGTTGTGCTTGAGGATCAGCAGATTGCCGTAGCCGCGCAGACCGTTGCCCGCATAGACGACGGTGCCAGGCGCCGCCGCGACGATGGGCGTGCCGGCCGCCGCGGCAATATCGATACCCTTCGAGTTGCCGCCGTCGAAACGGCGGAACACCGTGCCGTCGGCCGGCCATACCAGCGAGATCGGCGTGGTCGCCGGCGCAGTGTCCGCGGGCGCAGGACGCGGCGCGACCGCCGCGCTCGCGCTGCCACTGCTGCTACCGCCACCGCCGCTGCGGATCGCGCCGCTCGTCGACGCCGCGCCGCCTGGCGGCGCGACGCGCAGCACCTGGCCGACCTCGATGCTGTCGGGATTGGTCAGGTTGTTCCAGCGTGCGATGTTCTGCACCGATTGCCGGTTGCCGCGCGCGATTTTCGACAGCGTGTCGCCCCGTTCGACCCGGTAGTAGCCCGGCCCCACCGGCGCCGACCCGCACGCGGCGAGCAGCGCGAGCAATGCCGCGCAGCCGAGTCGTTTGATTCTTGTCGTTTCCAGCATTGGACCTCGCAAAGCACTGCCGCGCGCTGATCCCGATCACGCGGCACAGACTGACAAAGCGTTCGATTCTAACGGTTTTGTGTTGCGCCCCCCGGCGAGGGGAGCGAAGTGGCGGGCGCCCGCTTCGAGCGGCTCGCCGCCGGCGCCGGCGTATCAGCCGGTCTTCTCGACGGCAATGCGCAGTGCCGCCGTTTCGGTTTGTCCCGGCTCGAGCCAGCGCAAACCTCGGCCGTTGTGGATCGCATCGGGCAACCCGAGCCACGGCTCCACGCAGTAAAAGTCCGACTGCGGCGTTTCAGTCCACGTCGTCACCGCGTACCAGGGCACCGAGCCGGGCCGCTGCAGATCGATCGTGATCACGCGATCGATGCCCGGCGCCTCGACCCTCACCGGTCGATCGGGCGTGCCGGTCAGGCAATGGAAGCGGTCGTAGATGCGGTCTTCGTCGAGCGTGTAGCTCGCTTCGCCCGGCTCGGCGGGGCTGATCGAGCCGTCCTCGAGCTGACGGCACCGCTCGGTGCGCGGCAGTTCGAGCGTCGTTTGCGCGCGCTGCGTGTGCGGCAGCGTGAAGTAGAAGTGATGGCCGGCGTAGTAGGGCAGGCGCGCGTCGCCGGTATTGGTGGTGGTCAGCGTCACGTCGAGCGTGCGCGGATCGATGAGCTCGTAGGCGGCCTCGAAGCGGAAGCCGAACGGATAGGAGCCGCGGGTCGCTTCACTGTCGGTCAGAACCATCCGCAGGCCGGCGCCATGCACGTCGGCGTGAGGCTCGAACGGCAGGTCGCGCGCGAAGCCGTGCATCGGCAACTCGCGCACGGTGCCCCGGGCGTCACGCCAATAGCCGATCTTGCCGTCGACGCGATGACGGCCGAGAAATGGAAACAGCAGCGGATTGCCGCCGCGAATCCGCGCGGGCACGCTCCAGTCGGCGTGCTCGGGCCAGTGAATCACCTCTTCGCCGTCGATCGTCCACGACAGCAGACGGCCGCCGGCTTGCGGCGAAAAACGGAGCACCGAGGCGTCCTGGGCGATCTCGAGAATGTCCTGTTCCGGGGAGAGGGGCATGGTCAATAGCTAGCCAGATAGAGGTTGAGGGTCGCGCAAAGCGGCCGCGTGGGTCGGCCGTTGCATCTGCATGGAAGCGGCGTTTTGCGCCATTCGCGGCGACAGCGTCTCGCGCGGCGAAACCGCGATTTTGCGCTGCTTTGCGCTACGGGGAAACCCTTCCCGGGAAATTGCGGGTGTCGGAAAAGGGAGAATCCTATTGATAATCCGTCGGAGCGTCCGGTCCATCCGACTCCCGGGCGAATCGGCTCAGGAGGCATCATGGATCTCGCAACGGCAATGGCGGTGGCCTTATTCGGTATATTCACCGCCAGCACGTACTACTTCTTCCACTCTCTCAAGCGCTGATCCGCTGGTTTCATTCCCTGCTTTCGCAGCACGCCCGCGACGAATCCGCCGCCCGCTTTCTTGCTCTCGCGTAACAACGGTGTCGAGTTGTGACGCGGCGCGTCAATATCTCTCCGAATGTGGCCTAACCGCTTGGCGCTGGGTGTGTAGCCAGGCATAATCGGTGCGCCTTTGACGCGCCGGCTCCCCCTTTTGTGCGGCGCGCAGTTCTCGACACTTTGCTTACAAGGACCGCCGCGTGAACCTGTCGTTTCTCATTTTTCTGAGCGTGCTGCAAGGCGTTACCGAACTGTTTCCGGTGAGCAGCCTTGGCCACACGCTGCTCGTGCCAGCCCTGTTCGACATGCATATCGACAAGCATGCGCCGCAACTGCTGCCGTTCCTCGTCGCCCTGCATCTCGGCACCGCGTTCGCGCTGCTGTGGTACTTCCGCGCGCGCTGGTACGCGCTGGTGCGCGGTTTCTTAGCGTCGCTCGGCGGCCGCCGCAACGACGACGGTCACATGATGTGGGCGCTGATCATCGGTACGATTCCGGCGGGCCTCGTCGGTCTCGTGCTGGAAAAGCGCCTCGAGGCGCTTTTTCATGATCTGCGGATCGTCGCGATTGCGTTGATCGTGAATGGCGTGCTGCTGTGGTTCGGCGATCGTCTGCAACGCGCGCGCGCGCATCAACCGCCGGAAAAGCTGACGTTGCGCCAGGCGTTCTTCGTCGGCCTCGCGCAGATCGGCGCGCTGATTCCGGGCTTCTCGCGCAGTGGCCTGACGATGATCGCCGGCAATGCGGCCGGCCTCACCACCGAGAAAGCCGCCGAGTTTTCGTTCTTGCTCGGCACGCCGATCATTTTCGCGGCTGGCGTACTCGAACTGCCGAAGCTGCTTCACGCGCCGAGCCAGCTTGCCGACGCGGTGCTCGGCGGCGTGCTGACCGCGATCGCAGCGTACCTGAGCGTACGTTTCCTGATGCGCTATTTCGAAGGCCGCGGACGTCTCGCGTCGTTCGGCGCGTACTGCGCGGTCGCGGGGATCCTGTTCCTCGGCTGGTTCATGCTGCATCCGCAGCCGGTCTGAGCGCGCCGGGCGATCGGTTATAATCCGGGCCCGGTTGGTTGCAGGTCAGTTAGAATTTTAGTTTGTGGGAAATCGGGCGGCTCGCCGCGAGTGCCGGTTTCATGCAGATATCGATCCATACGGCAGTAGCTCAGCTGGATAGAGCATCGGCCTTCTAAGCCGAGGGTCGGGGGTTCGAGCCCCTCCTGCCGTACCAGAATCATCGAAGGGTTACAGGTTTCGCGCCTGTAACCCTTTTTTGTTTTTGTGCCATGTTGCGCGCCCGGTGGCTGCCAGGCTGTCGCGTGTTCGTACGGCTCGCTTCGGGTGTTTCCCGACTCAGGAAATCGCGCGCGGCGCCGTTAATCCAACAGAACCGTGTGACGCGCCGCGATGGAGGAATCAGCGTGAACCGACTTAGCCTCAACACCAAACTCTGGCTCGCGCTGCTGATTACGTGGCTCGGCCTGCTCGGCCTCGGCGGCTGGGCCGCATGGCAGTCGCGCGCGACGATGCTGGCCGAGCGCAAGTCGGCGGTGCAGAACGTCGTGGAAAGCGCCTACGGCATCGTCGCCGACTACGCGCAGCGCGCCGACCAGCACGAACTGACGCCCGAACAGGCGCGGCAGCAGGCGCTGGCGCGGCTCTCCGCGATGCGCTACCCCGGCAGCGGCTACATGATCGTGTCGACTGCCACGCCGGTCGTGATCATGCATCCGATGCTCGCCGATCTGCGCAACAAGGACGTGTCGCACTACGCGGACAGCGACGGCAAGCTGCTGTTCGTCGAAATGGTCAAGGTCGCGCAGGCGCACGGGCAGGGCTTCGTCGATTACATGGGCCGCCTCGCCGGCAACAACGAGCGCGTGCCGAAGATCAGCTTCGTCAAGCGCTTTGCCGCGTGGGACTGGTATCTGATTTCGGGTGTCTACGTCAACGACATCGACGCGGCGTTCCGCGCCGACCTGCTGCGCTATCTGCTGACGATCCTCGTGATCGGCAGCTTCAGCACCCTCGCGCTCGTGCTGATCATCCGCAACGTGAAGCGCAGTCTCGGCGGTGAGCCCGCCTATGCGGCGAGCGTCGCGGAGACGATCGCCGACGGCGATCTGTCGTGCCCGGTCACACTGGCCGGCGACGATCAGGAAAGCATGCTGTACGCGATGCAGCGCATGCAAAGCCGCCTCGCCGACGCGATCCGGCGCATTCGCGGCGGCACCGAAACGATCACGGTCGCGGCCGAAGAGATCGCCGCGGGCAATCTCGATCTGTCGGCGCGAACGGAACAGCAGGCGTCGTCGCTCGGCGAAACGGCCGCGAGCATGGAGCAGCTGACGGCGACCGTCAAGCAGAACGCCGACAACGCGCTGCAGGCCAACCGCATGGCGCGCTCGGCGTCGCAGCTCGCGGGCGAGGGCGGCGAGGCCGTGCAGCACGTCGTCGCGAACATGCAGAGCATCGCGGCGAGCTCGGCGCGGGTGGTCGATATCATCGGCGTGATCGAAAGCATCGCGTTTCAAACCAACATCCTCGCGCTGAACGCGGCCGTCGAAGCCGCGCGCGCCGGCGAGGAGGGCCGCGGCTTCGCGGTCGTCGCGGGCGAGGTGCGCAACCTCGCGCGCCGCAGCGCCGACGCGGCCAAGGAGATCAAGACGTTGATCGAGGATTCGGTCGCGCGCGTCGGCAGCGGCAAGACGCTCGTCGAGAAGGCGGGCGGCACGATGGAGTCGCTCGTCGATGCGGTGAAGCGCGTGACCGACATCATCAGCGAGATTTCCGCCGCGTCCGACGAGCAGAGCCGCGGCATCGAGCAGGTCAATCTCGCGATCGCGCAGATGGACGAGACCACGCAGCAGAACGCGGCGATGGTCGAACAGGCGGCGGCCGCCGCGCAGTCGATGCAGGAGCAGGCGCAGATGCTGCGCGACGTCGTCAACACGTTCCGTCTGCAGGGGACGGCCGCCGCGCGTTGATGGCCGCGTCGATGGCGCGCTGCCTGCCGAAGTGTGCATGCTATGCTTTTGAGGTCAGGATCAAAAGCCGCCGTGCGCCTGTGCGCGCCGTGCACACTTCGAGGAGAGTTCTACATGTCGACGCGAACCCGTGTGCTGTTCCACCTGAGTGCCGCGAGCCTCCTGCTCGGCGCGGCGATCGGCGCGCAAGCGGCGAACCTCGGCTTTCTGAGCGACACGCCGATCACCTATATGAGACAGCGTGACAACGCCTCGATCAAGCATGCGGTCATGAGCGCGCTCAATGACAGGAAGGACGGCGAGAGCTTCACGTGGGTCAACGACGGCACCGGCAATAGCGTGAAGATCGACGCGACCATCTCGATGGACAGCACCTCGACCGACGGCGGACGCACCTGCCGCACCCTCGGGGTCGTACTCAATGCGAAAGGGCAATCGATGAATCTGCGTCCGAACTTCTGCAAGGAAGGTGGCGCCTGGCAGCTGCAGAAGCGTTGAGCATGCGTGAGCGCGGCGCGAGAGGTGCATGCAGTGAGGCTGCGCGATGAGCCCGCGAATCGTCTCGTGCGGGATCGTGCTGCTCGATCCCGACGGACGCGTGCTGCTCGCGCACGCCACCGAAACGACGCACTGGGACATCCCGAAAGGCCAGGGCGAGGACGGCGAGGCGCCGCACGTGACGGCGCTGCGCGAGCTGGTCGAGGAAACCGGCATCGCGCTCGAGGCCGATCGGCTGAAGGATCTCGGCCTGTTCGTCTACCGGCGCGACAAGGACCTGCATCTGTTCGCGGCGCGCGCGGGTGCCGGCGAGCTCGATCTGAGCACGTGCACCTGCACGTCGCTGTTTCCGCGCCGCTCGGACGGCACGCTGATCCCCGAAATGGACGACTACCGCTGGGCGTCGATCGAAGAGGTGCCGCGCTATGCGAGCCGTAGTCTGACGCGGCTCTTCGAGACGACGCTGTCGCTCACGGAGTTGCACCGGTCGCTATAGCCGGCGCACGCCGCCTTCAATCGAGCGCGCGGTCGTTCGGATGCGCGAACAACGCGCGGTTCTGCTCCGACAGCGGGAAATTGACGTTGATGCCGTGCGGCGGGATCGGCTGCGTGAACCACTGCCGATACAGACGCTCGGCGTCGCCGGACGTCTGCGAGCGCACGATCACGCGATTCACGAGCGCGCGGAACGGCTCGTCGCCCTTGCGGAACATGCACGCATAAACCTCGTAGCCAAGCGGCGTGCCCGTCACGATGAAATCGTCGGGATGCGGGTCGGTCGCCTTGAAACCGTAGACGATCGGCTCGTCCATCACGAACGCCACCGCGTGACCGTCCTTCATCTTGTTGAAAGCGTCCTGATGGTCGCGCACGCTCATGATGCGCATGTTCAGCTGCTTGTCGGTGTTGAGGCTGCGCAGCAGGCGCTCGTCGGACGTGCCGGCGGTCGTCACGACCGGCTTGCCGGCCAGATCGGGGAAATCGGTGATGCCGCTGTTCCTGCGCGTGATCATGCGCACCGCGTACTGGAAAAAGCTGTCTGAAAACGCAGCGACGTTTTCGCGCTCGGCCGTGTGCGTGGTCGAGCCGCATTCGAGATCGATCTGGTTGTTCAGCAGCATCGGCATGCGGTTCGACGACGTGACCGTGACTTCGTGAACGCGCAGCTGCGCCATGCCGAGCGTTTTCCTGATTTCATCGACGATCTGCATCGCGATCGCCTGCGAGTAGCCGACCGTGCGCTTGCCGTCGAAGTACGAGAACGGGATCGACGCCTCTCGCACGCCGAGCACGACGACGCCGTCGTCGTGGATCTTTCTCAGCGTGCCGCTCAGTTCATCCGCGCGGGCGGGGCCGGCGAACGCGAGCGCGCCGCAGGCGGCCAGCGTAAGCAGCACGCTGTGCATGCCGCGCAGCAGACGCGGGAAGCGTGAGCCGCACGCGCTCCGTGCGACGCGAACCCTACCTTCAGACCCTTCCCCGTGGCGGTCTGCAACCTTCATCGGACCTCCCGGACCGGCGCGCTCAGGCGAGCGCGCAGTGAGTGTCGATCGAAACATCCGGCAACCCGGATGGGCCCGCAACGCCGGGCCCTCGCTGGCGCGGGCTCAGGCCGGCTTGCCCCAACTGTCGCGCAGACTGACGATGCGGTTGAATACGGGCTTACCCGGCTTCGAATCGACGCGGTCGGCGACGAAGTAGCCGTGGCGCTCGAACTGGTAGCGCTGCTCCGGCAGCGCATGGCGCGCGCCGGTTTCGAGGTAGGCCTGGACCACGCGTTTCGAGTCCGGATTCAGCGCTTCGAGGAAGTCGCGGCCGCCGGCGTCCGGTTGCGGTTCCTTGAACAGCCGGTCGTAGATGCGCACTTCGGCCGGGCACGCGGCCGCCGCGCTGACCCAGTGGATGTTGCCCTTGACCTTGTAATTGTTCGCGCCTTCGGTGCCCGATTTGCTGTCCGGGAAGTAGTTGCAGTGCACCGCGACGATATTGCCGTTCTCGTCCTTGTCCGCGTGCGTGCATTCGATCACGTAGCCGTAGCGCAGCCGCACCTTGTTGCCCGGGAACAGGCGGAAGTAGCCCTTCGGCGGCGTCTGCGTGAAGTCCTCGCGCTCGATCCACAGCTCGCGCGAAATCGGAAACTCGCGCATGCCCTGTTCCGGATGATGCGGATGCACCGGTGCGTGGCACGGCTCGGTAAGGCGTTCGGGGAAGTTGTCGATGATCAGCTTGACCGGATCGAGCACGGCGGCGATGCGCGGCGCCTTCTCGTCGAGATCGTCGCGCAGCGCGCCTTCGAACACGCTCATGTCGATCCACGAGTCGACCTTGGTCACGCCGATGCGCTCGCAGAACAGCTGGATCGACTCGGGCGTGAAGCCACGCCGGCGCACGCCGACGATGGTCGGCATGCGTGGGTCGTCCCAGCCTTCCACATGGCCTTCGTTGACGAGTTGCAGCAGCTTGCGCTTGCTGGTGATCGCATAGGTCAGGTTCAGGCGCGAAAACTCGATTTGCTGCGGCAGCGGACGCCCGAAGACACCGGCCTCGGCGAGTTCGTTCAGGATCCAGTCGTACAGCGGCCGATGGTCTTCGAATTCGAGCGTGCACAGCGAATGCGTGATGTTTTCGAGCGCGTCCGAGATGCAGTGCGTGTAGTCGTACATCGGGTACACGCACCAGGTGTCGCCGGTACGGTAGTGATGCGCGAAACGGATGCGGTAGATGACCGGGTCGCGCATGTTGAAGTTCGGCGACGACATGTCGATCTTCGCGCGCAGCACGTGCTCGCCTTCCTTGAACTCGCCCGCCTTCATGCGGCGGAACAGGTCGAGGTTTTCCGCGACCGAACGCTCGCGGAAGCGCGACGGCGTGCCGACTTCGGTGGCCGAGCCGCGGTTCGCGCGGATTTCCTCGGCCGACTGGCTATCCACGTATGCCTTGCCGCGCTGGATCAGCAGCTCCGCGAACTCGTACAGCTTGTCGTAGTAGTCGCTCGCGAAGTACAGATGCTCGGTGCGGTCCTTTTCCCATTCGAAGCCGAGCCAGCGCACCGAGTCGATGATCGACTCGACGTACTCGACGCTTTCCTTCTCCGGATTGGTGTCGTCGAAGCGCAGATGGCACACGCCGCCGTAGCTGCGCGCGACGCCGAAGTTCAGGCAGATGCTCTTTGCGTGACCGATGTGCAGATAGCCGTTCGGCTCCGGCGGGAAGCGCGTTTCGACGCGCTGGCTCCATTTGCCGGTGCGGTTGTCGTCGTCGATGATGTTGCGGATGAAATTGGATGTCGCGGGCGCGTCGTTGCGTTCGGTATTCATGCGAGAAGATGAGAGTCCGTGGGGGCGCGCAATGCGCCCGTGTAGCCGTCAATTCTACCTGACGAGCCCGTTCGCGGCAGGTGGTTGCGGCGCGCAGCCAACGGCGCAGTGGGTTTGGCGCGGCTGCCGGAGTCAGGGAAGCCGGCGCGCGGGGCTGTAACAGGAGGTAAAACGGGTTGGCGACGCGCGCCGCGCCGACTTAGGATGCGCTGCTGCGCGCGGCCCGCGCGCCTGTGCTGGGCCTTCGCGCGGGGCGGGCTTGCCCGAGCCGTCCACGCTGTCCTTCATCTTCCTGCACGAGGCTCCGCTGCTCGTGCGCCATGCTCGCCTCGTTGCCGGAGTTTTCTCGGATGTCTGTCCCGACGCACGGCGCGTTTCGCGCGCCTTTTGCCCGCGCTTTGGCTAGCGCCCGATTTTCTTGCCGTAACCGTCGTGTGCTCGCTTCGGCCTGGTTTGCCGCGCTTGCCGTGAACGTGGCCGCGCCGCTGTCCGCCGCCGCGAAAACACCGGCGCCGAAGCCGGCGCTCGATGCGTCGGCCGTCGCCGCGCCGGATAGCTACAGCGCTGACACCGCGCAGCAGATCTTCGCCGCAGGCGGCAACGCGGTCGATGCCGCGGTTGCGATGGCCTTCACGCTCGCCGTCACGCGGCCCGATGCGGGCAACCTCGGCGGCGGCGGTTTCATGACGCTGCTGGTCGACGGCAAGCCGTATTTTCTCGACTATCGCGAGCGCGCGCCGCAGCAGGCGACCCGCGAGATGTACCTCGACGACAAGGGCAACGTGGCGCCGGGCATGAGCACGGTCGGGCATCGCGCGGTGGCCGTGCCGGGCACTGTCGATGGCATGTGGGAAGCGCAGCGGCGCTTCGGCAAGCTCAAATGGAAGCAGGTGCTCGCGCCCGCGATCCATTACGCGACCGACGGCTTCCAGGTCGACCCACGGCTGCAGCAGCGACGCGACGCGGCCGCGAAGAGTTTCGCCGGCAAAACCAATTTCGACGCCTACTTCGCGAACCTGAAGGCGGGCGCGATGCTGCGCCAACCGGAACTCGCGCAGACGCTGGGGCGGATCGCGAGCGACGGCGGCCGCGAGTTTTACGAGGGCCGCACCGCTCAAATGATCGCCGCGCAGATGTACGGCCACGGCCTGATCACGAGCCAGGATCTGAGCCAGTACAAGGCTCTGTGGCGCGAGCCGCTCGCGGCCGACTGGCACGGCTACCGCGTGATCACCGCGCCGCCGCCGAGCTCGGGCGGCCTCGGGCTGATCCAGATGCTGAAGATGCGGGCCGATCTGCAGCCGGCGTTCGACGGCCTTGCGTTGAATTCAGCGCCGTACATCCATCTGATCGCGCAGATCGAGGATCGCGTGTTCGCGGACCGGCAGCGCCATATCGGCGACCCGGACGCATCGCCGGTGCCGGTCGCGAAGCTGATCGACGACGCCTACCTCGCGCAGCGCGCGGCCGAAGTCAAAGCCGACGAAGCGCCGGCCGCCGCGACGGTGAAACCCGGTGTCGACGGCGGCGCGGCGACGGAGAAGGCGCAAACCACGCATTTCTCGGTGGTCGACAAATGGGGCAACGCGGTGTCGAACACCTACACGCTGAACGGCGATTTCGGCTCGGGCGTCGTGGTGGACGGCGGCGGGTTCCTGCTGAACGATGCGATGGACGATTTCGTGATCAAGCCAGCCGTCGCTGGCGCGACCGGCGCGGCGTCGACACCCGGCGCCGCCGATGCCGAGCCGGATGCGATCGCGCCGGGCCGCCGCCCGATTTCGTCGATGACGCCCACGCTGCTGCTGAAGAACGGCAAGATCGCGCTAGCGATCGGCACGCCCGGCGGCTCTCGCATCCTGACGACGATCTTCCAGGTGATGACGAATCTGTACGACTTCGACATGTCACCGACGGACGCGCTCGCCGCGATGCGTTTCCATCATCAACTGCTGCCGCCAAAGACGATCTACTTCGAGCCGTACCGTCCCGCGCCGGATGAGCTCGCCACGCAATTGAAGGCGCTCGGCTTTACGGTCGAGCAGCAGTCGTTCAACGGCGACGTGCAGATGATCCGCGTGGACGGCACGACCCCCGAGCCCGCGAGCGATCCCCGTGGTGGCGGCGTGGCACGCGTGATACGGTAGACGGCCCGCCGCGCTATCCCGCGAGCGGGCGATAAGCCGAACACGGGGAAGCACGATGAGCGAACACCAACCGCCGTTTGCGACGATCGTGGTGGCGAGCAGCGACGATCCTTATGGCGGCGTGCCGTTTTCACAAACCTGCGCGAACGCGTGGGGCAGCCGCTGGATCGGGATCGGCGCGCGCGGCCACATCAACGCCGACAGCGGTCTCGACGATTGGGACGAGGGGCGCGGCTGGCTGGCTTCGCTAACGGCGATGCGCTGAGTCTCGCCGCCTGCTCGATCAGATCACCGCTTTGCGCTTCAATTCGGCAATCGTCTGCGCGTCGTATCCGAGCACGTCGCTCAGCACCCGCTCGGTATGCTCGCCGAGCAGCGGCGGATGGCTCAGCGCCTGCGGCGGCGTGCCGGTCATGGTGATCGGGTTGCGCACGAGCTTGACCGTGCCGCCCGACGGATGCGGCAGATCGACCTGCAGACCGCGCGCGACCACCTGCTCGTTGTCGAACACTTCGTCGAGGTTGTTGATCGGCCCGCACGGCACGCCGGCCGCTTCGAGCGCCGCGATCCAATGCTGCTTGCCCTGCAGGCGGACCATGTCCGCGAGCATCGGCACGAGCAGTTCGCGGTTGCGCACGCGCGCGGGGTTGGTTGCGAAACGCTCGTCGTCGGCGAGTTCCGGGCGGCCGCCCACTTCGACGAACTTGCGGAACTGTCCGTCGTTGCCGACCGCGACGATGATCCAGCCGTCGCTGGTCTGGAAGGTCTGGTAGGGCACGATGTTCGGATGCGCATTGCCCCAGCGCGCCGGCGGCTGGCCGCTCGCGAGGTAGTTCGAGTTCATGTTGGCGAGCATCGCGACCTGCACGTCGAGCAGCGCCATGTCGATGTATTGGCCAACGCCCGTGCGGTCGCGGTGCGTGAGCGCGGTCAGCACCGCGATCGTCGAGTACATGCCGGTCATCAGGTCGGCGATCGCGACGCCGGCCTTCTGCGGGCCGCCGCCCGGCTGACCGTCACGCTCGCCGGTGATGCTCATGAAGCCGCCGATCCCCTGCACGATGAAGTCGTAACCGGCGCGCTGCGCATACGGGCCGGTCTGCCCGAAGCCCGTGACCGAGCAGTAGATCAGGTCGGGCTTGACCTCTTTGAGCGAGTCATAGTCGAGGCCGTACTTCTTCAACTGGCCGACCTTGTAGTTCTCGAGCACGACGTCGCTTTGCGCGGCCAGTTCGCGCACGATCCGCTGACCCTCGGGCGACGCGATGTCGAGCGTGACCGAGCGCTTGTTGCGGTTCGCCGCGAGATAGTAGGCGGCCTCGCGCGTGTCCGCGCCGTCCGGCGTTTTCAGATAGGGAGGCCCCCAGTGGCGCGTGTCGTCGCCGACCTCGGGGCGTTCGATCTTGATGACGTCGGCGCCGAAATCGGCGAGCGTCTGCGCGCACCACGGACCGGCGAGCACGCGGGTGAGATCCAGCACGCGGATGTGACTGAGAGCGCCCATGTTCCTGAATGTCTCCTGATGGTTGCAGGCCGCGCGGCGAGCTGCCATGCGTTATTTCGCGCGAAGTTTCGTGGAAGTCATCTTAAGCGATTCGCGCTCGCGGGCGCAGTCAGCCGAACGTCATGGCGCGGATCGGACGAGCGGACACGCGAGCGCCAACCAGGCGGCGCGCAGTGCCGCGCGCGCTAGCCGATCCCGTATAATCAGTCGTTTAAAGAAACCGACAGTTGGCGCATCCCACCGACCGCCAGTCTCCGTCAGGAACCGTCAGGACCGCCCCCCGCCCGCTATGAAAGCCGCTGAAATCCGCGAGAAATTCCTCAAGTTCTTCGAATCGAAGGGCCATACGATCGTCCGTTCGTCGAGCCTCGTGCCCGGCAACGACCCGACACTGCTCTTCACCAATTCGGGGATGGTGCAGTTCAAAGATGTGTTCCTCGGCGCGGAATCGCGTCCGTATTCGCGGGCCACGACCGCGCAGCGCAGCGTGCGCGCCGGCGGCAAGCACAACGACCTCGAGAACGTCGGCTACACCGCGCGTCACCACACGTTCTTCGAGATGCTCGGCAACTTTTCGTTCGGCGACTACTTCAAGCGCGACGCGATCCACTACGCGTGGGAACTGCTGACCGGCGTCTACCAGCTGCCCAAAGACAAGCTCTGGGTCACCGTCTACCAGGAAGACGACGAAGCGCACGACATCTGGGCGAAGGAAGTGGGCGTGCCGGTCGAGCGCATCGTCCGCATCGGCGATAACAAGGGCGCGCGCTACGCATCGGACAACTTCTGGCAGATGGCCGACACCGGCCCGTGCGGCCCGTGCTCGGAAATCTTCTT
Organism: Paraburkholderia sp. 35.1; assembly: GCF_050436525.1. Classification (NCBI taxonomy): domain Bacteria; kingdom Pseudomonadati; phylum Pseudomonadota; class Betaproteobacteria; order Burkholderiales; family Burkholderiaceae; genus Paraburkholderia; species Paraburkholderia sp. 35.1. The sequence goes on along the minus strand of NZ_JBNDMJ010000003.1, from coordinate 765,689 downwards.
CGACCACGGCCCGGACGTGTGGGGCGGGCCGCCGGGATCGCCCGAGGAAGACGGCGATCGCTACATCGAAATCTGGAACCTCGTGTTCATGCAGTTCAACCGCGACGCGCAGGGCAACATGACGCCGCTGCCGAAGCAATGCGTGGACACCGGCATGGGCCTCGAGCGCATCGCCGCGGTGCTGCAGCACGTGCACAGCAACTACGAGATCGACCTGTTCCAGGCGCTCATTCAAGCCGCTGGCCGCGAAACCGGCGTGACCGATCTGGGTAACAACTCGCTGAAGGTGATCGCCGATCACATCCGCGCGTGCTCGTTCCTGATCGTCGACGGCGTGATTCCGGGCAACGAAGGCCGCGGCTACGTGCTGCGCCGTATCGTGCGCCGCGCGATCCGCCACGGCTACAAGCTCGGCAAGAAGGGTTCGTTCTTCCATCGCCTCGTCGCCGACCTCGTCGCGCAGATGGGCGACGCTTACCCTGAACTGAAGCAGGCCGAGCAGCGCGTGACCGACGTGCTGCGTCAGGAAGAAGAGCGCTTCTTCGAGACGATCGAACACGGCATGTCGATTCTCGAGGCCGCATTGGCCGATCTCGACGCCGCAGGCGGCAAAACCAGCGGCAAGACGCTCGACGGCGAACTCGCGTTCAAGCTGCACGACACCTACGGCTTCCCGCTCGACCTGACCGCGGACGTCTGCCGCGAGCGCGAAGTGACGGTCGACGAATCCGCGTTCGACGACGCGATGGCGCGTCAGCGCGAGCAGGCTCGCGCGGCGGGCAAGTTCAAGATGGCGCAGGGCCTCGAATACTCGGGTGCGAAGACCACCTTCCACGGCTACGAAGAAATCGTCTTCGACGACGCGAAGGTCGTCGCGCTGTACGTGGACGGCGCGTCGGTGCAGCAGGCGCAGGCCGGCCAGCAGGCGGTCGTCGTGCTCGATCACACGCCGTTCTACGCGGAGTCGGGCGGCCAGGTCGGCGACCAGGGGGTGCTCGCGAACGCCAGCACGCGCTTTGCGGTCGTCGATACGCTGAAGGTTCAGGCCGACGTGGTCGGCCACCACGGCACGCTCGAGCAGGGCACGCTGAAGCTCGGCGACATCGTCAAGGCCGAAATCGACGCGGTGCGCCGCGCCCGCACGGCGCGCAACCACTCGGCCACGCACCTGATGCACAAGGCGTTGCGCGAAGTGCTCGGTTCGCACGTGCAGCAGAAGGGCTCGCTCGTCGACGCCGACAAGACCCGCTTCGACTTCGCCCACAACGCGCCGATGACGGACGAGCAGATCCGCCGCGTCGAGGAAATCGTCAACGCCGAAGTGCTGGCGAACGCGCCCGGCATCGTGCGTGTGATGTCGTACGACGAGGCGGTGAAGGGCGGCGCAATGGCGCTGTTCGGCGAAAAGTACGGCGACGAAGTGCGCGTGCTCGACCTCGGCTTCTCGCGCGAGCTGTGCGGCGGTACGCACGTGAATCGCTCGGGCGACATCGGTTTCTTCAAGATCGTGATGGAAGGCGGCGTCGCGGCCGGTATCCGTCGCGTCGAAGCGATCACCGGCGACAACGCGGTGCGCTACGTGCAGGAGCTCGAAGCGCGCGTCAACGCGGCCGCGGCCGTGCTGAAGGCACAACCGGCGGAACTCACGCAGCGCATCGGCCAGGTGCAAGACCAGGTGAAGGCGCTCGAGAAGGAACTGGGCGCGCTGAAGTCGAAGATGGCGTCGAGCCAGGGCGACGAACTCGCGGGCCAGGCGATCGAAGTCGGCGGCGTGCATGTGCTCGCGGCGACGCTCGAAGGCGCGGACGTGAAGACGCTGCGCGAAACGGTCGACAAGCTCAAGGACAAGCTGAAGAGCGCGGCGATCGTGCTCGCGTCGGTGGAAGGCGGCAAGGTCAGCCTGATCGCGGGTGTGACCGCCGACGCCAGCAAGAAGGTCAAGGCGGGCGAACTGGTCAACTTCGTGGCCCAGCAGGTGGGCGGCAAGGGCGGCGGCCGTCCGGACATGGCGCAGGCCGGCGGTACCGAGCCGGCCAACCTGCCGGCGGCGCTCGCGGGTGTCAAGGGCTGGGTCGAAGGGCAGCTTTGATTCTGATGGTCGCTTTTGCTGAAGCCGACCGGGTTGCGTCGAACCTGGTCGGCGGGGCGGATTCAACGATCAGACCACGTTCGCATCCGCGGACGCCACCGCATCCACCTCGGCCGTCCCTTCCTGTGACGCCACCAGCGTGCGTCGCAGCGCATTGAGCGCCGACGAAAAATGCCCGCGTCGCCACACCAGCAGCGTGTCGATCATGCCGATATCGGGCAATTCGTGCACCGCGATATTGCTCGTGTCGGTCTGCAGATCGAGCACCGAGCGCGGTGCGACCGCGACGCCCGCGCCGGCCGCCACGCACGCGACGATCGCGTGATACGAGCCGAGCTCCAGCACCCGTTGCGGCCGCGTGCCGTGCTCCAGATACCACTTCTCGATATACGCGCGATACGCGCAGCCCCGCTCGAACGCGATCAGCGTCGATAGCGCGATGTCGCGCACTTCGCGGATCGGCCGATGACCGCGCGGCGTCAGCATCACGAGTTCCTCGCGGAAGATCGGCACGGTCTCGAACAGATCGCCGAGCGTGGCCGGATCGAGCGGCGTCGCGACCAGCGCCGCATCGACCTCGAACTCGCGCACCCGCTCGATCAGCCTGCCGGTCGTGCCGGTCTCGAGTTCCAGTTCGACGGCCGGCCATTGCTGGTGATATTGCGCGAGCAGGCCCGGTAGACGCGTCGCCGCGACGCTTTCCATCGTGCCGAGACGCAGACGCCCGCTCGGACGATCCTCGCGCACCGCGTGCCGCGCCTCGTCGGCGAGCGCGAGCAGCCGTTCCGCGTAGGGCAGCAGCGTCTCGCCGGCCGGCGTCAGCACGAGGCGGCGGCCGTCGCGGATGAATAGCTCGGTGCCGAGCTGTTCCTCGAGCTGCTTGATGCGCGTGGTTACGTTCGATTGCACGCGATTGAGCTTCGCCGCGGCGCGCGTCACGCCGTTTTCGCGCACAACCGCGCGAAAGATGGTCAGAGCGGCCAGATCCATGATTCTCTCCGGGCGATGGATAACATCATAATTATTCATTTTTCGTGATTCAAAGGTCAAGCTAGTATGAATTCATACCATCGCCGTTTGACCGTCCGATCATGAACGATCTCGCTTCCCACGCGTACCCGCGCTTCCACGAGCCGCACGCCGCCCGGCGCGCGGCGCTCGCCTGCATGGTCACGTTGGCCGTCGCGCTCGGTATCGGGCGCTTCGCATTCACGCCGCTGCTGCCGCTGATGCTGCACGGCGCCGCGCTCGGCCAGCCGCAGATCGATATCCAGCATGGCGGCTGGCTCGCGTCGTTCAATTACGCCGGCTATTTCGCCGGCGCGATGACGTGCGCGGCGCTGCGGGTCGAGCCCGCGCGCATGGTGCGCGTCGGACTCGCCGCGACCGTGCTGCTGACGCTCGCGATGGGCGTCACCGGCCAGTTCTGGGTGTGGGCGCTGGTGCGCTTCGTTGCCGGCGCGGTCAGCGCATGGACCTTCGTGTTCGCGTCGCAGTGGGGCTTGCGGCGGCTCGCCGAACTCGGCGCGCAGGCGTGGAGCGGCGTCATCTATACGGGGCCGGGCGTGGGCATCGTCGGCACCGGCTTGCTGGTCAGCGTCGCGGGCGGCTATGGCGCGGTGGTCGGATGGATCGGCTTTGCGGTGATCGGCGCGGTGCTGTCGGTGCTGGTGTGGCCGGTGTTTGGCGAAGCGCGGCGTGCGGGAACGGCGAAGCCTGCCGCTGCAAGCTCCGCAACCGCAAAGCCCGCCACCGGATCGCGCGCCAGCGCAAACCAGCCGCCTCGTACGGCCGGCATTCAGACGAGCCATGCCGTCCACCGCGCCGACGCGTTGTGGCTGGTCCTGCTCTACGGTATCCCGGGCTTCGGCTACATCATCACCGCGACCTTTTTGCCGGTCATCGCGCGCCACGCGTTGCCGGGCTCGGCTTGGCCGGACCTGTTCTGGCCGATGTTCGGTGCGGCGCTGATCGTCGGCGCGTTGCTCGCCGCGCGTTTGCCCGTGCATTGGGACAACCGCGCGCTGCTCGCGGGCTCGTATGTGCTGCAGGCGCTCGGCATCGCGCTGGGCATCGTGTGGCCGACGACGGGCGGATTCTCGCTCGGCAGCATCCTGATCGGCCTGCCGTTCACCGCGATCACGCTATTCGCGATGCGCGAGGCGCGGCGTCTGCGCGGCGACGACGCGGCCGGGCTGATGGGTTATGCGACGGCGGCCTATGGCATCGGTCAGATCGCGGGTCCGTTGGTGGCCGCGCCGATTGCCGCGCACACGGGGTCGTTTTCGCTGGCGCTGTGGCTCGCCGCGGGCGCGCTGCTGGCGGGGGCGGCGGGCCTGATCGCAGTGACGCGCGTGCCGCGTGGCCCGCGCCGTGGCCGCATGCCGGATTGCGGTTGCAGCTAAGACGCGAAAACAAATCTCGCACGAGCGCACTAAAATGACCGCTTTCCGTCATTCCCTCGCGCCTGTCGCCGGGCGCGTCGCTCGACCATGCAACATTTCGCGTCCGACAACTACGCCGGCATCTGTCCCGAAGCGCTCGACGCGCTGATCGCCGCCAACAACAGCGGCCACGAGCCGTCCTACGGCGACGACTCCTGGACCAACCAGGTCTGCGACCGTCTGCGCGACCTGTTTCAGACCGATTGCGAAGTGTTCTTCGTGTTCAACGGCACGGCGGCCAATTCGCTCGCGCTCGCGTCGCTGTGCCAGTCGTACCACTCGGTGATTTGCCACGAACTCGCGCACATCGAGACCGACGAATGCGGCGGTCCCGAGTTCTTTTCAGGTGGCTCGAAACTGCTGACGGCGCCGGGCATCGCCGGCAAGCTCACGCCCGATGCGATCGAGTCCATCGTCACGCGGCGCGCCGATATCCACTATCCGAAGCCCAAGGTCGTCACGCTGACGCAGTCGACCGAGGTCGGCACCGTCTACAGCGTCGAGGAAGTGCGCGCCATCGCGGCGATCGCGAAGCGTCGTCATCTGAAGGTGCACATGGACGGCGCGCGCTTCGCGAACGCGGTCGCCGCGCTCGACGTGCATCCGTCGGAGATTACGTGGCGCGCGGGCGTCGACGTGCTGTGTTTCGGCGGCACCAAGAACGGCTTGCCGGTCGGCGAGGCGGTGGTGTTCTTCGACCGCGCGCTCGCCGACGATTTCGCCTATCGGTTGAAGCAGGCGGGACAGCTCGCATCGAAGATGCGCTTCATCTCCGCGCCGTGGCTCGGCCTGCTCGACAACGACGTGTGGTTGCGCAATGCGCGTCACGCGAACGCGATGGCGCGTCTGCTGGAGACGCGGTTGCAGGAAATCCCCGGCGTGAGCATCATGTTTGCGAGCGAATCGAACGCGGTGTTCGCGCAGTTGCCGCCGCATGCCGCGAAGGCGATGCGCGCGCGCGGCTGGAAGTTCTACGAGTTCATCGGCGCGGGCGGTTGCCGGCTGATGTGCGCGTGGGACACGCAGTCCGACACGGTCGAGCGTTTCGCCGCCGACGTGCGTGAGCTGTGCGTCGCGTGATGGAAGACGCGTGAGGTTGCTGGAACCCGAGTTACCACCGGCGCCTCGATGCACCACTCGGCACACGCGCAAAGCCACCCAACTACGCCCCGCCAGAAAACACGAAACAAAGAGACGTCCCCCGCCATGACCGAGTACCGATTCTGTCCCCGCTGCGCGAAGCCCCTGACCGAACGCGCCGACCCCGACCACGAGGGCGGCCGCGTCCGTCAGAGCTGTCCCGATACCGAGTGCGGCTACGTCCATTGGAATAACCCGCTGCCGGTCGTCGCGGCGATCGTCGAGTACGAGGGCAAGATCCTGCTCGCGCGCAATGCGGCGTGGCCCGAGGGCATGTTCGCGCTGATCACCGGCTTCCTCGAAAACGGCGAGACGCCGGAGCAGGGCATCGCGCGCGAAGTGATGGAGGAGACGTCGCTGCACGCCGGGTCGGTCGAGCTGATCGGCGTGTACGAATTCATCCGCAAGAACGAGCTGATCATCGCGTATCACGTAAAGGCGCATGGGACGATCGCGCTGTCGCCCGAGCTGCTCGAATACCGGCTCGTCGAGCCCGCGAAGCTGCGGCCGTGGCGCGCGGGCACCGGCCAGGCGCTCGGCGAATGGATGCGGCGACGCGGGTTGCCGTTCGAATTCGTCGAGCGGCCGGGGCAGTGAGGCGTTCGGCCCATCGAGCCGCAACATTAGCCAGCACACAGACGACGCAGAAATCACAGCCAACATGGAGACAGCCCACAACGCACGCGACACCACACGACTCGGCACATCCATCGACGCATCACCGAACCGATCATCCACGTCAACCGGCGGTCAATGAGCGCACGCTCAGGGAGAAAACGGCATGGCCTACATCTACTACCTGACCCATATTCATCTGGGCTACGACGCCCTGTCGCAACTGTCGTCCGAGTGCACGCGCATCGGCATCGAGCGGCCTCTGGTGATCAGCGACAAGGGCGTCGTCGCGGCCGGCATCGCGCGGCAGGCACTCGACGCGCTGAAGCTCGGCGACGTGCCGCTGTTCGACGACACGCCGTCGAACCCGACCGAGGAAATGGTGCTCGCGGCCGCCCAGGTGTATCGCGACGAGCGCTGCGACGGGCTGATCGCGGTGGGCGGCGGTTCGTCGATCGATCTCGCGAAGGGCGTCGCGATCGCGGCCACGCATCCGGGGCCGCTCACGCAGTACGCGACGATCGAAGGCGGCAGCGCGAAGATCACCGACGCCGTCGCGCCGCTGATCGCGATTCCGACCACCGCCGGCACTGGCAGCGAAGTCGCGCGCGGCGCGATCGTGATTCTGAACGACGGCCGCAAGCTCGGCTTTCACTCGTGGAATCTGCTGCCGAAATCGGCGCTGTGCGATCCCGGTCTCACGCTCGGCTTGCCGCCGGGGCTGACCGCCGCGACCGGCATGGACGCGATCGCGCATTGCATCGAGACCTTCCTCGCGCCGGCCTTCAATCCGCCCGCCGACGGTATCGCGCTCGACGGCCTCGAACGCGCGTGGCACAGCATCGAGCGCGCGTGCGCGGACGGCCGCGATCGCGAGGCGCGCCTGAACATGATGAGCGCGTCGATGCAGGGCGGGATGGCGTTCCAGAAGGGCCTCGGCTGTGTGCACTCGCTGTCGCATCCGCTGGGCGGCCTGAAGGTGAACGGCCGCACGTCGCTGCATCACGGCACGCTGAACGCGGTCGTGCTGCCCGCGGTGCTGCGCTTCAACGAGCGCGCGCCGAGCGTGGTGGCCGAGCGTCGCTATGCGCGCATGCGTCGCGTGATGGGGGTGCCCGAGCATGCGGATCTCGCGCAGGCGCTGTTCGACATGACGGCGCGGCTTGGACTGCCGACCGGCCTCAGGCAAATGGGCGTCGACGAAAGCATGTTCGACAAGGTCGTGCAGGGCGCGCTGGTCGACCATTGTCATCGCACGAATCCGCGCGAGGCGAGCGCCGACGACTATCGCCGCATGCTGACCGAGTCGCTGTGATCCTCGCATCCACCCACCGCCACCTCCGATGAACAAACCCGCCCCCGCCGGCCGCGCCGCGTATCCGCATTTCCTGCCGATCACCACGCGCTGGATGGACAACGACGTCTACGGCCACGTGAACAACGTCGTCTACTACAGCTATTTCGACACCGTCGTGAACGAGTATCTGGTCCGCGCGCGCGTACTCGATTTCGAACACGGCACGACGATCGGGCTGGTCGTCGAGACGCAGTGCAACTACTTCGCGCCGCTCGTGTTTCCCGATCGCATCGAGGCGGGCTTGCGCGTCGCGCGGCTCGGCACGTCGAGCGTGCGCTACGAGGTGGGGCTATTTCGCGACGGCGACGCCGAGCCCGCCGCGCAAGGGCACTTCGTGCACGTCTACGTGGATCGCGCGACGCGCCGTCCCGTGAACCTGCCCGCCGAGCTGCGCGCGGCGCTCGAACCGTTGTGCGTCGTCGGGCCGGCGGACTAGACGCGTGCAGTCGTTCATCATCACTCTGCTCAACGGCCTGAGCTACGGGCTGTTGCTATTCATGCTGTCGGCCGGGCTGACGCTGATCTTCAGCATGCTCGGCGTGCTCAACTTCGCGCATGCGAGCTTCTATATGCTCGGCGCGTACGTCGGCTTTTCGGTGGCGTCGCGCGCCGGCTTCTGGAGCGCGCTGGTGGTTGCGCCGCTCCTCGTCGGGCTGCTCGGCGCGGCGCTCGAACGCTGGCTGCTGCGGCGCGTGCGCGGGCGCGGGCACGGGCATCTGCCCGAACTGCTGCTGACGTTCGGCGCCGCCTATCTGCTCGGCGAATTCGTCAAGCTCGGCTGGGGGCTCGGTCCGCTGTCGGCGAGGATTCCGGCGGTGCTCGACGGTCCGCTGTTCTCGCTGTACGGCGCGGTCTTCACGCGCTACCGCGCGTTCATGATGGCGGTGTCGCTCGCGATGCTCGCGGCGCTCGTCGCGATGCTGCGCGTGTCGAAGATTGGCTTGATCGTGCGCGCCGCGCTCACGCATGCGCAGGCCGTCGAAGCGCTCGGGCACGACGTGCCGCGCGTGTTCACCGGCGTGTTCGCGGCCGGCACCGCGCTCGCCGCACTGGCCGGCGTGATCGGCGCGCCGCTGTTCGTCATCGAGCCGGCGATGGCGGAGTCGCTCGGCTCGATCGTGTTCGTCGTGGTCGTGATCGGCGGGCTCGGGTCGCTGAGCGGGGCGCTCGTCGCGTCGCTGCTGGTGGGGTGCCTGCAAACGCTGGCGGTCGCGAGCGATCTGTCGTTGGGCGACGTGGTGTCGCTCGCCGGCGCGGTGCTGCCGCCCGCATGGGACGCGCTGACGCTCGCGCAACTGGCGCCGCTGCTGCCGTACCTGCTGCTCGTCGCGGTGCTGGCGACGAGGCCGCGCGGGCTGTTCGGACGGCGTGACGATCATGCGTAAGCGGAGCGGGTCGTCAAACGCGCTGGAAAGCGAGGTGCCGCCTCGCGGGGGCGGCCGTGCGCTCGCGCCGTGGCTCGCGCTCGTCGCCTTTCTGGCCGTACCGCCTTTCATCTGGCCGCACAGCTGGCTGCTCGGCTATCTCGCGCAAAGCGCGACGATGATCGTGTTCGCGCTGTCGTACAACCTGCTGCTCGGCGGGACCGGGCTGCTGTCGTTCGGGCACGCCGCTTATGCGGGGCTCGGCGCGTTGATCGCCGCGCGGGTGTTCAACGCGGGCGGCGTGCCGCTCGTGCTGCTGCCGTTGCTCGGCGGCATCGGCGGCGCGCTGTGCGGCGTGCTGTTCGGCTTCATCGCGACGCGCCGTGCCGGCACCGCATTCGCGATGATCACGCTCGGTCTCGGCGAGCTCGTCGTCGCGGCCGCGTGGACGCTGCCGGGCTGGTTCGGCGGCGAGGCGGGCGTCGCGATCGATCGCGCGAGCGGGCCACTGTTCGGCGGCTGGAGCTTCGGTCCGGCGCGCGAGGCCTATGCGCTGATCGCGCTGTGGAGCGTCGTGGCCAGTGTCGCGATGTTCGCGCTGTCGCGCACACCGTTCATGCGGCTCGCGAATGCCGTGCGCGACAACCCGGCGCGCGCGGCGGCGATCGGCTGCTATCCGCGGCGGATTCGCTATGGCGTGATCGTGCTGTCGGCGTTTTTCGCGGGCGTCGCGGGCACGCTCGGGCTGATCAATATCGAGCTCGTATCGACTGAGAGCGTCGGCATGATGCGCTCGGGCGCGGTGCTGATCGCGACCGTGATCGGCGGCACGGCGGCGTTCTTCGGGCCGGTCGCGGGGGCGATCGTGCTGACGTTTTTCAGCGTGGTGGTCGCCAGTGTCACGCGGGCGTGGCTGTTCTATCTCGGACTGTTCTTCGTCGTCGTCGTGCTGGCCGCGCCGGATGGGCTCGCCGGCTTTGCCTCGCGGCAGACGGCGCGGATTGCCGCCAACGGCTGGCGACGTTGCCGTGCCGCGTATTGGTGGAGCGCGGCGGCGGGGTTGCTGTGGCTCGCGGCCATCGTGTTCGCGGTGCAGTGGGCCTATGCGGCGCAGTTCGGCGCGGACGAAGGTGCGGTTTCAGGTGGGTTGTTCGGCGCATGGTTCGGCGCCGGTGCAGGTGCGGGCGCTGGCGCGGGTACCGATGTCACCGTCGCGCCGCCGCTGTCGGCGCTTGCCGCCTCGCCGCTTCCTCTTGCGCTGGCGCTCGTTGCGCTCGCCGCTCTGGCCGCGCTGACCACGCGCCATGCGCTGCGCGCGCATGCGCGCCTCACGGCCCATGCACGCGCGGCACGATTCCCCGGAGCCGCACGATGATCCCCGCACTCGCGCTCCACGGCATCGAAAAGCGTTTCGGCTCGACGCAAATTCTGCGCGGCGTCGATCTCGCGATCGAGCCAGGCGAGCGGCACGCGCTGATCGGCCCGAACGGCGCGGGCAAGTCCACGCTGTTCAACCTGATCGGGGGCGGCGCGCGGCCGAGCGCGGGGCGTATCCACCTGTTCGGCGCGGACATCACGCGGCTCGCGCCGGCCGCGATCGCGCGCCGTGGCCTCGCGCGCAGCTTTCAGAGCACCAGCGTGTTCGCGCGGCTGTCCGTGTTCGACAACCTGCGCTGCGCGGCGCAGCTTGCCGAGCGCGATCGCACGCGCTGGTGGCAGCGTCTGACCGGCACGGCCGCGGTCGATGCGCGCGCGGCCGACGTGCTCGACGCGGTCGGCCTCGGCGCGCGCCGCGACGTCGCGGCCGGCACGCTCAGCTACGCGGAGCAGCGCGCGCTCGACCTCGGCATCGCGCTCGCGGGCGGCGCGCACACGCTGCTGCTCGACGAACCGACGGCGGGCATGAACCGCGCGGAAGCGGCACGCGCGATCGAGCTGATCCGCGACACCACCGCCGGCCGCACGCTGCTGATGGTCGAGCACGATATGGATGCGGTGTTCGCGATCGCCGATCGCATTTCGGTGCTGGTGCAAGGGCGCATCATCGCAAGTGGATCGCCGGCCGCGATTCGCGCCGACGCGGCGGTACGGGCCGCGTATCTGGGTGAACGCTTCGACGTCGGCTCAGGCGCGCGGGCGGGTGATGAACCGGACCACGGAGCAGGCCGATGAGCGCACTGCTCGACATTTGCGACCTGAATGCGTGGTACGGCGCGAGCCAGGCGTTGCACGGCGTCACGCTGAGCATCGAGCCCGGCGAAGTGGTCGCGCTGGTCGGCCGCAACGGCTCGGGCCGCTCGACGCTCGCACGCGCGATCATGGGCCTCGTGCGCTGCGAGGGCGAACTGCGTTTCGCGGGGCGTTCGCTCGCCGGTCGGCGCACGTTCGAGATCGCGCGGCTCGGGCTCGGCTATGTGGCCGAGCATCGCGACGTGTTCGCCGCGCTGAGCGTGCATGAAAACCTGCTGCTCGGCATTGCGCCGGCTGCCGCATCGCGTGCGCGCGGCCGCGCGCCGCGCTTCACGCTCGACGACGCGTACGCGCTTTTTCCCGTGCTCGCCGGGCGCAAGCGCACGCGCGCCGGCGCGCTGTCCGGCGGCGAGCAACAGATGCTCGCGCTCGCGCGGGCGCTGCTCGGAGATCCCGATCTGCTGTTGATCGACGAGCCCGGCGAAGGGCTCGCGAGTCTCGTGATGCAGCAGGTCGCCGCCTGTCTGCACGCGCTGCGCGAGCGTGGCGTCGCGATGTTGCTGATCGAGCAGAGGCTCGTGATCGCGCGGGACATCGCGCGCCGCGTCGCGGTGATGGGGCACGGCGAGATCGTGTTCGACGGCGCGCTGGCGTCGTTTATGTCGCGCGACGACGTGATGCGCGAATGGCTCGGGGTGGGCTGACGCGCGACTACGATCAAATTAGTCAAGCATCCTTGTTGATGATCCATTCGTGCGCCGGATCGTTATGGAAATGCCAGACCCGCTGGCTGCCCGCCATCACGTTCAGATAATACGAGTCGTAGCCGTACGGCACGACGACCGGGTGATAGCCGCGCGGCACCATCACGACGTCGTGATCCTCGACGGCCATCGATTCGTCGATATCGCGTGAGTCGGTGTACACGCGTTGGAATGCGAAGCCTTGCGGCGGATCGAGCCGGTGGTAATAGGTTTCTTCGAGCGAGCTTTCGAGCGGGATATTGTCGGTGTCGTGCTTGTGCGGCGGGTAGCTCGACGCGTGACCGCCCGGCGTTCTCACTTCGACCACCAGCAGCGATTCCGCCGGCTCGGTGTGCGGAAGAATGTCGCACACGTAACGCGTATTCAGCGACTTACCGCGCGGCGAGCGCTTCATCGACGCCGGCTCGATCAGCCGCGCCGGATACTCGCCCTTGGCCGGCGCGCTCGCGACACCGATCTCCGCATCGCGGCATGCGCGCACCGTCGCGCGCACATTCGGCGGCACATACACCGCGTACGGCGCCGCGTCTTCGAACACGCTGTCGCGTGAGCCGAGCGAGCTCCACGTCGTGCCCGGCGTTTCGATATCGACCGCGCCGCTCAGCACGACGATGCACGCTTCACGCGCCGGCTCGAACACGTAGACGAGTTCGTTCGCGCCGAGCCGGTACGCGGCGAATCCCACATAGCGCCAGCAGGCCGACTGCGGCGTCACGCGCGCGATCGTCTGGCCTTCGCGCTCTGCCTTCACCAATAAGCTCATTCTGCCTCCTTGCCGAGCGGCGCATCGACGAGCGCCCGCAAAGTTCCATATCCCTTCTGCGCATAGTCGAACGGCGGCGCGACCACCGGGTCCTGCTCCGCCTCGACGACGAGCCAGCCGCAATAACCGTGCCGCTTCAACCGGTCGATCAGCGCCGGAAAATCGACCGCGCCGTCGCCGGGCACCGTGAACGCACCGGCGATCACCGCATCGAGAAAACTCCAGTTGCGATTGCGTGCGAGCTTCATCACGGCGGGGCGCACGTCCTTGCAGTGCACGTGGCAAACGCGCGCGATGTGTTGGTCGAGCACGGCCAACGGATCGCCGCCCGCCAACGTGATGTGCCCGGCGTCGAACAGCAGGCCGACCGCGTCGCCTGTGCGCGCCATCAACTGATCGACGTCGGCAGGCGTTTCGACGTACGCGCCCATATGATGATGATAGGCGAGCCGCACGCCGCGACTCAGCGTATAACGCGCGAATTCATCGACGCGTGCCGCGTAGCCGGCCCATTGCGCATCGCCGAAAAAGCGCGGCCGTTGATACAGCGGGCGCGGCGCGCCCTGGATCGAATCGGCGACTTCACCATACACCATCACGGTCGCGCCGTTCTGCGCGAGCAACTCCAGATGCGGGCCGACCGCGTCGATTTCTTCGGCGACGCTGCGCCTGGCCAGTTGTCCCGAGTACCAGCCGGACACGAGCGCGAGGTCGTATTGCGCGAGCAGCGTTTTCAGCGCTTGCGGCTCGCGAGGAAACTTGTTGCCGAGTTCGAAGCCCTGATAGCCGATCTGGCGACCCTCGGTCAGCGCGACTTCGAGCGGCGTCTCGCCGCCGATCGACGGCAGGTCGTCGTTCATCCACGACAGCGGGTTGATGCCGATGCGTACGTCGAAAGCAGTCATGCCGGAGTCCTCATGGTTCTCAGTCGTGATCGGCGCCCTGTGACGGCGCAGGCGTCGCGGGCGGCGCCGCGCGCGCGGCGAGCTGCGCGTCGTACTTCGCGCGGGCCTCGCGTACCTCGGTGCGCGTCGATACTTCGGGCACCGCGACTTCCCACCACCAGCCACCGTCTTCGGTGGTGCGAGCCGGGTCGGTGTCGATGCTGATCACGTACGTGCCTCGCGCCGCGCGCGCGCGTTGCAGTGCCGCTTCGAGCTCGGCGAGATTGCGCGCATGCTCGGCTTGCGCGCCGAGCGCGCGCGCATGCGCGGCGAAGTCGATGCGCGGCGCGCCTTCCGGTGCGTGTACGCAATCGTCGAGCAGATTGTTGAACGGTGCGCCACCGCAAGCCTGTTGCAGTCGATTGATGCAGCCGAAGCCGCGATTGTCGAGCACGACGACGATCAGCTTCGCGCCGAGCATCACCGAGCTCGCGATCTCGCTGTTCATCATCAGATAGCTGCCGTCGCCGAGAATCACGATCACCTCGCGCTCGGGCCGCGCGAGCTTGACGCCGAGGCCGCCCGCGATCTCGTAGCCCATGCACGAATAGCCGTATTCGACGTGATACGCGCCGGGCCGGCCCGCGCGCCATAGCTTGTGCAGATCGGCGGGCAGCGTGCCGGCCGCGCAGACGACGATGTCGTCGGTCGGCGAGTGCGCGCTCGAACGCTGCACCGCGCCGATCACGTCGCCCTCGTAGGGCAGTACCGCGTCGCGTTGCGGCGCATGGGTGAGCGTGTGCACGGTGTCGCGCCAGCTCGCCGCGAGCTTGTGTGCGCGCGCGGTCCAACTGCGCTCGGCGTGCCAGCCATGCAGCGGCCCCGTTAGCGCATCGAGCGCGAGTTTCACATCGGCTTCGACGACGAAGCCGCGATGCTTGAGCGCGTCGAATCCGTTCGCGTTGATCGCGATCACGTCGGCTTGCGTGAACAGCGTGTTCGAGCCGGTCGTGAAGTCCTGCAGCCGCGTGCCGAGCGCGAGCACGCAGTCGGCGTCATGCGCAAGCGCGTTGGCAGCCGCTGAGCCGGTCACCCCGAGCGCGCCGGCATTCAGCGGATCATTCCACGCGAGCGAGCTTTTGCCGGCCTGCGTTTCCGCGATCGGCACGCCATGCGCGCTCGCGAAACGGTGCAGCGCATCGGCCGCGCGGCTGTACAGCACGCCGCCGCCCGCGACGATCAACGGACGCTTCGCGTGCCGCAAGCGCGCGCACGCGGCGTCGATATCGTCGCTACGCGGCGCGGGTGCATGAAAGCGCACGACACGCGGCGTGAAAAAGTCCTCCGGGAAGTCCCACGCCTGCGCCTGCACGTCCTGCGGCAGCGCCAGCGTGACGGGGCCGCACAACGCGGCGTCGGTGAGCACGCGGATCGCGCGCGGCAGCGCGCTCAGCAATTGCGCAGGATGCACGATGCGGTCGAAGTAGCGCGACAGCGGCTTGAACGCGTCATTCGCGGACACGCCGCCATCGTTGAAATCCTCGACCTGCTGCAAGACCGGATCGGGCGCGCGCGACACGAAGATGTCGCCGGGCAACAGCAGCACCGGCAAACGGTTCACGTGCGCGAGCGCGGCCGCGGTCAGCAGATTGGTGGCACCTGGGCCGATCGACGTCGTCACGGCCATCATGCGGCGGCGAAAGTGCGCCTTCGCGTAGGCGATCGCACTGTGCGCCATCGCCTGCTCGTTGTGCGCGCGCAAGGTCGGCAGCGCGTCGCGATGCTGATACAGCGCCTCGCCGATGCCCGCGACGTTGCCGTGACCGAAAATCGCGAACACGCCGCCGAACAGCGGTTCGACGTTGGTGCCGTCTTCGCTGGCGACGCGTTGCGCGGCCAGATAGCGCACGAGCGCCTGCGCCATCGTCAGGCGAATCGTGCCGCCGGTGCGCGCAGGCGCGTGCGCTTGCGTCGCGCCGCTGGCGGATGGGGTGTCGTCATCCATGATGCGCTCGTTCATGCGGCCTGCTCCTGATGAGCGTGATGAGGTGTGCCATGCGCCGCCGGTTCGCCGCGCGCACCGCGCCATGCGGCGATCAGCGTTTCGAACGTGAGGCGCACGCGCGCGATCAGTTCGTCGTCGCCAATTTCACCGGCGAGCCACGCATGACTCGGTTCGTGAAAGATCGTGCGGCCGACCGTGAAGCCGCGGCACGTCGCCGCTTGCGCGGCCGCGCGAAAGCCCTCGCTCAATTGCTCGACCGCCGCCGATAAACCGAGCAGCACGACGCCACGGCAATACGGATCGCGCTCGGCGATCAGCGCGTCGATGGCCTGCCATTGCGCGGCGTCCATCGGTTCGAGCTTCCACCACTCGGGGTAGATGCCGAGGTTGTAGATGCGCTTTAACGCGCGATACACGATGTCCGGTCCCTGCGGCAGCGACGCCTGCTTCGGAGGAATCACTTCGAGCAGCAGTTCGTGGCCGCTTGCCTGGGTCGCGTCGTACAGCGCGCGCAGTTGCGCCTCCTGTTCGAGCCGCTGCTCGATCGGCTCGTCGGGATGAAACTGCACGAGGCATTTGACGACGTGTTCCTGCGGCCACGCGATCAACGTGGTGCCGATCGAACGACCATGATCGAACATGAGCGGCACGGAGCCGGGCAGTTCGACCGGGCGGCCGATCCACCAGCCGCGACCGGTCGCGGCATTCAGCGCGTCCTGACCATAGCGGTCGTCGATCAGTACGCCGATGCGTCCCTGCAAGTTCAATGCACGTTCGGTTTGCGCGACCGCTTCGACGAACAAGCCCTTCAACCGGGCAATGCGCGCTTCGTCGGCACCGGTCTGCTGCGCGAGTTCGAAGAACGGGTTGCGATGGTCGAAAGCGAAGCCGAGCACCTCGTGCCACGCTTTGCGCGCCGGCGACACGCGATGCAGTCTTGCGAGCTTCGCATCGCGATCGGGGCGGCGCATGCGTTGCGGATCGGCCTGCGCTTCGCGCAGGAAGTAGTCGAGTTCGGCCGGTGTCGGCATCGCCGGGGAGCAGCCGTGCCGAGACACGACCAGCGCGCCGCTCGCATTCGCGGCGCGCGCGCAGGCGTCGAGCGGCTGATCGCGCAGCCAGCCGGACAGGAAGCCGGAAGCGAACGCGTCGCCCGCGCCGAGCACGTTCAGCACTTCGACTTCGACGCCGCCATGAATCGGCGCATCGTCGAGCGATGCAGGCACCTCGCCGTCGATGATCTGACAGCCGAGCGGCCCGCGTTTCAGCACGAGCGTGGCCGGCGTCACCGCGCGCACCATCGCGAGCGCGTCGGCGAGGTCGGTCTTGCCGCCGGCGATGCGAAACTCTTCCTCGGTGCCGATCACCAGATCGAACAGCGGCAGAATCCGCTGCAAATGCGCGCTGACGCCTTCGCTCGCGACGAAACGCGTCTCGCCGTCGGCCTTGCCCGTGAGTCCCCACAGCACCGGGCGGTAGTCGATGTCGAGCACGGTGCGCACGTCGTTGCGGCGCGCGTAGTCGAGCGCGCGACGGCTCGTGCGATTGACCTGCTCGGTCGAGAAATGCGTGCCGGTGATCAGCAGCGCTTTCGACGACGCGATGAACGCCTCGTCGAAGTCGGCCTCGTCGACCGCCATGTCCGCGCAGTTCTCGCGGTAGAAGATCAGCGGAAAGGTGTCACGGTCCTTCAGGCCGAGCAGCACGAGCGCGGTCAGCCGATCGTGATCGATGCGCACGCGACTCACGTCGCAGCCTTCCTTCGTGAGCGTCTCCGTCAGGAAGCGCCCCATGTGATCGTTGCCGACGCGCGCCAGCATGGCCGCGGCAAGCCCGAGCCGGGCGCAGCCGAACGCGATGTTCGCCGACGAGCCGCCGAGATACTTCGCGAAGCTCGACACGTCTTCGAGCCGTGCGCCGACCTGCTGCGCGTACAGATCGACGGCCAGCCGGCCGAGGCACACGATGTCGCGGGCGCGCCCCGGCGCGAACCGGCTGCCCGCTGCGTTACCGCTGGAGGTGCTGGAGTGAGCCATGAATAGTCCTGAGTAACAGTGCGCGGTAGGTGCGCGTCGGCCAGCCGGGCGAAACGCGCCGAGGCTGGACGTGCCGCGCGAATCGGTCAGATCGTCGCGCCTTCGAGTTCGCCGATCATCTTCTGCATCTCGGCGCCGCCGGCCATCATGTCGAGCACTTCATTCTTGCTGATCGTCTGTTTGGTGAACGTGCCGAGCGAGCGGCCGCGATTGAGCAGCGTGAACGAATCGCCGATCGGATACGCGTGGTGCACGTTGTGCGTGATGAAGATCACCGAGATGCCTTTGGCGCGCGCCTTGTGGATCAGCTTCAGCACGTTGAAGCTCTGCTTGACGCCGAGCGCGGCGGTCGGTTCGTCGAGAATCAGCACGCGTGCGCCGAAGTGGATCGCACGCGCAATCGCCAGACATTGACGCTCGCCGCCCGACATCGTGCCGATCGGCTGATGCGGGTCGCGCACGTTGATGCCCATTTCGGCGAGCTTGTCGCGCGCGGTGGTTGCGCAGGTTTCGAGGTCCATCACGTTCAGAAGGCCGAACAGCTTTTTCTGCGGCTCGCGGCCCATGAAAAAATTGCGCGCGACCGATAGCAGCGGCACCAGCGCGAGATCCTGGTAGACGGTTGCGATACCGAGATCGAGCGCGTCTTTCGGCGACGTGAAATGCACCGGTTTGCCGTCCACCCGGTAGGTGCCTTTGCTCGGCTGATACACGCCCGCGAGCGTCTTGATCAGCGTCGACTTGCCGGCGCCGTTGTCGCCGAGCAGGCAATGCACTTCGCCGCGTATGAGGCGCAGCGTGATGTCGTTCAGCGCGATAATGTTGCCGAAATAACGGCTGACGTTTTCCAGCGACAAAATGATGTCGTCGGTGTTCTGTTCCGGGGTGCTCATCGTGAACCTCCGTCTAGCGCGATGCCGCGACGCGGCCGCGCACGTAGTGGTTGAACAGCACGGCGAACAGCAGCATCACGCCGAGGAACACGCGGAACCAGTCGGAATCGACGTTGGTGTACGTGATGCCGATCTGCACGACGCCGAAGATCAGCGCACCGAAGCATGCGCCGATCACCGAGCCGTAGCCGCCTGTCAGCAGCGTGCCGCCGATCACCGCGGCGATGATCGCCTCGAACTCCGCCTGCAAACCGCGGTCGGCCGCGGCCGAACCGATGTCGCACACCTGAAGTACTGCATACAGGGCCGAGCAGAACGCGGTCAGCACGAACAGCGAAATCTTCACGCGACGTACCGGCACGCCGACGTTCTTGGCCGCGTTGGCATCGCCGCCGACCGCGAAAATCCAGTTGCCGAAGCGCGTCCTGGCGAGCGTGAACGCGCAGACCACGGCGAGCACGAGCCACCACAGCAGCACCTTCGGAATGCCCGGCACGAGCGGCGTGCCGTTGTCGAGCAGCTTCACGAGGCCGAGGTGGCCGAGCCACACGAACAGACCTTTGAACGCGACGCCCTGGAAGAACGTGTGCGCGAACCAGTCCTGACGTGCGACGTCGCCGACGCCGGAGATGATGGTGCGATCGGCGAACATCACCGATAGCGCGAGCGTGAGACCGCGCAGTATGAACAGGAACGCGAGCGTGACGATGAACGACGGCAGGCGCGTGCGTATCACCAGATAGCCGTTGAGCGCGCCGAGCAGCATCGAGCCGACGAACGCGAACAGGATCGCCAGCCAGATCGGCCAGTGGAAGTACATGGTCGGCAGCGCGACCATCATGCCGGCAAAGCCGATCATCGAACCGATCGACAGATCGAACTCGCCGGCAATCATCAGCAGGCACGCGCCGACCGAGATCAGACCGAGATAGGCGGCGACCTGCGCCCAGTTCATCACGCCGTCGAGGTTGAACATCCCCGAGTTGCCGGCCGCCACGCCGAACACGATGAACACCATCACGGTGCCGGCGAGCGCCGCGAATTCCGGTCGGCCGAGCAGATGGCGGAACCAGGATTCCTCGCGCACGCGTTCGTCGACGGCAGCGGATTGCGAGGCGGTCGTCGCAGCAGACTTCGCCGGGTCCTGCGGATCAGGCGGCGGTTGCTTGCGGTGATGGGGATGAAACAGGTCGGCGACACCCATTGAAGCTCTCCTTGATACGCCCGCGACCGGCGGGTCGGCGCAATGCCGTGGGCGTTTGCGAATCCGCTGAGCGGGCGGGCGCCGGCAAGACGCCATGCGTCCCGCCGGTCACTGCCTTTTAACCTGGCCGCCGGCGCGGCGGCTCAGGCGCGCGATGCGATGCGTTGCCGTGCGTTCAGCGGTACTGACCCGCGTACTTCAGCACCTTGTCGACGTTGGCCTTCGTGATGAAGCCCGGGCCCGAACCGATATTGCGCGGCCCGTAGGACGGCGTGAGCCCATAAGTGGCAAGACGCTCCTTGAACTTCGGATTCGCCTGCAGGATCTCGCGGATTTTGGCCGGATCGGTGGTGTGGTCCTTCTTCACGATCGCGAGCACGGCAACCGGGATATAGCCCTGCAGGTACGGTTGCTGGTCGATCGCGAACTGGATCGTGCCGTCCTGGATGCCCTTCGCGATGTCGCTGTCGAAGTCGAACGTCGCGAACCAGATCTTGCCGGCGAGGCCCATCTGCTGCAGCGCCTTCAGCGTCGGATCGGCCGACAGCGGACCGAGCGTCAGCACCGCCTGGGTATCCGGATGATTGCGCAGGAACGCGCTGACCTTCGACTGCACGCCGGTCGGGTCCTGGCCCGTGTCGAGCGTCGAGGTTTTGAAGTTGGCGCCGATCGCTTCGGCGAAACCGCGGCAGCGTTCGAACGAAGCCGGGTTCGTCGCGTAGTGGTTCACGCACAGGAACGACTTGATGCCGGCGGCCTTGGCCTTTTCTCCGGCGGCTTTGCCGGCCGCGAACTCGGGCTGGCCGACGTGCATGATCGCGCCGAGCTTCGCGCTTTGCTCCTCGGTGCCCGAATTGATCGTGACGAGCGGAATGTGCTTTTCGGTGACCTTCGCGATCGAACTCTTCAGCACGTCGAAGTCGGCGATCGACACGATCACGCCGTCGTAGTTGCGCGCGGCCGCCTGTTCGACGAGACGCGCCATGTCGGCGATGTCGCCGTTCGGCGGGTTGCGGTAGTCGGTCTGAACGTTGAAGTCCTCGTCGGCCTGCTTGATCGCGTTCTTGATCGTGTTCCACCACGAGTCCGAATCCGGCGCGTGGCTGATCAGCACGAAGTGGGCCTCCGCCGCGCGGGCGGCCGAGGCCGCGCCGAATCCCGTCGCCAACGTCAACGCCGTCACCAGAATCCTGAGCGTTGCCTTGCCTCTGCAAAGTCTCATTGTCTCCACCTTTCTCGGTCTGTCGTTCGTTATTGAGGGAGCGACTGGCGGGCGGCTTTCCATTCCGATGACCCACACAACGAGGCCGAAGCGCCATCGCTCACGACCAAGAGTAGGTCATCTTCCGAAGCCTTGCAAAGAAAATTTCATGACAAATAAAAATGGAAAATACGTTCCATTTGACGGGGCGGCCGCCTATACTCGGCAACGTCGGATGCATGCTGCGGCGGGCCGTGGGCGCGTCTGCCGCATTGCAGGAAACCCCGAGAGGCAGTCATGGCGGAACAGATCACCGAAGAAACGGTGCCGAGCGTCGACGAATTGATGCAGCGCATCGCGGATACCTACGAGTCGCTGCCGCGGCAGTTGAAAAGCGTCGCGACGTACATCGAGCAGCATCGCGCAAGCGTGATGATGGACCGCACGAGCGATATCGCCGCGAGCTGCGGCGTGCATCCGTCGGCGGTCGTGCGCTTTGCGCAGCGTTTCGGCTTTTCCGGGTTTTCGGATCTGCAGGCGGTGTTTCGTCAGGCGTATACGGGGCAGGGCGTGTCGTCGTCGAGCTATCAGCAGCGCATCCGCAAGCTGATCGACGAGAAGCCCGGCACCTTGTCGGGCGGCGCGGTCGCGCGCGAGTTCATCGCCGCGTCGCGCGGCGGCCTCGAAGAACTCGAAGCGGGCCTCGACGACAAGCAGTTCGACGCCGCCGTGAAGATGCTGCAGCAGGCCGACAACATCTACGTGATCGGCGTGCGGCGCTCGTTTCCGGTCGCGAGCTACATCGTCTATGCGTTGCAGCACACGCATAAGCGCGTGCATCTGGTGTCTGGCTTCGGCGGCATGTATCGCGATCAGATCCGCAGCGTCAGGAAGGGCGACGTGGTGATTGCGATCAGCTTCGCGCCGTACGGCAAGGAGACGCAGTACTGTCTGCGCGTCGCGCATCATCATCAGGCGAAGACGCTCGTCATTACGGATAGCCAACTATCGCCGCTCGCACGCTACGCCAGCACGCAGCTGTACGTGAAAGAGGGCAGCGCGTTCGCGTTCCGCTCGCTGACCAGCACGATCTGCCTGTGCCAGGCGCTCTTCATCGCGCTCGCGTACAAGCTCGAACTGAACGTTGAAGAATCCAACGACACTGGAGGCTACGATGACTGACGCGGTAAACACGATCGACGTCGCCGTATTCGGCGCGGGGCGCATCGGCAAGATCCATGCGGCGAATCTCGCGCGGCAGCCCGGCGTGCGGCTCAAATACGTGGTCGACGTGAATCGCGAGGCGGCCGCCGCGCTCGCCGCGCAGCATGGCGCGCAGGTTGCGGATAGCGACGGCGCGATCGGCGATGCATCGATCGGCGCGACCGTGATCTGTTCGAGCACCGACACGCATGCGGACCTGATCGTCAAATCGGCCGCGCAGAACAAGCACGTGTTCTGCGAGAAGCCGGTCGATCTCACGTTGGAGCGCGCGCGGATGTGCGCAGAAGCGGTGGAGCGCGCCGGTGTCGTGTGCATGATCGGTTTTCAACGGCGCTTCGATCCGACGTTTTCCGCGTTGAAAGCGCGTCTCGACGCGGGCGAGATCGGCACGGCGGAAATGCTCGTCGTCACGAGCCGCGATCCGGGCGCGCCGCCGGTCGAGTACATCCGGCACTCGGGCGGCATCTTCAAGGACATGCTGATTCACGACTTCGACATCTGTCGCTGGATTCTCGACGACGAAGCCGACACGCTGCACGCCACCGGCAGTTGCCTCACCGACCCCGCGATCGCCGACGCGGGCGACATCGATTCGACCGCGGTGACGATCCGCACGAAGCGCGGGCGGCTGTGCCAGATCAACACCGCGCGGCGCGCTGCCTACGGCTACGACCAGCGTTTCGAAGTGCTCGGCAGCACCGGCATGCTGCAGGCAGGCAACGTGCGGCCCACCGAAGTCACCGCGTACTCGAAGACGGAAGTATCGACCGACGTGCCCGAGGCGTTTTTTCTCGAACGCTATCGCGCGGCATACGCGCTCGAAATCGCGCATTTCTTCGACGCGG
Organism: Paraburkholderia sp. 35.1; assembly: GCF_050436525.1. Taxonomy (NCBI): domain Bacteria; kingdom Pseudomonadati; phylum Pseudomonadota; class Betaproteobacteria; order Burkholderiales; family Burkholderiaceae; genus Paraburkholderia; species Paraburkholderia sp. 35.1. The sequence continues at coordinate 742,671 of NZ_JBNDMJ010000003.1, read as the reverse complement.
TCACGCATGGCAAGCCGGTGCGCACGACCGTCGCGGATGGCCTGAAAGCGCTCGAACTCGCGGAAGCCGCGACGCGGTCGTGGCGCGAGGGCCGCGCGGTCAAACTCGGCGAGGCAGCGCAATGAAGCCCGCCACGGAGCGCTTGCGGATCGGCGTGGTCGGCCTTGGGCGGCTTGGCAAGCGGCATGCGGAGAACCTCGCGTATCGCGTGCCGGGCGCGACGCTCACGGCCGCGTGCAGTCCGCTCGAAGATGAACTGGCATGGGCGCGTGATGCACTACCCGAACCGCGTCTCTACACCGATTACGCGGACCTGCTCGCCGATCCGCGCGTCGACGCGGTATGGCTCGTCACGCCGTCATCGCTGCACGCGCAGCAGATCGTCGACGCATTGCGCGCCGGCAAGCATGTGTTCTGCGAAAAGCCGCTGTCGCTCGATGTCGCCGAATGCGAGCGCGTGCTGGCCGAAGCGGCGCGCTATCCGCACCTGCAGGCGACGATCGGCTTCATGCGCCGCTTCGATCCGAGCTACCGCGACGCGTTCGATAAAATCGCCGCCGGCCAGATCGGCCGGCCGTTCCTCGTGCGCTCGCAAACCACCGATAAAAACGACGACGACGGTTTCTTCGTGCGCTTCGCGGCGACCTCGGGCGGCATCTTTCTCGACTGCACGGTGCACGACATCGACGTCGCCCGCTGGCTGCTCGGCAAGCCGCGCGCGACGCGCGTGTTCGCGGCGGGCACGGTCGCGCTGCACGAGGGTCTGCGCGAATTCGGCGACGTCGACAACGGTGTCGCGATCTGCGAATTCGAGGGCGGTAAGCTCGCGATGTTCTACGCGTCGCGCACCCAGGCGCACGGCAACGATACGCACAGCGAAGTGATCGGCACGGCGGGCGCGCTGACGATCGGCCGCAATCCGCGCGCGAACCGCGTCGAGATCTACGACGCGACCGGCATTCGCAACGAGTGCACGCCGAACTTTTTCGACCGGTTCGAGGACGCGTTTCTGCACGAGGCACGCGCGTTCGTCGCATTGGTGCGAAAAGGGCCGGGGAAGGGCGATGCGGCACAGCGTGGCGCGACGCTCGCCGATGCGCTCGAAGCGACGCGTATCGGCGTGGCGCTGCGCGAGTCGCTGCAAAGCGGCGAGGCGGTGACGCTGTAACGGCGCGCGGCACGGCTCGCGTGGAAATGGGCGTCGTGGCGATGTCCGGCGCCGCCGCTCCGCCTGCTGTAAAATTTGACCCTCTGTCCGGCGTCGTCAGCGACGCCCCGTCCCGAAGGTCATCGTCGATGCAAATTCAGATTCACAAGGAAGTCGATGCGCGCGGGCTCATGTGCCCGCTGCCCATCCTGCGCGCCAAAAAGGCGCTCGCCGACATGGAAAGCGGCCAGATTCTCAAGGTGCTCGCCACCGATCCCGGCTCGCAGCGCGATTTCGCCGCGTTCGCGAAGCAGACCGGCAACGAGATCGTCGAAAGCTCGGCGCATGACAAGGTGTTTACGTTTCTGATGCGGCGTCGTTGAGCTGCATTGGGTAAAACTGTCGGTCCGATGTAAAAAAAGAAGGCGCTGTCCCCATTATTCGGGGTACAGCGCCTTCTTCGTTTCAGCCGGACTTTCGACGTCAGCCTTCGAGAACCGGCGAGCGGGTACGCAGATATTCTTCGAAATCGGCGGCGACTTCCGGGTGACGCAGGGCGAACTCGACGGTCGCCTTCAGGTAGCCCAGCTTGCTGCCGCAGTCGAAACGTGTGCCGTGATACTTGTACGCGAGCACCTGTTCGTCGGCGAGCAGCGACTGGATCGCGTCCGTCAGTTGCAATTCACCGCCCGCGCCCGGCTTGATGGAGCGCAGGTGATCGAAGATGCGCGGCTTCAGCACATAACGGCCCACCACGCCGAGGTTCGACGGCGCCACGCCCGGTTCCGGCTTTTCGACGATGCCCGACATCTTGATGATCGAGTCTTCCCATTCCTTGCCGTCGACGATGCCGTACGATTTCGTATCTTGCGGCGGGATCTCTTCGACGCCGATCACCGAGCTGTGATAGTGATCGAACACCTCGATCATCTGCGTCATCACGGGCGGCGTGCCGTACAACAGGTCGTCCGCGAGAATCACGGCGAAAGGGTTGTCGCCTACCAGCTTCTCGGCGCACAGCACGGCGTGGCCGAGGCCCAGCGCCTCGGCCTGGCGCACGTAGAAGCAGTCGACGTGGCTCGGCTTGATGCTGCGCACGAGTTCGAGCAGCTTGTCCTTGCCGCGCGCCTCGAGTTCGGCCTCGATCTCATAGGACTTGTCGAAATGGTCTTCGATCGCGCGCTTGCTGCGGCCCGTGACGAAGATCATTTCGGTGATGCCGGCCGCCATCGCCTCTTCCACCGCGTACTGAATCAGCGGCTTGTCGACGATCGGCAGCATCTCCTTCGGGCTAGCCTTCGTGGCGGGGAGGAAGCGGGTGCCAAGACCGGCTACCGGAAAGACCGCCTTCGTAACTTTTAGCATGTGAATACCCTGAGTCCTCTGGTTTAAATCCTTGCCCGCCGTTGAGGGGGCGGGCGCGTCGGTCAGGCCGGCAAGCGGGCCAGTTGGGCTTTCAGCTTGCCGACGGTGGCTTCGAAATCGGCCAGCCGCTTCTGCTCCTGTTCCACGACCGCCGCCGGCGCCTTCGCAACGAAGGCCTGATTCTGTAGCTTACCGTTGCACTTGACGATTTCGGCGCTCAACCGCGTGATCTCTTTCGACAGGCGTTCGCGTTCGACCGCTGCGTCGATTTCGACCTTCAACACGAGCTTGTCCGTTCCTACGATAGCAATCGGCGCGCCATCCGCCTGGGCGTCGAGCGCGGCCTCGTCGGCGATGATCTGCACCTCCGATAGACGCGCAAGTGCCTGAGCGTAAGGCGCGAAAGTACGAAGACGCTCCGCATTGCCGGTGGCGAGCAACGGCACCTTCACCGCCGGCGACAGGTTCATTTCTCCGCGCAGATTACGGCATGCATCGATCACCGCTTTGAGGTCGGTCGCCCACCGCTCGGCGTCTTCATCGAGCTTCGACGGCTCCGCGACGGGATACTGCTGCACCATGATGGACGCCTCGCCCTCGGCCTTGCCTTCCGGGTAGCGTCCCGCGAGCGGCGCCACTTTCTGCCACAGCGCTTCGGTGATGAACGGGATCACCGGATGCGCGAGGCGCAGCACCGTTTCGAGCACACGCAAAAGCGTCCGCCGCGTGGCACGCTGCTGGTTCGGCTGCCCCGTCTGGATCTGCACTTTGGCGAGTTCAACGTACCAGTCACAATATTCGTCCCATACGAACTTGTATATGGCGTTGGCCACATTGTCAAAACGATAGTCGGAAAAACCCTTGACGACTTCCGCTTCCACGCGCTGCAGTTGCGACACGATCCAGCGGTCGGCCTGCGAGAAATGCAGATTGCCTTCTGGCCCGCATTCGCCACATTGCGCCGGCTGGCCGAAACCGCAGTCGTGGCCTTCGCAGTTCATCAGCACGAAGCGCGTGGCGTTCCACAGCTTGTTGCAGAAGTTGCGATAGCCTTCGCAGCGCGCGAGGTCGAAATTGACGTTGCGGCCGAGCGTGGCCATCGACGCCATCGTGAAGCGCAGCGCGTCGGTGCCGAACGCCGCAATGCCGTCCGGAAACTCCTTGCGGGTCTTCTTCTCTATCGACGCGGCCAGCTTCGGATTCATCAAGCCGGTGGTGCGCTTCGCGACGAGCGCGTCGAGGTCGATGCCATCGACGATGTCGATCGGGTCGAGCGTGTTGCCCTTGCTCTTCGACATCTTCTGGCCTTCGGCGTCGCGCACGAGACCGTGCATATAGACCGTTTCGAACGGCACCTTGCCCGTGAAGTGCGTGGTCATCATGACCATGCGCGCGACCCAGAAGAAGATGATGTCGAAGCCGGTGACGAGCACCGACGACGGCATGAAGTGCTTGAGTTCTTCGGTTTCGTTCGGCCAGCCGAGCGACGAGAACGGCACCAGAGCGGACGAGAACCACGTGTCGAGCACGTCTTCATCGCGCTTCAACGCCCCCGTGTAGCCGGCCGCGACGGCCTTTGCGCGCGCGTCCTCTTCGGTCTTGGCGACGAACACTTCGCCGTTCTCGCCGTACCACGCCGGAATCTGGTGACCCCACCACAGCTGACGCGAGATGCACCAGTCCTGGATGTTTTCGAGCCACTGGTAGTACGTGGTGGTCCAGTTTTCCGGCACGAATCTGATCTGGCCGTTGCGCACGACGTCGAGCGCGGTTTCGGTGATCGACTTGCCCGGATTGAACGTGCCTTCGGGCGCCGGCTTGCTCATCGCGACGAACCACTGGTCGGTCAGCATCGGCTCGATCACGACGCCGGTGCGGTCGCCGCGCGGCACCATCAGCTTGTGCGGCTTGACCGATTCGAGCGCACCGAGCGCCTCGAGATCGGCGACCACCAGCTTGCGGGCTTCGAAACGGTCGAGGCCGCGGTATTTTTCGGGCGCGTTGTCGTTGATCTTCGCGTCGAGCGTGAGGATTTCGATTTGCGGCAGCTGGTGGCGCAGGCCGACCTGATAATCGTTGAAATCATGCGCGGGCGTGACCTTGACGACGCCTGTGCCGAATTCGCGGTCGACGTAATCGTCGGCGATGATCGGCACTTCGCGGTTCGACAGCGGCAGCGTGATGGTCTTGCCGATCAGGTGGGCGTAGCGCTCGTCTTCCGGGTGGACCATCACGGCGGTGTCGCCGAGCATGGTTTCCGGACGGGTGGTGGCGACGGTCAGATGGCCCGAGCCGTCGGTCAACGGATAGTGGATGTGCCACAGGTGGCCGTTTTCTTCTTCGCTGACCACTTCGAGGTCGGATACGGCGGTGAGCAGCACCGGGTCCCAGTTCACGAGGCGCTTGCCGCGATAGATCAGGCCCTGTTCATACAGACGCACGAACACGTCGCGCACGGTGGCCGACGTCTTGTCGTCCATCGTGAAGTATTCGCGCGACCAGTCGATCGATGCACCGAGACGACGCACCTGATTCGTGATCGTGGAGCCGGATTGCTGCTTCCACTCCCACACGCGCTCGACGAACTTCTCGCGGCCGAGGTCGTGGCGCGACACGCCCTGCGCGTCGAGCTGGCGTTCGACGACGATCTGCGTGGCGATGCCCGCGTGGTCGGTGCCCGGCACCCACAGCGTGTTCTCGCCGAGCATGCGGTGATAGCGGGTCAGGCCGTCCATGATGGTCTGGTTGAACGCGTGGCCCATGTGCAGCGTGCCCGTGACGTTCGGCGGCGGCAGCTGGATCGAGAAATCCTTGCGGTTCGCGTCGAAGGAGGGCGCGGCGTAGGTGCGCTTTTCCCATTCAGGGCCCCAGTGGGCTTCGATGGTGTGGGGTTCGAAGCTTTTTGCAAGCGTCGAGGTCGGGTCGCTCGGGGTGTCGCTCATGTTTCTGTTAAAGGCAGGATTTTGGAGGCGGGGAAGGGTTGATTATAGCTGGACGAGGTTTTTTGCCGGCCGGCGGCCGGTGTGGACAGGGGTTATGCTTTTTTCGTTGTTCTGGCTTGGTTGGCCTTTCCTTGCTGACTTATCGGTCTATTAGCGTTGCCCCTGTGCGGGGCGGCACCTACTTTCTTTGCAGCAGCAAAGAAAGTAGGCAAAGAAGACAGCTCAAACCGCAAACTCTTAAGCGGGTCCCTCGGTCCGCATAAGGTAGTGGTGCATCTGGAATCCGTGCTCTCGCACATTCCGCGCTTGCGACACGGCTGTCATTCTTCCGGCGGCGCTGCGCGCGCCGAAACCCCGCTCAAAAACCACTGGTTGTTTCGGCGCGTCGCCGAGGCGCAGCCGACGGCCCCCGCTGCGCGGGCCAAACCATTGGTTTCCCTGGTAGACCCGTCCGCGACGCACGTAGTGCGGAGTGGGAGGGATGATGGCTTTGTCACGAACGGGGAATGTGCGGGGGCACGGATTCCAGATGCACCACTACCCCTTCCAAGCCAGGGGACCCGCTTAAGAGTTGGCGGTTTTAGCTGTCTTCTTTGCCTACTTTCTTTGCAGCAGCAAAGAAAGTAGGTGCCGCCCCGCACAGGGGCAACGCTAATAGACCGATAACAAAGCAAGGAAAGGCCAACCAACCCAGAACAACGAAAAAACCCCAACCCATATCCAGAAGAACAAAAAAACCAAAAAAAGCGCCGCCCCCGCCGGGGCATATAATGTCCCCCGAACTGCGCCTAAGCAAAAAAATGCCCGACCTCCTCTCGAATCTAAACCCCGAACAACACGCCGCCGTAACGCTCCCGAATGAGCCCGCCCTGATCCTGGCGGGCGCCGGCAGCGGCAAAACCCGCGTCCTGATCACCCGCATCGCGTGGCTGATTCAGCAAGGCCTCGCGTCCCCCGCGACCGTCCTCGCGGTGACCTTCACGAACAAAGCCGCCCGCGAAATGATGGCGCGCCTCTCGGCGCTATTGCCGATCGACACGCGCGGCATGTGGATCGGCACGTTCCACGGCCTGTGCAACCGTATGCTGCGCGCGCATCACCGCGACGCCGGGCTGCCCGCCACGTTCCAGATTCTCGATACCGCGGACCAGCTGTCAGCGATCAAGCGCCTGATGAAGGGCCTCAACATCGACGACGAAAAGTACCCCGCGAAAAATCTCCAGTACTTCATCAACAACGCGAAAGAGCAGGGCCTGCGCCCCAAAGACGTCGACGCCACCGACAACTTCAACCGCAAGTTCGTCGAACTCTACGAAGCCTACGATCAGCAATGCCAGCGCGAAGGCGTCGTCGACTTCCCCGAGCTGCTGCTGCGCTGCTACGAACTGCTCGCGCACAATCCGCCGCTGCGCGCGCATTACCAGGCGCGCTTCAGGCACATCCTCGTCGACGAGTTTCAGGACACCAACAAGCTGCAATACGCGTGGCTGAAGCTGCTCGCGGGCCAGCACAACGCAATCTTCGCGGTCGGCGACGACGACCAGTCGATCTACGCGTTCCGCGGCGCGAACGTCGGCAACATGCGCGACTTCGAGCACGAGTTCAACGTGCGCAATCTGATCAAGCTCGAGCAGAACTATCGTTCGCACGGCCATATTCTCGATGCCGCCAACCAGCTGATCGCGAACAACTCGCGACGCCTCGGCAAGAATCTGCGTACCGACGCGGGTCACGGCGAACCGGTGCGCGTCTACGAATCGGCGACCGATTCGCAGGAGGCCGGCTGGATCGTCGAAGAGATCCGCGCGCTGATCAACACCGGCCTGTCGCGCAGCGAAATCGCGGTGCTCTACCGCAGCAACGCGCAGTCGCGCACGATCGAGCACACGCTCGTCAACGCGGGCATCGCGTATCGCGTGTATGGCGGCCTGCGCTTTTTCGAACGTCAGGAAGTCAAGCACGCGCTCGCATACCTGCGCCTGATCGACAACCCGAACGACGACACCGCGTTCGGCCGCGTCGTCAATTTCCCGACTCGCGGCATCGGCGCGCGTTCGATCGAACAGCTCGCCGACGCGGCGCGTCTGTACAACTGCTCGATGGCCGCGGCGATTCCGTACGTCGCCGGCAAGGCCGGCTCGAGCCTCGCCGCGTTCGCGAACCTCGTCGGCAAGATGCGCGCCGACACGCAGCAGATGAGCCTGCCGGAGACCGTCGAGTACGTGGTCCGCGCGAGCGGTCTCGCCGACTTCTATCAGAACGAGCGCGAAGGCCAGGAGCGGCTCGAGAACCTGCAGGAACTCGTCAACGCGGCCGCCGCGTTCGTCAGCGAGGAAGGCTACGGGCTCGATACGCCCGCGCGCTCGATTCCGCTGCGCCCAGGAGCCAGCGCCGCGCCCGAACTCGCGGTCGCGACCGACGATCCGACCACGGTGGTCCTCGACGCACCGGGCGTCGCCGATCCGGCGCAAAACCCCGACACGATGACGCCGCTCGCGGGCTTTCTGTCGCACGCATCGCTCGAAGCGGGCGACAACCAGGCGCAGGCCGGCCAGGAAGCGGTGCAGCTGATGACGGTGCACGCGGCAAAGGGGCTCGAATTCACCGCGGTGTTCATCACCGGCCTCGAAGAGGGGCTGTTCCCGCACGAGAACAGCGCGATGGAGGCCGACGGCCTCGAAGAGGAGCGGCGTCTGATGTACGTCGCGATCACGCGCGCGAAGGAGCGGCTGTACCTGTCTTTCGCGCAGAGCCGGATGCTGCACGGCCAGACCCGCTACAACATCCGCTCGCGTTTCTTCGACGAATTGCCGCACGAAACGCTGAAGTGGCTGACGCCGAAGGTCGAGGCGGGCTCGCGCTGGGGCGGCCGCTCGGACAACGCCGGCTACGGGCGCGACTGGTTCGCGCGGCCGGGGTACGGCGGCGGTTCGGCGTCGACGGCGGCGGTGACCTCCGCGCCGGCGCCCGCGTTCGCGAACGAGCAACGCGCGGCCGACACGGGCTTCCGCGTCGGCCAGCAGGTGTTCCATACCAAGTTCGGCGAAGGCACGATCACCGCACTCGAAGGCAACGGCACCGACGCGAAAGCGCAGGTCCGCTTCAAGCGGCACGGCGAAAAGTGGCTGGCGCTGGCGGTGGCTAAATTGCAGGCGGTCGAATGAGCACGCCCTTGAATCTCAGCCACGATGCGCGGCGGCCGCTCGGCGTTCTGGCCGCGTTACCGCAGGAACTCGGCGACCTGATCGAAGCGATGCGCGCCGAGTCCGGCGTGCGCACGGTCACGCACGGCCAGCGTGACTACCACGTCGGCACCGTGCACGGCACGCCGTGCGTCGTCACGCTCGCGCGCATCGGCAAGGTCGCGGCGGCCGCGACGGTCAGTGCGCTGATCCACGCGTTCGATGTCGAGGCGATCGTGTTCACCGGTGTCGCGGGCGGTGTCGGCGGCGACGTGCATGTCGGCGATATCGTCGTTGCGAGCGCGCTGATGCAGCACGATGTCGACGCGTCGCCGCTTTTTCCGCGCTTCGAGGTGCCGCTGCTCGGCATGTCGCGCTTCACCACCGATGCGGCGCTCGCCGACCGTCTGATGGCCGCATGCGAGCAGTTCGTCGCCGAGGAAGGCGCGGCCTGCGCGGTGCGCTTCGGCACGCGCGCGCCGCGCGTGCATCGCGGCTTGATCGTCAGCGGCGATCAGTTCGTCGCGAGCGCGGCGGCCGTCGCGGCGTTGCGCGACGCGCTGCCCGATGCGCTCGCGGTCGAGATGGAAGGCGCGGCGATCGCGCAGGTCTGCTACGAGTACGGCGTGCCGTGCGCGGTCGTGCGCACGATCTCCGATACCGCCGACGACCACGCGCCCGGATCGTTCATGTCGTTCCTGACCGGGATCGCGGGCACGTATTCGAACGCGATTCTCGCGCGCTTTCTCGGCACGCGAGACACCGCGGGCTGAGCGCGCGCCTGTTCGTCCGCCTGGTCGCCCGCTGATCGGCCCGCTTATTTCTTCCTGCCGTCGCCGAGCGCGTCGCGCACCTGCTGCAGCGCGGCCGGATCTTCGATCGTCGGCAAATCGCCCGGCTCGCGCCCTTCGGCGAGCGCCGCGATAGCGCGGCGCAATAGCTTGCCGGAGCGCGTCTTCGGCAGCATCGATACCATCACCACGCGCGCGGGCCGCGCAATCGAGCCGAGATGGCGGTCCACCGTCATCGCCAGCTCGGCTTCGAGCCGCGCGCGCTCGCTCGGGTCGCCTTCTCCCTGCGCGCCGCGCAGCACGACGAAGGCCATCGCCGCCTGACCCTTGACCGGATCGGTCACACCGACCACCGCGACTTCCGCGACAGCCGCATGGCTCGACAGCGCCTCCTCGATCTCGCGCGTGCCGAGACGATGGCCCGCGACGTTGATGACGTCGTCGGTGCGGCCGAGGATCGTCACGTAGCCGTCCTCGTCCTGCACGCCCCAGTCGAACGTCGAATACACCTGTTGGTTCGGCACGCTCGACCAGTAGGTGCCGACGAAGCGCTTGTCGTCGCCCCATACCGTCGACATGCAGCCCGGCGGCAGCGGATAGTCGAGCGCCAGCACGCCTTTCTCGCCGGGCGCGCAGGGCTCGCCGGTCAGCTCGTCGCGCACGGTCAGGCTATAGCCGATCGAGGGCACGCCCGGCGAACCGAGCTTGGTCGGCAGTGCCTCGATGCCGCGCGGAATCGCGAGCATCGGCCAGCCGGTTTCGGTCTGCCAGTAGTTGTCGATCACCGGCTTGTTCAACGCGTTGGAGATCCATTCGGCGGTCGGTTCGTCGAGTGGTTCGCCGGCGAGAAACAGCGTGCGCAGGCTCGACAGATCGGCTGCCTTCATCAGCGCCGGGTCCTGCTTCTTCAGCACGCGTATCGCGGTCGGCGCGGTGAACATCAGGTTGATCTTGTGCTGTTCGACGAGCCGCCACCAGATGCCGCCGTCCGGACGAATCGGCGTGCCTTCGTACATCAAGGTGGTCAGCCCCGCGATCAGCGGCGCGTACACGATGTAGCTGTGGCCGACCACCCAGCCGACGTCGGACGCGGTGAACATGGTGTCGCCGGGCTTGCCCTCGAAGATGTATTCCATCGATGCCGCGAGCGCGACCGCATAGCCGCCGACATCGCGCTGCACGCCCTTCGGTTTGCCGGTCGTGCCCGACGTGTACAGCACGTACGACGCCTCGTTCGATTCGAGCCACTCGCACGGGACGTGGGCGTCGAAGAACTGTTCGCGCAGCGGCTCGTAGGCGACGAGGTAGGGTGCGTTCAGTCGCGCGGGCGCGAGCTGCCGGTCGATCAGCAGCACATGCGGTGTCTTGTGCATGGCGCGCGCGAGCGCTTCGTCGACGAGCGGCGTGTAGTCGACCACCTTGCCGCCGCGCGCGCCGGCGTCGGCCGTGACGATCAGCACGGGCTTCGCGTCGTCGATACGCGTGGCGAGGTTCGGCGCGGCGAAGCCGCCGAACACGACCGAGTGGATCGCGCCGAGCCGCGCGCAGGCGAGCATCGCGAACAGCGCCTCGGGGATCATCGGCAGATAGATCAGCACGACGTCGCCGCGCTTCACGCCGAGCGAGCGCATGACGGCGGCCATCCGGTTGATTTCGGCGTACAGATCGGCATACGTGTAGTGCCGCTCGATGCCGGTTTCGGTCGATACGTAGACGAGCGCGTTCTGCTGCGCGCGTTCGGCCAGATGCCGATCGACCGCGTTATGGCAGAGGTTCGTGCGACCGCCGACGAACCAGCGCGCGAACGGCGGCTTCGAGCGGTCGAGCACGGTGCCGAATGGCGTGTGCCAGTGAATGCGCTGGGCTTCTTCGCGCCAGAAGGCTTCGGGATGGTCGATCGAGCGGCGGTGGAAATCGCGGTAGCGGGTCATCGGCGGCGATCCTCGTGCGGCGGGAGTGGACGGGGTTGGATGAAACGGAATCGCAAATTGCGCGCCGGTGCGGCGCTTGTTATGCGCACAAGCATAGCCACGGGCGGGAGGGGGGGCAAGCGGGTTCGCCGTAAGGGCGAAGGGCAACAGAAGAAAGTCGTTGTTCGTCATTTTCATCCGTCGCCCATTTGTTGTTTCTGCTCCGCCAGGTAGGGTAGAGGCGATCAACGTGACAGGTCGTTTTCCCCCAGGATGGTGAGGCTTGCATGTTCAATCGACACGCTTCCGAGCGTGGTAGATCGGGCGTTCCTGCCTGCGCGACCTGAAGGAGGCGGCTACGCCGTCGCCAGATTGCTACATTCCATTGACGGTTAGGTACTGACATGCGGAAGTCCAGCATCGCCCGTTTTCTCGCTGGCGTAGTTCTGCTTGCCCTTGACGTTGCGGTTGCTGCGTTTAACGTGATTAACCTGGACGAAGCGTATGGAAGCGGCGAGCCCTATTATTCGCGCACGACGAACATGGACAAGTGGAGCGATCCTTTGCCGGTGCTGGCTGTTGTCGACGGTGTTGTGGTTATCGTCATTGCGGTGGGTTTTTTGCTGTGGAGGCGGATGCGGGGCTAAGGCGAGGGTAGTGTTCTTTGCGGTGTTGGCCTTTCCTTGCTGACTTATCGGTCTATTAGCGTTGCCCCTGTGCGGGGCGGCACCTACTTTCTTTGCTGCTGCAAAGAAAGTAGGCAAAGAAGACAGCTAAAACCGCAAACTCTCAAGTGGGTCCCTAGGTCCGCATGAGGTAGTGGTGCATCTGGAATCCGTGCTCCCGCACATTCGGCGCCAGTGACAAGGCCGTCATTCTTCCGGCGGCGCTACGCGCGCCGAAACCCCGCTCAAAAACCACCGGTTGTTTCGGCGCATCGCCGAGGCGCAGCCGACGGCCCCCGCTGCGCGGGCCAAACCATTGGTTTCCCAGGCAGACCCGTCCGCGACGCACGTAGTGCGGAGTGGGAGGGATGATGGCTTTGTCACGAACGGGGAATGTGCGGGGGCACGGATTCCAGATGCACCACTACCCCTTCCGAGCCAGGGGACCCGCTTAAGAGTTTGCGGTTTGAGCTGTCTTCTTTGCCTACTTTCTTTGCAGCAGCAAAGAAAGTAGGTGCCGCCCCGCACAGGGGCAACGCTAATAGACCGACAAGACAACAAGGAAAGGCCAACACCACACGATAAGGAAAAAGCCCCAACCCCGCGGCACGCGCTCACCCTTTAACCCGCTTCCCCTCAACATCCGGCAACAAAACAGTGAGCACCCCAATCAACGGCAAAAACGAACAAACCTTATAAACAAACACAATACTGGTAGCGTCAGCGAGTTCCCCAAGCACCGCGGCGCCCACGCCGCCAAGCCCAAAGGCAAAACCAAAGAACAACCCAGCCACCATCCCAACCTTCCCAGGAATCAACTCCTGCGCATAAACAAGAATCGCCGAGAACGCCGAGGCGAGCACCACCCCAATAACAACCGTCAGCACACCAGTCCAGAACAGATTCGCATACGGCAACAGCAGCGTAAAAGGCGCGACGCCAAGAATCGACACCCAGATCACGTACTTGCGCCCGATCCTGTCGCCGATCGGCCCGCCGATCACCGTACCCGCCGCGACCGCCGCGAGGAACACGAACAGATGGATCTGCGCGGCCTGCACCGACAGATGGAACCTGTCGATCAGGTAGAACGTGAAATAGCTATTGATGCTGGCGAGATAGAAGTACTTGGAGAACACCAGCAACACCAGCACGCTCATCGCCAGGATGATCTTGTTACGCGGCAGCGTCACATGCGCGCCCTGGCCGCGCGCCTTCCTGACCGACGGATGACGCTTGTACCAGCGGCCGATCTGCGTGAGCACGACGATCGCGACGAGCGCCGCCGCCGAGAACCACGCGATGCTGCGTTGCCCGTGCGGAATCACGATCAGCGCGGCGAGCAGCGGCCCGAGCGACGAACCCGCATTGCCGCCGACCTGGAACAACGACTGCGCGAGCCCATGACGGCCACCCGAGGCCATCCGCGCGACTCGCGACGACTCCGGATGGAACACCGACGACCCGCAGCCGACCAGCGCCGCGGCGACCAGCAGCACGCCGAAGTTCGGCGCGACCGACATCAGCAGCAGCCCGGTCAGCGTGAAGCCCATGCCGACCGGCAGCGAGTACGGCTTCGGATGTTTGTCGGTATAGCTGCCGACGAGCGGCTGCAGCAGCGACGCGGTGATCTGGTAGGTCAGCGTGATCAGACCGATCTGCCCGAACGACAACGAGAAGTTGTCCTTGAACATCGGGTAGATGGCGAGGATCAGCGACTGGATCATGTCGTTGAGCAGGTGCGAAAAGCTGATCGCACCGAGCACGGAATACACCGTGCGCTGGACCTTGGCGGCCGCCGGCGCAGCGGCGGCCGGGGACGTGCTCGCCCCCGTGGCGGATGCGCCGGCAAGGGCGCTTTTATCGAGGCTCGTTTCCATACGCTAGAAAAAAGATCGGGAAAACGGTGGAATGAAAGATCGGCACCGAAAACCGGTGCGGGCAGCACGCCTCGTAGGCGCGTTCCGCGAAGCACTGCGGCGTTTCGTCGTGGCAACCGGCGTTTTGAATATCTAGCCGAAGTTTAATGTGGCCGAAGCGAATTGTAAGGACAAGTTTTGTCGCGAATCGGACAAGGGGGCGGATGACTTTTCATTCGGCGGTGAAAGGACGAATCGTCAGCTCTTTGCCTGAAGAAACTTTTTTTGGCGAGTTTTTGGCCACGGTATAAAGCGCTCGCGATTGCGCGGCTCACGAAGCGGCGCGTCGAACATGGAACCGGGAACGGCAAGCGGCGCACGACCCGCCGCGGCCTGCGCAAGCGAAATTCAAGATCGCGGGGCGGGCTGCCGTAGACCCGGAGAGATAAGTGGTGATGCCGGAACCGACCGTCCGGCGCGTCGACATGTGGAGACGGGGATGATGAAAGCAGTGGCACACAGCGCAGCGGCAACGAAGTTCAACGGCCTGTCGGTCAAGGCGACGCTGCGGATCGCGTTTGCGATTCTGCTCGCCGGCACGCTGCTGATCGGCGTGTTTTCGCTGCTGCAGATCGGCCGGCTGAACGCGTCCGCGCAATCGATCTACGACCAGGGCCACGTCGCGAGCCGCGCCGCCGAGGAAGCGCGCGGCCACATGCTACGCGCGAGCCGCGCGCAAAAGATGCTGCTCACCGCGACCACGGCGAAGGAGCGCGACGAACTCGGGGCCGACATCGAGAGCGGCCTCGCGGGTCTCAACGAGCAACTGCGTACGCTCCAGCAGTACGTCGATAAGTCGGACGTGAAGGCGGTCGGCGCGCAGAAGGCGTTCACCGCGGCGGTCGCGGCATGGAGCGGTCACCTACGCGACTTCGTCACGCTCGTGAAAGCGCAGCCGCTCGATCTGTCGCAGATGAACTGGCAGGTCGGTACGCAGGACGTGTCGCTGCTCGTCGAAACCGGCAAGCTCGAAAAGCTCGTCGACGAACTCGTCGCGCAGCGCGGCACCGCCGCGAAGGCGACGATCGACGCGTCCGGCTTCATCTATCACTCGTCGTTCGTGATGATCGCGGCGATGACGCTCGCACTGATCGTGCTCGCGGTCGGCATCGCCGCGTGGGTCGTGCGGCGCCTCACCGCGCAACTCGGCGGCGAGCCCGCGTACGCGAAGGAGATCGCGCGCCGCATCGCCGCGGGCGATCTGTCGAATCGCATCGCGCTCGGCGGCAAGGACCGTGCGAGCATGCTGTTCGCGCTGTCCGACATGCAAAGCGGACTCGCGACGACGGTTGCCGACATCGCGTCGAGCGCCGATGCGATCGCGACCGCGTCCGCGCAGATTTCGATGGGCAATCTCGATCTGTCGCAGCGTACCGAACAGCAGGCGCTCGCGCTCGAGCGCACCGCGAGCAGCATGGAGCAACTGACCTCGACGGTGCGTCAGAACGCCGACAACGCAAAGCAGGCGAGCACGCTCGCGAACAACGCGTCGGCCATCGCCGAGCAGGGCGGCGCGGTCGTGAGCCGCGTGGTGGCGACGATGAACGACATCAACGACAGCGCGCGCAGCATCGGCGACATCATCGGCGTGATCGAGGGGATCGCGTTCCAGACCAACATCCTCGCGTTGAACGCGGCCGTCGAGGCGGCGCGCGCGGGCGAGGAGGGGCGCGGCTTTTCGGTCGTCGCGGCGGAAGTGCGCAATCTCGCGCAGCGCAGCGCGGCGGCCGCGAAGGAGATCAAGGGCTTGATCCAGACTTCGGTCGAGCGCGTCGGCAACGGCTCGACGCTCGCCGCTGACGCCGGTCAGACGATGGACGAAGTCGTCAAGGCCGTGAAGCGCGTGACCGACATCATGGGCGAGATTTCGGCGGCGTCGTCCGAGCAGAGCGCCGGTATCGAGGCGATCAGTCTCGCGGTCACGCAGATGGACTCGGGCACGCAGCAGAACGCCGCGCTGGTGGAGGAGGCCACCGCCGCGGCCCGCTCGCTCGACGATCAGGCGCGCGGGCTGAAGGCGATGGTGGGGCAGTTCAGGCTATAAAAGGCGGCGCGGGCGTCAGCTCGCGTTGGCCGACGAGGAGCCGGAGCCCGTCCCCGGCCGCACCACCACCGTGCAGGTCGTGCCCGCCGCCAGCATCACGTCGGGCGGCACCGAGTCGATCCGCACGCGCACCGGCACGCGCTGCGCGAGGCGCACCCAGTTGAAGGTCGGATTCACGTCCGCGAGCAGTTCGTGGCTCTGCGGATTGTCGCGGTCGTAGATGCCGCGCGAGATGCTCTCCACGTGGCCTTGCAGCGTGCCGCCGCTCATCAGCCGCACTTCGGCCTGATCGCCGACGCGCACGTGCGGCAGCTTGGTTTCCTCGAAGTAGCCATACACCCAGAACGAGTGACTATCGACGATCGCGAGCTTCGCCGCGCCGGCGCTCGCATAGTCGCCGCGGAACACGGACAGGTTCGTCACGTAGCCGTCGACCGGCGACACCACGCGCGTGCGTTCGAGGTTCAGCTTCGCGGCGTCGAGCGCGGCGAGTGCCTGCTGATAGGCGGCGTCGGCGGCGGACGCGGTATGCGTCGCGTTTTCGCGGCTTTCCTTCGACACCACCTGCGAATCCATGTCGGCACGCCGTTGCGCGTCGTCGCGCTTCATCTGCAACTCGGCCTTGCGCGCGGCAACGGCGGCCTGCGCCTGCTCGACCGCGATCTGGTAATGCGACGGGTCGATCTGCATCAGCAGGTCGCCCTTCTTCACGAGCTGGTTGTCCTTGACCGGCAGATCGACGATCGCGCCCGACACGTCCGGCGCGACGTTGACGATCTCGGCGCGCACGCGGCCGTCGCGGGTCCACGGTTCGTCCATGTAATGGACCCACAGCACGCGGCCAATCACGATCGCGACGATGAAAATGACGGCTGTCGCGATGAAGCCCACAAGATTTCGGATGGTCATGTTTCGACTCTGATCAACGATAAACGGCGAGGCCGAGAAGGCCGCACACGGACACGAGCAAGCTGGCCCGGAACAGGGAGGGGTGCCACACCACGCGATACAGGCCCGTATAGGCGATCACGCGATCGACGAGCCAGGTCAGCGCGGCGCCCGCGATGAACAGCAGCACAATGGCCGGCACATAGGCATCGAGCACGGCGATATCACGCGGCATGAGGAACTCCTTTTTCTTCTGATGCGTCCGCGCGCGCGCCGATCGCCGAGGCAAGCGGCGACTGCGGATCGAGCAGCGCGGTACGGATGAAATGCAGTTGACTGAGGATGCGCAGCAGCTGATGGCGTTCTTCACGCGACGGCGTGAAGCCGGCCATCAGTTGCTGCACTTGCGCGATCGCATCGGCGGTCGCCGCGAGCGCGCGCGCGAAGTGCTGCTGCCGCGGCCGCTCGAACAGCGCCGCGAGCGCGTCGCGCAGCGCGCGCAGCGCGACGCGCCACGGTGCCGCTTTGTGGTAGCGCGGCTCGTTGGGCAGCGTCGCGATTTCGCGGCGCAGGTCGATCACCGCGGTGCCGACCTCCAACACCGAAAACAGCCAGCGCAGCGTGTCGCGCTTCGTTTCGGGCTCGTTCTGCGACAGCGCGTTGATCTGGAACATCAGATCGCGCGCGCCGCTTTCGAAGCGCGAGCGCACGCGTGCCAGACCCGCGCGGCCAGCCAGCACCACCTGGCGGCGCAGGTCGACGAGCAGGCGGTTGCGCAGCCACGGCGTCGACGGCGGCAGCAGCACCGCGAACGCGATCGACGACACCAGCATCGACAGCACCAGCGCGAGCGCGTCGTTCATGAACGCGCTCGGGTCGTAGTGAATCACGTTGTCGGGGCCGGCGAGGAAGCAGAAGAAGATGCAGTAGCCGACGCCGTAGCCCGCGAGCGTCGCACGCGTGGTCATCAACACGCCGAGCAGCAGGAACGGCGTGAGCGCGACGCACAGCATCACGAAGCCGTCGATGTGCGGATACACGCCGAACACCGCGATCATGCCCATCAGCGTCGCGAGCACCGTGCCGCCGGCCATCTTGAACGCGGTGCGCTTCGGATCCGGCGACGCCGACGCGAGCGCGCACACGGCCGCTGCGACCAGCGTCAACGTCGAGCCGCTCGGCCACGCGGTGGCGATCCAGAACGCCCCGAGCACCATCATCACGATGGCCGCGCGCAGGCCCGCGACGCAGGCCGCGATCGCGTTGGTTTTCGGCTCGTAGCGCTCGATCCAGCGTTCGCGCGCGTGCTTGTCGACCGCGAGCGACGCGTAGGTCGCCGCGTACGCATGCAGGTCGTCGATGAAGCGGTACAGCAGCTCGGCGCCCGTGTCGAAATCGAGCAACGGTGCGTCGGGGTGCGTTTCGAGCTCGTCGCGCGTCGCGCGCACGCGTTTGGGCAACTCGCTTCTGTAGGTGTCGAGCTGGGCCGCGGCGTGCGCGGCGTCGGCCGCGCTCAGCACCGGCTCGCCCGACTTCGCGAGCAACGGCGCGATCTCCTTGAAGTACGGTTCGAGCGCGGCGATCGCGATCGCCGCGCCGTGCGTGCCGCTGTCGCGCAGACGGTTCATCAGCTGATGCAGCGCGTGAAAGCGCGTCGACGCGGTCATGAACTCGCTGTTCAGACGCGCGAGGCGCCCGCCGCGCATCCGCGAATCGGGGCCTTCGAACACGGCGATGCTGCGCGCGGCCTCGAAGCCGACGATGTCGGCGACGAAGCGCGCATTGGTCGCCTCGATCTGGGCGCGGTCGTTGCGCCCGGCAAGCGACGCCGACACGTACTCGACGAACGCGGAGAAGCGCGCACGCACGGTGCTGCGCATCTGCAGGCCGGCGAACTGCGGAAACACGAGGCCGCTGACCGCGCCCGCGCAGATGATCCCGATCACCACTTCCGCGACCCGCGTGAGCGCGCTCAGGAACGCGCCGTCCGGATGCTGCGAAGCGGGGATGCCGATCAGCGCGGCCGTGTAGCCCGCCAGCACGAAGCCGTACGAACGGAAGTTGCGATTGCGCGCGGCGCCGGCGGTGCAGATGCCGACCCAGATCGCGGTCGTGACGAGGAACAGCTCCGGCTGCTGCGCGAACAGTCCGATCAGCGCGAGCATCACGACGAGACCGACCAGCGTGCCGCAGATCCGATAGAAGCTTTTCGCGAACACCGCGCCGCTTTGCGGCTGCATCACGATGAACACGGTGGTCATCGCGGTGCGCGGCTGCGGCAGATCGAGCTTCATCGCGATGCCGAGCGCGAGGAAGCACGCGGCGAGCGCCTTGAACAGATAGATCCATACGAGGCCGTCGGTGCGCGCCCAGTGGGCGGCGGCTTCGTAGAGCGCGGCGAACGAGGCGGGGCGCGCGCTCGACGGGGAGGGCGAGGAGGACATGGCCTTCCTTACTCGGACGCGGGCGCGTTCAAGGCGCGCGAGGCGGTGGTGGCGGTGATGGCTGCGTTGGTCCTGGCGTTGGCATCTGCTGTTGCCGTGTCGCTACTCGCCGCGTCGCTCTTGCTCTCGCCGCTGCCCTTGCCATGCGCCGGCAACGTTTCGTTATCCCGCGGACCGTTGGCCGGATCGTCGAGACCGCCGCCGAGCGCCGTCATCAACGACGCATGCGCGCCGAGCCGCTCGGCCTGCACTTTGGCGACACCTTCCTGCGCGCGCAGCAACTGGTTTTGCGCGACCAGCACGTTCAGGTAGTCGGTCAAGCCGCGCCGGTAGCCTTCGCGCGACAGCTCGTAGTTCCTGCGCGCGGCGGCGACCGAGCGGTCGGCGTCGTCGGCCTGGGTGGTCAGCGAACGGATGCGGATCACCTGGTCCGAGATGTCCTTCAGCGCGCCCACGATCGACTGGTTGTAGCGCTCGATGGCCTCGTCGTAGCCCGCCGACGCCGCGCCGAGCTGCGAGCGCAGCCGGCCGCCGTCGAAGATCGGCAGCGTCAGCGCGGGACCCACGCTCCAGCTATGCGACGGACTCTTCAGGAACTGGAACAGCGGCCCCATCGCCGCATAGCCGCCGATCGACGCGAGCAGGTTGATGTCCGGATAGAACCCGGCCTTGGCGACGTCGATGCCGCGCGCCTGCGCGGCGACCGTCCAGCGTGCCGCGACCACGTCCGGCCGGTGGCCGATCAGATCCACGGGCAGCGCGGCCGGCAGACCAGCGGGCGCGGCGAGCGACAGCGCCGGGCGCTGGATCGCGTCGCCGGCGCCCGGACCCTTGCCCGCGAGCGCGGCCAACTGATTGCGGCCGAGCGCGATCTTCTCCTCGATCGCGTCGATCTGGCGCTCGTACTCGGGCATCGGCGTCTCGGCCTGGCTCACTTCGAGCTGCGTGCCGATGCCGCCCTTCAGGCGCCGGTTCGCGAGGTCGACGATCTGCTGCTGTTGCTGCAGCGTGGCCTTCGCGATGTCGAGCAACGCGTAGTTCAGCGACATCTCGATATAGGTGCGCACGACGTTCGCCTGCAGTTCGAGCTGCGCGGCGCGCGCGTCGGCGGCGCTGGCGTGCGCGAGGTCGAGCGCGCGCTCGGCGGCGTTCTTGTCCTTGCCCCAGAAATCGAGGTGATAGGCGAGGCCGAGCGTGCCGGTGTTGTTCCACGACTGCTCGCCGGCGAGCGGCCCCGGACCGTAGTACACGTTGTCGGCCCACTGCTGGCGCTGGATCGACAGACTACCGTTGACTTGCGGCGCGAGCGCCGCGCGCGCGACGCCGGCCATCGACGCCGCCTCACGCACGCGCGCCTGGGCGACCGCGAGACTGGGATTGCCGGCTTGCGCGTCCCCGATCCACCGGTCCAGCTGCGGATCGTCATAGGCGCGCCACCAGTCGGCGGCGGGCCACTGCGCGTCGGCGTTGGCGGCGCGGATTGCGTTGCCCGCGTCGAGCGACGCAGGATTGATCGTGTGCGTTTGCGGCGCGACGCCTCCGGTACTTGCGCATCCGGCGATTGTTAATAGGATCGTAAGAACCGCGGCTGCGGCGATCCCTTTGGGTACCGGAGACTGCACGATTTCCTCCAAATTTGACTATAGAAGCTTGTGCGCAATTATATTTTTTGATCGATTGCGGAATAACCGGTAAGGATGCAAGGCATTTTTACCAGACATGAGACAATCGCCATTGCTGATCGTGTAACAATCGCTGCCGATTTCTGAGGATAGGTATGGACACGCTTCAAAACATGCGCGTTTTCGTCCGCGTCGTCGAAGCGGGCAGCTTCACGGGCGCCGCGCAGCATCTGAATACGACGACGGCCTACGCGTCGCGCGCGGTTTCCGATCTGGAAGCGCATCTGCGCACGCGGCTTTTGAACCGGACCACGCGCCGCATCGCGCTGACCGAAGCTGGCGAGCGCTATCTGCAGCGCTGCGAGCAGATTCTCGCGTACGTGGATCAGGCGGAGGCCGAGGCGAGCGATGCGCACGCGCGTCCGTCCGGCAAGCTGAAGGTTCACGCGATGACGAGCTTCGGCCAGCACTACGTGGTGCCGGCCGTGGGCCGTTACCAGCAGCGCTACCCGGACGTGCATATCGAACTGACGCTCGCGCAGCGCATGCCCGATCTGCTCGACGAAGGCTTCGACGTGTCGCTGACGCTCGCGACCGGCCTGCCGGATTCGGGGCTCGTGTCGCAGCGCCTTGGCAGCGCGTTCAGCATTGTGTGCGCGTCGCCGGCGTACCTCGAACGGCGCGGCGTGCCGCAAACGCCTGCGGACCTCGCGCAGCACGCCTGCCTGCAGATGGTGACGCCGGTGAATCCGCCGGACAAATGGACCTTCGACGGCCCGAACGGCGAGGAAGTGGTCTCGCTCGGCGCGGCGACGTTTCAGGTGAACGTGGCCGAGGCGATGGTCGTGGCCGTCGCCCAGGGCATGGGCGTAGCGCTGATTCCGATCTACTCGGCGATCAGCCGTTTGCGCAGCGGCGAACTGCTGTGGCTGATGCCCGGGTACACGTCGCAGCAGATGAATCTGTATGCGCTGTATCCGTCGCGGCAGTATCTCGATGCGAAGATCCGCACGTGGGTCGAATTCCTGCGCGACGAGTTGCCTTCGACGCTGGCGGCGGATCAGGAGGAGTTGCGGCAGTTCGCGCGGACCTGAACGGTCTGCTCGTCATGCATTGACGTTCGAGCGGCACGCGGAGTGGGCACGCGGAGTGGGCACGCGGCGTGGGCACGCGGCGTGACAGCCTGTTACACACGCGCCGCGCCGCAACATTTCTTTACTTCTCACGCGCAGTCGATTTGTTAACGTGTCGTTCACGCGCCGCCGCTCCGGCCGGACGCGCTGGATTCGGCGCCGTTCGGCGCCTCGCAACCACTGAAGGACGACACACTCATGGATACGCACCTGATGATCGGCTTGGCCGTCATGTTTGGACTGATCGGCGTCGCCGCGTCGCGCGATCTGCTGCGCCGCATGCGCGAACAGCAGCCGCAGCTCGTGCCGGTCGAGGTCGAGTCACAGGATGCGCCGCGGCGCGAGCGGTGAGCGGCGGCGGGTTGATCTGACGCAAGAGGCCCGCTAGCACCCGCTAGATCTCGACGACCTTGTCCCACGCAAACAGCGGATTTTCCCACTGGCGCGTGCGCCGGTCGAAATAGCCGCGCGGATTGCACACGACGCGCGTGCCGTCCGCCACGTAGTCGAACGACGTATGCGTGTGGCCATGAATCCACAATGCGACAGGCGCGCGCACGAGCTCGGGCAGATGGTTGACGAAGCCCGCCGACACGCGGTCTTCGGCAAAACGCCCGGCCAGGCTCAGCCGATGCGGCGCGTGATGCGTGACCACGATCGTTTGGCCGGCGAACGGTTTGGCAAGCTCGCTTTCGAGCCACGCGCGCGCATGCTGGTGCAGCGCGAGCGAATCGGCGGGCGTGAAGTCGCGCGCGGCGTCGCGCGGGTCGTGCGGCCAGTTCATCTGGATCAGCCCGCGATAGTCGAGCATGACCCGGCGCGCGGCGACGATCGATTCCTCGATTGCATCCGGCGTCGCGCCGTACAGCGCGAAGTCGGTCCACAACGTCGTGCCGAGCACGCGCCAGCGGCCCTGGCTGTCGACCAGCGCGGCGTTGTTCAGCATATGCACGTTGTCGACCTGCGCGGCCGCGTCGAGCATCGCGCTCTCCAGCGCGCCGAATTCACCGTCGTAGTACTCGTGATTGCCCGGCACGTAGACGACCGGCACCGTGTCGTCGAACGCCTGCGCGGCCCAGCGCGGGCCAGCCGCATGATTGTGGATGTCGCCCGCCAGCACCACGAGATCCGCCTGCGCATGCGGGATCAGTTCAGGCTCGTCGTTTTCCAGATGCAGATCGGACAGCACGCGAATCTTCACGGACGCGACTCCTGCAAAACGCCTGCGCGCCGGATCGCGCAGGCTTCAGATATTAGCGTAGCACCTTGCCCGGATTCATCAGGTTCAGCGGATCGAGCGCCTGCTTGATCGCGCGCATCATCCGCACCTCGACGTCCTGCTTGTAGCGGGCGGCTTCGTCGATCTTCAACTGGCCGAGTCCGTGTTCCGCGCTGATGCTGCCGCGATGCGCATCGACGCTGTCGTAGACGATCCGGTTGATCGGGCTCTGGTACTGCCGCAGAAACGCCTTCGCATCGACGCCCTCGGGCGCCTGCACGTTGTAGTGCAGATTGCCGTCGCCGAGATGGCCGAACGTGACCATGCGCGCGCCCGGCGCGGCTTGCGCGATTGCCGCATCGGTCGCTTCGATGAAGTGGCCGATGCGTGAAATCGGCACCGCGATGTCGTGCTTGATGTTCAGGCCCTCCTCGGCCTGGGCGAGCGGAATGTGCTCGCGCAGATTCCAGAACGCGCGAGACTGCGCGAGGTTTTCCGCCACCACGGCGTCTTCCACGAGACCTTGTTCGAGCGCGGTTTCCATCAGCCCCTCGAACAGCGTGCGCGCGTGCACTTCGCTTTCGCTGTCCGACAGTTCGAGCAGCACGACCTGCGCATGTGGTTCGGCGAACGGATAACGCATCTGCTCGAAATGCCGGCCGACGAGGCGCAGGCAGAAATCCGACATCAGTTCGAAGCCGGTCAGGAGCGGCCCGGCGACGCGTTGCGTGAGCGCGAGAAAATCGAGCGCCGCATGCGGCGACGCGAGCGCGGCGAGCGCGGTGACGCGCGCGGCCGGCTGCGGATGCAGCTTGAGCACCGCCGCGGTGATCAGGCCCAGCGTGCCTTCCGCGCCGATGAACAGGTCGCGCAGATCGTAGCCGGTGTTGTCCTTGCGCAGCCCGCGCAGGCCGTCCCACAGTTCGCCTTGCGGCGTCACCACTTCGAGGCCGAGGCATAGCTCGCGCGTGTTGCCATAGCGCAGCACGCCGGTGCCGCCCGCATTGGTCGACAGATTGCCGCCGATCGTGCAGCTGCCTTCGGCGGCGAGGCTCAGCGCAAACAGACGCCCGGCCGCTTCGGCGTGCTTCTGCACGTCGGCGAGGATCACGCCGGCTTCGACCGTGATCGTGTTGTTGTGCGGATCGATGTCGCGCACGCGATTCAGGCGGCGCAGGCTGATGACCGCCTGCGCGCCGCTCGCGTCGGGTGTCGCGCCGCCCGCGAGGCCGGTGTTGCCGCCCTGCGGCACCAGCGCGACGCAATGTTCGACCGCGAGCCTGACGAGCGCGGCGGCTTCCGCGGACGTGGCCGGGCACAGCACCGCGCAGGCCGCGCCGGTGTAGCGGCGGCGCCAGTCGGTCAGAAAGGGAGCGGTGTCGTGCGGATCGGTCAGTACGTAAGTCGCGCCGATGGCGTCGCGGCAGGCGGCGAGAAAAGCGGTGTGGGTCATGTGGATCGGTTGAAGGTGTTGGGGCTTGGGCCTCAGGCGGGCGGGATCGGTTCGCTGGCGGCT
This sequence comes from Paraburkholderia sp. 35.1, assembly GCF_050436525.1. NCBI lineage: Bacteria > Pseudomonadati > Pseudomonadota > Betaproteobacteria > Burkholderiales > Burkholderiaceae > Paraburkholderia > Paraburkholderia sp. 35.1. The sequence continues at coordinate 717,884 of NZ_JBNDMJ010000003.1, read as the reverse complement.
TGCTTTGCAGCCTGCTTTGCAGCCTGCTTCGCGGCTCGTTTCGCCGCGCGCTTGAACGGTCCGACATACGCGAGTGCGCAGGTGAAGAAGATCATGGCGAGCGCCGCTTGAAGCCAGCCGAGCCGCGCGCTCAAGCCATGATCGCTCCAGCCACGCACGACGCCTTCGGCGAAATACAGCAGGATCAGCATCGACGCCCATTGCATCGTGTAAAGCCGACGTCGCCACACGCCCGGCAACGCGCAGAGTAGCGGCAACGCTTTCAGCACGAGCAGCGAGCCGCCAGAGCGCAACGGCGCGAGCCACCATTCCCATGCGACGGCAAGCACGATCATCGAGACCAGTGTGAAAGCGGCGACGAGCGCGGCGGCAGCTTTGGGTTGCACGGGCGCGACGGTTGTAGATGCCGACGCGTTGGCCGCGAGGCTTGCGGGCGCCGCGTTCGCGTGGCCCCCGGAATTCGTGGCCGCGAGTTCAGCGCCACCCGCGTCACGACGGGCGTCGTCGCGCTCGGTGGGTTGCGGATCCGGTTCGTTCACGGCTTTACGCTCACGGCCTTTCGGACATCGACGCCACCGTGCGCCCAACGCGTGCACCAAGCGCAATCGCCAGCGTCCGTTCGTCGGCGGAGATGCCATGGCCGGTCGTGCCCGCGCGCGCGTAATGCGAGGCGCCGTACGGCGTGCCGCCGGTCTGCGTGGTGGACAGCGCGCTCTCCGTGTATGGAATGCCGACGATCAGCATGCCGTGATGGAGCAGCGGCAGCATCATCGACAGCAGCGTGGATTCCTGGCCGCCGTGCAGGCTGCCGGTCGACGTGAACACGCAGGCCGGCTTGCCCGACAGTGCACCGGATAGCCACTGCGGCGTGGTGCCGTCGAGAAAGTATTTGAGCGCGGCCGCCATGTTGCCGAAGCGGGTCGGCGAACCGAGCGCGAGGCCCGCGCATTCTTCGAGGTCGCGCAGCTCGACGTACGGTGGTCCTTCGGTGGGAATGTCCGGCTCGCTCGCCTCGCAAACCGTGGAAACCGCCGGCACGGTGCGCACGCGCGCCTGCATGCCGGGGACGCTGTCGACGCCGTGCGCGATTGCCAGCGCGAGCTCGCGGGTGGCGCCGTGACGGCTGTAATAAAGCACGAGAATGTCTTTCATAGGCCTCATCATTGAACGGGTATTATAGGGGTTCGGTCAGTTGCACAGGCCGCTCATAGCCGTTCGGCCAGGAGCTTCGGCCAAACGCCGCGCGGAGTTCCCGCAGTCCCGGTCTGACGGTTCAGCAAGCAAGGAGGCAGTTTTGTTGGTTAGGATGCGTTTCGATCTCGACACGCTCAAACGGCTCGCGCAATTCGCGGCGCAACGCATCGGCGAGGACCGGATTCCGCAGGTCGCGGGCAGCCTGACGTTCACGACGATGCTGGCGCTCGTGCCGCTCGCCACCGTCGCGTTTGCGCTGTTCACCGCGTTTCCGATCTTCAGCTCGTTCCAGGCGTCGCTGCAGTTTTTTCTTGCCGACCACCTGATGCCCGCGCAACTGAACGATCAGATCTTCAAGTATCTGAACCAGTTCGCATCGAAGGCCAAAGGGCTGACCACGATCGGCATGATCATCCTGTTCGTCACCGCGGTGATGACGATGATGACCGTCGAGTCCGCGTTCAATGTGATCTGGCGCGTGCGCAAGGCGCGGCCCGTCGCGCAGCGCATTCTCGTGTACTGGGCGATCATCACGCTCGGTCCGATCCTGATCGGCGTGAGCCTGTCCATCTCGTCGTATGTGTTCACGCAATCGATGTCGTTTAGCGCCGCGCAGCGCATCACACCGCTGATCGAATGGGCGCTCGCGAGCGCCTCGCTGCCGTTCACGATGCTCGCGTTCACGATCCTTTACGTTTATCTGCCGAACTGCCGTGTCGAATGGCGCGACGCGGTGGTCGGCGGCGTGATCGCCGCGGTCGCGTTCGAGCTCGCCAAGCGCGGCTTCGGCTACTACGTGCGCCGTATTCCGACCTATACGGCGGTGTACGGCGCGTTCGCCGCGGTGCCGCTGTTCCTGGTGTGGATGTACCTGTGCTGGTTCATCACGCTGACCGGCGCGATGATCGCATCGGCGTTGCCGGCGATTCGCATCGGTCAGTTTCACCGCCCTGTGTTCTATGGCAGCAATCTGTTCGATTCGCTCGAATTGCTCGCGCGGCTGTGCGAGGCGCGTGAGGGCGGCAGACGCGGCTACACGATGCCCGAGCTTGCCCGGATGCTTCGCCGCGACAAGGATACGACGCTGATGCTGTTGCAGCGTCTCGAGGAGATCGAGTGGATCGCGCGGTTGGAGGAGGACCATACCGGCCCGCACTTCGTGCTCCTCGCGAACCCGGTGCAGGTGACCGTGCAGCGGCTGTACGACCTGTTCGTGATCGACCGCGCGGAGCTTACGTATCAGCTCGAACTCGACTCCACACGCGTGGACGGCGGCATGCTGCTCGCCGCGCTCGACAACGACCAGCTGAAGGTGACGCTCGCCGCGTTGCTCGCCTCGCGCGCGGCGGCACGGGCGGCGCGACCCGGCGATGGCGAGCGCGCGGCGGCTTCGATGCCGCACCAGGCAGCGTGATAGGGCGGCCAGACTTCGAGCCGCCCCGATAAAACTACAACGAGATCTTCCCCACGCAGATGTCCTTGAACATCACCCAGTCGCCCATCAGGCTGTAAAACGGATGACGGAAGGTGGCAGGCCGGTTCTTTTCGAAGAAGAAATGGCCGACCCACGCGAAGCCGTAGCCGCACACCACGGCCGCCGGCAACCATAGCCAGTTGCCGGTGGCGAGCGCCATCGCGAGGCAGCCAATGACGCCGAGCGAGCCGACGAAATGCAGCCGCCGCGACACGAGATTGCGATGCTCGCTCAGGTAGTACGGATAAAACTCCGCGAAGTTCGTGAAGTGATCGGTATGTGCTGTATGAGCCATGACGGCCTCCGGAGGCTGAGAAAGACAGCTTCAATCATTCTCCGGCGATCGCCTGCCTGGCGCAACCTGGCCATTCGGCAGATGGCGCGGCGGGTTCGGCGTGGGTATCGTGGTCGTTCGGTAGTGATTCGGTAGTGATTCGGTAGTGATTCGGTAGTGATTCGGTGGCGATTCGCAACGGCATTCCCGACGGCCGCCCGCGGAGCACCGAGGCGCGCGGCGAGCGGCCATCGCGCGCCCCATCAGCGCGCTTCGTGCGGCGGCCGCGAAGCGAAGCCGTACAGCGCATCGAGCGTCGCGTCGGGTTGCTCGGTCATCAACGCGTGGCCCGCATCGAGCGTGACGGTGTCGACTGGCGTGCCCGCCTGCGCGAGCGCATCGGCAAGTGCTTTCGCCGCGCGCGGCGGCGTCATCGCATCGCGCCGGCCAACGATCAGGCGCGTGGCGCAACGCACCTGCGCCGCACGAGCGTGGCCGTCCGCATAGGTATGGCAGGCGGTGAAGTCGGTGTGGAACAGATGCGGCTCGCCGCTGGCGGACACGTGCTCCATCAGCCGCTGGTTCATGCCGTGCAGCCAGAAACCGGGGCCGGGGCACGAGGGCTTCGCGGCGAGCGTCGAATGCGACCACTGGTTGACCATGCCGATTGCCTCGGGCTCGCGATTGAGCGCGGCGTCGAGCAGCGCGTCGGAGACCGTCATCGGCAGCGCGGTGGCGAGCAGCGCAAGATGCGTTGCGCGCTGCGGATAGCGGCCGGCGAAGTCGAGCGCGATCAGCGAGCCCATGCTGTGACCGGCGACGAACGCACGCGTGACGCCCACGGCGTCGAGCAGCGCAGCGAGCCAGTCGGCCAGCGCGGCGATGCTGACGAGCGCGGGGCCGGCGCTGCGTCGGTGGCCCGGCAGATCGACCGCGAGCACGCCGAAGCCGTGATGCGCGAAGTAGCGGCTTTGCAGCGCCCACACGCTGTGATCGTGCTCGGCACCGTGGATGAACACGGCGGTTGGCAGGCTCGCGTCGAAGGGTTTGCCGCCGGTGTAGGCGTAGGCCGGTTTGCCTTGAACGATGACGATCATGCGGACTCCGGGCGGGCGGGGGTGCTCGTGGCGGCGGGCGCGGCAGTGGCGGTCTGTTGCGAGGCGCTGCTCGGCGTTGCGGTACGACCGCCGCTCGCCGGTTGCGCGGTTTTTTGCGCGGCTTTCAGCGCGCGCTTGAGATCGTCGATCAGGTCATCCGGATCTTCGAGCCCGATCGACAGACGGATCGTGCCTTCGGTGATACCGGCCGCGGCGAGCGCGGCGGCATCCATGCGGAAGTGCGTCGTCGATGCCGGTTGAATCACCAGCGAGCGCGCGTCGCCGACGTTCGCGAGGTGCGAGAAGAGCGTGAGCGCTTCGATGAAGGCGCGCCCGGCCGCGCGGTCGCCGCGCAGGTTGAAGCTGAACACGGCGCCCGCGCCGCGCGGTAGCAGCCGCCTGGCGAGCGCGTGGTCGGGATGCGTCGGCAACTCGGGATAGGCGACCGATTCGACCGCCGCATGACCGGCGAGAAACTCGACCACGCGCCGTGTGTTGACGACGTGACGCTCCATGCGCAACGGCAGTGTCTCGATGCCTTGCAGCAGCTGCCACGCGGCCTGCGGATGCAGGCACGCGCCGAAGTCGCGCAAGCCTTCCCGACGCGCGCGCAGCAGGAACGGCGCGACGGTGCTTTCCTCGGCGAATACCATGCCGTGGAAACCGTCGTACGGCTCGGTAAATTCGGGAAAGCGGCCGGAAGCCTCGAAGTCGAACGTGCCGCCGTCGACCAGCACTCCGCCGATCGTCGTGCCGTGGCCGCCGAGAAACTTGGTCGCCGAGTGGTAGACGAGGTCGGCGCCGTGCTCGAAGGGGCGCAGCAGGTAGGGCGTCGTGAAGGTCGAGTCGACCAGCAACGGCAGGCGGTGCGCGTGCGCGATCTGTGCGAGCGCGGCGATGTCGAGCACGTCGAGGCCCGGATTGCCGAGCGTTTCGCCGAATAGCAGGCGCGTGTTGGGGCGCAGCGCGGCGCGCCATGCGTCGAGGTCGCCGGGCTTGACGAAGGTCGTCTCGATACCGAAGCGTCGCAGCGTGTAATGCAGCAGATTGTGCGAGCCGCCGTACAGCGCGCTCGACGCGACGATGTGCGAACCCGCGCCCATCAGCGTCGCGATCGCCAGATGCAGCGCGGCCTGGCCGCTCGCGGTGCCGATCGCGCCGGCGCCGTTTTCGAGCGCGGCGACGCGCTCCTCGAACACGGCGACGGTCGGATTCGAGATGCGCGAGTAGACGTGGCCGGCGCGCTCCATGTTGAACAGCGCGGCGGCATGATCCGAGTCGCGGAACGAAAACGACGTGGTCTGGTAGATCGGCGTCGCGCGCGCGCCGGTGGCAGGGTCGGGGGCTGCGCCGGCGTGCAGCGCAAGCGTATCGAAACGGTTGGCGGACATCGTGGGCGGCGGGCCGCGAGCGGCCTCGCGAAAGATCGGGGTGGGCGGCCATCCTACCATTGGCGCGCGCCGCTTCAAGCGCGGTTTTCCCGCGGGTTCCTGCGGCTCGTGCCGGGAGCGGGGCATGCTCGCAATCTGGAAGTCAGACGAATTGGAGTCTCCGAAGCCCGCCGCGCCTTGGCTGGCGGGCCGCTTTCCTTTTATGGGCCTTTCCGATAGGATCGAAAAAACATTTCATGCACTGCAAGATTGGCGGTATCAGGAGATAGATCATGCGAGTCAGCGACATTCTTAAAGTCAAGGGCAATACCCTTTTTACGGTCACGCCGGATACCACGCTGCATGACGCCGTCAATACCATGGCCGAGCACGACATCGGCTCGCTCGTCGTGATGGAGTACGGCGACCTCGTCGGCATGCTGACGTTTCGCGAAATCATTTTGACCTTGAGCGAGAACGGCGGCAGCGTCGGCACCTCGACGATCCGCAAGGTGATGGACGACCATCCGCTCACCTGCACGCCCGAAACCGACGTCAACGAAGTGCGCCGCATGATGCTCGAGCATCACGTGCGCTATCTGCCCGTCATGGAAAGCCGCACGCTGATGGGCGTCATCTCGTTTTACGACGTCGCGAAGGCGGTGGTCGAGGAGCAGGGGTTCGAGAACCGCATGCTGAAGGCCTATATCCGCGACTGGCCGGAAGAGCAGGAAGGACAGGACCAGCAGCCGGCGCGTTGATGCGCGTGGCTCGAAGGTCGCGCTCCGGCCGTCGCCGCGAGCGCGAATCCGCCGACAGGGCGCGCGCGCAAGCGGGCGCTTTTTTTGGTGCGCCAGGCATGGCGCGTAGCGCCGTGACTGGCGCTGTCCGACCCGCTGTGGTGGCGAGCCGGATGACTTGGGGGTGAAAGTCCTCTGCACACCCGGCAAGGGGAAGTGCTAGCTGAACGGCAAGGGTGTCCGTCGTAAGGCGGAATCTGAAGGAAGCCGCAGGCAAAATGCTGGCCTGACGAACAGGAAGCGGATATCAGGCGGTGTGGCGGGGTGAGCAGTCCAAGATCTGTAAAGCCCAATACTTGCACGGAACGCCACGACGTAGATCCGACAGGCATAAGCAGGAAGGTCGCGCGCATTACCCTGGGAGCCCCGTCAGTCTGCCTTGTGCTACTGGCATCGCAAGGTGCCGGGATGGGCTGGCGGGAGTCAGCAGAGGCCATAGTAGCGGCTCGGAACCGGAGCAGTGAAGGGCCGAACCTGACGAGAGTGGATAGTCACGCGTGCTCTCTGAGCGTTTGGGCACAAGTCTCGGCACAGCCGGGAGCCTGCGATCAAACTTGACGGCCGGAAGCCTGAGAGAGGTTGGGGTGTCCATTGAACGACAGGCGACACGACGAACGAAACGAAGCTCGCTGGAGCAATCCAGTCGTCAGGAAACGCCGGATACGTGATCCGTACGTCCGGTGTTGTGGGAGGACGGCGGGGGCAACCCCGCCTCCTACCCGATTGTCTGGAGCTGGTGCGGACGGACTGCGGGAGCCGCGTGCGCGAGTCGCGGCGATCCGCTTGCCGGCCGTGCCGCCCGCGTCATCGCCATTTTTCCGCGCCGTTCTCCTGACTTCATGAACGATCGTCCGTTGCCCGCTGCCCGCCGCGCCGCTCGCGCGCACGAAGCGCACGAATCCCAGTTCCGCCTGCTCGGCCAGCGCGGCTTCGCGCCGTTCTTCTGGACACAGTTTCTCGGCGCGATGAACGACAACGTGTTCAAGATCGGCTTCACGTCGCTCGTCACGTATCAGGCGGCGCGGTTTTCGGGCGTCGACCCGAAAACCGCGGCGTTCCTGATCTCCGCGATTTTCATTCTGCCGTTCGTGCTGTTTTCGGCCACTTCCGGCCAGATCGCGGACAAGTACGACAAAGCGTTGCTCACGCGCCTCGTCAAGACTTTCGAGATCGCGGTGATGCTGGTCGGCGGCGTGGGGTTCTGGCTGCATGCCGCGCCGTTGCTGTACCTGTGCACGTTCCTGATGGGCGTGCATTCGACGGTATTCGGGCCGGTCAAGTACTCGTATCTGCCGCAGCATCTGTCGCAGGCCGAGCTGGTCGGCGGCAATGGCATGGTCGAGATGGGCACCTTCGTCGCGATCCTGATCGGCACGATCGTCGGCGGCGCGGGCGCGGGGTTCGCCGAGCATGGCGCGGTGGTGCTCGCTTGCGCGTGTATCGCGATCGCGCTGATCGGGCGCGCCGTGTCGGGCTTCGTGCCGGCTACGCCCGCGCCGCAGCCCGGGTTGCGCATCAACTGGAACCCGGTCAGCGAAACGTGGCGCAATCTGAAGCTCGCGCGCGAAAACCGCACGGTGTTTCTTGGTCTGCTCGGCATTTCGTGGCTGTGGTTCGTCGGCGCGACGTTCCTCGCGTCGTTCTTCAACTTCGCGAAGGACGTGCTGTCCGCCGATCCCGACGTCGTGACCGTGCTGCTCGCCACGTTCTCGATCGGCATCGGCATCGGCTCGCTGTTGTGCGAGCGGCTCTCGAAGCGGCGGATCGAAGTCGGCCTCGTGCCGCTCGGCTCGATCGGCATGAGCGTGTTCGCGATCGATCTTTTTTTCGCGAGCCACGCGCTGCCGCCGCCGGGGCATCTGCTCAGCGTTGGCGAATTTCTCGCGCGGCTAGCGCATTGGCGCGTGCTCGCCGATCTGTTCCTGCTCGCGATGTTCGGCGGCTTTTACAGCGTGCCGCTGTATGCGCTGATCCAGAGTCGTAGTCAGCCGAGCCATCGCGCGCGCATCATCGCCGCGAACAACATCCTCAATTCGCTGTTCATGATCGTGTCGGCGCTCATGGCGGTGGGCCTGACCGCCGCGGGCTTCAGTATTCCGGCGATCTTCCTCGTCACCGCGCTTCTGAATGTGGTCGTCGCGGGCTACATCTATTCGCTCGCGCCGGAGTTCCTGCTGCGCTTCATCGCGTGGCTGCTCGTGCATACGTTCTACCGGATCCGGCTCGTGCACGCGGAGCGGATTCCGGAGCAGGGCGCGGCGGTGCTCGTGTGCAACCACGTCAGTTTCGTCGATGCGATCGTCATCATGGCCGAAAGCCCGCGGCCGATCCGCTTCGTGATGGACCACCGGATCTTCCGCTCGCCGTTCGTCGGCTGGCTGTTCCGGCACGCGAAGGCGATTCCGATCGCGTCCGCACATCAGGACGCGGCGCTGCTCGCGCGTGCGTACGACCTGTGCGCGCAGGCGCTTGCGGACGGCGAACTCGTCTGCATCTTTCCCGAAGGGAAGCTGACGCGTACCGGCGAGCTGAATCCGTTTCGCCACGGCGTCGCCGAGATCGTCAGGCGGACGCCGGCGCCCGTCATTCCGATGGCGCTGCGCGGGCTGTGGGGCAGCGTGTTTTCGCGCGCGGTGGACGCAACCTGGCCGCGGCCGATCAGCAAAGGTGTGATGAGCCGGCTGAGCCTCGCCGTCGGCGAGCCAATCGACCCGGCGCTCGCGACGCCGGAGACGCTGCAGCGGATCGTGACCGAGCTGCGCGGCGCCCGCAAGTAGCCGTGGGCCGGTGCGCGGACGCCGAGATGGCGGGCTCGCCCACCATCACCCGCGTTCGGCCGAGTGCGCCCTGGCCGATCGGCCATCGCCGTCGCCAGGCCCGGCTTCGAGGCGGGCGGGCTGGCATAATAGCGTTCTCCCCGTATTTCTTTGGACGACGCTCATGTCCGGCAACACGCTCGGTACGCTTTTCACTGTCACGACCTTCGGCGAATCGCACGGCCCCGCTATCGGCTGCGTGATCGATGGCTGCCCGCCGGGCATGGCGCTCAACGAAGCCGACATCCAGTTCGAACTCGATCGCCGCAAGCCGGGCACGTCGCGCCACGTGACGCAGCGCCAGGAAGAAGACAAGGTCGAGATCCTGTCGGGCGTGTTCGAAGGTCAAACCACCGGCGCGCCAATTGCGCTGCTGATCCGCAATACCGACCAGCGCAGCAAGGACTACGGCAACATCGCGGAAACGTTCCGCCCCGGCCACGCCGACTACACGTACTGGCAAAAGTACGGCATTCGCGATTACCGCGGTGGCGGCCGCTCGTCGGCACGGCTGACGGCGCCGGCGGTCGCGGCGGGCGCGGTCGCGAAGAAGTGGCTGCGCGAGAAGTTCGGCACCGAAATTCGCGGCTATATGGCCGCGCTCGGCGAGATCGACGTGCCGTTCGTCGATTGGGCGCAGGTGCGCGAAAACCCGTTTTTCGTGCCGAATGCGGAGATCGTTCCGCAACTCGAGGCGTATATGGACGCGCTGCGCAAGGACGGTGATTCGATCGGCGCGCGCATCAACGTGGTTGCCTCCGGTGTGCCGGTCGGCCTCGGCGAGCCGCTGTTCGACCGCCTCGACGCCGACATCGCGCACGCGATGATGGGCATCAACGCGGTGAAGGGCGTCGAGATCGGCGCGGGCTTCGCGAGCGTCGCGCAACGCGGCTCGGTGCATGGCGACGAGCTGACGCCGGAAGGTTTCGTCGGCAATCACGCGGGCGGTGTGCTCGGCGGTATTTCGACGGGGCAGGACATCACGGTGTCGATCGCGATCAAGCCGACGTCGAGCATTCGCACGCCGCGCCGTTCGGTCGACAAGGCGGGGAACCCCGCGATCGTCGAGACCTTCGGGCGGCACGACCCCTGCGTCGGCATTCGTGCGACGCCGATCGCCGAGTCGATGCTTGCGCTCGTGCTGATCGATCACGCGCTGCGCCATCGCGCGCAATGCGGCGATGTGGCCGTGAGCACGCCGAAGATCGCGGCGAGCGCGCCGTAACCCTGACGCGGTCCCGCGATTGGCGGCGAACGAGCCGCCATAAAAAAGAATAGGGAAGGGGACCAACGAAGCGCGCAAGAATGCGCGCAGACGAAAGCGCGAGCGCGCTATCGGAATTTGCCTGCGCGACGCTGCCGGTTATCGCGCAGCGCCGCAAAGGCAGACGGCACATCCATCACATATTCGGATAGTTCGGACCGCCACCGCCTTCCGGCGTGACCCACACGATATTCTGCGTCGGGTCCTTGATATCGCAGGTCTTGCAGTGCACGCAGTTCTGCGCATTGATGACGAGCCGCTCGCTGCCATCGTCGTTCTTCACGAACTCGTACACTGCAGCGGGGCAATAACGCGCCTCCGGTCCCGCGTAGGTCTGCCAGTTCACGTTGACCGGCACGGTCGGATCCTTCAGCGTCAGGTGCGCCGGCTGATTTTCCTCGTGATTCGTGTTCGAGATGAACACCGAGGACAGCCGATCGAACGTCAGCTTGCCGTCCGGCTTCGGATACGTGATCGGCTTGCACTGCGAAGCCGGCTTCAGCATCTCGTGATCGGAATGCTGATGATGCAGCGTCCACGGCACGTTGCCGCCGAGCAGCTTCTGCTCGAGACCGACCATCAGCGTGCCAAGATAGAGACCCTTGCTCATCCACTGCTTGAAGTTACGCGCGCGATACAGCTCGGTGTAGAGCCACGACGTCTTGAACGCTTCCGGGTAGGCGCTCAGTTCGTCCGACTGACGGCCGGCCTGGACGGCGTCGAACGCGGCATCGGCGGCGAGCATGCCGGTCTTGATCGCGGCGTGCGAACCCTTGATGCGCGACGCGTTCAGGAAGCCCGCGTCGTCGCCGACCAGGGCACCGCCCGGGAACACCAGCTTCGGCAACGACATCAGGCCGCCCGCGGTGATCGCGCGCGCGCCGTAGGACACGCGCTTGCCGCCTTCGAGAATCGCGCGGATCGCCGGATGCGTCTTGTAGCGCTGGAATTCCTCGAACGGCGACAGATACGGATTCGAATAGCCGAGGCCGACCACGAAGCCGACCACGACCTGGTTGTTGTCCATGTGGTAGAGGAACGAGCCGCCGTAGGTGTCGTTTTCGAGCGGCCAGCCGGCCGTGTGCATCACCAGACCCGGCTTGTGCTTCGCGGGATCGATTTCCCACAACTCCTTGATGCCGAGGCCGTACACCTGCGGATCGACGCCGTCGCGCAGCTTGAACTTCTCGTTCAGCTGGCGGCCGAGGTGGCCGCGCGCGCCTTCGCAGAACAGCGTGTACTTCGCGTGCAGCTCCATGCCGAGCTGGAAGTTTTCGGTCGGTTCGCCGTCCTTGCCGATGCCCAGATTGCCGGTCGCGACGCCCTTGACCGAGCCGTCGTCGTTGTAGAGCACTTCGGCCGCCGGAAAGCCCGGGAATATCTCGACGCCGAGCGCTTCGGCCTGCTGACCCAGCCAGCGCGTCACGTTCGCGAGGCTGATCACGTAGTTGCCGTGGTTCTTGAAATTGTCCGGCAGCGCCCAGGTCGGCACGCTCTTCGAACCGGTTTCCGTCAGGAACAGGAAGCGGTCTTCGGTCACGTCGACCGTCAGCGGCGCGCCTTTTTCCTTCCAGTCCGGGATCAGCTCGGTCAGCGCGCGCGGGTCCATCACCGCGCCCGACAGAATATGGGCCCCGATCTCTGAGCCTTTTTCGAGTACGCACACGCCAATGTCAGCGCCTCGTTCGGCGGCGCGCTGCTTCAGGCGAATGGCCGCCGACAGGCCCGCAGGGCCGCCGCCGACGATGACGACGTCATACTCCATCGACTCGCGCGGGCCGTACTGCTCAATGAGACTTGCGGGGGTCATTGATGCTCCTCTTACCGTTAGAATGCTTTTTTCGGGTTCGTATTGTGGGCGATCGATTCCCGCGCCGCAACCCGAAATCCGCAGATTAGCACGACCGTACTATTTCATGATACGGTATAGACCCTTAGTCGGGTCCTACCGAACCCGTCAACCGCAGTTGTCACCACAACCGAACAAGGAAAGACAATGGGCCGTTCGATCAATCTGGAAGGCAAGGTCGCGCTGATTACGGGCGCCTCGAGCGGGCTGGGCAAGCGCTTCGCGCAGGTGCTGTCGCAGGCGGGCGCGAAGGTCGTGCTGGCGAGCCGACGTACCGAGCGGCTCAAGGAGCTGCGCGCGGAAATCGAGGCGTCCGGCGGCGCCGCGCACGTCGTGTCGCTCGACGTGACCGACTATCAGAGCATCAAGTCGGCGGTCGCGCATGCGGAGACCGAGGCCGGCACCATCGATATCCTCGTCAACAACTCGGGCGTGTCGACCACGCAGAAGCTGTCCGAGGTCACGCCGGCGGACTTCGAATACGTGTTCGACACGAATACGCGCGGCGCGTTTTTCGTGGCGCAGGAAGTCGCCAAGCGCATGATCATGCGCGGCAACAACGCGCAGAAGCCGTCGTACCGGATCATCAACATCGCGTCGATGGCGGGCTTGCGCGTGCTGCCGCAAATCGGCCTGTATTCGATGAGCAAGGCCGCGGTCGTCCACATGACGAAGGCGATGGCGCTCGAGTGGGGCAAGCATGGCATCAATGTGAACGCGATCTGCCCCGGGTATATCGACACCGAGATCAACCATCACCACTGGTCGACCGATCAGGGCCAGAAACTCGTGGCGATGCTGCCGCGTCATCGGGTCGGCAAGCCGGAGGATCTCGATGGGCTGCTCCTGCTGCTCGCGGCGGATGAATCGCAGTTCATCAACGGCTCGGTGATCGTCGCCGACGACGGCTTCGGACTCGCGTGAGCGGGTCGTCCAAAGTTTCAAAAGCCAGGCAGAAAAAGGAAGAACGGAAGTACAGAATGAGCGATTTTCACGCAGTTTTCGAAATGACGATGCCGATCCGCTGGGGCGACATGGACGCCTTCGGTCACGTCAACAACACGGTTTATTTCCGCTACATGGAGCAGGTGCGGATTTCCTGGTTCGAGCACATGGACTTTGTCGGCCAGCGCGCGCACGGGCAGGGGCCGGTGATCGTCAATGCGTCGATGGAGTTTCTGAAGCAACTGCACTATCCGGGCGACGTGATCGGCCGGATGTCGGTGGCGACACCGGGGCGCAGCAGCTTCGATACGGCTTTCGAGCTCCTGCGCGCCGATGAGCCGGATACGCTCTATGCGCGAGGCGCCGCGCGATGCGTGTGGATCGACTACGCGGCGGGCAAGTCGGTGCCGGTGCCTGACGTACTGCGCGCGGCCATCGAGAGCGCGGCGCTCGTCAAGGCGGCCTGAGCGCGCGGCTTGACAGCGCTGTCGCGCGCTTCAAACGCCCTCTCTCAATCCCCGAGCAGCCGCTGCAACAGCTCGGTCGCATTGCCCGTATCGTATTTGCGCATGAGCCGCGCGCGGTAGACGTCGACCGTGCGCGGGCTGATGTCGAGCACGCGGCCGATCTGCTTGCTGGTCTTGCCCGTCACCAGTTGCGCGGCGATTTCGCGCTCGCGTGGCGTCAGCTCCACCGCGACCCGCCGGGTTGCGCTCAAATCCTCGAAGGTCCAGACACCCGCCGCGTGCGGGTCGGTGCGCTGCTGCGCGCGGCCCGTCACGTGACACCAGAACAGCTCGCCGTTCGCGCGCTTCATGATCCGGTCGTCCGCGTAGCTGCCTTGCGCTGTCATGATCGGCGGAATGCGCGCGCCGATCCGCTCGAACTCGTCCGCCGATGGATACAACACCTGGAACGACTGACCGATCAGCGCGTCGCGCGCGTAGCCGAATATCGACGCTAGCTCGTCGTTGCAGTCTTCGATGGTCCGCTCGCGGGACAGCACGAGTCCGATCGGCGCGAGGTGAAACGCAGTGCGGTAATCCAGGGCGGGCATGGGCGGGAGGCAAGTACTTATGTATTTTTGCGTATTGTGCCGCATGGCGGGCCCAGCGTACTCTTTCGCGCAGATGACAACGCGGCTCAAGCTGCGGATGACTAGAATGACGTAGCGGTATCGTGAGGCGACGTGAAGTTTACCCGTTGCGATATCAGCCGCAATGATCCGGCGGCCTGCGTACACGTTTCGGGTTTCCATAAAGGAAGGGACATACAGATGAACAAGGTCTATCCAGGCGCCGCCGAGGCGCTGAAGGACATCGTCAAGGACGGGCAGACGTTCGCCGTCGGCGGCTTCGGGCTGTGCGGCATTCCTGAGGCGCTGATCGCTGCGCTGCGCGATTCGAAGGTGCAGGGCATCACGTGCATCAGCAACAACGCGGGCGTCGACGGTTTCGGCCTCGGCCTGCTGCTCGAGACGCGTCAGATCAAGAAAATGATCTCGTCGTACGTCGGCGAAAACAAGGAGTTCGAGCGCCAGTACCTGGCCGGCGAACTCGAGCTCGAATTCACGCCGCAAGGCACGCTCGCCGAGAAGCTGCGCGCGGGCGGCTCGGGCATTCCGGCGTTTTTCACGAACACCGGCTACGGCACGCAGATCGCCGAGGGCAAGGAAACCCGCCAGTTCGGCGAGAACCACTACGTGCTCGAACATTCGCTGACCGCCGATGTCGCGCTCGTCAAGGCATGGAAGGCCGACAAGGCCGGCAACCTGATCTATCGCCGCACCGCGCGCAACTTCAATCCGATGTGCGCGATGGCGGGCCGCATCACCGTCGCGGAAGTCGAAGAGATCGTCGAAGTGGGCGAGCTCGATCCGGACGCGATCCATACGCCTGGCATCTTCGTGCAGCGCATCGTGCTGAATGCGCATCCGGAAAAACGCATCGAACAACGCGTCGTCCGCGCGAAAGGAGACTGATCATGGCATGGACTCGTGACGAAATGGCCGCGCGCGCGGCGAAGGAACTGCAGGACGGCTTTTACGTGAACCTCGGCATCGGCTTGCCGACGCTGGTCGCGAACCACGTGCCGGCGGGCGTCGAAGTGTGGCTGCAGTCGGAGAACGGTCTGCTCGGTATCGGCCCGTCGCCGACCGAAGACGAAGTCGACGCCGACCTGATCAACGCCGGCAAGCAAACGGTGACGACACTGCCCGGTTCGTCGATTTTCTCTTCGGCGGATTCGTTCGCGATGATTCGCGGCGGCCACATCAATCTCGCGATTCTCGGTGCGATGCAGATCAGCAGGAAGGGCGATCTCGCGAACTGGATGATCCCGGGCAAGATGATCAAGGGCATGGGCGGCGCGATGGACCTGGTCGCGGGCGTCAAGCGCGTGGTCGTGCTGATGGAGCACGTCGCGAAGGGCGATCAGCACAAGATCCTCGAAGAATGCACGCTGCCGCTGACGGGCGTGGGTGTGGTCGACGAGATCATCACCGATCTGGGCGTGATCGAAGTGACCGAAAACGGCTTGAAAGTGACCGAACTCGCGCCGGGTGTGAGCGTCGACGAAATCAAGGCGAAAACCGGCGCGCCGCTCGATGTGAGCGCGGTGAGCTGACGCGGGTTGAAACGCCGTTGCGCGCGTCGGCGCGACCGCGCGGCGGCAACGGTGTGTTCCGGACGGGCGAGACGTGAGTCTCGCCCGTTCTGTTTTTGGCGCGCGGCGGCGGATGCGCCGGACGGTTGGATCGACCTTCCTAAGCCTTCTGGCCGATGCTTGCCGCGCGACGAAGCGGTTTACAATCGTTCGCAGCCCAATCCGCAGCGTCTTTGCAAGGACACCAGATGACCGCAACGACTTCCGCTTCCACCACCGGGCGGCCCGCGCCGCGTCAACGTTACGTGCGGTGCGCGAGCCCTGCCGGCCTGCATCGCGTCGCCTATACCGAGTGGGGCGACCCGGACAATCCGCGCGTGTTGCTGTGCGTGCACGGACTCACGCGATCGGGGCGCGATTTCGACCGCCTCGCCGCCAACTTCGCGGACACCTATCGCGTGGTGTGCCCGGACGTGGTTGGCCGGGGCTTGTCGTCGTGGCTCGCGAACCCCAACTTATACGCGGTGCCGCAGTACGTCGCCGACATGGTCACACTGATCGCTCGGCTCGACGTCGACACCGTCGACTGGTTCGGCACCTCGATGGGCGGCCTGATCGGCATGGGGCTCGCCGGCCTGCCGGACACGCCGATCCGCAAGCTGCTGCTGAACGACGTCGGGCCGCATCTGGAGCCGGTCGCGGTCAAGCGCATCGGCGATTACCTTGGCAAGCCCGCACGCTTCGAAACGCTGCAGCAGGGCGTTGACTATGCCGCGCAGCTCGCGCAGAGCTTCGGACCGCTGACTCCGGACGAATGGCGCGAAATCAATACGCCGTTGCTGCGCGAAGAGGACGGCGCATGGGTGCTGCGCTATGACCCGCGCATCGCGCAGCCGTTCGCGGCGGTCACCGAGGAAGCGGCGAAGCTCGGCGAGGCGGCGCTGTGGCATTCGCTCGCGTCGTTCCAGGGGCCGGTGCTGGTGGTGCGCGGCGAGCAGTCGGATTTGCTGTCGCGTGAAACGGTCGCGAAGATGGTGTCGACCGCGCGTGCCGCATCGAGCGTGGAGATCGCCGGCGTCGGGCATGCGCCGGCGTTCCTGGCGGCGGACCAGATCGCGCTCGCGAGGGAGTTCTTCATCGGTCAGGCCGCGAACGCGTCATAATATTGAGTTCCGCATGACGATTTCATCGGCAGTGTCGTGTGGGACGTAGTTCGATTAACCCCTCAGCTCAGGACTTTTCATGGCAGTCATTCGTTATCACGTCGGCAAGCGTCTCTCGGAAATGGCCGCGCACAACGGCACCGTGTACCTCGCGGGTCAGATCGCCGAAGACGACGATCAGGACATCGCCGGCCAGACGCGCGAAGTGCTCGGCCACATCGACCGTCTGCTCGCCGAAGCGAACAGCGACAAGTCGCTGTTGCTGTCGGTGCAGATCTATATCTCGGACATGGCGCATTTCGCCGGCATGAACGCCGTGTGGGACGAGTGGGTCGCGCAGGGCGACACGCCGCCGCGCGCGACCGTCGAGGCAAAGCTTGCGAATCCGAAGTGCCTCGTCGAAATCGTCGTGATCGCGGCGCAGCGCAACTGAGTCGCGGCCGTCCGGCAGCACCGTGGTTGATTTTCCGTTGAATCGTCTGGCCCGGCGGGCCGTCGCACCATGAACACCGATACCGTTCCGAGCGCGCCTCATCCCCATCGTTCCTTCGACGAAGCGATGGCGTTCGTGCGCGAACATGCGGGCGAGGTGCGGCTGTCGTCGGGCGAATTGCTCGCGGATCACGCGGCGGGCACCGCGTCGATCATGCGCAAGCTCAACGTCGATCCGCCGGCGGTGCTGGCCGCTGCGCTGTTTGCGCTGACACCGCATCTGCGCGATCCTGAGCGCGTGATCGCCGACGACTTCGGCGAAGAAGTCGCCCAACTGGTCGGCGACGTACGCAAGCTGCTGCGGCTCGGCACGGTCAGTTTGCGCGCGGCGCAAAACGCGATGCCCGAGGCCGGGCGTGACGCGCAGGCTGCGCGCCGCGTGCAGGTCGAGGCGCTGCGCAAAATGCTGCTCGCGTTCGCGCAGGACATTCGCGTCGTGCTGATCCGCCTCGCGTCGCGGCTGCAAACGCTGCGTTATTACGCGGCCGCGAAGCTCACGCCGTCGCCCGACGTCGCACGCGAAACGCTCGATATCTACGCGCCGCTCGCGAACCGCCTCGGTATCTGGCAATTGAAGTGGGAGCTCGAGGACCTCGCGTTCCGTTTCGAGGAGCCGGACACCTACAAGCGCATCGCGAAACTGCTCGACGAGAAGCGCGTCGAGCGCGAGAGCTATGTCGCGCAGGCGATCGAACGCCTGCAGCAGGAGCTGGCCGCCGCGCATATCCGCGCGGAAGTGAGCGGTCGGCCGAAGCATATCTACAGCATCTGGCGCAAGATGCGCGGCAAGGAGCTGGACTTCGCCGAGCTGTACGACGTGCGCGCGTTTCGCGTGATCGTGCCGGACATCAAGGACTGCTACACCGTGCTCGGCATCGTGCACAATCTGTGGCAGCCGGTGCCGAAGGAGTTCGACGATTACATCTCCCGGCCGAAGCCGAACGGCTACAAGTCGCTGCACACCGTCGTGATCGGCGACGACGGCCGCGCGTTCGAAGTGCAGATCCGCACGCAGGAAATGCATCGCTTCGCCGAATACGGCGTGGCCGCGCACTGGCGCTACAAGGAAGCGGGTGCGCGCGGCTATGGCGGCACGTTCACCGCGAGCGAGAAATACGACGAGAAGATCGCCTGGCTGCGACAGCTGCTCGCGTGGAAGGACGAAGTCTCCGAGGGCGAGCATGGCGAAGCGGGCTCGGCACAGCCGTGGGAGCAGTTGCGCCAGGCCACGCTCGACGACGATCACATCTACGTGCTGACGCCGCAGGCGCGCGTGATTCCGCTGCCGCACGGCGCGACGCCGATCGACTTCGCGTTTCACCTGCACAGCGAGCTTGGGCATCGTTGCCGCGGCGCGCGCGTCGACGGCGCGATGGTGCCGCTCAACACGCCGCTGCAGAACGGCCAGACGGTCGAGATCGTGGCGGTGAAGGAGGGCGGTCCGTCGCGCGACTGGCTTAATCCGCAACTTGGCTATCTGCAAAGCCCGCGCGCGCGGCAGAAGGTGCGCGCGTGGTTCAACGCGGTGGAGTTACAGGAGCACATCGCGAACGGTCGCGCGATGGTTGAAAAAACCCTGCAGCGCGAAGGCAAGACCTCGGTCAATCTCGATCAACTGGCCGCGCGGCTCGGTTTCAAGACCACCGACGACCTGTTCTCCGTGGTCGGCAAGGAGGAGTTCAGTCTGAGGCTCGTCGAGCAGGCGTTGCAGGATGCGCCGCCGCCCGAGCCCGAGGTCGATGCGCCGGAGAAGTTCGAGAAACGCAGCAGCGGCGCGAGCGTCGCGCGCGGCGCATCCACGGGGGTGCTGGTGGTCGGCGTCGATGCGTTGCTCACCCAGCTCGCGCGCTGCTGCCGGCCGGCGCCGCCCGACGACATCTGCGGATTCGTTACGCGAGGCAAGGGCATGTCGGTTCATCGCAGCGACTGCGCGACGTTCCGCCGGATGGCGGAGCGCGCGCCGGAGCGCGTGCTTCAGACGGCGTGGTCGGCGGACGTGATGAGCGGCCGCGGCCATTCCGTCTACCCGGTCGACCTCAGCATCGAGGCGACGGACCGGCAAGGTCTGCTGCGCGATATCTCCGAAGTATTCGCGCGGGAAAAGATGAACGTGATCGGCGTAAAGACGCAATCGCGCCGCAATGCCGCGTTCATGCAATTTACCGTCGAGGTGTCGAGCTCCGAGCAGATTCAGCGCGCGTGCACGCTGCTGGGCGAGATCACGGGTGTCGTGCGCGCGACGCGCAAGAACTGAGGCGCGGGCGGTTGGAAAAAGCCCCGCTAGTGGCGCGACGGATTAAAGTCGCTGCATAAAAGTACTTGCCAAGCTGCGCTATACCCCATATACTCTCGTTTCTTCAGGCTCGTAGCTCAGCTGGTTAGAGCACCACCTTGACATGGTGGGGGTCGTTGGTTCGAGTCCAATCGAGCCTACCAACGAAAATGAAATTCCAGCCTCGCTGGGGTTTCGCAAACTGCAGTAAGCGCTTTGAGCGCAAAAAGGCGAATACGGTTATGACACCGCGAACGTTGACCGAAACCACTTCGGAACGACGCTAGTCGAGGACCACTTTCGCCAGTGAAGTTTGCATAAAATGTGAATGCGGCCCCTCGAAAGCGGGGCCGCATTTTTTTTATCTTTTTGACCCTGGTTGTATGTGCCGCCGCCGGTCGGCACCACGGAGAACGCAATGGTTTCGATACGTTTGCCTGACGGTTCTGTTCGACAGTACGAGCATCCGGTGACCGTCGCCGAAGTGGCCGCCTCGATCGGCCCCGGTCTCGCGAAAGCCGCGCTCGGCGGCAAGATCGACGGGGAGCTGGTCGATACGTCCATGCTGATCGATCACGACGTGGCGCTCGCCATCGTCACGGAGAAGGACGCAGACGGTCTCGATATCATCCGCCACTCGACGGCGCACCTGCTCGCGTACGCGGTGAAGGATCTGTACCCGGAAGCGCAGGTCACGATCGGTCCGGTCATCGACAACGGTTTCTATTACGACTTCTCCTATAACCGTCCTTTCACGCCGGAAGATCTCGAAAAGATCGAAAAGCGCATGCAGGAACTCTCGAAGAGGGACGAGCCGGTGTCGCGTCGCGTGGTGTCCCGCGACGAAGCGGTCGAGTACTTCAAGAGCATCGGTGAAAAGTACAAGGCCGAGATCATCGAATCGATCCCCGCTAGCGACGAAATCAAACTGTACTCGCATGGCGGCTTCACGGACCTGTGCCGCGGCCCCCACGTGCCGTCCACCGGCAAGCTGAAGGTCTTCAAGCTGATGAAAGTCGCGGGCGCGTACTGGCGTGGCGACTCGAAGAACGAGCAACTGCAACGCATCTACGGCACGGCCTGGACGAAGAAGGAAGACCAGGAAGCGTATCTCCACATGCTCGAAGAAGCCGAGAAGCGCGACCATCGCAAGCTTGGTAAGCAGCTCGACCTGTTCCACATGCAGGACGAGTCGCCGGGCATGGTGTTCTGGCATCCGCGCGGCTGGACGCTGTGGCAGCAAGTCGAGCAGTACATGCGCCGTCGCGTGAACGACGCCGGCTACCTAGAAATCAAGACGCCGTTGATCATGGACCGCTCGCTGTGGGAAGCGTCGGGCCACTGGCAGAACTATCGTGAAAACATGTTCACGACGGAATCGGAAAAGCGCGACTACGCGATCAAGCCGATGAACTGCCCCGGTCACGTGCAGGTGTTCAATCACGGTCTGCGCTCGTATCGCGATCTGCCGCTGCGTTACGCGGAGTTCGGTTCGTGCCATCGCAACGAATCGTCGGGCGCGCTGCATGGACTGATGCGTGTGCGCGGCTTCGTGCAGGACGACGCGCATATTTTCTGTACCGAAGATCAGTTCATCAGCGAATCGATCGCGTTCAACACGCTGGCAATGAGCGTCTACCGCGACTTCGGCTTTGATAGCGTCGAGATCAAGCTGTCACTGCGCCCGGATGCGCGCGCCGGCACCGACGAAACTTGGGATCGCGCGGAGCAGGGACTGCGCGAGGCGCTGACGGCCTGCGGCGTCACGTGGGAAGAGTTGCCCGGCGAGGGTGCATTCTACGGCCCGAAGGTCGAGTATCACATCAAGGACGCGCTCGGCCGCTCGTGGCAGTGCGGTACGCTGCAGCTCGACATGGTGTTGCCGGAGCGGCTGGGTGCCGAATACGTTGCCGAAGACAACAGTCGCCGTCGCCCGATCATGCTGCACCGGGCGATCGTCGGATCGATGGAGCGTTTCCTCGGGATTCTGATCGAGCACCATGCCGGTGCAATGCCCGCTTGGCTCGCGCCGATGCAGGTCGTTGTGATGAATATTGCGGAAAGTCAGGCCGAATACGCGCAGGCGCTAGCCCAATCGTTGCAAAAACAAGGGGTTAGAGTCGAGGCCGATTTGCGCAACGAGAAGATTAGCTATAAAATACGCGAGCACACGCTGGAAAAGGTCCCCTACCTGTTGGTGGTCGGCGACAAGGAGCGTGAAGCGCAAACGGTAGCCGTGCGTGCCCGTGGTGGTGTCGATATGGGCGTAATGCCTGTTGACGCCTTCATTGAGCGTCTGCGCCAGGACGTGCAGTCGTTCAACTGAGCCACTTGGTACCCGGCTCGTTTTTTTTAATTTTTAGAGGAAACGTAACATCGCTACTGATAAGTCTGCGCACCGCATCAACGGTGAAATTACAGCACCCGAGGTGCGACTGGTCGGCGTCGAGAACGAACCGCTCGGCATCGTGAAACTCGCCGATGCGTTCCGCATGTCGGAACAGCAGGACGTAGATCTGGTCGAAATCGCTCCGCAAGCGGTTCCGCCAGTTTGCCGCTTGATGGACTACGGCAAGTTCAAGTACCAGGAAGCGAAGAAGCAACACGAGGCCAAGCTCAAGCAGAAGGTCATCCAGGTCAAGGAAGTCAAATTCCGCCCAGGTACCGACGACGGTGATTACAACGTCAAGCTGCGCAACCTCGTCCGCTTCCTCGAAGACGGCGACAAGACGAAAATCACGTTGCGTTTCCGTGGCCGCGAAATGGCTCACCAGGAAATCGGCATGCGCATGCTCGAACGCCTGCGCACCGACCTCGACGAAGTCGGTCAGGTCGAGCAGATGCCGAAAATGGAAGGGCGCCAGATGATCATGGTGCTCGCTCCGAAGAAAAAGAAGTAAGCGCGAAACAGTTGGCCGGAGCGACGGCGTGCCATGTGGCGCGCGCTCCGGCGGCGCAAGGTTGTTGGATGCTGTGCTGGGTGTCCGGCTTGGTGTCGGAAGGTTTCGGAACGTCGCGCATGCAAGTGCGCAGTTGTTCCCGAAAAGCGGCCGCTGGCAGAATCGGCGGTCTGCATACCAAGTGGAATGGGTTTCGAAGGGCGGGAAATGGCCATCTGGCCGACCGCACACCCATGTCCATCTAATAATGGAGTTGTCATGCCGAAGATGAAGACCAAGAAGAGCGCTGCAAAGCGCTTCGTGGTGCGTCCGGGCGGTACCGTCAAGCGCGGTCAGGCCTTCAAGCGTCACATTCTTACCAAGAAGACCACCAAGAACAAACGCCATCTGCGCGGCTCCACGGCAGTTCATGATTCCGATCTGAACTCCGTTCGCGCAATGCTGCCGTTCGCTTAACCCTTAACCGACACTCATAGGAGCGAAACATGCCTCGAGTAAAACGTGGGGTTACCGCACGGGCCCGTCACAAGAAGATCATCAAGCTGGCCAAGGGTTACCGCGGCCGTCGCAATAACGTCTATCGCATCGCCAAGCAGGCGGTCATGCGCGCAGGCCAATACGCCTACCGCGACCGCCGCAACAAGAAGCGTGTGTTCCGCGCACTGTGGATCACGCGTATCAACGCGGCGGTGCGTCAGCACGACATGACGTACAGCGTGTTCATCAACGGCCTGAAGAAGGCGTCGATCGAACTGGACCGTAAGGTGCTGGCCGACATGGCTGTGTTCGACAAGGCTGCTTTTGCTGCGATCGTTCAGCAGGTGAAAGCCGCCGTTGCAGCCTGATTGCGCTTCTGGCAATTAAAACTGCGTGGTTCGTTGCAGCGAACATCCGGTAGTCTCGGTGACGCTGCAACAAAAACGGGGCTCCTCACCGAGCCCCGTTTTTGTTGGTAGAACCAGTTTTGTTTCGATAGAACACTGACGTTGAAATGATGGGATCAATGGATCTGGACCAGATTGTCGCCGACGCGCAAAAAGCCTTCGCAGAAGCCCCCGACGTCACCACCCTCGAGAACGAGAAAGCGCGCTTTCTCGGTAAGGCGGGTGCGCTGACCGAGCTGTTGAAGGGCCTTGGCAAACTCGATCCCGAAACGCGCAAGACCGAAGGCGCACGGATCAACCTCGTCAAGCAACAGGTCGAGGCCGCGCTCACAGCACGTCGTCAGGCGCTCGCCGACGCACTTCTGAACCAGCGTCTCGCTGCTGAAGCGATCGACGTCACGCTGCCGGGCCGCGGCGCCAACGCAGGTAGCCTGCACCCGGTGATGCGCACCTGGGAGCGCGTCGAACAGATTTTCCGTACGATCGGGTTCGACGTGGCCGACGGCCCCGAGATCGAAACCGACTGGTACAACTTCACCTCGCTGAACAGCCCGGAAAACCATCCGGCGCGTTCGATGCAGGACACCTTCTACGTCGACGGCAAGGATGCCGACGGCCGCCCGCTGCTGCTGCGCACGCATACGAGCCCGATGCAGGTGCGCTACGCGCGCACCAACACGCCGCCGATCAAGGTGATCGTGCCGGGCCGCACGTATCGCGTGGATAGCGACGCGACGCATTCGCCGATGTTCAACCAGGTCGAAGGCCTGTGGATTGACGAGAACATCAGCTTCGCGGACCTGAAGGGCGTCTATACCGACTTCCTGAAGAAATTCTTCGAGCGCGACGACATTCTCGTGCGCTTCCGTCCGTCGTATTTCCCGTTCACCGAACCGTCGGCCGAGATCGACATGCAGTTCGAAACGGGCAAGAACGCGGGCAAGTGGCTCGAAATTTCGGGCTCCGGCCAGGTGCATCCGACTGTGATCCGCAACATGGGTCTCGACCCGGAGCGCTACATCGGCTTCGCTTTCGGCAGTGGCCTCGAGCGTCTCACGATGCTGCGTTACGGCGTGCAGGACCTGCGCCTGTTTTTCGAAAACGACCTGCGATTCCTGCGTCAATTCGCGTGACCCGGCGCGCGCGAGCGCGACGAAGCATAAATCGCGGCAGCGCACCTGGTGCGCGCCGCGAGCGTCCCCGGCAGAGCTCGCTGAACCGGCGCAAGACCACCGGGCTTTACGAAGCATCTGCCGGACGTGGACCTAACCTGATCACAACGTACACAGAACCATGCAATTTCCGGAATCCTGGCTCAGAACTTTTGTCGATCCGCAACTGACCACCGACGAGCTGTCGCACGCGTTGACGATGGCGGGTCTCGAAGTCGAAGACCTGCGGACGGCCGCGCCGCCGACCTCGAAGATCGTCGTAGGCCAGGTGCTGGAAGTCGTCAAGCACCCGGATGCGGACAAGCTCAACGTGTGTCAGGTCGACGCTGGCACCGGCGCGACGCTCAACATCGTGTGCGGCGCGCCGAATGTTGCGCCCGGCATCAAGGTGCCGGTCGCGCTGGTCGGCGCGCAACTGCCGCCGGCCGAAGAGGGCGGCGCACCGTTCGCGATCAAGCTGTCGAAGCTGCGCGGCGTGGAAAGCCAGGGCATGCTGTGCTCGGCGCGCGAGCTGAAGCTCTCCGAAGATCACAGCGGTCTGATGATCCTGCCGGAAGACACGCCGATCGGCCAGGACATCCGCGACACGCTCAATCTCGACGACACCGTTTTTGAAATCAAGCTGACGCCGAACAAGGCCGACTGTCTGTCGGTATTCGGCGTCGCGCGAGAAACGTCGGCGATTACCGGAGCGCCGCTGCGTCCGCTCGAAATCAAGCCGGCTCCGGTCGCGCTCAACGAAACGCTGCCCGTGAAAATCTCCGCGCCCGATCTGTGCGGCCGTTTCTCGGGCCGCGTGATCCGCGGCGTCAATGCGCGCGCGAAGTCGCCGCAATGGATGGTCGAGCGTCTCGAGCGCTCCGGCCAGCGCAGCATTTCCGCGCTCGTCGACATCTCGAACTATGTGATGCTCGAGCTGGGGCGTCCGTCGCACGTGTTCGATCTCGACAAGATCCACGGCGGCATGGACGTACGCTGGGGCCGCAAGGGCGAAACGCTGAAGCTGCTGAACGGGAACACGGTCGAGCTCGACGAAACGGTCGGCGTGATCGCCGACGAGCAGCATATCGAAAGCCTCGCGGGCATCATGGGCGGCGACAGCACCGCGGTCACGCTCGACACCACCCACATCTATCTCGAGGCCGCGTTCTGGTGGCCCGACAGCATTCGTGGCCGCTCGCGCAAGTACAACTTTTCGACCGATGCAGGCCATCGCTTCGAGCGCGGCGTCGACTACGCGACGACCGTCGATCATATCGAGCGCATCACGCAGCTGATCCTCGACATCTGCGGCGGCGAAGCGGGTCCGGTCGACGATCAGATCGTCAACGTGCCGAAGCGCGCGCCCGTGAAGATGCGCGTTTCGCGCGCGAACCGCATCATCGGCGTCGCGATCGGTGTCGATGAAATCGCGCAGATCTTCACGCGCCTCGGCCTCTCGTTCGAGCGTGACGGCGATACGTTCTCGGTGATGCCGCCGTCGTACCGCTTCGATCTCGAAATCGAAGAGGACCTGATCGAAGAGGTCGCGCGTATCCACGGCTTCGAAAAGATTCCGGCGCGCCCGCCGGTCGCGACCAGCGAAATGCGCGCGACCAACGAAACGCAACGCTCCATCCACGCGATCCGTCATGCGCTCGCCGCGCGCGACTACGCGGAAACGGTGAACTTCAGCTTCGTCGACGCGGAGTGGGAGCAGGACTTCGCAGGCAACAGCAACCCCGTGCGTCTGATCAACCCGATCGCGAGCCAACTGTCGGTGATGCGCACGACGTTGTTCGGCAGCCTGATTCATGTGTTGCGCACGAATCTGAACCGTCGCGCGGCGGACCGCGTGCGCGTGTTTGAAGCAGGTCGCGTATTCCTGCACGATCCGTCGATCAAGGCCGGCGAGCTGACCGTCGAAGGTTTCGCGCAGCCGAAGATGATCGGCGCGCTCGCCTATGGGCCCGCGCTCGACGAGCAGTGGGGCGCACCGACGCGTGCCGTCGACTTCTTCGACGTGAAGGGCGACCTCGAAGCGCTGGTCGCACCGGCGGTCGCGCGGTTCGTACAGGCCGAGCATCCTGCGCTGCATCCGGGACGCAGCGCGCGGATCGAATTGAATGGTCGCGCAGTGGGCTGGATTGGCGAATTGCATCCGCGCTGGATGCAAAAATATGATTTGCCGCATGCGCCGATTCTGTTTGAAATCGAAGCGGAAGCATTAATGCAACGGGTATTGCCGATTCCGTCGGAAGTTTCAAAATTCCCGCCGGTACGACGTGATATCGCGGTGGTCGTCGATCAGAAAATCGAGGTTCAGGCGCTGCTCGACGAGCTTCAGAAGGCCCAGTCCGAACCGGCCTGCAAGGCTGTCCAGAAGGTTGCACTTTTCGACGAATTTCGTCCAAAATCAAACACTTCCGGTGGTCTGGCCGCGCACGAGAAAAGCCTTGCGTTCCGGGTGACCTTGCAAGATACTGGCGGAACCCTTCAGGATGAAACGGTCGATCTGGCTATTCAAACTCTGGTGGAACGTCTAGCTCGAGTATATGGCGCACGGTTGCGCGGATAACCCGCATTTAACAATTGCACGGCTGTTTCCGCATCCATTGTTTTACGCTTGGCGCGCCATTTGATAGATATGAATGAAATGAACTCGAGTGATTTCGAAGCCCTTCTTACGGCGCAACGCAGCGCCATGATTCGAGATATTCCGACATCATCCGCCGTCGTTTCCAATGAAACGCCGACACTCACCAAGGCGGAACTTGCCGAGTTGCTGTTCGACAATGTCGGGCTCAACAAGCGGGAAGCGAAGGACATGGTCGAGGCGTTCTTCGAGGTGATCCGCGATGCGCTCGAGAGCGGCGACAGCGTGAAGCTGTCGGGCTTCGGCAACTTCCAGTTGCGCGACAAGCCGCAGCGTCCCGGCAGAAATCCGAAGACGGGCGAGGCGATTCCGATTGCGGCACGTCGCGTGGTGACGTTTCATGCAAGTCAAAAACTGAAGGCGCTCGTCGAAAACGGCGCCGAAGCGAGCTTCTCGCGCGCTGATTGACTGGCGCGCTTTCGGGCAACCCATCACGGCTAACTGACGATGACAGCGACGATCGAAAAAGTCGTCTTGCCTCCGATTCCGGCGAAGCGGTACTTCACGATTGGTGAGGTCAGCGAACTTTGTGGGGTAAAGCCTCACGTGCTGCGTTACTGGGAGCAGGAGTTCACCCAGTTGAGGCCGGTCAAGCGGCGCGGCAATCGTCGGTATTATCAGCATCACGAGGTGCTGCTGATCCGGCGGATTCGAGAGTTGCTGTACGAGCAGGGTTTTACGATCAACGGGGCGCGCAACCGGCTCGATTCGCATGGCGGCGGTGGGCCGGATTCGGTGGTCGAAGAGGGTGAGGCTACCGCCGGAGTCGCGGGTCAGGTGCAGGCATCGGCGGCAACGGTTGCGGTCGATGTCGAGAACTTACGCAAGGAACTGCAGAACGTAATCGATCTGCTGGGCCACTAGTTCATGGACTTGTTCGCTTTGTTCGTGTCGAGCGGTTCTAATCGAATGAAGTGTCTGTTATAATTTTCTTCTGTTCGGGGCGTAGCGCAGCCTGGTAGCGTACCTGCATGGGGTGCAGGTGGTCGGAGGTTCAAATCCTCTCGCCCCGACCAATAGATATAAGGCTCTCATGGCTTCGGCTCTGAGAGCCTTTTTCGTTTGGAGCCGATTTTGCCCCCACGTTTGCCCCCACATGACGACCGGCTCTCGCGGGAACGGAATGGAATTTCGGGTAGCGTTGAGGGGCCGGCCGCGTTCGTTGCTCACGAGCTTGAGGCTCGTATATCAATGCGCGAACTGTGCCAGCGACAACCTGTTTACCGGTAAGGCAGTCCCATTTCTGACGGCTTGGGGGCTGCCAGCCGTCCAAATGTGGGTCGGCGGAGCAGCAGTTCGTTCGCTTAGGAAAACCAGGGATGCGTGTTGGATACTGGCGCGGCATATCGATACCTGCCCGAGGGAATCTCTATGAGCGGATGCGGTTGCAGCTTATGGGGGCGGATTCAACCGGTGGATGCAATAGTTTGCCGGCTCGTCGGTGCGGTCATTCGTGTGTTGCTGCGTGGCGCCCATCGCGAACGACCGGTTCCACGTGAAGGGACGTGCCTGCCGGCCCTGTACGTTTTGACGGCGTCTCGGCTCATGCGGTTGCATGCTGCGATTGGTTGCCGTGACTGGATGGCTGCGCGACGACACCGACTACTGTCGTAGTATGCTCTGCGAATACAATCGGCGACGGGGTGATTTCGCCAGCGCGCCCTTCAATAAGTTGACAATACCCACCGCGCGTCTGGTTGATCGCCGGCAGGAACTTGAGACGTAGGTCGCCAAGCCCGCGCTCGACTTGAACGACCGGATGGCGTTGCGTGCGGCGCTATTTCGGGGTTGCGCTAAAAAGGCGGCAAGCTCAATCGTCCGGCTGGCGCCGAACCGACAACCACGTCCCCGCCGGACAACCGAGCCAATAGCCGCTCCACACGCGGCCGCGCCACCGCCAACGCAGTCCCGATCCCGCCCACCAGCCCCACCCCGTACAAGGCTAGGAAGCCCGTATAGGACATCGCCGGGGCGATAAGGCGCGCCACGCCTACAAAAGACGCATAGAGCCACGACACCGAACTGATGGCCCCCAACAAGACGCATATCGTCGCCGCCCGACGTGGGCGACGCTGCGGTGTGGTCAGCATCGGAAACGCGACTCGATGCAGCAGCAAGCCGTTCGCCGTCAGCAGGCATACCACTGTCAGCTTTGCAGCCAGCTTCGGCTTGGAGACCAGCACAGCCACGTGTAAGCCGGTGCCAAGCAGGATCATAGCGACGCCCGTTATCCAGAGCAGGCCGAGCAACCCTGCAATGGTACGTCCGGTGGTTTCCAGTCTGACGGCATCAATGCGCCGAGCTGTGAGCAGCGCCACGTCTTCCCGCAACACGCGCACGATGGCGAAGGCGAAGGCGAGGGTGTGGCTATACAACAAGAGCTGGCGAGCGGTGATGGTTAGCATGTTCATGACGGGCCTCACTTCCTTTTGAGGGTCTCGCCGACCGACTCCTGGCAGGCGGTGGGTGATCGTCTTTGGGGGTCGCGGCCTTCCATTTTCCGACCAGAGCCCACTGTGCCGACGGTTGCATTTAACGGCTTGCCGACTCGACCGTTCAAGGCGTCAATCCGGCTGGTGAGCGTGGCGGCTACTGCTCGACAAAGCTTCGCGAATCTGGCCAGCTCGATTTCTCATATGCGGCTGTCGATTCATCGTCCGTGCGAGCCGTTGGACTGCCATGGCGCAGTGCCAGGCCGTACAGTTCGTCAAGCTGCTTGTCTGTCGGGTATTCGAGCGCTGAGCCATACGTACGGGTGAGGGCGTCGAACGCTCTGGCTTCCGCGTCGGCAATCGTGGCGAACAGCGCCTCGTCCTTCGACATGAAAGCCACGGCCTTGACTGCGACCCGTTGGGCGCGTCGGGTAGCCATCGGGGTCAGTTCTTGAACCAAAGGCGCGGCCAAGGAACTTCAGCAGCCGGTCGCACGCGCCATTCCTTTCCGTTGCCGCGGCCTTCAACGCGTCCTGCATATCTGCTTCGGCCTGGCCCGTGGCGCGCTGCGCGGCCATTGAAGCCTGACTCCCCGTATGGTCTTCCGGCAGTTCCGGGCGCTTCGTTGCGGACACAACCAACGTCAACAGTTTTGCGAACTCGCTCATGGTAGGTCTCTCGTAGGGTCTTGTCGTTTTTTGATAGTGCAAGGAAGATGATAGATGGGCCATATGTTTTTAGTATGCACCTTGGAAAAAGCCTGTTCCGTTGTGTTGGAAAACGAACATAACGAGGGCAAGTACAAAAAGGTTCTAGGGTATTGTCAACTTATTGAAGGGCGCGCTGGCGAAATCACTCAACATAAGGATTACTAATTTATGCGGCAATGCGATCCAGCATCGGATTGCCCGTTACGGTTTCCCACGCCTTGACCGCATGCTTGCGGGCCTGCCGTTTCTGTTGCGCGTTCGCGTTGTAGCGGCAGTGCATGAAGAGGTTGCTTACCTGAGCATGGACCGACGTGAATCGTTGTAGATGGCGCGCCGACTTGAAGCGGCGCATCACCTTCTCGCGCACGCGTGTGGGCTGGTGGGAATTCTCCGCCCGGTTGTTCAGTCCTTTGTGTTGCCGATGCTCGACTTTCAGGCCCAGTTCGTTGTTCGCCGCCGCGTAGCTGCGCAGCTTGTCCGTGACGATCACGCGTGGGCAGCCGTGGCGCCTGAGCAGCTTGCGCATCAGCCGTTCGGCCGCCGCCTTGTCGCGGCGGCTCTGCACCAGCACATCGAGCACTGCGCCGTGCTGATCGACAGCCCGCCACAGCCAATGCTTCCTGCCGTGGATCGTCACGACCACCTCATCCAGATGCCACTTGTCGCCGCGACCCGGCGCTGTCGAACGGATACGCTTCGCGACCGCCAGAACGAACTTCGTCGCCCAGCACCGCACCGTTTCGTACGTAAGCTCGATTCCCCGTGCCGCGAGCATCTCCTCAACCATGCGCAGGCTGAGCGGGAACCGGTAGTACAGCCACACCGCGTAGCTGATGATGTCCGGCGGAAATCGATAGCCCTTGAACGAAATCGGCGCCTCGGCCGACAGCAAAACGGAAACGGAAGCTTTCTTCATGCCCCATTATATTCGTCGACCCCCGCGCCAACTTGACAATACCGTTCATGCACTGCCGCTACAACGCGAACGCGCAACAGAAACGGCAGGCCCGCAAGCATGCGTTCAAGGCGTGGGAAACGGTAACGGGCAATCCGATGCTGGATCGCATTGCCGCATAAATTAGTGATCCTTATGTTGAGTGATTTCGCCTGCGCGCCCTTACAAGTTGACAATACCTTCTCAACGAATGCGGTCCCGACGTCAGGACGACCCGAACTGGTATCAGGGGGCGCCCTACATCGCGGAGGTGGTCGTGTTCAATGAGCGTGAGCTGGCGCACTGTCATCCTCACGAAAGCAATACATTCACACTCGGGCTTGCCATATTCAAGACGGGATGCACTGACGCTTACCGAATATGAGTTCTGACAGAATCGGATGCGGGTGGGGAGACGGAAGCTGCAACAACTTTCCGTGTCGACTCACCCGGCAGCGGAGCTATAAAGCCCCGCGTGGAACGCCCGCATCTTCAGATTTGCCTGGCAGCTTGCGATCAGGGGGCGAGAACTTGCCACTGCTGGCTTTGCAAACCTTCGTATTGCCAAAGGTCTGCATTTGCACCAGAAGCCGTCGAGCCACCCTTGACATCGAGGCACGAACCGGGCGCGTGGGCCGGACACAGACGGTAATACTGCGAGCCGGTCGAGATGACACGCCAGATCTGATTGGCGGCACCGTGGTAATTCCACACCAGAACCTGCGCCCCATCTCCGGTACCCGCTCCGCTCACGTCCATCGCCAGGCTGCTACTGGCGGCGGCGACCTCATATTCGCCATTGCCCAGATTGACGAAGCTCCACAGTTGGCTTGTCGACCTCGTATAAGGAGTTTGCGTCAGCAAGCTGCCGTTTGCCTGGCCGGCCGGTGCCAGCGCCAGCCCGCTCGATCGGGATACGATCTGATATGTCCCGTCCGGAATCGGCCCGACGCCTCGTGCACTACCATGACCCTGCACTGAATAGTTCGCACCGACCGTGTAGGAGCCGAAATTGTCGATCTGCCACCAGCTATTGGCGAGCGCCGTATTGCCGGCGAGCGTGCCGGTTCCACTGCGGGTGATGATGCCTTCATTGGTGTTGCCAATGGCTGTATTGCCGACTATCGTTCCAGTCGTGGACTCCATGTCGAGACCGCTCATGGACAGACCGTTGTAGTTTGCAGTGCCAGGCGCGGTCGAGCCGTTGAAACTCAGGTCGTTGTTCGAGACGGTGAGATTGGCAGGAGTTTGCTGGGCATGAATACCCAGCCGATAGTTGCCGACGAATGTCGAGTTATCGACAGTGATCGCGTTGCTCCCCGGTCCGTTGATATGCAAGCCATCGCCCGCCCACGAGTTCAAGAAGCGCGAGTTGGTAATCGTCACATTCGTCGAGCCCCATAAATACGCATTGTGCCAGGCAAGGCCGTCGTTACCGTGCACCATAATGCCGCTATCGTGAAAGTAGGAGCGATCGATGGTCAGTCCATTGATGGACCCGGTTGCCATTCCTTCCGCCGTGTTCCTCACCTCGACGTTCAGAATCTTCAGGTTGCTCGCGTCGACAAGCTCCAAACCCTTCGCGGCTTCGTTGAGGCCACCGCCCGCCACCGAGTAGGCGTTGTTAGGATCAAAAGCCGCCGACTTCGGAACCTGTCCGTCAAGCACAAGGTTCGAGATGGTAATGTCGTGCAGGCTCCTCTGGCCATTCACAAGGATCAGGTTCCATACATAGGGCGTCGACGGTCCTTGAATCACCGTTGCGGCACCTTGGCCCGTCAACGTGATGTTGCTGCCCGGGATCTGGATCGAACTGCTCAAGGTCCAGACGCCCGCGCCGAGCGTAACGGTGCCGCCACCCGCTGCCGCTACCGATTGAAGTGCGCTCTGAATGCTCTGCCCGGGCTGAACGGTGGCGTCCAGCGCGTGCGCGCCCTGCGTCGGCAACAAAGCAGAGAGAGCCAGAGACGTTACTAGACTAATTGACCATCGTTCACTTTTCATGGAGAGTTCTGAAAAAAATCGACGTACTGAGATGGAGGCGCCGTGGGGTGGCGGCAGAAGAGGCCAGGAGAAGGAGCACGATTGGGACCGTCAAGAGCCATGCTTCGTGCTCGATGCGTCGTCGCGATCAAGCGGTTTATCGTCATCCGCGGGCCGGACTTGAGGGGCCTTTCATAAATTTTGTGTTCAAGGCATAACATGTAGCTCAAGGAGCATGTATGCCACGCAAACCCAAAACGGCCCCTAGGCCGAATGGCACTTACTTAAGCCTACATGGAGGAGAAGACGCGGGTAAGTGCTTGAAGAGAAAGGGAGGGGGCTGATCCAGGGATTGATACGATGGTTGTTACCAGGCAAACACCGTCTCATTCCAAAGATCAGCCCCCATGGATCGTAATGCACGAAGTCATCACAGGCAAACACGAAGCAGGGTTCAAAGCCGGGCGTGCAGGGCCCAGGCGGTAGACTACTTCAACATACTGACGAGCCCGGGGCTGTTGGGCATAACGGAAGCGTATTTGCCAGAACATCGGGAACGGCTGTATCCGCCGACGGTGACACTGTCGATGTTCATGCGCCAGGCGCTGGAAGAGGACGCCTCCTGTCAGAAGGCAGTCAACGGGTGGGCGGCGCAGCGAGCTGCCGACGGGCTGCGGCCCATGAGTGTGCGTACGGGAGGCTACTGCCGCGCTCGCCAGAGACTGCCGCTGACGATGGTGCGGGAGTTGGCGCGCGAGACGGGGCGCCAACTGCATGAGCAGGCCGAGGCTGCCTGGAAGTGGCGCGGGCGCCCGGTCAAGCTGGTTGACGGCACCGGGATCTCGATGCCCGATACGCCGTCGAACCAGGCCCGTTTCCCGCAGTCCAGTGCTCAGGCCGAAGGAGTGGGCTTTCCATTGGCCTATCTGGTTGCGGTGATCTGTCTGGCAAGCGGCGCAGTACTGGAGTCGGCGGTCGGAACTTACGCGGGCAAAGGCAGCGGGGAGCTGACGGCGTTTCGCATGCTGCAAGGCACGTTTCGCAAAGGTGACGTGATCGTCGCCGATGCCTTGTACTGCCACTACTTTCTGATGGCCTCAATGATCGCCGCCGGGGTGGACGTCGTGATGGAACAGCATGGGGCACGCCGCACCGACTTTCGGCGAGGCCGGTCCCTGGGCACGCGCGATCACATTGTGACGTGGCCCAAACCCCGGCAGCGTCCTGACTGGATGACGCATGAGCAGTACCAGGCCTTCCCCGATGAACTGATGGTGCGCGAGTCCAGGCTGCATCACCGGGTGCTGGTCACCACGATGCTTGATGCACGCAAGACCAGCAAACAGGACCTCTCGCAGTTGTATGCCAGGCGCTGGAACGTGGAACTGGATCTACGTAACATCAAGACGACGATGGGCATGGATGTGCTGCATTGCCAGACTGCCCACATGAACGAAAAGGAGATCGGGGTCCATCTGCTGGCCTACAACGTGATTCGGCTGCTGATGGCTCAGGCCGCCAGTCACCATGCCACTGACCCGAGAACACTGAGTTTCAAACACACGGTGCAGTTATGGACTGAATGGCTGGCCAGAGGTCTGACGGCAACTCACAACCAGAGTCTCCTGTTCAACCTGATCACGCACTCTTGCGTTGGGAGTCGCCCCGGTCGCATCGAACCACGAATGCGCAAACGAAGACCGAAGTCCTACCCATGGCTGAAAGAGCCTCGTCACATCGCACGTGAGCGCGTCCAAAAATATGGGCACGCTCCACGGGCTTAAGTAAGTGCCATTCCCCCCAGGCCCAGCCGGCCTCACCGTCAATTCCAAAGGAACTAAGGAAACACTGATTTATCTGGCTCGGTCGCGACAGCATTGCGTTGCGCGCCATTCCTCGCTGACCCCTGATAGGGCTGAAGATCCGCTGTATTGGCCGGTCATTGCAGTGAAGCACTTCCCACAGCAGACGGCAGTAATATTCGGCCAATAGTTCACGCGCTTCTGAACGTCTTCCTTCAACTCGCCGCATTCATCGCAGCGATCCAGGACACTGACCTGCAGCGGTCGGGAGCGCCACTGTTCGAGCGCGTTCATGTCAGCAGCCCTCGTGTTGATCTGCGACGCCGACGGCGATGATGTTCGCGGCCATCTTCCGCAGTTCTGACGACGTTGGATCATCTCGGTGCAGCTCGAGTAAATCTCTTGCGTTCATGCTCATCGTGGCTCTCACTGGATACAGGTCCATGGAATCAAGATAGATGGACGACCCAAAGAAAACCATTCTACGAACGGTCGCTGCAATCCTCCGTTGGCATAGCGCATTCATACGTTTGGATACCTCGATGGCATCCAGGAAGTGAGTGTTCGAGTCGGCGATGTACCGGGAGCCAGTCATACGCAGGTGACCGTGTCGACGTTGCCGGGAGACAGCATGCCACTCACGAAGTCTGAAGGCGACGTGGTTGCCGATCTTGATGTTTGGGCCTGTCAGATCTGTTGTCCAGTGTGGCATTTTCCGCCAGCGGGCAATCGACATTCGCATGTTGCTCGAGACGCAGATCACCGACAACACGATCCGATTCAAGCCGTCAAAGACGGCCGGCACGAGTGGCAAGGTGCTGGACGTTGAGATCACGCTGCAGATCCGCACGGTGATCGATCGCGCGAAGGCGATCAAGAAGAAGTACTTGATCACCAGCCCATACCTGTTCCCCACGCAGAAAGGCGGGGCGTATTCGAAGACCGGGCTTCATTCGATGTGGCGCCGCGCAAAGGATCGCGCCAACGTCACTGACAGCATCCAGTTCAAAGAGCTGCGGGCGCTCGGTGCAACAGACGCCGCAAAGGCCGGGAAAGGTGGGTGACTGTCACGCTGACAGCATCCGACGGGCCGACATCATGTCCGTGCTGGATACCGTCAAGGCGCGCGGTGCCGCGCGTCTGGCCAACCGGCTGCTCGCCGAACTGAGGCAGATGTTCGGCTTTGCACTGGTGCGCGAGATTGTGGCGGCCGATCCGACGACCGGCATCGAAAAGAAACACGTTGGTGGTCAGGAGGAGGAACGCGAACGTGTGCTGTCGGAGGCCGAAATCCGCGCGTTGT
Source organism: Paraburkholderia sp. 35.1 (assembly GCF_050436525.1). NCBI lineage: Bacteria > Pseudomonadati > Pseudomonadota > Betaproteobacteria > Burkholderiales > Burkholderiaceae > Paraburkholderia > Paraburkholderia sp. 35.1. Next base: position 681,515 of record NZ_JBNDMJ010000003.1, on the reverse strand, counting down.
CAGCCAGACTCGCCGACGCCAATCTGCTCAAGTCGACGCAGCACGCTGTATGGGTCATGCTCGCGACGCTCACGCGGATCGGCGAACTGACCCGCGCGCGCCGTGCCGACATCGATCTGGCAGCGGGCACCTGAATCATTCCGGCGGACCACTCGAAAAACGCGAAGGAGCACACGATCTACCTAAGCGAGTTTGCCAAGACCCACATGCGGGCGCTGCTCGAACTCGGCGGCGATGAAGTCTGGCTCTTCCCGGCCGCCCGGCACGACGGGCCAGTGTGTTCCAAGTCCATTACGAAGCAGATCTATGACCGCCAAGGCGCGGCAAGCGGCACGCCGTTGCAGCACCGCAGCCAGCACATCGACGCGCTCATCTTGCCAGGCGGACGGTGGACCCCTCACGATCTGCGCCGAACGGGCACGACGCTGATGGGCGAGCTCGGCGTTCATGGCCACGTGATCGAGAAGTGCCTGAACCACCTCGAACAGAACAAGATCAAACGCACCTATCAACGGGCGGTCCGGCAGCAGGAACAGGCGGACGCATGGCGCCTGCTCGGCGCACGCCTGGAACTCCTGATGGATATCCCGTCGAACGTCGTGCCACTCCGGCAGGACGCCGCGCTCTCCGTGGCCGCATAAAACCTACGGCGAAAGGTGTTCTGCGCGCCGTACGCGCGGACGCTTGCAGTCTTCGTCTCGCGCTCAGGCGATTCGCCGCTCAGCCCCATAACGGCCTGCCTAGTGCTCAGAGACTTGCGAACGAATTCGGTCAAACCTTTGATGACGCGGAACCGAATAAATTGGACTTGCCGGATTTGCGACGCGAATTTGTTGGATTCGCAGAAGGGTGAGATTGGCACACGTTGCGCCCGTTGCGAATGGCTGCCCTTCAAAGCCGCCGTTGCAGCTAGACTGGGCCGAAGGTCACGCCGCTGACCGTCGTGCCATCACTGGGCGGCACCGACCTGGAATAGTGCGGCCGAACCCTACAACCTGAATCCGCAGGGGGAATAGACTCCAAACCACTTTCCGACCAACGATCGCAAAGACGTCGCGCCTGTATTCATACAACGCTCCTTTTTCTTGCACGCAAGGATGGCGGCCAATCGCGAGTGAAAAGACGTGCCTAGGCGTGCGCCAACAACGGCTGCCAGGAATTCGGTCAGTCTAATGGTAAACATATCCCGAATCATGACATAGTTATAACGATTTGGCAGTTTATCTGGATCTTCGCCTGGGTGTGCGCCTTTTCCCAGCTTGGACTTGATGCCCATCAGTCCGCCGCTCCCGGCAAATGTAGCCACTCCAATCAACCTCGTGGTTAACGATATAGGCCGCGCCGCACGGTCGTAAACGCCCGTGCTGGTTGGGGCGACGCGCCTCGAGTCGCGACGCCGACCGGGCGTTTCCGATTGCAGGTTGACAATTCCAAGTGTGCGTGCGTAAATATATCCCGTATAATGACATTTCACAATTAATTGTCGAGGCGGCTATGCAACAGAAAGTGATTTTGACTTGTGCGGTAACAGGTGGAGACGACACGGTGCCGAAATTTTCGGCGGTCCCGTTCAAGCCAAACCAGATTGCAGATGAGGCGATCCAGGCCTGCGAGGCGGGCGCGGCAATCGCGCATATTCATGTGCGCGACCCCGAGACCGGTAAGCCCAGCATGGGACTGGAGTTGTATCGCGAGGTGGTCGAGCGCATTCGCGAGAGTGGAAGCCCAATCATCATCAACCTCACCACGGGCCCGGGAGCGCGCTTCATACCGAGCAGTAGCGAGGCCAACACAGCTGCTCCGGGCTCCAATCTTCGAACCCCGGAAGAACGTGTTCGCCACATCCTTGCGCTCAAGCCCGAGATCTGCAGTCTCGACATGGGTAGCCTGAACTTCGGAAAGGGTGCTCTCATCAATGTGCCGGCCCACATCGAGGCGATCGCGGCAGAGATCCGGCGCGCAGGCGTGCTCCCCGAGTTGGAAATTTTCGATACCGGGCACCTTGCGCTCTCTCTGGATATGATCAAACGTGGCGTGATTGACCGCAACGCCATCTTCCAGCTTGTTATGGGCGTGCCTTGGGGTGCCCCGGCCGTCACTGAAGCGTTGAGTGCCATGAAGAGTCTTCTGCCACATGACAGCACATGGGCAGCGTTCGGGATTGGTCGCTCCGAGTTCCCGATGGTTGCTCAGGCTTACCTGCTGGGCGGCCATGTTCGGGTCGGCCTCGAGGACAACCTTTACATAGAAAAAGGCGTGCTCGCTCCTGACAATGCCTCACTGGTAAAGAAGGCTCGGACCATCCTCGAGATGCTTGGCGCAACTTTGGCAACTCCAGACGAAGCCCGGCAGATTCTGGGAATCGGCCAGGCCAAAACAGACGCCCCGGAGCCTGTGAAATGACCTCCAGTCTTTCGATCGCGTGCGTGCAGGTATCTCCGAACGGTGACCGTCATTCAAACATCGAAGAGGCTGTTGCTGGAGTGCGTCGTGCAGCAGCCAACGGCGCAACACTGATTACGTTGCCAGAATATGCTGCACAGTTGCACTCGAGAGGCCGAGTCATGCGCGATGGTGCCGGCTCAGACGAGAACGACGAGGCACTGGCCGCATTCAGTGCAGTGGCACGCGAATGCCAGTGCTGGGTGTTGGTGGGATCGCTGACGATGCGCGCTAGCAATGACAAGATCTACAACCGGTCGTACCTGTTCGCCGATGACGGGTCGGTCGCTGCCAGTTATGAAAAGCTACACATGTTCAATGCGACGTTGCCGACTGGACGCGTGATAAACGAAGGGGCGTTGTATGAGGCGGGGTCGCGTGCAGTAGCAGCGGAGACGCCATGGGGCCTTCTCGGTCTGACCATCTGCTACGACTTGCGATTTCCGCATCTCTACCGGGCGCTGGCTCAAGCAGGGGCGAAAATAATCGCCGTTCCGTCAGCTTTCACACGCGCCACCGGACAGATGCATTGGCACGCATTGCTCAGAGCGCGGGCCATCGAAAACGCGTGCTACATCATCGCTCCGGCGACGTGCGGAACTCACCCGGAATATCATTCGACATTCGGTCACTCGTTGGTTGTTGACCCCTTCGGGACGATTGTCCTGGAGGCAGGCGATGAGCCCGGTGTTTTCCAGGCAGAGATTGACCTGTCGCAAGTTGACGTTGCGCGGGCGCTGATCCCTTCACTCACGCATGATCGGCCATTTCAGGTCGATGTCGTATCCAGAAACCTGGGCAAAGGTGTGGTGGTGAGTGGCTTCAATGATAGCCGTCGTACGTGAATGGCCTTTGCGGAAGCCAGTTTGGATGACAGGCGGCGAACCCGCGGCGAATATGCTTCGCGGCGAGTCGTTGACGCCGCCGAGAACGTCTAACAGAGCGAGACTTTGATATGACTGAATCCGTAATGCGTTTTCCACCCTTGGAGCGCAGCGCCATGACGGAGCGGCAGAAAGCGGTGGCCGACGAGATTGCTGCAGGACCGCGAGGGTCACTTAAGGGACCGTTCCTTGTCCTGATCCACAATCCCGAACTGGCGAGTTGTGTGCAGACGGTGGGGGAACATCTCCGGTTCGGCACGGCGATTCCAAAAACGTTGATTGAACTGGCCATCCTCGTCGTTGCCCACCGTTGGAACTGTCAGTATGAGTGGTTTGCTCACGCCAGGATAGCGCGGGAAGCCGGGGTCAAGGAAGAAATGATCTCCGAACTTGCCGTCGGAAAAATGCCGAGCTCAATGAGTCCAGACGAAGCGCTGGTTCATCGGTTTAGCGTGGAAACAGCATGGGACGGTCGACCGGGTGAAGCCGCTCTCGATAGAGCAGAGGAGCGTTTCGGGCGTCCCACGGTTCTGGACCTCATCGCGATAGTCGGGTATTACACGATGCTTGCCATGGTCCTCAATGCCGCACAGGTTCCGGTGCCCGAGCACCCCATCGAACTGCAGAAAGCTGCATCGATACGCCCGATGACGCAGGTCGGTTGACCGAGCCTGGAAAGTCCACGTGTGAGATTGCTGCGAAGCGTTTGATAAAACCATTGAAAGAGCGCTTGGCGATACGAACCTTGAATTCATCTCGAATAGCATAGGAGACGACGATGCCGGCGGTTTCTGGAGGAAAGTTTGTAGTAGTAGGCGGAGCGAGCCTTCTCGGATCGTAAGCGTCATTTGAAGGCCGTATCGACGTCGACGTTGAGAGTGTCCAAAGTGATGCCCATCACTTCGAGTAGTGGGGACCACTTTGATGACAGAGATCGACTGTGCCGGGAGCCGCAAGGGGCGGCCGAATTACGCGCCTCAATTCAGGCGTGAAGTTGCGATGGCAGCGTGCGAGCCGGGCATCTCGGTGGCAAAGCTCGCGCAGTCGCACGGTCTGAATCCGAACATGGTGTTCAAGTGGCGCAGGCAGTACCGTGCTGGTCTGCTGGACAACAGGACGGTGAGCGAGACGGCAGTGTTCGTTCCGGTGGCGATGTCGCCGGATGATTCGATGGCGGTTTCGTCGCTACCGGTGCCGACAGCGCAATTGCCATTGCGCGCACAGGAAGCCGCGACTTCAGGTATCGAGATCGAGCTCAATGGCGCACGCGTGCGAGTGAGCGGGAAGGTAGACCCAGCCCAGCTGCGACTGGTGCTGCATTGCCTGAGGCCGGCATGATCGCGCTGCCGACCGGCACCCGCATCTGGCTCGCCGCAGGCGTCACCGACATGCGCCGTGGCATGGATGGTCTGGCTGCACTGGCGCAGGTGGCCCTTGAGCAAGACCCGTTCTCGGGCCACGTGTTTGCCTTCCGTGGTCGCCGGGGCGATCTGGTGAAACTGCTGTGGTGGAGTGGCGATGGAATGAACCTGTACGTCAAGCGCCTGGAGCGAGGCCGTTTTATCTGGCCGCAGGCCGACGCGGGATGCATCCATCTGTCGGCGGCACAACTGTCGATGCTGCTCGAAGGCATCGACTGGCGACGCCCCGAACGGACGTGGAAGCCCACATGCGCCGCGTAAATTTGCCCCCACTTCTGAACGTGCCTGGTAAACTCCCAGACATGCCAGTCAACCGACTCCCCGACGACATCGACACACTCAAGCGCATGCTTGTTTCGCGCGAAGAAACCATCGCGCGCCTGCTCGCCGAGATCTCGCGTCTGAAGCGCTGGCAGTACGGGCGCTCGTCGGAACGCATGGCAGAACTGACGGGACAATTGCAGCTCGCACTGGGTGACGGGACACTGCCGCAACAAGGTGCCGTGCCCGCATCGGCGCCAGAAGCGGCGTCGGATGAACCCGTAGACACGGCAGCGCCGGTGGTTCCACTGCGCCGCCGCTCGCGCGAATTCCCTGCGCACCTGCCACGCGAGGTGGTGGAGCACCGGCCACAGGGCTGCGACTGCCCCGAATGCGGTGGCCGGCTGCGCAAGCTGGGTGAAGACGCCTCCGAGATGCTGGACTACGTGCCGGGGTACTTCCGGGTGATCCGCCACGTGCGCCCCCGGCTGAGCTGCAGCCGTTGTGCGAAGGTCGTCCAGGAAGCGGCGCCGTCGCGCCCGATCGCACGTGGCATGGCCGGTGCGGGTCTGCTGGCACAGGTGATGGTCGCCAAGTACGCTGACCATATGCCGTTATACCGGCAGGTAGGAATCTATCGCCGTGCCGGCATTGAACTCGATCGTGCCACGCTGGCCTCGTGGGTTCGCGAGTGCGCCGCACTGCTGCAGCCGCTGGCGGATGCCGTTGGCCGGTATGTACGTGAGGCGCAGAAAATCCATACGGATGACACGCCCGTCCCGGTGCTGGAACCCGGACGCGGCAAGACACGTACGGCACGCTTGTGGACGTATGTACGCGATGACCGGCCGGCGGGCAGCCGGGCACCCCCGGCAGTCTGGTACCAGTACTCGCCCGACCGCAAGGGAGAGCGACCTCGTACGCATCTGCAGGGCTGGTCGGGCATCCTGCAGGCAGATGCCTTTAGTGGCTACGATGCGCTGTACCGCGATGGCACGATCATCGAGGCAGCATGCTGGGCGCATGTGCGGCGCAAGTTCTACGACCTGTACGAACTGGAGCGTTCGCCAGTGGCGCAGGAGGCACTCAGCCGCATCGCAGCCCTGTATGCCATCGAGCGCGAGGTGCGCGGCCGCAAGCCGGAGGTCCGGCAGTCCGTGCGCATGGCGCGGGCATTGCCGCTCGCAGGCACACTGAAGGACTGGCTGGAACATACGTTCGCGCAGGTCTCGGCGAAGTCGGGCCTTGGCAAGGCCATCCGGTATGCGCTGGGGAACTGGCACGCGCTGGTGCGCTACTGTGAAGACGGGCGCATCGAGATAGATAACAACACCGCGGAGCGATCGATCAGGCCGCTGGTTCTCGGCAGGCGCAACTATCTGTTCGCAGGTTCTGATGGCGGTGGACAGAGTGCGGCGGTCATCTACAGCCTGATCGGAACGGCACGCCTGAATGGCATCGAACCGTATGCGTATCTGCGTATGGTGTTCGAGCGCATCGCCGATCATCCCATCAACCGGATCGACGCGTTGCTGCCGTGGCATTTGATGCCGGTGGAGCAGCCGGTCCGTCAGGCTGCATGACGATGGCATCGACTCGCAAACCCGCGTTACGCGCGGTCAATTCACAGGTACCGGTCTACCAGCTGCGCATCGAGCTGAAGTATCTGAAGCCGGCGGTCTGGAGACGGGTACTGGTCCCTGCCTCGATCAGGCTGCCGAAGCTGCACGTCGTGCTGCTGTGGGCGATGGGCTGGGATGGCGGCCACCTGCACGAATTCGTGTTCGGCGACATCAACTACGGGGTGCCCGATCCGGACTTCCCGAGTGACCCACCGATGCTCAACGAAGCGCGGGTGAGCCTGGGCAAGGCGCTCGGTGCACTGAAGTCATTCACCTACATCTACGATTACGGTGACAACTGGCAGCATCGTGTGAAGGTCGAGAAGGTCTGACCCTCAGCTGCGCTCGCCCCTCTGCCTGGACGGCCGCAATGCCTGTCCACCGGAAGATGTTGGCGGCGTACCCGGCTACATCGAGTTCCTCGACGCGATCATCGATCCGGCTCATGACGAACACCAGCGGTTGCTCGACTGGTGCGGCGGTAGTTTCGATCCTGTTGCCTTTGACCTCCAGAGCGTCAACGAACGCCTCTTCGAAATCAAATTCTGATCGTCAAGGCGGCCTTCAAATGTCGCTTACCTCGGATCTCACATCGGTGAGTTACTGCTGGAGGCAGATGCTCGCGAAGTCGTCTTGCTGGATAACCTGGCCCTCGGGTCTCCCGACAATATTCAGTCGCTTCTGGCGGATGAGCGCTGCACGTTTGTGCGTGGCGACATCTTGCGTCTTAACGAACTCTTTGACCCCTTCACCTCTGCGGATGGCGCCTTCAATGTGGCCGGATTCCTGACGGCACCGATCGCCGCGAATCCGTGGATGGGCGTTGACGTAAACGTTCGCGGCGCACAGAACGTACTTGAAGCGTGCCGCTTGCAGGGCGTCAAGAAGATGATTTTCAGTTCGTCGACCGGTGTCTACGGCGGTCTGGGTGACGAACCCAACGACGAAAGCTCGCCTCTTCGCTGGGGCGACCTACCTCCCGCTCTTGTCCTTTACTGTACTTCGAAGGTAATGGGAGAAGGGCTCGCGCGCCTGTATCAACAGCGTTATGGGCTTGACTTCGTGGCACTGCGCTATTCGGCGATCTACGGCGAGCGACAACACAAGCGAGCCATTGATGCGACTCGGATGGTTGAGGCGTATGAGCGAATTCGATCGGGCCAGCCTCCCGTTATCCAGGGCGATGGAAACCAGTTGCAGGATTACGTGTACGTCGGCGACGTGGCACGGGCAAATTTGCTCGCCATGGAAAGCGATGTAAGCGGTGAAGGCATCAACATTGCGACGGGTGTGAACACTTCGCAGAGGGAAATCGTTGATCTCATGATCAAGTCCTGCCGGACCGACCTGAAGGCCGAATACCGCGATGACGCGACGAAGAAGGGGTCGCCCGCCACAAGGCCGGTTTTCAGTCGTGAAGCAGCGGCACGTCTGCTTGGCTGGGAGCCGGGCGTTTCGATCGAGGAAGGGATCTACCGGCTGGTCGAGTGGCTGGATAAGGAGCGAACTTCATCCAGGGCGGTCTAGCGTTAACGAGGCATTCGTGAAGCCGGTCGCTGCCGGCTTCGTTGTCCATTCTGCGATGAGGCGCTGGGCGTAATCCGGAGCCTCGCTGGCGGCACGGGCGCGAGACTGGCGTAGAAACAACTGGAGCGCCGACGGCCGGGCGGGAGGCGCTCCCTCTAGCTGGTCAAAAAATACGGTTTGCCTCGCTGGCATTGGCGCGGACCCTATCCCGCCACATATCAGGACCTCCCGCGCCGGGATCCACTTACGCCAGGCACCGAAGCAGTTCGGTGACGTCATCGAGCGATTCGAGTTGACGGACCATCTGCTGCACCTTCTCGATCTGGCCAGCCGACGGCGGCGTAGCGGCGAGAGCCGCACAGTTAGCGAACTTCCGCACGATGTTCTCCCAGGACATGGGCGCCTCAGGGCTTCCCGGCACCTTGGTGCCAATCTGACTGAGTCGCCGGCCGTCACGTGCGATGATCTCGACCTGTCCAAGAGGAAGTTCCATCTTCCAGTCAAAGGCGGGGTCGGCGATCGGGATGACCTTCTTCGAGACGGCAAGAACCTCCGGGCTCTGCAACGCGTTACCGGTGAAATCCGCGATCGTCACGTCGCGACGCACCGCCGCTACCGCTACGAGAAATGGCAGGCTGAACTTGGCGTCCACTAGCGTCGCAGGAGCTCGCCGGGAATCGAGCGGGCTGCACATGATCTCGTGATAATCGCCCACGTGGACGCGAATTTCCTCAATGTCTTCCGGCCGCAGGTTGTTGGCGGTGACCAGCTGGATCGTCGCGTAAATATGACTATGTGAAGGACCGACCGCCGGCCACGGTTTGTAAAGCGTGGTGTTGCCCGTATAGTCACTGCCCAACCCTTTCAACAGATTCTCGCGATCGTATCGGCCGCCAAAGTAAGTTTTGAAGAATCCATACTCTCCTTCAAACGCGGTCTGGGTACCTACGACTCCCTTTTCAGCCAGCAGGGCGGCAACCACCGCAGCCTTCGCCGAAAATCCCGCGTAGATGCAGCGCAGGTCTCCGCCGATTCCATAAACGACGTCCATGGTCCCGGCCGATTGCATGGACGCCACGCTCAGCGCGTTCGCCATCTGGGTACGGGACAGTCCGAGAAGCCGTCCCGCGGCAGCGGTAGCGGCGAACACGCCCAGCACTGTCGAGATGTTCCAGTCTTTACGCCAGTCGATATTGCGGCGCATGCGTGCAAAGATGTCCTGCCCCACGGCGATCGCCGTGATCATTTCTCGGCCCGACACACCACCTTGACGCTCCGCAATGGCGAAAGCCGCGGGGAGAATCGAACTCGTTGCGTGGGCGCCCCATGGGGTGAGGTCGTCGAAATCCAGGCAGTGTGCCATTGCGCCGTTTGCGAATGCGGCCCACGCGGCGGGAACGCGGTCCGCAAAACCCAGCACCGAACTCTCGGGCCGGCCGCCGTTTTCCCGAACAACATCGATAACGGTGCGAGCGACGGGCTCGACGCCACTCGCCGCCAAAGTGACACCGATCAGGTCGAGAAGACTCTTCTTTGCGGCATCGACCGCATCCGCGGGAATGCTTTCATATCGCGCGTCGACGCTGAAGTTGGCGAGGTCGAAACCAAGGTCTTGGAAAGTGGGTGTGGTCATTGTGTTGTACAAAAACGTTGAGCGGCTTCGTCGGAAAGAAACCGTGGTTCGTGCGCTCTTGCCGATAAGCCGGAGCAGCAGCGTGACAGGGCAAATCGGGCGCGCGATGGACGCGTCCGGCTTCCCTTGGGTGCATGGCAGCGTACATCAGAGCTCGCGGCGCGACAGGGCGCGACTTAGTCGCAGAATGTCAGGCAGCCCGAAATCGCCTACGTTCGGAAGACGTTCGCCGGTCGCGCTAGCTACTTTAGCCGCTATGCGCAGGGCGCTTGACCTCTCACGCAGGAGCGCTGCCAGCGCATCCTCAAGCACCTGCCGGTCGGCGTCCGAGAGGGCGCCTCCCTGGATAACTTCGTGAGCTTGCGACACGTTGCCCCCTCCATTTGCTTTTTCCGGATCAAGGCCTGATGCAGACGTCGACCTATCCGATATTCATGTACACGACCTTTTCATACAGGAATCCGTCGACATGCTCCGGACCGCCTTTCCAGCCGTAACCACTCATCTTGTAACCTCCGAATCCAACGCCGGGGTCCAGCGCGCCATAGCAGTTCACCCAGATCGTTCCCGCCTTGATCCGTTGCGACATCTGGTGGGCGGTGGACAGGCTTTGCGTCCATATTCCGCCTGCCAGACCGTAAGTCGTGTCGTTCGCGATCCTGATTGCGTCGTCAGCATCGTCGAACGGAATCACCGAGACAACCGGGCCGAAGATTTCTTCCCGGGCGATCCTCATATCGTTGTTCACGCCTGCGAAGATGGTGGGCTCAACGAAATAGCCTGCTTCCAGGTCTCCAGCAAGCCGCTTCCCGCCGCTGGTGAGTGATGCCCCTTCGTTGGCGCCGATGTCGATGTATTCGAGCACGCGGTCGAGTTGCTTGCGCGACACAAGGGGACCGAGGTTGACAAGCGGGTCGAGGCCGTTGCCGACCCGCAGTGTTTGACTGAATTCCTGGAGTTTCGACACGAACTCGTCCTGAATACTGCGTTGAACGAGCAGACGCGTTCCCGCCGTGCAGATCTGTCCGCTGTTGCCGTAAACCGCCATGGCCGCTCCGGGCACGGCGCTATCGAGATCGGCATCGGCAAACACGATGTCTGGCGATTTTCCTCCGAGTTCGAGTTGCACGCGTTTCATGTTGCCAGCGGACGCTTCGACAATTTTTCGACCTGTTTCCGTCGAACCGGTGAACGCTACGCGATCTACCTCCGGGTGGGCCGCCAGCGCCGCACCAGCCCCCGTTCCAAAGCCAGTGACGACGTTGACGACTCCGTCCGGCACGCCGGCTTCGAGCAGCAATTCCGCGACGCGCAGGGCGGTCAATGACGCGTCTTCAGCCGGCTTGAGGACTGCGGTGCAGCCTGTGGCAAGCGTTGGCCCCAGGATCCACCACTGGCTGACGAGCGGCGCATTCCAGGGGATGATGCCGCCAACAACACCGACAGGAGCCTTAATCTTGAGCGCGGTGAATTGGCCCGCAAAGGAGGTGGGCGCAGATTCGGTGGTTGCCGCCCGGGTCTGCGACGCATAGAACAGTATCGCTTGCGAGACGAAGGCCTTAAGCGCCTTCGTGCGCGACAGCGGTGCGCCCATGTCGAGGGTCTCGAGCAGTGCGAGTTCGTCGAAGTTCTTTTCAATCACATCGTGCACACGGAGCAGCAGGCGCTGTCGGTCATAGGGGGTCCAGCGGCTCCATTCGCCTTCGAAGGCGCGCCGTGCCGCGGCGACTGCTTCATCGATGTCGGTCTTGTCGCCCTCGGCCAGGCGGGCAATGACTTCCCCCGTCGCCGGGTTCACAGTATCGAATTCCTTGCCCGATGCCGACGGCCGCCATTTGCCGCCGATCAACAGGCGCTTGGATCCACCGATAAAATCAGAGCGGGGAATATCAATCTTCTGCGTCGCATCCATGAGTTGCCTCGAATATCGTTAATTAGGTTGTGAATCCTGTCCAGCGGAACCAGCATTTGCAATCGCCGGAGCGGATCCGCGTGCCGCTGCGGAAATACATTGCTATCAACGCAGCGCCGCTATTGCGGCGATGATCGTCTCGCGGCGAGAGTAATGCTTGTTCGTCAAGCGAAAAACGTCCTGAGGGCACTGGCGAGAGACTTGGGCGCCTGCACAGAAGGAATGTGGCCGCCGTCTATTTCCAGGAAGTGCGCGCCGTTCACACGCCGGGCAATCACTTCGATGTCTGCGGACCGTCGAACCAGGTCGTCGCGGCCGGAAATGAACACGGTGGGGCAGCTGATCGTTTCCAGCACGCCTTCGAAATTGACGTTCGTCAGAGCGCGAAGAATGTATGCGTAGCTGGTTGGGTCGTTACAGAGAAACCGCGCCACGTAGGCTTCATAGGCCTGCTTGTCCGTGCGAAGAAAGTCCGGATATGAGCGCCCGAGGGCGGACTCGACGACACCACGCATGCCCTTCGCGTCGGCCAGCATGGCGCGCTCGCGTAACACTTCTCCACTGCGGCCGGTGGCGTCTGTCGGCGGATTGATCGCAGCCAGGCGATGGACGCGCTGCGGAAAGCGTGCGGCAAGCGTGAGTGCAAGGCATCCGCCAATCGCAACGCCAGCGACATCCACTGCCTCGGTCACCGCAAGATGATCCAGCAAGAGAACAATGTCGTCGGCGAGTGTATCGAGCGTAATCGGTTCACGGATCTTCTCGGAGCCCCCGGAACCGCGCGCGTCGCATCGGATGATCCGCTGGTCCGTCGGCATGTGTTCAAGCACGGGGTCCCAGCTTTCGAGTGAACCGCCCATCTCGTGCAGCAGCAACAAGGGGCGGCCGCGGTCACCGGTTGAGGTGTAGCGCATGGACGCGCTTGGGAGGCGTACCCACCGAGGATTTGTGGAAAGGGTTCCGAGTGAGTCAGTAGGCGTCATTTTATGTACCGCGCACGGAATGCGACGGCCCTGGTAATCGTAATTCACGTGTGCGATGCCCGGAAGCGAATCATCGCGGTGGGTTCGCGCCGCTTGATGGCCAGTGCGCCGCGCACCTCGTTAAGCTCATTACTGGCGCGGGCGGCCGCCGAAGGTCGTTTCTCGCCACTTCAGCCGATGCGGCCCGGCGCTTCACAACCGGTCAACGCGCTACTTCAGCATCATCGCGCGGAGCACTGTGACCTGAGGAAAGCGCGACCTGACCACCGTCGATGTTCATGATCAACCCGTGAACATGGCTGGCGTCCGTGGATGCCAGAAACAGGACCGCACTGGCTTGCTCTTCGGGCTGTGCGGCATGGCCCAACGGAATGCGCGGTTCGCGCACGGCATAGTGCTGCGGATTCTTCGCAAAATCAGCCTTGGAAAGGTTGCTCCATGTCATGCCGGGACAGACGGCATTCACCCGAATGTTGTACTGGCCCCAGTCTACGGCGAGTGCTTTGGTCAGCCCCACTACAGCATGTTTCGACGCCACATACGACGCCGCATTCGGGAAACCGACAAGCCCTCCAATCGATGCGATATTGATGATTGCGCCCGCGCGGCGGGGAATCATCGATCGCGAAGCCACCGCCTGCGCCCAGTAGAAAGTGCCGTCCAGGTTGATCGACATGACCTGTCGCCACGCCTCGACCGACACTTGAGCGGTCGGTCCTCGCCGGACGATGCCGGCGTTGTTCACGAGGACGTCGATACGACCAAAGGCCTGCAGAACTGCGTCAACGTGCTCGTTGACCGTCGCCGGGTCGCTCACGTCACCCGTCAATCCCATCACGCGGCCGCCTTCCGACTCGATGGCTTTCACGGTTGCCGACACGGCATCCGGCGTGATGTCGGTAATGACGACCTGCGCACCTTCCCGGGCAAAGGCCTTTGCTGTGGCCAGGCCAATGCCGCTAGCAGCGCCTGTGACAACGACAATCTGATCTTTGAAACGCATGTGATGTCTCCTTTGACAAACTATTACCCTGCACCGGCCGGAGTTCTCCAGGCACGCTCAAGGCGGGGTGCCCTGTCTGGCTGTACGAGTTGTGGCGCCGACCCGATCTCCGTCAGAATCAGTCCCTTTCGCGGGGTCTGGATAGCCGCCCGAGGCGAGAGAGGCGATCTCATCAGCTAACGACTGGATTGACGACAGCACCGGCCGACCCAACTCCCGGCGCAGCTGTTCAAGTATTGAGAAGGTTGGTAGCTGCGCGCAGGCGATATACATGGCTTCGCAACTGTCGTTCATCGTCTTGCGCGCGAGCGACGCGACAGCCTCGGCGTCGATCCGACCCAGCTCTTCGGTGTTGGGCGCATAAAAGCTATCGAATGCGCCAACCTGGATGCCGGCACTGACGATGAATGCCTGGAGCTGTTCGTTGACCGCCTTCGAATAGGGGGTCACGAGCGCGATCCGCTGGACTCCGAGGTCGAGTAGCGCTGAAATCATTGACTGCGCAATGGTTGCAACCGGTTTACCTGTGATCCTTCTCAGATCTTCGGTTAGCTCGCGGTCACCAGCCGGTCCCAGGATAAAGCCCGCAGCCGTACATCCATACGCGACAACATCAATATCATTCGTGGCGAATTGCTGCGCCAATGCGAGTGCGTTTGCTTTGTAGGCCGGTAGCGTTTCCGTCGTGAGCAGCCCCTTCCCGCGCGGTATCCGTACCAGGTTGAGCGTTGTTCCTGCCGGCAGCCAGCGTGGCAATTCGCGTTCAACCGTGGTGTTGTTTTCCGGAATCATTACGCCTACGCGCAGGCCTTTCCGTGCAATGTTCACTGCAATCTCCTCCTGGCTCCGCGGCAACTCGCTGCGCGGGACCGAATTAACCAAAGATACGTCCGCGTCAAACATGAATCCTTGTTGGGGGCCGAGTGATGGAATGCTCGGCGCGACGGGTGCCGGCGGGAAGGGGGCGCCAATGCAGCGAGCGGATCTCTCCGAATTCATGCGGCATCCGAACCCAGGTTTCTCCGCCATCCTCGCTCCGGAAAAGCTGACCGAGGTTCGTGCAAGCAAACGCGAGCAAAGGGTGGGACTCATGCATTGCGACACACCAGGTCGTGCTGTTCAGAGAACCGGGCAATTGAACGTCAGCCCAGGTATCGCCGCCGTCCGGGCTGCGCAATAGACGGCCTTGGTCGCCCGGAGGTCCGTTGCCGTTAGCCAGGAAAACAATGGAAAGATTATCCGGTCGGACAACGACCGCTCGCGTGTACTGCCACGGCGAGTCGAGAGACTGGAAATGCCAGCTTTGACCATTATCGTTGCTGGTGTGTAGTCCGCGGTTCGTCGATGCCAGCAGGCGCTTGCGTCCATTCCTGTCGCGGGTCACGGCGATTCCGTGCACATCGTTTGAAACAAGACCCTCACTTACCATGGTCCAGGAAGCCCCACGGTCGTCGCTGCGATAGATGCCCCCGATTTCAATGGTTGCCCATACCGTGTTCCTGTCAATCGGGTCGAAGAGGATCTGCGTGACACGGGTGGGACCCATGTTCACCTCAGAAAACTTCGAGATGCCGGGAACGCTGAGTTCTTCCCATGTCGTGCCGCCGTTCTGACTGCGATAGAGCGCTGCCGGGCGAGTGCCCGCTAACAACACTTGAGGATCGTCGGGATCCTGCGTGATCGCCCAGACGTCAGTCATCGGGGATTGCAGCTTTGTCCAGCGCGCGGGCTCTTCGTTCCAACGATAGATGCCGTCATCGGTCCCCGCGAACAAATATTCCGGAAGCGCGGAATGGCTGCTCATTGCCCATACGCGGGTTTCCAGATACATCCCTGATTGACTGTTGGGATGAATCCAGTTCAACCCGAGGTCGTCGCTAAACCACACGGAGTGTCCGGCGGTGCCTGCATAGATTTGAAGTGGATTGTTCATGGTCGTCAGAGAGAAGGGTGCGTTTATTGAGCGTTGACTGTTGTATCAGGCAGCGCATTCATGTCCCGGTGCGCAGGCACCGGAGAAAAGACCCGCACAAGGTCGCACGCCAACGATGCCACGGCATAGCGCTCGGGCCTGATGATGTCGGTAGAAAACGCCTGCGTTGACTCGGCGATTGCAACGTAATCAAAGCCACCGTTGCTTTCGCCCACGAATCCCCGCACCTGAACCACTCCGGCCAACCTCGCGACCAGAGTCTGCAAAATCGCAGCGATCGCGTCGTCGCATCGCTCAGATGCGCCGCGCCAGACTATCAGCAGCAGCTCACTGGGCGGCCCCTTCGCGCCGGTCGGGCCATCGTCGGGCAATGCCGCAATCCGCGACCCGGCAAACCGCCAATGCGCACTCGCACCCGCAAGAATCCGCTTCGACCACGCGGAGAGGTTGCTTCCTGAGATTGCGAGGTACGCCGGGCTTTTAAGGACCGAAATATCGTCAAGGTCGTAGATCGCCAGATAGCGCGGCGACGACAGCTCGTTTTCAAATCGCAGCGCAGTCGCGAATCCGGCGATTCCCTTTCGCTCCGGAATGTGCTCCAGGTTCGCCCAGTCATTGAACTCGGCGTCGCAGCCTCGGGGGGCGTCCATCATCGTCAGCAGCAGTGCCTGGCTGGAAGGTGACATTGTAGTCTATGCCGTAAAGTAATCTCGAATAATGACATTCTACACAGAATGAAAGCCGGTGCAATCGGAATTTTCGTGGTATGAAGCGCTACTGGCTGCGCGATTCAGGACGCTCGGCCCCCGGCCAGCTATGACGAAAGGAACGCTTCGCGATTTTTGGCAGGAGCTCGGCGTGTCCTCTCGAAACAGCCGCCAAGCTCTGGATTCTGGCTTTAAAGGTCCGCAGCAGCCGGCTCACGGCTCGCCAGTAGATACCGTTCTCGGCCGGCCTGACAGAGATGGGAGCCAGCCGGATCCAGCCATCCTGACCAGGAGACGGATCGGGGCCTGGACGCTCCGGTGCAGCGACCCCCGTAACAACCCCTACTTGCAATGCGCCGATTGCTATATAAACTCCCGCTATACGAGATTAGTTACACGTTGACAGGTGGGGAGCACCGGCTTAGCGATGTAAATCGGCAAAAGGGTGTTGCTACGCCAGCCAGGCTGGGAGTCTTGGGGTCGCACCCGCCGAGGGCAAACAGTTCGTACCTTCCTAGAGAGTCTTGGCCTTTATTACATCAACAGGAGACAACAGTGAAAATCGCATTTTTAAAGACTGGAGTGGCGGGCATTGCGGTAGCGATGGCCCTTGTCGCCACCACAGCCGCGGCCAAGGAGATCACCTTGGGCATCGTGGCTGCCAACATGCAATACCCGTTCAACGCCGCTGCAGTGAGGGGCTTTCAGGCGGAGGCAAAGAAGCTCGGCGCCAAAACGGTTGTGCTCGACGGGAAGGGCAGCGTGGAAGCGCAGGGCAATGCAATCGATGACCTGATTTCGCAGAAAGTCGACGGCATCGGCTCCATCCTGCTTGATTCTGTAGTGGCAAAGACCTGGGTCGACCGCGCTGCCGAAAACAATATTCCGTTTGTTTCTGTTGGCGTGCAGGTGGGCGACCCCGACAAGGTTCCGCTCAGACAGGTGTACCCGAAACTCACCGCACTCGTCACGCGAGACGATGTCGAAAGCGGCGAGCTTGCTGGCGAGCTGGCAGCGAAGCTTCTGCCCAAGGGCCGCACGGCGAAGATCGGTATTGTCGAGGGCACAGCGGGGGTGGCGGCGGTCAAGCAGCGCACCCAAGGCTTCAAGGAAGGTCTTGCCAAGATGGGTGCGAAGTACGAGATTGTCGCGTCGCAACCAACGGACTGGACGGCGGAGCAGGGCGAGGCGGTCTGCCAGAATATCCTGACCGCCCATCCAGACGTAGACCTCTTCTTTGGACAATACGACGACATTGGCCTTGGGTGCAGCCGTGCAGTTCGCTCGGTTGGCTCTCATGCACAGATTGTCACCGCCGACGGCGGCTCCCGCCGCGGCATCGAGGCCATCAAGGTCGGCGACATGGCCGGCTCGGTGTGCTCAGAGCCTGAGACGATCGGCCGCCTCTCCGCCAAGGCGCTCTACGACGCGATCACGAACAAGAACACGCCGAAGGCTCAACTCATTATGTACAAGCAGATCGCCGTGACCAAGGCGAATCTCTCCGAATGTCAGCCTCAGTTCTGAAGCGCTAACGGGCACGACAGGTTCTCCTGGGAGACGCGATGACGATGACAAACGACGCCACGCTCATGCGGCTTGAGCAGGTGGCCAAGGTTTTTCCAAATGGCACCGTGGCGCTGCGCGGTGTAGATCTCGCCATCGAGCAGGGCAAGGTTCACGGTTTGCTCGGGGCGAACGGCGCAGGCAAGTCTACGTTGATCAAGATTCTGTCGGGCGCCTTCTCCGCCACGGGCGGTCAGATCTTCTGGAAGAACGCAGCAGTCCAATGGACGACTCCGAAAGAAGTGAAGGCAATGGGTGTGGCGACGATTCATCAGCACATCCCTGTCGTTCCCACACTATCCGTGCTGGAGAATGTATTCCTCGACGAGGATCGGGGCTGGCGTCGCTCAGGCTCGTCGCGACGAAGACTTGACGAACTTTTTACCCGGGTCGGCTACTGGCTCGATCCAGATGCGCTGGTCAATGATTTGTCCATCGGGCAGCGGCAGATGGTCGCCATCTTCCAGGCAGTGGGAAGCGGCGCGGAGCTGATCGTGATGGACGAACCAACGGCCTCTCTCGCGACGGACGAACGGGAGGTGGTCTATCGCACGGTACGCCGACTCGCGAAGGTCGAGAACAAAGCGATCCTTTTCGTCTCGCACTTTCTGGACGAGGTCATGGCACTCACCGATTGCGTGACCATTCTGCGAGACGGTCAGGCTGTGATGCGCGCAGAAACCGCGGACCTTGATGAAGCACGGATTGCCGAGGCCATCGTCGGCCGGCAGATCGTCGCGATGGTGCGCGCCGAGCATAAAAGATTGCCAGATGCGGCGCCAGTCGTGCTGGAGCTTCGGAACCTTGCTTCCCCGGGCAAGCTTGCACCGTTCTCGTTCAAGCTGAAGGCTGGGGAGGTGCTCGGTGTGGCTGGGCTGCTGGGTTCGGGGCGAAGCGAATTGATGCATGCCATCTTCCGCGCGGACCGGGATGCCACCGGAGAGGTGCTCGTTACCGGTCGCGCAATTCCGCGCTCGACTGCGGCGGCGGTAAAGGCGGGAATCGCATTAGTTCCGGAAGACCGGGTGGACCAGGGCCTGATTCCCGCATTTGAAATCTGGCGCAACACAACCCTGCCCGCTTTGAACGGTGTCTCAGCGGGAAATTGCCTGCCGCTGCGCGAGCGCGAAATCGAACGCGCAACCGAAGCAATTCAGCGGTTGAAGATCAAGGCCCAATCGCCGGACATCCTGGTCACAGAGCTCAGTGGCGGAAACGCTCAAAAGGTGACGATCGGCAAATGGCTGTTCAGCGACGCCAAGGTTTTCCTACTCGACGAGCCTACTGCCGGTATCGACATTGGTGCGAAGGCCGACATCTTGCGACTCGTGCGCGATCTTGCAGCCACGGGAATGGTCATTGTAGTCGTCTCTTCCGAGTTCGAAGAACTTCTGGCCGTCGCCGATCGGATCATCGTGATGCGCGACGGGCAATGCATCGCGGAACGCGCGGCTCACGAAACAACTGAGCACGAACTGGTTCTCCTTGCCGGTGGCCAGAGCGCAATTAACCCGAGCGCCGCGGCAACCAGCCCGCAGCCGAATGGAGAGTGAATGATCGTGACCAAGATATACCGTAATCCTTCAGTTCAATCGCCAGCCGAGGTAGGTCAAATGTCCAAGGTCGTTTTATCTGACGGTTTGCAGTCCGGCCCTCGAAAGCATATGACGGACTGGCGCCGAGTGGTCGGACTTCGTGAAATGGGCGTGTACTACGCGCTTGCACTGGTTGTTGTGCTGATATCAGTTGCCGCGGCATATACCGGCAGCGTCAACTACCTCAGTTTCCAGAACCTCGCGAATGTCCTTCAGCAATCTTCGCTGACAGCGATCATCGCGGTCGCGATGACCGTCATCCTCATCTCCGGGAATTTCGATCTCTCGGTGGCCTCCGTGGCCGCGCTTTCGGCGGCGGTCATGGTTGGACATGCCGACTCAATGGGTTTTGTCCCGGCGTGTCTGGTCGCGATGCTGGTAGCAATCGCAGCTGGTCTCCTGAATGGAGCCATTGTCCAGCTGCTCGGAATCAACGCGTTCATCGTCACCCTGGGAACGATGACTGCTTTGCGAGGAGTCGTGCTTCTCGTGACCGATGGCAGATCGCTTTCCGTGGAGAGCCCGCAGACGCTCGATGCAATGCGCGCTCTTGAGTCGGGGCGCTGGCCCATCGGCTCGGCACTCGTTGTCATCGGCGTGCTGCTGGCAATCGCAAGCGTGTATATGACGATGCGGGCTCGTCGCGCTGGTCGAGGTCTTCCGCCCGCGTCCGTGGGTATGGCGCTGGGCGCTGTCTGCCTGTTGGCGTTAGCCTGGTTCGGCGGACCCGAACTGGCGCTTCCGAAGGTCGCCATCTACATGCTCGCGTTTACCGGTGTGGTCTGGTTTGTCCTTACCTTCACGATTACCGGAAGGCGTCTGTACGCGGTTGGCGGTAATACCGAAGCTGCGCGGCTGTCGGGTATCAACGTGTTGCGCTACAAGATGGCTGCGTTTGTCCTTTGCAGTGCAGCGGCAGGTTTTGCCGGCATCCTGTTCGCGAGCCGTCTTCGGTCGGTCAATGCGGCGGCGCTGAGTGGCGCAGAGCTGACCGTCATTGCTTCGGCGATCCTTGGTGGGACTTCCCTGTTCGGCGGTGCGGGAAGCGTGTGCAAGACCGTGGCGGGTGCGTTGCTATTGTTCACGCTGACCAACGGCTTCAACATCCTGAACCTTGGCGTCAATTACCAGGGCGTGCTCGAGGGAACGGTCGTTGTTGCTGCCGCCGCGATATATACCGTCGGCGGGTCACGGCGCCGCAAGGCCTAAGCGGCTAGCGCTATCAACGGGAGAGAAAGATGCTGACCATCAATACGCCCAGAGAACATCGGCCAACGCTCTGGGCAGAGGACTTCATTTTCCTGGAGGGGCCACGTTGGCACGGCGACCGCCTCTGGGTTTCTGACGTGTTCGACAAAAAGCTATTCACGCTTGAGCAGGACGGGAGCCGAACGCTTGTGTGCGAAGTGCCGCATCGACCTTCGGGCATCGGCTTTCTTCGCAACGGGACGGTAGTGGTGGCCTCAATGCAGGATCGCAATATCATGAGATTGGTCGGCGCGGACCTATCGGTGCACGCCGACCTCAGTGAGCTTGCCACCGGCGACCTCAACGATATGCTGGTCGACGAGGAAGGCCGGATCTATGTGGGCAACTTTGGCTATGACTTCCACGGTGGCGCACCCAAGGCGTCAACGAACGTGCATATGGTCGAGCCCGACGGCGCAATACACGTTGCTGCAAGTGGGCTCGAATTCCCAAATGGGATGGCAATTATCAACGATGGTCGCACGCTAGTGGTCGCTGAGACCTGGGCGTGCAAGCTGACCGCGTTCGATCGCGCACCTGACGGCAGCCTGTCGAATCCGCGCCTCTTCGCCAATCTCGGCAATCGGGAACCAGACGGGATCTGTGCGGACACGTCAGATGGCATCTGGGTAGCTTGCTACAACACCGGCGAAGTCGTGCGAGTACTGGAAGGCGGTGAGGTGACTGACCGCGCATCGTGCGGCCGACACGTGAGCGCCTGCCAACTCGGCGGTTCAGACGGAACGACCCTGTTTTGCTGTGCCTATGTCGGAACCGATGAGGACCTGGAGGCAGGCAAGCGACTGGGGGCGATCTTTACTATTAGCGTTGACGCACCGGGTGTCGCCTTCGCTCGTCCGTGAGGGGTCTCACCGGCGCTGCCACTCTACTGACCACTGACCAACCGAGCCTTCACCCCTGCGCACGCCCTTGCGCTCATGAAACGCTTTGTGCGACACGAGTTACGGGAACGCTCAATGGTTCATCGGTTGCCCGTGTCGCATCCGAAGGTTGCGTCCAAATAATTGGCACTGCGGGCGTTGCGGTAGCGTTGCCGCCCCTGACGACAGCGGTTGCCAACAAGGACAGTACGCTGGGTATTGCGGGGACCAGCACGCAGTGCCAGTTCAACGTCGCGGTGGCCACGGGCTACTTAAACGAGGCAAGGTCCGCATTTTCATCAGCAACAACAGTCCGTCAGACTACTTCTGACAAATTGCCCAATGTGAAAGGAATTAATATGAATACGAGTTCGGCACTCAATCGATTTACATCGGTAAAGGATGCAGTAACTATTGTCACCGGAGCGGGCGGTGGCATCGGTAGAGCAACCGCACTAACGTTGGTTGCCGAGGGTTCACGGGTTGGCATCACAGATGTGAACGTCGACCTTCTGGAGGAGACTGCGCAGATGATAAAAGCCGCGGGGGGACAAGTGATTGCTACTCCCGGTGACATCGTCGACCCACAGACGATCGACAACCTCGCGACAAAGGTACTATCCACATTCGGATCCATCGATGGTCTTGTGAATAATGCGGGCATCGTGATGCCCAAGCCGATCCTGGACCATACCATCGAGGATTTTGACAGAATTCTGCATGTAAACACCTGGTCGTATCTGGTAACCGCGAAGCGAGTGGTGCCGGAAATGCGCAAGGCCAATCGCGGTTCGATTGTTAATGTTGCTTCGGTTGGTGCATTGGTAGCACTCCCTGAGCTCGGAGTCTATTGCGCATCCAAAGCCGCGGTGCTGGGTCTTACGCGCGTAATGGCCGTCGAGTTTGCGCCGAACATTCGCGTAAACGCTGTCTGCCCTGGCGGTGTCGATACGCCAATGGCAGCGGAGCACTTTAAACATTTTCCTAGCCGGGAGGCCGCGCTCGAGGTACTCGCGGGCGCACAGTTGCAAAAGCGCTATGCGGACCCGGTTGAACTGGCGAAAGCGATTGTGTTTGTGCTCAGCGCGGACGCATCTTTCATGACAGGCGCAGCAGTCCCTGTCGACGGAGGCTGGACCGCCTGGTAGGCGAAAAGATTCGTTAGTTGTGCGGTTCTGGTTGCAGCGACGCAATCAGAACTGCGCGGCGATCCGCACCTAAAGCGCGTGCTGTGCCCGGAGATCCGGGGCGACTTGCTTTGGAAACAACAGCAGAGAAAATGGAAAAGAGTTTGGCCAATGAAAGCAATACGTGTTCACAGTCAAGGCGCCCCGGATGTGCTTACTCTGGAAGACATTGGGATTGGACGGCCCGGCCCAGGAGAAGTCCTCGTACGCAACCGCGCAATCGGTGTGAATTTCGTCGATACCTATTTGAGAAGCGGTGCGTTTCCAGCACCGAATCTGCCTTTTATACCAGGCAAGGAAGCAGCGGGGGAAGTCATCGTAATCGGTCAGGACGTAGCAGACTTCGCTCCTGGTGATCGCGTGGCCTTTGTTGAAACGCTTGGCGCCTACGCCGAGCAGTCGATTGTTCCCGCACATTTCCTTGTTCGCCTCCCTGACGCCATCAGCTTCGAGACCGCGGCGGCTTCGATGCTCAAGGGGCTGACGGCGCAATATCTGTTGCGCCGGACCTTCCGGGTCGAAGAAGGGCAGACGATCCTCGTGCACGCTGCGGCCGGCGGTGTCGGCGTCATCCTTACGCAATGGGCCAAACATCTGGGCGCGAATGTCATCGGAACGGTCGGCTCGCCAGCAAAGGCGGAAATTGCCCGCCGAAACGGCTGTGACCACGTGATCGACTATCACGAGGAAGACTGTGCCGTGCGCGCCAGGGAGATAACCGCAGGTGAGGGCTGCCATGTCGTCTACGACGGTGTCGGCAAGGCGACATTCCCCGGTTCGCTTGATTGCCTCCGGCCCTTCGGTTATTTCGTGGGCTTCGGCTTTGCATCGGGAGCGATCCCGCCATTTGACATGAGACTTCTACTGGAAAAAGGTTCGCTCTTCGCCACATGGCCTGGGTTGACGATGCATCTCTCCAGGCGCACCGATGTGCTTTCGATGAGCCAGGAGCTCTTCGATGTTATTGCCAGTGGTGCTGTGAAAATCCACCCGCCCACACGATTGGCGTTGGGCGAGGCGGCAGAGGCGCATCGCAGGCTCGAGGCGCGGCAGACGACCGGAGCGACGGTGCTGCTACCGTAAGAAAGCAAGGCGGTCGCAACAGCGACCGATCAACCCTGTTCGCCCGGGAGCGGAAGGGCGTCGACCTCAACCTCAACGAAGGTGGCCGGCTGCTCGGCGGGTTGTCTTCCCGTAGCGCGGTATGCCTCGGTGGACTACCCGACAGCTCGCGCGGGACGATCGGCGCCGAAGCTGATGACTTCGATGCGCTCGCTCACCTGTTCTCCAGCGCGGACAACCGCCGCTACGCAACGCGCCTTCTCAGCACGGTTGAAGCGGTCCTCTGCGCCCGCGATACCGATGCTTCCGAGAATGTGTCCATCCCGGTTAAAGACCGGCGCGGAAATGCCGATGACTCCCGGATTGAACTCGCCAAATGTCATCACGTAACCATCGGATTTCATCTTCGCCAGATTGGTGCGAAAGGCGGACCAGTCCGATCCGAGTCCCGATGCCGCTATCGTGGGCCCGTGTTTCTTGAACAGACTTCGCAGTTGATGTGGACGGAGATACGGCAGAATAATTTTTGATGCGGCGCCCTGAAACAATGGGCGTGTTTGCCCGCGGGTGAACATGTTAGCAGGGCTGTTGGCCGTCAATTCTTCGCGCACGCAGAGGACCGAGCCACTGAACAAAGCGCATAAAAGAGCGGAATGGCCGGTTTCTGCTACCAGTTCCTTCATGACCGGTCCGCCGGCGATATAAAGCGGATCGCATTGCCGGATCTGTCGGTCCAATTCAACGATCCGCGGCCCGAGTATGTAGTAGCCATTCGAAACCGCTGCGATCAAGCCAACATCCGCAAGCGCTTTAATGTAGCGATAACCAGATGATCGCGACATACCGTGTGACTGGATCAGCGCTTCCGTCGACCAGATCGGTGAGGTGGGAGTGAACAGGTTGAGCAATCCCACCGTCCGAGCCAGGCTGTTCGACGCCCCTGCATCGGCGCCATCTGCCGCCGTATCTTCCTCTTCAGAAAGTACGGGATCTTCTTTTTTATTCAGCCGCTTGACTGTAGCCATGATATTCCGATCGCTCAGTTGCTTAATGCCGAAGGAACGCAGACATTAGACAGAACAAGGAATCGCTTTTCTCGCAATTCTCACCTGCTAGGATTTTAGCACAGCGCTTGCCGGCACGGCTGTGGCGTCACCCGATCGTTGCACCACAGCGGTTGCTTCGGGCGCCACGAGCGGGCGCCCCTTTTGCGTAAACGCAATCGGCCTGCCAGTTCATCAAGTGTACTAGTAGGCTCTAGTACGAATGGCACTTACTTAAGCCTACATGGAGGAGAAGACGCGGGTAAGAAAGGGAGGGGGCTGATCCAGGGATTGATACGATGGTTGTTACCAGGCAAACACCGTCTCATTCCAAAGATCAGCCCCCATGGATCGTAATGCACGAAGTCATCACAGGCAAACACGAAGCAGGGTTCAAAGCCGGGCGTGCAGGGCCCAGGCGGTAGACTACTTCAACATACTGACGAGCCCGGGGCTGTTGGGCATAACGGAAGCGTATTTGCCAGAACATCGGGAACGGCTGTATCCGCCGACGGTGACACTGTCGATGTTCATGCGCCAGGCGCTGGAAGAGGACGCCTCCTGTCAGAAGGCAGTCAACGGGTGGGCGGCGCAGCGAGCTGCCGACGGGCTGCGGCCCATGAGTGTGCGTACGGGAGGCTACTGCCGCGCTCGCGATGGTGCGGGAGTTGGCGCGCGAGACGGGGCGCCAACTGCATGAGCAGGCCGAGGCTGCCTGGAGGTGGCGCGGGCGCCCGGTCAAGCTGGCGGGATCTCGATGCCCGATACGCCGTCGAACCAGGCCCGTTTCCCGCAGTCCAGTGCTCAGGCCGAAGGAGTGGGCTTTCCATTGGCCTATCTGGTTGCGGTGAGAGGTGGCCTCGTTCGTTCAGACAGGATCTGCGAGTTTTTAAGTGGAATCGCTGAGGCAGTCAAGCTGCCGATTTTATCGCTGGCAGCGTCGCGAAGTATGCTTCATCCGGTGTCTGGTCGGCGAGCTTCGAATGAGGCCGGTTCTGGTTATACCAGTTCAGGTAATTGCCGATTGAGCGGCGGGCGTGGCTGACCGAGTCATATGCTTTCAGATAAACCTCTTCATATTTGACGCTGCGCCACACCCGTTCGACGAACACATTGTCACGCCAGGCACCCTTTCCATCCATGGACAGAAGAACGTTCCGGCTGAGTACCGCGTCGGTGAATTCGGTTGCGGTGAACTGGCTGCCTTGATCCGTGTTGACGATCTCAGGCAGCCCGTATTTCGCAAACGCTTCCTCCAGCGCCTCGACAGCATGGCAACTCTCCAGTGTGATCGCCACCCGGTGTGCCAGCACCCGACGGCTCGCCCGGTCCACTACGGCTGTCAGATAAACGAAGCCGCGCGCCATCGGGATGTAGCTCGTATCGAGTGCCCAGACCTGATTGGCCCGATCGATCTTCCTGTTGCGCAGCAGGTACGGCCAGATCCTGTGGGCCGCATGCTTGCGGCTCGTGTTGGGCTTGCGATACAACGCCTCGATGCCCATGCGCTTCATCAGGGTGCCGACGTGCCTGCGTCCGACCTTGATGCCTTCGCGACGCAGCAGCCGTGCCAGCATTCGCGCCCCTGCAAATGGATGCTCAAGGTGAAGCTCGTCAATCCGGCGCATCAATTTCAGATCCGCTTCGCTGACGCCACGCGATCGGTAATAGACGCTCGACCGGCTGATGCCTACCAGCCGGGCCTGCTGTGTCATCGGCAGGGCGTGATCACGATCGATCATCGCCTTACGCCCAGCAGTCCCGCCTTGCTGAGCGCGCTTTCTAAAAAATCGTTCTCCAGCGTCAACTGCCCAATCTTCGCGTGCAGCACCTTCACGTCAACGGGCGGTGCCGCCGACGCCGCGTTGCCCGCTTCGAACACATCGGCAACCCGCTCCTGCAGTTGCTTCTTCCAGTCCGTGATCTGGTTTGGATGGACATCAAACTGCTGGGCCAGTTCTGCCAGCGTCTTGTCGCCCTTAAGCGCCGCGAGTGCCACCTTTGCCTTGAACGCCGGTGAGTGTGTCCGTCGGTTTCGTTTCGTCATCTTCTGGTTCCTTGTCGCCGGCCATTATGACCGACTCACGCCCCAGCTTTTCCACTCAACGAACTGTCCGAATTCTCGGCGCCACCTCTGTGATCTGTCTGGCAAGCGGCGCAGTACTGGAGTCGGCGGTCGGAACTTACGCGGGCAAAGGCAGCGGGGAGCTGACGGCGTTTCGCATGCTGCAAGGCACGTTTCGCAAAGGTGACGTGATCGTCGCCGATGCCTTGTACTGCCACTACTTTCTGATGGCCTCAATGATCGCCGCCGGGGTGGACGTCGTGATGGAACAGCATGGGGCACGCCGCACCGACTTTCGGCGAGGCCGGTCCCTGGGCACGCGCGATCACATTGTGACGTGGCCCAAACCCCGGCAGCGTCCTGACTGGATGACGCATGAGCAGTACCAGGCCTTCCCCGATGAGCTGATGGTGCGCGAGTCCTGGCTGCATCACCGGGTGCTGGTCACCACGATGCTTGATGCACGCAAGACCAGCAAACAGGACCTCTCGCAGTTGTACGCCAGGCGCTGGAACGTGGAACTGGATCTACGTAACATCAAGACGACGATGGGCATGGATGTGCTGCATTGCCAGACTGCCCACATGAACGAAAAGGAGATCTGGGTCCATCTGCTGGCCTACAACGTGATTCGGCTGCTGATGGCTCAGGCCGCCAGTCACCATGCCACTGACCCGAGAACACTGAGTTTCAAACACACGGTGCAGTTATGGACTGAATGGCTGGCCAGAGGTCTGACGGCAACTCACAACCAGAGTCTCCTGTTCAACCTGATCACGCACTCTTGCGTTGGGAGTCGCCCCGGTCGCATCGAACCACGAATGCGCAAACGAAGACCGAAGTCCTACCCATGGCTGAAAGAGCCTCGTCACATCGCACGTGAGCGCGTCCAAAAATATGGGCACGCTCCACGGGCTTAAGTAAGTGCCATTCGCTCTAGTACATGACGGATACCTGGGCGACCCATGACCGCGGAAACACCTTGCACGTCCCGCGTCCCGAGGGTCTGGCCGGCCAAAGGAGGCCACGGGGTGCGTTTAGACGACGAACATTGAGGAAATCGTCGCTTTCATCTGCTCTGCGGGAGGTAGGTCGTCTACCCTTCCAAAACTATATCGGGGCAATCCCATCTAATAAGATTAGATGCGGGTTGCGCCTGGGGTTGGGAAATCGCGCGGAGGCAGGCCGGCGCTCCGTGACTCGAGAGCGCGCAAGCTTCCCGAGACCAGTCCCGCGCGTCTTGCGGGAAGCCTGCGTGTTCTGCCAACTGCTGTGGACAGCAAATACCCCGCCTGCGTTGCCGCTCCTCCACGCCATGCGCTCGCGCGGTTCTTCCTAGGGCAAACACTGTGTTGAAATAAATCTCATATAGCGGCATATTTATACAAACGCCGGTTGCCTGTTGCGCCCGAGTCGAAGTCGTGAGCCGTGCGGCGTTGAAGGTTCAAATGATTTGTTGCACGTTTTGTCGTTCCCGGCGCCGTAACAGATATGTCAATAGCGATCGCCATAGCGAGAGGAAACATATGATGAATACGCCCCCTTGGCGAAAGCTGATGGCCGGCTCCGTGGGAAACTTCGTTGAGCTATATGACTTCGCCGTCTTCGGATTTTCTGTACCTGTCCTTTCGACGCACTTCTTTCCCGGAAACAATCGAACCACTGCTCTTCTGAGCACGTTTGCTGTTTTTGCGGTTGCGTTCGTCGCCCGTCCACTCGGTGGTTTGATCTTTGGCTCAATGGCCGACCGAATTGGACGAGTCAAGGTGATGGCCATAACCGTTTGTCTGATGGCCTTGGGCACAGCAATTATTGGACTGCTTCCAACGTATGCTGATATCGGAATTGCGGCGCCGATGATGCTAGTCGGGTGCCGTCTACTCCAGGGGCTGGCCTTGGGCGGGGAGACTACCGGCAGTCAGAGCTACATTGTCGAATCAGCGCCGGACGACCGCCGCGGCCAGTGGGTGAGCTTCACACAGCTATTCGGCCAACTGCCGAACGCCATTGTCGCTGTCCTCCTGATTGCCGTCCAGGCTGTTGCAGGATCTGCGGCCTACGAGAGTGGTTTATGGCGGATTCCATTTCTGGCTGGCGGAGTAATCGGAATTGTCGGTTTCTGGATCAGGCGAAACATTGACGAGCCGGAGGAGTTCAAGCAGGCGACCAGAACAAGAGAGGATCGTAGCCCGCTGCGCGAAGCGATTCATGCTGGCGGTATAAAAGCCATGCTACGTCTGCTGATGATCATGCCGGTTTACTTTGCAGGTGCATACATTCTCTTTGGCTTTATGTATACGTTTCTGGTACGGATTGCGAAGCTCGATCCAACCACCGCGCTCATTTCCAATGCTATTTCGGTCGTCGTCCTTTGCTCGGTGATGCCGTTTGCCGGCATGCTGAGTGATCGCATCGGTCGAAAGCGTGTCATGTCCTTAGGCGCTGCGTGGCTGATGCTTACGGCGTACCCCGCCATTCATTTTGCGGCGTCGGGGACCTTCACCGGAGCCCTGCTTGGGCAAGTGCTGATAGGGATTGGCTTGGGAATAAACGGTGGCGCCAGCTACGTTGCCGCAGTGGAATTCTTTCCTACCTCGTTCCGAGCGACTGGGCACGCAATCTCCTACCAGGTTACCGTGGCGGTCCTCGGCGGAACAAGCCCCTTCATGGCCGCGTTACTTTCCCGTCTCTTGGGCACGCCCTTCGCCCCGGGGCTCTACCTCGCTTTCATTGCCGCAGCATGCCTAATCGCCACGCAATTTGTGCCCGAGACCAGGGGCGTCCGATTGCGTACGTCGGTTGACCCGTCGATAAATGAGTCGGATCAGATTGCACTACAGAAAGCACGCTAACCGCACTGGACTCGGTAATGACGAAGTGCGGGCCTTTTGAGGTCTCCAAGGACGAATTCGGAGGATCGACTGATTTCCGATATCACGACCGCGCCCGGAATCACAGCACGTCGGCACCTGCCGTTGTTTTTCTGTTTGCAACCCGAGCCGAGACAAGTTTCGCATGAGAGCTATCCAGATGGAAACGTACGACTACATCATCATAGGCGCTGGATCGGCCGGCTGCACTCTGGCGCGTGGGCTGACCGACAACCCGGACAACAAGGTTCTATTGTTGGAGGCGGGGCCGCCAGCTGACAAGTTTTGGATTAACACCCCCGCCGGTATGGCGAAGCTGTACTTCCACAATGACTTGAATTGGAATTACTTCACAGAGCCAATGCCTGCGTTACGCAATCGAAAGATGTACTGGCCGCGGGGCAAGACCTTGGGCGGTTCCAGTTCCATCAACGGGATGGTTTTTATTCGCGGGCATCGGAAAGATTTCGATAGCTGGAAGGCGCTGGGTAATCCCGGGTGGGGATATGACGATGTGCTGCCATATTTCAAGAAGATGGAGCACAACGAACGCGGCGGAGACGAGTACCGTGGGGCGGGGGGGCCGCTATGGGTCAGTGATCCGGTGACGAAAGTGCAGAGCTCGTTCGACTTTATCGAATCGGCTCGGCGCCTGGGCATTCCTGGCACGGAAGATTTGAATGGTGCGGTACATGACGGCGTGGGTTTCATGCAGCACACTATCCGGTCGGGACGGCGTTACTCGGCCTATACAGCGTTCGTCGATCCAATTCGCCACCGGAAAAACCTGACCATAAAGACTGGTTGCCTCGTTCAACGGATCCTGCTCGAGAAACATGTCGCCACGGGCGTCGAGGTGATCTGTGACGGCGAGCGAACAAATTTCGCGGCTGCAAAAGAAGTGATTCTGTCGGCGGGATCGTTAAATTCGCCACAGATACTCATGCTCTCCGGCATCGGACGTGGGGAAGAGCTGCAACGGCATGGGATACCGACGCTTGTCGAATCTCAGGGGGTTGGCCTCAATCTCCAAGATCATTTTTATGTGCACGGCAGTTACGACACGACCCCTGACAGTTCGTATAACCACGAACTGGGCGGGTTGAGGAAGTACTTGGAAGGTGCGCGTTACCTGCTTACTCATAAAGGCTACCTGGCGCTTGGATCTTCGCAGGTTGGGGCCTTTATAAAGAGTCGACCGGACGAAGACTATGCTGACTTGCAAATCAGCTTCAACCCCATGACGTTCACGTGGCATCCGAGTGGCGAAATTACTGTCGATAAAAAGCCGGGCATGCGCGTATCGGTTTATCTCTTACGACCGCGTGCTACCGGCGTGGTTTCCTTGCGTTCGGCGAATCCCGTTGACTCGGCCGTTTTCCAGCCAAACTTCCTGAGCAATGAAGATAACAACCGCGCGATGATCTCGGGTGTCAAAAAGATCCGCGAAATCATGGCAACGCAACCTGTTGCATCTCGGGTCATTCAGGAGCGAGTCCCCGGACCCGGCGTTAAGACCGATGACCAGATTCTTAACTGGATGGAAGAAACTGGAAACTCGGCGCACCATCAGGCGGGAACCTGCAAGATGGGCAGGGACAGTCTCGCGGTCGTTGACGAGCGTCTGCGTGTCAGAGGCGTCGAGCGACTGCGCGTTGTTGACGCTTCCATCATGCCTCACCTCACATCAGGTAATACGAATGCCCCGACGATCATGATTGGAACAAAGGCGGCGGATATGATCTGCGAGGACGCGGTGCCGCGTCGTGTGCTGCGAGCAAAAGCCGCATAAATGCAAGTGGCTACAGGTAAGCGGCAAATTTCATTGCATGGTGCAGCAGCACGCTGTGATTTCCAGGGCGACGGAATCTTTCTCGCGATCGAATGTAGCTACCGTCGGCGATGGCTTCAATCCGACCCCGCCGTCATCGCCCAGCTTAATCGCCGCTGGCGTCGGCGTCGTTCACCGGTTTTGACATAGGCCATGTTGCAGAATGTTTCTCACAGTTCGAAAAAATAGTGAGACCGGTTCCCTTGAACACCTTGGAGGAATGATGCTCGCTTCGGTTCACCTGACCTACGTCCTCGGAACGTTGCCTTTCGAACAAAGGTTCGCTGCCGCCAGAAAACTGGGCTTTCAGGCCGTTGAATTTCCATTCCCGTATTCGGTTCCCGCGAGAGACTACGCGCAGTTGCTCGCTGACCACGGACTTTCGCAGATCTCAATCGGCGCTCCTGCGGCGGACTATAAAGCTGGCATGCCGGCCTATTCGTTAACTCCAACGCTAAAGCCGCAGTTCGACCAGTCGATCAGTACGGTCATCGACTATGCAAAGGTCATCGGATGTTCGCGCGTTCACGTGTTCGCAGGATCACGGGCGCCGGACGTCTCGGAAGAGCTTGCCTTCGAGACGTATTGCCAGAACCTCGCCGAGGCGCACGACCGCCTTGAAGCGGAAGGGTTGGGTCTGGTCGTTGAACCAGTGAATTCGAGCGATTTCTCGGGCTACTTTCTGGATCGGCTGGATCTTGCCCTCAGAGCGATCGCCCGCGCAGAGCGGCCGGGGATCAAAATTATCCTTGACGTCTACCATGCACACGTCAATGGTGAAGATCCGGTTACTTTTCTACGGGACCATGGAAAGAGCGTCGCACATATTCAGCTAGCCGACTATCCCGGGCGCCACGAGCCCGGCACGGGCAAAGTTGATTTCGATCTTGTCTTTCAGACACTTCGTGACGTGAAGTACGGTGGCTCCGTGGGTTTAGAGTATGTCCCCACACGGTCAATCTTCGACGGCGTGCCGTTAGCGGCGGAGCTTGGCTTATCCGTGGCATCTGGTGCATCGTGAGGCGCACTGCGTACGTTGGGGCGCGCTACAAAGCAAAGTCGACATCGCCATCAAGCGTGGATGTGATCTCGTTCGCTATGGCGAACTGGCGGTGTTATGCGCTGAGCGTCAGGATATCCGCTCTGTTTGGCAGGGCCAATGGACTTGGGCCGAACCTGTTTCGCTTGCGAAGGCTCCTTGCACCTCTGTGTTTTTCGTCGTCAGCCAACTGCAGCGCGCAAAAGGATTATAACAAATCCTGTGCTGTGAGATAAAATGTGTTGGCGAGCTTGGTTTGCCAGCGGTTTGCGAGGACACTTTCCGATGGTCGTCAACCGTAAGATTGATATTTGCAAAGGAGCATCTATGTCGGCTTCCTCCGACTCGTCGCGCCATAGTTACGGCGCTGGATTAAAAGCGGACTCGATGCAAGAAGTGTTCACAATGACAGCGGAGGAACTGGAGGCCGGCCAGTCCGGGCATCTACCGGAACGCTCCACGTCGGGCGCCGTCTCCCAGAGAACTCACGAGACGCAAGGTGACCCTGAGGTGACCGCGCCGTCCACTGCTAGACGAATGGCAGTCATCGCGGGAGCAGGTGGCGTCGTAGGCGCGAGTCTCGCACGCACGCTAGTGCGCAAGGGCTGGGAGGTCGTCGGGCTCGCTCGGAGCCGCGTCGACATACCCGGCGTGCGCTGGTTAGGCGTGGACCTTACTGATCCACAAGACTGCCAGGCAAAGCTCGCTTCGCTGAATGAGGCGACGCACCTGTTTTGCGCGGCCCGCTACAACTTCGCGGAGGGAGGCCGCGAACCATTGGAAGAGAACTTGGCGATTGTGCGCAATGTGGTGGACACCCTTGATGACGCCGCGCCGGGGCTTCGCCATATTCACATGGTGCAGGGGATGAAGTATTACGGTTCGCATACTGGACCATTTATGACGCCAGCCAAGGAGAGCCATCCGCGCGGTGCCGTGCCCAACTTCTATTATCTGCAACAGGATTACGTCTCGGAGAAGCAGATCGGTGCTCGCTGGACCTGGTCAGTTAGCCGTCCTGACGCACTTTTGCACGCGGTACCGGGCATTCCGCGCAGTCTTGTCAGCGTCATCGCGGTCTATGCTCTGATCTGCCGTGAACTCGGACAGCCGTTGTCGTTTCCGGGCACTACGGAGGCCTACCATGCGATTTATGAATGTACTTCCGCCGACCACCTGTCGGAGGGACTGCTGTGGATGTGCGAAGCACCAACTGCGGCCAATCAGGCTTTCAATCTGATCA
The DNA here is from genome assembly GCF_050436525.1 of Paraburkholderia sp. 35.1. Lineage (NCBI taxonomy): Bacteria > Pseudomonadati > Pseudomonadota > Betaproteobacteria > Burkholderiales > Burkholderiaceae > Paraburkholderia > Paraburkholderia sp. 35.1. Next base: position 647,557 of record NZ_JBNDMJ010000003.1, on the reverse strand, counting down.
ATGGCGACTACATCCGTTGGGCCAATCTGTGGCCGGTATTCGCGCGCTACTTCGATATGCCACTTGGCCCTGTGCGCACGACCACGCTGGCCGATGTTATGGCCGACAAGGGCCGGGTCTGGGACGCCATCGTCCAACGCGCTGGCCTGACGCCCATGCCATATGACCGCGTTGCATTATGGACTTATGCCGACTATATCTGGTCGCGCGGCTGGGACGTCATGGCAGACATGACAAAGATACGACTGCATGGCTTTCACCGGGTGGTCGATACAGAAGCAGAATTCATCCGTTTTTTCGACGAATTGCGGGCGCAGCGGATAATCCCTTAAGTTAGCGACGATACTGTCAGATCTCGCGCGCTGACAGTCGGCTCGTCGGTGATCTCATTCCTCTCTTGGTGGCCATGGGGTCTTCGCCAACTCGGGGCAGATATGTTTTGCCGGTACGCGGGTTTTCGTGCAGCGGCCAATCGAAGGAATTCTGCGCACGAGTCGCTGAGTTTGCGCGGTCAATTCGGGTTGGTCGCCGCTTTGACGTCGTTGTGCAACGGGACCATTGATTTCAGCGCGTGAACTGGAGTGGGTGATGTCCTATATTGAGCTTGGGTAGCAGGAAGGCGCCCGTTTGGTTTGCGGTGGAGAACGCCTTAAGGCTCCGTTCAAGACCGATTACTTCGTCACCCCCACAGTTTTCGCCGACGTCCACGACGAGATAAGGATTGCGCGGGAGGAGATCTTTTGTCCGTTCTTTCAGTGATTCCTTTCGATACCGCAGAAGAGGCAATGGCGCTTGGCAACCGGACCAATACGGGTTAGGCGGCGCCGTATGGACCAAAACTATTTCGACGGCATTGCGCGTCGTGAAATGGATTTACACGGAAATGATGTGGGTCAACTGCTACGGATTGATTGATCCACCGGTTGGTTTGGGAGGCACAAAGCACAGCGGATATGGCGCAGAGGGAGGGCGAGCGCACCTGGAAACTTACCCCTACAACAAGTGTGTCTACATCAACAGGTAAGCCGATGAGACCAAGCGGTTCCCAAATTCTGCACGTGGACATCAAGGATTCGGCCGACGCTCCGGTGAGGGTCGTTTCCAATGAGGCTTTGGAGAACGTAAAAGCCGTCGAGACCGAAGCGCAGAGCGAGCATTTTCAGGGTGGGCACAGCGTTCGCATTCTCGCGATTCTCACGGTGCTCATGGCCTTCGCGTCGATCTCGACCAATTTGTACCTGCCTGCCTTGCCGACGATGGCTCAAGCTTTGCATGCGAACGCCGGCTCGCTCGAATTAACGATTTCTGGATTTTTGGGTGGCTTTAGTGTTGGTCAACTGGCGTGGGGGCCGGCGGGTGATCGCTACGGTCGCAGATCTCCGATAGCCGTCGGCCTCGTACTCTTCGTTATTGGTTCGGTCGGTTGTGCCCTCTCGACGAATGTTGGAATGATTATCGGCTTTCGCCTGGTCCAAGGGGCTGGCGCTTGTGCCGGCGTCGTGCTCGCGCGTGCAATCGTACGGGATCTTTACGCTGGACCGCGCGCAGCGCAGGCGATGTCGATGCTGATGAGCGTGATGGCCGCTGTACCACTCCTTGGGCCAAGCCTGGGTATTTTTATTTTGCACCTTTCATCATGGCGCGCGATATTCTGGATACTAGCTGGCGTCGGGGTGATGACTCTCGCGTCTCTCCGGTTGCTCCCAGAGACGCTACCTAAGGAACGGCGAAACCGTGATCCGGTCGTGTATGCGTTTGCCGCGTACGGTGAACTTCTACGGCACTCAAGACTGCTTGGATACGCAGGTGCAGGCGGCTTTTTTTATGGCGGACTTTACGCGTTTATCGCTGGGGCGCCGTTTGCCTACATGACCTACTATCACGTGTCTCCGCAAGCCTTTGGGCTGCTATTTGGGGTGAGTGTTATAGGCATCGTTCTCACGAATCAGTTGAATTCACGCCTGATTCCGCTCGTGGGGAGCGATAGGCTAATGCAACTAGGAACCGTTGTCGCTGCTCTATCGGGCGTCTCACTCGCCGTGACGGCTTGGACCAAGATTGGCGGTCTCGCGGGACTGGTCGTCCCACTTTTTGTGTTTGCTTCGATGGCCGGCTTCATTGTGGCAAATTCGATCGCAGGAGCGCTTAATACCTATGTGTCGCGCGCCGGAGCCGTCTCGGCGCTTGTTGGATCTGTCCAATACGGCACAGGCATTTTCGGTTCAGCCCTCGTCGGGATTTTCGCGAATGGCACGCCAAAGCCTTTGGGGGTAGTGATTGCCTTGATGGCCGTCGGCAGTGCTATTTCGGGAGTGGCTCTCGTAAGGAAGAGACCATCACCGTGACGAGTACTTTGCTCTGCTTTGAGCGCTTAGGCGTCTGTAACGGTGACGTCGCTCGTTCCACAGATGGCTTTAATCAGTTGACATGGCTCTGTCAACTTGGCGGGCGTAAGGTACCTACGTAGCCAAAGCGTAGTTATCCTTATCGGATAACTTCCTCGACTGCGGCAATAACAGTCGAACCATGCCATGTGGCGAAGCGTTCTTTGAGTACGGCACGATACCATGCCGCGTCCATTTGATGTCTGGGCAACGCGAAGTGTTGCCGTATCGGTCCGAAGCATGAGAGGAATGCCTGCGTGCGACGCGCATCGCGAAAGCCGCACATCTGGCGTTCGCGCCTGCGGGTCGGCTGATGGCTGTTCTCGGCACGGTTGTTCACGCGTGCAGCCGCCTTGACGAAAACGTGCTTCCATGAGCGAGCTCAGGAATATCAGCCTTCGCCGCCGGATAGCTGCGCAGCTGGTCGGTAACGATCTTGCGCGGCACCGGTTTGAACGCAGCACCCGCCTGAAGAAGCGCTTTGCCGCAGCCTTGTCGCGCCGCTTTTGCACCTGCACGTCGAGTTCGGCACCATGCTCGTCGACCGCTCGCCACAATAGATACGGCTCGCCGCGCAGCGTCACGAACATCTCGTCCAGATGCCATATGCTCGCCGGCTTGCGTCGCGCCGCTTTTGCGCACTGTGCGAATCGAGCGCCGAACTTGTCGCATCAGCAACGGATCGTTTCGTACGTGACCACGACACCACGCTCGAGCAACAGCTCCTCGATGTCGCGCAGGCTCAGGCTGAACCGGAAATACCAGCGAACCGCGCAGCTGATGACCACGGCAGGGAAACGGTGGCCGTGATAAAGCGATTTTGTCTTCTTCATCACTTCATCCTACCGTCGCCTCCCCATTAACCTGACAGTGCCCTTGGCAGCAATTGGCGTTCAACGAACATCGGCGCACGATTGAAGACCGGCTCGCCCAATGCGAGCGGCTGGAACTGGCTTTGCGCGAAGCCGTTATAACTGGCGGTTTTATCCGGTCGTACTTGCCCTGCAGGCCATGCGTGGAATCAACTTTACGTCGGCAATCGGACTGGTCTCTGAGCTGGGCGACCTGTCGCGCTTCGAAGATCCGCGGCAGTTGATGGCATGGATTGGTGTGACGCCTTCAGAACATTCATCGGGCGGGAACGACGGCAAGGTAGCATTACCAAGACCGGCAACAGCTATGCACGTAAGCTGCTGGTGGAATCCACCTGGAGCTACCGGCATCCCGCCCGCGTAAGCATCGACATTCAGCACCGGCATGAAGGTCTACTCAAACCGATAATCGATCGTGCCTGGGACGCGCAGCTGAGGCTGTGCAGGCGATTCCGCAAACTCGTAAGCCGAGGCAAGACCGCACACGTCGCCCTCATCGCTGTCGCACGCGAGTTGGCTGGCTTCATCCGGGACGTCGGCCGACTGGGGATGTCACTCGCTCTGCCTCCCAGCGTACAACCTGCATAAACGGAGCTTCTGAAAAAACCGACGAGCAGTAAAAATTTGAAGTTTCCTGAAGGCGGCGCAGCCCGGTATTCGAGTAATCCGCGACCGCGTTTGGCAACGGCATCAGTCGACTTGCGTAGTAAGGAAGCGACAGGCTTATGAGACGGACCTCTGTAAGGCGGCAACCAACCTGCGAATATCAGATCCTATGAAGCGAGGGCCTCGACGTGCTGACGTCTAAAATCAGCTTGCCGAGGTTTGCTTACAGGAGAACATCATGCGTACCGATCAGGCATACACGGGTCATGGTGACGTACTCGTGCTGGCAGTGTCGCTGGAACTGGCGGCGGCCAAATGGAAAGTCGCGCTTCACGACGGCCGGCGCGAGAAGCCGGCCGTGCACACCCTCGCACAACCACAGGCCGCAGCGCGTCTGCAGGCGGTCCTGGACCTGATCGAGGCACACAAGGAGAAGTGGTCGCTGCCGGCCGGCGTACGCACGGTCGTGAACTACGAGGCCGGGCAGGACGCGTTCTGGATCTGTCGCGTGCTGCAGGTGCACGGCATCGAGTGCTACGTCATCGATCCGGCCAGCACCCCGGTTGAACGTCACAGACGGCGCGCGAAGACCGACCGGCTCGATGTAATCAAGCTGGTGATCAATCTGCGCGCATGGCTGCGCGGCGAGCGCGACCGCATGCACGTTGTGCACGTGCCGTCACCGCAGGATGAGGCATCGCGCCAGCTGATGCGCGAGCGCGGCCAACTGCAGAAGGAAGTGCTGCAGCACCGCGACCGGATGCGCAAGCTCCTGGTCACGCTCGGTTGCTGGGATGCGGTCGATCACCGTACCTTCGCCAAGCGGCTCGAACGCGAGGAGGTGCGCTGCCATGACGGAGCGCCGTTACCGCACGAGCTGCGTGAGCGTTTAATGCGCGAGTGCGAACGCCTCGCACTCGTCGAACAACAACTTGCGGCGCTGGAGAAGACGCGACAGGCAAACGTACCGGCACCCGCGCGCCAGCGTTGCGATGCGCTGGCGCGCCTGCAGGGGATTGGCGAAGTAGGCGCCTCGCGCCTTGCCCTCGAGCTATTCTGGCGAGAGTTCGACAACCGCCGCGAAGTCGGTGCGTGCATCGGGCTCGTGCCACAGCCCTACGACAGTGGCGAAAGCCAGGTCGACCAGGGGATCAGCAAACAGGGAAACCGGCGGGTGCGCGCGCTGCTGATCGAGATGGCCTGGACCTGGCTTCGCTACCAGCCCGGCAGCGCATTGGCGAAATGGTTTAACCACCGCACACAAGGTACGGGACCGAACCGACGCGCGCGACGCATCGCCATCGTCGCGGTCGCGCGACGTCTTGCCATTGCGCTGTGGCGCTATCTGAAAGACGGCGTCATCCCTGACGGCGCACAGCTGAAGTCCACATAAGCCCCTACAGTTTGGCAGGAAGGAGATAAAGGTTTGGCCAGGCAGTGACGTGGCAAACATGGTTGAAGTGAACATCCCGTGGTCACACTGGGTTGCTGAAGCAACCGAATACTTTCAGATGGGGCATGTTCCCGGGGCGAATGATTCCGGCGTAACGCGCATGCGGGATAAGGCTGGTGATACGCCAGCGGATAGAAGGCGGTGAGAATGCTGGTTCTTCTCACGAGCGCAAGGGCGGCTTCAGACCAAACACAGGTCAGACAGGTTATGGAAATTTCGGGAAAAGGGATCTTGACAGAAGTCTGCTCATAGAAGCGTGATCCACCGTCGAGATTTACAGCTACGCCGGCCTCAGGAAATTTGCTTTAACCATGGTGTGGATTTTCAAAACCGATCCAGATTGACACCGGGAGTCATATCAGCGAGGTGACACGTATCTCCGAACTCTGCTGGTTCACGGCGCGCGGAGCATCATCTATCGCGCGAAAGAGCCAGGTGTCTGGGTCGAACAGATGAAACAGCGACGCCCATTGAATGTCGTCATCGTCGCAATGGCTAACAAGCTTGCCCGAATAATCTGGGCGGTGCTGGCACCCCCCCCCCCCCCCCCCCCCCCCCCCCCCCGCGTCACAATGGTTGTCGCCTGGATAAAATTGGAATCTGGGGGCGATAAAGAGAGAACAAGTTGACGCGTTACGGAAAGACATTCAAGGACAGAGCGGTGGCGCGGTTGTTGCCGCCGGAGAGCGCATCAGTGGAAGAGGTTGCGCGAGAGATCGGTGTGGGCGCGCAGACGCTGGAGCGCTGGCGCAGTGATGCGCTGTCCAGGCCCGCTCGCGAGCGGGCCTGGACAGCGGCCGCGCGTTTCGAAGCGGTGTTGAGCACGGCAGCGATGGACGAGACGGCCCGCAATGCGTGGTGCCGCGAGCATGGCGTGTATCCGCAGGAACTGGCGCAGTGGCGGCAAGCGGCCACGCAGGCGCTGGCCGAGCCCGAAGAGGCCCGTGCGAGTCCACAGCAAACGAAGCAGGACCAGCGTCGCATCAAGGAACTGGAACGCGAACTGCGGCGCAAGGAGAAAGCACTGGCCGAGGCAGCCGCATTGCTGGTTCTTTCAAAAAAACTCGGGGCGATCTTCAACACGGACAAGGGCGAGGACGAATGATCGGCCTCGAAGATCGCCAGTTCCTGGCCCGGGAAATCGATTCGGCAAGACTGGCTGGCGCACGGTTGCGCCTGGCCTGCGAGGTGGCCGGGATCGACGTGCGTACCCTGCAGCGCTGGAAGGCCCATGAGGGGCTCGTCAAGGGTGACGCCAGGCCCGGCGCGACGCGCCCGCTGCCCGCGCACGCCCTGAGCCCGCAGGAGCGGGCGAACGTGCTGCGCGTAGCCAGCGAGCCGCGCTTTGCCGACATGCCACCGGCGCGCATCGTGCCGATGCTGGCCGACGAAGGCGTGTACATCGCCAGCGAATCGACCTTTGCGCGCGTGCTGCGCGAGCATGGGCAGATGACGCGCCGTGGTCGTGCCAGAACGCCTTCGAGCGCCCGGCCGCCGACCACGCACGTCGCCACGGCGCCGCGCCAGGTGTGGTGCTGGGACATGACCTATCTGCCGGCAACGGTAACAGGGCGATGGTTCCACCTGTACATGATCCTGGACCTGTACAGCCGCAAGATTGTCGGCTGGGAGGTGCACGACAGCGACGCGGCCGAACACGCTGCTCATCTCGTGCGTCGTACGGCGCTCTCCGAAGGCATTGCCGTCCTTGAGACCCGGCCGGTGCTGCACGGCGATAACGGTGCGACGCTCAAGGCCACCACCGTGCTGGCGATGCTGCACTGGCTGGGTGTCAAGCCGTCGTACTCGCGCCCCCCGGGTCAGCGACGACAACGCCTACGCCGAGGCGCTGTTCCGAACCGCGAAGTACCGGCCGGAGTTTCCGGTCACAGGCTTCGAGGACCTGAACGCTGCTCGCAACTGGGCTGCCGGCTTCGTGCAGTGGTACAACTTCGAGCATCGTCATAGCGGCATCCGCTACGTGACACCTGCGCAGCGGCATGCCGGTGACGATCGTGCGCTTCTCGTGGCACGTCACGCACTGTATCTGAGAACCCTGCTTGTACAGGGCGCCCGCGCGGTCATGCACTTCGTGAACCGTCGCGACGATCGGCACAGTCGCTGGATCAAGGCTGTGATGCAACGCCGCCACGTGAGCATTGCTGCGATCGCCCTGGCGAACAAGACGGCGCGCATTGCATGGGCAATATTGACAGGTAACGGCTGCTTCCGAGTTGCGTAACAGGCAACAGATATTGAGTATGGCTTTATTTCTTTCGCGATTGCGCAAGAAGCAGCAAGCATGGCGAACCGGTCGGACCGGCGCTTGCAGATCCTGATATATCCGGCGGCTGCAGTACGAAGCCAGAAGGCCGATGAGGAGCAAGCGCGCAAATTTCCATGATGGCTCGTGCAGCAGCAAGCACATCAGAAGCCGAATGTACGGACGCAGTCGTGACCCTCAAAATGCAAACCGATCTTGCTCATAGGCGGGAGTCCATGTACGGATGTAGAGCTGCAGCCCATCCTATTCGTCAAGACCTCGAACATCTGGCGCAAACGGGGGGTTCATGTAGACATAAAAGAAATGAGCAAAATTTTGATCGTCAGAGCTTAATTCCATATCCTATTGTCGTGTTCTGCATAGGCTCAGTGTTGGGCATCCAGTTCAGTGCGTCGGCGATGAATACGGCGCGTACGACCACGATGACGATGCGGAGGCAGCGCGGACGACCCTTTGGAATTCAAGCGTTGGCCCCCTGGGTGCCCAAAACCGGCGCAAGCCTATCCTGCCATACCTCGTTTCAATGTCCGTTTTTATCTTCCGGCTAAGCGCTTTCAGCGAGGTTGGCCGGGAATTTCCGTAAGGTGGCCAGATGCGTCCGCGGGATGCACCCCATGAATCCGCTGTTCTTCCTTTGCTCGACCGCACACCGAATCTCATGGTGCGGGATGTCGATTGAACGAGTCTGCATACTGGGCAGGCGGATTTCTGCGTAGTGATCCGGTCCACTGCCGCTACCTGAATGTCAGATGTCTGCGAGGGCCGCGGCTGGAGTCGGTAATCGCACGCGCTGAATCGGCAACGTCGATTCAGCTTCGGGCGGCTGTTGATCTCCTAAAATCTCGCCGGTCTTTCCCAAAGATATGCAGGCAGGGCTATCGGGAGTTCGTAGAGTAAGGGATATAGTCTGCGAGACTATCGTGTCTCTATCGGCTCGCAGTTCCGTTGTGTGAATCCTGATGGCCAGCACGATTCAGCCCGTTGCCTGTGATCGTTCTGCGCCTGCGCCGTCGTGGAGTTTGCCCGGAATCCCTTCGCTACGTCTTTCCGGACATCGGCCCGGTCCGTTGCTCGTGCCAGACGTGTCCAAAATATTTCTTTAATTCCAACGCGATCCGTCTGATTCCATGACGTTCCGATAGCGAAAATCCGGCCAAAAACAGGTGTTGACGAGGTCTTCCCGAGTGAACAAGATGGGATAAAGAGAGCACGACGGAGCGAACCATGCCAGTTGCGAAAAGCTATACCCGGGCGCAATGGGATGAGCTTGTCCGCACTCTGGAATCACTGCCGGTCAAGCCAGAGGCCGAGCAGCGTGTCTCTATTACCGATGCGATGAAAGAGATGCGTCTGGTAATCGGTGCGGTGAGGAAGAAGGGATATACGCTGGAAGAAATCGTTGAACATGCACGGAAGAAGGGCGTTGATTTTAGCGTTGGCTCTGTCAAGTACGCGTTATACCCATCGAAGAAAGACAAACCAGCTCGACAGTCTGCAAAGGAACCGGCACGAGACAATGCCGCGCCATCGCCTCGTACGAAGAAGGTAAGCAAGGACGATGTACCGCGCGCGGAGGCTGTCAGAGAAAATCAAAAGCAGGATGCGGGAGAGATTGTCAGTAGGCCGGGAAGCATGGTGATGCGTGACGCGTTCTCATTCGAGATCAGGCCTGACACCGAGAACCTTTAGAGGATTCAAATGGACATGACGACTTACCCCATCTATCTCGTTGGTGGCAGCAAGGGCGGCGTAGGCAAGAGTTTTGTTGCGCTCGCGCTGGCCGATTATCTGCTACGGCGGGATATTCATGCGGCGCTTGTGGAAACGGATACCTCCAACCCAGACGTGATGAAAGCAGTCCAGGATGATATGCGCTGCATTGCCTATAGCCTGGACGATGCAGACGGCTGGATCGGCCTTGTCAATTTCTGCGACGAGCAACGAGACGCAGCGATCGTTGTCAACACGGCGGCGCGGAGCCAGACGGGTGTTGAGCAGTTCGGGGCGACACTGGCCGGCGCGCTTGGCGAGCTTCGGCGCCGGCTTGTTGTCCTGTGGGTGATCAACCGGCAACGCGACAGCCTTGAATTGCTGAGCGCTTTCAACGAGACGTTCCCGGACGCGGTGATAAACGTCGTACGCAATGGCTACTTCGGTCCGGCGGACAAGTTCACGCTGTATCAGGGGTCGCAGCTTCGCCGTTTCATCGAATCGCGCGGTCACTCACTGGATTTTCCTGATCTTGCGGATCGGGTCGCGGACGAGCTTCGCAGTCGGCGCATGTCGATTCGCAAGGCAGCGGAGACGATGCATATCGGTGAACGGGTCGAGCTATTGCGTTGGCGTTCGTTGTGCGATGCCATGTTCGCCAAGGTAACGGTCGATGGATAGCAGGCAGGGCAGGCCGGTGGACGAGCTCGCCTGTCTGTTTCTCGACGTCACGGGCGAATTGCCTGACGATGCCAGTGTGCTGCGAATGCGTCGGGTATCGAGTGCGCTCAACCTCCGCGACAACGATGCGCTGTGGTCTGTGCTGGTCATGCTCGAGCACTACGGGCGACTCTACGAGGCCATGCCGGAGCGCATCCGGCAGGCAGGCGCGGGCAGTCTGGATGTCGTGCGGACGGAGGCGCGGGCAGCGACGGATGCGTTGATGACGCAGCATCGTGACGCGCTCGCGCGCTGCAAGGCCACGATTGAACTGGCCGGGCAGATGATCGATGAACATGAGGCGCGCAACCGGGCCGCGCTTGCGGCGCTGAACGATGAGGCGCTGGCTACACTCACGCAGCGGGCGGCGAATCACATTGCCCGCGTTGCCGGTAACCGGCTCGTGGGGGCGACGGCTGTCGCCGTACGTGACCAACAGAAACGGATCGACACGACGCTCACGTCATTCGAGCGCGTCGCCCTGCGGCGGCTCGTGCGGGCGTGCTATGGGCTGGTCGTCGGCGGACTGATTGTGATGCTGCTGGCCGCGGGCGCGGGCGGGCTGGCCGGATGGTGGGCTGGCGTCCATTGGGGGCGGGCAGACGGGTCGCCGTCTGCCCGCACGGGTTATACCTCGGCGGTGCGGTGTCACCCTCCATGAATTCAGCAGCGTGGCGGAGCACGTCTGCAGCCGCGTCGTTCTGGTCGAAGGCGATCATCGGTGCCTGGTAGCCTTCATCTTCGGCGCGGGCAAGGGCCATGTCGTAGTGCTTGCCTTCGTTGGATTGCAGATCGGTGGCTTCAACGAAAGTCAGGGAGAGGTCGGGCGAGCCTTCGGCATTGATGGTGAGCACGGCCATGCGGATGCGGTTGGTCATGATGTGTTCCACCGGTTCAGGTCTGGCAGGCGGCGCATTCGGGCTTGCCGCCTGCCTCGTCCCGTTGGCGGGGCGAAAGGTGGGATCACGCTACGAGGGAGCCGGATTGCGCGCTGTCCATGCTGTCCGAAGTCGGGTACGGCCACGACGTCAGCGGGCTACTGGCGACAGGGGCGGCTTCTGCGTCGGCGGGCGTATCGTTGACGTGCTCCGTGCCGTTACCGGCATCCGGCTCAGCATCGACGTCTTCGTCTTCCGGCGTGTCGTCCGCGCCGTTGCCGGTATCGCCCGCATCGGCGCCGTCTTTATCCTCGTCGTCACGGTTTTCCCGTGACGGCGTGGCCGGGGCTTCGCGATCGGTGAGTATTTCCGGGAGCCATGCCACCTTTGCAAGCCGAAGCTCGGCGGCGGCTGCCGCGTCGGTCTTCTTCATCTTGTTGAGGTCGGTGGCGGCTTTCGGTGACACGGCAGCGGAGACAACGTCCGCGATGCGTGCCTTGCTCACGTGATCGAAATACGTCGCACGCGTCGGCGTCCAGTACCGGGTCATGTCGAGGTTCAGCGCACCCGCAAGCGTGTTGATCGCATGCGGTTTTTCCTCGCCCGCGATGCCGTCGAGCAGGGTGCCGGTGCAGAATGCAAGCAGGTCGAGCAGCGTCGTGACGGGGTCCTGTTCGATCAGCCACGGCAGCAGGTCCGCTCGTCTGGCAGGCAGTTCATCGATCCAGCGCGTTTGCTGCGTCTCGATGGCGTTCCAGGCGGGGCTGGCGGGCAGGTCGTCGGCCGCGCGCAGCAGACTGTCGTGGTTGTTCTCGCCGGACAGTGTGAGATAGCTGCGCGCAGACGTGTGCCCGAAGTGCTCGGGCAGTGCCTTCGGGGTCAGGTAGTGCAGCAGGGCGACGAGCGCCATGGCGGGCTGGGCGACCAGTTCCGCGTGGACGGCAGCGGTACGGTGCGCCGTGAGCCGCTGGCAGAGCTTCGCGCTGTGGACGGGTTTGATCTTCGGAGCCTTGGTGGACGGCGCGTCCGGGCCTTCGGCTGCGGCGATGCCGGTGACGGTTGCCCCTGCCGCGTCCAGTGCCGCGCTGTTCTCGCGCCGCACGAGGCCGCGCTCGATGACGAACTCACCCTGCGGCCCGACAATCACGAATGCGCCCGTCTCGGCCATCTGATGCGTGTCCCATGCGAGCGCTCGGTTTTCGAGTGCGATGAGCATCGCATTGACCCGCTCAATTTCGTCGTTGAGCCGGTCGGCTTCCTCATAGGCGCTTTCGTCGTCCTCCGCCAGTGCTTCGATTTTTTCGGCGAGTTCATCCTGCTGCGCGGTGAGGGCGTCCATTTCGCGCTGCTCGTCCTCGGTGTATGGGCGCTGCACCGGGCGCAACCTGCCGTGGCGGTTCAGTTCGACAAAATCGCGTTCGATGCGCGTTTCCGTCCAGCCCCATCCCTCGGCCCGCACTTCGGCGGCAGCAGCGTCGAGCTTCTGCGCGACGAGCTTCTGCAGCAGTTCGGCGTCGGCGATGTAGCCCGAGTTTTCGTCGTCGCTGAACAGATCGCGGCGAATGTAGCCGCCCGCTGCTTCATAGGCGGCGAGGCCGACGAATCGGACGAGGCGGCTGCGGCTCGCATCGATTTCGGCGCGCGTGATCGCCTGTCGCAGGTAGTTCGGCTGGCGCTGCCACCCGTTCGCGTCGGACCAGATGTGTTCCTGCGTTTCGTGGTCGTCTGCGAGGGCGAGTGCGGCAAGCTGTTCGAGCGTGATCGCGTCCTCGCGCAGCTTGGCGAGCAGCTTGGGCGATACGTTGGCGAGCTTCATGCGCCGCTTGACCGTGAGCGGCGAGGCGGAGAAAAGCGCCGCGATGTAATCGACGCTACGCCCTTCCTCGGCCAGCATCCGGTATGCGCGCAGCACGTCGAACGGGTCGAGTGCTTCGCGTTCGCTGTTCTCGATCAGCGAAATGGCGAGGGCTTTGCCTTCGCTGACGATTCGCACCGGCACCGGATAGTCGGCCACAGATATGCTTCTGTTCGAACAGCAGGTCGAGCGCGGCTTTTCGGCGCTGGCCCGCGCAGACGCCATACCGGCGCTGCTTGCCGCGCGATCGCTTCATGTCGTGGACGACGAGGTTTTGCAGCAGGCCCCTCGCCCGGATGTTGGCGGCGAGCGCCGGGATCCCCGACAGCGGTTTCGTGCGGGGCGTTGAGCGGTGAGGACCGCAGGCTGGAATACGGCACGGTGACGAGCGGCTGTTCGTCGCCGAAGTTGGTTTCGAGCGGCGAGACGCCTTCGTCGGTGTTCGCCTTGACGGTTTCGACTTGAGCTTGCATGACTGACTCCAGAAAAATAAAAAGGAAGGTTCCGGGTCGGGTGCTGTCCGATTCCACCAGGACGTGACCCGGATAGGAGTCCTGATGGAATGTGACGGAGCGAGGAAGGCAAAACGCTCCCGCCCCTGCGGCGCTTACTCCTTCATCTGGCGCATGGCGTCAGCGAGCATCCACAGCGCACGGTTGAGCTTCACGTTCTGGTCGATGCCGGTGATGGGGCGCGTGGACATGGCGCGCCCGCTGCGAGAGCGCCCGTGCAGGCCGCCTTTGGTGAGGTTTTCCTGCACCCGGTTAAAGACCGTCCAGAGATCGTCGTGGCGATCTTCGAAACGGCGCGGCACCAGTAGCTGACTTTCGGTGACCGGGGCGGCTGCCTCGGCGTCGGTCGGGTCGTAGCGCAGGGCGAGGGCGGAGCGGGCGAACGCATGCTGTTCGTCGAGGTTCAGTTCGACGGCTCGCATACCTTCCTTCTGCTCGCGGATCAGGTCGAAGCCGTCGAGAACGTCAAACGCGCCGTTAATCACGTTCTGTACGACGTTGCCTTTATGTGGTACGCGAATATCGGCGATGTTGTCGCCCGCGACCATGCCGTTCCGACAGACAAAGCGGAACGTGCCTGCGAGCATCTGGTAGCTGCTGGTGCCGTCATGAGAATTCAGCAGCACGATCTCATCGGCTTCCTCGCCAGTGATCTGATCAGCATGGCGAAGCCGCAGCATGTGCTTCGTGAATTCGCGCTTGCCCTGATCGCGCACGCGGGTCTGGCAGATCATGAACGGTTGGAAGCCTTCGGTCCGAAGACCGCGCAGGACGTCGATGGTCGGAATATAGGTATAACGTTCCGAACGGCTTTCGTGCTTGCCATCAGCGAAGATGGACGGGGCGACGCGCCGGATCTGATCGTCTGAAAGCGGCGAGTCAGCGCGCAGCATCGGGGAGCCGTAATGGAAAGAGGAAGCGAGTTGCATGGCAGTCTCCACAGTCAAGGTTGAGGACCTGAACCGGGCGATGGAATGTGGTTTGCCGTTGCGGCTGGACACTTTCCGGTGGAACTTGGGGTTGGCTTTGCTGCCGCCTGGCTCCCTGGCTCCCGCCCGTGCGACTCGAGGAGCCGATCGCGGGCAGGCGTCAAGGAAAAAGGCGAGGGAGGGGTGCGGGCAACACGGTCCCTCGCCCCTTGATGCGTGGCCGCTATCGGCTACGGTCGCGGGTCAAGGGCGGGGAGCGGGGAACCGGGTGCATGCCGTGCCTCGGGTTGACCGGGCTGGGTTTGGCGCAGGACCCGCGGCGATGTGATTGATCGCGACACCGAAATAGACAGTGGGGTATGGCTGTGCCGCGGCTTGGTGACCGAGACGAAATTGAACGAGGCACGCGGCCCGGTTCATACTGCGACAGCTCGCTGTCTTCAATCATCCCTGCAGTCCATCTGCCGTCGTTAGGGGCGCCGCGGGATCTGCGGCTGTTCAACCACGACTAGCGGCCATTCACCGACGCGAGGCTGAATACAGCTTCTCGGCCTGAGCCGTCATTCGAGCATCGGTGCCGGTCAGGCGGGTATGGGGCGCTTTCCTGTCATTCACAGGTCGGTGGTCGCGAATGGCTCGTCCCGCGGAAAGTGAACGAGTACTTGCGACCCACAGCCGTCCTTCAGCCCGGCAAAACGAATGACCGAAGTCCGTATAGCATGCGACGGTCGCCCGCCGCGCCCTGGCTAACACGCTTCGGTCATGGGGGTTGCATCATCTCTACTCGATAGTCAGAAAACGCCCCCCGTTCTCCGCGCCGGCAATCTCAACCTACTCGACAAACAGATTTCGCGTCGGCGCATGCGTACGTTGCCGTGTCTCCCACCCCTCGGCCAAGCCCACTTCCGCATCGGACGCGGGCAGCATCGGGACCGCGCGAAGCAGATCGGACGCGCGCTCGGCGAGCATGATCGTCGGCGCGTTCAGATTGCCATTGGGCTCGGTCGGGAATACGGATGAATCGATGACTCGTAAGCCCTCCATGCCACGAACCCGCAACTCGGAATCGACCACAGCCATGTCATCCTCCCCCATGCGGCACGAACCACACGGATGCATCGTGCTTTCCAGGTTCGCCCTGACAAAGGCGTCGATTTGCTCATCCGTTTGCACGTGCGGGCCGGGAGCCAGTTCGACATCGCGGAACCGGTCCATCGCCGGCTGCCCGATGATTTCTCTCGTCAACCGGACGCAGCGTCGAAAGCCCTCGCGGTCCTCTTCGCGATCCAGATAGTTGAAGCGGAGTTCCGGATGCGTATAGGGATCTGCCGACATCGTCCTGACGTAGCCCCGGCTCTTCGGCTTGTTCGGTCCGGTCAATATCATGAACCCGTGTCCCTTGAACGGCTTGTCGCCGTCGTAGCGCATGGCGGCGGGCAAGAAATGAAACTGAATGTCAGGCCAGCGCAAACCCGCTTCCGAGCGGATGAATCCACCGGCCTCAAAATGGTTGCTTGCCCCCAGTCCATCCTTGAACAAGAGCCACCGCAGCCCGATCATGAATTTACTGAACGGGTCCATTTTCGCGTTGAGGGTGACGGGCTCCTTGCAGGCATACTGAATATAGATTTCCGCATGATCCTGCAGGTTCTCGCCCACGCCGGGCAAGTGATGCCTGACCTGGATCCCCGCCTTGCGCAGCAATTCGGACGGCCCGATTCCGGAGCGTTGGAGCAGGTGAGGCGACCCGATCGGGCCCGAGGCGATCAGTACTTCAGCACGGCATCGCACAACGTGCGTGCTTCCGCCGTGATCGTACTCGACCCCAACCGCGCGCTTGCCTTCGAGAATCACGCGGCGGGTCATCGCATTCGTCACCACGGTCAGATTGGGCCGCTTCATTGCGGGGCGCAAGTAAGCATTAGCAGTAGACCAGCGCACACCATCCTTGACGGTCATATGCATTGCGCCAAAGCCTTCCTGCATATGGCCATTGCAGTCTTCTGTCTTTATGTATCCGGCCTCGGCGCCTGCCTCGATCCAGGCGCCGTACAGCGGATTCGCCATGTTGTTGCCATTGTTCGTGGACAGTGGTCCCGCCGCGCCCCGGTACTCGTCGCCACCGAACTTGTAGCTCTCAGCGCGCCTGAAATACGGCAAACAGTTGCGATAGCCCCAGCCTCGTGCACCCAATCCCTCCCATTCGTCGAAGTCGCAAGCGTGCCCGCGAATATAAACGAGGCCGTTGATCGACGACGATCCGCCCAGCACCTTGCCGCGCGGGCAATGCAATTGGCGGCCATTCAGATGAGCTTCGGGGGCGGTCTGATAGCGCCAGTTGTACTTCGAAGTATTCATCGGCATGGAAAATGCGCTCGGCATCTGAATGATGACACTGCGATCGCTTCCGCCGTATTCCAGCACCAGAACACGGACCGCCGGATCCTCGGTGAGCCGGTTCGCCAATACACACCCGGCCGATCCAGCGCCAACTATGATGTAATCGAATTGCTCGGTAGCCATGATATTTGCCTGCTTCCTGGATCTTGATGGGGTCGTCTATGGTTCAGTAGCGACCTTTGTCGCCGGCGGTGTACTGCGGTGATGTCTTCTCGATAGAGGCGATGACAGACTCTTCGTGCTTTAGATCGAGCGAGCGTGACAATGCGTAGTACGCAAGGCCGGAGACCAACAGACCGACCAGCCAGGCCAGATCGACGCTGCCCATCGCGCGGGCAAGCGGCCCGACATACACCTCGTTAGCGCCGTCGAGCACGCAGAAGAACGGAATCATCGAAACGAATCCGATTGCGTAAGCAGTCAGACCGCGCGAGCCCCATGTTCCGTACAGGTTGTTGTGAGGCAGGAAGAAGTGTGGAATGGCATAGCGGCCCTTGCGAACGAAAAAGTAGTCCGTCAGATTGACAGCAGTCCACGGCACCAGAAAATACAGCATGACGACCAGGTAAATATTCAGGACGGAAAGACCTTTCCCCGACGTATAGATGCTGAGGGCAACACCGAGCTGAAGGATCACCACGAAGATAATCGCGAGAATGCGAGTCCTCGGGGTAGGCTGGAGTTTCCGGAATGAATCAACTGCGGTGATAGTCGTCAGTTTTGCGCTATATATGTTCATCGCGATGACCGGTAGAAATGCCAGGATCGTGACGCCGACCACAACGCTGCCCATCCCCGGTGCGAGGTCGTTACCCACCTGATTCAACGCGACTAGCACATCGGTTGCCTGCAGATGGTCTGCCAGCCAGCCGCCAATCGTGATCATCCACGCCCCCGACAGCGATGCGCCCAGGAACACGGCCGCGATCAGTTTGCCGCTCGGCGTGTTTTTCGGCAGGTAGCGCGAATAGTCGGATACATACGGTGCGTAGGCGATGTTGTAGCTGGCGGCCGCTGCGAACTGCGCGATGAAAGCGATCCAGCCGAAGCCCAGCGGTGGCGGTGGCGCGGTCCCAGGCGCGACAGCGGGGAGCGGCACGTCATGCACCCAATGCATCAGCACGGCCATCGTGACGAGTCCATAAAGGGGCAGCGACAGATACAACGCCCATTTGAAACTCCGGTGCATCCAGTCGTGGCCGAGAATTGCCGGAATCGAAGCCGGCAGGGTCACAGCGAGCGCCACCTTGACGGGGTCCCAGTTGAACAGTGCTTTGAGGCCTTGCATCATCAGCACGAGGTTGACGATGTTGAATCCGGCGAACACGAATAGCGTCGCCAACAGCACGACGATGACCCCGCGATAGCCGAACTGCGCTCTCGACTGAATCATCTGCGGTAAGCCAAGGTGAGGACCTTGCGATCCGTGAAAGGCCATGAATAAGGTGCCGAACATGATGCCCAGCGTGCCGGCTATGGTGGTCCACAGCGCGCTCAGTCCAATGCTGGGACCGACAAAGCCAATGGTCATGGTAAAAAAAGTGAAATTACCCAGAAACCAGAACGGTCCCTGCCTGGATAGCCTGTCAGTTCGTTCGTTATCCGGAATAAAATCTATCGAATGGCCTTCGATGGCGCCGTGCTCAACCCCCGCTACGGCACCTTTCACTGCTTCGTCTGCTGCTTGCATCATGTACCCCTGACTCGAGTGAGAGGTTGATGGAATGAGAATAGACCGGTCATGCATGCCACGCCGCCACACCCGCTCGCCACGCGCCCGCAGGGCACGTTCGATGGACCCGGTCGGCGGATTGGCGGCTCAGTGCAGCGTGATCCAGACCGCCTTGCTCTCCATCAGGTGATCGAGTTGTTCGGGGCCGAGGTCTTTGCCAAAGCCGGATTCCTTGAATCCACCGAATGGCATCGACGGGTCGATGGTGCTGTGCGCGTTGACATAGACCGTGCCGGCGCGCAATTCTGGAATCAGTCTATGTACGCGATTCAGGTCGTTGGAGTAAATCGCAGCGGCAAGACCGTATGGCGAGTCATTCGCGAGCGACAACGCGTCGCTGATATCGTCGAAGGGTGCGGTCACCAGCACCGGGCCGAAGATTTCTTCGCGGACAATCTTCATTTCGCTGCGGCAATGCGTAAAGATCGTCGGCTCAACGAAGTAGCCTGGCCGATCCAGCAAATGGCCACCATACGCCACTTCCGCGCCTTCGCGCCGCCCGGCTTCAATATACGACTCGACACGATCCTTCTGGAGCGCGGAAACAAGCGGGCTGATGAAGCAATCCCGATCGAGGCCGGGCGCGATCTTCATCTGACGCGTGTGTTCGATCAACGCATCAACGAACTTGTCGTGAATGCCGCGCTGGATGTAAACCCGTGCCCCCGCATCGCACACCTGTCCGGAATTGAAGAATATGCCGTTTGCTACGGCTTGGGCAGCCGCCTCGATGTCGGCGTCCTCCAGCACCAGCACCGGCGATTTGCCGCCCAGTTCGAGCGTGATGCGTTTGATGCCACCCACGGCAGTTTGCCCGACCGTGCGGCCCACTTCGGTGGAACCCGTGAACGTGATCTTGTCGATACCCGGATGGGCGGCCATCGCCGCGCCAATATCGCGCCCTCGCCCCGTTATGACGTTGACGACGCCGTCTGGGATGCCGGCCTCGTGCACCAACTCCGCGAAACGAAGCGTCGACAACGACGTGAGCTCGGCCGGCTTGATGACGGTGGTGCAACCCGCGGCGAGCGCGGCCGCCACCTTCCACGCCATCGTTTGCAGCGGGAAGTTCCAGGGGACGATGACGCCGATGACACCGATCGGTTCCTTGCGCGTGTAGGCAACGTAATCGCCAGGCAGGGAGGGTTCTACCGTGCGGCCATGGAGCTTTGACGCCCATCCGGCAAAATAACGGAAGGTGTCGATCGTGCCCTGAACGTCGACGTCACGCGCATTGCCGACAGACTTGCCTACATCGATCGATTCGATCTCGGCCAACTCCGTTGCATTCGCTTCGATCAGATCGGCGAGGCGATGGAGCAGTCGTTCACGCTCAAGAGGCTTGAGCTTTCGCCACGGTCCCCCTTCGAATTGTTTGCGAGCAGCTTCGATCGCGTGATCCAGATCGGTGATCGTCGCCAAGGGGATGTGCGTGATCACGCCCCCGGTGGATGGTTCGAGCACCGCGCACGACTCCCGGTCGCCTTGTGGAACCCAGGCACCGCCAATAAACATCTTCTGCGGCCCGGTGAGAAACCGTTGCGTTTCTTCGCGGATCCCGAACGTCTCCAGATAATTTTGTACGATTTTATCCATAATTGTCTCCTGTGTTACGAATTAACTGCTGCACGGCCTCTGGTGGGCCGGTTTCGTGCGCGTGGATGCGCCGGATCCTGCAACGCTTTGGCGGGCCCCTAACGAGATCGCCGCGAGGCTCATCGGCTCACACCATCGGCGAACATCGATATAAACGTGGCTTGTGGCAGGGCGGCCTTTTGAGAGACTATGCGCGACACGGCTGCGGGAAAAAATCACGTGGTTCAGATGTTCATATCGGAAATATCGAAGCAAGCGGCACAAACGGAGCGACGACGGTGATCCAGTTGCAGGACGTGGACCTCAAGCTATTAAGGGTTTTCATGACGGTGGTACGGAGCGGCGGCTTTTCCGCCGCCCAGGCAACCCTGAACGTCAGCCAGTCGACCATCAGCGAACAGATGACGACGCTCGAAACGCGCCTGGGGCTCAAGCTTTGCGAGAGGGGGCGCAGCGGCTTTCGTCTTACCGAACACGGCGTGGCGACTTACGAGGCGGCGCAGCGGTTGCAACTGGCGGTCGAAAACTTCTGTGTGGATACGGATGCGCTAAAGAAGAACGTCTCAGGGAGGCTGTACCTCGGCATCATCGACAACACGGTGACCGACTCGGCCTCACCGCTGCCACAGGCACTGCAGGCGTTCGTATCGAGAGGGCACGACGTGCATCTGGATGTCTACGTCGGCACGCCTGCCGAACTGGAGGAGCGTGTGCTGGATGGCCGGTTGCACGTCGCTGTCGGGCACTTTCCGCTGCACGTACCGGGGCTCACCTACACCGACCTCTATTGCGAACCGGACGGTCTGTATTGCGGGAAGCATCATGTGCTCGCCGGCCTCCGGCCCGACGAAGCCTCACTCAAACAGGCCATCGCGTCCAGCCGCGTGGTCGCGCGCGGCTATCTGCAGCAGCACGACCTGCGAATGCTCAGCGTCAGTAAAGCCGCAGCGACCGTGGACAATATCGAGGCGCAGGCCATCCTGATTCTATCGGGCGCGTACATCGGATTTCTGCCGATCCATTACGCTGCCCGATGGGTCGCACGCGACGAGATGCGTCATATATGCCCCGACCAGTTCGGCACCCAATGGCCATTCTGCGCAATCACGAAGCGGGCCGCCGTGCCCCCTACCATCCTGCAGGTATTCATGACGGACTTGATGGAAAGCTACCGTCTGGCCCAGCAGGCAGCGAACGTCGCGTAGGGATTGCGAAGCGTCCGCTTCGATCTAGGGCTGGGAAGATGCCAGCGGCGTTGGCTCACCGTTTTGATAGGTATAAATGGTGATTGGCGAGTCTTTCAGATCGCGGTTCTGGTCAAATCGATAGTGCCCTGACACCCCTTGATAATCGATGCCAGCGAGTGCAGCACGATACTGTGCCGGCTCGATGGCATTGGCCTTGTGCATGGCCCGCGCGACGATGTTCATGCCATCGTATAACGCGGCGCTGTAAGTCAATGGATCCGTATGGAAGCGCTGCTTGTAATCCGCCTTGAACTGCCGCCCTTCCTGCGTTTGATCGAGGACGGGACCACCTTGCGGACAATACACGCCCGCATCGACCGTGTCGCCGCCGACTTTTGCCAGTTCGGCATTGCACATGGCATCGCCACCAAGCAGGTAGCCGTTCATCGCAAGGCGTTTCATCTGTTTGCGCAGCGCCCCGGCTTGCGCATAGTAGCCGCCGTAGAAAATCCCATCCGCGTTGGCGCCCTTGATGTGTGTGAGGATCGAGACGAAGTCGGTCGCGTTGTCGGTCGTATATTCCCGATCCACAATCTCGATGCCGTTGGCTTTGGCTGCGTTGATAAATTCGTCGGCGAGACCTTGGCCGTACGCTGTCCGATCATCGATCACAGCCATTCGCTTGACCTTCAACTTCCTTGCCGCAAATTCGCCCATGCGGCTGCCAAGTTGTGTGTCGCTGGCCGAGATGCGAAACACGAACGGATAGCCGTGTTGCGTGATCGACGGGTTCGATGCGACGGTCGCCATTACGATTCCCGCGACATTCACCAGGTTTGAAATCGGAATCGCGACGCCCGAATTGAACGGGCCAAAAATGACCTTCACATTGTCGTCGACGAGGCGTTGCGCAACCGTCATACCGGTACGCGGATCGGCGGCATCATCTTGCGAGACCAGTTCGAAGCGGGTCTTCTGACCGCCGATCACTAGCCCCTGGGCATTCAGACGCTCGATCGCCATCCTGACGCCGTTTTCGTCGTCCTTGCCAATGGCGGCCTGCGGGCCGGTCAAGGGTCCGGTCAAACCGATTTTCACCACCTGCTCGCCCGCCGCCGCGTGCACCGACACCATGCTCAAAGCGACTGCTGTCAACCCCGCACCTGCGATCAATTTTTTCATCGTGCTCTCCTCACATCATGAAGTATCAAATCGCCCTGCCGCCAGAGGTGGCGGACGCGTTGCGCTTTGGCCTGGAAAGACATCCCGTTGAGACCCCGCTGTCCGTTTGCTTGCATGGAAACCACGGCAGTGGAGTTGACACACAATTCTGTGTAGCCAAATTCCCCAATAAAATGCACCATTGATGAAACACATTTCGGTAATTTCCGAAGTAACCGAGGGACGGTACGATGCAAGTTCACGACACGGATCTCAAGCTGTTACGGATCTTCGAAACCATCGTCCGATGCGGCGGCTTCGCCGCCCGCGCAACCGATTCTCAACATTGGTGCATCGAGCATCAGCGAATACATGTCGCAGCTGGAGACACGCCTCGGACTACGACTGTGTGAGCGCGGACGCGCGGGTTTCCGGCTGACAGACGAAGGGGCGGAGCTGCACGCCGCCGCGCAACGTCTGCTCTGCGCGGTCGATACGTTTCAGATGGAAGCAGGCACGTTGCGCCATCAGCTTTCTGGTGTGTTGCGCTTCGGCATGATCGAAGCAACCTTGACCGACAAATACTCGCCGCTGCCGGCAGCGATCCGGGAGTTCGGCCAGATGGCGCCCGACGTCCGTCTGCATGTGCAGATCGACACGCCTGGGAGCATGGAGCAGCACGTGCTGGATGGGCGCCTGCATCTGGCCGTGGGGCCATTTCCCGCGCAGATTCCCGGTCTCGACTACTTGTCACTCTATCGGGAGGAGCAGGGGCTCTACTGCGCATCGACCCACTCGTTATACGAGCGGGCGGGCGGCCGTGTCCCGTTGTCGGTACTTGGCAAACAACGCCTCGCTGCGCGTGCTTACCTCGGCAGCCAGGAGCTCAAGCTGCTGCACATGGCGCAGGCCGCGGCCTCGGTCGACAACGTCGAAGGCCGCGCGATGCTCATCCTGTCGGGCAACTATGTGGGCTTTCTGCCGCCTCACTATGCGCAGCCTTGGGTAGACGGTGGACTATTGGCACGCATCGATCCCGAGCACTATGTGACACATCTGGACTTTCAGATCATCACGCGCAAAGGCGCCGAATCGGCGCGAGTCGTTCAGGCCTTTTGCGACCAGCTGCGAGCGGCGGCCAGGAAAGTGGAGCGCGCCGCGCGCAGCAGCAAATAGCTAACGGGAACTTAACGGGAAAGGTTTCGTTTGACTTTGCGTTGATGCATCACGCGGCCAATCGTGTTCAGCAGCAGTTGCGCCGCCAGGATCGACGTCGAACCCGAATGGTCGTAGTCGGGCGCGACTTCCACGAGGTCGATGCCGATCACGTCACCCTGCTCAGCAAGTCCAGCGAAGAGTTCGAGTCCTTCGTAATACAGCAGGCCGCCGTGGCTCGGCGTGCCCGTGCCGGGTGCGATCGACGGATCAAAGCCATCGATATCGATGGTCAGGTAATAGCGCACGCCCTTCGGGATACGGTCCAGGACGCCCTGGATGCCGAGGCGCCGAAGGTCGCGCACCGAGATAATGTCCGAGCCCATCTCGCGTGCCTGTGCGTAGCCTTCGCGCGCAGTAGACGACACGTTGCGGATGCCGACTTGCGTCATGCCCGATACCACGCTTTTTTCCGCCGCACGCCGCAGCGGATTACCGTGGCCATGGCGCACGCCATGGCGCTCGTCGACGAAATCGAGGTGGGCGTCGATATGGACGATGTGAAACGGCTCCTGACCTTCGAATGCATTGATGCACGGAATGTTGATCGAGTGATCGCCTCCCATCACCACCGGCAACGCGCCCGCCTCCAGGATCTTGCGCACGCCGTACTCGATGTTGGCGTGACTCTTCTCCGTGTTGGTGTGCACCATGTCCGCATCACCGATATCGACAATGCGAACTTCGTTGCTGGGCAGGTAGACGACGTCGTCTTCGAAGTCATATGCGCCGCCGTGTCCGAATGAGAACAGCGTCGACGCATCCCGGATCGAGCGCGGACCGAACCTGGCACCCGCCCGCCACTGCGTACCGCAGTCGAAAGGAGCGCCCATTACCGCGACGTCCGCATCGATTTTGTCCCAGTCAAGACACAGCGGAGACTTCGCGAACGTGCAGATTCCAACAAAGGGCAAATTGAGCCGACCGGTTTCGTAGCTGTTTTCAGACATGATATTGCGTTCGTCCTGTCGTTGGTTCAGATAGGTGCGGCGCACCGGGCGCCCTCTTCACCGCCGCAGCGTCGTCCGTGGTGACGAGCGAGCGGTACATCTGGAACGGAGTCTATGCAAAAAAATTCAACGGAAAAATGCCAAAGATCAGAAACACACTTCGGGATAGTCCGAAGCATTGCAGACCCCGCCAGACCGCGATGGAGCCGCTCACGCACCCGAGCGGGAAGTTGACCGCCGTCTATTTGAAAAGACTTGCTGTCGCTTATTTGAGCGAGTAGCCTTGCGCTGTTCTACAACGAAGTACGGGAGAGATCGTCCACCCGCGACGACGCCGACGGAGCAACCGCCCCGGAAACTCTCAGGCAAAAGGACCGTGCAGCGAGAACATCTGGAGAGCGGCGCATGCGCGCCCACCGAAGGGGAGCTACTACCGTAACCGGTAATAGCGAAACTCTCAGGTACATGGACAGATGGGGCATTGGCGCCGGTAAACATCGGCCGGCGATGCTCAACGAACACTGGACCATGTCATGTCCCATATTGCCATCATTGGCGCCGGAATTACGGGCGTCACCACTGCTTACGCCCTCGCTCGGCGCGGTTACCGCGTCACGGTTTTCGAACGTCATCGCTATGCGGCAATGGAAACGTCATTTGCCAACGGCGGACAACTATCGGCCAGCAACGCTGAGGTCTGGAACAGCCGCTCTACAGTGCTGAAAGGCCTGCGTTGGATGTTTAGCCGCGACGCTCCGCTCCTCATGAATCCGCGGCCGAGTTGGCACAAGTACAGCTGGATCGGTGAGTTCCTGCGCCAGATTCCGAACTATCGCAGCAACACGATCGAGACGGTGCGGCTAGCCATCGCTGCACGTCAGCATATGTTCTCGATCGCCGAACGGGAGCACATCGATTTCGACCTTGAACGACGTGGCATCTTGCATTTCTACGCTACCCAGAAGGAGTTCGAAGCAGCGACGAAGGTCAATGCATTGCTACGTGAAGGCGGCCTTGACCGGCGTCCGGTGACGCCCGACGAAATCCGCGCCCTTGAGCCGGCACTTCATGGGCAGTTCCACGGCGGCTTCTTCACCGAGTCGGATTCGACCGGCGACATTCATAAGTTCACGCGTGGTCTTGCTGAAGCCTGCGTGCGGTTGGGTGTCGAGTTCCGCTACGACGCGAGCGTGGGGTCCATCTCCGAGGCCGCGGAGGGTGAACTAAGGATTGCTTTCACGCATGAAAGTCAGACTGATACTGATAGCTTCGACCGGGTAGTGATTTGTGCGGGTGTCGGAAGTCGTGCGCTAGCCGCGTATGTGGGAGACCACGTGAACGTCTATCCGGTGAAGGGCTATTCGATCACGGTGTGCCTCGACGATACCGAAAGCCAGCACTCCGCGCCTTGGGTCAGCCTGCTTGACGACAACGCCAAGATTGTCACGAGCCGTCTCGGCGTTGATCGCTTCCGTGTTGCTGGAACGGCTGAGTTGAACGGCATAAACCGTGACATCCGCTCGGATCGAATCCAGCCCCTCGTCAATTGGACGCGTACTCATTTCCCGGACATGTCGACGGCGCGCGTCATTCCGTGGGCTGGCCTGCGCCCCATGTTGCCGGGCATGTTGCCCAAGGTAGGCTCCGGTCGTCGACGCAACATTTTCTACAACACCGGACACGGGCATTTAGGGTGGACCCTCTCGGCAGCGACTGCGGAAGCTGTTGCGGAACTCATGGCCGGTAGTATGCCCAACTTGGCGAGCGTGAAGCCCGCGACAACTCGAAAAGGCCTGGCGGTCAACGCCTGATAAGCATTTCCAGACAACATCACAGACCCCGCGTTGCCGCGGGGTCTCGAGATCTTAAGAGTCGCTCTCTACAGAGATTGTCAAAACGTCCGGGTTCTTTGCGGGGGTAGATATCAAATTTTGAAATTGTGGCCTTGATCGCCGCGCTAAAAATCGGTTGCCCATGGAGATTGCCGACCGCAATTTATCGCCGATCACCCATATAGGCGAGCGCGATGCCCGCGTCTTAACGACTAGAGTGCACGGAGGAACGGACGTTCGGTGGCGCTTCGCGATTGTCTCTTGCTGGCCGAGAGCCGCGGTTCCCAATGTTAGCCGAAAGCGGCCGTCGGGTAAGCTGCGCATTTCGGTGAAGGGCAGTTTTGCGGCGCCAGCGCCCACAGGCAGCCGTCGGCCATCAAGAGTCATTCGCCCGGCCAGTTTAAGCGACAGTCAAGCGGCGGCCATCGCACCGTCGCCGACGGCCAGCAGCAGGCCGGCCTGCAAGCCGCGCGCTTTCAGATCGAGCAGCAGCTCTTGCCATGACGCCTTCGATTCGCGATACCCGTCACCGATCGCCACACGCTCCTTGCGTCCATCCGGCCTCACGCCGATGATCACCAGCAGGCATTGGCCGTCCGAGTTCTCGCTGCGCAGCCCCGTGTGAATGCCGTCGACCCACCAGTACACGTAGCGCGACTTCGTCAGATCGCGCCGGCTCCAGTTCGCATGTTCGTCGGCCCACTGCGCCTTCAGGCGGCTCACCACGTTCGCCGACAGCCCCTTGGCGTCCTCGCCCAGCAACACGCTCAGCGCCTCGCTCATGTCGCCTGTCGAGATCCCTTTCAGATAAAGCATGGCAGTGCGGCACTTACGCGCGGCGACTTCCTCACATACGGCGGTTTCATGGTGGATGGTTTGTTGTTTGCTGGTTTCCGACTTTGACAATCAGATTCTCAGCTGAAACCTCCACCGCCTTCAACTTCACGCCTCAACTCCCCCGTACACCACTTTCGAGCTTATCTCCCGAGCTATCGTTGAAAGTGGTGTACGCGGCGTAGGCGGGAGGCAGGAGAAGGCGGTGGCGATTGAAGGAGAATGTTGCTTTCCACGGTAACACTTTCCCAATCGAACTCCACCACCATCGCGAAACATACTCAGGAAACGAAGAGCGGTCAAACGACGGACGCGGAAATCAAGGGGGCGCCGGGTCTGGACGATCTGATCCAGCAAGGGGCGCGACGAATCATCCAGCAGGCAATCGAGGCGGAACTGGCGGCGATGCTCGAGCAGTATTCGAATGTGAAGTCGATCGAGGGCCGACGGGCAGTTGTGCGCAACGGCTAGCCGTTCATGCGGCCATGGCTGTTCCCGGTCCGTTGATCAACGCAAGGACCTTGCGCTGCCGCTCGTTCGAGGGCAGTTGCAGGAGCCTTTGCTGACTCGCATGCAGGGACGCGCGTGTCTCGAACGGAGCGCCGGCCAATACCTCTGCTGGCGCCAGTTCGTTCAGCGCGTCCTGCGCCGTGACCAGGAAAGCATGGACCTCGGTTCTCAACGCCCCCCCGAAGGGCGAGCAGAATATTCGCGGTGATGTTTGCTGGGGATTCCTATGTTTGTATAATTGAAGAATTCTTTCTGACGTGAACGATTTTCAGCGTCGGCCGGCGTCTGCTTCGGAATGAAACCCCTGAATGACGCTTAGACGCCACGTGCCGTTCGTCCTCATCCAGACGGCTTCGTACTGGCTCGCAACCGCTATCGTCCCGCTTGCGATGCGCACGCTCGCCGTCATGGAGCCGCACACCAGCGCGAAGCGTTCACCCGTCTGAATCTCGCTCAAGTCGAACTTCACTGCTTCGTAACGCATCGCGCCGCTCGTGAGCTTGTCGAGGTAGCTTTCGCGGCTGTCGCGCGTGCCTGTCGAATGGATATAGACGAGGCCTTCTTCGAACAGATCGCGCAGCGTGGCCGCGTCGCCCGCCAGCATTGCGGCGCATCGCGCTTCTTCGAGTTGATGAATGATGTCTGCGTCTTCGCCATGATTCATCGATATGTCCTTTTTTCCCGATTGCGCGCGACGGTGCGCCAGTCGCAATGCCGTCGCGCGCCGATGCTTACCTTACTGGCTGATTGCGTCCAGACGCGTCTTGTCGCGACCCTTGAGGCCGAGCATTTCGCGTGCTTCCGCGGGAGTCGCGATTTCCAGACCAAGGCGCGTGAGAATGTCGCGAATCAATTCGACCTGCTGGGCGTTCGAGGTGGCGAGCTTGCCCGGACCGATCATGAGGGAATCCTCAAGGCCGACACGTACGTTGCCACCCATCAGCGCGGCCTGCGTAATCAGCGGCATCTGATGTTTGCCGGCGCCGAGCACTGACCACTGATAGTTGTCGCCGAACAGCTTGTCCGCAATGCGCTTCATGTGCACGAGATTCTCGGGATCCGCGCCAATGCCACCCAGAATGCCCAGCACGAACTGCAGGAAGATCGGACCTTTGACGAGCCCGCGATCGACGAAGTGCTTCAGGTTGTAGAGATGCCCCACGTCGTAGCACTCGAATTCGAAGCGCGTGCCGTGCGCATCACCCAGCCGCTCGAATACTTCTTCGATATCCGCGAACGTATTGCGGAAAATCGCACGCCGCGTGCTTTCGATAAAGTCATTTTCCCACGAGTATTTGAACTCTTTCAGCTTGTCGAGAACCGGGAAGATCCCGAAGTTCAGCGAACCCATGTTGCAGGACGCCATCTCGGCCGAAATGTCGAGCGCGCCGGCGAGGCGTTCGTCCAGCGTCATATTGACCGCGCCGCCCGTGGTGAGGTTGATCACCGCGTCGGTTGCCGCGTGAATGCGCGGCAGGAATTGACGATACACCGACGGGTCGAACGCCGGGCGTCCGTCTTCGGCATGACGCGCGTGGAGATGCAGAATGGACGCGCCTGCCTCTGCCGCGGCAATGGCTTCGCGTGCGATGTCGTCGGGCGTCACCGGCAGATGCGGCGACATGCTCGGCGTATGAATCGATCCCGTGATTGCACAGGTAATGATGACTTTACGTGCCAAGTATTTTTTCTCCGTTGAGTCGATCAGACCGGCTCGGCCACGACGACGTTTTCAATGTGTCCGATGCCCTCGATCTCCACGCGCAGCACGTCGCCGATATTGAGGAAACGCGGCGGCTTGGCTGCGCCACCCACGCCCGACGGCGTGCCCGTCGCGATCACGTCGCCCGGTTCGAGCGTCATGACGGTCGAGAGATAAGCGATCTGCTGCCAGACGTTGTAGATCATCTCGCCGGTGCGAACTTCCTGACGGCATTCGCCGTTCACGAGCATGCGCATTTGCAGCGCGTGCGGATCGGCGATTTCATCCGGCGTCACGAGCCACGGACCAAACGGGCCGTGCGTGTTGAACGACTTGCCGAGCATCATCGTCGGCGAGCGCATCTGCCAGTCGCGTACCGAAACGTCGTTGCACACGACATAACCGGCGACGACCGACGCGGCCTCGGCTTCCGACACGTGACGGCAGCGGCGGCCGATGACGACGCCCAGTTCCGCTTCATAGTCGAGCTTGTCCGATACCTTCGGCATTTGCACGGGGTCGAACGGGCCGTTCACGCACGAGACCTGCTTGTTGAACCAGACCTGGCTGTCCGGCACCTGGATGCCTGCCGCTTTCGCTTCCTCGACATGGCGGCGATAGTTCATGCCGATCGCGAGGAACTTCGACGGGTTCGGCACCGGCGCGTCGAGTCGCACGTCCGAAAGCGGGTACGTGACGGCGTCCTCGATGCGCACGTTCCTGACGTATTGCATGAGCGCGGGGCCGCCCTGCAGCAGTTCCAGCATGGTGCGGGGCAATCTGCCGTCGCTGGCGGGCAGATCGATAACCTGCTGGCCTTCTACCTTACCGATCGATTGATATCCGCGGCATTGAAAAGTGACGAGTTTCATTGAAGTCCTGCTAAAGAGTGTTGAATGGTGACGGGTGCGCTCTGCGCGTCAGACACCGTGTTCCGAATTGGCGAAGAAGATCGCGGGCAGATCGGGACCCCACAGGTACATGCCATCCTCCGGCGCGTGATCTTCCGCGACCCAGTCCACCGAAGCGGGGATGAAATCCATCGTCGCGCTGTACTCGCAAAAGCTGCCCCACGGGTCCAGTACGTAGTAGAAGTAGTTGGAGCCGAGCACGTGACGGCCCACGCCCCAGCCTTCGCTGTAACCGGCGGCGGCCATCTGCATGTAGCCGAGACCGACTTCCTCGACGGTCGGGACATCCCAGCTCAGGTGATGCAGCGCCGGGCCCGAACTCATTGCGAAGGCGAACAGGTGATGGTCGCCGCCGTGCGGCGCGTGGATGAACGCAACGCCGTCGCCGGAGCGGTCCGAGAGGCGCAGGCCGAGCACGCGCTCGCAGAAATCGATCTGCGCGGGGACGTTCGGTGTCGCGAACGCAATGTGCGAGAGCCGCGTAGGCTCTATGCGCTTCGTGCTGCGACGGTAGGGCGCGCAACGCACGCCGTTGACGGGCAGCGCCGGGCTCGCGTGGCTCGCTTCGTCGAGCGTCGTCTTGGCGCCGGGGCGGATCTGCAACGCGACGCCGTCGGGATTGCGAATCCAGAAACCCTCGGCGTCAGCGCCTTCGGGCGGCGCGATGATCTCAACGCCGACCACGACTGCACGCGCGCGCAGCGCGTCGAGTTCGTCCTCGAAGCAGTGTAGCGTGAGCCAGTCGATCTTCTTGCGCGGCCCTTCCTTAATGCGGCCCCACACATGCGACGATCCAAACGTGCGGATCAGCAGACCCTTGTGGCCTTCCGATTGGACGTCGAGCCCAAAGGCTGTATAGAAGCGCCGTGCATCGTCGAGTGACGGCACGCTCATGCTGAAGGCGCCGATCGAATGAATGCCGAGGCGGTCGCGCCTGCGTTCTTGGGTCATTTAGGTCTCTTGGCCTTGTGGGGTGGTTTCAGTGTCGGGTTGCATCGCATACCGCCAGGCGTCGACGAGCGCATCGAGTTCGCCAGTCGTGCGGGCCGCGCCATAGCTGTAGAAGTCCGGACGTGCGATCACCGCCGCCACGCCGAGTTGCGCGAAGTAGTCGGCATACGCACCGTTGATGTCGACGAAGCCGCCTTCGCCGAAATGCGTGACGATCACGCCGCGCTCATCCAGCGCCTGCCGGTTAGTCAAGCTAAGCGCATCGAGCACGGATTTATTCGTCGCAATCAAGGCGAAGCCAACGCCGAACACATCGTCGAACAGGCCGCGCCGGCCGTTGATCTCGACGAGGCCTTGCGGCGTCAGGCAGCCGCTGCCCGGTGTTTCCGCTTCATACAATCCCGCGCCGAGACGCGGTCGCGGCGCCTCGGGCGGCCGGAAGCCCGGTGTCGCCTGCGCGGACAGCATCTGGAGGTCGCGTGCGGCGGCCGCGTCGGGATTGGTGATGCAGATCACCTTGCCCAGTTCGATCGAGAAGTTGATGATCTCGCGCACGTGGTTCGATCGCTCGGGACCATAGCTGTCGAGCAGCGCGTCGCTGCCTTTGCCCGCGAGAATCGCGTCGAGCCGCCATGCAAGCGCCGCCGCGTCGCGCAGACCGCTGCACATGCCTTGCCCCGCGAACGGCGGCATCAGATGCGCGGCATCGCCCGCCAGCAAGACCTTGCCCGCACGCCATTGCTTCGCCCAGCGTCCGCGGAACGTATAAACCGCATGGCGCTCCAGAACCGCGTTGCCGGGCGTGACGTTCCAGCGGGCGAGCAGGTCCCACGAAACCGAGTCCAGGTTCATCTGCTCCGCGGTTTCGCCGGGCAACAGCATGAACTCCCAGCGACGGCGGCCGGGACCACCTGGCACGATGGTCGTCGGCCGCGCCGGATCGCACAGTTGCCAGGTTTTCGGCATCCACTCGCGCGGCGCAAGCGGTTTGACGTCGACCACCAGCCAGTCGAACGCGAAACCGAGATCTTCGAACTCGAGGCCGAGCGCGTTGCGCACCATCGAGTTCGCGCCGTCCGCGCCAATCACATAGCGTGCGCGGATCGTGTCCTTCTCGCCGCCGGCAACCCACTTGCCGTCCACCAGCCTTCCCGCCTCGATATCGACGCGCACGCCGTCGGCTTTTTCGACGAGCGCGTTAGCCGACCAGCCCTGACGCACCGTGACATTCGGCAGTGCCTTGACATGTCCGTCGAGGACGCGCTCGAGCTCCGGCTGCGCGAACAGCGTCGATGCAGGCCAGCCACTCAGGCCCGTGCCGCCCCAGTCGAAATCCATCAGAACTTCGTTGCTTGCGTTGCGCCACTGGTAGCGGTCTGTAACCTCCGCGATGCGGTTGATATCATCTATGACCCCGGCCGCCTGGAAGAGCCGGGCGATTTCGTGGTCGTAATGGACGGCGCGCGGCAGCGGATAGAGGTCGGGCCAACGCTCGACCACGCTCACGCTGCGCCCCGCGCGTCCGAGCATCAGCGCAAGTAGCTGACTCGTCGGGCCATAGCCGATAATTGCAACATCGACGATCCTGTCTGCCACCATTTTTCTCCTGAGTCGGGCATCGTCACAAACTGACGATATAGTACAATTCATACTCTATTGTCATGTTGACCAACTCATTCATGCAATGGGGGAAACCCCGGGTACCGCGCTAATGACCAAGCATTCGAAAAGCGACAACCAGGGCCTCGTCCTCGCGAACGAGGACCACCGCGTACGGACCGGCGCCGTGCGACGGGAATCCACGCGCCGTAAACTGTTGAGCGCGGCCGTCGAAGTTTTTGCGGCCAAGGGGCCCGACGCGGCGTCGATCGACGACTTCCTCGCGGCAGCGGGCGTCGCACGCGGCACGTTCTACAACTACTTCAAGACGACCTCCGAACTGCTCGACGCAGTCACGTCGGAGTTGAGCGACGAGGTCATTGCCCGCATCGAGGTGTGTGTGGGCGCGATCGACAATCCCATCGAGCGGGTGTTGACAGGCTGCCTGCTCTATACGCAGGTGGCGATCAAGCATCCAGCGTGGGGGGCGTTTATTACGAGGACGGGCATCCGTGGCGGGGCCAGCGGACGGTTGACGGACGTGTATCTTCCGCGTGACCTCGCAAGAGCACGGGAGCAAGGCATCGCCCAGTTCACCAACGTCCGCGCTGCGAGGGACCTTTTGATCGGCGCGATCCATCAGAGCGTCGAGACGGTTTTGTCGGGCGCGGCGTCCGCCGAACACCCGCGCGAGGTCATGCAGTTGGCACTCGCGGCGCTTCGCGTGGCACGCCCGACTATCAGGCAGCTCAATGAAAAACCGCTACCGGAAATTGAAGTGCCAGATGGACTGAAATCGCTGGAGGCGAGCTCCAAGGCTCACGCCGGGTGACGTCGCTGCGCTCGGCCTGCTTCGCGCCGGTTCCATCCGAAGAGCGAAGCCCGGGGATGTCAAGGAATGTGGATTTTGAACCGGTGCGCTGAGGCCGAAACTGGTTGTCAGCTTGATTCATTTCATTTCTTAAGTTCCTCGGGGTGGCTGCGTTTCGCATCCATACCGAAAGGCTGACCGTCTTCTGGCCGCATATAGATTGCGTAGCGGATAGGCGCTGCGAAGGCTCGGCGTCGGAAACGGCTCGGGAGAGTGAGTTCGCTGTTGCACGAAGCTGCCATCGGGTTGCTCGATGGCACCACCGTCGGCAATCCGCCGCATTGCTGACGCACCGCCCAGACCGTCGCAATGTCGGCAATGGCCGACAGGACTAAACCGCTCGCGCGGTAGGGGGCTGCGGCCCGTCTCTGGCGGCGAATGGGAGGCCAGTGGCGCCGGCGCTTATGTTGGTGGTTGAGGCAATCCGCCTCGTCCTCCAGCAGGAGCCCCATCATGACCTCCTCCGATCCGGGCATCAGCCCGCTGCGCCGCCGTATGCTTGAGGACTTGCGCATGCGCAAGTTCGCACCCAAGACCCAGGCCGCCTACCTGCGTGCCGTACGTCAGTTCGCCCGATACCTCGGGCGTTTACCCGATACCGCCACTGTCGAGGACCTCCGGGACTATCAGCTGCATCTGGTCGATCACGGCGCGTCGCCGGTGTCGCTGAACGCCGCGATCAGCGGTCTGAAGTTCTTCTTCGAAGTCACGCTCGGCCGGCCTGAGCTGATGGCGCGGATGCAGCCGGTACGCGTGCCTCGCACGCTCCCGGTTGTGCTCAGCCCCGAGGAGGTGCGCCGGCTCATCGCGGCAGCCGGAAACCTCAAGCATCAGACCGCGCTGTCGGTCGCCTATGGCGCCGGGCTGCGTGCGAGCGAAGTGGTCGCCCTCAGGGTCAGCGACATCGACAGCCAGCGCATGACCCTGCGCATCGAGCAGGGCAAGGGCCGCCGTGACCGCTACGCGATGCTCTCGCCGGTCCTGCTCGAACGTCTGCGCGTCTGGTGGCGCGTTGCCCGTGCCCAGGGCTGCATGCTCGATGGCGGGTGGCTCTTTCCGGGCCTCGATCCGATCGACCCGCTCAGCACGCGGCAACTGACCCGCGCCATCCATGCGGCCGCCGAGACCGCAAACATCGACAAGCGCGTATCCATGCACACGCTGAGGCATTCCTTTGCCACGCACCTGCTGGAACAGAAGGAGGATATCCGCGTGATCCAGGTGCTCCTTGGACACAGGCAGATCGAGACCACCACGCTCTATACCCAGGTTGCCACTGACCTCCTGCGCAAGGTGGTCAGTCCGCTGGACCGCCTGCCCGCCGGCTAGCCCGGCCGCACGCGGAGCACCTCGTGCTGGAGGTCGCGGATATCTTCCGCGCCTGCGGGCCGGCGTGGCGGCGCACGGTAGCGCTGAGCCTGGGGCAGCTGAAGGTCATGTCGGCCATCGAACAGTGCCGCAGTGCGGCACTCGGGGGGCATGTGCTGCGCTGCGCCGGCTGCGACCGGATCGAGGTTGCCTACAACTCCTGCCGCAACCGTCATTGCCCGAAGTGCCAGGGCAGTGCTGCGCATCGCTGGCTCCAGGCACGCCAGGCCGATCTGCTTCCGGTCGGGTACTACCATGTCGTCTTCACGCTGCCCGCGCCCATCAGTGCCATCGCCTGGTACAACAAGGCCGTCATCTACGGGCTGCTGTTCGATATCGCCGCCGAAACGCTACGCACCATTGCCGCTGATCCGAAGCACCTCGGCGCCCAGATCGGCGCGACGCTCGTGCTGCACACCTGGGGCTCGGCACTCACGCATCATCCGCACGTACACGGTATCGTCCCCGGTGGTGGGCTGTCGCCCGATGGTCAGCGGTGGATCGGATGCCGGCCCGGCTTCTTCCTGCCGGTACGTGTGCTATCGCGCCTGTTCCGCAGGCGCTTCCTCGAAGCGCTCACGGACGCGCACCGGCACGGCCACCTGCAGTTCTTCGGCCAGTACGCTGAACTTGCCGACCCAGCTGTCTTTGACGTGTGGCTTGCGCCGCTGCGTGCCTGCGAATGGGTCGTCTACGCAAAGCGTCCCTTTGCAGGACCCGAAGCAGTGCTCGCGTACCTGTCGCGCTATACGCACCGCGTCGCGATCTCCAGCCAGCGCCTGCTTGCATTCGATGAACGCGGCGTGACCTTCCGCTGGAAGGACTACCGTGCGAAGGGGCACACCCGCTACAAGACCATGACCCTCGAAGCCGGCGAGTTCATGCGCCGCTTTATATGAACGCGTCCCGTTTGCAACAGTTTTCGTGTGTTCAGACAGACAGGATGGGCTGCAGCTTTATATCCGGCCTTGTTGCAGCCGGTATTGCTGCTGCGGGCCTCTATGAAATACGCTGACTCGCACCTCATTTCCTGCGCGAGCTCGAAGCTCGACGGCGCATTCAGGTTTAGCGAGTCCCGGTCCTACCTGGTTTGTCATCACACTCGATTGCTGCGCAACCTTTCGACGTTCACCCTGTGTTAACCGTTGATCTTCTGCTTCGCGTGAACCATTCAGACGGGCTTCACGCTCACGTAGGCCTTCTGGTACGGCTGGTCATGGGCCAGCACAGCCCAGATCGTCCGCGCCATCTTGTTCGCCAATGCAACGACCACCACATTCTTTGGTCGCCGCTTCATCATCTGCTCGACCCACTCGCCGGGCTCCTTTGCGTGCTCTATTACGCTACGCGCGCCGTGGATCAGCAGTGTCCGTAAATAGGTGTCGCCTCTCTTGCTGATCCCGTGCAGGTTCACTTTTCCGCCCGAGCCGGTCTGCTTCGGCACGATGCCAACCCATGCGGCAAACTCCCGCCCCGAACTGAATGCTTTCGGATCACCCATCATTGAGACGGCTGCCGTTGCCGTCAGCAGCCCGACGCCGCAAATTTCGCTAACCGCTTTCACCGCCTTGTCGTCCTTCTTCCACTCGCGCATCCGGCGCTCGATCTCGGCAACCTGTTCGTCCAGCTTCGCCAGTCCATTCCACTGCTCGCGAAACGTATCGATCAGCACGGCAGGCAGGCGCTCCGCGATCCGTTCGAGCACGACCGGTATCTCTTTGTTCAGCTTGTTCCGGCCCTTGCTCATGATCTCTCCATATTCCATCAGCAGTCCACGCAGGTTGTTGATCTGCATCGTGCGAAATTTGATCAGCTGCTGCCGCATACGGTGTAGCGCCAGCATCGCCTGCTGTATCTCGGTCTTCACCGCGACGGCCTTGCCGGGTTGCTGCACAGCCATCCAGATTGCACGGGCGTCTGCCGCATCGTTCTTGTTGCGGATGTTGAACGCCTTCACAAACTTCGCCGGCATCAGCTTTACCACGTGACCCATGTTCGTAAGTTGCCGGGCCCAGTGGTGCGATCCGCCGCACGCCTCCATGCCGATCAGGCACGGAGCCCGGTTCGCGAAGTACTCGAGAAACTTTGCCCGCTTGATCGGCTTGTTCACGATTTCTCCGGTTTCCTGATCGACGTAGTGGACCTGAAACACCGACTTCGCAATGTCAATCCCAACTGGCGTAAGCTTCACGACGGATCCTCCGGTTTGCCTGGAAACTTCGTATTTTCCACGTAGGCACATCGGCCTGTGAGGATCCAGCTTCCTTTGCGCTCATATACTCGGGTGGGACGCGTTCATTTCATTTCCTGCTCCATGTGCTGCCCGGTGGCTTCCATCGTATCCGTCACTACGGACTGCTCGCCAACCCGGTGCGCCGCGCCAGTCTCGCGAAGGTCCGCGAACTGCTGCACGTCGCGACCGACGTCAACACATCAGCTCACGAAACCGTCATCGAAACGCGCCCCGCCTTCATCTGCCGGCACTGCGGCGCGCCGATGATCGTCATCGATATCCTTGCGCGCACTGCACCGATCCGCGCACCACCCACGCGCCGGGGCGAGATATGAGCGCCACTGTTCCAGGACGAACAACCCGACCCTCGGCTTTGCGGCAACGCGGCCCACGAGCAGACCTTTGCGTCTGTCGCTTCGCACAGGCCCTTGCACGTCCGTTCCGCCATCACGATGGCGCCACTGCACCGCTTCGGCACAACCTCAGCCCTCAGCCGGCCTCCCGCCTGACCACGCATCCCGCAACACCGCTCGCCATCCCGGGCAATCAATCGCCATAGCCCCGAAGACTCCATTGCATCAGAGCACTCCGCGGTTTCCTCCCTTCAGGTTTATTCAACGCCTGCCCGCACGCGCCGGCGCGCACCCCGAGTCCACGGACATGGGCAGGCATCGAACAAACCTCAAGAACTCCAGTCTCCCTGTGCGAGTAGACGAATGGCCGTTGTACCTTGAAAGCCGACGTGGAGCGCGCCGGGACGACGGCCCGCCATGGAGGCGAACTCCGACTCAGCCCGACGCGTGCTAGCGTGTCCTGATCGGCTCTGAGAATCGCGCGGGCTCCCCGATGCGGGGTTTCGCGATACGCACAATTGCCCTTGACATGAGTTTGATCGCGCCTGCTGAAGATTGAGACACTTGCCAGTCGTGGTTGCGCAGCATTTTCCGGTCGAGCGGCCGCTGCGCTCGCCGGGGTTGCAGCACGGTTTGCATCGTTTCCGGTCGGTAACATGGCCGCAGTTGGGATCATGGCTTCTTCAAGCTTTGCGAGGATCGCGCTGGAAAGTGCCTGACGGTATCGAAGACGGTATTCCTGAAGAAGTCGGCATTCGGATGCCCTGTGTTCGCGATGTTTGAACGAAAGTGCGCGTGGATTCTCTGTTGCGGTCTGTCCAGAGCTGAAAACTGCCGACTGGATTTTTCGGTATGGCTGACGGTATCGTCACTCCCGACCGGCCGGAGAAGCCGTATGCACAAGGGTCCCCGTCACCGATTGACGATCGAGTGGGGCATATCAAGAACGCGCCGGGCAGATTGCCGTCGATTATTCCACCGTCGCGACGTCGATCGCTCCGGCCGGTGTGGCGTGCTCTCTAATTTCGGCCGACGCGTCCCCTTGAGTTTGCTCGGTGGGTGCACCTTGCCCCGTCAACTGTTCCAGCCGCGCACCCAGCAGTTGCCATGCGGCGCGTTTCTCGACCGTATACGGATACCGCTGATAGATGCGTTTCATGCGGTTCTGCTCGCGATGGTTCATACATTTGTCGATCACAGCGGGTAATACGCCGATCGACTGCATCAAGGTGGCGGCTGTTCGGCGCAGGTCGTGCGGCGTCCATTTCTCATCGCCGAGAACGAGAGAGTTAGTTTTAGCGGTTCGGTTGGCGTGTGCGTCACGTTCATAGAACACCAACTGGCGATCCGACACCTGCTTGGTGATGCTTTTGAGGCCGATGTGCGTTTCGGGTTTGTCTTCGCGGCGGTAGGCGGGCAGCAGCCATTCCTTGCTGTCGGACAATTGGATGAGTGCGCCCATGAGCTTCGCGGCGAAGTCGGACAGAAATACGATGTGAGCGTCCCCGTTCTTCGCGTTCTCAAATGGCACGCGCCAAATTCGCAGTTCAAGGTTGACGTCGCGTTTGCGTGTCTTGATGACCTCGCCCACACGCGTGTTGGTTGCCAGGATCAGCATCAACACATGCTTTGTCGTTTTGGGCAAATTCGCGGACTCAAGAGCGTTCGGTAGGGCACTGATCTCATGATCCGAGAGCGTTCGCTCCCGTTCACCGTCTGTACCACCGACATCCTTCTTTAAGGCAACGCTGAACAAGCCGCCGCGAATCTCGATTTCAAAATGATTCGAGGTCTGATCACCGTGAGCGGAGCTTTGACCTCTGGTTTTCGGCCCTTTCAGGCCATTTGCACGGGCCTTTGGCCCGCTTTTCGCCCACTACGGGCGCACCTGTGCCATCAATCGTCGGCGCGACAGATAGACGTTGGCGAGGGCCAGCGCTACAAAAGCACGGTTGGCGTTCTTTGCCAGCCCGCGATAGCGCACTTTGGTGAAACCCCAGAGGCGCTTGACTACTGCGAATACATGTTCGACCCTGGCCCTGATCTTCGACTTGTTGCGATTCTTGCCGCGCGCTACCTCGTCGACTTCGCCCGCACGGCGCGTGCGCTGATTGGTGAAGTCGCGTGCCTTGGGCGCTTTGCCACGAATCAGCGCTTTCTGGCTCGCGTAGGCGCTATCACCGTAGACGCGTTGCTCCTGCCCGTGCAGCAATTGCGGCAGGGGATGCTTGTCGTGCACGTTGGCGGCAGTGACCACCGCACTATGGGCCAGGCCGCTTTGGCTATCGACGCCGATATGCAGCTTCGCGCCGAAATACCACTGCTGGCCTTTGCGCGTCTGATGCATCTCCGGATCGCGCGCCTTCTGCTCATTCTTCGTCGAGCTCGGCGCAGAGATGAGCGTTGCATCCACGATGGTGCCGCTGCTGAGCTTCATCCCGCTGGCTTGCAGCACGCGCCCCACCTCGGCAAAGAGTCGTTCACCCAGTTTGTTCGTCTCAAGCAGTCGCCGGAATTTGAGCAACGTTGTTGCGTCGGGCACGGCTTCGCAGCCCAGATCAATTCCCACGAAGCGACGCAGGCTGGTGCTGTCGTAAAGCGCCTCTTCGCAGGCGAAGTCGGCCAGATTGAACCAGTGCTGGATAAAGTGAATCCGCAGCATGCGCTCCAGGCCAATGGGCGGGCGGCCGTTGCCCCGTTTCGGGTAAAACGGCTCGACCACCGCGCCCAGTTCCGCCCACGGCATGATCGAATTCATCGTGTCGAGAAACTCGTCGCGACGCGTGCGTTTGCGTCGGGTCTCGAATCCTGCACCTTGATCTGCGGCCAGCGCGAGCGTTTGTTGCT
Organism: Paraburkholderia sp. 35.1; assembly: GCF_050436525.1. NCBI lineage: Bacteria > Pseudomonadati > Pseudomonadota > Betaproteobacteria > Burkholderiales > Burkholderiaceae > Paraburkholderia > Paraburkholderia sp. 35.1. The sequence continues at coordinate 607,102 of NZ_JBNDMJ010000003.1, read as the reverse complement.
TCATCGTGTTTTGCGTTTGTCGTTTCCTGTGCGCTCTATAACGCTTGAGGCGCACGATCGGTGGACTTAATCAGCGTTGCCTTAAGACCATAAGCAGGGGATCGACGGAAACGTATTCTCGCGCTTGGCACCATTTCAAGAACTGCTTGAGATCTGTGAGCGTCCGGTTGGCGAGGCGGTTGGCGCCTCGCGCGATGATCGCATCAAGTGACGACATGATGTGAGCGCGACGCACGTCTTCCATCGCCATGTCGCCGACCACTGGTAGCACATCCTTTTCGAATGCGCGACGGATTTCTTGCCCCTTGTCGGCCCGCTTCTGCAGAGCGGAGTCGGTCCACTCATTGAATCGCTGTCTGAACGTCTTCCGTGCGAGCTTGTCCTCGAGGCTACGGACTTCTGCGCCCGTCTCGGCTAGCTTTTTCAGCTTTTCGATGCGTTTGTGTTCCAGCGGATCTTCTCCGCAACTAATGCGTGCGCGCGCACTGTCACGGGCATCCCTGATTTGGCGAAGGCTCGACTTCGGGAATGTGCCGAGGCGCAACTCGCGTACCCGACCGCCTGCTCGATAGCGCAGCGAAAATTGGACGGAGATGCCCTTTGCCCCTGCGCGGACCACGCCAAAGACACCGTGTCCGTCAGCGAGACGTCGTCCATTGTCTGCCGGCGTTAGCGCTTGCAATTCCCTCGTGGCGAGCGTGCCCATTGCATTCTCCCGTGGGCAAATTTTGCCCCCACAATTGCCCCCACAGATTCGGGGGCTTGCATGGCATTGTAGTGGAAATTGCGGGACAAGGTATCCTAATAATTCTCTATAAAATCAATGGATTGAAGGCGCATTCCGGAAGATGTTGGAAGTCCGTGGAACCGACAAAAACTTGCATGGGGTGCAGGTGGTCGGAGGTTCAAATCCTCTCGCCCCGACCGAAAAGATCAAAAGGACTTATGGTGAAAGCCGTAAGTCCTTTTTTCTTGGTGCGCCAGGCATGGCGCGTAGCGCCGTGACTGGCGCTGTCCGACCCGCTGTGGTGGCGAGCCGGATGACTTGGGGGTGAAAGTCCTCTGCACACCCGGCAAGGGGAAGTGCTAGCTGAACGGCAAGGGTGTCCGTCGTAAGGCGGAATCTGAAGGAAGCCGCAGGCAAAATGCTGGCCTGACGAACAGGAAGCGGATATCAGGCGGTGTGGCGGGGTGAGCAGTCCAAGATCTGTAAAGCCCAATACTTGCACGGAACGCCACGACGTAGATCCGACAGGCATAAGCAGGAAGGTCGCGCGCATTACCCTGGGAGCCCCGTCAGTCTGCCTTGTGCTACTGGCATCGCAAGGTGCCGGGATGGGCTGGCGGGAGTCAGCAGAGGCCATAGTAGCGGCTCGGAACCGGAGCAGTGAAGGGCCGAACCTGACGAGAGTGGATAGTCACGCGTGCTCTCTGAGCGTTTGGGCACAAGTCTCGGCACAGCCGGGAGCCTGCGATCAAACTTGACGGCCGGAAGCCTGAGAGAGGTTGGGGTGTCCATTGAACGACAGGCGACACGACGAACGAAACGAAGCTCGCTGGAGCAATCCAGTCGTCAGGAAACGCCGGATACGTGATCCGTACGTCCGGTGTTGTGGGAGGACGGCGGGGGCAACCCCGCCTCCTACCCGATCCCGTCGCGCGGGGCAGCATTTCCCGCTGTCAACGCTTCGCCCACGCTCATCTGCATCCCAAAGCCTCGATTGCTTTGCTTATGCGCTCGGTTTCGGCTGTCTTGCACATCGCGACCGCCGTGGCCAGCATCGACCCGCCGCCCCATTCTCGAGAAGCCGATTTTTTGCAGTTGGCGTCACGGCGCGTTTTCCACGCGGTGAGCCTCTTCTCGATCGCCGCTTTGCAACTCGCCGACCTGCTCCAGCTTCTGCTCCGCGACGATCTGATCGCGCCACGCGCACAGATTCATGCTCATCTGATTCGCGTCGCAATGCGACAGGGCCGCGTCGACCTCACTGGCGGGCAGTCCACTGCGGGTTGCGATGACGCCGGCTGGATTGGATGCGGCGGCCAGTGCCGAACTACGCAGGCGTGCCTATCCCGCAGGTGCAATTGTTCGCTACGTCGTTGTCGTAGCGAAGGACAGCGTCCTCGTGCATCCGCAATCCAGTCCATCCGGCATCGCTCAACTTTTTTGATTCGTTTGGCAGGCTCAGCTCCTCAAGAATAGGCGACTGCAATCTAGCAGACATGTCGCCGGCACGCGTTCGCATTCGCAAGCGCACACGAATCACCGCCCTTGAGCCCCCAACGCCACAAACCGCTCCAGATGATGATCCTCATCCCCAAGCTGATGATCGATCATCACGAGCCGCTTCGCGTAATGCGCGAGCGGCAGTTCCCACGTCATACCGATCCCGCCGTGCAACTGGATGCATTCCTCCGCGACTCGCGTGCCGATCCGGCCGATGCTGTACTTCGCCGCCGACACCGCGCGCTCGCGCGCGTTTCGTTCGCCGTCGAGCGCCGCCGCCGCGTTGATCACCGCCGAGCGCGCCTGCTCGATTTCAAGCAGCAAATCGGCCATGCGATGCTGCAACGCCTGGAAGCTGCCGATCGGCACGCCGAACTGCTTGCGCGTGCGCAGATAGTCGAGCGTGTAGTCTTTCGCGACGTCCATTGCGCCGACCGCTTCCGCGCACAGCGCGAGCACGCCGCAACTCAGCGCATATTCGAGCGTCGCAAAGCCGTGATCCACTGAGCCGAGCACGGTGTCGTCGCGGAGCGTGACGTCGTCGAACGTCACTTCGGCCGCGCGTCCTCCGTCGATCTTGCGGTAGCCGCGCACGCTCACACCCGTCGCGTCCCTCGGCACCAGAAACAGCGTGATGCCGGCTTCGGCATCGTCCTCGCCGCTCGTGCGTGCCGAGACGAGGAACACCTGAGCATGCTCGCCATGCTGAACGACGGCCTTTGCGCCGTGCAACGTCCACACGCCGCTGTTGCCATTTACGCTGCGGCGCGCGCGCGTCGTCGCGACCCGGGCAAGCTCGTAATGACTGTCCGGTTCACCATGCGCGAGCGCAACGATCCGCGAGCCGTCGATCAACGAACCCAGCGCCGCATTCTGCACGTCGCCGCCGCTGCGAGCGATCGCCCGGCCGACGACCAGCGTATCGAGAAACGGTTCGACGACGAGCCCGCGGCCGATGCTCTCGAACACCACGGAAATATCGAACCCGCCGCCGCCAAAACCGCCGCTCGCTTCGTCGAACAGTGCGCCGATCACGCCAAGCTCCGCGAAGCGTGCCCACAATTCGGTGCTGAAGCCTTGCGTCGAGCGTGCGATTTCATCGCGCGTCGCGAAGCCGTACTGCTCGCTGATAAACCGATTCAGCGTATCCGCCAGCATGCGGCGCTCTTCGGTGTGCTGGAAATTCATGACGTGCGCCTCTTACAGTCCGAGGATCATTTTGGAAATGATGTTCTTCTGGATTTCGTTCGAGCCGCCGAAGATCGACAGCTTGCGATTATTGAAGTACTGCGACGCGGCACTCGCGGCTTCGTCGGGGCCGACCGGCACGCCGTCGAAGCCTTCGTGCAGCGCTTCCTCGACGAATGGCTGCGCATAAGCGCCCATCGCACGCCGCGTCAGCGACGAGATCTCCTGACGGATCTCCGTGCCGCGAATCTTCAGCATCGAACTCTCGGCACCGGGCACGCCGCCGCCCGCCACGGCCGCGATCACCCGAAGATTGGTCGTCTTCATGTTCTCGAGATCGATCTCGACGCGCGCCATGCGTGCCGCGAACGCCGGATCCTCGGCGAGCGGCCGGCCGTGGCGCAGCTGTGTCGCGGCGATCTTGCGCAGACGGTTGAAGGCGGCGACGGAAAAACCGACGCCGGCGATATTGGTGCGCTCGTACGTAAGCAGATATTTCGCGTAGGTCCAGCCCTTGTTTTCTTCGCCGACGAGATTTCCGACCGGCACGCGCACGTCGGTGAAGAACACTTCATTGACCTCGTGCTCGCCGTCGAGCGTGATGATCGGCCGGACTTCGACGCCCGGCGTGTTCATGTCGATCAGCAGAAAGCTGATGCCTTCCTGTTTGCGCACGTCGGTCGCGGTGCGCACGAGGCAGAAAATCATGTTCGCGTAATGACCGAGTGTGGTCCACGTCTTCTGGCCATTGACGAGGTAGTGCTCGCCCTGCGCGTCCTTGCCGCGCACTGCCGTCGTCTTGACCGACGCGAGATCGGAGCCCGCGCCGGGCTCCGAATAGCCCTGGCACCACCAGTCGGAACCGTCGAGAATGCGCGGCAGCCAGTGACGCTTCTGCGCCTCGCTGCCGTACTTGATCAGCACCGGCCCGAGCATGTTGACGCCGAACGGCACCACGCGTGGCGCGCCGGCGAGTGCGCATTCGTTTTCGAAGATGAATTTCTGCGCTGCGCTCCAACCCGGGCCGCCGTACTCTTTCGGCCAGTGATTCGCGAGCCAGCCTTGCGCGTTCAGAATCGCGTGCCACTCGGCCATGTCGTCGCGCGTCAGACGCCGCCCGCCGTGCACCTTGCCGGCGAGACGTCGCGGGAGCTTGTCACGCAGAAACGCCAGCACGCTGGCGCGAAACGCTTCTTCCTCGGAGGTGAAGTTCAGATCCATCGCAGTCGTTCCGTCAGTGTTCGTGGTGGTTCAGGCCGTCGTGTTCAGGCTCGCGAAATCCGCGCCGCACTCGACCAGATCGACGAGCAGCGGCGACGGCCGCCAGAACAGCGGGTCTTCCTTCGCGAACTCGCGGATGTCGGCGAGAATCGTCGGCAGGCCCACGCTATCCGCGTATTTCATCGGACCGCCGCGGTAGCGCGGAAAGCCGTAGCCGTACAGCAGGGTCACGTCGACGTCGAGCGGGCGCAGCGCGATACCTTCGTGGACGACGTTCGCGCCTTCGTTGATCATCGCGGCCAGATAGCGGCGCATGATCTGCTCGTCGGTGAAGCTGCGCGGCGTGATGCCCGCGCGCGCACGCTCGGCGTCGATGATCGCGTCGACTTCGGGATCGGGCATGCCGCCGCGCGATCCTTCGGGGTACAGATAGAATCCGCGGCCGGTCTTCTGGCCGAACCAGCCGCGCTCGCACAGGCGGTCGGCGATCTGCACGTAGCGCGCGTTCGGGTCGCGCGTGGCCGCGCGGCGTTTGCGCGCCGCCCAGCCGATGTCGCCACCCGCGAGATCGACCACCTGGAACGGGCCCATCGGCAAGCCGAACGCCCGCACCGCCGCGTCGATCTGATACGGCGACGCACCGTCTTCCAGCAGCGCGTCCGCGGCGGCGCGGTACACGGCAAGCAGGCGATTGCCGATGAAGCCGTCGCACACGCCGGCGCGCACCGGCGTCTTGCGGAGCTTCTTCGCGAACTCGAACGCGGTCGCGACGACGTCGGCGCTGACCTGCTTCGGCACCACGACTTCGAGCAGCTTCATGATGTTGGCGGGCGAGAAGAAGTGCAGGCCGATTACGTCGGCGGGGCGCGAGATGCTGGCTGCGATCGCGTCGATGTCCAGATACGACGTGTTGGTCGCGAGCACCGCACCAGACTTGCAGACGCGATCGAGCTCGGCGAATACGGCCTTTTTGACGTCGAGATCTTCGAACACGGCTTCGATCACGAGGTCGGCGTGAGCAAGCGCATCGTACGACGTGCTGCCGCTCCAGCGCGCCATGGTCGCGGCTTTCTTCTCAGCGGTGAGGCGGCCTCTGGCGATCAGCCCGTCGTAGACCTTGTCGATGTGCGCGCGGCCACGCGCGAGCGCCGCCTCGTCGCGTTCGATCAGCGTGACGGGCAGCCCCGCGTCAAGCACTGCGACCGCGATGCCCGCGCCCATCGTCCCGCCGCCGATCACGCCGATCGCCTCGAGCGCGCGCGGTTTCGCGTCGCGCGTTTCGGGCGCCTTCAGCACTTCGCGCTCGGCGAAGAATGCGTGAACCAGGCCGGCGCGCTGCGGGCTGTCGAGGCATTGCAGGAACAGCTTGCGTTCGAGCTTCAGGCCCTCCTCGAAGGGCTGTTCGATCGCGGCTTCGACGGCATCGACGATTTTCAGCGGCGAGAACAGGCCGCGCGCTTTCTTCGCGGTTTCGTCACGCGCTTTCGCGACGGCGGCGCGGCTCGCGGCGCGATCGATCAATGCGGCGGCGTCGCGCGTGCGGCGTACCGGCGCGTGCGCGGCGAGCAGCTCGTGCGCGTAGGCGAGCCCTTCGGCGAGTATGTCGCCACTGTCGCCGAGACGGTCGACGAGGCCGAGCGCGAGCGCCTCCTTCGCGCTCGCGTGACGGCCGCTCAGCATCAGGTCGAGCGCCGCCGGCGCGCCGATCAGGCGCGGCGTGCGTTGCGTGCCGCCCGCGCCAGGCAGCAGACCCAGCTGCACTTCGGGCAGGCCGAGCTTCGCGCCGTCGACGGCGATCCGGTAATGCGCGGCGAGCGCCACTTCGAGCCCGCCGCCGAGCGCCGCGCCATGCAGCGCGGCAATCACGGGTTTCGTGCATGCCTCGATGCGGTTGCACACGTCCGGCAGCGAAGGCGGCACCGGCGGCTTGCCGAACTCGCGAATATCGGCACCGGCGATGAAGTTGCGCCCCGCGCCGACGATCAGCACGGCTTCGACCGCGCGGTCGGCGTCGCCGGCTTCGATCGCGGCCAGCAGACCGCGCCGCACGTCGGCGGATAGCGCGTTGACCGGCGCGTGGTCGATCGTGACGAGCAGGACCTTGCCGTGCAATTCGCGCGTGACGACGTCGGCCGAGGAGGAAAGGGTCATCGTAGGTGTCTCCGTTCGAGGATGGCGAGGCGCGCCGGATCGTCCCATTCTGGAGTGGTCAACGTTCATTGACAATGACACCGTTGATTGACAGACTGTCAAAATTATTTTGACAAAGACTGGGCGATGGACGTCAACTCGCTGACCCTGCTCGTCGACATCCTCGACGCCGGCAATCTGAGCGAAGCGGCACGCCGGCTCAAGATGAGCCGCGCGAACGTCAGCTATCACCTGAATCAGCTCGAGCGTTCGGTCGGCCTGCAATTGGTGCGCCGCACCACGCGTCGCGTCGAGCCGACCGAGATCGGTCTGCGGCTCTACGAGCACGGCCGCACGATCCGCAACGCGCTGCTGGCCGCGCGCGAGTCGGTGACGACACTGGGCCAGAGCCTGCAGGGGCGCGTGCGGCTCAGCGTGCCGAGCGGCTATGGCCAGCTCGTGATGTCCGACTGGCTGATCGCGTTCAAGCGGCTGTATCCGGGTATCGTGCTCGATGTGATGTTCGAGAACCGCGTCGAGGATCTGATGCGCGACGAGATCGACATCGCGGTGCGCGTGATGTCGGAGCCGCCGCAAAACCTCGTCGCGCGGGACATGGGGCCAGTCCGGTACGTGGCCTGCGCATCCCCCGAATTCGCGCGGACACACGGCCTGCCCGCGACGCTCGACGACCTGCGCACCGCGCCGCTGATTACCGCGGCCGTGATCGGCAAGCAGTTGCGGCTCGCCGCGTATCTGCGCGACGAGCGTCATGAAGTCCTGCTCGAACCGACGATTATTTCGGAAAACTTTCTATTTTTGCGCCAGGCGGTGCTGGCCGGTCTCGGTGTCGGACTCGTGCCCGACTACGTGGTGCAGGACGATCTGAAGCTCGGCGCCGTGCTGACCGCGCTCGATGCCTGGCGGCTCAGCATCTTCGGCACGCACATGTACATGCTGTACATGCCGAATCGGCATCACACGCGCGCGGCGGCGACGTTCATCGACTTCGTGCTGGAGCAGGCGCAGGGCTCGGGCAGGGGCGGCGCGAACTGAAGCTGCGAACTTCAGGCGCCGAGTCTGCGCGCGATGGCCGTCGTGACCATCGGCACGCCGACGCGCAGCAGCTTGCGCACGCCTTCGTCGCTACCGACTTTGCCCACCGCGTTGTCGATCATCGCCTGCATCACGCTCGCCGGATAAAACTCGCGAAACAGCGTGTTGGCGCCGGTTTGCTCGAACACGTGGTGCAGGAGCGACCCAACGGGGGGGCCGATGCGCTTGAACAGGCCCATCTTGACCACCCGGTTGTTCCACAGATGCAGCGTGTACGCATTGGAACAGAGCGCCGCGCACTCGTCGAAATAGCGCGGCAGGAACACCTTGTAGTAATCGTTGAAGTGCACCGGATAGAACAGGCTTTCGGGAAGACCCGCCTTCACGCCGTAGACGGCGGTCAACAGACGCCGGCCCGTGTCGCCCCACTTCAGTGCCGTGCCCTTCATTGCTTCGACACGTTCGATTAATTCGTGCAAGCGCGGCTGATCCGGGTCGAGCCGCAGCATCGCCGTGCAGATGCTCGATGAGGTCTCTCGCCCGATCAGGTCGCCCTTGGCGTTGAGATCGAAATCGCGTAGCAGCAGCATGTCGGTATCGACCCAGATCTCATCGGTCTTCGTGAACATCACGAAGCGGAAATAGTCGGTGAAATGCTGCATCGACGGCACGCCGTGAATCGGGAAGTCGTTCAGCGAGTCGCGCGGCAGTATCGTGGTCGCGTCCTTCGCGATCACGCCGGGCGGCAGAGTGTCGATCGGCTCGTAGCTATAGAGCGCGACCTCGCTGCCGTACAGCGTGAACGAATTCAGACAGGCGATCTCGTAGGGAGAAAGTTCCGGGCCATGCCAGAACGATGCAAACCTTGCCTTGCGCATATGTCATCCGGTAGCGATCGTGCGGCGCAACATGCGCGCCGAACCTGTGTAACGATCCTAGACGGGCGCGGCACAGGTCAGATGTAAAGGGCTTGAATCGCACAGGAGTTGTCGCAAAACGTTGAGTTCAGCGCCACGAGTCGGCGATTATGAGCGGGACTATGTCGTATCTGGCGAATTCAATTGCGCACGGCAATGCATCAACCGAGTGCGCAAGGTCGTGGGCTAAACTGCGGAACACCGGCCATGCGCGCAGAGGCTGCAAGCGACGGACCATGCATCACGCCATGCAGCGGCAACGACGATATCCAGGAGACCCGATGAACCTCGACGGCGAGACTTACGATTCGCTCACGGCCAGCTTCGCGTGGCGTATTCCACCGCGCTACAACATCGGCGTCGACACATGCGACAAGTGGGCCGATGGCTCGGGGCGTCTCGCGCTGATCTACGAAGACGCCGACGGCCGCGCGACCCGTTATACGTTCGACGAACTGAAAGCCCTGTCCGACCGCTTCGCCAATGCGCTGCTCGCGGCGGGCGCGCGGCGCGGCGAGCGCATCGGCATCTTTCTGTCGCAATCGATCGAAACGGCCATCGCGCATCTCGCGGCCTACAAGGCCGGCATGGTCGCGGTGCCGCTGTTCGCGCTGTTCGGCGTGGACGCGATCGAGCATCGGCTCGGCGACAGCGCTGCGGTCGCGCTGATCACCGATCACGCCGGCGTGCAAAAGATCGACGAAATTCGCGGCGCGCTGCCCGAGTTGCGACACGTGTTCAGTGTCGATATCGAGCAGGATGACGAAGCATCGGACGCGCCCGTGCGGTCGTTCTGGCAGGCGTTGAATGGCGCTTGCGCCGAGTTCACGCCGGCCGACACCGCCGCGGACGATCCGGCGATCATCATCTATACGTCGGGCACGACCGGAAAACCGAAGGGCGCGTTGCACGGGCATCGCGTTTTGCTCGGGCACCTGCCCGGCGTGGAGATGTCGCAGCAGGGCTTTCCCGCGCGCGCGACGCTGATGTGGACGCCCGCGGACTGGGCGTGGATCGGCGGTCTGTTCGACGTGCTGCTGCCATCGTGGCATCACGGTGTCGCGGTGCTGGCGCGCCGTTTTGCGAAATTCGACGGCCACGCCGCGTTCGATCTGCTCGCGCGTCACGCGGTCTCCCATGCGTTTCTACCGCCGACCGCGCTGAAGATGATGCGCGGCGTCGAGCGGCCCGCTCATCTGCGTCTCGCGTTGCAATCGGTCGCGAGCGGCGGCGAATCGCTGGGCGAGGAACTGATCGGCTGGGGGCGCGACGCACTCGGCGTGACGATCAACGAGTTCTACGGACAGACCGAGTGCAACGTCGTGGTGTCCTCGTGCGCGGCGCTGTTCGAGCCGCGCTTCGGCGCGATCGGGCGCGCGGTGCCGGGGCACCATGTCGCGATCGTCGATGCCGCCGGCAACGAGCTGCCGCCCGGCGCGATCGGCGATATCGCGGTGGCCGCGCCCGATCCGGTGATGTTTCTCGGCTACTGGCGGAACGTTGCGGCCACCAACGACAAATTCCGCGGCAGGTTTCTGCTGACCGGCGATCTCGGCACGCGCGACGCGGACGGCTTCATTCGCTTCGTCGGCCGTGGCGACGACGTGATCACGAGCGCCGGTTACCGGATTGGGCCGGCGTCGATCGAGGATTCGCTGCTGCGTCATCCGGCCGTCGCGATGGCGGCCGTGGTCGGCGCCCCCGATCGCGAGCGCACCGAAATCGTGATGGCGTTCGTCGTGCTGAAAGCGGGTTTCGTCGGCGACGATGCACTCGTGCGCGAGATCCAGCAGCACGTGAAGACGCGTCTGGCCGCGCACGAATACCCGCGCGAGATTCGCTTCGTCGAAAGCCTGCCGATGACGGCCACCGGCAAGGTGATCCGCAAGACGCTGCGCGAGGCGGTGACGCACGGTCCGGACGCGATCTCACCAGCGAAAAACTGAGTCTGCTACGATGACCAACCCACGATGGGAATCACAGCGGAGAGATTGGATGCGCCCCGAGAGTGCAATGCGTTTCGACCAGGAGTTCGCGCCGCGCATTGCCGAGGCGATCGCCGCGTGTATCGCCAAGACCGTGCACACCGACGTGTTGCCGCATGGCGAACAGGGTCAGCCCACCCGCGTGCGGATTCACGCCGCGCCGCTCGATGAGCTCGGTCATTATCCGCATCCGTTGAATCTGTATCTGACCTGGGACAGCGACGAAATAGAAAGGCTGATGGGCGAGCAGGGCGCGACGCGTTTCGCCAGATATCTGGCCGCGCTGCCGCGCAAGCTCAATGCGTGGACCCAGGCGCGCGAACTCGATTTCTCCACGCACACGCAGGGTGAGCCGGTTACGTTGATCGGCGGGCTCGATTTCGAATCGTAGACGCTCGCGCGCGATTGCGGGTTTGCGTTCGAGAGCTGGATAAAGAACGGCCGCTGTGCTCGAAGAGCCAGCGGCCGTTGCTTTTGCAGCGTTGGGTTACAGCGACGCTCAGCCGCCCAGCGCCGGATCGCTCATGCTGTTGTTTGCCGTCTCGACATGACCGGCGATGCGGCGCGCGAACGTCGGGTCCGTATCGACGGTGATCGCGAGATCGTACCAGCCGTATACGTTGCGCAGATCGAGGTACAGATTGTCGGTGTCGCCGCCGCGTACCGAATGCTTGATCACATGGCTCGCGTCGTACGCGTTGACGATCGTGAACTGGCAACGCGCGCTGCCGACGTTCTCGAGCCGCAGTTGCAGATTGCCGTTCGCGACATCGTAGCCTTCGGCGACGGCCGGCCGTGCGGTGTCCGAACCATTCCACCAGTTCCGTGCGACCACCTTGCCCGCGAAGCGGCGCAGGAAGCCGTTCGGCCCGTGCACGCTGAAGTCGTAGCTGCCGTCGGCGTTGAGCAGCAGCGCGTCCTGCAGATGCTTGCCCGCTTCGACGGTATAGCTGCGCGGCGCGTCGGCGCTATTGGCCGCGTACACGAGGAACACCGCGCCCGCGCGGCCCGTGTTGACGAAGCGCATCGTCAGCTTGCCGTTCGAGCCTTCGTCGACGCGCACGAACAGTTCGTACGGCAACGCGCGCGCCGGGCGCACGCCCGCTTCCTGCTTCGGCACCGTCTGCACCGTCGGCGGTTGCGGCACGTAGTCCGGGTGACGGTTCCGGTCGGCCGGCAGGTAGCCGCTCGTGCCCGGCAGCGACGGCACCGACGCGTTCGGATTCGCGAAGTTGAACGCGGAGGTCAGATCGCCGCACACCGCGCGACGCCACGGCGTGATGTTCGATTCGCCGAGATTGTGCTGCTGGCCGAAGCGCTTTTCGATGAAGCGGATCACCGACGTATGGTCGAACACTTCCGAGCACACGTAGCCGCCTTTGGACCACGGCGAGACCACCAGCATCGGCACGCGCGGTCCGAGCCCGTACGGCCCGGCGATGTTCTTCGCATCGCCGGCATAGAGTTCGTGCGTGATGTCGACGGTCGACAAACCGTTCGCGCTCGACGCGGCCGCGAACGGTGCGGCGATGTGATCGAAGAAGCCGTCGTTTTCGTCGTAGTTGATCAGCAGCACGGTCTTGCTCCACACGTCCGGGTTCGACGTGAGGATCTGCAGCACCTGATCGAGGTACCACGCGCCGTAGTTGGTCGGCCAGTTCGGATGCTCGCTGTACGCTTCGGGCGCGACGATCCACGACACCTGCGGCAGCGTGCCGTTCTGCACGTCGCGCTTCAGAATGTCGAAGTAGCCGTCGCCGTTGGCCGCGTTGGTGCCGGTCCGCGCGTTGTCATATAGCGGGTTGCCCGGCTGCGCGTTGCGGTACTGATTGAAATACAGCAGCGAGTTGTCACCGTAGTTGCCGATGTACGCGTTCTGCGTCCAGCCCCACGAGCCGTTCGCGTCGAGCCCGGTGCCGATGTCCTGATAGATCTTCCACGAGATGCCCGCGTTCTGCAGCACTTCGGGGTAGGTCGACCAGCCGTAGCCGAGTTCCGAATTGTCGATTACCGGACCGCCGCCGCTGCTGTCGTTGCCGACCCAGCCACTCCACATGTAGTAGCGATTCGGATCGGTCGGACCCATCAGCGAGCAGTGGTAGGCGTCGCAGATCGTGAATGCGTCGGCGAGCTGATAGTGGAACGGGATGTCGTCGCGCGTCAGGTAGGCCATCGTGGTCGCGCCTTTCGACGGTACCCACTGATCGTTGCGGCCGCCGTTCCATGCGGCGTGCGTGGAGCTCCAGTCGTGCGCGAGATCCTGCAGGAATTGCAGGCCGAGGTTCGGCGCGCCCGGACGGAACGGCAGCACGTAGCTGGCACCGCTGGCATCGGCGGTTTGCGGCTGATACCACACCGGCTGGCCGTTCGCGAGGTTGATCGCGCGCGTGTCGCCGAAGCCGCGCACGCCTTTGAGCGTGCCGAAGTAGTGGTCGAACGAACGGTTCTCCTGCATCAGCACGACGATGTGCTCGACGTCGCGGATCGTGCCGGTCCGGTTGTTGGCCGGAATCGCGAGCGCATTGCGGATGCCCGGCGGCAGCATGCTCAACGCGGTGAAGGAACCGGCGGCTTGGGCGGCCGAGCGCAGAAAATCACGACGATTGTTTGAGGTCATGGTTGGGGCGGCGGTGGCTTTGATCTTCGGTGGAGGAAAAAGGCACGGGGACGACAAATTGCGGTGCTGAAACGGCGATGCTGCGTCGGACGCGCGAAGGCGGGCTAGCCGCCGCGCGCGGCGCGATTCTCAATCGACGGTATGGATGACGGGGCTGGCCAGCGGCGGCGAGGTGGCGGACAGCGCCGTGCCGGCTTCGGATGCGGGTGCCGCCGGTGTCTGGATCGTCAGCGTCGGCGGCGCGGAGTCGGCCGGCGGCGGGGCGATCGATGGGCGGGCGATCGATGGGTCGCCGGGGTTAGCGGCGAAATGGTCGGTTGAACTGATCGTGTTCGTGCCGGCGGGCGGGGCGTCGTCGCTGCACGCTCCTGCTAGCGCGCACAGCGCGATCACCGCGATGGCGCCCGTCAAACGTTTGCGACGGGGCGCACGAATCGGCTTCGACACGAAGGGCATGGCACTGTCTCCGGGCGGGGAAGGGATGCCTCGCAATCGATGTGCCGAGGTCAGCGATGCAGCAGCATAATCGCCGATCCGTGTAATTTTTATGAAGTATCGGTAACAGACGGGCGCCGCTTATCGTTGTGCGCGCACGAACACCGCGATGGCGTCGTTGAGCGCGGCGGGCGCGTCGTGATGCGGCGAGTGTCCGCATGCGTCGAGCTTCACGAGTTGGGCGTGCGGCACGCGCGCGGCGATCGTGTCGATCTGCGCCATCGTGCCGTAGTTGTCGTCGTGGCCCTGGATCGCGAGCAGCGGTCGACGGATCGGCGCGAGCGCCTCGACGATCGACCACCGCCTGAACGCAGGGTCGAGCCAGATATCGTTCCAGCCGTAGAACGCGGAATCGACGTCCGCGTGATAGCGGGCGAGCTTCGCGCGAAGATCGGTGGTTTCGTAAAGCTGCTTCGTTTGGGCGATGCTTTGCACCGAGATGTCTTCGACGAATACGTGCGGCGCAATCACGACCGCGCCCGCGAGCGCATCGGGGTACAGCGCCGCATAGAGCAGCGCGATCGAGCCGCCGTCGCTATGACCGATCACCCACATGCGTTGGCGTTGCCGCAGGTCGATATCGAGCGCGTCGAGCAGGGTGGGGAGGATGTCGCGCGCCTGTGCGGTCATGAAATCGACCGGCCATTTGTCGTCAGGCGCACGCGCTGTCGAGAGTCCGTAGCCTGGCCGCGAATAGACGAGCCCGCGCATGCCGAGTCGCGCGCACAACGTCTGCGGCCAGTCGCGCCACATTGCGATCGAGCCGAGACCTTCGTGCAGGAATACCGCCATCGGCGAATCGTCCTGCTGAGCATTCGCCTGCTCGTTGACCCAGCGGTACTCGATGCGCAGCGGTCCATGCGACGCGCTCGCCGGCAGTTCGGCAAGGCGGCTGGCGGCACTCGCGGAGGAAGTGGCAGGGGCGGTACCTCGGTTCTGCATCAATGAATCACCTATGACTGTTCGCGTAGCTTGAAGCGTTGAATCTTGCCGGTGGCGGTCTTGGGCAGATCGTCGGTGAACACGATATCGCGCGGGTACTTGTGCGGCGCGAGCCGTTCCTTGACGAAGGTCTTCAGTTCCTCGGCGAGCAGATCGGACGGCATGAAGTCGCGCTTGAGCACGACGAACGCGCGCGTTTTCACGAGCCCGCCATGATCGACGCCGACCACCGCCGCTTCGAGCACCGCCGGATGCGCGACGAGCACCATCTCGACCTCGACCGGCGATACATATTGGCCGCTCACTTTCAGCATGTCGTCGCTGCGGCCCGCGTAGACATAGCAGCCGTTCGCGAGACGCCGATATTTGTCGCCGCTTCTGATCCATTCGCCGAGAAACGTCGCGCGCGTTTTCTCGCGATTGCTCCAGTACATCAGCGCCGCGCTGGGCCCCTTGATGAACAGATCGCCGACTTCGCCATCGGGCACCGGCCGCCCGGCTTCGTCGCGTAACTCGACTTCGTAGCCCGGCACGGGGCGCCCGGTCGTGCCGTATTCGACTTCGCCCGCGCGATTCGACAGGAAGATGTGCAGCATTTCCGTCGAGCCGATGCCATCGAGAATCTCGGCGCCGAAGTGCGCGGTGAAGCGTTCGCCGACGTCGCGTGGCAACGCCTCGCCGGCCGACGCGCACACGCGGATCGCGACGTCGGCGCGCGCGGGCAGGTTGGGCGACACCAGCAGGTTCGCGTACAAGGTCGGCACGCCGTAGAACACGGTCGGGCGATGCCGGACGAGGCGCGCGAAAATCGCCTCGGCGGTCGGGCGCTCGGCCATCAGGATCGCGGTCGCGCCGACCGACAGCGGAAACGTCAGCGCGTTGCCGAGCCCATATGCAAAGAACAGTTTCGCCGCCGAAAACACCACGTCGCTCTCGACGATGCCGAGCACCGGCTTCGCATACAGCTCGGCGGTCCAGTACAGATTCGCGTGCGTATGGACGGTGCCTTTCGGCTTGCCGGTCGAGCCGGACGAATAGAGCCAGAACGCGATGTCGTCCGCGTTGCTTGCACAGCCTTTGCCGGCGGGCAGCGCGGTGTCGACCAGCGTTTCGAAGCAGGGCGCCGCGAGCGGCGCTTCGATGGAGGCGTGAGGCTGCGAGACGATCGGTTGGCAGCCGTCGTCGTCGATGCTGCTCAGCGCCTCCGTCACGTTAGGTAGCAACGGTTCCGATACGATCACCGCTCGCGCGTGGCTGTGCGTCAGCATGTGCGTATAGTCGGCGGCGCTCAGCAAGGTGTTCGCGACGACCGGCACGATGCCGGCGTAAAGCGCGCCGAGAAATGCGACCGGCAGCGATACGGTGTCGAGCATCACGAGCAGCACGCGTTCCTCGGGATGCACGCCGAGCGCACGCAGTGCGCTGGCGCAGCGCCGCGCGCGCTGTTCGAGTTCGCCGTAGGTCATCGCGCCGTAGTCGTCGATATAGGCGACTTTGCTCGCGCGCGCTTCGTTCAACTGGAACAGATGCCTCGCGAAGTTGAACAGCGGGGGCGGCGGCGCAACCGGCTCGCGCGCGCTCGTTTCCAGCAGGGCTTCCATATGTCTCCTCCATCCGTGGACACGGTCCGGCTCTTGTGTGATCGTGATCTGCTCGCGGCTCACGCGCGCGTGAATTCGATCGCCCCTTGCGGCAGCAGATACAGCACCAGCGCCCGGCCGTTCGCGACGGTCGGACGATGCGCCGAGCCGGGGCCGTACACGCACCTGCCGGCCGGATGGCCGTCGAACGTCGCGCCGTCGGTGAGGGGCATGATCAGATCGATCTCGCCGTGCGGATGGACGTGGTGCGGACCGGCAATGTCCTGCATGTCGACGACGTCGACGGAAAAGCCGTGCGTGTCGTCGTCGAGCGGCCGCCCGGCGAGTTGCCCAGTGACGCCTGCGATCAGGCGCTGGAATTCCTGTGGGGACATGCGAGCCTCCAGAAGCGCGCTCACGCAGCCCGGCCGCCGGGTCGCCGGCCGCCGGAACTTGGGTGCATGCGTATTGCGGCGCCGTCTCCGTGACGCGGCCGGAATGCCAAGGCGGCGCGCGACTGTGTTTGTGATTGGATCAGCTTTTGGCGAAAATTAAACCGTTCACCTGGTGCATGTCAAGCACTATAGTACATGTATCGTAGTCACGAGGTCGCAAAACATGAATCAAAAGTACCCTCCCGCACCGTTGGACGATACCGACGACGCGGCCCGCGCCGAACGCACCGACCGCGCGGGTGAACGCACGGCCGAACGTGGCGGCGAGCGCGAAGAACGCGATCCGTTCCTGACCGCGATGGGCGAGCGTGTGCGTCTGCTGCGCGCGCGCCGCGGCATGACGCGCAAGACGCTGGCGGCCGAAACCGGTTTGTCGGAGCGGCATCTGGCGAACCTCGAATCGGGCGTCGGCAATGCATCGGTGCTGGTGCTGCGGCAGCTCGCGGCCACACTGAACTGCTCGCTCGCCGAGGTGATCGGCGACGAAACCACCGCGTCCGCCGAATGGCTGCTGATCCGCGAGCTGCTGCAGGGGCGCGACCAGGCGGCACTGCAGCGCGCGCGCATCGCGCTCGCCGAGATGTTCGCGCAGGCGCCGCGCGACCCGCACCGCAAGGACCGCATCGCGCTGATCGGCCTGCGCGGCGCGGGTAAGTCGACGCTCGGGCGCATGCTCGCGCAGGAGCGCAAGGTGCCGTTCATCGAGCTCACGCGCGTGATCGAACAGCTCGCGGGCTGTCCGCCGTCGGAGATTCATTCGCTGTACGGCGCGAGCGCGTATCGACGCTACGAGCAACGCGCGCTCGAGGCGGTGATCCACGAGCATCCGCACGCGGTGATCGCGTCGCCGGGCGGGCTCGTGTCGGAATCGGGCACGTTCAACGTGCTGCTGTCGCACTGCTTCACCGTGTGGTTGCAGGCGACGCCCGAGGAACATATGCGCCGCGTCGTCGCGCAAGGCGATCTGCGGCCGATGTCCGGCAACCGCGAGGCGATGGACGACCTGAAGCGCATCCTCGCCGGGCGCGCCGAGCTGTACGGACGCGCGGACATGTCGTTCGACACCAGCGAAAAGACGCTCGCCGATGCGTACCTGCAGTTGCGCGACCGTCTCGCCGCGCGGCTCGCGGCGGAAGCCCCCGACGAGGCGCGCGTGAACTGACCGATCGTGGGCGCCAGGGTTTCCCCGTAAAAATGCACTAAAGTGCTTTACGCTGGTATGGCGATGCACTATTGTTCAAAAAACAGATTGCATCGTCCAGTCAGGAGACGCCCCATGTCCACAGCACCCACCGCCGTTGCTCAGGCCGCGCCGGTCGACTATCGCACCGAGCCGTCGCAGTACAAGCATTGGAAGCTCAGCTTCAACGGCGCGGTCGCGACGCTCGGCATCGACATCGCCGAGGATGGCGGCATTCGCGACGGCTACAAGCTGAAGCTCAATTCGTATGATCTCGGCGTCGACATCGAGCTGCACGACGCGATTCAGCGCATTCGCTTCGAGCATCCGGAAGTCCGCACGGTGGTGGTGACGAGCCTGAAGGACCGGGTGTTCTGCTCGGGCGCGAATATCTTCATGCTGGGGCTGTCATCGCACGCGTGGAAGGTCAACTTCTGCAAATTCACGAACGAAACCCGCAACGGGCTCGAAGATTCGTCGCGCCATTCGGGGCTGAAGTTTCTCGCCGCGGTGAACGGCGCGTGCGCGGGCGGCGGTTATGAACTCGCGCTCGCCTGCGATGAAATCTATCTGATCGACGATCGTTCCTCTTCGGTGTCGCTGCCGGAAGTACCGCTGCTTGGCGTGCTGCCCGGCACCGGCGGACTCACGCGCGTGACCGATAAGCGCAAGGTGCGCCACGATCGCGCGGATATCTTCTGCACGGTGGTCGAGGGCGTGCGCGGCGAACGCGCGAAGGCCTGGCGTCTCGTCGACGAAGTTGTGAAGCCGAACCAGTTCGAGCAGGCCATTCAGGCGCGCGCGCTCGAACTCGGCGCGCACAGCGATCGTCCGGCCGGAGCGCCGGGCGTCGCGCTCACGCGCATCGAACGCACGGATCGCGAAGCTGGCCTCGGCTATCAGACGGTCGACGTCACGATCGATCGCGCGAAACGTATGGCGACCTTCACCGCACGCGCGCCACAGACCGGGCAACCGACCGGCCTCGCCGCGATCGCCGCGGCCGGCGCCAACTGGTGGCCGCTGCAATTCGCCCGCGAACTCGACGACGCGATCCTCTCGATGCGCACCAACGCGCTCGACATCGGCACCTGGGTGTTCAAGACCGAAGGCGACGCGCGCCACCTGCTCGCAGTCGATGCGACGCTGCTGCAGCACAAGGATCACTGGTTCGTGCGCGAAACGATCGGCATGCTGCGCCGCACGCTCGCGCGCCTCGACGTGTCGTCGCGCTCCATCTTCACGCTGATCGAGCCGGGTTCATGCTTCGCCGGCACGTTCGCGGAACTCGCGTTCGCCGCCGATCGCACCTACATGGCCGCGCTGCCCGACAACGAGGACGAGGAGCCGGCGATCACGCTGTCGGAAGTCAACTTCGGCCTGTATCCGATGGTGACGCATCAGTCGCGGCTCGCGCGGCGCTTCTACGAGGAAGCCGAGCCGCTCGACGCGGCGCGCGCGCTGATCGGTCAGCCGGTCAAGGCGCTCGACGCGGAGCGCCTCGGTCTCGTCACCGCGTCGCCTGACGATATCGATTGGGCCGACGAAATCCGCATCGCGCTCGAAGAACGCGCGGCGATGTCGCCCGATGCCTTGACCGGCCTCGAAGCGAATCTGCGCTTCAATGGGCCGGAGACGATGGAGACGCGCATTTTCGGGCGTCTCACCGCCTGGCAGAACTGGATCTTCAACCGGCCGAACGCAGTGGGCGAGAAGGGTGCGCTCAAGGTGTACGGCAAGGGCAGCAAGGCGCAATTCGATGTGTCGCGCGTCTGAGATGCGCCGCGCTCACTCCGACTAAACGACGCCGCCTGCCGATACGCGCCTCTCGCCACTGCAGCTTCCGAACAGGGAACTGACCCAGGGAACCGACCATGTCCTCGATCAACTACAGCGAAAAGATTCCGAACAACGTCAACCTCGCCGACGACCGCGCGCTGCAACGCGCGCTCGAACAATGGCAGCCGAACTTTCTGTCATGGTGGGGCGACATGGGCCCGGAAGGCTCGCACGGTTACGACGTGTATCTGCGCACCGCGGTCAGCGTCGATGCGGGCGGCTGGGCGCACTTCGACTACGTGAAGATGCCCGAGTACCGCTGGGGCATTTTCCTCACGCCGGGCGAGCAGGATCGCAAGATCCACTTCGGCGAGCACAAGGGCGAAGCCGCGTGGCAGGACGTGCCCGGCGAGCATCGCGCGAACCTGCGCCGCATCATCGTCACGCAGGGCGATACGGAACCGGCCTCGGTCGAGCAGCAGCGTCACCTCGGTTTGACCGCGCCGTCGCTGTACGATCTGCGCAACCTGTTCCAGGTCAACGTCGAAGAAGGCCGCCACTTGTGGGCGATGGTGTATCTGCTGCATCGCTACTTCGGGCGCGACGGTCGTGAGGAAGCTGAAGCCTTGCTCGGCCGTCGCTCGGGCGACGAGGACAATCCGCGCATTCTCGGCGCGTTCAACGAGAAAACGCCGGACTGGCTCGCGTTCTACATGTTCACGTACTTCACCGACCGCGACGGCAAGTTCCAGTTGTCGGCGCTCGCGGAGTCGGGCTTCGATCCGCTCGCGCGCACGACGAAGTTCATGCTGACCGAGGAAGCGCATCATATGTTCGTCGGCGAATCGGGCGTGTCGCGCGTGATCCAGCGCACCGCTCAGGTGATGAACGAACTCGGCACCGGCGACGTCGCGAAGATCCGCGCGGCCGGCGTGATCGATCTGCCGACCATCCAGCGCTATCTGAACTTCCATTACTCGGTCACGATCGACCTGTTCGGCGCCGATCATTCGTCGAACGCGGCGACGTTCTATAGCTCGGGTCTGAAGGGCCGCTACGAGGAAGGCAAGCGCGACGACGATCATCGCCTGAACGAGCTTGCTTACAAGCTGCTCGACGTGCAGGACGGCAAGCTCGTCGAGCGCGAAGTGCCGATGCTCAACGCGATGAACGAAGTGCTGCGCGACGATTACATCAAGGACTCGGTTGCGGGCGTTGGGCGCTGGAACAAGGTGCTCGAGAAGGCCGGCATCGACTTTCGCATGACGGTGCCGCACAAGGCGTTCAACCGGCAGATCGGCACGTTCGCGGGCACGCGGGTGTCGCCGGAGGGCCGCGTGCTCAGCGAAGCCGAATGGGCCGCCAACGAAGCGAACTGGCTCGCCACGCCGGCAGACCGCGCGTTCGTCGCTTCGCTGATGGGCCGCGTTGCCGAGTCGGGCAAGTTCGCGAACTGGATCGCGCCGCCCGCGATGGGCGTGAACCGTCAGCCGGTCGATTTCGAATACGTGCGCTTCAATTGAAGCAGGCGAGGAAGTCATGAACGGGCCAGTATCGGTCGAAGTTCTGCGGCAGCATCTGATCGATCCGGAGATCTGCATTCGCTGCAATACCTGCGAAGAGACCTGTCCGGTCGATGCGATCACGCACGACGACAACAACTACGTCGTGAAGGCCGACGTCTGCAACGGCTGCATGGCCTGCGTGCCGCCGTGCCCGACCGGCGCGATCGACAACTGGCGCACCGTGCTGAAGGCCGACGCGTATTCGATCGACGAGCAGTTTACGTGGGACGTGTTGCCGGAGCAGAACACGATGGCGGTGCCGGCTGAAGAACCGGTGGCCGCGTCCACCGCGGGCGACAGCGCCGCCGAAGCAGACGGCATCGAAGTGGATACCGTGCGCGGCGCGCTCGTGCCGCCGTGGTCGGCCGCGAAGCCGTACGTGAATCTCTACACGCATAAGGCGCCGACCACCGCGACGGTGGCCGGCAACTACCGGCTCACCGACAGCGCGACGTCGAGCGACATCCATCACATCGTGCTCGATTTCGGCTCGATGCCGTTTCCGGTGCTCGAAGGCCAGTCGATCGGCATTCTGCCGCCGGGAGCTGCCGCCGACGGCCGCGTGCATCACGCGCGCCAGTACTCGATCGCGAGTCCGCGCGATGGCGAGCGGCCCGGCTATAACAACGTGTCGCTGACGGTGAAGCGGGTGTCGCTGCAGCACGGCGATGCGATCGACGGCGTGTGCTCGAACTATCTGTGCGATCTGAAGAAGGGCGACGTGGTCAACGTGATCGGTCCGTTCGGCAGCACCTTCCTGATGCCGAATCATCCGAACTCGCATCTGCTGATGATCTGCACGGGCACCGGTTCCGCGCCGATGCGCGCGATGACCGAGTATCGCCGCCGCAAGCGCCTCAAAGGCGCGACCGGCAAGCTGATGCTGTTCTTCGGCGCGCGTACCAAGGAGGAGCTGCCGTACTTTGGACCGCTGACGAATCTGCCGAAGGATTTCATCGACACCACGCTCGCGTTCTCGCGCACCCCGGGACAGGCGAAGCGCTACGTGCAGGACGCAATGCGCGAACGTTCGGCCGACGTCGCGAACCTGCTGAAGGACGACAACACCTATATCTACGTGTGCGGCCTCAAGGGCATGGAGGACGGTGTGCTGCAGGCGCTCAAGGATATCGGCGAGCAGCATCAGCTCGATTGGGAAGCGTTGTGGGCGAAGCTGAAGCGGGAAGGGCGGCTGCATCTGGAGACGTACTGAGCGGCGCGCCGACACGCCGACCCACACCGAAAGCTGCGCGAAAAGGCTCCGCAAAGGCTCGTGAAAGCATGAGCGCTTGCGTGGCCTTTTTGCCTGCGCCATATGCTTGACGGAAGAGCGCAGCGGCTGACCTGTGCGGATCGACGCACCGCGCGCGAAGCGCTTTGAAAATCGCGGACGGTTTGCTACAGTCGGCCCACACAGCCGGCCGCACGCCGGCACTCCCCGCCAAACGCGGCAGTCCGCCACCCGCGCAGCCACTCAGACGGAGCCGTCCGATGAAGCCGATTCGTTCACTTGCGATGATTGCGCTGTTGCAGGCAGCACTCGCGCATCCGGCTAGTGCCGACGATCTCGCGCGGATCAAGGCATCGGGCGTGTTCCGGATCGGCACCGAAGGTACGTACGCCCCGTTCACCTACCACGACGACGCGGGCAAGCTGACCGGCTTCGACGTCGAGCTTGGGAGCGCGATCGCGCAGCGTCTCGGCGTCAAGCCGCAATTCATCGAAGGCAAATGGGAAGGACTGGTCGCCGGTCTCGACGTCAATCGCTACGACGCGGTGATCAACGAGGTCGCGATCACCGACGAGCGCAAGCTCAAATACGATTACTCGGACCCGTACATCACGTCGCACGCGGTGCTGATCGTCGCATCGGAGAACACGACGATCAAATCTTTCGACGACCTGAAGGGCCGCAAATCGGCCAATACGCTGACCAGCAACGTCGGCAGGATCGCGGCCGCGCACGGCGCGCAGGTGATCCCGGCGCAGGGCTTCGACGAATCGATCGAGCTGCTCGTCGCGGGCCGCGTCGATGCGACCGTCAACGATTCATTGTCGTTTCTCGACTACAGGAAGCGCGAGCCCGAGGCGAGGATCAAGGTCGTCGCGGTCGATACGTCGCCCGATAGCAGCGACAAGTCGGCCGTACTGATCCGCAAGGGCAATCCGAAGCTGCGCCTGGCGATCGACGACGCGCTCGCCGGCATGAGAAAAGACGGTACGTATCAGCGGATTTCGCTGAAGTACTTCGGCCGGGACGTGTTTCATTGACCGTCGACCGAAACGTTGACGCGGATAAATCCACATTAAAAAAGAAGGGGCGTAGAAACGCCCCCTCTTCGTTGTCGTCAGCCCGTCGAACATGCGGCGTGCCGCACGTTCAACGCGGCAGACGCTGGCCTCACACCGTCGCGTCGCTCAGCGCGGCGTCGAAGAAGCGCTCCTGGGCATCCGTGTTCACGCGTGCATACGCGCGGTTCACGCCGCTGATCACCGCGCGGATCGACGCGGTGATCAGGTTCGCATCGACACCGACGCCGAACGCGCTGCCGGCCACATCGGTGCCGGCCATTTCGGCGATCGCGATCGCGCGCGCATCGGCGCCCTGCGTGAGCGCGCGTTCCTCGTAGTGCTGGATGCGCACGGGCACGTCGAAGGCGTGCATCAGCGCGTCGAGCGGGCCGTTGCCGGCGCCGCTCAGCACGCGCGGCGTGCCGTTGATTTCGACGTTGAGCTTGATGTGCTCGCGGCCGTCATGCTCGGACAGGCTGTGGCTGATATAGCGGACCGGCTCGGCCGTGCGCACGTATTCCTGCTGGAACAGTTCCCAGATCTGCGCGGGCGTGACTTCCTGGCCGCTCTGGTCGGTGAAACGCTGCACGGCCGAGCTGAAATCGACCTGCAGACGGCGCGGCAACACGACGCCGTAGCTCTGCTCGAGCAGGTACGCGATACCGCCCTTGCCCGACTGGCTGTTCACGCGAATCACGGAGTCGTAGGTTCGGCCGAGGTCGCTCGGATCGATCGGCATGTACGGCACTTCCCAGATCGCGTCCGGCTTCTGCGCGGCGAAGCCCTTCTTGATCGCGTCCTGGTGCGAGCCCGAGAACGCGGTGAAGACGAGATCGCCGACATACGGATGACGCGGATGCACCGGCAACTGCGTGCATTCCTCGGCCGTGCGCGCGACTTCGTTGATGTTCGAGAAATCGAGCTCGGGGTCGACGCCCTGCGTGTACAGGTTCAACGCGAGCGTGACGAGGTCGACGTTGCCGGTGCGCTCGCCGTTGCCGAACAGACAACCTTCGACGCGATCCGCGCCCGCCATCACCGCGAGCTCCGCGGCCGCGACGGCCGTGCCGCGGTCGTTATGCGGGTGGACGGAGACGATCAGCGAGTCACGACGCGCGAGATTGCGGTGCATCCATTCGATCTGGTCGGCGTAGACGTTCGGCGTGGCCATTTCGACGGTGGCCGGCAGATTGACGATCGCCTTGTGCTCGGGCGTCGGTTGCCAGATGTCGAACACCGCGTCGCAGACTTCCTTCGCGAATTCGAGTTCGGTGCCGCTGAACACTTCCGGGCTGTATTGCAGCGTGAAGTGCGTGTCCGGTTGCGCGTCGGCGAGGCGTTTCATCGTGCGCGCGGCCTTCTGCGCGAGTTCGATCACGCCGCTCTTTTCGAGGCCGAACACGATCTTGCGGAATTCCGGCGCGGTCGCGTTGTACAGATGGACGATCGCGCGCGGGGCGCCGCGCAACGATTCGAAAGTACGCTCGATCAGATCGTCGCGCGCCTGCGTGAGCACTTCGATCGTCACGTCGTCGGGAATATGGCCGCCCTCGATCAGCTCGCGCACGAAGTTGAAATCGGTCTGCGACGCCGACGGAAACGCGACTTCGATTTCCTTGAAGCCGATCTGCACCAGCGTCTTGAACATGCGCATCTTGCGCTCGGCGTTCATCGGCTCGAACAGCGCCTGGTTGCCGTCGCGCAGATCGGTGCTCATCCAGATCGGCGCGCGCGTGATGGTGCGCGACGGCCACTGGCGATCCGTCAAATTGATCGGCTTGAACGAACGGTACTTGGTAGAAGGGTTTTTCAACATTTTCATCATCCGGGGGAGAGACCGTGGAACGGGTGTCGACCGGACGACGAAAACGCGATACTGGGCCGCCGGTCGGAAACCGGGGCTGGGTCAGTTACTGGGGATTCAAGCGATGCTTCGGTGTA
This sequence comes from Paraburkholderia sp. 35.1, assembly GCF_050436525.1. Classification (NCBI taxonomy): domain Bacteria; kingdom Pseudomonadati; phylum Pseudomonadota; class Betaproteobacteria; order Burkholderiales; family Burkholderiaceae; genus Paraburkholderia; species Paraburkholderia sp. 35.1. Next base: position 581,532 of record NZ_JBNDMJ010000003.1, on the reverse strand, counting down.
TCAGAGAGAAGCGGACGCGCGCAGCAGCAGACCTAGCCCGGTAGAGCGGGCTAGTAGTAGCGATAGGGTGGTCTGGGCGCGGTACATAGTGCGCAATGGGAACATATTATTGAGAAAGCGTCAAGGGCCGAGGTGGAGTGGGCCGCGGCCTGCTCGGCTGCAGAAGGGGGCGAGCGGCGGCTCGCATGAAAGGTGCCGTGGGACGCTCGCGCGGCACTCGATTCAGGGATGAGCTCACGAGGCGTCGTCAATTCACAGAGCAGGAGGTGAACATGAAAAGGGTAGCGAAGATATCCGGCCTCGCGAGGATCTGCGCGTGCGCGGCGTTGGCATGTGGGTTCGTCGGGCAGGCCGGCGCGCAGGGGCTCAGCGCGCAGAACGACATGAACGCGCCGCAGAACAGTACAGGTCTGATGCCGCAGGCGGCGCGCGGCAGCGAGTATCCGACGCATGGCAACCAGCAGGCGGGCGAGCTGAATCTGAATCCGACCGATCCGCGTGCGCAACTGGTCAACGGCTTGCCGAACAACGCGAGCGCGGGCGGCTATGGCGCGCCGCTGGCGGGCGTGCGTACTTACGTGCAACCGCCCCAGCCGGCGAATTGAAACTGGCGAAGCAGGATCGGCAGACGAAGACTACGACGCTGAAGGCGGCAAGCCGAAGCCGTTGCGTGCCGCGCAGTCTTCGTCGACGCTCCGCGTTGATCACGCGCCGGACCAAAGTCGCAACGTATCGCTGTTCACCATCACCGATACGCCTATAGTGAGCAGGATCAGCGGCAGCAGCGCCGAGCCGTAGCGCCGGATCGGCGCGCCGAGCAACGGGTGGTCGACCAGCCATGCCGCGCCCGCGCACCAGAGCCCGATCATCACGACGAACACGAGCGAAACCAGCGCGTTCTCGGCGGGCGTACGACTCGCGTACAGCGGCACGTAGACGGCGAGGTTGTCCGAGCCGTTGGCGATGGCGACGCTCGCGACGGTCCAGCTCGATGAGCCGCGAACGGATGGCGGGGCGCTTGCGTGGCTGTCCTCGCCATCTTCGCTGGCGTTGCGCCGCGCGTGGCCGGGACCGAAGCGCTGCCAGGCCTTGTGCAGGCCCACGACGATCGGCAGCAAGCCGAGCAGGCCCACATAACCGGCCGGCAGGCGCGTGAGCAAGGACGCGAGCACGAGCGCCGCGGCGACGAGGATCAAAGAGCCCCCGTACTGTCCCGCGACCACGCGGCGCCGCTCCACGCCCGTTTCGGTCAGAAAGCCGAGCAGCACGAACAGGTTGTCGATATTGGTCGCGGCGTAGGCGACGATCGCGAGCAGGACGAGGCTGAGCATGAAGAAGCCGAGATCGTTACCGGGGGTAGAGTCGTTTTGAATTCGCCGCGCAATGTGGGCAACCGGGCTGCCGGCTGCGCCATCGAGGGCGCGACCGGTCAACACAATGCCGATGCGCTGGGTCAAGGTCAAGCGGCAGGCGGCCGCGAAGCCCGGCGACGGGGTCGTAAGCTACAATGACCGAGGCTTTGAACAACGGAACATCGATGAAGATTCGCCTTCTCTCTATCGCCTGTGTCGCGAGCGCCGTGGCGCTGCTGGCGGCCTGCACGATCGGTACCCGCAACTCGGGCGCATGCGAACAATTGATGCGCAGCAAGCTGGCCGAGGCGCCGTCGGGGATGTCGTCGGATACGCTGCGGGTCACGCATCGCGGGGCCGCGATTCGCGGCTCGCGCGTCGTGGTGGAGGGGACGATCGAGCATCGGGTAAGCGCGTCCGAGGTGGCGGTCTCCACGCCGCTCGCGGCATCGGCATCGCAAGCGGCGACGGACGTCAACGTGGCCGCGAAGCAGGCCGAGCCGAAGAGGGTCAGCACGCCGGCCGCCGCCGAGTGCACGTTCCACGGCGAAGAGCTGGACGTATTCCGCTGGCTCGCGCCGGCAAAGCTGGCCGCGCCGGCCGCGCCGGCCGCGCAACCCGCCAGCGCGGCGGGCTGAGTTCCCGCCCGCGTCTCGCGCCATCGCTGCGCATCCAACCCAACCAACCTCAGAACGCGTAATACGGCCCCTGGCCGGCCGACGTATTGCGCGCCGCAATCGCCGTGTAAATGCGTTTGCCGTAAAAGAACGGCAAGCCCCAGCCGAAGCCCTGACTCGAATTGCCGGCGAGATTGTCGAACGCGTTGTTCGACGACGAGAACAGCGTGCTCGAATTGGCTATGTCGAATGACACCGTGCTCGACACGCCATCGATGCCGGTGATCGACGCGCTCGCCGACTGCGTCGAAGTCGGGCAGTACCAGAAGCCGCACAACGGGAACTGCGTCGAGTGGAAGAACAGGCCGTTCGAGCCGCTGTCGAGATAGCTCACCGCATAGGTCTGACCGCCCGAGTTCGTCGTCACGTAGCCGGTCGCGGCGTTCGCCTTCAGGACGTTCGGGCTCGTCAGCGTGTTGTTCGACTGGGTGCCGATGCCGAAGATCAACGAGCCCGACACGCTGGCCGCGCCCGCATCGGCGACGGCCGGCAGGTCGATCACGACGCCGTTGTTGTCGAGCGGGAAGCTGCTGACCGGGTTGGTCACCTGCTGTGCGAGCGGCTGCGCGGTTGCGGTGCAGCCGCTCGTCGTGCAACTGTAGTACCAGCGCGGCAATGCGGAGTTCGAGCAGCCGTTGCCGCAGTCGACCGGGAACAGGCCCACGCCGAGGATCCCGTTCGAGTGCAGGCTCGACACCGTCAGCAGCGACGCGCCGGAGTTCGCGCAGTCGGTGGGTGCGGCGGGCAGCGCACTGTCGGCGATTACCTGGATCGGAATCGATGACGCCTGTTGGCCAGCCATGCGTACGTCCGCGTTGCGGATCGAGCCCCACGCATAACCGCTGCCGAACACCGCGCATTCGGCGCTCACGCCGCCGCCCGCGGCGATGCTCGGCAGCGACAGGGTCGTCGGCAGCGCCGATGCGAGGATGCGCAGGCCGTTCGAGCCGGTGTCGACCTGGATGTCGTCGATCGTCGCGCAATTGCTGGTGCCGGCCTGGCAGACGGTGACGCTCGTCGTCAGCATGTTGCGCGTACTGCCGGGCGATACGCCGACCGTGACCAGCTGCACGTTGGGCGTGGTCGATTGCGGCACGTTCGCGCTCTGCGTCGTGTTCGACGCGCTCGTGGAGCTGGTCGACGAGGTCGGCGCGGTCGCGGACGGCGTCGAGCCCGAGCCGGACGAGCTGGACGAGGAACTGCCGCCCCCGCCGCCGCAGCCGACGAGGGCCGCGCAGACGATCAGAAGCAGGGCATGGAATCGCAAGGCGGATTTCATGGCGTGGCGATCCGTCGGTTGGAACCCAGGCGTGAAGGGGGCGCGAGCGACGCGTGCGGGGTGCACGCGTTACTGGATGTCGTCGGAGGTGACGCCGGCGGGCAAAGCCGCCGGCAGCCACGCGCGGCCGACGTAGCCGCGCATCGGTCCGCCGGACTCGACGATCACGTCGGCGCGCGTGACCCGCGACGAATGCAGATTGCCGCTGTCGGCCGCCGCGGCGCCTGTCTTGTACGAGTCGCCGTATTTGCCGAGTAGCGCGTGCAGATCCGGCATCGTCGGGCCTTGCCACGCGTAGGCGACGATCAGGCCGGTGCTGGTCGCGTATTCGTTGATGGTCGTATTGCCAGCGTCGGTCCACGTGCGCTCGCGCAGTGCGCCATTGAGCAGCGTGCGCGGCGCGCTCGCGCCCGACACCGCCTGGCTCGGCATCGTGCCGCCCAATTCGGCATGCGCGCCGAAGCTCGCGCAGCACGCGACGAGGGCGATCGCCGAGGCGATCGCGGATGGATTGAGACAGGACTGGGACATGAGGCCTTCCTCTTTTGGCGCCGGATTTTTTATTGAGATAACTCGATTAATCTAGCGCTGGCTTTTTCTGGTCTTTGCACATCGCGGCGGACAGGACCGCACGCAATGTTTAAAAACAAGCCGCATGCAGACCGGAAGCCCTTATTCGGCGGGCCTCCGGCAAAGACTTGGGAATACTCCCAAGGTCAACTCGAAAGTGTTATTTAGTGTTAAATTTACCTCATAAGAAGGCAAATAGCATGATGGGCGCGGATTTTTTTCCCGTGGTCGCTTCGTAGCCGTGGCATGCGGCGATTCGCGGGCAAACCCCAGTTTTTGCACAGGCCTCGCCGGGACCGGTAAAATGTTGGGTTGATCCACGGAAACTTGCCGTGGCGTAGCGGAAGGATTCCCCGAACATGACTGATTTTCGTCTCACCAAGCGGTTTGCAGTAATGCTCATGGCAGGCGGGCTGGTCGCCGGCTGCGGCACCTCGTCGCCGACCAAAATCGACTATAGGAGCGACTCCCGTTCGAAGCAGGTATCGCTTGCCGTACCGCCGAACATGATCGACGAGACGGCCGATCAGCGTTCGCTGCCGCCGCAGGGCGGCGAAACGTCGCTGTCCACGCTGAAACAGGTGCAGGCACAGGCGCCGGCCGGCGACGCGGTCGCGGTCGTGCCGCCCGTCCAGGGCATCCACATCCAGCGCGACGGCACCGAGAGCTGGCTCGTGATCGACAACAAAACGCCCGATCAGGCCTGGCCGCAAATCCGCCGCTTCTGGCAGGAGCAGGGCTTCCTGCTCGTCGTCGACCAGCGCGACAAGGGCGTGATGGAAACCGACTGGAACGAAACCCACGCGCAGATCAACGACGGCTTTATCCGCAACACGCTGTCGAAGGCGATGGGCAACAGCTACGTGAGTTCGGAGCGCAACAAGTTCCGCACGCGTCTCGAAGCGGCGCCGAACGGCGGCACCTACGTGTTCGTCAGCCAGAAAGGCATGCGTGAGGCGATCACCGGTACGAACAACGAGTCGACCCAGTGGCAACCCAAGCCGAACGACCCGGCGCTCGAGCAGGAATACCTGAAGCGCCTGATGGTCTCGCTCGCGCGGGCCGATTCGGGTAGCAACGCGGGTGGCACACAGAACGCCGAGCTGTCGCCCGCGGGCACGCAGATCGCGCCGAACGCGGCGACGGCGGGTGCGAAGTCGGCGACGGCCGCCGTTGTCGCGCAGAACGTCGCGCTCGCGGCGCAACCGCCTATGCCGGACGCGGATTCGGCCAACAACACGTCGGCGCAGCTCTCATCGACCGAACTCACGCTCGGCGAGCCGTATGACCGCGCGTGGCTGCGCGTGGGCCTCGCACTCGATCGCAGCAATTTCACGGTCGACGATCGCGACATGAGCCGCGGCCTCTATTTCGTGCGCTACGTCGATCCGAAGGATATGTCGTCGGCCGAGCAGGGCTTCTGGAGCCAGGTCTTCCACGGCAAGAAGGAGAAGGTCGCCAAGCAGTATCGCGTGAACGTGCGCGCGGTGACGCCGAATCAGACCCGCGTGGCCGTGGTCGACGACAAGGGGCAACTCGACGAAAGCTCGCAGGCCAAGCAGATCATGAGCCTGATGGCCGACCAGCTGCACTGATACGAGAGCCTCGCGGCCGACGCCGCCGGTTCGACGAAACCGCCCGGAGAAATCCGGGCGGTTTTTTTTGACTATGCATTTGACGCGCGAAGGGCCCGCGCGTGAGCCGATGTAACGTGACCAGACGGCAAGCCGCGACCCGGCGCGGTTGCCGATTGACTGCGTGCGCTCAGGTATCCGCGCGCCGCGTCCCCATCCACGGCAAGCGCTTGACTACGCCGGTCGCCAACGCGGTGCCGACCAGAATCACCGCGCACCCTTCGAGCATGCCGGGCGACACCGTCTCGCCGAGAAACAACGCGCCCCACAGAATGCCGAAGATCGGAATCACGAAGGTCACGGTGATCGCGCGCGTCGGCCCGGCGACCGCGATCAGATGGAAGAAAAGCATGTACGCGATGCCGGTACAGGCGACGCCGAGCGCGATCACCGCGCCCCACGCGCGCACCGAGATCGGCGCGGCGGGCCAGTAGATGACCGCGAGCGGCAGCAGCACGATCGTCGCTCCGATCATCGTGCCGGTCGCGACGGTTAGCGCGTCGACGCCAGTCAGGTGACGCTTCGTGTAGTTGGCGGCGATGCCGTAGAGCAGCGTGGCGCCGAGCGCGGCGCCGGCCGCGAGCGCGACGCTCAGCGGCGAGGCGGCCGAGCCGGCAGGCGCCGCGATCTGATCCCACACGAGCATCAGCACGCCGAGAAAGCCGACCACGAGACCGAGCGTGCGCAGTGCGCTGAGCCGGTCGCGCAGCCACAGGAAGCCGACCAGCGCGCCCCACAGCGGCGCGCACGCATTGATCACCGACGTGACGCCCGCCGACAGTGTCAGCTCGGCATACGCGAACAGGCAGAATGGTGCCGCCGAATTGACGATACCGACCACGAGCAGCGGCACTGCGTGCGTGCGCAACACGGTGGCGGACTGTTGCAGCGGCCGTCGCGCGATCAGCACGATCGCGAGAAAGAGGGCGCCGATGCCGACGCGCAGCGCCATCAGCGGCGCGACGCCGAAGTCGGTCACGCCGACGCGGATGAACAGGAACGATGCGCCCCACAGGGCAGCGAGGATCAGCAGTTGCAGCAGGTTTCTGGTTTTCATTGGAATGGCGCCGCGCGCAGTTGAGTCGGGACGCCAGCTCATCGTAACAGTGCGATCGCGCGAATCGTTTCAGTACAGGATGAAACGGCAAGATCCGGGAGACAGCCGCGTCCGATGAGGTCGATGGTAAGCGCTGCGAGGGCGCGCGCCAAACGAGCAATTCTCGCCGATATGTGAGAAAAATTGCATCGGCGGAACGGCAGTGGGGATGGGATCGGAAATGGCGCCCGCGATGCGTGGGCGGCCGTCCGAAAAGAGGTGAATTGCATTGCGCCGTTACTGGCGCGACCTCAATGCGGAATCATCCATGGCAGGACGTTCTGCTGCGCCCAGACGAGCACACCAAGCAGCACCGTCAGCAGAATCGAATGTTTGAAGGTCTTGGCGAACACGACGCCTTCCTTGCCCTTCAACTCGGTGGTCGCGACGCCGGTCGCGATGTTCTGCGGCGAGATCATCTTGCCCATCACGCCGCCCGACGAGTTGGTCGCCGCCATCAGCACCGGATTCAGATTGAGCTGTTTGGCCGCGACCACCTGCAGATTGCCGAACAGCGCATTGCCCGACGTATCGCTGCCCGACAGGAACACCGCCACCCAGCCGAGGAACGCCGACACGAGCGGAAACAGCGGCCCGACCGACGCAACGCCGAGACCGAGCGTGTAGGTGAGTCCCGAGTAGTTCATCAGGTAAGCGAGGCCGACGATCGTTGCCACGGTCAGGATCGCGATGCGCGTTTGCACCCACGTATCGGAGATCGCCTTGCCGAACTCGGCGGGCGAGAGCCGTACGACGAACGCCGTGATGAGCGCGGCGACGAGGATCGCGGTACCGGTCGCGAGCGGCTGGAAGTCCCAGATCGCGCCGTACGGCGTGTTGTAGAGCGTGATGAACACGGCCTTGTCGAGACCGGGCCACGACACCTTGATGTCGCCGATCGTGAACATCCTCGCGATCGTCCAGATGATCACGACGACCGACACGATGATCCACGGATACCAGCCCTGTGCGCCGCCGATCTTGCCGCGCACCTCGCTGATGCGATCGACGTTGACCGCGAATTTCGGATCGCCGGCGGGCTTCCAGACGCGTAGGAACGCAACGGTGAGGATCAGCGAAACCAGCGACGACAGCACGTCGGTCAGGCTGTAGTTGATGAAGTTCGAGACGACGAACTGGGTCAGCGCGAAGCTCAGGCCCGAGACCAGCAGCACCGGCCAGATCCGCAGCATGTTGCGAAAGCCCGCGTACACGGCGATCACATAGAAGGGCAGCAGGACCGCGAAGAAAGGCAATTGCCGCCCGACCATCTTGCCGAGCACATCGGACGGCAGATGCGTGACCGCGCCGAGCACCGTGATCGGCACGCCGAGCGCGCCGAACGCGACCGGCGCGGTGTTGAAGATCAGCGTGAAGGTCAGCGCTTCGAGCGTCGGAAAGCCGAGCATGATCAGCAGCGAGCTCGTGATCGCGACCGGCGTGCCGAAACCCGAAATGCCCTCGAGCAGCGCGCCGAACGAAAAGCCGACCACGACGAGCACGGTGCGCCGGTCGTTCGGCAGATTGTCGATCATCCACAGGCGGAAGGCCTCGAAGCGTCCCGAGCGCTGCGCGATGTTGTACAGCAGGATCGCAGTGAACACGATCCACATCACTGGCCAGATCGCGAACACGACGCCAGCCGCGACCGAGTTGAACGCGAGCCCGACCGGAAACTGCCAGACGAAAATCGCCACGATCAAACCGATGATCAGTCCCGCGAGCGACGCTTGCCACGCGGGCCTGCGCGCCCAGCCGAGCAGCGCGAGCACGGCGATGATCGGCAGCGCGGCGACGATGAACGACGGAAAAAGCGAATTGCCAACCGGAGTGAGTAGTTGATGAAACATCAAGTCTCCTTCGTTGTTGTGTAATTCGACGCGGGGGATTGCGCATGACGGCGCGTCGCTCTGATTCGGCGGACGCTCGCAAGTGGCCTCGACAAAGCGGCGTCGCCCGATTTAAGCGGGTGCTGCATGAAACCTTCCAAGGATAGAGCGCCTTACCGGCGCGTCAAGCCGGGAAAGTACGAGCGGGGTATGTGCGGTGGAGGGCGATACGCGCGGAAAAACGACTCATGAAGAAGCGCGCGCGCCGGCAGTTGAAGTGCCGGCGCGCGCACGCTCCGCGACGAAAGAGGACAGGTCAATGCGAGTGGCCGCCCCCATGACCGCCCCAATGGCCGCCCCAATAACCGCCAATGCCGATCGCAATCGACGGTCCGTAGTAGGCGGGGTAGCCGTAATAAGCGGGATAAGGCGGCGGCGGATAGTAGGCGGGATAAACCGGCGGCGCCGCATACACGGGCGCGGGGACCGCATAACCGGGCGGCATGTCTTGCGGTGCGACCTGCATTTGCGCCTGGGCTTGAGGCGGCTGCTGTTGATCGGTCGCCGGCGCGGTTTGGTCGGCTGTGGTCGCGGGCGCGGTCGAATAGTACGACGGGTAATAGCCGGCGGGATAGTAGCCGGCGGGGTAATAGCAGCCTGCAAAAAAGAGACTCGAGGCGAGCACGCAAATCGCGGTGGCGGGCCGCGCGAATCTCGCGGGAAAACTGGACGAATCGCGTGGCGTCGAGAGGCGCACCACGCAAAGATGGGTGACGACGCGGGACTTCATGGCGCGCTCCTCGATGAACCGATGCCGCCTTGCGCGACGTCGTTACGAGGAGCTTACGCTCTTGCCGCGGCAGCGCTGTGGCAAAACTGCAACCGCATATTTCAGCCTATTTCCACGCGCGTTGTCGGGACGAGGGCGCACGGCATCCGCCGCCCTTGGCAGTCCGGATCGTGGTTCGAAAAAATCGTTTGCTGTCCTGTATGAATCGTTAGACGCATCATCGGATGCAACGCTCACTTGCCGACCTGGTTACCGATGACACCGCCTACCGCCGCGCCGCCCAACGTCGACAAGCCGTTGCCGCCGATTGCCGCGCCAGCGGCGCCGCCGACACCCGCGCCGATCGCGGTATCGCGTGTGCGTGGGGACATGTCGCCGCATGCCGCGAGACCCGCGACAAGTGAAAGGGCGGCTGCGACCGTACCAAGACGAGTACCGAGATGACGGATCGATTTCATGATGCTGACTCCGCTCGTTGTTGGAAACAGATGTTTCCCTCTCTCAGCACGCAACGTGCCTGCTCGATGCGGTGGATCGGGATAGGGGCAGGCCTCGCGGCCCGGCCCCTCCCACACCACCGTGCGTACGGGTCCGTACACGGCGGTTCGGATCGGTTAATCGACTATGGCCTTAGTGATGGAAGCCCCAGCGAGCGAAGGTAATGGTTTGACAGGGCGATGCCCAGCGCGGGACTGCAACTCAGCCGCCACGCATCGTGTGGCGAACCGACCGTCTGGGCAGCAAGGTTTCGGCTGACGCCGCGTACTGTCAGCTCCCGGAATCTTGTGCGGCCCCGTTTCCACTGCTTCCAGAAGAAGCAGCGGATGCGGCGGCGTATCCATTCATCCAGGCGTTGCAGAACGCTGGGCGTTTCGCAGAAACCGAAGTAGCCCCGCCACCCTGCCAGATAACGTTTCAGCGCGCCGATCATCTGGTCGACGCTGACCCCGCGCGTGCGTTGAGTCAATTCCCGGATGCGCTCCTTGAGGCGGGACAGCGCCTTGGGCGCAATACGCCGTTTGACCTTGTCCCGATCCGAGAAGGTGAACCCCAGAAACTTCCGCGTGTGTGGCCGTGCGACCGCGCTCTTGGTCTCGTTGACCGTCAGCTTCAGCCTGCCGGCGAGGAAGGCCTTCAGCCCCGCCATCACACGCTGGCCCGCGCGTTCGCTGCGTACGTAGACGTTACAGTCGTCAGCGTACCTCGCGAAATGCAGCCCGCGTCGCTCAAGCTCCCGGTCAAGATCGTCGAGCATCAGATTGGATAATAGCGGGGACAGGGGACCACCCTGGGGTGTGCCCTCGTCCGTCGCACCAACCAGCCCGTGCTCCATCACACCCGCCGTCAGGAAGGAGCGGACCAGCTTCAGCATTCGCTTGTCGCTGACTCGCTTTGCCACCCGACTCATCAGGATGTCGTGGCTCACGCGATCGAAGAATTTCTCCAGATCCAGATCTACAACCCATCGGTACCCCGACTGGATGTAGCTTTGCGCCTGCGCCACGGCCTGATGTGCCGAGCGGCCCGGACGGAAGCCGTAGCTGGACTCCGAGAACGTCGGGTCCCACTGCCTTTGCAACACCTGCAAGACCGCCTGCTGGACGAATCGATCAAGCGCAGAGGGGATGCCGAGCTTGCGCACGCCACCACCATCCGGCTTGGGTATCTCGACCCGTCTCACAGGTTGAGGCTTGTATGTGCCGTTCAGCAGCGTGGCCCGTATCGACGGCCAATGCTCCCGCAGGTACGCCGGTAATGCCTGAACGGTCATCCCGTCCACGCCCGGTGCGCCCTTGTTCGCTTTCACACGCTTCAACGCCTGCTTCAGGTTCCCCCTTTCGCAGACTTCTTCCATCAGTCGGTCATATGCCGACGGGCTTTCAGACTCGGGGTTCGCCGCCATAGGTTCAGCCCCTCCACCAGCAGCCATCGGGGCTTCACCCCTGCTTCCGCTGTCGAGGACGCGATGCGTTTTCTGCTGCTCTCCCATGTCGAGTTCTCCGGCTTACTCGCCGCTCCTTTCCGTTCGGGCCTTCAGGCGTCGCCGCCCTAATATGCCCTCTGCTGACTCCTGCACGGTGGTCAACGGCCCTTGCGAGCCGCTCAGTCCTGATTCCAGGACGCCATGCAGGCCTCCCGAGGTAAGCGCAACCGCCTTCACCACACACCTGCCAGATCTACCACCCCAGCCCTTGATGGCTATGGACTTCGCAATCAATTGCTTGCTCGTCCGGCTAGGTAGGCCTCGCATCTGGTTTCTGTTCGTCAGGTCATGGCTTTGCTACACGCTTCCTTCAGACCCCGCCTCACGACGACGCCCTTGCGTTTCGCTAGTCCTTCACCACCATCAGGTTGGACAGGGGACTCACACCCCCAAGCTGTTGCGCATGCTCGGCGCACAATAAAAAAAGCCCGCCATGCCGGCGGGCTTCGATACTGCAGTGCTGGTTCGCGCAAATCGCGCAACCCGCTCATTGCCGCTGATAAATCTCCGCGCCTTGCTTCATGAACTCGATCGACTTTACTTCCATGCCTTTCTTCAGCGCTTCGTCGTCGGTGACGCCTTGTTGCGCGGCGAACTCGCGTACGTCCTGGGTGATCTTCATCGAGCAGAAGTGCGGGCCGCACATCGAGCAGAAATGCGCGACCTTGGCCGAATCCTTCGGCAGCGTTTCGTCGTGGAATTCGCGCGCCTTGTCCGGGTCGAGACCGAGATTGAACTGGTCTTCCCAGCGGAATTCGAAGCGCGCCTTCGACAGCGCGTTGTCGCGCACCTGCGCACCCGGATGACCCTTCGCGAGATCGGCGGCATGCGCGGCGAGCTTGTACGTGATGATGCCGGTCTTCACGTCGTCCTTGTTCGGCAGACCGAGGTGTTCCTTCGGCGTCACGTAGCACAGCATCGCGGTGCCGAACCAGCCGATCATCGCGGCGCCAATGCCCGACGTGATGTGGTCGTAGCCCGGCGCGATGTCGGTGGTCAGCGGCCCGAGCGTGTAGAACGGCGCCTCGTCGCACCAGTCGAGCTGCAGGTCCATGTTTTCCTTGATCAGCTGCATCGGCACATGGCCCGGACCTTCGATCATCACCTGCACGTCGTGCTTCCACGCGATCTGCGTGAGTTCGCCAAGCGTCTTCAGCTCGCCCAGTTGCGCTTCGTCGTTCGCGTCGTAGATCGAGCCGGGACGCAGGCCGTCGCCGAGCGAGAAGGCCACGTCGTAGGCCTTCATGATTTCGCAGATCTCTTCGAAATGCTCGTACAGGAAGCTTTCCTTGTGATGCGCGAGACACCACTTCGCCATGATCGAGCCGCCGCGCGACACGATGCCGGTCATCCGGTTCGCCGTGAGCGGCACATATTGCAGACGCACGCCCGCGTGGATCGTGAAGTAGTCGACGCCTTGCTCGGCCTGCTCGATCAGCGTGTCGCGGAAGATTTCCCAGGTGAGGTCTTCAGCCTTGCCGTTGACCTTTTCGAGCGCCTGATAGATCGGCACCGTGCCGATCGGCACCGGGCTGTTGCGGATGATCCATTCGCGCGTTTCATGAATGTGCTTGCCGGTCGACAGATCCATCACCGTGTCGCCGCCCCAGCGGATCGCCCACGTCATCTTGTCGACTTCCTCGCCGATCGACGATGTCACCGCCGAGTTGCCGATGTTCGCATTGACCTTCACGAGGAAGTTGCGGCCAATGATCATCGGCTCGCTTTCCGGGTGATTGATGTTGTTCGGGATGATCGCCCGGCCGCGCGCGATTTCCTCGCGCACGAATTCCGCGGTGATTTCGGTGAGGCCGTTCGGACCGAACGCGCTCGCGCCGAATGCCTGGCCGGGGTGCTGACGGCCCATCATCGCGGCGAGCTTAGCGCCGTTCGGGCCGCTCGTCTTCAGGGTCTCGAGGTACTCGGCACGGCGCTGGTTTTCGCGAATCGCGATGTATTCCATTTCCGGCGTAATGATGCCTTGCTTCGCGTAGTGCATCTGCGTCACGTTCCTGCCGGCGATCGCGCGGCGCGGCGTGCGATGCAGTCCCGGAAAGCGCAGCTGCGCGGTGGCCGGATCGGCGGCGCGCTCGCGGCTGAAGCTGCTCGACAGACCGGTCAGCGGCTCGGTGTCGCCGCGCTCCTCGATCCACGCCTCGCGCAGTGCGGGCAGACCCGCGCGGATGTCGATCTCCGCGTCCGGGTCGGAGTAGGGGCCCGACGTGTCGTACACGTAGATCGGCGGATTCTTTTCGCCGCCGAAGCTGTCGGGCGTGTCGGCCTGCGAGATTTCGCGCATCGGCACGCGGATGTCGGGGCGCGAGCCGGTCACGTAGACCTTGCGCGAATTCGGCAACGGCGCGACGGCGGCCTCGTCCACGTGGGCTTCGGCGGAAATAAACTTCGGGTTGGCGTTCATGTAAGTCTCCGTACAAAGTGGGGCGGCTAAGCAGGAGACCGAGATGGAAGTAGTCGGAAATCGCGGAGAGGTGAGGCACTTGGGGCTGGAGCGAAATCCGTACGCTTCCCTGCGCTGGCATTATCCAGATCAGGTTCAAAGGGTATTTCTCACCCACGCAACACGGACCTCCAGCTCCGCGCTACGCAGGACCCCCGCGTTAGCAGCGCACACGATACACCGCCCGCCCGCGGTTTGGCAACCTGTCTGAATGACTCAAAAAACTGGTCCGGATGAAACCAGACATCTCCTATGCTTGATTCGAGACCGCATCAGACAGGGCAACTTACAGCGAGGGAACGGCCGCCTTACAGTGAAAAATCGTCGGCGGCTTCAGGCTGATACAGGATTTTGTCGAGCTTGAGCACTTTCTGATCGCCGCTGGGTGGCGTGAAGCGGACGCTCTCGCCGCGGCGCGCGCCGAGCAGCGCGAGGCCAGCCGGCGAGAACACGTTCAGGCGCCCTTGCGCGAAATCGGCGTTGGGCGGATAGACGACGGTCCACGTCATCTGTTCGCCGCTCGCCGTGTCGATCAGCGTCGCTTGCGAGTTCATCGTGACGACGTCGGCGGGGATGTCGTGCGAGTCGACGATCACCGCGCGTTCGAGCACATCGTCGAGCATGTGCTGCAACTTGGCGTCGGTGGCCGCGTATTTTTCTAGGCGGGTCACGTCGAGTTCGGTCAGGTAGCAGGTTTTGATCTTCTTCATCATCAGGACTCCGGATAAGGCGGTCATGGATGGCCGCGTGCAACGACCCATGGGGTGTTCGGCGGATGAGTGGACGAATGGGAGAGCCCGGTGCCCGGCGACGCGGCCCTGGGTATTGGCGGGCTGCGTCAGCGAGGGCGCCGGGCGGCGTGAAGCGGGACCGTTCGGGACGTCTCGCCGGGGCCGTGCGACGCGACGTCCGCGCGCGCGCACTCGCCTGCGCGGCATGGCCGCAAGCGGGCGAGAGCACGGAAAGTCGGACGACGCAGAGAAGTCACGGGCAAAACGACCAGGTATTGGGGAAAAGCGATCGAGAGGTGCCGGGCGACAAAGCGTGAGGCCGCGCGGCAGCAGCGAGACGAAAGTTTGATGTTAGCACGCTGTCTCACGCAGCTCCGTTTGCGACGTCGCGCCCGTCGATTGACCGTTTTTGTGCGGTGCGAGAAGAAAGCGGTGTGGTCCGCATTGCGTTCAAGCCAGTCAGAGGATTGCCGTTAAACAAAGTGCAGCGAAGGCCGCACTCCGGCGAAGCGATTCGCGGGATGGCGCGTGAAGGGCGCGAGGCGACTCGCGCCGATTGACAAAGAGGTGCACATGAAAGCGGAAAGCAGGCGGTGGCGAACGTTCGGTCGCACAGTCGCGGGGGTGGCATTGCTTGCCGCGCCGCTGGCGGCGCCGGCGGCATCGACGGTGACGGGCGGCGTGATCCGGTTCGTGGGGATGATCGTTGCACCGCCGATGCAGATCAGCGTGGATACGGCGCCCATTGGCGTCGCCGTCGGTAGCGCGAGCGTGGCGGGTCAGCGCTTTTCGCGCACGGTGACGTTCAGCGCGCCGCCGGGCGTCGTCAGCGGGGCCGATGTCGCGCTCGAAGTGAACGGCGGCACGCAGTCGCGCGATCTGGTGGCGGCGCGGTTCGTCGATGGCACCGGGCGCGTCGCGACGGCCCGCGACGGCCACTACGCGGTCGATCGCGCGGGCGGCGTGCTGTCGCTGAACGCGAAGCGCACCGATATGGACACGCGCGTGACGGTGGTGGTCAGTTACGACTGAGTCGCGGGCGAGCTTTGGCTGGCTCATCCCGCGCCGGAAAAAAATTAAAAGAGGCTTGTCATAACCGGCCGCGCGGCTCGACAAACGTGCAGATTACGATCGGAGCACGTCATGTCGACCGCGCACAATCGCTCGATACTTCAGCGCTTTACGACTTTTTCGACGCCCGCCGTCGGCCTTGCGCTTTTTCTGCTGAGCGGTTCTGGCATCAGTGCGGCCGACGCGGCCGGGCACCTATGCGCCACGCACAGCCCCGCGCACCGCGTCGCGCTCGTCGAGCTATACAGCAGCGAGGGCTGCGATAGCTGCCCGCCCGCCGACCGCTGGCTCAGTCAATGGAAAAGCGACGGTGCCGCGCACGGCATCGTGCCGCTCGCGCTGCACGTCGACTACTGGAACAGCCTCGGCTGGACCGACCGCTTTTCCCAGCATCGCTTCACGGAACGTCAGCAGACGCTGACGCGTCTCGCGGGCGCGCACACGCTCTATACGCCGGAAGTGTTCGTCGCGGGCCGCGAGCTGCGCGACTGGTCGCAACGCGACAGTTTCGAGCGCCGCATCGACGCGCTCGTCGCCGAACCCGCCCAGGCGAGCGTAGCACTTGCGCTGCGCCCGCGTGCGCCCGGCGCGTTCGATGTCGATGCGCAGTTCAGCACGACGGCAGCCGCCGCCACGGGTGCGTTGAGCGCCTATCTCGCGATCTATGAGAACGCGCTGACGACGCAGGTCGGCGCGGGCGAAAACCGCGGCGCGACGCTGCATCACGAGCGCGTCGTGCGCGCCTGGTTCGGGCCCGTGCCGCTCGTCTCCGGTCACGCGCGGATTCATCAGGACATCGATGTACACGCTGCGAGCGTCGATGCGCAAGCCGATCCGAGCGCCAACGCCGCCGGCCGCTTCGGCGTGGTCGCGTTCGTCGAAAGCGACGCGAGCGGCGACGTGCTGCAAGCGACCGACCTTCCCGCGTGCCGTTGATCGACCTCGCGCGCGCCGCATTCACTACCGCTGCTCGAGGAGAGCCCCATGTCCACACCCCACGCCTTGCGCCCCAGCGCACCCACCGCGCCCACCGCGCCGAAGCGCGGCGCCATTCATCCGCTGTGGCTGCGCATCACGCATTGGCTGAACGCGCTCGCCGCGATCGTGATGATGCTGTCGGGCTGGCGCATCTACGACGCGTCGCCGATCTTCCCGGCGTTCAGCTTCCCGACCGCAATCACGCTGGGCGGCTGGCTCGGCGGCGCGCTGCAATGGCACTTCGCGGCGATGTGGCTGCTGGTGTTCAACGGCCTCATGTATATCGCGCTGAATCTCGCGAGCGGGCGTTTCGTGCGCAAGTTCCTGCCGCTGACGCCGCGCGCGGTACTGCGCGATTTCGTCGCCGCGTTGCGCGGGAAGCTGTCGCATGGCGATCTGCGCGTCTACAACGCGGTGCAGAAATTCGCCTACCTGTTCGCGATCGCCGATCTGATCGTGCTCGTGCTATCGGGGCTCGCGATCTGGAAGTCGGTGCAGTTTCCGCTGCTGCGCGAACTGATGGGCGGCTATGACAACGCGCGCATCGTGCACTTCAGCGCGATGTCGCTGCTGGCCGCGTTTCTCGCCGTGCATCTGGCGATGGTCGCGCTCGTGCCGCGCTCGTTGCTCGCGATGTTGCGCGGACGTTGAGCCCGCGGCTGCCCACGCGCATGCTCACGCTCATGAAATCGCAACGCGAATTCCAAACGGATACCGAATCATGAACAAGCCGATAGAGAAACCAGCGGACCCATCCACGCAGCGTGTTAGCCACAAGCTCGACCGCGCATCGATCCTGCTCGATGCGAAGCGCGAACTGGCGATGCCGTCGCGACGCCTGTTCGGCAAGCAGCTCTTGACGCTCGGCGGCCTGTCGATGCTGACCGGCTGCTCGCTGACCGACGACGCTTCCGTGAACCGTTTTCTCACCGCCGTGTCGCGGCTGAACGATCGCGCGCAGGCCGCGCTGTTCGATCCGAAGCAGCTCGCGCCGACCTACACCGAAGCGCAGATCACGCGGCCGTTTCCATTCAACGCGTACTATGGCATCGACGACGTGCCGCACGTCGACGGCTCAGATTATCAATTGAAGCTGAGCGGCCTCGTGACCGGCCAGCGCGTGTGGACGCTGCCCGAGCTGTACGCGCTGCCTCACGCGGAGCAGATCACGCGACATATCTGCGTCGAAGGCTGGAGCGCGATCGGCCGCTGGGGCGGCACGCCATTCGGCGATTTTCTGCGGCGCGTCGGCGCGGACACGACGGCGAAGTACGTCGGCTTCAAATGCGCGGACGACTACTACGAAAGCATCGACATGCCGACCGCTTTGCATCCGCAAACGCTGCTGACGTTTTCCTACGACGGCGAACGGCTGCCCGCGAAATACGGCTACCCGATGAAGCTGCGCATGCCGACCAAGCTCGGCTACAAGAATCCGAAGCACATCGTCGAAATATTCGTCACCAACACGTATCCCGGCGGCTATTGGGTCGACCAGGGCTACAACTGGTTCGGAGGCTCCTGACGCATGCGGGCGCACGCGCGCTTGCGGCAGCGGCTTCGGAAGCACGCCGGCTCTCGCCGGCTTCGATTCATCCACCACCAAGGAGTCATCCCATGAAGAAGATTGCAGTTACCACGATCGCATTGTTGATGCTGGCAAGCGGCGGCGCGGCCTTCGCGCAGGCGAGCGGCGCGATGTCGAACGGTGAGATGTCGAAGAATGCGATGTCGAAAGATTCGATGTCCAAAGACAGCATGTCGAAGGACGGCATGAAAAAGGACACGATGAAGCACGACTCGATGAAAAAGGGCGGCGACGCGATGAAACACGAGGCGTCGGGCGCGATGGGCAACTGAGTCGGCGCCGAGGGCGCTTAGCGATCCTGCCGATGCACGGCCGCGCATCGAACGGATCCGACACCGCAAGCCGGGGATGCGTCCCCGGCTTTTCTGTTGCAGGAAACCCAAAAGTTACGATTCTCTCGCGTGGCGTTCTCGGCGCTTACTGCATAATGCGGTGCGCGCCGGGGCTTTGCCACGCCTGCGGCCGCGCAGCCCGGCCGCGTTGCATCGTGTCGTTTTGACCGACGCCGCCGCCACCGCCGTTTCTGGCGCTTCCGGCGCCGCCCATCGTCTTACCGTTCCACCGACATGTCCGCCAGCCTCGCCCGTCCGACCGCATCGCCGATGCGGTGCCCGCCATCCCGCCCGAAAGGCATCGACGCAGGCTCGGCGCCTCGCGGGCATCGAGCGCATCGCGCGGGTCGAGTGGCGACGGCGGACTGAAGCATGTCGCTGCAACGTTCAGCTTTTTCTCCGCGCGGCTGGCCGCTGCGTCTGCCGCAGTCGCGCAACGGGCGGATCGCGCTCGCGCTTGCCGTCGTTTATCTGGTGTGGGGCTCGACGTACCTCGGCGTGCATGTCGCGCTCGGCTCGTTCCCGCCGCTGCTGATGTCGGGCTTGCGCAACCTGTTCGCCGGCATCGGTCTGTTCGTGTTCGCCGCGCGCCGCAAGCCGATCTGGCCGAGCTTCGCCGAAATCCGCAACGCCGGCCTCGTCGGCACCATGCTGGTAGGTCTGTCGAGCGGCATGCTCGCCTACGGCATGCGCACGGTCGGCACCGGCACCGCGGCCGTGATGGTCGCGACCGTGCCGCTGTTCGCGACCGTGATCGCGGCCGTCGCCGGACGCAAGATCGGCCGCGGCGAATGGTTCGCGGTCGGGCTGGGGCTCGCCGGCATCGTGATTCTGAGTCACGGCGACAGCACGCCGGGCTCGACGGGCGGCAGTCTCGCGATTCTGTGCGGCGCGCTGTTCTGGGCCGGCGGCGCGCATCTGGCCGGGCAGCTGAAGCTGCCGTCGGACCTGTTTCTGTCGACCTCGCTGCAGATCGGCCTCGGCGGCGCGATGTCGACGCTGGTCGCGTGGGCGTCGGGCGAGCGGATGCTCGAGCTGCATTTTCTGCCTCTCGTCGCGTTCCTGTATCTGATGTTGATTGGGACGATGGCGGCGTACGTCGCCTACGGTTATCTGATTCGCCACACGAGCCCGATCATCGCGAGCAGCTGCATGTACGTGAATCCGGTCGTCGCGGTCGCGCTGGGCGCGCTGCTGCTCGGCGAGCCGGTCACCCGCTCGACGGTAATCGCGACGATCGTGATTCTGATCAGCGTCGGCCTGTCTTTCTGGTTCGATTACCGGAACAAGCGCAGCGCCTGATAGCGGCGCGGGGTTCTCGTCGAACCGCGCGCCCGCTGTCAAAGCCTTGCCGCCAGCTCCGCGCCCTCGCGGATCGCCGTGCCGTTTCATCGCGTTCTGAAAACGCGTCGCGTCGAGTGCCAGCCAGCACCCAATCATTCACGAAAAAAAAGCCCGCAGCGGCATCCCGCGACGGGCTTTGCAAATCCTGCTGCCATGTGCCGGCTTATTTCGCCTTATCCGCCTCGTTCGTGATGGCGTGGCCGCCCTTCGAAATATCTTCGCCGGCGCCCGCCATCGTGTTGCAGCCGGTGACAAGCATGGCAGTTCCTGCGAGCACAAGCAAAGCGATCAGTCGAGTCATGAAACTTCTCCTTGTCGAGAATGCATCGGTTGATGTCGTCCGACCGGGGCCATGCCAGTCGATCAGATCTCGATCCGGTTTCGAACCGGTCTGATTGCATGGTAAAAAAAGGGCGGGGGCGGCGCTGTCGGCCGTGCCGCGATTTTGTCGTAGGCGTGCTCCGGTGTTTGCGTCGGCGCACTCCTACAACGGCTTGGGGGCGCTGCGGCGAGCATCTGTCAGACGGGGCTTTGCGACGAAGTGGGCGGCGTGGCCGGCGAGGTCAGCGGCTGATCGACCGAAGGCGTCGCGGTGCTCGCGCTCGGCATCACGACGTCGATGTCGGTGCCGTTTTGCGCGCCACGGCGGATGTCGAAGCGCCCGCCGTGCGCGGCCACGCGCTGACGCATGCCGAGCAGGCCGTGCGTATGTGTGCGCTTCAGGTCGGCTGGCATGATGCCGACGCCGTTGTCCGCGATGTGCAGCGCGACCTCGCCGTCGCCGACCCGCAATGCGATTCCGACCTTCGAGGCCCGCGCGTACTTGGCGGCGTTCGTCAGCGATTCCTGCGCGACCCGAAACAGCGCGATTTCGGTCTGCTCGTCGAGCTGGATATCGTCGGCGGGCAGGTGCAGCTCGAGCGTCCAGTTGTTGCGCTGCGCGGCTTCGTCGGCGAGCGTGCGCAGCGCGGTAACGAGCCCGAAATTGGCCAGCACGGTCGGTCGCATGTCCTCGATGATGCGCCGCTTCAACGCGATGCCCTGGTCGAGATTGGCGAGCGCGCGCTGCAGCTTGTCGGCGATGTCCGGCTCGCTGTCCTTCAGCTTGCGGCGCGCCCATGCGACGTCCATCCGGCATGCGGTCAGAATCGCGCCGAGTTCGTCGTGCAACTCGCGCGCGAGCTGGGTCTTTTCGTTTTCGCTGACCGCCTGCAGATGCCAGCCGAGCGCTTCGAGCTGCCGCGTGCGCTCGTTGACGAGCTGGTCGAGTTCCTCCTGCTGCGTGATCAACTGACGCTGCGCGCGCGCCTGCCGGTCGATCTGGATGCCGAGATTGCGAAACAGCAGGATGAACAGCACGATGTTCAGCGCCGACAGACCCGCCGCGCACAGCGTCGACAGCCGCTGGTCGGCGCGGCTCGCGGCCAGCGCGTGCTGAGCGCGGCGCTCCTCGTTGTCGCGCAGCAGCGCGAGCGTACTGTCGATCAACGACGCGTCCGCCGGGTTGACGTCGCTCGCGCTCCCGCATGCGCCGAGATCGAGCGGATGCGGCGCGGCGTGCTGCATCGCGGCGGCGCCCGCGCCGATGCGCGCGTCGATCAGCGCGAGAATCTGCGTGAAGCTCGCGAGTTCCGCGCTGTCCGCGCGGCCGCCGCGATAGAAGTGGTCCAACTGCTGGGTGGTGTCGCGGATGCGCGCGGCGCTCGCGCAGAACGCGTGGGCGGATGCGTCGTCCTTCGTCAGAAGAAACTGGTTTTGTTGCGCGGTGAGGCGCGACAGCTCGCTCGCGAGTGTGCTTAGTCGCACGGTGACGTCGCGCGCTTCAAGCGCGGTCTCATACTCGGCGGTGATGCGCTGACGCGCGGTCTCCAGAATCACGAGGCCTCCCACCGTGATCACGATCGCCACCGTCATCGCGATCGCCCAGCTGCGATTGCGCATCCACTCGGCGAGCCGCGCCGTGGCGCGCGCGCCAGCTTGTTCCGGCGGGTTCTGCAGATTCGACACTTTCGGCTCCACAAAGAGGGCATCGACACCGGCGTCGACTCCGGCATCGCGCGAAGCCGCGCGCGTAATGTCGTCGTAACCCAATGTAAGCGGATTCTCACACGAAAAACGGCGAGCGTCGGAATGCGCGCGGCGCCGCGCATCGATAGCATGGACCCGATCGTTCATGCAATGTTTCGGGAGGAAGCCATCATGTTGAAGTGGGCACTGTTCTTCGCGATCGTCGCGGTGATCGCCGGTCTTCTCGGCTTCACCGGCATCGCGGCCGGCGCGGCGGCGATCGCGAAGTTCCTGTTCTTTGTCTTTGTCGTGCTGTGCGTGGTGTTCCTCGTGCTGGGCTTCGTCGTGACGAAGAAAATGATCGATTAGCGCGGCCATCGCGGTGGCGGCAAGCCGCGCCCTCACAGCAGGCGAGCGATTTGCTGGTAGTCGATTGGAAGGCCAACAAAAGGGAGAAATGCCATGCTTCACTATGCCATCGTCTTCTTCGTGATTGCGATCATCGCAGCCGTGTTCGGCTTCACCGGCATCGCGGCCGGCGCGGCCGAAATCGCGAAGATCCTGTTCTACATCTTCCTCGTCGTGTTCGTGGTCACGTTGCTGCTCGGCGTGTTTCGAACCTAGCCGCGCGAGCCGGATGAACGCAACATGAGGTAGGCAGCGAAGTACGCAATGTAGGAACAGGTAGTCAACAAGGCGCGTGAACGCGCGGCGTTTGAATCCCCGATGAGGCGCCCG
Organism: Paraburkholderia sp. 35.1; assembly: GCF_050436525.1. Taxonomy (NCBI): domain Bacteria; kingdom Pseudomonadati; phylum Pseudomonadota; class Betaproteobacteria; order Burkholderiales; family Burkholderiaceae; genus Paraburkholderia; species Paraburkholderia sp. 35.1. The sequence continues at coordinate 559,074 of NZ_JBNDMJ010000003.1, read as the reverse complement.
CGTTCGAAGCGCGCCGTCATTCCACCCTGGGCGCATCAGGCGCGATTCGTGCTGATGCGCGATTCACCCAATACCGGATAAAGGAGAAGTTCGATGACGAAGCAATCTGGCGACACGTTCGTGATGGACATCACGAAGATCCGCGAGGACGCGCGCAAGCATATGTCGGATGGTCCGGTCACGCAGAGCTATGGCGCGAATCGCGAGACGGTGCTCAAGCTGCTCAACGACGCGCTCGCCACCGAGATCGTCTGCACGCTGCGCTACAAGCGCCATTACTTCATGGCGAAGGGCATCAATTCGGAAGCGGTCGCGAGGGAATTCGCCGAGCACGCAACCGAGGAGCAGGAGCACGCCGATCGCATCGCCGAGCGCATCGTGCAGCTTGGCGGCGAACCGGATTTCGCGCCGGACGGCATCAAGGCACGCGCGCATTCGGAATACAAGGAAGGCACCGATCTGACCGACATGATTCGCGAGAACCTGATCGCGGAGCGCATCGCGATCGACACGTACCGCGAGATCGCACGGTATCTCGGCGAGAAGGACGTGACCACGCGCCGGCTGTTCGAGGAGATTCTCGCGGTCGAAGAAGAACATGCCGACGATATGGCGGATCTGCTCGCGGGGCGCGAGTAGCGCAGCAGGCGACAGGGAGGCGTCGAAGGACCGGGTCGCGGGCGAACTCGGGAATGCCGGCAGCCGCGGTGCGAAGCCGCCCTCGCATTGCGCGTCCGGCCGTCGCCCCGGATCATTACCATGTCCGCATCGGAGCGACTCCCTTTGCACGGAACCCAACCGATGATTCGAGTGCTGATAGCTGACGATCATGCGATCGTTCGAGGTGGATTCAGACAGTTCGTCGCCGACGAGCCGGACATGTGCGTCGCCGCCGAGGCCGCCACCGGCGAGGAAGCGATCGGCCTCGTGCGCGAGCAGGCATTCGACGTCGTGCTGCTCGACATCGCGATGCCTGACAAGAACGGCATCGATACGTTGCGTGTGATCAAGCAGGTGCGTCCCGAGCAGGGCGTGCTGATCCTATCGGGCTATCCCGAGAGCCAGTACGCGATCAATCTGCTGCGCGCGGGCGCGAACGGCTATCTGAACAAGGACTGCGAGCCGGAAGAAATCGTGCGCGCGATCCGCTCGGTCGCGCGCGGGCATCGCTATCTGTCGGAGGCGGTCGCCGATACGCTTGCCGACAATCTCGACAAGCCTGCCGCCGGGCGTCCGCATGAAGCGCTGTCGGAGCGCGAATTCCAGATCTTCTGCAAGCTCGCGGCCGGCCGGTTGCCGACCGAGATTGCCGAAGAGCTGCATCTGTCGGTCAAAACGGTGAGCACGTATCGCGCGCGGGTGCTCGAGAAGATGCGTCTCGCGAACAACGCGGACCTCACGTATTACGCGATCAAGAATGGCCTGATCGAATGACGGACGATCGAGATATCCCGATGAACAGCGAACCGAACCCCGCTACCGAGTCAGCCAGCCGCGCGCCGTTGCGCGTGCTGCTGATCGAGGATTCGCCGCTGATCCGCCGCAGCCTCGTGGAGGCGATCGATGCGTCGGGCCTGCTGCGCGTGGCCGCTTATGCCGATTCCGCCGATCAGGCGATCGCGCTGCTCGGCGACGAAGCGTTCGACGCGGTGATCGTCGATTTGCAGCTGAAGCTGGGCTCGGGCGTGCCGGTGCTCGCGTATCTGCAGCGCGAGGGGCTGATCGATTCGATGTTCGCGGCGGTGTTGACCAATCACGCGTTGCCCGCGTACCGCGAGCGCTGCAAGCAGTATGGCGTGCGGCACTTTTACGACAAATCGTTCGAGTTCGATCGCGTGCTCGATGCACTGCATGAGTATGCGTTGGGGAGGAGTGGCGGGGTGTAACGACTCGACCGTAGTTGGCGTTTCTAGTCCTGTTTCCACACTCCGCGCGTCATCGCTTCTTCGAGCATCCCAAGGGTAAGCGAACGTCCGCCGAGCAATTCTCGCGCGCTGGCACTGAACGGGGACTTCAACGCGGCCACGACGATGTCGCGCTTGCGCATGTTGGCGGATGGAACGTGGTAAGCGACGTCGAAATCGCGCAGGTCCACGTGGAAGCGGTCAGCCCATGCCTGCATCACCTCGACGATTTTCGCCGGCTCCCAATCCAGATCGTGATACAGATCCATGTCACGGGTCAGCTTGTCGTCGAGAGGCAGCCCGGCGGGAGTGCGCATTTCGCGGATGAACCGAGCGAGATCGAGCCACGTCGTTCATTACAGACGATCCTCCGGCTGATATCAATGCCCAGCCCGCGCCGGCAACCGCAAATGATTCCACGCGCCGAGCCCGGCAAACGCGATCCCGGCGATAGTCACGCCGACCCACCCGAACACCGGCCACACGATCGCGCCGACACCCGAGCCCAGCGCCCCGCCGATGAAATACGCGACCATGTACACGGTATTCACGCGGCTGCGCGCATCGGGCTTCAAGGCGTAGATGCGCGACTGATTCGAAATCTGCGCGGCCTGCACGCCGATGTCGAGAATGATCACGCCGACCACGAGGCCCGCGATGCTCTTCGCCGACGCGCCGAAAATCACGAACGCGATCACGACCAGCACGAGCGATACGGTGATGATCGCGCGCGGTCCACGCCGGTCGGCGAACTTGCCGGCGAGCGGCGCGGCCAGCGCGCCGGCCGCGCCGACGATACCGAACAGCCCTGCCGCCTGCGGCCCGAGATGAAACGGCGCGCCCGCGAGCAGCAGCGCGAGCACCGACCAGAAAATGCTGAACGCGCCGAACAACGCCGCACCGGTCAGCGATGCCTCGCGCAGCGCGCGATGCTCGGTTACCAGGTGCCACATCGACACGAGCAGCTTGCCGTACGGCAACGTCGAGGTGGGCTGACTCTTCGGCAAACGCAAAACGATGACGACAGCGAGTGCGAGCAGCGCGACGACGGATGCGCCAAACACCGCGCGCCAGCCGAAGTATTCGGCGACGATGCCCGCCGCGGTCCGGGCGAGCAGGATGCCGAGCAGCAGGCCGCTCATCACGGCGCCGACCGCGTGGCCGCGCTCGGACGGCGGCGCGAGTTCGGCCGCAAACGGCACCGCCTGTTGCGCGATCGTCGCGAGCACGCCGATCGCGAGACTCGTGACGATCAGCACCGCGAGCGTCGGTGCCGACGCCGCAATGACGAGCGCGACGCACATGCCGGCGATCTGCAGCAGGATCAGCAGACGCCGGTCGAAGCGATCGCCGAGCGGCGCGAGCAACAGCATGCCGGCGGCGTAGCCGAGCTGCGTGACGGCCGGCACCGCGCCGACCCATGACGCGCTGCCCGGAAACGACTGGCGGAAGTTATCGAGCAGCGGCTGGTTGAAATAGATGTTTGCGACCGAGACACCGGCGATCGTCGCGAGCAGCAGCAACACGCCGCGCAACGACCGGGCGGAGGAAGCGGAAGTGGAAGCGTCGGAAGTGGACATGACAGGGGCGGATCGACGGACCGGCCCATGCGCGGTCCTCAAGCGTGCCGATCATACCGGAGCGGCGGGGTTCGTGCTGACGGCCGCGCGAGGCTCGCCCGCGCAGCCGGTATCAGGCGGTTGCGAAGTGTGTCCGGCGGTTCAGTCGATCAACGCGCCAGCGTCGTAGAACGGATACGGACCGTCGGCCGCGTCGACATACGCATGATGCGTGACGATGCCCGTCGCCGGATCGTAGTAATGGAGCGCATACGCGGGCGGCTCCATCACGAACGCCGACGGTCCGTCCTCGCGAAAATCGAGCGCCACCTGGTGCGCGGGCGCTGGAATCGCGCTCGCGATCGTGCCGCCGAAGCGCACGAACATCGACCGATGCACGTGCCCGCAGAGCACGCGCTCGACGTTGGGATGCTGAGCGATCAACGCCGCGAGCTTGTGCGACGCCGCCCGGTCGAGCCGGATCTCGTCCATATGCCCGATGCCGCACGCGAACGGCGGGTGATGCAGCGCGACCACGACCGGCTTGCCGCGCGCCGCATCGAGCTGCCGCTCGAGCCACGCGAGCTGCGTGTCGCACAGCATGCCGGCGCTCGAACCGGGCACCAGCGAATCGAGCGCGATCACGCGCAGCGGGCCGACGTCGAGCGCGTACTGCACGAACTCGCCGCCGCTCAGCAATTCCTCGCGCTCGGGAAACGCCGCGCGCAGCGCGTTGCGTTCGTCGTGATTGCCGACCATCAGGAAGTAGGGAATCGCGAGCGGCGCGAGCAGTGTTTTCAGGTGTGCGTACTGCTGCGGGTCGCCCTGATCGACGAGGTCGCCGGTGATCAGCACCGCGTCGGGGCGCGGGGTGAGCGCGTTGAGCGCGTCGACGCAGCGCGCGAGGTAGGGGGCGGTATCGACGCGGCGATACGCGAGTGCGCCGGGTTGCTTGATATGCAGGTCGCTAATTTGAGCCAGCAGCATGACAGAGGTCCTTCGGGTTGCTTCGTGTCGGGCGCCAGGATGCGGCGCTGTTTTTACCTACGATAGCGCAATCAGTGCGTCCGGCTCGATCGAGATGCCGACCGGCGTGCCGCGCGCAAGCTCGATGCGGCCCGCGACGTCGACGAAGAGCGGCTCGGGCGCGGCACCGCCAATCGTCAGCCGCGTGCGTTCGCCGAGGAACGCGGTGCTTTCGATCTGGCCGCGCAGCTGCGCGAGCGCGGGGTCGGTGAGCCGGGCATCCTCGGGGCGAAAGAAGATTTCGTGCGCGCCGCGTGCGTTCGACGCATGCGCGGGCAACGGCACGGCGCCGCCGCTCGTCGCGAGCATGCCGTCGCGCGGCTCGCCCGCGACACGGTTGATCGTGCCGACGAACTGCGCGACCGTGCGATTGGCCGGACGATAGTAGATGTCGCGCGGCGAACCGATCTGCTCGATGCGTCCCGCGCTCATCACGACGATGCGATCGCCGAGCTCCATCGCTTCGGCCTGATCGTGCGTCACGTAGACAGTCGTGATGCCGAGTTCGCGCAACAGCGCGTTCATCTCGCTGCGCAATGCGTCGCGCAGACGCGCGTCGAGCGCGGTCAGCGGTTCGTCGAGCAGCAGCACGCGCGGCTGCACCGCGAGTGCGCGCGCGAGCGCCACACGTTGACGCTGGCCGCCCGACAGTTGATCGATCGGTTTGTCGGCGTGCGCGTTGAGCCGCATCATGCCGAGCAGTTCGTCGACGCGTTGTCGCGCGACTGCGGCCGGCACGCGTTTGATCTTCAGACCGTAGCCGATGTTGCCGCGCACGGTCAGGTTCGGAAACAGCGCGTAGCTCTGGAACACCATGCCGACCGCGCGTTTTTCGATCGGCAGCGTGGTCACGTCGTCGTCGCCGAATGCGATGCGGCCGCCCGCGTCAGGTGTTTCGAGGCCCGCGATCAGGCGCAGCGTCGTCGTCTTGCCGCAGCCCGACGGTCCGAGCAGCACGAGGGTTTCGCCCGCGCCGATCGTCAGGTCGAGCGGTTCGAGCACGCGCGTGCCGCGAAACGTTTTGGCGCACTGCGTGAGCGTGATGGGAACCGAGGTCAGTTTCATGGCGTGTCGATGGGCTTCGCGGAAGAGGCGGCGCCGCGCTTTTTCGACGCGCTGCGCTGGCCGGTCGCATCGACGCCGAGCCATTGCATCGCGACGAGCAGCGGCATCGTCATGATGAAGAACAGGATCGTGTACGCGCTGCCGATCTCGATGCGCATCGACGCGTAGGTGTCGGCGAGGCCGACCGGCAGCGTCTTCGTGTCGGGCGTGTGCAGCATCCACGTGAGGTTGAATTCGCCGATCGACAGCGTGAGCACCGCGAGCGCGCCCGCGACGATGCCCGGCCGCGCGTTCGGCAGCACGATCGTGACGAAGCGCGTGAAGAAGCTCGCGCCGAGGCTCGCCGCGCCTTCTTCGAGCGTACGCAGATCGCTGCTCGCGCAGACCGCCGCGACCGCGCGCACCATGAACGGCAGCGTGAACACCACATGCCCGACGACGATGAACGCCGCGCTCATCCGAAACGCCGTGAAGCCGCCGTAGATCACCAGCAGCGCGAGTGCCGATGCGAGGCCGGGCAGCGCGATCGGCAGCACCAGAAACTCTTCGACGATGCGTGCGAAGCGCGTCTTGCTGCGCGCGAGCACATAGCCCGCGGGCACGCCGGTCAGCAGCGTGACGACGAGCGTCGCCGCGGCCACTTCGAGCGATAGCCACACCGAGTCGTGATACTGGGTCCACACTTCGACGAGCCAACGCAGCGTGAGTCCGCTCGACACGCCCTTGAAGTAGTTGACCGTCAGCCCGGCGACGATCGACATGACGACCGGCACGATCAGGAACGCGCACAGCAGCAGTGTGACGAACCATTGACCCGCGGCGAGCCATGTTCGCGTGGAAGGCCACGCGCGTCGCGCGCGCGGTCCCGCTGCCGGTTGCGACGGAGATGAGGGCGAAGGGGCCGTGACTGAGTTCATGGATAGATTGTCGTTGTGTGCGCTCATGCTGGCTTCAAGCGACGCGCCGTTCACGCGCTCGCCGCCACGCCCGAACCGCTCGCGCTGCGCGCGATCGCCAGCACCGCCCACGTGACGATGCCCAGCACGATCGACAGGCCCGCGGCCGTCACCATGTTCGCGTTCAGCGTGAACTCGGTATAGATGGTCATCGGCAGCACGTCGATGTCGGTGGCGAGCGTGAACGCCGTGCCGAACGCGCCCATCGCGGTCGCGAAGCACACGGCGCCCGCCGCGATCAGTCCGGGCGACAGCGCCGGCAACACAATGTCGCGCATGATGCGCCACGGCGATGCGCCGAGCGAGCGCGCGGCCTCTTCGAGCGATGCATCGAGCTTGGTCGCCGAAGCCATCACGGTGACGATCACGCGCGGAATCGAGAAGTACAGATAGCCCAGAAACAAGCCGCTCATCGAATACGCGAACACCCAGCGATCACCCGCGAGTTTCAGCGACAGCGCGCCGATCAACCCTTGACGTCCCGCCAGCATGATGACCATGAAGCCCACGACGACACCCGGAAACGCGAGCGGAAACGTCAGTAGCGCGAGCAGTGGGCGCTTGCCGGCGAACTCTCGACGCGCGAGCAGCAGCCCAGCGATCACCGACAGCACCAGCGTGGCCGCCGTGACCCCCGCCGACAGCACGACGGTCGCGCCAAGGCTCGACATGTAACGCGCATTCGTCAGCATTGCGCGATAGGTCGCGAACGCATGGCCGCCGCCGGAGAGCTGCGCGAGCGCGACCATCGGCAGCAGCCAGAACGCGATGAAGACCGCGAGCGCGGGCGCGAGCAACGCGATGCGCCAGCGCAGCGGGAACGTGACTTCGTTCAATGCATCACCTGTAGATAGCGCTCGCCGAAGCTCGACTGCTTGTCGGCCATCTTCGCGAAGTCGACCGGCTTCGCGCGCGCGTATTCGCTCGCGGGCAGGAACTGCGCAGCCGTCTCGGCGCTCATCGCGCTCGCGCGCACCGGCCGCAGATACGCCTGCGCCCACAGCTTCTGGCCTTCGTCGGACAGTACGAAATCGAGCACCTTCTTGCCGTTCGCTTCGTGCGGCGCGCCTTTCACGAGGCTCATCACGTACGGCACCGAGATCGTGCCTTCCTTCGGAATCACGAACTCGACGTTCGCGTGATCCTTGTACTTCGCGCGGTACGCGTCGAAGTCGTAGTCGAGCAGGATCGGAATTTCGCCGGACAGCACGCGCGCGTACGCGGTTTGCTTCGGCACGATCGGCGCGTTCGCCTTGAGCTTTCTGAACCAGTCGAGACCCGGCTCGAAGTTATCGAGCGTGCCGCCGAGCGCCTGGTTCACCGCGACCGCGCCCGCATAGCCGACGAACGCGCTCGACGGATCGAGATAACCGATCATGCCTTTGTATTCGGGCTTCAGCAGATCGGCCCACGAGCGCGGCACCGGCTTGCCTTCGAGCGCGTCCTTGTTGACGAAGAAGCCGAGCGTGCCCGAGTGGATCGTGAACCAGTAGCCTTGCGGGTCTTTCAGGCCGGCGGGAATGTCGTCCCAGTGCGCGGGCTTGTACGGCTGGATCACGCCCTTGTCCTTGGCCTGGAACGCCGACGATACGCCGAGATACACGACGTCGGCGACCGGGCTTTTCTGCTCGGCCATCAGCTGCGCGATCGATTGTCCCGAGTTCTTGTTGTCGAACGGCACGCGAATGCCGGTCTTTTGCTGGATCGCCTTGATCTGGCTCGCCCAGTCGGCCCATTCGGGCGGGCAGTTGTAGCAGATCGCGGTTTCGTCGGCGCGCGCGGCTTGCGGCGCGAGCGCGACGAGCGCCGCGCCGGCGACGAGCAGGCTCGCCGGCAGTGCGGTCGCGGCGGCGCGCGCGAGTTTCTGCCACAGCGGTATGAGCGAGGATGCGAAGCGTGAGGTTGAGCGGGGCACTGCGGGTCTCCCTGTGTCGGATGGGTTGCGCGGGTTGGGGATAACAGCCAGGGCGCGCGTATGCGCGTGCCTTCATTGGGCTTCTTATGCGAGCGGCTTTTCGGTGGCGGCCGCAGCGCTCGGGACGTGGGTGGGCGACGCTCCGTCGAGATTCGCGTGCGAGCCGAGCGCCGCGATCGTCGCGCCTTCGCGCAAGCTGTGCGGCAGCGTCAACGCGCGCGAGGTTGCGCAGAACGCGCGCTCGTCGCGCGCGCCGCCGATGCGTGCGAGCAAGCGCTGCCACGCCGCACAGCCGATTTCGCGATTCGGCGCGCAGATGCTCGCGAGCGCCGGCGACAGCAGTTCGCCCATTGCGAGGCCGTCGAAGCCGAGAATCGACATGTCCTGCGGAATCCTCAGACGCGCGCGGCGCAGGCCGCGCATCACGACCATCGCGAGCAGATCGTTGCTGCAGAAGAGGGCGGTCGGACGGTTTGCGCCGTGCGTCAGATGCGCGAGCACGGACGGCGCGAGTTCGTCGGCGTTGAAATCGACTTCGAGCGCGGGCGCGGCCGTGAGGCCGGCCTGCTGCATCGCCTGCGTGTAGCCGAGATGACGCTGACGCGCGCGATCCGAGGCCGCGAACGAGCCGGCCAGCATCAGGATGTGGCGATGGCCGTGCGCGATGAGCCGGCGCACGCCGTCGTAGGCGGCGAGGCGATTGTCGACCGACACCGACGGGCGGCGCACCGTGTCGTTGTGCATCAGCACGTATAGCAGGCCGTCGCGGTCGAGTTCGTCGAGCAGCGGATGGGTGTCGGCATCGGCGACGGTCAGGATCAGTCCTTCGACGCGATGCTCGCGCAGCGTTTCGATTGCGTGACGTTCACGGTCCACGTCGTACTGCGTGGTCATCAGCATCAGCCGATAGCCTTGCGCTGACGCGAGATCGTCGATGCCTTGCAGGCATTCGGCGAACACCGGGTTCGCTAGCGTCGGCAGGACGACACCCACGAGGCGCGTGCGCTCGCCGCGCAATTGCCGGCCGAGCGGGCTCGGGCGGAAGTTCAGCGCGTCGATCGACTGACGTACCTTGTCGAGCGTGACGGGGTTCACGGTGTGCGGCGCGTTGATCGCGCGCGATACCGTGGCGATGGAAAAGCCCGCGTGGGCGGCGACATCCTTGATCGTCGGCGTCATCGGTTTTCGGCCCGCTGTAATCGTTTTCGTGAGCGGATTATCGGCAACGTTTGTGACTTGGGGATGAATGCGGGTGTCGGGCGCTTTTTTGGGGCTGCCGGGAGGCGATGGTAGAATTCGCGACCACGCGCGATTGCCACCTCTGCCGGGGTGATGAAATTGGTAAACATAGCGGACTTAAAATCCGCCGCCTTCGGGCTTGCCGGTTCAAGTCCGGTCCCCGGCACCAAATACTCGCCAACGGATTTCAACGGTTCACCACGAAGCCCCGACAGCTAGCGCTGAGCGGGGCTTTTGTTTGCTGTAGTCTCCAAGGGTTCACCAGCGATTACAACCCAGGGGGTCGTTTCGGGGGTTGCCACGATTCAAGCGCCCGTCGGATTTCAAGCGCCCGTCGGATGGAAAACGACCCCCGCAGCGGCGCGACAACCGAAGACGCAGACATGGCGCTGACCGATGCCACGATCCGTAACACGAAGCCGGGTGAAAAACAGCAGAAGCTGTACGACGGTGGCGGCCTGCTGCTGCTTGTCACGCCAACGGGCAGCAAGCGATGGATTTTCAAGTACCGTTTTGCCGGAAAGGAAAAGAGCCCCGCACTTGGCGTCTATCCAGACGTGCCGCTTGCCGATGCCCGCAAGCGTCGGGACGACGCCCGCGAAAAACTGGCAGCAAACATTGATCCGGGGGAAGCCAAAAAGGCCGGGAAACGCGCCGCCCGCCTTGCTGCTGCCAATTCATTCGAAGCCGTTGCGCTCGCCTGGATGGAAGAGCGCGGTCAGTCCGTTGAAAGCGGGCAGTGTGAAAAAACGCTTGCGCGTTTCAGGAATGACGCGTTTTCCTAGCTTGGCAAGCGACCCATCGCGGAAATTGACGCACCCGAGATTCTGGCAGTCCTTAAACGCGTGGATAGCCGGGGCGCCCGCTTTACGGCTCACCGTCTGCGCAGCGAAGCAAGCCCTGTGTTCCGTTTCGCGATCAAGGAGGGCTATTGCAAAACCGATCCGGCACGCGATCTGGTTGGCGCAATACCGCCTGCACAGACAACGCATTTCGCCTCGATCACCGAGCCCGCCAAGGTCTCGGAGATGTTGCGGGCCTTCGATGCCTTTTCCGGCACGTTCCCGGTTTTGTGCGCGCTCAGGCTCGCGCCCATGCTGTTTGTGCGTCCCGGCGAACTGAGACAGGCTGAATGGGCGCAGATCGATCTGGACAAGGGGGAATGGCGCTACCGCGTCACGAAAACCAACACGGATCATCTTGTGCCACTGGCGGCACAGGCCGTCGCGATCCTGCGCGAACTGCGGGCGCTGACGGGTAGCGGCCGCTACGTGTTCCCAGGCGCGCGCGACGCGCACGCCGTACCGGATAACCTTGGTTCGGCGTACAACCGCACAAAATTCATTCGCGAGCGCCGCGAGATGATGCAGGAGTGGGCCGATTACCGTGACCCCGGATCAAGGCCGGGGCCGAAGTCATTCCGATCAAAGGCGGGACGGTCGCCTGACTACCTCAGCGGGACAATCTTTTGGAACAGCGCCGCCCGACGATGGAAGCGTGGGCGGCGCATGTCTTTGCTCACTGAGACCTACGTGACATTAAACAGAAAGTCCCGCCGGAGCGGGACCACTTGTACTCACCGGCTTCGCGAACTACCGGTTAATAGTCGTCGCTGTTATCCTCAAACACCGGAAAATTAAGGTCGAGGGTAATCAGGTAGCGCTCGTCGTTTGGTCGGTCGTCTGTCCGAAAGCACCGGATATTGAGTGAAACCTGATATTTGTTGCCGGCCTGCCATCGTGTCGTGGGTGCGTCGCACGCCCGAATTGTATTGCGTGTCGCCTGAGTGTCTTCGATGGGGCGATTGGTCGAAGAGTGAAAAGGTTTCCACCCGCCCCGCCTGAATTGGTTCTGTAGGTCCGTGAGGATCGCCATTGATTCGTCAAGCGGTAATGTTTCGACTTGCGGCGAGAGTACAAGTGATTCGACCTTGCCTTGCTGGTCGTACTGAACCATGAAAAACTTCGCGGCCGGCGTTACGAAATCATAGTGTGGATCAACAAATCGGAGTTTTGCAGGACGTATCAGCACCCCAGCCCAGCTTGTATTGGGTTCAATCGGCGGTAACGTCGAGTGCGATTGCTTACGCACCTGTTCATAGGGTTCCCCTAGCGTCAGCACGACCTCATCAACAGGATTTGCCATTGCGAGCAGTCCCCATAAGGCAGCGCAGCCAACTACGGTGCAAACGAGATATCCAGGCCACCTGATTTTTCGACTCAGCATGTTTACCTTGCATGCGCGATGAGATAAAGGGAATTTTCTACGTCATATTTCTTAAGCGGATCGTGTAGCAGTTGGTCGAAACGCTGTGCGGCTCGCAAAACAAATGCCATGCGCTGCTGTGGATCGGCAAGATTTGCGAGAGGCTCCTTGCTGAATCTTTCGTTCTTGGCGTTGGCCCCCGTCACCGTACACTGATTCGCAAAGGCAAGCTGGATTTCCCGCGCCGATCCAGTCGGAATATGCAATGCCCATGCGAACTGGTTGGCGCGCATCAGCAACGCGAATGTTGGATCGTTGTACATGGCCGGTTGCAAGATGTTGATTTGCTCGTGTATTGCCAAGTCTTTGACACCATCTGCAATGCGGCCACTATCAATTGCGGAGAAGGCGCTCAAAATCTGAGGCCTTTCCTCCGCGAACGGAACACTGTTCTCAATCGGCCACAGGACGGAACCGCGCAAGAGTTTGCGTTCGGGTAAGCATCGCTTTAATCGCGCAAGCCCAAACTTCTTGTAGAACATATGCAGCGGCCAAACGTCGAGAAACAGCGACGTGTTGCCCTTTGCCAGCATCTGATAGACCTTGGTACCGCTTTCGGCGGTCGCAGCGCTCACCGCCGACTGTGCCCCGTAGGCCGTCATCCATGCAGCCGGGCCAACACTCGCTACCTTGCGCAAATTGGCAACGCTGTCCGAAGCCGATTTGCCGATCATCTCGGCGGCATTTAGCAGCCCGCATCCTACCTGCTTCGACGCGAACGCCGCGAGTCCGGCCCACTGGAAACGTCGGTCATCCCACCAGAGTTGCGCATACGCCGCATTGATGCTGCGGTTACGCGCAACCGGATCGTCAACGGATACGATGGCCTCGGCCTTCTTCTGATAGAAGCGCCAGCAGTCGATACAGTCCTGCTTGTCATCTTCCGTTCGCTTTTTTGCGGCGGCCTCTTCCTCTTTCCAGTTCGGGTAACAGACCGGACACCTTGGGTTATCGCACTTTTGCATCTTCGTTATTCGCGTTGGTGTTGTCCTGATGCCGCGTCAGGCCGATGCCATATTTCGGCACGCAGTTCTGGGTGAGGGCATGCCGATTCTCTCGGCTCTCCGGTTCGTGAGCGAATCATAAAATGGCCCCACCTTCGACGGGTGAGCGCTGCGGATCACCCTGCGCCAAGCTAGCGCAAACAGGAGGGGCATTCAATAGGACAGGTTCGATATTTTGTTTAACGATTGTCAAAACAATGGTGACGGTGACCATCGGGTTTAGTGAGTCGTGAGCGGCGGCGCGATAACAAAGAGCCAGCGGTCGCTGTCGCCGTTGTCGGGGGGAGTGACAACCGCTTTCATATGTACAGGATGACCAACCATCAGGTCGCCAAAGCCCTGTACGACGAAGTAAAGAACGGCAACCTGCTGTTTGTGCCCGAGCGGGACGACATGCGCAAGTGTGTGGAGGCGATACGCAAGCAGCGGGAAAAAGGTTCGGGTCCAGCGCCTGCCCGCACACAACAACCGGCCGAGGCGGACATGGCAAGCTCGCTCCATGGCAACAGTCCGCGCGTGCCGCAGAATCTCGGCAATGCAAAGCCGTTGGAGTACGCACCGGACGCGCTGAGCGGCGATGTGCAGCAGATCGCGGCGCGCGGAGTCAGCGCGGCCGAGGAAACTGAGTGCGACGCGATATATCATGCGGAAATGACAGCGTGTTCTGCTGCTGGCGCAATATTCCAAGACCCGCGCACTTATGCGCTGTGCGCGCAACGGGCATTCGCGAATTACCAGACCTGTAGAGGTTATTGATGAGTCAACGACAAACCGCGTTTATCAGTTTTTTCGACGAACACACGGGACAGGTGAAATTCTGCGTTGTGCCGCGACAGTTCGTTCAAACCGCGATTGATCGCGTCATGGCAATCAGCGTGCCGCCGGATGCCGCTGGCCACTCCGACGCTCCATTTACAGACGAGGACGCGCGGAAGCTGGGGGGCTTGGCGGTCCTGAGCCTTGCCGCTTCGAATCCTGACTTGAGGTCTCGCTTGCAGATCACGACTGAAGCCCCGATGGTCTGGACACCAGCGAAGCCGTCTGGCGAATAGTGCAATTCACACCCCGTAACCACTGCCGATGATACTAAGCATGGTCGCCCCACAATCGTTCGTCATCTCATACAACGACGAACTTCGGCAATTCGAAATGTGCTCGCTCAAAGACTCAGATCTTGCGGAACTGCGCGAGAATGCCGTGGTAGCGCCTTGGCGGCTTGACGCCATTCCAGGTGATGAACTGACAGAGAATGTCGCCAACTGCCTCGGGGCCTGTGCGCTTGGCATCCTCTCGATATATCACCCCGAAGTGAAGCAGCGTTTGCGCGTGAGGCCGGATCAGTTCGCTCTGCCGTAAGCCGTACCGCCTCAGCGGAGTCGGATTTCTTGTAGTCGCTCGACGTCAAGCATGCAGGGTGATTGATGCGATGAAGCGAGCGAATCAATTGCGCGGTGACGACAACGCCATCTTGCACGACGAGGGAGGCGTTGAATCAGGCGGTGAAATCATCGACAACATGCACGCCTACGCGCCTTAAGTCGTCCGGAAAGAATCAAACTTGTCGCCAGGCCGGACCATGCGTAACATCACCCCCGCCAACCTCACTCCGCCTTCATGTCCCCCCTCAAATACCTCACCGGCTACCCCGCACCGCTGCAAGACAAGGTGAGAAAGCTGATCGCCGCCGATCAGCTCGGCTCCTACGTCGCGCAGAAGTACCCGAGCACGCACGAGGTGCAAACCGACCGCGCGCTCTACGAGTACTGCGCGGAACTCAAACGCGAACACCTGCGCAGCGCGGATCAGATCGACAAGGTCACTTACGACAGCAAACTCGACGTGATGCGTCACGCGCTCGGCCTGCACACGAGCATTTCGCGCGTGCACGGCAGCAAGCTGAAAGCGAAGAAGGAAATCCGCATCGCGTCGTTATTCAAGGCCGCGGCGCCGGAGTTTCTGAAGATGATCGTCGTGCACGAACTCGCTCATCTGAAAGAAAGCGACCACAACAAAGCGTTCTATCGTCTGTGCGAGTTCATGCAGCCGGGTTACCAACAGATCGAATTCGATCTACGTCTGTATCTGACACATCGCGATCTGGCGAAGAAGACCGTGTGAGGTACGCCGCGCGGCGGGCGCGGCAGGCGCGACAAACGGAGCTGACTTCAAGCCGCCAGTTCCGCGGCATCCTCCACCATCGACGCCGTCAACAACACCGGAATCGACTTCGACGTCGGCGTACCCGCGCCATCTGCGACCGAGGAGAGCGGCACCAGCGGATTCGTCTCCGGATAATAAGCGCCGAGGCAGCCGCGCGGAATGTCGTACTCGACGAGCAGAAAACCGTCCACACGTCGCTCGATGCCATCGGCCCACACGCTCGTGATATCGACGCGCTGACCAGCCGCGAACCCGAGCATCGCGAGATCGTCCTTGTTGGCGAACAGCACGCGCCGCTGTCCGTACACGCCGCGATAGCGATCGTCGAGACCGTAAATCGTCGTGTTGTACTGATCATGTGAGCGGGTGGTCATCAGCGTCAGCAGGCGTTCGCCATGTTGCTTCTTCGCCTGATGAATCGGCGTGTCGAGCGCGATCGCGTGGACGATGAACTGTGCCTTGCCGCTCGGCGTTTTCCAGATGCGATCGCGCGATGCGACGCCGAGATGGAAGCCGCCCGGCTTCTTCAGACGCTCGTTGTAGTCGTCGAAACCGTCGATCACCTTCGCGATGCCGTCGCGAATCAGCGCGTAGTCGGCCGCATGGGCGAGCCAGTCCACCTTGCCGCTGCCCAAAGTCGCATGCGCCATGCGCGCGACGATCGCCACTTCGGAAAGCAGATTGTCCGACGCCGGCTTGTTCATCCCATACGAGATGTGCACCATGCTCATCGAATCCTCGACGCTGACGCCTTGCGCCACGCCGTTCTGAACATCGATCTCGGTGCGTCCGAGCGTCGGCAGGATCAGCGCGTCGCGGCCATGCACGAGGTGGCTGCGATTGAGCTTCGTCGTCACGTGCACGGTCAGATCGCATGCGCGCATCGCGTCCCACGTGCGCGGCGTGTCCGGCGTCGCGATCGAGAAATTGCCGCCCAGCCCGATGAATACCTTCACCTTGCCGTCGAGCATCGCCTGAATCGTGTTGACGACGTCGAGTCCGTGCTCGCGCGGCGGCGCGAAGTCGTAGGCTGCGCCGAGCTTGTCGAGAAACGCTTCAGTAGGCTTTTCTTCGATACCGACCGTGCGGTCGCCCTGCACGTTCGAGTGGCCGCGCACCGGGCACAGCCCCGCGCCGCGCCGGCCGATATTGCCGCGCATCATCATCAGATTCGACAGCAGCTGTACCGTCGCGACCGAGTTCTTGTGCTGCGTGAGACCCATGCCCCAGGTCGAAATCACCGCGCGGCCCTTCACGTAGATATCGGCGAGCTTCAGCACCTCGTCGAGCGGCACGCCTGCCTCGGCGACGATCGTGTCCCAGCGCTCGGCGCGCAGATCGTCGGCGAAGGCAGCGAAGCCGACTGTGTGCTGGGCGATGAAGCCGAAGTCGAGCACGCGCTCGAGGCCCGACACGAGCGCTTCGTCATCCAGTTCGAGCACGCGTTTGGCGACGCCCTTGATCAGCGCGAAATCGCCGCCGACCTTCGGACGGATGAATACCGAGCTGATTTTCGTGCTGCCCATCGTCAGCATTTCGACCGGATGCTGCGGGCTCGCGAAGCGTTCGAGGCCGCGCTCCTTCAGCGGATTGATCGACACGATCGTGGCGCCGCGCTTCGCGCATTCGCGCAGCTCGCCGAGCATGCGCGGATGGTTGGTGGCCGGATTCTGGCCGAAGATCAGCAGCGTATCCGCGTGTTCGAAGTCATCGAGCGTGACCGTGCCCTTGCCGATGCCGACCGTGTGCGGCAGGCCACGGCTCGTCGCCTCGTGGCACATGTTCGAGCAATCGGGAAAATTGTTGGTGCCGTACATGCGCACGAACAGCTGGTACAGGAACGCGGCTTCGTTGCTCGCGCGGCCCGAGGTATAGAACGCGGCGCGGTCAGGATCGTCGAGACGCTTCAGATGGCTCGCGATCAGCGCGAATGCGTCGTCCCAGCCGATCGGCACATAGCGGTCGCGCGCGGCGTCGTAGACGAGCGGATCGGTCAGGCGGCCGTGCTGCTCGAGTTCGAAGTCGGATTGCGTCATCAGCTCCGTGACGCTGTGCCGCTCGAAGAACGCGGGCGTCACGCGCTTGCCGGTGGCCTCGGCGGCCACGGCCTTCACGCCGTTTTCGCAGAACTCGAATGTCGACGCGTGCTCGCGATCCGGCCACGCGCAGCCGGGGCAGTCGAAGCCGTCAGGCTGGTTCTGCTTGAGCAGCGTGCGGTAGTTGCCGCCCGCGACCTTCTCCTTGAGCAGGTTGATGGCGACATACTTCAGCGCGCCCCAGCCAGCGGCGGGGTGCTTGTACGGCTCGATGCGGGCTTCGGCTTGTGTTTCGTTCTTCATGACGTGGCGGTGGAAAGATTCGACAGGCTTTGCAGACCAATGCCGGAGAGCGTACTGTGTTCCATAAACTACGTCGGGTACAGAAAATCGGAAAGAATAGGAGTACAGTTGCGCGACGATGCCTGAAGCCGCCCGAATCCACTCGGATCGCATGAAGCTCTACGAAAAACTCGCCGACGAAATCACCGAAGCCGTGCGCCGCGGCGTGTTCGCGGCCGGCGAGCGGGTTGCGTCGGTGCGACAGGCGAGCCAGCAGCACGGCGTCAGCATCAAGACGGTGCTGCACGCGTATGCGCTGCTGGAGAGCCGCGGCATCGTCGAAAGCCGGCCGCAGTCGGGCTATTTCGTGCGCGACGCGGCCGCGCGGGCGCTCGCGCCGGCGCCCGCCGCGGCCCGCGCGGGCCGCAAGTCCGCGCCGCCGCCGGTGCCCGCGACGGTCGACGTGAGCCGGCTCGTGCTGTCGACGCTACGCAGCATCCGCGCGCACGACGCCGTGCCGTTCGGCTCGCCGTATCCCGATCCGTCGCTGTTCCCGTGGCGGCGCATCAACCAGTACGCCAACGCGATCGCGCGGCGGCACGCGAGCTGGAATCTGATCGACGATCTGCCGCCGGGCAACCCCGAGCTGATCCGGCAGATCGCGCGGCGCTATGCGGAAAACGGTCTGCCGGTCGATCCGGGCGAAATCGTGATCACGCTCGGCGCGACCGAGGCGATCAACCTGAGCCTGCAGGCGGTCGCCAAGCCCGGCGACACCGTCGCGGTCGAGTCGCCGACCTACTACGCGATGCTGCACGCCATCGAGCGCCTCGGCATGCGCGCGATCGAGGTGGCGACGCATCCGGTCGACGGCATCGATATCGACGCGCTCGCGAAGGCGATCGCGCGGCAGAAGATCGCCGCGTGCATGGTGATGCCGAATTTCCAGAATCCGCTCGGTTTCTGCATGTCCGACGAGCGCAAGCGGCAACTGGTCGAACTGCTGGCCGCGCACGAGATTCCGGCGATCGAGAACGATGTCTACCAGGAGCTGTATTTCGGCGACACGCGGCCGTCGACGCTGAAGACCTTCGACACCCAGGGGCTCGTGCTGCACTGTGCGTCGTTTTCGAAAAGCCTGACGGCCTCATACCGGATCGGCTGGGCGCTGCCGGGGCGCTATCGCGCGCAGGTCGAGAAGCTCAAGTTCCTGAATACGCTGACGACGCCGTCGGTGCCCCAGATCGCGGTCGCCGATTATTTGCGTCAGGACGGCTATGACCGCCATCTGCGGCACCTGCGCCGCGTGTACCGGCAGCAGGCGAGCATCATGAGCGCGCTGGTGCTGCGCTTTTTCCCGGTCGGCACGCGCGTGTCGACGCCGCGGGGCGGCTACGTACTGTGGGTCGAGTTGCCCGTTGCGATCGATTCGATGCGGCTTTATCGGGCGGCGCTCGAACGCGGGATCACGGTCGGGCCGGGGATGATGTTTTCGACGCGCAACGATTTTCGGCACTTCATCCGGCTCAACTACAGCTATCCGTGGACCGCGCAGGCCGAAGCGGCGTTGAAGACGCTCGGTGAGCTGGCTACGGCGATGGCGTGACAGGCGCCACGGCGATGCAAAACGACACATCACGACAGGTAGACCGACATGGATGACGACGACATCGACCCGCAACTCGCCGCGATACTCGCGCAGCTATGGCGCGCGCATCGCGAGACACCCTGGCGCGCGTGGTCGCTCGCGAAGCTGTCGAAGCAGGCCGGCGTGCCGATGAGCAGCTTGCGGCGGCAATTGACGGCGCTCTCAGGAAGCGGTCTCGTCGATACGATGTTCCACGACGATGGCACCGGAGCCGCGTCGCTGAGCGAAATCGGCGCGCAGCTTTGCGCGGAGCTGTTCGGCACGAGCGAGGGCGGCGAGCCGTCGGCCGCCGGCTGAGCGTCCCGGCGCAACTGCCGCCGGCGCGCAATTGCGCGTCATGCGCCGCCCCCGCCGCCGCGACCGGGCGCCGGGCATCCGCCGCCGAACCAAATGGGCCGTCGCAGTCTGCCGCGGCCGGCCCAGCGTCGAGCCGCTGCCGGCGCCTGCGGGCCACGAACAGACGGCGCCCGCACTGCCGTCGCCCGTGGTACCGGCATCAACCGATGCTGGCACGCCACACCGGAGCCGTCCGCACGCGATGCATGGCAGATTTTCACGCTGGACTTAGCGTAAACCCCGGTGTGCCGCGTACACTAACTTGCCGATGTTGGGTTTGGGGGGCGCAACTATGCTTTGCGAAGCAACATCACGTGGCACGACGACAGCTGCGCCGGAGGGCGCCCGCTACCGGCCGGAACGGGCCGAGGAGGTACTCGCGTCCGAGCGCGGCGTATTGCGGCTGATCACCCGCAACACGCCGCTGCCCGAGCTGCTCGACGAAGTCTGCCGTCGCGCCGAGGCGCTGCTCGGCGACGGCGCGTGCTGCTCGATCCTGCTGCTCGACCCGGACGGCGTGCATGTGCGCGTCGGCGGCGCGCCGTCGCTGCCGCCCGCGTACAGCGCCGCGATCGAGGGCGCGGCGATCGGTCCGCGCGTCGGCTCGTGCGGCACGGCGATGTTCGAGCGGCGTCTGGTGATCGTCGACGACATCGAATCCGATCCGCTGTGGGAAAACTTCCGCGATTTCGCGTTGCCGCACGGCTTGCGCGCATGCTGGTCCGTGCCCTTCGAAAACGACGCGGGCATTGTGCTCGGCGCGTTCGCCGTCTACTACCGCGCCACCCGCTGTCCGACCCCCGAGGAAGAGGCGATGCTGCGCGACATCGGCAGCAGCGTCGGCCTTGCGGTCCATCAGGACGCGATGGCGCAGCGCCTCGCGCATAGCGAGGAGCGTCACCGGCTGGTCGTCGATCATCTCAGCGAGGGCATCGTCGTGCAGTCGCGCACCGGCATCGTGCTCGCCTGTAATCCGAGTGCGCAGCGCATGCTGCACGTGACACCGGAGGTCGTCGGCAGCAGCATGCGGACCGTGATGACACGCGCGTTCGGCGAGGACGGCTCGGTCATCGGCGAAGTCAACCGTCCGGTCTCGCAGGTCTTTGCGACCGGCAAGCCGATGCTCGGCGTGACGGTCGGCCTCGAACTGATCGGCGGCGAGGTCGTGTGGATCACGCAGAACGTCGTGCCGATCCTGCGGCCCGGCGACAGCGAGCCGGACTCCGTGCTGATTTCGTTTTCCGACATCGGGCCGGTGCGCGAGGCGCAGCGCCAGTTGAAGTACCTCGCCACGCGCGATTCGCTGACCGGCCTCTACAACCGCGCCTACCTGACCGAGCGGATGCGCGACCTGTTCGCGCCGCGCGCCGCCGGCGACCATGACGGCGAGCTCACCAGCGTCGCCGTGCTGTTCGTCGATCTCGACAGCTTCAAGAAGGTCAACGACACCGCCGGTCACGAAGCCGGCGACGCCTTGCTGTGCAGCGTCGCCGAACGGCTGTCGGCCTGCGTCGGGTGCGGCGACACGCTGGCGCGCGTCGGCGGCGACGAGTTCGTGATCGTCGCCAGTGCGTACGGCAATACCGGCGAGCTGATCGGCCTCGCGCACCGCATTCTGGACATGATCGCGGTGCCGTTCGCGGTGGCGGGCAACGAGTACTACCTGGGCGCGTCGATCGGCATCAGCCTGTTTCCCGAAGACGGCCAGGACGTCGCGACGCTGATGCGCAACGCCGATTCGGCGATGTATCACGCGAAGCAGCGCGGCCGCAACAACTTCCAGTTCTTCACCGCCGAGCTGAACCAGCATCTGCAGCGGCGTTTCACGATCGAACAGTCGCTGCGGCGCGCGCTCGCGGCCAACGAGCTGAGCCTCGTGTACCAGCCGATCGTCGATAGCCAGAGCGGCCGCACGATCGGTGCGGAAGCGCTGCTGCGCTGGTACAACAGCGAGCTCGGCAACGTGTCGCCGGGCGAATTCATTCCGGTCGCCGAGGATGCCGGGCTGATCGTCGAGATCGGCGACTGGGTGCTCGAGCACGCCTGCCAGCAGGTCGCGCAGTGGCGGCGCTCGCTCGCGCCGCATCTGATCGTCGCGGTCAATCTGTCGCCGCGGCAGTTCAACGACGGGCTGCTCGAGCGCATCGAACGTTGTCTTGCGCAGTCCGGGCTCGAACCGGCCGCGCTCGAACTCGAGATCACCGAGCGATTGCTGATGAGCGACAGCGATACCGTGCTGCCTATGCTGAGCGCGCTGAACGCAATGGGCGTGCGCGTCTCGGTCGACGATTTCGGCACCGGTTATTCGTCGCTGTCGTACCTGAAGCGCTTTCCGCTGCATAACCTGAAGATCGACCGGTCGTTCGTCGCGGGGCTGCCCGATCATCGCGATTCGGTCGCGATCACGCAGGCGGTCGTCGCGATGGCGCACTCGCTCGGCATGAACGTCACCGCCGAGGGCGTCGAGACCGCCGAGCAGGCGGCGTTCCTGCGCGCGATCGATTGCGACAAGCAGCAGGGCTACCTGTACAGCCGGCCGGTCGGCGCGAGCGCGTATGCGCGCACGCTGTACGACGCGCAGCTGATCGGCATGGCGAAGGCGTCCTGACGCGATTGTTCAGATTGCCGAACAAGTGACTTCGCGTTGCCGCTATTTATCGGCGGCGACGCACTCCCTAAAATTCCCCCATCGAAACATTATTGGTGCGCGGTGCCGAAGCGGCGCCCCGCGTTTGGGGGTCGTCATGTCAGAGTTGATCAGAAACCAGCTTTACCGGCCAGCGGTCGTACTGCCGATGGTCGCGCTGATGCAGGTGATGGTGTCGCAGGACTTCAATCTCGGCCAGGTCGGCTGGGTGTTCGCGGCGCGCGGCGCGCAGGCCGCACTGCAACGTTCGCGCGAGTTGATTTGCGCGGTTCATTGCCACGCCTGAGATTTCCCGCGCAGCTTACGCAGTAATCCCAACTGATTTGCGCCGCCTCGCGCGCGGCGCGTGGGAAGACGGGCCGTCGCCAAAGCGCCCGCGCAATCAGACATGACATGGCAGCGCGTGGCACTAAGCGTAAGATGCTACGACCTGCACCCAGCCGGGGAGAGTTGCCATGCCACAGCACTTCGACGCAGTCGTGATCGGTACCGGACAAGGCGGTTCGCCGCTCGCCGTGCGCCTCGCTCAAAGCGGGCGGCGCACCGCGGTGATCGAACGCGCGGAGTTCGGCGGCACTTGCGTGAACGTCGGCTGCACGCCGACCAAATCCTATGTGGCGAGCGCCCGCGCGGCGCACGTTGCGCACCATGCGGCGGAGCTCGGCGTGCAGGTGGGTTCGGTCGGCGTCGATCTGGCGGCCGTGAAGGCGCGCAAGGACAGGATCATCGGAGAGTCGCGCAGCGGCGTCGAAAAATGGCTGCGCGGCACGGAAAACATCACGGTGTTCAACGGCCACGCGCGCTTCACCGGCGCGCGCACGCTCGCTATCTGCGGGCGCGACGGGGAATTGCTGAACGAGTTCAGCGCGTTCGAAATCTTCATCAACACCGGCACGCGCGCCGTCGTGCCGCCGCTCGAAGGCATCCAGCGGATTCCGTACTACACGAACTCGACGCTGCTCGAACTGACCGCGTTGCCGGATCATCTGGTGATCGTCGGCGGCAGTTATATCGCGCTCGAATTCGCGCAGGTGTTTCGCCGCTTCGGGAGCCGCGTCAGCGTGCTGGTGCGCGGCGAGCGCGTGTTGAACCGCGAGGATGCCGATTTCGCGGAGTCGGTGCAGAAGGTGCTCGCGCGCGAGGGCGTCGAGTTTCATTTCGGCGTGCAGCCGACGCGCGTCGAGCCGCATGCGCATCACGCGAACGACGTGTGCATCGGCTTCGAGCAGAACATCCCGGCCATGGAGGCGTCGCACCTGCTGTTGGCCACCGGCCGCAGGCCGAATACCGACGACCTCGGCCTCGACGTCGCCGGCATCGAGACCGACCGGCACGGCACGATCATCGTCGACGGCCAGTTGCGCACCAGCGTGCCGGGCGTGTGGGCGATCGGCGACGTGAACGGTCGCGGCGCGTTCACGCACACGTCCTACGACGACTACCAGATCGTCGCGGCGAACCTGCTCGACGGCGGCGCGCGCAGCGTCGACACGCGGATCATGACGTATGCGGTGTTCGTCGACCCGCCGCTCGCGCGCGTCGGCATGTCGGAGCAGGAGGTGCGCAACAGCGGCCGCGAAGCGCTGATCGCGACGATGCCGATGTCGCGCGTGGGCCGTGCGCGCGAGCGTGGCGAGACCGACGGCTTCATGAAGGCGCTCGTCGATGCGAACAGCAAACAGATACTCGGCGCGGCAATTCACGGCATCGAGGGCGACGAGGCGATCCATACGTTCGTCGACATCATGACCGCAGGCGCGCCGTATCCGACTTTGCAATACGCGATGCACGTGCATCCGACCATCAGCGAACTGGTGCCGACGCTGCTCGATGGGCTCGAGCCGATGCAATGAACTGCCTTGACGCTGGCGCGACACGCTGATGACAAGCTCGCTCAAACCCGCACGTAACAGCGGCAATCTGTTCGACCTCGTCGCGCAGTTGGGGACGACGCCCGAGGAGCAGGTCGACGCGCTCGTCGAGCGGGGCGGCGTGACGATCGAGCGGATCGTCTCGACCGGGCAGGCGAGTCCGCCCGGTTTCTGGTACGACAGCCCGCGCGCCGAATGGGTCGTGCTGCTCACCGGCGCGGCGATGCTCGAATTCGACGACGACCCCCAGCCGCATCGGATGAAGCCCGGCGATCACGTGCTGATCGAGGCACATTGCCGCCACCGCGTCGCATGGACGAGCGACACCGAGCCGAGCGTGTGGCTCGCCGTCCATTACCCGTGAGCCGCGGCGGATCGAGCCATCCGCGCGGCCGGCTCTCGCGCATCGACAAATCCTCACACCATCACCGATAATCGGCAGCGGCGCGGCCCGCGCGCAAGGCGAAGGCGGGCTGTGCGCCCCACCGCATTGATCTTCGGGACTCGCATGGGCAAGGGACGCGTCGAAGCCTTCAGCGATGGCGTAATCGCCATCATCATCACGATCATGGTGCTCGAACTGAAGGTGCCCGAAGGCCACGATCTCGCGGCGCTGCGCCCGGTCGTACCGGTGTTCTGCGCATACGTGCTGAGCTTCGTCTACGTCGGCATTTACTGGAACAATCACCATCACATGTTCCATGCGGTGCAGAAGGTCAACGGCAAGGTGTTGTGGGCGAACCTGCATCTGCTGTTCTGGCTATCCCTCTTGCCGGCCGTGACGCACTGGGTCGGCGAAAACCATCTGGCCGCGTGGCCGACCGCGATGTACGGCATCGTGCTGTTCATGGCGGCGATCGCGTATTTCATCCTGACGCGCACGCTGATTTCGCAGCATGGACACGACTCGACGCTGGCCAAAGCGCTCGGCAACGACTTCAAGGGCAAGGTCTCCGTCGTCATTTACCTGACCGGCATCGGGCTCGCGTTCGTCGTGCCGTGGGCGTCGGCCGTGCTGTACGCGCTCGCCGCCGCGTGGTGGTTCGTACCGGACCGTCGCATCGAACACGTGCTGGAGGCCTGAGCATGCTGCTCGCGCTGAAGCTCGTGCTGGTGCCGGCCTTTCTCGCCGCGCTGACGGCGGCCGCGCGCGTCTGGGGGCCGTCGGTCGCGGGATGGCTCGCGGGACTGCCGGTCGTCGCCGGACCGATCATGCTGCTGCTCGCAGTCGAGCGCGGGCCGGCGTTCGCGGCGGTGGTGTCGGTCGTCGTGCAGGGGTTGACGCGGCGCATGCTGGCTGGGCAGCGCCGTGCTCAGGCGGTGGCGCGAGAGTTGGCGCAGCCGCAGACCGAGTGAGACTGCGCATGGCTTCACATCGCTCACCTTCGACCGCTACCCGCATCGGGCTCATCTCGGATACGCACAACCTCGTGCGTCCCGAAGCGTTGCGCTATCTCGACGGCTGCGACGCGATCATTCACGCGGGCGATATCTGCAACCCGGACGTGCTCGACGCGCTCGCGCGGATCGCGCCGCTGACCGCGGTGCGCGGCAACAACGATACCGGTGACTGGGCCGCGTCTCTACCGACGCATGCGCGGCTGACGATCCAGCAGGTGACGATTCTGGTCGTGCACGATATCGCCGAGCTGGGCTGCGTGCCTCAGCACGATGGCATTCGCGTCGTGGTGAGCGGCCACTCGCACAAGCCGTCGATCGCCGAGCGCGACGGCGTGCTGTACGTCAATCCTGGCAGCGCGGGACCGCGGCGCTTCAGGCTGCCGGTGTGCGCGGGCACGCTGACCGTCGAAGGCGCGCAGGTTGGCGCGACGTTCGATTCGCTGCTGACGTAAAAAAGCGGGCCGGCGAATGTCGCCGGCCCGCTTCAGAAACTACGCCTGGCGTGATGACTGCGCAGGTCAGGCACGCGCGGTCGCAGCCGCCGCGAACCGTTCGTCCATCTCCTCGGCCTCGCGCTCACCGCGCAGCACCGCGTGCGCTTCAGCGCGCGTCGCGACGCACGGACCCGAGCCGAGCAGCGGCTTGCGCGCGGTTTCGCGCAGCGCGAGTACCGACACGATGCCGATCAGCGATGCGCCCATCAGGTAGTACGCGGGCATCATCAGATTGCCGGTCCGGTCGACGAGCCATGCGGTCACGAGCGGCGTCGTGCCGCCGAACAGCGATACCGAGATATTGAAGCCGATCGCGAGCGCGCCGTAGCGGATCCGGGTCGGGAACAGCGCCGGCAGCGCCGACGGCATCACCCCGGTGAAGCACGACAGCAGCACGCCGAGGATCATCAGACCGCCGAACACCGGCAGCACCGTGCCCATCCGAATCAGCAGCAGCGCGGGAATCGACAGCGCGAACAGACCGACGCAGCCGAGCAGCATCACGGGCTTGCGGCCGATCGCATCGGACAGACGGCCGGCGGCGAGCGTCATCGGCATCATCAGGATCATCACGAGCAGCACGAGGAACAGACCGTGCGTTTCGTTGAAGTGCAGCGTGGCGGACAGATAGCTCGGCAGATACGACAGCGCCATATAGTCGGTCACGTTGAAAATCAGCACGAGGCCGACACACAGCAGCAGCGGCTTCCACTGCTGCACGAGCAGCTGGCGCAACGACTGGCTGGGCAGCGCGCGGTCCTCGGCTTCGCGCTCTTCGGCCTGTTTCTTGAACGCGGGCGTTTCCTCGAGCTTCATGCGGATGTAGAGACCCACCAGGCCGAGCGGTCCGGCGATCAGGAACGGCACGCGCCAGCCCCAGGACAGCAGCGCGTCGTTCGACAGCGTCGCCGTCAGCAGCGCGACCGTGCCCGCGCCGAGCACGTAGCCGATCAGCGTGCCGAACTCGAGAAAGCTGCCCATGAAGCCGCGGCGCTTGTCGGTCGAGAATTCGGCGATGAAGGTCGCGGCGCCGCCGTATTCGCCGCCGGTCGAGAAGCCCTGCACGAGGCGCGCAAGCAGCAACAGCGCCGGCGCGAGAATGCCGATCGTCGCGTAGTTGGGGATCAGGCCGATCGCGAAGGTGCCCGCGGCCATCATGATCATCGTCATTGCCAGCACGCGCTGACGGCCGATGCGGTCACCGAGCGGCCCGAACACCATGCCGCCGATCGGCCGCACGAGAAACGCCGCGGCAAACGTGCCGAAGGTCGCAATGAGTTGCGCCGAAGGGCTCGACGAGGGGAAGAACACCTTGCCGAGCGTGACCGCGATGTAGCTGTACACGCCGAAATCGAACCATTCCATCGCGTTGCCGAGCGCCATGGCGCCGACGGCCCGCTTCAGGAGGGAGTGATCGACGACGGTGATGTCGTCGAGGGAAAGACGCTGCTCCGGTTTGTGATGTCGCCAGAAGCCGTTGCTGGAAGCGGTCAAGGTTGAAACTCCAATGACTGCGACGAAACTCGTGATGCGTTCCGCCACGGTTTTGCTGGGAAGTGTAATTTCGTGAGCAAGGCGAGGCTATTCGCGGCACCGGTTATCGGGCGGCGCAACGGATGGCGAAAAGAAGCAAACGCCCGTGCCTCGCGGTAAGTTCGCGAAAAAACACTCGACTAGTGGTCTGCGTCAAACGGATTGCATCTTATTCAGCTTGGTGCGGGCACGCGTGACTTTCGCCAGAATGTCGGAAGCTTTAGCGGTCCAGATGAAGGGTTTTGGATCACCATTGTGCTTTTCAATGTACTGCTCGATCGTGCTGACCAACTCGGGTACCGAGCGAAAGGCTGACCGCCGTAGCTGGTTCTCGGACAGATCACGAAAGAAGCGTTCGACCATATTGAGCCAGGAAGCGCTGGTGGGCGTGAAATGCATGTGAAATCGTGGGTGCTTGGCCAGCCACGCCTTCACCTCGGGATGCTTATGAGTGGCGTAGTTGTCGGCAATCAAATGTAGTTCCTTACCCTTGGGGGTGCTGCGATCGATCTTGCGCAGGAAGCCCAGCCATTCTTGATGACGATGCTTCGTCTGGCACTGGCCAATGATGCTGCCATCGAGCGTGTTCATCGCGGCGAACAACGTCGTCACACCATTGCGCTTGTAATCGTGCGTCATCGTCTGACCTCGACCTCGCTTCATCGGCAAGCCAGGCTGGGTCCGGTCCAGAGCCTGAATCTGGGACTTCTCGTCACAACTGAACACCAGTGCGTGCTCAGGTGGATCGAGATAAAGGCCGACGATGTCCTCCAGCTTCTCGGCAAAGTGCTTGTCGTTCGAGACTTTGAAGGTTTCTATCCGATGCGGCTTGAGTCCATGCGCCTGCCAGATGCGCCTCACGCTCGCCTCGCTGACGCCGGCCACTGCCGCCATGCTGCGCGTACTCCAATGCGTCGCGTTATCGGGACGCTGCTGCATGGTCATCGCCACGATGGCCTTGACCTTGCGCGCAGAGATCTTCGGCTTGCGCCCGGGTCGCGTCTCGTCCCGCTCGATCCCCGCCACACCGTCCGCGATGAAGCGCGCTCGCCAGCGCGCCACCGTGCCTCGCCAGATACCCAACTGCACACCGATCTCTTTGTCTGTGTGGCCCAGTGCCGCGAGCAATATCATCTTGGCACGCTCGGCCAGTCGTACCGGAACCCTCCGCCCAGCCGCCCACGTTTCCAATTGTTTGCGCTGGCCTTCGCTCAGCTCAACTTTTGCCGCGATTCTCATGGGTTCTCCCTCATCACCTGGAAGGAGACTCGCAAATCGCGATTAAGTTGCATTATTTACGACGCACTACACTAGATTGTGCTGACTGTTGCACCTGCGTGGCCGTGGAAGGGGGGCAGATGCATGAGGGACGCGGGGCTGGCGGGAAACTGACCCATGCGCCACTGAAGGCTTGAAACGAAAAAGGCCGGTCTTGAATTTTCCGCTTTAGGCGGGGAAACGACCGACGAGCCTTCTTGTTTAAAAACAGTTCAATTCAGGATGGCGCGTGCGCGGAAAAACACACGATGAACCAACTTGAAAGAACACGAATGAAGGTGAATTGCGGCTGAAACGAGGGCACATGTTAGCACGATGCCAGAGGATCATGCAAATCGGCGGTGCGAGGCAGAGCCCCCAATGGGACTCGATCCGTTGCGGGACGGGAGATCTGGCGGGGTCGGAACGGCCCTGAAAAACGGACCGCTTAGAACATTGGCGAGCGCTTTTTGAGGCGAAGACGACGCGAGCGGCGGGCGCGATGCGCGGCCGATGTTGGTGCGAAAAAAATCCGCGCTTGCGGCGCGGACTTTCAGGCGTGTGTTGGCTCGGTGGTTTGGGCGACGCGTTGTCTCGTGTCGTCCTCGACGAGGCAAGCTCAGGCCGACGGCGGCACGTAGCCCGACGCGGTATCCGCGCCTTCGCCGAAGAAGAACTTTTCGGTCTGCTTCATCAGGTACTGCCGCGCGCGCGGATCGGCCATGTTCAGGCGGTTTTCGTTGATCAACATGGTCTGCTGCTTCAACCAGCTCTGCCAGGCTTCCTTCGAGATACTTTCGTAGATCCGCTTGCCGAGTTCGCCCGGCAGCGGCGGGAAATCGAGGCCTTCGGCTTCCTTGCCGAGCTTCGCGCATTGAACCATACGAGTCATGCTGTGCTTCTCCTGTAATCGATGTGGGGCGGGCAGACGCCGGTTCGGATCAGATGGGGGCGATCACGAAGTACTCAAAGCTGTTTCATCAGCACGAGCGATTTGCGCTGCCAGTTATAGAGTCGGCGGCGGTCTTCGGGCAGGTCGTCGACCGTAACCTTGACGAAGCCGCGCTTCAGGAACCAGTGTTCGGTGCGCGTGGTGAGCACGAAAATGCGCGTGAGGCCGCGTGCCCGCGCGCGCTGTTCGATGCGCTTGAGCAGGCGCTCGCCGTCGCCGGTGCCTTGAGCTTCGGGCGCGACGGTCAGGCACGCCATTTCGCCGATGCGCTCCTGCGGATACGGATACAGCGCCGCGCAGCCGAACAGCACGCCGTCGTGCTCGATCACCGAGAAATGGTCGATATCGCGTTCGATCTGGTGACGGCCGCGCCGTACCAGCGTGCCGTCTGTTTCGAGCGGCTCGATCAGCGCGAGAATGCCGCCGACGTCGTCCGGCGTTGCTTCGCGCAGGCTTTCGAGGTTCTCGTACGAAATCATCGTGCCGACGCCATCGTGCAGGAACAGTTCGAGCAACAGGCTGCCGTCGAGCGCGTACGGGATGATGTGCGCACGCGGCACGCCACCGCGGCAGCCGCGGATCGAATGCTTCAGGTAGAACGCGGCGTCGCCGGTCACTTCGCCGCTTTCGTGCAGCTTGTAGGCGTCGTCGAGCGACAGTTCGCGGATCAGCTCGGTGCCGCTTTCGCCGGTTTCCATCAGGCCCGGCGTTTCGGTCAGGAACACGATCTTGTCGGCGCGCAGCGCGATCGCCGCGGCCGAGGCCACGTCTTCCATCGACAGATTGAATGCCTCACCGGTGGGCGAGAAGCCGAGCGGCGACAGCAGCACGAGCTTGCGGCTCGCAAGCGAGTGTCGGATCGAATCCGCGTCGATCTTGCGCACGAGGCCCGTGTGCTGGAAGTCGACGCCGTCCAGAATGCCGACGGGGCGCGCCGTCACGAAGTTGCCCGATACGACGCTGATGTGCGCGTGCGCCATTGGCGTGTTCGGCAGACCCTGGCTGATCGCGGCTTCGATGTCGAGACGCACTTCGCCGGCCGCCTCCTTCGCGGACTCGAGCGCGCGCGCGTCGGTGATGCGCATGCCGTGTGAAAACTCCGATTCGACGCCGTGCAGGCTCATCTGCTCCTCGACCTGCGGGCGCGAGCCATGCACGAGCACGATCTGGATGCCCATTGCCTGCAGCAGCGCGATGTCGGACACGAGCGCATTCAGCAGCCCTTGATGCACCACTTCGCCGCCGAAACCCACGACGAATGTCTTGTTTCGGAACGCGTGGATATACGGGGCGACGGAACGCATCCAGTCGACGAATTGCGCGTGCTGGGCGAGGGTTTCCGGCGAGTCGGCGGGGGCCGGCACGCTCGCGGGCGCGGGGACGAGGTCGGTTTGGGAATTCATGCCGGGGATTATAATGCGCCCCCATGTCGAATGTACCCAAAAGTCCCGCTGGGGCGAACGAGAAACCGGCGTCGGCCGGCGAGCCGGCCAACCCCGGCGATACGATGCGCCGCCCAGCGCAGGATGCGAAACCCGATCAGGCGCGTGACGCGCGTCGGGGGGCGGGCGCGTCTGTGCGAAAGGTGCCGCCCGAAGGGGGCGGTGCAGGTC
Source organism: Paraburkholderia sp. 35.1 (assembly GCF_050436525.1). Lineage (NCBI taxonomy): Bacteria > Pseudomonadati > Pseudomonadota > Betaproteobacteria > Burkholderiales > Burkholderiaceae > Paraburkholderia > Paraburkholderia sp. 35.1. The sequence goes on along the minus strand of NZ_JBNDMJ010000003.1, from coordinate 527,911 downwards.
GAAAAGGTCGCGAAGAGCACGCTGGCGCGCGTGACGAACGGCGCGATGAATCCCGCGATGAATCGGATGACGCGTCTGGTGCGAAGCGGGGCGGTGGGGCTCGTGGCGAGCAGCGTCACGGATTGCGCGACAAACAATCGGGCGAGCCGCGCAAGGAACAACCTCGCGCGCCGCGCGAAGCGCGGCCGTCGCGGGTCGTCGAGCCGAATCCGATTCCACCGGTCACGTTCCCCGAAGCGCTTCCTGTCTCCGGTCGTCGCGACGAGATCGCGCGGGCGATCGCGGAGAATCAGGTCGTGATCGTGTCGGGCGAAACCGGCTCGGGCAAGACCACGCAGTTGCCGAAAATCTGCCTCGCGCTTGGCCGTGGTCTCGGTGCCGGCGGCAATGGTCTGATCGGCCATACGCAGCCGCGCCGGATCGCCGCGTCGGCGACCGGGCGCCGTATCGCCGAGGAACTCGGCACGCCGTTCGGCGAAGTGGTGGGATACAAGGTGCGCTTCAACGACAACCTCGCGCCGGGCGCATCGGTCAAGCTAATGACCGACGGCATTCTGCTTGCGGAAACGCAGACCGATCCGCTGCTGAATGCCTACGACACGCTGATCATCGACGAAGCACACGAGCGCAGCCTCAACATCGATTTTCTGCTCGGCTACCTGAAGGAGATTCTTCCCAAGCGTCCCGACCTGAAGCTGATCGTCACCTCGGCGACGATCGACGCCGACCGTTTTGCGCGTCATTTCGGCAGCGACGACAAACCCGCGCCGGTGATCGAAGTGAGCGGCCGGATGTATCCGGTCGAGGTACGTTACCGTCCGGTCGTCGAGGACAGCCCGGCGGTCAAGGCGGCGCAAGGGACCTCGGGTGCAACCTCGTCTGGCCGCGAGCGCCCGAAGACGCAGCGCGAGACTGATCGTGATCTGATGGAGGCGATCGTCGACGCCGTCGACGAACTGTGCCGCGAAGGCCCCGGCGACGTACTGGTATTCCTGCCCGGCGAGCGCGAGATTCGCGACGCCGCCGAGGCGCTGCGCAAACATCATCCGCCCCACACGGAGATCCTGCCGCTGTTCGCGCGGCTCTCGGCCGCCGAGCAGGAGCGCGTGTTCCGCGCGTCGAACGCGCGCCGCATCGTGCTCGCGACCAACGTCGCCGAAACTTCGCTGACGGTACCCGGCATCCGCTACGTGGTCGACACCGGCCTTGCGCGCGTGAAGCGCTACTCGTATCGCAACAAGGTCGAGCAGTTGCAGGTCGAGTCGATTTCGCAGGCCGCCGCGAACCAGCGCGCGGGGCGTTGCGGCCGGGTCGCCGATGGCATCTGCATTCGTCTGTATGAGGACAGCGACTTCCAGGGCCGCGCGCGCTTCACCGATCCGGAAATTCTGCGCTCGTCGCTTGCTTCGGTGATTCTGCGCATGAAGTCGCTGCATCTGACGGCGATCGAAACCTTCCCGTTTATCGAACCGCCGCCGGGCCGTGCGATTTCCGATGGCTACCAGTTGCTCAACGAGCTCGGCGCCGTCGACGACGACACCCACCTGACGCCGCTCGGCCGCGAACTCGCGCGACTGCCGCTCGATCCGCGCGTCGGCCGCATGATCCTCGCCGCGCGCGACCAGCAGGCGCTGAAGGAAGTGCTGATCATCGCGAGTGCGCTGTCCGTGCAGGACCCGCGCGATCGCCCGATCGAAGCGCAGGAGCAGGCGGACCAGGCGCATCGCCGGTTCGCCGACGAGCGCTCCGAATTCCTGCAGTGGCTGAAGATCTGGAACTGGTTCGACGAAGCGATCGCGCACAAGAAATCGAACCGGCAGCTGCAGGACGAGTGCCGCAAGAACTTCCTGTCGCAACTGCGGCTGCGCGAATGGCGCGACGTCCACTCGCAACTGCTGACGGTGGTGCGCGAGCACGGCTGGCGGCTGAACGAAGCGGAGGCAACATTCGAGCAGATCCATCTGGCGCTGCTGACCGGTCTGCTCGGCAACATCGGCCTGAAAGCCGACGACGAGCCGTACTACCTCGGCGCGCGCGGCATCAAGTTCTATTTGTGGCCCGGCTCGGCGCTCGTGAAAAAAGCAGGCAAGTGGGTGATGGCCGCCGAGCTCGTCGAAACGAGCCGTCTGTACGCGCGCTGTATCGCGAAAATCGAGCCGGAGTGGGTCGAGAAGGTCGGCGCGCATCTGCTCAAGAAGTCGTTGTCCGAGCCGCATTGGGAAAAGCGCGCGGCGCAGGTGTCCGCGTTCGAGCGCGCGATGCTGTACGGCCTGCCGATCTATCACCGGCGGCGCGTCGCATTCGGCAAGCAGGACCCGGCGCGGGCGCGCGAGCTGTTCATTCGCGGTGCGCTCGTCGAAGGCGAGTTCGACACGAAGCTTGCGTTCTTCGCGCACAACCGCAAGCTGCTCGCCGACATCGAGCAGCTCGAGCACAAGTCGCGCCGCCAGGACGTGCTGGTCGACGACGAATTGATCTACGCGTTCTACGATCAGGCGCTGCCGGACGGCATCCATACCGGCGCCGCGTTCGAGCGCTGGTATCGCGACGAGGTCGAAAAGAGCGGCCAGGCGGAGGACAAGCTGCGGCTGTTGTATTTGTCCCGAGACGATCTGATGCGGCACGAGGCGGCGGGTGTCACGACGGATCTGTTCCCTAAGCGGCTGACGATGGCGGGCATCGAGATGGCGCTGACCTACCACTTCGAGCCGGGCACGCCGCGCGACGGCGTGACGCTCGCAGTGCCGCTGTACGCGCTGAACCAGGTCGACGCGCGCCGCTGTGAGTGGCTCGTGCCCGGGATGCTGAAAGAAAAGGCGCAGTTGCTGCTGAAGTCGCTGCCGCAAAAGCTGCGTCGGCATTGCGTGCCGCTCCCCGAGTACGCGGCGGGCTTCGCCGAACGGCACGGCGCTCAGCGCTTCGGAGGAGGAGGCTTGCTCGAGGCGCTGATCGCCGACCTGCGCGAGCAGACCCAGGTCGCGATGAAGCAGTCCGACTTCAAGCTCGAGACGCTGCCCGCGCATCTGTTCATGAACTTCAAGGTCATCGACGAACATGGCAGGCAGCTCGCGATGGGGCGCAATTTGTCGCAACTGCGCGCCGAGCTCGGCGCTCAGGCGCAGCAGCATTTCCAGAAGCTCGTTTCGGGCGCGGCGGGCGCCGCCTTGGCCGACGCGGGCGGCGGCGGTGTTGCGGCACCTGCACGCTCTCCAGATTTGGCTCAGAGTGGCGCGTCGCGCGGCAAGGGCGCGGCCGCGCCGCAACCCGCGACACCCGAAGGCGCACCAGCCACCGCGCTGTATGAAAACCTGACCACGTGGAATTTCGGCAAGTTGCCCGAGTTGCTCGAAATTCGCCGTGGTGGTCAGACGCTGTTTGGCTACCCGGCGCTCGTGGACCGTGGCACCCATTGCGACGTCGAGGTGTTCGATTCGCCGGAAGAAGCCGCGCGGATTCATCGGGCGGGCTTGCGTCGGCTCTTCGCGCTGCAGTTGAAGGAGCCGATCAAGTATCTGGAGAAGAATCTGCCAGGCCTGCGCGAAATGGCCATGCAGTTCATGCCGCGCGGCACGCAGGAGGAACTGCGCGATCAGCTGATCGACACCGCACTCGACCGCGCGTGTCTGCAGGATCCGCTGCCCGACGACGATGCGAGCTTCCATGTCCGCCGCGACGAAGGGCGTAGCCGCCTCACGTTGCTCGCGCAGGAAATTTCGCGGCTGGTCGGTCAGATTCTTGGCGAATACGCGAGCCTGACGAAGAAGCTCCTGCAGGCGAAGCCATTCGTGGCCGCGTACACCGATCTGCAGAATCAGCTCGATGCGCTGATCGGCAAGCGTTTTGTCGTCGATACGCCGTATGCCCAACTCGCACATTTCCCGCGTTATCTGAAGGGGATGGCGCTGCGTATCGACAAGCTGCGCGCGGACGCCATACGCGACGCGCGCCAGTTCGCCGAATTCCAGCCGCTGCTGCAGCACTATCAGCGCGCGGTGTCGCAGCGCGGCGGCGTCGTGGATCCGCGGCTCGCGGAATTCCGCTGGCTGCTCGAAGAATTGCGCATCTCGCTGTTTGCGCAGGAGTTGCGCACCCCGATGCCGGTTTCGGTGAAGCGCCTGCACAAGGTGTGGGAGTCGATGCAGCGCTAAAGCCAGGGCGCTCGCTCGCGGACGCTGGACACTGGGTGTGCACCGCGGCCGATGAGCGGGCCCGCGCACCGGTGCGCGCGGGGTACACCGAGCGTCCTCAGAGCGCCGTCGCGGCCGGACTCGGTCCGATACGTTCGTTCGAGCTGATTTCACCAATGCATCCCCGCGCCGATCGATGCACCGAACTGTCGGCGAGAGTCGGTGCTGCCTTGGACCTTGTAGATCCATTTGCCGGTGTCCGACAACTGCGACACGCTGATTGCGAGCGCAGATTGACCGCCGTACGTGCCACCCGCCATGGCGACCATGCCGTGTCCCGGCAGGACCGCTTGCGGCAAAGCTGCCATTGCGAGCGCCGATGCCGTGCCCCCGTAGCTGTCCCGGCGGGCGGAGCGGATCTGGTCGTCGGTATAGCGATTCGACGCGCTGATCGCGCCGCTCACGCTTTGCTGCAACTGATTGACGTTGACCGCGTCGGTGCCTCGCACGCCGGCCGCGACGTTGGCGATCTGGCGTTCCTGGCCCGCCGCGCCAACCGATACCGTGTTCGCTCGGTCGGCGACGGAGCCCTGGCCTAACGCCACCGAGTTGTCGGCGCTCGCGCTGGCTGCGGCACCGACCGCCGTCGCGTTGTTGCCGCTGGCGATGGCGTTCGCTCCGATGCTTGCCGCGTTGGTGCCGCTTGCTTGTGCATTCGCGCCGACGGCAATCGCGTTCGTGCCGGCCGCCTCTGCGTTCGCACCCTCGGCGACCGTGTTGACGCCGCTCGCCCGCGCGTTCGCCCCGGCCGCAATCGCGTGCGCGCCGGACGCCTGCGCGCTCTCAGTCGCGCTATCGCCTGCCGCGCTGAACAACGCGTCGGCCGAGCCGATCGTCGCGTTATTGATCGCGCCTTCAAGCGCCGCGTTCAGCTGACCGAGGTTGACCGCGTCGGACGCCTGTACGCCGTCCGCGACGTTGTGGATGACGGTGCCCTCCGTGGTATCGCCGCCGAGCGTAACGCTGTTCCGGTTGATGCTGCCGTCGGCGTTCGTGTCGTACATGACCGCGCCGTCGAGCTTCGCTGCGGTCGCGCTGCTCTGGTCGCTCACCGCTTTCAGCTGGGCGACGTTGACCGCATCGGTGTCGGCGGTGCCAGCCGCGACGTTGGTGATCTGGCGTTCGTTGCCCGTTGAACCGACCGACACGGTACCCGCGCGATCGGCGATCGAGCCCTGGCCGAGCGCGACGGAGTTTGCAACTAGCGCGCTCGAGTTAGATCCGAGCGAAAGTGCGTTGTCGGCGGCTGCGCTGGCACCGGAGCCGAGCGCGAGGGCGCCGGCGCCGTTCGCCGTGGCGTTGGAGCCGAGCGCCGTCGCACCGGAGCCGTAGGCCGACGCTGAGGCGCCCAGCGAGGTCGCGTCGGCCGTGCCGGCGACGGCGCCCGCGCCGATCGCGGTCGAGTCGGTTGCGCTGGCGCTGGCGCTGGTGCCGAATGCGGTTGCGTTGCTGCCCATAGCGCTGGCGTTGCTGCCCGCGGCAAGCGCGTGCGTGCCGTCTGCGAGCGCCTCGTTGGAGCCGTCGACCGGGTCAGCAGCGCTGAAGTAATGCAGCGCGCTGCTTTGAGCGAGTGCATCGACCTTGTTGTCGACCGCGCTCAACTGGCTCACGTTGACCGCGTCGGTGGGCGCGGCGCCCGCGGCGACGTTGGTCAGGCGACGCTCGTTGTTCGCCGAGCCGAGCGAGACTTCGCCCGTCGCGCTGGAGGCCGCGATCGGGGTGGCGCCCGTTCCCACGGGCACAAACGCGCTTTGCGACAGGTCCGTCGTGGTGCTGGCGTTGGCGCCTAGCGCGACGCTATTGTCGGCGCTCGCGTTTGCGTTGCTGCCGAGCGCGATCGCGCCGGCTCCCGCGGCCGTTGCGCCGAAGCCGATTGCGCTGGCGTAGGCGCCGCGTGCCTGCGCGGCAACGCCGAGGGCGATGGCGCCGACGCCGCTGACGACGGCATTACTGCCAAGCGCGACGCTCGAGTCCGCGAGCGCCGAGGCCCATGCTCCGGCGGCGAGCGAGTTGGCGCCTCCGGCCTGCGCGACATAGCCGAGCGCGGTCGATCCGACGCTGGTTGCCGTGGATAGGGAGCCAAACGCGGAGGCGGCCGAGTCCGCCGCTATTGAACCGGAGCCCGCTGCGACCGAGTCGACGCCAAGCGCCGACGCGTTCAGACCGAGCGCGGTCGCGCGTTCCGCTTGCGCATTCGCATAAGGCCCGAAGGCGCTCGCGCCTTCGCCTTGTGCGGAAGAGGAGAGGCCCATGGCGACGGCGCTATCGCCGTGCGCCGTGGCGTTCGCCCCTAACGCGATCGTGCCGTCGTTTTGCGCGTTCGCCTGCGAGCCGACCGCCAGCGATGAGTCGCCGCTTGCGGTGGCCTGTGCGCCTATCGCGACCGCGATGTCGCCGGGCGCGCTGGCCGTGCCTACCTCGACGGAATCGACGCCGGCGCCTGTCGCTTCCGTGACGTAAAGCGCCGCCGCCGCTATTGCAACACCCGCGGTACTTCGAACCGCCCGGGCGATGCTTTTCTGGCGCGCGGAAGCACGGTGTGTTTGCAGGCAGGCAGTTCGCCGTGCTGCGACTTCTATTTGAGACGTGGTATGGCGAATTATCGAAATATTCTTGTTCATCAATTAAAAATCCTCCGCATTATTGTAGTTGGTGGCACGCAGCGCGTATTCCGACTTTGACGTGAAGTTATTGCCTGGTGGGTTTGAAAATATTGAAAATACAAAAACGCCGGTCATTGGTAAGGCTTGCGTTATTTGGCCGAGCGCGCGTCAGCCCGGCGATGTACGCTCGGGATTCATGGGGGAGGCGTTACCGGGGCGGCGCGTATGGAGAATTCTCCGATGTCCGCGTGCAATCCAGATATCAGCAAACTCCGAAATTCAATCGGGCTAAAAAATATATTAATACGGCTGGGTTTTTATTGATAAGGAAAGAGGATTATTCTTATTGTTCCCGATAATCATTTGCGCGATTTTAACGTGTGGCTGATGCATGATTGACCCTGACAGGGAGAGCACATTGATTCCTCACTCGAAAACCCGCGGCGCGAGCATCAAACCGGACGTGGCAGACGAAACCTCCCGCACGCGGTCGCGCTTCATCGCACCCGTCATTTTTCGGTCGTCGCCAGTGACTTACGTCAACCGCCCGGACCGGCAAACGTTCTACAATGACCGTTGTTCTCCGAAGCGAGTTTTCATGCGTAAATTTTTTCTTCCCGGCTTGAGTGCCACGTTCGCCGCGACCGCGGTGCTGGTCGCCGCCGCAGGCTTTTTTTCTCCGGCGGCGCACGCCAATAACGTGATCGTGCTCAATTCCGGCGAGGCCACGCTGAGCCTGATCGACGAGAACAGCCACCAGGTCATCGGCACCGTGCCCACGGGCAAGGAACCGCATCACCTGATGGCCACGCCGGACAATTCCTCGCTGATCGTCGCCAATTCGGTGTCGAACAACTTGATGTTCGTCGATCCGAAGACGGGGCAGTTACAGCGCTGGGTCGAGAACATCGAAGATCCCTATCAGATCGGGTTTTCGCCTGATCGCAAGTGGCTCGTCACTACGGGACTGCGGCTCGATCGACTCGACATCTATCACTACGACAACCCGAAAAACCAGATGACGCTGGCTTCACGGCTGCCGCTCGCGGTGATGCCGAGCCACATGGCGTTCTCGAATGACAGCAAGACGGTGTTCGTCTCGCTGCAGATCTCGGGCGAGCTCGCTGCCATCGACCTGCCCACGCAAACCGTCAAATGGAAGATGAAGGTCGGCAAGGTGCCCGCGGGTCTGTGGATGACGCCGGGGGAAAAGTACCTGCTCGTCGGCATGACCGGCGAGGACTGCGTCGCCGTGGTGGACTGGCGCAACCAGAAGATCGTCAAGACGATTCACACGGGCAAGGGCGCTCACAATTTCCGCTCGCTCGCCGACGGCAAGCATGTCGCGGTGTCGAACCGCGTCGCTAGCACGATCAGCATCATCGACGAAGACACGCTCACCAACGTCGGCGACATCACCGGCCTGATGCCGGGACCCGACGATATGGAACTTTCCGCCGACAAACGCTATCTGTGGGTGACCTTCCGCTTCGCGAAGCACGTTGGCATCATCGATCTCAACACGCGCAAGCTGATCCAGACCATTGCGGTGGGCCGCTCGCCGCACGGCATCTATTTCTTCGACCGCGCGCCGGTGACGGCGCCGAACGGCGCTTGAGGGGCCTGAGGGCGCCCGACAGTGCCTGAGGGCAACAGGGCAGAGCCAGGACGTCACGAGCCACCAAGGATGAAGTAACAGGCCAGCATCATGTTCCATCTGATTTTCTCCTCACTCGACAGCTTCGTTTCAGCCGCGCAGACGTGGCTGTATGTCGACGTGGTGCAGCCGCTGCTGTTCCGGTTCAATCTGATGGACTACGACGAGGACACCTACGACAGCCTGTACTGGGTCATCGTCGGTGTGCTCGAGGTGCTCGCGATGTACGCGATCCTGCGTCCGCTCGAGGCACTGCGCCCGGTCGAGCAATGGGAGAACCGCAAGGCCGTGCGCGTCGACGTGCTGTACACGTGGATCGCCAAGCTCGGCATTCTGAACCTGTTCTTTTTCTTCGCGCTGCAACCGTTCTTCGACAACGTGCAAGGCTGGCTGCGGCTGCACGGCATCGCGAACCTGAACTTCGACAACCTGTGGCCCGGCGTGACCACGCAGCCGCTCGTCACGTTCGTTATGTATCTGCTCGTACTCGATTTCGCCGGCTACTGGTATCACCGCTGGCAGCACCGCTTCGGCGTGTGGTGGGAGCTGCATGCGGTACACCATAGTCAGCGGCAGATGTCGCTGTGGTCCGACGATCGCAACCATCTGCTCGACGATCTGCTGCAGGCGTCGTTCTTCGCGATGATCGCGCTCGCGATCGGTGTGCCGCCGTCGCAGTTCGTCGTGCTGGTTGCGATCACGAATCTCGCGCAAAGCGTGCAGCACGCGAACATCCGCCTGTATTACGGCTGGCTCGGCGAGCGGCTGCTCGTCAGCCCGGCGTTCCACCGCCGTCACCACGCGATCGGGTACGGTCATGAAGGGCTCAATTACGGTTGCAATTTCGGCGTGCTGTTCCCGTGGTGGGACATGTTGTTCCGCAGCGTGTCGTGGAGCCGCGATATGGAGCCGACCGGTATCAGCGATCAGCTCGAAGGCCGCCGCTATGGCGACGGATTCTGGGCGCAGCACTGGTTCGCCTTCGTGCGCATCGCGCATCGCCTCGTATCGAAGCGCCGCGCACCCGGCAACGACACCGCTGCCGTTTGAGTCGGTTCAGAGTCCGTTCTGAGTCCATTGCGGATCCATTCGAGCGCGCACTTTGCCGCGCTGCTCACTTCCGCCGGCGGCGCGTCCCTTGGTTTATGCTGTGCACGTTCGAGCGCACCCTCCAGTGCCCCTGCATGCCTGGCCCGGGCGCGGCGCGATTTTCCCGTCCATCGTTTCGTTCGCAGGCACTGGCTCGCATGAATGATCTGTTGCGCTCGTTTGGGCGCGCACTCGCAAGCGCGTTGCATCCGCGCATGCTCTGGCTGACCTTCAAACCGTTTATCGTCGCGACGGTCGGCTGGGGCGTACTCCTGTGGTTCTTCTGGCAGACGCTGACCGGCGCGACCCGCACCTGGCTCGACGACTGGTCTTTCACCGCCACGCTTTATCATCTGTTCGACGTGCTCGGTTTTTCGACGCTGCACTCGGTCATCGCGCCGTTCATCGTGATTGCGATGGCGATCCCGCTGATCGTCGTCACGGTGCTGCTGCTGATCGCCATGCTGTCGATGCCGGCCGTGATCCGCTTTCTCGCGGCCCGCCAGTTCGCCGGGCTGGAGATGCGCCGCGGCGGAACGTGGTACGGTAGCCTCGGTCAAGCGCTCTGGACCACGCTGCTGTGTCTGGCGCTGCTGATCGTCACGTTGCCGCTGTGGCTCGTGCCGCCGTTCTTCGCGTTGATTCCGCCGCTGCTGTGGGGATGGCTCACGTATCGCGTGATGACCTACGATGCGCTCTCGTTGCATGCGACGCGCGACGAGCGGCGCGAACTGGTGCGGCGCCATCGGCTGCCGTTGCTGCTGATCGGTATCGTGAGCGGCCTGCTAGGTTCGCTGCCGACGCTGTTGTGGGCGTCGTCGGTATGGCTGATTGTGCTGTTCCCGGTGATCACGACGGTGACGATCTGGATTTACGCGTTCATCCTCGTGTTCTCGGCGCTATGGTTCGGCAACTACTGCCTGCGCGCGCTGCAGCGCATGCGGGCGGAAGCGCCTGGTGGCGCGCGCGAGGTCGCGCCGGTTCCCTATTGATCAAACGAAAGAGGCGGCAATGGCATTTGGCGTCATCATCATCGGCGATGAAATCCTCTCGGGCAGACGCGTCGACAAGCATCTGCCGAAGGTCATCGAGTTGCTCAGCGGGCGCGGGCTATCGCTCGGCTGGGCGGAGTACATCGGTGACGATCCGGAGCGCATCACGGCGACGCTGCGGCGCACGTTCGCGTCGGGCGACATCGTGTTCTCGACGGGCGGTATCGGCGCGACACCGGACGACCACACGCGCCAGTGCGCGGCGGCCGCGCTCGGCGTGCCGCTCGAGCTGCATCCGGAAGCCGCGAAGCTGATTCAGGAGCGTATCCGCGACATGTATCCGGCGAACTCGCCGGCGCCGCTCGATCTGAACTCGCCCGAGAACCGGCATCGCCTGAATATGGGCACGTACCCGCAGGGCGCCGACATCATTCCGAACGGCTACAACAAGATTCCGGGCTTTTCGATCCGCCAACATCATTTCGTGCCGGGTTTCCCGGTGATGGCCTGGCCGATGATCGAGTGGGTGCTCGACACGCGGTACGCGCATCTGCATCACACGACGCCGCACGCTGAAAAATCGCTGCTGGTGTTCGAGTTGCCGGAGTCGCGCGTGACACCGCTGATGGAGAAAATCGAGCGCGATTTTCCGGGCGTGCGGGTGTTCAGCCTGCCGAGCGTCGGGGATGCGGAGCGCGGCGGCGTGTATGCGCGGCATCACATCGATCTGGGTGTGAAGGGTGAACCGGAAGCCGTCGCCGCGGCGTTCGTGAAGCTGCGAGAGGGGGTGCATCTGCTCGGTGGCGATATCGTCGAGCCTGAAGCGGCGGCGGCAGCAGCGGCCACGGGTAAGCCGTGAAGCTGAGCGGGCCCTCAATACGATTCAGGTAAGTAGTCAGGACACGGCTGCGCTGACGAAGTTTTATACGGCGTTCTATCACGCGCTGTGGGCGCCGAGCGGATTCAGCGATTCCAACGGCCAATATATCGGCTTCGACCAGCAGGTCCATACGGTTAGCGCGGGCCACGCGGCGCAGTACACCAGCTTTTCGGGCTGGGACATCCATCGCTCGCTGATTGCGCTCAAGGCCACGCTGTTTCCTCAGGAAACCAGCGATATGGCGCAGTCGCTAGTCAACGATGCGGATCAGTGCGGCGCGATTCCGCATTGGGTCAACGACAACGTCGAGGATGGCGTGATGCCCGGCGACGCCGGCTCGCTGATCGTGGCGGGCGCCTATGCATTCGGCGCGCGAGCGTTCGATACCTCGGGCGCGCTGAAGCACATGATCAAGATGGCCAACGTTCCCGGAACGGCGTGCAATGGCGTGACCACGAACGGCGGCCGCGCCAGTTATCTGCAGTTTGGCTACATCACGAATGGCGAATGGGGGCAGGCATCGTCGACGCTCGAATACGCGAGCAGCGATTTCGCCATTTCGCAGTTTGCCGGCCAACTGGGCAATTCAACGATCCAGAAGATGCTGCTGAGCCGCTCGGCCTGTTGGCAGAACCTGCTCAACACGTCGCTGCCGCCGTCTCTGATCGCCGCGCGCAACTCGGACGGAAGCTGAATTGCGCAGACGCAGAGCAGCACCGACAACTACGTCGAAGGCAATGCCGGGCAGTACAAACAACCACGGCATCGGCAGCGACGGCAGCACCGATACCGATGGTCAGGGTGCGGACTTCGACGGCTCGCTGTTCAGCTACTCGTCGCAGGCCTTGACGGCGGCGGGCGCGGCGCCGGGCAAACCGTTCTCCTTCGGCGGCGCGAGCTGCGTCTTGTCTGGCGGCCCGCTCGATAACGCGGGGGCGGTGGGGCAGACCATCGCGATGCCGCCGGGCAAGCTCGTGACGAGCGTCGCGCTGCCGAATCAGGTCAGCGCGGGCAAGTTGCACGTGTTCGGGATTTCGGCCGCGCGCTGAACACAATGGAGCGCCGCGCGCGCGGCGCCCGACGAAACAAGCGGTCCGCGCCTGAGGGTCAGGTTGGCGCGAACCGCGACATCGCAGTGTCACAACCCGCGCCGACGATGCAATCAATGCGTGGTCGGCGCGAACCGTTTCAATCGGCGTGCTTCAGCGCCGCGCCACGGGCTTCCGCAGACGCGGGCAGTGCGGCACGCGCCATCAGGCTCCGATCCACGGCAAGCCGCGAAAACACCATCCCGACACCGTCTTCCGATGCCCCTGGCCGTCCTTGTCGCCTTCGAAGCCTTCCAGCAGGTCATACGCCTTCGTGAAGCCGGCCTGGGTCGCGGCGATCGCGGCGAGCTTCGAGCGCGCGGCGCTGCGGCACAGGAACAGCACCGGCGTGTCGGGCGAGGCGACCTTCGCGAGTTGCTGCACGAACTCCTGATTGGGCACCGCGCCCGGATAGCGCGTCCATTCGACGTGCGCGTATTGGCCATCACCGATCACCGGCCGGCCGACCCAGTCGAGCTCGGCGCGGGTACGCACGTCGACGAGACGCGTGCGCGGATCGAGTTCCAGCAGTTCGAACGCCTCGGCCGGCGATACCGCGCCCGCGTAGGGCAGTTGGTTCTCGGTGCGGCGGGCGTCCGCCTTCGCGTAAAGCTGTTCGAGCGTGCTCATGAGTGTCAATCTCCTTCGGACCAAATGATCATTCTAGCGCGCTGCAGGCAGCGCACAGACCTGTGTAGACTGGACGGCGCCAGGCAGTCGCGGGCGGCCGTCCCAACCTCGATGCGCAAATATGGTGCATTTCCTGCTGAATGCACCAAAATGGTATGGATCGTCATTTCCAAAGCGGTGAATGCGCGAAATTGGTGCGTTGCGATGCCCGCACGTTTGTTTGCGAGGCTGCTCGCGCCTCGTGCGTGGCCGGCAAACGTAAGCAGCGTAATGGTGTGCGCCGGATTGGCCCATACGAGGCCCAGAGGTGGCACACTATCTGCTTTATAGGTGCCGATCGATTTATCCCGGCAGAATTTTCCGCCCGCGACGCCATATAAGTGGACGTTCCGGGATGGGTCAGCTAGATTGGGCGGCGGCTGAATCCGCCGAAATTGTTAATCAGGAGATAGGTTATGAGTAAATCCGTGGCCGACGTCATTCAACTCGTCAAGGACGAAGACGTCAAGTTTGTCGACTTCCGTTTCACCGACACGCGCGGCAAGGAACAACACGTTTCGGTGCCGGTGTCGGCATTCGATGAAGACAAGTTCGAAAGCGGCCATGCGTTTGACGGATCGTCGATTGCCGGCTGGAAGGGCATCGAAGCATCGGACATGTTGCTGGTCCCGGACGCGAACACGGCCTTCATCGACCCGTTCTACGAAGAATCGACCCTCGTGCTGACCTGTGACGTCGTCGAACCGGCTGACGGCAAGGGCTACGAGCGCGACCCGCGCTCGCTCGCGAAGCGCGCCGAAGCGTACCTGAAGAGTTCGGGACTCGGCGACACCGCGTACTTCGGTCCGGAACCGGAATTCTTCATTTTCGACTCGGTCCAGTGGAACACGGACCAGTCGGGCTGCTTCGTGAAGATCGGTTCGGAAGAAGCACCGTGGTCGTCGGCGAAGGAATTCGAAGGCGGCAACACCGGCCACCGTCCGGGCACCAAGGGCGGCTACTTCCCGGTCGCGCCGGTCGATTCGTTCCAGGACATCCGTTCGGAAATGTGTCTGCTGCTCGAACAGATCGGCGTTCCGGTCGAAGTGCATCACCACGAAGTGGGGGGCATGGGCCAGAATGAAATCGGCACGAAGTTCTCGACGCTGGTGCAGCGCGCTGACTGGACGCAGCAACTGAAGTACATCATCCAAAACGTCGCGCACACGTACGGCAAGACGGCAACGTTCATGCCGAAGCCGGTCGTCGGCGATAACGGTTCGGGCATGCACGTTCACCAGTCGATCTGGAAGGACGGCCAGAACCTGTTCGCGGGCAACGGCTACGCAGGTCTGTCGGAATTCGCGCTGTTCTACATCGGCGGCATCATCAAGCACGCTCGCGCGCTGAACGCGATCACGAACCCGGGTACGAACTCGTACAAGCGTCTCGTGCCGCACTTCGAAGCGCCGGTCAAGCTCGCTTACTCGGCTCGCAACCGTTCGGCATCGATCCGAATTCCGCACGTGTCGAACCCGAAGGGCCGCCGTATCGAAACGCGCTTCCCGGATCCGCTGGCGAACCCGTACCTGTGCTTCTCCGCGCTGATGATGGCGGGTCTGGACGGCGTGCAGAACAAAATTCACCCGGGCGAAGCCGCCGACAAGAACCTGTACGACCTGCCGCCGGAAGAGGATGCAAAGATCCCGACCGTGTGCGCGGGCCTCGACCAGGCTCTCGACTCGCTCGACGCGGACCGCGAGTTTCTGACGCGCGGCGGCGTGTTCACGGATGCGATGCTCGACGCGTACATCGAACTGAAGACGACGGAACTGCAGCGTTATCGTCAGGCGGTGCACCCGATCGAATTCGAAATGTATTACTCGCTGTAAGGGGCCATGGCGCTTCGCCCTTCACCCGGCGAAGCGCTTTGCCCGACGCTCGCGATCGGTCACGAAGGGACGGCGGCGCCGTCCCTTTTTCGTTAGGCCGTACGCACGGCCGGCCGCGCGCGGGCAACACGGCATTCGGTGCAGCACAATAAAGCAGCACTCCTGATTTATCACCATCTCCTACCGGCCAGACTGCAAGATGGTTCTCAAGAATCTGATCAAGGCAAGGAAAGGACACGAACAGACGCTGTCGGACGACATGCAGCTCGTGAGTTCTGGCCTGTTGCCAGGCTTCGAGGCGCTGCCGACCGTCTTGCTGGTGCTCGAGAAGCGCACGCTGCGCGTCGCGTTCGCGAATCCGTCGGCGGAGTCGATGCTGGAGATGTCTCGCAAGCAACTCACGCAGATGGCGTGGCCAGACATCTTCTCGAACGCGGACGAACTGGTCGCGACGATCACCTCGATCGCCGCACACCGTTTTCACGCGACGCATCTGGACGCCGTGCTCGAACGTCCCGGCCACGAGCCGCTGCACGTGCATGCGATCGTCGGTTTTCTGGAAAGCGCGCAGGACTACGTGTTGCTCGAACTGTTCGAGAACGAGCGGCATCTGCGCACCGACCGCGAAGAGCGCATCAACGACCTGACCGCCGTCAACAAGCATCTGATCCGCAATCTCGCGCACGAAATCAAGAATCCGCTGGGCGGCATTCGCGGCGCCGCGCAACTGCTCGAGTTCGAACTCGGCGAACGTGAGCGCGACGAGTTGCGCGAGTACACCCAGGTCATCATCAAGGAGTCGGACCGTCTGCAGACGCTGGTCGACCGCTTGCTCGAACCGCACCGGCATCCGCATATCGTCGGCGACGTGAATGTTCACGAGGTGTGCGAGCGCGTGCGTCAGGTGATTCTCGCGGAGTTTCCGCGCGGCCTGACGATCGAGCGCGACTACGACGTCAGCGTGCCGGATCTGCGCGGCGACAAGGAGCAGCTGATCCAGGCGCTGCTGAACATCGTGCGCAATGCGGCCGAGGCGTTGCGCGAGCGGATCTCGCAGGGCGATGCGCGCATCGAATTGCGCACGCGCATCGCGCGCAAGGTAACGATTTCAAAACGCCTGTGCAAGCTGGCATTGGACTTGCATATCATCGACAACGGCCCAGGCATTCCCGAAGAGATTCGCGACCGCATTTTCTATCCGCTCGTGTCGGGGCGCGAGGACGGCAGCGGTCTCGGTCTCACGCTAGCGCAGACCTTCGTGCAGCAGCACGAAGGTCTGATCGAGGTGGACAGCCGGCCGGGCCATACCGAGTTTCAGATTCTGCTGCCGCTCGACCTCTAGATAACACAAGCACCTCAAGACTTCTGACCGACCTATATGAAGCCGATCTGGATAGTAGACGACGATCAATCAATTCGCTGGGTGCTCGAGAAAGCGCTGGCGCGCGAGAACTTCGCGACGCGCAGCTTCGCGAACGTGCGCGAAGCGTCGGCCGCGCTCGATCACGACAGCCCGCAGGTGCTGGTCTCCGATATCCGCATGCCTGGCGGCTCCGGGCTGGAGTTGCTGCAAACCGTACGCGACAAGGTGCCGGGCTTGCCGGTCATCATCATGACCGCGTTCTCGGATCTCGATAGCGCGGTCGCCGCATTCCAGGGCGGCGCGTTCGAGTATCTGGCGAAGCCGTTCGACGTCGACAAGGCCGTCGAGCTGATTCGCCGCGCGGTCGACGAAAGCATGCGCGGCGAGCAGACGTGGGACGACCGCGTCGCCGAAGCGCCCGAGATGCTTGGCCAGGCGCCCGCGATGCAGGACATGTTTCGCGCGATCGGCCGCCTGTCGCATTCGGCGGCCACCGTGCTCATTACCGGCGAATCAGGCACCGGGAAGGAACTGGTCGCGCGTGCGTTGCACCGACATAGCCCACGCGCGAACGGCCCCTTCATCGCGTTGAACACGGCCGCGATTCCGAAGGATTTGCTGGAGTCCGAACTGTTCGGTCATGAGCGCGGGGCGTTCACCGGCGCGCAGGCGATGCGCCAGGGACGCTTCGAGCAGGCCGAGAACGGCACGCTGTTTCTCGACGAAATCGGCGACATGCCGTTCGATCTGCAGACGCGTTTGTTGCGCGTGCTGTCGGACGGGCAGTTCTATCGCGTGGGTGGCCACAATCCGTTGCGCGCGAATGTGCGGGTGATCGCGGCGACGCACCAGAATCTCGAATCGCGCGTGCGGCAGGGACTGTTTCGCGAGGACCTGTATCACCGTCTGAACGTGATCCGTCTGCGCTTGCCCGCGTTGCGCGAGCGCAACGAGGATATCCCGCTGCTGACGCGGCATTTCCTGCAAAAGAGTGCGCGCGATCTCGGCGTCGAACCGAAGCGCGTGTCCGAGGAGGCGCTCGCGTATCTCGCGTCGCTGCCGTTTCCGGGCAACGTGCGGCAACTCGAGAATCTCGCGAACTGGCTCACGGTGATGGCGCCCGCGCAGACGATCGAAACCAAGGATCTGCCGCCCGATCTCGGTCCCGCGCACGGCAGCGGGAGCGAGCTTGGTGCGGGCGCCGCTGCCGGCGCGACGACGGATGGCACCGTGGCGACCCATGCGGGAATCGCGGGCGGCGTGCCGCTCGCTGGCACGAACGGCGGCGCGCTCGTGCATCCGGGTGGGGCGGCCGGTGCGTCGGTCGCCACCGCGCTGAGCGCATGGGAAGGCGGCTTGCGCACCGAAGTCGCGCGCATGCTGCGCGAAAACGCGGCCGACGTGATGGACGAACTCGCGCGCCGCTTCGAAGCGGCCGTGATCCGCGAGGCGCTCGACTTCACGCGCGGCCGCAAGGTCGAGGCGGCCGAGCGGCTCGGCATCGGGCGCAATACGATTACGCGCAAGATTCAGGAGCTCAATCTGGAGCCTTGACACGCTCGTTCTGAGCGATGCTGCATGGCAGGCGGGGGCGGCTCAGGCCGCCTTCGTCGTTGTTGCATCGCGCCCCGCGGCATACCGTCAACCACCGCGCACGAGGCATAATCAACGCTGTTCCGATCCAACAGCCGACGATGCCAGCTTCTTCAGCTTCTCCCGCCCCGTTCGAGTGGCCGCTTTCCCCCGATCCTTTCCTGTCGCTCGAAGAGCTGTACGACGCTGACGCACTCGCATGGGTCGACGCGCAGAATGCGCGCACCCGCGTGGCGTGGTGCAGTGGCGAGTCGTTCGACGCGCTCAGACGGCGGCTCGCCGATGCCTATCTGCCGCGCGAGCGTCCGGTGATTCCCGATCGCTGGAAGGACTGGGCCTACGATTTGTGGCAGGACGAGCGCAATCCGCGCGGTATCTGGCGACGCACTGCGTGGGCCGCATGGCGCAACGGCGCACCGGTGTGGCAGAACCTGCTCGACTTCGACGCGCTCGGCGCGGCCGACGGCACGCCGTGGGTATGCGTCGATCTCGATATCCTTTATCCGGACGGCGACCGCGCGCTGATCACGATGTCGCCGGGCGGTTCGGATGCGCTCGTCGTGCGCGAGTTCGATCTCGACGCGCGGCGTTTCGTCGACGATGGCTTCGCGATTGCGAAGGCGGGCAAGCACACGGTGTCGTGGATCGATCGCGATACGCTGTACGTCGGCTGGGACAATGGGCGCAAGACGCTGACGCGCTCCGGTTATCCGCGCGACGTGCGGCGCTGGACCCGCGGTACGGCGCTCGCCGACGCGCCCGTCGTGTTTCGCGGCGAGTTTGGCGACATCGGCGTGGAGGCGCATTACGATCCGGTCGATCGCCGGCATACGGTGACGAGCAGCGTCGACTTTTTCGATTCGCACACGTATTACCTCGACGACGCTAGCGACGCCTGGCATCGTTACGAAGTGCCGTCGCACGTCGCGGTGGGGGCGTGGCAGGGCTGGCTGTTGCTCGAGCCGCGGCTCGATTGGGAGTGCGAGTGGGACGGCAATCTCGCGCGCTATCCGGGCGGCGCGCTGCTCGCGATTCGCGAGGACGCGTTTCTGCGCGGCGAGCGCGACGTGACGCCGCTCTTCACGCCGACGCCGCTGACCTCGGCCTGCGAGTGGTCGCATACGCGCCATCATATGATCGTGTCGTATCTCGACGACGTGCGCGGCAAGACGCTGATCTGGACGCCGTCGCGGCGCGAGGACGGCACCTGGCAGTGGCGTGAGCGCGTGTTCGCGTCGCGCGGCGATGCGCAGGTCGACGTGTCGCCGGTCGAGTCGACATTGAACGACGAAGTGTTCGTCGACACCGACGATTATCTGCAACCGCCCGCCTACTGGCTCTCCGATCTCGCGCTCGAGGAGCCCGGCGAATGGGAGTTGCTCGACCGTTGGCCGACGCAGTTCGACGCGACGCTCGTTGCGGTGACGCGCGGACATGCGGTATCGGCCGATGGCACGCGCGTACCCTACACGGTGATTGGGCCGAAGGAAGCGCCGTCATCGCCGGGCGATGAAAGCCCGACGCGCCCCTGTCTGCTGAGCGGCTACGGCGGCTTCGCGATTCCGCTGCTGCCGAGCTATCTGACGGGGCAGGGCATCGGCTGGCTCGAACGCGGCGGCGTGTACGTGGTCGCGCATATTCGCGGCGGCGGCGAGTTCGGCACGCGCTGGCACACGGCGGCGCAAGGCGAGCATCGCCAGCGCGCGTTCGATGATTTCATCGCGGTCGCCGAGGCGCTGATCGCGACCGGCGTGACGAGCGCCGCACAGCTCGGCATTCAGGGCGGCAGCAACGGCGGTTTGCTCGTGGCCGCCTGCATGGTGCAGCGGCCGCAGCTATTCGGCGCGGTCGTCTGCGAGGTGCCGTTGCTCGATATGAGCCGCTATCACCTGCTGCATGCGGGCGCCTCGTGGATCGACGAGTACGGCGACCCCGACGAACCCGATGAAGCGCGTGCGCTCGCCGCGTATTCGCCGTATCACAACCTCGCGGCGGGTGTCGCGTATCCGCCGGTGCTATTCACGACGTCGACCGCCGACGATCGCGTGCATCCCGGCCATGCGCGCAAAATGGCCGCGCGCATGCAGGCGCTGGGCGCGCAGCACGTGTGGTATCGGGAGAATACGGAAGGCGGCCACGGCGGCTCCGATGAGTTGGAGCAGGCCGAGCATGATGCGATGGTGTTCGGGTTCTTGTGGGGTGTGCTGGGCGGCGCTTGAAGCAATAGGGACGCGAGGCAGCGCTGCCTCGTTTCGTCGCTGTATGCCGGATCAGCCCAGCTGCGCGAACACTGGCGCGTGATCCGACGGCTGCTCCCACTTGCGCGGCACCTTGTCGATGTCGCACGCCGAGCAGATGTCGGCCAATGCCTTCGACAGCAGGATGTGATCGATGCGCAGTCCCGCGTTGCGACGGAACGCCATCATCCGGTAGTCCCACCACGAATAGATTTTTTCCTGCTGCTCGAACTGGCGGAACGCGTCGAGCAGACCGAGGCCGATCAGCCGCACGAACGCCGCGCGTTCCTCGGGCGACACCAGATTCTGACCTTCCCATGCCTTCGGATCGTGCACGTCGCGATCGTCGGGCGCGATGTTGTAGTCGCCGAGCAAGGCGAGCTTCGGATGCAGCGTCATCTCGGTGGCGAGCCAGTCGTGCAGCGCGTCGAGCCAGCGCAGCTTGTACGCGAACTTGTCGGTGCCGGGCGCCTGGCCGTTGGGGAAATACGCGGAGATGATGCGCACGCCGTCGATGGTTGCCGCGATCACGCGCTGCTGCGGGTCCTCGAAACCGGGGATGTTGCGCACGATGCTGCTTTCGTCGACGTTCAAACCTTCGCGCACCAGAATGCCGACACCGTTATAGGTTTTCTGACCCGCGTACCAGCTTCGATAGCCGACCGCCTCGAGTTCGGCGCGCGGAAATTTTTCGTCGGGAAGCTTCAGTTCCTGCAGGCACAGCACGTCGGTGCCGCTGCTCGCGAGCCAGTCGATGACGTGTTGCTGGCGGACTTTGAGGGAGTTGACGTTCCAGGTGGCGATTTTCATCAGTTGCACAACTCGTTGATTTTCAATAAATATTTGACTTGATGTGGTCGTGATATACGTATCGATATACCATTTCGCGAGTGGTGTTCCGCGAGTGGTGTTCCGTTATTCAGGAGTCACACGCCATGCCAGTCCGGCGTCGCAGCCTATATGATACGGCCTGTCACGCCGGGGGGCGCGGGTTCGAGTCCCGTCCACTCCGCCGGACAAAGCCCGTTCATGGGAACTTGAACGGGCTTTGCTTTTGGCCCATCACCAGGCCGTCAGCTCGGGCCGGTCGAGCGTGGGCTTTCGCCGCTGTCCCGGTTGTTGAACTCCCGCCCATGAAACAGGCGCTATTCGGTAGGAACGGGAACCCGGATGCACGCAACCCGCCGTGCATCACCTTGCTGGGAAACCGCTTGCGGTTGCGCATCGCCGCATGCGTCGATCGCGGCGGGGCAGCGCGTGCGGAAGGCGCATCCCGACGGCGGTTGCAAGGGCGACGGAATCTCGCCTTGAAGCAGCAGATGCCGTCGCGCGCGCTCGACGGTCGGGTCGGGAACCGGTACGGCCGACAGCAATGCACGGGTATAGGGATGCGCAGGTGCCGCGTACAGCGCGCGTTTTTCGCCGAACTCTATCACGCGCCCCATATACATCACCATCACGCGATGGCTGATTGCTTTCACCACGGCCAGATCGTGTGCGACGAACAGCAGCGACAACGACAGTTCGCGTTGCAAGTCGCGCAATAGATTAACGATTTGCGCTTGAATCGACACGTCGAGCGCGGACACCGGTTCATCGCAGATCACGAGTTGCGGCTCGCTGATCAATGCCCGTGCAATTCCGACGCGCTGACATTGCCCGCCCGAAAACTCATGCGGATAGCGCCGCAGATGCTGCGCATTCAGGCCGACGCGTTCGAGGATGCTCAGCACGCGAGCGCGCACATCGGCGCGCGCGACATCGGGCCGATGCGTGATCAACGGCTCCGCGACGATCTGCTCGATCGTCATGCGCGGATCGAGCGACGCGAGCGGGTCCTGAAAGATCATCTGCACGTCGCGCCGCAAGATGCCGAGATCGCGCTTCGCGCCTTGCACGGTTTCGACGCCATGAAGCTTGACGCTGCCGCCCGACGCAGGCGCAAGACCGACGATCGCGCGCGCGAGCGTGGACTTGCCGCAGCCGGATTCACCCACCAGCCCGACGGTTTCGCCGCGCCGTACATCGAACGACACGCCGTCGACAGCGCGCAGCGTGGCCTTGCCGGACCACGGTAATTTGCCGCGCGGCACGCTGAAATGCACCTTCAGTTCGTTCACCGACAGCAGCGGTTCGGTACTGTTGCAAGCGGAATGCTGGTTCATCGAACGGCCTCCAGAATGGCTGAAACCGGACGGTGGCACGCGCGCAATGCACCCGCCAGATCGCTACGCGCATCGAGCGACGGCACTGTGGTGCGGCAAGTATCGTCTGCAAACGAACAACGCGGTGCGAACGCGCAACCCGCGCCGATTTGCCCCGGCAAAGGCGGATTGCCCGGAATGGTTTGCAACGGGCGGTCGTCGTCGTCGGTGATGCGCGGCAGCGCGTTCAGCAGGCCGATCGTGTACGGATGGGTCGGCGCCGCGAACAGCGCGCGCGCGTCTGCCTGCTCGACCGTACGCCCTGCATACATCACCATCACGGTATCGCACAAACCGGCGACCACGCCCATGTCGTGCGTGATGAGGACGATTGCCGTGCCGCGCTCGCGATTCAGTTCGCGCAGCAATTCGATGATTTGCGCCTGAACGGTGACGTCGAGCGCGGTAGTCGGTTCGTCGGCAATCAAAATGTCCGGTTCGGACAGCAACGCCATCGCAATCATCACGCGCTGCCGCATACCACCGGAAAACTCATGCGGATACATGCCGATGCGGCGTGCGGCATCGGGAATCCGCACCGTGTCGAGCACCTCGATGGCACGCCGACGCGCTTCGCGACGCGACAGCTTCTTGTGCAATTGCAGCGATTCCGTCATCTGCCGTTCAATGGTCAAAAACGGATTGAGCGCCGTCATCGGGTCCTGAAACACCATGCCGATCCGGTTGCCGCGAATCCTGTTCAGCGCTGCGTTGTTCATCGTCAGCAGATCGCCGCCGTCTTCGCCACGATACAGTGCGGTGCCCGACACGCTGCCGTTCGACGACAGCAAACCGAGCAGCGCCATCACGGTCTGACTCTTGCCCGACCCCGATTCGCCGACGATGCCCAGCGTGCTGCCCGCGTCGAGCGAAAACGACACGCGTTGGACCGCATCGACCGGCGGTCCTTCGCGGCGCGTGAAGCGCACACTCAGGTCCTTCACTTCGAGTAGCGCCATGTCAATGATCCTTGGGGTCGAGAGCGTCGCGCAAACCGTCGCCGACGAAGTTCACGCAATACAGCGTCACGCACAGCATGACGGCAGGGCAGAGCAGCAGCCACGGCATCGATTCGAGTTTTTGGGCACCGTCTTCGATCAGCACGCCCCAACTCGTCATCGGCTCCTGGACGCCGAGTCCGAGAAACGACAGCACCGATTCCGTCAGCACGATCGACGGCACTGTGACCGTGGCATACACCACCACCACGCCGATCAGGTTCGGTACGATATGCCGCGCGATGATGGCGCGGGTGCTGACGCCAGTCGCACGCGCCGCGTCGACGAATTCGCGCGAACGCAGCGACAGCGTTTGACCGCGCACCACGCGCGCCATATCGAGCCACGAAAACGCGCTGATGGTCAGCACGACCAGATAGAACGCGCGGCCGAACAGCGTCATCATCATGATCGCGATCAGCATGTACGGAATCGCGTACATCACG
This sequence comes from Paraburkholderia sp. 35.1, assembly GCF_050436525.1. NCBI lineage: Bacteria > Pseudomonadati > Pseudomonadota > Betaproteobacteria > Burkholderiales > Burkholderiaceae > Paraburkholderia > Paraburkholderia sp. 35.1. The sequence goes on along the minus strand of NZ_JBNDMJ010000003.1, from coordinate 504,073 downwards.
TCGACGACGCGCATCATAACGGCATCGACGCGTCCGCCCATGAAGCCGGCTGTCGCGCCCCACGCGACGCCGATCAGTCCGGACACCAGCGTGCCGAGCAACCCGACTTCGAGCGATACGCGCCCGCCCACCAGCGTGCGCGCGAGCAGGTCGCGACCGAGTTCGTCGGTACCGAACAGATGCAGGCCGAGCCAAGACGGCGGCAGACTGATCGATCCCCAGTCGCTGTCGACCGGATTGTTGGGCAGAAACAGCGGCCCCGCAAAGCATGCGACGACGATCAGCAGCAGGATTACGAGACTTGCAAATGCCGCGCGATTACGCAAAAAGCGCATGGCGGCAATCGCGAACGGTCCGCGCGAAGCCTTCGTGACGATGCCGCCGGACAGACAGCCGCCTGCGGACGCCGCATCGGCCGGCGGCGCGACGAACGCACGCGCGGCCAGGTTGAATCGACGAATCTTCATGTCAGTACCGGATGCGCGGATCGAGCCATGCGTAAGCAAGATCGACCAGCAGATTGAACAGGACCGCGAATGCCGTAATCAATGCGACCAGACCGAGCACCAGCGTGTAGTCGCGATTGATCGCGCCGTTCACGACCAGTTGCCCCAGACCGGGCAGCGCGAATACGGATTCGGTGACGACCGCGGCGGTGATCGACGAAATGCACAGCGAGCCGAGTAGCGATACGACCGGCATCAGCGCCGGTTTCAGCGCATGACGCAAGACGATGGTGCGGCCGGCCAGACCTTTCGCGCGCGCGGTCCGGATGAAGTTGCCGGACAGCACTTCGATCATGCTGCCGCGCATCACGCGCGCAATCGTCGATACGTTGATGATCACGAGCAGTACGATCGGCAATACGCGGTAGTGCCAGTCGCCGTCACCCCAACCGCCGGCGGGCAGCAGACCATGCTCGCCGCGCTTGATCAGGATCGCGAAGACCCACACCAGCACGGGGCCGAGGATGAATGGCGGCACCACACTGCCGAGATTGCCGAGCAACATCACGCCGTAGTCGATCACGCCATTGCGGCGCACCGCCGCAACCGTGCCGAGCGCCACACCGATCACCAGCGCGATCGGCACCGAAATGCCGCCGACGCCGAGGCTGACCGGTAGGGCTTTCCACACCAGTTCGCTGACCGACCAGTCCGTGTAACGGAACGACGCGCCGAGATCGCCGTGCAGCAGCGAGTCGATGTACAGCAAATACTGCTTCCACAGCGGCTGATCGATGTGGTATTTCGCGTCGAGATTGGCAAGCACGGCCGCCGACAGATGCTTCTCCGAATCGAACGGGCCGCCGGGCGTCAGGTGCAGCAGCAGGTAGCACGCGGTGATCACGGCGAGAATCGTCGGGATCGCCCATAACGCGCGGCGCAATGTATAAGCCAGCATGGCAAGGCTCCTTGCGCTCAGTGCTTGATGATGTACATGTCCTGCGACTGCCGCTGATCGACGTAGTTGGTCGGCGAATAGCCGCCCACATACGATTTCACGAGCCGCACCGCCGAGTACTGGAACATCGGAATCAGCGGATAGTCGTTCATCGCGATGTCGTGCGCCTGCGTTAGCATCGCGGTGCGCTTCGCTTCGTCCATCTGCTGGTTCGCCTGATCGATCAACGCATCGACCTTCGGATTGCAGTAGTGCTGGTCGTTCTGCACGCTGTTGCAGCGGATCAGGTCGAAGAACGACATCGCATCGTTGTAGTCGACGAACCAGCCGTCGCGCGACGCCTGCACCTTGCCGTCGTGGCGCATTTTCAGCAGCACGCGGTTCTCGACGTTTTCGAGCTTCACGTTGACGCCGAGCTTGGTGCGCCATTCCGACGTCGTGAATAGCGCGACCTTCTTGTGCAGGTCGTTGGTGTTGTATGTCAGCGTGAACGTCAACGGCTTTGCAGCGGAATAGCCCGCCTGTTTCAGCAGGTCTCGCGCGGTTTCGATGCGTTTCGCCATCGGCCACGCGGCCCAGTCGGGCTGGAATTGCGCCGCGCCTTGCGTGCCTTTTGCAATCAGGCCGTACAGCGGCAACTCGCCGCTTGCGGTCAGTTTAGACGTCAGCAGGTTGCGGTCGATCACCATCGATAGCGCCTCGCGCACGCGCTTGTCCCTGAAGGCCGGGTCGGCGTTGTTCAGCGAGTAGTAGTAGGTGGCGATAAACATCCCGGTCTTCAGTTCGGAGCCGAACTGCTTGCTGACGTGGTTATAGATGCCGGACGGAATCGAATACGTGTAATCGAACTGGCCGGCCTGATACATCCGCATTGCCGTTTCGTCGCTTTCGATCGGCAGATAGGTGACTTTCGTGATCGCGACCTGGCTCGCATCCCAGTACTTGTCGTTCTTCACCATCACGAGACGGTTGCCCGGTTGCCAGTCGCTCAACGCATACGCACCGTCGCTGACCATGTGGCCGGGACGGGTCCATTCGTCGCCGTACTTCGCGACCGTCGCGCGGTTCACCGGCGCCATCGTCGACATTGCGGTCAGTTGCGGAAAGAACGCGGTCGGGTCTTCGGTCTTGACCTCCACCGTGTACGGATCGACCGCGCGCACGCCGAGACTGGAGAGCGGCGCCTTGCCCGCCAGAATCGCCTTCGCGTTCTTCACGAACTCGACCAGGATCGTGTATTTCGAGCCGGTCTTCGGATCGACCACGCGTTGCCATGAATAGACGAAATCGGCGGCCGTGACCGGCTCGCCGTTACTCCAGCGCGCGTTGTGGCGCAGCTTGAAGATCCATGTATCGGGCGCGCTGCGGCTCCACGATTGCGCGACGCCCGGCACGACCGCACCGTCGGCGGCGATTCGCGTCAAGCCTTCGAACAGGTCGAGGCCGATGGTATTAGCGGCCCAGGATTCGATATGCGCGGGGTCGATCGATTCTGCCTCGACGGGTGTTTGCCGCGTCAGTTCCTGGGTGGCTGCGAGCGTGACGCCGGGCGGGATCGTCACGGCGTGGGCGGGAGAGAGAAGGGCGAGCGCCAACGCGGCCAACGCCGCCCGAGTGGCGTGAATCGGTTTCATTGCGTATTTCAAGTGGCATCCGAATAGCAAAAAAGCTGGCGGTGCACGAGGCACCGCCGCCAATCCTCTTCAACAACGAAGAAGAGGCAAGAGGAGACCTACGGTCCTGCGATAAAGCCCGCTGCGACGATCAGAAGCGGTAGGTCGCACCGATCTGGAAGAAGCGGCCCAGATTCGTGTACAGCGACTGGTCGTAGCCGGTGATGTCCGGCGTTGATTGCCACTCGACGTCGAACGGCGGCTGCCTGTCGAAGATGTTCTGGATGCCGCCATAGATCGTCCAGTTCTTGAAGCCGCGATACGTCATCATCAGGTTGAACTGGCTATACGACGCCACCGAACCCGTGCCACCGTCGCCGAACTCGGCTGCCACTGCGTTGGTGTACGGACCCGTGTACTGCCAGCTCAGCGTCGTGGTCATCTTGCGGTAATCCCACGTCAGGCTCGTGTTGCCCTTCCAGCGGGGATTCGACGCACCGAACGGTTGCAGCAGCGCGAGGTTGTTACCCGCGAAGTCCTGCGTTGCAGCGCCCGGGCTGTTCAGCTTGAAGTGCCACACGTACGCCCAGTCGCCCGACAGCGTGAACGTGCCGTACTTCGTGCCGACCGACTTGCGGAAGTTCATGTCGAAGCCGTCGGTATCCAGCGAGCCGAGGTTGACGAACTGTTGCGAGATGTAGCGGATCGTGCCGTCAGGATTGCGCACGACCCTCGACGGGTCGTTGGCATCCAGCACGGCATTCGGATCGTCGGTACCGATCACGCCGTCGATATGAATCTTGTAGAACGCTGCACCGATATCGGTCGACGTATCCGGCGACAGTTCGAAGCCGATGTTGTAGTTCTTGGTGTGCTCCGGTTGGAGGTTCGGATTGCCGTTGATCTGTTCCGTCGTGAAGTGCTTGGTCGGCACGCCGCTCGGGTCGTTCGGATCGACGAGGTTCTGGTGAGCCAGGTAGGTTGCCTGCGAGTTTTCGATCAGCGTCGGCGCGCGGAAACCACGGCTGTACGACGCGTACGTCGTCAGCATCTGGACCGGTTGGAAGCGCAGTGCGAAGTTCGGCGAGAACGCGCCGCCGAAGTCGCTATAGTGGTCATAGCGGCCCGCTTGCGTGAACGTCAGGTTGTGGATGATCGGAATATCGATCTGGTAATACACGGCCGCGATGTTGCGTTCGCCGTCGACGGACTGAACGTTCGCCGGCACGACGATCCCTTGCGACGAGTACGTGCGCGGGTTGATCAGCGAGCTTTCGTGACGGAATTCCGTACCGAAACCGATGCCGACCGGGCCAGCCGGCAGGTTGAACAGATTGCCGGTCGAGGTCTTCGCCGTCACGCTGTCGAGCTTCGAGATCGCCTGCTGGTAGTCGTTCTGGAACAGGCCGTTCAGACCGTTCGGCGTCGATGCCGGGTTCGCGAAGTTGTAGCCGCCGTTCGGGCCGAGGAGGTTTTCAAGCGCGGCCGTGTTGATCATGTTCGAGTACGTCGTGTCGACCGTGCTCTGCGAATGACCATAGTCCACCGACCAGTCCCAGTCGCCGGCCTTCGGCGTGGTGAACGAACCTTTCACGCCCGTCGAGGCCTTCCAGAACGTCGATACCGTGTCTGCGCGCTGCGCAATGCCCGGGAAGGTCAGGTTGATCGGCGTATCGACACCGTACGGGTTGTACGGATTCAGCGCCGACACCGTGCGGTCGAGTTGCGACACCGAGCCGGTCACTGGATTGAACACGTTCGACACGCTGCTGATGGCCGGGCTGCCGAAGTACTGGACCGTCTCGTTGCGGCTCGCCCACAGGTCGGCGTAAGCCTGTATGTCGTCGTTGATCTTGAAGGTGCCACGCACCTTCGCGTTCAGACGCGTCGTCTGTGGAATCAGCGAGTACGTGTTCGCGTTCTTGTACACGCACGATGCGCCCGCCGCGTTAGTGCTGCCCGGAGGGCATGGGCTCAACGCGGCGGTCGAGCCGTCGGGCAGTTGCCAGAATGACTGCTGGTTCGGACCCAGAGGACCCGCCGACCCGCCTGGGTACTGGCTGAAGTCTTCGTTTTTGGTCATGTCGCGCTGGTCGAGCGTCGAACCGGAATCGCGATAGTAGCTGGCGGCTGCCGTCACGTTGAAACGATCCGAGTTCAGGTCGCCGAAGCCGCCGAGCACGCTGAAGTTGCCCTGAGCGTTACCCGGATGCTGTGCCTTGCCGAGCTGCCCGTCGATCTGAAGACCCTGGAAGTTCTTCTTCGTGATGATGTTGACCACGCCGGCAATCGCGTCGGAACCGTATGCGGACACGGCGCCCGTCTTCACGATTTCGATGTGATCGACGATGTTCAGCGGGATCGTGTTGACGTCGAAGAACGTGTCGGTGAAGTTCACCGCCTGTGCGTAGTTCGCGACGCGTTGGCCGTCGACCAGCACCAGCGTGTACTTCTCGGACAGACCGCGCAATGCGATCCCCGAGCCGCCCGGCGCCGTGCCGTTCATCGTGGTGGAACCCCAACTCGACGCGGAGTTGGCAGACATGCCGCGCAGGAAGTCGGCCACGGTCGTGTAGCCGCTTTGCTGGATTTCCCTTGCCGTAACGGTCTGGACTTCGACGTTGCCGGTCTTGTCCGATGTGCGGATCAGCGAACCGGTGACTTCTACTTTTTCGAGCTTGCTGACGGCGGGGGGAGTCGCCGCTGGCGTGCTTGCGGCCGTCGGAACGGCCGCTGTATCAGGTTGGCTTTGTGCGTGTGCCAGCGGGACGAACGCCGCTGTCAACACCAGCTCGGCTCCGATGATTCTTTTGATGGCTGAGGCCAATCGCTTTTGTTTCACTTGCGCTCCTTCTTGTTGTTAAGGCCACTTCCGTTGAACGATCACGCCAACGCAGGCGCGAGTTGCGCGTGCGCTGCAGTGCGTTGACGTCAGCGAGTTCTTCGCTGTCCGGCGCATCCCCGCGCCGTCCCGCACATCCCGTCCAGGGTGCGTCGCCGATCGTGTCGGACGCGCGCCTTGGTCTTGAAGCGAGCGCAGCAAGAGCACGAGATATGCCATGTGTGAGGTCGCGGACCGTCGGAAAGGCCTTGAGCGGCCTCCGCAAATGCATCGAAGCGATTGATTTGCTTAGGAATTCAGAGTTACGAAAAATTGTGTCGCGCGGGTAGTGCCTGGAAATAAAGCATTCCTCGCGCGTAACAGAACGCAGGAAAGTTTCCATTGGAAAAAAATAAAGTTAGGCGGCTTATTTTAATTACGATTTGGTGCAGCTTACGCACCGTAAGAATGCTTAATTACAGAATTGGTGCATTAGATAAAAAATGGTCCATTGCAATTAAATTCCCTAATTCGGGGCGATTAATATGCCGTTGAAATGAACAGTAATAAATGTAAGAAATGGATCCTGTAAGGTTGATTCGCGCTGCGTGTAGGCATTTCTGGCTGGTAGCTGGTCTTCAATTGGTGCCTATTGTCATACTAGATAGAAAGTAATATGAAAGGTTGATGTAATGAAATTGTCTATAGGTATTCTGAGATTGCACCAAAACGATTCAAGTGCGACTTTTCGCACCATTTCTGCAATAGGGAATTAAAGGCTTTGGCAGAATAAGTCTTGGAAAGCGGACTTACTCCAATTACAAAAACCAATTTATTTTGCTATATGCGTGCGCGGGCGCCACGCAAGCCGCGGGCATGCGAGATCTTTGTCGCGCTCGGCAAGTCCATGAAATAAAAGGCAAAGCTTCCCGTGTAAAGGACTGGCGACGCTCGTTACGGAGAAACCAGTCGCCTGACCTGGTACGGGCTTTGCATAGGTGGCGGGCCTTTAGCCGGCGACTCACAAGGCAGCCGGCATCTCGAAACCTACCGTTATTCAACGGCCGCTTGAGCCTGTACTAACCGGAGTCCGCAGTGCTGAATACCCTCATTAACTACTCGATCCAGTCGATGGGTCTGATCCCTCTCCTCGCGTTCATCTTCCTGCTCGGCATCGCGATCATCATCGAGCGATTCATGTTCTTCTCGCGTGCCGTGCGTGCCGGCAAGACCCTCGAACATGACCTGAAACTCGTCGATGCAGCCAATCCCGAAGATGCCGCCAAAGTGGCCGAGCACTACAAGCAGACCGTGCAAGGCGAACTCGTGAAGTCGGCGATGAAAGTGAAGGGCAAGAGCGAAGCCGTGGTCGAACGCGAGATCGAGGAAACGATCATGTTCCAGTTGCCGCGTCTCGACCGTAACCTGTGGATTCTCGATACGGCCGTGACGCTCGGCCCGTTGCTGGGTCTGCTTGGCACGATCATCGGCATGGTCGAATCGTTCAACGTGCTCGGCACCAGCGGCACCGCGAACCCGAACGGCGTGACGGGCGGCATCGGTCACGCGCTGACGGCCACCGCGTGCGGGCTGACCATCGCGATCATCTGCGTGATCTTCCTGAACTACTTCAACAAGCGTATCCGGATGACGGTCAACCAGTTCGACCTCATCAAGTCGCTGCTCGTATCGCGCTTCGCAGTCTGACGCCCGCACTCAAGGAGACGGACCATGCGAAACCATCGCAGCCATTACCTCGGCGGTGAAGAGAAAGCGCGCATCGAGATCATCCCGATGATCGACATCATGATGTTCCTGCTGGTGTTCTTCATGCTCGCGACGCTGAAGATGATCCAGGGCACAGGCATCAAGCTCGACCTGCCGCAATCGAGCACCGCCGAGCAGTTGCAGCAGACCGTCAAGCTATCGATCGGCGTGACGAAGACGGATGAAATCTATCTGGATTCGAAGCCCGTGACGCCCGACGAACTGACCGCGCGCCTGCAAGGTCTGGTTCACGACTCGAAGAAAGTAGATGTCGCGATTGCCGGCGACGAAGGCACGAGCTACAAGAATATCGTCAAGGTGATGGACCTGGTGCGCGCGGCGGGCATCAGTTCGGTTGCATTGGCCACGAACCCGACGACATGAGTTCACCGGCCATCGACATGAAAGATCCGCAAAACCGCCTGGACGGTGCACTCTGGGCATCGACGACGCCGGCGCATCACGGTCGCATGCCCATGAAGCTGGCGATCGGCGTTGCGGTGGTGGTCGAGGCGCGTGGTGATTCTGGGCGTGTCGCACATGAAGTTCCAGCCGCCGCCGCCTCCGCCGCCGAAGGAGATGCGCGTGCAGATTGCGCCGCCGCCTCCGCCACCGCCGCCGCCCGAGGTGAAGAAGCTGGAGCCGCCGCCGGCGCCGCCCAAAGCGCAGCCGAAGCACGAAATACCGAAGCCGACCCCGACGCCGCCGCCGCCGCGACCGACGCCGCAGCCGGTGATCCAGCCCACGGCGAATCCGGCTCCGAATGCTCCGGCGATCGCCTCGCCGACGCCTGCGCCGGCACCCGCTCCGGCACCGGCCGCGCCGCCGGCGCCGCCCGCGCTGCATGGCGTGGTGGACGGCCGCGGTCATTGCCAGTCGGTGCAGCCGGTGATTCCGCGCAAGGCATTGACGGACGGTATTTCGGCGGACGTGATCGCGCATCTGACGATCGGTACGGACGGCAAGGTCAGCGACGTGAAGATCATGCGCGTCACGCCGCCGACGTCGGTGTTCAACGAAGCCGTGATTGCCGCAGGCAAGGCGTACAAGTGCGAGAAGAATGCCGAGCCGTATGTCGGCGAAGTTCAGTTCTCGTTCAAGACCACACCGTCCGACGACGAGTAACCACGACGAGTAACGACGACGAATAAGCTCAGCTTCGACGCGAACTTCCGGCCTTCGCAATTTACCCATCCGGCCTTCAACCCGGAACCGCGCGAGCGGTGGCTACCCGCCGCCGCCCGCGCGGTTTCGAAGCATCGCGCATCGGCTACGAGCCGATTGCGTCCAGACACGCATGATGACAACCGACAGGTTTCGAGGCCCGCGCGCGCGCGTCGTTACGGCGTTCGCGGCGCGGGTTGCGGTGATGCTCGTCGCGGGGCTGCTGGTCGTGCCGTTGACGACCGCGCCCGTGTTCGCGAGGGCGTCGATTGCGCAGTACGACGCGCCGAAGTATCCATCCGGGTTCACGCATTTCGATTACGCGGACCCGAATGCGCCGACCGATGGCACGCTGGTTTTCCAGAACTACGACGAAGCGCAAAGCTACGATTCGCTGAATCCGTTCCTGACGCGTGGTGCGCCGGCGCCGGACATCCTGCATCTGATGTTCGATACGCTGATGCAGCGCAGCTGGGACGAACTCGCGTCGGAATACGCATTGATCGCCGACGACGTCGAGGTGGCGCCGGATGGCAAATCAGCGGTGTTTCATATCGACCCGCGAGCGCGCTTTTCGAACGGCGATCCGATTACCGCCGACGACGTCAAGTATTCGTTCGATACGCTGACCAGCCCGCAGGCATCGCCGCTGTTCAACTCGCAGTTCGCGGTGATCAGCCGCGCCACGGTGCTCGACCCGTCGCGGGTGCGCTTCGACTTCAGGCACGTGGAACGCGACGCGCCGTTGATCGCAGGCGACCTGCCGGTTTTCTCGCGCAAGTGGGCAATGCAAGCCAACGGCACGCGCATCGCATTCGATCAGTTGACCAACGTGCCGCCGGTGTCGAGCGGCCCGTATCTGATCGAGCAGCGCAAGAACGACACGCAGATCGTCTACCGTCGCAATCCGGCTTACTGGGCCGCCGATTTGCCGTCGCGGCGCGGCATGTACCATTTCGCGCGCGTCGCGTTCAAGCTCTATCACGATCATTACACGCAGCTCGAATCGCTGAAAGCGCTCGATACCGACGTGATGGTCGAATACAGTTCGATGCAATGGGCGCGCCGTTACATCGGCAAGAACTTCGAGAACGGCGCGTTGCAGCGCAAACTCTTTCCGGATCACGGCGCGCAGATGCAGGGGCTGATGTTCAACACGCGCAGGCCGATGTTTTCGGATGTGCGGGTGCGGCATGCCCTTGCACTCGCGTTCGACTACGACTGGCTGAACCGGATGACCTTTTACGGCCAGTACCGGCGCACCAACAGCTACTTCGACGATAGCCCGTTCGCCGCGCAAGGCGTGCCCACCGCTGCCGAACTCGCACTGCTCGACCCGTATCGCGCGAGTTTGCCGGCGGCCGTGTTCGGTCCAATGGTCAGGCAGGCCGACACGATTGCGCCGCACACGTTGCGCGAGAACCTGCGCGAAGCGCGCGGCCTGCTAGCCGAAGCGGGTTGGACGGTGCGCGACGGCCAGTTGCGCGACGCGCACGGCAACCCGATGTCGATCGAAATCATCGACGATCAGCCTGGCATGGATCGCGTACTGCTGGCGTATATGCGCAACCTGCAACTGCTCGGCATCGATGCGCATATGCGCGAGATAGATAGTGCGTTGTATCAGAAGCGGATCGACAACTTCGAGTTCGATATGACGACGTTCATCTATCTGCGCGTGACGATTCCCGGTTCAGAACTGGAGCGTCGTTTCAGCAGCGCATCGGCGTCCCAGGTCGGCTCGGAAAACTATCCGGGCGTGAGGTCGCCGGCGGTCGATGCGCTGGTGCGCGCGGTGATGCGCGCGAGCACGCTGAACGAACTCGAAACCGCGACCCATGCGCTCGACCGCGTGCTGATCAACGGCTATTACCTGGTGCCCGAATATTTTGCGCCGGATACGCGCATAGCGTACAAAAGCGCCCTCGGCTACCCGTCGGTGACGCCGGTCAGTTTCCAGGGCGAGGACTGGATCGTCAGCTACTGGTATCGCAAGCCGCCGTCCGCTGCGGCCAATACCGCCGAGGCGAAGTGAGGGGCTTATGTTTATCTACATCATCAAACGTCTGCTGCTGATGATCCCGACGCTGATCGGCGTCGTTACGCTGACGTTCTTCGTGACGCAGTTCGTGCCGGGCGGCCCGGTCGAACAGATGATGACGCAGTTGCGTCACGGCCAGCAGCGCGGCGGCGAAGGCGGAGGCGGCGGCAGCGCGTATCACGGCAGCCAGGGCGTCGATCCGCAGCAGATCGAGCAGATCAGGAAGCAGTTCGGCTTCGACAAACCGCCGCTGATGCGCTATCTGAAGATGCTGAGGGACTACGCGCGTTTCGATCTCGGCCAGTCCTACTATCACCATCAGAGCGTATGGGCGGTGATCCGCTCGAAACTGCCCGTGTCGATCACGCTCGGCTTATGGACGGTCGTGCTGACCTACATCGTGTCGGTGCCGCTCGGGATCGCGAAAGCGGTGCGCAACGGCTCGCGCTTCGATACCGCCACCAGCGTGATGGTGTTGACCGGCTACGCGATTCCGGGCTTCGTGTTCGGCGTGCTGCTGCTGATGCTGTTTGGCGGCGGCACGTTCTGGCAGGTCTTCCCGATGCGCGGCCTCACGTCCGATAACTTCGACGAACTCAGCGCGTTCGGCAAGGTGCTCGATTATCTATGGCACATCGTGTTGCCGGTGACGGCGTCGGTGGTTGGCAACTTCGCGATCGTCACGATCCTGACCAAGAATACGTTTCTCGAAGAGATTGGTCGTCAATACGTGCTGACCGCGCGGGCGAAAGGCGCGCCCAAGCGTGACGTGCTGTGGAAGCACGTATTGCGCAACGCCGCGATTCCGCTGCTGACCGGACTGCCCGCCGCGTTTATCGGCGCCTTCCTGAACGGCAACCTGCTGATCGAAACGCTGTTTTCGCTCGACGGCATGGGCCAACTGTCTTATGACTCGGTGATCCGCCGCGACTATCCGGTCGTGCTGGGTTCGCTGTTCCTGTTCACGCTGATTGGTCTCGTGACCAAACTCATTGCTGACGTCTGCTATGTCCTCGTCGACCCCCGCATCCAGTTCAACAGCCTGGACCGATAAGCTGCCGCCCGGCGCGTTGCCGGTGTCCGTGTCGCCTGGGCGACGCGTATGGCAGCGTTTTCGCCGGCAGAAGCTCGGTTACTGGAGCCTGATCGTGTTCGCGACGCTGTTCGTGCTGAGCCTGCTCGGCGAAGTGCTCGCGAATGACCGGCCGCTGATGGTCCGTTACGACGGCCATGACTATTTTCCGATCGTGAAGGACTATCCGGAAACGATGTTCGGCGGCGATTTTCCGACCCGCGCAAACTATCTCGATCCGTTTATCCGCAAGCAGTTGACGGAGAAAGGCAACTTCGCGATCTACCCGCCGAATCACTACCACTACGACACGATCGATTACTTCGCCACGCGGCCGTTTCCGGCGTCGCCGTCCGCGACCAGCTGGCTCGGCACCGATCAATACGGCCGCGACGTGCTGTCGCGATTGCTGTACGGCTTCAGGCTGTCGGTGTTGATGGCGCTTGCGCTGACGGTGTCGGGTATCGTGCTGGGCGTGCTGGCGGGTGCGCTGCAGGGCTTTTACGGCGGCCGCACCGACCTGATCGGGCAGCGCCTGATCGAAGTATGGAGTTCGATGCCGGACCTGTATCTGCTGATCATCTTCGCGTCGATCTTCGAGCCGAGTTTGTGGCTGCTGTTTATCCTGCTGTCGATGTTCGGCTGGCTGGTGTTGTCCGACTATGTGCGCGCCGAATTCCTGCGCAACCGTTCGCTCGATTACGTTCGCGCCGCGCGCACGATGGGTTTGAGCAACTGGCAGATCATCTGGCGTCATCTGCTGCCGAACAGCATGACGCCGGTGATCACCTTCCTGCCGTTCCGGATGAGCGCCGCGATTCTGTCGCTGACGAGTCTGGACTTTCTGGGGCTGGGTGTCGCACCGCCCACGCCGAGCCTGGGCGAACTGCTTCAGGAAGGCAAGAACAACCTCGACGCATGGTGGATTTCGGTATCTGCGTTTGCCGCGCTGGTGATCACGTTGTTGCTGCTGACGTTCATGGGCGACGCGTTGCGCAATGCGCTCGACGCCCGTTCACGCGGGTCGGCGTTCGGCGGGAGGAAGTGATGAGCGACGCAACGTTGCACAAGCCTTTGCTGGAAATCGACACGTTCTCGATCCGTTTCGGCGACAAGGTCGCGGTTCGCGAACTGAATCTGACGATCGGGCGCGGCGAGCGGGTTGCGCTGGTCGGCGAATCCGGTTCGGGCAAGAGCGTCACGGCGCTGTCGATCCTGCGCCTCGTCGAACATGCGCAGACCAGCGGCCAGATCCGTCTCGACGGCGTCGATCTATTGCAGAAAACCGAGCAGCAGATGCGCGGGATTCGCGGCGCCGACGTCGCGATGGTGTTTCAGGAGCCGATGACCGCGCTCAATCCGCTGTTCACGATCGGTCAGCAGATCGCCGAAAGCCTGCGTTTGCACGAGGGTTTGCGGTCGAACGCGGCGCGCGCCCGCGGCATCGAACTGCTGCGCCGTACCGGCATTCCCGAGCCGGAACGGCGGATCGACAGCTACCCGCATCAACTATCCGGCGGACAACGCCAGCGCGCGATGATCGCGATGGCGCTCGCGTGCCGTCCGCGCCTGCTGCTCGCCGACGAACCCACTACCGCGCTCGACGTCACCGTGCGTCAGCAGATCGTCGATCTGCTGATCGAGTTGCAGGAACAGGAAGCCGCCGATCGCGGCATGGCGGTGCTGCTGATCACGCACGACCTGAATCTCGTGCGCCGCTTCGCCCAACGCGTGGCGGTAATGGAAAAGGGTGTGCTGGTCGAAACCAATACGACCCAGGCGCTGTTCGCAGCGCCGCAGCATCCTTACACGCAGCGATTGCTCGACAGCGAACCGCATCGCGAGATCGGGCCGATCGAACCGCACGCGCGTCGGGTGCTCGAGGTGCAAGGCCTCGCGGTCGATTACCGGACGGCCGCGAAAGGCTGGCGCTCGCTGTTCAGCGGTTCGACCTTTCGCGCAGTGCACGACGTCGATCTGACGCTGCGTCGCGGTGAGACGCTCGGCGTGGTCGGCGAATCGGGCTCCGGAAAATCGACGCTGGCGGCGACGCTGCTCGGTCTGCAACGGCCCGCCGCCGGTCATATCCATATCGACGGCGCGCCGTTGTCGGCTTTGCGTGGCGCGAACTCGCGCCGCGCGTTGTACTCGCGGATGCAGGTGGTGTTTCAGGACCCGTTCGGGTCGCTTTCGCCGCGTATGACGGTCGAGCAGATCGTCGGGGAATGGATCGAGGTGCACCGGCCGGAAATCGACGCGCGCACGCGCCGCGCGCGGGTGGGGACGATGCTCGAAGAAGTGGGCATGCCGCAAGAATCGATGCTGCGCTATCCGCACGAGTTTTCCGGCGGGCAGCGGCAGCGCATAGCGATCGCGCGTGCGTTGGCGGTCGAACCGGAAGTGCTGATTCTCGACGAGCCGACCAGCGCGCTCGATGTGTCGATCCAGCAACAGGTGCTTAAGTTGTTGGCGGGCTTGCAGAAGAAGTACCGGTTAAGCTATCTGTTGATCACCCATGATCTGGCGGTGATGCGTGCGATGGCGCATCGCGTGATCGTGATGAAGAACGGCCGCGTGGTCGAGGCGGGAGACACGCTCGACGTGCTGCATGCGCCGTCACATCCTTATACGCAGTCGTTGCTCGCCGCGTCGATGATCGCGCCGGAGCACGACGAACCCGAGGTGCTGCAATGAGTGAATCGCGCTGGACGCAGGCCGCCCGTGCGTTGAAGAGCAATGCGGCGTTCTGGTCCTTACGGATTGTCGATGAACAGATCGACGACCACGAAGTGCGCAACGACGTCGCGCAGCCGCTGCGCACGCAGCGCGAACGCGGCGCCATGCTGACCGCGTGGGCCGGCGCGGGCGCGGGCTATGCGGCAACCACGGATCTGTCCATCGCGGGCTTGCAGGCTGCGCTCGATATCGCGACGCAACGTGCGCTGGCGAGCGCCGGCGCATCGCTGATCGACCATCGCGCGGTGTCGCGCGAAGCGCTCAGCGGCGCGTATGTCTCGCCCAATGCCGACCAGCCGCTGCCGACGCGCGGCGAATGGCTCGCGCGTCTCGCGCACGAATGCGCCGCCGCGAAAATCGACGAGCGGATTGTCGAGCGCACGGCATCCGTGCAGATCACGCGCACCGAACAGATTTATCTGACCAGCGACGGCGCGCGAATCGACCAGCGCTTTTGCCTCGTGATGCCGGAAATGAGCGTCGCGGCGCACGCGAACGGCGACACGCAGGTGCGCACGCTCGGCGGCAATTACGGCACGCTCGCGCAAGGCGGCGTCGAAGTGCTGGACCGCTACGCGTTCGACGGCGCGGGCGTGCGGCTCGCCACCGACGCGCTGACCTTGCTGGCCGCGCCGAACTGTCCGTCTGGTCCGCGCGACCTGCTGCTGATGCCCGATCAGATGATGTTGCAGATTCACGAATCGATCGGGCATCCGCTCGAACTCGACCGGATTCTCGGCGACGAACGCAACTTCGCCGGATGGAGTTTCGTGAAGCCGGAGATGTTCGGCACTTACCGTTACGGCTCGGAACTGCTCAACGTGACATTCGATCCGTCGTTGCGCGAAGAAGCCGCGTCGTACGCATTCGACGACGACGGCACTGAAGCGCGCAAACAGTATCTGATTCGCGATGGCGTGCTCGAACGTCCGCTCGGTGGCGCGCTGTCGCAACAGCGCGCAAAGATGGCGGGCGTCGCGAATTCGCGTGCGTCGAGCTGGAATCGCGCGCCGATCGACCGGATGGCGAACCTGAATATCGAACCGGGAACCAGCACGCTGGGCGAAATGATTTCCGGCATCGAACACGGCATCCTGATGCGCACCAATACGTCGTGGTCGATCGACGATCACCGCAACAAGTTTCAATTCGGCTGCGAGTTCGGCCAGTTGATCGAAAACGGCAAGCTCACGCAAATCGTCAGGCAACCGAATTATCGCGGCATATCCGCGAATTTCTGGCGCAGTCTGAGCGCGGTCGGCAATGCCGGCACGCGCGAAGTGTTCGGCACGTCGATGTGCGGCAAAGGCGAACCGACGCAGGTGGTGCGCGTCGGCCATGCGTCGCCGCCGTGCGTGTTCACGCATGTCGATGTATTCGGAGGCGCGCGATGACTACAACCAATGCAGTCAATGCAGTCAATGCATCGAGCGGCTTCGATTTCGCCTCGAACGCGCAGTCGCCGGATTGGCACGCGCATTTCGCGCTGCTTGCCGATGCGATCGACACGTTGCTCAGCGGCGACGAAGTGGCGTTGACGCGGCTGTCGGCGGAGCGATCCGACTTTATCCGCTTCAACGGTGGCAAGGTTCGGCAGATCGGCCAGGTGTCGCAAGGCAAACTGACCGTCCGCCTGATCGACGGCGCCAGGCAGGCGTATTCGAGCTTCACGGTATGCGGCGATCCGGCGACGGACCTGCGCGATATCGCCGATGCGCTGAATACGTTGCGCGACGGCTTGCGCGATGCGCCCGACGACCCGCATCTGTTGTACGACGCCACCCAATGGACCCAATCGACGCGCCGCAGCGGCAAGCTGCCCGCGCCCGACGCACTGTTGCGGATCGCCACCGAAAGCGCGCGCGGACTCGATTTCGTCGGCTTCTATGCCGGTGGCTCGATGGTGCGCGGCTTCGCGTCGTCGCGCGGCAGTCGCGGCTGGTACGAAGTCAGCAACTTCAGCTTTAGCTGGTCGTTGTACGACCCGAGCGGCCGTGCGATCAAAAGCACGTACACCGGCGACCACTGGGACGACAGCGTGTTCGCCGCGAAGGTCGAACAGGCCGCCGCACGTTTGCCGGTGCTTGGACACACGCCGCGCGCGTTGTCGCCGGGGCGGTATCGCACGTATTTGGCGCCGGCGGCGATGCTGGAACTGGTCGGCACGGCGTCGTGGGGCGGGTTTTCCGCGCGCGCGAACGCCACCGCGCGCAGCCCGTTTTACCGGCTGCACAGCGGCGCAGTCGCGCTCGATCCGCGCGTGTCGATGACCGAAGACCTGAGCCTGAATATCACGCCGCGCTTCAACGAAGACGGTTATCAGCGCGACAGCGTGCCGTTGATTCACGACGGCCGCAACGCCGGGCAACTGACCAACGCCCGTAGCGCGCGCGAATACGGATTGACGCCGAACGGCGCGCTCGCCGGCGAAACGCCCGAGTCGCTGGCGATGGCTGGCGGCGATCTCGACGCCGCCGATATCCTTGCCGCACTCGATACCGGGCTGTATGTCGGCAATCTCTGGTACGTGAATTTTTCTGACCGGATGAATTGCCGGTTGACCGGCATGACGCGTTTCGCGACGTTCTGGGTCGAACGCGGCCAGATCGTCGCGCCGGTCGACGCGATGCGTTTCGACGACAGCCTGTACCGTTTGCTGTCGAGCGAACTCGAACGTCTCGACGCCGAGCCGGAACTGCTGCTGAACGATGGAACGGAGGGCGAGCGGCAGACCGGCGGCTGGAAACTACCCGGCTTGCTGGCACGCTCGTTCGAACTGACGCTGTGAGTGAGTTTCCGATGACAGATTGAAGGCCATAACAATGACGGAACCAAAGACAATATTTGAGAGCACGACACGGTTCGGGGCCGAACCGGTCGAGATGAGCATCAGGCCGCTGGATCCGGACGACGCCGCGCAATTCCACGCGCTGCGTTCATGCCCCGGTGTGATGCGCCAGAACCCGATGCGTCCGTATCCGACCTTGCAGCAGACTCAAGGCTGGCTCGCGAAGCTCGCGGCGCCGTCGATGGCGATTGCAGCGCTGGTGGGCGATACGCTGGTCGGCTCGGCCGATCTGCATCCGGGCACGCTGCGCCGCGCGCATAGCGGCTGGCTGGGTATCAGCGTGCACGACGACTGGCAGGGCAAGGGCGTCGGCACGCGGCTGATGGCCGAACTGATCGATGCCGCCGACAACTGGTACGGGCTGCGCCGTCTCGAGCTGAACGTGTTCGCCGACAACCATCGCGCGATTGCGCTGTATCGCAAGTTCGGTTTTTCGCACGAAGCGACCTTTCGCGGCGCCGTGCTGCGCGACGGCATGCTGATCGACTCGGTGTTCATGGGCCGCTTACGCGCGCCGATGGGTCATCTGCAAGCGGAAATCGAGGCGGCCGTATGAACGTCTCGTTGAAACCCGACACGGCGCATGTGATTATCCGCGCCCGCGAAGTGTCCGACCTCGACGCGATCACTTCGTTGATGAACTGCCCCGGCGCGCGGCATGGCACGTTGCAGACGCCGTATCGCTCGAACGCGACGGTCGGGAGCTGGCTCGAAAAAATGCCCGCGAACACGCTCGGGCTGTGCGCGCAGGCGGCCGGTCGCGTGGTCGGGATGATCGACGTGTTGCCGCGCATGCACCGGATGGCGCATTGCGCGGGAATCGGTCTCTGCGTGCATGACGATTACGTCGGGCGCGGCATCGGCACGGCGCTGCTCGCGGCGGCCGTCGAGTGCGCGGATACGCTGCTCGGCCTGCGTCGGCTGGAGTTGACCGTGTTCGTCGACAACCACCGCGCGATCGCTCTGTACCAGCGCTTCGGTTTCGTCGAGGAAGGACGCTCGCCAGCGTTCGCGATGCGCGACGGCAAGCTGGTCGATGCATTCCATATGGCCCGTTTCGCCGATGCGCCGGTGTTCGCTTCGCCGGTCGCGCT
Organism: Paraburkholderia sp. 35.1; assembly: GCF_050436525.1. Lineage (NCBI taxonomy): Bacteria > Pseudomonadati > Pseudomonadota > Betaproteobacteria > Burkholderiales > Burkholderiaceae > Paraburkholderia > Paraburkholderia sp. 35.1. The sequence continues at coordinate 485,513 of NZ_JBNDMJ010000003.1, read as the reverse complement.
CGCACCGAACCCACACGCGTGAGCATGCCTTGGCCGCCTTTTTTATCGACCGACCGGTCTTTGCGTGGATTCTGGCGCTTGCGGTAATCATCGCGGGCGCGCTCGCGTTGACGCAACTGCCGGTCGCGCAATATCCACGACTCGCGCCGCCGCGTATCGTGATCGACGCCGTCTATCCGGGTGCATCGACGGAAGCCGTGGATGCGAACGTTGGCAGCATCATCGAAGAAAGTCTCGACGGTGCCGACGGGATGCTGTACTACGAAACCGCCAGCGACGGCCTCGGCAACCTTGAAATCGCGGCGACCTTCGCGCCCGGCACCAACCCCGATATCGCGATGATGGACGTGCAGAACCGGCTCAAGCAGGTCGAGCCGCGTTTGCCGCAACAGGTGGTGCAGCAGGGTATCAGCGTTTTCAAGGCCGCCAACACGTTCCTGATGCTGGTCGCGCTGACGTCCACCGATGGCACGCGCGATTCCGCGCAACTGAGCGACATCCTCAGCCGCGACATCATGCGCGAACTGAAGCGCGCGCCGGGCGTCGGTTCCGCGCAACTGTGGGACGCCGACGAAGCGTTGCGCGTCTGGCTCGATCCGATGAAGCTGCGCGAATTCGGCCTCGCCGCGTCCGACGTCAACGCCGCGATTGCTGCGCAAAACGCGAGCGTCGCGGCAGGCACACTCGGCGACGCGCCGCTGGTGGACGGCCAGCAGCTGAGCGCGTCGGTGAACGTCAAAGGGCAGTTGCTGTCGCCGGAGGAATTCGGCCAGATCGTGCTGAAAGCACACCCCGATGGCTCGGCAGTGCGGCTTGCCGACGTCGCGCGGGTCGAGATCGGCCGCGACAACTATACGTTCTGGTCGCGCCTGAACGGCAAGCCGTCGGCGACGGTCGGGATTCAACTCGGGCCGCGCGGCAACGCGCTCGAAACATCGGACGCGATTCGGGCGCGGCTCGCGGAACTGGCGAGCCGTTTGCCGCCGGGCGTCGCGGTTCAGGTGCCGTTCGATAGCGCGCGCTTCGTCAACGTTGCGATTCGCGAAGTGCTGATCACGCTGGCCGAGGCGATCTTGCTGGTGTTTCTCGTGATGTGGCTGTTCCTGCGCGATCTGCGCTACGCGCTGGTGCCGACAGTGGTGATTCCGGTCACGCTGATGGGTGCGTTTGTCACGATGTACGCATTCGGCTTGTCGATCAACGTGTTCACGATGTTCGGCCTCGTGCTGGCGATCGGCATTCTGGTCGACGACGCGATCGTGGTGGTCGAGAGCGTGCATCGCGTGATGGACGAGGAGGGCATGGCGCCGCGCGACGCGACATTGAAAGCGATGAAACAGATCGGCGGTGCGATCGTCGGCGTGACGGCGGTGCTGACCGCCGTGTTCGTGCCGATGGCGTTCTTTCCTGGCGGCGTCGGTGGGATTTACCGGCAATTCGCGGTCGCGATGATTGCGTCGATGCTGGTGTCGTCTTTCATGGCGCTTTCGTTGACGCCCGCGTTGTGCGCGAACCTGCTGAGCGCGCCTGCGCAATCGGTCCGTCAGCGTGACGCGCGACGCGGTTTGCGTGGCGTTGCCGCGCGCCTCTCGACGCGTTTCGAACAGGGCTTTGATCGCGCGTCGCGCGCCTACCGGGCCATGACGGCCGCCGCGATGCGCAGGGTCGGGCCGCTGCTCGCGGTGTATGCCGTATTGCTGCTGCTGTGCGGCGCGTTGTACTGGCGGATGCCGGGCGGCTTCCTGCCCGTCGAAGACCAGGGCCAGCTGCAGGTGATGATCCAGTTGCCGGCCGGCGCGACGCAGGCGCGCACGCTCGCCGTCGTCGAAACGACCGAGTCGATTTTGCGCATGCAAACGGCGGTGGCGAACGTGACAAGCGTGATCGGCTGGAGTTTCGAGGGCAGCGGACAGAACGTAGCGATGTCATTCGTCACGCTGAAAGACTGGGGCCAGCGCGGCGTTGATGCGATGACGCTGCGCGACACGTTGAACCGGTCGTTCAGCCGGATTCTCGACGGCAACGTGCGGGCGCAATTGCCGCCGTCGGTGCCGGGCGTCGGGCATGCGGACGGCTTCACGTTCCGGCTCGAAGATCGCGGCGGCTTGGGCCGCGACGCGTTGAAGGCCGCCCGCGACCAGCTTGCCGAGCGCGCGAAGGCCGATCCGTCGCTGGCGTCGATTCATTTCGAGGATCTGCCCGACGCGCCGCGTATCGAACTCGACGTGGACCGCGCGAAGGCGTACGCGCTCGGCTTATCGTTCGACCGGATTGCGGACGTGTTCGGCAGCACCTTTGGCTCGCACTACGTCGACGATTTTCCGGCGGGTGGCCGGATGCGCCGCGTCCTGGTGGCGGGCGATGCGTCGACGCGGATGACGGAAACCGATCTGCTGGCGTTGTCGGTGCCGAACCAGTCGGGCGCGATGGTGCCGCTGTCGTCGGTTGCGACGCGCCGCTGGACCATCGGGCCAGTCGCATTGACGCGCTACAACGGCTATCCGTCGCTCGATCTGAACGGCCGTGCGGCGAGCGGTGTCAGTTCGGGGGCGGCGATGGAGGCGATGGAGCGGCTCGCGGCGAGCTTGCCTGCGGGCATCGCGTTCGACTGGGTCGATGCGGCGCGCGAAGAACGCGCGGCGGCGCGGCTGACGCCGTTGCTGCTCGGACTGTCGCTGCTGGCGGTGTTCATGGCGCTGGCCGCGCTATATGAAAGCTGGACGATTCCGCTCGCGGTGTTGATGGTCGTACCGCTTGGCGTAGTCGGCGCCATTGCGGCGATGCTGATGCGCGGCATGCCGAACGACGTCTACTTCAAGGTTGGGATGATCACAGTGATCGGCTTGTCCGCGAAAAACGCGATTTTGATCGTGCAATTCGCGCGCGACCTGAGCCTACGCGGCGTGCCGCTGACGCGCGCCGTGATACGCGCGGCGGGCGCGCGATTTCGCCCGATCGTGATGACGTCGTCGGCGTTCCTGCTGGGCGTCGTGCCGCTGGTGCTGGCGAGCGGCGGCGGTGCGGAAAGCCGCCGGTCGATCGGTACGGGCGTGTTCGGCGGCGTCGTGACGGCGACCTTGCTCGGGCTGGTGTTTGCGCCGGTCGCGTTTCAGGCGGTGGCGGTGGTCGCGCAGCAAGGGCCGCGCGGCGCGCTGCGGCGCTTGCATGGCTATCGGCGTCAGTCGCGCGAGTTGATTCGCGATGTCAGCACATGATCGGCTCACGCGCCGTCGATCTTCGGATACGCACGCGCGAGGCCTTCGTTTTCGAAGCCGAGCCGCTCGAGGAGTCGCGCGCTGCGCAGATTGTCGGGCCGGTAATTCGCCGTTACGCGATGCAGTTGCAGCGTGCTAAAGACGTGGTCGATTGCGTTGCTCAACCCTTCGCGCGCGAAGCCGCGACCTTCGAAGCGCCGCGATACCGGGAACCTGAGATGACACGCCTGGAAGGATGCGAGACCAAAGATAGAAGTGTCATGGCGGTCTCACTGATGTGGCAACTATCGGCACCCGCCGCAGGAAGATGCGTTCGTCCGAGCAGAAAGCCGCACACCGCGCGCAGCAAGATGGACCGTCTTGGTTGAAAGAAATGGTGTATCGCGTGAACGGGTATCCCCGCTTACGCAAATAGATGATCGATTGGAAGCACGAAGGGACGACTCATGGCGCAATACGCATGAGCATGGGCGACCGTGTTCCCGGCAGAAAAATTTAAATGCCGTGTTGATTCCTCGTGCATGGGTGCCGATGCCTGCGCAACTTGAGCAAAGAGGTTTTCACGGGCAGCGCAGGAAGAATTGCATCGGGTGGATACGTCATATCAAGTTCCGCTCAACGATGAAGATAGCTTCTTGCGTTGTTGCGTTCGCGCGGGCGAGGCTCGATGAATGAAGTCCCGGCCAGTTGCTCCGATTCGCGGTAGTCCCGCATCTTATCGCGTGCGCGAGCGGGGAGTGTGCAACTTGCCGTTGCGATGTTTCGTAGCGCGTGCGACGCATCGCGCCGCGCGAATGTGCCGCTTGCTCGACCGCACTCGATATGTATTTCCCGCCAACATTTGACGTTGTCTCAGCGATCCGATATACTCTTTTTTCTCTGACGCGGGGTGGAGCAGTCTGGCAGCTCGTCGGGCTCATAACCCGAAGGTCGTAGGTTCAAATCCTACCCCCGCAACCACAATTCGAGACTGATTTCCGGCAGCACAGACGAGCAGTTGTTCGGAAACGTCTTCATAGGACGCGAAGTAACCACCGTCCCTCTTCTGTATCTCTATCGGTCCCATCAGCGTCGCAATTATTTGCCGCGCTTCATCGACGGATTCCCCCGATAACGCTTCCCTGAGTTCTGTTGTTCGTGCCTTTGCGCGTTGAGCAATTTCCGCGAACTGTTCGCTGTTGACCTTCGTCCGAGTCAAAGCCTGGGTAAGCGCCTCACGCTCGCCTTCCGCTTTTTTCAGCCGTTCCATCAGGGCCGCTGAAACGCCTATTTCCGCCAGCGCCTGCGTCAGATTTTCGATCTGCCGGTCGAGCGTGCTTACCTTCGCTCGAATCTCCCTGGCCGATCCGGCCGCATCGTCCTGTTCGTTCGCGAAATATCGGCGCACGGCCGAATCAATACCCGCCTGTGCGTCGTCGGACAGCAGTTCATCGCGCAGGATATTGAGCAATCGTTCGTCTGTCTCAGCGCGGTAAATGTTCGCGCCGTGACATGCTTGCAGGCCGCGCTCCTTTCGGGTCACGCAGCCGTAGTAACGCTGATTGATTGAAACCATTGCCCCGCCGCACTCAGGGCAGCGCAACAATCCACCGAACAGGCTGCGCGGCGCGCGTCCAGCCCCCGACGTTCCGGCGTTCAGGCGATCCGCGCCCATGCGCATGCGCACTGAGTGCCAGAGGTCATCGCTGACGATGCGGTAGTGGTCGCGGCGTTCGGTTTTCCATTCGCTTTCCGGCCGGTCCTGACGTACGCGCGCGCCCGTGTCAGGGTCCTTTATCCACTGCGAGCGGTTCCAGATATAGATACCGATGTAGGCCGAGTTATTGAGAATGCCGGAACCCTTGCGCGGTGAGCCGTACAGCGCCGAACGCATCCAGGTTGTGTTGCGCGGCGACGGCACGCCGAGGCGGTTGAGTTCGTCGCATATCCTGAAGGTGGACCAGCCCGCCGCGAACTTCTCGAAGATGAACCGCACCCACTTCGCCTGTTCGTCGTTGACGCGGTAATCGCTGCCATGCTCGCTTTTAACGAGGTCGTAGCCGTAGCTTTTGCCACCGGCGACGAACCCGCGATCCACCTGGCCGGTCTGCCCGCGCAGCGTCTTGCAGCGAAGATCATCAATATAGAGTTCGTTGACAAGGCCGCGAACCGTCCGCTGCACCTTGCGGCTACTTGAGGTTGAATCGTAGCCATCGGATACGCCGAGCACGCGGATACCGCGAAACTCAAGCCGACGCAAAATTGTTTCCTGCTCGACCTGATCGCGCGACAGGCGGTCCAGCGCTTCGATTACCAATACATCGAACCGGCCCGCCATCGCGTCGGCCATCAGCTGCTTGCCGCCAGGACGTGATTCGACACGCGTCCCACCTGAGATCCCTTCGTCCGAATGACGGGCAACAATTTCGCACTCGGCCAGCGTCGCGACGCGACGCGCACATACGTTTATTTGGTCCGTGACCGATGTTTCTTTCTGTTTGTCCGTTGAGAAGCGGGCATAGATTGCCACTCGCATTTCGATTCGTTCTCCGTGTTGTTCGCCGCTCGGGAACCCCGTACCATGTCGCGCGCTACGCTGCGCGCGAGAAGATTTATCAGGGCTTGCCATGCTTCAGGATGCTTGTCCCGCAACAATTTTAGCCTCCACATTCGTTGTAGGCTTTCAGCGCATTCCGAATCTGAGCGCTGTCCCGTTCATTCCTGTTCATCTTCGATGCCGTTCGGATCAGGCACGTTCATCGTTCCAAGCGTGTGCGGCCGGCGCAGGAAATAGACCGTGTGCGCTGTCGTCGCTTCGTCGTCCGGGTACACATGGATGTGCCATATGAACGAACAGGTGCCCCCATCCTTCGGCTGGAAGTGAACGCGATCCAGGCGCGCGTCCACGAAGCGCAAGTCGCCCAGGCCGTCGCGATCTTCGTCACGCAGCGCGAGCTTTACGCCAGCGAATTTGCCCGCCCAATGCAGCGTGCCAAGCTGTGGGTTTCGCAGTACCGGCGTACTGTCCGGGTCAACGATATCGGGTTGCCGATCCGCCTCATATAGCGAACTGCGCAGCGTCGGCGACATATCATCGAGCGCAGTATTCGGCAGGTCCGCCTTGATGGTCAGGTCGAGCGCAAGCCGTTCCTCTTCGCCGTGAAATTCCACGCGCGTGTTGATGTGTTCAAGCCTGACAGGATGATTTTCGAAGCGCATCATTGCTCACTCTCCATCCTGTGGCGTTTCGCTAAATAGAACTCTTCCAGCTCTTCGCGCTGGCCTTCGTCCGGCACGGTGCGTATCAGGTCGGCGGCAACATCGAGCGCGTCGAGCGTTTCCGCTTGTTCCAGCGCGTCCATGACCTGGGCGAACGTCATTGCAGCCACTTCGCCGCCGCGATCACGTTTCGAGCCTGCGTCAGCAGGATCGTCCTGCACGGGTTGCGCGTGCGCCGCTGCGCGTTCGGCGTTGAGCTTGTCGCTGTATGCCGTGCGCGCGATTTCCTTTTCCTGATCGGTGCGCAACTTGGTTGCAAGTTCGCCAGCCGCCGTCATTTCGCCGCTGTTCGTTGCTTCCGCGATGGCCTTCAGAACCTCGTCAAGCGTCGGCGCTGCGTTGCGTGTAGTCGCGTTCTTCTTCATGCGCTCCTTGACGCTACTTGTGCGCGACGATCCATGCGCCGCGGATTCCCGTCTGACTTCTTCGGCTGGCCCCATGTCGCGCACGCCGTTGTCGATCACGTCGAGTTCGTCGGGCGTGCGCACGCCAAATACAACCTCGGACGCGTGCAGCCGGGACCAGCGTTTGCCGGACAGGTAGGCAATCTGCTGCTTCGGGTCATCCGCCCATAACGTCGAGTTGCGCACGCGCGCCTGCTTCATCAGGATCGTCAGCACGCGCGGTTCGCGCTCACCCCTGAGCGTCGCAAAGCAACGCACCCCAACGCCTTCCTCGTCCTCAATGTTCCATGCAGGTACGCGGTATCGGACAGGCTCGCCGTGTTCGTTTTTCTTCGTTTTCGACTCGCGTTCAACGAACTGCCCGACGATCTTTTCCCAATCGCCGAACCAGTCCCAGTTGATGCGATCCACCAGCAGGCCAGATGTATTGACAGCCGCGATGATGAGTTGCGCCTCGTAACCAATCTGGTTGTTGACGAAGTGCGTTTTTGCTGCGACAGCGAATGGATTCATACCCCATTGCAGCGCCTGAATGGTCACGGCTGCGCAATTGCCGGGCTTGCCGCGATACGGTTCGGGAACGGTGACGCCAGCCGTCGCCATCAGATTCGCGAAGCGCTCGATGTAGCCAAGCATGTCGGGGTTCAATTCGAACCGTTTCAGGGTGCGCGGTTCCTCTTCAACTGTTGCGATCATTCGGCAACCTCCTTTCCTTCCTTCGGTTTGCTGTACGTCAGCGTCGTGTAATCGCACGCATCAACGCTGTACGAGGGACGGTGGACATTCTTGCGTTTGTACGCGCCACCATTGGGAAGCCGGCCGATTGCGGCTTCACCCATTGCGTGCAGGATGTGGGCGCGTGCGCCGTCGCTAACGGCCTGATACGACTTCACCTGTTCATCGGCTTCGATGCGTACGTTGTGCCAGTCCATCAGCGCCGCATCGAGCGCGATGGTTTCGCCGGTCGTGCCGGGATAGAGATGCTTCAGGATTTCAACCGCATGCCGGTGCGAGTAGTCGAAAGGCGGCGGCTCGCCGGTTTCCACGAACGTCCAGAACATCATTTCCTGGCCGATCAGCAGTTCCGAAAATTCCGGGTCGCGCTCTATCGTGTAGGTGACAAGACGGTTGCCACCGACAACCGCGCCCAGGTGCCAGGCGTCGTAGTTCAGTACCGTCAGATAGTGATGGCACTGGCACAGGTATTCGACCGGAACCTGATCCGAACCCTGTTCGCCCCACTCGCCGGAGAAGCGGAAGAAATCCGCATTGACGTTCTTCGCTTCGAAGCCTTCGCGCCGACCTTCAACGAGCCTGTCTACGGACGCAGCCATGAACTGGTACTTCGGGTGTCGGATGATCTGATTGCGACGGCGCAGACGCACACCCGTGCGATGCGCAAACATATCGGCCGCGATGGCTTCCATCGCCCGGCCGAAGCGGGTTGTTTCGTTGTCTTCGCGCTCGCCTGTTGTCTGCCCGGTCTTGTCCAGCCACAACTCATAGGCTGTCTGATAGCGCGACTGTCCGATAGCGGCGGCGGCGTCGCTGCCGCCGATGCCCTTGCGGCGCTCCGCAAGCCAGTCGTTCCTTGCATTCATGGGTCTATTCCCTGAGTGAAAGACCGCGTTGCGTCAGCGCGTCCACAACGGCCTGCACAGAATCCGGGCCAACGTGCGTAATCAGCAACAGGTCGCGCGCACGACGCTCGCACAACTCGCCTATCGACGTGATACCGGCCGCACGAAGCTGGTTGGCGATCCGCACGGACAGGCCAAGCTCCGCAATTGGCTGTCGGGCAGGCAGCGAGAAGTCGTATGCGCTCATTGCTGCGGGTCCGGCAGGACGCGGACGAACACCGTCCATAGACCTGTTTCGATGTCGCGATACTGGCCAGTGATGACCGGCGGCCGGGCCGAGCGGATCGAATCGCGGACAGTCAAGGCATGCGCATAGGCCGCTTCGCTATCTGGCGACCGGATAATGTGGTTTTCCCCACCTTCTTCATGCGGCATTGACCAGTGCTCAATAAATCCGATTGACACAATTCACTCCATGCCGAGAAACATGGATCGAAAGATAGGCGTCGAGCCGGGTTGAGTTCAAGGAAAAATATAAAGCACACTGCCGCATAAAAAATTATCAGTTGCCGCTTCCAGAACGGTCGTTTAATTTTTATTCTCATATCCATCAGCGGCTTGCGCAGCGGGTGTCGAGGATGAATTTACATAATCTGACGATAATGGTTGAAACATCCAATTTTGCTAAGTGAATGCACCTATCCCCTTGATTTTTTATAAAAAACATCTGTGTACTTCCATGCACTTGCATGCACGATTAATACAAATCAACGTAATTGACTGGGTGCCTTTTTGCGCCTAATTTTTAGTTCGTGAATTCAGCAAAGGAATTCGTCATGCTCACCGCGATAGACGATTTTCCCGGGGTGACGACACCGTAGGATGACGCGATGAATCCAGCCGACCAGGGAGCGCGCCTTACCGGCTCGGACGGCAAGACGTACCCGCGCAGCTACAGGGTCAACCGCGAAGCGATCCGCAAGGCCATCGAAGCCGATCCGACCGCGACCAACACGGCGATAGCCAGGGTGACCAGCGCGTCACGCGATACGGTTATCGACGTACGCCGGAACATGACCGCCCGCGCCGGGGCGCGGGTCGATGCACGCTACGTTGCAATGTGTACCGCCATTGCGGAATGCCATCGCGTCGATGAAGTGAAAGACCTTCGCGACAGGGCACTCGCGCTCGAAGTCTATGCAAGGCAGGCGAAGAACACCGACGCCGAACGCAAGGCGTGCGCAATCCGCCTTCGCGCCGAACGCCGCGCAGGCGTGCTGCTGAAAGAACTTGCCGAAGCGGAAATGCGGGCGACGCCGAAAGGCAACGTCAATCCGGCGAACGCGTCGCCCAAGGTGTCGCACGATTCGACACCTTCCCGCCCGCAAACGCTTGCCGATCTCGGCGTGACGCGCGATCAGTCTTCGAAGTGGCAGAAGCTGGCCGCGATTCCTGAAGCGCAGTTCGAGGAAGCGTTGCACGACCCCGCCGGGAAGCCCTCAACAGCGGCGCTTGTCCGCGAAATTCGCAACGACGTCGCGGCGACTATCAACCGGATTCCCGAGGACGTGCTCTGGATATGGGGGCGCGTGCGCGACTTCGAAAGCGACGGGTATCTGTCGAAGAATCCCGTCGCGATCTATGACGCGATGACGGACGCCATGCAGGCCGAGGTACGGCGCATCGTGCCGGCAATGACCGCGTTTCTGTGCGCAATGCTGGAAGGGGCAAACCATGACTGATTCCAGAATCGAAGGAAGTTTCGCTATCCGCGTCCCAAGACGCGCACTCATGCTGGCCGATTATGAGCGCGCGGCGTGCGTCGTACTGCGTGACGCTGAAGCGGTCACACGCTGCATAGGTGGCCGTCTGGCAGAGCTGCGCGAACAGGACGCGCGAGCCCGCGCGTTGCTGGCTGATAGCTCTGGCTTACCGGCCTGCGCGTTTCTGCTGGCACTCGGCGATGCGCTGCAGGATCGGCAACCGTAAGCGCCCGCTCGCAGTGGTCAAAAGCATTTACACACTGAGGCGGACCAATGAAACGTCCCTCGTTCCAGTTCTATCCGGGCGACTGGACTTCGAACGGCAAACTTCGCCGCTGCTCGCACTCGGAAAAAGGAATCTGGATTGACGTGCTGTGCCTGCTACACGACCAGGAGGATTACGGCACGGTTCGCTGGCCGTTGAGGGACATCGCCCAAGCGGTGCATTGCACGCTCGCCGCGCTGCGTATGCTGGCCGACAAGCGAATCCTGAAAGGCGGCGACGTGGGTGAACCTGTCGAGCCTTATGTCTACGTTCCCCGTTCGGGACGAAGGGAGGGAACGCCTGTCGTTCTGGTATGCGAACAGACCGGGCCAGTCTGGTATTCCTCGCGGATGGTCAGGGATGAATACGTGCGTACCATTCGCGGCAATTCCTCGCGCTTTGGTGCTGCTGAGGGTGACGCACCAAACCCCGCACCAAAGCCCTCCTTAAGTGACGGCTCTTCATCTTCATCTTCATCTTCTACTTCATCCAATGCAAAGACAAAAACCGCGCGCGGAGCGCGCTTCGACGCGCACGCGCGTCTTGTGTCGCTCGGTGTGGAACCTCAGATCGCAAGCGACTGGCTGACCCTGCGCAGCGGCAAGCGTCTGAAACCCACGGAAACGGCCATTGCTGGCGTTCTGCGGGAAGCGCAATCGGCTGCCTTGTCGCTAAACGACGCACTGCGCATCTGCTGCACGCGTGGCTGGGGCGGGTTTCAGGCCGAATGGCTGCTGCCTCGCTCGAACGGTGCAACCGGACCGCCGTTCGCGCGGCTCAGCCCGCGCGATGTGCGCGAGGCACGCGACCGCGAAATGATCGCGGCGCTAACCGGGCGCGATGCGTCGCGCCCGCCAAACGTGTTCGACCTTGCCCCTGAGGACGTGCGCGATGTTCCCGACCGATCAACCTGAAACCCGCGGCGAATGGCTGTTTCGCCAGATGCACGCGATCTATGGCGCGCGCTTCGTGGTGATGTGGCGCGGCGTCGATACCAACGATCTGAAACGCGTCTGGACGCACACGCTTCAGGGTGTGCCAGCCGAAGCGCTACAGGCCGGCATTGTCGCGCTCTGCGATGTGCCGCATCCACCGACGCTGCCCGAATTCCTTGAACTCTGCCGCGCCACGCGCCTACAAGCCGCAGCAAGCTGTCCGCCACGTCTGCCGCAGCCCGACCGGGCGGACCCGGCGAAGGTAGAAGCGTGCCTCGCACGCATGCGGGAAATTCTTGCGCCGCTCGCGAATCGCCGGCCCTCGCCGCAATGGGCCTTTGAAATGTTGCTACGCGGGTGCGCAAAAAACGGCGCACCGCTCACCTATGAAACGAAGCGAATCTCGATTGATGCAGTACTGTCGCCATCGGGCCGCGCATATCTGGACAACGCGCCTGCAGAGAAACGAGCGCAGTACCGCGCAGTTTTCGATGCCGCGTTCCAATTGCGCGGCGGCGTGCTGCCCTCGCGTGTACCGGGCGAAGACGACGAAGAGCCGCATGAGGCCACGGTGTGAACGCGATTGCCTTCACGATCCTGGGCGAGCCCGCCGGCAAGGCGAACAGCCGCGAAATCGTCTCACGTCGCTATCGCGATGACGCGAACCGCATCCGCTCGCGGCCGATGTCGATCAAGTCAGACAAGGCGCGCTCCTATGAGCGCTACGCGCTGCGGCAGATTCCGCCGCCGTGCCGCGTGCAACTGACCGGCCCGGTGCGCGTCAGGCTGCGGATTTTCTACGCGTCCGAACGGCCGGACCTCGATGAATCCGTGATTCTCGACGTGCTGCAGAACCGCTATGCAAGAGTCAGGTCCGGTGGCGCCAGTGTGCGCGAGTTGGTACAGGCCGGCGTCTATAGGAACGACAGGCAGGTGCGCGAGAAACACGTCTATCACGGTATCGACCGCACCAATCCGCGCACCGAGGTCGTCGTTGAACCGCTTGCAGCACAGCAGTGCGTGCTGTCGTTCGCGCACGCGCTATCGATGGAGGCCATGCCATGAACCTGCGACAGAGAGAGGTCAGAGTGATCCGTTCCGACCAGATGCGCCACCGCGCATTGCACGACGCTGCACGTTTGCGCGAAGCGCTCGCGCTGATTGCCGACCTCGCGGAAGGCACGACGAGCGCGCTAACGCTGCCCGATATCGCGCGGATTGCACGCGCCGCGCTGGTGGGTGCGGAACCAGCGGACCCGCGTCAGCAATCCGGTGCGGTGACACACTGAGTGGGAAAACCATGCACAGATTTCCAGTTGCCGAATGCGCACCGCTTGTGAGTGTCACGCTGGCAGCTCAGGTGCATGCCGAAGCGATCCGCCGCGGCGGTGTCTGGAAAGCACGGGCCGATGAATGCGCCGCGCTCGCGGTCAAATGGTATGGACGCCGCCCCTGCAAGGGTGAGGATTTGCAGACCGTGTTTGGTGAAATTTTTCGTACTGACAGGACGTAACCATGCACCGTTGTCCGTGGCCCGGTTGCGGGCAGATCGTCCCGCGCAATACGTGGGGATGTCGCCGTCACTGGTATGTGTTGCCGAACGATCTGCGTGTGTGGATCGGTCGCGCATACCGTCAGGGAATCGCGCGCGGCGAGCATCCTTCGCGCTCGTATCGGGACGCGCACCGCGCCGCGCTCGAATGGATACGGGAGCAGACCAGCGGGGCGCGATCAGCCACGTATCAAACCTTGCCAGCGGACACTAAATCCTCGCCGCCCCGGTTGCAATCCTCGCCCATCAACGCGGCATCCTCGCCGCCTCGGAAAAAATCTGAGTCTGGCCGAAGTTTGCCTCTGGACAGGCCTGCGCGGTCGCCTTAAGGTGGGTATGCAGTTGTTTGTAATTACCCACTTATTAGATAGGATTCCCGATGAAAGAGACGAAGACCACCACGAACCACGCCGCAACGAAAGCACCGGCAACGAAAGCACCGGCAACGAAAGCACCGGCAACGAAAGCACCGGCAAAGAAAACGATGGCCGCGAGTGTGGTTGAGCCGAAGGCAAAAACGACGGCGGCGAAGGCGGCTGCAAAAGCTCCGACGACGAAGGTCGAGCCGACGCCCGCTGCCGCTCCCGCGAAGGTCGCGCCGACGCCCCCCGCCAAGGCTCCCGCGAAGGTCGCACCGACGCCGCCCGCGTCGAGCCAGTCCAGCAGCGCAACGGCGCTTCCTCAAACGGCCGGCGCAGCGCTCGCTGCGCGAATCGCCGACTCGCGCGTGACTGAAGTCAGGCTGGCTAAATCGATCAGCGTGGCGCCGCGCCGCATTCGTGAAATCATTGAAGGCAAGCGCCGGTTGACGGCTGATACGGCGGTTCGTCTTGCTGTGTTCTTCGGCGACGATCCGATGACCTGGATGGGCTACCAGCTTGCGTACGAGATCGCGCAGGAGACTCGGGAGCTCTCCGGCGTACTCGCGTCGATCGTGCCCCTGGCGCGCGTCGCGCAGACCCCTGTCGTCGCTTCCAGGGGGGCGTGAGATGGCGAGGAAAAAGCCGGTCGGAATCGTTGCAAAGCTGGTCCCTGAGAGTCGTCGCCTGAGGTTTCTCCCGAAAATGCTCGGCAAATTTTTATGGCCTGTTGCAGAGAACCTGGTGTATTCCTACGCGGGCAGGCTGTCGCCAGAGTATGCACACGGGGCCTGGAATTTTTACGAACTGTCAAACGGCAGCTTCTATCTTGCGCCCTGCGCGCCCGAACGGCTGACACTGAGAATAGAAGGCAATCAGTTCGACGGAGCAATGAGCGCTGACGCGGCCGGAATCACAATCAGTCTTTTCGTACTCAACCGGCTGATATGGACGATTCACGATCAGGGCGGCGACTATGACGACCTGGTTGACCAGTATTACGCGCTACGCGAGTACGCATGCGAGCATGACGAGAACTCGCTCATCCTGAGGGCTATCGACTAGCGATCTGGCGCACCAGTCCAGGCCCGCCGAGCGCAAGCCTGAGCGTTCCTGACGCCAGGCGCGCTGGTGAGCCGGATTGAAATTTCTTGACAACCGGCAAAAACAGTCGAATATACGCAAAGATTAGTAGTCGCCGAACTGCACCCGGAACCCGCCTCGAGCGGGTTTTTTTTTTTCGTTTGCGCGCCCGGTTTTCCCACACGGCTTGCCCATGAAAGACACCTATTGCGGCACAGCAGCAGCGCTGCGTGACGCGCTTTCGCACGCGGTTCTGCGTGGAGGCGCTTCCTCTCTCTCGGCGCTACACCAGTCGGCTCCCGGCGATGACGTACTGACCGGCACCGATGCCACCGCGCAGGCCGCGCGTATCCGTTACCGGCTGGACCGATTGACGGATTTGCAGCGCGCGCTGCTCGTAGTCAGCTACGCACCCCAAAACATAACCTGCGCGTGCCATCGTCCCTGCTGCGCGGGGCACTATCCCAATCCCGAATGGTCGGGCGCGCTCGCTCAGATCGTCGCGCACACTGCGCCGCTCTTCATCGGGCACGTCCCGAATATCCGTTTGCGTTCCGCGCTGGTCGCCAACATCCTCACCCATACCGGCGAGACACAGGTCAGCCTCGCGCAGCGCTGCGGCGTGCACCGGCAGACCGTTGCCGAACATACCGCGATTCTCGGTGCAACACTGAGCGGCACGCGGCAGAAAAGCGGTGAGTTCGACGCAGCGTTCGGGCGCATCGATGCGCTCCTGCGCGAAGCGGGGATCGTACGCGACGAGAGCGCATCCGGTACGCCGAATGAAGAATCAGCCGCCCTGGCCCGCTGACCGCGTGGAGCGCTGGCCGCTCGCGCGCGTTCTCGAGGCTGAACGCAATCCGCGCACGCATACCGATTCGCAGGTCGAGGCCATTGCGGACTCGATGCGCGAATTCGGCTGGACCATTCCGCTGCTGGTGGACGAGCGCGGCGCGCTGATCGCCGGACACGGGAGGCTTTTCGCGGCGCGAAAGCTCGAACTCGCCGACGCTCCTGTCATCGTCGCTCGCGGCTGGACCGAGCCTCAGAAACGCGCATACCGGATCGCCGACAACAAGCTCGCACTCAACGCCGGATGGGATGCCGCGCTCCTGTCAGCAGAACTCGCCGTGCTGGCTGACGAAGGTTTCGCCGTCGATCTGCTCGGGTTCTCCGATGCCGACATAGCGCGACTGATTGACGACACCGACCGGCTAACGCTCGATCACGCTGCACGGGCCGCCAACGCCGCAGACCCTACGGAATTCGGTTTTGCGAGCGCAAACGCCGAGACACGCGAACAGACTTCGGCCAGCACAGCCGCCGACGTTACGGTCAGCCCTGACAGTATTTCTGCTGTGAGCGATGCAGGCGGTTTGCTCGCCGTCTTTTCCTGCATGGTCCGGGTGGCCGACCGTCAAATCCTGTTTGACGCTATTGCGCACGCCAGAACGCGCGGCGCAACCGATAGCGGCGCGGCGCTAGTACTGATCGCCCGCGAATGGTTGAATCCATGACCGCACACGCGCCAATGCACGCATTTACGGCTTACGGCTGGCAGCATGGCTATCTGGCTGACGCATTGCAGGCGTGGACAGACGACCTCGCTCTCACTGAGCCGCGGGCAACTCACTTCGGCTACGTCCATGAGGGGACCGCGCGCCTGCAGCACAACGGCCATGCGTGGATGCTGCACGCCGGCCAGTATTTCTGTGTCCCGGGGCGTTTCTCACTCCACGCGCGCAATAGCCGGGGCATCATCATGCGGCGCGCTGGCTGGCGCGGCCTGTTCATGATCGGCGGTCCTGTCGAACACAGGGGCCGGTTGCGCTATATCGACCAGTGCAGTGATACCACGCTTGTGCAGCCTGTTCGCCGCGGCGATCCCTGTCTGAACCTGCTGTACTTCCCCGCAGGCGTTTTTCAGACCGCACACACGCATCCATCGGACCGGCTTGGACTCGTTCTCTCAGGGCGCGGGACGTGCGTCGCACGTAATGCGGGCGCGGATGCCCGCGTCGCGCTCGAAGCGGGAATGATCTTCTGCATCCATGCGAACGGCCGACACCACTTCGCAACCGATCGGGGCGACGAAATGCGCGTGCTCGCCTATCACCCGGATTCCGATTGCGGCCCGACTGACGACGATCACCCGATGATTAACCGCACTATCGTGGATGGCGTGTCGGCCCGCACTCTTGCTGCGATCCGCACGACCGGCGACGCGACACTGGAACGCTCATGAGCAGCAAGGCGCGTGTGACGCTGGACCGGCATTATGTGGACGATACTGTTCACGATGCGGCGCTGGAACGTATCCGGCATCTGTACAGCCGGTTCGACCGGATCGTCGTTTCGTTCTCGGGCGGGAAGGATTCGACCGTCGTGTTGCATCTTGCGCTCTCGGTCGCGCGCGAAACTGGACGCCTGCCGCTCGAGGTGCATTTCTATGACGAGGAATGCATATCGCCCGACACCGAGGACTATGTGGAGCGGGTGCGCGCGCAGCCCGATATCGCGCTTACGTGGTATTGCGTGCCGGTCAAACACCGCAACGCCTGTTCGCGGCAGCAGCCGTACTGGTACTGCTGGAATCCTGACGAGCACGAGAAATGGGTACGCCCCATGCCGTCCTGCGCTGAGCCGACGATGCCGGGTTTCGCGCGCGGAATGATGATTCCCGATTGCAGTCACTTGCCATTCGCGGGACAGTCGCAGACCGTCGCCATGCTGCGCGGCATCCGTACTCAGGAGTCGTTGCGCCGGTTGCGCATGACCATGCGCTCGCGCGTCGATAACTACATTCATCAGAGCCCTAACGCGCGAAACGTCTGGTTGTGCGATCCGATATACGACTGGCGATTCGAAGATGTATGGGTCGCGCCGTCGTGCTTCGGATGGGACTACAACCACACCTATGACCGCTTTGAAGCGATGGGACTGGCGCATACCCAGCAGCGCGTCTGCCCGCCGTTTGGCGAAGAACCGCTCAACCTGCTGCACACCTGGGCGATCTGCTATCCCGACCTGTGGCACCGGATGACGGCGCGCGTGCCGGGTGCCGCGACGGCTGCGCGTTATGCGCTGACCGAGCTTTACGGTACGCACCTGCGCGAGCCGCCAGAAGGTCTGACGTGGCGGCAATGGACATGGCGGATCATCAATCTGTACGATGAACCCTGGCGCTCGCGCGTGGCACTGTCCCTCAAGCGCGCGATAGAAGTGCACCAACGCAAGACGAAGCGGCCGATTGACGACACAAGAGCTGATCCAATGAGCGGCGTATCGTGGCGCGCGCTCGCACAGATCGCGCTCAAGGGCGATTTCAAAAACCGCAAGGCTGGTGGGCTGGTCACGCTTGCCGGAGCGGAGCAGAAGCGACGGGGGGTGACGCTCGAAGAATTGCTTGCAATGGAAAACGACAACGATGGCACCCGCTATTGAGTCAACTTCCCCGCTACCGGATGACGTGCGCGGCGCTATCGAACGCGCTGCCGTCTCACGCGTGAAATGGGTGCATCGCGATTGCGTGCGGGCGAACGACTACAACCCGAACCGGGTCGCCCCGCTGGAACTCGAACTGCTGGTTCTCTCGATCCTCGAGGATGGCTTCACGCAGCCGCTAGTCGTGCTGAAAGACAGTAGCGGTTACGTCCTAGTCGACGGCTATCATCGCTGGCTGGTTTCCGGTGATCCGCGAATCCGCGAACAGTATGGCGGTTACGTTCCGGCTGCGGAGATTGAAGCCGATCCGGTGCACCGCATGATGTCCACGATCAGGCACAACCGCGCCCGTGGCACGCACGCTGTGCTGCCGATGGCCGGGATTGTCCGCACGATCATCGAGGCAGGCGTACCGGTACCGGAGATCGAGCGCGGCCTTGGCATGGAACCGGAGGAAGTGGACAGACTTGCAGACCGTTCCGGCATGCCTGAACGCGTTGGCAAGCGCCTCGCAAAAGCGGAGTTCGGCCGCGCGTGGATTCCGTCCTGACGCTGCGTGTATCGGTGCTTGAACTGTCGATCCGCTCGAACATTGAGGCCGTGTCGCGCAAGCTCTCAGCGCTGGCATACCGACAATTGCCCTTTGCCGAAGCACGTACGGTCACGGAACTGGCGAAGCTCGCCGCCGATGCAGAAAGGAACGCACTGCCGCAGGTGTTCGACAATCCGACGCCCTTTACCGTCAACTCCGTTGCGGTGCAGCCCGCGCGCAAGGGAATGCCCGTTGCGCGCGTCTATATCCGCGACAAAGCCGCCGGATACCTCGCACCGTACGAATTCGGCGGAGTGCAATTCCTCGGCGCGAAGCCTGCGAACCTGGTCCCGGTGAACGCCGCGGCGAACCAGTTCGGCAACCTGCCGCGCGGTTCGATCCGCAAGTTCATGGGCCGCCCCGACGTGTTTCTCGGCACGGTGAAAACGAAGCGCGGCGCACTGTACGGTCTGTGGCAACGCCCCGCGAAGTTCGTAGAACTGAAGTGGAGCAAACGCTCAGGCCCGAAACTGGTAGATCGCGCGATCAACGCGTCTGACCGGTTGCGGCTGCTTGTCGCGTTCAATGCACCGGTTGAGACCAGAAAGCGACTTGAGTTCGGCGAGCGCGCTGAAGCGGTCGTTTCTGCGAACTTCGACCGGGTGTTTGGGCGGGAACTCGCTAACGCCCTGGCATCGGCGGCCTGAGAAGCCGGAATAAGTGGGGTTACTGCATTCGAGCTGTCGTATAACTTGCTTCGTCACACACGACATTTGAATTTTACCGAGAACCGCGGGCGCCCGTGTCAACCATTCGTTGAGCTTTCATTCGAGGGCCCGCGGCCTCCAGCAAGCCTCTCTCTATTTTCCTTGTCCTGAGTCCGGCGATGATACTAGACGGAGGGTAGTCAAGCGATCCCGGATTGCCTGCACAAACACGCCGCGCTCGGCTTTCGTCGCTGGTGCCTTGCCCACGTAAACTGCCCTGGCCAATTCCGTCAGAATTCTCTCGATTCTGGATTCTTCGCTAGGTGTTAACTGCTTGTCTATATACCAAGCGTACAGTTTAATGACAATGATTTCGCGCGATCCGCCGACCAAATCAGCACGCGCCAGAAAATCTTCGATTTTGTCCAAGTATTTGGGCAAACCCAGATCTGCGTAGAGCAAGGTGACCAAAAGAACGGGTAGCTCGCCGTTATGGGGATCGCTAATGAACTTGTTCATAACGTCCGCGAGCTTGGCCGTACCCAACGTTTGTTTGATAAACTCGGCAAAAAACACCGGCAGCATGTTTCGAACGGCGTTGACCATGTTTTCCGGCATCGGCTTGCCATCGGATAAGTTCAAAAATCCATGCTCTTCTCCCCAGATTTCAAACTGCGCAAGAGCGAATATGACATTTTTGGACCAGTGCTCTAAGCAAGCGGAAAACATCGATTTGATGAGATCGCTATCGCCCACGAGTTCCGAATTGCGCAAGATTTTCGAAGCAAGCGCTAACGAATGAATATAGGCTGCGTACTTTTCGTCATACGCGAACGGTTGCGTCTCGTCTTCATCGGAAAGCACAGGAGCGTCCGCATCTGACGGATCGATATTCATGGATGGCTCCATACGCGCTTCGTCCAAATCGTCGAGCATTCGCTCTCTTTCTTGAACCGTAGGTTTCATCTTCACCAAATCCACCATTTGATGACGCAGGCCGTCAAGCATGGATGTTTCATGTGAAGCCACCCGCGAGTAGTCGCTGGAGCTGATCTCCAGCTTGGAGTCTTCATAGCTATCGAGAAGCTTCTTTTTTGCAATTTTTAAAAGATCAACATCGTCTTGTTTCAGACCTGAATAGAAATCAATTTCGTTAACGAAATCAAGAATGTTGTTCTCTGATGTGCATTCTTCTCGATAAGTAGGATTATCCAGCATTCGCTTAGCAACGAAATACTCTCTGAAACATTCAAGCTTGAAGCGAACCTCATCGCCTAATTGCAGGAGAATGCCCCGCTGGAAGAAATGCTCAATCAATTCCAGTGGCTTCGCTTTGGGCTGTGGCCGCGAGTTAAAATAATCGACAGCGAACTGTTCAAGTGCCAACCGAGAAATGGCGAATTGGGGATCTTCCGTGATCCGAGCGGCCAGTTCGCACAAAAAGTGCTGCTTTATTCTGAAAGTGTACACCTCGGATCGAAAGTTCGAGTCACTTAGCTTTTCGAGCAAACCATCAATGAACCCCTCGATCAAGGTCGCATAGTTGACGGGCGAAAAAGAAATATTCCTTTCGTTAAGCCAAATGACCATGCTCATTAGGAAAGGAGAGCGCGGTAGCCGAAGTTTGCTTGTGATTTCGAGTACGTCATCTACAAGCCGCGCACATTTATCTTCTTCCTGTCCGAACCATTTTTGTATTAGCGATCGGACTTGCTTGCGAGTAAATGGTTGAACGAAAAGTTGCTGAACCGGCACTCCCATATCGGGGAGCTGATTGCGAACGAGCGTAATGCGCAACTCCTCGTTCGCGCTGAAAATAAATTTTGATTTAGCATATTGACGAGTGAACTTCATGAGCTCCACGAATTCCCGTGTATTTGGGTCAATGGGGAAATTGTCGATAAAGACTACGGCGCGGCCCGTCTGCAATGCTTTTTCTATTTCTGACCTTTTAAACGCACCGTCAGAGAACGCGACCATTGCTTTAACCGCATTATCGATGCTTGTTATTGATTTCCCGTCAATAACAAAAGCTATTTTCCCACTGAGTGCTGCGGTCCTTATTACGCGCAGTGCCAGATAGTTGAGGATAGTCGTTTTTCCGGATTCGCTGCGTCCCCAAATAAAAAAGTTGGTCCCGTCCAGTTCGATTTCAGGTAGAGGAAGCAAAGGAAGCCTTTTTGCGCCGGAAGAATCTCCGGTCGCGACTGCGCTAGCAGCTTCTCGGGCCAACCTCGGTTCTACGAAAAGGTCGCCAATGTCGGAAGGCGCCACATCCGAAATCGAGTAAGAAACGAGTTGACGGTTAATGGCTTCAGATATTCTTTCGAGACTTTTTTCGGGAAGCTGGAAGTTGTGGCTAAGTTCGCCACGAAAGGGAGACTCAAATACCCCGTTTGCTGAAAATCTCGCGGTAGAGTCGAAACAGTCTCGGGCACTATAGTATTCGCGGGCCTCCTGACGGAATAAATTCTTGGAAAGATCGATGTCGATGACGGAATATCCATTAAAATACTCGCGGCTTTGATATAGACAGCCCGCTCCACATACAATCAAGTTACTGTATGGCGCTACCAAGGACAAGCCTTCCGTTTCGTGCACGTGTCCATGAAGTAGCACGTCGAAGTTTCGTGCGAGTGCTCTTTGAACGTGCTGAAAGTCGCGAGCAGCAAGCCAATTGAGCGGATGGTGCATTAAGGCAAATTTGATTTTGCAGTCTGAGAGATGTTCGGCTGCCAATTCTACTTGACGCTCGCCAAGTAGGAGCGCCCCGCAATCAGCATCGTTCGCTCGGCCTGTGGCACGCCATGCAGAGTTCAGGGAGGCAACTCCGATTTCTAGGCCATTGATTACGAACCTGTACGATGTGAAGAGAGGGGTTCGCTTTTGCATCGCCGATGACGCGAATGTTGCCGCAAACTGATTGTATTTTTCGATATCGTTGAACGCAGCAGGGGACGATTCATGATTATCGATGAAGGTATGCAAGCTATTTTTGCTGGCAAGCATTGTCCGCAGGCCGGCCTCGTATATCTCATCACGCCTTGATAATTCGACATCGTGATTGCCCGGGCAAAAGACGATGCTTTCAGTTGTCAAGCCGGTTGCCACCAAAAGCGGATCGACAAAGCCTTCGGTTATTCTTTTTACATAGTCAGGTGAGTAGTGACCTTTTCCTGCGAGATCGCCCGTGAACATAATTAGATCGGGCTTTTTGATCAAGTTTGTTTGAATATCTTGGCAAAGCGCCTGAATGACCACCTTCTGGTCATGGTCGTCCTTCTTGAGATTGAAATGAAGGTCAGATAAATGTAATACGCGGATTTGCAAGTTGGTCCCCAACATCGTGGTAGTTTCAATTTCGACAAAACGTACGTGGTTAAAACTAATGCACGCCAGTTTTGGGTCGGAACATCATACGACGAACCCGGGTAAGAATGAATCATGGCGCGGGCGTGCACACTCAACTGCGGCGACTTTATGCGGAATGGGTAGACGCGATCACGTTCCTTTGGCGGAGCCGCAACGCTCAAGACCTTCTGGAACTTTCAAGCTTCGAGTGCCAGAAGGTACTGGCCAGGCCTGTGGGAGCGCGGGAAATTGCGCGACCCCGTTCTTTCTGTAGCTACACGTTTCAAAAAGTCTTTGCACCGTGGCTGACGGCATTTCAATCCGCGAATTCGCGCGGCGCGAGCACGTTTCGGACACACTTGTTCATCAGGCGCTGAAACAGGGACGGCTCGCGAAGCGCGCAGACGGCCTGATGGACGCGGCGCTCGTCGGTACCCGCTGGCGCGCGAGCGAGCGGCCTGACGAAAGCGCAAAGGAAGACGCAAAGGACACTTTGCAATCAGCCGGAAGTGCAAAGGGCCTCGCCTACGGCGAAGCGCTGCGCCTGAAAGAGAACTGGACGGCGCTGCTGCGCCGCCTCGAATACGAACAGAAATCCGGCGCGCTCGTTGAGCTGGCCGTCGCGCGAGGCGTCGTGTTCGAGTTATGCCGCGAGCAGCGCGACGCGTGGCTTGCGTGGCCCGCGAAGGTCGCACCGTTCATCGCAATGGCTTTCGGTCTGGACGACGTTGACCGGCTAACGAACACACTGGCGGCGCATGTCCATCAGCAGCTTGCCGACCTCGGGGAGCCTGAACCGCGCTTCGACGCAGAACAAGGCCGATGACCTTCGACGTGTCGGCCGCGGCGGTTGGACCCCGCCGCCACGCCTGAGCGTCCCGCAGTGGGCTGACCGGTTCCGGCGACTCGCGAAGGAATCGGGCAGCCTGTCGGGCCGCTGGACGACCGGGACCGTCGAAGCCGCACGCGGGCCGATGCTCGCAGTGACCGAGCCGGGTGTGCATGTCATCACGGCGATGGTGAATACGCAGTTGTTCAAAACATCACTGATCGAAAACGTCTTCGGCTACTTTGCGCATCTCGATCCGTGCCCGATGCTGCTGCTCGAACCGAAGGAAGCCGCGGCCGAACAGTTCAGCAAGGAACGCATTACGCCACTGGTGCGGGTCACGCCCGTACTGCGTGAGCGGGTCGGCACGACGAAGACCCGCAACGCCGAGGAAACGCTGCTGTTCAAGTCGTTTCCAGGCGGCTTCCTCGCGCTCGCGGGCGCGGGCAGTCCCGATAACCTCGCGCGGCGCCCGATCCGGCTGGTTCTCGCGGACGAAATCGACAAGTACCCGGTCACGCGCGAAGGCGACCCTATCGCGCTCGCCGAGGAACGGGTCGCCACGTTTGCGAACTGGCTGTCAGTGCGGACCTGTTCACCAACCGTCACCGAGGAAAGCCGCATCGAAGCCAGTTACGGCGAGTCGGACCAGCGTCGCGCGAGCGTGGCCTGCCCGCATTGCGGGCACCGTCAGTTCCTGGAATTTTTCCGCCATGTCGAGTGGGAGAAGCGCAAGGACGACAAAGGCAACGTAACTGGCCATCGCACGAAGACCGCGCGCGTGTACTGCGAGTCGTGCGGCGCGGGCTGGTCCGAGTCAGAACGGCTTACCGCCTTGCAGTCCATACGGTGGCATCAGACGCGGGTGTTCGAGTGCTGCGGCGCACGGCACGTACCGCTCGACGCGTACGACCGCGCCTGGCGAAGCAGTGATGAAGCAGGCAACGGCACCGACCCGGTTGGCGTGGTGTGGGACTGGTGGGCATCGGAACGTCATGCCGTCTACCGCGCGAAGTGTCCGACCTGCGGCGCGTGGACCGTCGATAACTCGCATGCCGGATTCCAGGCGTCCAAGCTCCTGAGCCCGTGGACGCGCGACCGGCCCGCCGATATTGCGGCGCGCTGGATCGACGCGCAGGGCGACGAGGAACGGCTGCAGGCCTGGTGGAATACACAGATGGGACTCCCGTACCGTCCGCGCACTGGTCGCTCGCTCTCCGCAGAAGCGGTCGTCGCTCGCGGTGAGATATGGGCGGCTGAAGTGCCCGATGGTGTCGCCGTGCTGGTCGTGGGCGCGGACGTGCAGGATTACCGCGTTGAGCTTGAAGTCGTGGGCTGGGGCCGCAACGAGGAAAGCTGGTCAATCGACTACGAAATCATCGAGGGCGAGTTTTCGGACGCGCGCACGCAGGCGCGCATCGACACGTATCTCAGACGCCTGTGGCATCGCGCCGACGGTCGTCCCTTCGAGATCATGGCGGCGTGCATCGATTCGGGCGGGCATCACACGCAGGCGGTCTACCAGTTCTGCGCGGCGCGAATCGGCCGCCGTATCTGGGCGGTCAAGGGCGAATCGGCACGCGGCGGCGAGCGCAATCCGGTGTGGCCGTCAAAGCGCCCCACGTCGCGCACGAAGAAGACCTATCGCCCGATCCTGCTCGGCGTGAACGCGGCGAAAGACACGATCCGGCAGCGGCTGCTGCTCGATACACCGGGACCAGGTTACATGCATTTCCCCGCCGACCGTGACATTGGCTATTACGCGCAACTGACCGCTGAGCGCATCGTGATCAAGGAGTCGGGCGGCAGACGTTATCGGGTGTGGGAACTGCCACCGGGCCGCGCCAATGAGGCGCTTGACTGTCGGGTGTATGCGTATGGTGCGCTGTGCGGTCTGCTGTTCTTCGGCCTGCAACTGAACCGGCGCGCGGACGCAGTAAAAGCGTGGACACCGCCCCCTGATGTGCCGCCGACGTCGCACCGGCCGTATCCGGCCACTGCCCGCATGCGGACCTCGCTCGTTCAGCGTCTTGCCTGAATCGCACGTCTAAGCTGCCATGCCCTGTCGCCGCGTGAGCATCCTGGACGGGATGACGCTCGGTGCGCTCGAAAGGCAGCTTGCGAGCATGCAGAAGGCATATCTCGCGCTGGTGTCGGGCACCCGGGCGCAGTCCGCGTCGTACACACAGGCAGACGGTAGCCGCTCCATTGCGTACACGCAGACCAGTATCGCCGATCTGGTGCAGGCCATCATCGGCGTACAGACACAGATCGATGCGCTCCGGGGGCTCTGCCGCAACCGCCGCCGTCCGGTCACGCCGTATTTCTGAGCCAGCAATGGGCGTCATCGTTGACGAAAGCGGTCAGCCGATTCCGGCACCCGTTGCTGTACGTGGCGGCGCGACGAACGCGCTAACGGGCGACCCCGGGCGCGCGCTGGTCATGCCGGGACTCGGGCTTCCCGGCTACCAGTTTCCGTACGATGCGGCTGACTGGTTCGCCCAGGAGATGGGCAACTGGTTGCCCTGGATACGCTCGCCCGACTCGGAGATCAACCTATTCCGTGACTGGATGGTCGCGCGCTCGCGTGATCTGTTTCGCAATGATGGCTGGATCAATGGCGGCGTCACCCGCATTCTCGATAACACCATCGGTACCAACCTGCTGCTGTCGGCGAATCCCGATTACCGCGCGCTGGCATTGCGTACCGGTATCAGCGAATTTGACGCCACCTGGGCCGATGAATACCGGCGCACGGCGGAAGCCCTCTGGCGCGGCTATGCGGAGAACCCCGCGCACTACAACGACGTGGCGCGACAGCTTACGCTCGGTCAGCAGTTCCGGCTCGCAATGCGTCACAAGCTGGTCGATGGCGAGGGGCTGGGCCTCATCTACTGGCTGCCCGAGCGCACCGGCTACGGTGGCGCGGACTACGCGACCGCGCTGCTACTGGTCGATCCTGACCGGCTGAGTAATCCGTATCAGGCCATCGATTCGCGCTACCTGCGCGGCGGCGTCGAGATTGACGACTACGGCGTGCCGCTTGCGTATCACATCCGCGAGGCGCATCAGAACGACTGGTATCTCGCCGTCGAGGCGAACACCTGGGAGCGTATCGAGCGCTGCGACGAGGACGGCTGGCTGCGCGTGCTGCACGACTATGATCGCGACCGGGCGGGCCAGCATCGGGGCCTCGGGGTGTTCACGCCGGTCCTGCTGCACGCGCGCATGCTCGCGCGGTATTACGGCGTCGAGCTACAGGCCGCGACGATTGCCGCGACGTTCGGCACGTACGTTACGTCGCCCTACGATCCGGCGCTGGTACAGGATGCGCTCGGCGCGGGCGAAGGCGAGGAACTGCCGCTCTATCAGGCGCTGCGCGCACGCTGGGCCGACGAGCGTCCCGCGATGCTCAACGGCGCGCGTATTCCCACACTCGCACCTGGCGAATCGCTCGAAAGCGTCTCGGCCGCGCACCCGCATGGCAACTTCGAGACCTTCGCGCACGAAATGCAGCGCGTGATTGCGGCGGTGCTGGGCCTGAGTGCCGAGCAGCTTTCGCAGGACTGGAGCAAAACGAACTACAGCAGCGCCCGCGCCGCGCTGCTCGAAGCGTGGAAGACCCTCACGCGGCGGCGCGACGAGTTCTGCCTGAACTTCGCCTCGCCGTTCTACGGCGCATGGCTGTGGGAGGCAATGGACCGGGGTGAACTGCCGCTGCCCGCTGGTGCGCCGCCGTACATCGAGGCGCGCGCCGCGTATGCGCGGTGCTCATGGATGGGCGTGGCGCGCGGCTGGATCGACCCGACCAAGGAAAAGGCAGGCGCCGTCATGGGCATGGACGCGGCACTTTCCACGCTCAAGCGCGAATGCGCAGAACAGGGACTCGACTACGAGGAAGTGCTTCACCAGCGCGCGAACGAAATCCGGCTGATGAAGGAACTGGGCCTCGAATTGCCCGACTGGGCCGGCAGCGTAGCCGTGTCCGAAGCGGCGAGAGTTCAGGAAGTACCCCAACCGCAATGAGACATCAGACCTTGGGTTCGTGGTAGGGTCGCCGGTCTTTTTCGATATCGCTCCATCTGCTGCTTATGTGATGCCGCTTGCACCTCTCATAAACATCGAAACCGCAGATTCGCCTGGTCTTTAGAAGGTTCGCCTCGGTTGGCTTGGAACTGATGCCATCATGGTGTATCCACCCGACGAAATAGATTTTGTTGATCTCATCTACGTCGCGGCGCACTGAAGCTATGTCGGTAATCGTTGGAGCATTCGCAGGCGTTGTGCTTCGCGGAATTGCAGTCTTGAATTCTTCAAAGAATACGTTGGGACTGAATCGCTGTTTGGGATCGGGTTCCAGACTCAATGCGTCCAACAGCGGTTTGTATGCGTTGCCCAGATACGTCCCGATAACGAAGTCCCTTCCTACCGCGACGACGAAGAAGAGATTGTGTGCGTGGCAACCGAAAAGCAGTTCATGAGGAAAGCTGTCGGTGAGGTAGACGACGGAAAACCGCAAATTACGAAAGCGAAACTCGAATTTTGTTTTGGTCATCCCCTGAGACGTCATGCTGTCGTAAAGCTGGGAAAGTGCTTCCAGTTTGATACCCATAGGCGACTCCATTCGATGGGAGCAGTTGCGTTGTCGTTATACGCGTGTTTTTTGACCAGCGCGGCTTGGACTGGCAGCGTGGCAGCCGCGGAAGCGGCGAAACCCGAACCAGCACCTGTACCGCAATAGTATCCGTTTGCATTATCAACCGGGTGCCGCGTTCAGGACTGGCGACGCGCGACGAATAGCCTGCGCACGAGCGCAATCAGGCGCAAGGGATTGAGGCGGAAATGGCTATGGCGTGCAACGCCTGCGCGGCTGTAGAGGTTCGTAGCTTCAATCAGGGTAATAGGGCTCATGACTATCTCCGTATAAATTCGAATACAGGATAGGTCTCCCTGTCTCAAATTTGAATAGGTTCAGTCCGAAAGATAGATGCCCCCGGATATCGAGGTCGGTGGAAAGAGAAGCCAGCTTTGTTGAATTGCAGGTTTCCGGGTGGCGACACGCCCAACGGTGCCGCGAAGGCCAAATGAAGGGACGCAAAAAATAGCGCGCCACAAGGACGCGCCGTGAAAAGGGCTTTGTACTGCATGCCAACCCTATCGCCCCAGGTGAGCGGAGGACGTACTGAGGGGCGACGCTTCAATGCTAGGCGTGTGTGCCCGATGCGGGCCTCGGACAAATCCGAAATGCCGGGCGCTCGATGGTGGCGCAGCGCAAAAAAAGGTTCTTCGCGGATTTACGTGGAGGATGGGTTACTGGCTCGAGTCGGCCAATAAGCGTCGCTCGCGCGACACTGAAAGCCGCCGTTCCTATGACCGATGCACCCTGGAAGCAGCCGGACATAAGACAGGCGTCTTACGGCGTGTTTAGATCGGCGCTTGCAAGCCGGCTTACGGAAACGCCTCAGAGTTTGCCCGGAGCATCTCGACTATGAATTCGGCGGCGATCTTGGCCGCGATCTCCTGATATTCATCCTTCTGTGTCTCCGAGTCTTTGTTCCCATCGGCCCAATCGCAAACGGCCTTTACCGAACTGCCTCGTGTGCGTGTCGGCGCGATGCGAAACAATATCTGTAAATGGGTCAGGCTTCAGCTTTACCGGGGCCCAATGGCTAAATCCTGTCCCCGCCGGACCCGCCGCGCCGTTTGTATGTCCCGACGCCTGCGGTAAGGTCTACGACGGGCAACGCGGGGCGGCATGAAGCCCGCGATGTCCGGGCACAACGGTTTGAATATCACGCTACGTGTGTGCGCTGGCGCACACAACGTCCACTCTTTCCAGTGTTCTTTTTCTCTCCGCAATTATCGTTGGAATCGCTTTCACACGCGTGTGATGGCAAGTGCCCGCCTTTGTTCCCAAAGGCCAATCAACGAATAATCAGGAGGGGCCATGAGCATTCCCGTCGACGATCTCAAGGCTGCCGGCGCCGATGTTGGCGCGGGCGTCAATGAAATATTCCTGAACCGGTTTTCAGCTGCGCACTTTAAAGCCGTACCTTCACTTTATTCCGGCAAACAGCGCTTCGATAATTTCGATCAGCCCGTCGAGGTTGCCTTCGCCGTGACGACGCCCATCGTATTTGATCTCGCACCGTTGCTGCCCGCCCGGTTCGAGAAGTTGTGGCTGGCGCATCTGCGTGCCAAAGGCAGTCCTGTTCCCCTGAGCGGCACAGTACCCACGACACCGCCGAATCTGGTGGTCACGACCAGCGATATGAAGTTTGTGGTGACCGTTCTCAAAAAGGATGGGTCGACGGATTTTTCCGTGGATTTTGACTGGGATATGACCGCGAGATGCGGTGTACTACTCGTTGATCTGGCTGATAACAGACGGGCCATCAGGCTCGATCCATTGAAAGTTGAATTTTCCACGCCGCAGCTTACGATCCAGAAAGACATCAGGGATGCCATTCGCGCCAAACTGAAAATCAAGGAAGAGAAGGAAGCGGATCCGCAGCTAAAGCACGACACCAAATGGTGTATAGATCTCGAAAAGCTCTTCCTGTTCATCATCAACCAGGTTCTGGCCATCCAGCTGGCCAATTTCCTGAAGACATGGGAACTTCCCAGGGCGATCCAGCTCATTGATGGCGTGGACGTGTCGCCATCTTTTCTGGCGATACGGGATCATGCGCTCATTGCGGCGGGACATGTGCTGACAGCAAGGGCCGGGATCAGCTCGGAACTGTCGGAAAGGCTGAATTCAGTTCTCCGCGAATTCCGGCAACATTTTGATGCCGAGTTTCAGGATCCCGACTTCGATGCAAAAAAGTGGAAAGCGGGGAAATCCGAATCATTCCTGTGGCTTAAAGCCAAAGCAGACGAATATGAGCGCGACGCACAAAAGCTGTCGCAGAAACAGAAAAAATCGAAAGCGAGATATGACGAAAATCTTTGTCTGTTTACCGACGACAAGTTGATCGATCAGCTTGCAAGAATCTATCTCAATACCTATCGCCACGACGAATTCGATTCCCCTGAGTTTGCGGGCTTCAGGGCCTCGGCAGGATGGTGGTTTCGTGTAGATAACGCGCGGGGACGAGTCGTGCCGGGCGGCGTCGCAGTAGACGCAAACGTGTCATGCGGGGGGCACGCGGGTATCGACTGTAGAAATTTCTGGGATCCGAAACACTGGGGCGAGTGGGAGCATTTTATTGACCTGTGCATCAATATAAAGGCAGATCCGGATTTTAGTGTGGCGGCCTCTCCTGAATTTCGCGCGGATGGTATCTATCTGCGCACAAGGCTGGAGAATCCGAAGCAACTGCACGTGAAGTTTTGTGGAAACGTTCCCGGTGCAATACCTCAGGCGTTGTTAGGGTGGATCTTGACCCTGTTCTCCGGACCGCTGCTGGACGCCATTCGCAGCCTGATCGCCATGTTCGCGTTCAAGGTGGCCTCCTATCCTCGCCAGTTCCCGGGGACGGCGTTGAACTGGACGCCGAACATGAATTCCGTGCCGACCAATGAAGGTCCCTATCTCACTTTTTCGGCAGACCCCGTATTTTCCTGAGCCCGGCTCCGGAACGCCCGCGCAAAAAAAGCCCGCCGGTAAGGCGGGCGCAATCCATATAAGAGACGACATGAAGGTATCGGCATTCCGCCCTTCCCGACAGCAGGCCAAGGGAACGGCACCGGAGCCCATGCCGCCTTTGTCACGTCGCCCGTTGAATGGCTGCATCGCATCAAGAAGCTGACGGCGAGGTCTCGGCGCCTCGACTGACCGTGATGGGTCGGTAGCCGTCTCTCTCCCCGGAATTCCGCGAAGAGCCCAAAAAAAGCGCGCTAGTCATGGCGCGCACAAGGGGCTGATGAGGTATCCAGCCCACCGGTCACTGCGCGCAAGGGGAATTGCTGGCAGCGACCGGAGCAATGCTAGGCGTGTATGCCGAGCGCAGACCTCAGACAACTCCGAAATGCCGAGGCGCGCACGATGGTCGTGAACTATCCGCACCTGGCGACGCGCCTTTTCAATGTGCCGCTCGCCATTGCGCCGGGCAAGATCGAAATCATCATGGCCGCGCTCGCGGACCGGTTTGGTCTCGCGCGGCTGTTCCGCCCGAACGGTGAACTGCGCGCATTGGATGCCGGGCTTGAAGCGGGCGAGCCTGCGGACGAGCGTGCGTATGAGGTCGTCCAGGGTATCGCGGTCATTCCGGTGCAGGGAACGCTGGTGCAGAAGCTCGGCACGCTGCATCCGTACTCGGGCATGACCGGTTATGACGGCATCCGCGCGAACCTCGCGACGGCGCTGGCCGATGACTCTGTGCGTGCAATCGTGCTCGATATCGACAGCCCCGGCGGCGAGGTCGCCGGGTGTTTCGATCTGACCGACGCCATTTACGGTGCGCGGGGCATCAAGCCGCTGTACGCGATCCTCACCGAGTGCGCGTTTTCCGCCGCGTATGCGCTTGCTTCGGCCTGTGATCGGGTGATCGTGCCGCGCACGGGCGGAACCGGTAGCGTCGGCGTGATCGTCGCGCATGTTGATTTTTCGAAAGCGCTCACCGATGCGGGCCTGACGGTCACGCTCATTACCTATGGCGAGCGCAAGGCAGACGGCAGCGAATATCGGCCACTCTCTGACGAAGCTTATGTACGTATCAAGGCAGACGTGGACAGCGTAGGCGAACTGTTCGTGGCGACGGTCGCACGCAATCGCGGGCTGACCGTGGCGCAGGTTCGCGACACGCAGGCCGCAACCTTCCTCGGGGCGGCGAGCGTTGATACCGGTTTTGCCGATGCCGTCATGTCGCCCGATGCGGCGTTTCTTGCGCTACTCGATTCGCTCGCGCTGTCATCCGTGCCGTAGTAACCACCCGGACCATGCAGGAGGTCTTCAAAATGGGATTCTCTCTTTCAGCGATGACCCGCGCGCTGCCATTCGCGCACCTCGGGCGCGCGGCGACTCGCGCGCGTGCCGAAGACGCGGCGCCCCCGGATGACGACAAGCCCGACGCGCCCGCCGAGCGCGACCGCGAGGATGGCGCACACAACGATGCGCGCACACGGCGCGCACAGGACGACGAGCCGCGCAACGGTGACGATGCAGAGGGCGACGACAACGAAGAACAAGACGAGGACGAGGACGAGGACAACGACGAAGGCGATGGCGTCCGGCTCGGGGACGACGACAGCCGCGACGACACCGACAACGGCGAGGAACGGGACAGCCGGCGCGGTAAGGCGAAGCGCGCCCGCGCGCAGGACGATGGCGACGAGGAAATGCACGGCAGTTCGGTCGAGGCCCGCGCGCGCCGCCGCGAGCAGGCGCGCTGCGCCGCGATCTTTTCAAGTCACGCCGCCGCGCGTAATCCGGTACTGGCCGCCAATCTCGCGTTCAGGACGCGCCTCGCGCGCGGTGCCGCGCTCGCGGTACTCGAAAGCACACCCGCCGCGCCGCCCGCCAATAGCGGACGCGTCGAGCGCAATCCGCGCGTCGGCCCGGGAGGTACACCGGGCATGAACTCACGTCAGGCCATCGCGTCGGCATGGGACCACGCATTCGCGAAGGTGAATGCGCGCAAACGCTAGTACGCGTACCGGTTTTTCATCCGTTCCATTACAGGGGATCACGATCATGGGCGCTCCTACTGTCCCGCCGCTCTTTGAGAACTGGCATGACGGCGGCTTTCTCGTCTCCGAAGCGAACGGCCACCGCTCGCGCGACGGCATCGTCCTGACGGGCAGTGTGTATGTCATGGCCGGGACCATCCTCAGCCGCCTTCCCTTGCCTCCGCCACCGCCGCCCGGCAATGACGCAAGGGGCGATGCGGGGGCCGCGTCGGTCGTCGCAGGCACGCCGGAGCGCGAGAACACCGGCGACGGTGTCCTGCGGCTCACCGATCCGCCGCGTGCCAGCTCGTCGCCGTATGGCCGCTACGTCTGCACCTTCACGAGCCGCAACACGTTCGACGTGAGCGGACCCGATGACCTGGGCGCGACTGCGCAGCAGACCGGGGCGCCGGTCGTCGTCGGCGGCCTGAGCTTCGTCATCGAACAGGGCGCAAAGCGCTTCGCTGCGGGCGATACCTTCGCGATCACGTTCACTGCTGCCGATCCGTCCGATATCGGCACACCCGGTATCTGGATGCCGTGGAATCCCGCCGCGACTGATGGCTCCGAAGTCGTGGCGGGTCTGCTGTTCGGCTCGCGCGATACGACGCGGATGGATCGCGCCGCCGTCGCGATCGTGCGCGACGCAGAAGTGAACGCATCGGAGCTTGTCTGGCCGTCGGACGTGACGCCGTACCAGATGCAGATCGCGGGCGACCAGTTGCGCGCCGCAGGCATCCTGCTGCGCTAGTACCCCTTTCCTTCCTCGCAAGGCCGCACGGACTCTGGTCCGGGGCGGTCTTTTCTTTTGGGGAGCCGTCATCATGGCTGGCGAAATTCTCGACGTATTCCATCAGGACCCGTTCACGGCAATTGCGCTTTCGGACGCCGTTCAGCGCAACCCGTACCAGCCTGTCGGCCTCGGCGAGCTGGGCGTATTCGATCCCAACCCGATCCGCACGAAAGCGCTGGCAGTCGAGGAACGCACCGGCAAGCTGATCCTGATCCCGTTCTCGCAGCGCGGCGAGGAAGGCACGCAGCGCACGACAGAACGTCGCAAGATGCGCTATTTCGACGTGCCGCGCCTGATGCACTCGGACACGGTGTACGCCGAGGAAGTACAGGGCATCCGCGAGTTCGGTACGGAATCCGTGCTGATGCAGGTCGAGGCCGAAGTTGCGCGGCGACTGTCAGGGCCAACCGGGCTGCTCGCGAGCGTCGAGTACACGAAGGAATTCCTGAGGCTCGCCGCGCTGCAGGGTCTGGTGCTCGACCCGAAGGACGGCAGCGTGCTCTACAACTGGTTCGATGAATTCCAGATTCCTCAGGCCGCCGAAACACCGTTCGATCTGGGCGCGACCGAGGCAGGCAAGGCGAACACACCATTGCGGCCGATCTGCAACGCGATCATCCGTACGATGGCGCGCAAGTCGCAGGGCGCATTCACGCCGACCACGCGCGTCTACGCGATGTGCGGCGATGCTTTCTATGACGCGTTCGTCAATCACCCGGACGTGATCCGTACGTTCGTGAACTGGTCCGATGCGCGCGCACTGCGCGACAACTCGCAGGGCGCCGCGTTCGACGCGTTCGTGTTCTCCGGCATTACGTGGTTCAACTATCGCGGCTCGGACGACAACGTGACCATCAAGGTTCCTGATGACGTGGTGAAGTTCTTCCCGGTCGGCGCGCCCGGTGTATTCCGCGAAGCGATGGCGCCGGGCGAAACCGTCGATTGGGTCAACACGCCCGGACGGCCCGTCTATGTGCTGCCGATCTTCGACGTGCTGCGGCGCATGTGGTGGAAGATGGAAGCGTATGCGTACCCGCTCTATGTCTGCACGCGGCCCGAAGTGCTGCTGTCCGGTCGCATGCTCGAAGCGACCACGGCAAGCGCTACCCGCATCACGCCGGAAGAACCATCCGCGACGACTGCACAACCGGCAGACGCAGCCAGCGCTGCGCCAATCGCCTGAGCGGCCCCCGCCATGATTGACTGGGATAGCCTGGTGCTGGCGCCCGTTGAGGGCATATTTGGACAGCTCGCGACGTTCTACGCGAGCGATGGTGAGCCGCACGCGCTGCACGGCGTGTTTGACGAAGCCTTTACGAACGTGGATGTGGTCGACGGCGTACCCGTCACCACGACACGCCCATGCTACGGCTTTCGCGTGGCAACACTTCCCGTTACTGCACACCAGGGCGACACGCTGTTCATTCCGGCCGCGCCCGGTGCGCCGCTCAGTGACACGACCTATGTCGTCCGCGAAGTGCGTACGGATGGACATGGGTGGTGTTTCCTGCTGCTCAATCTGGCGCCCTGAACCGTTTCCTTACCCAGCCGTGGACCGCGCACGTATCCGCCCGTTGCCGATGCTCGGGCGTCGTCAGGTGCGTCTCGCCGCGCTTGGCGCACTGCAGCGCGCAGCGCTTCGGGTCGCCGGCCGGCCGGTCCTGATCCGCTCGCCGGGCGACTGGTCCGCGCCGTCTGACGTGCTGCCTGCGGTCATCGTGCGCACCGCGCACGAATCGAAGTCCTCATTCAATCGCGGCATGCCGCAGTTCACCACGACATGCAGTCTGGAAGTCAAGGCGATGGTTGAGGCTGGGACGGGCGAAGCCGCACAGGAAGCGATTGAATCGCTGTGGTTCGCCGTCGAAAACGCGCTACTGCTCGACTGGTCGCTTGTACGCATGCTGCAGCAGTTCGCGACGGTCGAAAGCGTGCTGGATATCCGCGCGGAAGGTGCGCGTCACCTCGCCGGTATCGCGGCGTCCTTCCGCTGCGAGTTTCCCGAAATGTACGACCCCACGGTTGAGCAGCCGCAGCCCGCGCCGTGGCCGCTCGATCCGTCTGCGCCCGCGCCGCTCGAAAGCCTCGGCCTGCACGCGGACCTCACCAATCGCGCCGACCCGACCGGTACGTATCCCGCGCCGCCTTTCCCGCAGGCGGTCGTCCCCGCGCCGCGTACGCACGGCCCGGATGGACGCGACGAGGGCCGGCTCGACATTCCGTTAAAGGGGAACTGACATGCACATCAGGCCAGCAACCGGCATGCGGGTGCGCGATCCCGACCTGCGCGACTTCCTGCCCGACGCGGGGCGCGTCGTACCCGATTCGGTGTACTGGCGTCGCCGTCTGCGCGATGGCGACGTGGTGCCGGTCCCGGATGAGCCGCCCGCTGTACCGGACGCGCCGGACGAGCCAGACACAACGCGGCGCGCATCTGGACACCGCACGCGCGAACCCAAAGCCACCGACCCAACATAACCCGCGCTTTCTGCGCCGCTGCGTGCCGCTGCGCGCACTTCCCGCGTCCATCCCCTTAAGTCAATCGCGCGAGCCGAGCCACGGCCCGCCCCGGCCGTCCTGCGTCCGTTTCTATCTCCGGTTCGCGCCCACCTTCCCGGGAGGTTGCTCCCATGATTCCCTTTACCAACCTGCCGGAGAACATTCGCGTCCCGCTGTTCTACGCGGAACTCGACGCGTCACAGGCCAACAGCGCCCAGCTTAACCAGCGCACGCTGATTATCGGGCAGGTGACCGACGCGGGAACCGGCGAGCCAGGCACACCCGTTATCAGCGCGGGCGTGGGCGACGCGCGCACACGGTGGGGCAGCAATTCGATGCTCGCCGCGATGACGGCCGCCTATCGCGCGGCCGATTCCTTCGGCGAAGTGTGGTATCTGCCGCTCGAGGACGCGGCTGGCGCAGTCGCTGCCACCGGCACGATCACGCTCGGCATCGAGGGTGACGGGGGCGTGTCGGGCGTCATCTCGCTTTACATCGCCGGTCGGCGCTACCAGTTGCCGGTGCAGGCCATGCAGAGCGCGGCCGACATCGCGGAAGCGCTCGCCAAACTCGTTGCTGCAGATGCGTTCGGGCTGGTGAGCGCATCGGCTCAGGACAACGTAGTCACGCTGACCGCCATCAATGCGGGCATGGTGGGCAATGAAATTGACGTGCGCCTGAACTACGGCGGCTCACGCGCGGGCGAACAGACACCGCTCAATCTGAACGTCACCATCGCCCCGGTGGCGGGCGGCGCGATCAATCCGACCGACACGCTACAGGCCGCGCTCGATAACTGTGGCGACATGCCATTCGACTTTATCGTCTGCCCGTACACCGATAGCGTCAGCCTCGATGCACTGCATACCTTCCTGAACGACCAGACCGGGCGCTGGTCGTGGGCCCAGCAGATTTACGGACACGCGTTCGCGGCTTACCGGGGCACGCTCGCCGCGTGTACGACCTTCGGTGCGGGCCGCAACAACCAGCATGAATCGGTGCTTGGGTTCGACGATTCGCCCACGCCAGCGTGGATTATCGCCGCGCAGCTTGCCGGCTCGATTGCGCCCGCGCTGCGCAACGATCCGGGGCGCCCGGTCCAGACGCTACCGGTTATCGGCATGCTCGCGCCGCCCGTTGCCTCGCGCTTCCTGCTCACCGAGCGCAACACGCTGCTCTATGACGGTATCAGCACGTTCAATGTGGGCGATGACGGCACCTGCTACGCCGAGAACATCACGACGACCTACCAGAAGAATCCGTGGGGCGATCCCGATGACAGTTACCTCGAAGTCGAAACGATGTTTCTGCTGATGTACGTGCTGCGTGCGCTGCGCTCGATGGTCACATCGAAGTATTCACGCATGAAGCTCGCCGCGGACGGCACGCGCTTCGCATCCGGTAGCGCCATCGTCACACCGCTGCTGATACGCGCAGACGTGATCGCCAGGTATCAGGAACTCGAATTCGATGGCTACGTGCAGAACAGCGCACTGTTCGCCCGGCAACTGATTGTCGAGCAGAACGCGAATAACCCGAATCGCGTTGACTGTCTGTGGCCCGGAACGCTGATCGACCAGCTCCGGATTTTTGCCCTGCTCGCGCAATTCAGGCTCAGCTAGTCATTCCGAACCGCAGCACTGAACCGCACCAAGCCGCCCCGGCGAACCGCCCCGGCGGCTTTTTCATTTCTGGAGCCCGCCATGTCAGATGACACAAACCGCCTGGCCGGTGTCGCGTGGATATCGATGGACGGCCAGAACTACATGCTGTCCGGCGAACTGGCGTATTCGCCCGCCGACTACGAACGTGAGTCAATGGTCGGACAGGACCGCGTACACGGCTATGCGGAGAAGCCGCGCGCGCCGTTCATTTCCGCGACGCTGCGCGACGCAGGCACGCTGACGGTCAAGGACTTCAACGCCATGACCAACGTTACGGTCACGCTCGAACTGGCGAACGGCAAGACGGTCGTCGGCCGCAACATGTGGAGCACCGAGGCGCAGGAAGTCAGAACCCCGGAAGCGACGTTCGAAATCCGCTTCGAGGGCTTCTCGGGCAGCGTCACAGAGCAATAAGCGAACAGTAAGGAGCGCGCCATGTACGAGGTCATTACGCTACTGAGCCCCATCGACGGGCTGACCGAGATTACGCTGCGCGAACCTACCGTCGATGAAATCGCGAAGGTCAACGACGACGCAGCGAAGTTCGGCAACGTGCGCGCGATGAAGAACCTGATCGCGACGATGGCGAAGATCGACGTCGCCACCGTGGGCCGCATGGGCGCGCGCGACTTCAACGCGTGCAACAAGTATCTCTCCGGTTTTTTCGAGTAGTGCCCGCGAACCTGCGCGATATCGTGGCCGATGTGACGCACTTCTATGGATGGGGGCCGCGCGACGCGGGCGCGCTGACCTGGGCTGAACTCGCACAATGGCTCGCGCAGGCGCGACGCATCCAGCACGTTGCGCAGCAGGCCGCAGAGAAACGCCGCCAGGGGTGAAGCAATGGCAGCGCAGGCAATCCAGTTCACCATCTCGACCGTTGACAAGGCGACCAGGACAATCAACCGGATCAACGATTCGGTGTCGCGCATGACGCGCCCATACCAGAACCTCGCGCGCAGCGTGCAACGGTTCTCGAAGGCGTCGGGGCTCACCGAAGTGGGCAAGCGGCTCGATGCTGTCGCGCAGAAGGCAGGCAAGGCGGCGGCGAGTGTGACGCGCATCGGTGCGCCGCTGCTCGCGCTGGTCGGCGGCGGGACGCTCGCGGGTCTGACCGACCTCGTCGTACAGTGGGAGCGCATGGGCGCGGAAACGGAGCGCACCGCGCGCCTGCTAGGCATCACGGCGGGCGAACTCACACAGATGCGCAGCGCCGCGACGCTGATGGGCGTGTCTGCCGATACGATGACCTCGGGCTTTCGTGGCTTCGCAGACACGTTGCAGGATGCACGCTGGGGACGCAATCAGGCCGCGTTCGCGACGATCCAGGCGCTCGGCATTACGCTGCACACGACGAAGAACGGCGCTACCGATACGCAGGCCGCACTCTACGACCTCGCGGATCGTATCCAGAGAATCCAGCACGCGGACCCGGCCGCAGCGCGCAATCTGGCGCGCTCGCTCGGCGTCGAGCAGCTTCTGCCGGTCCTCGTTCGCGGTCGCCGGGGCATGCAGGCGTATGAGGCCGAAGCGCGGCGGCTACGCGGTGACTTTACCCCGCAGATGGCCGCGCGTGCGCAGGCGTTCGCCCTGTCGCTCGACCGGATGCGTACGGCAGCCGATGGGCTGAAAGCATCGATTGCAGACAGTCTCGCACCGGTGTTCGGCCCGATGATTGACCGCTTTACCGAATGGATTGCGAGAAACCGCGAACTGATTGCGCAGCGGATTGTGGAACTTGCGCAACGGCTTGCGCGCTGGCTCGCATCGGTCGATTGGGGCAGATTTGCCCAAGGCGTCACGGATGCTGTAACCGGCCTGATCGGCTTCGCGTCGTGGATCGGACGCGTGGT
The DNA here is from genome assembly GCF_050436525.1 of Paraburkholderia sp. 35.1. NCBI lineage: Bacteria > Pseudomonadati > Pseudomonadota > Betaproteobacteria > Burkholderiales > Burkholderiaceae > Paraburkholderia > Paraburkholderia sp. 35.1. The sequence goes on along the minus strand of NZ_JBNDMJ010000003.1, from coordinate 445,815 downwards.
GGATGCCATCGGCGGCTGGAAGGTCGCCGCTGTCGCGATAGCAGCCTACATGGTCGGCGGCTTCGCGCTGTCCGTGGTTTCCACAATCGCCAGTATCGGCATGCTGATCGCGCGACTGGTGCTGCTGCGCAGGTCGTATGTTGCTGCGGGCGCGGCGGCGCGCGGGGCGGGCGGGTTGCTGCGCTTCGTCAATCCTGCGACCGTTGGCGCGTATCTGGGTCTGCATAGCGAAAACCTCAACAAAGGCGAGGATGAACAACTGAGGCGCATCCGGACGGCCGAAGCGGCAACGGGTGGCGTGTGGCCCGGTTCGGCAAATGCCCCGCCTGCGCAGACCGCACCTGGCGCAACACCCGCAACGGGTACGCCGCTCAATCCTGCTGTCGCGCAGTGGGCACAGAAACTCAATTTCGCCGGAACCGAAGCGCGCTACGGTCTGCCTGCCGGACTGCTTTCGGCCATCGCGCAGAAGGAATCGCGCGGTAACCCGATGGCGGTGAGTCCTGCCGGCGCGCGTGGACTGTTCCAGTTCATGCCCGCGACGGCGCGCGAGTACGGGATCGACGCGTTCAATCCGGCGCAGGCCGCCGACGCCGCGGCGCGCAAGATGTCCGGCCTGCTCGCGCGCTACAAGGGCAATCTGACCTACGCGCTATCAGCCTATAACTGGGGCGAGGGAAATCTGGACCGCAAGGGACTCGCCAACGCCCCGGCCGAAACGCGTGACTATGCGCCGGGCATCCTCGCGCACATGCCGTCGCTCGATCCGGGCATGGACGTGGCTTCGCTCAATGCCCCCGGCGCGGCGGCGACTATGCAGAACGCGCCCGCGCCGGTGGTTCACGTTGACAACCACGTCCACGTCGCGCGCGACGGCAGCGTGACCGTCAAGACGCGCACGCCTGCGGGTCTGAAGATCGCCCGACCGATGGAAGCGCTCGGCTAGGTAGATGGCTGTGGCCAAGTATCCGTTCTTCAGCGCGTTGCAGGCCGCGTCATGGCGGGGCGTGCCGTTCGGCGTGACAGGTTCGACGCTCAAGGTCGGGCGGCGCAATGTCCCGCATGAATATCCGTACCGCGATGAGGTATGGGTCGAAGACCTCGGACGCGCAGGACGGCGCATCAGCCTGAGCGGTTTTCTGCTTCAGGATGCCGCCTATCTGGGTACCCCCGGCGGCGGTGACGTGATCGCGCAGCGCGCGGCGATGATCCGCGTCTGCGAGCAGCCCGGCGACAGTGACGGCGCCGATGGTGAACTGGTGCATCCGTCGCTTGGGCGGCTGAACGTCGCGCTGATCGAATTCGAGTGCGAGGAACGTTCGGAGCGCGGCCGGTACTTCGAACTGCGCTTCTCGTTCATCGAGTCGGGGCGCGCAGCAGTTTCCGACGCTGGCGATTGCGACGCAGGTACAGACCGGCCTGTCAGCCGTCGCCGCATTCGCGGCAGTGGCGCAGGACTTCTTCAATACGGTATCCGCCGTTCTGTCGCCACCGGCCGTGGTGGGCGAGATCGAACGCACTGCGCAGAACTTCGTCGTGGAGGCGCAGGCGATCACGCAGCGAGCAACTAGCCTGGTTGCGATGGTCGCGACGCTCAAAGGCCGGTACGGCCGGTTCGTGGGCCAGTTCACCGCCGCTGTGCGGCAACCGGCAACGACGATACAGGACCTGATCGGCGCCGGTGCGCAGGCGCGCACCGCGGTAGGCGTCGCGGGCGAAGCGCTGAGGAGCGCTGCGGCCGTCTCGGACTGGCCCGGCATGTCGGACGCTACACGGGCGCTGGTGGGAGCCGTGCAGAATGCGAATCCCGATCCACATCAGGCCGTGCAATCGCTTGTCGCGCTTCAGGCGTCTGTCAGTCCGCAGCAGCGCGCGACCGCCGCGCTTGCCTCGGCGAATACGATAACGACGCTGCTGTATCGGCGTAGTGCCGTGATTGCGCTCGCACAGAGTACGACCGGTTACGCGCTCGCCTCGCTCGAAGACGCCGAAGCGTTGCGCTCGACGGTATGCGATGCGCTCGATAATGAAATCACGACAGCGGGGGATAGCGTCGACGACGCAACCTTTACCGCGCTGCGTGCGCTTGAGGTTGCGGTCGTGCAGGACCTGACTACGCGAGGCGCGTCACTGGCGACGATGCAGATGGTCACGACACCGGAATCCATGCCGCTGCTCGTACTGGCGCAACGGCTCTATCAGGACGTGACGCGCTACGATGCATTGCTACAGCAGGCCGCACCGGTTCATCCTGCCTTCGCCCCAACCGTCTTTAGCGCTTCATTACCCTAACCAGGCTGGGTGCCGTTTGACAGCCTGTGGTGATCGGCTGTCATCGACCCACAAGGGAACCTTCGCGGATCTTAGACCAAGGCTAGTCCGGCCTTCAGATACTGCATTAAGTAATTGGCGTTTTAAATATTTCGTGCACGACAGTTTAACGTCACTTTTTTCACATTTAACAAAGAAAATATCGTCCAAGTCTGGCGTCTGTCCGACTAAAACAGCATTGTTCTCCTATGCTTTGTGGTGGTCGACACATGAACCGTAGGCAATAATTCAACTGGCGCAACAAGATCAATATGAGGGCAGAAATGTACACGCGACAAATCCGCTCTGTCTGTCATATTCTCGTTTTGGTTTCATTTTTCTTGGGAGGTGAACGATTATTGGCAGCAGGGATTGAGGACCGGCCCATTTATTTTGACAATGACGGTTTGATAGTCCATATGGACAAGAACGGCCATTTTGATGGCGGCGATACTGCTCAACGTGAAGGATGGTACTGGTTTGGTGTGTGGATTCGACAGAATACGCCCGGATTGCCGCCATGGCAGCCCACGCGCAGGTTGAATTTCGACCAAGTGCTAAAGCTACTCGAACCGAATGGCGACGGTGTTTTCTATAGACATCCAAAATTGCCACCTTGGAACGATCCGTTCAGCAAGGAATGGGGCACTTCTCGTGACCAACTCGTTCCGCTAATCGCCGCCATGGGTGTTTGGGGGAAAACTGAAGAACTAAAGCGCCTGTGGAACGCACTGCCAGAGGATATTGTCGGGAAACACGCGTTTAACGGAAACTGGCGAAATTTTCTAGGCCAGGATGGTCCAAATTGCGGTGATATTAAGAAGCGGGGATGCGACGCAACTGCGGACTGCTCTTTGAAACAGGACGATCGAGATTGCACGTTACAGGTTGATAAGCGTGATTGCTCCCTGGCTGTCGACACTCGAAATTGCGGCCAACCTCACGACGAGCGGAGCTGCTCGGTTTGCATAGTACGAAATATATTTACTGGCGGCTGCTCGCAGACCGGAAATGATCCGCTGTGTGAAATAGCAAAAGCAGGTCAAAATAAAATATATGATGCCACTGGGGCCGCATGTGAAGCGGCGAAAGCTGCACAGAACACAGCGTATCAGACGGCTAAGGCCACTTGCGAGGCCGAGAAGGCGAGTCAAAACGCCGGGTACGCGGGCGCCAAGGCCTCCTGCGAGTCAGGAAAGGCTGCGCAGAACGCGCTGTATAAGGCCGATAAAGCCGCCTGTGAATCTGCGAAGACGGGCAAAAAGTACGCCTGCGAGGTCGATAAACAAGCAGCCTATCAATCGTGCAGGTTAACGAATGTTTTTAGCGGCGACATCATCGGGCCAAGTACAACCAACCTGTTTCGGCGCGCGTTGAATCAGGATCCAATGGTCCCTGACATAAATAATTTACTTCCCTCTACAATCGTTCAAAGTGGTGCTCAAGGCGAGGCCGAGTTGCTCGCGAATACAATTATTCGAATCCGAGCTTCGCATCTCGATCCAGATGATGTCGGCGATGATCTTAATCATATCGTGCATTTGATCATGGCCAAATTGAGGTATCCAACGCTTGTTAGCGATGCCGCAGTTCATCAATATGCCGCCCTGCGCGCTAACAGTTATGGATCGTATCTCGGAACTTATTACGCCCATCCTCATGACGCGGATATGGCCGATGTAAAACAACGAATAGTTGCCGGAATAGCCAGCGGATGGGCTCCCGATGTTTCAGCTCCCTACGGTGCTGTGCGCTGGTACCATTTGCCGAGTTTTGGGGCCAATCCACAACTTGCGACGTTATATTCGGTCATCATAGATATGTATATCAAATGACAAAGCCGAAGCATCAGTGTCAACACAAGTTTCATTTAGCTGCATAAGAGGTGGCGAAGCGCCGTCGCGCCAATTCTGCTCGGCCGTTTCCAGCAATAGACCCCGCGTCGAATGGAAATTGCGCCACTTTTATTTGAGAGCGTCTTTCATTCGTTCTCATGTTTGTGGATAAGGTACTTCCGAGTTTGAGTGTCCGCTTTAGGACGACAAGGAATGGGTTCAGAACGTCTCCTTGTGGCCGAGCCCGGTCCGCTGACGAACTTCCGTAGCCGACCCCTACGCGATATTCAGCGCAGCCGAACCAACGGCCGCTTTTCGTGGTGGCAGATTTCCGTAACAATCGGTCTCAAGTTTATGCTTGGCGGGCGGTTCTACTTCCTGAGCCGATGGCTGGCAAGCCATCTTTCAAATGCGCAATGGACGCCGCCGCCTTCCGGGCGAATTGTCTGCCGAGGATGCGGACAGCTCGCCCGCAGGAGCCTTTTTTAAGTGCTCGTAGCAGACATAGTTCGCTACTCTTCCGCCCCTCTCGGAGAACCGGACCCTGCGCTCGCCGTTTTTATCAGAGCTTGGATTGTCGTTGGAGTTGAGAGCCCGATTGAGAATGCCAGGAACGGACGCAACGAAGACCCGTCCAAGGCATATATCCACGCCAATAGGGCTCCAGCAACGGGCCAAAAAACAAAAAAAACAAAATAGAGAAAATCCTTGGGCACCCGTTCTTTTTTCGGTCTTTTGCTGTCTTCCCACAGGTTCATCATGTTGAGTATGAAACCGCCAATTCCCGCGAGGAGGACAAGTAGCCCGAAACTGATGTGCTGGGGAGTATCCATTGCTACCCGCCTAGCTTGTTTGTGATGACGCTCAACAGCCGCTCCCGGATGCCAGCGTCAGCCTCATATTTCTCTCTCGTCGAGTACAGTGGCTGCCCATGCTGATTGCTTCGTATCGCCTTGATAAACTGTTCCGACCTGTTCAGGATTTCTTCCACTTGTTGTTCTGGATAATTCACCTCCTTAGAAATTCCCTCGGCCGTACGCCACGTGTACTTTGACTCCTCTATCGCCGCTAGGATTTTGGCTTCGACGAATTTGTCGCGAGCTGCGGTCTCTTCGGCAGTTCCAAAGTTGTCGTTTCCAGTAGAAGCCATCGTCGTTGTCTCCTCAGAAGATCCGGGCAGTTCTAGCCGCGCATACGTTCGCTTTTCTGGTATTTTGTACGACGACTGCGTTGCGAGACTGGCATACAGCAAAGGCGACGTATATGCGTTTCCGCACGAACCGCCGCTTTCACTCGCGCGGAATGACGTCTGACGATGCTGTAATGCCTAGCCCATGATACGCCTACCGAATACCGGACATTCGTTCTGCGATAGCGACTGACTGATCGTGGCCGATAGGCGGCAGTCGCGCCCAGTGCAGTTGGCGGACTGAATACGCTCCCTAGTAGCGTCGAATACTATCATTGTCTTCATGAGCGACGACGTTTCCCTGACCGTCAGCGGTTCGACCGTCGCGGGCTGGAAAAGCGTGCGCATCACGCGCGGCATGGAGCGTATCCCGGCCGACTTCGATATCTCGATGACCGAGCGCTATCCGAACACAACAACGGTCGTGGTCATCGAAGGCGACCCCTGCGTCCTGAAGATCGGCGCGGATGCGGTCATTACCGGCTACGTTGACCGGGTGACGGAAGCCGTCAGCGCGACAACGCATACCTTGTCCATCTCGGGACGCGGCAAATGCGAAGACCTCGTGGACTGCGCCGCGCAGTCTGATTCGTTCCAGTTCGTCAACGTGGCGACGGCCGACATAGCGGCAGCGCTATGCGAACGATTCGGGATTGCGGTCAAGGCACTATCACCGGGCATCGTCCATGCGCAGGTCTGTCTGAACGTTGGCGAATCGGCCTATCAGGTCATCGACCGTCTATGCAAGCTCGCACGCACGCTGTGCTACGAGGACGCGGACGGCGATCTGGTCATCGGCCCGCTATCGGCCGCAGAAGCCGCAGGCGGCTTCGCGATGGGCGTCAATGTCGAGCAGGCGAGCTATACCCGCGATATCTCGCAGCGCTTCAGCGAATACCGTGTCTATCTGGTCGGCACTGGCATTTTCACGGATGCCGGTCAGCAGCCGCTCGCCGAATACACGGTGGCTGATGACACCATGCCGCGTTTCCGTCCCAAGGCGTTCATCGCGCAGAACGGCGACGCGGGCGCGGACGTGTCGAACGCGCACGCGCTATGGGAGTGCAACCGGCGCATCGGGCGCGGTAACGTGGTATCAATCACGGCCACGTCATGGCGCGACAGCACCGGTGCGCTCTATGCGCCGAACACGCTGGCCGCGCTCTCGCTGCCGCAACTGAAGCTCATTGATGGCGCGAAGTGGACCCTTGGTGAAGTGACCTACCGGCGCGACATGAGCGGGACCGGCTGCGAAATCACACTGATGCCCCCGGAAGCGTTCCGGCCCGAACCGATCCTCTATCTGCCGTTGCCTGCGGATGCTGCTGCCGCGCTCGCGCAACGATAGCGCCAATCGTGGAACACCTGTTCTGGAGCCTCGTTCGCGCGCTCGGACGTGGACGCCTTACGCGCGTGGATGATGGCGGCGCGGCCCAACTCGTACAGATGCAGCTATCGGCGAGCGAGACACGCGACGGCACGCCGCGACTCGCGGAATACGGGTTCCAGTCCAATCCGCCAGCGGGTAGCGATGCGCTCGCGGTGTTTCTCGGTGGCGACCGCACCAACGGCGTGGTGATTGCATGCGGCAACCAGCAGTACCGATTCCGCAATCTCGCACCGGGCGAGGTGTGCATCAGCGATGACAAGGGGCAGTCGGTCCATCTGTCCGCAGCGGGGATCGTCGTCAACGGTGGCGGTCAACCTGTCACGATCACCAACGCGCCGCAGATCACCGCCGACGCGCCGCTGTTCCGCTGCACCGGGGATATCGAGGGCGACGGCAATATCACCTGTGCGGGCGACATGCGCGACAACAGCGCGACTAACCCGCACACCGCCGCCGGTTCGCGCGCCGTCTACAACTCGCATCATCACCCTGTACCAGACGTGCAGCGCGGCAGCGATAACGCAACCAGCGACACACCGCAACCGCAGCTTTGATTACCGCGCCGTGGGCGATATCTCGACCGTCTGGAATGTAGCGGACATGCGCGGCGACTGGCTGCTTGCGGGCGCGTCCCTGCGATCCGGCGACGATCTGCAGACAGCCGTGCTTATCAGCCTCTTCAGTGACCGGCTGGCATTGCCGAGCGACGAAATACCGGACGACGACCGGCGCGGCTGGTGGGGTGACAGTGCCGACTACCCGATCGGCTCGCGCCTGTGGCTGCTCTCGCGGGTCAAGGGACCGCGCGACGTGGCGCAGCGCGCCGGTGACTACGCGAGCGAGGCGCTGCAATGGATGCTCGATGACGGCGTGGTGGCGCGCTTCGACATTACGCCGCAGTGGGTCACGCCCAACCGGCTCGACCTGGCGATTGTCGCGGACCGCCGCGACGGCACGCGCGTCGCGATGAGCTTCCCCAGGGTGTGGACGGGAACCTAGCCCCGACAGGTAGTCCCTTTCTTAAGGCGCATGCCTTTCTCACGTCCGACGCTGACGGCCCTGCGCAATCAGGTTGCGCAGGAACTGAATGCGAACCTGCCGGGTGCCGATGCCCTGTTGCGCTTCTCGAATCTGCGCGTGCTCGGCGACGTTCAGGCCGGGCTCGCGCACATGCAGTACGGGTATCTCGACTGGATCGCATTGCAGGCTACGCCCTTCACGGCGACCGATGAATTCCTCGAGGCGTGGGGCGCGCTCAGGGGCGTATTGCGCAAGAGCGCGTCGCAGTCCTCGGGGCTCGTTACGTTCACCGGCTCCGAAGGCGTACCGGTCAATACCGGAACGGGACTGAAGCGCAGCGACGGATTGCCCTACACGGTCACTGCGGCGGCTGCCGTCGAAGCGGGTAAGGTCACGGTGGCCGCGACCGCGAACCCGGACCCGGCAGGACTGGCAGGCCTGAACGGCGATTGCGCGGCCGGGACGCAATTCACGCTCGCCAGCGCGATTCCGGGTATCGATTCGACCGGCGTTGCCGCAACGGCATTCCGAGGCGGCGCGGATATTGAATCGAACGATGCCTACCGTGCGCGTGTCCTGTTCGTCTACCAGAACCCGCCGCAAGGTGGGGCGGCCAGCGATTATGTCGCATGGGCGCTTGCCGTTCCGGGAGTCACGCGGGCCTGGTGTACGGGCAATGGCTACGGTGCCGGTACGGTCATCGTGTTCGTGATGCTCGATGAGGCTAACGCGCAGCATGGCGGCTTCCCGCAGGGTACAGACGGTGTCGCATCCGCCGAGACAAGAGACACGCCTGCGACCGGCGACCAGCTCGCCGTGGCGAACGCGATCTATCCATTGCGGCCCGTTACCGCGCTGGTGTATGTCGTCGCGCCAATGGCGTACCCGGTCGATATCAGCCTTCGTGGCGTGGCGCCCGACAGGCAGGACGCCGCGCTCGACGCTATCGCGGGACTGATGAAGAGCGAGGGCGAACCGGGCGGATTCCTGATTCTCGCGCATCTGTGGTCGGCCATTGCCGCCGTCTCCGGCATCAATGATTTCCTCATTCTCGCGCCGACTGACGACGTGATGCTTCCGGCCGGTGCGCTCGCGGTGCCCGGTGAGGTTACGTGGTCGTAACTGACATGAACCCGGCGCGCTACAGCCGCGCGGACTACGCAGGCGCATTGCGGCGACTGCTACCGCGTGGACGCGTCTGGACGCGCGAGGACAGCGGCACACAGGCAGCCGTACTCGATGCGCTCGCGAACACACCCGCCACGGTCGACCGCGACGCGCTCACGCTGATCGCAGGCTCGTTCCCGGCGACCGCCGACGCGCTGCTACCCGAATGGAACGCTTCGCTTGCGCTGCCTGATCCATGTTTTGGGCCGTTCGACTCGGACGACGAGAACCGGCTACAGATCGTCGCGCGACTGATCGGCACAGGTGGGCAGTCCATCGACTATTTCAGGGCGCTCGCCGCGACACTCGGCTACACGATCACGATTACGGAATTTGCCGTTCACCACGTCATGCGCACCGTCACCGCACCGCTTGCCGATACCGACTGGGCGCATGGCTGGCTGGTCGATGTCATCAGCGCGCCGCCGCCGCGATGGAACACGGTCGCGGACACCGTAGACAATCCGCTCTCCGATTGGGGCACGTCGCCGACGCTGACGATGATCGAATGTCTGCTGCGCCGCTATGCGCCTGCACAGTCGGTTGTGGCGTTCTCCCATCACTGAGAGGGAATCAACGTGGATCGCTATTGGGAAGCGAACAGCGCCGCTCAGGCGCCAGCCGTGCCCGTTGATAGCGAGGGCGGCTTTCCGACAGACGGCAGTCTGCCTGCGGCGATTGCGCCGACGACGCCGGGTGCGTGGTGGTTTCATTCGATCACCGAGGAACTACGCAATGCCATCGTCGCGCTCGGCGCATCGCCCGACCATACGAAGGTCGATCAACTCGCGCAGGCGCTGCTTGCGGCGCTCGCGCATCTCGCCGTTTCGATCAGATATGAAGACGTGATCGGGACGCCTGCACCGCTCGGATTCACGCCCGTGGAGCAAGGCGGCGGCGTGAGCCAGGGGGCGAACAAGGTGCATATCGGATGGCGAACCAACGGGAGCGGGCTGGGTGTCACGGTTGACCAGACCGACGAGGGCAACGTGGTCTTCGAGGCTGAGCTGCAGGGCAACGTCAGCAACCTGCAAAACAGCATCAACAACGTGAACAACGCGGTGAACGATCTGCGAGGCCAGGTGGGCGGCGCATGGACACCGGCCAACCTGCAACCGCTTAGCGGAAACGGAATCGGGTGGGTGGCGTTCATTGTGCGTGCAGGCGATAGCAGCCAGTCCGCGCCGGAAGGTACGGTCGCAGCGCTGCCGGGGCGCCCCGGAACGTGGCTTAGCAGCGGCAATGCGGCCGCTGCATCCGATTATTGGGGCGTATGGACGAGGATCGCGTGATGGACATTGTTGCTGTCAGGAATCCCGCATGGGCCGACCCGGAACACACCGGCATTCGTTGCGAGGTCCACTTTGAGCGCTTCGACAACTTCATGCCATTCATCGCCATGTCGGACGATCCGCACGAGCACGGTCGCGACATTTTCGAGGCGTGCCTCGCGGGGGACTTTGGCGATATCGCCGACTTTGTACCGGGTGACGGGGAATGACATGGATCGCTACTGGCAGGCCAACGCGGTCGAGGATGCGCCCGAAACACCCCCAGATAATCCGGGGGGCTTTCCGGCAAATGGCAATCCGGCGGCGGGCGTTACCGGAACTGTGCCCGGCGAGTGGTGGTATCACGCGATTACCGAGGAACTGCGCAACGCCATCATCGCGCTTGGTGGAACACCGGACTTCACGCAAGTCAACCAGCTTGCGGATGTCCTCGTTGACTCGTTCGCGAAAACGGTCAGTACGATTACCGACAGTCTTGCAACGGTTGCCACCACTGGCAGCTACCACGACCTGACGGACCAGCCGCTTATTCCTGCGGCGCAGGTCAATGCCGACTGGAACGCTGAGACCGGTGTCGCCGCGATCCTCAACAGACCGGAAATTCCGCAGCCGACACGCGGCTCGACGCTGCTTGCGGTCACCGTCTATTCGGTTGTGGAGCAAAGCGTCACGTTTTCAGCGGGGTCGCCGGTCATCAACTGTTCACACCGTGCGCCTCTCACGGGATCGCCGGTGACGTTCGACAGTACCGACACGTTACCCGCCAACATCACGCGGGGCACGACCTATTCCGTAGTTCAGGTATCCACCGACCAGAGCACGTTCCAGATCGCCAGCGTACAGGGCGACACCATATCGATGACCGATGTGGGAACGGGTACACATTCGATCGCGAATCCGCCGTGGCGGAAGTCGGATCACAGTCCGGCTATGGTGGAGACCGCACTTCAGGGCGGTGGCGGCTCGGGCGGTGTCGCCAGCCGGACGTCCAATGCGGGCACGGCAACGGGTGGCGGCGCGGGAGGCTATGTCTGGCTGCGCCGCTCCGCTGACAGTCTGCCGGACGAGTTGGATATCGGCATCGGTGAGGGTGGTACCGTACCAGCTTCGGGCAACGCGGGTAGTCCCGGCTATCTGACTCATCTGGGAGACCTGCGATCACCCCTTGCCGTCGCGACCGGTGGCGCAGGCGGGTCTGGCTCGGCCACGAATGCCGTCCTGCTCGGTGCGCCCGGTGGAACTGGCATCGGTGGCGACCTGAACCTGCGCGGCGAAGGCTCCCTGCCGGTTGTCAGCACGACAGCATCGAATTACACCGCAGGCGGAAGGTCGATGTTCGGCACTGCCGGGATGGGCGGTGTCTATGGTCCTTCCGGGGCGACTCCGGTTCATGACGCCACAGGTCGGGGAGCGGGCGGCGGCGGTGGAACCGGCCTGCCAGGTTCGTACAACGCTGGCAATGGCAGCGACGGGCTGCTGATCATGCGTGAATACAGTTGATGAGGCAAACGGCACGGACGGTAGACGCCTACCTGTCGCGCAGGAGAACTCCATCATGCGACGCGTTGCGTTGATCCTGCTCGTTCTCGCGGTCCCGATGCTGACGGCCTGCACCGTGATTTACATCGAAGGAAACGACAACACCGTGAGCGGCATTGAAGGTCATACGGGGACGGTGAAAGTCCCCTCGAGCCTTCGCGACAGCGCACTATCCCAATAATCGCGAATTCTCCAGCATCCGCTTATAATCGGAATGCCGTCAAAACATCGACGGATCAGGCTTGGCAGCCTGAAAAATCTTGAAGACCGGCACGCCTGCCTAGCAGGCGATGCCTTTGCCGCTGCACGTCTGTTTTCTACGGGCGGGCCTTGGCAGGGAGGCGCTCGCGCCTGCCGGTCGTTGGTCTTCAAGTCCGGTCTGCCAACCCTGTCACTGCGCCCGCTCACCACCTCCTTATGTGTCCGGGCGATCCTTCACGATAACCAGGACCGCGCATGACCAAACCCACCCGAAAGCAGCAATCTCCCTCTCGTCCCCCTGTAGACGCTCTCCAGTATGAACGGCTCGCGCTTGCGGCCTTCCATCTTTGTGATCGGCAGAGCCAGCAACTTCAACACCTGATCACACTTGCGACCTCAATGCTCAGGAGTCCTGCTGTGACTGTCGAGGAAAGACACGAACACCGCAGCCTGCTGGAACTGATGATCCAGATCGGCGAGAACTACCACGCGACCAACCGCTGCGATCAGGAACTGTTCACGGTGCTTGCGCTCGACGCCAAGGGGCTTCCTAACCGCCAACTGACACCGCAGGACGCGGCAGCGATTCTCGCTGACGCTGCGCAGGGCGCGAACGGGAAACTTGCGGCTATGGACGCTTCATGGACAAAGCACTAACCGGCGTCGATCACTTACGGGAAAAGCGGCTCAATGCCGCTTTTTTGTTGGACGGTGATATTGGAAAAATGCACCTTAAATTGAGATAGGAAGGGCAATTGTGAAAATCTGTCAAAACGGCTTTATCTCAATTTAAAGTCGTTGACCGTGTCGCGTTTTGGATAGTTAATTCGTCGGGTGTGTTCTGGAAAAACAGCAGAGGTCAGATGGAGCAACAGAAACGGGATGAAACCATGGGCAAGGAAGAGTGCGACCTTTGCCGTATCACCTATTCAATCTACTCAAACTTCCCGCCAATGCCGTCTGCAATGGCGCTGAACGCCGAAACCGGCGAATGGTTTCCGTTCGATAGTCTGAAGTCCTATGCAACCGGTTACGAGATGGCCGAAGCCCTGGGTTACGCATGGGCGTGCAATTGTCGCGGACGCACCCCTGATACTGCGCAGAAAAAAGGCCCGTTATCGCTCCACGGCGCAACACCCCGATCGGTGCTTCCGCAGTCGTCTATCTGTCTCGAATGCATGATCCACGCTGCCGGGCAAGGCGCAATGACCCTGGAGCGCTGATGATTCCCGCCTCTGTCAATGAACAGCTTCGCCAGTATGGGGAACGGCACTTCAGTGGCCACGTGCTGGCGCTGGTGGACGGTATTCATTACCAGCAGCATACCGGCCAGCAATTCATGCCCGAAAACGATAGGACGGTTTCGCTGTTCGCGGGCACGAACGACATGGCACTCGCACACGCGGGGCCGTGGCTGGTTGATCCGACGACGGCGCGCGACCATCTTGCGGTCCTGCGCGAGCTCGAACAGGCCCGCCCTGGCGTGATCTGGCTGATCACCTCAGAGAGCCTGGAGAGGCAGGCCGCAAAGCTGCGCCCGCACCTGGATACCCGAATACCGGACGGACGTTCCGCCCTGCTGCGCTTCTGGGACCCCAGGGTGCTGCATGCGCTCAATGCGGTATGCCACGGCAGGAGCGAGCGCGAGCTTTTCAAGGCTGCCGACGCGTGGCACTACCTCAACGAAGGACGACGGTTCACCATCAACGACAATGGAATTTACTGAAGGGCAATGGGCGCTTCTGAAAGCCCACGAAGACCGCAACTATGTGGACTTTATCCGTGGTCATGTCGTGTGCGACTATCCCGCGCTGGCCAATGATCCGACCTTGCGCGACCGGCTTAATGCGGCCTTCGCGCAAACCAAGGTACTCCGCTTTACGCGTGACGTGCCGATAGTCAATTTCCTGTATATGGAAGCCACCACGCCGGGGTTTTACCGGATTCCGGCGGTCATGGCATGGCTGCACAAATCAGGCGTTCCGGCTGAACAGCGATTTGAAATGCTGCTACAGGCAACGGGTAAAAGGCAACAGGAAATGAAGGAGAAACGCTGATGGGTATTCCATTCCCGGCGACGCTCGCACGCGCAGCAAACGCAATGGCGCAGGCAATGCCTATGCCTGTTCCGGTCCCCACCGCCGCACCGTCTGCTGGTCCCGCAGGCAGCAGCGGCACTGGCGCGGGTGCAGACGGCGGATGGGGCGAACTGCCGCGTGACCGGAGCCGCGAACGTGAGAGGCCGTGCAAGTGTCCAGCAGAAAAAGGTACTAAAGCTCCTGTACCGTATGAAATGTCGGAGCTTTCAGCGAGGTACCAGTACTACGTAACTGGCTTTGCTCCAGGATGGGAATGGAACTTCAGTAACAAGGATTTTGATGGCTTCGAAAAGGCGAAATGCTTGTTGCAGGAAGCTAAGGCAAACTAGCAAACTACGACTTTTTCTTTGACAATAGGGGAAAGCCAAAATTCTTTTTCTTCCATGGGAAAGGGCCTAAAAATACTGGAGAAGCCAAATCGAAGCCAGCGTATGACAGCATAGTGCATCAGGCTACAGAGCAGAGCAATGTCGTTATTGCCAACCCACCAACTAGTTTGCGGTGGTACTTTATGCAGAAAAATTTCTTTCAATGGGCTACCGTAGAGTTTGGAAGCAAGGGGCTACCGATAACCACTGAACACAAGGAAATGTTGATAAAGGAAAGCGCCGAATCATGAACGGTCAAGATGAAGATGTTCTCGACATTGAATTGAGGCTTACGTTTCGCCTTAAGCAGTCTGCTTTGCCGCCCCCCTCTCAGCAAGGCGAAGACGTTTGGAGATTTGCACAAATATTAAAGCGCGCCGGGCTTGACCTGAATCAATGGTTTGTTATGGGGGACCCGGATTTCCCTGCGTTCAACATCGCAGGACCATCCGATGCGCTTATTGAATCTGCATCCGCCGAGCCGAGAGCATCTTCTAGTAGTACTCATGTATGGAACGGGCTGGAGGGAAAAGGCGGTGCAGGCTTCGGCGCAACCTACGATTTGACATGGTTGTCAAAATTTGATTTCAGAGCGGACGGTTTCGATTGTTTACGTTCTTACGAGCGCGTCGCCGATCTGGTTGAAGGAGCACTAGGAATCTGGCCCGGCGTGCTGGTGCAAGTCGGTCCTTACGCGTACTCCACCACAGAGAAGGTTTTTCCCGACCGCCCTGGCGTTGGCTGGATGCTCTATCTGCCGCACGCTCTCGCGTCGGCCCAGGTGCCAGAAGCGCGTGCCCTTATCCCTGTCATGCGCGATGGCAAGCAGCAAGGCACGATCATCGTCAGCGTGACGGATGAAGTCTTTGATGTGAACAACCGGGAGCACGTCAAGGCGGCTAACGATATCGAAATCCGCCTCGGCGATCAGGACCTGTTGCCGCGTTTCGTTGATCTCTGAGTTCGGCTCGCTATCCCCGCTTCGGCGGGGCTTTTTCCTGCGAAAAGGCCCGCTACTGCGCGGGCCTTTTTCCGTTACGCCTGATTCCAGCGATTGGGCCTCAGGGCCGATCCACCACGATGCCACTTGCGCCGTTCTGCTGCGATCTTCTCCAGCAGTTGCAACACCGCTTCGCGCTTACCGACTTTATCTGCCTGTTCCATAGCAGCCCGGTATTCATCAGGCGTCGGCTTGACGCCATCACAGCACCGGTTCACCACCGCCGTAAGCGCATCCATCGGCGGGCCGACATACCGGGCACGCAACGATGACATCGCATCATGCGTGAGTTGGGTCAGGTCGTCGGTCTGCAACACAGCGGCGCTGATTCTCAGCACAGGTTCCATCCACGCCAGCAATTCTGACGAATGCTGCTTTCGCACTTCGAGCGAGCGAAGATTGTCGTAGCAGCGCTTCCTGTTGTTATGGTCGAACGTGGCGGGCGCGAAACGATACGTGAACTCGGTTCGCGTCCATCCGAGGTATTCACGCACATGGGAGACATTTGCACCAAGCCTCATTTCCCTACCTCCAAAAGGCAAAAAAAAACCCGCACACAAAGGTGCGGGCATTACCACACACGTCGCGGTCCGAGGATGGGACCGCGACGCTTTACAACGCGATGCTATCCATCCAGGGTGGCTGCGGACGTGCGCGGGCGCTGCGCACCGGTCAGCACATCTCTCACTTCCGTTCTGCACCGGTATGTGCAGGAACGAAGCGGTCTTATGCTTGTGCTTGCAACTGAATCTCGCTTTTCCATCGATTTTTCTCCGGCGTTACAGGTGCGCGCGATGCGCGTTATCGTTACGAGCCGCACGGTGTTCTGTTCGATCCGCAGAAGCGCCGGGCCGCGATGTGTTTTCGATTTCAAGACCTCGGGGGCGCAGCAACTGCACAGGGTTGCAGGAAAGGACAAGCGCCAGTCTCTTCCGGGTCCGGTCGCGCAGCACGGGTAACGTTTCCATACCCTTGAAGGTCTTGGATGTACAGCCGAAGGCTTTGGCGCACTGGTCGATCGTCATGCGCCGGTACATTCGCCAGGCGGTAATCGGGGATCTGCCATCGATCAGGTGCGCCATCACGGCGTCGGGATACTCAGTGTCGTCGGGTGCAAATTGGGCCACATGGCCTTTTGGGGCAGGTACGGACTGGTAGGGTTTGGTGCAGGACTCAGGTTGCGGGGTCAACTGCCCGGTCGTGCAGTCGTACACGTCCGCGAAGCGCTTCAGTGTCTCGACGCTGGGCACGTTATAGCCGCGTTCGTGCCAGAGAACCGTGCCGCGGGAGAGGCCCGCGAGTTCAGCTGCCTCAACGGGCGTAAGGTCCCGATAGAGTCTCCACGCCCGCAAGTTATAGTTGCCTTGCTCGATCAGTCGCGCAACCTCATCGGGAATCGGCTCGACAAATACACGCGGAAAGAATACCTGCTGCTTCGCGGGGTGGCGGGGCGTCGGGGAGGCCGGTTCTTCCTGGCAGGACACCGCAGGAGCGCCTGATGACGTTTCCGACACCGGGGGGAACTCGACAGCTCGCGTTGCCTCCTGCATCAGCCGTTCTTCCGGCGTCAGAAACAGCCGTTCGGCGCGTTCACGTTTTGTCCGCGGTTCGGGGAGCGTGGGCCGGAACGGCGCATCGACCGAGACTGCAACATCGGGGACGCCTGTCAGCCCCGCGAGCGAACTGCGGTACGCGCCGCGTGGTGTTTTTTCTTCCAAAGCTGTCGCCTGTGCGCGTAGCGCGGCGTTCCTGAGTTCCACAAACTGGTCAAACAACCATATCGGCATTTCAACCCGCAGTCGTTTCCCTTCGTGATCGGTTATGAACTGGCAGGAAGACAGATCAAACCCGTAATTCATTTGTAACCCCCCCCCCCCGGAAAAATAGCGCGGTCATCCGGGCCGCGCGCGTTACCCATTCGGCTCGGCCTTACGCGTAAGCGCGTGCATCCGGTCTTCCCATGCGCGCGCGTCATCGACGGTAATGACCACCTTGCGACCGAGGTGAACCTCGCGCGGTCCCCGTCCTGTGTGTCGTAGCCGGTAATAGAACGACCGGCTCAGGTGATAGGCGCCGCAAAACTCGTCAATCGTGAAAACGCGACGCGAATCCGTGTCAATGACAGCCGGTTTGGAACCGCGCCGCGCGCCGGTCGTCGGAGGAACGGATGTCGGGTCAGTCTCCTCTTGCATGACATGTCTCCACCGTTCGAGTGTTGGATGTACAGCAACATATTTATAAATGCCGGTGGACGCCTGTGGACAAGTGCGTTTTTCTATCGTCAGACCGAAACCGATTGCTTCCGCGGGCACAAAAAAAGCGCACGCTGTTGGGGCGTGCGCCTGGTTATTCATAAAGCATAACGGAAGTGCCTGCGAGGTCGTCCGTTCAGGTTACGGGCGTGATGCGGGCACGGGGGCGACCCCGCTGCGGCACGCTATGGAGCCATACAATCTGTCTCGTGGTGCCAAATCCTGCCCCCGCAACCAAAGCATTGTTGAAAGCCCGCATCGCGCAAGCCATGCGGGCTTTTTGACTTTCGGCGCTACGTTTTGCTTGTGGCGCTCGCTGCGTATGCTGCGCGCGTGAATAGATGCAACACGATTCGCGCGGGATCGAGGCCTCGATCCCATCGTCTCTCTCCTCCAATCGCCCACTGCACCGCCGCCTCGTCATGCAACGCGGCGGTATCGAAGCCGGGCAGCACTGAATCTTCCGGCTCGTGTTCGTCGCGAGGATCATGAGATCGGCGCCGCTGCGTTCGAGTTGGCGCGCGGCGTTGGCCATCCGTTCGCCGAGCGCGAGTCAGTATCCGAATCTTCGTTGACCGGTGTGACGCAAGAATCATCCATCGCCCATATCCGATGTCTAAACCAACGGTTAGCTTGGTCGTCCCAACGACCAGGAGCAGGTTTCAGATGTCATATGAACAGGATTCAGACAGCGTGCGCGTGGTGCTGAGCGCCCCGCAGCTGTCGGCCGTGCTGGCTCGCCACTCGATTAACCCCACCGAAATGCTTTCCAACCGTCTGTGGGGCGGTTTGCAGGTTGTCGGCGGGGTGCTTGAAATGGCTGGAGCGGCAGCGCTGTGCGTGTTGCCCGAACCGACGATGGCAAGCAAGGCCGGGTGTGTAGTGTTCGGGGCGCATGGTTCGGACACGGCCGAGGCGGGCCTGCGTCAGGTCTGGACAGGGCGCGATACCGCCACCTTGACTCAGCAGGGCACGGCGAAGCTGGCAGAGGCGATGCGGGTCAGCCCTGACATGGCAGACCAGATCGGCCTGTCTATCGATATGGCCGTGCCGTTCGGCTTTGCTGGCTCGATCAAGGCTGCACGCGCGGCCAGCGTTAGGACGGGCCGGATCCATCTGCAAATGCACGAGGCGAAAGCGCTCAATCCAGGGCTCGGAGGGCACACGCTCCAGAAGCACGTTGGCAAGGACGAAGCATGGCTCAGGGAGCGGCTGAAACGCGAGTCCGGGCGAGACATCGTGTCGTCATTTACAAATCTCGAGCAGGCCGAACGTGCCATTTCTGAAGCAGTGGATGCCAATGCTGCAAGAATCAGGACGGGGGCGCAGTCTTCGACTCGAAGCGCGACGATCATGGTAACCAAAGTCGTCTCAGGCGACATTGGATATGGAGTGACGCGGGAAACAGGCACACTCACGCGCATGAACCAGGTGTTCGTCGTCCTGAAATACGAAACCTATAACGGCATGCCATATTACGTCCTTACCGCCTACCTTGAATGAGAAATCAATGAGTTACTCCGAGCGCTATCCAGCAATGGAGCATATTTTTAATGTGTATTTCGGCCAGGACTTCGACCTGTTCGGGGAGAACGTGCAAGAAATTGTCGCGTGTTACAGGAAAGACAGCCCTTACGATTATGAAAATTTGATTCGCGAAATTGACTCGTTCAGGAGCGAACATCCGAGTGACCTGGACGCCACTTTCAAACAGGTGTTCAGGAGGGGGTTTCGTCCCGAAGGCTGGGGCTACACAACCGCCTCTTTTCTCGACGAGATCCAGCGAGTTCTGAGCGAATAATCGGCTTGTAGCCAGTTGCGCACAGTTCCGTGCGGTCCGACGTCTATGCACGGGACGTCGATCTATCGCTTTCGACTCGCGCCTTCTCTCACCGCCAAAGGGAGGCGAATCTGTTTTCCTTCCGGCGCAAAACCAGAGCCCCGCGCCCATTTTCACTCCGCCCCGATCGCCCACTCCACCGCCGCCTGCGCATGCAACGCAGTGGTATCGAACACCGGCAGCACCGAATCTTCCGGCTTGATCAGCAGCGTGATCTCGGTGCAGCCGAGTATCACCGCCTGCGCGCCACGCGCGGCCAGATGCTCGATCACGCGTTGATAAACCTTGCGCGACGCGTCGGCCACGTTACCGTGGCATAGCTCGTCGTAAATGATGCGGTGCACGTCCGCGCGTTCGTCCTCATCAGGCACGAGCGTGTCGAGTCCATAGCGCTCGCGCAGCCGGCCCATATAGAACGTCTGCTCCATCGTGTAGCGCGTGCCGAGCAGGCCCACCCGCTCGACGCCCGCCGCGCGCAGCGCCGCGCCGGTCGGATCGGCGATGTGCAGGAACGGTACCGTGATCGCCTGCTCGATCGATTCGCACACGCGATGCATCGTGTTCGTCGCAAGAATCACGAGATCGGCGCCGCCGCGTTCGAGCTGGCGCGCGGCGTCGGCCATCTGTTCGCCGAGCGCGTGCCAGTCGCCGGCGCGCTGGTTTGCCTCGATCGACGCGAAATCGACGGTCAGCAGCAGACTGCGCGCGTTGTGATGGCCGCCGAGCCGCGCCTTCGCGTGGCGGTTCAGCAGCCGGTAATACTCGGTGGACGACTCCCAGCTCATTCCGCCGATCACGCCGATCGTTTTCATCTGTACGCTCCGTCAATGCATGGCCGAAACGGCGAGTATAGGCGCCTCGCATCGCGCGCAGCCGGTACGGATCTCGGCCTGCGCGCCGGTACGCATCGGTGCCCGCATTTTTCTGGCGCCGATAGAATCGTAGCGAGTCCGAACGCGATCAACCGGAGCGAACATGGATCTGATCATCCGCCACGCGACGCTGCCGCGCAGTGCCGCCCAGCTGTCCCCGCATCACCAGTCCCCAGTCGACATCGGCATCGACGCGGGCCGTATCGTCGCCGTCGAGCCGAACCTGGCCGCGAGCGCGCGCGACGAAATCGACGCGGCCGGTTCGCTCGTCACGCCGCCGTTCGTCGACCCGCATTTCCATATGGACGCGACGCTGTCGTACGGTTTGCCGCGCGTGAACGCGTCGGGCACGCTGCTCGAAGGCATCGCGCTATGGGGCGAGCTGAAGCCCGAGCTCACGCAGCAAGCGTTGATCGAACGCGCGATGCAGTATTGCGATTGGGCGGTCGCGCGCGGCCTGCTCGCGATCCGCAGCCACGTCGACGTGTGCGATCCGCGTCTGCTCGCGGTCGAGGCATTGCTCGAAGTGAAGCGCCGCGTCGCGCCGTATCTCGATCTGCAATTGGTTGCCTTCCCGCAAGACGGTCTGCTGCGCAGCGCCGGCGCGTTCGACAATCTGAAGCGCGCGATCGACATGGGCGTCGACGTGGTCGGCGGCATTCCGCATTTCGAGCGGACGATGGCCGACGGCGCGCAGTCGGTGCGCATGCTGTGCGAGTACGCGGCCGAAAAGGGCCTGCGCGTCGATATGCATTGCGACGAATCGGACGATCCGCTATCGCGCCACATCGAAACGCTCGCGGCCGAAACGCACCGGCTCGGCCTGCACGGACGTGTCGCCGGCTCGCACCTGACGTCGATGCATTCGATGGACAACTACTACGTGAGCAAGCTGTTGCCGTTGATTCGCGAGTCGGGCGTCGCGGCGATCGCGAATCCGCTGATCAACATCACGCTGCAAGGCCGCAGCGACACGTACCCGAAACGGCGCGGCATGACGCGGGTGCCGGAGATGCTGGCCGCGGGCATCACGGTCGCGTTCGGCCACGACTGCGTGATGGACCCATGGTACAGCCTCGGTTCGGCCGACATGCTCGAAGTCGCGCAGATGGGCCTGCATGTTGCACAGATGACCAGCGTCGACGGCATGCACGCCTGTTTCGACGCGGTGACCGTGAACGCGGCGCGCATTCTCGGTCTGGAAGACTATGGCATCGCGCCCGGATGCGCGGCCAATCTCGTCGTGCTCGATGCGCGCGACGAGCTCGAGGCGATCCGTCTGCGCGCCGCGCGGCTCGTGGTGGTTAGCCGGGGCAGGGTGGTCGGCCGCGCGCCGGCCGCGAGCGTGTCGTTATCGCTCGAAGGGCGGCCTGAGCAGGTCGATTTCAAGCTGCATCGCGCGTAGCGACGTATCTCGCGCATCAATGACAAACCGGCGGCCTGCGCGAGCAGACCGCCGGTTTTTCTATCGGCATCGTTCATTCAGCGCCATCGCATCCAGGCCGAACGAACGATCATCGCGACGTTTCAATCGCTCAGTGCGCGGCACCCGGCGCCATGCCGTTATGCCGCAGCAGCGCATCGATATTCGGCTCGCGGCCACGGAACGCCTTGAACGATTCCATCGCCGGACGGCTGCCGCCCACTTCGAGAATCTCGCGACGATAACGCATGCCGGTCGACTGATCGAGCACGCTGCCCGCGGCTTGCGCGGCTTCCTCGAACGCCGCGTACGCGTCGGCCGACAGCACTTCGGCCCACTTGTAGCTGTAGTAGCCGGCCGCGTAACCACCCGCGAAAATATGGCTGAACGTATTCGGCCAACGCGAGAACGGCGCTTGCGGCACGACGTGGAAGCGTTCGTTGATTTCGCGCGCGAGTTCGTTGGCGCTCTTCGCGCCGTTCGCGTCGAAGCCGGTATGCAGTTGCATGTCGAACATCGAGAACACGATCTGCCGCAGCGTGCCGAGGCCGCTCTGGAAGTTCTTCGCGGCGAGCATCTTGTCGAACAGCTCGCGCGGCAGCGGCTTCGCGGTATCGACGTGCGAGGTCATGTCGGACAGCACGTCCCACTCCCAGCAGAAGTTCTCCATGAACTGCGAAGGCAGCTCGACCGCATCCCATTCGACGCCGTTGATGCCCGACACGCCGAGCTCATCGACGCGCGTGAGCATGTGATGCAAGCCATGGCCGAACTCATGGAACAGCGTGATCACTTCGTCGTGCGTGAAGCAGGCGGGCTTGCCGCCGACCGGCGCCGAGAAATTACAGGTCAGATACGCGACCGGCGTTTGCACCGCGCCATGCGCGAGCTTGTGACGGCCGCGTGCGTCGTCCATCCAGGCGCCGCCGCGCTTGCCTTCGCGTGCATACAGGTCGAGATAGAACTGCGCGACGAGGCCGCCGTCCTGATTCTCGACGCGGAAGAAGCGCACGTCCGGATGCCAGACGGCCGCTTCGTCGCGGCGGATGCGCACGCCGAACAGCGTCTCGGTGACCTTGAACAGGCCCTTGAACACCGCGTCTTCCGGGAAGTACTGCTTCACTTCGTTTTCCGAGAACGAATAGCGCTTCTGGCGCAGGCGCTCGGCGGCGAACGTCATGTCCCACGGCTGCAGATCGGTCATGCCGAGTTCGCTCGCGGCAAATTCGCGCAGCTCTTTCCAGTCCTGCTCGGCATGCGGACGCGCGCGCGTCGCGAGGTCTTCGAGGAAGGCCATTACCTGCGCCGGCGATTCGGCCATCTTCGGCGCGAGCGACACTTCGGCGAAGTTGCCGTAGCCGAGCATCTGCGCTTCTTCGGCGCGCAGCTTCAGTTCGTCGGCGAGCACCTGGGTGTTGTCCCACTCGGTCTTGCCGTTGCCGTATTGCGCGCCAAGCTCGGACGCGCGCGTCACGTATGCGCGATACATCGCTTCGCGCATCGAACGGTTTTCCGAGTACTGCATGACCGGGAAATAAGACGGGAAGTGCAGCGTGAACTTGTAGCCAGTCTTGCCGTCTCGCTCGGCGGCTTCCTTCGCGGCTTCGATCACGTCTTCGGGCAGTCCCGCCAGTTGCGTTTCGTTGCCCGCATCGACGATGTACGCATACGCGTTGGTCGCATCGAGCACGTGATCCGAAAACGCCTTCGACAGCGCCGCCTGGCGCTCCTGCAATTCGGCGAAACGCGGCTTCTGGTCTTCCGGCAACTCGGCGCCCGACAGACGGAAATCACGCAGCGCGTTGCTGAGGATCTTCTTGCGTTCGCCGTTCAGCGATGCGAATTCGTCGCTGGCGTTCAGTGCCTTGTACTTCTCGTAGAGCGCGAGATTCTGGCCGACGCTCGACCAGAACTCGGTCACGCGCGGCAGGTTTTCGCCGTACACGGCGCGTAGCTCGGGCGTATCGGCGACGGCATTGAGATGACCGATTACGCTCCACGCGCGCGACAGCGGCTCGGTGGCGCGCTCGACCGGTTCGACGACGTCGGCCCACGACGCGGGCGTGGCCGGCAACGCGGCACGCTCGACGGCGGCCGCCGCGTCGGCGAGCAGCACGTCGAGGGCGGGCGTCACGTGTTCGGGTCGGATGGAGCCAAAGCGCGGCAGATCGGAAAAATCGAGGAGCGGGTTGTCTTGATGCGTGGCGGTAGTGGACATAAGGCTTCCTGTCTGACGCGGGTGAAGGGGGCGGTGCGGCGCTTGCGCGTGCCGTCTCGTGCTGGGTCGCTCGACGCCCGGCGCATGGCGGCACCGGCTACGGACATTATTGGGGCGGGGGCGCCGATTCCAATCCATCGGCTGACAAATTAACAGATGTTGCGGTGCGTTGGGCGCGCGTTGGGGCAGGCCGCGGGCCGCGGGATCCGGCGACGCGGTAAGGAGGCGGTGGTTCTGCGAGAGAGAAGGGCGGGTGATGATCCGGTGGACGAGACGGATGAGTCGCCTCACTCCGCCTCGCGCCCACCGCCCGGCGGTTACGCCTTGGCCGCGTCCGCCTCGCGCTCGGCCGCTTCGATCGTGTTGACGAGCAGCATCGTGATCGTCATCGGGCCGACGCCGCCCGGCACCGGCGTGATATGGCCGGCCACTTCCTTGACACCCGCGAAGTCGACGTCGCCGCACAGCTTGCCGGCGTCGTCGCGATTCATGCCGACGTCGATCACGGTCGCGCCCGGCTTCACCATGTCCGCGGTCAGGATGTTGCGCAGACCGGTCGCGGCGACCACGACGTCGGCGTTGCGCGTGTGCGCGGCCAGATCGCGCGTCTTGCTGTGGCAGATCGTGACGGTCGCGCCCGCTTCGAGCAGCAGCAGCGCCATCGGCTTGCCGACGATGTTCGAGCGGCCGATCACGACCGCGTTCGCGCCCTTCAGATCGATGCCGTAGGCCGCGAACATCTTCATCACGCCGTACGGCGTGCACGGACGGAACAGCGGCTGACCCGTCATCAGCGCGCCCGCATTGGCGACGTGGAAACCGTCGACGTCCTTCTCGGGCGCGATCGCCTCGATCACCTTGTGGCTATCGATGTGCTTCGGCAGCGGCAGCTGCACGAGAATGCCGTGGATGGCCGGATCGCGATTCAGCTCGTCGATGCGCGCGAGCAGGTCGGCTTCGGGCAGATCGGCCGGATAGCGGTCGAACGACGAGCCGAGGCCGTTGTCGTGGCAGGCCTTCACCTTGTTGCGCACATACACTTCGCTGGCCGGATTGTCGCCGACCAGAATCACGGCGAGGCCCGGCTGATGGCCGCGGGCGGTCAGGGCGGCGGCGCGCGCCGCGACGTCGGCGCGCAGGGTCTTGGAGAGGGCGAGGCCGTCGATCAGTTTGGCAGTCATGGTCGGTCGAACGTTGGGTCGAGATTGGGATCGGGAATCAGGTCGGGACAGACGGTTTGGCAGGCGGGGCGAAGCGCTCGCGCGGAGGGGCGCGCGACGGCGTGCTTCGGCTGGCTGACGGAGCCACGGAGCCACGGAGCCCCGTCGCCCTGCGACAGGCGCGCTGCCGGTTCGGGCAAGGCGCCGCTGCGAAGTCCGACATTATACCGGCGCGGGGGCGCGCTTTCGCAGTGGATTCGGGGCGCGCGGCGCGCGTGGGAGCGTCCGGGATGTGAGGCGGCGGCCCTGTGGCGGCGGTCCTGTGGCGGCCAGGAAGCGCACTGCGAGCGGCGGGGCAGGCCGCTCGCGCGCCACCCGCACGCCGGACTCGGCGTCGGTCAGGCAGTCGCGAACCGGCGACGCAACCGCCACGGATGGCGGCCACGTACCAACGGCCCCTCCGAACGAAAGGCCGCCCGTGCCTCTGTTACTGCGCCGTTTGCGGCTTGTTCGACAGCGCGAGTCGCAGCAGATCGGCGACCGTGTTGACGTTCAGCTTTTCCATGATGTTCGCGCGATGCGCTTCGACCGTCTTGATGCTGATGCCGAGGTCGTCGGCGATCTGCTTGTTCAGGCGGCCCGCGATGATCCGCTCGAGCACCTGATGCTCGCGCGCGGTCAACTTGCCGAGGCGCTCGGCCGCGGCGCGCTGCTGCTGGACGCTGGTGCTTTCGCTGCGTGCCTTGTTGAGCATGCGCTCGACGAGCTTGCGCAGTTCGGCTTCGTCGAACGGCTTTTCGATGAAGTCCATCGCGCCTTTTTTCATCGTCGACACCGCCATCGGCACGTCGCCGTGGCCCGTCACGAAGATGATCGGCAGCGACGCGTTGTCGGCGATCAGGCGTTCCTGCAACTCGAGCCCGCTCATGCCGGACATCCGCACGTCGAGGATCAGACACGCGATCTGGCCCGGATGCTGATGCGGCTGCCATGCGTCGATGAACTGCTCGGCGCTCGAGAAGCACTGAACGCGGTAGCCGTTCGCCTCCAGCAGCCAGCGCAGCGAATCTCGCACGGCCTCGTCGTCGTCGACGACAAAGACGGTTTCCTGTGTGGTGACTGGGCTGTTCATAGCTCTCCCGTAACGGTTTGTGGTATCGGCGCCTCGGACCCGCCGTTGCTCGGGCCGTCAGGCTCCCCAATGGGCAGACTGCAATGGAACGTGGCGCCCGTGATGTGGCCGTCGGATTCGACGTTGTTGACCACCCACAGACGGCCGCGGTGCGATTCGATAATCGAACGGCAAATGTTCAGCCCCATGCCCATGCCATCGGACTTGGTGC
Organism: Paraburkholderia sp. 35.1; assembly: GCF_050436525.1. Classification (NCBI taxonomy): domain Bacteria; kingdom Pseudomonadati; phylum Pseudomonadota; class Betaproteobacteria; order Burkholderiales; family Burkholderiaceae; genus Paraburkholderia; species Paraburkholderia sp. 35.1. The sequence goes on along the minus strand of NZ_JBNDMJ010000003.1, from coordinate 419,297 downwards.
TGTAAAACGGTTCGAACAGACGCTCGGCGGTCGCTTCGTCGACGCCGGGCCCCTGGTCGACGACGCTGATGCAGACGAAGCCGCTCTCCAGTCGCACGACTACGCGGATGACTGGGTCGACCGCGTTCGGGCGCGCTTCGGCCATCGCTTCGACGCCGTTCTTCAGCAGGTTCACGAGCACCTGCTCGATCAGCACCGGATCGACGTAGATCACCGGCAGCCGCGAGCGCAGATCGGTAACGATGCGAATGCGCCGCTTCCTTGCCTCGATTTCGGCGAGACCCACCGCGTCCGCGACGATATCCGCGACCCGCGTGGCCTGCCGCTTCGGCTCGCTGCGCTTCACGAACTCGCGGATACGCTTGATGATCATGCCGGCACGCACCGCCTGCTGCGCGGTCTTTTCGAGCACCGGCAGCAGATTGTCGGGCGTCGTTCGACCGGATTTAACCAGTGCGACGGTTCCGGAGCAATAGTTATTGATGGCGGCGAGCGGCTGGTTCAGTTCGTGCGCGAGCGACGAGGCCATTTCACCCATCGTCATCAGGCGGCTCGTGAACTGCAGCTTCTCGTCCTGCTGGCGCGCGAGTTCCTGCGCGCGCTTGCGGGTCGTGATGTCGGTCGCGATCTGCATCTGCGCGAGATGGCCGTCGACCCACTGGATGTATTGGCGTCGCACCTCGAACCACTTCTGGATGCCGGGGATGTAGATTTCCTGCGCGTCGGCGGTGCTTTCGGTCAGCGCGGCGGCGGGCAGGCCGACGAAGGTGTCGACCATGTCGATCGAATCGGACGACGCCTGCGAGGCGTCGAAGCCGCCGCCCGCGAGTTCGAGGTGGCCGTCCGGGCGGATGCCGAACAGATGCCGGTAATAGCGGTTCGCGAACAGCAGCTCGGCTTCGTCGGCGGCGAGCACGGACACTGCCGCGTCGAGGCTTTCGAGCACGGTCGTGAAGCGTTCGTGGGCGGCGGCGAGCTCTTCGCGCGCGCGCTTCGGCTCGGTGATGTCGGTCATCGACGACATCCAGCCGGTCTGGCGGCCCGAGCTGTCGATCAGCGGCGACACGTAGAGCCGCGCGTGGAACGTCGAGCTGTCCTTGCGCCGCACGCGCAGCTCGAAGCCGGACGAGGGCGCCTTGCCGCGCAGCGTCATGTCGAGCTGACGCTGCATCTCGGGGTACGCGTCGCGCGGCCAGTAGGCGAACGGCGCGCTCTTGCCGACGAGGTCGCTTTCGTCCCAGCCGGTCATGCGGCAGAACGCCGGGTTCACGTGCGTGATGCGGCCGTGCATGTCGAGCACGCGCATGCCGATCAGCACGGAGTTTTCCATCGCGCGGCGGAAAAACGCTTCCGCGTAGAGCGCCTGCTGCGCCTCGAAGCGCTGGCGCGTGTGCTTCCACAGACTCCACAGGCTCCACAGTACGAAGCAGGAGAGGCCGGCCACCAGCCACACCAGCGTGTTGTTCGTGAAGTTGGTGATCTGCGGGAACGCGTACACGCGCACCGAGATGCCCTGGCCCGGCGGGTCGAGCGGCAGGTCGTAGAACATGTCGCGCGGCAGGCGCGGGCGGGTCGACGTGGTGGTCAACTCGCGGTTGTTCGCGTCGATGATCGAGATCTTGTATTTGGCCGACAGCTCGGGCGGGATGTCGCGCTTCAGAATGCCTTCCACCGAGAACACCGCGGCGATGGTGCCGAGGAAATCGCGGTCGCGGAAGATCGGCGTTTGCAGCGTGATGAAGCCGTTGCCGAGGTCGTCGTAGATGAGCGGTGAGTACACCTGGCGGCGCGTGTTGCGCGCCTCGGCGAAGCCGGCCTTGACAGCTTCGTCCATCTGCGCGTCGTTCGGACGCGCGAGCCGCTGGCCGAGCACCGGCGGCGCGGCGTTGGGCCAGCGCGGCTGCTGCTGGCCCGTGTACCAGTTCATGTAGAGGATCTCAGGATGCCCCTGCATGATGTCCGTGGTGCTCACCTGGAACGAATGCTCGTCGGCATGGCCGGCGGCGAGGTCGCGCGCGAGTGCCTGGATCTGCTCTTGCGCGCCCGTCATCGACAGGCGGATCTGCTGCTGCGCCCACGCGACGTTGCGGTACAGCGTGTCTTCCTGCTGTTGCTGCTCGCGCCGGTTCAGGCTCCACAGAATCAGGCTCATGACGACCAGGAACACCAGGATCGACAGGAGCGGCGTCAGCAAATAGGAATTGGACCACCAGGGTCCGTGGTGCCAGCGCGAGGACGGCGACGAATCCGCCGGCGAACCCGCGGTGCGCGCCGAGCGAGAGAAGAGCCGTTCGGTCAACATGCGTGGCATTGTAGCTCAGCACGTCCCCGACAAATGGCGCAAAAAAGCACGGAAAGTGCAGTTAATCGGCGCAAACTAGCCGGCGGATCAGTCGATCGGCAGTCAAACTAGGTTGCGTCGCAGCAATTTTCCGCATTATGAGAATTGATCTCGTAATTTGAAAATTTGGTTGCGCTGACGTCGGGACCCTTATTACAATCGGCCGGAGCTGCCGCGGCCATTCCTGCGTCCGCGTCGTCTGTTCAAAGTGCGTTCCCCATACCCAGGAGACGAGCATGTCCGCTGTACCCGACGAAGTCATGAAATATGTCGCCGCCGATAAAGACGACGATCCCCAGGAAACCGGCGAATGGCTGGAAGCGCTGGATGGCGTGATTTCTGCAGTAGGCCCTGACCGTGCCCACTACCTGATCGAAAAACAGATCGAATTCGCACGCGTGCACGGCGAACATCTGCCGTTCTCCGCTAACACCCCTTACATCAACACGATTCCGGTCGCGCGCCAGGCCAAGAACCCCGGCGACCAGGACATCGAACACCGTATCCGCTCGTACACCCCCGCTGGAACGCGATGGCGATGGTGCTGCGCGCCGGCAAGGAAACCAACGTCGGCGGCCACATCGCGTCGTTCGCATCGGCCGCCACGCTGTACGACGTGGGCTATAACCACTTCTGGCACGCACCGTCGGCCGAGCACGGCGGTGACCTCGTGTTCGTGCAGGGCCACTCGTCGCCGGGTGTCTACTCGCGCGCGTTCCTGCTCGGTCGCCTGACCGACAAGCAGCTCGACAACTTCCGCCAGGAAGTCGGCGGCGAGGGCATCTCGTCGTATCCGCATCCTTGGCTGATGCCGGACTTCTGGCAATTCCCGACCGTGTCGATGGGCCTGGGCCCGATCATGGCGATCTACCAGGCGCGCTTCATGAAGTACCTGCAGGCGCGCGGCATCGCGAAGACCGACGGCCGCAAGGTCTGGGCCTTCCTCGGCGACGGCGAAACGGACGAGCCGGAATCGCTCGGCGCGATCGGCATGGCCGGCCGCGAGCGTCTGGACAACCTCGTGTTCGTGATCAACTGCAACCTGCAGCGTCTCGACGGTCCGGTGCGTGGCAACGGCAAGATCATCCAGGAACTCGAAAGCGAATTCCGCGGCGCCGGCTGGAACGTCATCAAGGTCATCTGGGGCAGCCGCTGGGATGCGCTGTTCGCGCGCGACAAGTCGGGCGCGCTGATGCGCCGCATGATGGAAGTCGTCGACGGCGAGTACCAGACGTACAAGTCGGAGTCGGGCGCGTTCGTGCGCGAACACTTCTTCAACACGCCGGAGCTGAAGGCGCTGGTCGCCGACTGGTCCGACGACGACATCTGGAATCTGAACCGCGGCGGCCATGATCCGCACAAGATCTACGCGGCGTTCACGGAAGCGACGAATTCGAAGGGCCAGCCGACCGTCATCCTCGCGAAGACGATCAAGGGCTACGGCATGGGCGAAGCCGGCCAGGCGATGAACATCACCCACCAGCAGAAGAAGATGCAGGTGGAGCAGCTGAAGAAGTTCCGCGACCAGTTCCGTCTGCCGATCACGGACGAGCAGATCGTCGACGTGCCGTACCTGACGTTCGAGGAAGGCTCGAAGGAACTCGAGTACATGCGCCAGAAGCGCATGGACCTGGGCGGCTATCTGCCGGCGCGTCGTCAGAAGGCCGAGTCGCTGCCGGTGCCGGAACTGTCGGCATTCGAGCCGCTGTTGAAGGGCACGGGCGAAGGCCGCGAGATCTCCACGACGATGGCGTTCGTGCGGATCCTGAACATCCTGCTGAAGGACAAGACGCTCGGCAAGCGCGTCGTGCCGATCGTGCCGGATGAATCGCGTACGTTCGGCATGGAAGGTCTGTTCCGTCAGATCGGTATCTGGAATCAGGACGGCCAGAAGTACGTGCCGGAAGATTCCGACCAGCTGATGTTCTACCGCGAGTCGGAGACCGGTCAGATCCTGCAGGAGGGCATCAACGAAGCCGGCGGCATGGCCGACTGGATCGCGGCCGCGACGTCGTACTCGACGCACGGCGAGATCATGATCCCGTTCTACATCTTCTACTCGATGTTCGGTTTCCAGCGCATCGGCGACCTCGCATGGGCCGCTGGCGACATGCGCTCGCGCGGCTTCCTGCTGGGCGGCACGGCGGGCCGCACGACGCTGAACGGCGAAGGCCTGCAACACGAAGACGGCCACTCGCTGATGTGGGCGGCTTCGGTGCCGAACTGCATCAGCTACGACCCGACGTTCGGCTACGAACTCGCGGTCATCGTGCAGGACGGTCTGCGCCGCATGGTCGCCGACCAGGAAGACGTCTACTACTACGTCACCGTGATGAACGAGAACTACGAGCACCCGGCGATCCCGCAGGGCGAGACCGTGGCGGCCGACATCATCAAGGGCATGTACTCGTTCAGCAAGACCGCAGCCGATAAAAAGGCGCCGCACGTGCAACTGATGGGCGCGGGCACGATCTTCAACGAAGTGATCGCCGCGGCCGACCTGCTGAAAAACGACTGGGGCGTCAACGCCGACCTGTGGAGCGTGCCGAGCTTCACCGAGCTCGCGCGCGAAGGTCACGAAGTGCAGCGCTGGAACCTGTTGCACCCGACCGAAGAGAAGAAGCTGTCGCACGTCGAGAAGCTGTTGAAGGATGCGCCGGGTCCGGTCATCGCATCGACCGACTACGTGCGCGCGCTGAGCGAGCAGATCCGCGCGTTCGTGCCGCAGAAGTTCGTCGTGCTGGGCACTGACGGCTACGGCCGTTCGGACACGCGCGAGAAGCTGCGTCACTTCTTCGAAGTCGATCGCTACTGGGTCACGGTCGCCGCGCTGAACGCGCTGGCGGACGAAGGCACGATCGAACGCAAGGTGGTCGCCGAGGCGCTCAAGAAGTACAACCTTGATCCCGCCAAACCCAACCCGATGACCGTCTAAGGCATCACCCGTGTGCCACGATGCACGCGCTTGCTCCTCATCGCGAGGGGCCGGCGGCGTGCGCGGCCCAGGAGACACTAACAATGAGTCAAGCGATCGAAGTCAAGGTGCCGGACATCGGCGATTACAAGGACGTCCCTGTGATCGAGGTGCTGGTGAAGGCGGGTGACACCGTCGAAAAAGAGCAATCGCTCGTTACGCTGGAATCCGACAAGGCGACGATGGACGTGCCGAGCTCGGCCGACGGCGTCGTCAAGGAAGTGAAGGTCAAGGTCGGCGATGCGGTGTCCGAAGGCACGCTGATCATCGTGCTGGAAGGCGCCAACGCCGCTGCCGCTGCCGCGGCGCCCGCGCCGGCTGCCGCACCGGCTCCTGCTCCTGCGCCGGCGGCAGCTCCCGCTGCGGCGCCCGCACCCGCGGCGGCAGGCGGTGGCGTGCAGGAAATCAAGGTGCCGGATATCGGCGACTACAAAGACGTTCCCGTGATCGAGATCGCGGTGAAGGTCGGCGATCGTGTCGAGAAGGAACAGTCGCTCGTCACGCTCGAATCCGACAAGGCGACGATGGATGTGCCCAGCTCGGCCGCCGGCGTCGTCAAGGAAGTGAAGGTCAAGGTTGGCGATACCGTGTCGGAAGGCTCGGTCATCGTCGTGATCGAAGCGGAAGGCGGCGCTGCCCCGGCACCCGCGCCGGCACCGGCCGCGAAGGCGCCGACTGAAAAGCCGTTCGACGCGCCGGCCACGCCGACCCCGGCACCGGCCGCGCCGTCCGCGCTCGCGCAGGCGCCGCTGATCCCGGCTGGAGAAGGCGGCTCGCGTCATCCGAGCCATGCGTCGCCGTCGGTGCGCAAGTTCGCGCGCGAACTCGGGGTGGACGTCGGCCAGGTGAAGGGCACCGGTCCGAAGGGCCGCATTACGCAGGCCGACGTGACCGCGTTCGTGAAGGGCGTGATGACGGGCCAGCGCGCGGCGCCGGCTGGTGCGGCCGCGCCGGCCGCCGGCGGTGGCGAGCTGAATCTGCTGCCGTGGCCGAAGGTCGACTTCACGAAGTTCGGTCCGATCGATCCGAAGCCGTTGTCGCGTATCAAGAAGATCTCGGGCGCGAACCTGCATCGCAACTGGGTCATGATTCCGCACGTCACGAACAACGACGAAGCGGACATCACCGAGCTCGAAGCGCTGCGCGTCAAGCTGAACAAGGAACACGAGAAGGCGGGCGTCAAGTTCACGATGCTCGCGTTCGTGATCAAGGCCTGCGTGGCGGCCCTGAAGAAATTCCCGACCTTCAACGCGAGCCTCGACGGCGACAACCTGGTGTTCAAGCAGTACTACCACATCGGTTTTGCCGCTGACACGCCGAACGGCCTCATGGTGCCGGTGATTCGCGACGCGGACAAGAAGGGCCTCGTCGACATCGCGAAGGAAATGGCCGACCTGTCGAAGGCCGCGCGCGAGGGCAAGCTGAAGCCGGACCAGATGCAGGGCGGCTGCTTCTCGATCTCGTCGCTGGGCGGTATCGGCGGCACGCACTTCACGCCGATCATCAATGCGCCTGAAGTCGCGATTCTCGGCCTGTCGCGCAGCGCGATGAAGCCGGTGTGGGACGGCAAGCAGTTCGAGCCGCGCCTGACCATGCCGCTGTCGCTGTCGTACGACCATCGCGTGATCGACGGAGCGGAAGCCGCGCGCTTCAACGCATACCTCGGTTCGATTCTTGCCGATTTCCGGCGTGTGATTCTTTGACCGTCTGGTGAGGTCCGCCGGCGCGGGCGCGGATGGTTTCGACCGATCCGCGTCGCGCCGTCCGCGCGTTCGCGTGCGCTGTGCGCGTCGAAGGCGCCGCTCATCATCGATCAATAAGAGAAGGGGACACCATGAGTCTCGTCGAAGTAAAAGTGCCGGACATCGGTGACTTCAAGGACGTCGACGTCATCGAAGTCAACATCAAGCCGGGCGACACCATCGAAAAAGAGCAGTCGCTGCTGACGCTCGAATCCGACAAGGCGTCGATGGAAGTGCCGAGCGATACCGCCGGCACCGTCAAGGAAGTGCGTATCAAGCCGGGCGACAAGGTCTCGCAGGGCACGGTCATCGCGCTCGTCGAGGCAACGGCGGGCGGCGCGGCTGCGGCCGCTGCGCAGCCGAAAGCGCCCGAGAAGGCGGCTCCCGCGCCGGCGCCTGCCGCTGCGGCGCCGAAGGCCGCCGCAGCGGCTGCGCAAGCCGGCAGCTATTCGGGCAGCGCCGACATCGAGTGCGACATGCTCGTGCTCGGTTCGGGCCCCGGCGGTTATTCGGCCGCGTTCCGCTCCGCCGACCTCGGCATGAAGACCGTGCTGGTCGAGCGTTATCCGACGCTCGGCGGCGTGTGTCTGAACGTCGGCTGCATCCCGTCGAAGGCGCTGCTGCACACCGCGCTCGTCATCGACGAAGCGGCTGATCTTGCCGCGCACGGCATCACGTTCGGCAAGCCGCAGATCGATCTCGACAAGCTGCGCGATTTCAAGTGCGGCGTGGTCAAGAAGCTGACAGGCGGTCTCGCCGGCATGGCGAAGGCGCGCAAGGTCGAAGTGGTGGTCGGTACGGGTGCGTTCGTCGATCCGAACCACATGGAAGTGCAGACCGAGGGCGGCAAGAAGGTCGTCAGGTTCAACCAGGCGATCATCGCAGCGGGCTCGGAAGCGGTGAAGCTGCCGTTCATTCCGGAAGATCCGCGGGTCGTCGATTCGACCGGCGCGCTCGAACTGCGCCAGATTCCGCAGCGCATGCTCGTGATCGGCGGCGGCATCATTGGTCTCGAAATGGCAACCGTGTACTCGACGCTCGGCGCGAACATCGACGTGGTCGAAATGCTCGACGTCCTGATGGCCGGCGCGGACCGCGATCTGGTCAAGGTCTGGGAGAAGTACAACAGCAAGCGTTTCGCGAACGTGATGCTGAAGACCAAGACCATCGCCGCCGAAGCGAAGGACGACGGCATCTACGTGTCGTTCGAGGGCGAGCAGGCGCCGGCCGAGCCGCAACGCTACGACCTCGTGCTGGTGGCCGTCGGCCGCTCGCCGAACGGCAAGCGGATCGGCGCGGAAAAGGCCGGCGTCGCGGCGACGGATCGCGGCTTCATCGAGGTCGACAGGCAACAGCGCACGAATGTGCCGCACATCTTCGCGATCGGCGACATCGTCGGTCAGCCGATGCTTGCGCACAAGGCCGTGCACGAAGGCCACGTGGCGGCGGAAGCCGCGCATGGCGAGAAGGCGTACTTCGACGCGCTGCAGATTCCGTCGGTGGCCTACACCGATCCGGAAGTGGCATGGGCCGGCAAGACGGAAGACCAGCTGAAAGCCGAAGGCGTCAAGTTCGGCAAGGCGGTGTTTCCGTGGGCCGCATCGGGTCGCGCGATCGCCAACGGTCGCGACGAGGGCTTCACGAAGCTGCTGTTCGATGAGCAAACGCATCGCGTGATCGGCGGCGGTATCGTCGGTCTGAATGCGGGCGACCTGATCAGCGAAGTCTGTCTCGCGATCGAGATGGGCGCGGACGCAACGGATATCGGCAAGACGATCCATCCGCATCCGACGCTCGGCGAATCGATCGGCATGGCGGCCGAGTTGTATGAAGGCGTCTGTACCGATCTGCCGCCCGTCAAGAAGAAGTAACGCGGTGGGCCGCGCCTGCGTGACGACATGCGGGCGCGGCAAAGCCGGTCGAGCCGTACGGCAAAGAAAAACGGCGCGCTCCATGGTGGAGCGCGCCGTTTCTGTTTTCGTGGCGGCCAGTGGCGGGCAAAAAAATCCCGGCTTGGCGGCCGGGCAAACGATACGCCATTGCAACGTATCGGAGCGTTCGGCTCATCAAACCGTATAAGCGGCAACGGCACGACGCTGTTGCTTGCGATAACGCCGGCGCAGCGCATAGGCTGGGCCGGCGTGAAAGACGACGCGAGGCATAAAGCCTGGCGTGTTGACGCGTGAAGCTTAGACGGCCTTCTTGGCGGCGGCGCGCGATGCTTGCGCAGCGGCTTGCGAAGCTGCCTTCGAAGCGGCCGTTGCAGCTGCGTTGAAGTTGCTTTCGGCGATTTCGACAGCCTGGCGGGTTGCCTTGTGGACCGTTTCGTACGTGGTGTTGGCGGCGGTGATAGCCGACTTCATCACGGCGACAGCGGTTTCCGAACCGGCCGGCGCGTTCTTGGCGACGTTTTCGACGAGCGCCTGAACCTTGCGGTTTTGCTCTTCGAATTGCGCTTCCGCGACGCGGGTGAATTCACCCTGCGTTGCCGAAACGATTTCGTACACATGGCGGCCATACGACAGCGCCTTTTCAGCTACCGGCTGGGCGAGGCTTGCTTGCAGTGCCAGCAGTTCCTGCGCATCCTTCACGGACAGCGCGCGTTGGGCATTTTCCTGGCTTTCGGCGAGCGTCGACTTCACAACTTGCAGATTCAGCTCGACCAGCTTTTCGACACCTTCAAATGCTTTGGTCGTCAGGCCGAACAGGGTTTCGAAGTTGGCTTTCTGGGCTGCGGCGAATTGCTCAGGGGTCAGCAGAGTCATGGTTTACGCTCCTGGATTGCGGCCGGTCTGTGCGGACCGCATTGGGTGGGTGGCGAGACGCAGATTCATCGTCTCCCCGGACCGCGATGTTTTGTGCATCGCAGCAATGGTTCCCATTTTAGGATGCCCACAAGGAATGTCAAGCGCTTTTTGTGCATCGCACAATGTCAAGAAAATGGCGACAAAACAATAGGTTATACAGTAGGCATGTCATTAACATGACGCGGAACGATTGCTCGTTGCACCGTGCTGGTGCGACATAAACCAACCGTTTAGCAGGCCGTCGGGAGATTATTTTTTCGTGTGGCAGCAATTCGCCCCTGAAAAACCGATCATCATCAATTCGATGTAAACCATAAGATGACAAGGAACGTTAAAGAACGATGGCAGTCGAACGCGCGTTAGCGACTTTCGTCGGACACTTAAAAAAGTCCGTCGCACGCTCGCAACGCCTTCATGGCGCGGCGCAGTAGTTTCCGCCTGTGCTCTGACAGTATTTCCCCGAATCAAGGTTGTCTCAAAATTGCCGTTATCCTGCAATGATCTGCTCGATTGGGCCGGGCGGCGATGGCGAGGCTTGCTGGCGCGACGATCGTTTTTTTTCGATCGAGGCGCGGCACTTATTCGTGTTTTCGCGATCGGAGCTGACAAGCCGGTTTAAGGAGCGCGTATAAGTGCTTCAAATTGCTAATTTTTCGTTGCTTTACTACACTTGCGGAAACCTCTCGCCGCTCCCTATCGAACACCCATGAAAACCGACATGTTTTCGTCGCTAAAAGTGCTCCACGGCGCGGCGCGCAGCACCGCTCTATCGGTGGCCGTCTCGCTGGCCGTCGCAGCGGCGTTCGCTACGCCTGTCAGCACTTTTGCAGCTACGTCTGCTGCATCCGCAAACACTTCCAAACACGCTAAAACTGCCAGGAAGCCTGCGCAGGCGGCCGCCACCGGAAAGGTGCCGAGCCATGCGGCGAAAGCCGGCAAGGGTGAGGCCGTCAAAGCCGCTGCGGCGGATGAAGATGCCCCGCACGCCGGCGTCAAACGCAAGCGCGTCACGTTCACGGCGAACGGCCGACACCGTTCGGTGATGCGACGCGTCGCGTACGAGCCGCGCCAGCCGAGCGTCGGCCAGGCGTTTGGTCTGCACGAGACGCCGGACGCGCTGATGCTGCGCTCGAGCGTCGCCTATGTGATCGACCAGAACAGCGGCGAGACGCTGTTCGACAAGAACTCGCGCGCGGTGGTACCGATCGCATCGATCAGCAAGCTGATGACCGCGATGGTGGTGCTCGATTCGAAAGAGCCGATGACCGATCAGATCGAAGTCACCGACGAAGACCGCGACTACGAGAAGAACACCGGTTCGCGTCTGTCGGTGGGCTCGGTGCTGTCGCGCGAGGACATGCTGCACATCGCGCTGATGGCGTCGGAAAACCGCGCGGCGGCGGCGCTGTCGCGCTACTACCCGGGCGGCCGTCCGGCGTTCCTCGCGGCGATGAACGCGAAGGCCAGGCAGCTCGGCATGAACGACACGCACTTCGAGAACCCGACCGGTCTGACGAGCATGAACGTGTCGAGCGCGCGCGATCTCGTGAAGATGGTCAACGCGGCGTATCAGTACCCGTTGATCCGCAAGTTCTCGACCGATCACAGCTATGAGGTGTACACCGGCAAGCGCACGCTCGCGTACAACAGCACGAACGCGCTGGTGCGCAACCCGACGTGGGACATCGGTCTGCAGAAGACCGGCTTCATCAACGAAGCGGGCGAGTGTCTCGTGATGCAGGCGACCATCCACGGCCGGCCGATGATCCTGGTGCTGCTCGATTCGTCGGGCAAGTACTCGCGTTTCGCGGACGCGACGCGTCTGCGTACGTGGCTCGACAACGGCGGCGACCAGCCGCGTATCACGAGCGCCGATGCCGGCGGTCCGGGTACCTGAAGCCGCAACGCATACTCAGCCGGTGGTAGTCAGTCCGGCTGCAGCTGACGGGCAAAGAAAAAGCCTCGCGGATGCGAGGCTTTTTTCATGGCGCCGGCGGGAGGGCAAAGGGTGCACGGCGGTTGGGCGGCCGCCCCCTTTACTAATGCTGGCCGTGCGAGCCATGTGAGCCGTGCCCGCCGTGCGCATGGTCCTGCTGCGGCTGCGGGCGGTAGCCGAGCGATTCCGAAATCATCAACGCGGTCTGGCTCAACTGCCCGAGCCATGAATCCTGCAAACGATCGGCCGGCGCCGACAGCGACAGCCCCGCGACCAGCTTGCCGGTATCGTCGTAGATGCCGGCGGCGATGCAGCGCACGCCCAACTCCAGTTCCTCGTTGTCGCGCGCGCAGGCCTGCTGGCGCACATGCGACAGCTCGCGCTCGAGTTTCGCGAGATCGGTGATGCTGTTCTGCGTGTGGCCCGACAGACCGGTGCGTGTTGCGTAGGCACGCACGCGGGTGGCTTCGTCGGCCGCGAGGAACAGCTTGCCGACCGAGGTCAGATGAAGCGGAGCGCGCCCGCCGATCGCCCGCACCACCTGCATGCCCGAGCGCTCCGAATACGCGCGTTCGATATAGACGATTTCGTCGCCCTGACGCACCGACAGGTTCACGGTCTGCCCGGTTTCGCGGTGCAGCTCGCGCATCGGCGTGAGCGCCGCGTCGCGCACCGACAGGCGCGCCTTGACGAGATTGCCCAGTTCGAGCAGGCGCATGCCAAGACGGTAGGTGCCGGGGTCCGAACGGTCGACCAGCCGGCACATCACCATATCGTTCAGGATGCGGTGCGCGGTGGATGGATGCAGCTCCGTGCGGATGGCCAGTTCTTTCAGGCTGACCGGGTCGCTATGCGCCGCCAGTGCGTCGAGCAGGCGCATCATGCGTTCGATCACCTGGATCGAAGTTTTGGGATCCGGGTTCGTATCGCTCATATGAGAATCGGTAGATGCGTCAAACAGCGAAAACTGATTGTATCTCGTATTGTGAAAAAAGCGAACGCTTCGAGGCGCGCTTCCAACCCGGCGCGGCGTGCTTCCTATGCCTTCCGGCCGTTGGTATTGCACCGGCAAACAGCGGATAATCAGGGACGTTTCCCCGCAAGGAGGGCTCATGCGAGTCGGATTGTTCGTCACTTGCCTCGTTGACCTGATGCGTCCCGAGATCGGTTTCTCCGTCATCAAGCTGATCGAAGGCGCCGGTTTCGAGGTCGTAGTGCCGCCCGCGCAAACCTGTTGCGGGCAACCTGCGTATAACTCGGGAGACCGCCGCCTCGCGCGCGACCTTGCCGAGAAAACGCTGCGCGAGTTCGAACAGTTCGACTATGTGGTGGTGCCGTCGGGCTCGTGCGGCGGCATGATCCGCGCGCACTACGGCGACCTGTTCCGCGACGATCCCGAACTGATGAACCGTTTCGGCCGCCTGCGCGGCAAGGTGTTCGAGCTGACGGATTTCCTCGTCAACGTCGAGAAGGTGCAGTTGCAACCGGGCGAGTTCACGGGACAGGTGACTTATCACGACTCGTGTTCGGGCTTGCGCGAACTGGGCGTCAAGGAACAGCCGCGCGAACTGCTCGCGCAGGTCGGCGTCGCGGTCACCGAGATGAAAGGCTGCGAGCATTGCTGCGGCTTCGGCGGCACTTTCGCGGTCAAATACGGCGATATCTCGACCGCGATCGTCGACGAAAAGTGCGCGAACATCGCCGCGAGCGGCGCCGGTGCGGTGGTGCTCGGCGACCTCGGCTGCATGTTGAATATCGAAGGGCGGCTGCGCCGCAACGGCGACTCGACGACGCGCGTGCTGCATATCGCACAGGTGCTGGCCGGCGACGTGTAATCCCCGCGCGGCGAACACCGCCATTGTTCGCGTCACGTTTATCTTGTCTGTCACGCATTGCGTCGGGCGCGAATGCGCCGCGCGTTTCAATCCGATCTCATCAGGGCCGCCATGCAAGTCCAATCGATGCAGTTCAAGGCTCGCGCCGGCCAGAAACTCGCCGACCAGCGCCTGCAGCAGAACCTGACCAAGCTGTCCACGAAGTTCGTGTCGGCGCGCGCGAGCGCGATGACCGCGATCGATTTCCCCGCGACGCGGGCCGCGCTCAAGGAGCGCCGTGATCGCGCGCTCGAGAATCTCGACGTGTGGCTCGAAACCTTCGAGCGCGAGGCGACCCGGCGCGGCGTGACTGTGCTGTTCGCGGAGACCACGCAGGAGGCCGCGCGGCTCGTCGGCGACATTGCGCGCAAGCACGACGTGAAGAAGGTGATCAAGACCAAGTCGATGGTCACCGAGGAAATGCGTCTGAACGAAGTGCTCGGGCAGATAGGCGTGCAGTCGATCGAAACCGACCTTGGCGAATACATCCTGCAGATCAACGACAACGAGCCGCCAAGCCACATCATCGCGCCGGTCGTTCACAAGGATAAGGACGAGATCGCCGATCTGTTCGCGAAGACGCACGGCCGGCCGCGGCTCACCGAGATTCCCGACATGACGCGTGAGGCGCGCGAGATGCTGCGGCCGCATTTTCTGAGCGCGGACATGGGCGTGACGGGCGGCAATTTCATCATCGCGGAAACGGGCTCGGTCGCGCTCGTGACCAACGAGGGCAACGAAGGTATGTGCACGGTGTTGCCGCGCGTGCATGTCGCTGTCACCGGCATCGAGAAGGTGCTGCCGACGCTCGAGGATCTCGCGACGGCTATGCGCCTGCTGCCGCGTTCGGCAACCGGCCAGGCCACCTCGAACTATTTTTCGATGCTGACCGGGCCGCGTGGCGCGGGCGATCAGGATGGGCCCGAGCATATGTACGTGGTGCTCGTCGACGGTGGCCGCACAGGGCTGATCGGCGGCGACTTCCAGGAGATGCTTCGCTGCATCCGCTGCGGCGCGTGCATGAACCATTGCCCGGTGTATCAGAAGGTCGGCGGGCACGCATATGGCTGGGTCTATCCGGGGCCGATGGGGTCGGTGCTGACGCCGAGCTATGTCGGCATCGACAAGGCGCTCGACCTGCCGCAAGCGGCGACGTTATGCGGCGAATGCAATAGCGTGTGCCCAGTCGGTATCCCGCTGTCCGATCTGTTGCGCAAGCTGCGCGAAAAGCAGATGGAGCGACACCTGCGGCCGTGGAAGGAGCGCGCCGGGTTGGCGCTGTGGGGCTGGCTCGCGCTGCATCCCGATGCCTATGCGCTCTTTACCAAACTCGCCGTGCGCGTGCTGGAGCGCATGGGTGGGCGCAATCGGTCGATCGCCAAACTGCCGCTCGGCGGCGCGGGCTGGACCGATACGCGCGACATGCCGGCGCCGGTGGGTCGTACGTTCCGCGAGTTGTATGCCGCGCAGCGCAGCCATATTGGCTGAGCGGGCGGCATTGGGATTGGTTTGACGGCTGCGCGCTCGCGCAGCCGTCGAAACGGGCGAAGAAGCCGCCGGGATACTTCAGCGCCGCTCCGTCTTCAATGTTCGGTCATCTGCCCCGGCTGACGCGCGGGCGCATTTCTCCCCAAATCGTTGCCTCGTCCGCCGCCGTTGCCGGCTTGCGGCTGGCGCGGCGGCGGGCCGCCCGCGCCGGGGTGCGGGCCGCCATTGGCGCCACCAGGGCCGTGCGGACCGCCCGCTGCGCCCTGCGGCGGCGGGCCGCCGTGCGGTTGTCCAGGACCGCCGCCATTGTTGCCATGACCGTTGCCGTGATCGCCGTGGTGCCAGTCGTTGTCGTTCGGATGACCGCGATCCGGATAGCCACGATAGCCGGAGCCCGACGCCGGGCCGTAGTAGCGTCCCGGACCGTAATCGCCATAGCCGAGGTACACATTGGTTTGCGGCACGACCGCGGCACCCGGCGCGTATGCGGAATCGTCATAACCGTTGTAGCCGCTATAGGCGCCGTAGCCGTTGCCGTATATCGGCGTGCCGTTCGGATAGACCGCGCAGCCGCCGAGCAGCGCGGCGGCCATCAGGCCGACGGAAGGTGCAATGCGTTTCATTTTGTGGGACCGATGCCAGTGCAAAGAAATGTAAGGGTAAGAATAAGACCGTCATTGTCGCCGTCCGTCGCGGCGGCTTTGTATGCGTTTGTAAGCTTTACTTTTGTGTGCCAGCGATGCGCCACTCGTTCCCGAAAGAGGTCTCACTTGACTGTTTCGTATCAAGCAACGATCTATCCCGCGCGGGCGGGTTTTTCCCGATTGTGAATTCCTATAGCATTTCGTTAGGGCATAGTGCGTCATAAGCTCATGCGCCCCTAATTGAAAAACACATCATGAAAAAGACAATATCGGTGTACTGGCCCCTAGCCATCGTTGTACCTCTCGCGGTGCTCGCCTTTCTGCACGTCAACGGCCAAACCGCTTCGCGCGCTTCGCAGATGCCGCTCGACGCCAATCATCTGACCGCCGAACTCGCACGCGCGGTGTCGTACGGCATGATCGACACGGCGTCGGCATTGCCGGCCAAGCCGATGCGTGCAGCCACGGCGACGCCGGCCGCCGAGGCATCGTAAGCCGGCGCGGCGGACCGCGACGCTCCGAAGCCGCGGATCTTGCTGGCTGCGCCCCGCTCGGCGCGAATCTGTCGAGATTTGTATAATCGCGGCGCAGTCCGCTGACTGTCTGACGACCTCACGCGCGGCGCCTCGGGCGTCGAAAATCCCTGATGAAAACTGTGTCCATCTGTTTCGTTTGCCTCGGGAATATCTGCCGTTCACCGACGGCGGAGGGCGTGATGCGTCATCTGGTCGACGAGGCGAAGCTTGCGGACTGCATCCTGATCGATTCGGCCGGCACCGGCAATTGGCACATCGGCGCGGCGCCCGACGAACGCGCGCAACACGCGGCCCGCCAGCGCGGCTATGCGCTCGACGCGCTGCGCGGCCGCCAGATCACGGTCGCGGACTTCGAGCGGTTCGATCTGCTGATTGCCATGGACGACCGAAACGTCGCCGCGTTGCGTCAACTGTGCCCGCGCGCACAGCGCGACAAGATCCGTCTGCTGATGGAGTTCGTGCCTGAGTCGGATGGCCGCTGGAGCGGCGCGCGAGAGGTTGTCGATCCGTATTTCGGCGGCGCGGAAGGCTTCGAGTTGGTGCTCGATCAGTGCGAAGCAGCCTGCCGCGGGCTGATCGCCGCGCTGCGCCCGCAGTTGCTCGCGTAGGCATCGGGCGAAGAACGCAGACGCACTACACGGTTGGGGGCGCGGCGTCGACGTATGGCGATCAATTAAGCGAATGACACAAAATTTACCGCCCATACTTGACTAAATCGCTCATGTATTTATACTTGACCAAACTTGTCGAGAATTGCGGTTCCCACATCATATGAGACTCACCACGAAAGGCCGTTTCGCCGTCACGGCGATGATCGACCTGGCGCTGCGCCAGGAGCAGGGCCCGGTGACGCTTGCGGGTATCAGCCAGCGCCAACACATCTCCCTGTCGTATCTCGAGCAGCTGTTTGGCAAGCTGCGCCGTCATGAAATCGTCGAATCCGTGCGCGGACCGGGCGGTGGCTACAATCTCGCGCGCCGTGCCGAAGAGGTGACGGTGGCCGACATCATCATCGCGGTCGACGAACCGCTCGACGCCACCCAGTGCGGCGGTAAGGGCACATGCGAAGGCACCAAGCAGCACGACGGCCACTGCATGACGCATGAGCTGTGGTCGACGCTGAACCAGAAAATGGTCGAATACCTCGATTCGGTTTCGCTGAAGGATCTGGTGGATCAGCAGCGTTCGCGCGAAGGCACGCCGGCCGTGCTGCGCGACAGGCGCAACGACGCTCCGGCGGTCGAACCCGTGCGCGTGGCGCCCAAGGGTCCCAATTCCGTTTTCAACATGGCCGGTTCGTGAAGCGCGGCACGCAATAGAAACCCTCGCCGCAGCCCCATATCGAACCCAGAAGCCAGAGCACATGACGTCCCCGGAGCAATTGATGAATAACGACTCTCTCCATCTGCCCATCTACATGGACTACAGCGCCACGACGCCGATCGATCCGCGTGTGGTGGACAAGATGATCCCGTATCTGCGCGAGCAGTTCGGCAATCCCGCGTCGCGTAGTCACGCTTATGGCTGGACCGCCGAGCGCGCAGTCGAGGAAGCGCGCGAGCAGGTGGCCGCGCTAGTGAACGCCGATCCACGCGAAATCATCTGGACCTCGGGTGCGACGGAGTCGGACAACCTCGCTCTGAAAGGTGCCGCGCACTTCTACAAGAGCAAGGGCAAGCACATCATCACGGTGAAGACTGAGCACAAGGCGGTGCTGGACACCACCCGCGAGCTCGAGCGCGAAGGCTTCGAAGTCACCTATCTGGATGTCAAGGACGACGGTCTGATCGACCTCGACGCGTTCAAGGCGGCGCTGCGCCCGGACACGATTCTGGTGTCGGTGATGTCGGTCAACAACGAGATCGGCGTCATCCAGGACATCGAGGCGATTGGCGAGATCACGCGCGAGAAGGGCATCATTTTCCACGTCGACGCGGCGCAGGCCACCGGCAAGATCCAGATCGATCTGCAGAAGCTGAAGGTCGACCTGATGTCGTTCTCGGCGCACAAGACCTACGGCCCGAAGGGCATCGGCGCGCTTTACGTGCGTCGCAAGCCGCGTATCCGTATCGAGGCGCAGATGCACGGCGGCGGTCACGAGCGCGGCATGCGTTCGGGCACGCTCGCCACGCACCAGATCGTCGGCATGGGTGAAGCGTTCCGTATCGCGCGTGAAGAGATGGCGACCGAAAACGAGCGCATCCGCATGCTGCGTGACCGGCTGCTGAAAGGCCTGTCGCAAATCGAGGAAGTGTATGTGAACGGCGACATGGAAAAGCGTGTGCCGCACAACCTGAACATCAGCTTCAATTTCGTCGAAGGCGAATCGCTGATCATGGCGGTGAAGGATGTCGCGGTGTCGTCGGGCTCGGCGTGCACATCGGCGTCGCTGGAGCCGTCGTACGTGCTGCGCGCGCTTGGCCGCAACGACGAACTCGCGCACAGCTCGATCCGCTTCACGGTGGGACGCTTCACGACCGAGCAGGAAATCGACTACGTGATCAACCTGCTGAAGTCGAAGATTTCCAAGCTGCGCGATCTGTCGCCGCTGTGGGAAATGCACAAGGACGGGATCGATCTGTCGACCATCCAGTGGGCCGCGCACTGACGCGCCGGCTGGACGAAGCGGACATCGAACGTTCATCGCATTGCAGGTTGAAACGAATCAAGGAGTGTAATCATGGCTTATAGCGACAAGGTCCTCGACCACTACGAAAACCCGCGCAACGTCGGTTCCTTCGCGAAGGACGACGACACGGTCGGTACCGGCATGGTCGGCGCGCCGGCCTGCGGCGACGTGATGAAGCTGCAGATCCGCGTCGGCGCGGACGGCATCATCGAAGACGCGAAGTTCAAGACCTACGGCTGCGGCTCGGCCATCGCATCGAGCTCGCTCGTCACCGAATGGGTGAAGGGCAAGACGCTCGACCAGGCGATGTCGATCAAGAACACGCAGATCGCCGAAGAACTGGCACTGCCGCCGGTGAAGATCCATTGCTCGATCCTCGCGGAAGACGCGATCAAGGCAGCGGTCGCCGACTACAAGCAGCGCCACGGCGAAGCAGCGCTTGCCGAAGACGGCAAGGCCGCCTGAGCAACTGGGTAAGAACGGAGTAACCGGTGAGCGCAGCGCGGACACGCGCGCCGCGCGCTCTGGCAACTGAGAAACGTTATGGCAATTACGTTGACCGAAAAGGCAGCACAGCACGTCCAGAAGTATCTGACCCGCCGCGGTAAGGGCATCGGGTTGCGCGTCGGCGTGCGCACCACCGGTTGCTCGGGCCTCGCCTACAAGCTCGAGTACGTGGACGAAGTCGCGCCTGAAGATCAGGTGTTCGAGACGGGCGGCGTGAAGGTCGTCGTCGACCCGAAGAGTCTCGCGTATATCGACGGCACCGAGCTCGACTTCGCGCGCGAAGGGCTGAACGAAGGCTTCAGGTTCAACAACCCGAACGTGAAAGACGAATGCGGCTGCGGCGAGTCGTTCCGCGTCTAGATTCGTTACCTTCCGCGTGCGGCGGATAAAAGGCGGCGCGGGCCGCCTTTTTAGTTTGATCCGCGCTCCACTGAACCGGTCACGCCTGACAAGGCCCGACTTCTCCATACCAGTTTTCATCAACGGACTTTAATCCGATGGCCTCGCTGAACGACAGCCACTTCGATCTGTTTGGTCTGCCGGCGCAATTCGCGCTCGACGCGAGCACGCTCGATCACGCGTACCGCACCGTGCAGGCGCAGGTGCATCCGGATCGCTTCGCGGCGGCCGGCGATGCGCAAAAGCGTATCGCGATGCAGTGGGCGACGCGCGCGAACGAGGCCTATCAGACGCTGCGCGATCCGCTCAAGCGCGCGACCTATCTGCTGTCGTTGCGCGGCATCAACGTCGGCGCGGAGAACAACACGGCGATGGAGCCCGCGTTCCTGATGCAGCAGATGGAGTGGCGCGAGAACATCGAGGACGCGGCCGCGGCGAAGAACGTCGACGCGCTCGACGCGCTGCTCATCGAGTTGCGCGACGAGGAGCGTCGGCGCTTCGACAAGCTCGGCGCATCGCTCGATCACGGCGCGAATCAGGCGGCGGGCGAGGCGGTGCGGCAGCTGATGTTCATCGAGCGCGTCGCGTCGGAAATCGATGCCCAGATCGAGCGGCTCGAAGGCTAGCGCGCTTTCGCGCGACGCGCGCAAAAGCGCGGCGCGGGCAAGCAACAGTAGGCAGCGACGTAGTAAGCGACAAACAAAAAACCAGAGCGGCCGCGAGCCGCGGCATCACCCCAGCAACGCGAACATTCAGGACGGGGCACAACGTCCCCGAGAAGATCCAGATGGCCTTACTGCAAATCTCCGAACCCGGCATGGCGCCGGCGCCTCACCAGCGGCGTCTGGCGGTCGGTATCGATCTCGGCACCACCAACTCCCTCGTCGCCGCCGTGCGCAGCGGCGTGCCCGATGTGCTGCCCGACGAAGACGGGCACGTGCTGCTGCCGTCGGTGGTGCGTTACCTGGAGCAGGGCGGCCGTCGCATCGGCCGCCGGGCGAAGGCCGAAGCCGCGACCGACCCGCGCAACACGATCGTGTCGGTCAAGCGCTTCATGGGCCGCGGCAAGGCCGAGGTGGAGGGCGCCGAAAACGCGCCGTACGACTTCGTCGATGCTCCCGGCATGGTGCAGATCCGCACTGTCGACGGCGTGAAGAGCCCGGTCGAGGTGTCGGCTGAAATTCTCGCGACGCTGCGCCAGCGCGCCGAAGACACGCTCGGCGACGAGCTCGTCGGCGCGGTAATCACGGTGCCCGCTTACTTCGACGAAGCGCAGCGCCAGGCGACCAAGGACGCCGCGCGCCTCGCGGGGCTGAATGTGCTGCGTCTGCTCAACGAACCGACCGCTGCGGCGATCGCCTACGGTCTCGACAACGGCGCGGAAGGTTTGTACGCGGTCTACGACCTCGGCGGCGGCACCTTCGACCTGTCGATCCTGAAGCTCACCAAGGGCGTTTTCGAAGTGCTCGCGGCGGGCGGCGATTCCGCGCTCGGCGGCGACGACTTCGACCATGCGCTATATCGCTATGTGCTCGAACAGGCCGGCATCGCGTCAAAGACGCTCGCGCCGCACGACGTGCGCCTGCTGCTCGATAGCGTGCGCGAGGCCAAGGAGGCGCTGTCGAGCGCGTCGCAAACCACCCTCGAGCTCACGCTTGCCAACGGCACCGCGCTCGATCTGACGATCGACGAAGCCACTTTCGAGACCATCACGGCCGCGCTGGTGCAACGCACGCTGGGCCCGACGAAAAAGGCGCTGCGCGACGCGAAGGTCACCACGAAGGAAATCAAGGGCGTCGTGCTGGTCGGCGGCGCGACGCGCATGCCGGTGATCCGCCGCGCGGTCGAGGCGTTCTTCGGCCAGCCGCCGCTCGTCAATCTCGATCCGGATCAGGTCGTCGCACTCGGCGCCGCGATCCAGGCCGATCTGCTGGCCGGCAACCGCGGGGCGGAAGGCGACGAATGGCTACTGCTCGACGTGATTCCGCTGTCGCTCGGCGTCGAGACGATGGGTGGCCTCACCGAAAAGATCATTCCGCGCAACTCGACGATTCCAGTCGCGCGTGCGCAGGATTTCACGACCTTCAAGGACGGCCAGACCGCGATGGCGATTCACGTCGTCCAAGGCGAGCGCGAGCTCGTCAGCGATTGCCGTTCGCTCGCGCGCTTCGAGCTGCGCGGCATTCCGCCGATGGCCGCCGGCGCCGCGCGCATTCGCGTGACCTATCAGGTCGACGCCGACGGCCTGCTGTCGGTGTTTGCGCGCGAGCTGGCGTCGGGCGTGGAGGCATCGGTCGTCGTGAAGCCTTCGTATGGCCTCGCCGACGACGACATCGCGCGCATGCTCGAAGACAGCTTTTCGACCGCTGAAATCGACATGCGGGCGCGCGCTCTGCGTGAGGCGCAGGTCGAAGCGCAGCGTCTCGTCGAAGCGACCGACGCGGCGCTCGCCGCCGACGCCGAGCTGCTCGACGACAGCGAACGCGCAGAACTCGACGCGCTGCTCGCCGCACTGCGCAACGTCGCGCCAGGAGAAGACGTCGGCGCGATCGAAGCCGCGACGAAGGCGCTCGCCGAAGGCACCGACGAATTCGCCGCGCGCCGCATGAACAAGGGAATTCGCCGCGCGCTGTCGGGCCGCAAGCTCGACGAGATCTGAACGGGCGAGCGTAGCGGCAGCAACATGCATGCGACGCGCGCTCAGGCCACGCACGAACTGCGCCCCCCACGAACCACCGATCGCGCCCGCGCGGACTTAAAAAGTCCGCGCGGCGCCAGTAAAATGGCACGGAGCCTGCACGCGGCATTGCTGGCAGCCGCCGTGCCTCAGACCCAAACGGAAACTGTATGCCTCAAATCGTTGTGCTGCCTCACGTCGAACTGTGCCCGGAAGGCGCGGTGATCGACGCCGTTCCCGGCAAGAGCATCTGCGACAACCTGCTCGATAACGGTATCGAAATCGAGCATGCGTGCGAGAAGTCGTGCGCGTGCACGACCTGCCACGTAATCGTGCGTGAGGGTTTCGCCGCCTTGACGCCATCCGAGGAAGACGAGGACGATCTGTTGGACAAGGCATGGGGGTTGGAACGGGCTTCGCGCCTGTCGTGTCAGGCGGTCATGCCGGACGAGCAGGATCTGGTCGTCGAAATTCCGCGTTACTCGATCAATCACGCGAAGGAAAATCACTAACAGGAGGGTGCCGCCATGAAGTGGACCGATACGCAAGACATCGCGATGGCTCTGACGGACAAGCATCAGGACGTCGATCCACAGCAGGTGCGTTTCACCGACCTGCACCGCTGGGTGACCGAGCTCGAAGGCTTCGACGACGATCCGAACCGTTCGAGCGAAAAGATTCTCGAAGCGATTCAGGCGGCATGGATCGAAGACGCAGATTATTGAACGCGTGTTCGAACGGGTGCATTGAACTCCAAAGAAAAGGCGATTCCGATGGAATCGCCTTTTTTCATGGCGCGTCGACGAACGTTGGGCGCCGAGCTCAGCTCAGTCGGCGACGAGGCCGCCGTTCTGAACGCGCACGCGCTCGCCGTCGCGCAACGGCGGCGCCTCGCTATAGGTGAAGTAGCGCGTCTTGCCGTCTTCCATGTGCACGCGCACCGAATAAGACGTCGTGCTGCGCAGATGTTTTTCGACCGAGTTGCCGGCGAACCCGCCGCCTAGCGCGCCGAGCAGCGTCATCGCGGTACGCCCGCCGCCGGCGCCGAATTGATTACCGACGACCCCCCCGGCCACCGCACCGCCGACCGCGCCAATGCCGGTGCCATGTCCTTCATGCCGAACCGCCGAGATCGCGACGACGGTGCCGCAAGTCGAGCAATAAGCGGCATGCGGCGCCGGCTGCTGCGCATACTGCGGCGCGGCCTGTGCCTGCTGTTGCTGCGCGTATTGCTGCTGGGTCGGAGCGGTGGCAGGGGCGGCCGGCACCGCTTGCTGAGCCTGATCCTGCCGCTGTTGCGCAGATGGCTTGACCGGCGCGGCCGAATCGACGACGCCCGGCGCTTGCGTGCTGACCTGCGCGGCCTGCGTCCGATCGTTCTGTGCGCCGTTGCCCGACGCCTTCGGGAACACGCCGGTGATCGCCGCGGTAGCGACGAGACTCGCGACGAGCACCGCGCCGGCGGCCACCGCGATCAATGGATGAAGACGACGTGGCTGCGTGGGTTGATGAGTAGGGGTGTCCATGTAGGGCCTCCGTTTCTGACAGAGCCGACTTCTTGTGAGACTGAGTGTCGGGCAATTCGATCCGGGCAGCGTTTCTATTTGTAACCGCTCAGGTGGCGCCCTCGGGCGTGGGTAGGCGCCCTTCACGCGGTGCGCTTTGGTGTCAACAAACTTCTAAGACCATCGAGGCCGCGGCGACTTGCGCGCGAACGAGCAGCTTTTACCGCTGGTTACAAACGTTGAGAAGCAGAAAACGGTCCCGCAAAGCGAAAACGCGCGCATAAGAAAACGCCCGGCATCAACCGGGCGCTCGTCAAACCATCGCATTGCGCGCGAAGCACAACGAGCGCTCGCGCCCAGCGTCGCTCAGTCTTCGCGACGCAGATGCGGGAACAGAATCACGTCGCGGATGCTCGGGCTATCGGTCAGCATCATGACCAGACGATCGATGCCGATACCGCAGCCGCCCGCCGGCGGCATGCCGTACTCGAGCGCGCGGATGTAGTCGGCGTCGTAGAACATCGCTTCCTCGTCGCCGGCGTCTTTCTGGTCGACCTGCTTCCTGAAGCGCGCGGCCTGATCTTCCGGATCGTTCAGCTCCGAGAAGCCGTTGGCGATTTCGCGGCCGGTGATGAACAGCTCGAAACGCTCGGTGATGCCTGCCACCTTGTCCGACGCACGCGCGAGCGGCGACACCTCGATCGGGTAGTCGATGATGTAGGTCGGCTCCCACAGTTGCGACTCGGCGGTCTCTTCGAACAGCGCCAGTTGCAGCGAGCCGACGCCCGCATTGAGGAACTGCGGCTGCGACGCATCGACGCCGAACTTCTTCAGCTCGGCGCGCAGGAACGTGCCGTCGGCGAGCTGCTCGTTCGTGTATTGCGGCGCGTATTTCTGGATCGCCTGCGTGATCGTGAGCCGATGGAACGGCTTCGACAGATCGAGCTCGCGGCCCTGATAAGTGATGGTGGCCGTGCCGAGCGCATCGATCGCCGCCTGGCGAATCAGCTGCTCGGTGAAGTCCATCAGCCACTTGTAATCGGTGTAGGCCGCGTAGAACTCGATCATCGTGAATTCCGGGTTGTGGCGCACGGATACGCCCTCGTTGCGGAAATTACGATTGATCTCGAACACGCGCTCGAAGCCGCCCACCACCAGCCGCTTCAGGTACAGCTCCGGCGCGATGCGCAGGAACATCTGCATGTCGAGCGCATTGTGGTGCGTCGAGAACGGCTTGGCCGCCGCGCCGCCCGGAATCGGGTGCAGCATCGGTGTTTCGACTTCCATGAAGTTCGCGTCGGCCATGTACTTGCGGATCGACGAAATCGCCTTCGTGCGCGCGACGAACGTGCGGCGCGTTTCCGGCGTGACGATCAGATCGACATAGCGCTGGCGGTACTTCATTTCCTGGTCGGCGAGACCGTGGAACTTGTCCGGCAGCGGACGCAGCGACTTCGACAGCAGACGCAGCTCCGTGCAGCGCACCGATAGCTCGCCCTTATTGGTGCGGAACAGCACGCCGCGCGCGGCGACGATGTCGCCCATGTCCCACTTCTTGAACCCGTCGTAGGTCTCCTGACCGACGTCGGCCGGTGTGATGAAGAACTGGATCTGACCCGAGCCGTCGCGCACGGTCGCGAAACTTGCCTTGCCCATCACGCGTTTCAGCATCATGCGGCCAGCGATCGCGACTTCGAGCGGATTCGCTTCGAGTGCTTCCTTGTCGGTGTGCTCGTACTGCGCCTGCAGATCTTCAGCGTGGTGCGTGGGACGGAAATCGTTCGGATAGGCGACGCCTCGCTCACGCAGTTCGCGCAGCTTTTCGCGGCGCTCGGCGATGATCTTGTTGTCGTCCGCTTCGGGCACGACAGTCGGCTGGATCGGTTCAGTCATGATGATTTGGTATTCGGTGGCCCGCCGCGGAGTGCTCCGCTGGCGGGAAGCCAGTCAGTGTAAAAACCTCAGGCGGTACTGGAAAAACGGCGAACAAATAGCGTGGAAGCAACGCAAAAGCAACGCAAAAGCAGCAACGAAGAAGGCGCGGTCCCGATCGGTGAACGGGGCCGCGCCGTGCGCGCCTAGACGCCCTGTTTCAGGCTCGCGCTGATGAACGGATCGAGGTCACCGTCGAGCACGCTCTTCGTATTGCTGATTTCGACGTTGGTGCGCAGATCCTTGATGCGGCTGTTGTCGAGCACGTACGAACGGATCTGATGGCCCCAACCCACATCGGTCTTGCCGGCTTCCAGCTTGTCCTGCTCGACCTGACGCTTGCGGATTTCCGCTTCGTACAGGCGCGATTTCAGCATCGCCATGGCTTCGGCGCGGTTGCGGTGCTGCGAGCGGTCGTTCTGGCACTGCACGACGATGCCCGACGGCATGTGCGTGATACGCACCGCGGAGTCGGTCTTGTTGATGTGCTGACCGCCCGCGCCCGAAGCACGGTACGTGTCGATGCGCAGGTCGGCCGGGTTGATGTCGACTTCGATCGAGTCGTCGATTTCCGGGTACACGAACACCGACGAGAACGACGTGTGACGACCGCCCGACGAGTCGAACGGCGACTTGCGCACGAGCCGGTGCACGCCGGTTTCGGTACGCAGGAAGCCGTACGCGTATTCGCCTTCGATCTTGATCGTCGCGTTCTTGATGCCGGCGACGTCGCCTTCGGTCTGCTCGAGCACTTCGGTCTTGAAGCCCTTGCGCTCGCAATAACGCAGATACTGGCGCAGCAGCATCGACGCCCAGTCGCACGCCTCGGTGCCGCCGGCGCCGGCCTGGATGTCGAGAAAGGCGTTGTTGGGATCGGCCGGGTTCGCGAACATCCGGCGGAATTCCATGTCGGCGACGCGTGCCTCGATGGCCTGGGCGTCACCCTCGCAGGCGAGCAGCGTGTCGTCGTCGGCTTCTTCGCGTGCCATCTCGAACAGGTCTTGCGCGTCGCGCACGTCGTTCGTGATCGACGTGAGCTTGCCGACCGTGTCGTCGAGCAGCTTCTTTTCCTTACCGAGCGCCTGGGCGTGCTTCGAGTCGTTCCAGACGTCCGGGTCTTCGAGTTCCCGGTTGACTTCGATTAGACGCAGTGCTTTGTCGTCGTAGTCAAAGATACCCCCGTAGGTCGTCCGCGCGCTTGCGCAGGTCGGCCAGAGAGGCTTCGATCGCGTTGAGACGTTCCGCTTCCATGTCGATCTTCTATTCTGCGTAAAAAGCAGAAATTATAGCCGATCGGCACGCCGCGCCGGAGCCTCGCGGGCGATCTGGCGCGTGTTCGCGATTGATTTTGCGGAAGATTTCAGCTCACCGCGTGCTCGACGATCAGTTGCACGCGCGACACGCCGTTCCATGTATCGCTCGCGAGCCGGTAGGCGACGGTGGTGCGCGCGGGCAGCGTGTCGGTGTGATTGAACCAGATCGCGTTGAAGCGCTGGCGGCCGCGCAGCAGTTGCAGCTTCAGGTGCTTGTCCTTCACCAACGCCTGCGAGGCGACCTCGAATTCGCCGGAGAACACCGGCGCCGGAAAACCCTGGCCCCAGACGGCCGCGTCGAGCATTTCGACGAATTGCGGCGTGAAGTACGCGTCTTCGAGCTCGCCGTCGGTTTCGATCGTGCGCGCGAGCGCCTGCGCGGACAGCCATTCGCGGCCGACCGCCTCGAACGCGGCGGTGAAGCGCGGCACGTCGGCGGCGGCGATCGTCAGGCCCGCGGCCATCGCGTGGCCGCCGAATTTGACGATCAGGTCCGGCTCGCGCTTCGAGATCAGATCGAGCGCGTCGCGCAGGTGGAAGCCCGCGATCGAGCGGCCCGAGCCCTTGACGAGCATGCCGGTATCGTCGGCCGGCGCGAACGTGAACGACGGGCGGTGGAACTTCTCTTTCAGCCGTCCCGCGACGATGCCGATCACGCCCTGATGCCAGCCCGGATTGAACAACGTGATCGTGGTCGCGCCGTCGGGATCGACCGTCGACAGGTCGTCCAGCGCCTGCTGCTGCATGCCGGCCTCGATTTCGCGGCGCTCGCGGTTCATCGTGTCGAGCTGCTGCGCGAGTTCCCATGCGCGGCCGACGTCGTCGGTGCTCAGGCATTCGATGCCGAGCGACATGTCCGACAGCCGTCCCGCCGCGTTCAGGCGCGGTCCCAGCGCGAAGCCGAGGTCGAAGCCGGAGGCGTTGCGCGCGTCGCGCGCGGCGGCCCGAAACAGCGCGGCGATGCCCGGCTGCATGCGGCCGCGGCGGATGCGCTGCAGACCTTGCGCGACCAGCACGCGGTTGTTGCCGTCCAGTTTGACGACATCGGCGACGGTGCCGAGTGCGACCAGATCGAGCAGGCCGTCGAGGCGCGGCTCGGGCAGCGCGTCGCCGAACGCCCCACGGCGGCGCAGTTCGGCGCGCAGCGCGAGCAGCACGTAGAACATCACGCCGACGCCGGCGAGGCACTTGCTCGGGAACGTGCAGCCCGGCTGGTTCGGATTGACGATTGCGCGCGCGGCGGGCAGTTCGTCGCCGGGCAGGTGGTGGTCGGTGACGAGCACGTCGATGCCAAGGGCGTTGGCCGCCGCGACGCCGTCGACGCTCGCGATGCCGTTGTCGACGGTGATCAGCAGATCGGGCTTGCCGGCCGCACTGCGTGTCGCCAGCTCGACGATGTCCGGCGTGAGCCCGTAGCCGTGCTCCATGCGGTTCGGCACCAGGTAGTCGATGCGCGCGCCGAACATGCGCAGCCCGCGCACCGCGACCGCGCAGGCGGTCGCGCCGTCGCAGTCGTAGTCCGCGACGACCAGCATGCGGCGCTGCTGCTGGAGCGCGTCGGCGAGCAGCGCGGCGGCCGCGTCGCAGCCCTTCAGTTCGGCTGGCGGCACGAGCCGCGCGAGGCCGGTTTCGACGTCCTCGGGCAGGCACACGCCGCGCGATGCGTACAGGCGCGCGAGCACCGGATGCAGGCCGCAGCGGGTCAACACTTCGGCGTCGACGGGGGAGCAGGGGCGCGTAACGATTCGGGTCATGCGGAAGGGCCGTGGATCATTCGATGAAAAGCGAGGCCAGCACGCGCCGCCGCCAGAATTTGCGCAGATCGCCGCGCGTGACCGTCAGCGTCACCGAGCCGGTGTCGCCGCACAGCGTGAGGCCGAGCTCGGCGAGTTCGCCCGACTGGAGAGCCGCGAGCGCGGGCTCGAACCAGTCGGTCTGCAGCGCGGCGAATGCCTGGTTCCAGCGCGCCCAGTCCTGTTCGATGTAGGGCGCGGAGAAGGGGTCGAGTTCGACGAGCGTTGCGCCGCTGCCGTTGGTGGTGCCGCGCAGCGCCGCGGCCAGTTCGCGATACGACGCCGGCGGCGCGCCTGTCGCGACCCCCGCGCTGAGCGCGAGACCGCGCGTTGCGGCGGCATCGGACAGCACCTGCGCGAACGGACTGCGCACGCTCCGCGCGGCGCCTTGCGCGTGAAACCAGATCGAGTTGACGGCCGGCAGCCCGCGCGCCTCCCGCGCTTCGTTGACCGGGTGCTCGAACCACGCCATCTGCACTTCGTTCTGCAGCTTCATCCACGCGCGAGAGCGTTCGCCGGAATGCGCTTCGTGCGGCAACCAGATCTCGATGTTGCGGCCGCTCGCGCGCAACGGCGACGCGCCCGCTAGCGAACCGAAAGCGTCGCTCGACAGATACCAGCGGATTGGCTTGGGCGCCTCGATGCGCACGCCGAGTTCCTCGATCAGCGGACGCGCAAGCGCGAGCAGCGTGCTCGCTTCGGCGTCCGACAGATTGAGCGACGCCGGGTCGATCAGCACCAGGTGGTCGTGCGCGATGTGCACGTGTACCGGCTGCACGCAGGCCCACGTCGCGTTGCCGGGTTCGCCGCCGTCGGCGCGCAGCATGTAGGGCGCGAGCGGGGCTTCGTCGGCGGCGGCCGAGGCGCCGTCGGGCAGCGCGCCGAATTGTCGCGCGACCCAGCGCTCGTGCGGCAGCGTGCGCTGAAAATCCTCGCCGATCACGCGTTCGATCAGCGTCGCGCGCGCGATCAGCCTGTCGAGAGCGGGACACTGGATGTCGTGAAGCGCGGTGGAGGCGTCGGCCGCGGCAGGCAGCGCGAAGGGCAGCAGAAGATGGAGGCGGTCGGCAGGCATGATGCTGCGCATTGTAGGGCAAACGGTGCGAGTATTTCGACGAAGCGCGGCCGGTTTGTCGATGGCGCGGCCGAGGCACGTCCTTTGCGCGAGCCGCCGGCATTGTGTGGCAAACTTCGCGCTTGATCGCTGGACCCGGCAGGGTGGCGCACCGCGGCGCCGCGCCTCTATGCGCCGGCAGAGCCGCACAGCGGCCGGGCGCGCGAGGAACGATCCGCGCCGCCGCGAGCCCAACGATCACGACGTTCGGGCCGCACGGCGGACGTCGAGGTCCGCCGATCCCGACATACAGTCGAAGAACGCACAAAAGGATTCGCTTGAAATTTCCCTACGAATGGCAGATTGGCTGGCGCTATACACGCGCCGGCAAACGCACGACCGGTAACGGCTTCATTTCGTTCATCGCGCTGGTGTCGATGTCGGGCATCGCGCTTGGCGTCGCGGCGCTGATCGTCGTGTTGTCGGTGATGAACGGCTTTCAGAAAGAGGTGCGCGACCGCATGCTGTCGGTGCTCGCGCACGTCGAGATCTTTTCGCCGACCGGTTCGATGCCCGACTGGCAACTGACCGCGAAGGAGGCGCGCCAGAACAAGGAGGTGATCGGCGCGGCGCCCTACGTCGAGGCCCAGGCGCTGCTGACGCGCCAGGACGCGGTGAGCGGCGTCGCGTTGCGTGGCATCGAGCCGACGCTCGAGCCTGAAGTGTCCGACATCGGCAAGGAAATGAAAGGCGGCAAGCTGGCCGACCTCGTGCCCGGCGGCTTCGGCATCGTGCTCGGCGCCGATCTGGCGGCCAATCTCGGCGTGCAGCTGAACGACAAGATCACGCTCGTCGCGCCCGAAGGCACGATCACGCCGGCCGGCATGCTGCCGCGCCTGAAGCAGTTCACGGTGGTCGGCATTTTCGAGTCGGGCCATTACGAATACGACAGCACGCTCGCGCTGATCAACATCAAGGACGCACAGGCGCTGTTCCGGCTGCCCGCACCAACCGGCGTGCGGCTGCGCCTCACCGACATGCAGCGCGCGCCGGAAGTCGCGCATCAGCTCGCGCGCACGCTGTCGGGCGATCTGTACATTCGCGACTGGACCCAGCAGAACAAGACCTGGTTCTCGGCGGTGCAGATCGAGAAGCGCATGATGTTCATCATCCTGACGCTGATCATTGCGGTGGCCGCGTTCAATCTGGTGTCGTCGCTGGTGATGACGGTGACCAACAAGCAGGCCGATATCGCGATCCTGCGCACGCTCGGCGCGCAGCCCGGCTCGATCATGAAGATCTTCGTCGTGCAGGGCGTGACGATCGGCTTCATCGGCACGGCGACCGGCGTCGTGCTCGGCTGTCTGATCGCGTGGAGCATTCCGTGGCTCGTGCCGATGATCGAGCATCTGCTCGGCGTGCAATTCCTGCCGCCATCGGTGTACTTCATCAGCGAGCTGCCGTCCGAGCTGGTTCCGGCGGACGTCGCGCGCATCGGCATCATCGCGTTCGTGCTGTCGGCGCTCGCGACGCTCTATCCGAGCTGGCGCGGCGCGAAGGTCCGTCCGGCGGAGGCGCTGCGCTATGAATGACCGCCTCGTCCATCCCTCAACCGATTCATCCATGACCGCTCAGGACTCCGCGTCGCATCCGTTCGTGCTCGAAGCCACCGGCATTTCCAAAGCGTTCGTGCAGGGCGGGCTGAACGTGCAGGTGCTCAACAATGCGCAACTCGCCGTGCGGCGCGGCGAGAAACTCGCGATCGTCGGCGCGTCGGGCTCCGGCAAGAGCACGCTGCTGCACGTGCTCGGCGGTCTCGACGATCCGAGCGCGGGCCACGTGTCGGTGCTCGGCAAGCCGTTCACGAAACTCTCCGAGCGCGAGCGCAACGTCCTGCGCAATCGCGCGCTCGGTTTCGTGTATCAGTTTCACCATCTGCTGCCGGAGTTTTCCGCGCTCGATAACGTCGCGATGCCGCTGCGGATTCGTCGCGAGACGACCGAAGTCGCGCGCCGCGAGGCCATGGCGGTGCTGGAGCGCGTCGGCATGGGGCATCGCGCGAAGCATCGGCCGGGCGAGCTGTCGGGCGGCGAGCGTCAGCGTGTCGCGATCGCGCGTGCGCTCGTCACGAAGCCCGCCTGCGTGCTCGCCGACGAGCCGACCGGTAACCTTGACGGCGGCACCGCCGACACGGTCTTCAACCTGATGCTCGAACTGTCGCGCACGCTCGAGACGAGCTTCGTGATCGTCACGCACGACCCGGAGCTGGCGGGCCGCTGTGATCGCATCATGCGGTTGCGCGACGGCGTGCTGCACGAAGAGCCGCCGGTGCCGGTCTGAGTGCGGGCCGGCACGGTCCGTCCTCTTGCCAGCGGGATAACCCATGTGGATCGATACGCACTGCCATCTCGACGCTTCGGAGTTCGACGCCGACCGTGATGCGGTTGCGGCGTCCGCGCGCCATGCGGGGGTGTCGCGCATCGTGATTCCGGCGATCGGGCGACAGAACTTCGCGGCGGTGCGCGAGCTCGCGCATCGCGTCGACGGCGGCGCGTACGCGCTCGGCATTCATCCGCTCCTCACGCCGCACGCCGTCGATGCCGACCTCGACCTGCTGCGCATGGAGATCGAGGCGAGTCTCGACGATCCGCGCTTCGTCGGCATCGGCGAGATCGGGCTCGACTATTTCGTCGACGGCCTCGACGATGCGCGCCAGCAGTTTTTCTACAACGGCCAGTTGCAGCTCGCGCGCGAATTCGATTTGCCGGTCATCTGCCATGTGCGCAAATCGCAGGATCAGGTGATCAAAGGGCTGCGCCGGCATCAGATTCATCGTGGCATCGCGCACGCGTTCAATGGCAGTTTCCAGCAGGCGCAGGCGTACATCGATCAGGGCATGCATCTTGGGTTCGGCGGCAACCTCACGTTCGAGCGCGCCCGGCAGATCCGGCGACTCGCGGAACAACTGCCGTTCGATGCGCTGGTCGTCGAGACCGACGCGCCCGATATCGCGCCGTCGTGGATGTACAGGCAGCGCAATTCACCCGAGCAGATTCCGGCGATCGGCGCGAGCCTCGCGCGACTGCGCGGTGTCACTTCCGACGCAGCCGCCCTTGGCACAACGGCTAACGCGCTCGCCGCGCTGCCGCGACTCGCGCTTTCCTCTGCATAATCGATTCCGTTGATCGAAAGGGTTCGCGTCGGGCGATCCCCACGCCCGGCGGGCTCGCTGCTGCCCGTTCGCTGGCGCAGTGACGAGGCCCGGCGCCAGCGGGTACGGAGGGCGGATGAGGGCGGTCTGGTGTGGATTTGCGTTGGGGGTGGTCTGGCTGCAGCGACAGGCGGTGTTGCCGGATACAGGCGCATGGTGCGCGTTGATACTGCTCGGCTGCACGGCGGCCGGCGTTGCGGTGTGGGGTTTGCGTGGCGGCGGAGCGGCTGCGGCGGCGGGTGTGACAGGTGCGGCAGGTGCGGCAGATGCGGCCGGTGCGGCGCTCCAGCGCGAATACGAGCGGGGCTTCTCGCACCAGCTCGCTAGCCGCGTATGGCGCGACGCTCGCATGCGGCGGGTGGCCGGTTGGAGCGCGGTGTGGTGCGCGGCGATCTGCGTCGGCTTCGGCTACGCGGCCGTGCGCGCGCAAACGCGGCTCGCGGTGAGCCTGCCGCACGAGTGGGAAGGGCGCGATATCGAGGTGGTCGGCACGATCAAGGGATTGCCGACGCGTGACGACAAAGGCGCGCGCTTCCTGTTCGACGTCGATACGAACGGTGCGCGGCTCGCCGCTTTCCCGCGCGTGATCCAGCTAGCCTGGATCGCGCGCAACGCCGCGGCGCCGCGGCTCGAACCGGGCGAACGCTGGCGTCTGACCGTGCGCCTGAAGCGCCCGCACGGCAACGCGAATTTCGGCGTGCGCGATGCAGAGGCGAGTCTGCTCGCGCGCAACGTCCGCGCGACCGGCTACGTGAGCGTGCCGGACCATGCGCGGCGCCTGACCGGTCACGCGCGCGGGCTCGCCGTGCTGGTCGACCGCTGGCGCGCCGGATTGCGTGCGCGTATCGACACGGTGCTTGCCGATGCGCCGCATCGCGGCATCGTCGTCGCGCTCGCGATCGGCGCGCAGGACGAAGTGAGCCCCGCCGACTGGCAATTGATGCGCGGCACCGGCACGAGTCATCTGGTGGCGATTTCGGGCTTGCATCTCGGCTTGGTCGCGGGGCTGACCGGCTGGCTCGCGGCGGCAATCTGGCGACGGTCGGGGTGGCTCGGCCGCAACTGGCCGCTGCGCTTGCCCGCGCAGCTCGTCGGCGTGACGGCGGGTGCGATGTTCGCCGCACTGCATGCCGCGCTCGCGGGCTTCAACGTGCCAGCGCAACGCGCGCTGTGGATGGCCGCGCTCGTCGCGCTGGCGTTCGTCGGCGGCCGGCAGCTAGCGCGCTCCACGGTGCTCGCGTGGGCGCTCGGGCTCGTGCTGCTGGTCGATCCTTGGGCGGTCGTGTCGGCCGGATTCTGGCTGTCGTTTTGCGCAGTCGGCGCGATCCTGTTGGCGATGTCGGGGCGGCCGCGCGTGCGGGTTCCACTGGCGTCCCGTCATCATGAAGACGAGGAGGGCAGCGCGGCGCGTCCCGTATCGATCCGGCGTCTGCGCGCGCTCGCCGAACGGTTGCGCAGCGCCGCTCACGCGCAGGTCGCGGTGACGGTCGCGCTGGCGCCGCTGACCGCCTACTGGTTCGCGCAAATTCCGCTCGCCGGTCCGCTCGCGAACGCGTTCGCGATTCCCTGGGTGAGCCTGCTCGTCACGCCGACGGTGCTCGCGGGCGTCGCATTGCCCGCGCCGCTCGACGCGTTCGCGTGGCGCGCCGCGCACACGCTGCTCGATGGTCTCGCGGCCGGCCTGCAACTGGCGTCGGGACCGCGCTGGACGCTGTGGTGGCTGCCGCAGCCGAATGCGTGGGCGCTGGCCGCGGCGGCGCTCGGTGTGCTGTGGTGTCTCGCGCCGCGCGGCTGGCCCCTGCGCTGGGCGGCGCCGCTGTCGTGGCTGCCGCTGCTGATGCCCAGCGCAAGCGGCGCACTCGCCGAGCCATCAGGCGCGTTCCGTCTGACTGCGCTCGATGTCGGGCAGGGCTCGTCGGTGCTCGTGCAGACCGCGCATCACGCCTTGCTGTTCGATGCGGGTCCCGGTCCGGAATCGAGCCACGCTGGCGAGCGCGTGGTGGTGCCGTTCCTGCGGGCGCAAGGCGTGACGACGCTCGATACGCTGATGATCAGTCACGCCGATTCGGATCATGCGGGCGGCGCCTCTGCCGTTTTCGAGGCGATCGAGGTGCGTCAGCTGGTGGCTGCTCTGGCGCCGGACAATCCGCTGTGGCCGAAGGCAAACCAGCATGGCACGCAGACGCTGCCGTGCGTGGCGGGGCAGCGCTGGCAGTGGGATGGTGTTGAGTTCGCCGTCCTGTGGCCTGACGTCGGGGCACTCACGGGCAAGGCGAACGAGCATTGCTGCGTGTTGAGGGTCAGCACGTTGCCGCCCACCAACGCAAGCCAGGCGGCGGCGTTCGTCGGTGCGAACGCGCCGCGTTTCACGGCCCTGCTGACCGCCGACATCGAAGCGCCGGCCGAACGCGCGCTGCTCGCGCGCGATCCCGCTATGCTGCGCGCGCAAGTGTTGATGGTGCCGCATCATGGCAGCAAAACGTCGTCGACCGAGCCGTTCCTCGACTCTATCGATCCGTCCATCGCGTTATTTCAGGTAGGCTACGAGAATCGCTTCCATCATCCGAATGCGGGCGTGTTCGCGCGCTACGCGGCGCGTCATATCGAACTCGGGCGCAGCGATCGCGATGGCGCCGTGAGGGTCGACGTCGATCCGGGCGCGCGCGGTGAGGAGGGCGCCGCGCTCACGCTCGAGCGCTATCGGGACACGCAGCGCCGCTACTGGATGGAGCCCTGAGCGCGTCGCGGCCCGATGAGCGCAACAGCGCAGACAACAGGCGCAAGCAGCGGTATAGGCAGCGGCACGGGCAAAGCACCCGCCCACGCGTAAAAAACACAACGGAGATCGCCGCAGTTGAAAAACATCATCCATTTCTCGCATGCGAACGGCTTTCCGGCCTCGACTTACCGGACGATCTTCGCCGAGCTCTCCGACGACTACGACGTGCGCTCGATCGAGCGGATCGGCCATGATCCGCGCTTTCCGGTCACACAGGACTGGCCCCATCTGGTCGAGCAACTGCTTGACGACATCGCCCGCAAGTACGAGCAGCCGGTGTGGCTCGTCGGGCATTCGCTCGGTGGTTATCTGTCGCTGATGGCGGCGCTGAAAAAGCCGCAGTGGGTGAGGGGCGTCGTGATGCTCGACTCGCCGGTGATCGCCGGCTGGCGCAGCAGCATGCTGCGCGTGTCGCAATGGACCGGGCTCGACGAGCGGCTGTCGCCCGCCGCCGCGACGCGCAAGCGGCGCACGCAATGGACGAGCCGTGACGAAGCATGGCGGCACTTCCATTCGAAGCCCGCGTTCGCGCGCTGGGACGAGCGCATGCTGTCCGACTACATCGACTTCGGCATTCCGCAGAGTTCGCCCGACGGCACCCGGGTGCTCGCGTTCGATCGTCGCACCGAATACCAGATCTACCGGACGCTGCCGCATACGCTCGGCGCGCGGCTCGCGCGCGGCGCGCCGGTGCCGGTCGGGTTCATCGCCGGGACACGCTCGAAGGAAATCCGCCAGGCCGGGCTCGACGCGACGCGACGCGCGACCGGCGGGCATGTCGAGTGGATCGAGGGCAGCCATCTGTATCCGATGGAAAAGCCGATCGAAACCGCGCGCGCGGTGCAACGCATGCTGCGTGAGCTGGAGCGAACCGCCTAACGTGCTGCGCGCACGAAGCGGGCCCCAAACCGCTGCGCCGGCTGCCATGCGAGGCGGCCTCGGCACGCGTGGGTCGGCCGTTTTTTGCTGGGTCGGGACCATCCTTTACGGTATAATTCGTTTTTCCCGCGAGCATCCAGCGATGACCAAATATGTTTTCGTCACCGGCGGCGTAGTATCTTCCCTCGGCAAGGGTATTGCCGCCGCTTCCCTCGCCGCGATCCTCGAATCGCGCGGTCTTAAAGTCACCCTCCTCAAACTCGATCCCTACATCAACGTCGACCCCGGCACGATGAGCCCGTTTCAGCACGGCGAAGTGTTCGTGACGGAAGATGGAGCGGAAACCGACCTCGACCTCGGCCACTACGAGCGCTTCATCAGCACGAAGATGCGCAAGGCCAACAACTTCACCACGGGCCAGATTTACGAGTCGGTAATCCGCAAGGAACGCCGCGGCGATTATCTCGGCAAGACCGTGCAGGTCATCCCGCACATCACGAACGAAATCCAGGCATTCGTCGAGCGCGGCGCAGCGTCTGCGACGTGCGGCGAGCCGGATGTCGCGATCGTCGAAGTGGGTGGCACGGTGGGTGACATCGAATCGCTGCCGTTTCTCGAAGCCGCGCGCCAGATGAGCCTGCGCCTCGGCCGCAACAGCGCGTGCTTCGTGCACCTGACGCTGGTGCCCTGGGTCGCCACGGCCGGCGAACTCAAAACCAAGCCCACCCAGCACAGCGTGCAGAAGCTGCGCGAAATCGGCATTTCGCCGCACGTGCTGCTGTGCCGTGCCGACCGCCGCATTCCGGACGACGAGCGCGCGAAGATCTCGCTGTTCTCGAACGTGCCCGAAGACGCGGTGATTTCCGTGTGGGACGCGGACAGCATCTACAAGATTCCGCAGATGCTGCACGACCAGGGTCTCGACGCGATCATCTGCGAAGAGCTGAAGCTCACGCCGAAGGCGGCGGACCTGTCCATGTGGTCGGACCTCGTCGAGAAGCTGCAGAACCCGAAGCACGAAGTGACGATCGGCATGGTCGGCAAGTACGTCGATCTGACCGAGTCGTACAAGTCGCTGATCGAAGCGCTGCGTCATGCGTCGATGCATACGTCGACGCGCGTGAACATCGAGTACATCGACTCCGAAGAAATCGAAACGCAAGGCGTCGGGAGCCTCAAGCATCTCGACGCGGTGCTCGTGCCGGGCGGCTTCGGCCGTCGCGGCACCGAAGGCAAGATCGCCGCGATCCGTTATGCGCGCGAAGCGAAGGTGCCGTATCTCGGCATCTGCCTCGGCATGCAGCTCGCCGTGATCGAATTCGCCCGCGACGTCGTCGGCCTGAAGGACGCGAACAGCACCGAATTCGATCAGGAAACGAAGAACCGCGTGGTCGCGCTGATCACCGAGTGGTACGACCGCGAAGGCCGCGTCGAGAAGCGTACCGAAGAGTCGGATCTCGGCGGCACGATGCGCCTCGGCTCGCAGCGCTGCCCGATCAAGCCCGGCACGCTCGCCGAAGAGATCTACGGCACCGATGTGAACGAACGCCACCGTCACCGTTATGAGGTGAATAACCGTTTCGTGCCCCAGCTCGAAGGCGGTGGCCTCATCATTAGCGCCCGTACCCCGAGCGAGGATTTGCCGGAAATGATGGAGCTGCCGCGCAGCATGCACCCGTGGTTCGTCGGCGTCCAGTTCCACCCTGAATTCACGTCTACGCCGCGTGACGGTCATCCGCTGTTCAAGTCGTTCGTCGAAGCGGCGCTCGCGCATCAGCAGTCGAGGGTCGAGGAGAAAGCATGAAACTGGGCGATTTCGACGTCGGGCTCGACAAGCCGTTTTTCCTGATCGCCGGTACCTGTGTCGTCGAATCCGAACAGATGACGATCGACACGGCCGGCCGCCTGAAGGAAATCTGCGCGAAGCTGAACATTCCGTTCATCTACAAATCGTCGTACGACAAGGCCAATCGCAGCAGCGGCAAGTCGTTTCGCGGTCTGGGCATGGACGAAGGTCTGCGCATCCTGTCGGAAGTGAAGCGCCAGCTCGGTCTGCCGGTGCTGACCGACGTGCACGCCGAACACGAGATCGAGCAGGTGGCGTCGGTCGTCGACGTGCTGCAAACGCCCGCGTTCCTGTGCCGTCAGACCGACTTCATCCACGCGTGCGCGCGCTCGGGCAAGCCGGTCAACATCAAGAAGGGCCAATTTCTCGCGCCGCACGACATGAAGAACGTGATCGACAAGGCGCGCGACGCCGCGCGTGAAGCGGGTCTGTCCGAAGACCGCTTCATGGCGTGCGAGCGCGGCGTGTCGTTCGGCTATAACAACCTCGTGTCGGACATGCGTTCGCTCGCGATCATGCGCGAGACCAACGCGCCGGTCGTGTTCGACGCGACGCATTCGGTGCAGTTGCCGGGCGGTCAGGGCACGAGCTCGGGCGGCCAGCGCGAATTCGTGCCGGTGCTCGCGCGCGCCGCGGTCGCGGTCGGCGTCGCCGGTCTGTTCATGGAAACGCACCCGAATCCGGCGCAAGCGAAGTCCGACGGGCCGAACGCGGTGCCGCTCAATCGCATGGCCGACCTGCTCGAGACGCTCGTCACGCTCGACCGGGCCGTCAAGCGCGGGCCGTTCCTCGAAAGCGATTTCAACTGATTCAGGTGTGCGCCGCGTGTCACGATTGTCCTCGATAATCGACCCGCGGCGTTTTCGCATAATGGTCGTCGAACGTATCGGCGCGCGAGCTGTCTGTCGGGGAGACCGGCAGGCACGCGATGCAAGGTCACAGTAAAGAATTCAACGTCATCCTTTGAGGAAACCATGAGTGCTATCGTAGACATCATCGGTCGAGAGATTCTCGATTCGCGAGGCAACCCCACCGTCGAATGCGACGTGCTGCTCGAGTCGGGCACGATGGGGCGCGCGGCCGTGCCGTCGGGCGCGTCGACCGGCTCGCGCGAAGCGATCGAACTGCGCGACGGCGAAGCCGGCCGCTACGGCGGCAAGGGTGTGCTGAAGGCCGTCGAGCACATCAACACGGAAATCTCCGAAGCGATCATGGGTCTCGACGCTTCCGAGCAGGCGTTCCTCGACAAGACGCTGCTCGAGCTCGACGGCACCGACAACAAGTCGCGCCTCGGCGCGAACGCGATGCTGGCCGTGTCGATGGCCGTCGCGAAGGCCGCGGCTGAGGAGGCCGGTCTGCCGCTGTACCGCTACTTCGGCGGCTCGGGCGCGATGCAACTGCCGGTGCCGATGATGAACATCGTCAACGGCGGCGCGCATGCGAACAACAGCCTGGACATCCAGGAATTCATGATCGTGCCGGTCAGCCAGCCGAGCTTCCGCGAAGCACTGCGCTGCGGCGCCGAAGTGTTCCACGCGCTGAAGAAGATCCTGTCGGACCGCGGCATGAGCACGGCAGTCGGCGACGAAGGCGGCTTCGCACCGAACTTCGGCAGCAACGAGGAATGCCTGTCCACTATTTTGCAAGCCATCGAGAAAGCAGGCTACCGCGCCGGTGAAGACGTGCTGCTCGCGCTCGACTGCGCGGCCAGCGAGTTCTACCACGACGGCAAGTACCAGCTCGCGGGCGAAGGCCTTCAGCTGTCGTCGACGGAATTCGCGGACTACCTCGCGAACCTCGCCGACAAGTTCCCGATCGTGTCGATCGAAGACGGCATGCACGAGGGCGACTGGGAAGGCTGGAAGACGCTGACCGACAAGCTCGGCAACAAGGTCCAACTGGTCGGCGACGACCTGTTCGTGACGAACACGCGCATCCTGAAGGAAGGCATCGAGAAGGGCATCGCGAACTCGATCCTGATCAAGATCAACCAGATCGGCACGCTGACGGAAACCTTCGCGGCGATCGAAATGGCCAAGCGCGCGGGCTACACGGCGGTGATTTCGCACCGTTCGGGCGAAACTGAAGACTCGACGATCGCGGACATCGCCGTCGGTCTGAACGCCGGCCAGATCAAGACAGGTTCGCTGTCGCGTTCCGACCGCATCTCGAAGTACAACCAGCTGCTGCGTATCGAGGAAGATCTCGGCGATATCGCGAGCTACCCGGGCAAGTCGGCCTTCTACAATCTGCGCTAAGCGGTCTTCGCCAGATTGTTCACGCCGATCGATGAGCCGGTTATCCTTCGTTTCTGATTGACCTCGCCGCCCTGCGTATAGCGCAGGGCGGCGCGTATTTATTGTGCTTACTTCATGCGGCTTGTCACTGCTGTCCTGATCGTTCTGCTGGCGTTGATCCAGTACCCGCTCTGGTGGGGGCACGGCGGCTGGCTGCGCGTGCACGAGTTGCAGGGACAACTCGCGCAGCAACTGCAGAAGAATGCCGACGCGAAGCTGCGCAACGAGCGCATCCAGGGCGAAGTGCAGGACCTGCAGAATGGCACGGCCGCGGTCGAAGAGCGGGCGCGCTACGAAATGGGCATGGTCAAGGACGGCGAAGTGTTCGTGCAGTTCGTGTCGCCGAACCAGCCGTTGCCGTTGGCGAATACGCCGTCGGCGAACACCTCGACGCGCGGTGAGGTGTCGGCCGCGCCGCTGCATGTGGTGCCGAATCCGGAGTCGCGCGCGAAGCCGGATCGCAAGCATGGCGGGAAGGCAGCGGCTGCGAAGGAGAAGAAGCCGGTGCACTGAGGTTCGATATTTCGCATCGGCCTCGCAGGAAGGCGCAAAAAAAGCGCGGTTCATCCTGAACCGCGCTTTTTTGTTTTTATGCTGCCGTGTTCGCCCTACCAGCCCCAATACGGCCCGAACCCGACGCCGATCCCGGTTCCCCAGCCACGTCCCCAGCCGCCGCTCGAGAAGCCCGCGGAAAACCTCACGGGCGGCGAACGCGAGTAATAGCGCGACCAGGCTTGCGCGGCGGCGTCCGCGGCCATCGTCTGATTCTGTTCGAACATGACCTGTTGCTCGATCGCGTCATAGCGCGCGCGTTCCTCCGGTGTCAGCGTCTGCGTATGACTGATGGCTTCGGCCTGATCGGGCGGCAGACGGCTCAGAATCGGCGCTGGGCCAGGCGGATCGATCGAGCAGCCGGCCAGCACCGCGCTGCCCGTGAGGACGGCAAGGATCAACGAAAGCGTGTGCTTCATGGTCGAATCTCCATCGGTCCGAGGCTCGAGCAAGCGTCTTCCAACGCGCAGCGCCGCATCCTTCCAAAGTATCAACGCCGCGCTCAAAAGCAACGCGCCGCCCGAGCCGTGACGAGGCATGAGGCGGCGCGGTCAGGACTTGCGTTGAAGAGCCCGATCAGTTCACGGGCACATACTCCGCTTCGGCGAAAGCGCGGTCTAGTGCCGCTGCGCGGCCGCCGGCGTCACACCTTGTGAGAGTCCGCCGGCCACGAAAAGTTGCGCGACGTCGACCGGGTCGAACTCGTAGCGCTGATTACAAAACTCGCAGTGAATCTCGACGTGGCCGCGTTCCTCGATCACGCTGTCGACTTCATCGCGGCCAAGCATCTTCAGCATCGCGCCGACTTTTTCGCGCGAGCACGTGCATTCGAAGCGCGCAGTAACCGGCTCGAAATGCTGGACGTTTTCCTGCCAGAACAGGCGTCGGAACACCGTCTCAGGTTCTTCCTTCAGCAGCTCGTCGTGCGACAGCGTGCCGCCGAGCGTGCACACGCGTTCCCACGTATCCGCGTCGAGCTCGCCCGGATGCGGGACGATGCCGCCGTCGCCCGGCAGTTTCTGCAGCAGCATGCCGACCGCGCGCTCGGTGTTCGCCGCGAGCCACATGCGCGTGTCGAGCTGCTCGGAGTGATGCATATAGTGCTCGAGCACCTCGGCGATCGACTTCAGCGCTCCGTCCACGCCCGACAGCGGCACGATACTCTGGTACGGCTGCTGGCCGGGCTGCTTGGCGGTCGGGTCGAGCGTGATCACGCAGCGGCCGTAGCCGCTCGCGTTCACCAGATCGATGAGCGAGGTCGTGTCGTCGATCGTATGGGCGGCTTCGCCGGACAGCTTCGCGGTGGCGCGCATCGTCAGGTTCGAGCTGCACTGCACGACCAGCATCTTGACCGGGCCATCGCCGAAAATCTGCATGACGAGCGTGCCGTCGAACTTCAGGTTCGCCGACAGCAGCGCGCACGCGGCCATCATTTCGCCCAGAATCGTTCGCACGGGCGCCGGATAATCGCGGCGCGTCAGCACGTCCTGCCAGGTATTGCGCAGGGAAACGATCTCGCCGCGCACCGGCGCCGCGCTGAACATGAATTTTTGCAACTGGTCGCTCACAACTTTTCCTCGCTGGAATGACGCGGCATGACGCCGCGCCTTTGCGCACCGCGCGCCGGCCGTCTAGCCGATGCGTACGAGCTGCGCCTTGAAATACTCGCGGCGCCCGGCATAGCTTGCCGCGCCGCGCTGTATGTTGGCGATATCCGCTTGCGTCAGTTCGCGCACCGCCTTCGCGGGCGCGCCGAGGATCAGCGTATTGTCGGGAAACACCTTGCCCTCGGTGACGATGGCGCCCGCTCCGACCAGACAGTTGCGGCCGATCACCGCGCCATTCAAGACCACCGCCTGAATTCCGATCAACGCGCCTTCCTTGATCGTGCAGCCGTGCAGCATCGCCTGATGGCCGATCGTCACGTTCGACTCGACCGTCAGCGGATAGCCGGGGTCGGTGTGCAGCACCGCGCTTTCCTGCACGTTGCTGCCGGCGCCGATCGTGATCGGCTCGTTGTCGCCGCGCAGTGTCGCGCCGAACCACACGCTCGCGTTCTCCTCGAGCGTTACGTTGCCGATGATGTTCGCCGAATCCGCGACGAACACGCTTTCATGAATGATCGGGGCGGCTTCGCCCAGCTTGTAAATCGTCACAATGTCTCCTTGTTGGTCAGAGCCGGGCCTTCGGTGACTCCGATCCTGTGCACGATGATGGTCTGATCGGTTGCCACGCATGGGCGGGGCGGCGCGCAGCCGGCGCGGTGCGAGGTTGGCGGTCTTGCGTCGCCAACTGACGGGCGTGCCCGAAAGCGCGCCGGTTGGTCGAATCGGGTATTGTAAACGGTTGTGTGCATGAGCCGCTTGGCCGCTCGCGCGCGGCTCAGCCGCCGTCTGTCCGCCGTCTTTACCGCCTCCAACGCCGATCCGTTTGTCATGACGTCCGCTGCTTCGCCCGTTTCTGTCGCTTCTCGCGCATCGAATTCTCTCGACGAGCCGCCGTGCGCGCGCCGCGCCGCGCTCGCCGCGTTGCGCGAGCGGGA
Source organism: Paraburkholderia sp. 35.1 (assembly GCF_050436525.1). Classification (NCBI taxonomy): domain Bacteria; kingdom Pseudomonadati; phylum Pseudomonadota; class Betaproteobacteria; order Burkholderiales; family Burkholderiaceae; genus Paraburkholderia; species Paraburkholderia sp. 35.1. Next base: position 375,040 of record NZ_JBNDMJ010000003.1, on the reverse strand, counting down.
TCCGGCCGCGAAGGCCGCGGCGGCCACCGAGTTGTACGCTGCGGTACTCGACGGTCGCGCTCTCTGTGACTCCGGCCTCGATCTCGCCGAGCCCGCTGGCCTGCCGGGCCGCCCCGAACGGCCCGAACTGGTCGAACCGCGCCAACTCGGTCGACGCAGCATGCAGTCGCCGCAGGGCCGCGCGGTGCTGCTCCACGCGCTCGCCCACATCGAGTTCAATGCGATCAATCTGGCGCTCGACGCCATCTGGCGTTTCCCCGGCATGCCCGCCGGGTTCTATACCGACTGGCTCAAGGTCGCCGCCGAAGAGGCGTATCACTACTCGCTGCTCGCCGCGCGTCTCGCCGAATATGACCACGCGTACGGCGACTTCCCGGCGCACGGCGGCCTATGGGACATTTGCGAGCGCACCCGTGGCGACGTGCTCGCGCGCATGGCACTCGTGCCGCGTACGCTCGAAGCGCGCGGCCTCGACGCGTCGCCGCCGATCCGCGCGCGTCTGCAGCAGGCCGGCGATCACGCGTCGGCGGCGATTCTCGACGTGATCCTGCGCGATGAAATCGGCCACGTGCTGATCGGCAACCGCTGGTTCCGTCACCTGTGCGACGCGGACGGCCTCGATCCGCACCACACCTATCTGCGTCTCGCCGACCAGTATCACGCGCCGAAACTGCGTGGCCCGTTCAATTTCGAAGCGCGCCGCGACGCTGGTTTCGACGATGCCGAACTCGCCGCGCTCGCGAGTCAGGATGCGCAGCAAGCCATGCAGGCAACGGACGACCGAGCATCGCGTCAATAAACCGTTACCACTTCTTGCGCCGCTGTTCCTATAATCGAACGACCATTCTTTTTTACGGGTGCGCCGTTCATGAATACATCCCGCTCTGAGTTCGTTGCCGCGCGCGGCGTCCGGCTGCACGTGCGGCGCTGGGGCCATCCCGATGCGCGGACACTGTTCATGCTGCACGGCTGGATGGACGTCGGCGCGTCGTTCCAGTTCGTCGTCGATGTGCTCGGTGGCGACTGGCAGGTGATCGCGCCCGACATGCGCGGCTTCGGTCTGTCCGACTGGCCGGTCGCCGAGCGCGGCGGCGGCAGCTACTGGGTGCAGGACTATCTCGGCGATCTCGACGCGCTGATCGACCGCTACGCGCCCGACGGCCAGGTGAACCTCGTCGGTCACAGCATGGGCGCGAACGTCGTGTGCCTGTATGCGGGCGTGCGGCCGCAGCGGGTACGGCGCGTGGTCGATCTGGAAGGCTTCGGGCTCGCACCATCGCATCCGGCGCAGGCGCCGAAGCGCCTGCTCAACTGGCTCGACGAATTGCGCGATCCACCGCAGCTCAAGCGCTATGCGTCACTCGACGAGGTCGCCGCGCGCCTGATCAAAACCAATCCGCGCCTCGTTCCGCGGCGTGCGCAATTTCTCGCGCAGCACTGGTCGAAGCCGGATGGCGAAGGGCGCTTCATGCTGCTCGCGGATCCAGCGCACAAGGTCCGCGGCCCGACGCTGTATCGCCTCGACGAGGTGATGGCGGTGTGGCGTAAGGTCAGCGCGAAGGTGCTGCACGTCGAGGCCGCCGGCTCGCCGACGCTCGCGCAGATCGCCGGCGACATTCCGCTCGACGAATTCAAGGCGCGTTTCCAGGCGTTTCCCGATTGGCGCGAGAAGATCGTCGACGGCGCGGGGCACATGGTGCATCACGACCAGCCGGAGCAGATCGCCGCGTTGATCGAGGGGTTCTGCGCCTGACACCGCGCCTGAAGCTACGTTTGAAACGGCGCTCGTGGGTCGCCCGGAGGTCGCGGGATCGGCGCTGACTGGTCTTGACCTCGCGGCACGCCGGCAACCGGCACTGGCGTCGCGAGATACCCCTGCGGCCCCTTACTGCATTGCAGTAAAATGACCGCAGAACCCTTCTAGGACCACGATGAACGCCGATCTTCACTGCCACTCCACCGTTTCCGACGGCCAGTTCGCGCCGGCCGACGTCGCGCGCCGCGCGCACGCTAACGGCGTGACGCTGTGGGCGCTCACCGATCACGACGAAGTGGGCGGCCAGCACGAGGCGCGCACCGCGGCCGAGGCTCTCGGCATGGATTACCTGAGCGGCGTCGAGATTTCGGTCACGTGGGCGGGGCGCACCGTGCACATCGTCGGACTCGGCATCGATCCGGGCAGCCAGATCCTGATCGACGGTCTCGCCCGCACGCGCGACGGCCGCGCCGCGCGCGCCGAAGCAATCGGCGAGCAACTGGCCACGCTCGGCATTCCAGACGCGTACGAGGGCGCGCTGCGTTACGTGTCGAATCCCGACATGATGTCGCGCACGCATTTCGCGCGCTTCCTGGTCGAGCACGGCCACTGCGCAAACACCCAGGAAGTGTTCGACCGCTATCTCGGCGACGGCAAGCCGGCTTACGTCGCGCACCGCTGGGCTAGGCTCGCCGACGCACTCGGCTGGATCCAGGCCGCGGGCGGCGTCGCGATCGTCGCGCATCCCGGTCGTTACGCATATTCGCAACTCGAATTCGACGCGTTCTTTGGCGAATTCATCGACCTCGGCGGCGAGGCGATCGAGGTCGTGACCGGCAGCCACACGCCCGACCAGTACCGCGAATATGCGGTCGTCGCGCGTCGCTATGGCTTCGAGGCCTCGCGCGGTTCCGACTTCCATGCGCCTGGCGAAGGCCGCATCGAACTCGGTGCACTGCCGCCGCTACCCGCCGATCTGAAGCCCGTTTGGGAACGCTGGCTGTGACCGCGCGCCGTGCCGGAGAGGCACGGCGCACGCGCGGGCCGGCTGGATGCGGCACGCGCTCTGCTCGCCGCAGCCCATCCGCCGCAGTTCGTCTGCCGCCATCGTGAGTCTCCATGTCCCAATACTTTCGGCTTCACCCCGACAATCCGCAACCGCGTCTCGTCAAGCAGGCCGTGCAAATCATCAACGGCGGCGGCGTGGTCGCCTTGCCGACCGATTCGACCTACGCGCTCGCCTGCCGTCTCGACGACAAGGATGCGGTCGAACGCCTGCGGCGCATCCGCGGACTCGACGAAAAGCAACTACTGTCGCTGCTCGTGCGTGATCTGTCGGAGCTCGCCAATTTTGCTATGGTGGACAACTGGCAGTACAGGCTGCTTAAGTCGGTGACCCCGGGTCCGTACGTGTTCGTGCTGCAGGCCACCAAGGAAGTGCCGCGGCGCGTGTCGCATCCGTCGCGCAAGACGATCGGCCTGCGCGTGCCGGATCACGCGATCACGCTCGCGATTCTCGAGGAACTCGGCCAGCCGCTGCTCGGCTCGACACTGATCATGCCCGGCGAAACCGAGCCGCTGAACGACCCCGAAGAAATCCGCGCGCGGCTCGAAAAGCAGCTCGATCTGGTGATCGACGGCGGCGCGTGCGTGTGCGAGCCGTCCACCGTAATCGATCTGACCGGCTCGGAGCCGGTGCTGGTGCGGGCAGGGCGCGGCTCGCTCGCGCCGTTCGGTCTCGAGGAAACGGCGTGAGCGTCGTGAGCGAAAGCGGACAGACACGCACGAGCGCATTGTTACAATAGCGAGCTATGGATTCTTCCCTGATACAGACGATTGCGGTGTACGCGCTGCCGGTGATCTTCGCGATTACGCTGCACGAGGCTGCGCACGGCTACGTCGCGCGCTGGCTCGGCGACAACACCGCGTACGTGCTCGGCCGCGTGTCGCTGAACCCGATGCGGCACATCGATCCGCTCGGCACGATTGCCATTCCGCTGCTGCTGTACTTCGCGACGAGCGGCGCGTTCGTGTTCGGCTATGCGAAGCCGGTGCCGGTCGCGTTCGGCAATCTGCGCAACCCGCGCTGGGGCAGCCTATGGGTCGCGGCGGCCGGGCCCATGTGCAATTTCATCCAGGCGCTGTTCTGGGGCGTGTTCGGCGTTGCGCTCGCGGGGCTCAATGTCAACGAACCGTTTTTCACGCGCATGGCGGGCGCGGGCGTCGGCGTCAATCTCGTGCTCGGCGTGCTGAACCTGTTTCCGCTGCCGCCGCTCGATGGCGGCCGCGTGGTGATGGCCCTGTTGCCGCCGAAGCAATCGATCGCGTTGTCGCGGCTCGAGCCGTACGGCTTTTTCATCGTGATGGCGCTGGTGATGACGGGTACGCTCACGCGTTTCTGGTTGAGGCCACTCGTGACGCTCGGGTATAGCGCGATCACCGCAATTCTGACTCCACTTGTTTCGCTTTTCTAAATAACCATGTTCCCAGACCGTATCTTCTCCGGCATGCGGCCCACCGGGTCGTTGCACCTCGGCCACTATCACGGCGTGCTGAAAAACTGGGTGCGGCTGCAGTCCGAATACCCGTGCTTCTTCTGCGTGGTCGACTGGCACGCACTGACGACGCACTACGAAACGCCCGAAGTGATCGAAAAGAACGTGTGGGACGTGCTGATCGACTGGCTCGCTTCCGGCATCGATCCGGCGCAGGCGACGCTGTTCATCCAGAGCAAGGTGCCCGAGCATGCCGAGCTGGCGCTGCTGCTCGGCATGAGCACGCCGCTCGGCTGGCTCGAACGCGTGCCGACCTACAAGGAGCAGATGGAAAAGCTGAAGGACAAGGACCTGTCCACCTACGGCTTCCTCGGCTATCCGGTGCTGATGGCGGCGGACATTCTGCTGTATCGCGGCTCGCTCGTGCCGGTCGGTGAAGACCAGGTGCCGCACGTCGAGATGACGCGCGAAATCGCCCGTCGTTTCAACTACCTGTACGGCCGTGAGCCGGGCTTCGAGGAGAAGGCGAACGAAGCCGCGAAGAAGCTCGGCGGCAAGCGCTCGAAGCTGTATCACGAGTTGCGCAACGCGTATCAGCAGGAAGGCGACGACGAAGCGCTCGAACGCGCGCGGGCGATGCTGCAGGAATCGCAAAGCCTGTCGATGAGCGATCGCGAGCGCCTGTTCGGCTATCTCGAAGGTTCGCGCAAGATCATCCTCGTCGAGCCGCAGGCGATGCTGACCGAGGCGTCGCGCATGCCGGGTCTCGACGGCCAGAAGATGTCGAAGTCGTACGGCAACACGATCGGCCTGCGCGAAGACGCGGAAACCATCACGAAGAAGGTCCGCACGATGCCGACCGACCCCGCGCGCGTGCGCCGCACCGATCCGGGCGACCCCGACAAGTGTCCGGTGTGGCAGTTGCATCAGGTCTATACCGACGAAGCGACCCACGAGTGGGTGCAGAAGGGCTGCCGCTCGGCAGGCATCGGTTGCCTCGATTGCAAGCAGCCGGTCGTCGAAGGGATTCTGCGCGAGCAGCAGCCGATGCTCGAGCGCGCGCAGAAGTACATGGACGACCCGTCGCTGTTGCGCGCGATCGTCGCCGATGGCTGCGACAAGGCACGCCGGTTCGCGACCGAAACGATGCGCGACGTCCGTGAGGCGATGGGGCTGTCGTACAACTGATGCGCACCCGACGCACCGCGGTGCTGCGATGAGCACGCCCGTTACCAGTGGCTTGCATGGCCTCGGTGAACCGTCGCGCTGGGTGCGTCACTGGGCGCACCTGATCGCGCCGGGCGGCGCGGTGCTCGACGTCGCGTCGGGGGCCGGGCGGCATGCGCGCTTTTTTGCGTCGCTCGGCCATCCGGTCACCGCGATCGATCGCGACGCGGCTGCTCTCGACCTGCTGCGCGACGCGCCGCTCGTCACACCTCTCGTGGCCGATCTCGAAGGCGCGACGTGGCCACTACCGGCCGATGCGGCGTTCGCCGCCGTCGTGGTCACCAACTACCTGCACCGGCCGCTTTTTCCGCAGTTGCTGCGCGCGCTCGCGCCCGGCGGCGTACTGGTTTACGAGACCTTCGCGCAAGGAAACGAAAGCGTCGGCAAACCCTCCAATCCGGCGTTTTTGCTCGCGCCTGGCGAGCTGCTCGACACCGTGCGGGGCCACCTGCGGGTGATCGCATTTCAGGACGGATTTCTCGCCGAGCCGCGTCCGGCCTACGTTCAGCGCATCTGCGCGGTTCGGGAAACGGCCCGGGCGCATGATCCCGCACGGGCAACAGCGCCACCTTGTTACGAGTTGGCTGGCTAATCCGCTACAATCGCGGTTTACCTGATCATATTCATGGCGTTTCATGACTAACGGCAACCACAGCGGTCACCAGGACGGCGTTCAGATCCGCGGCAGCATTCCTGCCATCATCACTCCGATGCTCGAAGACGGCAGCCTCGATCTGCCGGCGTTTCGCAAACTGATCGACTGGCACGTCGAGGAAGGCACGAATGCGCTCGTCGTGGTCGGCACGAGCGGCGAGTCGGCCACGCTGTCGGTCGAAGAACACGTGCTGATGGTCAAGACCGCAGTCGAGCACACCGCTGGACGCATTCCTGTCATCGCGGGCGCGGGTGCCAATTCCACCGCTGAGGCGATCGAACTCACGCAACACGCGAAGGACGTCGGCGCGGATGCCACGCTGCAGGTCGTGCCGTACTACAACAAGCCGACCCAGGAAGGCATTTACCGCCATTTCGCGAAGATCGCCGAAACCGTCGATCTGCCGGTGATTCTGTACAACGTGCCGGGCCGCACCGTCGCCGACATGAGCAACGAGACCATCCTGCGCTGCGCGCAGGTGCCGGGCATCGTCGGCGTGAAGGAGGCCACGGGCAACATCGACCGCGCCGCGCATCTGATCAAGTCGGCGCCGGCGCATTTCGGCATCTACAGCGGCGACGACCCCACCGCGATCGCGCTGATGCTGCTCGGCGGTCACGGCAATATTTCGGTCACCGCGAACGTCGCGCCGCGCGCAATGAGCGAACTGTGCAAGGCCGCGCTCGCTGCGGACGTGAAGACCGCGCGCGACATTCATCTGAAACTCCTGTCACTGCACAAGTATCTGTTTGCCGAAGCGAATCCGATTCCGGCGAAGTGGGCGCTGCAGCAACTGGGGCGTGTGCAGGGCGGCATCCGCCTGCCGCTCACGCCGCTCGATGCGCAATACCACGAAGTGGTGCGCGGCGCGCTGCGCGAAGCGGGCCTGCTCGGCTGAACGGGCCGACCGTCCCGCCGCCCACGCAAGACCGCCACCGGCATTTCATTAACCGACGTCGCTTCAGCCCACGTTCCCGGCAGATCGAACGAGGCATCGCGTTCCAGCATCACGAAGGACCTCATGAAACGTTCCGCACTTTCCCTCCACGCAACCCGCATGGCGGCGCTGGCGCTTGCCCTGTCGACGCTCGCCGGCTGTGACACGCTGAACGACTGGTTCGCTTCCGACCGCGTCAACTACAAGGCGACCTCGAGCGCGCCGCCGCTCGCCGTGCCGAGCGATCTGAGCACGTCGCCGAACGACCAGCGCTATGTGGCACCGCCGGCCAATCTGGCGCTTGGTGGCACGCCGACGCGCGCTGTCACGGCGGCCGGCAACGCAACCGAAGGTCAGCCGAACGCGCAGGATCCGCTCGGCATGCATATCGAGCGCGACGGCGACCGTCGCTGGCTGGTGGTAGACGGCCGTTCCCCGGAACAGCTCTGGCCGCAGCTGCAGGAGTTCTGGCAGGAAAACGGCTTCGTGCTGAAGACCGATGCGCCGGCCACCGGCATCATGACGACCGACTGGGCGGAAAACCGCGCGAACATTCCGGACGACTGGTTCCGCCGCACGGTCGGCAAGGTCATCGACTTCGCCTATTCGTCGGGCACCCGCGACAGTTTCCGCACGCTGGTATCGCGCGGTCCGGACAGCGCGACCGATATCTCGATCACGCACAGCGCGATGGAAGAGGTGATGACCGGGCAGGACAAGACGTCTTCGCGCTGGGAAGAGCGTCCGCGTGATCCGGCGCTCGAGGCGCTGTTTCTCGCCAAGCTGATGCAGAAGTTCGGCCTGACTGAAGCACAATCGAAGCAGCTGCTGACCGACGCGCGCACCGCCGCCGCGCCGACCACGATCGAGCAGAGTGCGGGTGCGTCGACGCTCGATCTGCAGGAGTCGTTCGACCGTGCCTGGCTGCGTGTGGGCCTCGCGCTCGATCGCACCAACTTTACGGTCGACAACCGCGATCGCGAGAAGGGCATCTACTACGTGCGCTACGCGGATTCGATGCAGGAACTGAAGAAGGAAGGCCTGTTCGGCAAACTGTTCTACAGCGGCAATTCGACGCGCAAGCCGGGCCAGGAATTCCTCGTCAACGTGCGCGCGAAGGGCGACGCGGTGACGCAGGTCGCGGTCGTCGACGCGAATGGGCAGATCGACACGTCGTCGGACGCGCAGCGCATCGTGTCGCTGCTGCACGCGCAACTGAACTGAGGCGGGTCGTGCGCTTCGCAAGTCTCGGCAGCGGCAGTGAAGGCAATGCGCTGCTGGTGGAGGCGCGCAGCGGTGCGGTCACCACGCGTGTGCTGCTCGATTGCGGTTTTTCCGCGCGCGAAGTCGAGCGGCGTCTGACGCGGCTCGGCGCGAGTGCCGAGCACCTCGACGCGATCCTGATTACGCATGAACATAGCGATCACATCGGCAGCGCATTGACGCTGGCGCGCAAGTGGTCGATTCCGCTGTACATGAGCTGGGGCACCGCGCGCGCGGTGGGCGCCGACGAAGCCGATGTTGACCTGCAGGTGCTGTGGGGCGACGAGGCGGTATCGATCGGAGAGCTCAGCGTTCTCCCTTATACCGTTCCGCACGACGCCCGCGAACCGCTCCAATACGTGTTCTCGAACGGCGCGAGCCGGCTTGGCGTGCTCACCGACGTGGGCACGTCCACGCCGCATATCAGCGCGGTGCTGAGTGGCTGCGACGCGCTCGTGCTCGAATGCAATCATGACGTGCAGATGCTCGCGGGCAGTCGTTACCCGCCGTCGCTGAAGGCGCGTATCGGCGGCAATCACGGGCATCTGAACAATCACGCGGCGGCTGAAATCCTGGCGTCGCTCGACCGCTCGCGCTTGCGGCATCTGGTCGCGGCGCATCTGAGCCAGCAGAACAATCTGCCGGAACTTGCGCAGGCGGCGCTGGCGGGCGTGCTTGACGCGGCTCCCACGGAGGTGGTGGTTGCGTCGCAGAGCGAAGGTTTCGCGTGGTTGACGGTGTGACTGTGGCGCCCGGTTGGCGTCCGGTCGCGCTGCACGCCATGCGCCGGGTGGTCAGGTAATGAAAAAGCCCATAACGAGCAATCGTTATGGGCTTCTAATTTGAGCGTCGAGTGCGGCGTGGGGCACGCCGCACGACCGGGCAAACTTAATTGCGGTTGCCGCCAAAAATGCCGAGCAGCGCAAGCAGATTGACGAACACGTTGTACAGATCCAGGTAGATCGCCAGCGTCGCCGTGATGTAATTCGTCTCGCCGCCGTTCACGACGCGCTGCACGTCGAACATGATGTAGACGGAAAAGATCACGATTGCCATGACTGAAACCGTCAGCATCAGCGCCGGCAGTTGCAGGAACACGTTCGCGACCGAAGCCAGCAGGATCACGATCACGCCCATGAAGAGCCACTTGCCGAGGCCCGAGAAGTCACGTTTGCTGACCGTGGCGATGGTCGCCATGGCCGCGAAGATCACACCGGTGCCACCAAAAGCGAGCATGATCAGCGACGGGCCGTTCGAGAAGCCGAGCACGAACGCGAGAATGCGCGACAGCATCAGCCCCATGAAGAACGTGAAGCCGAGCAGTACGAAGACGCCGACGGCGCTGTCCTTGGTGCGCTGGATCGCGAACATGAAGCCGAAGGCGATCGCGAAGAATGCCAGCATGCTCATGGCGGGGCTGGTGGCGGCAAACAGTGAGAAGCCGGTGGCAAGACCCACCCACGCGCCGAGCACGGTCGGAATCATGGACAGCGCGAGCAGCCAGTAGGTATTCCGCAGCACGCGGTTGCGTGTTTCGACCGTGCTGACCGCGCCGTTGCGGCCAAACATATACGGATGTTCGTTCATGATCTCTCCTTACCTCGGAAGCGTGTTTCGTGATGGTGATACGGCAATTTGCGAAGCGCCGGCGGGCGCACCGTTCATCCGTAAGATTAGCGCGGCAGCACGGAGTTTCAATACCTCCAGTCGCCCACATCGCCTACGCTACCAGTATTTCGCGCCCTTTGCTTTGATCCTTTCAGTGCTGTAAGGGTTCAATCGCAATGATGCACGGGAACATGCTACAATAGCGGATTCATTTGAATCTGTAACTTCTTAATTTTTTGGAGTTTTTATGGCGATCGAGCGCACCCTGTCGATTATCAAACCGGACGCAGTGGCCAAGAACGTGATCGGCCAGATCTATACCCGTTTTGAAAACGCTGGTCTGAAGATCGTGGCATCGCGCATGGTTCATCTGTCGCGTGCTGACGCCGAGAAGTTCTACGCCGTGCACGCAGCACGTCCGTTCTTCAAGGACCTCGTCGAATTCATGATCTCGGGTCCGGTGATCGTGCAGGCGCTGGAAGGCGAAAACGCGATCCTGAAACACCGTGATCTGATGGGTGCGACTGACCCGAAGAAGGCAGAAAAGGGCACGATCCGTGCCGACTTTGCGGACAGCATCGACGCCAACGCGGTGCACGGCTCGGACGCACCGGAAACGGCCGCGATTGAAATCGCATTCTTCTTCCCCCAAGTCAACGTCTACTCGCGTTGAGCGCCTCGCGCTGAGGTCAGGCACTGGCCTCGGTCGTAAGCCGTGTCCGCCTGGCGCGTTTCGTGCAGCCGAATTGTTTTATCGCATGAATCGCGCGCGTTGCACGGCAAAGTAGTAAGGTAAAAGCAGCAGGAATGGGCGCGAACGGGCACGGCGTTCATGCAGCTTGTTGCATGAACGTAGTCTCGCAATGAAATGGCAGGATTCGATATGACGAGCAGTCCCTCCGTCAACCTTCTCGACCTCGACGCCCAAGGGCTCGTCGCCTATTGCGACAGTCTGGGCGAGAAACCGTTTCGCGCCAAGCAATTGCAGCGCTGGATTCATCAATACAACGCTGCCGACTTCGACGGCATGACCGATCTCGCGAAGTCCTTGCGCGAAAAGCTCAAAGGGCGCGCCGCGATCACGATGCCGGGCGTCGTCAGCGACCACGTTTCGTCGGACGGTACACGCAAGTGGCTGATCGACGTCGGAAACGGCAACGCCGTTGAAACCGTCTACATCCCCGAAGAAACGCGCGGCACGCTGTGTGTGTCGTCACAGGCTGGGTGTGCGGTCAACTGCCGGTTCTGCTCGACCGGCAAGCAGGGGTTCTCCCGCAATCTCACCACCGGCGAAATCATCGGCCAGTTGCGCATGGCTGAGTTTGCGCTGCGCGCGTCGCGTGGTGATGCTGGCGGCCGCGCGATGGGGGGCGACGGCAAGGGCGAGCGCGTCGTCACGAACGTCGTGATGATGGGGATGGGCGAGCCGCTGCTCAATTACGACGCGGTCGTGCCGGCCATGCGCCTGATGCTCGACGACAATGCGTACGGCCTGTCGCGCCGGCGCGTTACGTTGTCCACTTCGGGCGTCGTACCGATGATGGACCGGCTCGGCGCGGATCTGCCCGTGGCGCTCGCGGTGTCGCTGCATGCCTCGAACGACGCGCTGCGCGACGTGCTGGTGCCGCTCAACAAAAAGTACCCGCTGCGCGAGCTGATGGCGGCGTGCGAGCGCTATCTGAAAGTCGCGCCGCGAGATTTCATTACGTTCGAATACTGCATGCTCGATGGCGTGAACGACAGCGAGGCGCACGCGCGCGAGTTGCTCGCCGTCACGCGTAACGTGCCGTGCAAGTTCAATCTGATTCCGTTCAATCCGTTCCCCGAATCGGGCCTTATCCGTTCGAAGCCGGAACAGATCAAGCGGTTTGCGCAGGTGTTGATGGACGCTGGCGTGGTCACCACTGTGCGCAAGACCCGCGGCGACGATATCGATGCTGCCTGCGGTCAGCTGGCCGGCGCGGTGAAAGACCGCACGCGTCTTGCTGAGCGCACCGGGAAGGCGGCGAAGGTGATCGAGGTTCGCGCCGTGTAACGCCGTGTAATCGCGAGGGGCGGCAGGGCGTCGGCGTTCGGCGGAAAGTACCGCGAGCGCAAAAATGCTCCCATGCCACCGGCGATTAAAAGAAAGTTTGCAGAATCGATCGGGAGCGGTACACAAAGCCGCACATTTTGTTATAAACGGTCTGCGATTTGGACGTGACGCTCGAGCCCGTCCGGTCGCACGATTAAAAGAATCGACGCGAAAGGATTTGGGATGAGTGAGCCGCAGCACCCGCAGCCGCACGAGACAGACACGAGCGATGGCCATCCGGCACCCGTTGCAAGGGCGGTGGTCCAGCCTGTCGTGCAGCCGGCCCTTGATTCGTTGGCAGCGGTTGGCGCGCGCTTGACCCAGTTGCGCGAGGCGAAAGGCTGGACTATCGAGGACGTGTCGGCGCGGCTGAAGGTGTCGGTCGTCAAGCTGAGCGCGCTCGAGGCGGGCGACGTCAGCCATCTGCCGGACACGACGTTCGCACTCGGCGTCGTGCGCAGCTACGCGAAAATGCTGGGCGCCGATCCGGCGCCTTTTACGGCGGCGCTGCGTCGCGAGAAGGGCGTGCCGGCGCCGAATTTGTCGATGCCGGCGTCATCGGGCAAGGATCTGCCGCGCGGCAAGGTTTCGCTGTCGCTCGGTGACGGCGGGCATAAGAGCCGTTCGTGGCTGTGGGGCATTGCGGCGATCGTCGTCGCGGTCATCGCACTCGGGATGTGGCGCACTAACGGCGGTGATTCGTCCGCGTGGCTCGCGCGCCTGAAGGCAAGCGCGAATAGTTCGACTATCAGCGACACGGCGGCTTCGGGCGCGGTCGCTCAGGGTCCGGCGACGGCGGCGCAAGGGGCATCGGCGCCGGACGCGGCGGCCACGGCTGACAACGCGGCGAGCGCGGATAATGCGGTGTCTGCGTCGGCAACGCCGATGCCGGCTCCGCTTGTCACTGGCACCGCGCCGGGCTCGGCCCCGGCAGCGAATACGGCGGCAACGCCGGCACCGACGGCCGCGGCACCGAAGGCCGGCTCGCAGGCTCAGGCACAGGCCGCCATGGAGAGCGCAAATGCACCGGCGGTCGTGGCGAACGCGTCGGCACCGGCGGTCACGCCAGCGCTCGGCGAGGCGGTCGTCGCGCTGCGCGTGACACAGGACAGCTGGTTCAGCGTGCGTGACAAGAACGGCAAGGAACTGTTTTCCGGCCTCGTGCATGCCGGCGATCCGAAGCAAGTGACGGGTGTCGGTCCGTTCAAGGTCACGGTCGGCAACAAGGCGGGTCTCGAGTCGGTGACGCTCGACGGCCAGCCGGTCGATCCGTCGAAATATGCGACAGCCAAGGGCAACGTGGCGCGCTTTGCGCTGCCTTGACAGATACGGTATGCGCCGCGGTCAACCGGTCCGCGGCGCTTTTTCAATTCAGGCGCTGCGTTTTTGCATAGCGCGTGCGGCGTAAATGGGTTTTTCGATGCAAACCGACGCTCAGTCCCAATCCTGTAGCAAGATCGTTTCAGACGAGCCGGTGTTCGGCGGCCCCGCGATGCGACGCAAGTCGCATGCGGTCAACGTCCGCTGGGGCGGCGAGCTCGTGACCATCGGCGGCGATGCGCCGGTGCGCGTGCAGTCGATGACCAACACCGACACCGCCGACGTGATCGGTACCGCTATCCAGATCAAGGAACTGGCGCAAGCCGGGTCCGAACTGGTGCGTATCACCGTGAATACGCCGGAAGCGGCGGCGGCCGTGCCGGCGATCCGCGAGCAACTCGACCGCATGGGCGTGATGGTGCCGCTCGTCGGCGACTTCCATTACAACGGCCACCTGCTGCTGCGCGACTATCCGGGCTGCGCGGAATCGCTGTCGAAGTACCGGATCAATCCGGGCAACGTCGGGCACGGCGCGAAGCGCGACACGCAGTTCGCGCAGATGATCGAGACGGCGGTCAAATACGACAAGCCGGTGCGCATCGGCGTGAACTGGGGCAGCCTCGACCAGGACCTGCTCGCGAAGATGATGGACGAAAACGGCTCGCGCGCCACTCCGTGGGAAGCGCAAAGCGTGATGTACGAAGCGCTGATCCAGTCGGCGATCGGCTCGGCGGAACGTGCGGTCGAACTCGGCCTCGGGCGCGACCAGATCATCCTGTCGTGCAAGGTCAGCGGCGTGCAGGATCTGATTGCCGTGTACCGCGAACTCGCGCGCCGTTGCGATTTCGCGCTGCATCTTGGCCTGACCGAAGCGGGCATGGGTTCGAAGGGCATCGTCGCGTCAACCGCGGCGCTGTCGGTTCTGCTGCAGCAGGGCATCGGCGATACGATCCGTATTTCGCTGACGCCGGAACCGGGCGCGTCGCGCACAGGCGAAGTGATCGTCGGTCAGGAAATTCTGCAGACCATGGGCCTCCGGTCGTTCACGCCGATGGTGATCGCGTGCCCCGGCTGCGGGCGCACCACGAGCACGCTGTTCCAGGAACTCGCGTCGCAGATCCAGACCTACCTGCGTCAGCAGATGCCGGTGTGGCGCGACCAGTATCCCGGCGTCGAGCAGATGCACGTCGCGGTGATGGGCTGCATCGTCAATGGTCCGGGCGAATCGAAGCAGGCGAATATCGGCATCAGCCTGCCGGGCTCGGGCGAGAATCCGGCCGCGCCAGTGTTCATCGACGGCGAAAAGGTGAAGACGCTGCGCGGCGAGAACATCGCGCAAGAATTCCAGCAAATCGTGAGCGACTACGTCGAGCGGCGCTATGGCCGCGCCGACGCGCTCAACTAAAAACCGGCTATCGAAACACAGATGACTGAACAGAAGAAAAAGCTCGAGAAGCTGTCTGGCGTGAAGGGCATGAACGACATCCTTCCGCAGGAAGCCGGGCTCTGGGAATTTTTCGAAACCACCGTCAAGTCGATGCTGCGTTCGTACGGATACCAGAATATCCGCACGCCGATCGTCGAGCATACGCAGCTGTTCACACGCGGTATCGGCGAAGTGACCGACATCGTCGAAAAAGAGATGTACAGCTTCACCGACGCATTGAACGGCGAAAACCTGACGATGCGCCCGGAAAACACGGCGGCCGTGGTGCGCGCGTCGATCGAACACAACATGCTGTACGATGGCCCGAAGCGTCTGTGGTATATCGGTCCGATGTTCCGTCACGAGCGTCCGCAGCGCGGCCGTTATCGCCAGTTCCACCAGGTCGGTGTCGAGGCGCTCGGTTTCGCGGGTCCGGATGCGGACGCGGAAATCATCATGATGTGCCAGCGTCTGTGGGACGACCTCGGCCTGACTGGCATCAAGCTCGAAATCAACTCGCTGGGCCTCGCTGAAGAGCGCGCCGCGCATCGTGTCGAACTGATCGCGTATCTCGAAAAGCACATGGACGTGCTCGACGAAGACGCGAAGCGCCGTCTCTATACGAACCCGCTGCGCGTGCTCGATACGAAGAATCCTGCGCTGCAGGAAGTTGCGCGGAACGCGCCGAAGCTGATCGATTTTCTTGGGGAAGAATCGCGCGCGCACTTCGAAGCTCTGCAGCGTCTGCTGAAGGCGAACAACCTTCCGTTCACGATCAATCCGCGTCTCGTGCGCGGTCTCGATTACTACAATCTGACCGTGTTCGAGTGGGTGACCGACAAACTCGGCGCGCAAGGCACGGTCGCGGCGGGCGGCCGCTACGATCCGCTGATCGAACAGCTCGGCGGCAAGCCGACGGCTGCGTGCGGCTGGGCGATGGGCGTCGAGCGGATTCTCGAGCTGCTTAAGGAAGAACAGCTCGTGCCGGAAGACGAAGGTTGCGACGTGTACGTGGTCCATCAGGGCGACACCGCGCGCGAGCAGGCGTTCATCATCGCCGAGCGTCTGCGCGATACCGGTCTCGACGTGATCCTGCATTGCAGCGCGGACGGTCAGTCGGCAAGCTTCAAGTCGCAGATGAAGCGCGCCGACGCGAGCGGCGCCGCGTTCGCGGTCGTGCTCGGCGAAGATGAGATCGCCAACGGCACGGTCGGCGTGAAACCGCTGCGCGATACGCAAGCCCACGGCGGTAAGAACGAGCAACAGAACGTGCCCGCCGAAGACTTGACCGAATATCTAATCAATGCGATGGTTGCATCCGCCGAAGACGGCGACGACTGATCGCGATGTCGTTGGGCCGGCTGGCTCGACACGCACACGTAGCAAGAATGAGGAAATCGCCGGGCAATGAGTTACCACGACGAACAAGAATCGATCGAAAGTCTGAAGGCATGGTGGACGCAGTGGGGCAATGCGACCACGTGGATCGTGCTGGTGGTGTTGCTGGCAGGCGCGAGCTGGAACGGCTGGAATTTCTGGCAGCGTCGTCAGGCCGCGGAAGCCGCGGTGCTGTATGACCAGGTTCAGCAAGCCGCGGCATCGGGCGATAAGGCGCAGATTGCGCGCGTCGCCGCCGACATGGAAGACAAGTTCGGCCGTACTGCCTACGCGCAGATGACCGCGCTCGGCGCCGCCAAGGCGCTGTACGCCGCTGGCGACGAAGCCGGCGCGAAAGCGCAGCTGCAATGGACGATCGATCACGCGAAGGACGACGAGTTCAAGCAGATCGCGAAGCTGCGCATGGCATCGCTGCTGCTCGACGACAAGGCATACGACCAGGGCCTCGCGCTCCTGGCCGAGCCACAATCCGATGCCTTCAAGGGCGTCGTGGCGGACCGCCGCGGCGACCTGCTCGCCGCCCAAGGCAAGCGCGACGACGCGCGCGCGGCCTACAAGCTCGCGCTCGACTCGCTGTCGAACAGCGACAGTTCGGCGCGCCAGCTGATCCAGTTCAAGCTGGATGCACTTGGCGGCTGAGCGTCCCGCGCAGCGCGCCGCGAGCCACGACCGCAAGGCGGTCTCCTTTAATCCAATTTCCTGAATGCTTCGTCCACCGATGAATCTGCTGAAACGTTACGCCGTGCCCGTTATCTGTGCGATGACCGTTCTCACGCTGGCGGCTTGCTCATCCACGAAAGACGAGCGCCGTGTGCCGACGCCGCTCACCGAGTTCAAACCCGTGCTCGACGTGCAGCAGACCTGGTCGGCGAGTGTCGGCAAGGCGGGCCGCTACCTGTTCTCGCCGGTTGCGGTCGGCAATGCCGTGTATGCTGCCGGCACGAATGGCACGGTCGCCAAGATCGACGCGCAAACGGGCAAGGACGTGTGGCGCGTCAAGTTGCACGATGATCTGTCGGCGGGCGTCGGCAGCGATGGCACGCTCACCGCGGTCGGTGGCTTGAAGGGCGACGTGTACGTGCTAGGCGCGGACGGCAAGCAGCTGTGGACCGCGAAGGCGCCGGGCGAGATCATTACGCCGCCGCTCGTCGGCAACGGCCTCGTGATCGTGCGCACGATCGACGGCCAGATCGTCGCGTTCAACGCGCAAACCGGCGAGCAGAAGTGGAACTTCCGCAACCGCGCGGTGCCGCTGAACCTGCGCGTGTCGTCGGGCATGACGTTCGCAGGTGACGCGGCCGTGCTGGCCGGCTTCCCGGGCGGCTCGTTCGCCGCGATCAACTTGCAGACGGGCGAAGCCTACTGGCAAACGCCGGTGTCATATCCGAAGGGCGTGACCGAGGTCGAGCGTATCAACGACGTGACCGGCCCGCCCACGCTGGTGGGTTCGGAGACCTGCGCGGTGACGTTCCAGGGCCAGATTGGCTGTTTCGACGCCAACTCGGGCCGCGCGCTGTGGGGCAAGCCGTTCTCGAGCACGACCGGCCTCGCACAGGATGAGCGCAGCGTGGTCGCCGCCGACGACTGGTCGGTCGTGTCCGCATTCGACGTGAACAACGGCTCGGTGCTGTGGAAGAACGACACGCTGAAGAACCGCGACCTGAGCGTGCCGACGCTGCTCGGCCGCGCGGCCGTGTTCGGCGACTACAAGGGCTTCGTGCATTTCCTGTCGACCGTCGACGGCACGCTCGTCGCACGAGTGAAGACCGACGGCAGCGCGATTACCGCGGCGCCGGTGCTGGCTGGCGACACGCTGGTCGTACAGACGCGCGACGGCGGCCTGTTCGGCTATCGTCCGCGCTGATCGCGATAGATGATGTCAGGCGCGCAGGCCGGCTTTGCCGGCCGCGCGCTTTTTAATTGAAGTCTGCGCCGGCTTTGGCGTGCGGCTCCTGCGGGTTGCCACGCTGCCCGTCGCGTGATCGGGCAGGCTCAATAGAAAAAATCGCCGGACGGGCTGGTCCGGCAAGTCGGATCGAGGCTGTGGCCGCCGGCATGCAAGGCGGCGCGTGCGCTTCGTCGACGGCCTTGCAAATTAAAGACGCCCTCGAACACGAGCGCGTCAGCCGTCGAGCAGCCCGGTCTGAAGCAGGCGCCCCCGGCGGCGTCTGTGCAGCCCACGCCCGTCCGCCTGGATGCGCATATCGATCGCGCATCCGGAGCAGGCTGAATTCGTGATAATTTCGTCAGAACGCCACCCCGTGGCGCCCGCCTGGCGTCGCTACGCGCGCGATCGGTTGCGATCCCGCGTTTCACCGTGAACAACATCAGATGAAACCCGTTATTGCCCTCGTTGGGCGCCCCAATGTGGGGAAATCCACGCTGTTCAACCGCCTTACGCGTTCGCGTGATGCGCTGGTTGCCGACCTGCCCGGTCTCACGCGCGATCGCCATTACGGCGAAGGACGCGCCGGCGAGCGGCCGTATCTGGTCGTCGACACCGGCGGCTTCGAGCCGGTCGCGAAAGACGGCATCCTGCACGAGATGGCGCGCCAGACCCGCCAGGCGGTCGAGGAGTCGGACGTCGTCGTGTTCATCGTCGATGGGCGCAACGGTCTCGCGCCGCAGGACAAGTCGATCGCCGACTATCTGCGCAAGGTTGGCCGGCCGATCTTCCTCGTCGTGAACAAGGCCGAGGGCATGAAGTACGCCAACGTCGCGGCCGACTTCTACGAACTCGGTCTCGGCGATCCGCGCGCGATTTCGGCCGCGCACGGCGACGGCGTCACCGACATGATCAACGAGGCGCTCGAAGTCGCGTATGCCGGTCAGCCGGAAGAGAGCGAGGAAGACAAGGAAGCGCGCGGCGTGAAGATCGCCATCGTCGGCCGGCCGAACGTTGGTAAGTCGACGCTGATCAATGCGCTGGTCGGCGAAGAGCGCGTGATCGCGTTCGACATGCCCGGCACTACGCGCGACTCGATCTACGTCGATTTCGAGCGCAACGGCAAGCCGTATACGCTGATCGACACGGCCGGCCTGCGCCGCCGCGGCAAGGTGTTCGAGGCGATCGAAAAGTTCTCGGTCGTGAAGACGCTGCAGTCGATCTCCGATGCGAACGTCGTGATCCTGCTGCTCGACGCGCGTCAGGACATCTCGGATCAGGATGCGCACATCGCTGGCTTCGTCGTCGAGCAGGGCCGCGCGCTGGTGGTTGGCGTGAACAAATGGGACGGTCTCGATCCGCATGTGCGCGAGCGCACCAAAGCCGACCTCGAACGCAAACTAAAATTTCTGGACTTCGCCAAATTCCATTTCATTTCCGCCGCGGAAAAAACCGGAATCGGGCCGCTGATGCGTTCGGTCGACGACGCGTACACGGCCGCGATGTCGAAGCTGCCGACGCCGAAGCTGACGCGCGCGCTGATCGAGGCGGTCGAATTCCAGCAGCCGCGCCGTCGCGGTCCAGTGCGTCCGAAGCTGCGTTACGCACACCAGGGCGGACAGAATCCGCCGATTATCGTGATTCACGGCAATGCGCTCGACGCGATCACCGACACGTATAAGCGGTACCTCGAAAATCGCTTCCGGGAAACTTTCAAGCTGACGGGGACTCCATTGCGAATAGAGTTCAGATCGTCGACGAACCCTTACGCGGACAAAGGCTGAAGCAAGCTGAAGCTGGTCTTAAAGCTGGGCTGAAACCCGCGTGTATGCTGGGTTTGGCCGGGGGTCCCGGGCCCGCGCGTCGAAATGAAAATCAGCTATAGTGTAGCGGTTGGCGGCGGATCTCTTTTTCCTTCGCCGTCAATTCAGTCAACCTGCAAAAAAATACGGAGTTTGCTATGAGCAACAAAGGGCAATTGTTACAAGACCCGTTTTTGAACGCACTGCGTAAAGAGCATGTGCCGGTGTCGATCTACCTGGTCAACGGCATCAAGCTTCAAGGGAACATCGAATCGTTCGACCAGTACGTCGTGTTGCTCCGGAATACGGTCACCCAGATGGTCTACAAGCACGCCATTTCGACGGTCGTGCCTGCCCGTCCGGTGAATTTCCACCCGGATTCCGAACAGTCCTAACCCTCGCCGCGGCCGGCACACTGTCGCCCGTTGGCGATCACTCCCGGCCGCGTCATTTTGATACCCTCCAATTTGATCAATGCAGCGCTCGTTGGCATCGACTTCGGCAAGATCGATTTCGAAGCCAGTCTCGAAGAACTCAGCCTGCTCGCGCACAGCGCGGGCGCGAACCCCCTGGTCACCCTCACCGGACGCCGTTCCAGTCCCGACGCGAAGATGTTCGTCGGCAGCGGCAAGGCCGAAGAATTGCGCCTTGCGTGCGAAGCAAACGACATCGAACTCGTGATCTTCAACCATGCTCTGGCGCCTGCGCAGCAGCGCAATCTGGAGCGGGCGCTTAATCGGCGCGTGGTCGATCGCACCAGTCTGATCCTCGACATTTTCGCGCAGCGCGCGCGCAGCCACGAAGGCAAGCTGCAGGTCGAACTCGCGCAGCTGCAATATCTGTCGACCCGGCTGATTCGCGCGTGGACCCACCTCGAACGTCAGAAGGGCGGTATCGGATTGCGCGGTCCAGGCGAGACGCAGCTCGAAACCGACCGCCGGCTGATCGGCGAGCGCATCAAGGCGCTCAAGATCCGCCTCGACAAGCTGCGCCGCCAGCATGGCACGCAACGCCGGGCGCGGCATCGCAACCAGACGATGTCGGTGTCGCTCGTCGGCTACACGAACGCCGGCAAATCGACGCTCTTCAACGCGCTGACCAAGGCGCAGGCGTATGCCGCCGACCAGTTGTTCGCCACGCTCGATACCACCTCGCGGCGCGTGTATCTGGGCGACGAAGCGGGGCAGGTGGTGGTGTCCGATACCGTCGGTTTCATCCGCGAGCTGCCGCACCAGCTCGTCGCCGCGTTCCGCGCGACGCTCGAGGAAACCATTCACGCGGACCTGCTGCTGCATGTCGTCGATGCATCGAGCGCGGTGCGGCTCGACCAGATCGATCAGGTCAACGAGGTGTTGCACGCGATCGGCGCGGACACGATCCGTCAGGTGCTCGTGTTCAACAAGATCGACGCGGTGCCAGAGCTGGCAGCCCGTGGCGACGCGGTCGAGCGGGACGAGTATGGTAATATTTCGCGCGTCTTTTTGAGCGCGCGCACCGGGCAGGGGCTGGATGCATTGCGCGCTGCCATCGCCGAAATCGCTACAGCCGAACCGCTTGCCGACATGCCGCTCGATGCGTCGCAAGATGACCGCGCGGCGCAACTGCGCGACGACCGCAAGGTTCCAGAACTCGGGCACTGACCCGTTCCAATTGCACTGACCCGCTGTCTACTCTGGTGAACGAACACAGGTGAACGATTACAACGAGCGGAGTATCTGGCTGCGTATGCGCGCCTTGCTTTCACTGAACGATCCGCGTTGGGGCCGGGGCGACGGCAACGGCGACCGGCAACGGCCGAACGATCCGAAGCGACCGGCACGCGACGGTGAAGGTCCGCCCGACCTCGACGAAATGTGGCGCGAATTCAATCGCCGTCTGTCCCGGATTTTCGGGCGCAGGGGCGGCGGTGTCGGCGGTGGCCGTCCTGACAACGGCCGTGGCGCGCGCATCGGCGTCGGCATCGTGATCGGCGTGCTGATCGCGATCTATCTCGGCAGCGGTGTGTTCGTCGTGCAGGATGGCCAGGCGGCCGTCGTGCTGCAGTTCGGCAAGTATCGCTATACCGCGGAGCCGGGCGTGCACTGGCGTCTGCCGTTTCCGTTCGAGTCCCACGAGTTCGTCAATGTCGGGCAGATCCGCCAGGTCGAGATCGGCCGTAGCAATGTGGTGCGTCTCGCGAACGTGAAGGACGCGTCAATGCTCACGCACGACGGCGACATCGTCGACGTGCGCTTCGCCGTGCAGTACCAGGTGCGCAAGCCCAACGACTTTCTGTTTCGCAGCGTCGATCCCGATCAGAGCGTGATGCATGCCGCGCAGGCGGCGGTGCGCGGCATCGTCGGCGCGCAGAGCACTAGCGATATCCTCGATCAGGATCACGAAACTTTGCGCCAGCAGCTGATCGCGGCGATCCAGCAATCGCTCGATCAGGACCAGTCCGGTCTGGCAGTCACGGGCGTGACGATCCAGAGCGTGCAGGTGCCCGAGCAGGTGCAACCCGCGTTCGCCGACGCTGCGAAGGTGCACGACGAAAACGAACGCGCGAAACGCGATGCGCAGGCTTATGCGGCCGATCTTCTGCCGCGCGCGCAGGCCGACGTCGATCGTCAGGTCCAGGAAGCCAAAACCTATAGCCAGACCACGGTCGCGCAGGCGCAGGCCGAGGCCGAGCGCTTCAACCAGGTCTACGCCCAATACGCGAAGGCGCCGGCCGTCGTGCGCTTCCGCCTGTACATGGAAACCATGCAGCAGATTTACGCGAACGCGACCAAGGTGTTCGTCGACGCGAAGAACGGCAACAACGTGCTGTATCTGCCGCTCGACAGGCTCGTCGAGCAGAATCGCGAACGCCAGGCCGCGGCGGCGGGCGCCGCCGCTTCGGGTCCTGCTGTCGCGGGCGCGCCGCAAGCGGCGAGTGCGGCCGCGCCGTCGGCCGCGTCGGCCGCTGAGACCGGTGCCGCGGCAGGCTCCGCCGCCGATGGCGCATCCGCACCCGCCGCTTCCGCGCCTGCGCCAGCGAGCCGGCCGAGCGCCGCGTCGCTGCGCTCGCGCGAAGCGTTCCGCAATCGCATGCGCGAAGACGACGTTCAATAAGGAGCGCACAAGAATATGAACCGAATCATTGCGCTCGTCGTCGCGCTCGTCATCGTGCTGTTCGCGGCATCGTCGATGGTGTTCGTCGTCGATCAACGGCATATGGCTGTGTTGTCCGGGCGCGGCGACGCGACGCCCACGCTGCTCGGCCCGGGGCTGCACGTGAAGCTGCCGCCGCCGCTGCAAACGGTCGCGTTCGTCGACAATCGCATCCAGTCGCTCGACGCACCCGACGAAGATCATTACGTCACGTCCGACAAAACCGATCTGCTGGTCAACCCGGTGATCAAGTTCCGCGTGACCGATCCGCTGAAGCTGATCGCCGAAACGAAGGGTGATCCGCAGAGTCTGCCCGACCGGCTCGCGCTGCTGTCGCGCGGCGCGCTCGGCGACGCGTTCGGCAAGTTCACGCTGTCCGACGCGCTCGCCAAACAACCGGCGATCGCCGAACAGGCCCGCGGTGCGATGGACAAGGGCGCGGCATCGCTCGGCGTATCGGTCGTGGATGTGCAACTCACGCGCGTCGATTTCCCGGCAGCGGTGGCCGACTCGGTATTCAAGCGCATGATCGCCGCGCGCAAGCAGGTCGCGGTGGACGAGCGAGCGAAGGGCGCCGCCGAAGCGAACCAGATCCGCGCGGACGCGCTCGCGAAGCAGCAGGCGGTGCTCGCCGACGGCCTCGCGCAGGCGCAGGGCATTCGCGGCGAAGGCGATGCAAAGGCCGCGGAGATCGCTGCCGAAGCGTTCGGCAAGGATCCGCAGTTCTACCAGTTTTATCAAAGCATGCAGGCGTACCGGAAGACCTTCAAGCCGGGCGACCTGATCGTGGTCGACTCCAGTAGCGAGTTCTTCCGCTTCATGCGTAGCCCGACCGGCGGCGTCGCCCCGGACGCTTCCGCGCCTGCTGCGCGCAAACGCTGATTACCGAAGGCCGCGGCATCCGCATCGCGGCCGCTTCACTCGCATGGACATAGCTGGTTCGTTATTGCTCGCGATCGCGCTGATGCTGATTATCGAGGGGATGTTTCCGTTCGTTTTTCCAACCGCCTGGCGCGACACGTTCCGTAAAATAGCGGAACGACCGCCGCATCAGATTCGTGTCGGAGGGCTCATCGTGATGTTGCTCGGGCTGGTTCTACTGTTCATCGCGACCTGAAGCCGGCTTGCTTGTCTGACGAACGCCGCGTGTTGCGGCGTGTTTTGCCGGCCCGAGCAAAACGCGTACTGACCGGCCACGCCGCCGCGCGTCGCGCGCGTGCCGCAAAGCGCCGCCCGGGCGTCTGTGTCAGCCGCCAGAATCAAGCCGCTCTACGTCATTCACACTCATCATCGGCGCTGCAAGACGCCGTGTTCAACGCCGTAGGACTGTATCGATGTCGACCTGGTTGCTTCCTGAGAATATCGCCGACGTGCTGCCGTCGGAGGCCCGCAAGATCGAAGAATTGCGGCGTCATTTGCTGGACCGTTTCCGCTCGTACGGCTACGAGATGGTGATGCCGCCGCTGCTCGAATACATCGAGTCGCTGCTGACGGGCGGTGGGCACGATCTAAATCTGCGCACCTTCAAGCTCGTCGATCAGCTGTCGGGCCGCACGCTCGGTCTGCGCGCCGACATCACGCCGCAGGTCGCGCGCATCGACGCGCATCTGCTGAACCGCCAAGGCGTCACGCGTCTTTGCTATGCGGGCAACGTCGCGCATACGCGCCCGCGCGGCCTGCATGCGACGCGTGAGCAGATCCAGATCGGTGCGGAAATCTACGGCCACGCGGGGCTCGAAGCGGACCTCGAAATCCAGCAGCTGATGCTCGACGCGCTGCGTCTCGCCGGCCTCGCGAAGGTGCGTCTGGACCTGTGTCACGCGGGCGTGCTGGCCGCGCTGATCGAAGCCGAGCCGGCCGCCGAGGAACTGGGCCCGGCGCTCTACGACGCGCTGGCCGGCAAGGACGTGCCGCGTCTGGTCGAGATGACCGCGCAATTCTCGCCGGTGATTCGCGATGCGCTGCGCGCGCTGCCGACGCTGTACGGCGACGCGTCGGTGCTCGAAGAGGCCCGCGCGCGTCTGCCGAATTCACCGGCGATCGCCCGCGCGCTCGACGACCTCGCGTTCCTCGCGAGCCAGGTCGACGGCGCCGAAGTGATGATCGACCTCGCCGATCTGCGTGGCTACGCGTACCACAGCGGTGTGATGTTCTCCGCTTACGTGGACGGCGTGCCGAACGCGGTCGCGCGCGGCGGCCGTTACGACCACGTCGGTCAGGCCTATGGCCGCGCTCGCGCGGCAACCGGCTTTTCGCTGGATCTGCGCGAAGTCGCGCGGATCTCGCCGGTCGAAGCGCGCAGCAGCGCGATCCTCGCGCCGTGGCGGCACGACGAAGCGTTGCGCGTGGCGGTCGCGGCATTGCGCGATGGCGGTGAAGTGGTAATCCAGGCGCTGCCTGGCCACAAGCACGATCTCGATGAATTCGCGTTCGACCGGGTGCTGGTCGAGCGCAATGGCGCATGGGTGGTTGAACCGCGCGCTTGAGCCGCGCGTTCCGATCTACGCTGCCGGGGACCCGTCCCCCGACGCTCGCCCGAGGGCGGCGCAACCACCGCCCGAATCGCGCGCGGTCGAGCGACTCTGCGCGGCCGCGCATCCCTCCCAATACTCAACATAACGTGCATACCGTTGAGCGGAAACGGAAAAATTCCGGAAGCTTCCGCGAACCTAGGTAAAATACGTTTTTAACCAGCTTACGAAACAACATGTCTGCCAGCGCAGTGAATGTGAACCCCGGGCGCAACGTCGTCGTCGTGGGTACCCAATGGGGTGATGAAGGCAAGGGCAAGATCGTCGACTGGCTGACGGACCACGCTCAGGGCGTCGTTCGCTTCCAGGGCGGTCACAATGCCGGTCACACGCTTATCATCGGCGGCAAGAAAACCATCTTGCGTCTGATTCCGTCGGGCATCATGCATCCCGGCGTCGCGTGCTACATCGGCAATGGCGTCGTGTTGTCGCCGGAAGCGCTGTTCAAGGAAATCGGCGAACTCGAAGCCGCCGGCATCGACGTCCAGAAGCGCCTGTTCATTTCCGAAGCCACCACGCTGATCCTGCCGTACCACGTCGCGATCGACCAGGGCCGCGAAGCGCGCCGCGGCGCGAGCAAGATCGGCACGACCGGCCGCGGCATCGGCCCGGCCTACGAAGACAAGGTCGCGCGCCGCGGCCTGCGCGTGCAGGACCTGTTCGACGCACCAGCCTTCGCCGAGCGTCTGCGCGAAAACCTCGACTATCACAACTTCGTGCTCACACAGTACCTCGGCGCTGCCGCGGTCGACTTCCAGCAAACGCTCGACACGATGCTGAGCTACGCCGACCGACTGAAGCCGATGGTCACCGACGTGTCGCGCCGTCTCTACGACGTCAACGCGAACGGCGGCAATCTGCTGTTCGAAGGCGCGCAGGGCACGCTGCTCGACATCGACCATGGCACCTATCCGTTCGTCACCTCGAGCAACTGCGTCGCGGGTGCCGCGACGGCGGGCGCGGGCGTGGGTCCGCAGAAGCTCAACTACATCGTCGGCATCACGAAGGCGTACTGCACGCGTGTCGGTTCGGGCCCGTTCCCGAGCGAACTGTACGATGCGGACAATGCCTCGCGCCAGGACCCGATCGGCCTCGAACTCGCCACCGTCGGCAAGGAATTCGGCTCGGTCACCGGCCGTCCGCGCCGCACCGGCTGGCTCGACGTCTCCGCGCTGCGTCGCTCGATCCAGATCAACGGCGTGACGGGGCTGTGCATGACCAAGCTCGACGTGCTCGACGGTCTCGACGAAGTGAAGCTGTGCGTCGGCTACACGATCGACGGCCACAACGTCGATCTGCTGCCGCGTGGCGCGACGGAAGTCGCGCGCTGCGTACCGGTCTACGAAACCTTTGCGGGATGGAAGGAAAGCACGGTCGGCATCAAGGAGTGGGACAAGCTGCCCGCCAACGCGCGTGCGTACCTGACGCGCGTGCAGGAAGTCGCGGGCATTCCGATCGACATGGTCTCCACCGGTCCGGACCGCGACGAAACGATTCTGCTGCGTCATCCATTCAAGGTCTAAGCGATGCAAGGTGTACCCATGATCGCGATGAAAGATCCGCGCAACGACGACAAGAACCTGTGGGTCGGCTGGGACGAATATCACCGGCTGATCGAGATGCTCGCACTTGCCGTGCACGAATCGGGCTGGAAGTTCGACAAGATCCTGTGCCTCGCGCGCGGCGGTCTGCGCGTCGGCGACCAGCTGTCGCGCATCTACGATCTGCCGTTGGCGATTCTGGCAACGAGCTCTTATCGCGAGGCAGCGGGCACGCAGCAGGGCGAACTCGACATCGCGCAATACATCACGATGACGCGCGGCGAACTGCACGGTAACGTGCTGCTCGTCGACGACCTCGTCGATTCGGGCGTCACGCTCGCGCGCGTGCAGCAGCATCTGAAGGAACGCTATCCGGCCATCACCGCGGTGCGCTCGGCCGTGCTGTGGTACAAGGGCTGCTCGAAGGTGAAGCCCGATTACCACGTGCAGTATCTGCCGACCAACCCGTGGATTCATCAGCCGTTCGAGGAGTGGGACACGGTGCGTCCGCACAACCTCGGCGCGTGGATCAAGCGCGGCATCGCCCAGGCCGATGAGGCGTCGGGCAATTGACGCGAAGCCGCGCGCCTCACGCTTTGTCGCATCGGATCTCGTGCGGCATCGCGGTGTCACAAAACGGAGCCCAGTCGGGCTCCGTTTTTTTATGGTGCGCCAGGCATGGCGCGTAGCGCCGTGACTGGCGCTGTCCGACCCGCTGTGGTGGCGAGCCGGATGACTTGGGGGTGAAAGTCCTCTGCACACCCGGCAAGGGGAAGTGCTAGCTGAACGGCAAGGGTGTCCGTCGTAAGGCGGAATCTGAAGGAAGCCGCAGGCAAAATGCTGGCCTGACGAACAGGAAGCGGATATCAGGCGGTGTGGCGGGGTGAGCAGTCCAAGATCTGTAAAGCCCAATACTTGCACGGAACGCCACGACGTAGATCCGACAGGCATAAGCAGGAAGGTCGCGCGCATTACCCTGGGAGCCCCGTCAGTCTGCCTTGTGCTACTGGCATCGCAAGGTGCCGGGATGGGCTGGCGGGAGTCAGCAGAGGCCATAGTAGCGGCTCGGAACCGGAGCAGTGAAGGGCCGAACCTGACGAGAGTGGATAGTCACGCGTGCTCTCTGAGCGTTTGGGCACAAGTCTCGGCACAGCCGGGAGCCTGCGATCAAACTTGACGGCCGGAAGCCTGAGAGAGGTTGGGGTGTCCATTGAACGACAGGCGACACGACGAACGAAACGAAGCTCGCTGGAGCAATCCAGTCGTCAGGAAACGCCGGATACGTGATCCGTACGTCCGGTGTTGTGGGAGGACGGCGGGGGCAACCCCGCCTCCTACCCGATCGTCACGCGCGGCGCCAGGACGTCCGCACCGCGACAGGCGCGTCCATATCGCAGTGCTACACTGCGCGGACATCCACGTGGCGTATCCACAACAAGCCGGGCGGTACCGGATGGGCAGTTTAAAATAGCGGTCGTTTTTTCCGCCCGGGAACGGATTTCCTCGCGTCCATGACAGATAACAATCACGTACACAAACAGCCACTGCCTTCCCTTGCGATTGCCGCGATCGGAGTGGTGTTCGGCGACATCGGTACGAGCCCGTTGTACGCGCTGAAGGAAGCCTTCAGTCCGTCGCACGGCATCCCGTTGACCGATCAGTCGATCCTTGGCGTTATTTCGCTGCTGTTCTGGGCAATCGTGATCGTGGTCGGCGTCAAGTACGTGCTGTTCGTGATGCGCGCCGACAACAACGGCGAGGGCGGCGTCCTCGCGCTGATGGCGCTGGCGATGCGCTCGGTCGATCAGAAATCGAAAATGGCCGGCCTTCTGATGATGCTCGGCATCTTCGGCGCCTGCATGTTTTACGGCGACGCGGTGATCACGCCGGCAATCTCGGTGATCTCGGCGGTCGAAGGTCTCGAAATCGCCGCGCCGCATCTGGCGCATCTGGTGATTCCGCTGACCGTCGTGATCCTGATCGTGCTGTTCTGGATCCAGCGGCACGGCACGGCCACGGTCGGCCGTCTGTTCGGGCCGATCATGACGCTTTGGTTCCTCGTGCTCGCCGTGCTCGGCCTGTGGCACATCATGCAGTCGCCGAATGTGATCCAGGCGCTCAATCCCTACTACGCGTACACGTTCATGGCCGCGCACGTGCTGCAGGCCTACGTGGTGCTCGGCTCGGTCGTGCTGGTGCTGACCGGCGCGGAGGCGCTGTACGCGGACATGGGCCACTTCGGCGCGCAGCCGATCCGCATGGCGTGGTACGTGCTCGTGATGCCTTCGCTCGTGCTGAACTACTTCGGCCAGGGCGCGCTACTGATGCACGACCCAAAGGCGATCGAAAATCCGTTCTTCCTGCTCGCGCCGGACTGGGCGTTGTTGCCGCTCGTCGTGCTGTCGACGGTCGCGACGGTGATCGCGTCGCAGGCGGTGATTTCGGGCGCGTACTCGCTGACGAGCCAGGCGATCCAGCTCGGCTACGTGCCGCGCATGAAGGTCCTGCACACGTCCGAACTCGCGATCGGGCAGATCTATGTGCCGGTCGTGAACTGGATGCTGCTGTTCATCATCCTGTGCATCGTGATCGCGTTCAAGAGCTCGGACAATCTGGCGGCCGCGTACGGTATCGCGGTGACGGCAACGATGGTGATCACGACGATCCTTGCCTGCGTCGTGATGGTGAAGGTGTGGAACTGGAACAAACTGCTCGTTGGGCTCATCATCGGCGTGTTCATGGTGGTCGACCTGGGCTTTTTCGGCGCGAACCTGCTGAAGGTCGAAGAGGGCGGCTGGTTGCCGCTGTGCATCGGCGGCCTGCTGTTCTTCCTGCTGATGACGTGGTTCAAGGGCAGGATGATCGTGAAGGAACGCACGGCCGCCGACGGTATTCCGCTGATGCCGTTCCTGCAAGGCCTGCTCGCGCATCCGCCGCATCGCGTGTCGGGCACCGCGATCTATCTGACCGGCAGCGATTCGCTGGTGCCGGTGAGCCTGCTGCACAATCTGAAACACAACAAGGTGCTGCACGAGCGCACGATCTTTCTGACCTTCGTCACGCGCGACATTCCGTACGTGAAGGACGCCGATCGCGTGACCGTGAAGGACATGAACGGTGGCCTGTGGCTGGTGAAGGCAGCCTACGGCTTTAACGAAACGCCCGACGTGAAGGCGGTGCTGCTCGACGTCGGCCGCACGCACGACATGAGCTTCGAATTGATGGACACGTCATTCTTCCTCGCGCGCGAAACGGTGGTGCCGACGCAATTGCCGGGCATGTCGGTATGGCGCGAGCGTGTGTTCGCGTGGATGCATCAGAACGCCGCGAAGCCGACCGACTTCTTCAGCATCCCGGCTAACCGGGTCGTGGAACTGGGAACGAAGATCGAGATTTGACGGCTCGCGCGTGACGTGCGGGAGCGCAAACAAAAAGCCCACGCAATGCGTGGGCTTTTTGTTCATGCGCGCGTGCAAGCGGTTGAGCGCGCGACGCAGTCATGTCACGGACCGGAGCGCGTGCGACGACGTGCTCCGGTCCGTGACGCTCACTTCTGCTTGAGCTTCGCAAACGCAGCCGCCATCGCGCCGCCCGGCTCCGGTTCGCGCGAGCGTTGCGGCGCACCGCGTCCCGCTCCGCCGCGATTGAAGCTGCCGCCCGAGCCACCGCGATCCTGCTGCGCACCGCCGCCGCTGCGCACGGCCGCTGCACCGGGTTCGTCGTCGAGACGCATCGTCAGTGCGATACGCTGGCGCTTCACGTCGACTTCGAGCACCTTGACCTTGACGATCTGACCGGCTTTCACGACCTCATGCGGGTCCTTCACGAACTTCGTCGACATCGCCGACACGTGCACGAGGCCATCCTGATGCACACCGACGTCGATGAACGCGCCGAACGCCGCGACGTTCGTCACGACGCCTTCGAGCACCATGCCCGGGATCAGATCGCTGACCTTCTCGACACCTTCGCGGAACGTCGCGGTCTTGAACTCGGGACGCGGATCGCGGCCCGGCTTCTCGAGTTCGACCAGGATGTCACGCACGGTTGGAAGACCGAAACGCTCGTCGACGAATTCGGTGGGTGACAGTCCGCGCAACGCGTCGCGATTGCCGAGCACTTCGCCGACCTGCTTACTGATCTTCGCGAGGATGCGCTGGACGACCGGATACGCTTCCGGGTGCACCGACGAACGGTCGAGCGGATTCTCGCCGTTATTGATGCGCAGGAAGCCGGCAGCCTGCTCGAAGGTCTTGTCGCCGAGACGCGGCACCTTGCGTAGATGCTCGCGCGACGGGAACGGCCCGTTCGCATCGCGATAGTCGACGATGTTGCGCGCGAGCGTTGCGTTTAAACCCGACACCCGCGCGAGCAGCGCGACCGACGCGGTGTTCGCATCGACGCCGACCGCATTCACGCAGTCTTCGACGACCGCGTCGAGCGAGCGCGCGAGTTCGCGCTGGTTCACGTCGTGCTGATACTGGCCGACGCCGATCGCCTTCGGCTCGATCTTCACGAGCTCGGCGAGCGGGTCCTGCAGACGTCGCGCAATCGACACCGCGCCGCGCAGCGACACGTCCATGGCGGGGAATTCCTTCGCGGCAAGCTCGGACGCCGAGTACACCGACGCGCCGGCTTCGGACACGACGATCTTCTGCAGCTTCAGCTCCGGATGACGCGCGATCAGCTCGCTCGCGAGCTTGTCCGTCTCACGCGACGCGGTGCCGTTGCCGATGCTGATCAGCTCGGCCTGCGTTTGCGCGGCGATTCGCGCGAGCTTCGCGAGCGAGCCGTCCCAGTCGCGGCGCGGCTCGTGCGGGTAGATCGTGTCGGTCGCGAGCACCTTGCCGGTGCGGTCGACCACCGCCACCTTCACGCCGGTGCGCAAGCCCGGATCCAGACCGATCACGGCCTTCGGACCAGCCGGCGCCGCGAGCAGCAGGTCCTTCAGATTGCGCGCGAACACGCGGATCGCTTCGTGTTCGGCTTCGTCGCGCAGATTGGTCAGCAGTTCGTTTTCGAGGTGCGGCTGCACCTTCACGCGCCAGCACCAGCGGCACACGTCGGAGAGCCACTTGTCGGCGGGGCGGTTCTGATTGGCGATGCCGAAGTGCCGCGCGATCAGCGCTTCGCCCGGGTGCGGCGCCTGCGCGTCGAGCTCTTCGCCGAGGCCGAGCTTGATCATCAGCACGCCGGCATTGCGGCCGCGGAACAGTGCGAGCGCGCGATGCGACGGCACCGTGCGGATCGTTTCGGCGTAGTCGTAGTAGTCGCGGAATTTCTCCTCTTCCGCGGTTTCCTTGCCTTCCACGACCTTCGACGACACCACGCCCTGGTTGAACAGATAGTCGCGCAGCTTGCCGAGCAGTTCGGCGGTCTCGCCGAATTGTTCGGAGAGGATGTCGCGCGCGCCGTCGAGCGCGCCCTTCACATCGGCGACGCCTTTGTCCGCGTCCACGTACGCCGCGGCTTCGGCTTGCGGATCGAGCAGCGGATTGCCGAGCAGCGCGTCGGCGAGCGGCTGCAAGCCGGCTTCGCGCGCGATCTGCGCGCGCGTGCGGCGCTTCGGTTTGTATGGCAGATAGAGGTCTTCGAGCACCTGTTTGCTGTCGGCGCCTTCGATCGCGCCGCGCAGCTCGTCGGTGAGCTTGCCCTGTTCGTCGATGCTCGCGATGATCGCCGCGCGCCGGTCTTCCAGCTCGCGCAAATAGACTAGGCGTTCCTCGAGATTGCGCAGTTGCGTGTCGTCGAGATTGTCGGTCACTTCCTTGCGATAACGGGCAATGAACGGAACGGTCGCGCCTTCGTCGAGTAGTTCCACCGCGGCCGCGACCTGGCGCGGCTGGACGGACAGTTCGGTGGCGATGCGCTGGACGATCTTGAGTGCTACGGTTTCCGTCATAAGGTCTTGGTGTTCCTGCGGACTCAGTGATGGGCCGCGCGCGGGCGGCAAATCGGGACAGGCCGGGCATGTGCCGCGACCAAGTCTAGAGCGGGGCATTTTGCCATAAATGCCAAAGGGCTCAACCGTGGGGTGTTAGAATTTCGGGCATGTTCCGTTGACCCTCTACGACGTTGCCAATCTCCTTGTCCCTCAACCGCCTGGTCTCTTCGCTGGCGTCAGGTTCACTGCCGGGTTCACTGCCGGGTTCGTCTCAATTGCCGCTGGTTTCTTTGCGCTCGTTCGGTCGGTCGGCTTTAACGGCTGCCGCGTCGTGCGTGATCGCCGCAGCGCTCGTCGTGCCGGTGTCGGCCGCGGCGCAAAGCGCGACGCCCGCGCAAGGTACGGCGCCCGTCGCGGGCTCGGGCCCGCAAGCCGCCGCAACCGCCGACGGCCCTCAAAGCGCAAGTGACGTAGCCGTGCTGGACAAGTCGTTCGACGAGCGGCAACAGGTGCTCAATCAGCGCACCGACGACAACAACTATCAATTCGCTGTCGCGCAACACAACTGCTACAGCCGCTTCTTCGTCAATCACTGTCTGAACCGCGCGCGCGACGCGATGCGCAGCGTGCAGGCGGACATCCGCAAGGAACAGCTCGCGCTCGACGCCGAGCAGCGTGCGCAGCGCGCCCGTGAACGCGACGAACGCACCGCGTTGCGGCGCGCGCAAAACGAGGCGGAAGCGCCGCAACGTGCCGCCGAAGACGCGCGCAACGAGCAGGCGTATCAGGAAAAGCAGCGTCAGCACGCGCTCGATCAGGCGCAGCACAACGCCGAGGCGCCGCAGCGCGAAGCCAATGCGCAGGCCTACGCGGAGAAGCAACGTCAGCACGCGCTCGATCAGGCGCAGCGCAACGCCGCGGCACCGCAGCACGAAGCCAACGCGCAGGCCTACGAGGAGAAGCAGCGCCAGCACGCGCTCGATCAGGCGCAGCGTGGTGTCACGCCTGCGCAGGCGGCGGCCAATCAGAAGGCCTACGACCAGAAGCAGAGCGACTACCAGCGCAAGCTCGAGGAAGCGCGTCGGCAGGGTGCGGAAAAGGCCGCGGAGCGCCAGCAGAAACAGGAGACTTTCGAGCGGAAGCAGGCCGAGGCCGAGCAGCACAAGCTCGATGTCGAAGCACGTCAAAAGCAGGCCGCCGAGAAGGCCGAGCAGAAGCGTCAGGACGAGCTGAAGCAGCAACAGCTCGAAGAGCAGAAAAAGCAGCAACAAGAGCAACAGTAAGCGTGCTGTAGTGGCTGTATCGTAGAGTAAGCCGTGGCGGTCGTGGCCAGGGCCGCCGTAGTCGCCGTAATGCGTTTTGAGGCGGACAGCAACCTCAGGCATCGGACCGCGCGCACGCGGTTCGTGCCGCCGACCAGAGGAGGCGAGCATGCGCGATCGTCATCACGTCATCGACGCAAACACACTTCGCGACCGCATTCTGCAACTGGAATCGGAGCATAGTGGACTCGACCGGTTGATCGACCGGATGTCGGATGAACCCGGCATCGACGACTTCGAGTTGCAGCGCCTGAAAAAGCGCAAACTTAAAGTCAAGGACACCATCATCTTGCTGCAATTGCAGCTCGAACCGGACGCGCGCGCCTGAGTTCGCGGCCTGGCAGGCGCCGGGCGCGCAGCGCGCGAGCCGGACTTAGCAGGAACGCTTGCCTTGAATTCATCGCATGACACTTCATCCCGGGCCGCGCCGGACAACGCATCTGCTTCGGGTACGCCTGCGCCGCGCGCGGCAGCACCGGCGCCAGGTGTGTCGCTGAATCGGCGCCGCGCGAGCGAGCTCGACGACATCTTCGCCGACAACGGTCTGCTCGCACGGCAGATCGACGGTTATCGGCCGCGTGCGTCGCAGATCGAGATGGCGCGTGCGGTTGCCGCGGCGATGGAGGCGTCGGGCCGCGCGATGCCCGAGCCCGCGATGTTCGAGACGCAGAAGCGCCCGGCGCGGCGCCTGCAGCAGACCGGCGCTGAAGCCGTCTCTGAGTCGACCGGGAGCAACGCACAAGCCGATGGCGTCGACGGTGGTGAGAATACGCTGATCGTAGAGGCGGGTACCGGCACCGGCAAGACCTATGCGTACCTCGTGCCGGCCATGCTGTGGGGCGGCAAGGTGATCGTCTCGACCGGCACCAAGCATCTGCAGGATCAGCTGTTCCAGCGCGACATTCCGACCGTGCGCGACGCGCTCGCGGTGCCGGTGTCGGTCGCGATGCTGAAGGGCCGCGCGAACTACCTGTGCCATTACTACCTGCAACGCACCGCGGACAACGGCCGTCTGCCGTCGCGCCAGGAGACCTCGTATCTGCAGGACATCGTGCGCTTCGCGAAGATCACGCGCACCGGCGACAAGGCCGAACTCGCGAGCGTGCCGGAAACGGCGCAGGTGTGGTCGATGGTCACGTCGACGCGCGACAACTGTCTCGGCCAGGAGTGTCCCCACTACAAGGACTGCTTCGTGATGCAGGCGCGCCGCGAAGCGCAGCAGGCCGATATCGTGGTGGTCAACCACCATCTGTTTTTCGCCGACATCATGCTGCGCGATACCGGCATGGCGGAGCTGCTGCCGACTGCGAATACGGTCATCTTCGACGAAGCGCACCAGCTGCCCGAAACCGCGACGCTGTTTTTCGGCGAGACGCTATCGACCGCGCAGTTTCTCGAACTCGCACGCGATTCGGTCGCCGAGGGCCTCGGTCACGCACGCGATGCGGTCGATTGGGTCAAGCTCGGCGCGACGCTCGAGCGCGCCGCGCGCGACGTGCGGCTCGCGTTCAAGGAAGACTCGGTGCGTCTGTCGATCGGCCAGCTGCCCGACGATCACCCGCTGTTCGCCGCGCTCGAGACGCTCGAGGCCGAGCTCGACGCGTTGGCCTCGGCATTGGCGGGCCAGGCCGAGCGAGCCGAATCGCTCGGCGCGTGTTTGCGTCGCGCGCGCGAGTTGCAGGACGTGCTGAGCGGCTGGACCACGCCACCCACGAGTGCAGAACGCGACGCGGTTGCGACCCGCGAGGGTGACGCCGGCGCGGAGCGCGCCGATCCGAATGAAAAGGTGCGCTGGATCGAGGTGTTCTCGCATACGGTGCAGCTGCACGAAACGCCGTTGTCGGTCGCGCCGATTTTCGCGAAGCAGCGCGCCGGCGTACCGCGCGCGTGGATCTTCACATCGGCGACGCTGTCGGTGCGCGGCGACTTCACGCACTATGCGGCACAGATGGGCTTGAACTCGAAGCGCTCGATGACATTGCCGAGCCCATTCGACTATCCATCGCAAGGGCTTCTGTACGTACCGCGCAATCTGCCACAGCCGTCATCGCCGATGTTCACCGACGCCGTGTTCGATGCCGCATTGCCCGCGATCGAAGCCTCGGGCGGCGGCGTCTTCATGCTGTGCACGACGCTGCGCGCGGTGGATCGTATCTCGGCGAAGCTGCGCGACGCGATCGAGTCGCGCGGCTGGGACTATCCGCTGCTCGTGCAGGGCGATGCGAGCCGCACCGAACTGCTCGACCGCTTTCGCGCCTACGGCAATGCGATCCTCGTCGGCAGTCAGAGCTTCTGGGAAGGGGTGGACGTGCGCGGCGACGCGCTGTCGCTGGTCGTGATCGACAAGCTGCCGTTTGCGCCGCCGGACGATCCCGTGCTGGCCGCGCGGCTCGACGCACTGACGAAGAAGGGCTTGAGCCCGTTCGCCGTGCATCAGCTGCCGCAGGCCGTCATCACGCTGAAGCAGGGCGCCGGCCGGCTGATTCGCGCGGAGACCGATCGTGGCGTGCTGATGATCTGCGATACACGTCTCGTCGATAAACCTTATGGCCGCCGCATCTGGCAGAGTCTGCCGCCGTTCAAGCGCACCCGCGAGATCGACGTGGTGCGTGAGTTCTTTGAGGAGAGCGCTGGGCCAGCGGCGCCGGTTCGATAGGGGATGTGTTCCACACATGCGACGAGCTCCGCAGCGGAAAGCGGCCCTGAATGACAAAACGCCACGGATGTGAATCCGTGGCGTTTTTCTTTGCCCGTTTGCGGCCCGCGCCGTTTCCGGCCAACCTCCAAACGTTTCGTGCGCAGGCGCTGTAGCGGGAGCGCCGCTACAGCGCCGAACCGTTGCGGCTTACTGGCTTGCGCCTGCTGCCGGCGATGCTGCTTCAGCCGGCGATGCTGCCTCGGCCGGCGATGCTGCTTCGGCCGGCGATGCTGCCTCGGCCGGCGATGCTGCAACTGCCGGCGATGCTGCTTCAGCAGGCGATGCTGCCGCCGGTGCGGACGCAGCTTCCGACGGTGCAGCAGCCTGATCGTTGCTCTTGTTGCATGCAGCGAGTGCCACAACTGCCAACAGGGATGCTACGAGGAGGGATTTCTTCATGATCACGTCCTTTTATGGTTTAAAGGTAAGCAACAGCGCAAAATAAAACCGGTAATGTGCTCCAACACCGACCTGGGCCGCTGGTGGAGATGCTCTTTTGACGAGCTGGAATCTTCCCTACGGCTTGGGCGGAAATTATATGCACTTTCGTACTGACAGTCGATAAATGCGGGTCAATACGTTGTCTTTCTCATACAAAATTTCACCGTACGGTATAACAGGCGGGCAGAGTTACGCAATCTCGCCTACCTGTATCCAGCCCGCACAATACCACTCGTGTAGCAGTGCTGTCACCGATGAATCGTGTGATAGTGTTACAAAGCGTATCGCACTCATGCACCGCAGATTTGCGAGTTCAAACAGCCATTTTTTCGCGCCGGTCCACGATATTTCTTCTCCATTTACGAAGAAAAAACGTCGTTCATACAACAGGTTACTCTTGCGATCGAGCCGTAGACCGGATCTCGACGCCGCGCCGATGAAACGGGCTTCGTTGAGCGGCCGTTGCGGCGGATCGAAGACGACACTCGGCTTGGGTTCGCTGAGGTACGTGCCAAGGAACGACGCAATGTCCTGCTCATTCCATCGCACTTTAGCAAGCATCGCGCCCACCCGTTCGACGAGCGCCGCGGGCAACTCGGCCGGCTGTTCGACCGCGGCCTGCCGTGGGTCGCGATAAAGGGCGCCCGCCTTGCCCGTGGCCTCTCCGCGCTCGGCCAGGTGGTAGAGGAACTGCGCGGTCAGCTCGCTTTCGGAGGGCGAGCGAAAACCGATCGAGCAGGTCATGCATTCGCCCTCGGCGATGCCGTCGTGCGCGATGTGCGGCGGCAGGTACAGCATGTCGCCGGGCTCGAGTACCCACTCCTGTTCGTGCTCGAAGTGCTGTAAAACCTTCAACGGCAAGCCGGGCTGCAGCGTCAGATCTTTCTGCGCGCTAATGCGCCAGCGGCGCTTGCCTTTTACTTGCAAAAGAAACACATCGTAGGAATCGAAGTGCGGGCCGACGCCGCCACTATCGGTCGCATACGAAATCATCAGGTCGTCGAGACGCGCGTCCGGCACGAAACGGAAACGGTCGAGCAACGCGCGCGCGCGGTCGTCGTGCAGATCCACGCCCTGCACGAGCAGTGTCCATGCGCGCTGTTTGACGGACGGCAGTTCGTCGGGCGCGAACGGGCCGTGCTCCAGCTGCCATTTGTTGCGGAAGTGCGTGATCAGGCGCGCTTCGACGTCGTCCCGATCGGCCAGCTCGAACAGCTCGTCGCGCGACAGCGGCGCTTCGATGTCCGGAATCGCCTGACGGATCAGCAGCGGCTTTTTCTGCCAGTAGCGGCGCATGAATTGCGACGGGCTCAGATGGCCGAGAAGTGCGGTCGGAACGTCGGGCGAGGGCGGAAGAGTGGGCCGCGTGGCCGGCTTTGCAGCAGACGGCGAATTGCTTGCCGAACCTGCATCGGCCGGGAGGTGGGTGGGCCGCCTGGGCATCGTATAATGTGAGTTGTATTCTGGAGAGTCGAATGAAAATCGCAAAGAACACCGTCGTGTCGGTCGCCTACAAGCTGTCGGATGCGCAGGGCAATCTGATCGAGGAAAGCGAAGAGCCGATGGTCTATCTTCACGGCGGCTATGATGGCACGTTCCCCAAGATCGAGGAAGAGCTCGACGGCCACGAGGCCGGCTTCGAGACCCAGATCCAGCTCGAGCCGCAAGACGCGTTCGGCGAATACGATCCCGAGCTTGTGAAGATCGAGCCGCGCGATCGCTTCCCGGAACCGCTCGAAGTCGGCATGCAGTTCGAAGGCACCCCCGAAGATGGCGACGAGGAAATCGATGCGCTGGTGTACGTGGTGACCGACGTCGCGGAAGACAAGGTCGTGCTCGACGGCAATCATCCGCTCGCCGGCATGGCGCTGCGTTTCGCGTTGACCGTCAAAGACGTGCGTCCGGCAACTGAAGACGAAATCCAGCACGAGCACGCGCATGGCGCGGACGGCCTCGAAGTTCTCGACGACGATGAAGACGAGGACGAAGAAGACAGCTCAAAACCGACCCTGCACTGAGCTTGCGGGCATGCGCGGTGTCGTCGCGGGGGCAGACGGCACCGATGCGGGCAACGCAGGCGAGGCTGGCAGTATCGACCCCGGCGGCATCGAGATAGCGGGCCCATAGTCGCCGCCGCCCTGGTCGGACGGGATGCGCGGCTGCGGCTGCGGCTGCTGCTCCTGCGACTCTCCAGGTGTCTGCAATACGGGCGGCAATTCCGACGCCGGCCCGAAACCTTCCACATTCGGCATCTCCGGCGCAACCGGCATCGACGCGCCGGATTCGTCGCGCGGCGATGCGGGCGGCAAGACCGGCGGCGTGGTGGGCAGCGGCATCTGCTTCGGCACGTCGCGCACGCTGACTCTGAACGGCGGCTTGCTGCCGAAATCCGCTTCTATCTGAATCCATTGGTTGAGACGATCATGCGGTGCGAGCGCAATGCGCGTGAGGTTCGTCACGACCATCCCCTTGTCGTTGCGTAGCGGCTGATCGATGACGAAACCGCCGGCCGGCCGGTCCTCGTCTGCATGAATGACGACCACGGGTCCGGGGAAAATCTGCGCGAGCTTGAGCAGACTGCGCTTGAATTCCAGAAAGCCGTCGCGGCGCGAGCTATGTGCGAAGTGCAGCCAGGCGAACCGTTCGGGTCGCTCGTAGCGCTCCGGGTCGAAGTCGCCCTGAATGAACACGACGATCGCGCGCGCGTCGCGGCGCTTCGCGTATTCGGCCGCGTGCTCGAGCCAGAATGCGTTGGCGATCACGCGATCTTCGAACTCGCCGTTGCGGCCGCCCGCGCTCAGGTAGTGGTTGTTCGGACCCGGCGCGTTCAGGCCGATGAAGACGATGTCGCCGGCGTTGGTGTTCGCTTTGTCGTTCGTTTTTTCGTTGACCACCCAGCGCACGTTTTCACGGAACGGGCGGAAGCGCGACACCTCGCTCTCGCGCGTCAACGCGATCGGGTTCTGCCCCATCGACGTTGGATCGGCGAACAGCGTTTGCCGCAACTGGTCGAGCCGCTCGACCGGATCGAAGCCGCCGGCTTCCGCCGTGCCGCAATCGACCCAGTCATGCTGGCCGGGGATAAAGAAGAGGGCAGTGCGCGAGCTGTCGAGCAGCGCGTGGCGGCGCTCGAACAGCGCGTCGCGGCAAACTTCCTTCGGCCCCTTCAGATTGCCGTCGTAGACGATGAAGCGCACGTCGCGCTCGCGGCCGATCGCCTCGAGCAGCCGTTGCGTGGCGGCTTCCTCGGCGGGGCTGTGCATCGTGCCGGAAATCACCGCGAACGCGAAGCGCGAGGCCTCAGCGTGCGCCGGCACGGTCCATGCGCACACTGCCACGAGCACGACGATGCCGCCTGCCGGTGCGAGCACGTGGCGCAGCGCCGCGCGAAGCCCGCGCGGGCGCGGCGGGTGTCCCGGCGTGTCAGTGATCCGCATCCGGCGCGACGGCCAGTTCATGCAGTTCGTACAGCAGATCGAGCGCTTCGCGCGGCCGCAGATCGTTCGGATCGATGCCGCGCAGACGCTCGACGAGTGTCTGCATCGCGGGCGACGCGGGCGTTGCGTCGCTCGCCGTCTCGTGGTCGTCGTCCGTGTCTTCGGCGAGCATGGCAGGCTGCGTCGCGAACAGATCGAGTTGCGGCGCGGGCTGCGCGGCCGATTGCTGCTCCAGATGCGCGAGATGCTTGCGTGCCGCGCGGATCACCGCGTTCGGCACGCCGGCGAGTTGCGCGACCTGCAGACCGTAGCTCTGATTGGCGGGCCCTTCGTTGACCGCGTGCAGGAACACGATGCCGTGCCCGTGCTCGACTGCCGACAGATGCACGTTGGCCGCGTGCGGAAACTCCGCGGGTAGTTGCGTCAGCTCGAAATAGTGCGTCGCGAACAGCGTGTAGCAGCCGTTGTGGGCGAGCAGGTGGCGCGCGATCGCCCACGCGAGCGCGAGGCCGTCGAACGTCGACGTGCCGCGGCCGATCTCGTCCATCAGCACGAGGCTTTGCGGTGTCGCGTCGTTGAGGATCGCGGCGGCTTCGGTCATCTCCACCATGAAGGTCGAGCGGCCGCCGGCGAGGTCGTCGGCCGCGCCGATGCGCGTGAAGATGCGGTCGATCGGTCCGAAGGCCGCGCGCCGCGCTGGTACATAGCTGCCCACGTAAGCGAGCAGCGCGATCAGCGCGGTCTGGCGCATGAAAGTCGACTTACCGCCCATGTTGGGACCGGTGATCAACAGCAGCTTGCGCTCGGTCGCGAGTGAGCAATCGTTGGCGATGAACTGCTCGACTTGCGCCTCGACCACCGGATGACGACCCTGCTCGATGTCGATACCCGCGTTCGCCGAGAACGTCGGCGCAACCCAGTCGAGCGCGCGAGCGCGTTCGCCGAGCGCGGCCAGCAGATCGAGTTCGGCGAGCGCGAGCGCAACGCGCTGACAGTCGGGAATGAACGGCAGCAACGATTGCAGCAACGCGTCGTACAGTGCGCGTTCGCGCGCGAGCGCGCGTTCCTGCGCGGACAGCGCTTTGTCCTCGAAGGTCTTCAGCTCGGGCGTGATATAGCGCTCGGCATTCTTCAGCGTTTGCCGACGGCGATAGTCGTCCGGCACCTTGTCGGTCTGGCCGCGCGTGACTTCGATATAGAAGCCGTGCACCTTGTTGTACTCGACGCGCAGATTGCTGATGCCGGTGCGCGCGCGTTCGCGTGTTTCGAGATCGATCAGGAACTGTCCGCAGTTCTCCGAAATATCGCGCAGTTCGTCGAGCTCGGCGTCATAACCACGCGCGATGACGCCGCCGTCGCGCACCATCGCGGCCGGCTCTTGCGCGACCGCGAGCTTCAGCAAATCGGCGCACGCGTGCGGCGGTTCGAGCGCCGCGTCGATGCGCGCGAGCGAATCCGCGTTCGAGGCCATCGCTGCGAGCTGCGCGCGCAATGCAGGTAGCGCGATGAAGGTATCGCGCAGGCTCGACAGATCGCGCGGCCGCGCCGACAGCAGCGCGAGACGTCCGGTGATCCGTTCGATGTCCGAAATCTGCCGCAATGCGCTGCGCAATGTATCGAGATCGGCGCCCGGCGGCGCGTCGAGCAACGCGCCGATCGCCTGCTGACGTGCCTGCGCCACCGCCGAATCGCGCGGCGGATGATGCAGCCAGTGCCGCAGCAGGCGGCTGCCCATCGTCGTGCAGCAGGTGTCGAGCAGCGAGCACAGCGTCGGCGATTCGGTGCCGCGCAGTGTCTCCGTGAGTTCGAGGTTGCGGCGCGTGGCGGGATCGAGGCCGATGTATTCGGATTCGTATTCGACCTTCAGGCTGCGCACATGGCGCAGTTGCTGGCCCTGCGTGGACGCCGCATACAGCAGCAACGCGCCGGCCGCCCCGCACGCGCAACCGAGCGAATGCGCGCCGAAGCCGTCGAGGCTCGCGACTTCGAGCTGGTCGCACAGGCGCTTCGTGCCCGAGGTGATATCGAAGTGCCAGGCCGGTACACGCTTGAGCGCGCTGGCGTTGACAGGCGGTGTCCAGCTGGTCGAATCGGCGGTGGCGTCGG
Source organism: Paraburkholderia sp. 35.1 (assembly GCF_050436525.1). Lineage (NCBI taxonomy): Bacteria > Pseudomonadati > Pseudomonadota > Betaproteobacteria > Burkholderiales > Burkholderiaceae > Paraburkholderia > Paraburkholderia sp. 35.1. The sequence continues at coordinate 332,102 of NZ_JBNDMJ010000003.1, read as the reverse complement.
CGACCAGAATTTCCGCGGGACGGATGCGCTCCAGCGCGGCGGCGACCTGATCGGGCGCGACTTCGGCGAGGCGCAGCGCGCCGCTCGCGAGATTGAGCCATGCGAGACCGACGCTCGTGGCGACACCGCGGCGATTGTGCGCGACGCCCAGCGCGAGCAGATAGACGTCGCTCTTGTCGGACAGCAGCGCGGCGTCGGTCAGCGTGCCAGGCGTAACCACGCGCATGACCTTGCGCTCGACCGGGCCTTTCGAGGTGGCCGGGTCGCCGATCTGTTCGCAGATCGCGACCGATTCGCCGAGCTTCACGAGCTTGGCCAGATACTGTTCGACAGCGTGATGCGGCACGCCGGCCATCTTGATCGGATTGCCCGCCGACGCGCCGCGCTGCGTGAGCGTCAGGTCGAGCAGGCGCGCGGCTTTTTCCGCGTCGTCGAAAAAGAGTTCGTAGAAGTCGCCCATCCGGTAGAACACCAGCGTGCCCGGATGCTCCGCCTTGATGCGCAGGTACTGCTGCATCATCGGCGTGTGTTGTGCGACGTCGTTGGCCGCTGCGGTTTGAATACCCATCCTTCGTGTCTTCTTGCGGTAGATGCTCAGGGCGTGAGTTTAACCCGCCGGCGCGGCGAGCGGACCCTGGCCGAACGGACGATGCCCAACACAAGAGCTGAATGTCAGCATGACCGATTCGATCAAAGCGGGGGGTGCGCGCCGTCGCGGCGGGTTACGGCCGTCGAGCCGAGCCTCGCGCTGTCATTGCTGGAGCACCGTGATGCATTCATTCCTCGATCATCGCCCGCATGTCCACCCTGCGTTCGTTCGCCGCGCTGCGGCGTTTCGCGAGCCACATCAGCAGCGTGATGAAGGTGCCGAACACGACGATGATCCACTGCGCGGGCATCTTCGCCGTGAGCAGCAGCGCGTACACGCCGAGCATCAGCAGCACCGCGAGGTTCTGGTTGAAATTCTGCACGGCGATCGAGTGACCGGCCGACAGCAGCGTCGCGCCGCGATGCTGCAGGATCGCATTCATCGGCACGATGAAAAAGCCCGACAACGCACCGAGCACGATCATCAGCGGATAGGCCAGCAGAATGTAGTAGGGCGCGACGTGCGTGCCGAAGCGCAGGCCCGCGCCCGCCGGGAACAGGTCCTTGTTGTAAAAGGCCATCGCGATCGCCACCGCGCCCGTCAGCACGCCGACCGGCAACACCTTCAGCGAGTGGCGCAATGGAATCAGCGCGGCCGCGCCCGCCGCGCCGATCGCGATGCCGAAGCCGGTCACGCCTTGCATCACCGCCGCCTTCGACAACGACAGCCCGAGGTTCACGTTCGCCCATTTGAACACCAGCAGCTGCATCGTCACGGCGGCGCCCCACATCAGCGTGGTCACCCACAGCGCGATCTGCGCGAGCTTGTCGGCCCACAGCACCCGGAAGCAGTGATGGAAATCGCCGACCAGCTTATTCGGCTCGGTCAGCCGGTTCGGATAGCGCGCGCCAGTGTCCGGAATGAAGATGTTGATCGCGGCGGCGATCGCGTAGGTGAGCATGACCGCGCCCATCGCGAGATCGGCGGCCGAGCGGATCAGCGGCATATGCGCACGCGTGACGAAATGCTCGAAGACGGTGCTGATCAGCGCACCGCCGAGCATCGTGCCGGCGATCGTCGACAGCACCGTCGCCGATTCGAGCCACGCGTTCGCCTGCACGAGCTTTTCGGCGGGCAGCAGCTCGGTGAGGATGCCGTACTTGGCGGGCGAATACGCGGCTGCGCCGAAGCCGACCACGCCGTAGGCGATCATCGGATGAACGCCCAGAATCATCATCAGGCAGCCGCTCGCTTTCAGCGCGTTGGAGATGAACATCACGTGACGCTTCTGCATCGAATCGGCGAACGCGCCGACGAACGGCGCGAGCAGCACGTACGAGATCGTGAAAAAAATCTGCAGCAGCGGCGTAACCCACGCGGCCGAGCGCATCACGGAAAGCAGGGCGATGGCGGCGATCAACAGCGCATTGTCGGCCAGCGACGAAATGAACTGTGCCGCGATGATCGTATGGAAGCCTTTTTTCATGGGGCAGATTGGAGGCTGCGCCCGGGGCGAAAGTCGGGCAGGGTCAAAGCGGCATGGAGCAGGGAACGGTCCCGGCCGAGTACCGCCCCGAATGACTTCCCGCTTTTTAGCACGACGCTCCGGACACTGGAGCGCCGCCAACAGAAAAGCGGCCGAAGCCGCTTTTCTCTGCAACCGTTATGCGTTGCCGCGGACTGGCCGCGGCGGCGCACCTTACGCCGACTGCTGACGCGTGCGGCTGTAGCGCGACAGGATTGGAACCATCTGCGCGTAGACCTTCGGGTTGCCCGCGACGACTTCGCCGACGTGCAGGAACTCCGAATCACCGGTGTAGTTGCCGACCAGGCCGCCGGCTTCGGTGATCAGCAGGCTGCCCGCCGCGACGTCCCATGCGTTCAGGCCCTGCTCGAAGAAGCCGTCCATGTGGCCGGCCGCGACGTTGGCCAGATCGAGCGCGGCGGCGCCCGGACGGCGCAGGCCGGCGCAGGCTTCGGTCATCTCGGCGAACTGACGGCCGTACGATTCGAGGCTGTCCTGCGCGCGGAACGGAAAGCCGGTGCCGATCAGGCAGTCGGCCAGGCGGTCACGCTTGGCGACGCGGATGCGGCGATCGTTGAGAAACGCGCCACGGCCGCGCGATGCGGTGAACAGATCGTTGCGGGTCGGATCGTAGACGACGGCCTGCGTGACGACGCCCTTGTGCGCGAGCGCGATCGACACGCAGTAGTAAGGGAAGCCGTGGATGAAGTTGGTGGTGCCGTCGAGCGGATCGATGATCCACTGGTATTCGGAATCGTGGTCCGACTTGCCCGACTCTTCGGCGAGGATGGCGTGATCGGGATAAGCGGTCTTCAGCGTTTCGATGATCGCCGCTTCGGACGCTTTGTCGACCTCCGTGACGAAATCGTTGTGCTGCTTTTTGCTGACCTGAATCAGATCGAGATCGAGCGATGCGCGGTTGATGATCTGAGCTGCGCGGCGCGCGGCCTTCACAGCGATATTGAGCATGGGATGCATAAACTGATCCTTGTGCCGGGGCAGCACGGCTGCCGGCCGGTAAATAAGCGCGAAACTGCGCTGACGGGCGCCGCAACGACGCAAAAACAGCACGGAACAGCAGACCGGCTATCAAACCGGAGAGCATTCCGTCGACGGAGACGAATTGAATAAGAACGGTGCGACCGGTTCGACGCAAGCTTCAGCAAACGTCGGCGCCGGACGCGAAAAGCGGTATTTTACCTGAGTCCGGGCGCCCTCGCGCAGGTGCTCGCTCACGTGCGGCTGATGTACCGCACAGGCGCCCGCCGGTGCCGGTCCGATGCTGCGCCCTCGTCCGCGCGCGTGGCTCGCGCGTGCGCCTGATTCGGCATAAGTGCCCGTTGGCGCTACCATACGCGTCTTGAGTCCTAGCCAGCCGAGTTTCATCGTGGATCACACCCACCATTCCTCCGACCCCGCCGTGGCCGATTTGCGCGGCGGCTTCACGTCGACGCGTTTCGTGCTGGTCGAGCCCAGCCATCCGGGCAATGTCGGCGCCGCGGCGCGCGCGCTGAAAACCATGGGCTTTTCGCGGCTCGTGCTCGTGTCGCCGCGCGTGCCGAACGTGCAGAACGACCCCGAAGCGATCGCGATGGCGAGCGGCGCCGATGACGTACTCGCCTCCGTGCACGTGGTGCCGTCGCTCGCCGATGCACTGACTGGCGTGCACTGGTCGATTGCGCTCACCGCGCGGCTGCGCGAATACGGTCCGCCGCAATGGACGCCGCGTGCGGCTGCCGCCGCCGCGCACGCAGAGGCGATGCACGGCGAGATCGCGCTGGTGTTCGGCAACGAGCGCACGGGCTTGTCGAACGAGGACGTCGAGCGATGCAGCGCGATCGCGCATATTCCGGCCAATCCGGCCTATAGCTCGCTCAATCTCGCGCAGGCGGTGCAGGTGCTCGCCTACGAGCTACGCACCGCGTACCTCGGCGCCGACGAAGCGAGCGACGGCGCACCCACCGCGGGAGCACACGCGGCGCCGGCCGAATCCGCCGCTCCACGCGCGCAGATGGCGGCCAGCGACGAGATCGAGAGCATGTTCGCGCATCTGGAAAGCGCACTGGTCGCGCTCGAGTTTCTCGATCCGGCCAATCCGAAGAAGCTGATGTCACGGCTGCGGCGGCTCTTCGCGCGCTCGGGCCTCGAGCGCGAGGAGGTCAACATCGTGCGCGGCATCTCCAAGCACATCCTGCTCAAGACCCGGCGGACCGGCTGACGGTCCGTTGACCAGCCCGTGACGGCGCACCTGATGCGCCGCCTTCGTCTGACGACAACCTTGCAGGTGACGGGGACTTCCGGCAGGTTTCGCGCAATCGCCCTACAATCCACGAAACGTTAGAAGCAAAGCTGCCGCCGTGCTAAGCGGCAGCGATGCCGTTAGCTATGGCGCGAAACGCAGAGTCCCGCATGCGCAAACCGCGCGGATTCGCTCACGCAGACGGTTTTCCCCCAACAATACAGTCCCTGCCATGTTCACGAGACTTCGCGAAGATGTTGCCACCATCCGCGAGCGCGATCCCGCCGCCCGCAGCGCATGGGAAGTGCTTACGTGTTATCCGGGGCTGCACGCGCTCGTGCTGCATCGGATCGCTCACGCGTGCTGGCGCGCGAAGCGCCGCTGGCTCGCGCGTTTCGTGTCCCAGATGGCGCGCTTCATGACCGGCATCGAGATTCATCCGGGCGCGAGCGTCGGGCGGCGCGTGTTCATCGATCACGGCATGGGCGTCGTGATCGGCGAGACCGCGCAGATCGGCGACGACTGCACGATCTACCAGGGTGTGACGCTCGGTGGCACGTCGCTCACGCGCGGCGCGAAGCGGCATCCGACGCTCGAGCGTGGTGTGATCGTCGGTGCGGGCGCGAAGGTGCTCGGCGGCTTCACCGTCGGCGCGGACGCGAAGATCGGATCGAACGCGGTCGTGACGAAGCCGGTGCCCGCGCGTGGCACGGCGCTCGGCAATCCGGCGCGGATCATCGTGCCGGCCGCGGCGGCTGCGAACGGTGCGAACCCGAATGCGAACAACGCCGCGCGTGACGCGAAGCGCGGCAGCGAAATCAGCGCGTTTTGCGCATACGGCATCACGCCCAACGCGGACGATCCGGTTTCGCTCGCGATTCACGGTCTGATCGACCATGCGGCTACTCAGGCGCGACGTATCGATGAAATCGTCGATGCGCTCGAGCGGCTCGGCACGAGCCTCGAAGGTCTGCAAGGCGCGGATGCGGCGTTGCTCGATTTGCGGCGGCTATCGGCGGCGATCGCGGGGAAGGTGGAGGGGCTGGCGGGGGAGCGCTAGGTATCGGCGCCTCGGCAGCGCGAAGCGCACGCCGTACCCACGAGGTCAATCCAGCGGCAACGCTCGAATCCCGTCGGCATCGATCTTCAGATAGCCGCCCCGGCGCTCGCCGTGATCGAGATCCCAGTCGGGCAGAACCCAGCGCGTGCCGCCCGGCTCGCGATGTCGTGCGGGCAGATGGGTATGCCCATGAATGATCGTCGCGGTCTTCGATTTCCTGAACAGCGCGGCGACACCTTGCGGGGTCACGTCATACTTGATCGGCATCGGCCGCGTGCGGCCATGCTCGCTCTTCGAGCGCATGTTCTCGGCGAGCTTGCGACGCCAACGAAACGGCCACGCGAGAAACAGAATCTGCGCGAGTCGATTGCGCGCGAAACACCTGAACAACTGATAGCCGCGATCCGCGGTGCACAGACCATCGCCATGGGCGAGCGCAATGCGCGTGCCGAACGCGGTAATCACGAACGGATCGGGCAGCCAGATGGCGCCGGCCGCTTTCATGAAGCGCTTGCCCAGCAGAAAGTCGCGGTTGCCGTGCATGATGTAAAGCGCGATGCCGCGCTCGGACAGCGTGTGCAGCAGCGCCGCAATATGGGCGACGAACGGCTCGCTCAGCATGTCGTCGCCGACCCAGTACTCGAACAGGTCGCCGAGGATGAACACCGAGCCGGCCGCTTCCGCGCTCACGCGGATGAAATGCTCGAACGCGGCGACCGTGCGCGGAATCGCCTCGCTCAGATGCAGATCGGAGAGGAAGAAAAAAGGGCGCGCGGCGTGCGGGCGTTGGCCCTCGCCTGGCACGCCCGCGGCGACGCTTCGCAGCGGCGTCTCTTGCAGCATTGAAGGTGCCTGATTTCAGTTCAAAGGAGTCGACGCCCGCATGAGGCGCGACTCACTCACGGTTTAGCCGACGACGACAGCTTTTTCGATCACGACATCATCGACCGGCACGTCCTGGTGGAAGCCCTTCGAACCGGTCTTGACCTTCTTGATCTTCTCGACCACGTCCATGCCTTCGACGACCTTGCCGAACACCGCATAGCCCCAGCCTTGCGGCGTCGGCGACGAGTGGTTCAGGAAGTCGTTGTCGTTCACGTTGATGAAGAATTGCGCGGTCGCCGAATGAGGGTCGTTGGTACGCGCCATCGCGATCGAGCCGTTCTCATTCTTCAGACCGTTGTTCGCCTCGTTGGTGATCGGCTCGGCCGTCGGCTTCTGCTTCATGCCGGGTTCGAAGCCGCCGCCCTGGATCATGAAGCCGTCGATCACGCGGTGAAACACCGTGTTGTCGTAGTGGCCGGCCTTCACGTAGTTCAGGAAGTTCTCGACCGACTTCGGCGCCTTTTCGGCATTCAGCTCGAGTTTGATGAGGCCGTGGTTCGTATGCAGTTCAACCATGATGGAATCCTTTGATGAACAGGTGGATAAAAGGCGCGGCGCGTCGTCATGTGCTGACGACCGGCCGCGCCGGGGCGTTGGTTGGGGCCGGGCTTCGGCCGCGCGGGTTCGCTTGCCCGTTCGTTTTTACTTGCTCACCACCGTCGCCGACTGGATCACGATCGGCTTCTGCGGCACATCGCTCATCGGGCCGCGCGTGGTGGTGGGCGCGGCTTCGATGCGTTTCACGACGTCCATGCCGCTCGTGACCTTGCCGAATACCGCGTAGCCGTTGCCGTCCGGATTCGGGTAGTCGAGATTGGCATTGTCCACCGTGTTGATGAAGAACTGCGCGGTGGCCGAATTCGGGTCGCTGGTGCGCGCCATCGCGATCGTGCCAGCGGTGTTCTTCAGACCGGTGCGGCTCTCGAGCGGAATCGGCGCGCGCGTCGGCTTCTCGACGAAGCTCTGCGTATAGCCGCCGCCCTGGATCATGAAGCCCGGAATCACGCGATGGAAGATCGTGCCGCTATATTGGCCGGCTTTCACGTAGTCGAGGAAATTGGCGACCGTCTTTGGCGCTTTCTCGGGATACAGCTCGACGCGGATGTCACCCTCCGACGTCTTCAGCAGCACGGAAGGATGAGCGGCCTGCGAACCGGACTGCGCAAAGGCGGGTGCGTTTGCGATCAGGGCGGCGCTGCCGAGCGCCAACATCAACCATTTCATGAAAGTCCTCGGGGTTGGAGAAAACTTGCGGCAGGCAACGAGCCCGGCGCTCAGCGCGACGGCGCCATGTACGGCGGCATGGCGAGCGAGCCATTCGGGCCGCCGAACTGGAAGCTCGGGCTGTCCGTGATGTTCGACGTGGGGTGCGCGGCGGGCACGGTCGTCTGCTCGGCGGCTGGCTGTGACGCCGCGGTAGCGGGTGTTGCCGGCGACACGACCTTCTGGATATCCGCGAGACGCTGCGCGGTCCTCGGGCTCGCCTTGCCGAGGCTCTCCGCGCGACGGTACGCGGCATCGGCGAGGCGCAGATAGAGGTCACCGAGGTTCTCGAACGCGAGGCCGTAGTTCGGATTGACCTGGGTGGCCATCTCGAGCGCCGCGCGCGCTTCGGTCAGACGGCCTTGTCTCGCGAAGAGTGTGGCGAGGTTGTTGTACGGCTCGGGCAACTCGGGATACAGCTGCGTGAGTTCGGTGAACGCCGTGATCGCTTCGTCGTCGCGATTCAGATGCACGAGCACGTTTGCGCGTTTGAACTTCGCTTGTGCGTCGTGCGGATTCGCGGCGACGCGCGCATCGAGTTGGGTCAGCGCGGCTTGCCAGTTTTTCTGCGCGATCAACGCGTCGATTTCCGGCGTATTGTCACGCACGGCGGGGCCTTGCGGCATCACCGCGGTCTTCTGCGCATAAGCGCTCGCGACCGGCACCGCGGCAAGTGCGGCAACGACGGTGACGCGCCACGCGAGGGCACGCGCCGCTTCGAAAGTAACGCCACCGACAACGTTGCCAAACGCAGTCGCGGCGAGGGTCGCAGCGCTGTGCGCGCGGCCGCTGGAGTGTTTCATAGGCTCAGGTCTGGATGTTATACTCCGAGCCATTCTAACAAAAGGTCTGCGCGTTCCGTCGAACCGCCGACTGTCTTTTCGCCACTCGTGGCCGTCTCCGCCCGGTTCGCAGCCTCGTCTGCAGCCTGATCGCCGCACGAGGTGCGCCGGTTTCAGCTGTATGCGATGCACCCGTTATCCTGTTCGTTTCGCGGGTCGCGGCGCGCATGAAGCACAATGCGGACTTCTTTCGGCCCACGCACCGCTCTCTATGGAATCTCTGCGCATTTACAACACGCTCGCGCGTGACAAACAGACTTTCGTGCCGCTGCGCGAAGGTGTCGTGCGGATGTACGTCTGCGGGATGACCGTGTACGACTATTGTCACGTCGGTCATGCGCGGGTGATGGTCGTGTTCGACATCGTGCAGCGCTGGTTGCGTGCGCTTGGCTACAACGTGACTTACGTGCGCAACATTACCGATATCGACGACAAGATCATCAGGCGCGCAGTCGAGAACGGTGAAACCATCAAATCGCTGACCGATCGCTTCATCGCCGCGCTGCATGAAGACGCGGACGCGCTCGGCATCGAGCGTCCGGATATCGAGCCGCGCGCGACCGACTTCATTCCGCAGATGCTCGGCATGATCGAGACGCTCGAGAAAAACGGCTACGCCTACCAGGCGAGCGACGGCGACGTCAACTACGCGGTACGCAAATTCGCAGGCTACGGCAAGCTGTCGGGCAAGTCGCTCGAAGACCTGCGCGCTGGCGAACGCGTGGCGGCCAACGACGCGAAACAGGACCCGCTCGACTTCGTGCTGTGGAAGCAGGCGAAGCCCGAGGAACCGGCCGACAGCGGCTGGGATTCGAAGTACGGGCGCGGTCGTCCCGGCTGGCACATCGAGTGCTCGGCGATGGGCTGCACGCTGCTCGGTGAACAGTTCGACATTCACGGTGGCGGCCAGGATCTGCAGTTTCCGCACCACGAAAACGAGATCGCGCAAAGTGAGGCCGCGACCGGACAAACATTCGTCAATTACTGGATGCACAACGGCTACGTACAGATCGACAATGAGAAGATGTCGAAGTCGTTGAACAATTTTTTTACGATTCGCGAAGTGCTCGCGCAGTACGATGCAGAGGTGGTGCGTTTCTTCATCGCGCGCGCGCATTACCGCTCGCCGTTGAACTACAGCGACGTACATATCGACGACGCGCGCAATGCACTCGCGCGTTTGTACACGGCGTTGAAAGACGTGACGCCCGATAGCGCCGTGCTCGACTGGAACGAAGCGTACGCGCAGCGTTTCCAGGCGGCAATGAACGACGACTTCAACACGCCGGTGGCCGTGTCGGTGCTGTTCGAGCTGGCCACCGAAGTGAACCGCACGCGCGACCCCGCGCTGGCCCGTCAATTGCGCGCGCTTGGCGCGGTGCTCGGGCTGCTCGGACGCGAACCGCGTGCATACCTGCAGCAGGCAGCGGGTGCTGCAGCCGAAGGCGCGCTCGAGCCCGTCGCGATCGAAGCGAAGATCGCCGCGCGCATCGCCGCCAAGCAGGCAAAGGACTATGCGGCAGCAGACCGGATCCGGGCCGAATTGCTCGATGCCGGCGTTGCCCTTGAAGACAAACCCGGCGGGTTGACCGAGTGGCGGCGCGTGTGAGCGCACCTCGTACTTCCCTCTGAACGACTCGCCAGGCAGGAGGCAGGATGGCAACGGCCACGAAGACGCCGGCTAAACGCGCGGCGTCTCAAACCAGTGCGGCAGCCGCAGCGTCGGCTGCCGCAGCATCGGCTGCCGCAGCTCAGTCGACTCGTGCGGGCGGCGGCGCGGTAGACAAAGCGCCCTCGAAAGCGGGCGGGGCGGCGGCGAAAGCCGACTCGGCCGCGGCAAAGAAGAACGCGGCCAAACGCTCGCTCAATGGCGCGGGCACTGAAGCTGCGCACGCGCCTGCGAAACGCGCGAAAACGGCGTCGCGGGCGAAGGGCAACGGTGCGTTGCCGGCCAAACTCGCTGCCGAGCTCGCCGGCGACGTGCAGGAACTCGCGCGCGACAAGAACGCGGGCGAAGTCGTGCGCAAGACGCGCGTATCGGCCACCTCGGCGAGCACGGAAAGCGCGGGCGGCGAAGCGGCCGGTGTCGCATCGCTCGCGAACGAAGTCGCGGTGCCGGTGCAGATCGGCGGTCTCGCGCCTGAGGTCACGCGTCCCGCGTATTGGGACAAGGCGTGCGCGGATCTCGTCAAGCGCGATCGCATTTTGAAGAAGCTGATTCCAAAGTTCGGCCCCGTGCATTTGCTGAGTCGTGGCGATCCGTTCGTCACGCTTGCGCGCTCGGTGGTCGGCCAGCAGATCTCGGTCGCCTCGGCGCAGGCCGTGTGGGCGAGGGTCGAAGTCGCGTGTCCGAAGCTCGTGCCGCAGCAGTTCATCAAGCTCGGTATCGAGAAGCTGACCGCGTGCGGTTTGTCGAAACGCAAGGCCGAGTACGTGCTCGATCTCGCGAGGCATTTCGTGTCGGGCGCGTTACACGTCGGCAAGTGGACGTCGATGGACGACGAGGCGGTGATCGCCGAACTCACGCAGATTCGCGGCATCGGCCGCTGGACCGCGGAGATGTTCCTGATTTTCAACCTGTCGCGTCCCGATGTGCTACCGCTCGACGACCTCGGCCTGATCCGCGCGATCAGCGTCAACTATTTCAGCGGCGAACCCGTCACGCGCAGCGAAGCGCGCGAGGTTGCCGCGAACTGGGAGCCGTGGCGCACGGTGGCGACCTGGTACATGTGGCGTAGTCTCGATCCGTTACCGGTCGACTACTAAAGAAGAACAGGAAACGAAGCCGTTTCAAAGACTATCGCGTATATGATATCGATAGTTGAGAAATGGTTTTGACATCGGCGCACGCGGTTAGAATACGCGCTGCCCGGTAAGTCCAAGGATTACAACCAATGAAGACCACGTTTCTGGATTTCGAACAGCCGATCGCTGAACTCGAAGCGAAGATCGAAGAATTGCGCTTCGTGCAGGACGACTCGGCCGTCGATATTTCGGAAGAGATCGAGCGGCTGTCCAAGAAGAGCCAGCAGCTCACCAAAGATCTGTATGCGAACCTCACACCGTGGCAGGTTTCGCAAATCGCCCGTCATCCGCAGCGTCCGTACACGTTCGACTACGTGAGCGAGCTGTTCACCGACTTCCATGAACTGCATGGCGACCGCAACTTCGCGGACGATCTGTCGATCGTCGGCGGTCTCGCGCGATTCAACGGCCAGGCGTGCATGGTGATCGGTCATCAGAAGGGCCGCGACACCAAAGAGCGCGCGCTGCGCAACTTCGGCATGCCGCGTCCGGAAGGCTATCGCAAGGCCGAGCGGCTGATGCGCCTCGCCGAGAAGTTCGGCCTGCCGATCTTCACGTTCATCGACACGCCGGGCGCGTACCCGGGCATCGGCGCGGAAGAGCGGGGCCAGTCCGAAGCGATCGGCCGCAATCTGTACGTGATGGCCGAGCTGAAGACGCCGCTGATCGCGACGATCATCGGCGAGGGCGGCTCGGGCGGCGCACTCGCTATCGCGGTGGGCGACAGCGTGCTGATGTTGCAGTTCTCGACCTACTCGGTGATCTCGCCGGAAGGCTGCGCATCGATCCTGTGGAAAAGCGCCGCCAAGGCACCGGAAGCAGCGGAGGCGCTCGGCCTGACCGCGCATCGTCTGAAGGCGCTCGGTCTGATCGACAAGATCGTCAACGAGCCGCTCGGCGGCGCGCATCGCGATCCGAAGGGCATGGCGGCGATGCTGCGCCGTGCGCTCGCCGATTCGCTGCGCCAGTTCCAGGGTATGAGCACCAACGACCTGCGCGAACGCCGTTTCGAACGGCTGATGGCGTACGGCAAATTCAAGGAAACGACGCCGGGCGCATAAGCCCGCGCGTTGGCCTGTCTCTTTCGTCCACCGGCGCTTTCCGCGCTAACGACGTGACCACCACCGCCGACTCATCCGCCGAGCGCCTCGTGATCGAGGCGCTCGGCGCCGCGCTGTCCGGGCTCGATTCGAACGCGCGCATTGCGGTCGCATTCAGCGGCGGCGTCGATTCGAGCGTGCTCCTCGACGCGGCGGTGCGCGTCGCGGGTGCGTCACGCTGTATCGCGCTGCACGTGCATCATGGTTTGAGTCCACATGCCGATACGTGGCTCGCGCACTGCGAGGCTTTCGCGCGCGAACGTGGCGTCGAATTCGACGCGCGACGCGTGGATGTTTCGCGCGCGCCGGGCCTGAGCATCGAGGGCGCGGCACGCGACGCGCGTTATCGCGCGCTCGAAGCGATGTGCGCAACGCACGGCATTGGCACGCTATGGCTCGCGCAGCATGCGGACGATCAGGCCGAGACCGTGCTGCTGCAACTGCTGCGCGGCGCGGGGCTCGCGGGTCTCGCGGCGATGGCGCCCGGCTCGCTGCCGACAGGTGCGTCGACGACACGTGTGCGGCCGCTTTTGCATCTGCTGCGCGCGCAGCTCGAACACTATGCGAGCGCGCGCAAGCTGCGCTGGATCGACGACGAATCGAACGCGGACACGCGTTATGCGCGCAACGCCTTGCGTCATCAGGTGATGCCGGTGCTCGCGGTGCACTTCCCGGGCTTTCGCGATGCGCTCGCGCGCACGGCCGCGCATTCGGCATCGGCGCAGCGATTGCTCGACACGCTCGCGCGCGCCGACATGGAAAGCGCGTCGCGCGATGAAGGACGCGCCCTCGCGCACGACGTGCTGCTCGCTCTCGACGACGATCGCGCGCTGAATCTGCTGCGCTACTGGATGCGTACGCTCGGCTTCGTCGCGGCATCGAGCGCGCGTGTCGCGGATGCACTGCGGCAGTTGCGCGAAGTGGCAGCGGGGCAGGACGGACATCGGCTGCGCATCGATCATGCGGGGCATGCGTTGCGCAGCTATCGCGGCCTCGTCTACTGGGAAGCCGGCGATAGCAGCGAACCCGCCGACGAAACCGCGCTCGTCGAGCGCGAGATCAGTGAACTCGCGTGGCAAGGGCAAGAGATCTGGCATTTGCCGCAATGGCGCGGCACGTTCGTGTTCGCGATGGTGGATGCAGTCGCTGCTTCCGACGTAGCCGACGCAACGCACGCAGCGCCACGTAACGAAGCATGCGACATGGTTCCCGTCAGCGTCCTGCAACGAGCCTCTCTAAGCGTGCGGGCGCGCCGCGGCGGAGAACGCATGCGCGTCGGTGTGCCGAACGCGCCGAGCCGCACGCTGAAGAACCTGTTTCAGGAGCGCGGCATTCCCGCATGGAAGCGCGACGTGCCATTGCTTTACGTTGGCGATGAACTGCTGTTCGTGCCGCTGATCGGCGTGAATCGCGGGACTGTGCGCGACGCATCTCCGGAGCGCGAAGCGTGCGTGAAAATCGTCTGGCGCGAGGATCTGCTGATCGCCTGAGCGCCGGTCGGACAGTCGCGCAAGCGGTGCGTGCAGATGTCGAAAGCGTGAAACAGGGCGCAAATCAACGATAAAACAGGCCATTGCAGGCCTGATTCGACGCATTTGAGCGCTCGTTGCGTCTTGTCTTTTTGCGCCTAATCAGGTACTTTAACTTGTTTGCCCGACCCGATTTCGCCGTCGCTTTTGTCGCTATCGGTCGTTAGTGCCGGCAGGCGTGCGTGATCCGTCGTCGCCGTTCAATTCCGATCAGCCATTTGCGATTTCATCCCGGGCAAATCCGCGCGTGCTGCACGCGTGCTGCATCTACGCCGCCACACACTTTGCCGCCGTTCACGAGACGTTGCGCCCCTGTGCTTTCTGTGCGGTCGTCTCCAGCGCGCCAGCGCGGTTTCTCTTCCAGTTCAGAACGACAATGGCACTCATCGTACATAAATACGGCGGCACCTCGATGGGCTCGGTCGAGCGCATCAAGAACGTCGCCAGGCGCGTCGCGAAATGGCACAAGGCCGGCCATCAGATGGTCGTCGTGCCGTCGGCAATGTCCGGCGAAACCAATCGCCTGCTTGGCCTCGCGAAAGAGATCACGACTCAACCGAGCCCGCGTGAACTCGACATGATCGCCGCCACCGGCGAGCAGGTCAGCTCGGGTCTGCTCGCGATCGCGCTGCAGGAAGCCGGCGTCGAAGCGGTCAGCTACGCAGGCTGGCAGGTGCCGGTCAAGACCGATAGCGCGTTTACGAAAGCGCGCATCAGCGACATCGACGGCGAGCGCGTCATGCAAGACCTCGCAGCCGGCAAGGTGGTCGTGATCACCGGCTTCCAGGGCATTGACCCGGACGGCCACATCACGACGCTCGGCCGCGGCGGCTCGGACACGTCGGCAGTCGCGGTCGCGGCCGCGCTGAAGGCCGACGAGTGCCTAATCTACACGGACGTCGACGGTGTGTACACCACGGACCCGCGCGTCGTTGAAGAAGCGCGCCGGCTCGACCGCGTGACGTTCGAAGAAATGCTGGAAATGGCCAGCCTAGGTTCGAAGGTGCTGCAGATCCGCTCGGTGGAATTCGCCGGCAAATATCAGGTGAAAACGCGCGTGCTGTCGAGCCTGACCGATCCGCTGATGCCACTCGACGAAGAAATGAAGTCGGGCACCCTGATTACTTTTGAAGAAGACGAGACCATGGAAAAAGCAGTCATCTCGGGTATCGCGTTCCAGCGCGACGAAGCTCGTATCGCCGTGATGGGCGTGCCCGACAAGCCGGGCATCGCGTATCAGATTCTCGGCCCGGTGGCGGACGCGAATATCGATGTCGACATGATCATCCAGAACCAGAGCGTCGAGGGCAAGACGGCATTCACGTTCACGGTCGGCCGCGGCGACTATGCGCGTGCAATGGAAATCCTCACCGGCACGGTGAAGGCGCACGTCCAGGCCGAGCAGGTGCTGGGCGACCCGAAGGTGTCGAAGGTGTCGGTGGTCGGCGTCGGGATGCGCTCGCACGTCGGCATCGCCAGCAAGATGTTCCGCACGCTGTCGGAAGAGGGCATCAACATTCAGATGATCTCGACCTCGGAGATCAAGATTTCGGTGTTGATCGACGAAAAGTACATGGAGCTCGCGGTACGCGCGCTGCATAAGGCCTTCGAACTCGATCAGGCATAAGTGGCGGGAAAAACGGGGCGCTCTAGAGCGTCCCGTTTGTTTTGGTGCGCCAGGCATGGCGCGTAGCGCCGTGACTGGCGCTGTCCGACCCGCTGTGGTGGCGAGCCGGATGACTTGGGGGTGAAAGTCCTCTGCACACCCGGCAAGGGGAAGTGCTAGCTGAACGGCAAGGGTGTCCGTCGTAAGGCGGAATCTGAAGGAAGCCGCAGGCAAAATGCTGGCCTGACGAACAGGAAGCGGATATCAGGCGGTGTGGCGGGGTGAGCAGTCCAAGATCTGTAAAGCCCAATACTTGCACGGAACGCCACGACGTAGATCCGACAGGCATAAGCAGGAAGGTCGCGCGCATTACCCTGGGAGCCCCGTCAGTCTGCCTTGTGCTACTGGCATCGCAAGGTGCCGGGATGGGCTGGCGGGAGTCAGCAGAGGCCATAGTAGCGGCTCGGAACCGGAGCAGTGAAGGGCCGAACCTGACGAGAGTGGATAGTCACGCGTGCTCTCTGAGCGTTTGGGCACAAGTCTCGGCACAGCCGGGAGCCTGCGATCAAACTTGACGGCCGGAAGCCTGAGAGAGGTTGGGGTGTCCATTGAACGACAGGCGACACGACGAACGAAACGAAGCTCGCTGGAGCAATCCAGTCGTCAGGAAACGCCGGATACGTGATCCGTACGTCCGGTGTTGTGGGAGGACGGCGGGGGCAACCCCGCCTCCTACCCGATTGGCGTTCATGTGAATGAATTGCGTGATGAGACGCCACGTTGGCACAAATAATGTTCGTCAGACATTGACCTTATCGGCCCGGCCCGCTATGATCTTGGCTTCGTCGCTCTGACTCCCTGTGCGACAGAAAGTTTGGGAGACGTGGCCGAGAGGTCGAAGGCACTCCCCTGCTAAGGGAGCATCTGGGCCAAAACCTGGATCGAGGGTTCGAATCCCTCCGTCTCCGCCAGCAATGGTGGCGAAACCCCGCAGAGTCTAGGCTCTGCGGGGTTTTTGTTTTTGCGCGGCTTGATTTTGATCTCGCTCGCTACTTCAGCGATGTCAGCGACATTCCCCGCCCTCCAGCGTGTGACCACGTCCTACGTGAATAGGCAGGTCTGCTGATCAATGCATGGCGCCGTTAGCCCGCCACGCTGGTCCGCAGAAAACCGCGCCAGATCCGGCGCGGCAGGCAAGGAGTCCGCATGACTGATCCCGTCGTGCCGCTGACCGAGACCGCCTCGCTTAGAACGCGTGCCGCAACCCCACCATGCCGACGAACTGCGACGGACCCGATGACGGCGTCGTGTTCTGCGAGTCGCCGACCACCGCGACCGCGTCGGCGATGGTCACACCGCTGCCCGACGAGATCAGCGACTTGCCGCCTGCATGCTGATAGGCCTCGAGCGCGTACAGCGTGGTGCGCGTCGACAGGTTGTAGGTCTGTTCGAGCGAGATCTGATGATAGTGCGCCGGATCGCTGATGCCGTTCGCCTTGCTTGCCTGGGTGAAGCTATAGCCGCCGCCGACCGTCACGCTCGGCGTGATCCGGTACGTCGCGATCGCACCGTACGTGTTGAACACGGCCTTGTCGAAGAACAGCGAGCCGTGGCCCGGCGCGTACTGCACATTCGAGTAGTTGAGGCCCACCATCAGATCGTGCCACGTATAGCGACCCGCCGCGGCGAACAGTTGCGCGCTGCGCGCGCTCGCGTAACCGTTGTTGACCGGCGAGTTGATCGCGAAGCTGCCGAGCGCCGCGCTCGTCGAAATGTCCTTCAGCTTCACGTAGCCGGCTGCGAGCGACACGGGCTGGAAGTCATAACGCAGCGCCGCGCTGAACAGGCTGCCGTTCGCGACGCTGCCGGGCACGCCGCCGAGACCATACTGCGCGCTTGCCTGCAGGCCCCCGATCGTCGGCGATAGGTAGGTTACCGAATTATTGAAGCGCAGCGTCGTGTCGAGGGCGTCGAGATCGCCGGGGTGCGCGCCGGTCGCGCCGGTCAGCACGCCGGTCGGTCCGAGCGCGCCGACCATCTGGAAGTAGGGTGTGTACTGGCGGCCGAGCGTCACCGTGCCGTAGCGGTCGTTCGCGAGGCCGACATAGGCCTGGCGATTGAACAGGTAGCCCGCGGTGCTTTGCGCGCCAGTCAGCGAATTGAAGCCGCTCTCGAGCCGGAAGATCGCCTTCGTGCCGCCGCCGAGATCTTCCGAGCCGAGGAAGCCGAACTTGCTCGCCTGCAGGTTGCCCTGGCTCATGTAGAAATTCGAATGCCCCTTCTGGTTGCTGGCATAGGCGAACGCATTGTCGACGACGCCATACAGCGTGACGCTGCTTTGCGCCGATGCGCTGGTGGACAACGCGGTGCCCGCAAACGGCAGGCAGCAGAGGACGAACGCGCGGGTGCGCGCGCGCTGGTTTATTTTCATGGTTGGGATGTCTCCAGACTGATGGGTCGGCCTGATCCCTCAGGCCGGTGCGGTGTGTTGTTCAGTGCGGCACCGAAATCGTCAGGCAGCGCCAGCCGTGCGCGGTGTGATCGGTGACGAGCGTGCCGTTAGCGCAGACGACCGCGCGTGTTTCGCGCATCGGCACGAACACGCGCACTTGCGGCTGCACGCGCGGCATCCATTGCGAACGCTCGAGCGTCACCCGCAAAGTGTTTGCGTCGCCCGTCAGCGTGACGTTCCAGCGGCCTTGCTCGCCGTTGCGCCAGGCTTCGGTCTCGCCGTCGTCCTCGATCGAGCCGCCTTGCGCGGTACCCGCGTCGGCAGACGGCACCGCGAGGAATGCGCGTTCGTCGGCAGGGCGGCCAAAATGCTGCTCGGCGATGTTGAGCGGAATCACGCTGCCTTCACGCAGCAGGAACACCGGCCGCTCGAACGGCGCGGGCAACGTGACGGTCTGGCCGCCGTCGAACGTTTCGCCGCTCCAGTACGACACCCAGCGCGAACCGGCCGGTAGATACACGGCGCGCGTGCTCCGGCCCGGATCGACCACTGGCGCGACCAGCATCGACGAGCCGAGCATCATGTCGTCGCCATCGACGAGGCAGCGCGGATCGTGCGGAAACTCCGCGAACAGCGGCCGCAGCACCGGCTCGTACGCGCTATGCGATTGCCACAGCAGCTCGTAGAGATAAGGGATCAGGCGATAGCGCAGCTTGATCAGGTCTGCCACGTGCCGCGTGACTTCGGGATGCATCCACGGCTCGTTGACGGTGCCGTCGTCGTTCCACGAGTGAATCGAAAAGCGCGGCAGGAAGATGCCGAACGCGACCCAGCGCGCGAACAGCTCCGGCTCCGGCGCCGGACCCGAGAAGCCGCCGATGTCGTGACCGCTATTCGACACGCCCGACATCGCGAGCCCGAGACCCATCTTCAGATTGAAGCGCAGCGTTTCCCACGACGTGTAGTTGTCGCCCGACCACGTCTGCACGTAGCGATGCATGCCGACGCCGCCCGAGCGCGACACGAGGAACGGGCGCCTGTCAGGCGCGTGCTCGCGCTGCGCGTCGTGCGACGCGCGCATCATCAGCTGCGTCTGCAGCACCTTCGCCTGGTATGCCGGATAGGGCTTGCCGAAGCCGCGCGCGATCGCCTGCGGCGACCAGATCTCGAACTCGTTGTTGTCGTTCCAGGTGGCCGCGATGCCGTATTTGAGCAGTGCGTCCTTCACGCGAGCTTTCCACCAGTCGATCGTCGCGGGATTCGTGAAGTCGAGGTACGCGCCGACTTCGTCCCAGAACTGCACCCATGCGGGATCGCCATCGGGCGCTTCGATCAACAGGCCGGCGTGGGCGACGTCGTCGAACGCTGGGTGGTCTTGCAGCAGACACGGCTTGATGTTCGCGCACAGACGCACGCCGTGATCGAGATAGCTCCGCACGAAGCCGTCGATGTCCGGAAACTTGTCGTGATTCCAGTTGAACACGTAGCGCTTCGGCCCGATCGACGTATAGCCCGACGACAGATGGAACGAATCGCACAGCACGTCGTGTTCGCGGCAACGCTCGATGAATTTGCCCATCTGCTGTTGCGCGTCCGGCGCGTCGGTATAGCTCATCGTCGAGCCCGAGTAGCCGAGGCCCCACTTCGGCATCCACGCGGGACGTCCGGTGAGCCACGTGAAGCGGCGCACCGCGTCGAGCGGCGAGCCGGGCGATGCGATGAAGTAGTAGTCGAGATCGCCATGCTCGGCGATGAAGTGCCGATAGTGGCCGTGATAGTTGTCGAGCTCGCGGCCCATGTCGAAGCGGCAATCGGCGAGCGTGTCGTAGAACAGGCCGAAGCCCGTCGTCGTCTGCGGCTGCCACGTCACGTAGAACGGGATGTGCTTGTACAGCGGGTCCGTGGTGCGCGCGCTGTAGCCCATCGCGTCGATGTTGCGCATCTCGTAGCTTTGCTGCGCGCGATCGAGCGAGCCGGCACGCTCGCCGAGGCCCACGTACATTTCGTCGCGGCGCCGCTCGACGTAGTGATAGACGCGCGAGTCCCACCAGCCGAAGTTGTAGGCCTGGGTCTTGCGATCGCTCATCACGCGATGCCATGTGCCTTCGTGCAGGATGTCCCAGGCGCAGGCGCCGCCTTCGAGCGCCACGCTCACGCGCACGCGCGCCGTTTCGATCTCGATGTGACCGGCTGCTTCGTTCACCGTGAACGGCGGCGGCGTGAAGCCGCTCAGGTCGCGGCGCTCGCGGCCTTCGAGCGGCACGTCGTCGATCCCGGGCGCGATCGCCCATGTGCGCGGGCCGCGCGTTTCGCCGTCCGGCAGCACGAGCACGCGGATGATGTCCTCGGCGAGCACGAACAGCTCGATGCGGCAATTCGGCTGCGCGCTTAGCACGACCGGGTTGGCCGCCGGGTCGCCAGCGTGGGGGACGAGCGCGAAGCGCGGCGGATGTTTGAGATTGATCTGTGAACGCATGATGAGTCTTCGAGGAAGGTCAGGCAGCCGTGTTGACGCTCAGTTCGGCGCGGCGCGCGCGGCCGTGGCGCGGCACACCGCGCATCAGGATGATCAGCAGCGTCGCGCCGATGATGTCGAATGCGCCGAGCGCACCGAACAGCGGCGTGTAGCCGATCGAATCGGCAAGCGCGCCGACCGTCAGGGAGAAGCCGAGGCCGCCGATCCACGCGGCCATGCCCGCGAAGCCGGCGACGGTGCCGACTTCGCCCGGATCGAATACGTCGGCGGCGAGCGTGTTGACGAGCGCCGAGATCATCTGGTGCGCGAAGCCGCCGACGCAGAAGAGGGCGATGGCCTGGTAGGGCGACGCGACGAGACCGATCGATGCCGGCCCGATCATCATCAGCGCGCCGAGCACGACGCCCGAGATGCGCGACCAGATCAGCGGCACGCGAAAATGCTTCATCAGGAATGGCGACAGATAGCCGCCGAACAGACCGCCTAGGTCCGCGGCGAGAAACGGCAGCCACGCGAACATCGCGATCTGCTTCAGATCCATATGACGCTGCGTGGCGAGATACAGCGGAATCCAGAAGCTGAACGTCTGCCACGCGGGCTCGGCGAAAAAGCGCGCTTGCGCGATCGCCCAGAAGCGGCGCGTGCGCAGCACTTCACGCACGCTCGCGCGGCGCGCGGCGGGCGGTGCCTGGCCTTCGACGATCGCGGCGCGCTCGGCATCGCTCACGCGCTTGTGCTCGGCGGGCGAGCGGTACAGCACGAACCATGCGGCGGCCCACACGAAGCCGAGCGCGCCGGTCACCGCGAACGCGCTCTGCCAGCCGTAGCGCAGCGACAGGAAAACGACGAGCGGCGGCGCGAGCAGCGAGCCGAGCGAGGTGCCCGCATTGAAGTAGCCGACCGCGACGGATTTCTCGCGATCGGGAAACCATTCGGCGACGACCTTCATGCCGGCCGGAATCGCGACCGCTTCGGACAGGCCCATGAAACCGCGCAGCGCCGCGAGCGAAAACCAGCTGCCCGCGAAACCGTGGAACACGCCGGTCAGCGACCACAGGCACGCGAACAGCGCGAAACCGAGGCGCAGGCCGATCAGATCGATGATCAGGCCGCAGACGGGCTGCATCACCGTATAGCCGACCTGGAACGCGCCGACCACGTACGAGTACTGCCGCGTGTTCATGTGCAGCAGTTTCATCAGCTCGGGCGCCATCACCCCGAGCGCGTTGCGCGACAGATAGTTGACGATCGTCCCAACGCACACGAGGGCGATGATCCACCAGCGCAATCCCTTGATCGTTTTCAAAATCAGTCTCCGTGGCGCATTGAGCGGTTGCTTCCGACGCAGTGCTCGAGTATGCGCGAATTCGAACATTTATTGGTTTTCAATGGCAGTCATCCTACCACTTGGAAACGACCTGGATATCGGGGGAAACCATAGGCGTTGCGACGTGTTTCCTTGATTTTTCTCGATAATTTAATATTTTTTTTGCCTCGTCTCCGAGCGGTGATCGGATGACTGTGGTGAGAAATATAGAACAGATATGTTCTTTCGAACTTTAAAATGTTCGTTTTCGGGATGTCAGCCAGGCCGCGAGCCGGCGCCCGCGCGGAGGGTGCTTTTTCACCGCCGTCTGGCGTGTGTAACCAGACATTACGCCACCGCCGGCGAGGCGATTTTCAGCATCAGTTATTACAAAGTTGAAATACGCGTGTTGCTGCCTTTGCGTTATATTTCCGCCAACAAAACATGTTCCTACAAAGGTGATCAATGAAGTCCGCTCGTATTGTTCCGCTTGTGTTCGGCGTGTTGACGTTGGCTGCATCGGGTGCCGCGATGGCCGCGGGGCTCAACGTCGGGGTCAATATCGGCATTCCCGCGCCGGTCTACGTCGCACCGGCGCCGGTCTACGCACCGCCGCCGCCTCCGCCGCCGCCCGTCGTCTATCAGCCGGCTCCCGTGTACTACGGCGGTCCGCAAATCGTGATCGGCTGGCATGGCGACCGTTACTGGGACGGCCATCGCTACTGGGCGCGCAACGACTGGTATCGTCACCATCCGCCGGGCCGCGGCGACTATGCGCGCGGTCACTACGACCAACATCGCGGCTGGCACTGAGTCGCCGCTGCGTCAGCGCTGAAGCGCGCCAACCGGCCGCAGCGATGACAGAACCGCCCTTGGAGGGCGGTTTTGTTTTTTGGTGCGCCAGGCATGGCGCGTAGCGCCGTGACTGGCGCTGTCCGACCCGCTGTGGTGGCGAGCCGGATGACTTGGGGGTGAAAGTCCTCTGCACACCCGGCAAGGGGAAGTGCTAGCTGAACGGCAAGGGTGTCCGTCGTAAGGCGGAATCTGAAGGAAGCCGCAGGCAAAATGCTGGCCTGACGAACAGGAAGCGGATATCAGGCGGTGTGGCGGGGTGAGCAGTCCAAGATCTGTAAAGCCCAATACTTGCACGGAACGCCACGACGTAGATCCGACAGGCATAAGCAGGAAGGTCGCGCGCATTACCCTGGGAGCCCCGTCAGTCTGCCTTGTGCTACTGGCATCGCAAGGTGCCGGGATGGGCTGGCGGGAGTCAGCAGAGGCCATAGTAGCGGCTCGGAACCGGAGCAGTGAAGGGCCGAACCTGACGAGAGTGGATAGTCACGCGTGCTCTCTGAGCGTTTGGGCACAAGTCTCGGCACAGCCGGGAGCCTGCGATCAAACTTGACGGCCGGAAGCCTGAGAGAGGTTGGGGTGTCCATTGAACGACAGGCGACACGACGAACGAAACGAAGCTCGCTGGAGCAATCCAGTCGTCAGGAAACGCCGGATACGTGATCCGTACGTCCGGTGTTGTGGGAGGACGGCGGGGGCAACCCCGCCTCCTACCCGATTGCTGAAACATCCGTCGCTGACGCATTTCGTCGCAGTCGGCCGCCAGATCGCGCAAGCTAATTGGGTAGAATCCCCCACATCGCCACTGCCCATTTACCAGCACGACTCCATGACAACTGGCTCGCGACGGGTTCAAACGCCTGAGGGACTTCGACACAGCGTGATCCACGGACCCTTGCGCGCCGCGCTCGCCGTCGCGTTGCTGTGCGCGAGTCTGCTCGTCGCGCCGCACGCGCATGCCGCGCATGCGATCGCGCAATACGGCGAGCCCAAATATCCGGCCGGCTTCAAGCACTTCGACTACGTCAATCCCGATGCGCCGAAAGGCGGCACGCTCGTGCTCGCGAACCCGAGCCGTCTAACGAGCTTCGACAAGTTCAATCCGTTCACTCTGCGTGGCAATGCGGCGCCCGGCCTCGAATTGATGTTCGAGAGCCTGACGATCGGCAGCAGCGACGAAGTCGCGTCCGCCTACGGGCTGCTCGCCGACGACATCGTCGTCGCGCCCGACGGCCTGTCGGTCACGTTCCACATCAATCCGCGCGCGCGCTTTTCGAACGGCGACCCTGTGACCGCCGACGACGTCAAGTTCTCTCTCGACACGCTGAAGAGCCCGCAGGCCGCGCCGCAGTTCGCATCGCTTTTCAGCGAGATCAAGCGTGCGGTCGTCGTCGATCCG
The DNA here is from genome assembly GCF_050436525.1 of Paraburkholderia sp. 35.1. Lineage (NCBI taxonomy): Bacteria > Pseudomonadati > Pseudomonadota > Betaproteobacteria > Burkholderiales > Burkholderiaceae > Paraburkholderia > Paraburkholderia sp. 35.1. Next base: position 308,174 of record NZ_JBNDMJ010000003.1, on the reverse strand, counting down.
GCCACGGTGCGCTTCGAGTTTCGCGAGCGCGATCGCGAGTTGCCGCTGCTCGCGGGCAGCATGCCGGTGTTCTCGCGCAAGTGGGGGATGAAGCCCGACGGCAGCCGTGTTCCGTTCGACCAGCTCGCATTCGAAAAGCCAGTCGGCAGCGGGCCGTATCTGATCGACAGCTACGACAACGGCCGCACGATCACGTTCAAACGCGACCCGCACTATTGGGGCGCCGATCTGCCGGTGCGCGTCGGCATGAACAACTTCGATCGCATCGTCTACAAGCTGTATGCCGATAGCACCGCGCGGCTCGAGGCGTTCAAGGCTGGCGAGTACGACGCGCTGGTCGAATATATCGCGCGCAACTGGGTGCGGCGCGACGTCGGCAAGAAGTTCGACCGTGGCGAGTTGATCAAGCGCGAGTTTGCGCAGCACAACGGCACCGGCATGCAGGGCTTTTTCCTGAACACGCGCCGGCCGCTGTTCCAGGATGTGCGGGTGCGCAAGGCGCTCGATCTCGCGCTCGACTTTCAGTGGCTGAACCGCCAGCTGTTTTTCAACCAGTACACGCGCATCGACAGCTATTTCGCCAACACCGAATGGCAGGCGAAGGGGCTGCCTTCGCCTGGCGAGCTCGCGCTGCTGGAGCCGTTTCGCGCCCAACTCGACCCGGCGGTATTCGGGCCGCCGCCGAAGCAGCCCGATACCGATCCGCCCGGCTCGCTGCGCGCGAATCTGCTACAGGCGCGCGATCTGCTGCAGCAGGCCGGCTGGACCTATCGTGACGGCGCGCTGCGCAACGCGAAGGGCGAGCCGTTCCAGTTCGAGATACTCGACGACTCGGGTTCGGCCTCGTCGATGGAGCCGATCATCGCCACCTTCACGCGCAATCTGCAAAAGCTCGGCATTACCGCGAACTTCCGCACCACCGACTTCGCGGTCTATCAGAAGCGGCTCGACGCATTCGACTTCGACGTGACGACGATTCGCATGCCCGACGTGCAGGTGCCGGGCTCCGAGCAGATCACCCGCTTCGGCAGCAAGGCCGCCGATACCCCCGGCTCGGACAACGCGATCGGCCTGAAGTCGCCGGCCGTCGACGCGGTGTTGAACGCGCTCGTGCATGCGCAAACGCGCGAGCAGCTGACCGATGCCGCGCACGCGCTCGACCGTCTGCTGATGCATGGCTACTATGTGGTGCCGCACTGGTACAGCGGCACGCATCGCGTCGCGTTCAAGCGCGGGCTCGCGTGGCCGAAGACTTTGCCGCTGTACTATGGCGCGGAAGGCTGGATCACGACGATGTGGTGGTACGAGGATCCGCGGGCGCGCACGCCCACGGGCAGCGCCGACTGATCCGCAGATCCATCGCCCCCACCAACGCGTTCGCACTGGAACACCGCCTATGTGGAGCTACATCCTCAAACGCCTGCTGCTGATGATCCCGACGCTGCTCGGCGTGCTGACGCTGACCTTCGTCGTGATCCAGTTCGTGCCGGGCGGCCCCGTCGAGCAGATGCAGCACGAACTGCGCAAGGGCGCGGAGGGCGCCTCGCCGTTCGGGCTGCGCTCGCATAGCGGCGTCGATGCGCAACAGATCGCGCAACTGAAGCAGTTGTACGGCTTCGACAAACCGCCGCTCGAACGCTACGTGCTGATGCTCAAGCGCTTCGCGACCTTCGATCTCGGCCAGAGCTATTTCCGTCATCAGAGCGTGTTGTCGCTGATCGTGTCGAAGCTGCCGGTGTCGATCAGCATCGGCCTGTGGACGTTCTTTCTCACCTATCTGATATCGGTGCCGCTCGGCATCGCGAAGGCGGTGCGCAACGGCTCGCACTTCGATATCGCGACGAGCCTCGTCGTGCTGGTCGGCTACGCGATTCCGGGCTTCGTGCTCGGCGTGCTGCTGCTCGTGCTGTTCGGCGGCGGCACGTTCCTGCAGCTGTTTCCGCTGCGCAACCTCACTTCCGACAACTGGGACCAGTTGAGCCTCGTCGGCAAGATCCTCGACTATCTATGGCATATCACGCTGCCGATCACGGCGTCGGTGGTGGGCAGCTTCGCGGTCGTCACGATGCTGACGAAGAACGCGTTTCTCGACGAAATCCGCAAGCAGTACGTGCTGACCGCGCGTGCCAAAGGTTTGTCCGAGCGGCGCGTGTTGTGGAAGCACGTGTTTCGCAATGCGCTGCTGCCGCTGATCGTCAATTTCCCGGGCGCGTTCATCGGCGCGTTCTTCACCGGCAGCCTGCTGATCGAAACGCTGTTCTCGCTCGACGGGCTCGGGTTGCTGTCGTATGAATCGGTGATGCGGCGGGACTATCCGGTCGTGCTCGGCACGTTGTATCTGTTCACGCTGATCGGCCTCGTCACGCGGCTGATCTCCGACCTTTGCTATGTGTGGGTCGATCCCCGCATCCAATTCGAACAACTGGAGCGCTGATGAATCGAGCCCGCCTTTCCGCCGACGCGGCGGCGCGCACCGAACCCGCGCGGGCACTGATGTCGCCGTCGCCGGCGCGTCGCGTGTGGCAGCGTTTTCGCCAGCAGCGTCTCGGCTACTGGAGCCTGATCATCTTCGTCGTCGCGTTCGCGGCGAGCCTCGTGGGGCCGCTGTGGTCGAACGACAAGCCGGTCGTCGTGCGCTACAACGGCCATCTGTATTTCCCGCTCGTCAAGACCTACGCCGAGACCACCTTCGGTGGCGACTTCCCCACGCCGGCCGATTATCTCGATCCGTACATCCGTCACCGCTTCGATGCGCCGGGCAACTTCGCCCTGTATCCGCCGAATCATTACTACTACGACACGCTCAATTACTTTTCGAAGACGCCCAACCCGGCGCCACCGTCGCGCGAGAACTGGCTCGGCACCGACGACCGCGGCCGCGATGTGTTCGCGCGTCTGCTGTACGGCTTCGGCGTGTCGGTCGTGTTCGGCCTCGTGCTGACCGTGATCAGCACGATCGTCGGCATCGCCGCGGGGGCGGTGCAAGGTTACTTCGGAGGGCGAACGGACATCGTCGGGCAGCGTCTGATCGAGATCTGGAACGCGATGCCGCAGCTCTATCTGCTGATCATCTTTTCATCGATCTTCGAGCGCAGCTTCGCTCTTTTGATCGTGCTGCTGTCGCTGTTCAACTGGATCGGCCTGTCCGACTACGTGCGCGCCGAGTTCCTGCGCAATCGCCAGCAGGACTACGTGCGCGCCGCGCGCGCGATGGGCCTGTCGCATCGGCAGATCATGTGGCGTCACGTGTTGCCCAACAGTCTGACGCCGGTCATCACGTTCCTGCCGTTCAGCATGAGCAGCGCGATTCTCGCGCTGACGAGTCTCGACTTCCTCGGCCTCGGCGTGCCGCCGCCGACGCCGAGCCTGGGCGAACTGCTCGCTCAGGGCAAGGCGAATCTCGACGCGTGGTGGATCTCGGTGTCGACCTTCGGCGTGCTGGTGGCGATGCTGCTGCTATTGACCTTCATGGGCGACGCGCTGCGCAACGCGCTCGACACGCGTATCTCCGATGCGATACACGCCGGAGGTGGTCAATGAGCGCGCCGCCGCAAATCGATCCGCGATCGACGGACACGCCGCTGCTCGAACTCGACCATCTGCGTGTCGCGTTCGGCGACACGGTGGCCGTCGACGACGTCACGCTCGCGATCGCGCGCGGTGAACGCGTCGCGCTCGTCGGCGAGTCCGGCTCGGGCAAGAGCGTGACCGCGCTGTCGGTGCTGCGCCTGCTGAACGACGCGCAGGTGAGCGGGGCGATCCGCTTCGATGGCAAAGATCTGCTCGCGAAGAGCGAGCGTGCGATGCGTGGCCTGCGCGGCTCGGACATCGCGATGATCTTCCAGGAACCGATGACCGCGCTCAATCCGCTGTATACGATCGGCGACCAGATTGCGGAAACGATCGTCGTGCATGACGGCGTCAGCGCGGCCGAAGCGTGCAGGCGGGCGGTCGCGCTGCTCGCGCGCACCGGCATCACCGAGCCGGAGAGGCGCATCAACAGCTACCCGCATCAGCTCTCGGGCGGGCAGCGGCAGCGCGCGATGATCGCGATGGCGCTCGCCTGCCGGCCGCGCCTGTTGCTCGCCGACGAGCCGACCACCGCGCTCGACGTGACGATTCGCGCGCAAATCGTCGAGCTTCTGCTGGAACTGCAGCGCGACGAAGCACAAAAGCGCGGCATGGCCGTGCTGCTGATCACGCACGACCTGAACCTCGTGCGTCACTTCGCGCAGCGCGTCGCGGTGATGGAGCGAGGCGTGCTGGTCGAAACCGGCACGGTCGAGCAGGTGTTCGAGGCGCCGCGCCATCCGTACACCCTGCGGCTGCTCGCGAGCCGGCCGCAGCGCGAGGTCGTGCCGGTGCTGCCGATCTCGCCGGTGCTGCTCGAAGCGCGCGACGTGGCGGTCGACTTCAGAACGAAACTGACCGGCCTGCGTGGCTGGTTCGGCGCGGGGCGGTTTCGCGCGGTCGACGCGGCGAACGTGTCGGTGCGCCAGGGCGAGACGCTCGGGATCGTCGGTGAATCGGGATCGGGCAAGTCGACGCTCGCGATGGCACTGCTCGGTCTGCAGCGCACCGCGCATGGCGAGATCCAGTTTCAGGGCAGGGCGCTCGCGAGCTATCGCGGCGCCGAAAAGACCGCGCTGCGCTCGAATATGCAGGTCGTCTTTCAAGACCCTTTTAGTTCGCTTTCGCCGCGGCAGACGATCGAGCGGATCGTCGGTGAGGGGCTCGCGCTGCATCGGCCGCAGATGACTCCGCAGGCGCGGCGCGACAAGGTCGTCGCGGTGCTGCGCGAAGTCGGCATCGACCGCACCGCGCTGTATCGCTATCCGCATGAATTTTCGGGCGGGCAGCGGCAGCGCATCGCGATCGCGCGCGCGCTGGTACTGGAGCCGCGCGTGCTGATCCTCGACGAACCGACCAGCGCGCTGGACGTATCGATCCAGCAGCAGGTGCTCAAGCTGCTCACCGGTTTGCAGCACAAATACAACCTCGGCTTCGTATTCATCAGTCACGACCTGGAAGTGATCGGGGCGATGGCGCACCGAGTCGTGGTGATGCAAAACGGATCGATCGTCGAGACCGGCGAAGTCGAGAAAATTTTTACTGCACCCGCGCATCCTTACACGCGAAAGCTGCTGAAAGCGGCGCTTGATCGTTGATTTTTCACCCTTTCCCCAATTGAGTGCGTCCGTCGATTGATTTTTCCTATTCCTTTTGACAGGCAAATACTTACTGGCTAGTATCGAGCAAACTTTTTTTCTAGACCCCTGATTTTTTGGCAAAAACTACCGACCAATGCAGCACAGAAACTTCACCCAGGCTTGCACGCGCGTCGTCGCCGGGATGTTCATTGGCGTCTTGATGGCAGCAGCTCCCGGCGCGTTCGCCGACGAAGTAAGCGGTTTTAATCAGAATGCCTCATATCCGCCCACCAACGGCTCGGATCCTCTCTCCCTTCTCACTCCCCAAACCAAGGCCGCAGGCAGCGAAAGCGGCAGCGCCAAATCGTTCCTTTCGGGCATGGCCGGCAAAGCGGGCGACGTGGTGGTCGGCGCGTTGAACATGATCGGCGTTCGCTACCGTTGGGGCGGCAATACGCCTGATTCGGGGCTCGATTGCAGCGGTTTCGTGCGCTACGTGTTCCAGGACACGCTCGGTCTCGCGCTGCCGCGCCGCGCCGAGGAAATGAGCCGCCTGGGCGAGAAGGTGCGGGTAAGCGACCTGAAGCCGGGCGATCTGGTGTTCTTCAATACGATGCGCCGCACGTTCTCGCACGTCGGCATCTATATCGGCGACAACAAGTTCGTGCACTCGCCGTCCACCGGCAGCACGATCCGCGTCGACGACATGGATGACGGCTACTGGGAAAAGCGCTTTACGGGTGCGCGTCGGATCGAGACCTCGTATCAGGCCGACGATCTGCGCAAGCGCGTGACCGCGACGATCGGCGGGAATAACTGATTCGGCGCCAGGCCTGGCGATAAAAAAGCCTGCTTCGTTCGAAGCAGGCTTTTTGCGTTTGATGCGCGCATTTTTGCCATGGCGACGCACAGCGACCGTGCGTCGCCGGGCTTTCAGGCTCCCATGCGCCGCGCGGCGAGCTTGCGCTGCAACTCCGGCATCATCTTCGCGACCGCTTCCTCGCCGGCGAGGATCGCGGCGTTGCGCTGTGAGAAATCGCTGCCGCTCATCGTCGCGAGATTCGGCCGGATTACCACGTCGGCGTACTTGTCGAGCTCGTAGGCCTTGATCGTCTGGCCCATGATCGTGAAGGTCTGCATCAATACGTCGAACGAGCTTGCCGTGACGCCGGTTTCCGGTCGCTGGGAGATATCGACGGCGATCACGAAATCCGCGCCCATCTTGCGCGCGAACGACGCCGGTACCGGACTCACGAGACCCCCATCCACGTACTCGTGACCGCCGATCTTCACCGGCTCGAAAATCGACGGCACGCTGCATGACGCGCGCACCGCGATGCCGGTGTTGCCACGCTGGAACAGGATCGGCTGGCCGGTTTGCAGATCGGTCGCGACCACGCCGAGCGGCCTCGCCATCTTCTCGATCGGGCGGTTGTTCAGCGTCGTGTTCAGGTAGTTCTGCAGCGCAACGCCCTGCAGGAAGCCGCGCGTACGAAACGGCATCGCCCAGTCGCTGATCGACGCTTCGTCCATCGACAGCGCGAGCTTGTTCAGCGCGAAGCCGTTCATGCCCGACGCGTACAGCGCGCCGACGACGGAGCCGGCGCTCGTGCCGGCAATCAGGTCGATCTGGATATTGCGCGCCTCGAGAGCCTTGATGACGCCGATGTGCGCAAAGCCGCGCGCGGCGCCCCCGCCGAGAGCGAGCGCGACGCGAACCGGCTTCTGTTGCGCTTTTTCAGGCGGCGGGGGAACGGCGGGCGTCACGGTGATCGGCGCGCCATCGAGTTTGCCGGCGGTCGTGGTGCAGGCGGCAAGCACCGCGGATGCGGCCGCCAGCGAAAAGCTGCGGCGGCTCAAGTTCGGGGATGAGGGTTTCAACGAGTTCTCCAGCAACGGCGCGCGCGACGCGAGCGGCGTCGCGCGTACCGCGATCAGGCTGAGGTCAGACCGGGCGGATCGCCGACGGCGATTGCGCGCGCTTGCAGCGGTGTTCGCTCCGGATCGGATCGATGTGCGGTAAGCCCGCATCGCAGCGCGCGCACATCTTAATGCAAACGATCGGCTCGCGCGGTCCGCTGTAATGAAACGTTGCAGAGGAAGTATTCGGAACTGACGCGGCGCTTTTTCAAGATGAGTTGGGCGAGCGCTGGGAAGGTGCGTACGCAGATGTCCGGACGCCGTTCGCCCATGCGCCATAGGCCGTTCGGACGAGGGCGGCAACCCGCGTGCGGAAGGTATAATTCGGCTCTTGCACTTATTCCCTCGTGGCCGTGCGCGACGTCGCGCGCAGCATGGGCACGCTTCGCTGCCGCGCTTCGCAGTCATGTTCGCCTGAGCGCCGGCGCCTGTTTTCCGAGTAACCGCTAATGACCACCTCCGTTCGTACCCGTTTCGCACCGAGTCCCACCGGCTTCATCCACCTGGGCAACATCCGCTCCGCGCTGTATCCGTGGGCGTTCGCGCGCAAGATGAAAGGGACCTTCGTGCTGCGGGTCGAGGACACCGACCTCGAGCGCTCCACGACCGAATCCGTCGACGCGATTCTCGAAGGCATGGCGTGGCTCGGCCTCGATTTCGACGAAGGCCCGTTCTACCAGATGCAGCGCATGGACCGGTACCGCGAAGTGCTGAAGCAGATGCAGGAGGCGGGGCTCGTCTATCCGTGCTACATGTCGACCGAAGAGCTCGACGCGCTGCGCGAGCGCCAGCGCGAAGCAGGCGAAAAGCCGCGCTACGACGGCACGTGGCGCCCGGAGCCGGGCAAGGTGCTGCCGGAGCCGCCCGTGGGCGTGAAGCCGGTGCTAAGGTTTCGCAATCCGCTGACCGGCGTGGTCGCGTGGGACGACGCGGTGAAAGGCCGCATCGAAATCTCGAACGAAGAACTCGACGACCTCGTGATCGCGCGTCCGGACGGCACGCCGACGTATAACTTCTGCGTCGTCGTCGACGATCTCGACATGCGCATTACTCACGTGATTCGTGGCGACGACCACGTCAACAACACGCCGCGCCAGATCAACATACTGCGCGCGCTCGGTGGCGAGCCGCCGGTGTATGCACACCTGCCGACCGTGCTGAACGAGCAGGGCGAGAAGATGAGCAAGCGCCACGGCGCAATGAGCGTGATGGGTTATCGCGATGCGGGGTATCTGCCGGAAGCGGTCGTCAACTATCTGGCGCGCCTCGGCTGGTCGCATGGTGACGCGGAGATTTTCACGCGCGAGCAGTTCGTCGAGTGGTTCGATCTCGAGCACCTCGGCAAGTCGCCGGCGCAGTACGACCATGACAAGCTGAACTGGCTCAACGCGCACTACATCAAGGAAGCCGACAACGCACGCCTCGCCGAACTGGCGAAACCGTTCTTCGCGGAGCTCGGCATCGACGAAGCCACACTCGCCCAAGGTCCGGATCTGACGGGCGTGGTGGGCCTGATGAAGGATCGGGCGTCGACCGTGAAGGAGATCGCGCAGAACGCCGCGATGTTCTATCGCACGCCGGCACCCGACGCTGAGTCGCTTGCACAGCACGTCACCGACGCGGTTCGTCCGGCGCTCGCTGATCTGGCCGCTGCATTGAATACGGTCGAATGGACCAAGGAGGCGATCGCCGCCGCGCTGAAAGCGACGCTCGGCACGCACAACCTGAAGATGCCGCAGCTCGCGATGCCGGTGCGTCTGCTGGTGGCGGGTACGACGCATACACCGTCGATCGATAGCGTGCTGATGCTGTTCGGTCGCGACGTCGTCGTTAGCCGCATCGAAAAAGCGCTTGGCTAATCCGTTGGCGGCGTGCGTCAGAGGTTTCGCATGCCGCCGGAAAAATCCGCATGTAATCGCTCAAAGGGTATTTACAAAGCGCAGATCGCCCTCTAAAATCTCGTTTCTCTGATGTGCGCGGGGGTATAGCTCAGCTGGGAGAGCGCTTGCATGGCATGCAAGAGGTCAGCGGTTCGATCCCGCTTACCTCCACCAACAGAGCAAAGAGGTGAAAGTGGTTAAGAAGTCTGATAGTTGTAGAAAAAAGACTTCACAAATCGCTGAAATGTAGTAAAGTAGCGGTCTTCGCTGTTGACCTGAAAATAGCTTGGCGAATTAACTGAAAAGTTAGCGCGAGTTGATCAAGTCAAAAGCGAATTGAGACGGATCTGAAAAGAATTTGTCCCCTTCGTCTAGAGGCCTAGGACATCACCCTTTCACGGTGAGTACAGGGGTTCGAATCCCCTAGGGGACGCCAAACATCAGCGTCGCTTTAGTATTCGAGTAGTAGTAAAGCAGCGCAGCTTGCAGAGAATTAACCGACGCTCGCAAGCAGGGTGTAAAGACTGGAGTGGTAGTTCAGTCGGTTAGAATACCGGCCTGTCACGCCGGGGGTCGCGGGTTCGAGTCCCGTCCACTCCGCCAGACAAAGCCCGTTCACACATACTTGAACGGGCTTTTTCATTAAAGGTGTAAGCAGTACGTTGTCCCCTTCGTCTAGAGGCCTAGGACATCACCCTTTCACGGTGAGTACAGGGGTTCGAATCCCCTAGGGGACGCCAGAACATCGGCGTCGTTCGGTTGGAAGTTTGAACGGTGCAGCAAGCTGAGAGTATGGCTCGCAGGCTGCGATGCAAAATCTGGAGCGGTAGTTCAGTTGGTTAGAATACCGGCCTGTCACGCCGGGGGTCGCGGGTTCGAGTCCCGTCCGCTCCGCCAGATTTGAGAAAGCCCACTTCGCAAGAAGTGGGCTTTTTTTATTGTGCGCCCAGCATGGGCGCACTCCTGCGAGTGCAAGTCCCGCCATGAGCTGGTCACAGCGAATGAAGTGAAGCGCAACTGCATGACGGCGGCCGAATGTGGGAAGGAAGCGTGGAGCGTAAGTCGCGAGCCGATAAACAAGAACCGCATAGAAGGCGTTGCCAAGCAGGGCGGGCGGGTAATAATAGACCGCGAAGCTCTCGTGACCAGGACGAAGCGGCGTAAATGCGGCGGCTGTGCCATGAAGGAGTGCGCTCTTACCTGGGGAGATCTCGCCTCATGCCTGAAAGGGCGACGGCGTCGAGCCGGAGCGAGAAGTCAGCAGAGGCCGTAAGTAGTCACAGGACAGGTCGGTGACACTGGAGTTGGTGATGAAGGGCCGAACGGGAGGGAGTGTCCAGCGCCATGTCGATGCGACAGGAATTGCGTCAGATGCCCGCGCAAGCGGGGCGATCGGGAGGCACGCGCGGTGAAGCTGCGCCTATTTCCGTGAGCGACGAAGCCTGTTGTCCGCGCCATGATGATCCGCCGTTGCTGGCCAACGTGTTGCTCGACGTGGTGGACAAGGAACTGGAACGGCGCGGCCACTGCTTCGTGCGCTGTGCCGACGATGCGAACGTGTATATCCGCAGCCGTCGTGCTGGTGAGCGGGTGATGGCGCCTGCACATAGGACCGTAACCGCTCCGTTTCTACTGCCGTTGCCGGCCGCCTCCCGAAAGGCTCGGGACAAACAGCCATTGCCAGCGCGCGCGGCCTGTTTTACCGTTTATCCGACTCATCCTCGCGGTCCTGCCATGTTCGATCCCACCGAAGCTCCGTCACCGTTTCATCTGCGCTCGGCCAGCATGGACGATTTCGAGTTTGCCGAGGCGCTGACCCGCAACAACATGGGCGGCTACTATCGCCGGCATCATCTGGTGTGGCGCAGCGATCTGTTTCTCGGCAGTTGGCGCGAATCGGAGAATTTCATTCTCGAAGTGGATGGCGTGCCGATGGGCGTGCTGCGTATCACCGAAGAGGGTGATTCGCTGCATATCCGCGACGTGCAGATCGCCGAAGGATATCGTCGGCTTGGCGCCGGTACCTTCCTGCTCGACATCTCGCATCAATGGGCGCGCGAGCGCGGGCTGCGTGAGTTGCAGTTGCGCGTGTTCGTCGACAATCCGGCGGCGCGGCTCTATCTGCGCAAGGGCTATAAGCTCACCGGGCCGCGGCTCGCGCAGCTAGGCGCAATCCGTCATCTGGCGCGGCGGGTTTGAGGCGTGCCCCGCATCGATGGCCGACGCGCAGCGCTAGTTGTCGCCATTCACCGCTCGGCGACGTCCGTCGAACCGGCTTGATCCTGTGCCGTTTCATCATCCGCTTGCGCGTCATCATGCTCGCCGTTGCTCGCGCGATGCTCGGCGCCTCGTTCGATAAACGCGCGTGGACTCGCGCCGAACGCACGCCGGAACATCGCGGAGAAGGCGCTCTGGCTCTGATAGCCCAGTTCCTGCGCGACGTGCGACAGCGGCCGTCCCTGGCTCAACAATGGAATGGCGCGCGCGAGAATCGCCTGCTGACGCCACTGCGAAAAACTCACACCCAGCTCCTGGCGGAACAGCCGCGCGATCGTGCGCGTGCTCGCGCCCACCGTCGATGCCCACTGCTCGAGCGACTCGCCATGCATCGGGTCGGCGATCACGGCCTCGCACAGCGCGCGCAGGCGCTTTTCGCTGGGCATCGGCACGGACAGCGGCAACGGCTCGGAGCGCGTCAGTTCATCGAGCGCGAGCGCGCCGAGCAGATGCTCGCGCGCGGCGGACAGGCCAGGCGTATCGAGCGCGGCAATCACCTCGCGCAACAGGTTCGATACTTCGACGACGCGCGGCGTATCGAGCCCGGCCGGCACCGTACTCTCGGTGATGTACAGCGTGCGCAGGAACGCATCCTCGACGGCGACCACTTCGTGCGTCACATGCGGCGGCAACCAGATTGCGCGCGATGGCGGCACCATCCATGTCGTGCCCGTCGTTGCGACCCGCAGCACGCCGCGCGACGCATACGCGACCTGCGCCCAGGCATGCGTATGACGCGCGATATGCCAGCCCGCCGGCATTGGCCGCGAGCGCACGCGGATCGGATGCATCTCGTTCGGCGCGAACTCGGGCGGTATGTCGGCGAAACGCACGCGGCTCAACAAGTCGGAGTCGGAGGACGAGGTCATGGCAAGGTCGGTTCGGATCACGGAGCTGGCAACGGCGAAGCGCGGTCGAGGCCATTCACCGTCGCGGGCATCAAGCATTGTAGGCCGTGCCCAGTTTCTGTTGCCGACGGGCCGCCGTTGCATAATGTCCCGATGGCCCCCGAGCCACCGACATCACCTCTGACCATGGAGACTCAACGACGATGCAGACCGTCTTTGTCTACGGCACGCTGCGTGCCGGTGAAACCAACGACATCAGCGAAGCCGCCGCGCGCAACGACATCCCCGCACCGAGCCTGCTCGGCAGTACCACCGTGCGCGGCCATCTGTTCGATTTTGGCGACTATCCGGGTCTCGTCGTCGACGAAGCGGGCATCGACGTGCTCGGCGACGTCTATGAAATCGACGATGCGCTCGTCGCGGTGCTCGACGAAATCGAAGCCGTGTATCCGGGCGTCGAGTCCCGTTTTCTGGCACGTGAGGTGATGGTCAAAGTGGACGGCAACGTCGTGAATTGCCGCTTCTATCCGGTCGCGCCAAGCGCCGTAAAAGGGCTGCCCGAGATCCGTTCAGGAGATTGGGTCGAACATCGGCGCACGCGCTGAGCTGGTCCACGAAGGCGAGCAAAAAAAAACGGCGCGCCACGTATGTCCGCGGCGTGCCGTCGTTCAAGCCGATGGGGTCCCCTGGCTCGAGCAGGCCCAAGGCGCTCGAGCCCGCATCGTCAACACCATCAAATCTCTTCGTAAAGCGGCAGCGTCAGAAAATCGGTGAACTGCTCCGCGGTCGACATCTGCTCGAAGAGCTGCGCGGCACGCTCATACGGCTTCGTATCTCCGCCCACCGTCTGTTTGACCTTGTCGAGCTCCTGCGCCGCGAGCTCGCGCACCAGTTCGACCGTCACCTTGCGACCGTCGTCGAGTTTGCCCTTCGGCGAGCGGATCCACTGCCACACCTGCGAGCGCGAAATCTCGGCGGTGGCCGCGTCTTCCATCAGGTTGTGAATCGGCACACAGCCATTGCCCGCGAGCCACGAACCGAGGTAGTGAATGCCGACGTTGATGTTGTTGCGCAAGCCCGCTTCGGTGATCGGCGTTTCCGGGCGGAAGTCGAGCAGGTCGGTCGCGCTCACGAGCACGTCGACGCGCTGCTTGCCGATCTGGTTCGGCCGATCGCCGAGCACCTTGACGAACTCTTCCATCGCGACCGGCACGAGGCCCGGATGCGCGACCCAGCCGCCGTCGTAGCCGTCGCCCGCGTCGCGCGCCTTGTCTGAACGCACGCCGGCCATCGCCTTGTCGTTCGCGGCCGCATCGTTCCTGATCGGAATCAGCGCGCTCATGCCGCCGATCGCCGGCGCGTTGCGGCGATGGCAGGTCTTCAGCAGCAGCAACGCGTACGCGCGCATGAACGGCGAGGTCATCGTGATCTGCGAGCGATCGGCGAGGCAGAAGTCGCGGTCGCTCTTGAACTTCTTGATCGCCGAGAAGATGTAGTCCCAGCGGCCCGCGTTCAGGCCCGAGCTATGTTCACGCAGCTCGTACAGGATCTCGTCCATTTCGAACGCGGCGACGACCGTCTCGATCAGCACCGTCGCGCGAATCGTGCCGCGCGGCACGCCGACCGCTTCCTGCGCGGCGACGAAGAGGTCGTTCCACAGCCGCGCTTCGAGATGGCTCTCCATCTTCGGCAGATAGAAGTACGGACCCGAGCCGCGCGCGATCAACTCCTTCGCGTTGTGCACCATGTACAGCGCGAAATCGAAGATGCCACCCGACACGCGCTGGCCGTCGACCTTCACGTGCTTCTCGTCGAGATGCCAGCCGCGCGGACGTACGATCAGCGTCGCGGTCCTGTCGTTGAGCCGGTACGACTTGCCGTTCTGTTCGAGCGAGATCGTGCGGCGCACCGCGTCCTTCAGATTGATATGACCGGTGATCTGATTGTCCCAGCTCGGCGCGTTCGAATCCTCGAAGTCGGTCATGTAGGAGTCGGCGCCCGAATTGAGCGCGTTGATGATCATCTTGCGCTCGACGGGGCCGGTGATCTCGACGCGCCGGCACTGCAGATCCTGCGGCAGCGGCGCGATCTTCCAGTCGCCCTCGCGCACGCTCTTCGTGGCGGCGAGGAAGTCGGGCCGCTCGCCCGCGTCGAGCCGCTTCGCGCGCTCGACGCGCGCCTGCAGCAACTGCTGACGGCGCGGCTCGAACGTACGGTGCAAGGCCGCGACGAGTTCCAGCGCTTCGCGGGTGAGGATCGCTTCAAAGCCGGGCTTGATGTCGCCGGTGATTTCCATGCCTTGCGGCAACGACAGCGGATTAGCCATGTTTTTTCCTTGGTCGGTCAGATTGCAAAAATGCGAAGGTTGAAAAGGGGAAGTGGATTGCCGAATGCGGGGGACGCCGTCATACGCGCGGGCCGGCGCGCTTGCGACTGCCACTGCCAGGAACTTTCGTTCGACGGCCGCCGCTCGAGCGTGACGACGTCGCGAGTGTGCGCAGAAAGTCCAGCAGATCGTTCATGCCGCTACCGGTGCCATGCGGCGTCACGCCGAGCTCTTCGACGGGCAGGTTCTGCCGGTTCAGCCAGAATGTCATGAAGCCGAACCATGTCGCGCCCGCGACGTCCCAGCCGTTCGACGACACGAACACGATCTCGCGCGCGGCCACGCCGAACGCGTCGGGGCCGAGCGCATACGCGGCAGGCGAGGGTTTGTACGCGCGCACGGCGTCGACCGACAGCACGTGATCGAAGAGGGCATTCATGCCGGCGCTCTTGACCGCGATATCGAGCATTTGCGGATTGCCGTTTGACAGAATCGCGAGCCCCACGCGTGGCGCGGCGGCGGCCTCGCGCAACGCACGCAGCACGGGCACCGCGTCGGGAAATGCGGACAGGCACGCGTATTCGTCCATCAGCCGCTTTTCGGCCGCGGGGCCGAGTGTGAGCTGCAGTCTTTTCGCGGCGAAGCGCAGCGCGTCGAGCGTGATGTCCCAGAACGGGCGGTAGTGTTCGCCGGGGGCGTCGCTGCGCGCGGCGAGCGTGCGCAATTGCGTGTATTCGATCTGCTTCTGGCGCCACAGCTGTGACAGCGCGTCGCCGTGGCCGGGGAACAGTTGCTCCGCGGCGGCGATCACCGAATGCACGTCGAACAACGTGCCGTAGGCGTCGAAAATCACTGCTCGCGGGGAAGGTGTCGTTGTGGCCGACATTGCCATGCGCTCCTGTCAGAGGTCGGGATCGATTGTATTGCTGACCTTAGGTGCTAAAAAATAGGCTAAAGATCACTTGATCTTTTACTTTTGCTTACCTAATCTGACGCGCACTGCTCACTTTTCCGCCTCGCCGCGGCGCGTATCGTTCATGGACCGTTTCAAGCAGATCGAGACCTTCGCCACTGTCGCGGCCAAAGGGAGCCTGTCCGCGGCGGCGCTCGCCGAGGGCGTCGCGCCCGCGATCATCGGCCGGCGCATCGACGCACTGGAGGAGCGCCTCGGCGTGAAGCTGCTCGTGCGCACGACGCGCAAGATCACGCTGACCTTCGAAGGCTCGGCCTTTCTCGAAGACTGCCAGCGCATTCTTCACGACATGCAGAACGCCGAGGCGAGCGTGTCGGCGGGCGGCGTGAAGGCGAGCGGCCATCTCCGGCTGTCGGCGCCGGCCGGCTTCGGGCGCCGGCACGTGGCGCCACTGGTGCCCGCGTTCACGGTCGCGCATCCGGACGTGTCGATCACGCTCGATCTGTCCGACCGCCTCGTCGACCTCGTCAACGAAGGCTTCGATTGCGCGGTGCGGCTCGGCGAGTTGCCCGATTCGTCGCTGGTGTCGCTGAAGCTCGCGGAGAACCGGCGCGTATGCGTCGCGTCGCCCGCGTATCTGAGCCGGCGCGGCGCGCCGCACAGCCTGGCCGATCTCGCGCGCCACAACTGCCTCGCGCTCGGCGCCAGCGCGAACCAGCAGCGCGGCTGGATGTTTCAGCACGACGGCAAGGTCGTGTCGATCAAGGTATCCGGCACGATGGAGTGCTCGGACGGCGCGGTGCTGCACGAATGGTGTCTCGCCGGACACGGGCTCGCGTGGCGCTCGTGGTGGGAGGTCGGCGCGGAGATCGCGGCGGGCCGCCTCGTCAGCGTGCTCGACGAATTCGCCGCGCCGCCGATCGGCATCCACGCGGTATTCCCGCAGCGCCGTCATCTGCCGCTGCGGGTGCGGCTGTTTCTGGACTTTCTCAAGCATACGTACGGCGAACCCGGTTACTGGGACTGATGCGCCAATCTCCAGACAGACGCGAATACCCGCATTCATACGCATTACAATCGTTTCGAGCTGCCTGCACCCTGGGCTTTGTTGGACGCTGACGCCGTGCTGCGGGCAGCCGGCGACGGAGGGGATCATGTTCAGGCACATCCTGGTTCCGACCGATGGTTCAGATCTGTCACGCAAGGCGATAGCGGGCGCGATCGACCTCGCGCAGGCCGTGGGCGCCCGCGTTACCGCATACGCCTGTCTGCCGCAATATCCGTACTCGCCGTTCTCCGATGTCGTGGTCGAACCGCCCGGCGAGTTCCTGCAACGCAGCGAGCGCGAGGCGCGCGTGCATCTGCGCGAAGTCGAGCATGCGGCGCACCGCGTCGGCGTCAGTGTCGAGAGCCGCACGAGCGTGCATCCGGCGCCGTATCTCGGCATCATCGAAGCGGCCGAGCAGGGGCGCTGCGACGTGATCTTCATGGCATCGCATGGGCGGCGCGGGCTCGGCAGCCTGCTGATCGGCAGTGAAACGCAGCGCGTGCTCACGCATACGAAAATTCCTGGGATCGTCTATCGCTGAATCGCTTGGCACTGCCGGCAGGGTGCCGGCATGCACCGCCTTCGAAAAAAAGCGCGCCGGCGGCGCTGCCGGCGCGTTCAGGTTCGCCGCACGCTTGCCGCGTGCTGGCTTCTTTGAGACTCTCCGGCCGTCGGCGTTCGCGCTGACGCTCCTGCCAATCCAGCACGGCACGGCCCTCCCTGCGTCGGCGGCACTCTGGTGGTGCCGCTCGACGTTTGCCGATCGTTCCTGCGCTCAGGCCACGGGACTGCATAACCCGACTGGCTGATCTCAGGCGACCTTCTTGTCGAAGAACTGCTCGTTTTCCGTCGAACCGTGCAGCGCGGTCGTCGATGCTTCGCGCTCGACCGTCTGCGTGACCGCGTCGAAGTAGCCGGTGCCGACTTCGCGCTGATGCTTGACCGCGGTGAAGCCCTTTTCGGCCGCCGCGAACTCCGCCTGCTGCATTTCGACGAACGCGGTCATCTGGTTGCGCGCATAGCCGTACGCGAGGTTGAACATCGAGTAGTTCAGCGCGTGGAAGCCGGCCAGCGTGATGAACTGGAACTTGTAGCCCATCGCGCCGAGTTCGCGCTGGAACTTCGCGATCGTCGCGTCGTCGAGGTTCTTCTTCCAGTTGAACGACGGCGAGCAGTTGTACGACAGCAGTTGGTCCGGGTACTCCTTGTGGATCGCGTCGGCGAATTTCTTGGCGAACTCGAGGTCCGGCTTGCCGGTTTCGCACCAGATCATGTCTGCGTAGGGCGCATAGGCGAGGCCGCGCGAGATTGCCTGCTCGAGACCGGGCTTCGTGCGGTAGAAGCCTTCGACGGTACGCTCGCCGGTCAGGAACGGGCGGTCGTTCTCGTCGATGTCCGAGGTCACGAGGTCGGCGGCTTCCGCGTCGGTGCGGGCGAGCAGCACGGTCGGCACGCCCGACACATCGGCGGCCAGACGCGCGGCTGTCAGCTTCGCGACGGCTTCGCGGGTCGGCACGAGCACCTTGCCACCCATGTGACCGCACTTCTTGACCGATGCGAGCTGGTCTTCGAAGTGCACGCCGGAGGCGCCCGCTTCGATCATCGCCTTCATCAGTTCGAACGCGTTCAGCACGCCGCCGAAACCGGCTTCCGCGTCGGCCACGATCGGCGCGAAGTAATCGACGTAGCCTTCATCGCCCGGGTTCTTGCCTTCCGACCATTGGATCTGGTCGGCGCGCGTCAGCGTGTTGTTGATGCGCTTGACAACGAGGGGCACCGAGTTGGCCGGATACAGCGACTGGTCCGGATACATTTCACCGGCGACGTTGGCATCGCCCGCGACCTGCCAGCCCGACAGATAGATTGCCTTCAGACCAGCCTTCACCTGCTGCATCGCCTGGTTGCCGGTCAGCGCGCCGAGCGAGTTGACGAACGGCTCGTTGTTGACGGCGGCCCACAGCTTTTCCGCGCCGCGCTTCGCGAGCGTGTGCTCAGGTTGCACCGAGCCGCGCAGACGCACCACGTCTTCGGCCGAGTAGGTGCGCTTGACACCTTTCCAACGCGGGTCCGATTCCCATTGCTGCTTGAGTTGCTGCACTTGCTGTTCGCGGGTCATGGTCATGATGTGCTCCTTCGATGCCAGTTATGGAGGATGGGTGACTCTGTCTTCTCGAAGCGTGGGGCCCGGAGAGGCGTTCTGTTTCGTGAAGTCTTATATAAGAGTCTAGGCAAATCGAAGGACGCGCAGTAGGTGCCGCAAAGCGTTTTCCCAATATTTATTTTTCTATAAAATCAATGACTTGATGCCTTCGTTTCGCGATAAGAAACGATATTTTCCCTGTTGCAATAGTCCTTCTTGTGCTTTGCAGCATGATTTTTTACGACGCAAAAAAATTTTTTACATCGTGAAATTTGGGGCGGGCAGTCGATAGACGAAAAAAAACCGGCGCCCGAGCGCCGGTTTTCTTCTGTGTCACGGACGGTGCGAAGCCATCCGGTCGGTCAGGTGGGTCGCTATTAGCTGCCGCGACGTGCCGAACGGGGACCGTCGTTGCGGCGCGCGCCGTAGCCGTCACGCGAGCCACCGCCGAAGCCTTCGCGCGAACCGCCGTGGCTTTCGCGCGAGCCGAAGCCTTCGCGCGAACCGCCGGCCGACTTGTTGCCCCAGCCGCCGCCGTTGCTGTTGCCAGTGCCGTTACCGTTGCGCGAGCCGCCGTAGCCGCCCGGCTTGCCCGAGCCGCTGCCGAAGCGACGGCCATTACCACCGCCAGGACGGCCGCGGCCGCCGAAGCCAGGACGGCCATTGCCCGAGGGCGCCGCCTTGCGCGGCTCGAAGCCTTCGACGACGTTGACCGGCAGCGGCGTGCGCACGAAGCGCTCGATGCGTTTCAACGCGCCCTGTTCGGCGTGATGCACGAGGCTCACGGCGATACCCGAGCGGCCCGCACGGCCGGTACGGCCGATACGGTGCACGTAGTCTTCGGCGAACTTCGGCAGGTCGTAGTTGAACACGTGCGTGATGCCCGGGATGTCGATACCGCGAGCGGCGACGTCGGTCGCAACCAGCACGCGCACGCGGCGCTCGCGCAGTGCGCGGATCGTGCGGTTACGCGCGCCTTGCGGCAGGTCGCCGTGCAGCGCGGCCGATTCGAAGCCGGCGTCGGCCAGACGGCCCGCCAACTGGTCGGCGTCCATCTTGGTGGCCGTGAAGACGATGGCCTGGTCGAGGCCGTCGTCACGCAGCAGATGGTCGAGCAGACGGTCCTTGTGATCGCGGTCGTCGACGTAGTGGACGGTTTGCGCGATGTTGGTGCGCTGTTCCAAGCGCTGGACGATCTCGATCCGCTCCGGGTCCTTCAACAGACGGCCGGTCAGCGAGCCGATTTTGCCGTCGAGCGTGGCGGAGAACAGCATGGTCTGACGCGTAGCCGGCGTTTCGGCGACGATCGTGTCGATGTCGTCGATGAAGCCCATGTCGAGCATGCGGTCGGCTTCGTCGAGCACGAGGATCTGCAGTTGCGACAGATCGATGCGGCCGCGCTCGAGATGGTCGATCAGACGGCCCGGCGTCGCGACGAGGATTTCAGGGTTCTTCGCGAGCAGCATCAGCTGCTGGCCATAAGCGACGCCGCCGAGAATGCTGACGGTGCGCAGGCGCTTCAGGTGCTTGCCGTACGTCGCGGCGGCGGTCGTGACCTGCATCGCCAGTTCGCGGGTCGGGGTCAGCACCAGCATGGTAGGACGCGCGACCGGCTGCGGACGGCGGCCGCGGCCACCGTCGGCCGGGCGCGGTTCGCGCGGCTGGCTCGCCTGCGTCTTTTGCAGCTGCGAGAAACGCTCGATGGCGGGCAGCATGAACGCGGCGGTCTTGCCCGAGCCGGTCGGGCTCGAAACCAGCAGATCGCGGCCGGCGATCGCTGCCGGCACCGCGCGTTGCTGCACCGGCGTCGGGTGCTCGTAGCCGGCGGCGGTCAGCGCGGAGACGACGTCCGCGGACAGGCCGAGCGACGCGAAGGTCGGCTTGGCGTCAGCCTGCGCGAGGGCTTCGGGAGCGGCGGGCGTAAGACCGAGTGCTTCGTCGGCGACGGCGTTCAACGGGCTGCTGGGGGTGTTGCTCAAAGTCATGTGAATCCTTGAAAACGATCCTGGGTGGTTCATCGGATGAAAACGTCAACGCCAATCGGCATACCCAAGTCGTCGGATTCAGCGAGCAAAACAGCAGCGAGCAAATCGAAAAACGGGGGCAACTCGCGACAATGAAGGCGAGTTTTTCGTTAGAAGCTGTATCGGATGCGACGTGCCAACATGGCGAGTCGCCAGCCTGGGACTTGAGCCCGGAGTGGGCTAGGCAGAAGGGGACAGGTTCTAAACTGGATTGGAGCAAACGCTATGGACGCTGCGCCGCGAGGACCGCTGGAAAAAACGGACAAAGCAGTGAAGCGCAGGCGGCATTGTAGCGACATTTGCTGCACTGCGCCACCATTCGGGCAATTCCGACAGAAGAAAGTGTCGGAATGAAGTAGGCGAGTGAGGGCGGCGGCCCGGAGCTTCGTGGCCGAAACCGCCGCGAGGCGGTCGCAGCGTTGCCAGACGGCCATTTCGGCAGATGATTGGCGCGCCGGAAACTCAGGCCGCGGTGCCGCTCTTCAGCGATTCGACGAGTTCGACGTATTGCTGCTTCGCGGCGTCCTGCGCGGTGCCCTTGAGCGCCGCCCACGCATCGTACTTGTATTTGCCGACGATGTCGGTGAAGCCCGGCTTGTCGCCGTGCACGTCGCCTTCGCTCGCCTGCTTGAAGAGCGCGTAGAGACGCAGCAGCGTCAGGTTGCCCGGACGCTCGGGCAGTTGCTTGACGTCTTGCTGGGCTTGCTCGAACTGGGAATTGATGTCGGTCATGGTCGTTTGGCCCGCGTGGCGGGATAGATGAGATCGGCCGAAAATCATAGCAATTGCCCGCCGCCCCGGGACCGAGGGCTTATTCCAAACGATGACGGCCGCGAAGCCGGGCGGCGCGGCCGCGCAAACCACCATTCACGCGCACCGCGCCGATTACAATACGGTCCATGACTCAAACAGTGCTCCTTGCCCTCGATACATCGACCGAGTTCTGCTCGGCGGCGCTCGTGTCCGCGTCCGTCGATGCCGCCGGTCAGCCCAGCGCCGAACCGCGCGTCTGGGTTCGTCATGAACAAACCGGCGCGGTGTCCAGTACCCGCCTGCTGCCGGCGATCCGCGAACTGTTCGACGAAGCCGGCCTCACGCTGGCGGATTGCGACGCGATCGCGTTCGGCTCGGGTCCGGGTTCGTTCACCGGACTGCGTACGGCGACCGGCGTCGCCCAAGGCCTCGCGTTCGGCCTGAACCTGCCGGTCGTACCGATCGGCACGCTGCTCGCGTGCGCGGAGAGCGCCCGCCTGCGCGATCCGTCGACGACGCGCGTGCTCGCCGCGCTCGACGCGCGCATGGACGAAATCTACTGGGCCGACTACGCGTGGGACGACACGCAACACGAATGGCGCACCGTGCAGGCGGCGACGCTCGATGCACCCGAGCGGCTCGTGCTGCCCGACGTGCCATTCACACTCGCCGGCAACGCGGCCGCCGCGTTCGGCGAGCGCTTGCCGGCGGTCGCGGCCGCGCGGAGCGTCGATGGCCAAGCGTTGCCGCATGCGTTGCCGCTCGCGTACGCGGCGCTGCGCGCGTTTCATGCGGGCCGCACGGTGCGCGCCGATCAGGCCGCACCCGAGTACGTGCGCGACAAGGTCGCGCAGACGACCGCAGAGCGCATGGCCGACAAAGCGGCGAAATCAGCCAAAGCGGCTCATAGCGCCGAGCAGTCCGCGCAGCACGCGCCCGATGGCGGCTCCGGCCAACCGTCCCACGACGAGGCGCGCCCATGAGCGGCGTGCTGCTCACGGACCGCTACATGTCGCCGATGACCGAAAGCGACCTGGACGAAGTCGCCGCGATCGAGAAACTTGCGTATGAGTTTCCGTGGAGCCGCGGCAACTTCGGCGACTCGCTGCGCAATGGCTATTTCGGCGTCTGTCTGCGTCACGTGACGGGGACGTTGATCGGCTACTGCGTGCTGATGCCAGTCGTCGATGAAATGCATCTGCTGAATCTGTGCGTCACGCCGCAAGCACAAGGCGCCGGCGCAGGCCTCGCGCTGCTGCGCGAGGCGGTGCGTATCACGCACGCGGAGAGGCTCGAGGGGCTGCTGCTCGAAGTGCGGCCGTCGAATCATCGGGCGATCCGGTTGTACGAGCGCTTCGGCTTCGCGTCGATCGGCCGGCGCAAAAATTATTATCCGGCGCGGCATCGCGGCCGGGAGGACGCGATCGTGATGCGTCTGTCGTTAGCCACGGAGGGCGCAGATGGCGCTGCATGAATCGGTGCTCGAAGAATTCGGACTCGCGCCGTTGTGGGTGCGTCGCGGACTCGCGGCGCGAGAGGAGGCCGGGCAGAGCGATGCGCTGCAGTCGCCGCGGGAACACGCGGCAGACTTGCGTCGCGCGGAGCCTGCGACGCAGACCTCGCGCGAACCGCTGCGCGCGTCCGCCGAGGTGCAGCCGCCGCAAGTGCAGCGCGAATCCACGCCGCGCTTCGACGAAACTGCAGCGCGGCGCGAAACATCAGAACCGCAAACTGACTTTTCAGCCCCGCCGACTTTCGACGCCCCTTCCGAGGACGACTTCGCGTGGTTCGACGATCCGACCGCATCGGCCGCCGCGCCCGCCGAAGCGCGCCGCGACGCGCCCGCGCTGCCGTCTATCCACACACTCGACTGGGACGCGCTCGCGGAGCGCGTCGCCGGATGCGAGGCGTGCCGGCTGTGCGAGAAGCGCGTGAACACGGTGTTCGGCGTCGGCGATCGCGAGGCCGACTGGATGCTGATCGGCGAAGCGCCCGGCGAGAACGAGGACCGTCAAGGCGAACCGTTCGTTGGCCAGGCCGGCAAGCTGCTCGACAACATGCTGCACTCGCTCGCGCTCGCGCGCGGCACCGACGTGTATATCGCGAACGTGATCAAGTGCCGGCCGCCTGGCAATCGCAATCCGCAGCCGGACGAAGTCGCGCGTTGTGAACCTTATCTACAGCGTCAGGTGTCGCTCGTGAAGCCGAAGCTGATCGTCGCGCTCGGCCGTTTCGCCGCGCAAAGTCTGCTCAAGACCGACGCGAGCATTTCGTCGTTGCGCGGCCGCGTGCACACGTACGAGGGCGTACCGGTGATCGTCACCTATCACCCGGCCTATCTGCTGCGTAGCCTGCCCGACAAGGCCAAGGCCTGGGCGGATCTGTGCCTCGCGCGTGCCACGTGGCTCGCGAACGGCGGCGTGCCGTCGAACGAATCAAAGTGACGATGCCCGAGGGACCGGCGGCGCGCATGCCCGCCGCGTTTGTCAGCCGCGCGGCGCTTCTCGATACCTTGCTGGGTTTGCGTGGCGATGCTTCAGTCGATGCGCTGCGCGATCCCGCTGTCCGCGATCTCGCGTGGCTGCTGCTCAGTCCCGATCTGTTGCGCCCTCAGCTTCCCACAGGCGCGCTCGCCGATCCTTTCGGCACACCGCAGGAATTGCAGGCCACGCTCGACTGGCTGCGCGCGCTCGACGCCGCGCCGGCACTTCTGCGTCAGGATCTCGCGGCAACGCGTATCACGCGCCTTGGCCGCTACGCCGAACGCCTGCTGGGCTTTTTCCTTCGTCATGGACCGGCGACGCAACTGATCGCAGCGGGTGTGCCGCTACGACATGCGGGCCTCACGCTCGGTGAATGCGATTTCCTCGTGCGCACGCGCCAGGGGGCGCGACTGCATTGGGAACTCGCGGTGAAATGCTATCTACATGCGGGCGATGCGAATGGGGCAGAGGCGGCGCGTCTCGCCGATTATGTCGGCCCCAATCTGAAAGACCGCCTCGATCTGAAGCTCGCGCATTTGCTCGATCATCAGTTGCCGCTCAGCGCACGCGAGGAATTTGCCTCGACGGGCTATGCGGGCGCGTGGACGCCGCAGATGTTCGTCAAAGGCTGGCTGTTTTACCGGCGTGGCGAGATGCCGACCGATCCTGCCGAACTCGATCCCGCGCACGGTCGCGGCTGGTGGGTCACGCATCGCGACTGGCCGGCTTTCGCGTGCGCGCATGCGCACAGGTGGCGGGTGTTGCCGCGGCTCGAATGGCTCGCGCCGCAATATCGAACGCAAGCCGGTGCGGACGACACGTGGTACGTCGACGCAAACCCGCTCGCCGCGCAGATCTCACCGCAACACGGCCCGACGATGGTCGCCGGATTCATCGCAGACAACACGGGGCGTGTACTTGAACGCTCGCGCGGTTTTATCGTGCCCGACGACTGGCCCGAGCACGCGCGGCGTTACGCGAAGCAATGACGTCGCTCACCACCACCGATGAAAGTGATGCACCGGCCCTACGCCGTGGCCGACGTCGAGCCGCTCGCTCGCCTGCAACGCACCGGTCAGATAAACCTTCGCATCGGCGACCGCGCTAGCGAGATCGTCGCGCTGCGCAATCAAGGCCGCGATCGCCGACGACAACGTGCAGCCCGTTCCGTGCGTGTTCTTCACCGGCACGCGCGGACCGCCGAGACGCAGCGTG
This sequence comes from Paraburkholderia sp. 35.1, assembly GCF_050436525.1. Lineage (NCBI taxonomy): Bacteria > Pseudomonadati > Pseudomonadota > Betaproteobacteria > Burkholderiales > Burkholderiaceae > Paraburkholderia > Paraburkholderia sp. 35.1. The sequence continues at coordinate 283,197 of NZ_JBNDMJ010000003.1, read as the reverse complement.
CCGCTTTCCTGCACGAGCCAGTCGGGGCTATCGGTCGCGCTCAGATGGCCGCCCTTCATCAGCACCGCGCGCGCGCCGAGCGCGCGCAACGCTTCGCCTTGCTCGACCATGCCGGCTTCGTCGGCAGCGGGTTGCATGCCCAGCAATGCGGCCGCTTCCGGCAGATTCGGCGTCAGCAGATCGGCGAGCGGCAGCAGTTCGTCGCGTACCACCGCGACCGCATCGGGTAGTAATAGCGCGTGATTGCTCTTCGAGATCATCACCGTATCGAGCACGATGTGTTTGGGCTGGTGACGGCGCAGCGCGTCGGCGACCGCACGCGCGATCGGCGCATTCGCGAGCATGCCGATCTTCACCGCGTCGATGCGGATGTCGTCGAACACCGCGTCGAGCTGCGCGGTGACGAAGCCCGGGTCCGGCGCGTGAATCGCGGTCACGCCGCGCGTGTTCTGCGCGGTCAGCGCGGTGATCACGCTCGCGCCATAGGCGCCGAGCGCGGAGAAGGTCTTCAGATCGGCCTGGATGCCGGCGCCGCCGCCGGAGTCGGAACCGGCGATCGTCAGCACATTGGAAATCGATTGAGTCATGGTCGAGCGAGGAAGAAGGGGGGCGCGCTCGTGTGTGCCGCGGCCGGCCCGGCGCAGCCGATCAGTGCTTGGCTTCGCCGATCAGCGCGACCGAATCGAAGGCGCGCTGGTTCGCCTGATGGCGTCGCATCACGAGCCACATCATCAGGCAGACGAAGGTGCCGAACAGAACGATCACGACGGTGACCGGCACGTCGAGCCACACGAGCACCGCGTACAGGCACAGCATCACGAGCACGGACAGATTCTCGTTGAAGTTCTGCACGGCGATCGAATGGCCCGCCGACAGCAGCACGTGCCCGCGATGCTGCAGCAGCGCATTCATCGGCACGACGAAAAAGCCCGACAGGCCGCCCACGAACATCAGGAAGATATACGCGAAAATCAGATAGCCCGACACGTGCATGCGGCCAAAATACACGCCCCAATGCGGGGGAAACAGATCGCGCGTGTAGAACGCCATCAGCATCACGGAGATACCCATCATGATGCCGACCGGCAAGACCGACAGCGACTTCTTCAACGGCACACGCGAAGCCGCGAAAATCGCGCCGAACGCGACGCCAACCGCGACCACCGCCTGCAGGATCGCCGCCTCGGACAGCGACATGCCCAGCGACACTTCGGCCCACTTCAGCACAATGAATTGCAGCGTCGCGCCCGCACCCCAGAACAGCGTCGTCACGGCGAGTGAAATCTGTCCGAGCTTGTCACGCCACAGCACGAGAAAGCAGTCGGCGAAATCGGTGATCAGGCGGATCGGCCCGTGCTCCTGTCGCGGATAGCGCGCGCCGGTGTCGGGAATGCGCAGATTGAACAGCGCGGCGATCACGTAAATGGCCATGATCACGACCATCGCGGCTTCCGCGGGCGTGTTCACGGTGGGGATGTGCCATTTGAGAATCGGCGCGGCGATATGCGGGCTGATCAGCGCGCCGCCGAGCACCGTGCCGAGAATGATCGAGCCGACCGTGGTGCCTTCGATCCAGCCGTTCGCGGCAACGAGCCGGTCAGGCGGCAACAGTTCGGTGAGAATGCCGTATTTGGCGGGCGAGTAGGCCGCCGCGCCGAAGCCGACGATGCCGTACGCAATCAGCGGATGCGCGCCGACCAGCATCGTTATGCAGCCAACCACCTTGATCGTATTGGTGATGAACATCACGCGTCCTTTCGGACGGGAGTCGGCGAATGCGCCCACGAAGGCGGCAAGAACGACGTACGACAGCACAAAAAACAGCTTGAGCAGCGGCGTCATCCAGTTCGGAGCGTGAAGATCTTTCAGCAGAGCGATAGCAGCGATCAGAAGCGCATTGTCGGCCAGCGACGAAAAAAACTGCGCGGCCATGATGGTGTAAAAACCTTTTTTCATCTGATGCGATGCTGTCCTCGCTGCGGTCTGTCCGCCCCGGCCGTTTGTCATGTGTCCGGGCTTATGCCGATCGAAATGGGTTGTGCGCACGGCTTTATATCATGAAAATAGCTGAATTCGGACTAGCAGAATTCTTGATCGCACCGCCCAGCGGGCCGCCGAGCGCTGAAAACGCCCTGTAAGCCGCTGATTCGCAAGTGTCTTTACGAAAAAATCCCATGCCGCGCCCCCTTTCCGCCACGATTCATACCGCTGCTCTCGCCAATAACCTCGCTGTCGCGCGGCGCTATGCGCCGAAATCGAAAATCTGGGCCGTCGTCAAGGCTAATGCCTACGGGCATGGCCTCGCGCGCGTGTTTCCCGGTTTGCGCGCTACGGACGGCTTTGGGCTGCTGGACCTCGAAGAAGCGGTGAAGTTGCGTGAATTGGGCTGGGCGGGTCCAATTCTTCTGCTGGAAGGCTTTTTTCGGCCGACCGATATCGACGTAATCGACCGCTACAGTTTGACCACGGCGCTGCATTCGGACGAGCAGCTGCGCATGCTCGAAATGGCGCGTCTGTCGAAACCGGTCAATATTCAGTTGAAGATGAACACCGGCATGAACCGGCTCGGCTACACGGTCGAAAAATTCCGTGCCGCGTGGGAACGTGCGCGCGCCTGTCAGGGCGTCGGCCAGATCACGTTGATGACGCATTTTTCCGATGCCGATGCCGAGCGCGGCATCGCGCATCAGATGGAGGCGTTCGAGCGTGGCGCGCAGGGCATCGCCGGTGCCCGCAGTCTGTCGAATTCGGCTGCGACGCTGTGGCATCCGGAAGCGCATTTCGACTGGGTGCGTCCGGGCATCATCCTGTACGGTGCGTCGCCGTCCGGCGTGACGGCCGCGATCGACGGCACGGGCCTGCAGCCCGCGATGACGCTCGCGTCGGAACTGATCGCCGTGCAGACGCTCGGCGAAGGCAGCTCGGTCGGCTATGGGTCGAGGTTCACTGCGCGCGGTCCGATGCGCATCGGCGTGGTCGCGTGCGGTTACGCGGACGGCTATCCGCGCGTCGCGCCGGAAGGCACACCGGTGATCGTCGATGGCGTGCGCACACGGGTCGTTGGACGTGTGTCGATGGACATGCTGACCGTCGACCTGACCCCGGTGCCGACCGCCAACGTCGGCTCGCGCGTGGAATTGTGGGGCACCGGGCTGCCCATCGACGACGTCGCGCAGGCCTGCGGCACGATCGGCTACGAGCTGATGTGCGCGGTCGCGCCGCGTGTGCCGGTTCGGGCGGAGTAACGCGTGGCGAAAGCGAAGACGTTGTACATCTGCGGGGAATGCGGCGGACAGTCGCCGAAGTGGTCCGGTCAATGCCCGTCCTGCCAGACGTGGAACACGCTCGTCGAATCGGTCGCGGAGGCGCCGTCCGGTCACCGTTTCCAGTCGCTCGCGAAGAGCACGCCGGTACGGCGCCTCGCCGACATCGACGCGTCGGACGTGCCGCGCTTTTCCACCGGCGTCAGCGAATTCGACCGCGTGCTCGGCGGCGGCCTCGTGCCGGGCGGCGTGGTGCTGATCGGCGGCGATCCGGGCATCGGTAAATCGACGCTGTTGTTGCAATCGCTCGCGGAAATCGCGGCGGACAAACGCGCGCTCTATATCAGCGGTGAAGAATCTGGCGCGCAGATCGCGTTGCGCGCGCAACGGCTGGCGTTGCTCGAACCCGGCTCGAAGGCAAGCGAGTTGCAATTGCTCGCGGAAATCCAGCTCGAAAAAATTCAGGCGACGATCACGGAGCAACGGCCTGAAGTCGCCGTGATCGATTCGATCCAGACCGTCTATTCGGATGCTTTGACATCGGCGCCGGGCTCGGTCGCGCAGGTGCGCGAGTGCGCGGCGCAACTCACGCGCATCGCCAAGCAGTCGGGCACGACGATCATCATGGTCGGGCACGTGACGAAAGAGGGCGCGCTCGCAGGTCCGCGCGTGCTCGAACATATCGTCGATACGGTGCTGTATTTCGAGGGGGATACGCACTCGTCGTACCGTCTCGTGCGCGCGATCAAGAACCGTTTCGGCGCGGTCAACGAACTCGGCGTGTTCGCGATGACCGAGCGTGGTTTGCGCGGCGTCGCGAATCCGTCGGCATTGTTTTTATCGCAGCACGAGCAGTCGGTGCCGGGCTCATGTGTGCTCGTCACGCAGGAAGGCACGCGGCCGTTGCTCGTCGAAGTGCAGGCGCTCGTCGATGCGGCCAACGCGCCGAATCCGCGACGCCTTGCGGTCGGCCTCGAACAGAACCGGCTCGCGATGCTGCTCGCGGTGCTGCATCGGCACGCGGGCATCGCCTGTTTCGATCAGGACGTGTTCCTGAACGCGGTGGGCGGGGTGAAGATCTCCGAGCCCGCCGCCGACCTCGCCGTATTGCTCGCGATCCATTCGTCGATGCGCAACAAGCCGCTGCCGAAGGGGCTCGTCGTATTCGGCGAAGTGGGCCTCGCCGGCGAAATCCGGCCGTCGCCGCGCGGTCAGGAGCGCCTGAAGGAAGCAGCCAAGCTCGGCTTCTCGGTGGCGGTGATTCCGAAGGCCAATGCGCCGAAACAGCCAATCGAAGGCTTACAGGTCGTTGCGGTCGAACGGATCGAACAGGCCATCGACCGCGTCCGCACGCTCGAATAGACGGGGGCCGGGACGGCTCGCCAGTACTTTGTACGCTTGCGGTACCGTAATGCCCGGTAAATATCTTCATATTGGCTGTAACCTGGTCGCCATACCTTTTTTCTAAGCTGTAAGGATATGCATCCCGTCTGATGCTCGAAAAAGGATCGCGCCTTGAAACAGTCTCGTGAAACCGCTGCCCACCATAACATCCAGGTGCGCGGCTGCCGGGTCTCCGCCCCGATTCATCAGCCGTGGGGCGGCGCTTGCCGGATCGTCGAGTGGATCGACACCGCGGGTCAGATCTCGCGGCGGGTGGTGGCCGAAGACGTAACGGCCGCCGAAGTGCGTGCCACGATCAGCCGCCATGTGGAAGGCCGCAAGCACCTGCTGTACGACGACGAAAAGTCGCCTCGGCAAACGCTGCCGAGGCAGACGCCGACGCGGCGTTGACGGCGGCGGGTTTTTCGATTGACCGGGCCTTGATCTTCATTGCGCCCGCGTCGCGGCTTCGCCACGCGCATTAGGCCTCGTCGTCGTGTGAGTCGGCGGCGCTCGCGGCCACCGCCGCATACGCGTGCGGATTGAACAGCGGATGCTGCGCCGCTTCAGCGGGCGTCAGCACCGGCGACACGCAGCAATCGAGCGATTCCAGCGATTCCACCCATTCGCCGAGCGTGCGCGTCGCGATCAGATTGGCGACTTCCTGAATGAGTGCCACGGCATCGGGACCGCCGATCGCCTGACCCAGGCTCCAGTGACGCGTCGCCCATTCCGGCCGATCGAGCGCCATGCACAGCGTTTCCCAGAACTTCAATTCGAGCGCGCCGACCGCGAGCCAGCGTTCATCGCTGGTGCGGTAGAGGTTGTAGCAGGGCACGCCGCCGTTCAACAGACCACTGCCCGCGGCGGGCGCCGCACCTTCGTTGACGAGCGACACCTGCGCGACGAAGTTGTGCGCATAGCTCGTGTGCGTCATCGATACATCGACGAAGCGGCCCGCGCCGCCTCGCGCGACATGCCAGAGCGCCGCGAGAATTTGCGTGACCGCGCTCAATGCGCCGCCGAGCAGATCGGCGATCTGGAAGTTCGGCAGGATCGGCGCACCGTCGCGGTTCGCCAGTTGATCGAGCACGCCTGCATAGCCGATGTAATTCAGATCGTGGCCGGCATGGTCCGCGAACGGACCGCTCGCGCCATATCCGCTGATCGCGCAAAAGACGAGCCGCGGATTGGCTGCGCTGAGCGTCGCGTAGCCGAGGCCGAGCCGCTCCATCACGCCGGGCCGGAAGCTCTCGATCAGCACGTCGGCTTCAGCCGCGAGTGCGCGCAGCACCTGGCGTCCTGCTTCGGACTTGAGGTCGAGGCGCGTCTCGCGCTTGCCGCGATTGACCATCCGGTAAAACGCGCCGGGTCGGCCCGCGACACGATCGCTCGACGACTGCATCATCGTGCGAGTCGGGTCGCCCGCGCCGGGCGCCTCGATCTTCAGCACATCGGCGCCGAGCTCGGCGAGGCGCAGCGCGGCCACCGGACCCGGCAGCAGACGCGTGAGGTCGAGCACGCGCAGTCCTTGCAACGGCGGCGCATCGGCTGCCGATGCAGCTACGGATTCTGGGGCCGATAACCCGGACGATGAATTCGCAAATGACAAGGCCAAGCTCCCGTGGATGCCGGCGCGGTGCCGCTAGCCGATCTGTTCGAGTTCCTCGTGCGTCTCGAGCCATTCGGCTTCGAGCGTGTCGAGGCGCGCGTTCACGTCTGCCTGACGGCGGATCGCCTCCGTCAGCTTGCTCTTCTGCTCCGGTTCGTAACTCGCGGGATCGGCGACGAATGTATCGAGCGTCGCTTTCTCCGCGTTGAGTGCGTCCATTTCCCTTTCGATCTTCGCGATGCGGCTTTGCAGCGGCTTCTTCAGATGCGCGAGCTTCTGCCGCGTTTCCGCTTCGAGGCGGCGCTGTTCCTTGCGATTGACGTTGCTGTCGCCACTTGCCGCGCCGTTGGACGCTGCGTCCGACGCACTGGAAGCATTGGCCTTCAGCGCGGCGCGCTGCTCGGCCGCATGCTGCAGCAGCCAGTCGCGGTAGTCGTCGAGATCGCCGTCGAATTCCTGCAGACGATGCTTCGCGACCAGCATGAACTGATCGGTCGTCGCGCGCAGCAGATGCCGGTCGTGCGAGACCAGGATCAGCGTGCCTTCGAATTGCGCGAGCGCCATCGTCAGCGCGTGGCGCGTTTCGAGGTCGAGGTGGTTGGTCGGCTCGTCGAGCAGCAGCAGGTTCGGCTTTTGCCAGATGATCAGCGCGAGCGCGAGGCGTGCCTTCTCGCCGCCCGAGAACGGCGCGATCTTCGCGGTCGCCATGTCGCCGGAAAAGTTGAAGCTGCCGAGGAAGTCGCGCAGCTCCTGCTCGCGCGTATCGGGCGCGAGACGCGCGAGGTGCTGCAACGGGGTGTCGTCCGGACGCAGCGTTTCGAGCTGATGCTGCGCGAAGTAGCCGATGCGCAGACCCTTGCCTTCGCGTACGTGGCCGCTCAACGGTTCGAGCGTGCCCGCGAGCGTCTTGATCAGCGTCGACTTGCCCTGGCCGTTCGCGCCGAGCAGGCCGATGCGCTGACCATTCTGGATCGACAGCATCACGCGCTCGACGATCGGAGTCTCGCTGCCGTCTTCGGCATGGTAGCCGCAGCGCACGTCTTCCATCACCATCATCGGATTCGGCGCGGAGTCGGGAGTGCGGAACTCGAACGTGAACGGCGACCCGACGTGCGCGGGCGCGATCAGCTCCATCTTCTCGAGCGCTTTCACCCGGCTTTGCGCTTGACGCGCCTTGGTGGCCTGCGCCTTGAAGCGGTTGATGTAGCTCTGCAGATGCGCGACCGTGCGCTGCTGCTTTTCGTACGCGCTCTGTTGCAGCGCGATCTGCTGCGCGCGCAGCACTTCGAATTGCGAGTAGTTGCCGCCGTAGCGTTTGATCTGCTGGTTCTCGAGATGCAGCGTGACGTTGCAGACGGAATCGAGAAACTCGCGGTCGTGCGAGATCACGATCAGCGTGCCCGCATAGCGATTCAGCCAATCTTCCAGCCAGACGATCGCGTCGAGGTCGAGGTGGTTGGTCGGTTCGTCGAGCAGCAGCAGATCGGAGCGGCACATCAGCGCCTGCGCCAGATTCAGGCGCATGCGCCAGCCGCCCGAGAAGCTGCTGACCGGCTCGCGGGTCTGGTCGAGCGTGAAGCCGAGGCCGAGCAGCAACGCTTCGGCGCGAGCCGGCGCGGTGTAGCCGTCGGCGTCGGCGAACGCGGCGTGCGCTTCGGCTTCTGCCGCGCCGTCGTGCGCCGCGGAGGCCGAAGCGATGCGCGCTTCGATGTCGCGCAGCGCGGCGTCGCCGTCTAGCGTGTAGGCGAGGGCGGTTTTGTCGACGGCGGGCGTTTCCTGCGCGACGTGCGCGATGCGCCAGGTCGGCGGGATCGAGAAATCGCCGCCGTCCGCGTGCAGCTCGCCGAGCAGCACGGCGAACAGCGTCGACTTGCCCGCGCCGTTCGCTCCGACGAGGCCGGCTTTTTCACCGGGGTTCAAGGTGAATGTGGTGTTGTCGAAAAGCGGCTTGGTGCCGCGCGCGAGGCTGAACTGATTGAAGCGGATCACGACGTGGCCGGCTGAAGAAAACCGCTATTTTAGACTGCCCGGCGCGTTGCCGGGCGCGCGGCGCCGATTGCCGGTCTGTCACTTCGCGCGCAGCGCTCATCGGCCATCCGGCCGACTGTATCGGCAGCGCTTTTGGCATAGACTGACGGCTTTCACGGGAGGGCACATGACATCGATCTTTTCGTTTTCGGCACGCACGCTCGGCGGCGAGGAAGCGAGTCTCGCGCAGTACGAAGGCAAGGTGATGCTGATCGTCAATACCGCGAGCGAATGCGGGTTCACGCCGCAATACGCGGGCTTGCAGAAACTGTATGACGCGTACGCGGCGCGCGGGCTCGCGGTGCTCGGTTTTCCGTGCAACCAGTTCGGCAAGCAGGAGCCGGGCGACGCCGCGCAGATCGGCAGCTTCTGCGAGAAGAACTACGGCGTGACGTTTCCGATGTTCGACAAGATCGACGTGAACGGCCCGAACGCGCACCCGCTGTTCCGCTATCTGACGATCGAGGCGCCGGGACTGCTCGGTCTCGAGGCGATCAAGTGGAATTTCACGAAGTTTCTGATCGGCCGCGACGGCAACGTCGTCAAGCGCTATGCGCCGCTGACCAAGCCCGAGGCGATCACCGGGGATATCGAAGCGCTGCTGTAAGCGGGCACGCCTACAGGATCGGCGAAAAGAGCCGCGCGACGTGCATCAGCATGCGTCGCAGCGCGTTCGACTTGCGGTACTCGTCGCCGTCGATTTCGCGCGACTCGGCAAAGTCGTCGAGCAGCATCGTCTCGACTTCGAGCGCGAAGCCGCGGTCGACGGTCAGCACCATGATCTCGAAGTTCAGGCGAAACGAGCGGTTGTCGAGATTGGCGCTGCCGATCGCGGCCGCGCTGCTGTCGATCAGCACGACCTTCTGATGCAGGAAGCCCGGCTGATAGCGGAAGATGCGAATGCCCGCGCGCAGCGAGTCGTACGCATAGAGCTTCGACGCCGCGAACACCACGAGGTGATCGCGCCGGCTCGGAATCAGGATGCGCACGTCGACGCCGCGCAGCGCAGCGAGGCGCAACGCAGCGAATACGGCTTCGTCGGGGACGAGGTAGGGCGTCGTGATCCAGATGCGTTCACGTGCCGCGTTGATTGCTTCAACGAAAAACAGCGAGCAGGTCTCCTGCTTGTCGGCCGGGCCGCTCGGCAGCACGAGGCAGTGCATGTTGTTCGCGGCGCGCTCGTTGGCGCCGTGGTCGCCGGGCTGGTCGAAGGATGGGGTCACGGAATCCGCGGCCGGCGCGTCGAACTTGGGCAACTGCTGCGTGGCCCAGTACCAGTCCTCGATGAAGACGAACTGGATGCTTGCAACCGCCGGACCACGCACTTCGATGTGCGTATCGCGCCACGGCGACAGCGGCGGCTTCGCGCCCAGATATTCGACCCCGACGTTATGACCGCCGACAAACGCGCGCTCGCCGTCGACCGCCACGATCTTGCGGTGATTGCGGAAATTCAGTTGCAGACGGTTGACGAAGAGGCGGTTCGTGGCGAACGGCTGCATCTCGATGCCGGCGGCGCGCAGCGCCGCGACGTAGCGGTGCGGCAGATCGAAGCTGCCGATACTGTCATACAGGAAGTAGACCCGCACGCCCTGTTTGGCTTTGGCGATCAGCGCGTCCTTCAGCATGTCGCCGAGCGCGTCGTCGCGCACGATGAAGAATTGCACGATCACATAGCGGCGCGCGTTCTCGATCGCCTCGAAGATCGCCTCGAAAGTCGCCGTGCCGTTGACCAGCGTGCGCACGGTATTGCCGGGCAGGAACGGCATGCCGCCGAGGCGCGTCAGCGACTGCACGAGCCGCGAGCCGAGCTGCTGCGTCGGCACCCCGGCCGACGACGCCTGCGTGTCCCACACCTGCGGATGCGCGCGCGTGCGCAGCAGCTCGTTCTCGACGCGGCGCGCGTCCGCGTAGCCGGCGAACTTGCTGCGGCCAAGGAACAGGTAGGGTATGAGCGTCAGATAAGGCATCGCGACCAGCGACACGGCCCACGCGATCGCCCCTTGCGAGGTGCGGGTATGGAGAATCGCGTGAGCGGCCGCGATGATGCCGAGAATGTGGGCAACAGCAACCAGCGTGCCGACGTGAAGCAGGTCGAATGACATAAGCTCGCGAACAGTTGGCGAAGCGCCGTGGTTCAGGAAACGGAGGCGGGCACGGGCTCGCTCCGTGGTCTGCGGCGAACGCGTCGGGCAACGGGCTCAGGCTGCGGTTGCGGGCAAGGCCACGCGCTGTCGCGGCGATTGCTCGTGACCCTGCCTGAGAAACGCGCTTGAAACGACGATCAAACGGTCAGCATGCCGGACTCAGACCGGCAAGTCGCTGGCCTGGATCAGAAACACGTTGTCGTCGCCGGCGCTGGTCGACAGCCACACGAGGTCGAGACCGCCGAACGCGGCTTCGACGTGCTCGCGTTCGTTGCCGATCTCGATGACGAGCACGCCGTCTTCGGTCAGCCAGTTGCGCGCGTCGGCAATGATCCGGCGCACGATGTCCATGCCGTCGGCGCCACCGGCGAGCGCCATCTCCGGCTCGTGCTTGTATTCGGCCGGCAGCTCCTGCATCGACGTGGCGTTCACGTACGGCGGATTGCTGATGATCACATCGTAGCGGCGCTCGGCGAGCGGCGCATACAGATCGCCTTCGAACAGCGCGATGCGCTCGTCGAGGTGGTAGTCCAGCACATTGCGCGTCGCGACTTCGAGCGCGGGCGCGGACAGATCGACCGCGTCGACGTCGGCGTTCGGGAACGCGTGCGCGGCGAGGATCGCGAGGCACCCGGAGCCGGTGCACAGTTCGAGCACCGCGCCGACCTGCTCGGGGTCCTCGACGTACGGCTGCAGGCCGTCCTGCAGCAGCTCGCCGATGAACGAGCGCGGCACGATCACACGCTCGTCGACGTAAAAGCGATAGCCGTGCATCCACGCTTCCTGCGTGATGTACGCGGCCGGCACGCGTTCGGCGGCGCGTCGCTCGATCACTTTCAGCACCGCCTCGATTTCGGCCGTGGTCAGGCGCGCGTCGAGAAACGGTTCGAGCAGGTCGAGCGGCAAATGCAGCGTGTGCAGGATCAGATAGGCGGCTTCGTCGTAGGCATTGGCCGAGCCGTGGCCGAACGACAGTTTGGCCTCGCTAAAACGCGACACTGCATAACGCAGCAGGTCGCGGACGGTGCAAAAAGGAAGCGTCATCGCAAAGTTCCAGGTTACGCGATCAGTTGTTCGAGCACGCGGCGATACACGTTCTTCAGCGGCTCGATATGGGCGACTTCGATATGTTCGTCGATCTTGTGGATGCTCGCGTTCAGCGGACCGAACTCGATCACCTGCTTGCAGATGCGCGCGATGAAGCGGCCGTCCGAGGTGCCGCCGGTGGTCGACAGTTCGGTGTCCACGCCGGTTTCGTCCTTGATCGCCTGCGCGAGCGCGCTCGACAGCTCGCCGCTCGGGGTGAGAAATGGCAGGCCGCTCACGGTCCATTGCAGTTCGTATTCGAGGCCGTGTTTGTCGAGAATCGCATGCACGCGCTTTTGCAGTCCTTCGACGGTGCTCGCGGTCGAGAAGCGGAAGTTGAACATCACGTCCGCGTGGCCGGGGATCACGTTGGTCGCGCCGGCGCCGCTGTGGAGGTTCGACACCTGCCAGGTGGTCGGCGGGAAATATTCGTTGCCTTCGTCCCAGCGCTCGGCCACGAGTTCGGCGAGCGCTGGCGCCAGCAGGTGCACCGGATTCTTCGCCAGATGCGGGTAGGCGATATGGCCCTGCACGCCCTTGACGATCAGCTTGCCCGACATCGAGCCGCGCCGGCCGTTCTTGACCATGTCGCCGAAACGCTCGCTCGAGGTCGGCTCGCCGACGATGCAGTAGTCCATGCGCTCACCGCGCTGCTGCAATGCTTCGACGACCTTGACGGTGCCGTCGGTGGCGGGGCCTTCCTCGTCGCTCGTGATCAGGAATGCGATCGAGCCGCGGTGCGCGGGGTGCGCGGCGACGAACTCCTCGCTCGCGACGACGAAGCCGGCGATCGACGCCTTCATGTCCGCCGCGCCGCGGCCGTACAGCTTGCCGTCGCGGTGGGTCGGCTCGAACGGCGCCGAGCGCCACTGTTCGAGCGGGCCGGTCGGTACCACGTCGGTGTGGCCGGCGAACGCGAGCAGCTTGCCTTGCGTGCCGTCGACGCCGCGTTTGACGGCCCACAGGTTGGTCACGCCGTTGGATTCGATCGTCTCGTGCTCGAAGCCGAGCGCGGCGAGGCGCTCGATCAGGAGACGTTGGCAATGCTGATCGTCGGGCGTGACGGACGCGCGCGCGATCAGTTGTTCGGTAAGGGCGAGGGTGCCGGACATGGATTCAGTACAAGCCACTTTTGAAATGAAAAAATGCCGGCTCGCGGTGAGGCACCGCAGCCGGCAACAGCCTTTGAACGACGCGGCGCGAGGCCGCGCGTTCGACTACCTCGTGCTCGAGCCTGGCGCTTCAGCGCCGCGCTCAGACAAACAGCGCCGCGTACTCGTCCGCCGAAAAGCCGAGCGACTTCACCCGCCCGTTCACGACCAGCACCGGCCGCTTGATCACCGACGGCTTGTGGATCATCAGCGCGATCGCGCCCGGCTGCGTTTCCGCGGCCGCCTTCATGTCGTCGGACAGAGCGCGCCACGTCGTGCCGCGGCGGTTCAGCAGCGCCTCGAGCTTGACGTCCTTGAGCCAGTCCTGCACGAGCGGCTCGGTCACGCCGGCCTTCTTGAAGTCGTGGAACTCGAACTCGACGCCGTGCTCTTCGAGCCACACACGGGCCTTCTTCACGGTGTCGCAGTTCGGAATGCCGTAGACGACGGTTTTGGTGCCGCGCGCCATCAATCGCCTCGCAGCAACTCGTTCAGGCCGACCTTCGCGCGCGTCTTCGCGTCGACCTTCTTGACGATGACCGCGCAGTACAGGCTGTGCGTGCCGTCCTTCGACGGCAGGTTGCCCGCCACCACGACCGATCCCGCCGGAATGCGGCCGTACGTGACCGCGCCGGTTTCGCGGTCGTAAATCCTGGTGCTCTGGCCGAGGTACACGCCCATCGAGATCACCGAGTTTTCCTCGACGATCACGCCTTCGACGACTTCCGAGCGCGCGCCGATGAAGCAGTTGTCTTCGATGATGACCGGGTTGGCCTGCAGCGGCTCCAGCACGCCGCCGATGCCGACGCCGCCCGACAGGTGCACGTTCTTGCCGATCTGTGCGCACGAGCCGACGGTGGCCCACGTGTCGACCATCGTGCCTTCGTCGACGTACGCGCCGATGTTGGTGTACGACGGCATCAGCACGACGTTCTTCGCGATGAACGAGCCGCGGCGCGCGATCGCGGGCGGCACCACGCGGAAGCCGCCGGCGGCGAAGTCTTCAGCGGTGTAGTTCGCGAACTTCGACGGCACCTTGTCGTAGAACTGGCTGTAGCCGCCGGCCGGCATCGGCGCGTTGTCTTCCAGACGGAACGACAGCAGCACGGCCTTCTTCAGCCACTGGTTGACGACCCAGTCGCCGTCCTTCTTTTCGGCGACGCGCAGCGCGCCCTTATCGAGTTGCTCGATCGCGTGGGCGACGGCTTCGCGCACTTCTGCCGGCGCGGCCTTCGGCGACAGTTCGGCGCGATTGTCCCAGGCGGTATCGATGATGCTCTGAAGTTGTTGCGACATATGCGTGATTATCTGAAGGGTTGAAGTCTGAAGAAGGGGATGCCGTGTAGCTCGAGCGAGGCTCAGGCTGCACTCAGTTGACACTGAGCGAGCGGCAGAATTCGACGATCCGCTGCGCGCCCGCCGTGCATTCGTCGACGTCGGCGACGAGCGCGAGGCGCACGAAATTGCGGCCGGGGTTCACGCCGTGCGCGGTGCGCGCGAGGAACGAGCCCGGCAGAACCGTCACATTATAGTCGGCGTAGAGGCGCTGGGCGAACTCGGTGTCCGTGAGGCCGGTGCGCTCGACGTTGGCCCACAGGTAGAACGCGGCGTCGGGCAGCCGCACGTCGAGCACGTCGGCGAGCATCGGCGTGACGGTCGCGAACTTCCGCAGGTACTTCGCGCGGTTCTCGCGCACGTGTGTCTCGTCGCTCCATGCGACCACGCTCGCGCTCTGGAACACGGTCGAGAGCGCCGTGCCGTGGTACGTGCGGTACAGCAGGAACGCCTTGAGAATCGCGGCGTCGCCGGCGACGAAGCCCGAGCGCATGCCCGGCACGTTCGAGCGCTTCGACAGGCTCGACAGCATCACGAGGCGCTCGAAACCGCGTCCGAGCTTGTGCGCCGCTTCCAGTCCGCCGAGCGGCGGCTTCGACTCGTCGAAATAGATTTCCGAGTAGCACTCGTCCGACGCGATCACGAAGCCGTAGCGGTCCGATAGCGCGAACAGCTCGCGCCAGTCGTCGAGCGTGAGCACGGCTCCGGTCGGGTTGCCCGGCGAGCAGACGTACAGCAGTTGCGTGCGGGCCCAGACGTCGGCGGGCACCGCCGAGTAGTCGCACGCGAAGTTGCGCGCCGGGTCGCTGTTGACGAAGTACGGCTGCGCGCCGCCGAGCAGCGCCGCGCCTTCGTAGATTTGGTAGAACGGGTTCGGACAGAGTACGATCGCAGGCTCGCCGTCAGCATCGCGGCGCGGATTGAGCACCGTCTGCGCGAGCGCGAACAGCGCCTCGCGCGAGCCCGCCACCGGCAGCACCTCGGTCAGCGGATCGAGCGGCGGCAGGTCGTAGCGTTGCGCGATCCATTTCGCGATCGACTCGCGCAGCGGCGCCGAGCCGAGCGTGGCCGGGTACGCGGCGAGGGCGCCGAGCGAATCGATGACGGCGTCGCGGATCAGCGGCGGGGTTGGATGTTTCGGCTCGCCGATGCCGAAGCTGATGTGCGCAAGGCCGGCCGGCGGCGTGACGTCCTTGAAAAGCAGGCGCAGCTTTTCGAACGGATAGGGCTGAAGGGAGTCGAGTAGCGGATTCACGGACGAAATGGCCTGATCGGGATGGACGCGGACGAATGGCGGGACAACCGGACACGCGCGCCGGCGGGCGGCGGCGAACGGACGATTATAGCGTGGCGCGCCCGCGGACCAGGCGGGAGCCTGGCGCGCGGCGCGGGAGCAATCCGCGAGGCGGCACAACCGGGGCGCCGCGGCGGGAACGGCGCGAATCCGCCCCGGTTCGCGTAAAAGAATACGCAGGAGCAGCAATGTACGCAGCAGTTCAGGAGACGGCCGGCTGGACCCTCATACGACCCGCCCACGACGCCCGTCGGAGTCCCGCCCCATGACCAACTGGCTTCGCAACGGCTGGCCGACGCTCGCGATCATGCTGGGCGCGTCGGTCTGGGGGATGGTCTGGTATCCGCTGCGGATGCTGGCCGCGCTCGGGGTGACCGGCACCGCCGCGAGCGCGCTCACGAGCGGCACCGGCTGCCTGTTCGTGCTGCTCGTGCGGAATGGCGCGCTGAAGACCGTGCGGTGGCACTGGCTGCTGCCGGCGCTCGCGCTCGCCGCGGGCGTCACGAATCTCGGCTTCGTGTGGGGCGCGATCCACGGTCAGGTGATGCGCGTGCTGCTGCTGTTCTATCTGACGCCCGCGTGGACCGCGCTGTTCGCGCATTTCATCCTGCACGAGCGGCTCACGTGGTCGGGCGCGGCGCTGGCCGCGCTGTCGCTCGCGGGCGCGATGACGATGCTATGGTCGCCGCGTCTCGGCATTCCGGTACCCGGCAATCCCGCCGAATGGGCCGGGCTCGCCGGCGGCATGGGCTTCGCGATGAGCAACGTGCTGATCCTGAAGACGAGCCGCGTGCTGCCGGACATGAAGCCCGAAATGCGCACCGCGGTGATCTTCGGCGGCGCGGCGCTGTTCGGCGCGCTCGCGTCGCTGTTCGAGCCGATGCCCGCGCCGCCCGTCGGCGCGCATCTGGGCACGGCGGCGCTGCTGGTGCTCGGTCTCGGTCTGCTGCTCGCGTCGAACAACATGCTCGTGCAATACGGGCTCGCGCGCGTGCGGGCCAATCGCGCGTCGATCATCATGCTGTTCGAACTCGTCGTGACGGCGCTGTCGGCGTGGCTGTTCGCCGGCGAAGTACCGGGCCCGCGCGAATGGGCCGGCGGCGCGTGCATCGTGCTCGCGTCGGCCTTGTCGAGCTGGGTGCATCGGACGAAATTGGCGCCGCCCGATCCCGCCATCGGGGACACGGAGGGGCCCGGCGGCGACGATGGACGCGGTGGTCAATGCGGTAGCAAACGCGGCGACCATCGCGGTGACGAACACGGCCCTGACGGCGACAGTGACGACCGCCGAAAGGGCGGTAAGAATCGTCCACGCGCGATGGTATGATTCCCCCTCATTAGCCGGCGCATGCGTACCTGTGCGTGCCTCAGATATGCATGAGCGCATGCAGCCGGCAACCAAATTGCGAAGGCTCGCGAGGTTGCGCGGGGCCGTCCCGCTACGGCGGTGAACGACTGGCGCAACCTCGCGAGCCACCTATCATTCTCTCTTTTCAAACAGCGAAATCGCCGTGCGGCTCACCTCGATCAAACTCGCTGGTTTCAAATCCTTCGTCGATCCCACGCATTTCCAGGTCCCAGGCCAGTTGGTTGGCGTGGTCGGTCCGAACGGGTGCGGCAAATCCAACATCATCGACGCCGTGCGCTGGGTGCTCGGCGAATCGCGCGCCTCTGAATTGCGCGGCGAGTCGATGCAGGACGTGATCTTCAACGGCTCGACCGCCCGCAAGCCCGGCAGCCGCGCGAGCGTCGAACTCGTGTTCGACAACGCGGACGGCCGCGCCGCCGGCCAGTGGGGCCAGTATGCGGAGATCGCCGTGAAGCGCGTGCTGACGCGCGACGGCACGTCGAGCTACTACATCAACAATCTGCCGGCGCGGCGCCGCGACATCCAGGACATCTTCCTCGGCACCGGCCTCGGGCCGCGTGCGTACGCGATCATCGGGCAGGGCATGATCGCGCGGCTGATCGAGGCGAAGCCCGAAGAGCTGCGCGTGTTCCTCGAAGAAGCCGCCGGCGTGTCGAAGTACAAGGAGCGCCGCCGCGAGACCGAAAACCGTCTGCACGACACGCGCGAGAACCTGACGCGCGTCGAGGACATCGTCCGCGAGCTCGGCACGAATCTCGAGAAGCTCGAGGGGCAGGCGGTCGTCGCGACCCGTTATCGCGAGCTGCAAAGCGACGGCGAGGAAAAGCAGCGTCTGCTGTGGTTGCTGCGCAAGAACGAGGCGGCCGGCGAGCAGCAGCGCCAGCAACGCGCGATCGAGCAGGCGCAGATCGACCTCGAGGCGCAAACCGCGAAGCTGCGCGAAGTCGAGGCGGAACTCGAAACGCTGCGCGTCGCGCACTATTCGGCGAGCGACGCGATGCAAGGCGCGCAGGGCGCGCTGTACGAGGCGAACGCGGAAGTGAGCCGGCTGGAAGCCGAGATCCGCTTCATCGTCGAATCGCGCAACCGCGTGCAGGCGCAGATCGCCGCGCTGACCGCGCAGCGCGAGCAGTGGCAATCGCAGGCCGACAAGGCGCAGGACGATATCGCCGACGCTGAAGAGCAACTGGCCGTCGCTGAAGAAAAAGCCGTGCTCGCCGAACAGGACGCCGCCGCGAAGCACGATGCGCTGCCCGCCCTCGAAGCGCGCTGGCGCGACGCTCAGGCGGAGCTGAACACCGAGCGCGGCGGCATCGCGCAGACCGAGCAGGCGCTGAAGCTCGAAGCCGCGCATCAGCGCAATGCCGATCAGCAGTTGCAGCAGCTGCAGCAGCGCCATGAGCGGCTGAAATCGGAAGAGGGTGGCCTCGACGCGCCCGACGAGGCGCAACTCGAGGAATTGCGCATGCAGCTCGCCGAGCACGAGGAAATCCTTCACGACGCGCAGAGCCGCCTCGCCGACGCGCAGGAAACACTGCCGCGGCTCGACGGTGAACGCCGCGCCGCGCAGGAGCGCGTGCAGGCCGAAAGCGCGCAGATCCATCAGCTCGACGCGCGCCTCGCCGCGCTCAGGCAGTTGCAGGAAAACGTTCAGACCGAAGGCAAGATCCAGCCGTGGCTCGACAAGCACGAGCTGGGCAGCCTGCCGCGTTTGTGGAAGAAACTGCATGTCGAGGCCGGTTGGGAAACCGCGCTCGAAGCGGTGCTGCGCGAGCGCCTCGCCGCGCTCGAAGTGTCGAATCTCGACTGGGTCAAGGCGTTCGCAACCGACGCGCCACCGGCCAAGCTCGCGTTCTACGCGCCGCCCGCGGCTGGTCAGCCTGCCCCGGCGGCGGGCGCGCTGCGCTCGCTGCTGTCGCTCGTGCGCATCGAGGACGCGGGTATCCGCGCGGTGCTGACCGACTGGCTCGGCCTCGCGTTCGTCGCCGACGATCTGCAGCAGGCGCTTTCGATGCGCGCGCAGCTGCCCGAGGGCGGCGCGTTCGTCGTCAAGGCGGGGCACGTGGTCACGCGCGTCGGCGTACAGCTGTATGCGGCCGATTCCGAACAGGCCGGCATGCTCGCGCGTCAGCAGGAAATCGAAAACCTCGGCCGCCAGGTGCGCGCACAGGCATTGCTCGCCGACGAGGCGAAGGCCGCCGCGATCCGCGCCGAAGCCGCGCACACGCAAGCCGCGCAGGCGCTCGCCGAGCTGCGCCAGCAGGCCGAACGCGCGACGCAGCGGGTGCACGCGTTGCAGATGGACGTGCTGAGGCTCACCCAGGCACACGAACGCTACACGCAGCGCAGCACGCAGATTCGCGAGGAACTCGAAGAGATCGCCGCGCAGATCGACGAGCAGCGGGCGCTGCGCGCCGAGTCGGAAGCGAACTTCGAGCGTCACGACGGCGAGCTCGCCGAACTGCAGGCGCGCTTCGAAGATCACCAGCTCGCGTTCGAAGCGCTCGACGAAGAACTGACGACCGCCCGCGGCGAAGCACGCGAGCTCGACCGCGCCGCCACCGACGCGCGCTTCGCCGCGCGCAACATGGCGAACCGCATCGACGAATTGAAGCGCAGCATCCAGGTCGCGCACGAGCAGAGCGAGCGCGTCGCGGGCGCGCTCGAAGACGCGCGCGCCGAACTGGAAACGATCAACGAGCAGACCGCGCACACCGGGCTGCAGGACGCGCTCGACATCCGCGCCGTGAAAGAAGAGGCGCTGCGCGCCGCGCGCGTCGAGCTCGACGACCTGACCGCGAAGCTGCGCTCGGCCGACGAAACGCGCCTCACCGCCGAGCGCGCCCTGCAGCCGCTGCGCGACCGCATCAACGAATTGCAGTTGAAGGAGCAGGCCGCGCGCATCAGCGGCGAGCAGTTCGTCGAGCAGCTGGCCGCGGCCGGTGTCGATGAAGCCGAACTGCAAGCCAAGCTGACGGCGGACATGAAGCCGTCGTACCTGCAGGGCGAGGTCACGCGCATCAACAACGCGATCGCCGCGCTCGGGCCGGTTAACATGGCCGCGCTCGACGAGCTGAAGGCCGCGACCGAGCGCAAAAGCTTCCTCGATTCGCAGTCGGCCGACCTGACGAGCGCGATCGAAACGCTCGAAGACGCGATTCGCAAGATCGACGCCGAAACGCGCACGCTGCTGCAAAGCACGTTCGACGAAGTGAACCGCCATTTCGGCGAGCTGTTCCCGCGTCTCTTTGGCGGCGGCCAGGCGAAGCTGATCATGACCGGCGACGAAATTCTCGACGCCGGCGTGCAGGTGATGGCGCAACCGCCGGGCAAGAAGAATTCGACGATTCACCTGCTGTCGGGCGGCGAGAAAGCGCTGACCGCGACCGCGCTCGTGTTCGCGATGTTCCAGCTGAATCCCGCGCCGTTCTGTCTGCTCGACGAAGTGGACGCACCGCTCGACGACGCCAACACCGAGCGTTTCGCGAATCTGGTACGGGCGATGTCCGACAAAACCCAGTTCCTGTTCATTTCGCACAACAAGATCGCGATGGAGATGGCGCAGCAGCTGATCGGCGTGACGATGCAGGAGCAGGGCGTCTCGCGGATCGTCGCGGTCGACATGGAAACGGCGGCGGGTTTCGCCCAGAATATCGTTTGAGTTAACGCCTTCGCGGGCATCCGCATCCAGCGCAGCGGCCTCGATGAGCGCCGCGCGGTACGTGGAGCGGACGACAGGCCCGCGCGGATAGAAGAATTGCTGATGGAGCATGCATGGACGAGTTGACACTCGGTTTGATCGGCGCGGGTGCCGTGGTGGTGGGGGGCGTGGTCGTGTACAACGCGTGGCAGGGCGCGAAGGTGCGCCGCAAGATGCCGCGGCCGATGCCGGCCGACACTGCCGAGAACTTTGCGCGGGACGAGCATGAGGAGCAGAGCCCGTTCATCGAGCCGGCCCGGCCGACCGCGCGGCGCGAGCCGAGCGTGAGCGCCGAGGCGGCCGCGGACCGGACCGCGGCGCGCGTCGAGCCGACGTTCGGCGCGGGCGCCGCACCGCTCGATACACCGGCCGATATCCAGGCCGAGATGACGTCGCCGAACGGTTATCCAGCGGCGGACGCCGATACCGTGGGCGAAGGCGAACCTGCGGCGGCGCCGGGCGCGCACGCGAAGCGGCCCACCGCCGAAGCGCCCGCGGCCCAGCCCGCGTCCGCCGGGCACGAGCGGGTCGAACCGATCCTGCCGGCCGCCACGACGATTTCGTCGGCGCCGCCCGCGATCGTCGATCGACGCATCGACTGTATCGTGCCGATCCGGCTGAACGGCCCCGTGGCCGGCGACAAGGTGCTTCCGCTTGCGCAGCGCTTGCGTCGGGCGGGCAGCAAGCCCGTGCACATCGAAGGCAAACCCGAAGGCGGCGGCGCGTGGGAGCTGCTGCAGAACGGCACGCGCTATGAAGAGCTGCGCGCGGCCGCTCAGCTCGCGAACCGTAGCGGCGCGCTGAACGAGCTCGAATTTTCCGAGTTCGTGACCGGCGTACAGCAGTTCGCCGATGCGCTCGACGCGGCGCCGGAATTCCCCGACATGCTCGAAACCGTCGCGATGGCGCGCGAGCTCGACGGCTTTGCCGCCCAGTGCGACGCGCAGTTGTCGATCAACGTGCTGTCGGACGGCGCGCCGTGGTCGGCCAACTACGTGCAGGCGGTCGCATCGCAGGACGGTCTGCTGCTGTCGCGCGACGGCACGCGCTTCGTCAAGCTCGACTCGCGGCAAAGCCCGGTGTTCATGCTGCAGTTCGGCGACACCAACTTCCTGCGCGACGACCTCACGTACAAAGGCGGCGAGATGATCACGCTGGTGCTCGACGTGCCGGTCGCCGACGAAGACATCCTGCCGTTCCGGCTGATGTGCGATTACGCGAAGTCGCTGGCCGAGCGCATCGGCGGACGCGTGGTCGACGACGGTCGCCGCCCGCTGCCGGAAAGCGCGCTGCTCGCGATCGAAAAACAGTTGATGACGCTGTACGCGAAGCTCGAACAGGCGGGTATTCCGGCGGGTTCGCCGGCCACGCGGCGCCTGTTCAGCCAGTAAGCCTTTTGCAGCGTTCTACGCGTTTTGACGACGGCCGCACGATGTGCGGCCGTCGTCGTTTCCGGCTTGCGTCGTAGCGCGGCCCGCCCCGATTCAGCGATGTAAAGGGGCACGCTTCCTGCGATAATCCGATGTCCGACTTTCTTCTCGAGAAGCTTCCGACAGCATGGCCCGATCCTCCGTCCCTCCTTCCGCAACCAGCGCTCTGGCCGAGCGGGCCGTGTGGTTGCGCGCGGAACTCGAACGCGCGAACTACGCGTATTACGTGCTCGATCAACCGGACCTGCCGGACGCCGAGTACGACAAGCTGTTCAAGGAGCTGGAGCGCATCGAGGCCGAGCATCCCGATCTGATCGTGCCGGATTCGCCGACGCAGCGCGTCGGCGGCGAGGCCGCGAGCGGTTTCGAGGCGGTCGTGCACGATCTGCCGATGCTGTCGTTGAACAACGGTTTCGCCGACGAAGACATCGTCGCGTTCGACAAGCGCATCGGCGACGCGCTCGGCAACAACGCGAGCGAGCCGCCGGTTCCCGTCGACTACGCGGCCGAGCTGAAATTCGACGGCCTCGCGATCTCGCTGCGCTACGTCGACGGCGTGTTCGTGCAGGCTTCCACGCGCGGTGACGGCACAACCGGCGAGAACGTCACCGAAAACGTCCGCACGATCCGCTCGATTCCGTTGAAGCTGAAGGGTAAGCGCGTGCCGCGCGTGCTCGACGTGCGCGGCGAAGTGCTGATGTTCAAGCGCGATTTCGAGCGCCTGAACGAACGCCAGCGCACCGCCGAACAACGCGAATTCGCGAACCCGCGCAACGCGGCGGCGGGCAGCTTGCGGCAGCTCGATTCGAAGATCACCGCGCAGCGGCCGCTGTCGTTTTTCGCGTATGGCATCGGCGTGCTCGAAGGCATCGAGATGCCGGCCACCCATAGCGAACTGCTCGACTGGTACAAGGAGATGGGCTTGCCGGTCAATGGCGAGCGCGCGGTCGTGCAGGGCGCCGAAGGCCTGCTCGGCTTCTTCCACGCGGTCGGCGAGAAGCGCGACAGGCTCCCCTACGACATCGACGGCGTGGTCTACAAGGTCAACCGGCGCGACGAGCAGGATGCGCTCGGTTTCGTGTCGCGCGCGCCGCGCTTCGCGCTCGCGCACAAATTCCCCGCGCAGGAAGCGTTGACGAAGCTGGTCGCGATCGACGTGCAGGTCGGCCGCACCGGCGCGATCACGCCGGTCGCGCGGCTGGAACCGGTGTTCGTCGGCGGCGCGACGGTCACGAACGCGACCTTGCACAACGAGGATGAAGTGCGCCGCAAGGACATCCGCATCGGCGACACGGTGATCGTGCGGCGCGCCGGCGACGTGATTCCGGAGGTGGTCAGCGCGCTGCTCGAGCGTCGTCCGGCCGACGCGCGCGAGTTCGTGATGCCGACGCAGTGCCCGGTGTGCGGTTCGGCGATCGAGCGGCTGCCCGACGAGGCGATCGCGCGCTGCACGGGCGGGCTCTTCTGTCCGGCGCAGCGCAAGCAGGCGCTGTGGCACTTCGCGCAGCGGCGTGCGCTCGATATCGACGGCCTCGGCGAAAAGATCATCGATCAACTGGTCGAACAGAACCTGGTGCGCACGCCGGCCGATCTGTTCAATCTCGGCTTCACGACGCTCGCGGAACTCGACCGCTTCGCCGAAAAGTCCGCGCAGAACCTGCTCGACTCGCTCGACAAGGCCAGGCACACGTCGCTCGCGCGCTTTATCTACGCATTGGGGATTCGCCATGTCGGCGAATCGACCGCGAAGGATCTCGCGAAGCACTTCGGCTCGCTCGATCCGATCATGGATGCGTCGCTGGAGGAGCTGCTCGAAGTCAACGACGTGGGGCCGGTCGTCGCCGAATCGATCCACCAGTTCTTCGTCGAGGACCACAACCGCACGGTGATCGAACAGCTGCGCGCGCCGGGCAAGGTCACGTGGCCCGAGGGGCCGCCAGCGCCGAAGGCGCCGCAGGGCGTGCTGGCTGGGCAGACGGTCGTGCTGACCGGTACGCTGCCAAACCTGTCGCGCGAGGACGCGAAGGAAATGCTCGAGGCGGCCGGCGCGAAGGTGGCGGGGTCGGTATCGAAGAAAACCAGTTACGTGGTGGCGGGGGCCGACGCGGGCAGCAAACTTTCGAAGGCCGAGGAACTCGGCATCCCCGTACTCGACGAAGATGGTATGCGCAAGCTCCTGGAGGGGCACTGATGATTCACGACATTCTGAAGATGGGCGATCCGCGCCTGCTGCGAATCGCCGAGCCGGTCGATCACTTCGACACGCCCGAGCTGCACCGGCTCGTGGAAGACATGTTCGAGACCATGCACGCGGCGAACGGCGCGGGTCTCGCCGCGCCGCAGATCGGCGTCGATCTGCAGGTGGTGATCTTCGGCTTCGGTTCGAACGAGCGCTATCCGGACGCGCCGCCGGTGCCCGAAACGGTGCTGATCAACCCGACCGTCACGCCGGTCTCGCAGGACATGGAAGAAAGCTGGGAAGGTTGCCTGTCGGTGCCGGGGCTGCGCGGCGTGGTGAGCCGGTTTTCGATGATCCGTTATCACGGCTTCGACCAGTTCGGCAATCCGATCGACCGGGTCGCCGAGGGTTTTCACGCGCGGGTTGTGCAGCACGAATGCGATCATCTGATCGGCAAGCTGTATCCGATGCGGATTACCGATTTCTCGAAGTTCGGCTTTACGGAGGTCCTGTTCCCGGATCTCGATACGAATAGCGACGACTGACACGGCTGCCGCCAACAAAAAACCCACGCCAAAGTGCGTGGGTTTTTTGTTGTGCCGATGCGCCCGCTCTCAGCAAGGAGGCGCATTGGACGGACCTCAGAACGACTCGTCTTCCGACAGGTAGCGCCACTGTCCCGGCGGCAGCGCGCCGAGCATCACCTGGCCTATGCGCACGCGCTTCAGGCCCACCACCTCGAGACCGACCAGTTCGCACATGCGGCGAATCTGACGCTTCTTGCCTTCGCGCAGCACGAAACGCAGCTGCTCGCCGTTCTGCCAGCTGACCTGCGCGGGCTTCAGCGCGACGTCGTCGAGCGACAGGCCGTGGCGCAGCAGCGCGAGTTTTTCGGCCGGGAAATGGCTTTCGACGTCGACCGTGTGATCGCCGTAGGCGACGCGCACCAGATACTCCTTGTCCACGTCCGAGTGACCGCCGATCAGTTGCTTCGCGATGCGGCCGTCCTGCGTCAGCACGAGCAGGCCCGTCGAATCGATGTCGAGACGCCCGGCCGGCGCGAGCTGGCGCAGATGCGACGCCGAGAAGGGGATCCCCGAACGGTCGCCTTCCCAGCGATTCTCCGGCGTGACGAGCGTGATGGCCGGCTGATAGCCGTCCTCCGCCTGGCCCGACACGAGCCCGACCGGCTTGTGAACGATCACGGTCACCTGGCTCGACTGAAAGGCTTCGGCGGCCGGGTCGATGTCGATGCGCTGATCCGGGAACACCTTCGTGCCGAGCGTATCGATGCGCTCGCCGTCGACCATGACCCAGCCTTTCTCGATCCATTCGTCGGCCTCGCGACGCGAGCACAGGCCGAGCTTGGACATCAGCTTCGACAGACGCAGCATGCCCGGCGCGTCTTCGCGATCGCGGCGGGGCGGGTGCGGGGTGTCGATGGTGGTGTCGACGGGGCGGGCGGTTGCTGATGCCGAGGCTCGCGGCTTGGCGGCGCGGGCTGGTCGGTCGTCGCCGAAGCGGCGGTTCGCGGCCGGCAACGTGTCGTCGAAGCCGCGCGCAGGGCGCTCGCGACGCTCGGTGCGTTCGCCGTAGCCGCCTTTCGCCGGCTTCGCGAAGCTGCGCTCGCCACGCTCGCTTTCGAAGCGGCGCGAGGTGCTGTCGCTGCGCGCGCCTCGATCGCCACTGCGACGCTCCTGCGGCTCACCGCGATCGCTACCGAAGCGCGGACGGTCGGCGGCCTCGCGCTCCCGGCGCACCGGACGATCGCCACGCGCGCCGCCTTCCGACGGCCTGCCTGTGCCTGGACGCGGACCGCTGAACGGACGGCGTTCGCCGGCGTCGCGGCCCGGTGCGCGCTCACCAAAACTGCGCGGTGCGCGCTCGCCGCGCTCCGCATTGCCCTCGAAACGACGGGGTGCGCGTTCTGCACGCTCGCCGAATTCGCGCCGAGGAGCGCGTTCGCCACGCTCAGCGCTGCCTTCGAAACGACGCGGCGCGCGTTCAGTCCGTTCGCCGAATTCGCGCCGAGGAGCGCGTTCGCCACGCTCAGCGCTGCCTTCGAAACGACGCGGCGCGCGTTCAGTCCGTTCGCCGAATTCGCGTCGAGGAGCGCGTTCACCACGCTCAGCGCTGCCTTCGAAACGACGCGGCGCGCGTTCAGTCCGTTCGCCGAATTCGCGTCGAGGAGCGCGTTCACCACGCTCAGCGCTGCCTTCGAAACGACGCGGCGCGCGTTCAGTCCGTTCGCCGAATTCGCGTCGAGGAGCGCGTTCACCACGCTCAGCGCTGCCTTCGAGACGACGCGGCGCGCGTTCAGTCCGTTCGCCGAAATCGCGCCGAGGCCCGCGTTCACCACGCTCAGCGTTGCCTTCGAAACCACGCGGCGCGCGTTCAGTCCGTTCGGCGAATTCGCGCCGAGGCGCCCGTTCGCCACGCTCGGCGCCGCCCTCAAAACGACGCGGCGCGCGTTCTCCGCGCTCGCCTCGCTGAGCCGCACCTTCGAAGCGGCGCGTTGCGCCCGCGGCAGCCGTGCCCCGTTCGCGCACGCCCGACCCTTCGGCACGCGGCGCGCGTGCACCGGCGCCCGCCGGCTTCGCACCGACCGGCCGCTTCGCGCCACCACCCGTCGATGCCGCGCCTTCGCGCTTCGCGCCGGCCTCGGCCTCGAATGGCTTCGGCCGCGCTGGACGGGTCGGCTTACGCGCCGACGCGCTGCCGGGGCGGACAGGGGCGCGTTCGGACGCCGCCGGCCGCGGATGCTTCGCTGTTAATTTGATTCGCATGAAATCTCACATTGCGATCGCGCGCAGTAGTTCGGTCTCGACCTGAATTTGCAGGCGGTTGTCCGACAGGCTGTGTCCTTCGAGCAGAAACACGTCCTCGACGCGTTCGCCGAGCGTATTGATCCGCGCCGAGGCGACGCCGACCCGGTGCTCAGCCAGCACGCGCGCGATCGAATAAAGAAGGCCCGGCCGGTCGTTCGCCGACACGGACAGGATGTAGTATTGGCCGCGCTCATCGGCCCGCAGGTCGACGCGCGGCGTAATGGGGAAGGTGCGCGATAGCCGTGACAGCCGGCCTTTCGACGGTCCCGGCAGCAAGGTGCCGTGGCCCCCGAGGCGCGCGGTCAGCTCCTGCTCGACCAGATTGGCGATGTCGCGATAGTGCACGTCCTCTTCGGTGTGCGCGACGAGGAAGTTGTCGAGCGCGTAGCCGTGACGCGTCGTACTGACGCGCGCATCGAGCACCGACAGGCCGTTGCGGTCGAAATACGCGCAGATGCCCGCGAACAGATCGGGCTGGTCCTTCACGTAGACGAGCACCTGCAGCGCCTCGCCGATCGGCGACGGCCGCGCGCGTACGAGCGGCGTCGGCGTTTCTACGTGGCGGTACAGCACGCGCGTCTGCCACGCGATGTCCGCCGCGTCGTGACGCAGGAAATAGCCGACGTCCAGCTTGTCCCACAGCGCCCGTTGCGCGCCTTCCGGCACGGTTTCGAGACGCAGCAGCGCGAGCGCCTCTTCCTTGCGCGACTTCAGCTCGGAATGCTCGTCCGGCTGGGCACCGCCAAGCACGGCGAGCGTGGTGCGGTAGAGGTCTTCGAGCAGCTTGCCTTTCCACGTGTTCCAGACCTTCGGGCTGGTGCCGCGGATGTCGGCGACGGTCAGCAGATAGAGCGCGGTCAGGCGGCGCTCGGTGCCGACCAGCTCGGCGAAGCGCTTGATCACTTCAGGGTCGCTCGTGTCCTGCTTCTGCGCGACCTGGCTCATCGTCAGATGCTGCTGCACGAGCCACACGACCAGCTCGCCATCCTCGCCTTCGATGCCGTGCTGGCGGCAGAAGCGCCGTGCGTCGGCCATGCCCAGCGTGGAATGATCGCCGCCGCGACCCTTCGCGATGTCATGAAACAGCGCGGCCACGTACAGCACCCACGGCCGGTCGAAGTTGACGATCAACTGGCTGCAGAACGGGTATTCGTGCGCATGCTCGGCGACCGCGAAGCGGCGCAGATTGCGCAGCACCATCAGGATGTGCTGATCGACCGTGAACACGTGGTACAGGTCGTGCTGCATCTGCCCGACGATGCGCCGGAAATTCAGCAGATAACGCCCGAGCACGCTCGTCTGGTTCATCAACCGGAACGCATGCGTGATACCGGCCGGCTGCTTCAGGATTTCCATGAAGAGCCGGCGATTTTCCGGATCGCGCCGCCAGTGCTGGTCCATCACGTCGCGGGCGTTGTAGATCGCGCGCAGCGTGCGCGCCGACAGTCCCTTCACGCCGGGGGTGCGCTGGTATAGCAGGAACGCCTCGAGGATCGCATTCGGCTCGCGCTGGAACACGTCGTCGGAGGCGATTTCGAGCATGCCCTGCTTTTCGACGAAGCGATCCGACAGCACGCGCGTGATGCCGCTCGTGCTCGGAAACAGCTGCGCCTCGATGTTCTGGATCAGGATCGTCGCGAGTTGCGTGACCGCTTTCGCGGCCCAGTAGTAGCGGCGCATCAGCTGCTCGCTCGCGCGCTTGGTCGCGGTCGGCTTGAGGCCGAAGCTTTCCGCGACCGGCGTCTGCAGGTCGAACACCAGGATGTCCTGGCGGCGCCCGGCGATCACGTGCAGCCGCGCACGCAGCGACTTCAGGAAGCCTTCGTTGTGGCGCAGCTCGCGCGCCTCGCGCTCGGTGATGAGTCCGCGTGCTTCGAGTTCGCGCCAGCTGCTGCCGAAGCCGGCCGCCTGTGTGATCCACAGGATCAGCTGCAGGTCGCGCAGCCCGCCCGGGCTTTCCTTGATGTTCGGCTCGAGCGCGTAGGGCGTGTCCTGAAACTTCGCGTGACGCTGGCGCATTTCGAGCACCTTCGCCTGGAAGAACGCCTTCGGGTCGAGCGCCGCACGGTAGCGCCGGGCAAAATCGTCGAACAGTGCGGTGCTGCCGGTGATGCGGCGCGCTTCCAGCAGCGAGGTACGCACCGTGACGTCGTTGGCCGCTTCCTCGATGCATTGCGACACGCTGCGCACGCTGCTGCCGAGTTCCAGCCCGAGATCCCACGCGAGACTGATGAAGCGCTCGATGCGCGCGTCCAGATGCTCGAGCCGCGCGTCGGGCAACAGCACCAGGATGTCGATGTCGGAGTGCGGCGCGAGTTCGCCGCGCCCATAGCCGCCAACCGCGACCAGCGCGAGGTCGTCGGGCAGCTCGCAGGTGTCCCAGGCGGCGCGCAGCGAATGGTCCGTGGCCCGCGCGAGGGCGGCCATCAACGCGTCGACGTTGGTGGCCGTTCGGAAGCGTTCCAGCAACTGGGCTTTGGCCACTTTGTAATCCGCCTTGAGCGACGAGGCATGGGAGGGGGCGACGGCTGGAACGCTACTCATTGGCAGGAAGGCGGTGTGGTCGGAATCGGTCAGGCCGTGGCCGCGACCACGGGCGGACGCGCCGGCGTGCCGGCCGACACGGTCAGCACGTCGTGGCCGGTCTCGGTGACGAGCACCGTGTGTTCCCACTGCGCGGACAGGCTGCGATCCTTGGTCTTGACGGTCCACTGGTCGGGCATCGTGCGGATGTCACGGCGGCCCGCGTTGATCATCGGCTCGATCGTGAAGATCATGCCGGCCTGCAGTTCGAACCCGGTGCCGGGGCGACCGTAGTGCAGGATCTGCGGATCTTCGTGGAATACGGTGCCGATGCCGTGTCCGCAATATTCGCGCACCACGCTGTAGCCGAGGCCTTCGGCGTGCTTCTGGATCGCATAGCCGATGTCGCCGAGATGCGCGCCGGGTCGCACCTGGTCGATGCCGAGCCACATGCATTCGAAAGTAGCTTGCACGAGGCGCTTTGCCATGATCGACCCTTCGCCGACGATGAACATGCGGCTCG
The DNA here is from genome assembly GCF_050436525.1 of Paraburkholderia sp. 35.1. Lineage (NCBI taxonomy): Bacteria > Pseudomonadati > Pseudomonadota > Betaproteobacteria > Burkholderiales > Burkholderiaceae > Paraburkholderia > Paraburkholderia sp. 35.1. The sequence goes on along the minus strand of NZ_JBNDMJ010000003.1, from coordinate 253,346 downwards.
TGTCGCCGAAATAGCCGTCCTTGATCACGGTGATGTCGATGTTCAGCGCGTCGCCGGTTTTGAGCGCCTTGTCGCCCGGTATGCCGTGGCAGATCACGTCGTTGACGGAAATGCAGGTGGCTTTCGGGTAGGGCGGGTAGCCGGGCGGCTGGTAATTCAGCGGCGCGGGGACCGTGCCCTGGTCCTTCAGCATGTATTCGTGACACAGACGGTCGAGCTCGCCAGTGGTGACGCCGGCCTTGACGAACGGCGTGATGTAGTCGAGCACTTCGCTCGCGAGCCGGCAGGCGACGCGCATCTTCGCGATATCGTCTTCGTTTTTGATGGTGATAGCCATGGTTTCCTCGGAAGCCTTGCTGGATAAGGCTTGCTGGGTGTTGCGGTGGCCGGGCGGAGGGGCGTCTGCCGGGCACGGAATGCCGGTCGATCCTTAACGCCCCCCGCGCGTGGCGGAATCGAGCCATTTTACAGCAGTGGGGGCCGGGTCGTTGCGCTGGATCGGGCGGCAATGGGCTAAAAGCGACCAGAATCGGCAAATTGGCGGCCCAAAGGACGCCAGGCCGGGCTTCGGGCCCGGCGGCGCGGTCCCGTGCGTAGGACCATCGGCCGGTGGTCGGGCCGGTTGAGTCAGTCGGTCGACGCATGCTATACTGTTTGGCTAAGTCGGTCCTAGTCCGCTTTTATTCGCGAGTCCGCAAATTCGCGCATGGCAGCTGGGCGGAGCGGCTTCTCGCGGCACCCCGGTTGTTGGGTGTCGTGAGTGGAGAGAAAGTCGTGTCAGGCAACCAATTCGCAAGCCGGCGCACCCAGGGTGTCGTCGCGTTCCAGCCAAGGTAGAGGCGGGCGCGGCCGATACGGCAGCCGGTTTAAGACCCAACCCTCGTGGAGAATTTCATGGCAGTTACGATGCGTCAAATGCTGGAAGCAGGTGTCCACTTCGGTCACCAGACCCGCTTCTGGAACCCGAAGATGGCCCCGTTCATTTTCGGTCATCGCAACAAGATTCACATCATCAACCTCGAAAAGACGCTGCCGATGTACAACGACGCGCTGAAGTACGCGCGTCAGCTGGCATCGAACCGCGGCACGATCCTGTTCGTCGGTACGAAGCGTCAATCGCGTGACACGATCGCCCAGGAAGCGCAGCGCGCTGGTATGCCGTTCGTGAACGCGCGCTGGCTCGGCGGCATGCTGACCAACTTCAAGACGCTGAAGGTTTCGATCAAGCGCCTGAAGGATATGGAAGCGGCGCTGGAAGCCGGTGAAACCGAGCGCATGAGCAAGAAGGAAGCGCTTCTGTTCGAACGTGAAATGGCCAAGCTGCAGAAGTCGATCGGCGGCGTGAAGGACATGGGCGGCATTCCGGACGCGATCTTCGTGGTTGACGTCGGCTACCACAAGATTGCCGTGACCGAAGCAAACAAGCTCGGCATTCCGGTCATCGCCGTGGTCGATACGAACCACTCGCCGGAAGGTGTGGACTACGTGATCCCGGGTAACGACGACGCCAGCAAGGCCGTCGCCCTGTACGCGGCTGGCGTGGCCGATGCGATCCTCGAAGGCCGTGCCAACGCGGTCAACGAAGTGGTCCAGGCTGCGCGTGGCGGCGACGGCGACGAGTTCGTCGAGGTCAACCCGGAAGCGTAAGGCTGCCCAGTGTCCGGCATAAAAGGGGGCTTTCTACAGGCCCCCTTTTTTTAAGTCGCGACGTCTATGACAGTTGTTGTAACGGGCATCTGGCAGAGTGCTCGAGGCGACGCGAGGTGCGTCGCTCGCAAAAAATGCGCGAAAACGCTGAAACGAATTCCTGCCGCCGGCATCGAAATGCGGGCGGCGTGTGACAGACAGAACTCAAGGAGCAAATGATGGCGGCAATTACCGCAAGCATGGTTGCAGAACTGCGCGCGAAGACCGACGCGCCGATGATGGAATGCAAGAAGGCGCTGACGGAAGCCGACGGCGATCTGGCGCGCGCTGAAGAACTGCTGCGCGTGAAGCTCGGCAACAAGGCGAGCAAGGCGGCATCGCGCGTGACGGCCGAAGGCGTCGTCGCATCGTTCATCAACGGCAACGCAGGTTCGCTCGTCGAGCTGAACTGCGAAACCGACTTCGTCTCGAAGAACGACGACTTCCTCGCGTTCTCGAAGAAGATCGCCGAACTCGTCGCGACGCAAAACCCGGCTGACGTCGCGGCGCTGTCAGCCCTGCCGCTCGACGGCCAAACCGTCGACGCAGTGCGCCTCGCGCTGGTCGGCAAGATCGGCGAAAACCTGTCGATCCGCCGTTTCGTGCGCTTCGACACCGCGAACAAGCTGGCGGCGTACCTGCACGGCACGCGCATCGGCGTGCTGGTCGAGTACACCGGCGCGGACGAACAGGTCGGCAAGGACGTGGCGATGCACATCGCCGCGATGAAGCCGGTCTCACTGTCGTCGGACGACGTGCCGGCGGACCTGATCGCCAAGGAACGCAGCATCGCTGAACAGAAGGCCGCCGAATCGGGCAAGCCGGCTGAAATCGTCGCGAAGATGGTCGACGGCACCGTGCAGAAGTACCTGAAGGAAGTGTCGCTGCTGAATCAGACGTTCGTGAAGAACGACAAGCAGACGATCGAGCAGATGCTGAAGGCGGGCAACTCGAGCGTGCAGAAGTTCGCGCTGTTCGTGGTCGGCGAAGGCATCGAGAAGAAGCAGGACGACTTCGCAGCGGAAGTGGCCGCCCAGGTCGCTGCTGCAAAGCAACAATAAGCGTTATCCAAGCTTCACCGCCGTACCGTTTGGACCCGCGGCGAGGCAAGACCTCGCCGCGGTCGGCAGCGCCGCAAGGCCGCGCACGAGTTGACCCTCGCCGCGCGGCCGCCGCTGGCGAACCTGAGGGTTCGCCAATTTGGCGGTGCTTGCCCGAATCAGCATTTCACCCCTACATTAGTCCCTTGTTGTTGCCCTGTTCTGCGCGATCTGGATACCCCTATGCCCACTGCCTATAAACGCGTCCTGCTCAAACTCTCCGGTGAAGCTCTGATGGGCGACGATGCCTTCGGCATCAATCGCGGAACCATCGAACGAATGGTGGCGGACGTGGCCGAAGTGGTCCGTCTCGGAACGCAACTGGCCGTGGTGATCGGCGGCGGCAATATTTTTCGCGGCGTCGCGGGCGGTGCGGCGGGTATGGACCGCGCAACGGCCGACTACATGGGTATGCTCGCCACGATGATGAACGCGCTGGCGCTGCAGGACGCGATGCGTCACGCCGGCATCGAGGCGCGCGTGCAATCGGCGCTGCGCATGGACCAGGTCGTCGAGCCGTACATCCGGCCCCGCGCGATCCGCCAGCTCGAGGAAGGCAAGGTCGTGATCTTCGCGGCCGGCACCGGCAACCCGTTCTTCACGACCGACACGGCCGCTGCATTGCGCGGCGCGGAAATCGGCGCGGAAGTGGTGCTGAAGGCGACCAAGGTGGACGGCGTCTATTCGGCCGATCCGAAGAAGGATTCGAGCGCGACCCGCTACAGCACGATCAGCTTCGATGAGGCAATCGGCCGCAATCTGCAGGTGATGGACGCGACGGCTTTCGCTCTGTGCCGCGACCAGAAGCTGCCGATCCGCGTGTTTTCGATCGTCAAACCCGGTGCGCTCAAGCGCATCGTGCTAGGGGAGGACGAGGGCACCCTCGTCCACGTGTAAACTTCGTTTACATTACGTGGGCTTTGACGCGAGCCCGGGCCGCCGCATCGCGCGTGCCGGGCGGCTCGCACCGTTTTGAAGGTTCGGAGGTTTAAAAATGTCTGTGGCTGATATCAGGAAGGGCGCTGAACAGAAGATGCAGCGCTCCATCGACGCGTTCAGGAACGACCTGTCGAAGATCCGCACGGGCCGTGCGCACACGGGCCTGCTCGATCATATCCAGTGCGACTACTATGGCTCGCCGGTGCCGATTTCGCAGGTCGCGAACCTGACGCTGATCGACGCGCGCACGATCGGGGTGCAGCCGTGGGAAAAGAAGATGGTCCAGGTCGTCGAAAAGGCGATCCGCGAGTCGGATCTCGGTCTGAACCCAGCTACCCATGGCGATGTGATCCGCGTACCGATGCCCGCGTTGACCGAAGAGCGTCGCCGCGAGCTGACCAAGGTCGTTCGCAGCGAAGCCGAAACGGCCAAGGTGGCCGTGCGCAACCTGCGCCGCGACGCCAACGAGCAACTGAAGAAGCTCGTCAAGGACAAGGAAATCTCGGAAGACGACGAGCGTCGTGCCGGTGACGACGTCCAGAAGCTGACGGACAAGTTCGTCGCCGAAATCGACAAGCTCGTCACAACGAAAGAAGCCGAGATCATGACGGTCTGACGCCGTTCGGCTCAGCACCTTCTGATTTCCACTTCTTTACTGGCATTACTGTCCCGACGGCCATGACCTATACCAGCTCAACCGTGCGCGTGCCTGAAGTCGCCGCGGTGCCGCGACATATCGCGATCATCATGGATGGCAACGGCCGTTGGGCCACGCAGCGGCGTCTGCCCCGCGTGGCGGGCCATACGCGCGGCGTCGACGCGGTGCGGGCGGCCGTCGAGGCGTGCGCGCGGCGGGGCGTCGAATATCTGACGCTGTTCGCGTTCAGCTCGGAGAACTGGCGCCGTCCGAACGAGGAGGTATCGTTCCTGATGCGCCTGTTCGTCACCGCGCTCGAGCGCGAGATCGGCAAGCTGCACGCGAACGGTATCCGTTTGCGCGTGGTCGGCGATCTCGAGCGTTTCGACGACAAGATCCGCGATCTGATCAAGCGCGCGGAAACCAAGACCGCGCGCAACACCCGTCTCACGCTGACCATCGCCGCGAACTACGGCGGGCGCTGGGACATCATGCAGGCCGCCCGCAAGCTCGTCGAGCAAGCGGCGGCGGGCAAGCCGGTCGAGGTCAACGAGGACGCGTTCGCCGAGCACCTGTCGATGGCCTACGCACCCGAGCCGGACCTGTTCATCCGCACCGGCGGCGAGCGCCGCGTCAGCAACTTCCTGCTGTGGCAGCTTGCCTACACCGAGTTCTATTTCACCGACACGTTCTGGCCGGATTTCGACGCCGACGCGCTCGGTCACGCCATCGCTTCGTACACGGAGCGGGAACGCCGCTTCGGCCGCACCAGTGCTCAGCTCGAGCCGCAATCGCAGAACGTCGATTCGCTTCCATGCTAAAGACCCGTGTCATCACGGCGATCGTGTTGCTGGCAGTGTTCCTGCCTGTCACGCTGTTCGCGCCTGTCGGCGCATTCGGCGCGCTGATCGCTTTCGTCGTCGTGTTCGCCGCGTGGGAGTGGGCGCGCCTGCTGAAGCTCGGTGGCGCGGGTCCGGTGCTGTACGCGCTCGTCGCGGCGCTCGGACTCGTCACCAGTACGCGGGTGGGCATCGGCACCGAGCCTGCCCGGCCGTTCTTCCAGGCGGCGGCGATTTTCTGGGTGATCGCCGGTCCATTCGCGCTGCTGCGTAAGCCCGTGCTCGCGCAGGGCGCGTGGCGCGCGTTTCTGTTTCTTGCCGGAATCGTCGGTTTCATCGCGTGCTGGCATGCTCTCGTCGCCGCGCGCATGCAGGGTGTGCCGTTCGTGCTGTCGCTGCTGCTATTGGTATGGCTCGCCGATATCGGCGCATACTTCTCCGGGAAGGCATTTGGCAAGCACAAGCTGGCGCCAGCGATCAGTCCGGGTAAAACCTGGGAGGGGGCGATCGGCGGCTGGCTGCTGGTCATGATCGTCGCCGCCGCGGCGATCTTTTGGCACGCGTTCGAGCCGACCCTGTATTCTGCGCTGCTGGCGCAACTGGGTGCGCTGCGCACGGTGCTCGCGCTGACCCTGCTGGTGGTTTTTAGCGTGGTCGGTGATCTGTTCGAATCGATGATGAAACGTCAGGCCGGCGTCAAAGACTCGAGCGGCCTGTTGCCGGGGCACGGCGGCGTGCTCGATCGCATCGACGCGTTGTTGCCGGTGCTGCCGCTCGCCATGCTGCTGCTCGGCTAGAGAAAGAGATATGCAAAAACGTCTGACATTGCTCGGTTCCACGGGCTCGATTGGAGACAGTACGCTCGACGTGGTCGCGCGTCATCCCGAGCGGTTTTCGATTTACGCGCTGAGCGCGCATCGCAACGGCGACAAGCTCGTCGGGCAATGCCTGCGCTTCGCGCCCGAAGTGGCGGTGGTCGGCGACGCCGACACGGCCGCGAAGGTCGCCGCGAAGCTGCGCGAAGCGGGCAGCAAGACCGAGGTCACGTACGGGCCGCAGGCGCTCGTCGACGTCGCGAAGAGCGAGGGCTGCGACACGGTGGTCGCGGCGATCGTCGGCGCGGCCGGTCTCGCGCCGAGCCTTGCCGCGGCGCGCGCCGGCAAGCGTATCCTGCTCGCGAACAAGGAAGCGCTGGTGATGTCCGGCGCGATCTTCATGGACGCGGTGCGCGACCACGGCGCGGTGCTGCTGCCGGTCGACAGCGAACACAACGCGATTTTCCAATGCCTGCCGCGTGAAGCGTCGCTGCATGGCGGCGTTTCAAAGATCATCCTGACCGCATCGGGCGGCCCGTTCCGCACCCGCGAACCGGCCACGCTCGTCGACGTGACGCCTGACGAAGCCTGCAAGCATCCGAACTGGGTGATGGGCCGCAAGATCTCGGTCGACTCGGCCACGATGATGAACAAGGGCCTCGAAGTGATCGAGGCGCACTGGCTGTTCAACCTGCCCGGCGAGCGCATCGACGTGCTGATCCATCCGCAGAGCGTGATTCATTCGCTGGTGTCGTACGCGGACGGTTCGGTGCTCGCGCAGCTCGGCAACCCCGACATGCGCACGCCGATCGCGCACGCGCTCGCGTTTCCGGATCGCGTCGATTCCGGGGTCGCGCAGCTCGATCTCGCGGAGATCGCGTCGCTGTCGTTCGAAAAACCCGACTACGCGCGCTTCCCGTGCCTCGCGCTCGCCATGAAGGCGCTTGCGGAAGGCGGCGTCGCGAGTGCGGCGTTGAACGCCGCGAACGAGATCGCGGTGGAGGCATTTCTCGCGCGCCGCATCGGCTTCATGGCGATTGCCGAGGCGGTCGACTCGGTGCTGAACGCGTTGCCGAACCGCAGCGCGCACGCGCTCGACGACGTCATCGAAGCGGACGCCGCCGCGCGCCGAGCTGCTACCGAATTCATCGCGCGTCTGCCTGACGGCGCCCGTCGCACGGAACGCGCCGTCCAGTGAGGCGTTTATGAATCTGCTGATCGAACTGCTCGCTTTCGCGGTTGCGATTGGCGTACTCGTGGTAGTCCACGAGTACGGGCACTACAGCGTCGCGCGTCTGTGCGGCGTGAAGGTGCTGCGCTTCTCGATCGGCTTCGGCAAGCCGCTCGTTCAGTGGGTCAGTCCGAAGACGGGCACCGAGTGGACGATTGCCGCGCTGCCGCTCGGCGGCTACGTGAAGATGCTTGACGAGCGCGAGACCGGCCCCGGTTCGATTCCCGAAGCGGATCTGCCGCATGCGTTCAACCGCCAGTCGGTGTGGCGGCGCTTCGCGATCGTCGCGGCCGGTCCGGTCGCGAATTTCCTGCTCGCGATCGTGCTGTTCGCGCTCGTGTTCGCAACTGGCGTGACCGAACCGGCCGCCGTGATCGCGACACCCGCGCCGAACACGCCGGCCGCGCTGGCGGGCTTCGAGGGCGGCGAGACCATTGTCGGTGTGCGCACCGGCCATAGCGATGAGACCGAGCCGGTGCGGTCGTGGTCGGATCTGCGCTGGAAGCTGCTCGGCGCCGCGTTCGATCAGCAGCGCATCGTGCTCAGTGCAAAAGACGCGCACGGCACGTCCGATTTTCCGATGGACCTGCGCGGCCTCGGCGAGAAAGACGTCGATGACGATCTGATGTCGCGCCTCGGCTTCGAGCCCGGCGGCGGCAAGCTGACGGTGGCGGGCGTGCAGGCGGGCAGCGCCGCGCAAAAGGCGGGGCTCGTCGCCGGCGACCGGCTGCGCGCGATCAACGGCACGCCGACCGATAATGCCTCGGCCTTCATCGCTTTTGTAAAATCGCACGCCGGCGTGCCGGTCACGCTGCGGGTGGAGCGCGGGGGCCGTGGCGGTCATGCGGCGGGCGCGCTCGAAGAAATCACCATCGTGCCGCAGCTGCAGCGCGATGCGGCGAGCGGGCAGCAGATCGGCCGCATCGGCGCGGAGCTGGCGACCCAGGTGCCGTCGATCGACGTGCGCTACGGGCCGCTCGAGAGCCTCCACCTCGGCGCGCGCCGTACCTGGGATCTCGCGGTGTACTCGGTCAGGATGTTCGGCCGGATGATCGTCGGCGAGGCGTCGCTGAAGAATCTGTCCGGTCCGGTGACGATCGCCGACTACGCGGGAAAGAGCGCACGTCTGGGTCCTGCCGCGTTTCTGTCGTTCCTGGCCCTTGTCAGCATTAGCCTCGGCGTGCTGAACCTGCTACCAATTCCGGTATTGGATGGGGGTCATCTGTTATATTATTTGGTTGAAGCTGTGACCGGTAAAGTTGTCTCCGATCGCTGGCAACTCGTTTTTCAGAGGGCGGGGCTTGCCTGCATCGTCGCGTTGTCGGCGATTGCGCTGTTCAACGATCTGGCTCGTTTAATCCATTTTTAAAGTGTCCGGCGGCGTTCACGAGGGCGGCCGCCAGGCCTGATGCAGCTATACATACTGGGGAAGCACGTTGTTCAAACCTCATCGCTTTGGTCCAAAGACGGTTGTAGCCGCGGCGTTCGCCGCGCATGGGCTGGTTGCTCACGCAACGACGCCCTTCGTGGTGCAAGACATTCGCATTGAGGGATTGCAACGCGTCGAACCGGGCACGGTGTTCGCGTACCTGCCCATCAAGCAAGGCGATACCTTTACCGACGACAAGGCGTCCGAAGCGATTCGCGCGCTGTACGCGACGGGCTTCTTCAACGACGTCAAGATCGCGACCGAAGGCAACGTGGTGATCGTGCAGGTGCAAGAGCGCCCGGCCATCGGCACGATCGACTTCGCCGGTATCCACGAGTTCGACAAGGACAATCTGATCAAGGCGCTGCGCGCGGTCGGGCTGTCGCAAGGCCGCTACTACGACAAGGCCCTCGTCGACAAGGCCGAGCAGGAGCTGAAGCGCCAGTATCTGACGCGCGGTTTTTACGCGGCTGAAGTCACCACGACGATCACGCCGATCGACCGCAACCGCGTCGGCATCCTGTTCTCGGTGGCCGAAGGTCCGAGCGCGAAGATCCGTCAGATCAACTTCATCGGCAACAAGACATTCAGCACCGGCACGCTGCGAGACGAAATGCAGCTGTCCACGCCGAACTGGTTCTCGTGGTACACGAAGAACGACCTGTACTCGAAAGACAAGCTCACCGGCGACCTCGAGAACGTCCGCTCGTACTACCTGAACCGCGGCTATCTCGAGTTCAGCATCGAATCGACCCAGGTGTCGATTTCGCCGGACAAGAAGGACATGTACCTGACGGTCACGCTGCATGAAGGTCAGCCGTACACGATTTCGAACATCCGCCTCGCCGGCAATCTGCTCGACCGCGAAGCGGAACTGAAGAAGCTGATCAAGATCAAGCCGGGCGACCGCTTCTCGGCCGAAAAGCTGCAGGCCACCACGAAGGCGATCGTCGACAAGCTCGGCGAGTACGGCTACGCGTTCGCGACCGTCAATGCACAGCCGCAGATCGACCAGAACAACCACACCGTCGACCTGACGCTTCAGGTCGACCCGAGCCGTCGCGTGTACGTGCGCCGCATCAACGTGGTCGGCAACACGCGCACGCGCGACGAAGTGGTGCGCCGCGAAATGCGCCAGCTCGAAAGCTCGTGGTTCGATTCGAACCGCCTCGCGCTGTCGAAGGACCGTATCAACCGTCTCGGCTACTTCACCGACGTCGACGTGACCACGGTGCCGGTCGAAGGCACGCCCGACCAGGTCGACATCGACGTGAAAGTCGCCGAAAAACCGACCGGCGCGATCACGCTTGGCGCGGGCTTCTCATCGACGGACAAGGTGGTGCTGTCGGCGGGTATCTCGCAGGACAACGTGTTCGGCTCCGGCACGAGCCTCTCGGTGAACATCAATACCGCGAAGACGTACCGTACGCTGACGGTCACGCAGGTCGACCCGTACTTCACGGTGGACGGCATCAAGCGGATCACCGACGTCTACTACCGCACGTACCAGCCGCTGTACTATTCGACCGATTCGAGCTTCAAGATCGTCACGATTGGCGGTGACCTGAAGTTCGGCATTCCGTTCTCCGAAGTCGACACGGTGTTTTTCGGCGTCGGCTTCGAGCAGAACCAGCTCGACATCGACTCGAATACGCCGCAAAGCTATATCGACTACGTGAACCAGTTCGGCCGCGTGTCGAACAACGTACCGCTGACGGTCGGTTGGTCGCGCGACGCGCGTGACAGCGCGCTGGTGCCGAGCCGCGGCTACTTCACGCAGGCGAACGCCGAGTACGGCACGCCGATCGGGGGCACGCAGTACTACAAGGCCGACATCAACGCGCAGTACTATTACTCGTTCGCGCGTGGCTTCGTGCTGGGCTTCAACTTCCAGGGCGGCTACGGTAACGGCCTCGGCGGCAAGCCTTATCCGATCTTCAAGAACTACTTCGCCGGCGGTATCGGTTCGGTGCGCGGCTACGAGCCGAGCTCGCTCGGTCCGCGAGACGCGAAGACCAACGACCCGATCGGCGGCTCGAAGCTCCTCGTCGGCAATATCGAGCTCACGTTCCCGCTGCCGGGCACGGGCTACGATCGCACGCTGCGTGTGTTCACGTTCCTCGACGCCGGTAACGTGTGGGGAACGGAAGGTAACAGCATCGGCGCAAATGGCCTGCGTTACGGCTACGGTGTGGGTCTCGCGTGGATCTCGCCGATCGGCCCGCTCAAGTTGAGCCTCGGCTTCCCGCTCACGAAGCACACTGGCGACCAGTACCAGAAGTTCCAGTTCCAGATCGGGACGGCGTTCTGATCGGGCGGCGGGTGTTCCCGGCGGCCGGCGTTGCCGGCGGCCGGCTGCGGCGGCGGACCCGGCCAAACTACAGTATCGAGAGGATGACTTTGCTAACCGGTATGTTTTCGAAACGTGTAGCGTGCGCATTGGCGCTGGCAATGACCCTCGGGGTCGGCATGGCGCACGCGCAGGAGGCGAGGATCGCCGCGGTGAATTCCGACCGCATCCTGCGCGAATCGGCGGCGGCGAAAGCCGCGCAGCTGAAGCTCGAGGCCGAATTCGCGAAGCGGGACAAGGATCTCGCCGACATGGCGCAAAAGCTCAAGTCGATGTCCGATGCACTCGACAAGAATGGCGCGACAATGTCGGCGACCGATCGCGCGCAAAAGCAGCGCGACCTGTCGCAGCTCGACTCGGACTTCCAACGCAAGCAGCGTGAGTTCCGCGAAGACCTGAACCAGCGCCGCAACGAGGAACTCGCGGCGGTGCTCGATCGCGCGAACAAGGTCATCAAGCAGATCGCCGAAACGCAGCACTACGATCTGATCGTCCAGGAAGCGGTGTACGTGAGCCCGCGCATCGATATCACCGACCAGGTGCTGAAGGCACTTGCGGCATCGGGCAACTGAGGGCAACTAAGGGCAATGAGGGCGACTGAGGGCGGCGCACGGTCGCCCCGCACGCCTCGGCGCGCGCCCCTCGCAATGATTTGAATGGGACCAGAGTAAGCGCTAAAGCGCCAACTCTGGTCGACATTGGAGACAGGATAGGCATGGCATTTACGCTCGAGGACATCGTCCAGCGGTTCGGCGGTGAAGTAGTCGGTAACGGGGCGCAGCGCGTGAGCAGTCTTGCGCCGCTCGACCAGGCCGGCCCGGACCAGTTGGCGTTCCTCGCCAATCCGAAGTATCTGTCGCAGGTCGAAACGACCCGCGCCGGCGCAGTGCTGATCAATGCCGGCGACCTTGCGAAGCTCGCCTCGCGCGAAGCTCGAAACTTCATCGTCACGCCGAATCCCTACGCTTACTTTGCGCGCATCGCGCAAACCTTCATCGACCTGGCCGCGCCGAGGGCGGTCCCCGGCGTGCATCCGAGCGCAACCATCGATCCTTCCGCCCAGGTCGCCGCGAGCGCGGTGATCGGTCCGCGTGTCACCGTGGAAGCGGGCGCAGTGATCGGCGAGCACGCGCGGCTCGACGCCAACGTCGTAATCGGCCGCGGCACCCGCGTCGGGGCGAACTCACATCTGTATCCGAACGTGACCGTGTACCACGGCTGCAAGCTCGGCGAGCGCGTGATCGTCCACGCGGGCGCGGTGATCGGCTCGGACGGCTTCGGCTTCGCGCCAGACTTCGTCGGCGAGGGCGACGCACGCACCGGCAGTTGGGTCAAGATTCCGCAGGTCGGCGGCGTGTCGATCGCGAACGACGTCGAAATCGGCGCGAACACCACGATCGACCGCGGCGCGATGGCCGACACGATCATCGAGGAGTGCGTGAAGATCGACAACCTCGTGCAGATCGGCCACAACTGCAAGGTCGGCGCCTACACGGTGATCGCGGGCTGCGCGGGCATCGCGGGCAGCACGACCATCGGCCGTCATTGCATGATCGGCGGCGCGGTCGGCATTGCCGGACACGTGACGCTCGCCGATTACGTGATCGTCACCGCAAAGTCGGGCGTGTCGAAGTCGCTGCTGAAGCCCGGCATGTACACGAGCGCGTTCCCGGCCGTGAACCACGCGGACTGGAACAAAAGCGCCGCGCTGCTGCGCAATATCGACAAGCTTCGCGATCGCATCAAAGCGCTGGAGAACGCCACCGTCGACAAAGCCGGCAATGCCACTGACGGCGCCGCAGGTCAACCCGCAGGCAACAAGATCTGACACTTATCCCGGCGACCCATCCGCACCGCGTAAAATAGTGGTCGAGCATCATGAAGCAAAGCCGGTGGCCGTGACCGGGTGGCACGACCACCGGTCATCGGAGGCGCCGGTCGTGCGCGTTTTCAACCCACCTGCACCCAGCATCCGCAGTCATCATCGCGCAGTCAATGCGTGAGCAGAAACACCATGAGCACCGAAAAAATCAATCTCGACATTCATAAGATTCTCACGCTGCTGCCGCATCGTTATCCGATCCTGCTGGTCGACCGGGTGCTCGAACTCGAACCGCACAAGAGCATCAAAGCGTTGAAGAACGTGTCGATCAATGAGCCGTATTTCCAGGGACATTTCCCGACGCGGCCGGTGATGCCAGGCGTGCTGATCCTCGAAGCCCTCGCGCAGACCGCGGCGCTGCTGACGTTCTCGGAAGAGCCGAGCGATCCGTCGAATACGCTGTACCTGTTCGTCGGCATCGACAACGCGCGCTTCAAGCGCGTGGTGGAACCGGGCGATCAGCTGATCCTGAACTGCACGTTCGAGCGTCACATGCGCGGCATCTGGAAGTTCAAGGCGCGCGCCGAAGTGGATGGCGTCGTCGCGGCGGAAGCCGATCTGATGTGCGCGGTGCGCCACACGGACAAAGACGCGTAAAGCCCGCGTCGGGGCAGGTCGCGGCGCGGCAAGGCACGCGCGCGGCGGCCCTGACGGCAAGGCCATCCACACAACGCAACAGAATCAGAAGCGAGGACGCATGAGCAGGATCCATCCCACCGCGATCATCGAAGCGGGCGCGCAGCTGGACGAATCCGTCGAAGTCGGGCCCTATGCGGTGATCGGCGCACACGTGACGATCGGTGCGCGCAGCACGGTCGGCTCGCACAGCGTGATCGAAGGCTATACCACGCTCGGCGAAGACAACCGCATCGGCCATTACGCATCGGTCGGCGGGCGTCCGCAGGACATGAAGTACCAGGACGAGCCGACCAGGCTCGTGATCGGCAACCGCAACATGATCCGCGAGTTCACGACGATCCACACCGGCACGGTGCAGGACGCGGGCGTCACCACGCTCGGCGACGACAACTGGATCATGGCCTACGTGCACATCGGTCACGACTGCCACGTCGGCAACAACGTGATCCTGTCGAGCAACGCGCAGATGGCCGGTCACGTGACGATCGGCGACTACGCGATCATCGGCGGCATGTCGGGCGTGCATCAGTTCGTGCGCATCGGTGCGCATTCGATGCTCGGCGGCGCGTCGGCGCTCGTGCAGGACGTGCCGCCGTACGTGATCGCCGCGGGCAACAAGGCCGAGCCGCACGGCATCAACGTCGAAGGGCTGCGCCGCCGCGGCTTCTCGGCCGACGCGATCTCGGTGCTGCGCACCGCGTATCGCGTGCTGTACAAGAACGGCCTGTCGCTCGAAGAAGCGAAGGTGCAACTGAAGGAACTCGGTTCGGCCGGCGGTGACGGCGACGCCCCGGTGCAGACGCTGCTCGCGTTCGTCGAAGCGTCGCAGCGCGGCATCATCCGCTAACCGATGACGTTGCAACCCAGTCCGCTGCGCGTCGCGATGGTGGCCGGCGAGCCGTCCGGCGACCTGCTCGCCGCGTCGCTGCTGGACGGCCTCGCCAGCCGGTTGCCGGCCGCCGCGCAGTACTACGGCATCGGCGGTCCGCGCATGATCGCCGCGGGCTTCGACGCCCACTGGCCGATGGAAAAGCTGACGGTGCGCGGCTATGTCGAAGCATTGCGGCACATTCCTGAAATCCTCGGTATCCGCAACGAGCTCAAGCGTCAGTTGCTCGCCGAACCGCCGTCCGTGTTCGTCGGCGTCGACGCGCCCGACTTCAATTTCGGGCTCGAGCACGCACTGCGCGACGCCGGCATTCCGACCGTGCACTTCGTCTGCCCGTCCATCTGGGCGTGGCGTGGCGGGCGCATCAAGAAGATCGCCAAGGCCGTCGACCACATGCTGTGCGTGTTCCCGTTCGAAACCGCGCTGCTTGAAAAGGCGGGTGTCGCGGCGTCGTACGTCGGGCATCCGCTGGCCGATCAGATCCCGCTCGAACCCGACACCCTCGGTGCGCGCCGCGCACTCGGTCTCGCGGAAAGCGGGCCGGTGATCGCGGTGCTGCCGGGCAGCCGGCGCTCCGAGATCGACCTGATCGGCCCGACGTTCTTCGCGGCGATGGAGATGATGCAGCACCAGGAGCCCAGCGTGCGCTTCGTGATGCCGGCGGCGACGCCCGCGTTGCGCGCGTTGCTGCAGCCGCTCGTCGATGCGCATCCGGGCCTCGCGCTGACCATCACCGAAGGCCAGTCGCAACTCGCGATGACCGCCGCCGACGCGATTCTCGTGAAGAGCGGCACCGTCACGCTCGAAGCCGCGCTGCTGAAAAAGCCGATGGTGATTTCGTACAAGGTGCCTTGGCTGACCGGCCAGATCATGCGCCGCCAGGGCTATCTGCCGTACGTCGGCCTGCCGAACATCCTGGCCGGGCGTTTCGTGGTGCCGGAGATCCTGCAGCACTTCGCGACGCCGCAGGCGCTCGCCGAGGCGACGCTGAAGCAGTTGCGCGACGAGGCGAACCGGCGCACGCTGAAGGAAATCTTCACGGAGATGCATCACGTGCTGAAGCAGAACACCGCGCAGCGCGCGGCCGAAGTCGTGGCGAGCGTTGTCGAGCAGCGGGCGGGGCGGCCATGACCGCCGCGCGCGCGCCTCGCCGGAAGATCGCGGCCACCGTTCGGGTAGTGGCGCAAGCCGGCCTGAACTTCGAGAGCGCCGACGACATCGTCTGCGGCGTCGACGAAGCAGGGCGCGGACCGCTGGCCGGTCCGGTCGTTGCGGCGGCGGTGATTTTCGATCCCGCCAAACCGATGATCCGTGGCCTCGACGATTCGAAGGTGCTGAGCGCACTCAAGCGTGAAGCGCTGTACGACAAGATCGTCGAGCGTGCGCTCGCGTACTGCGTCGCGTCGGCGACAGTCGAGGAAATCGATTCGCTGAACATCCTGCACGCCACCATGCTCGCGATGAAGCGCGCGGTCGAGGGCCTGTCGGTCGTGCCGACGCTCGTGAAGATCGACGGCAACCGTTGCCCGACGCTCAGCATCCGTAGCGAGGCGGTGATTGGCGGCGACGCGCTCGTGAAGAGCATCTCGGCGGCGTCGATTCTCGCGAAGGTCACGCGCGACCGCATGCTGGTCGAACTGCACCAGGCGTATCCGATGTACGGCTTCGACGCGCATGCCGGTTATGGCACGCCGCAGCATCTCGCGGCGCTGCGCGAACATGGGCCGTGCGAGCATCATCGGCGCTCGTTCGCGCCGGTGCGCGAAGCGCATTTGAGGTTCGGCACTGGCGTGCCGTTGCCGTCGGCGGACGCCGTCATCGTGGCCGACGCGCTGCTGCTCGACGACGATGCGTTCGGCGAAGCCGGCTTCGCGTGACCGACCCCATCAGCGCGGCTCGAGCGCGCTCCGCGCTTGCGTGCCGTTGATTGCCGCTGATTCCTTTTCCCTTCTCACCGCCTTCGCTGCCTGTGAAAGCCATCACCTCGCGGGACAATCCGCTCTACAAGCGCCTGAAGGCACTGGCCGGCTCGACGCATCAACAGCGCCGCAGCGGCCACGCGCTGCTCGAGGGCTTCCATCTCGCAAGCACGTATCTCGACGTCGCAGGTCAGCCGGAGCTATGCGTCGTCACCGACGGCGCGTTGCGTCACGACGAAGCGCAGGCGATCGTGTCACGGATCGACGAGCATCGGCTCGTGACGCTGCCGGATGCGTTGTTCGGACAGTTGTCGAATGTCGTGCATGGGGTCGGGATTCTGCTGCTCGTCGAGAAGCTCGACGCACCGCTGCCCGAGCGCGTCGAGCAAAACTGTCTCGTGCTCGACGGCGTGCAGGACGCGGGCAACGTCGGATCGATTCTGCGCAGCGCAGCGGCTGCGGGTATCGGGCACGTGTTCTGCGCGCCGGGCACCGCATACGCGTGGTCGTCGAAGGTGCTGCGCTCGGGGATGGGCGCGCACTTCCTGTTGCAGATTCATGAGGATGTCGAAGCGCGTGCGCTGATCGAACGGCTCGCGGTACCGATCGTCATCACCGATTCGCACGGTGCCGAAGCGATCTATGACAGCGACCTGAGCAGGCCGCTCGCGTGGGTGTTCGGCAACGAAGGGGCGGGCGTGTCGCAGGCGTGGCGCGATGCCGTGTCGTTGCGGGTGACGATTCCGCAGCCCGGCGGTATGGAGTCGCTGAACGTGGCGGCCGCGGCGGCGGTCTGCGTGTTCGAGCAGTGCCGGCAGCAGCGCGGGCGCAAAAAGTAGACTGAAGTGGCGTTGCGAGGGCTCTGGCCCGGCAACGCAACGCCTGCTCGGCCATCCCTCAATACGACGGCCGATCCAGCTTAATCTCCTGCAGGATCGTCGTCGCGATTTCCTCGATCGACTTGTGCGTCGACGACAGCCACTTGATCCCCTCGCGCCGCATCATCGTTTCGGCTTCGTTGATCTCATAGCGGCAGTTTTCCGGCGCCGCATACTTGCTGCCCGGCCGCCGCTCGTTACGGATCTCCGACAGCCGCTGCGGATCGATCGACAAGCCGAACATCTTCTGTCGATGCTCGCGTAGCGGCGTCGGCAGCTTGCCGCGTTCGAAATCTTCGGGAATCAGCGGATAGTTCGCCGCTTTCACGCCGTACTGCATCGCCAGGTAAAGGCTCGTCGGCGTCTTGCCGCTGCGCGACACGCCGACGAGGATCACGTCGGCGTCTGCGAGATTGCGATTCGACTGACCGTCGTCGTGCGCGAGCGAGAAATTGATCGCCTCGATCCGGTTCTTGTACTCCTCGGTGTCCGCGTTCTGGTGGCCGCGCCCCATCGCGTGGCTCGACTTCAGTTCCAGTTCCTGCTCGAGCGGCTCGACGAAGGTCTGGAACATGTCGAGCACGAGCGCGTTCGAACCCTTTACGATCTGATTCGACGAGCTATCGACGAGCGTGGTGAACACGATCGGTCGACGGCCGTCCTGCACGACCGCTTCGTTGATCTTTTCGAGCGTTGCGTAGGCCTTCTCGGTCGAGTCGACGAATGGCACGCGGACCAGGCGGAATTTCTGGTCGAACTGGGAGAGGATCGAATGCGCGAAGGTTTCGGCAGTAATCCCGGTACCGTCTGAGACGATGAATACGGTGGGCGGCATCAGAGGAGCTGTGAACGTGAAAGGCAAATGAGCCGGAAAGCGCGAGCGCGACAACGCGCTCGAATCAAACCGCGCGGCGGCGGGCGCGCCACGCTCGTGTCCCGCGCGGGCGGTCCCGCAAAAGCCCGCTGGCTTGGTCGGCGCGCGATTCGAGGCGCAATTCTCGACCGACTGCCACATTTCAGGAGTCGGCACGGTAGAATAGCGGCAACCTGTTGGATAAGCAATTGCAGGCGATTGGCCGCTAACTTGCCGCGAACGGTCGTTCAACGTCACGTTATCTAATGTCAATATGCGTTGAACGCAACAGATCGAGCGGTAAGTCCGCTCAACCGCGTTCTTCGGTGCTCCGCCTCGTGCTCCACGGCCGGCGCGCCATGCAACGCATCTCCGCCGTCCAGGCGATTGCTTATCTAACAGGTTGTGCAAGACACGGGGTCGAGGCTTCCAATGGGCTGCCCGTGTTCAAGCCCACTTGCACAGTCGTGAATTTCTTTCACACTTAGGGGCTTGTATGACTAACGCAGTTACCGTCGCAAAGGACAAGGCGTATGTAGTTCCGTTCGAGCAGTTGCGGATGACCGACGTGGAGATCGTCGGCGGCAAGAACGCGTCGCTGGGCGAGATGATCAGCCAGCTCGCCGAAGCCGGCGTGCGCGTGCCGACCGGCTTCGCGACCAGCGCGCTCGCGTTCCGTGACTTCCTGCAGCACAACGATCTGACCGAGCGCATCGCCAAACGTCTCGAGACGCTCGACGTCGACGACGTGAAGGCACTCGCCGAAGCGGGCAAGGAGATCCGTCAATGGATCGTCGACGCGCCGCTGCAGCCGCAGCTCGAGGCTGACATTCGCGCGGGGTTCGACACGCTGCAACAGAGCTCGCCCGAGGAACTGTCGTTTGCCGTGCGTTCATCCGCGACCGCGGAAGACCTGCCGGACGCATCGTTCGCCGGTCAGCAGGAAAGCTACCTGAACGTGGTCGGCATCGACGACGTGCTCGATCGCATGAAGCACGTGTTCGCGTCGCTGTATAACGACCGCGCCATCTCCTATCGCGTCCACAAGGGCTTCACGCATGCTGAAGTCGCGTTGTCGGCGGGCGTGCAGCGCATGGTGCGTTCGGACGTCGGCGCCGCGGGCGTGATGTTCACGCTGGATACCGAATCGGGCTTCAAGGACGCCGTCTTCATCACGTCGAGCTATGGCCTCGGCGAAACCGTCGTGCAGGGCGCGGTGAATCCGGACGAGTTTTACGTGTTCAAGACTACGCTCGCGCAGGGCAAGTACCCGATCATCCGCCGCTCGATCGGCTCGAAGCTGATCAAGATGGAGTTCACGAAGCCGGGCGAGCCGGGCCGCGTGAAGACCGTCGACGTCGCGCACGAACAGCGCAACCGCTTCTCGATCACCGACGAAGACGTGATCGAGCTCGCGAAGTACGCGGTGATCATCGAGAAGCACTACCAGCGTCCGATGGACATCGAGTGGGGCAAGGACGGCCGCGACGGCAAGATTTTCATCCTGCAGGCTCGTCCGGAAACGGTGAAGAGCCAGGGCGGCGGCAAGGCCGAGCAACGCTTCAAGCTGAAGGGCCAGTCGAACGTGCTGGCAACGGGCCGCGCGATCGGTCAGAAGATCGGCGCGGGTCCGGTGCGCGTGATCCACGACCCGTCGGAGATGGACCGCGTGCAGCCGGGCGACGTGCTCGTCGCCGACATGACCGATCCGAACTGGGAGCCGGTCATGAAGCGTGCGTCGGCAATCGTCACGAACCGTGGCGGCCGCACCTGCCACGCGGCGATCATCGCGCGTGAGCTGGGTGTGCCGGCCGTGGTCGGCTGCGGCGACGCGACCGACGTGCTGAAGGACGGCGCGCTCGTCACCGTGTCATGTGCGGAAGGCGACGAAGGCAAGATCTACGACGGCCTGCTCGAAACCGAAGTCACCGAAGTGCAGCGCGGCGAACTGCCGCCGATTCCGGTGAAGATCATGATGAACGTCGGCAATCCGCAGCTCGCATTCGACTTCTCGCAACTGCCGAACGCAGGTGTGGGTCTCGCGCGGCTCGAGTTCATCATCAACAACAACATCGGCGTGCACCCGAAGGCGATCCTCGAGTACCCGAACGTCGATCAGGACCTGAAGAAGGCGGTCGAAAGCGTCGCGCGCGGTCACGCCTCGCCGCGCGCGTTCTACGTCGACAAGCTGACCGAAGGTATCGCAACGATCGCGGCGGCGTTCTATCCGAAGCCCGTCATCGTGCGTCTGTCGGACTTCAAGTCGAACGAGTACAAGAAGCTGATCGGCGGCTCGCGCTACGAGCCGGACGAGGAAAACCCGATGCTGGGTTTCCGCGGCGCGTCGCGCTATATCGCGGAAGACTTCGCCGAGGCGTTCCAGATGGAATGCGTCGCGCTGAAGAAGGTGCGTGAAGAGATGGGCCTCGACAACGTCGAGATCATGGTGCCGTTCGTGCGTACGCTGAAGCAGGCGGAGCGCGTGGTCGGGCTGCTCGCGAAGTTCGGCCTGAAGCGCGGCGAGAAGGGCTTGCGTCTGATCATGATGTGCGAAGTGCCGACGAACGCGATCCTCGCGGAAGAGTTCCTGCAGTACTTCGACGGATTCTCGATCGGCTCGAACGATCTCACGCAGCTCACGCTCGGCCTCGACCGCGACTCGGGCATGGAGCTGCTCGCGGTCGATTTCGACGAGCGTGATCCAGCGGTCAAGTTCCTGCTCAAGCGCGCGATCGAAACCTGTCTGCGTCTCGACAAGTACGTCGGTATCTGCGGCCAGGGGCCGTCGGATCATCCGGACTTCGCGCAATGGCTGACTGACGAAGGCATCAAGTCGATCTCGCTCAACCCCGACACGATCATCGATACGTGGCAGCAGCTGGCAAAGGCGAAGCAGTAACTCGCGAGGTAGCGAATGCCGCTTTCGCAGGCGGCATTCGGCACGCGTTAAAGGCACGTGCGCTTCGTGCTATAAACACCCCGGTAGAACCGGGGTGTTTTGCTTTGTGGAGGTCGACGTGGCGCCTGGTGGACTGTTCTGGTGGATCGGGGCGGGTGTGCTTGTCGTGCTGGAGCTGATGAGCGGCACCTTCTATCTGTTGATGATCGCGTTCGGCTTCGTCGCGGCCGCGCTTGCGCGCATTGCCGGCGCCGGGACCGATCTGCAATTCGTAGTGGCGGCGCTGGTTGCGCTCGCGGCGGTCGTGGTGCTCAGACGCTCGCGCTTCGGCCGTCGTAGGCGCGAGCAGGCGTCGCGCAATCCGGATGTCAATCTGGATATCGGGCAGACGCTGAACGTGCCGGCCTGGCAGGGGCGCAAAGCACGCGCGACCTATCGTGGCGCGGCATGGGACATCGAGCTGGCCGCGGGCGAACCCGAAGACGCGCAGGTCTACGAGATCAAGGAGTTGCGGGGCAGTTGCCTCGTCGTCGTCGCGAGTCGGCAGCCGAAGGCGCGCGCGAGCGCGACCTGACGATCTGAGCGCCGGCCGCCCAAGCTGAAAACGCAGGCCCGACCAACCTGCGCACAACTATTCGAAGCAGAATCGGAGGGTAGCGATATGGATTCAACCATCGTCGGGGCAGTGCTGCTGATCGTCGTGATCGTGCTCGCGTCGCAGACCATCAAGATCGTGCCGCAGCAGCATGCGTGGGTGCTCGAGCGCCTCGGCCGTTATCACGCGACGCTGACGCCGGGTCTGAGCTTCGCGTTCCCGTTCGTCGACCGGGTCGCGTACAAGCACGTGCTGAAGGAAATTCCTCTCGAAGTGCCGAGCCAGGTCTGTATTACGCGCGACAACACGCAACTGCAGGTCGACGGTGTGCTGTATTTCCAGGTCACCGATCCGATGAAGGCATCGTACGGATCGAGCAACTTCGTGTTCGCGATCACGCAGTTGTCGCAGACCACGCTGCGCTCGGTCATCGGCAAGCTGGAGCTGGACCGGACCTTCGAGGAGCGCGATTTCATCAATCACAGCATCGTGTCCGCGCTGGACGAGGCGGCCGCGAACTGGGGCGTAAAAGTGCTGCGCTACGAGATCAAGGACCTGACGCCGCCAAAGGAAATCCTTCACGCGATGCAGGCGCAGATCACCGCCGAGCGCGAGAAACGCGCGCTGATCGCGGCATCGGAAGGGCGCAAGCAGGAGCAGATCAATATCGCGTCGGGCGGCCGCGAGGCGGCGATCCAGAAGTCCGAGGGCGAGCGTCAGGCAGCGATCAATCAGGCGCAGGGGCAGGCCGCGGCGATTCTGGCGGTGGCCGAGGCGAACGCGCAGGCGATCCAGAAGATCGCGGCGGCGATCCAGCTGAACGGCGGCATGGACGCGGTGAACCTGAAGGTGGCCGAACAGTACGTGAACGCGTTCTCGAACCTGGCGAGGCAGGGCACGACACTGATCGTGCCGGGCGACATGTCGAACATGAGTTCGATGATCGCGTCGGCGCTGACCATCGTGAACAAGAGCAAGGCGGCAGCGGAGCCGCCGCGCGGCGACTTGCGCTGACGAACGGGCAATGCATGCGCAATGAGCGCGTGACGTAAAAGCAAATGGCCCGCACATCGATGCGCGGGCCATTTTTGCAATGCCGGATACGAATCGCGTTCAGGTCGGCGAGCGCATCAAGCGCGCCTTCTCGCGCTCCCAGTCGCGCTTCTTCTCGGTCTCGCGCTTGTCGTGCATCTTCTTGCCCTTCGCGAGACCGATCTCGCATTTGACGCGACCGTTCTTGTAGTGAAAATTCAGCGGCACGAGCGTGTAGCCGCGCTGCTCGACCTTGCCGATCAGCTTGCTGATCTCCTCGCTATGCAGCAGCAACTTGCGCGTGCGCACCGGGTCGGGATGGATGTGCGTCGACGCTTCGGGCAGCGGGCTGATGTGCGTGCCGATCAGGAACAGCTCGCCGTTGCGGATCACCACGTAGCCTTCCTTGATCTGGCCGCGCCCGGCGCGCAACGCCTTGACCTCCCATCCTTCGAGCACGAGGCCTGCCTCATAGCGTTCCTCGACCGAGTAGTCGTAGAAGGCTTTTCTGTTGTCTATGATGCTCATGAATGGAAAGTGCCCAACTCGTTTAAAATCACGATTTTAGCAAAGCGGGGCAAGGAAAGCCCGCGGCGCTCGTCCACCGTTGCCACGCGCTGTTCAATTTATGGCAGATGTCCAGAAAACCGTTTTGATTCGCCACTCGGCGGAGCAGATGTTCGACCTCGTCACCGACGTCGACGATTACCCCAAGTTCCTGCCATGGTGCGGGGGCATCGAAATTCGTCACCGGGACGACACCAGCATGGAGGCGAGGATCGATATCAACTTCAAGGGCATCAAGCAGCATTTCGCCACGCGTAACTCGATGGAGCGCCCCACGCGCATCGACATGGAATTCGCCGACGGTCCGTTTCGCAAGTTCACCGGTTTCTGGCGCTTCACGCCGCTGCGCGCCGATGCGTGCAAGATCGAATTCGCGCTGCACTACGAGTTCACCAGCATCCTGCTCGAGAAGATCATCGGGCCGGTGTTCAATCACATCGCCAATACCTTCGTCGAATCTTTCGTGAAGCGCGCCAACCAGCGCTATGGTCAGTCATGAGCGCGCGGCTAACGGTCGAGGTCTGCTATGCGCTCGCTGCCGAGCAGGCGCTGATTGCGGTCGAGTTGCCCGCGGGCGCGACGCTGCAACAGGCGATCGGCGCAAGCGGGATTCTGCAGCGCTTTCCGTCGATCGATCTGAACACGCAGAAGGTGGGCGTGTTCGGCAAGCTCAAACCGCTCGATACGGTGCTGGCCGACCATGATCGCGTCGAGATTTACCGGCCGTTGCTGGTGGATCCGAAGGTGTCGCGCCAACGCCGCGTCGAAAAGACACGCAAGGCGGGGTCGATCGAGGGGCGGCGTTGGTTGAACAAGGATTCGCGCTAGGCGGCGCTAGTTGGGGGGGCGGCGGACTTTTTCGCGCGCCGCCCGTCTTGCATCATCGCGTCACATCACCTCAAGGCGCCGCCGTCTGCGCCTTATCGTTCATGCCCTCGATGCGCGCCGCATCCGACGAATCGTCGTCCGAATGCCGACGCACCGACCACCAGACCCCCGCCACCAGCAGCAGGATCGCCGCGAGTTCGAGCGGGCGCGGCAGGCGCTCGTCGTAAATGAACGCGTAAAGCAGCGCGAACAGCGTCTCGAACACGATCATCTGGCCGGACAGCGTTAGCGGCAGCCGTTTTGCCGCGGCATTCCACAGGCCGTTGCCGAGCCACGACGCGCCGATCGCGAGTGCGAGGTTGAGCAGCCAGAACGTGTGCCAGCGCGGGTCGGCCAACTCACCCTGCGGGCCGCCCGACGGCAGCACCGCGACCACGAGCCACAACGCGCCGCCGAGCGCGCCAGTCACGACGCCCCACAGCACCGACCACTCATTGCCGCTGAAATGCGTCTGACGCTGCAGGTAACGGGCGTTCTCGACCGCGAACCAGGTCCAGCAGATGAGCGCGCCCACCGCGCAGGCCACGCCGAGCAGGCGCGTCGCGATGCTCACCGGCGCCGCGCCGGCCACCGTAAAGACGTCGATATTGATGCAGACGATGCCCGCCATCACGGTCGCGAGCGGCCATGCGAGGCGCGCGAGCGGCACCGCGCCGTGATCGCGCCGGCCGACCAGCGTGACCGTGACCGGCAGCACGCCGACGATCAGCGAGGCCGGCGCGATTCCGATCAGGTGCACGGCGGCGGTCAGCAGCAGGTAATAAACGATATTGCCGGCCAGCGCGAGCTTGACGAGCGCGATCAGATCCTCGCGGCTCAGCCGTTTGGCGAGCGAACGCGCGATCGGCAGCGCCGCGGCGAGCGACACGACGCCGTACATCGAGTAGCGGCCGGCGACGAGCAGGAGCGAGGAGAAGTCGGGCAGCACCCGCGGCACCAGAAACACCATGCCCCACAAGGCTCCGGCCATGACGCCATATACGACACCGCGCTGCATCGACTGCCTCTGCTGGATAAACTGGAATGGCCGGCAGAATAGCGGTTTTGCGAGCAGGACGTCTTGTTCGATCCTGCATTCAGGCCGCTCGACCGCCGCTCGACAGGGTACGTGCCGCGAAAATGCCGCCGGCTCTGCTCCGGTTTCGCCTGCGAACGCGCAAACGAAACCCGTTCGAACCCGACGCGAACAGGCGAGCGAAATCGACGCAGGCGGGAGCGGCAAAAAATCGTCTGAAATTCGCTAAGCTGCTGTTCGCGCAGTGAAAACCGGGGTGGTATCGCGTATAATTCGCTTTTGCGCCTATAGGATTTGCCATGCGTCTGATCCAAACAGCACTCACGTTCGATGACGTGCTCCTCGTCCCGGCCTTCTCCGATGTTCTGCCGCGCGACACCAGCCTCAAGACCCGGCTGACCCGCAACATCTCCCTCAACATGCCGCTCGTGTCCGCCGCGATGGACACGGTCACCGAAGCACGTCTGGCAATCGCCATGGCGCAAATGGGCGGCGTCGGCATCATCCACAAGAACCTCACGCCGGCTGAGCAGGCGCGTGAAGTCGCGAAGGTCAAGCGTTTCGAGTCGGGCGTCGTGCGCGATCCGATCACCGTTCCGCCGCATATGAAAGTGCGCGACGTGATCGCACTGTCGCGCCAGCATGGCATTTCGGGCTTCCCGGTCGTCGAGGGCTCGCAGCTCGTCGGCATCGTGACGAATCGCGACCTGCGCTTCGAAGAGCGTCTGGACGAGCCGGTGCGCAACATCATGACGCCGCGCGAGCGCCTCGTCACCGTCAAGGAAGGCACGCCGCTCGCCGAAGCGAAGGCGCTGATGCACAGCCACCGCCTCGAGCGCGTGCTGGTCATCAACGACGCCTTCGAACTGCGCGGCCTGATGACCGTCAAGGACATCACCAAGCAGACCGAGCACCCGGATGCATGCAAGGACGAGCACGGCAAGCTGCGCGCGGGCGCGGCGGTCGGCGTCGGCGCGGACAACGAAGAGCGCGTCGAGCTGCTCGTGCAGGCCGGCGTCGACGTGATCGTCGTCGATACCGCGCATGGCCACAGCATGGGCGTGCTCGAGCGCGTCAAGTGGGTCAAGCAGAACTTCCCGCACGTCGAGGTGATCGGCGGCAACATCGCAACCGCCGCGGCCGCCAGGGCGCTCGTCGAATACGGCGCGGACGGCGTCAAGGTCGGTATCGGCCCGGGCTCCATCTGCACGACGCGAATCGTCGCAGGCGTCGGCGTGCCGCAGGTCACCGCTATCTCCAACGTGTCCGAAGCGCTGAACGGCACCGGCGTGCCGGTCATCGCCGACGGCGGCGTGCGCTTCTCGGGCGACGTCAGCAAGGCGCTCGCGGCGGGCGCCAGCGCGGTCATGATGGGCAGCATGTTCGCCGGTACCGAGGAGTCGCCGGGCGAGGTATTCCTGTACCAGGGCCGCCAGTACAAGTCGTACCGTGGCATGGGCTCGGTCGGCGCCATGAAGGACGGCGCGGCGGACCGCTACTTCCAGGACAACTCGGCCAACATCGACAAGCTGGTGCCGGAAGGCATCGAAGGTCGCGTCGCGTACAAGGGTTCGGTCAACGCAATCCTGTTCCAGCTGATCGGCGGTGTGCGCGCGAGCATGGGCTACTGCGGCTGCCGCACCATCGCCGAAATGAACGAGAAGGCCGAGTTCGTGCAGATCACCGGTGCGGGCCTGCGCGAGTCGCATGTGCACGATGTGCAAATCACCAAGGAAGCGCCCAACTACCACGTGGACTAAACGCCCATGAAGCCACTGCTGCGCGTTGTACTGATCCTCGATGCGTTGTTGCTGCTGGCGTTCGGCCTGCTGTTCGTGCTGACGCCGTGGACCTCGCTGTACGACGCGTTGCAACTGGTGCCAACGGAGCCGATGCTGGTCGGCCAGGCGTTCGGCGTCGCGCTGATCGGGCTCGCGTGGCTCGCGGTGCATGCGTCGTTCGACGGGGCGCTGACCTCGACGGTCGCGAAGGTCGTCGGTCATGTGCACTGGCTGATCGGCGTGCTGATGCTGGTCTGGCTGCTGGGGCTGCATACGCCGTCGCTGACCGGTTTCGGCCAGATGGTGGCGGTGCTGGCCGGTGTCGTGCTGGTGGTGATCGGGCTCGGCGGCGTGCGACTGTCGGGTGCGGTGCGGCGGCGCGAGAAGGGGATCGTGATCAAGCCCTCGTCGAGCAAGGCCGACAGTCGTGCCGATAAGCGTGCCGCGAAAGAGGCCGAAAAGGATGCCGCACGGCAGCGTGAACCCGAACGCGACAACGCGCGCGAGCCACGTGCCTCAGCGGGCTTTCCGGTCTATCACGCCGAGCCGGTGCCGGAGCCCGTCGTGCCGGTCACCCGGCCGGCCAATCCGGCTGCCGCGGCTTCCGTTGCCACTCCCGCGCCGCTTCATCCGGCCGCAAGCGAGCCCGGCCTGAGCGAGTCCGAACGCGCCGCGCGCGACACCAGCAACGACGTGCCCGGCGCACCCCGCCCGCCGTTTCATGGTTGAAGCGCCGCGCGCCAGGCCGTTTGCCGAAGCTAGCGGATTTCGTTCGCGCGCATCACAGGCGGCGAGTTCCGTGGTTGGCCGCGCCCTTGTGCTTCATCGTAATGTTGGCTGTCCGCGCCGCGCCAAGACCGTCGCCGCGCGGACCGCTTTGAATTCGACGCCGCGCCTCGCGCGCGGCATTCCGTATCCGCTCACTTCTGATTCCGTCCGCTGCCATGCATGACAAGATCCTGATTCTCGACTTCGGTTCGCAAGTCACCCAACTGATTGCACGTCGCGTTCGCGAAGCCAACGTGTATTCGGAAATCCATCCGTACGACGTCGATGCGTCGTTCATCCGCGACTTCGCGCCGAAGGGCGTGATTCTGTCGGGCGGCCCGAGCTCGGTCACCGAGGAAGACACGCCGCGCGTGCCGCAAGCCGTGTTCGAACTCGGCGTGCCGGTGCTCGGCATCTGCTACGGCATGCAGGCGATGGCGCAGCAGCTCGGCGGCAAGGTCGACATCGGTCATCTGCGCGAATTCGGTTACGCCGAAGTGCGCGCGCGCAACCATACGAGCCTGCTCGAAGGCATCAGCGACTTCACCACGTCCGAAGGCCACGGCATGCTGAAGGTATGGATGAGCCACGGCGACAAGGTGCTGGAGATGCCGCCGGGTTTCGCGCTGATGGCATCGACGGAATCGTGCCCGATCGCCGCGATGGCCGACGAGCAGCGCCGCTTCTATGGCCTGCAATGGCATCCGGAAGTCACGCACACGGTGCAGGGCCGCGCGATGCTCGAGCGCTTCGTGCTGCAGATCTGCGGCGCGAAGGCCGATTGGGAAATGGGCCACTACATCGACGAAGCCGTCGCGAAGATTCGCGAGCAGGTCGGTAACGAGCACGTCATTCTGGGCTTGTCGGGCGGCGTGGATTCGTCGGTGGCGGCGGCGCTGCTGCACCGCGCGATCGGCGATCAACTGACCTGCGTGTTCGTCGACCATGGCCTGCTGCGCCTGAACGAAGCCGAGCAGGTGATGGCGCTGTTCGCCGATCACCTTGGCGTGAAGGTGATTCACGTCGACGCGAGCCAAGCATTCCTCGGCAAGCTCGCCGGCGTGACCGATCCTGAAGCGAAGCGCAAGATCATCGGCGCGGAGTTCGTCGAAGTGTTCCAGGCCGAAGCCGGCAAGCTGACCGACGCGAAGTGGCTGGCACAAGGCACGATCTATCCGGACGTGATCGAATCGGCGGGCAAGGGCAAGAAGGCCGCGCAAACCATCAAGAGCCACCACAACGTCGGTGGTCTGCCGGAGACGCTGAACCTGAAGCTGCTCGAACCGCTGCGCGAGCTGTTCAAGGACGAAGTGCGCGAGCTTGGCGTGAAGCTCGGTCTGCCGCACTCGATGGTGTATCGCCATCCGTTCCCGGGTCCGGGTCTGGGCGTGCGGATCCTCGGCGAAGTGAAGCGCGATTTCGCGGACCTGCTGCGCCGCGCGGACGCGATTTTCATCGAGACGCTGCGCGACACGATCGACAAGGAAACCGGCAAGTCGTGGTACGACCTGACGAGCCAGGCGTTCGCGGTGTTCCTGCCGGTCAAGAGCGTCGGCGTGATGGGCGACGGGCGCACCTACGAGTACGTCGTCGCGTTGCGCGCGGTGCAGACGCTCGACTTCATGACCGCGCATTGGGCGCATCTGCCGCATGAACTGCTTGGGCATGTATCGAACCGGATCATCAACGAAGTGCGCGGGATCAACCGGGTCGTCTACGACATCTCGGGGAAGCCGCCTGCGACGATCGAGTGGGAATGATGGTAAAAATATATCAATTAAATCAATGGCTTACGAGGCGTGTTCGGATTGTCTATCAGAGTGCAACGTTGCCGGGATTGAGCTAGTCCTTGGGAGGGTTATACGTGCTCCGCTTCAGACTTAAAACCTCGGCCAGCCTTTCTGAGCGTCATTCGTCAGCTTCGGAACGACATGCCAGGGCTTCATGAAGCCGGGTTTCGGTAGTGCGCAAGCTCGTACACAGACAGCAATTTCAGCTGTCCACGGCACGTGTACCGACGTATATTTTGGACAATTCTGTAGTGGCGGAAAGTTGGCCAGGTGAAGAAAAGCCGCACCCTGCGGCTTTTCTGCGCGCTCGTCATGCCAGTCGGAGCATGAGTGTGAGGGTATGAATCGGAGACGGTGTGAGCCCGTACGACTCATAGAAAGCCGCTGCGTGTGCGTCAATCGCATGCACAAGCATCGCACGTACGCCAAGATCTTTTGCGATCGAGCTAGCGCGATTGAGGGCGTCTTTCAAAAGGGCAGCGCCGAGTTCGATGCCTTTTGTATTTACGTCTCGCGCTAGCCGGCCAAGCACAACCACCGGAATTGGATCCCGCATATTTCGACGAACGTTGCCGGTTGCATCGACATGGGCAACGGCTCCAGTCGCGAGGGCATAGTAGCCGTAGACGCGGCCGGTATCATCGGTCGTTACAAATACACGGCTTGTCCCACAGTTGTGGTTAATCAGGGCGCGCCGCTTCAGCCAGTCGTCAAGCTCCAGCCTTCCGCAGGAAAAGCTGGCAACGTCGTGCTCGGCCAGCAGCGGCTGCGGAGCAAAAAGCTTCCGATTCATTCGCTGTTTTCATTCCAAGGGGTTTTCACGTCCATAAGACTGCAAGACCCGCGTTTGCGACTTTCGGCGCGTCTAGCAATTCGGTGAACTGCTTAAATTTTTCCGAATCAAGCCCAAAGAAAGTGCGATCCAGGACGACGGCCTGCGCGCGCTCCCAAGCGGCCTCCAACATAAAGTCAGAGCGGTTTTTGCCAAGCAGGCTCGCTGCGTAATCGATCAGATCACGTTGCTCTGGCAAGGCGCGAAGATTAATAGGTGCGTCGCGCATGATGCACTCCATACTGTATATACGATAGATATACGTATGGCAGGGCAATGTGTATCTGATGTCAATACGCGCCGTGGCAGAATCCGTCAAGTTTCAGCCTGGCGACGGGATCGAGAAGTGCCTGGATCGACGGGTAGAGCTACGTGCCGAAACTATTGCCCGAGAATGTGGTAGTGCCGGTGCTGAGTGCCACCTTGTGTGTCGAATCTGCGGGCGATGGAGGACGAGGCCCGGGATATACTGTGTGTCCTCTTTTTTACCGAGCCGGTGGGTAATCAAGGACGCCTTACGGACTCGATCCGAGGGGCGGATTCAGCCGTTGGCGGATTGACTGGATCTGCCCGCGTGGGAGGCAATCCGAGGCCCGCTGAACTTCGCATTGTTGGAGCGGGTCGGTCGCGCAAATATCACGTCAAGTCATGACTAGCAAACACTCTTCCACCAAGTCACGTCGATCCTCGAAGCTTTCCCGCATCCACGCCCCCGATCACATGTCGCCCGCCGACTGGCAGCGCGCCTTGCGTCGGCAATTCGGGCAAGAGCAAGCGTTCTCGCTGGAGAATCTCGGGACGGAGACGTATTTCTCCGAATTCCGCGTCGGCAATCCGGAGTCGAAGTTCAGCTATCGCGTGTCGATTCGTGGGGCCTGCCCGGGCGACAACTTTTGCGACTGTCCCGATTACGCCACCAACGAACTCGGCACCTGCAAGCACATAGAATTTACCTTGTCGCGACTGCTGCGCAAGCGAGGCGCAAAGGCGGCCTTCGCCCGTGGTTATCAGCCCGCATTCTCGGAGCTGTATTTGCGAAACGAGGGAGGGCGAGCGGTCCATTTTCGCGCCGGCGCGGATTGTCCGGCAAAGGTAGCCAAAGCGGCCGCCGCTTTGTTCGACGAGTCTCGGCGATGGCATCTGCCGGAGGACCGTTTCGAAGATCTCGGGCGCTTTCTCTCCAGGGTGGCGAAGGCCGGGCACGAATTGCGCGCCCATGACGACGCGCTCGACTTCATCGCTGGCCGAAACGATGCGGCGCGCCGTGCCAGGATGCTCGACGGGCAGTTTCCGCAAGGCGGGGCGACGCCCTCGCTGAAGAAGCTGCTCAAGGTGCCGCTCTATCCGTACCAGGCCGAAGGCGCATTGTTCGCCGTGCGTGCCGGGCGCGCCTTGATCGGCGACGAAATGGGCCTCGGCAAGACGGTGCAGGCCGTCGCGGCGGCGGAAATCCTGATCCGGCATTTTGGCGTGTCGAAAGTGCTGGTGATTTGCCCGACTTCGCTCAAGTATCAGTGGCAGAGCGAGATCACGCGGTTCTCCGGCCACGCTTCGAGGGTAGTCGCGGGCGGCCTTGCCCAGAGGCGGGGCGAATATGCGGCCCAGGATCTCTACAAGATCACCAACTATGAAAAGCTGAAATCGGACCTTGACATGATTTCCGCGTGGGCGCCGGAGCTGGTCATCGTCGACGAGGCGCAGCGCATCAAGAACTGGAACACCATTGCGGCGAAGGCTCTCAAGCGAATCGACAGCCCCTATGCCGTCGTGCTGACGGGAACGCCTCTCGAAAACAAGCTGGAAGAACTCGTTTCCATCGTTCAATTCGTCGACCAGCACCGTCTTGGGCCCACGTGGAAGCTGCTGCACGAACATCAGGTCAAGGACGAGGCGGGACGCGTGACGGGATACACGGGCCTCGAGAAGATCAGCCAGACCCTGGCACCGATCATGATACGGCGTCGCAAGTCCGAGGTGCTGCTGCAGTTGCCCGGGCGCACCGACCAGAATCTGCTGGTGCCCATGACCGAGCTGCAGATGGCGTATCACACGGAAAACGCGGACATCGTGGCCAAAATCGTCCGGCGCTGGCGTAACACCAGGTTTCTGTCGGATCAGGACCAGCGGCGCCTCACCTGTGCTTTGCAGAACATGCGCATGTCGTGCAACAGCACCTATCTGCTGGACCAGGAAACCGATCATGGCGTGAAGGCCGACGAGCTGGCGACGTTGTTCGAGTCGCTTTTCACGCAGCCGGACGAGAAAGTCGTGGTGTTCAGTCAATGGACGCGCACGCACGAGATAGTCATTCGCCGGCTCAAGAAGCTCGGCATCGGCTACGTCAGCTTCCATGGCGGCGTGCCGTCGGAAAATCGGCCCGCGCTGGTGCAGCGCTTCCGGGACGATTCGGACTGTCGGGTATTTCTGTCGACGGACGCAGGTAGCACGGGGCTCAACCTCCAGCACGCGTCGACGCTCGTGAACATGGATCTGCCGTGGAACCCGGCGGTGCTGGAACAGCGCATCGCGCGCATCTATCGGTTGGGCCAGAAAAAGCCGGTACAAGTCGTCAATTACATCGCGAAGGGAACGATCGAGGAGGGCATGCTGTCGGTGCTGGCTTTCAAGCGCTCGCTGGCGGAAGGCATCCTCGATGGCGGCGCCAGCGAAATTCTGCTCGGTGGTTCGCGCCTGACCCGCTTCATGAAGGATGTCGAAAACGTCGCGGGGCGCATGGGAGAGAGCGAGGTCATGGCCGCGGCGGAGGAAGCCGCGAGCGGCGCAGTCGTGTCCGGCGACGCGGCGCGTGACGCGAGCGTCGTGGAAACCGACCTCGCCGGTACCGGAGAGCGGCCTCAAGCTTCGACCATCGATACAGCGCAACCAGGCGCGTCCTTCGAACCGTGGTCAGGGTTGCTGCAGTTCGGCGCGGCGCTGGCGTCGGCGTTGAATGAGCCGGGCGATGGCGCGGTTGCCGCACACCCGTGGGTCGAGCGCGATGCCGTGACGGGCGCGCGAAGTCTCAGGTTGCCGCTGCCATCTCCCGAGACGGCAAGACGACTGGCTGAGGTGCTGTCGACGATCTCGGATGCTCTGCTGCGCAACGGCAGCGCAAACTAAAGTCGCTGAACGTGGGAGTTGGGGCAGGCATCTTCGAGGCGGCCTGCTTCGAGTCGTATTCGAGTTGTACCTGGCGGTGAGACGGGGAAGTTCTAAGCGCAAGCCCGCTCTTCGAGCGCCGCCCTGACCCACCCGAATCCCACGCGCTCCTGCTCGAGCCGCAATCCATGGCGAATCCGGTTGTCGCGGAGGTCATCGAAGAGTTCCCGCTCTTTGGCAGTGAGCCGCGGCAGATCGCGCGTGACCTGATCGCCTTCTTCTCCCCAGAACGCTTCATGCGCCACCAGCGTCGCGCGGTCCATCAAGAACGATCCAACATGCGGGAACCGGCTGCGCAATTGATCGAGAATGGCGAAGCCGTGCGTGTCGATATCGCCCCAGTAGTGGAGCGCACAGTCCGTGAGCCATCGCGCCGGCTCGAGAGCTTCCCAACCGTAGCCCGCCCCGAAGAGCACGATCGACTGCGGAACGTCGGGAAACGCCAAAAAATTTATCTCGTTTTCCGTAATGAACACGTGGCGGCATGGCAGTGTGAGGCGCGCGAAGCTGTCAGCGTCGAGTGCGATGTCGGGCCGGCCCATGCCGGGCAGAACGGCGAGCCTGTCATCGAGCGCGCGAAATCGAATCCGAGGCGGCTTCTCGCGGAACCCGTAGCGAGCAGCGAATTGGGCGGCGGCTGTCCGGCTGCTGTCGATTGACTCCGACGGCAGCACGAGATCGAGCCATTGGGCGAGGACGCCGCGCCGCGCCTCGATGAATTTCGTGTCGACGTTGGCGATTTCGGCTTGGCGAAGATATACGCCCGGCTGCGGATGTGCTTGCAGCCAATCGACGACTGCCAGCAGTCGTTCCCAATCGCCTGCGAATTCGAGTGCTTGCAACGGGCGCTGCGCAAGCCACGTGGTGAGCTTCGGCTGGCGCGAGCGTGTGATTTCGAGCAGCCGCTCGAACTGCGCTGCGTCGCGGCGCTTGCCGGCGACCGCGAGCGCATCGTCCAGACTGTCCACCCAAGCTGCTTGTGGCAAACGCTGCAGGCCGAGAATTCGATGATTGATTTCTCGCCATTCGATGCGTACGCGCGGTGTCGCGGCAATCTCCGCGATCCATGCGCGTACCGCGTCGAAGCGTTCGGCCAATTCGGACGAGCTCGGGCCTTTTATCGTCAGACGTAGCGGGAACAGCCCCTCGGTGCCGTCTACGAGGCTCCGCAGCCATTCGCCACGCTCCCATAGGCGCTGGAGGCGAACGCGCAGTTCGGCGGTCGTCGTCCAATTCATTGCTCGAACTCCGCCTTGCGCGCGCGGTACTCCTCGATCGACAGGTTGCGCAGCTTCGAGGCGCGTCCGCCCTCGTTCTGAACGAATCCGACGCTCGAAACGAACGGCTCGATGATGTGAATCTTCTGCAGCGGCGTGACGATCAGCAGTTGCAGGTTCAGTTTTTGAAACAATGTGAGACCGTATTGCGCCGATTCGTCGGAGCCTCGTCCAAACGCCTCGTCGATGACGACGAAGCGGAACGATCGAGAACGCACGGCGCCCCATTCGAGGCCGAACTGATAGGCGAGACTCGCGGCAAGGATCGTATAGGCGAGCTTTTCCTTCTGGCCGCCCGATTTACCGCCCGAGTCCGAATAGTGCTCGTATTCGCTGTCGTCCTCACGCCAACGCTCGCTGGCGGCGAACAGAAACCAGTTGCGCACGTCGGTCACTTTGGCGCGCCAGCGCCGGTCCTGCTCGGTCAACCCTTCGCGGCCGCGGAAGCGGTCAATGATCCGTTTGACTTGCAGGAACTTGGTCTCCGAGTATTGGCTATCGTCCGAGCCGGTGAGTTCGCCCTCGGTGCAAGCACGCAGGTCGCTCTGGAATTCGCGGATCTCCGCGTCGGGGCTGGACTGACTCTCGAGCACGATGTATCGGCCCGCGTTGTAGTCGATTTGTCGCAACGATTCGTTGATGCGTTCGATACGTTCCTTGATCGTTTGCCGTTCGCGGGCGAGCTGGGCGTGGAAGTTGGCGATCTCGTTGATCGTATTGACGTTGAGCAGCTCTTTGAAACGCGCTTCGAAGCGCGGCAGATCGTCCGCTTGCAGCCGCGCGAGCATGTCACGGTACTCTGAGGTCGCGTCGAGGCTCGCATCGAAGTCGGCCGTTTCGAGCTTGTAGGCATCCTTGAAGGCCGCCATGGCCTTGACGATTTTTTCGGCAAGGCGGCCGAGCGACTTCGTTTCGTTGTCGATACGGGTTGTCAACGCCTCTCGCACGTCCCGCTCGCGGTTGTCGCATGACTCGACGGAAAGCTGGTGT
The DNA here is from genome assembly GCF_050436525.1 of Paraburkholderia sp. 35.1. Classification (NCBI taxonomy): domain Bacteria; kingdom Pseudomonadati; phylum Pseudomonadota; class Betaproteobacteria; order Burkholderiales; family Burkholderiaceae; genus Paraburkholderia; species Paraburkholderia sp. 35.1. Next base: position 217,667 of record NZ_JBNDMJ010000003.1, on the reverse strand, counting down.
TCGCCGAGAATCTCCGCTCGCAGCGCCTCGATTCGCTCGGCAAGTTCGGCATTCACTTGCGCAACGAGCGCGTGCGTCTCGTCGCGCAACGTTTGCGCTGCCTCCCGCCTGGCCAGGATACCGCCCAGTTCCGAGTCGGTTTCCGAGATCGCCGCTTCACTCTCTGTCAACGACGCTTGCGCCGAGTCCAATTGGGCCGTTAGCTCCGCGAGGGCGTCGCTTGCCGCTTCGAGGCGGGCTTTTTCGTCTGCCAGACGGGCGATCGCGGTCGCGCAGCTTCCCCAGTCGATGTCGCGGAAGTCGACGAACTCGCCGATGCGCGCAAGCGCTTCGAGCTGCTCGCGCACCTTCGCGTGCTCGCTTTGAGCTTCTCCAAGCTTCTGTCCGATCTCACCAAGCCGAACCTCGAGCGCTCGCCGTTGTGCTTCGAGGGCGGCAATTTTGGCCGTGTTGCTCCAACCCAGCACGTAGCGGCTGCGATCGTCAAGCGCGCGGCGGTCGTCTTTTTCGTGGCGCTCGCCAAGCGCTTTCGCCTGGCCCGCACGCGTGATCGCGCGCATCTCGCGCCGAAACTGCTCCTGCGTATCGCAGCATGCATAGTCGAACCGGCGGCCGATTTCGCGCTCGAGCCAGCCATAGAACAGCGAATCGGGCTTGATCGCGAGCTTGTGCGCGAGCGAGTGGCGGTGTAGCTCGATGGCCTCGGCTGCACGCGCGGCGCGTTCAGAGCGCACGCGAAAGTAGACGAGCCGGCCCCGGAGATGAGTGCGATCGACCCACGCCGCGACGTTCGCATAGTGCTCGTCGGGCACGAGCAGCGACAGGCCGAAGTTGCGCAGGACGCGCTCGGCGGCGCCCTCCCAATCGCGCGCATCCTCTTGCACCTGAATGAGTTCGCCGGCGAACGGCAGGGCGTCTTCCTCCAGACCGAGCGCCGAGCATAAGCTCGCCCGCATCGCGACTTGTTCCTTCGGGATGTTGTTACGTCGAGCTTTCAGGCTCGCGATTTCGTCCTCTAGCAGATCACGCTGCGCTTTCCCTTCGCGAAAGGCCACGCTCCATTCGGTAATCGCATTTTGCCCTTGCGCTTCGTCGTCGACGAGCGAGCTGCGCCGCTCGGCCAGACGTTGGCGTTGGGAAGCGAATGCGGCCTCATCCGTGGCCTCGGTTTCGCCGAGCAGCGTAACGATGGCGGCATAGCGTTGCGCGCGTTCGCGGCGACGCGCGCTTTCTCGCTCGTGCTGGCGGATTTCGACCTCGAGTTGCGCGATGCGATCGCCGCCTTGTTCGGCCACGGCGCGGCGCAAATCGTCCACGCGCTGGCGCGCCTGGTCGCGCGCTTCTTCGTGCCGCGCCTTGCGTGATATTGCACGCGCGTGATCCTCGTCGAGCAATTGGAGGCGGCGCTCGATGAGGCCGAGCTTGAGCCCGGCGAAGTAGGGTTTCAGTGCTTCACGGCACGCTCGCCAGCCTTCGAGAACGTGTCCTTGCTCGCTGTGGCGATCGCAGTCGTCGACGAGCGGTGTCAGCAGTTCCACCTGGCGCTTGGCTTTCAGTACCGCCTCGTGCGCGCGATTCAGATCGTCGAAGTGAGTGATCAGTGCGTCGACGCGCGGTGCAACGTCGAACGGCTCAAGCATGTGGCTGCGTACGAAGTCGGTGAGATTGCCCACCGATTTCATCGATACCGTTTGATGGAAGAGCTCGAGCGCTTGCTCGTTTTCGATTCCGAAGCGCCGCCGGAACCAGGCGCTGTATTTCGGAAATGTGTCCTCGATTTCGGCACCCAGCCCGCGCAGCTTTTTGCGCAGCTGGGCGATGTCGGTGCCGAAGCGCGAGAAGTCAGCGGCGATCGAGAGATCGCGTTCGGCACAGACGAAGAATCGCGCGGGTTGAGCCTGTGCGTCTTTCATCCAGAACACCTGCGCGAGTGTGACTGTGGCATCGTACCCGGCGTTACGAAACACGCCCAAAACCACCGAATAGCTGTTATGGTCGCGCAGGCTCACGGGCTTGGCCGTCCCCGTGACCTCGTTGCGCTCCGACTTGTAGTAGCCAAGCACATACGAGCGTAACGTACGTTCCTTGCTGTCCGCGCCTGCCGCCTTGTTGTAGGCGATGCGCTGCGCGGGCACGAGGAGGGTGGTGATCGCGTCGACGAGCGTCGACTTGCCGGAGCCGATGTCTCCTGTCAGCAGGCCGTTGCGGCCATCGACCCGCAGCACCCAGACTCGTTGGTCGAAGGTTCCCCAATTGAAAACCTCGAGCCGCTCGAGGCGAAAGCCCGTCAGGGCGTCGTCGACGGCAAAATCGAGGCCGAGCGTACGCGGCTCATTCATCGCGACTCTCCTGTTGGTCAGAAACCGTCGAATCTTGAAGGTGGTGCGCCCGATAGCTCGCGAGCCGCGCGTCGAAATCGAGCAGCCATTGCGCATCGACGAACGCCTTGAGAATGCGCCGCACCTCGAATGTGGGCGGTCCGCTCGTGGTCTTCATCCGGCGTAGGAAGCCGAGCTCGACGATCTTGTTCACGTGCGTATCGATTTGATCGACCAGGCGCGCCTCGTTGGTGCTCGCGGGAAGGAATACGCGTACGAGCTCGACGATGTCCTCGCGCGCAAGGACGAGCCGCGTGTCGCCGCCGCCAGCATCCCATTCCGCCAGCTTCTTTCGCAGCAGCGCGAGCAGCAGGCTCACGGGGAACGAGAGTGGACGCCGGGCAACGAGCCGGGATAGCTTAGCCTGTTCCCCATCGACTTCAGCGTCATGCGCGGCGCGGCTTTTTACGAAGGCGTAGCCTTCCGCCTCGTCCACGACGAGCTCGAGGCCAAGCACGGCGACGTAGTCGCGCGCGTGCGTCTGCAATTCGAGCAGTGCGGCCCAGAGGCGCTCGTTTCCATCACGATAAACCACGCCCTTGAGCAGCGCGATGGCAACTGTCGACAAATCGCCTCGACCAGGCGACGAGGCTTGCTGTTCTTCCGTCATCTCTACCTTGTGAAAATCACACGCGGCATCGTCGTGCGCTTAATGATCGGTGTTCCGTTGGCGTCGTTCGCCTGCCACTCGATCGTATCGGAAATGGTCTCGTCGACGGTCGCGCGAAATGATCCAGCTTCGGCGCTCAGTTGCAAATAGGCGACGAGCTCGGCGAGCCCATGCTCGAGAGGCTGCGAAGCGGTCAGTTCGGCAAGCGTCACTTGCGGCCGATCTTGCAGGCATCGGCGGATATGGCCTGCGAGGCGCGCGCGATCGACGACGATCTGCATGTAGAGTGCCGAGGCATCGAGGTTCGCCTCACCGGTTTCGATTGAGACGTTGGCAATGAGAGGGCGCAGCGCCGGCGCGTAAAGCGGGCGTTCCATCGGCAGCTCGATGTCAGTGGATGCGGTCTCGATCTCCATGACGGAGCCTGGTGGGGGCGCTTCGCGCAGCGCAAGCGCTTTCGTTTCGATACCGCGCAGAATGTCCATGATGCGGCGGTTTTCGAGCCACGCTTGATCGTCGAGGAAGCGTCGAAGCTGCTGCGAGAGCTGAGCTACCGTGCGCTGCGTATGCTCGCCGGCTTCCAGCCAGTCATAGTGGACGCGCTGCGTGCGCGCGTCGGGCCTCATTTCCATGACCGCCGGCAGCGCCAGCACGCGCTCGAGCCGTTTCGAGAGTTCCTCTTGACGGCGCCTCGACATCAGGAAGTCCCAAAACGCCCGGAAGCTGCTGCCCTGGTCCGAATCGGCGATCGCGTCGCGCTCGCCCATGATTTCCTCGATGAGCGCACCCTTCGATCCTTCCCAGAGCGCGATTCGCTCGCGCACATGTCGGTCCAGCAGCCGAAAGTTTTGTTCGACTTCACGGAAATCCGTGAGCAGGTCGCGCGCCATCTGCATGAATTGCTGAAAGCGGTCCTTGAGCGCGGCATCGTCGAGCAGCCGAACGTCACCGGCCTCCACGCGGGCGATTTCTTCGTCGATCTGGCCGCGCCGCGTGTGGAGCTCGGCAAGACGCTTTTCGGGGTCCGCCTCGCTGCCTTCGCCCATCTGCCGCAGCAGCTCGAAAAGTGTCAAAAGCCTCGATTCCGTGCCGACAAAGCTGCGTTCCGTCAGCGTGCCGAGCCACGCGATCGCTTTCTCCGTGGCGGGCGTCAGGTCGAACTGCGGTTCATCGGAACCTTGGCGATAGTACTTGCGCAACCATCCCTTTTCAGGGCTGGCCCAGTCGTTCAGATACTCGAGCGCCGGCTTCGGGAAGGCGTCATCGCCGAGTTGTTCGCGCAACGCGTAAAGCTCATCTTCGAGTGCTTCGGCAAGAAGCGGAGCCGCCACCACGCGCACGTTTGGCGCGACGAACACGCGGTGCAGGAAGCTGACGGCGAGCGGCGCGTGGTCGGAGCGTAACAGGCGCCAAGCGGGATGGCGCGTGCGCAGCGCATCGAGGGTAGGGTAGTCGAGGGGCATCGGTGCGAGATGACGGGTTCGGCACCCCTGAGGAGATCGCCGAACTTTGGCTCAAAAGGCCAGTATCCTACTCCGACTGTCATCCCAATTTTGCAAGGCTCCGCTCTGGAATGAGTCTCACGGTGTTTCTGGCGGTGTACGTGGGCGCCCGCGCAGGGGTTCGCTCACGGTATCGACGACGGTATCGGATCGGCTTCAGATGCTCGGTCTTGCTGGCTTTTTAAACGGAGCGGGTGCCGATTGTCCAATGCCGTGCAATGGAAGCCATTAACTGCCGAGCCAGAATTTCGGTATGACTGACGGTATCGACGCCGCGTGACCAGGCGGAAACGCCGTTCTTACAAGGCTCCAGCCGGCTGATTGACGATCGGGTGGGCGTGATTGGACGTCCCGCACGTACCGGCACGATCGGAGGACCTGATGCGCCGGAATACGCTGGCAATTGTTCTCGCAACGACACCTCGCCCTTGCACCGCGCGCGACGACTACCGCGGCGCTCGCGCGATCAGCTCGTCGAGCAGCGCCGCGTAGGTGGCGACCAGCTGACGGTTTCCGGCAGGTAGCTGCCGCCGCGACTCGCGTCAGAACCCGAAGACCCGCAGCGCGTTGTTGCCGCGGATCGCGTCGCATTGCTCCTTCGGCAGACGCGCGGTGTTGGCGAACGCGCCGCGAATGTCGTACACCTGATGCGGCCAGTCGGTGCCGAACATCACGCGATCCGCGCCGACCACCGAGACGAGAAATTCGAGCGACGCCGGGCTATACGTGATGCAGTCGTAGTAGATATGGCGCAGATAATCGATCGGCTTGCGCTTCATCTTGCGACGTTGCGGGATCTCGACCTCGTTGCCTTTCTCGAAGCGGCCCGCCAGATAAGGCAACGCGCCGCCCGCATGTGACGCGATGAGCTTCAGATCCGGATACTGATCGAAGAAGCCTTCGAAGATCATCCGCGTGATGGCGAGCGTCGTGTCGAGAACAACTCGCGCGGATAGTGCATCACGACGCGCGAGAACGGCACCTTCACACGCGCGCCGAGCTTCTGGAACGCCTCGGTTTCGGGCAGGTTGCGGCGGATATAGAAGCCGACCGGGCCGATCAGCAGACCAAGCAGGAACGGAATGCGCCATGCCCACGACTCGAGCGCCTCATGCGTGAACAGATGCGTGAGCGCGCTGCCCATCGCGGCCGCGCATGAAATCCTGCCGACCGTCGAGCGGATGCTGCGTGATCTCGAGTCGATCCGGTCGAGCGTGAAGGAGCTGGCCGGGCGCGAGCGCGGTCGGCTGCGCTTCGCGGCGACGCCGTCGATCGCGGCGGCGATCGTGCCGAAACTGCTCGCCGAATATCGCGCGCTGTACCCGAATATCGAGGTCTCGGTCGACGACGCCGCGCCCGATCGCCTGACCGCGTCGACGCTGACAGGCGACGTCGAGTTCGGCATCGGCACGATCAGCGAGCGCCCCGACGGCATCACGCTGCAATGCCTCGCGCGCGACAACTTGTGCGCGATCTGCCGCAAGGATTCGGCACTCGCGAAAAAGCGGCGTGTGAGCTGGAAGGATGCGCTGCAGTATCCGTAGATCGGCATCAAGTCGACGAGCGGCATCCGCAAGTTGATCGACGAAACGTTGTTCACGCTCGGCATGCGCAAGGCGGTCGAGTACGAAGTGTCCTATATGACGACCGGGCTTTCGATGGTGCAGGCCGGTCTTGGCATCGCGATTTTTCCGGGCATTCTGCTCGGGTCGTTTCCACATCGCGATCTGCTCGCGCGCAGGCTCGAAGCGCCGCTCGTCAAACGCGACGTGAATCTGATCCGACGCGCCGAGCATTCGCTGTCGCCGGCGGCCGAGTCGTTTATCGAGCTTTGGTACAAACGCATCGGCAAGCCGGCCGATCTGTAGCGCGTCGCAGTTGCACACGGCCTGTCGTACTGTATGAATATACAGTATCATGACTGCAATGGGCCGCTTGTGCGGCGGTGTGCGGATCGACGGAAAGAATCATTGAAGGAACGAGGCGCGATGCCTGAACAACTGTGGTTGCCCGGGCTCGAGGCACCGTCCCCGCCCACCGACGGGCTCTTTTTCGCGGTCTATCCCGATGCCAATACCGCGGCCGGTATCGCGAAGTTCGCGCAGCAGCTCTGTGTGGAGGCGCGCGCGCGCAGCGGCGTGCGCGGCAAACCGCTCGCGGCGAACCGCTTGCACGTCACGCTCAGGCATCTCGGCAATTTCGCGGGCGGCTTGCCGGCGGATGTGGTCGAGGCGGCGAAACGGGCGGCCGCGGCGGTCAGCATGGCGCCATTTACGGTCGAATTCGACGCGGTCGCCAGCTTCGCGAAAAGGCCGCGGCTCGGGCCGGCGGTGCTGGTGGGCGAGCACGGTGTGCACGGACTGCAGGCGCTTCACGATGCGCTCGAAGCGGGCTTGCGCGACGGCGGCATCGAGCCCGACGCACGTTTTACGCCGCACATGACGTTGGCGTATGGGATGCAGTGGATCGAGCGCCATACGGCCGCGGCGGCGTGCTGGAACGTGCGCGAGTTTGCGCTGATGCACAGCCTGCTGGGACGGACCAGACATATCGTCCTCGCGCGTTGGCCGTTGGTGGGGCCGAGCTGAGGGAGGGGCGTAGGCCACCTCGGTAACGAATTCGCGGCTGTTTCGCGAGGCGCCGGCTAGAACCGCACGCTCGTCCCGCAGCCCCCGGCATAGGCGCCGCCGCTCGCCGCGGCGCCGCCGCAAAAAACGCCGCAGCCGGAAAGCAGCGCGGCCGCGGTAATCGCCGCCAGCGCGCTACGCACGCCGATCCGCCGAGACGCTTGCTGGCCCCCTCGCACTGGCTGCGCGGCGCACATCGGATGCGGTTCCGCGACGGGAAGAGCACTGGGACGGCCGATCGGTTTGAATGGCATGGCGGCGTCAAATTCGACGAGAGGGAACCTCTGCGTGCCGCGCCGGTTAAGCGCCGCGCGCGTTGTGCGACTTGATGACTTACTCTAAGTCCACGCTGAAGCACCGTCAAATGCCGGGTTGCCGGCAAATCGGCGCCTTTTATGCCGTCAAGTGAGCACGGAGCGTCCGTGCGCTCCCTGATAGAATGCTCGGGCCGCAACGTTGTGGATTGCAGATGAAATTGCTTGATGCGCTTGTCGAACAGCGTATTGCCGCCGCCGCCGCGCGCGGAGAGTTCGACGACTTGCCGGGAGCGGGCGCGCCGCTAGCCCTCGACGACGATGCGTTGGTGCCGGAAGAGGTGCGCGTCGCCAACCGGATTCTGAAAAATGCGGGCTTCGTGCCGCCCGCCGTCGAGCAGCTTCGCGCGTTGCGCGATCTGCAAACGGAGCTGAATGCCGTGAGCGATCAGCCGACCCGTTGCCGTCTTCAGGCGCGCATGCTCGCGCTCGATATGGCGCTCGAATCGCTGCGCGGCGGCCCGATGATCCTGCCGCGCGAATATTGCCGCCGCATCGCGGAGCGTCTCTCGGAGCGCGTGGGCAATGTCGATGTAGCCGCCGCGGGTTCGCAGTGAACGAGCCGCTCCCGTGTGCCGCCTCGATCGGCTCTTCTGCGCAAGCCGAGGCCGGTGAGAAATCCGTTGGCGCTTGCATCGGCGCGGTCTTCGCACCGGCGGCTGATCACCCGATGGCCGCTGCCGCCATCCCTCCCGGAAATTCCGACGCTCCCATCATCTCCGAACGCGACCTGCGCTTCATGGCGCTCGCTCAGGCCGCCGCCGAAGAAGCGCGCGCAGCCGGCGAAGTACCGGTCGGCGCGGTGCTCGTGCGCGGCGACGAAGTCATCGCCACGGGCTTCAATCATCCGATCGGCGCGCATGATCCGTCCGCGCACGCCGAAATGGTTGCGCTGCGCGCAGCCGCGCAGTGGCTCCAAAACTACCGTCTGCCGGGTTGCGAACTCTATGTGACGCTCGAGCCTTGCCTGATGTGCGCCGGCGCGATCATGCACGCGCGCATCGCCCGTGTCGTGTTCGGCGCGCGCGATCCAAAAACCGGCGCGTGCGGCAGCGTGGTCGATGCGTTCGCGAATCCTCAGTTGAACCATCACACGACGGTCAGCGGCGGCGTCCTCGAAGCCGAATGCGGTGCCGCGCTCAGGTCGTTTTTTGCCGAGCGGCGTCGGACGGGTCGCGCAGCCCGCGCGGCGGCGCGCGGCGAAACGGCCGAAGCGGCCGTGGACACCGCCACACACCCTCCAGCAGCGAACCGCCCCCAACCACGCCGCTCTAAAACAACAACGCCCAACGGGTCTCGCCATGACCGCATCTCGCACCATCGAACTGATTGCGCCATCCGGCTATCCGCATGATCCGGAGGTGCTGCATCGCGCGCTGCATCGGCTGCGTGCGCAGGGGCATCGAGTCGACGGCGAGGAGGCCGCGAAGCGCCGCTACCAACGCTTCGCGGGCACCGACGGCGAGCGCGCGGCCGATCTGAACCGGCTCGCCGATCCATCGCGTGAGCTGCCCGATGTCGTGTTGGCCGTGCGCGGCGGCTACGGCGCGGTGCGGATTCTGCACGGTCTCGACTACGAGGGGCTGCAGCGGCGGCTCGCCGATCAGCCGATAGCGCTGGTCGGTCACAGCGACTTCACCGCGATCCAACTGGCGCTGCTCGCGCGCGCCGGCTTGAAGACCTTCGGCGGCCCGATGCTGATGAGTGATTTCGGCGCCGAGCAGCTCAGCGAATTCACGATGCGGCATTTCTGGTCGGCGTTGACGCAGCCGACCATCACGGTCGCGAGCGACACGCCGCAAGCGCAGAGCGTCGACGTAACGGGCACGCTGTGGGGCGGCAATCTGGCGGTGGTGGCGTCGCTTGTCGGCACGCCGTACATGCCGCCGGTGCGGGGCGGCATCCTGTTCGTCGAGGACGTCAACGAGCAGCCGTTCCGCATCGAGCGGATGATCTATCAACTGCATCTGGCCGGCATCCTCGCGCAGCAGAAGGCGCTCGTGCTCGGTGATTTCTCGGGCGGCAAGCCGTACGACTACGACAACGGCTACGACCTGCACGCGATGGTCGAGCAAGTGCGCTCGCTGATCGGCATTCCTGTCGTGACGGGGCTGCAGTTCGGGCACGTTCATAACATGGTGACGCTGCCGGTCGGCGCGGACGCGCATCTGGTCGCCAATGCGCATGGCTTCAGGCTGACGGCGTCGGGCTATCCGAGCATTGGCTGAAGCCGTCGTGGGCGGGGCGGAGGCGGGCGGATCGCCCGCTTTTTATTGGTGCGCCAGGCATGGCGCGTAGCGCCGTGACTGGCGCTGTCCGACCCGCTGTGGTGGCGAGCCGGATGACTTGGGGGTGAAAGTCCTCTGCACACCCGGCAAGGGGAAGTGCTAGCTGAACGGCAAGGGTGTCCGTCGTAAGGCGGAATCTGAAGGAAGCCGCAGGCAAAATGCTGGCCTGACGAACAGGAAGCGGATATCAGGCGGTGTGGCGGGGTGAGCAGTCCAAGATCTGTAAAGCCCAATACTTGCACGGAACGCCACGACGTAGATCCGACAGGCATAAGCAGGAAGGTCGCGCGCATTACCCTGGGAGCCCCGTCAGTCTGCCTTGTGCTACTGGCATCGCAAGGTGCCGGGATGGGCTGGCGGGAGTCAGCAGAGGCCATAGTAGCGGCTCGGAACCGGAGCAGTGAAGGGCCGAACCTGACGAGAGTGGATAGTCACGCGTGCTCTCTGAGCGTTTGGGCACAAGTCTCGGCACAGCCGGGAGCCTGCGATCAAACTTGACGGCCGGAAGCCTGAGAGAGGTTGGGGTGTCCATTGAACGACAGGCGACACGACGAACGAAACGAAGCTCGCTGGAGCAATCCAGTCGTCAGGAAACGCCGGATACGTGATCCGTACGTCCGGTGTTGTGGGAGGACGGCGGGGGCAACCCCGCCTCCTACCCGATCGTCAGTAACGCAACTAACTGTCAGTATTTCCACACTCACCACCTCCCACACCCGTCACCAATGTTTTCAGTTTTTGTTGACAAAACCTGGCTGCCAGTAGTCGTCTTGGCATTATAAAAACCGGGTAAGATTCCCGCCAGACAGCCGCGCAGCTCGGATCACAGGGCTCCTGATGACGCAACGCAGCACAAAAACTGTCGAAAATCGACGCAAAAATTGTTGACAATATTTGTGTCCGTCCTATGATGACCAACATACCGAGACGCCAACCATGTCCGACCCCGAATCCGTCGCGAACAGTTCGAAGCCCGAAGCAATCGCCGAGCGCATCCGCGCGGCGATCCTCGAGCACCGGCTGGCACCCGGCGCGAAGCTCACCGAAGCTCAGCTATGCGAAGTATTCGGTGTGAAGCGCGGCCCCATCCGCCAGGCGCTGTCGCAGCTGGCGAGTGAGCGCCTCGTCGATCTCGAGCCGAATCGTGGCGCGTTCGTCGCGAGTCCGTCGTTGCAGGAGGTGCACGAGGTGTTCGAAATGCGCCGCATCATCGAGCTGGCCGTCGTCGAAAAGATCTGTAGCGGACACGGCATGCGGCGTCTGAAGAACATCGGCGGCATGATCGGCCGGGAACGCAGGGCATTCGAAACGCGGGATTTTCCGGCATGGATCCGCTTGTCGGGCGAGTTTCATACGGAGCTCGCGAACCTGACCGGCAACTCAGTGTTGTGCGATTGCCTGAACGGGCTGGTCGCGCGTTCCACGCTGATTTCCGCGCTGTACGAATCGCTCGGACGCAGCCCGTGCTCGTTCGAGGACCACGAAGCGATTCTCGCCGCGCTCGACGCCGGCGATGCGAAGCAGGCGGCCGCGCTGATGTCGCGCCATCTGCAAAGCGTCGAGTTGAAGATGCTGGAGCGCCCCGCGCGCGGGGCAGCGGATCTGCATGAAGTATTCGGCGCGCTTGCGTCGAAAGAAGCATCCACCTAGACAGCCGAAGCCGACTCCACCCCAGGCTGAGGCAAGCAGCAGGCGAGCGCCCGTTCGTGGTGCGCGCCGCACTGAATTGAACTGAACCGATAGATGCACGGCCAGGCGGCCTCGCGTGAGCGCCGCGGGCCTGAACATGCACGTCCGTCGCGACACGACGGAGCTCGGGTAGCGACGCATCGCCGGAAAGCCGCGGCGGCTGGCGATGCGACAACCACAAGTACGTCAGTACGGAGACACGCGCGGCACGGTCCGGGACCACGACGCCGACTTCTTTGACCCATGCGGGACGAGAAGCGAGCAACTGGCATGGCCGATGCAATGTCCGTCGATGCTCTTTCGACGGTCCCTATCCAAAGGAGGAATCATGGCTCAGTTCAGTGCAGCGCCAGGCGGTCACCCCATCTCCAACTATCCGGACGGCACGGCTCAAACCGATCCGTCGATGCCGGCCGGCTACAGCGAGCGGCTCTACAACAAGGACCTCGCGCCGCTGCGCGCGCAGAACTGGAGCGCGTACAACATCTTCGCGTTCTGGATGTCGGACGTGCATAGCGTGGGTGGCTATGTATTCGCGGGGAGTCTGTTCGCGCTCGGCCTGACGAGCTGGCAGGTGCTGGTGTCGCTGCTGATCGGCATCACGCTAGTGAACGTGCTGTGCAACCTGATCGCGAAGCCGAGCCAGCTGAACGGCGTGCCGTATCCGGTCGCGTGCCGCGCGACCTTCGGCGTGCTCGGCGCGAATGTCCCCGCAGTGATCCGCGGCCTGATCGCGGTCGCGTGGTATGGCATCCAGACCTATCTCGCGTCGAGCGCGCTCGTGATCGTCGTGCTGAAGTTCGTGCCGCAACTGCTGCCGTACGCGGACGTGCATCGGCATGGCCTGCTCGGTCTGTCGACGCTCGGCTGGGCGGGCTTCATGCTGCTGTGGGTACTGCAGGCGCTGGTGTTCTGGCACGGCATGGAGACCATCAAGAAGTTCATCGACTTCGCCGGGCCAGCCGTCTACGTCGTGATGTTCATTCTCGCCGGCTACATGGTGTATCGCGCGGGTTGGCGCAACATCGGCATCAACCTCGGCGGCGTCAAATATCACGGCATGGAAGTGGTACCGGTGATGATCACGGCGATCTCGCTGGTGGTGTCGTACTTCTCCGGACCGATGCTGAATTTCGGTGACTTCTCGCGCTACGGCAGGAGCTTTCGCAGCGTCAAGCGCGGCAACTTCTGGGGCCTGCCGGTCAACTTCCTCGCGTTCTCGCTCGTCACGGTGATCACGACCGCGGCCACGCTGCCGGTGTTCGGCGAACTGATCACGGACCCGGTCGAGACGGTGGGCCGCATCGACTATCCGATGGCCGTGATTCTCGGCGCGCTGACCTTCACGATCGCGACGATCGGCATCAACATCGTCGCGAACTTCGTGTCGCCGGCCTTCGACTTCTCGAACGTTGCACCGCGTCTGATCAGCTGGCGCGCGGGCGGCATGCTCGCGGCGGTCGCGTCGGTGTTCATCACGCCGTGGAACCTGTTCAACAATCCGGCCGTGATCCACTACACGCTCGACGTGCTCGGCAGCTTCATCGGGCCTTTGTACGGCGTCCTGATCGTCGACTTCTACCTCGTCAAGCGTCAGAAGATCGTGCTCGACGATCTGTACACGGTCGCGCCGAGCGGCTCGTACTGGTATCGCAACGGCGTCAACTATCGCGCGGTGGCCGCGTTGCTGCCGGCCGCGCTGATCGCGGTGATCTGCGTGATGGTGCCGGGGCTCGACGGCTGCGCGAATTTCTCGTGGTTCATCGGCGCGGGACTCGGCATGCTGTTTTACCGGATGCTCGCACGCTGAGTTTCACGGGCTTTCGTCGCTGCAATAACGAGTCGAACAGGAGTCGCCATGCGTATCAAACTGATCAATCCGAACACGACGCGCCGCATGACCGAGGCGATGGGGCGCTGCGCGCGCGACGTCGCCGCGCCCGGCACCGAAGTGATCGCCGTCAATCCGACGATGGGGCCGCCGTCGATCGAGGGCTATTACGACGAAGCGCTCGCCACGCCCGGTCTGCTCGCCGACGTGGAGGCGGGCGAACGGGACGGCTGTGACGGCTACGTGATCGCGTGCTTCGGCGACCCCGGTCTCTATGCGGCCCGCGAGTTGGCGCGCGGCCCGGTGATCGGCATCGCCGAGGCGGCGATGCACGCGGCGAGCGTGCTCGCGCCGGGCTTTTCGGTCGTGACGACGCTCGCGCGCACCTGCGGCATGGCCTGGCATCTGGCCGAGCGCTACGGCATGAAGCGCTTCTGCCGCAACGTGCGTGCGACCGACGTCGCCGTGCTCGATCTCGACCAGCCGGGCTCGGCGGCGCGCCGCATCATCCTCGACGAATGCCGGCGCGCGCTCGCCGAGGACGGCTCGGACGCGATCGTGCTCGGCTGCGCGGGCATGGCCGAACTGTGCGCGGAGATCGAAGATGCGCTCGGCGCGCCGGTGATCGAAGGCGTGACGGCGGCCGTCAAATGGACCGAGGCGCTGGTGACGCTGCGTCTCGCGACGGCCAAGCGCGGCGACTACGCGCGGCCGCTCGCGAAGCGCTACGACGGCGCGCTCGCGTCGTTCAGCCCCGGTCCGCTGCGGGTAAACGCCGAGTCGGCGGACACGCACATACACTCGCTGTAACACGCACTATCTGCCCGGCTGTATGGGCGCACCGGGGTGTTTTCGCTACACTGGGTCAACTCGGCGCTGCGGTTTCCGCAGCCGCCGAAGCCGCCTGTTGCGTGGCTACACGTGTGAACCCCGCACCGTTGCCGAGGGGTTTCGAACCGCGTTCACGCGCATTCCTGGTCCCGTCACTACGCATCCGTCAAACCATGCCACTCGACCCGAACTACCCACGCGATCTGATCGGCTACGGCCGCCACCCGGTGCATCCGAACTGGCCGGGGCGAGCGCGCGTTGCGGTGCAATTCGTCCTCAATTACGAAGAGGGCGGCGAAAACTGCGTGCTGCACGGCGATCCCGGTTCCGAGCAGTTCCTGTCGGAGATCGTGGGCGCGGCGGCGTATCCGGCGCGGCACATGAGCATGGAGTCGATCTACGAATACGGCTCGCGCGCGGGCGTGTGGCGCATTCTGCGCGAATTCGAAAGGCGCGACCTGCCGCTGACGGTGTTCGGCGTCGGCATGGCGATCGAACGGCATCCAGAAGTTGCGCGGGCGTTCGTCGAACTCGGACATGAGATCGCGTGCCACGGCTATCGCTGGATTCACTATCAGGACATGTCGCCGGAGGAGGAGGCGCAGCACATGCGCCTCGGCATGGAGGCAATCGAGCGCGTGACCGGCGTGCGGCCGCTCGGCTGGTACACCGGCCGCGACAGTCCGAATACCCATCGGCTGGTCGCCGAATATGGCGGCTTCCTGTACGACTCCGATTACTACGGCGACGACCTGCCGTTCTGGATGGACGTCGAGGTGGCGGGCGGCAAGACCGTGCCGCAACTGATCGTGCCGTACACGCTCGACACCAACGACATGCGCTTCGCCACCCCGCAAGGCTTCAACACCGCGGACCACTTCTTCACCTACCTGCGCGACGCATTCGACGTGCTGTACGAAGAGGGCGACGAAGTGCCGAAGATGCTGTCGATCGGCATGCACTGCCGGCTGCTCGGGCGGCCGGGGCGTTTCCGGGCGCTGCAGCGCTTTCTCGATCACATCGAACAACACGATCGCGTATGGGTGTCGCGGCGCGTCGATATCGCCCGGCACTGGCACGAAACTCATCCTTACCAGCAAGACAACCGCGAGGCTGCGGCATGAAGGCGATGCAATACACCCTGGACCAACTCAACAGGATCTCGACCGACGCGTTCGTCGCGGCGCTGTCGGGCATCTTCGAGCACTCGCCGTGGGTCGCCGAAGTCGCGGCGCGGGAGCGGCCGTTCGCGAGCATCGACGAGCTGCATCGCAGGATGTCGCAGATCGTCGAAACGTCTGGCGAGGACAAGCAGCTCGCGCTGATCAACGCGCACCCGGAACTGGCCGGCAAGGCCGCGGTGCGCGGCGAGCTGACCGCCGAGTCGACGCGCGAGCAAAGCGGCGCGGGTCTCGCGCAATGCACGCAGGAAGAGTTCGACAAGCTGCATGCGCTCAATCTCGCGTATCGCGAGAAATTCGGTTTTCCGTTCATTCTCGCGGTGCGCGGCTACGACCGCCACGGCATCATCGCGGACTTCGAATCGCGCGTGAACAACAGCCGCGCCGACGAACTGCGCGCGAGCCTCGATCAGATCTATCGCATTGCACGTTTGCGGCTCGACGACCTGATCGGCGCGTGACGCGCATTGCGTCACGCAGCGAGCCGTAACGTTTTTCCCGCACCAATCGATCTCAAGGACGACAAAGATGGCACTTCCGATTCTCGACCCCAACGCACCGGAATTCACGCGCCGTTACGTGAACCTGGCGGACCCGCGTCTGGGCGCGCAGGCGCTCGAGGCCAGCGACGAATTCTTCGCGCCGAAGGACCGCATGCTGAATCCGGAACCGGCCGTCTTCATTCCGGGCAAGTACGACGACAACGGCAAGTGGATGGACGGCTGGGAAACGCGTCGCAAGCGCACGACCGGCTACGACTGGTGCATCGTCAAGCTCGCGCGGCCCGGCGTGATCAAGGGACTCGACCTCGACACGAGCCACTTCACCGGCAACTTCCCGCCGGCGGCGTCGGTGGAAGCGGCGCGCGTTGCGGATGGCGAGCCGGATCAGGCGACGCAATGGACCGAGATCGTGCCGTCGACCACCTTGCAGGGCAATAGCCACCACTACCTCGAAGTCGGCGACGCGAGCGCGTACACGCATCTGCGCGTGAACATCTATCCGGACGGCGGCATCGCGCGTCTGCGTGTTTACGGTCAGCCGCAGGTCGACTGGGCCGGCGCGAGCCGCACCGAGCAGTTCGATCTCGCGGCGATGGAAAACGGCGCGTATCTGGTCGGCGCGAACAACCAGCACTTCGGCGCGGCCTCGACGCTGCTGATGCCGGGTCGCGGCGTGAATATGGGCGACGGCTGGGAAACGCGTCGTCGTCGCGAGCCGGGCAACGACTGGGCGATCATCGCGCTCGCGCAGCCGGGCGTGATCCGCAAGATCGAAGTCGACACCGCGCACTTCAAGGGCAATTATCCGGATCGCTGTTCGATCCAGGCCGCGTACGTGAAGGGCGGGACCGACAGCTCGCTCGTCACGCAGGCGATGTTCTGGCCGGTGCTGCTCGGCGAGCAGAAACTGCAGATGGACGAGCAGCATTTCTTCGAGAGCGAGATCGCGGCGCTCGGGCCCGTTACGCATGTGCGCTTCAACATCTATCCGGACGGCGGCGTGTCGCGTCTGCGTCTGTGGGGTACGCTCGAATGAAAACGCTCGCCATCGAAGCGCTGACGAAAGCGGCGTTCGCCGCATTCGGCGACGTGATCGAACTCGAAGGCGCGAAGCAGATTCCGATCAACCTCGGCACGACGATCCGCTATCACGACCTCGCGAAAGTCGACGTGGCCGACGAGCACGGCCGCACGCTCGTCAATCTGTTTCGTGGCCAGCCGCGCACGCTGCCGTTCGAAGTGAAGATGCTCGAGCGTCATCCGCTTGGCAGCCAGGCGTTCGTGCCGCTCAACGACAAGCCGTATCTGGTCGTCGTCGCGCCCGCGGGCGAACTCGACACGAAGAAGATCCGCGCGTTCGTCACCACTGGCTGGCAGGGCGTCAACTACGCGAAAGGCGTGTGGCACCATCCGCTGATCGCATTGGGCGAGACGAGCGACTTTATCGTCGTCGATCGTGGCGGCGAGGGGCTCAATCTGAACGAGCAGGATCTGGCGGAGTCGCTGTGGCTCACGGAAGATGCGCTGAGCGCGGTGGCGGTTTGATGGCGATGCAGCTGCCGGGTCGCCGGCAGCGTTGTGGTTCGAAGAACAGGCCCGCGATGTGCGTTACGTCGTGGGCTTTTTTGCATGGATGGCGATCACTTGCGCCTGCCAAGCAGCGGCGAATGCCCAATGACTTCCCTTGACCGTTCGGGCGGCTCCGGCGCCGAAAATCCCGCTGCTTCGATGGCCGGCTTGAGCCCCCTGAATTGCAGGCTTTTCTTCGGCGAGCGCAGCGATGTCATGCCGTCGTCCCATGCATACAGCATCTGCTTGGCGAGCGCACGCCACTGCGGTTCGTTGCGCGCTGCTTCGATCAACTCGTGGCCGACGTCGACAGCGGAGTCGCACAGCGCTTCAACCATCTGCGCATATTGCCGCGGGGCGATGCCCATGCGTGTGTTGAAAAATCGTTCCAGCGTTTTACCGGCTGCCCAGGTTTTGCGGCCGTCGACAGGCAGCCCGGGCGGATTGGCTGCGAAGCGCGGATAAGCCTGGGTCGTCACGACATCGTAGACGGGCGTGAACGCAACGTCGTCGACCGAGGTATAGAACAGTGCGACGTTCTTGGTGTGGCAGTCCGCATTGCGCACGACGTAGTTCGTCAGCAAATGCCAGCCGAGCTGCTGGAGTTGCATCCGCATGGTGTCGCGATCGAGCAGATACGCTCTTGCCGCGTTGAGCATTTTCTCGCTCGTCGAATGGTATTTTTCGTGCGGCGGCAAGCCGAGCAGACCGCACAAGTCTTCGACGCCATACGCCGGCAGTCCCTGCGCGTCGACATCGAAGCGCTCGACGACGAGCGCCCTGCCATCGTCCGACATCCGCGTGCGCGCAACGGGCGCCACTCCCAGCCGCTCCAGCACCCGCATCGAATGGAACTCGTTGAAACCGAGAAAGGGCGTGTTGTCGTCCGAACCTTTGACGATGTGACGGCTCGTTCGAATCGTCGGCTTACCGAGCTGCACCGGTGTCGATGCGGCAGACTGCGCCTGCGGCGCGATGAACTTCGGCACGACGCCCGAAATGGCCGCTCGCGCGTATTCACGGACGAGTTGCGCGAAATGTTCGGCGGTGTTGTCGCCGTGCAGGATGTGCTGGACGTCGAGCGCCTGGAGTTCGGTGCCCGGCGCCACGCCTTCGGGCGTCACGGTGACCCGGCCGATCCCCATCGAGCCCACGACGGCGAGCAGTGACAGGTCGGTTCCGTCGAGCAAGGGCCCGAATTGCTCGCGGATCAGATTCAGCAGATAGCCTTCAGGCAGGTTCTGCCGGAAAAACGGATGCAGGTCGCGTGGCCAGCGCCAAGGCTCTTCGCGCACCGGCATCGTCAGGCTGACGAAGTCGGCCGCGCTCGCATCGCCGTTATATTTGAGGACATAGTCGTCGCGCTCGCGAAACAGCGTGGCAACGTTCTTGCCTAGCACCTGAACGTCGAGCTTCATGGCTGCGCGTCCGGGCTGCGCTGTTCAGCGAGGATGTCTTCCAGCGTGCGGCCATGTCCATGCGCGACGAACTTGAGGTCGTAACCGGCAACCTCGAGCAGGCGCACGAGCACGGACACGCTCATATCGTTCCTGGCGAGGGTTTCCATCCGCGCGACGGTCGTGCGGGCCACGCCCGCGCGGCGCCCAAGTTCTTCCTGCGATAGTTTGCTGTCGCGTCGCACGGCTTTCAGCATGTCCGAGACATCGGCGAGGGTGGTCATTTGTAGCCTCAGGGCGTCAAACTCAACGTATTTGACATTTATTGTAGCCCAAGAGACACAACAAGGTTATTCGTATTTGTGTCTCCAAGGCTACATTTTATGTATCTTTGCCAATTTTTGTAGCCCAAGGGCGACAAATTCCGCACGTCACCTTCCCAAACAACAACGGGCTTGCCGCTCTCGCGACAAGCCCGCTTCGCACTCCAGCCTCTGCCTCGGCACCGGCTCCGTGATCCGGACAGACGTCCTTACTTCGCCGCGCCGCCTTCGAACCACGCGGCGATCTTCATCCGCTCGTCGTCGGTCATATGCGTGACGTTGCCGAGCGGCATCGCCTTCAACGTGACCGCCTGCTGGTAAATGCGCTGCGCGTTCTGCGAAATTTCGTCGGGCGTATCCATCAGCACGCCGGCGGGCGCGCTGCCCATCATCGTCGGATGCGCGGAGTGACAGGCCACGCAGCGCTGCTGCAGCACCGGCGCGATGTCGGCGACCTTCAGCGTCGGCGCGTTGGCGGCCTGCGCCTGCGGCACCACCGGACGCGGCATGGTCCACACGAGTGCCGTGCACATCAGCGCGACGCCGACGACCGGCAGATACCACAACACCTGGCCGCGATGGCGCATCACGAAGAACTGACGGATCAGCGCGCCGGCCAGCATGATGACGACGAGCACCGCCCAGTTGTACGGATGCGTGTAGGTCATCGCGTAGTGGTTCGACAGCATCGCGAACACGACCGGCAGCGTGAAATACGTGTTGTGCACCGAGCGCTGCTTGCCGCGCTTACCGTAGATCGGGTTCGGCGTGTCGCCCTTCAGCATCGCGTCGACCATCTTGCGCTGGCCCGGAATGATCACGAAGAACACGTTGGCCGACATGATCGTCGCGAGCATCGCGCCCATGATCAGATATGCTGCGCGGCCCGCGAAGATATGGCAGGCGAGATACGCCGCGATCAGCACATAAACGCCGACGCAGATGCCGAGAAGTTTGTCGCGTGTGCCGAGAATGCGGCACAGCGAGTCGTAGACGATCCAGCCGGCCCCGAGGAAGCCGATTGCCGAGGCGACGGCGACCACCGGCCCCATGTCGAGCACGTTCCTGTCGATCAGGTAGGTGCTCGGCGAGAACAGATACAGCACGGTAAAGAGACCGAAGCCCGACAGCCACGTCGTGTACGACGGCCATTTCGACCAGTGCAGGTCTTCGGGCATTTCGGGCGGCGCGACCGTGTACTTCTGCATGTTGTAGAAGCCGCCGCCGTGCACGTGCCACAACTCGCCGAACACGCCGCGACGGCGCTGATTCGGATCGGTCGGCGGCTTCAGGCTGTTGTCGAGCGCGACGAAATAGAACGATTCGCCGATCCATGCAATGGCGGCGACGACGTGGAACCAGCGAATCGCGAGGTTCAACCAGTCGGTGATAAAGCCTTCCATGAAACTCCTCCACTTCTGATTCGTTGCGCGCGCGATGACGTTCGACGTCGTCGGTCATCGCGCCGACTGCGGATAGAAGACGCAGCGCGGGTTGTTATGGGTATGGCGGGGCGTTGTGCCTGTCCAGGTCTGTTCGTGCCGGTTCGGACGCGGCTCGCATCCAGCAGGGCTAGCTGCCCCGATACGTGCTGTACGAAAACGGCGACACCAGCAGCGGCACGTGATAGTGCGCGTCGGCATCGGCGACGCCAAAGCGCAGCACGACGCGATCGACGAAGCGTGGTTCCGGCACCTTCGTGCCGAGCGAGGCGAAGTAGTCGCCCGCGCCGAACACGAGTTCGTACTCGCCCGCGACGAGCGCGTCGCCTTCGAGCAGCGGCTCGTCGCAGCGGCCGTCGTGATTGGTGACAGTGGTTTTGAGCGCGCGGCGCGTGTCGCCCGCGAGCGCGAAGAGTTCGACCTTGATGCCTGCGCCGGGACGGCCGTTCGCGGTGTCGAGCACGTGGGTAGTGAGCTTGCCCATTCGCAATTGTCCTTGTGTGAATGCGAGGTGTCGGCGGCGGCCCGATCCATTACGTTTGCGGCGGATCGAGGCTCCACGTCAGTGGCTACATACCCGTCGGCGAATCGAAGCGAGCGCCGTGGCAGCCATTGTAGAAAGGATGCTCTGTCCCGAGCGCGAGCGATAGGAAAGATAATAGTTCGCGCATGATGGACAGCCAGACGAAAGCCGCGCCGGCTCATCGGCCGATCGTACCGGCGCCAAAAATGCACCACTATATTGGCGGTGTGAAGTTGGGTATCGCAACCGCGCGGGTTGTCAGCGGGATTTTGGCTACCGAAGGTAAGCGCTGTGCGGCGCGACCCACCCGTGCAAAGGCAGGCCTTTGGCACGGACAACCCCGAAGACGGCGACTCACGCTGGGTAACCGGGCCAATGGCGTTCAACGGAACGCGACGGCACGGTGGCGTGCCGCCGCATCGCGTTCGAACGGCTTTGCATGCAGGCAATCAGGCGGACAGACGAATGACGATGAATGAAGCACTGAAACAACCCGGTAAGACGATGCTCGTGAAGCACGCGGACGTGCTGGTCACGATGGATGACGAGCGGCGCGAACTGCGCGACGCCGGGCTGTATATCGAGGACAACCGGATCGTCGCGGTCGGACCGACCGCGCAACTGCCGCAATCGGCCGACGAGGTACTTGACCTGCACGGCCATCTCGTGATTCCGGGCCTCGTCAACACGCATCACCACATGTACCAGAGCCTCACGCGCGCGATTCCCGCCGCGCAGAACGCCGAGTTGTTCGGCTGGCTCACGAACCTGTACAAAGTGTGGGCGAACCTCACGCCTGACATGATCGAAGTATCGACGCTGACCGCGATGGCCGAGCTGCTGCTGTCGGGCTGCACGACGTCGAGCGACCATTTGTACATCTATCCGAACGGCAGCCGTCTCGACGACAGCATCGCGGCCGCGCGCCGAATCGGCATGCGCTTTCATGCGGCGCGCGGCAGCATGAGCGTGGGACGCAAGGACGGCGGCCTGCCGCCCGATTCGGTGGTCGAGCGCGAAGCGGACATCCTGAAGGACACGCAGCGTCTGATCGAGACGTATCACGACGATGGGCGCTACTCCATGCTGCGCGTCGTCGTGGCGCCGTGCTCGCCGTTTTCGGTGAGCCGCGACCTGATGCGCGAATCGGCGGCGCTCGCGCGCCAGTACGGCGTGTCGCTGCATACGCATCTGGCGGAGAACCTCAACGACGTCGCGTACAGCCGCCAGAAGTTCGGCATGACGCCGGCCGAGTATGCGCACGATCTCGGCTGGGTCGGCCATGACGTATGGCATGCGCACTGCGTGCAACTCGACGACGCGGGCATTGCGCTGTTCGCGCGCACCGGCACCGGCGTCGCGCACTGTCCGTGCTCGAATATGCGGCTCGCGTCGGGCATCGCGCCGGTCAAGCGCATGCGGCTCGCGGGCGTGCCGGTTGGGCTCGGCGTCGACGGTTCGGCGTCGAACGACGGTGCGCAGATGGTCGCCGAAGTGCGCCAGGCGCTGTTGCTGCAGCGCGTCGGTTTTGGGCCCGATGCGATGACCGCGCGCGAGGCGCTCGAAATCGCGACCCTGGGTGGTGCGCGCGTGCTCAATCGCGACGACATCGGCGCGCTCGCGCCCGGCATGGCCGCGGATTTCGTCGCGTTCGATCTGCGTGAGCCGCATTTTGCCGGCGCGCTGCACGATCCGGTGGCGGCTCTGGTATTCTGCGCGCCGTCGCAGGTCAGCTATAGCATGATCGACGGCAAGGTGGTGGTGAAGAATGGGCAGTTGGCGACGCTCGAACTCGGGCCGGTGATCGAGCGGCATAACGCGCTCGCGCGGCAGCTTTACGAGGCGGCCGCTTGAGCTCGAGCGGAACGGGCGGCACTCGCGCCGCGCCGCGCGCAAGCCGCGAGTCGCTGATCCATGAGCGGCGGCGCCAGTGCGATCGGCGCCGCATGCGGCGTCAGCACTTGTCGATCAACGTCCGGGTCGCCTCGCCAACCACGCCGCGCAGCCAGCGCACTTCGTCGGAGTAATGCACGCGCTCGTGCCACAGCTGGTAGTACTGCATCGGCGGAAAGTCGAGCGGCGCGGGCATCACGGTCAGCGGCAGAAACTTCGCGTAATAGTCGGCAAAGAGGCGCGTCGTCGTGAAGATCAGATCGGATTTGATCAGCACGTACGGCGCGAGATTGAAGTAGGGCAACGTGACGACCACATGGCGCTTGAGCCGCTCGCGCGCGAGATGCACGTCGATCGCGCCGCGCTGGCCGACCGAATACGGCGTCGGCGCGAGATGTGGCGCGTTCAGGTACTGGTCGAGCGTGAGCCCGCCGCGTTTGGCGAACGGATGCGTGTTGCTCATCAGGCACACGATCTGATCGACGAACAGGTTCGACAGATGCAACTGCTCGGGCGGCTCCGGCCAGTTGCCGACCACGATGTCGAGCTTGCCGTCCTCGAGCGCGAGTTCGTAGTCGAACGCGGGGCCGAGCGAATGGAATTCGAGCGTCGCGTTCGGTGCGGCCTTGCGGAAACGTTCGACGACCGTCGGCACGAACAGCACGTTCAGGTAGTCGGGACAGCCGATCCGGTAGCAGCGGATCGACGTGGCTGGATCGAAGTTGTGCTGCTGGAACTTGATGCGCTCGATTTCGCGCAGCGCGTTCTGCACCGGTTCGAGCAGGCGCAGACCGTACTCGGTCGGCACCATGCCGGACTTGCCGCGCACCAGC
Organism: Paraburkholderia sp. 35.1; assembly: GCF_050436525.1. Lineage (NCBI taxonomy): Bacteria > Pseudomonadati > Pseudomonadota > Betaproteobacteria > Burkholderiales > Burkholderiaceae > Paraburkholderia > Paraburkholderia sp. 35.1. The sequence continues at coordinate 193,933 of NZ_JBNDMJ010000003.1, read as the reverse complement.
AGCGGGTCGCCGGTGATGTCGCGCAGACGGCGCAGCGCCGCGCTGATGGCGGGTTGGGACTGGTTCAGTTTGACGGCGGCGCGGGTGACGCTGCGCTCCATCAGTAGCGTGTGCAACACGCGCAGCAGGTACGTGTCGATCGCCTCGCGTTGCTGGCTCATGGATTCTCCGAATATATGTGCAGGCTGATCGAACTAACGTGGGGGTATATGCGTTTTAATATGGACGAAAAACGGCGTCAAGGGCGACATACCCGCAGAGCTTGTAGCGGCGGGGGTTTGCGGGAATTTTGTCAACTCGACTGAGTGGGGCGAATTAGGTATTGTCATCCGGTTGTGGTGACGGATCGCCCGCCGGCGGGGCCGACCGATAGTCCGCAATCCGGCGGCAATCCGGCGGCAAGCAGGCGGCAAGCAGGCGGCAAGCAGGCGGCAAGCAGGCGGCAAGCAGGCGGCAAGCAGCGTCACGAACGCACTACGGAATCTCATGAGCGACACTCCACTTAGCGACGGCGCGCAACTCACCGGCCAGGCGGTGCCTCGGCTCGCGCTGACGGGCATCACGAAGCAGTACCCGGCCGTGCGCGCCAACGACGACGTCACGCTCGTCGTCGCGCCCGGCGAAATCCACGCGGTGCTCGGCGAGAACGGCGCGGGCAAGAGCACGCTGATGAAGATCATCTATGGCGCCGTGCGACCCGACGCCGGCGAGATCCGTTGGGAAGGCGAGACGGTCGACATCGCGAGTCCGGCGGCCGCCCGCAAGCTCGGCGTCGGCATGGTGTTCCAGCACTTCTCGCTGTTCGAGACGCTGACGGTCGGCGAAAACATCGCGCTCGCGCTCGACGAACCGTTCGATCTGAAGACGTTGGCCAAACGCATTCGCGAGGTGTCGGCCGACTATGGGCTCGACATCGATCCGCAGCGGCATGTCCACAGCCTCACCGTCGGCGAGCGGCAGCGTGTCGAAATCGTGCGCTGCCTGCTGCAGAATCCGCGTCTGTTGATCATGGACGAACCGACCTCGGTGCTGACGCCGCAGGCGGTCCGCAAGCTCTTCACGACGCTGCGCCGGCTCGCGGCCGAGGGCTGCAGCATCCTCTACATCAGCCACAAGCTCGACGAAATCCAGGAGTTGTGCGACACCGCGACGGTGATGCGCGGCGGTCGCGTGACCGGCCATGTGACGCCGAAGAACGAGACGCATGCATCGCTCGCGCAGTTGATGGTCGGCCACTCGCTGCCGGACTACACGCGGCGCGAGCACAAGCCGGGCGCGGTGCTGCTCGACGTCAGGCAGTTGTCGGTCGCGAGCGACGATCCGTTCGGCACCTCGTTGCGCGACGTGTCGTTCAGCGTGCATGCGGGCGAGATCTTCGGCATTGCCGGTGTGTCGGGCAATGGGCAGGCGGAACTGCTCGCGGCGTTGTCCGGCGAGAAGCGCGCTGAACAACGCAGCCTGCCGGCCGACGCGATCACGATCTGCGGCAAACCGGCCGCGCGCCTCGGCGCGGGCGCTCGGCGCGCGCTCGGCTTCGGCTTCGTGCCTGAAGAGCGGCTCGGCCGCGGCGCGGTGCCGGCGATGAGCCTCGCCGACAACGCGCTGCTCACCGCGCATCGGCAGAGCATGGTCAACTCGGGCTGGATCAAAACGGGTGTGATGCGCGCATTCGCGAAGCGCTGCATCGACGCGTTCGACGTGCGCTGCGGCGGCCCCGACGCGCTCGCGCAAAGTCTGTCGGGCGGCAATCTGCAGAAATACATCATGGGCCGCGAGATTTTGCAGGCGCCGAAGGTGCTCGTGGTCGCGCAGCCGACGTGGGGCGTCGATGTCGGCGCGTCGGCGTTCATCCGTCAGCAACTGCTCGATCTGTCGGCGCGCGGCGTTGCGATTCTGGTGATCTCGGAGGAACTGGAAGAGCTGTTCGATATCTGCGATCGCATCGCGGTGCTCGCGGGCGGGCGGCTTTCGCCGGTGCGCGCGACCGGTGCGACCAACGCCGAGGAAATCGGCCGCTGGATGGCGGGGCTGTTCGGCGACCGCGAGGGCGCGGCGCCCGCGGCGGATCAACCGGCGCATGCATGAGGCGAGGCGTTGCCCGCCGGCCACGCCAACACGCTAACCACGCACGCGAATGCGGACCCTGAAGAACAGAACCCGAACACATACACGCTACCCATGATGCTTCCCTATCGACTCGAAGCCCGCACGTCGCCGTCGCGCACGATGCAGCTCGCCGTGCCGCTGATCGCCGCGTTGCTGACGCTCGCGATCGGCTTCCTGATCTTCGGCCTCGTCGGCCGCGACCCGTTGCAGGCGATGCACGGGTTTTTCATCGAGCCGCTGTCGAGCATCAACGGCTGGTCGGAGCTGCTGCTGAAGGCGTCGCCGCTGTGCCTGATCGGCCTCGGTCTCGCGATCGGCTACCGCGCGAACGTGTGGAACATCGGCGCCGAAGGGCAGATGCTGCTCGGCGGCATCGCGGCGAGCGGCGTCGCGATCTATTTCGATCAGGCGAGCGGCTGGTGGATCCTGCCGACCATGATGGCGGCCGGCATCCTCGGCGGCATGGCGTGGGCCGCGATTCCCGCGTTTCTGAAGAGCCGCTTCAATACCAACGAGATTCTCGTGAGCCTGATGCTCACGTACGTCGCGACGCAACTGCTGATCTATCTCGTGAGCGGCCCGTGGCGCGATCCGCAGGGCATGAACTTCCCGCTGTCGGAGATGTTCAGCGGCGACGCGCTGTTTCCGACGCTGTATGGCGACTGGCACTGGAAATTTCTGCGTGGCACGCGCCTGAACGCGTCCGTGTTCCTCACGCTGATCGCGATTCCGCTCGTCTGGCTGTTCATGCGCAAGAGCTTCGCGGGCTACCGGATGAACGTCGGCGGACTTGCGCCGCTCGCCGCGCGTTATGCCGGTTTCTCCGACAAGAAGACGATCTGGACGTCGCTGCTGATTAGCGGCGGCCTCGCGGGCCTCGCCGGTATGGGCGAAATCGCCGGTCCGATCGGCCAGTTGCAGGCGACGTGGTCGCCGGGCTACGGCTTCACCGCGATCATCGTCGTGTTCGTCGGCAGACTGCATCCGCTCGGCATCGTGCTCGCCAGTCTGCTGATGGCGTTGCTGTATCTCGGCGGCGAAGCGGTGCAGACCTCGATGCAATTGCCGCAGGCGCTCTCGGGCGTGTTCCAGGGGCTGCTGCTGTTCTGCCTGCTCGGCGCCGACCTGTTCGTGAACTACCGCGTGCGGCGCCGCTCGGCCGCAGCAGTGGCTCGTTAAGTTTGCCAATCAGCTCGCTAAATCCGCTTTCAGACTCGATATGGATATCCAGCAAGCCAGCGCGCTCACGTCGAGCGCGATCACCGCGTCGATCCCGCTGATGTTCGCGGGCGCCGGCGAACTCGTCGCCGAAAAATCGGGCGTACTCAATCTTGGCGTGGAAGGGATGATGCTGATGGGCGCCGTCAGCGGCTACGCGGTCACGTCGATCACCGGCAGCCCGTGGCTCGGCGTGCTCGCCGCGATCGGCGCCGGTCTCGCGATGTCGCTGCTGTTCGCGTTCCTCACGCTGACGATGCTCGCCAACCAGGTCGCGACCGGCCTGTCGCTGACGATCTTCGGCATCGGGCTGTCCGCGTACGTCGGCAAGCCGTACACGTCGGCGGCGGTGCGCGCGACGATCGATACGTGGACGATCCCCGGCCTGTCGAACATCCCGGTGCTCGGCCCCGCGCTGTTTACCCTCACGCCGCTCGATTACCTCGCGTTCCTGATGTTCGCCGCGATCGGCTGGTTCCTCTATCGCACGCGCGCGGGACTCGTGCTGCGCTCGGTCGGCGAATCGCCGCAGGTCGCGCATTCGGTCGGCTTTCCGGTGGTCGGCGTGCGCTATGGGGCGGTCGCGTTCGGCGGCGGCATGGCGGGGCTCGCGGGCGGCTACTATTCGATCGTCAATCTGCACCTGTGGCAGGAGAACCTGACCTCGGGCCGCGGCTGGATCGCGCTCGCGCTCGTGGTGTTCGCGACGTGGCGCCCTGGGCGACTGCTGATCGGCTCGCTGCTGTTCGGCGCGGTGACGGGGCTGCAGTTCTATGCGCAGGCGATCGGTGTGCCGGTGCCGACGCAGTTCCTCGCGATGCTGCCGTACGTTGCGACGATCGTCGTGCTCGCGCTGATCTCGCGCAATCCGAACACGATTCGCCTGAATGCACCCGCGTCGCTCGGCAAGCCGTTTTTCTCGGCGGGCTGACGGCGACACAGGTCCTTTATCGATCCGCTCAAACTATTCGCTCATTACGACAGGGGAGAAAACATGAAGAGAAGAAATCTGCTGACCGCTTTCGCTTGGGGTGCGGCGTCGCTGGCGCTTGCGGCGCCGCTCGCGCAAACCGCGCAGGCCGCCGACGTGCCGGGCGTCGCGTTCGTCTATCTCGGCAATCCGGGCGATGCCGGCTGGACCTACGCGCACGACCAGGGCTCGCGGGAAGCCGAAGCGAAGTTCGGCAACAGGATCAAGATCACGCGCGTCGAGAACGTGCCGGAATCGGCCGACTCCGAGCGCGTGTTCCGCGATCTCGCGAACAAGGGCAACAAGATCATCTTCGGCACGAGCTTTGGCTACCAGGACTTCGAGCTGAAGGTCGCGAAGGACTTCCCGGACACCATCTTCCTGCACGCGACCGGCTACAAGAAGGCGCCGAACTTCGGCACCTACGACGTGCGCATGTACCAGGGCGCGTATCTGGCCGGCGTCGCCGCGGGCTACGTGACGAAGAGCAACACGCTCGGCTTCGTCGCGTCGGTGCCGATTCCGGAAGTGGTGCGCAACATCAACGCGTTCACGCTCGGCGCGCGCTCGGTGAATCCGAAGGTGCATACGAAGGTGATCTGGATCAACAGCTGGTTCGATCCGGGCAAGGAAAAGCAGGCCGCCGAAACGCTGATCGGCCAGGGCGCCGACGTGCTGCTGCAGAACACCGATTCGAGCGCGACGCTCGCGACCGCGTCGGAGAAGCACGTGCACGCGTTCGGCTGGGATTCGGACATGAAGAAGTTCGGTCCTGATGCGCATCTCGGCTCGGTGGTCGCGCACTGGGGCGTGTACTACAGCGCGGTGATCCAGCAGGTGCTCGACGGCAAGTGGACGAACGCTCCGGTGTGGTGGGGCATTCCGCAGAAGGCCGTCAACCTCGAGGACCTGAACACGTCGGCGATTCCGGCCGATGGGCAGAAGCAGGTTGCCGCGAAGCGCGACGAACTCGCGAGCGGCAAGCGCGACGTGTTCACGGGCCCGATCAAGGATCAGTCGGGCACGGTGAAGGTGCCTGCAGGCAAGACGCTGACCGATCCGGAACTGCAGCGCCTGAACTGGTACGTGGAGGGTGTCGACGGGTCGCTGCCGAAGTAAATCGGGCGGTCCGTTGTTGAAAAAAAGCTGCGTCCAGCCCCGCCTGGACGCAGCTTTTCCGTTTGCGGCTTGCGCGTGGCAACGGGCAAGCGTGTCGTGCGGTCGCCGCTCACTCCTCGATGCGCAGGCCGACCTTCAACGTTACCTGCCAGTACGCGACCTTGCCGTTCTCGATCTGGCCGCGCGTTTCCGTGACCTCGAACCAGTGCAGATTGCGCAGCGTTTCCGACGCTTTGGCAATCGCGGTGGTGATGGCGTCGTCGATCGATTTCTTCGACGAACCGGTCAGTTCGATCTTCTTGTAAACGTGTTCTGACATGAGTTCCTCCTTGGTGTGCGCCGCTGGTCAGTAAAACGCTGCTCGGAAACGTGCATGGAAAAAGTATAGGCAACGGTTCGCGCAGTCCGACGGACAGATGCGCCCTCGCCAGCGCAATCGCCTGCGCGGCGGATCAGACGCCGCCGCTCGAACCATCGATACTGCACATCGCATGCCCGGTATCGCGCGACTTCAGCGCCTGGCGCGGTCGCTATCATCTGTACGCAACATAAGCGATTCAATCTGATAGCCGACGAGGTTCGAACGTGGAAACTGGTTTTTGCGGCCCCGGCCTGATGGGCGCGCCGATGATCCGGCACCTGCTGCGCCGCGCCGCATGCGCTGGATCGTCGATCATTCGAGCATTGCGCCGGCCGCGACGCGCGCGCTGGCGCGGCGGGTGGCGGATTTCGGCGAGGCGGGCGGGGGGCGGACGGCGCGGCGGGGGAGCGCCTACGAGGCCGGCACGCCGATGCCGGTCGCGTCGACGGTCCAGCAATTGCTGCGACTGGGTGCCGCGATGGGGCTCGCCGACGCGGATTTTTCGGCCTTCATCGACATTCTGCAGACGCCGCGCGGTGGCTCGAGCGGGTGACGCGGGCCGCGCCGGAACAACTGTCCGGTTGAAATCTCCAAACCTGCTAAAATATTAGGTTTTTCGCCGATATCACATTCAAAGGGACGCGCTGTGCTGTCTACTGCCAATATCACCATGCAATTCGGGCCGAAGCCCCTCTTCGAGAACATTTCGGTCAAATTTGGGGGAGGGAATCGCTATGGCCTGATCGGTGCGAACGGCTGCGGTAAATCCACCTTCATGAAGATTCTCGGCTCGGATCTCGAGCCCAGCTCGGGCAACGTGATGCTCGAGCCGAACGTGCGTCTGGGCAAGCTGCGCCAGGACCAGTTCGCGTACGAAGACGTGCGCGTGCTCGACGTCGTGATGATGGGCCACGCAGAAATGTGGGCCGCGATGACCGAGCGCGACGCGATCTACGCAAACCCCGACGCGACCGACGACGACTACATGCACGCGGCCGAGCTCGAAGCGAAGTTCGCCGAGTACGACGGCTACACGGCCGAAGCGCGCGCGGGCGAGCTGCTGCTCGGCATCGGCATCGCGATCGAAGACCACAACGGCCCGATGAGCAACGTGGCGCCCGGCTGGAAGCTGCGCGTGCTGCTCGCGCAGGCGCTGTTCTCGAAGCCGGACGTGCTGCTGCTGGATGAGCCGACCAACAACCTCGACATCAACTCGATCCGTTGGCTGGAAGATGTTCTCAACCAGTACAACTCGACGATGATCATCATCTCGCACGACCGGCACTTCCTGAACCAGGTCTGCACGCACATGGCCGACATGGACTACGGCACGCTGAAGGTCTATCCGGGCAACTACGACGACTACATGCTAGCCAGCACGCAGGCGCGCGAGCGTCAGCAGGCCGCCAACGCGAAGGCGAAGGAGCGCGTGGCCGATCTGCAGGACTTCGTGCGCCGCTTCTCGGCGAACAAGTCGAAGGCGCGCCAGGCCACCAGCCGTCTGAAGATGATCGACAAGATCAAGATCGAGGAATTCAAGCCGTCGTCGCGGCAGAACCCGTTCATCCGCTTCGAGTTCGAGAAGAAGCTGCACAACATCGCGGTGGTCGCCGACAGCATCTCCAAGAAATACGAGCGCTCGATCTTCAATAACTTCAGCATCAGCGTGCAGCCGGGCGAGCGCATCGCGATCATCGGCGAGAACGGCGCGGGCAAGACCACGCTGCTGCGCTCGCTGCTCGGCAATCTGCAACTCGACCACGGCACGGTGAAGTGGGCGGAAAACGCCAACGTCGGCTACATGCCGCAAGACACGTACGAAGAGTTTCCCGGCGACGTCACGCTGATGGACTGGATCGACCAGTACCGCAAGGAAGGCGATGACGAGCAGATGGTGCGCGGCACGCTCGGCCGGCTGCTGTTCAATGCGGACGACATCCGCAAGTCGGTCAAGGTGCTGTCGGGCGGCGAGAAGGGCCGCATGATCTGGGGCAAGCTGATGCTGGGCCGCCACAACGTGCTGCTGATGGACGAGCCGACCAACCACATGGATATGGAGTCGATCGAGTCGCTGCAGATCGCGCTCGACAAGTTCGACGGCACGCTGATTTTCGTCTCCCACGACCGCGAGTTCGTGAGCGGCCTCGCGAACCGGATCATCGAAGTGAAGACCAATGGCACGCTGAACGACTTTGGCGGTAACTACGAGGACTTCCTGACGAGTCAGGGCGTGCAATAAGCGCTTCGGTTCACGCTGATCGAATCGCGTCACAGCAAAAAGCCCGCTTCGTCGAAGCGGGCTTTTTTTATGGTCGCGTCAACGTGCGATGCGCGCAACGAACACCCTCACACCTTGTCGTTCTGAAACCGCATCGCCGTGCCTTCCCGTTCGATCCGAGTCCAGATCGCGCGCTTTTCCTCGTCGCTCAGAAACACCCAGTTCGACACTTCGGTGGCGGTGCGGCCGCAGCCTTTACAGACCTCGTCGAAGAGCGTGGAGCAGACGCCGATGCACGGGCTGTCGGGAAGATCGTGGAGATTCGAAGTCATCGGAAACCTTGAGGCGGGGAGGCGAAGTCCCGCTATGTTAACCGATCCGATGCGCGCCGCGCGCCTTGCATGCGTCGCTCAGCGTCGTGCGAACTTCATGTCAATTGCGCTGACCTTTGCGTCTGCGATCACGCCGAAGTCGCCAGTTGCCACATCAGCGCGCCATTGAGCGCAATGATGAACGCCGCCGACAGCCATGACAGCACGAGCGGCACGCCGTGCACGCGCCAGCCGCGCATCAGCGCCGCATCGGACGCGCAGCGGATCAGCGGCACGACCGCGAGCGGCAATTGCAAGCTCAGCACGACCTGGCTCGCGACCAGCAACTGATTCGAGCCATGCTGACCGAACACGCCTACCGCGAGCAGGGCCGGCCCGATCGCGAGCGCACGCGTGAGCAGCGCGCGTTTCCAGCGCGGTAACCGCAGCCGCAGGAAGCCCTCCATCACCGGCTGACCGGCCAGCGTGCCGGTGACGGTCGCGCTGAGTCCGCACGCGAGCAGCGCCGTCGCGAACAGGATGCCGGCCCAGCGGCTGCCGACGAGCGGCGCGATCAGCCGATGCGCATCGGCCAGATCGGTCACGCCGCGATGACCGCTGGCATAGAACACGGCCGCCGCGACGATCAGCAGCGCCGCGTTGATCACGAACGCGAACGCAAGCGAGCCGAAAGCATCGAGATTGACGACGTGCAGCGCGGCTTTGATCTGCGCGTCGCTGCCAGGTCGCGCCCGCGATCAGCGCGCCGGCGCCGAGGAACGAGAACCAGTGCGCGGGACGCATCGGCTCGCCCGGCAGGCGCCGGCGCCGGTCTGGACGCATCGCGAAAGGATTGGTGTTGATCGTGCCAGAGCTTGTGGGAAACGCATCCTGTTGCAAGTCACATGCCCATCGCACGCGCGCAGCGGCGGGCCGGCCATCGCGCGACGACGTCGCGCAATACGCATCAAAAGATCATGATAGGAGCATTCGAGCCGTCGTGGCGGCGCCGCGGCGCATGAAAGGCGCGCCGGACGCCGACGCGGCTCTGCACCGGCAAGCACCGTCCGGCACTCGCGCGCGCCAGAGCGGCGCACCGCCCAGGTGCGAGCCAACGCCGAGCTGACAACCAGATAACAGCGACGCGATGAAACCCTCGCAGCCTGTGCCCAGCGCGGATAAAGCGCGGCCGACGTCCGCGTATTTTTCGGTAGACACGGGCCGATAACCCGTTAAAATTTCGCCCATTTTGCAAGGGTGCGGCCAGAGCCTGTACCGTTTGCGCGACAGCTCCGGGTTTTTTTTTGTGTGGGCAATAATTGGTGGTAGTTTTCGGGGTTTTCAGGGGACCGTGCGGGCGACGGCGCGGCTTGAGTGACGAGAGGATCGGAGAACGGGATGAACAAGCGGATAGTGGGGCATATGGCGGCGCTGATCTTGTGCGCGGCGCCGTGGTTGACGGCCGCTGCGAAGGATACGCAGCTCAACGTGTATAACTGGTCCGACTACATCGCGAAGGACACGATACCGAACTTCACCAAACAGACCGGCATCCAGGTCAAGTACGACAACTACGACAGCGACGACACGCTGCAGGCGAAGCTGCTCGCCGGCAATTCGGGCTACGACATCGTCGTGCCGACCAGCAACTACGCGGGCAAGCAGATCGCCGCGGGCATCTTCGAGCCGCTCGACAAATCGAAGCTGCCGAACCTGAAGTACCTCGACCCGTCGCTGATGGCGCTCGTCGCCGGCGCCGATCCGGGCAACAAGTACGTGGTGCCCTGGGCGTACGGCACGACCGGCCTCGGCTACAACGTGACGAAGGTCCAGCAGATCCTCGGCAAGGACGCGCCGCTCGATAGCTGGGACATCCTGTTCAAGCCGGAATACATCTCGAAGCTGAAGGCCTGCGGCGTGTCGGTGCTCGACGCGCCGGACCAGATGTTCGCAGCCGCGCTGCACTACATAGGCAAAGACCCGATGAGCACGAACCCGGCCGACTACCGCGCCGCGCTCGCGATGCTGAAAAAGATCCGCCCGTACATCACGCAGTTCAACTCGTCGGGCTACATCAACGACCTCGTCGGCGGCGACATCTGCTTCGCGTACGGCTGGTCGGGCGACGTCGTGATCGCCAAGCATCGCGCGATCGAGGCGAAGAAGCCGTACAAGATCGAGTACTTCGTGCCGAAGGGCGGCGCGCCGGTGTGGTTCGACGTGATGGCGATTCCGAAGGATGCGAAGCACAAGGAAGCCGCGCTCGAGTGGATCAACTACATCGAGACGCCGCAGGTGAACGCCGCGATCACCAACGCCGTGTACTACCCGAGCGTCAATATGGCAGCGCGCAAGTACGTGGACAAGGACGTCGCGAACGATCCGGCCGTGTACCCGTCGCCGGAAACCATCAAGACGCTGTTCCTGTTGAAACCGCTGCCGCAGGAAATCCAGCGGCTGCAAACGCGGCTGTGGACCGAGTTCAAGTCCGGCCGCTAAGCGCGACAACAAACAGATAAGCAGCCTATGAAGCCCTCGGTGTTCACCGGGGGCTTTGTTCGTCAAACGCCGGAGTGAAGCAGCATTATGATGAGTATTGACCAGCCGGGCGCGCTGGCCGCGACGGCCGTGCCGTCGACGGGCTTGAACGCCGTGACGGGCGACGCAGCGGAGCAGTTCATCCAGATCGTCGATGTCGTGAAGAAGTTCGGCGAGACCGTCGCGGTCAAAGGGGTCAATCTGACGGTGAAGAAGGGCGAGCTGTTCGCGCTGCTCGGCAGCTCGGGCTGCGGCAAGTCGACGTTGCTGCGCATGATGGCCGGGCTCGAAACCGTGACGTCGGGCAAGATCCTGATCGATGGCGAAGACCTCGCGCAACTGCCGCCGTATCGCCGGCCGGTCAACATGATGTTCCAGTCGTACGCGCTCTTTCCGCACATGACGGTCGAGGCGAACGTGGCGTTCGGCCTCAAGCAGGAAGGCGTGCCGAAGGCCGAGCTGAAAGACCGCCTGCACAACGCGCTCGAACTCGTGCAGATGGGCCGCTTCGCGAAGCGCAAGCCGCATCAGCTGTCGGGCGGGCAGCAGCAGCGCGTTGCGCTCGCGCGCTCGCTCGTCAAGCGGCCGAAGCTGCTGCTGCTCGACGAGCCGATGTCGGCGCTCGACAAGCAGATCCGCCAGCGCACGCAGATCGAGCTCGTCAACATTCTCGACCAGGTCGGCGTCACCTGCATGATGGTCACGCACGATCAGGAGGAAGCGATGACGATGGCCAACCGCCTCGCCGTGATGAGCGAAGGCCAGATCGTGCAGCTCGGCACGCCGCATGAAGTCTACGAGTACCCGAACAGCCGTTTCTCGGCGGAGTTCATCGGCTCGACCAATCTGTTCGAAGGCCATACGGTCGAGGACGAGCCCGATCACGTGTTCATCGAAACGCCGGATCTCACGTGCCATTTGCACGTCAATCACGGCATCACCGGTCCGCTCGGCATGCCGGTGACGATCTCGGTGCGCCCCGAACGCATCGCCCTCACGCGTAAGCCGCCGGAGGGCGCCTACAACTGGGGCAGGGGCGTCGTCACGAATATCGCGTACATGGGCGGCTATTCGCTGTATCACGTGAAGCTCGACGGCGGCAAGACCGTGATCGCGAACGTGACGAGCCTGGCGCTCACCGAAATCGATCCGCCATCCTGGGGCGACGAAGTCTACGTGCGCTGGAGCGCATCGGCCGGCGTGGTGCTGACGTCATGAGAGAGGCGCTTTCGTCGTTTTTCGCGTGGCCCGTGCGGCGTCTGAAGTTCAGGGGACGCACCGCGGTGGTGGCGGGGCCGTTCATCTGGCTGCTGCTGTTCTTCCTCGTGCCGTTCCTGCTGGTCGTGAAGATCAGCTTCGCCGATTCGCAGCTCGGCATTCCGCCGTACACGCAGCTCGTCACCTTCGCGGAAGGCGCGCTGCACATCACGCTGGATCTGTCGCACTACGCGTTTCTGTTGACCGACAGCCTGTACTTCGCGACCTATGTGAATTCGGTCGTGGTCGCGGCGATTTCGACCGTGCTGTGTCTGCTGATCGGCTATCCGATGGCGTACTACATCGCGCGCTCCAATCCGGCCACCCGCAATCTGCTGATGATGGCCGTGATGCTGCCATTCTGGACCTCGTTCCTGATCCGCGTGTACGCATGGATCGGCATTCTGAAGAACAACGGGCTGCTGAATAACTTCCTGATGTCGGTCGGCCTGATCCATTCGCCGATCGAGCTGTATCACACGAACACGGCGGTCTATATCGGCATGGTCTATTCGTACCTGCCGTTTCTCGTGATGCCGCTGTACGCGCATCTCGTGAAAATGGACCTGACCTTGCTGGAAGCCGCCTACGACCTCGGCGCGAAGCCGTGGAAGGCGTTCTGGCAGATCACGCTGCCGCTGTCGAAGAACGGCATCATCGCCGGCTGTCTGCTGGTGTTCATTCCGGCGGTCGGCGAGTACGTGATTCCCGAGCTGCTCGGCGGCGCGAACACGCTGATGATCGGCCGCGTGATGTGGAATGAGTTCTTCGACAACGCCGACTGGCCGATGGCGTCCGCCGTCACATGCGCGATGGTGTTGCTGCTGCTGGTGCCGATGGCGCTGTTCCAGCATGCCCAGGCGAAGGCATTGGAGGAGGGCCGCCAATGAAGCCGAATCGCATGCTGCAGCTGATCGCTCTGGGCATCGGCTTTCTGTTTCTGTATATCCCGATCGTCAGCCTCGTCGTGTATTCGTTCAACGAATCGCAACTGGTGACGGTGTGGACGCGCTTCTCGACGCGCTGGTACGCGGCGCTGTTGCAGGACGGCGAGCTGATCACGTCGGCGTGGCTGTCGCTGCGTATCGGCCTGCTCACGGCATTCGCGTCGGTGATCATCGGCACGTGGGCCGGCTTCGTGCTCGCGCGCATGGGGCGCTTTCGCGGCTTCACGCTGTACACCGGCATGATCAACGCGCCGCTGGTGATCCCCGAAGTGATTCAGGGCATCTCGCTGTTGCTGCTGTTCATCGAAATGGCGCGCTGGATCGGCTGGCCGGCCGAACGCGGCATCTTCACGATCTGGATCGGTCACGTGATGCTGTGTATTTCGTACGTCGCGATCATCGTGCAATCGCGCGTGCGCGAACTGCATCCGTCGCTCGAGGAAGCCGCGCTCGACCTCGGCGCGACACCGCTGCGCGTGTTCTTCTTCGTCACGCTGCCGCTGATTTCACAGGCGCTGGTGTCGGGCTGGCTGCTGTCGTTCACGCTGTCGATCGACGACCTCGTGCTGTCCGCGTTCCTGTCGGGTCCCGGCTCGACGACCTTGCCGCTCGTCGTGTTCTCGCGCGTGCGACTTGGTCTGAATCCGGAGATGAATGCGCTCGCGACGCTGTTCATCGCGGTCGTCACGGTCGGCGTCGTCGCGGCGAACTTCTTCATGCAGCGCGCGGAGCGCAGGCGGGCCGTGATGGCGGTTTGAGCTTGCGCGACGCGCGGGCATCGCGCGCCACGCGTGATCGAACTGGAAATCGCGGCCCTCACTTCTTCTGACGATAGCGATGATCGAGTCCCTTCTGCGCGTGCTGGACTGGCAGCCGCTCTATCGGCTGTGGGAACTGATCGTGATCATCGCGAAGTTCCTGTGGGAGCTGTTGCAGTTGCTGAGCGGTGGCGGGTAACGAATGCGCCGGCCCATGCCCGCGGCGCCGGATTGCCATTGTGCGGACTCAACGCGCGAAGCGGTAATCCTGCGGCCGCACGCGGCGCGTACGCTTGCGAAAGCTGAACGTGAAGCCGGGCCAGATCGCGGTGACTTTGCCGCTCTGCGTTTGATACCAGCTGTGGCAGCCGCTCGTCCACACTGCGTGCCGCATCTCCTGTTGCAAACGCGCGTTGAAATCGCGCTGCACGTCGGCGCGCAAGGTCATCGTGCGCGCATTCTGTTTGCGCAGCACGCGCAGGCAATCGCCGATATATCGCAGTTGCGACTCGATCATGTAGATCATCGAGTTATGGCCGAGCCCCGTGTTCGGGCCGACGATCATGAAGAAGTTCGGGAAGTTCGCGATGCTCGTGCCGAGATAGGCCTCGGGGCCATCGCGCAGCCATAGCGTGCTGAGGTCGGTGCCGTCGAGGCCGGTCACTTCGAACGGCGCGGGCACGTCGTTGACCTGGAAGCCGGTGCCGCAGATGATCGCGTCCGCGTGGTGGTGCACGCCGTCGTCGGTCACGATGCCATCCGCGACGATCTCGCGGATACCGCTCGTCACGACGTCGACGTTCGGCTGACAGACGGCCGGGTAATAGTCGCTCGACAGCAGCACGCGCTTGCAGCCGAGCCGGTAGTTCGGCGTGAGCTTCGCGCGCAGCGCCGGGTCCTTGACGCGTCGCTGCAGATAGCTGAGGCCGAACTTCATCGGCATCTTCATCAGCTTCGGATTGACGACGAACGCGATCCCACGCGACTCGAGCTGCCAATAGATCGCGCTGCGAACGAAGCGCTGCGTGAACGGCAGCGTACGGAACAGCCATTGCGCGCGCAGGCCGATCGGCTTGTCGCGCTTCGGCATCACCCACGGCGCGGTGCGCTGGAACAGAGCCAGATGCGCGACGCGCGGCTGGATTTTCGGCACGAACTGGATCGCGCTCGCGCCGGTGCCGATTACCGCGACGCGTTTGCCGTCGAGCGGATAGGCGTGATCCCAGCGCGCCGAATGGAACAGCTTGCCCTCGAAACGTTCGATGCCGGCGATGCGCGGCAGCGCGGGACGCGACAGCGGACCGTTCGCGGCGATCAGCACGTCGGCCTCGACGATTTCGCGCGCGCCGTTCGTATCGAGCTCGACGAGCCAGATCTGCCGCGCTTCGTCGAAGCGCGCGGCGCTCACTTTCGCATTGCAACGCACGTAGCGATCGACGCCGTACTTGCGCGCGCAGTGCTGCAGATACGCGAGAATTTCGGCCTGGCTGCTGAACGAGCGCGACCACGCCGGATTCGCCTCGAACGAAAACGAATAGAGATGCGAGGGGACATCGCAGGCCGCACCGGGGTAGGTATTGTCACGCCACGTGCCGCCGATGCCGCTCGCGGCCTCATAGACCGCAAACGACGTGATGCCCATTTGCTGCAGACGGATGGCCATGCCGATGCCGGCAAAGCCACTGCCGACGATCGCAATGCTCAGCGCGGTGGATGAAGCGGAAGGGGCAGGCGTCACGGCGGTCTCCGGCACGGGGCGAAAGCGGCGGGTGAAACGATAGCGGCTATGGCGCGCTGGACTCGCGCGGCGCGACGGGCAGGGGCGAAATCGCGCGTCTACAGCTGTCTACACACGGCTTAACGCGCAGGGTAGACAACTGTACACATCGCGTCAAGATCGTTTAGAGTGCAGCTATTAAACGCGCATACCGCGCGACGATTGAACGCACGATGACGACCGTCCCCGACGCAGCGTCCGTCGCCGGCCCGGAGTTGCCGCCCGGCAAGCGCAAGCTGATCGAGGCCGCGCTGCGGTTGACCGCCGGCGGCCGCAGTTTCGCGAGCCTCGGCTTGCGCGAGCTCGCACGCGAGGCGGGGCTCAATCCGAACACGTTCTACCGCCATTTCAGCGCGCTCGACGAGCTTGCGCACGAAGCCGTCGCCTCGGTGAGCCGACGGCTTCGGCCGATGCTGCGGCGCGAGCGCTGGCTCGCCGCGCACGACGAACCGCACAGCGTGCCGCGGCGCGCGTGCGTCGCGTTTTTTGCGTTCGCGCTCGCGAACCGCGAGGCGTTCCTGAGCGCGCTGGCCGAATACCACGGCACGTCGCCGGCTTTGCGCGAAGCGGTGCGCGCGAACCTGCACGAGGTGTCGGCGGAGATGGCGGACGACGTCGTGCAGCTCGAATTGATGCCGCGACTCGCGCGCGAGACCGTCGACGAGGTCTGCACGCAGATCGTGCTGCAACTGTTTCATCTATCCGCTGAATACATCGATGCGAACGCCGCGCGCCGCGACGCATTGATCGATTACGCGGAACGTTTCATCGTGCGGCTGTTTGCGGGGGCGGTCGTGCTCGCGCAGCACGAGGGTAGCCAGGCGGAGTCGGCGCGGGCCTGACCTGAACGAAGGCGGCACACAAAACCGGCAGGCAAAAAACAGGCTCCGCGAAGGAGCCTGTCTTTTCATTCGACGCGGATCGATCGGGTTCGATCAGGTATCGGTCCAACCGCCGGAATCGTCGTTGCTGCCCATGTCGATGCCGCCGCTGCCGTCATCGTTCCAGTCGTTCGAACCCTGACCGAAGTCGACGCCGCCGCCGTTTCCGCCGTCGTTGCCGCGCTGGCGCAGTTCGTCGGGGTCGACGACCACGTCGCGCTCGACTACGCGGTCACGCCCGTGACTGAGCGCCTCGCCAAGCAGCACGCCGGTCAGCAGACCGCCCATGCCGCCACCCATGCCACCGCCTTGCTGCACGATGACCTGCGGCTGCTGCTGATAGGGACCCTGTTGCGGATAAGGCGGTTGCGGGTTGCCGAAGCGCTCGGCTTCCTGCGCGTACGTCGATTGCTGAGCGCTGCCCACGGACGCGGCGGTCGGATCGGGCCGGCCGTCGGCGCGAGCGCGCAGGCTCGCGATGCGCTGCTCGAACTCGTCGAGTGCATAGGGCGGCAGCGGATTCTTGCCGTTCGACAGCGTTTCGACGGCGCCGCGCAACTGTTCTTCGGTCGCTTCGACGTCTTTCTCGAGCAACTCGTGACCCGGCGCGGCGGACAGCTTCACGTCGAGCTTGATCGACCGCACCGTGTTGAGCATGTCGGTGGCGCGCTTCAATTGCGCGCGGCGGTCCTCGTCGGCGCGCGTGTCCTCCTGGCTGCGCGCGCGGCGCAAGGTCCAGCGCAGCACGAGCGCGATCACCGCGATCAGAACAATGATACCGATCCACATACCCACCCCCGGACCATGCCGTTGTTGCGCTTGCGACATCATCGCCGACTGTTGCTGCACAGCAGGCGCATTCTGCTGCGCGAACGGATTCGCGGCGTGACGGGTGACGTTGCCGCCCGCGCGTTCCGCGTCGCGGCGCAGGCGCGCTTCGGTTTGCGCGAAGCGGCTCGGGTCGGTGAAGCGGACCTGCGGATCGAGCGTCTTTGCCTGTTGGAGCTGCGCGAGCGCGTCGGCGGAACGGCCTTCGCGATCGAGCACCTGGGCGTACAGATAGTGCGCGTGTGCGTTGTTCGGATGCGCTTGCAACACTTCGGTGAGGCCGGCGTCGGCCTGCTGCCAGTTGCCCTGCGACATCGCCGATTCGATTTGCTGGGCGGTCGGCACCGCGAACGCCGCGGCCGACACGAGCAGCAGCGAAGCGAAGGCGGTTGCGAAAAGTTTTTTCATTTGCGGACCGGGCGGGGCGCGCCCGTCTCCATCAGTCGATTGCGGTGGCTGCCTGTGGCGGCCGGTATGCCGGTGCGTTCAGAAGCGAGCGCGCCGGCATGTACTGCTACTGCTGTCATTGCTGCGTGTACTTGCTGCGAGGAAGTACACGCATCCAGCATTTACTGCGCCGGCGTATTGAGCTGCTTCTTCAGCGCTTCGAGCCGATCGTCGACGGACGGGCCGCGGTTCAGATCCGCGAGCTTGTCGTCGAGCGCCTTGCCGCTTTTTTCGTCGGCGGAGTTCAGACGTGCGTCGGAACGCGCGTTCGACAGCGCGACTTTATCTTCGAGCTTCTGGAAATCCTCGGACAGGTTCTTGCCGCCGATGCCGCCGAGTGCGGTGGCCGCGGTATCTTTCGCCTGCGCGATCTGCTGCTTGGCTTGCAGGATGTTCGAGCGCGCGTTCAGGTCGTTGCGGCGCGTGCGCATGTCCTCGATCTGGCTCTTCAGTTGCGCGACCGACGGCTCCAACGAAGTCAGTTCTTTGGTCAGCGCATCGCGTTCGGCTTCGGCCGTGGCCTGCGCGCCGAGCGCTTCACGCGCGAGCCCTTCGTCGCCGGACTGCAGCGCACGGCGAGCACCGTCTTCATACTTCTTCGCCTTGTCCGCGGCAACATCGCGCTTGCTTTGCTGGGTGGCGACCTGCGCCTGAATCTCGATCAGCGAGTTTTCGGCCTTGCCGATGCTGTCGTCGAGTTCGCGCACGATCTGGCGCGAGTCGCGCGACGGATCCTGCACCGAGTCGGCCGCATCGTTCAAAAGACCTTTGAGCGTGCGCGAAATGCTGTCAAAAAGCGACATGAAAAACCTCCAGAGAATGTGAGCGGCGCCGACGATGCGTGCGCGCCTGACTGCCTTGAACTACTGCTACTTTACGCCGCCGTGCGCCATGCTGCGCAACGTTCGGACCGGAGTTCGGGGCGCACTTGCCAATTGCAATAGCGCGGTCCGTTTTGGTTGAGGCGCAATGCCGGTTGAGGATTGCCTCGATGATGGAAAGCCGCGATGGGCATGGACTTGACGGCGGATCATGGACTTGACGGCGGATATTACACCACCGGCTGTCTTAAAGACGGCTTAATCGATGCGGCTTCCCGAAGGCTCGAACGATGCGCGAAAAGCCGCTGTTTGCGGGTGTGGGCGGGCGTTACCGAGCGGCGTTTCACGCAGGTGTCACTGATGTAACGATATGCAACGGGGACCCGTTGCGTACGCTCGCCTGCATCGCTCGGATGCAGTGATTTCGGCTCGGTGCGCAGTAATTTTCCGTCACGCCTTGCGTCACGCGAAACGGCCGCCTTCGGCGCTCGGGTCGCTGTGCGGTTCGTCGTCGTCGGAGTCCTGGTCGTTGGGACGGCGCTTGAGTGAGTTGCGCAGACGCGCCGACGTGCCGGGCAGCCGTTTCGACGCGGCGTTGTCGATTGCGTCCGCTTCGGCGTTTTCCGCGTTTTCGGCGGCTCGTGCTGCCGTCAGACGCGCGACGGCTTCGGCGGTGGCCGCGGCCTGTTCGTCCTGCTCGGCGGCGAGCGCGGCGGCGACGCCCGCGGGAAGCAGCGGGGCGGGGGCATCCACAGCGTCGGTCACGGGAGCGGGGCGACCGGCTTGCTGCATCGAGGGCGAAGCCACGGCATCGGCCGCGCCGGCAGCCGCCGGCGCCGCCGCGTCTTTCTCATCCGCTTGCAGCGCTACCGGCAGCGCGGCGCGCGCATAGCGCGTACCGCGCGCGACGCGCTGCAGCGCCGCGTTCAGCGGATCGGGCGCGCGCGGCGCGCGCAGCCGGTCGACGATGCTCGCGGCCTTGACCTGTTCGCTGGTCGCGCCGAAGCTCAGCACCGCGCGCCGCATCAGTTCACTCACGCTGATGCCCAGATCCTCGGCAGTCGCGGTGATCGCACGTTTCTGCGCGGTCGTGACGAATACGACGATGCGCTCACTGGGCTTGGACATGATCGACTCGCAGTCTCGTTAGCATGGGCGGATCGGCGCGTGCCTCCGGATACGGTGTCGGAACCCGTCATCGGAACTGCCGTTGGATCCCGCCGTTGGGGTCCCCGTCGCGCGCATCGAGGGACGCGCGCGGGGTTCATCATATGACGAGTTGCGCCGCCACGGAACAAGCGCGGTGCGAAAATCCCGTGACATCAACGAGTTGTAGTGTTTGCGGCCGGTTTGTCCACAGCCCTTTCAACAGAAAATGTTGATAACCCCGCATAAGCTGCGCGTCGCGCGCTGCGCGAAATTACAGACCCTTACTAGGAAAAGGCGGCCGGCAAAGGGAATTCTTACAAAAAAACTGCCTTGGACCGCTGCCGATTTCTTTAAAATGCGCTGTTACGTTGCGCCGGACATGGTCCGAGGCGTGCCGTGCGGCCGGCCGGGGGCAAGGTCCGCAGGGCGGCGTACGTCCCGGCCAGGATGTCGAACACGACCCATGCGCGCGCCGCGAGCGCGTGCAGACAGGCGCGCAGTTGCGGGCCCATTATTCCAGTCATGCCAATCATCAAACGACCGCATTCCTCGAACTCTCCGGCCGGTGAAGACCGGGACTCCCGCCAACGCACCCCCGGACGCAATGCCGCCTCGCGCGAGCCCGAGCGCGGCCGTCGTTCGATCGGCGCGTCGCTCGTGCTGTGGTTCTTCGGCCTGATCGCGACCGTCGTCGTGGTCGGGGCGCTGATCGTCGGCTATGCGCTCGTCGTGATGGGGCCGCAATTGCCGTCGCTCGACGCGCTGACCGACTATCGCCCGAAAGTGCCGCTGCGCGTCTACACCGCCGATCACGTGCTGATCGGCGAATTCGGCGAGGAGCGGCGCAGCCTCGTGCGCTTCCAGGACATCCCCGACCAGATGAAAAAAGCGGTGCTCGCGATCGAGGACTACCGCTTTTACGAACACGGCGGCGTCGACTTCGTCGGCATCCTGCGCGCCGGTTTCGCCGACCTTGCGCATGGCGGCGCGTCGCAGGGCGCGAGCACGATCACGATGCAGGTCGCGCGCAACTTCTTCCTCTCCAGCGAGAAGACGTACACGCGCAAGATCTACGAGATGCTGCTCGCGTACAAGATCGAGCGCGCGTTGACGAAAGACCAGATCCTCGAGCTGTACATGAACCAGATCTATCTGGGCGAGCGCGCGTACGGCTTCGCCGCGGCCGCGCGCGTGTACTTCGGCAAGGACCTGAAGGACCTCACGCTGGCGCAGGCCGCGATGCTCGCGGGTCTGCCGAAGGCGCCGTCCGCGTATAACCCGGTCGTCAATCCGAAGCGCGCGAAGATCCGTCAGGAGTACATCCTGCGACGCATGCTCGAGCTGAACTACATCACGCAGCAGCAGTACGACCAGGCCGTGAAGGAAGAGATTCACACGAAGAATCCGGGCAACGAGTACAGCGTGCACGCCGAGTACGTCGCCGAAATGGTGCGGCAGATGATGTACGCGCAGTACAAGGACGAAACCTATACGCGCGGCCTGAACGTGACCACCACGATCGATTCCGCCGATCAGGACGCCGCGTATCGCGCGGTGCGCAAGGGCGTGATGGACTACGAGCGGCGCCACGGCTATCGCGGACCGGAAGGCTTCGTGCAGTTGCCCGAGGCGGGCGACGACCGCGACCAGACGATCGACGACGCGCTGACCGATCACCCGGACAACGGCGAGATCATCGCCGGCGTGGTGACGGACGCGAGCCCGAAGCAGGTGGCCGCGCAACTGGTCGACGGCACCCAGGTGACGGTGTCGGGCGACGGCCTGCGCTTCGTCGCCGCGGCGCTGAGCCCGCGCGCGAACGCGACGCTGCGCATCAAGCCGGGTTCGATCGTGCGCCTCGTCGCCGACGACAAGGGCAACTGGCAGATCACGCAGCTGCCGCAGGTCGAGGGCGCGCTCGTGTCGCTGACGCCGCAGGACGGCGCGATCCGCGCGCTGATCGGCGGTTTCGACTTCAACAAGAACAAGTTCAACCATGTAACGCAAGCATGGCGGCAGCCGGGTTCGAGCTTCAAGCCGTTCATCTATTCGGCGGCGCTCGACAAGGGGCTCGCACCGGCGACGATCATCAACGACGCGCCGCTGTACTTCCCGCCGAGCACGCCGGGCGGCGACGCGTGGGAGCCGAAGGACGACGACCAGCCTGATGGTCCGATGTCGATGCGCCTCGCGCTGCAGAAGTCGAAGAACCTCGTGTCGATCCGCATCCTGTCGTTCATCGGCACCAAATACGCGCAGGACTTCGTTACGCAGCGCTTTGGCTTCGACGCCGACAAGACCCCGCCGTACCTGCCGATGGCGCTGGGCGCGGGCCTCGTCACGCCGCTGCAGTCGGCGGGCGCGTACTCGGTGTTCGCGAACGGCGGCTACCGGATCAATCCGTATCTGATCAACGAAGTGACTGACGCGCGTGGCGTGGCGATCTCGCGCGCGCAGCCGCTCGTCGCTGGGCACGACGCGCCGCGCACGCTCGAGCCGCGTAACGCATACATCATGAACAGCCTGTTGCACTCGGTGGCGACCGCGGGTACGGGCGCGGGCACCAACGTGTTGAAGCGCTCGGACCTGCAGGGCAAGACCGGTACGACCAACGACGCGAAGGACGGCTGGTTCGCCGGCTATCAGCAGTCGCTGGTGGCGGTCGCGTGGATGGGCTACGACCAGCCGAAGAGTCTCGGCAGCCGCGAATTCGGCGCGCAGCTCGCGCTGCCGATCTGGGTCGAGTACATGCAGCGCGCGCTGCGCGGTGTGCCACAGGCCGAGCCGCAGCAACCCGACGGTGTGACGGTGATGAACGGCGAGCTGTTCTTTACCGACAAGTTGCCGGGGCAAGGCTTCGTCGCGAGCATCGGTCTCGATTCGGGCAATCCGATGGCCGGCGCGACCGATGCGGTGGGCGGGGTCGGCCCGGCGGGCATGACGCCGCCGGTGGTGCCGCCGCCGAGCGTGTCGACGACCGAGAAGAAGCAGATTATGGATCTGTTCGAGTCGAACAAGCCTTGATGTCTCGGATGGCGGGTGCGCGGTGGGCCACGGATTCTTAAGCGATACGGGCACCGGCCCACTCTCGCCGCATACCGTCATGTCAGCGGCGAAACACCTCGACGCGAGGCACATCGTCGGAAAAAGCGGACTGAAGTGCCCACTCCTCGTAGCGTTTCGCGCCGGCAAGATGTTCCGATAACTTCATGGTCAGATCATGCCAGGCTGAATCGCCTTCCGGCACGGTCATGGTACGGCCATCGTCTAGCCGGACGAGCAATACGATCGAATTTCGAATCGATTGTTCTGACCGCGTAGCGACGATTTCGCAAATATCTTCCCAGGCAATGTGTTGCTCGCCTTGCTGATTTGTCACGACGAGACCCTTATCGCTCAGGGATAGAGCGAAGGAGAATCTTCGTCGTCATTCGATCAGAGACCGATCGTTTGCCTTTCGAAGCGCAACGGTCGCAGTGGCTATCTGAGGCGCTTGCTCGTCTTGAGCCCGAGTTCAAAAGCTCGCACGAGTGCGCAAGTTCTTTCGCGCCTCAAGCATGCATCGATCTGATAGCACGATTCAGTGATCGATAAACACCGTTGAGGCGCTGCAGAGCACGTGTACTGTGGCTTGCTTCTGATTCGTTTCGCACCGTACAAACAAATCGTATTAGGTTCAATGCGTTAGCCCGTTGTTCAGACAGTTTTCAACAGGTTCATCAACACGAACTGGGGATAAGTGCGCCGCGTTCCGTACGGAATCCGAGACTTAGTTGGATGTCACCGTGTTCGTCGTCCCAACCGATGCAGGCGCAGAAGCCGAAGTCGCCGCAGCCGATGATGCGCCTGCCTGATCAACCGGCGGATTCCCCATCGCCTGAAACAGCGCGGCCGTATCCGTCAGCCGCGCGCTCATATAGCGGATCTCATCGAGCTGCGCGTTGCGCCATTGCTGCTCGCTCGAACGCGTCGCGGCGACGGGCAACGCGCCGAGCCGATAGCGCGCCGAGGTCTCGTTGAACACACCCTGTGCCGAACGCGCGGCAACGTTCGCGGCGTCGAGCGACTGCGCGTCGTGCTCGAGTGAGGCGAGCGTGTCGGCGACGTTCTGAAACGCGGCCAGCACAGTCTGTTTGTACTGCGACACGCTCGCTTCATACGTGTGCTGCGCCGCGCGGCGCTGCGCGAGCAGCGCGCCGCCGTGAAACAGCGGTTGCGACAGCGACGCGCCGATGCTCCAGATGGCCCCCGCACCGGACATCGCGACCGGCCAGCTAAACCCGCCTTGTCCCATCGATGCCGACAGCGACAGACTCGGGAACATCTGCGCGGTGGCGACGCCCACATCGGTCGCAGCGGCCTTCAGCGCGGCGTCGGCGGCCTCGATGTCAGGCCGCGTGCGCAGCAGCTCCGACGGCACCACCACCGGCACCTGCTCCGGCACATGCAACTGCGCGAGATCGATGTCGTCGGGCGCGGCATCGGGTGTGCGGCCAAGCAGCACCGCGAGCGCGTGACGCGTAGTGAGCCACTGTTGCTTCAGCGCCGGCAGACTCGCCGACACGCTCGCCGCGCTCTGCTGCGCGTTCAGCAGATCGGCATGCGATACCGCACCGAGCGCGAAGCGCCGCTCGGTATCGCGCGCCTGATCGTTGGCGAGGACCACGAGCCGCTCGGTCGTATCGACCTGAGCATGCAGCGCGGCGCTCGTGATCGTCGCGGTCACGATGTTCGCGGCGAGCGCGCGCCGCGCCGCCTCGAGCTGGTAGACCTGCACGTTCACGCGCGCGGCGAGCGCCGCGTTCGCGAGCCGCGCGGCGCCGAACAGATCGAACGTGTAGTGCGCCTGCAACTGGCCGACGAACACGTTGTACAGAAACGTGTTCGGTCCGATCTCGGGGATCGCGAGCGCGCGATTGCGGGTGGCCTGGCCGCCGGCGTCGATGGTCGGCAGCAGCGAGCTGCCGACCTGCGCGCGCAATTGCTCGCGCGCGGCCGCGAGACTGCGGTCGGTCGCGTCGAGCGTCGGACTATTGCGCAGGCCTTCGTCGACGAGCGCGTTCAGCGCATCCGAGCGGTACAGCTTCCACCATTCGGGCACCGGCTGCGCGCCGGTCACGAACTGCTGCGAGACGCCCTGCGCAGTCACGGTTTGCGTCGGTGGCGGCTCGGCACCGTAGTGCGCGGGCTGCGGCATCGCGGGCGCATCGCCGTTCGGTCCGAACGAGCAAGCGCCGAGCATGCAGGTGATGCCGGCGATGCTGGTGGCAAGCGTGGTACGGGCCAGCGCGTCGAAGCGCGCGCGGCGGTGGCGGGATAGGGCGGGAGTAGTCATCCTCGTGCTCATGCTCAGTTACCCGTGTGCGTGGCGCCGGCACCGGACGGCGTCTGCGGCTCGCGCTCGTCGGCGCGTACGCGGAACGACGCGGCGTACAACGCGGGCAGATAGAACAGCGTGAGGATCGTCGCGCTCGTGATGCCGCCCATCAGCGCGGTCGCCATCGGCCCGAAGAAGTTCGAGCGCAGCAGCGGGATCAGCGCGAGCACGGCGGCCGCGGCGGTCAGCGTGATCGGCCGGAACCGCCGCACGGTCGCGCCGACGATCGCATCGAAGCGCTTGTGCCCCGACGCAATGTCCTGCTCGATCTGATCGACGAGAATCACCGAGTTGCGCATGATGATGCCGAACATCGCGATCACGCCGAGCATCGCGACGAAACCGAACGGCTGGCCGAACAGCAGCAAGGTGAGCACGACGCCGATCAGGCCGAGCGGCGCGGTCAGCACGACCATCAGCACGCGCGCGAAGCTTTGCAGCTGGATCATCAGCAGCGTGAGCACCGCGATCACCATGATCGGAATCTGCGCGTTGATCGAGGTTTGACCCTTGGCGCTTTCCTCGACCGAGCCGCCGATCTCGATCCGGTAGCCGACCGGCAGCGTCGCGCGGATCGGCGCGAGCGCGCGGTCCACCGCGTGCGTGACGTCGATGCCTTGCGCGCCGGCCGCCACGTCCGACTGCACGGTGATGGTCGGCTGACGGTCGCGTTCCCAGATCACGCCGTATTCGAGGTCGTTGCGCAGATGTCCGAGCGTGCCGAGCGGCACCGGGCCGTTGGGCGTCGGCATCGCGAGCGCGGTCAGCCGCGACGGGTCGACGCGTTCGGCGCGCGGCGCGCGCAGATCGACGCTGATCAGCTTGTCGCGCTCCCGATACTGCGTGACCGTGTAGCCGGACATCGTCATCGCGAGGAAGCTGGCGATGTCTTCGGACGTCACGCCGAGTTCGCGCGCGCGCTTCTGGTCGATCTCGAAGCGCACCGAGCGCTCGGCGGGTTCGTCCCAGTCGAACTGCACGTTGCGCGTGCCGCGATTGGCGCGCATCGTCGCGGCCACGCGTTCGGCGATCGAGCGCACGGTCGCGATGTCGTCGCCGCTCACGCGGAACTGCACCGGATAGCCGACCGGCGGCCCGTTCTCGAGGCGCGACAGGCGCGTGCGGATCGCCGGGAAGTTGTTGAGCAACTCCGGTTCGAGCCACTGCGCGAGCTTCTCGCGATCCTTGACCGACTTCGCGGTGATCACGAACTGTGCGAAGTTCGGCTGCTGCAATTGCTGATCGAGCGGCAGATAGAAACGCGGCGCGCCGGTGCCGACGAAGCTGACTGAGTGATCGATTTCAGGCCGCCCTTTGAGAACCTGTTCGAGGCGCTGCGCCTGGCGCAGCGTTGCATCGAACGACGCGCCTTCGGGCAGCCGCACATCGACCAGCAACTCCGGCCGGTCCGAGCTCGGGAAGAACTGCTGCGGCACGAGCGAGAAGCCGGCCATCGCGAGCACGAACAGCAGCACGGTGATCGCGAGCACGACGAAGCGCCGCTCGATGCACCAGCCGATCCAGCCGCGCAAGCGCGTGTAGAAGCGCGTGTCGTAGATGTCATGTTCGTGATCGTCAGGCTCGTGCGCATGGCGCTTGCGCTCGGGCAGCATGTGATAGCCGAGCAGCGGAATCAGCACGACCGCCGCGAGCCACGACGCGATCAGCGCGATCGCCGACACCTCGAAGATCGAGCGCGTGTACTCGCCGGTGCTCGACTTCGCGAGCGCGATCGGCAGGAAGCCGGATACGGTGACGAGCGTGCCGGTCAGCATCGGAAACGCGGTGCTGGAGTACGCGAAGGCCGCGGCGCGCGTGCGGTTCCAGCCTTGCTCGAGCTTCACCGACATCATTTCGACCGCGATGATCGCATCGTCGACGAGCAGGCCGAGCGCGAGCACGAGTGTGCCGAGCGATACCTTGTGCAGGCCGATATCGAACAGGTACATGCACAGCGCGGTGACCGCGAGCACCACCGGAATCGAGATCACGACCACCATGCCGGTGCGCACGCCGAGCGACACGAGGCTCACGACCAGCACGATCCCGACCGCTTCGGCGACCGCTTCGAGGAAGTCGTCGACCGAGCGCGCGACCGCGTGCGGCATGCTCGATACTTCGACGAGATTCAATCCGGCGGGCAGCGCGGCGCGCAGTTGGGTCATCTGCTGATCGAGCGCGCGGCCGAGGCGGATCACGTCGCCGCCCGGCTGCATCGTCACGCCGATACCGAGCACGGGTTTGCCGCCGAAGCGCATCTGCGTGACGACCGGGTCGTCGTAGCCGCGCTTGATCGTCGCGATGTCGCCGAGACGCAACGTGCGGTTGTTGATGCGGATCAGCGTGTCGGCGAGCGCGCGCACGTCGTTGAACTGGCCGCTCGGGCGCAAGAACACGCGGTCGTCCGTGGTGGTCAGCGTACCCGCGGGAGCGATCGTGTTCTGCGCGTTGATCGCCTGCCCGAGCTGTTGTGGCGAGATGCCGAGACGCGTCAACTGCGTGTTCGCGATCTCGATGTAGATGTGCTGATCGGGATCGCCGAAATAGTCGACCTTGCCGACGCCCGGCACGCGCACCAGCACCGAGCGTAGCTGGTCCGCGTAATCGTGCAGTTGCGCGGCGGAAAAGCCGTCGCCTTCGAGCGTGTAGATGTTGGTGTAGACGTCGCCGAATTCGTCGTTGAAGAACGGGCCCTGGATGCCCGGCGGCAAGCTCGACGCGATGTCGCCGACTTTCTTGCGCACCTGGTACCACGTCTCGGGCACCTGGCTCACCGGCGCCGAGTCCTTCATCGTGAAGAAGATCAGCGATTCGCCGGGACGCGAGTAGCTGCGCACGAAATCGATGTACGGCGTTTCCTGCAGCTTGCGGCCGATGCGATCGGTCAACTGCTCCTGCACCTGGCGCGCGGTGGCACCCGGCCAGTACGTGCGGATCACCATCACGCGGAACGTGAAGGGCGGGTCTTCCGACTGCGCGAGCCGCGTGTAGGCGAGGATGCCGAACGCGGTGGCGAGCGCGATCAGGAATACGACCAGCGCCTGATGACGCAGCGCCCACGCGGACAGATTGAAGCGTCCTTCTTCGTGCGACGTGCTCATGAAGCGAAGTCCTCGGGATGCAGCGGCGCGATCGCGCGGACTTTCTGGCCGGCGCTCACGGTGTGCACGCCTTGCAGCACGACGCTTTCGCCATCTTTCAGGCCATCGCTGACGACGAACGTGCGCTCGTAGTAGCGCGTGACGGCCACGCGACGCAGCTCGAGCGTGTTGTCCGCGGCGCGCACGACCCACACGGCCGGTTCGCGCCCCTCGTGAAACAGCGCGGTGACCGGCAGCGTGAACACGCCGTGCTGCGCGGCCGCCGCGGCGAGCGGCACGGCCGGCGTGACGTCGGCGGTCATGCCGAGGCGCACGTCGGCGCCGGCATCGAGCAGGGTCAGACGCGCGCGCCAGGTGCGGCTCTGCGGATCGGCGGCCGGCGACAGCTCGCGCACGCGTGCGCCGAGCTTGCGGCCCGGCAACGCGGCGAGCGTGACGCTTGCGTTCTGGCCGACCGCGAATGCGGCGAGCGCGCTTTCGGGCACGTCGCACAGCACGTCGACGTCGCCGCTCCACGCGAGGTTGTAGACGGCCTGACCCGCCGACACGTTCTGGCCCGTGTCCGCCTGTTCAGCCGTGATGACGCCCGCATGACCGGCGACGAGCGTCGTGTACTGCAGCTGGTTCTTCGCGAGTGCCGCCTGCTGCTGCGCCTGATCGCGCTGCGCGAGCGCGGACGCGTAGGCGTTGGTGGTCTGTTCGAGCTGCGCGGGCGCGATCAGGTTTTCTTTGGCCTGCGCCCTGTCGCGTTCGAGCTGCTGCTGCGCGTAGACGAGGTTGTGCTGCGCGGCGTCGAGCTGCGCCTGCGTGCTCGCGGCGTTTTTCTGCGCATCGGCGGGGTCGAGCAGCGCGACGACTTCGCCGCTTTTCACCGTGTCGCCGAGCCGTACCCGCCGCTCGATGATCTTGCCGGCGACGCGGAACGACAGCGGCGTCGAATAGCGCGCCTGCACTTCGCCGGGCAGCGACGCCGCCTGCAGCGCGTGGCCGTCCGCATGCACGGCGAGCGCGACCACCGGGCGCGGCGCGGGCGCCGCGGCTTCCTTCTTCGAGCAGGCCGCGAGCGCGAGCACGCCTGCCAGGGCCAGCGCGCAGGTCTGCCTGGAGAAACCGCGGTGAGAGGATGGGGGAGACTGCTGGCGCATCGCTGACGATGCGGGAAAACCGGGACGCTTCACAATTACCCCAACTGGAGACAGCGAACGAACACGGCAAGCCGCGCGGCCCGCCAGCGAAGACCCGCATGCCGCGTCATGCTAATGGCATACAGGAATGGCTTTGAATGACGAAGCGCATTCTAATACACTCATGTATCTGAATGCATAGATGGATTTGAATTCTTTTGGGTGCTAGGCTTGCGGCCATGAAACGTCAAAGACTGACAAGAGAGCAGAGCAAGGACCAGACGCGGGAGCGGCTGCTCGATGCCGCGCAGGCAATTTTCATGAAGAAGGGCTTCGTCGCGGCGAGTGTCGAGGACATCGCGGCGGCGGCCGGCTATACGCGCGGCGCGTTCTATTCGAACTTCCGCAGCAAGACCGAGCTCTTTCTGGAGTTATTGCGGCGCGATCACGAAGCGATGCAGGCGGGCCTGCATGCGATCTTTGAAAGCGCGGCGTCGCGCGAGGAGATGGAGGCGCGCGTGCTGCGCTACTACAGCTCGCTGCATCGCGAGAACAAGTGTTTTCTGCTGTGGGTCGAGGCGAAGCTACTGGCGGTGCGCGACGGCCGTTTCCGGCTGCGCTTCAACGCGTTCATGCACGAAAAGATCGAACAGTTGAGCGCCTATGTGCGCGAGTTCTCGGAGCGCGTGGGCACGCCGATGTCGATGCCGCCCGAGCAACTCGCGATCGGCCTGATGGGTTTGTGCGACGGCGTGCAGTTCTTCTACACGGTCGATCCGCAGAATGTCCCGGCGGAGATGGCCGAAACGGTGCTGGCGGGGTTTTTCTCGCGCGTGGTGTTCGGGCGCGATGCGTAACGGTAGGCGTTGAGCCTGGAGGCGCGGATGCGCGACCCGGAGGGATCGCGCATCAGATACGGTTCAAGGCGGAAAAATCATTCGACCGGCAGTCGCGCGCAGGCCTCGGCGGCGGGCGCCGCGCACGCGAACGCGTACTGGCCGCTGGCGTCGAGGAATTTTTCCCCGGCGTGCAGGGCAACCTTGATATCGGGGCAGCGCTCGTAACCGATATAGGCCGAGCCCGCGGCGGCCGACCAGCAAACCAGCGAAAACGCGATCTTTTCCAGCAGACGAAAACGATGTGGCATGGCGGTGTAGCGGTAACTTTCTTTGGCCGCCATGTTACCAGCAAGCTAGGGTTTATACCTAGCTAAAATCCACGATAGACGCCGTAATAGTGGCGCGATTGACACGCCGCGCCGAATCTGACCGGAATGTCATGTCTGGGTCAGGGTTGGGACATGTCCTATCGCTAGAATCGGTTGCGTTGGGCGGACCCGTGCGCGCCCATGCGGCGCGGGTCGACACAGGCGGCAACGGTTGCGCCGGCCCGGCTTTACCGAGGCAGGAGTGGTCCCATGAATCAACTGCAGTCGATGCGCGTGTTCGTCAAGGTGGCGGACCTCGGCAGTTTCGTCGGCGCGTCGGGCGCGCTGGATCTGTCCACCGCGGTCGTCACGCGGCACGTCGCGGATCTCGAAGCGCGGCTCGGCACGCGACTGCTGAACCGCACCACCCGCCGTCTTTCGCTGACCGAATCCGGCGCGACCTATCTGGAGCGCGTACGCCACATCCTCGCCGATCTCGAAAGCGTCGAGCAGATGGTGGTGGCGCGCAATCACGAGCCGGTCGGCACGCTGCGCATCGTCGCGCCGGTCGTGTTCGGATTGCACAGTCTCGCGCCGGTCGTGCAGTCGTACGCGGCGCGCTATCCCGACGTGGTGCCCGACGTCACGCTCGCCGACCGCCACGTCGATCTGGTCGAAGAGGGCTTCGACGTCGGCATCCTGGCTGCGCGGCACATGCGCAGCGCGAGCATCGTCACGCGGCGGTTGACGACCGGCTACATGACGGTCTGCGCGACGCCCGAGTACCTGGCGCAACACGGCACGCCGAAGCGCCCCGAGGATCTGCTCAGACATTCGTGCCTGAGCAGGCCGGCCGAGCAGGGCGGCGAGGAGCGGTTGTTCAATGGGCCGGACGGCGAAGTGCGGGTGCGGCCGACCAACGCGATCGCGGCGAACAACGCCGAGATGCTGCGGCAGTTCGCGCTGCTCGGCATGGGGGTGGCGATCCTGCCGAGCTACCTGATCGGCCGTGATCTGACGGCGGGGCGGCTCGTGCGTCTGCTCGACGCGTTCAGTCTGCCGCCCATCGAAATCACGATTGCGTATCCGAGCCGGCTGCATCTGCCGGCGAAGGTGCGGACGTTCATCGACCATCTGGTCGAGCATTTCCAGCCGGAGAGCGCGCAGGCGCGGGATTCCCGTAGCGTGGCGCCGGTGCGGGTGGGGGCCGGGGTGAGCGGGTCCGACGCTCCGACGGCGCGCGAGATCGCCGACGACGCGCTCGAAAACAGCCGTACGACGCGCCGTGTGGCGCGGGTGGCGCGCGCGCGGATCGCGGCGTCGTCGCAGTTCTGACGTGTGAGGTGAGGCGAGGTTGAATCCGGGCTCAGATCCCCAGGCCCGGGCCATAGTTGCCGCCGATCAGGCGCGTGACCGACTCGATGTCGACATAATCCTGCTCCGGCATACCATCGAGCATCGCCAACACCTCGTTGCTCGCGCCGGCTTCGCGCGCGGCGTCGACGAGTGCGTCCTTGTTGGTCGGGAACTCGACTTCGCTGAGAAGATCGGCGATCTGCAGATCGATCGATTCGCCGGGGATGTCCGAGGCCGTCATGCGCATGCTCCTAATGAGCTTAAGTTAGTCACGTCGTTATTGCTGCCACGACAAGCCAGCGCCTCGCCGCGATGAGTTTCTCGCAGTCTGTTGCAATCCCGCGCGCGCCACCCCAACGTTATGACAGCCGGCGCAAACCGGGCAGGCGCGCCGTCGTAGCCGCGCCGCCGCCCGCCGTTGCGGCGGTCCTCACGTGGTCAGATGCTCGTTCTGCCCGGTCAGGCTGCGGTCCAGATGTCGGGACTTCGGCAGCGCAATATGCTCCCAGTGCTGCGGACGGCTGGCGTCGGTGCTCGACACGTCTGGGGCCGGAGGCGCGACCGGCGCGGCGTTCGCGCGTTGCGCGAGCGTGATGGAATCCGTGCTGTCCGAGGCGGTATGAACCGGCGCGGCAAAGCACGAGGCTGACAGCGTCACCATGATTAACAGTGTCGAGGTTTTCATCGCCCGACCTCCTAAAGCTCATGCGGCGCTGACAATCGAGCAAACCCTGTGCCGTCCCGCGTCGAGAGGACGGTGCAAGCCGAGGACGGCATGGCGCTGCGCGGCCCAGGCTCCTTACCATCTTAGATGGCAAATACTGCAACGCGCGCACATTTGCGACAAAACCGGATTGTAGATTCGATCATCGCACGAACAGGCGCGCGCGTCCGCCATGCGCTAGCGCAGCACATCGAAGCGCGTCCACGGCCACGACGGCCGGTCGCGCATATAGCCGTTCAGCCAGTTCCACTGCGGATGCCGCTTCATGAACGCCTGTGCGTCGAACGGCCGGCCGCACGGATGCCCCCAGCGCGCGGTGAAGGCCATCTCGCGGGCCATTTCGCTGTCGATCACCTTGCCGTCGTTCGCGCCCCACGGATTGAACGGCCCGTGATCGGTGCCGCCGAAGCGCGCGTCGTCGAGCTCCAGATGCCCGCAGATCGTGCGCGAGCACGGGTTGTCGTTGCGATCGAGATAGACGTCGTGATGATCGGCGATCATCTGCTTCGCGAGCTCGACGTCGATGCTGCCGCGATGCAGTTCCTCGAGCTGCATGAAACGCAGACGCCGCGCGCCGTTCTTGCGCACGTCGGTATAGTCCTCGCCTTCGCCGATGCATTCCTGGTTGCGGATCTTCAGATCCGTCGCGGTGTTGTAGCCGCTGTAGAAACCGTCTTTGGTGGTCTCGAAGCCCGCATAGTGCAGCCCGAGTTCGTAACGCGCGATCTCGCCGGTCTTCGTGTCGCCGAGCAGCCAACTGTTCGCGTAGCCGCCGTTGTTCGCGAGCGAGAACATGTCGCACCATTCCTTGATGCTGTTCGCATATTGCGACGCGCGTCGCGAGCGATAGAACTCGGGCGCACCGGCCGCGTTGTAGCCCGCGAAGTTCGAGATCGTCGTTTCGGTGATCATCAGGCCGGCCGCCGTGACCCAGAAATCGGTCAGGCTCGAGATGCAGCCCGGCAGGCCCTGCATCAGGATGCGGTTGCCGCGGTCGGGCACGATGTCGAACACGACGTTGAACGCGTCGCCGGCCGCGTAGCGGTCCCACGAGTTGTGCGCCATCACGATACGGCCGTCGCGCGTCGCGTTGCCGGTCGCGATGAACGCGCTGCAGTGGTGACCGCGCCGGCCGCGCCACAGTTTCGCGCCCAGATGCGGCTGCGCCTGCGCGGCGTGCGTCGGCCACCAGCTTTGCAGCAGATCCATGTAGCCGTTCCACGCGAGCACTTCGGCGAACGGCAGCTTCGCGCCGTCGGCGATGCCATGGATTTCATCGGCGAATTCGGTGTCGAGCTTGCTCGCGAACTGGCTCGTCGCGGCATTGACGAAGGTGTCGAACTCCTCCCCGGTGTCCCATTTGGCGAGATAGCGCGCGGTGCGGATCGCGTTTCTGATTTCGTCGGCGAGCAACTGGCCGTGCTGCTCGCCGCGATCGTACGGCTCGCCTTCGATATGCACGAAAATCCAGCCGGCCTGATCGCGGCGTACGGCCTCGGGGGACGGTTCGCTCATCTTCGCTCCGACGCTACGGCGGGCGCTGTCGCTGCGCCCAAGCTGGGCTCACGCGTGCCGGCCGCGTGAAGGGCCGGCGGGTCTGTCCATTGTAGAGAATCCGCGGCGCTTTGCATCGCGCCCCGCGAAGCCTTCGAAAGCTCTAGCGCGACGGACTCATGCGGAAGTACGCATCGAGCAGCGAGGTCTTGTAGACGACGCCGGCGAGCTTCGGATGCGCGGTGCTTTCGATCACCGGCAGCCGCTCGCCCTGAAACGCCATGAAGTGCTGTAGCGCGATGGCGAGCGACATGTCCGGCGTCAGCACGTCGAAATGCGGCTGCAGATAATCGGCGGCGGTTTTCATCGACGTTTCGCGCCGCTCGAGCAGATCGGACGTGATGTCCTTCAGCGCGACCACGCCGAGAAACGCGCCCGAGTCGTTCGCGACGTACAGATACTTGACCGGATACTCGAGGAACACGCGCGTCATGTCGTGCACGGTCGCGTTCGGCGGCACGACGGTCTGCGCGGGGCGGATCAGCTCGCGCATCTGCGTCGCGCGCAATCGCGAGCGCTCCTGCTCCTCGCGATTGCGGCGCAGCGTGATCTCGTACATCGAGGTCTTGCCGATCGCGCGAGCGATGAAATACGCGACCACGCACGACAGCATCAGCGGCAGCACGACCTGATAGCTCAACGTCATCTCGAAGATCATCAGGATCGCCATCAGCGGCGCCTGGGTCGCGCCCGCGAGGAATGCGCCCATGCCGACCATCGCATAGGCGTAAGCGGCCGACGTCGCATGCGGCCACAACGCGTGCATGCCCTGGCCGAACAGCGAGCCGACCGCCGCGCCGACGAACAGCGTCGGCGTGAACACACCGCCCACCGCGCCGGAGCCGGCCGTCGCCGCGGTCGCCGCGAGCTTGCAGACGAGCACCAGCAGGAGCGCGGACCATGTCCACGGCGAATGCAGGATCGAGTTCACGACGCTGTAGCCGTTGCCCCACACCTCGGGCTCCGCGACCGAAATGATGCCGACCACGAGACCGCCGAGCGCGAGCCGCACCGGCAACGCCACCGGCAGCTTGCGAAAGGCCGCCTTCGATGCGTTGAGCAGCCGCAGAAACTGCGGCGCGGCCGCGCCGCACAGCGCGCCGAGCGCGACGAACAGCAGCACCTCGGGACCGGTCACGGTCGGAAACTCCGGCATCTCGTAGGGCGGCTTGTAGCCGGCGAACTCGCGCATCGTGATGTTCGCGACGACCGCCGCGACCAGCACCGGCCCGAAGCTTTCCATCGCGATCGAGCCGAGCACGATCTCGGTGACGAAAAACGCGCCCGCGATCGGCGCGCTATACGCGGACGTGATACCGGCCGCCGCGCCGCACGCGACGAGCAGGCGCAGCCGCGGCGGATCGAAGTGGACCCAGCGGCCGATCAGCGACGAGGCGAGCGCCGCGAGCTGCACCATCGGACCTTCACGACCGATCGAACCGCCGCTCGCGATCGTAAACAGCGACGACACGCTGCGCCACAGGCTCAGGCGCACCGGCACGACGCCGTCGCCGATCGCGACCGCTTCCATGTAGTCGGTGTGCGTTTTCGTGTCGGCGTGACGCTGCGCAATCAGCAGGAAAATGCCGGCGACGAGACCACCCGCGGCCGGCAGCCAGATGCGCATGGTCCACGGTAGGCTGCGCGCCATGTCGACGAAGCTGCCGGAGCGGCCGGCAATCGCCAGTTGCAGCAGTTCGATGCCCTTGCGAAACAAGATGGTCGCCAACGCGCCGGCAATGCCGACCACAACGGCCCAGACCAGCACCGTATGGGCTTCTGAGAGGCGGAAAACGCTTTGGGCGCGGGTGCGCAGCTTCAGCAGGAATGAAAGCACGTCGTCGGTACGGGGCGTGATGGAAGGTTGAAAAAACCGCGGCACAACAGCAGCGCGCCCGCCTCGAATGGCGGGCGCGCGGCGGCGAGCGGGCGGAGGCGGGCGGCGCGGTTCAAGTCGCCGCCTTGTCGAGTTCAGGATAGTGCCGGAAGATGCAGCTTTCGTTATGGCCGATGCGCCGGTCCGAGTCCAGATACGCGGCGATGTTCGGTCTTGCGATCACGGCGTCGTGCAGCGCGGCGAGCCGCGGATAGTGCTCGCCGAAGCGCTTCAGCGCGCGCGGAAACGCGTACAGCAGACCGTCGATCAGCTGGAACATCGACAGGTCCACATAGGTCAGCGTGTCGCCGACCATGAAGCTGTCGCCGGCCGGATTCTGCGCGAGCACGCGCTCGAAGTACGACATGAACTTCGGAATCCGATGGTCGATGAAATCGTGCGCGCGCACCTTCGCCGCGTCTTTCTGCTCCTCGTAGTAGAGGCCGCTCGCGAGCGGATGGTGGGTGTCGTGCGCTTCGGTGACGACGTCGGCGATCGTCAGCTGCAGGCCGTTCGCGACATAGCGCAGGCTGTCCACCTCCGGCGCCAGCTTGAGCCGCGGGCCGAGATAGAACAGGATGTTGGCGGTCTGCGCGATGACCAGATCGCCGTCTTTCAGAAACGGTGGCGCGAACGGCGGATACGGCTCGTCGGGGCTTTGCATCACCGCCATCATCGCTTTGGTGCCAAGGCCCTTCGAAGGCTTGCCGCGCGCGACTTCGACATAGTCGACGCCGGCTTCCTCCAGCGCGAGCCGCACGAATTCGCCGCGGCCTTGCAGGCCATCCCAGTAGTACAGTTCCAGGCTCATCGATCGATCCTCATTCCGGTCGCCCGGACGCGTCGCGGCAAGGCGGTTTCACCGCTGCCATCGGACGTCGCGCACGGGCGGGTTGGGGGGCAAAGTTCGCAGCAACGAGTATGCCGTGTGATCGGCCGGGATGGTGCGCCAGAAAGCGCAAAACCCCGCGCGCGGCGGGGTGTCGGGGAAGGCGGGAGAGCCCGCGACGGCTTAGTGGAACAGGTGCTGGACGGTCCATGTGATGCCGAGTCCGCCGGCGATCAGCCATACATACAGAATCAGGCCGGTGGTCAGCGCGCGCGGACCCGCTTCGCGAATCTGCGAGAAGCGCGTTTCCATGCCGAGTGCGGTCATCGCCATCGTCAGCGCGAAGGTGTCGAACAGGTTCAGCGTCGAGGTGGCGCTTTCCGGCAGCACATGCAGCGAGTTGATCGCCACGCAGGCGAGGAAGCCGAGTGCGAACCAGGGGATCGCCAGCTTGCGCGGGGCGGCGCCGTCCGTGCCGCCATCGTTCGCGCCGCGCGTCGCGCGGTTCACCCACAGGCCGACCACCAGCAATACCGGCACGAGCAGCATCACGCGGGTCATCTTGACGATCGTCGCGATGTGCGTCGCTTCGGGGCTCACGTTGCTCGCCGCGCCGACCACCTGCGCGACCTCGTGGATCGTGCCGCCGAAGAACAGGCCGGCGCCGACCGTGTCGAGATGCAGCCAGCCTGCGTTGAACAGCACCGGGTAGAGGAACATCGACAGCGTGCCGAACAGCACGACGCTGCCGACCGCCATCGCGCTCTTGTGCGGCTTCGACTGCAGCGTCGATTCGAACGCGAGCACCGCGGCCGCGCCGCAGATCGCGCTGCCGGCCGCCGTCAGGAGCGCGGTGTCGCGATCGAGCTTCATGATTTTCATGCCGGCCCAGGTGCCGATCACGAGCGTGCTGACGACGATCAGCACCGACTCCGCGAGACCCGGCAGGCCCACCTGGGCGATTTCCTGCAGGCTCACACGCAAGCCGAAGAACGCGACCGCGATGCGCAGCAGCTTGCGCGCCGAGAAATTCACGCCGGCCGCCCAACTGACCGGCATGCTATCGCGCAGCGCGTTGCCGTAGATCGCCCCCGCGACGATGCCGACGATCAGCGGACTCAGGCCAAGGCCGGCAATCGCCGGAATCGCCGCGATGCGCGTGACCGCGGCGGCGAACAGCGCGACGAACAGTATGCCGTTGAGCTGGCCGCGGGTGGACAGCGCGGGGGAGGCGGCGGCGAGCGGGGCGGTGGGTGTGGACATGATCGGTGGTTTCGTAACGGACTTGCGTGGGACTGCATAAGCAGCAATGGGGCTAATCCTAAATTAGATATATCGATATGAAAAATCGTGATTTAGAATGTGAAGTATCGGCTCAACGGATATTTAATCGAGATGACCCCGGATCAACTTATAACGTTCGCCGCCGTCGCTGAGCATCGCAACATCAGCCGGGCGGCGGTGGCGCTGCATCTGTCGCAGCCGGCGGTATCCGGCCAGCTGAGGCAATTGCAGGACGAGTTCGGCGAGCCGCTGTATCAGCGCGATGGCCGCGGGGTGCGGCTGACGCCAGCCGGCGAACAGCTCGCCGCCTATGCGGCGCGGCTGCGCGACACCTGGCGGCAGGCGCATGCCTATCGCGACGCGCTGCGCGGTCTCGAACAGGGCACCTTGCGGATCGGCGCGAGCACGACGCCGGCGAGCTACCTGCTGCCGTACCTGATCGCCGAATTCCATCGCCGCTATCCGCACGTGACCGTGCATACCGCCAACGGCAACACGGCCGAGATCGTCGGTGCGCTCGGCTCGGTCGACATCGCGATGATCGAGGGTCCCGCCGGCGCCGATCTGCCGCCGGACACGGTCGTCCATGCGTGGCGCGAGGACGAGATCGTCGCGATCATGCCGCGCTCGCATCCGCTCGCGCAGGCGGACAATGGCGGGCGCATCGAGCTGGCCGCGTTCGGCGCGTATCCGCTGGTGCTGCGCGAGGAAGGCTCGGGCGTGCGGCAGACGGTCGAGCGCGAGTTCGCACGCGCGGGCGTGCCGATGCGCGTGGCGCTCGAAATCGCGGGGGTCGAAGGGGTGAAGGAGGCGGTGCGGGCGGGGATGGGTGTCGGTTTCGTGTCGGCGATGTCGATGCGGCATGAGGACGGTGCGCTGCGGCTCATGTCGCTGAGTCCGCAGCCGCTGACGCGGCGGCTGTCGATTCTGCTGCCGCATGCGAGCGCGCCGTCGCGGGTGGTCGAGCAGTTTCTGGCGATGTGCGTCGCGGACGAGGGCGGCTGACTTCCGCGCTGGCAGCGTATGGGGTCGAGAATCCGAACCCGCGCGGGGCGCTGCCGTGCCCGGCGCGCTTCGCTTTACGCTCGCCGTATGCCGGCCGCGCCTGGGGATTTCCTCTATGGTGCGCGATGGCTGTCCCGAGCACCATTCGCACATCGCAGCGCCTCGGCGCTTTTTTTCGAAGTTTAGTTGGAACCGGTTCCAAAAGCGGTTTCGCTTCAGGATTGCGTGAGTTGGATATGGCTGATGCAGTGGAGATCGTGGTCGTCGCCAGCGCGTTCGGTGTGAACGCCGTGCGCGCCGACGGCCATCTGAAATGGGCGCAGGCGGCAAAGCGCGCCGGCGCGGCGGGTTTCGAAGTGCGTCGGGAGCTGTTCGCGAGCGACGCGGACGCGGACCCGCAACGGCTGCGCGCGCTCGGCGCGGCGTTGGCCGATCTCGGGCTGTGGTCGGTGTTCTCGACGCCGGCATCGTTGTACGCCGCCGACGGCCAGCTCGATACCGACGCACTGCGTGTCGCGCTCGATCAGGCGGCCGCGCTCGGCGCGCGCTTCGTCAAGCTGCAACTCGGCGGCTTCGCGGGCGAGGCTCACGGCGCGGCCATCGTCGCGCACGTCGCGAGCGGCTCGGGCACCACGGGCGGTGCGCAGCCACGGCTCGTCGTCGAAAACGGGCAACTGGCGCAGGGCGGCTCGCCCGCGCAGTTCGTCGGGCTGTTCGATGCGCTCGCGCGTGAAGGCCACGCGGGCGTGCTCGGCATGACCTTCGATACCGGCAACTGGGCGTGGCTCGACGTCGCGCCGCTACCCCTCGCGCCGCAGCTCGCGCCGTACGTCGAGTACATCCATTGCAAGACCACCACGGGCGAGGGCGCGCGGCGCTTTGCGAGCGCGCCGGCCGAGGATGACGCGCCATTGCGCACGCTCCTCGACCGGCTGCCGCGCGATGTGCCGCGCGGCATCGAGTTTCCGTTCGATCCGAGCCGGATCGACGCCGATGCCGCGCGTTATGTGAGCTGGCTTGCGCGCGTGTAGACGCGCGACGCGGCATCACGAAGCGCCTCGGTCGAAGCCGTATAGCAGACGAGGCGGCAACCCAGGCAGCAAAGAACGCATTCCACGCAACACGAATCACCGCATCAGCAGCACCACCAGGAGCCCAGCATGACGCACCCTTACCCCGCGCTCGACGTGATCACCTACGGCGAAGCGATGGCGATGTTCGTCGCCGCCGAAGCCGGCCCGCTCGCGGGCGTCGGGCACTTCACGAAGCGCATCGCCGGCGCGGATCTGAACGTCGCGATCGGCTTGTCCCGACTTGGCTTCAGGGTGGGCTGGATGAGCCGCGTCGGCGACGATTCGTTCGGCCGGTACGTGCGCGACACGCTGACGAAAGAGGGCATCGACCAGCAATGCGTGAGCACCGACGCGCGCCATCCGACCGGCTTCCAGCTGAAGTCGAAGAGCGACGACGGCAGCGACCCGGCGGTCGAATACTTCCGTAAGGGCTCGGCGGCGAGCCATCTGTCGCTCGACGACTACCTCGCCGATTACGTGCTGCCCGCGCGTCATTTGCATCTGACCGGCGTCGCCCCGGCGATCTCGGCAAGCTCGCGCGAACTCGCATTCCACCTGGCCCGCGAAATGCGCGCTGCGGGCAGGACGATCTCGTTCGACCCGAACCTGCGTCCGACGCTGTGGCCCTCGCGCGCGGCGATGGTCGAAGGCTTGAACGCGCTCGCCGCGCTCGCCGACTGGGTGCTGCCCGGCATCGGCGAGGGTGAGATTCTGACCGGCCACACGCAGCCGGAGGACATCGCGAAGTTCTATCTCGAGCGCGGCGCGCGCGGCGTGATCGTCAAGCTCGGCGCGCAGGGCGCGTATTACCGCACCGCGACCGATGCCGCGACGATCGCCGGCCGGCCGGTCGCGAACGTCGTCGATACGGTCGGCGCGGGCGATGGTTTCGCGGTCGGCGTGATCAGCGCGCTGCTCGAAGGCCGCACGCTCGCGCAGGCGGTCGCGCGTGGCAACCGGATCGGCGCGCTCGCGATCCAGGTGATCGGCGATTCGGAAGGTTTGCCGAGCCGCGCCGAACTCGACGCGCTGGAGCTGGCCGAGGTACCGGACATCGCAAGCGCGGCCTGACGCGGATCGGACCGCATCGATAGCGCTGCATCCACAACCAGCATCGACGACAACAAGAGCGCCCACAGCGCGCCCAGATTTTTTCATCATTGATTCGGGACGACGCCGTCCAAGGAGACTTCCATGACCTCATCGCTTGCGATTCGCCGTTGGTGGACGATCATGCCGATCGTGTTCATCACCTACAGCCTCGCGTATCTGGATCGCGCGAATTTCGGCTTCGCGTCAGCGGCCGGCATCAATCAGGATCTCGGCATCAGCAAGGGGCTCGCGTCGCTGATCGGCGCGCTGTTCTTCCTCGGCTATTTCTTCTTCCAGATTCCGGGTGCGATCTATGCGGAGCGCCGCAGCGTGAAGAAACTGGTGTTCTGGAGCCTCGTTCTGTGGGGCGGCTGCGCGGCGTTGACCGGCATGGTCAGCAACATTCCGTCGCTGATGGCGATCCGCTTCCTGCTCGGCGTCGTCGAAGCCGCGGTAATGCCGGCGATGCTGATCTTCATCAGCAACTGGTTCACGAAGAGCGAGCGCTCGCGCGCGAACACGTTCCTGATCCTCGGCAATCCGGTCACGGTGCTGTGGATGTCGGTCGTGTCGGGCTATCTCGTGCATTCGTTCGGCTGGCGGCACATGTTCATCGCCGAGGGCGCGCCCGCGATCATCTGGGCGATCTGCTGGTGGTTCCTCGTCAAGGACAAGCCCGAGCAGGTGTCGTGGCTCACGCAAGAGGAAAAAGACGCGCTCGCGCAGACGCTGCGCGCCGAGCAGGCCGCGATCAAGCCGGTGCGCAACTACAGCGAGGCGTTTCGCACGCCCGCGGTCATCAAGCTGTGCGCGCAGTATTTCTGCTGGAGCATCGGCGTGTACGGCTTCGTGCTGTGGCTGCCGTCGATCCTGAAGAACGGCTCGTCGTTCGGCATGGTGGAAACCGGCTGGCTGTCGGCGCTGCCGTATCTGGCCGCGACGATCGCGATGCTTGCAGCTTCGTGGGCATCGGATAAACTCAACCGCCGCAAGGTGTTCGTGTGGCCGTTCCTGCTGATCGGTGCGATTGCGTTCGCGGCGTCGTACGGGCTCGGCTCCGCGCATTTCTGGGTCTCGTATGCGCTGCTCGTGATCGCGGGCGCCGCGATGTACGCGCCGTATGGACCGTTCTTCGCGATCGTACCGGAGCTGCTGCCGAAGAACGTCGCGGGCGGCGCGATGGCGCTGATCAACAGCATGGGCGCGCTCGGTTCGTTCGTCGGCTCGTACGTGGTCGGTTATCTGAACG
Source organism: Paraburkholderia sp. 35.1 (assembly GCF_050436525.1). NCBI lineage: Bacteria > Pseudomonadati > Pseudomonadota > Betaproteobacteria > Burkholderiales > Burkholderiaceae > Paraburkholderia > Paraburkholderia sp. 35.1. The sequence continues at coordinate 151,436 of NZ_JBNDMJ010000003.1, read as the reverse complement.
GCGCGACCGGTTCGCCCGCGGCATCGTATGCATTCATGAGCGTGGCGCTCGTCGCCGCGGTGATCCTGACGCTCGCCGTCAAGCCGGCCGCGGCCGAACAACGTGGCCCCGCTCGTCCCACCGTCGCAAGGAAAATTAGCTGATGAACAAGATCGTCGCCTGGAAGTCGCTGCCCGAGGATGTGCTCGCCTATCTGCAACAGCATGCGCAGGTCGTGCAGGTCGATCCGTCACAGCATGATGCGCTCGTCGCCGCGCTGCGCGATGCCGACGGCGGCATCGGCGCGAGCGTGCAGATCACGCCGGCGATGCTCGAAGGCGCGAGCCGGCTGAAGGCGCTGTCGACGATCTCGGTCGGCTACGACCAGTTCGACGTCGCCGACCTCACGCGCCGCGGCATCGTGCTCGCGCACACGCCGGACGTGCTGACCGAATCGACCGCCGATACCGTGTTCTCGCTGATCCTCGCGTCCGCGCGGCGCGTCGTCGAGCTGGCCGACTGGGTCAAGGCGGGGCAGTGGCGCACGAGCATCGGGCCCGCGCAGTTCGGGCTCGACGTGCAGGGCAAGACGATCGGCATCGTCGGCTTGGGGCGGATCGGCGGCGCGGTCGCGCGACGCGCGGCGCATGGCTTCAACATGAAGGTGCTGTATACGAACCGCAGCGCGAACCACCAAGCGGAGCAGGCGTATGGCGCGCGGCGCGTCGAGCTGGCTGAATTGCTCGCGCAGTCCGATTTCGTCTGTCTGCAGGTGCCGCTCACGCGAGAGACGCGGCATCTGATCGGCGCCGCCGAACTGCGCGCGATGAAGAAGAGCGCGATCCTGATCAACGCTTCACGCGGCGCGACCGTCGACGAACCGGCGCTGATCGAGGCGCTGCGCAACGGCACGATTCACGGCGCGGGCCTCGACGTGTTCGACACCGAACCGTTGCCTGCCGACTCGCCGTTGCTCGCCATGCCGAACGTGGTCGCACTGCCGCATATCGGCTCGGCGACGCACGAGACCCGTCATGCGATGGCGCTCAACGCGGCGGAGAACCTGGTCGCCGCGCTCGACGGCACATTGACGACCAACATCGTCAACCGTGACGTCCTGGCGAAGTGAATCGCAGGGCGGCGCGCAAGCTCCCGACCTCGGACCGGCACGAGCGATGAGCGAATGAGCCCGACCCCGCCCCCGGCCAGCATGCCGCCTGGTCCCCCGAGCGCGCCGCCGCGCCGCGCGACGATCACCGATGTCGCGCGTGAAGCCGGCACCGGCAAGACCAGCATCTCGCGCTATCTGAACGGCGAGTTCAGCGCGCTGTCGCCCGAGCTGCGCGCGCGCATCGAAGCCGCGATCGCGCGGCTCGACTATCAGCCGAACCAGATGGCGCGCGGCCTGAAGCGCGGCCGCAACCGGCTGATCGGCATGCTGGTCGCCGACCTGACCAATCCGTACTCCGTCGAAGTGCTGCAAGGCGTCGAGGCCGCGTGCCACGCGCTCGGCTTGATGCCGCTGATTTGCCACGCGGCGAACGAAGTCGAGATGGAGCGGCGTTATCTGCAACTGCTGACCACGTACCGCGTGGAAGGTGTGATCGTCAACGCGCTAGGCGTGCGCGAGGAGACGTTGCGGCCGGTCGGCGACGGCGGGATTCCGGCGGTGCTGGTCGATCGGCGCGTGGAGGGGCTGGTCGCCGACATGGTCGGTCTCGACAATGGCGCGGCCGCCGCGCTCGGTACGCGGCATCTGCTCGAACGGGGCTTCGAGCACATCTGGTTCGTCGTGCAGCCGTTCGAGCAGGTCAGCTCGCGGCAGTTGCGCGTCGAAGCATTCGACCGGGCGATGCGCGACGATGGCCGCGCGCGCGGTCGTACGCTGGTGCTCGATCTCGCCGATGCAACTGCGCTCGAGCGCGGTCTCGCGGAGCTGGATCGTGCGATCGACTCGCCAGGCGGGGCCGGTGCCGAGCCCGCCGGCGCCTCCCCACGCGTCGCGCTGTTCGCGGCCAACGCACCGGTCGCGTTGCGTCTCGCGCTGCATCTGAACGCGCGTTACGGCGCGCACTGGCAGAGCCGCGTCGCGCTGCTTTCCATCGACGATCCGGATTGGGCCGAGCTCGCCGGCATCACGACGATCCGCCAGCCGACCTACGACATCGGTTATCGCGCGGTCGAATTCCTGCACGAGCGCATCGAAGGCGCGCAGACGGGCGCGCGCGACTGCCTGCTGCCCGGCGAGCTGATCGTGCGTGCGTCGACCGCACGCTGATTTCCGGCCAATCTGCGATGATGCGGGCTGCGGCGCGCAGCGGTTGCGCGCCGGGGATTGCAAGGAACCCCGCAAGGATACTCATGGTCGTGCCACCGCTTACCCTCGCGAGCCTCGCGCTCGCCACGCTCGTCATCGCCGCTTTACCGTTTCTGATTTACCGACAATTGCGCCGTCCGCTCGCGCTTCGGCCACGCGACGCGATCGCCGGCGTCGCGGTGTTCGCGCTGTTCGCGATGGTCATCGAGCGTGCGCTGCACGACTATCTGTTGCGCGGCAACGAGACGACCGCGGCGTTCCTTTCGCAGCCGCTCGCGTTCGTCGTCTATGGTGCGCTGGCCGCGGGCGTTTGCGAGGAAGTGGGGCGGTTCTTCGGCGTGCGGCTGCTCATGAAGCGCGCGGCGGCGCGGCCGGCGGTGCGCAAGAAGGCGAACGTCGACGCGCCCGCCGGCGTCGATGCAAGCGCGGGCGCGAGCCCCGCCGCCAGCACGACCGCCGACACGCGCACCGCCGCATTGCGCGCCGACGATGGCGCCGCGCTCAGCTACGGCCTCGGCCACGGTGGCGCGCAAGCGTGGATGGTCGGCGTGTTCGTGCAGTGCCAGTGGCTCGTGTTCGCGGTCCTCGAAAACCGTGGCCGGCTCGGCGATTACCTCGGCAATCTGCCGGCCGAAGCGGTGATGCGCGTGCATCTGATTCTCGCGAGCCTGACGCCGCAACTGGCCGGCATTTTCGCGCTCGAACGCGTCGCGGCGCTGGTGTTCCAGATCGGCTTGTCGGTGCTGATGTGGCGCGGCGTGCGGGCCGGCTCGCGCGGCATCCTGCCGCTCGCGATCGGGGTGCACGCGCTGATCGACGTGCCTGCGGCAATGACGCAGGCGCGGCTGCTGCCGCTCGCGGCGGCCGATACGATCTATGGGGTGGCGGCGGTGTTCGTCGCGGGACTGCTGATACGGATTTACCGGCGGCCGGCGGCGGCGTGAGCGGATGAGCCGCTGGACAGCAGGCGCCTCGCTATCCCTTCAGCGTTTCTCTAAAATGCGCCTACGTTTCAGGACCTTCTTTTCCCGGCAGCCTTCATGGAAGCTTACCAATACGACTGCGCGCATCCGGAGTTCGACGAGCTCGCGCGCGTCATCAGCGATCTGTTTCCCGAGCAGACGCAGTTCATCGAGCGTGCCGCCGACGATGGCACGCCCACACTGACGGTTCACTGGGTAGCAATGCGCTTCGGCTCGACCGCGCGCCGTATCGCGATGACGGTCGCGATCGCGCCGGCGGCGCTCGCGCGTTATCGCGCGATGCCGGCGCGGTTGCGTGGCCGCAGCTTTGCGGTATTGCGCGCGTACGTCGAAGCGAGCCTGGGCTCGCTCGAAGAAATGTACGCGAACGGCCAGGCGGTCCCGCGCGAAGTCACGGTCGATCTCGGCGAAGAGTTCGCGTGAAGCGCGAATGAAGCGCGGGTGAAGCGGATTCAATCCGCGAGCCGATAGACCTTCGCGAAACGCGCGGCCTGCACGACGCCATAGTCGCCGGGCGCGTACTGCATGACCCAGTCGCCGGCCGCGCCGTGCAGCACGTCGCCGCCGCTCGCGCAGCGCGCGAGCGAGAAGGACTCGTCCATCCGGCGGGCGAGTACGACCGCCGGGCGATTGCGGTAGGCGCCGGCTTCGCCGTGCGCGAGCGCGGCATCGGCGGGCAGGTACTTCGCATCGAAGCGCTCGCGCGACACGACCCAGCGCTCGCCGGTCGAGCCGGTGATCAGCGCATCGCCGCGCACATAGCGGTTCGGGCCTTCGAGGCTCATCAACTGGCCTTCGGCGGGGGCGAATTCGACGCTTACCGTTTCGTCCTTGACGACGCGTTGGGCGTGCGGATCGTCACGCAAATCGAGATTCCTGAGTTCGGTCATGAAGCGGGCGGAAGATTAGGGGGGAGCGTTGCGGCGAGACTTGCCGCTTTGCGGCGATCGTGCGTCGAGTCGCTAGGACGGGTAGCCGGCCCAGACAGCGCGCCCCGAATAATGCCAGATGCATGAGCCGGGCGGGGGAAGGCGAAAGGCTGAGACGTGGTGAGAAAGCCGCTGTTCGGGCGCCATCGGAATTGCCGAAATCAACCGCGTCCGAACGGACCCGCGCCCGCAACGGGGCAATCCCCCGCCGCGGACGCTCTTTCATTACGGCTTGACAGTCGCGTCGCTCGCGGCTGCCGCGGGCTTGCCGCCCTTGCCCTTGCCATGGTGGCCGCGATGATGACCCTCGGGGCCGCCCTGGTGGAACGTCGCGTCGGCGAGCTTCTTCTGCTCCGGCGACAGGCTGCTATACAGCGGTTCGAACGCATCGACCAGCTTCTTCATGCCGTCCGCATGCGCCTGCGCGATCGTTGCGTACTGTTTCATGTCGTCGAGCGCGCTCACGTTGGTGGCCGCCTTGCGCTGCTCGAACAGCCGGCCCATCGTTTCGCCGTTGCTGCGCATGACGTCGGCGAACGCCTTCCATTGCGTTTCCTGCGCGGGCGTGATCTTCAGTTGCGAGTGCAGATAAGCGATGCGGTCTTCGACGTTGCGTTCGTGGCCGGCCTTGGCCGCGGAGGCCGAGGCCGTGGTGTCCGGCGCTGCGGCCGGCGCGGCGGTTTGGGCGAACGCGCCGCCCATCGAAACGGCCGTAGCCAGCATAACCAGTGCTTTTTTCATCGAAACTCCTGATGTCTGTTCGTTATTGAGACACGGCGCGCGGCGAGCGTCTTGCCTCGCGCCAGCGGCGAATGGCGCCGCACCGCAAGCGGCTGCCGCATTCGCCCGGCGCCGCTATTAGTAACACGTTAACCCTACAATACGGTGCGTGTGCGACAAACGCTTACAACCGAAACGAACGCGAAACGGCTCGCGCCTGATCGGCAATCGCGCCGACATACTGCGCCGAGGCCGCCCCACAGTGTGCCGTGCATCTGTGACCGTACCGCGTGACATGGCGCCGCTGCGTGCAGACGCGCGATAATCCGCGACATTCCACACCAACTTCCTTCCCCTTCGATGAGACCTCCGCGCCTCGACCAGCTCGACGACCTCGACCGCAACCTCGTTGCACTGCTGCAAGCCAACGCGCGCGAGAGCGTCGCGAATCTTGCGCGGCAGCTCGGCGTCGCGCGCACGACCGTGATCGCGCGCATTGCGCGGCTCGAGCGCAGCAACGTGATCGCCGGCTACAGCGTGAGGCTTGGCCAGGATGTGCTCGATTCGAGCATCGTCGCGTATGTCGGCATCATCATCGCGCCGAAGCACGGACCGGCCGTGCAGAAACGCCTCGGCAAAATGCCCGAAGTGCAGATGCTGTGCGCGGTCAGCGGCGAGTTCGACTACGTGGCATGGCTGCGCGCCGATTCGCCCGAGCGGCTCAACGATCTGCTCGATCAGATCGGCGGGCTAGAGGGCGTCGAGCGGACCACGACGTCGATCATTCTCGCGCGCAAGATCGACCGCGGCACGGTGTGAGTCGGCGCGCGGCGTAACCTCTTCGCGAGTGCTGCGAGAGTCCATCGTTGACGCCTTTTTTACGCTGTTTCGACAAATCGTTTGAGCGGTTCGTCAGAACGTCGAACCGGATGGTCATACCGCAGCATTTTGCGCGTATGAACTGTTTTTGCTTCTTCCTACACTGTCATTCAAGGGTTCGGCCCGCAGGCGCCGCGCGCAACACGCGGCGCACTTCCCAAGCTCAGAGACAGCACATGGATAACAAGGAGAAGCAGATGAAAGTAGCTATCGTCGGCGCAGGTCTGATCGGTCACACCATTGCCCATATGCTGCGCGAGACGGGCGACTACGAAGTCGTCGCGTTCGACCGCGATCAGCACGCGCTCGACAAGCTCGCCGCCCAGGGCATTCCTACCCGCCGCATCGATTCCGCCGACGCCGCCGTGCTGCGCGCCGCGATCCAGGGCTTCGATGTGCTGATCAACGCGCTGCCGTACTACCTCGCGGTCAACGTCGCATCGGCCGCGAAGGGCGCGGATGTCCATTATTTCGACCTGACCGAGGACGTACGCGCGACGCACGCGATCCGCGCGATCGCCGCAGATGCCGATCACGCATTCATGCCGCAGTGCGGTCTCGCGCCGGGTTTCATCGGCATTGCCGCGCACGAGCTCGCGAATCGCTTCACGGAAATCCGCGACGTGAAGATGCGCGTCGGCGCGCTGCCCGAGTTTCCGACCAATGCGCTGAAGTACAACCTGACGTGGAGCGTCGACGGCCTGATCAACGAGTACTGCCAGCCGTGCGAGGCCATCCGCGATGGCCGCACGCAATGGGTGCAGCCGCTCGAAGGCCTCGAGCACTTCTTGCTCGACGGCACCGAGTACGAAGCGTTCAACACGTCGGGCGGGCTGGGCACGCTGTGCGAAACGCTGGCGGGCCGCGTCGAATCGCTCGACTACAAGTCGGTGCGCTATCCGGGTCATCGCAACCTGATGCAGTTCCTGCTCGAAGACCTGCGTTTGTCGAGCGACCGCGATACGCTGAAGACCATCATGCGCCGCTCGGTGCCGTCGACCGCGCAAGATGTCGTGCTGGTGTTCATCACCGTGAGCGGCATGCGCGACGGTCAGCTGGTGCAGGAGGTGTTCACGCGCAAGATCTTCGCGAAGACCGTCTGCGGGGTGCCGATGAGCGCGATTCAGATCACGACCGCCGGCGCGATGTGCGCGGTGCTCGATCTGTTCCGCGAGCGCAAGCTGCCGCAAAAGGGCTTCGTGCGCCAGGAGCAGGTGTCGCTCGGCGATTTTCTGGCGAACCGCTTCGGCAAGTTGTACGAAGGGCAGTCGCTGGAGGCAATGGCGACGGTTTGAGGCCGGCATGGCTCGCGTCAAATGAAAATCCCCGTACGTCGCCGAGGTACGGGGATTTTCCGTTTTTCAGCCATCATCGGACCAGCGCGGCACTCGCCAGACAGAAGGGAGGGCCGTCATCCAGCGACGATTTGCGCGACGAGCGCTTCATGGTCCGCCGAACTGGGCGCGGTATTGTCGAACATCAGCAGACCCTCGCGGCTCGCGCCGCTCGGCTCGAAGCGCCGCCGCCGGTAGTCGTCCCAGTGCGTGAGCTTGTACGCATCGTTGGGATTCGCGCGCGCGACGATCCGCTGCCGCGCCACGTCCTCCGAGGTCCGCACCCACACGACACGCAACCTCACGTCCGGCGCGACGCCGAGCCACGCATGATCGAACAGCCGCCGCTCGCGCACCTCGCGAGACAGCGGGCCGACGACCAACGCGCTGATGCCGAGTTCGAGATTGTCGCGCGCCGTATCGATGAGGCCGCGATACTCGGGGTCGCGCAGATGCTGCAGGAAAAGAGGGCTGTCGCGATCGTTCGGATCGCCGGTCAGCATCGCCATCGCGGCCGCGCTATAGCCGCCGTACAGCGTGTCCTTGTCGAGCAGGCAGAAGGGGGTGCCGCTCACTTTCATCAGCGGGCCGAGCAGTTTTTTCGCCAGCGTCGTCTTGCCCGTGCCCGCATGACCGCAAAAGAAAACCAGAGAAGTCACGCAGGCTTGTCCTCACGCGGCGCGGCGGCGTCATCGGGGCGCGGGTCGCGCGCGAACGTGCCGTTGGCCTCGAGCCACATCACGTTGATGATGCCGAAGCCGAGCGCCACACCCACGCCGAGAATCCAGGTGAAATACCACATCGCAGTCTCCTTGATCGTGCGTCCGGCGACGCGGATCGACAGGCATGCCGGCAACCGACGATGGCCAGCCGCGAGCGCGGCCGCCTGCACCGATCATGAAGAAGAATGCCGCGCCTTGCAAGAGGCGCGGCGCCCGAGCTCCGTGCACCGTGGCTGGCGGTATGTCCGCGCGTTGCTATGATGCGCAACGGTGATGCGTACGAGCGTACCGTGTCCGCCGAACCGGCGGACGCGGAGCGACGACCCACACCGCGTAGTCGGAAACTCGGGCCACAATCGAGAGCACAGGGGAGAACCAGCATGCCGATGCGCCAGTCTTGCCGCTGCCGGGCCGCACGGATGGCCGGGTCCGCACGCTGCGCCGCGTTGGCCGCATGCGTCGCGCTCAGCGTGCTCACGCTGGCCGGCTGCGCGTCGACGCCGGCCGAGCCGGTACCGTTCAAACCGGTGCCTGCCGAGCGCATCGTCAGACAGGGCTATACGGCGCCGGGCCCCGGCCTCGTCGCGGTGGACGTGCGGCGCGAGCGTTCGCGCGACGTGATCGTGCGGTTCCGCAATGCGCTCGTCTATATCGACGGCGAGCGCGTGACCGACCTGATGAACGGCGAGCACGTGGTGTTCTATCTGCGGCCCGGCGCGCATCGGATCGGCGTATCGACGCAGTTCGATCCGGTCATCGAGCTGAACTTCGTCGTGACGGCCGACCCGCACTACACGAACCGCGCCTCGGTCACGTTCAACGACGATCACCGCATCGGCCTGCAGCGGGTCGCGCAGTAGCGTGCGGTCGAGCATTAACAATTGGAAACGCGCGGCTTAGGTATCGCGCCTTAACATGGCGGCTGATTCAAGCCGGCTGAAAGCGTGCTTGTCCGTTCATGCAGACCCGCCGACCGTCTTACGCAATGCTTACGTGAGAGGGTGGCGAGGTCTGCTTTTGTATGCAAGGTAATCCGAACATGCTGATCAATTGCGCCGCCTATCAGGACGGCCGGAAACTCGCCGACATCGATATCGACAGCATCAGCGACTACGTCGCGCGGCCCGAGTGCTTCGTCTGGGTCGCACTGAAAGACCCAGAGCCCGAGGAACTCGCGGCCATGAAAGACGAGTTCAATCTGCACGAGCTCGCGATCGAAGATGCGCAAAACGGCCATCAACGGCCGAAGATCGAGGAGTACGGCGATTCGCTGTTCACCGTGATGCACACGGTCGAGATGGACGAGCAGGGCGAATTCGTGATCGGCGAAGTCGACGTGTTCGTCGGCAGCAACTATGTGCTGTCGGTGCGCCGCGGCACGCGCACCGGCTTCAAGAGCGTGCGCGCGCGCTGCGAGCACGAGCCGCATCTGTTGAAGGAGGGCTCGGCGTTCGTGCTGTACGCGCTGATCGACGATGTGGTCGACCGTTATTTCCCGGTCGTGGAGGCGATCAGCACCGAGCTCGAAACGCTCGAGGACCGCATCTTCGAGAAGAACGATTCGGCCGCCTCGCGCGCGATCGTGCAGGACCTGTACACGATGAAGCGCCGGCTCGTGATCCTCCAGCACCATATCGTGCCGCTGCAGGAAGCGGTCGGCAAACTGACGGGCGGCCGCATTCCGAGTGTCTGCGCAGGCATGCAGGCGTACTTCCGCGACGTCTACGATCACCTCGACCGGATCGTCAGAACCATCGAGGGGCGCCGCGAAATCGTCGTCACGGCGGTGCAGGTGAACCTCGGCATGATCTCGCTCGCCGAGAGCGAAATCACCAAGCGGCTCGGCTCGTTCGCGGCGCTGTTCGCGGTGCCGACCATGATCGCCGGCATCTACGGGATGAACTTCGAGCGCATTCCCGAGCTGCATTTCAAGTTCGGCTATCCGGTCGTGCTGGCGGTGATGCTGGCGATCGACTGCGTGCTGTACCGGCGTTTTCGCAAGGCCGGCTGGCTGTAGCCGGCGCACCTTTCAATTTCCTCGGGGTTTCACTTGCGGCGCGCGCAATACCAGGCCAGCATAAGCGGCCTGTGGGTCGCGCCGCACGTAACGCACAGGCGTCATCGACTGCACGAACTGAGCGAGGGAACCTTGCCACACGCTGCCCGGATCGATCGAGCGCATTGCGGCGCCGCAGATGTTGCGCGCCGGTGCGTTGCAACAGCGCGAATCGTTGACATTCCGAAGAGCTTGCGCTGAGAATGGGCCTCGCAAACGGTTGCGCATCACAAAAAATACGGCTCGCCCGCGAGCCTGACAACCTTGGAGATACGCATGAGCCATCGAACCCGTCGTCGCATTCTTGCCGCCGCAGTTCTCGCCGCCGCCTCCGCCGTCCTGCCTTTTTCCGCCGCCCACGCGCAGAACGCCCCGGCTCATAAGCCGAAGGTCGCGCTCGTGATGAAGTCGCTCGCCAACGAGTTCTTCCTGACCATGGAGACCGGGGCGAAAGACTATCAGAAGCAGAACCCCGGCAAGTTCGACCTGATCACCAACGGCATCAAGGACGAAACCGACACCGCCAACCAGATCCGCATCGTCGAGCAGATGATCGTGTCGAAGGTCGACGCGATCGTGCTCGCGCCGGCCGATTCGAAGGCGCTGGTGCCGGTCGTCAAGAAGGCGGTCGACGCGGGCATCATCGTCGTCAACATCGACAACCGGCTCGATCCGGACGTGCTGAAGTCGAAAGACCTGAACGTGCCGTTCGTCGGCCCCGACAATCGCAAGGGTGCGCGGCTCGTCGGTGACTACCTCGCGAAGCGCCTGAAGGCCGGCGACGAGGTCGGCATCCTCGAAGGCGTGTCGACCACCACCAACGCGCAGCAGCGTACCGCGGGCTTCAAGGACGCGATGCAGGCAGTCGGCGCGAAAGTCGTGTCGGTGCAGTCGGGCGAGTGGGAAATCGACAAGGGCAACGCGGTCGCATCGGCCATGCTCAACGAGTATCCGAACCTGAAGGCGCTGCTCGCCGGCAACGACAACATGGCGATCGGCGCGGTGTCGGCCGTGCGCGCGGCCGGCAAGCAGGGCAAGGTGCTGGTGGTCGGCTACGACAACATCAACGCGATCCATCCGATGCTGAAGGACGGCCGCGTGCTCGCCACCGCCGACCAGTTCGCGGCGAAGCAGGCCGTGTTCGGCATCGATACCGCGTTGAAGGCATTGAGCGAAAACAAGAAGCAGTCGCAGCTGTCGGGCGTCGTCGAAACGCCGGTCGTTCTGGTGACGAAGGACACCCTGAAGTAAGCGCGCCGCGCCCGGCGTGAAGCACGAGCCGGGCGCAGCCGGAAAAACGCACGGGAAGCCGCAAAAATCACCACGAATTATGGATAGCGTGTTTTAGAGGCAAACCACCACCCAGCGATCCGCTTTTATTCAACGAACGCTCAAGAATCCCGCCGCACCGCCGTTAATCCCAGAGATAAGCGTCATGACGGCGGCTCGCGTGGTGAGAGGGAGCGCGGCCATGAGCAGTTGTGCATTCCGCGTAGTGGGGCGCCACGAAGGCGCCAGAAGCGCCATGTAACCAGGAGCGCGATGGATTCGACCGACCACGACGCCTTGCCTGTCGTACTGAGCGTCAGCGGCATCGGCAAGACGTATGCCGAACCCGTGCTCGCCGACGTATCGCTGTCGCTGCGAGCGGGCGAGGTATTGGCGTTGACCGGCGAGAACGGCGCGGGCAAGAGCACGCTGTCGAAGATCATCGGCGGGCTGGTCGAAGCGAGCGCGGGCAAGATGCGCCTTGCCGACGCGCCGTACGCGCCCGCGAGCCGCACCGAGGCCGAGGCGCTCGGCGTGCGCATGGTCATGCAGGAGTTGAATCTGCTGCCTACGCTGTCGGTCGCCGAGAACCTGTTCCTGAACCGGCTGCCGCGTGCGGGCGCGTTCAGCTTCGGCTGGATCGATCGCGGCAAGCTGCGCGAGAACGCGCGCGAGGCGATGGCGCAGGTCGGGCTCGACGCGATCGATCCCGACACGCTGGTCGGCGAACTGGGCATCGGTCATCAGCAGATGGTCGAGATCGCCCGCAACCTGATCGACGACTGCCGCGTGCTGATCCTCGACGAGCCGACCGCGATGCTGACCGCGCGCGAGGTCGATCTGCTGTTCGAGCAGATCGGGCGGCTCAAGGCTCGCGGCGTCGCGCTCGTCTATATCTCGCACCGGCTCGAGGAGCTGGCGCGGGTCGCCGAACGGGTCGCGGTGCTGCGCGACGGCCGCCTCGTGCATGTCGACGCGATGGCGAACCTGACGAGCGAGCAGATCGTCACGTGGATGGTCGGCCGCGAGCTCGGCGAGCATATCGATCTCGGCGAGCGCAACATCGGCGCGCCGCTCCTGAAAGTGGAGCGGCTCGCGCGCGGCAAGCTCGTGCGCGACGTGTCGTTCGAGGTGCGCGCGGGCGAGATTTTCGGTGTGAGCGGACTGATCGGCGCGGGCCGCACGGAGCTGATGCGGCTCATCTACGGCGCCGACCGCAAGGACGGCGGCAGCGTGTCGCTCGCCGCGACGCCGGGCGCGCCGCCTACGCCGGTGCGAATCGACTCGCCGGCGGACGCGGTACGCGCGGGTATCGCGCTGATCACCGAAGACCGCAAGGGCGAAGGCCTGCTGCTGCCGCAACCGATCGCGGCCAACCTGTCGCTCGGCAATCTCGGCAGCGTCGCGCGGCACGGCCTCGTCGACGCGAAGCGCGAGAACGCGCTGGCGCACAAGCAGATCGCCGCGATGCGGATTCGCAGCTCGGGGCCCGCGCAGGTTGTCGGCGAGCTGTCGGGCGGCAACCAGCAGAAGGTCGTGATCGGCCGCTGGCTCGCGCGCGACTGCAGCGTGCTGTTGTTCGACGAACCGACGCGCGGCATCGACGTCGGCGCGAAGTTCGATATTTACGGCCTGATGGGCGCGCTCGCTCGCGACGGCCGCGCGCTCGTCGTGGTGTCGAGCGATCTGCGCGAACTGATGCTGATCTGCGACCGGATCGGCGTGATGTCGGCGGGCAGCATGACAGGCGTGTTCGAGCGCGCGAGCTGGAGCCAGGATGCGCTGCTCGCGGCTGCGTTCGCCGGCTACCGCGGCCGTGACGCGCTGCTGCACACGCACGGCGTCAACGAAGCAGGGAGTCTGTGATGACCGATCAATCGTGGCGCGAGGCAGCGGGTGTCAAACAGGACGGCAAGTTGGACGGCCAGCAGGACGGCAAGCAAGGCGGTGCGCCGGACGCGCCCGCCGTGACGCCGCCCGCCAACCCGTCGGCGCCGCTCGCGAGCGGCAAGCCGGCCGGCACGCGGCTCGGCTTTTCGAACTACCTGGGCCTCGCCGGCGCGCTGCTCGCGATGATCGTGCTGTTCTCGCTGCTGAGTTCGCACTTTCTGACCTACGACACGTTCAGCACGATCGCGAACCAGATTCCGGATCTCGTCGTGATGTCGGTCGGCATGACCTTCGTGCTGATCATCGCGGGGATCGATCTGTCGGTGGGCTCGGTGCTCGCGCTCGGGGCGTCGGTGGTCAGCGTGGTGACGCTGAAGTGGGGCTGGGGGCCAGCTGCCGGCGCGCTGCTCGGGGTCGCGGTCGCGGCGCTGACCGGCACCGTGACCGGCGCGGTGACGGTGGGCTGGCGAATTCCGTCGTTCATCGTGTCGCTCGGCGTGCTCGAGGCGGCGCGCGGCATGGCGTATCAGATGACCAATTCGCGCACCGCGTATATCGGCGATGCGTTCGATTTTCTGTCGAACCCGATCGCGCTTGGCATCTCGCCGGCCTTTCTGATGGCGGTCGCGGTGATGGTGATCGCGCAACTGGTGCTGACGCGCACGGTGTTCGGGCGCTATCTGATCGGGATCGGCACCAACGAGGAAGCGGTACGGCTCGCGGGCGTCAATCCGCGGCCGTACAAGGTGATCGTGTTCGCGCTGATGGGCGCGCTGTCCGGACTCGCGGCGCTGTTCCAGATCTCGCGGCTCGAGGCGGCCGATCCGAATGCGGGTGTCGGCGTGGAGCTGCAGGTGATCGCGGCGGTCGTGATCGGCGGCACGAGTCTGATGGGCGGGCGTGGTTCGGTTATCAGCACGTTCTTTGGCGTGCTGATCATTTCGGTGCTGGCGGCGGGCCTCGCGCAGATCGGCGCGAACGAGCCGACCAAGCGCATGATCACCGGCGCGGTGATCGTGGTGGCGGTGGTGCTCGATACGTACCGCAGCCGTCGCAAACGCGCCTGAGGTGGGAGCCGCGGCGCAACGATGATTGAGTGCATGGGATCGGAGTAAGCGCTAAAGCGCCAACTCCGTTCGACCGCGATGAAACTGCATGGGACCGGAGTAAGCGCTAAAGCGCTAACTCCGTTCGACAGGAGAGCAACAGGTTATGACGACGATCAAGGATGTAGCGGCGGTGGCGGGCGTGTCGTTCACGACGGTATCGCACGTCGTGAACAACTCGCGGCCGGTGTCGGCCGATGCGCGCGCGAAAGTCGAGCACGCGATCCGTCAACTGCACTATGTGCCGTCGGCGGTCGCGCGCTCGCTGAAGGCGCGCACGACCGCGACGATCGGACTGGTGGTGCCGAACAGCACGAACCCGTATTTCGCGGAGCTCGCGCGCGGTATCGAGGATGGCTGCGCGCGCAATGGCTACTGCGTGTTCTTCTGCAACTCCGACGATGACCCCGCGAAGCAGCGCAACTATCTGCGCGTGCTGCAGGAAAAACGCATCGACGGATTGATCGTCGCGTCGGCCGGCGACGACGCCGTGCTCGCGCAGGCGCTCGCCGACGCGCGCGAGCCGCTCGTGGTGGTGGACCGCAACATCGAGGGAGTCAGCGCGGACCTCGTGCAGATCGATCACGAGAAGGGCGCGTATCTGGCCACCCGGCATCTGCTCGAGCTCGGGCATGTGCGGATCGGTTGCATCACGGGGCCGGTGCAGACCGCGGTCAGCGCGATGCGGGTGCACGGCTTCATTCGCGCGATGGCCGAGCGTGGCATCGAGATTCCGGCCGATGCGATCGTCGAAAGCGATTTTTCGGGGACGGGCGGACATCGCGCGGCCGCGCAGCTGTTCGATACGGTCAGGCCGTCGGCGATTTTCGCGGGCAACGACATGATGGGCATCGGCGCGTTGCGCGCGGCGGCGGAGCGCAATATCAGCGTGCCGCGCGATTGCTCGATCATCGGTTTCGACGATATCGAGCTGGGCCGCTTCACGTTCCCGTCGCTGTCGACGGTCGGACAGTCGGTGCGCGCGCTTGGCGACACGGCCGCGCAGACGCTGATCGACCGGATCGCCGAGGCGTCGTCGAACAGCACCGCGCGAGCGCCTGCGCGCCGCCGCGTGGTGTCGCCGCGGCTGATCGTGCGGGAGTCCACCGCGACATGGGCGGGCGAGGAACGGCGGGATCTGGCGGCCTGATGCGCCGGATCAAGGACGCATGAGGGGTGCTCGAAGGACGCGCGCGCAATCGCGACGCGACCCGTCGCGCAACGGAGGACACTCGAGTGGCAAGCAACCCAACGCGCGCACGCGTCACGGTGGTCGGTAGTCTGAACATGGACCTCGTGGTGCGTTCGCCACGCCTGCCCCAACCGGGCGAGACGCTGGCCGGCCGCGGCTTCGCGCAGGTCGCGGGCGGCAAGGGCGGCAACCAGGCGGTCGCGGCCGCGCGGCTCGGCGCGCAGGTGTCGATGCTCGGCTGCGTCGGTGCCGATGCGAATGGCGCGCAGCTGCGCGCGGGCCTCGAAGCGGAGCGCATCGACTGCGCCGCGCTCGAAACCGGCAGGGAGCCGAGCGGTGTTGCGCTGATCGTCGTCGACGATGCGAGCCAGAACACGATCGTGATCGTCGCGGGCAGCAACGGCGAGCTCACGCCGGCCACCATCGCGCGACACGAAGCGACGCTCGCCGCCGCCGCCGTCGTGATCTGTCAGCTCGAAACCCCGCCCGAATCGGTGCGCGCGGCGCTGGCGGCGGCGCGGCGGCTCGGCAAGACCGTGATCCTGAATCCGGCGCCCGCCACCGGCCCGTTGCCGGCCGACTGGCTGCGGCTGATCGACTACCTGATTCCGAACGAACTCGAAGCCGCCGCGCTGAGCGGTCTCCCCGTCGACTCGCCCGCGGACGCCGCACGGGCCGCCGCCGCATTGCGTGCGGCCGGCGCGCGCAACGTGCTGGTCACGCTCGGTGCGCGCGGCGTGCATGCGTCGCTCGAAGGCGCGGCCGCGACGCTGTACGACGCGCCGCGCGTCGAGGCGGTCGACACGACCGCGGCCGGCGACACCTTCATCGGCGGCTTCGCGGCGCAGCTCGCGCAGGGCGCGAGCGTCGATGCGGCGATCCGCTTCGCGCAGCGCGCCGCCGCGCTATCGGTGACGCGCGCGGGCGCACAGCCATCGATTCCGACGCGCTCCGAGCTCGACGCATCGGACTGATGCCGCGGCGGCATTGGCACCGCGCACGCTGCCTGATCGAACTGTCCTGCCACCGCTTCGGGCGACTCCGAACGGCTCGCATCTCCACCCATTCCCGCCAACACAACGTCAAAAATCGTGCTTTGACGAATATCGCCGCGTTTCCCTGCGCGCCGCGAACACACTCATTTGCAGTCAACTTGCTTTCAACGTCTTACAACGTCTTTGTTCATACCTTTTAAATGCTTCAAGTCTATGAGTGCGCTGCCGTAAACGGAAATTAGAGCGCTCTTTCAAAAAAGCGCCGGACCCAACACACGCCGCTCCCACGCTGCGTGGGCAGCAGCCTCTCATTGAGTACAGCACACAGGATCAAGCATGTTGAATAAAGGCATCACGATCAAGGCGCGAATTGGCCTCACGATGGCGTTCCTCGCCGCGTTGCTGGTTGCGATCGGCGTTTTCGGTCTGTTCGGCATGAGCCGTTCGAACGACGCGTATGAGGACACGTTCACCAACGCGATGCCGGGCGCGGTGAACATCGGCAACGCGGAAATCTACGCGGCGCGCGAACGACTCGCGCTCGACCGCGCCGCGTTCCTGGTCGGCACGCCGGAAGCGGCCACCACCATCGAGCGCGGGCGCATGCTCGGGGGCACGTCCGACATGTGGTGGAAAAAATATCTCGATCTGCCACGCGACGCGGACGAAGACCGGCTTGCGCAGGACGTCGCCGCGAAGCGCAACGCGCTGCATCAGCAACTCGAAACGTTCGCGGCGGCGATCACGGCGAACGATCAGGGCAACCTGGTCGAGCACGCGAAGAATCTGCAGGTCGTCTTCAACGACCTCGTCGGCGCCGACGACGCGCTGCGCAAATACCAGTTCGATTCGGCCAGGCAGGGCTTCGACTCCGCGCAGAGCAGTTTCCAGACCTTCCGCGTGGTCAGCATCGGCGCGCTGGTGGTCGGCGTGCTGGCGGCGGTGCTGTCGTATCTGACGCTGAGCCGCTCGATCGCGCGTCCGCTCGACGAAGCGCTCGGCCACTTCGATGCGATTGCGGCCGGCGATCTGCGTCATCCGGTGATCGCGACATCGCGCGACGAAATGGGGCAACTGCTCGAAGGAATCGCCAGAATGCAGCGCAGCCTCACCGAAACGGTGCGCAGCGTGCGCGGCGGTAGCGAGTCGATCGCGACC
This sequence comes from Paraburkholderia sp. 35.1, assembly GCF_050436525.1. Classification (NCBI taxonomy): domain Bacteria; kingdom Pseudomonadati; phylum Pseudomonadota; class Betaproteobacteria; order Burkholderiales; family Burkholderiaceae; genus Paraburkholderia; species Paraburkholderia sp. 35.1. The sequence continues at coordinate 133,907 of NZ_JBNDMJ010000003.1, read as the reverse complement.
GCGACGCGCCAGATCGCGGCGGGCAACATCGACCTGTCGTCGCGGACCGAGGAGCAGGCGTCGGCGCTGCAGGAAACCGCCTCGAGCATGGAGCAACTGACCGGCACGGTGCGGCAGAATGCCGACAACGCGCGCCAGGCGAGCGCGCTCGCGGCCAACGCGTCCGAGATCGCCAACAAGGGTAGCGCGGTGGTCGGCCAGGTGGTCGGCACGATGGGCGACATCAACCAGAGCTCGGCGAAGATCGCCGACATCATCTCGATCATCGAAGGCATTGCCTTCCAGACCAACATCCTCGCGTTGAATGCAGCCGTCGAGGCGGCGCGCGCCGGCGAGGAGGGGCGCGGCTTCGCGGTCGTCGCGGGCGAAGTGCGCAGCCTCGCGCAGCGTTCGTCGGCGGCGGCCAAGGAGATCAAGGAGCTGATCGATACGTCGGTCGAGCGCGTGCAGTCGGGCTCGGCGCTCGTCGACGAGGCCGGCCGCACGATGAGCGAAATCATCGGCGCGGTGCAGCGCGTGTCCGACATCATGGGCGAGATCGCGGCGGCGTCGGAGGAGCAGAGCGGCGGCATCGACCAGGTCGCGCGCGCGGTCACGCAGATGGACGAGGTCACGCAGCAGAATGCGGCGCTCGTCGAGGAAGCGGCCGCCGCCGCGTCGTCGCTCGAGGAGCAGGCGGCGCGGCTGCGCAGCGCGGTCGCGGTGTTCCAGGTCGACGACAGCGGCCGGGGCGGTCACGAAGCGGCGTCGGCGCTTGCGGCGCCGAAGCGCCCGGTGTCCGCGAGCCCGGTCGCTACACGCGCACGCAAGCTCACGCCGGCTACCGCGCAGGCGGCGTTGCCGGCGAAGGCATCGATCCCGGCCGCGGCCGCCTCCACGCCCACGCCGACGCGCGCGCCGGCCAGGTCCGCGGCGACGGCCGGCAGCGATCGGGATTGGGAGACCTTCTGAGCTGGCTCGGATTCAGGTGTACACGGGCAGCGGCGCTGTCGTGCGTCAGGTGAGTCGAGGCGCGCCGTTCCCGTTCGCTAGCTGTCCGGCATCCGCGTCGCACCCGCGACGATCGCTTCGCGAAAAGCCGCGCCTGGACACCCCATGCGCGGTTTTTTTCAACTCCGGCAAGAATTAACGTTTGCGCGCCGCCGCCTTTCACCGGCGCGTGTCGCGATCCGGTACATTGACGGGCACGGCCCCGATCCGTTTGCGCGGCGCGCGGCTGCCCGCACCTCCAACAGGTGGTTCCCACATATTTGCTACGACCTGCGAACCCTGCCATGCGCCAGCCACAAAGAACCGACATGACGCGATACGATCTTGCGCAACGCCTCGTCGAGGCGCGCCGGCAGCGCCGGCCGATCGACGCGCCCGCACCCGACAGCCTGCCGCCCGACGCGGCGACCGCCTACGCGATCCAGCAGGCGGTGATCGTGGGCCTCGGCGAGTCGACCGGCGCGTGGAAGATCGGCGCGAAGTCGCCGGGCGGCGCCGCGTCGGGCGCACCGATTCCGGCCTCGCTGGTGATGCCGTCGCCAGCGAGGCTCGCGCATGACGGCTTCTTTCGCGTGCTGGTGGAGCTCGAGATCGCGTTCCGCTTCGACGTGACGATCGAGCCGCGCGCTCAGGCGTATGCGCGCGACGAGGTACTGTCGAAGGTCGGCGCCGTGCTGCCGGCCATCGAGATCGTCGACAGCCGCTTCGCCGAATGGCCGAACGTCGCGCCGCTCGCGCAGTTGGCCGACGCGCAGAACAACGGCGCGCTGATCACCGGCCATCCGGCCGTCTATGCGAGCCTCGCGCGCGGCTTCGACTTCGTGTCGCCGGAACTGGAGCTGAGTTTCAACGGCCGCTCGCTGATACCAGAAGTGACCGGCAATCCGGCAGGCGATCCGCGCGAGCTGCTCGTGTGGTTCGTCAACCATTGCGCGGCGATGGGCATCACAATCGAGCGCAACTGGACCTTGACCACCGGTTCATACGTCGGCGCGCACAAGATCGACGAACCCGGCATCGTGCGTGGTCATATCGACGGATTGGGTGAAGTGGAAATTGAACTGACCTGATCGATGCTGCGGCGCTTGTAACCGCAAATTACAACGCTTGATTCCAAACGGCTGCCCGCGTGCAGCCGTTTTTATTTTGGCGAATTTGAAACGGTGGCAGTCTTTGAATCGTCAACCTGTTCGAATGCATTTGTTGCAACTTGCCGCTTCCACACCTATGAGAGCGCCGCGAGCTCATCACGTGCATGCTTTTGGTGACGAAGTGTGCGTGCGCAGACAGCCGCATTTTGGTGGAGGATCGACGGTGCGGGTACGGGATGTGCAATAGCAACGCGGTGACTTGACGCGATGCAGCGGTAGGGCGAAGTCCTGCAGGAGCACTGAATAGAGCGATGCGGTGCTGAAGAAAGTAGCGATACAGCGGTGCAGCAGATGAGGTGACTGGTTGCTGCGTGAGCAAAAAAAATTGTAGGTGGTTGAATCTCTGTTTCCAGGTGAGGATTGTAGGGTGGCGGTTACGGCGCGATTTTCGCAACGTAGTCCGTGAAAAAAAATTTAAAAGGGTTTAGGATGAATTCGAGCGATGTCGTTTCCGAATAGCGCGCCGCGCACGACATCGCCCCAGACTTCGGCGAGGAGGTAGCATGGATATCTACAGCAGTTTCGCGACCCGCTTCGAGAAAACACGGGAGGACGAACTCTCGCTCGAGGAGTATCTCGCGCTCTGCAAAGACAATCCCGCCGCGTACGCCACTGCGGGCGAACGCATGTTGACGGCAATCGGAGAACCGGAACAGATCGACACTCGCAACGATCCGCGTTTATCGCGTATCTTCGCGAACAAGGTCATCAAGGTATACCCCGCATTCCGTGAATTCTACGGAATGGAAGAGGTGATCGAGCAGGTGGTCGCCTACTTCCGGCATTCGGCCCAGGGGCTCGAAGAAAAGAAGCAGATCCTGTATCTGTTAGGACCGGTCGGCGGCGGCAAGTCGTCGATCGCGGAACGTCTGAAGCAATTGATGGAACGCGTGCCGTTCTATGCGATCAAGGGCTCGCCCGTCAACGAATCGCCGCTCGGTCTGTTCGACTACGAGGAAGACGGTCCGATCCTCGAAGAGCAATATGGCATTCCTCGTCGCTACCTGCGAGGCATTCTGAGTCCGTGGGCGGTCAAGCGCCTGCACGAATACAACGGCGACATCCGCAAGTTCCGCGTGGTGCGCCGCTATCCGTCGATCCTTCGCCAGATCGCTATCTCGAAGACCGAACCGGGCGACGAGAACAATCAGGACATTTCGTCGCTGGTCGGCAAGGTCGACATCCGCAAGCTCGAACAGTACGCGCAGGACGATGCCGACGCGTACAGCTACTCGGGCGGCCTGTGCCTCGCCAATCAGGGCCTGCTCGAGTTCGTCGAAATGTTCAAGGCGCCGATCAAGGTGTTGCACCCGCTGCTCACGGCGACCCAGGAAGGCAACTTCAAGGGCACGGAAGGCTTCGGCGCGATTCCGTTCGACGGCATCATCCTCGCTCACTCGAACGAATCGGAATGGAAGGCATTCCGCAACAACCGTAACAACGAGGCACTGCTCGACCGGATCTTCGTCGTCAAGGTGCCGTACTGCCTGCGCTATAGCGAAGAGGTCAAGATTTACGAGAAGCTGCTGCGCAACTCGTCGCTCGCCAGCGCGGTCTGCGCGCCGGGCACGCTGAAGATGATGGGGCAGTTGTCCGTGCTCACGCGTTTGCACGAGCCGGAGAACTCGAGCCTGTTCTCGAAGATGCAGGTCTACGACGGCGAGAATCTGAAGGACACGGACCCGAAGGCGAAGTCGTATCAGGAGTATCGCGACTTCGCGGGCGTCGACGAAGGCATGACCGGCGTGTCGACCCGCTTCGCGTTCAAGATTCTGTCGCGCGTGTTCAACTTCGACTCGACCGAGGTCGCGGCCAATCCGGTGCATCTGATGTACGTGCTCGAACAGCAGATCGAACGCGAGCAGTTCCCGCCGGAAACCGAGCAGAAGTATCTGTCCTTCATCAAGGACGTGCTCGCGTCGCGCTATGCGGAGTTCATCGGCAAGGAGATTCAGACCGCTTACCTGGAGTCGTACTCCGAGTACGGTCAGAACATCTTCGACCGCTATGTCACGTATGCGGACTTCTGGATCCAGGATCAGGAGTTCCGCGACCACGACACCGGCGAGAGCTTCGACCGTGCCGCGTTGAACGCCGAGCTGGAGAAGATCGAGAAGCCCGCGGGCATCAGCAATCCGAAGGACTTCCGCAACGAGATCGTGAATTTCGTGCTGCGTGCGCGGGCTGCGAATGCGGGCAAGAACCCCGCGTGGATCAGCTACGAGAAGCTGCGCGTCGTGATCGAAAAGAAGATGTTCTCGAACACGGAAGAGCTGTTGCCGGTGATCTCGTTCAACGCGAAAGGCTCGGCCGAAGAGCAGCGCAAGCATGAAGACTTCGTCAATCGCATGGTGGCGAAGGGCTATACGCCGAAGCAGGTGCGCTTGCTGTGCGACTGGTATCTGCGCGTGCGCAAGTCGTCATGATGCGCGCATGATACTCATGGTGTGCCGCCCGTACGGTTCGACCGTACGGGCAACCGGCGAGGCGCAAGCCGCATAGCGTTGCACTGCGCGGCGGGCGTCTCGCGCACCCGAAATATTAGTGCGGCCGCAGGGAATCGCGGTTGCATGGACGGGAGACCGGGCGTGCTTCATCAAATCATCGACCGCAGGTTGGCAGGCAAGAACAAGAGTATTGCGAACCGTGAGCGCTTTTTGCGCCGCGTCAAAAACTATATTCGTCGTGCCGTTTCGGAGGCGGTGCGTGATCGCAGCATCAAGGACATCCAGAACACCCAGAGCATCACCATTCCGCGCAAGGACATCGCGGAGCCGTCGTTCCGTCATGGACCGGGCGGCCGGCGCGAGATGGTGCATCCCGGCAACTCGGACTACATCCGCGGCGACAAGATCAAGCGCCCGCAAGGCGGCGGTGGCGGTGGCGGAGGCAGTCAGGCCAGCAACGAGGGCGAGGGTCAGGACGACTTCGTGTTCGAGCTGAGCCGCGAAGAGTTCATGCAGTATTTCTTCGACGACCTCGAACTGCCGCGTCTCGTCAAGACCCATCTGATGGCCGTGCCGACGTGGAAAAGCGTCCGCGCGGGCTGGGCCGCGGAGGGCACGCCAAACAATATCGACGTGGTGCGCTCGTTGCGCAGCGCGCTCGGCCGGCGCATCGCGCTCGGCGCGCCGCTCGTCAACCAGCTGCACGAAATGGAGCGGCAACTGGAAGAGTTGAAGGCCGATCCCGCCGATCGCCGCGACGAGATCAAGCTACTCGAAGACGACATCCACCATCTGAAAGGACGCATCTGGCGGATTCCGTTCATCGATCCGTTCGATCTGCGCTACGTGAATCGCGTGAAGCAGCCTACGCCGTCGAGCCAGGCGGTGATGTTTTGCCTGATGGACGTGTCCGGTTCGATGGACGAGCAGCGCAAGGATCTCGCGAAGCGCTTCTTCATCCTGCTGTACCTGTTCCTGAAGCGTAACTACGAGCGCATCGAAGTCGTGTTCATCCGCCACCACACGCGCGCCGAGGAAGTCGACGAAGACACGTTTTTCCACTCGACCGAAAGCGGCGGCACCGTGGTGTCGAGCGCGCTCGAGCTGATGCGCAAGGTGATGGACGAGCGCTACTCGCCGACTGAATGGAACATTTACGGCGCCCAGGCGTCCGACGGCGACAACTGGACCGACGACTCGCCGAAGTGCCGCAAAATACTCTCGGATGACATCCTGGAGAAGGTGCGGTATTTTGCGTATATTCAGGTGACGCCCGAAGAGCAGAATCTGTGGCTCGAATACGCGCAACTGGCGCTGTCGCAACCGCACATGGCGATGAAGAAGGTCGAAACCGCGGCCGATATTTATCCGGTGTTTCGCGAGCTGTTCGAGAAGCAGGCGGCGACTTCTTGATGGGATGCTGGTGGCGCACGAAGCGCCTGAACGACGAAGCGCGCGGCGATTCGTACGACAAGGGGCGACCCGCCGTATGACCGCGCCGCAGCGCAACAAAGGCGTGCCGCAGCGACAGTCGGGGCATGCCGAGGCAGGAGCGGCCAGCACGGGAGCCGCTCACGCCGGAGCAGTCCGCGATGCTGCAGCACGGGACACACCGGAACGCCCAACGAGGGCAAAGGGAAGTCCGTATGAACGTAGCCGATAGACGGCCTCTGCCGTGCCCGTCCGACTGGACCTTCGACTTGATCGAAGAGTACGACTCGCATATTGCCCGTGTTGCGGAGCAATACGAGCTCGACGTATATCCGATCCAGCTCGAACTCATCAGCGCCGAACAGATGATGGATGCCTATGCGTCCGTCGGCATGCCGGTGAACTACCGTCACTGGTCGTTCGGCAAACATTTCCTTGCTACCGAAAAAAGCTATCGCCGCGGCCAGATGGGGCTCGCGTACGAGATCGTCATCAATTCGAACCCCTGCATCGCCTATCTGATGGAAGAGAACACGATGACGATGCAGGCGCTCGTCATCGCGCATGCGGCCTACGGTCACAACTCGTTCTTCAAGGGCAACTATCTGTTCGGCTTATGGACGGACGCGCACGCGATCATCGACTACCTCGTCTACGCAAAGAATTACATCGCGGAATGCGAGGAGCGCTATGGGCTCGATCGCGTCGAGGAATTGCTCGACTCGTGCCACGCGCTGATGAATTACGGCGTGGACCGCTACAAGCGGCCGCAGAAGCTGTCGCTCCAGAAGGAGTTCGCCGCGCGTCGCGAACGTGAGGCGTATCTGCAGTCGCAGGTCAACGAGTTGTGGCGCACGTTGCCCACGCGCCATACGCCGCTGCCCGAAGAGGTCGAGGGGCGCTATCCGCCCGAGCCGCAGGAAAACCTGCTGTATTTCGCGGAGAAAAACGCGCCGCTGCTCGAAGCGTGGGAGCGCGAGGTGATCCGGATCGTGCGCAAGATCGGTCAGTACTTCTATCCGCAGCGGCAGACCCAGGTGATGAACGAAGGCTGGGCGACGTTCTGGCACTACACGCTGCTCAATACGATGTACAACCAGGGCAAGCTCGAAGACGGCTTCATGATGGAGTTTCTCCATTCACACAGCAACGTCGTCTATCAGCCGCCGGTCACGAAGCCGTATTACAGCGGCATCAATCCGTATGCGCTGGGCTTTTCGATGATGAGCGATATCCGGCGCATCTGCGAAGCGCCTACCGACGAAGACCGCAAGTGGTTTCCGAATCTGGCCGGCAGTCCGTGGCTGCCCGCGATGCACTACGCGATGCGCAACTTCAAGGACGAGAGCTTCATCGCGCAGTATCTGTCGCCGCATCTGATCCGCGAAATGCGCCTGTTCTCGGTGCTCGACGACGACATGCGAGACGCGCTCGAAGTGTCGGCGATTCACGACGATAGCGGCTACCAGTACGTGCGCCAGGCGTTGTCGCGGCAGTACGACATGCATCACCGCGAGCCGAACATTCAGGTGTGGGCCGTCAATACACGCGGCGATCGCAGCCTGACGTTGCGGCATTTCATGAGCGATAACCGGCACCTGTCGTCGGATAGCGAAGAGGTGCTCAAGCACATGGCGCGCTTGTGGCAGTTCGACGTGTACCTCGAGAGCGTCGACGAAAACGGTACCGTCAGAAAACGCTACGACTGCCGGTATATGCCGCCGTCCGTAAGAATATGAGCGCCGCCTGACTCCCGCCTGAGCGGTCCGTGTCGCCCGTCAAGCCCCTGCCAGTTCCCAACTGGCAGGGGCTTCGTTCTTCTGGTGCGCAAATCCGGCCGAGCCGGGGCTTTCATCAGGCCACGCTGACAAAAAACCTTCCCGTGCTTTCATTTATGTAAAATTCGCGCACCCGCGACGGCCGCTCAGGCTGGGCGCGCGACATCAAGGCGGCGCCACGACCGTCCTCCTCGTTTAAATAAGGAAAGACACCAGCATGAACGACCAAACCGAACAATACGTCGTGGCCTCGGCGCACGACACACGGCGCCGCATTTTTGCAATCGTCGGCGCTTCATCGGGCAATCTCGTCGAGTGGTTCGACTTCTATGTGTATTCGTTCACGGCGCTTTACTTCGCGCCGTCGTTCTTCCCGAGCGGCAACACGACCACGCAGTTGCTGAACACGGCCGGCGTGTTCGCCGCGGGCTTCCTGATGCGGCCGATTGGCGGCTGGTTCTTCGGGCGGCTCGCCGACAAACGTGGTCGCCGCACCGCGATGATGGTGTCGGTATTCATGATGTGCGGCGGCTCGCTGGTGATCGCGATGTTGCCCACCTACGCGCAGATCGGCGCGCTCGCGCCGGCGTTGCTGCTGCTCGCGCGGCTGTTGCAGGGGCTGTCGGTGGGCGGCGAATACGGCACCAGCGCGACCTATATGAGCGAAGTCGCGTTGAAGGGCCGGCGTGGCTTTTTCGCGTCGTTCCAGTATGTCACGCTGATCGGCGGCCAACTGTGCGCGCTGCTCGTGCTCGTGACCCTGCAACAGACGCTGACGACCGAAGAGCTGAAGGCGTGGGGCTGGCGTGTGCCGTTCGTGATTGGCGCCTTCGCCGCGTTGATCGCGCTCTATCTGCGTAAATCCCTTGATGAAACCACCACCGCGGCGATGCGCCAGCGCAAGGAAGCGGGCACGCTGCGCGGGCTGTGGGAGCACAAGAGCGCGTTCATGACGGTGCTCGGCTTCACGGCCGGCGGCTCGCTGATCTTCTATACGTTCACCACCTACATGCAAAAGTACCTGGTCAACACGGCCGGCATGCACGCGAAGACCGCGAGCTCGGTGATGACCGCCGCGTTGTTCGTCTACATGCTGATGCAGCCGGCGTTCGGCGCATTGTCGGACCGCATCGGGCGGCGCCGCTCGATGCTGTGTTTCGGCCTGTTCGCGACGCTCGGCACGGTGCCGCTGCTGCATGCGCTGAAAGACGTGACGAGCCCGTATGCGGCCTTCGCGTTGGTCGTGGTGGCGCTCGCGATCGTCAGCTTCTATACGTCGATCAGCGGCCTGATCAAGGCGGAAATGTTTCCACCGCAAGTGCGTGCGCTTGGCGTAGGGCTGTCGTATGCGCTCGCCAATGCGATCTTCGGCGGCTCGGCGGAGTATGTCGCGCTGTGGCTGAAGTCCGCCGGTGTCGAGACGATGTTCTTCTGGTACGTGACGGCGCTGTGTGCACTCGCGGGTATCGTGTCGCTGCGCATGCGCGATCCCTCGTCGGAAGGGTATCTGCGGCACGAGCCGTGAACCGCTAGTCGGGCACGGCGAAACGTCGTGCCGCGGTGGCAGCGTTCAGGCGGCGGCCCAGGGCAACCGGGCCGCCGTTTTTCATGGCATCGACGTTTGCGCGTCAATCCGCAAGCGAGGAGCAGCGCGCCTCGCTCAACTGACGACGATCCGTCTCCCCCACGCATGCAGCAGGTCGCGCAAGCTCTCGGCCTGTTCCATCGTCGACGAACTCATCGACCCTCGCGGCCTCATTCACCGTGGCCGCGCCAACCGCCGCGACCGTCGCCATCGACGGCGTCGCCGCTACGCCGGCGACAGCATCGGCCGCGGCGCGCGGCATCGGCAGACGGCCACGCCAGGCCGCGCGCGCCAGCATCAGCAGATGGTAGTAAAGCCGCGCGCTAAAGCCGTAGTTGTAGGCGAACAGATGCGCGCGCGCGATGCGCCAGCCCGCGCGCGCCTCGCCGTTTCTCGCGTGAATCGACACCACGATCGGTACGAGCCGCCGCAGCGCCTGCCGCCGCGACGGTTCGAGCGGCGCCGGCAGACGCAGCGACTTCACGAACGCATAGGCGCTCAACGTTGCGGCCATGCTCGTGCCGCGCGTGCTGTGCGAGACCGACGTCGCGGTCTTCCGATACACCGACACATAGTCGTGCAGATAAAACACCTCGCGCGCGGCCAGGCATAGCTCGGTGCCGAACACGTAGTCGCAGCAGACGCCATACCGCGCGTCGTAGCCGACCCGCTTGACGAGCCGCGCGTCGGCCATCCAGCCGTTGTTCGGAAACATCTGGATCAGGCCGGTGCGGCCCGCGAGCGGCTGGAGACCCTCGCGGGCCTGAGTGCGCCGGAACGCCTCGTTCAGGCGCGCGCTCGCGGCGAGATCGATCGCGCCATCGTGATCCGCTTCGTATTGCGCACCGAATGCCGCATCGAGCCGCGGATAGCGCTGCCATAACGACACGAGTTTGTCGACGGCGTCGCTCGTCAGCAGATCGTCGTCGTGGATCAGCAGGATCTTGTCGCCGCGCGCCCGCTCGAACAGGCTCGACACATTGCGCGCCTGGCCAAGCGGCGGCTCGTGCTTCTCGTAGCGCACGCGCGGCTCGTCGCGGTAACGCTGCAAGATCAGTTGCCGCGAGCGCGCGTCCGTCGAATCGTCGCCAATCACGATTTCGACATGCGGATAGCTTTGCGCGAGGCACGAGTCGATGCATTCGATCAGCAGGTCGGGACGATTGCAGGTGGGCACGCAGATGGACACATGGGCGAGCGCCGCACGGGCGAGGGGAGAACTTGACGCGTTGGACATGATGACGCCTTTTATCGATCGGAAGCGGCAAAAACCGGCGGAAAGCGGCAGCCGGTTCGCAGGGCGCACACCTTGCTGCAAGCAGCAAAATAGTCCAAGGCGTCAAAAAATATTCGGTAAAAATGAGGAAGAAATGTTTGCTTACAGAAAGGTGCTGGAAGGGAAAAGTGATGCGGCCCGGGTGCGCGACGCAGCCAGGGCCGCTCTGATATAGGGTTCTATTTTTTCAACCGACTGACGGTTCGCCCTCGCCGGGCTTTTTGCCCGGACGGTCCGCCGGAGACTGCTTGTGACCTTCGTCGTGGCGCGCGGGCATCTTGCTCTTCGCGTTGTCGCTATGCACGGCGCGGTGCGGATGCGCGGAATTCTCGGTCTGGGCGCTGGCCTCGCTTTTCGATTCGTTGTCGGCCGCGCTTTTTGCTTCGCCTTGGGATTTTTCCGTCGTTTTGCTCATCGCTGCTCTCCTGGAGGGAAGACAAACCTCCGGCAGCAAGAGGCGGACCCGGGCGGGAGCAAACAGACGTTCCGCGCTCAGGCAACCGCGTGGCGCGGCCTGCCGCCCGTCAGCGACATGATGAAGTCGAGAAACACGCGCACCTTGGCCGGCGGATGGTGCCGCGACGGATACAGCGCATACAGCGGGTACACCTCGTCGCCCCAATCCGGAAAGAGCTCGATCAGCTTGCCGCTCGTAAGCAGCGACTCCGCGCCGAGCGCGAGAATCTGCGCGATGCCCTGGCCCGCGATGCATACGCTATGCAGCGTGCCGACGTCGTTGACGGTCAGCCGCCCCTGCGGCGTCAGCGCGAGCTGCTTGCGGCCGCGATGGAATTCCCAGCTGAACGGATAACCGGTGAGCGGATCGCGAAACTTGATGCAGATATGCCGGCCGTCTTCGAGCTCGCCCGGATTCGCCGGCTTGCCATGCTTCTTCAGATACGACGGCGCCGCGACGGTCAGGATGCGCGTATCGAGCAGCTTGCGGGCGACGAGCGTCGACACCGGCGGGTCGCCGAAGCGGATCGCGACATCGAAGCCGTCCCCGACCATGTCGCCCAACTGGTCGCGCGTGACGAGTTCGAGCTGCAGGTCCGGATGTTTGTCGATGAAGCCGCCGAGGCGCGGCCCGAGCACGAGCCGCGAAAAGAACGGGTCCATGTTGACGCGCAGACGGCCCCGCACCGCGGTTGCGCCGTGCGCGGCGGAGGCGGCGGCTTCCTCGAGTCCGCCGAGCAGCGGCACGATCTGCTCGTAGAAACGCCGGCCTTCGTCGGTCAGCGTGACCGAGCGCGTGGTGCGGTCGAACAGACGAATGCCGAGGCGTGCTTCGAGCCGGGCGACCGAGCGGCTTACGCCCGATTGCGACATGTCGAGCGCTTCACCGGCGGCCGCGAAACTGCCGCAATCGACGATCGCAGTCAGGACGCCCATGCCGTTCAGCACGCGCTCATCAAATGGCATCGGGGCTCCCTGCCTGGTAGCCATGGATGCCCGACATGCTAACGCCAAGACCTTTCGAATGCATGCGCCGGCACGCGATGAAACGCGTCGGGTCTCAACGCGCCGCGCTCGGCGCAGCCTGGCCGCGAATCACGCGCGTGCCCGACGGGTCGTCGAGGTGGCGGAAGATCCACGCGGACACGAGCGTGATCGCGCCGACGCACACGAATGCGAGCCGGAAGCCGAGCGCCGCCGACCATTGCGCCGCGAACAGATTGACGAGCCCGCCGCCGATCGACACGCCAAGCCCGATCGCAAGCATCTGCACCATCGAGAACAGGCTATTGCCCATGCCGGCGTCTTCGTGCGACAGGTCCTTCAGCGTGACACTGTTCATCGCCGCGAACTGCATCGAGTTGGCCGCGCCGAACACCGCGAGGATCGCGATTTCGATCACGAGCGGCGTGCCGAGCGAAATCAGCGAGAACGCGACGATCGCCGAGCCGACGATGACCGTGTTGACGAGCAGGAAGGTGTCGTAGCCGTAGCGGCGCACGAGCGGCGCGATCCAGCGTTTCGCGAGCGTGCCGGCGAGTGCCGCGGGCAGCATCATCAGACCCGAGTGCAGCGGCGAGTAGCCGAGCTGCAATTGCAGCAGCAGCGGCACGAGGAACGGCACCGCGCTCGAACCGACCCGGCATACGAGGTTGCCGATCAGGCCGACGCTGAAGTTCGGCTCGCCGAACAGCGACAGCTTGAACAGCGGATCGCGGCGGTTTCTGGCGTACGGAATGTAGGCGAGCGCGCTGGCGACGGCCAACGCGAACAGCCCCGCCGACCACGCCGCGCGATGCGAAGGGACCGGCGCGTCGATCGCGAGCGAAAACGCGATCATGCACGACGACAGCAGGGCGCAGCCGATCACATCGAACGGCGGCGCCTGCGCCTCGTCATGCGAGGGCAGAAAGCGGTGCACCGCGTACAGACCGAGCGCGCCGATCGGCACGTTGATCAGAAAGATCCAGTGCCACGTGATCGCCTGCACGAACCAGCCGCCGAGCGTTGGCCCGGCGATCGGGCCGAGCTGCCCCGCGATCGATATGAACGCGAGCGCCGACACGTATTGCTCGCCCGACACGCTGCGCAGCACCGCGAGGCGTCCGATCGGCAGCAGCATCGAGCCGCCGAGGCCTTGCAGCACGCGCGCCATCACGAGTTGGCCGAGCGTGTGCGCGCTCGAGCAGCAGATCGAGCCGAGCACGAACACGAGAATGGCGGCGAAATAGACGCGGCGGGTGCCGAAGCGGTCGGCAAGCCAGCCGGAGGCGGGCGTCAGCATCGCCATCGTCAGCGTGTAGGCGACGACGACCGGTTGCATCGCGAGCGGCGCGACGCGCAGGCTGTTCGCGATCGACGGCAGCGCGGTGTTGACGATCGTCGTGTCGAGCGACTGCATGAAGAAGCCGGCGGCGACGATCCATAGTAGGGCGGTTTGAGAGGAATCCTTGGTCATGTTTTCGACAGTGGGCGCGGCGGCGGCAAAGCGCCGCCAGAGCGGGGCCAGGCGGAATTCCGTCATCTTATTGACATCCTCGTCAATCGGGAACCCCACTAAGCCCGCTGACTGTTATCGACATTGCCGATAAGCAGCGCGACAATCACGCATGCTCAATCCAATCTGGCTCAAGACCTTCTCGACCGTCGCGGCTTGCCATAGCTTCACCGAAGCGGGGCGGCGGCTCGACCTGACGCAGTCGAGCGTCAGCGAACATATCCGGCGCCTCGAACAGAGCGTGGGCCGGCGCCTGTTCGTGCGCGACACCCATTCGCTCGCGATGACACCCGACGGCGAAGCGATGCTCGCGCATGCGAGCGTGATCCTGCAGGCGCTGTCGCGCGCGGAATCGCAGTTTCGCGCGCCGCGTCTGAGGGGGCGCGTGCGGCTCGGCTCGTCGGACGACATCGCGCTCGGCCCGCTCCCCACCGTGCTCGCGGCGTTTCGCAACGCGCATCCCGACGTCGAACTGGAAATCACGATCGGCATGACGGGCAGGCTCTACGAGTTGCTCGACGCGGGCGCGATCGATCTGCTGGTCGGCAAGCGCCGGCTCGGTGACCGGCGCGGCGTGCCGCTCTTCACCGGGCGCCTCGAATGGCTCGCGCGGACCGGCACGCTCGTCGATCTGAGTCGGCCGCTGCCGCTGATTCTGGTCGCCGAGCCGAGCGTGACGCGCGCGGTCGTGCTCGATGCGCTCGCCGAAGCCGGCGCGAGCTGGCAGATCGTCTGCACGAGCAGCAGTCATTCCGGCTGTATCGCGGCCGCGCGCGGCGGACTCGGCATCACCGTGCGGCCGCAGTATCTGGCCGCGCGCGGCCTCGCGCCGCCGTTGAATGCGGCCGGACTGCCGACGCTGCCGTCGGTGGAATTCATCGCGCTGGCGGCGAAGCGCTTGAGTCGCCCGGCGGGCACGCTGCTGCAGTTGCTGCATGACAGCGATCTGCGTGGGTCGTGGATCGGGGAGTGAGGCGGGCAGTGCGTCGCCTCATGCTGCCGTTATGCCGCCGCTCAGGCCGGCATCTTCCGGAACGAGATCGCGAAGCGGTTCCATGCATTGATCGCCGAGACGAGCAGCGTCAGGTCGACCAGTTCCTCGTCGCTGAAACGCGGCCGCACTGCCTGCCATACCGCGTCGGGCACATGATCGTGGGACACCAGCGTGAGCGCTTCGGTCCACTCGAGCGCCGCGCGTTCGCGGTCCGTGAAGAACGGCGTTTCGCGCCACACGACGACGGTCGCGAGACGCCGCTCGGTTTCGCCGCCCTTGCGCGCGTCCGCCGTATGCATATCGACGCAATACGCGCAGCCGTTGATCTGCGACGCGCGCAACCGCACCAGTTCGGTCAGCGATTTTTCGAGCGACGATTTGCCGATGCGCTCTTCGACGCCGAGCAGCGATTTGATCGCGGCGGGATTGGCTTTGTAGAAGTCGAGACGTTGTTCCATGATGGGCTCCTGGGCGGGTTTGACGATGCGATGCATCGGACAGGTGTTAGCTTAGTCCGTCGTTTGGATCATAAGAATGGCCGATTCCAGGTATTTTCAGGTAGCCACTTTCGGGCGTTGAGCGGGCACGCCCAGCACCCTTACCGTCGACGATGGCATCGTTGCCGCGTGCGGGCCGATTCGGTATGGTGGGTCATCGACGCTTCCATTGCGCCTTTCACCGTGATCCGGAGACCTGCCCCATGACCGTTGCCGCCGACCCGTCCGCTGTGCCCACCTCGCCGATCCGCACCGATGTCCTGATCGTCGGCGCCGGTCCCGTGGCTCTGTTCGCGGCATTCGAGGCCGGCGTGATCGGCCTCACCTGTCAGATCGTCGACATACTCGGACGGGTCGGCGGCCAATGCATCGAGCTGTATCCCGACAAGCCGATCTACGATATCCCCGCGATTGCGTCGTGCACCGCGCGCGAACTGGTCGAGCGACTGGTCGCGCAGTGCAAGCCGTTCGATGTGCCGATTCATCTGGAACAGCGCGTCGACACGGTCGAGCAGCGCGACGACGGACGCTGGACCGTGCGCACGCAGCGCGGCCTCGTGTTCGACGTCGCGGCGATCCTGCTCGCCGCCGGTAACGGCGCGTTCGTCCCGCAAAAGCTCCCGCTCCCCGAGGCCGTGCCGCTGGAAAAGCGCTACGTGCACTACAGCGTGCCGCGCCTCGCCGATTTCGCCGACAAAAACGTGGTCGTCGCGGGCGGCGGCGATTCGGCGCTCGACTGGGCGCTGGCACTACGCAAGGTCGCGCGGCGCGTGACCCTCGTGCATCGGCGCGCCGGCTTCAGCGCGGCCGATTCGAGCGTCGAGCTGATGCGGCGCGCGGTCGACGCTGGCGAGATGGACTTCGTCGTCGGCGGGATCGCGGCGCTCGATGTGGAAGACGGCACGCTGCGTTCGCTGACGCTGCGGCAGGTCAACGGCGAGACACAGCTCGAAGCCGAACATCTGATCGCGCTGTATGGACTCGTCGCCGATCTCGGACCGATCGCGCAGTGGGGACTGACGCTTCATGGCGGGCGCGTCGACGTTGATACTTCGAACTACGAAAGCTCGCGGCCGGGCATCTTCGCCGCCGGCGACATCGCGAACTATCCGAACAAGCAGAAGCTGATCCTGTCGGGCTTTCACGAGGCGTCGCTCGCGCTGCGCAAGGCGTACGCGTACGCGTATCCCGACAGGAAACGCGTGCATGTCCATTCGAGCTACGACGCGAAGCTCGCGGAAAAGATCGGCGCGGCGGCTTGACGGGCGCGCCAGCGCAGCAGCAGTTTCGATTGGCGACGTGTGCCGATTCTCAGCGGCCGATCGCGCAGCCCGCCGCGTCGTGAATACCTTTTTCAATTGACACGCCTGTTTTTGCCAACGAAGGGCAAAACGGAAAGCCGAAACCGCAGCGCGGCGACGTTTTCCGTCATGACCCGCTAGCTATCGCGAGGCTCGCCGTTATAAGCTTGGCGCCTTGTCAGCCGGCGCGCGCGCGCCCTTGGCGACGCATCCCGGCCCCTCCGTGGGCCGCGCAAGCGCTTGCGCGACGGCTTCGCCGCCGGCCAGGCGCGAGGCTTGCTTAAAACGAAAGTTCCAATGACGTGTCCGCCATGACCCAGCTCGAAGCTTCTTCTTCCCACGACCACGCCGAGCGCGTTCGAGTGCAGGCCGAGGCCGCGCCGTCGGCGCCCGTCGGCATCGATTATTTGTCGCTCGTGCAGGCGATTTCGGACTACGCGATCTTTCTGCTCGATGCGAAGGGCAACATCGTCAGCTGGAATGCCGGCGCGCAGAAGCTGAAGGGCTACACGGAAAGCGAGATCGTCGGCCAGCATTTCTCGCGCTTCTATACCGAGGAAGCCGTCGCGCGCGGCTGGCCGACCTACGAGCTGGAACAGGCGGCGCTGACCGGCCGTTTCGAAGATGAAGGCTGGCGCGTGCGCAAGGACGGCACGACGTTCTGGGCGAACGTCGTGATCACCGCGATACGCAACGAGAAGGGCGCGGTCACGGGCTTCGCGAAGATCACGCGCGACCTGACCGCGCAGCGCGAATACCTCGAAGCGCTGCGCCAGAGCGAGGAGCGCTTCCGTCTGCTCGTCGATAGCGTGAAGGACTACGCGATCTTCATGCTCGATCCGCAAGGCTTCGTCGTCAGTTGGAATTCGGGCGCCGCGCGCATCAAGGGCTATACGCACGACGAAATCGTCGGCCGGCACTTCTCGCAGTTCTATGTGCCCGAGGAGGCCGCGGCCGGCAAGCCCGCGCGCGAGCTGGCGATCGCGCGCCAGATCGGCGCCGTCGAAGACGAAGGCTGGCGCATGCGCAAGGACGGTTCGACGTTCTGGGCCAACGTGATCATCACGGCCGTCTATGACGAATCGCGACGCTTGCGCGGCTTCGCCAAGGTCACGCGCGATTTGACCGAGCGGCGCCGGCGCGAGGAACTGGAGCGCTCCGGGGAGCGCATGCGCGAATTTCTCGCGACGCTCGCGCACGAACTGCGCAATCCGCTCGCGCCGGTGCGCAACGCGGTCGGCACGATGCAGATGGAAACCGATCTGAGCCCGGTGGTCGCGCGCGCGCGCGATCTGATCGATCGCCAGGTCACCCACCTGACGCGACTCGTCGACGATCTGCTCGATATCGGCCGCATCATGTCCGACAAGGTCGAACTGCGTATTGCGCGCGTCGATCTCGCCGAGCTCGTCGCGCGCGCGATCGAAGCGGCGCGGCCCTTCACCGACTCGCGCGAGCAGCGCGTGGTCGCGCATGTACCCGACGCTCCCGTGATGATTCGCGGCGACATGACGAGGCTCGTGCAGGTCCTGCAAAACCTCCTGCACAACGCGTCGAAGTTTTCGCCGAACGGCAGCGCGATCGAGATGCAGGGACGTGTGGACTTCCGTATGGCGGTGCTCGAAGTGCGCGACCCCGGCTGCGGCATTCCGGTGCGCTCGCTCGACAAGATCTTCGAACTGTTCGCGCAGGAGAAGGAAGGGCAAAATTTCGGCGAGGGCGGCCTTGGGATCGGCCTGACGCTGTGCAAGTCGCTCGTCGAAATGCATGGTGGCAGCATCGTCGCGAGCAGCGAAGGACTGGGACTCGGCAGCACGTTCACGCTGAGTCTGCCGCTCGCTTCCGCGCAGTCCGACACCGCGGAGAGCGGCACGATCGATGCCGCGCCCCACGTGCAGCCGCTGCGCATTCTCCTCGTCGACGACAATCGCGATTCGGCCGACAGCCTCGCGATGCTGCTCGAACTGAAGGGCCACGAGGTGCGTATCGCCTACGAGGGCGAGCAGGCCCTGCATATCGCTCCGCGCTTCTCGCCGCATCTCGCGCTGATCGACCTCGCGATGCCGAAGATGGATGGCTATGCGACGCTCGCGGCGATGCGCGCGCGGCCCGAGATGTCGCGCACGATGTACGCGGCGATGACGGGTTTCGGCCATGCGAGCGATCTCGATCGAACTCGCCACGCGGGTTTCCATGCGCACCTCGTGAAGCCGGTCGAGATGGCGGTCCTCGACGCGTTGCTCGTGAAGGCGGATGGACGTCTGAGCCGAAGCGGCGGGACGTAGCCGCTGTTTCGCTGCGCGGCTGCCTCGCCAGCCGGGGCACGGTGTTTGCTGCGACTCTGCATACGTTCCAGTCCGCCGCCGCCTGGCGGGCCGTGGATCTAACCGGTGCAGGGAGGCACGATGCTCGACACGCGCGACCACGCGGCCAGCTTCAAGGCCCAGTCACGGCAGGTCTCAAATCAACACGGTGGCCGCGCACTACGCGCGAGCGCCCGCGCGCCGCAGCCCGGCAAGCCTGCTATCTCGCTCGACGATTTTCTGCGCGACGCGCGTTTCGATGCGAACGATCCCGCTGCCCTCGGAGCACTGCTCGCTGATCTGATCGAGCGCGGCTACGATCGCGCGCCGACCTTGCCATGGCCGGGGCATGGGGAGACGCTGGTGCGCTGGCGCGCGCTGGCCGCCGTCGCCGCATGCGACCTCGGCCTCGTCAAACTGTTCGAAGGCCATACCGATGCGCTTGCGATTCTCGCCGAGCTCAATGGTCCGCTGCCGCCCGCGGCAAGCCGCTGGGGCGTGTGGGCCGCCGAGGCGCCGCACGCGCGGGTGCGCGCCATCGACGAAGGAATCCGGACCGTTGCCGGCGAGGGCGCGCAGGTGCGCCTGTCCGGCACCAAAGCCTGGTGCTCCGGCGCGCAGGCGCTCACCCATGCGCTCGTGAGCGCATGGCGCGACGACGAGCCCGTGCTCGCGGCGCTCGCGCTGGATCAGAGCTCGATCTCGATCGATACATCGAAGTGGCAGGCCGTCGGCATGCAGGCGACCGCGAGCGCGGATGTCACGTTCAAAGACACCGTGGCGACGCTCGTCGGCGCGCCGCATGCGTATCTGCGCCGCGCGGGCTTCTGGCATGGCGGCGCCGGTATCGCCGCGTGCTGGTACGGCGCGGCCGCGCAAATCGCGCGCACGCTGCGCGACGCGTGCGCCCGGCACGCGGACGCGCATCGGCTCGCTCATCTCGGTGCGACCGATGTCGCCTTGCAGTCGGCCGCCGCGCTGCTGCGCGAAACCGCCGCGTGGATCGACGCGCAGCCGTCGGCCGATGCAGCGACGCGCGTGTTGCGCGCGCGTCTGGCCGTCGAGCAGGCCGCGAGCGCCGTGATCGAGCACGCGACACGCGCGCTCGGCGCGGGCCCGTTGTGCCGCGACGCACGCTTCGCGCGGGCGCTCGCCGACCTGCCGGTGTTTCTGCGGCAGAGCCACGCGGAACGCGACCTCGCAGCGCTCGGCGAACGGCTCGTCGAGGCCGCTGACACGACTGCCGCGCCGGCATCGCATCAGGCGTCTTCGCAAACACTCGCGCCGTGGACGCCATGACTTTTTCCCCCTGCCTTGGGAGGATCGCTGAGATGAACTCGACGGCGCCGTACTTCGATGAACTCTACCGACGCAGCGACGATCCGTGGCGTTTGCGCGAAGGCTGGTACGAACGCCGCAAGCGTTCGCTGACGCTCGCGTTGCTGCCGCGGGCGCGCTATCGCAACGCGTTCGAACCGGGCTGCGCGAACGGCGAGTTGACGGCCGGGCTCGCGACGCGCTGCGACGCGCTGCTCGCCGCCGATCTGCACGCGCGCGCCGTCGAGCTTGCGTGTGAACGCGTGGCGGGCGCATCGAACGTGCGGATCGAGCAGCGCAGGGTGCCGCGCGACTGGCCGACGGAGCACGGGCCGTTCGATCTGATCGTGATCAGCGAGTTCGCGTACTACCTCGACGCGGCCGAGCTCGAAACGCTGGCCGCGCGCATCGCCGGGTCGCTGACGCCGGACGGCACGCTGCTCGCCTGTCATTGGCGCCGGCCGTTCGCCGAAGCGCGCGAATCCGCCGACCATGCGCACGCGCTATTCGATGCACGCTGCGGTCTCGCGCGTCTCGCGCATCACGACGAAGCCGACTTGCTGATCGACGTGTGGTCGCGCGACGCACGTTCGGTCGCCCAGCGCGAGGGGCTTCTATGATCGGCGTGATCGTTCCGGCGCATAACGAAGAGACGTTGCTCGCACGCTGCCTCGCGGCCTTGCTCGAAGCGTCGCGACACGAAGCGCTCGCCGGCGAGGAGGTGCGGATCGTCGTTGCGCTCGACGCGTGCAGCGATTTCAGCGGGGCGATCGCGCGCGCTTACGGCGTGCAGACGCTGACGCTGAAGGCGCGCAACGTCGGGATCGCGCGAGCGCTCGGCGCGTCGCTTCTGCTCGCGCACGGCGCGCGCTGGCTGGCGTTTACCGATGCCGACAGCCGCGTGTCGCCCGGTTGGCTGGCCGCGCAACTGGCGCTCGGCGCCGATGCGGTGTGCGGCTCGATCGCCGTCGACGACTGGAGCGCGCATCCGCACAGCGTGCGCGAATATTTTCGCAAGACGTATGTCGACGCCGACGGACATCGGCATGTGCACGGCGCGAATCTCGGCGTTTCCGCCGACGCCTATCGGCGCGCGGGCGGCTTTCCGCCGCTCAAGTGCAGCGAGGATGCCGCGCTCGTCGATCGCCTGATCGCGACCGGCGCGCGCATCGCGTGGAGCGCCGCGCCGCGCGTGACCACGAGCGCGCGCACCGTGGCCCGCGTGAGCGGCGGTTTCGGCGATACGCTCATTTCGTGGGCGACGGACGGCGCGCTGGCCTGAGCGACGGCGACGCGTCGCGGGCTCGTCTCGCTCGCAACTATCCGGACACCAGAACATTCGCACGGCAATCCGCCGCGGGGAGGACGAACATGATGGACGCGTTTTTCGTTCTATTCGGCCAAGGCAGGGAGCTCGATCCGTTGCAGATGGGTATGCGCTCGATCGCCGTGTTCGTGATCGCGCTCGCGCTGATCCGTGTATCGGGGCGCCGTTCATTCGGGCAGCGCTCGCCGTTCGATTCGGTCGTCGTGATTCTGCTCGGCGCGACGCTGAGCCGCGCGATCGTCGGTGCGTCGCCGTTTATCGCGACCGTCGTCGCGTCGTTCGCGATCGTCGTGTGTCACCGGGTGCTCGCGTGGTCGTTCATACGCTCGCGCCGCTTCGAGCTGCTGGTGGGCGGCGCCGAGCGCGAGGTGTTCAGCGACGGCAAGTTCCACGCGAACGAAATGCACGCGGCGCTCGTCACGCGCACCGACATCGAGGAAAGCGTGCGGCAGAAAACCGGCTCGCGCTCGATGGACGACGTGGCCGCCGCGATTCTCGAACGCAATGGCGAAGTGAGCGTGATTCGCAAGCGCGCGTGAGCGCCCGAACCCGTGAAGAGCGGGGCGCTCGCGCGGGGACACGGCAGCCGGCTCAGCCGCGCCCGCCTCGCGAAATCTCCGCGCCCGCGCCGCGCGGCAGGCGCAGCGTGACCGGAATCGACGCGAACGAGCATAGCCCGACCACGAGAAACGCGGGCCAGAAATCCGACCAGGTGATGCTCGGATGCCCATGCAGCGCGCGCGAAATCTGCAGCACGATGCCGCCGACCGTCACGCCGAGGCCGAGCGACATCTGCTGCACGACGCTGCCGAGGCTCGTCGCGCGGCCGACGTCGCGGCTCGCGATCTCCGCGTAGGTCAGCGAATTGAGGCTCGTGAACTGCAACGCGGGGAAGAAGCCGCCGAGCAACACGACGACCCAGATGATCCACGTCGGCGTGTGCGGGAAAAACAGCCCGCACGCGGCGATCGAAATGCCCGATAGCGCGGCGTTGAACACCAGCACCTGGCGAAAGCCGAAGCGGCGCAGCACCGTGGAGGCGATCGTGCGCATGAACATGCCGCCGAACGCGGACGCGCAGGTGATCAGCCCCGATTGGAACGCGCTCATGCCGTGACCTTCCTGCAGCAGCAGCGGCAGCAGGAACGGCAACGCGCCGAGACCGATGCGAAATAGCGAGCCGCCGAGCACGCTCGCCTGGAAAGTCGGCACCTTGAAAAAACGCAAATCCAGAAGCGGCAGTGCGACGCGCTGCGCATACGCGACGTAGATCGCGAGCAGCGCCGCGCCGAGCGCGCACATGCCGAACGCGTCCGTATTCGAAATCAGTTCGCCGCCGACCAGCGACAAGCCGAGCAACAGCAGCACCGCGCCCGCCGCCGACAGCAGGAAGCCGATCCAGTCGAGCGGGCCGGGGTCGGGCTCGCGCGTATTGGCGATATAGCGATTGGTCAGATAGATGCCGAGAATGCCGATCGGCACGTTGATGAAGAAGATCAGCCGCCAGTGCAGATACGTGGTGATGAAGCCGCCGAGCAGCGGACCGGCGGCGGGGCCGAGCATTGCGGGCACGCTCAGGTAATTCATCGCGCGGATGAAGTCGGCTTTCTCCACCACGCGAAAGATGATGATGCGCCCGACGGGCACCATCATCGCGCCGCCGACGCCCTGGATGAAACGCGCAACCGTGAAAGTGGCAAGCGAGTTCGACGCGGCGCACAACAGCGAGCCCGTCACGAAGACGCCGATCGCGGTGCGGAATACCGTGCGCGCGCCGAACTTGTCGGCGAGCCAGCCGCATACCGGGATGAACACGCCGAGCCCGAGCACGTAGCTTGTTACCGCGATTTTCAGCGTGACCGGATCGCGCCCGAAATCGCGTGCCATGGCCGGCAGCGCGGTGACGATCACGTTGGCGTCGACGCTTTCCATGAACATGGCGCACGCGACGATAAGAGGCGCAATCAGAGCTTTTTGGGTCTGGGCGACGGTCATATCGGCGAGCCTGCGGCGAAGCGTCGCAGGCAAAGGGGTCATTATTGCACCTGTACGGTGCGGATTGTTAATACCTGCACGACCGATGCGGCCCCTTTACGAATTTTCCGTATCCGGTATGCGACGTTGGCATCGCGACGTCGCCAAAAAATATTGTTTTGTTGCGCTGCGGCACGAGATCGCTATAATCGGGTTATTCCGTAGGTATAAACCCTGATAAGGAGTCGCCATGAACACCGCATCGAATGCCGTCCGTTCCACCCCCGCTGCCAACACGTTCTTCGGCAAGCTGCGCGCGCTGGCGCTGCATGCGCTGAACCTGCATCTGCAGAACTGCGCAGTGATCGCCGAAGCGTACCGTCGCCCGAACTAAGCGCGAGTTTCCCGCGCGGGCCCCGCAAGCCCCAGCTGTCGTGTCAATGCCCGCTCGAGTAGCGGGCATTGTGCTTTCTGGCCCCGCCAAGCGGAGCACGTTCAGCGAGTCGGCTCCCCAGTCCCACCAGATAGACGCCCGCCGTCAGCCAATTCCGGGCTGCCATCGCCGTTTCCCTTCCTGATATCGTGCTTCCGCTCCTGATTACGGCACGCCCAGCCGTGATCCTGATGCCGCGGTTGCGCCGGCCCGATGCCTCGCATCACGCGAGGAAGCATTACAATCGCGCGCTTTTGACACGCGACGCGCAAGTGAACCGACGGCAAAATTGCTAATGCTGTCAACCTTTTGCACGTTTTGCCGTTATCACTTTGTAATCGCCGCCACAGGCGATACCGCGCGTGACGACCCGTCGCCGCGACCGCTCCTCGCAAGGCCCGCATTGACCATGTTCCACCGACTTCAACACAGCTTCGAGCGCCTCCCGGCGCTGCTCGGCCGTGCATCGAAAGCGCTTGGCAGCCGGGGCCTTCTGTCGCCCGTGCTCGCGCTCGTCATTTGCGGGTTGCTGCTGGTCGTGCTGCAGCATCTGTCCGAGGCAGTGAATTACCGTTCGGTGATCCGCGAACTGCGCCAGCTGTCGGCGCGCGAGTGGATCGGTGCGCTCGGCGCGACCGCGCTCAGCTACGTCGCGTTGGTCGGGCGCGACGCGGTCGGCCTGCGCTATCTCGGCGTGAGCGTGCCGCGCGCGGCGCTGTGGGTCGGCGCGACGGCCGGTTCGGCGCTCGGCAATGCGACCGGTTTCGGCGCGCTGACGGGCGGAGCGGTGCGCGCGCGCGTGTACGGCGTCGCGAACATCACGCCCGCGCAGATCGGCCGCATGACGGTGTTTACGAGCGTGTCGCTCGCGCTCGCCCTCGTCTTGATGACCGCGCTGGGCATGGTCTGCATGGCGGGCCAGCTCGCGCCGATGCTGCATCTGCCGCCAGTCGCGCTGCGCTGGAGCGGCGCTGCGCTGCTGCTCGGGCTGGCGCTCGCCGCGGCCGCGTGCCGTCGGCAAACCCGGCCGATCCGCACGCGCTGGCAGTGGCTCTCGTTCGATATTCCCGCGCGCCGCGATCTGCTCGCGCAGGTTGCGCTGGCGGTGCTCGACGTGGTCGCCGCGGGCCTCGCGTTGTGGGCATTGCTGCCGCATGCGAACGTGAGCTTCGTCGGCTTCATCACCGTCTACGCGGCCGCGATGCTGCTCGGCCTGATTGGCCATACGCCTGGCGGCGTCGGCGTGTTCGAAGCGGCGATGGTGTTCACGCTGAGCGGCAGCGTGCCGATGCATCAGATGGTCGCCGCGCTGCTCGCGTATCGCGCGATCTATTTCGGCGTGCCGCTGATCGTCTCCGCGGCGCTGCTCGCGGGTTTCGAGGGGCGCGCGCTGAAGAATCGTCTGTCGATGTTGCAGGCGCAGCGCGTGTCGGAACTCGCGCCGCTGTTTCTGAGCCTCGTCACGTTCGTGGTCGGCGGCATGCTGGTCATTTCGAGCGCGACGCCGGCGTTCTGGCAGCGCATTCATATGCTGCGCGACCTGGTGCCGCTGTGGGTGCTCGAAAGCTCGCAGATGCTATGCAGCGTGCTCGGCGTGCTGCTGCTGTTCGTCGCGCGCGGCCTGCTGCGGCGGCTCGATGCGGCATGGTGGATGACGCTCGCGCTCGCGTTGCTGAGCCTCGCGCTGTCGCTGACCAAGGGTCTCGCGTTCGTCGAAGCCGGTGTGCTCGGCATGCTGATCGTGCTGCTGCTCGCGACGCGCAAGCGCTTCAACCGTCATTCGTCGCTGTTCGCGGAGCGTTTCACGGCCGGCTGGCTCGTGTCGGTCGCGATGGTGCTGATGCTCGCGACGTGGATCATGCTGTTCGCTTTCCGTGACGTGCCGTACACGGGCGATCTGTGGTGGCAATTCGCGTTCGACGAGCGCGCGCCGCGCGCGCTGCGCGCGACGCTCGCCGCGAGCGTGTTCGCCGCGACCTTCTCGTTCTGGCAATTGCTGCGTCCGGCGCCGGGCCGCTTCGTGAAGCCGGCGCCCGAAGATCTGCACGACGCCGCGCGCATCGTGCGCGCGCAGGAACGCAGCGATGCCGGTCTCGCGTTGATGGGCGACAAGAGCTTCCTGTTTTCGGAGTCGCGCGAAGCGTTCCTGATGTACGCGAAATACGGCCGCACGTGGGCCGCGTTGCACGATCCGGTGGGGCCGCGCGAAGAGTGGGCGGGTCTCATCGGCAAGTTCGTCGCGCTCGCGCATGCGCATGGCGGTCGCGCCGCGTTCTACCAGGTGCGCGCGAATGCGCTGCCGCTGTATCTCGACGCTGGCCTCACGCTGATGAAGCTCGGCGAGGAAGCGCACGTCGTGCTCGACGACTTCGATCTGAAGGGCTCGCATCGCGCGCATCTGCGCTATGCGCTCAAGCGCGGCGAGCGCGACGGCTTTAGCGTCGAAGTGATCGATCAGGCCCATGTGCCGGCCTCGCTCGAAACGCTGCGCGGCATTTCCGACGGTTGGCTCGACAGCCGCGACGCGCGCGAGAAGAGCTTCTCGGTCGCGGCTTTCCATGACGAATACCTGGCCGCGCAGTCGGTGATGCTGGTGCGCCAGAACGGCGAGCCGGTCGCATTCGTGACCTTCATGACGACCGATATGAATACCGAGGCGACCGTCGGCGTGATGCGTCACGTCGAAAGCGCGTCGCCGTATGCGATGGAATATCTGTTCACGCAGCTCGCGCTGCATCTGAAACAGGCGGGCTTCCGCTCGCTCAGTCTCGGCATTGCGCCGCTCTCCGGCGTGCAGCCGACGCCGCTCGCGTCGCGCTGGCATCGGCTGGCCGGCATCGTGTGGCGCTTCGGCGGCCGCTTCTACAACTTCCGCGGACTGCGTGCTTTCAAGAGCAAGTTCCAGCCGCGCTGGGAGCCGCGTTATCTCGCGGCATCCGGTTCGGGCGTGTTCTTCACGCTCGCGGACCTGTCGCTGCTGGCAGGAGGCCGGCGTTCATGACATTGCATCCGTTGTTCCGGCTCGCCGTCGCGGCGAGCGTTCTGAGTTGCGGCGCGCTCGCGCACGCGGCCACCATCACCGTGCCCGGCGGCCGCTATGGCGACGTGCGCGTGACGCAGCCCGAGGGGCCGCTGCGCGGCTTCGTCGTGCTGTATTCGCAGGCAAGCGGCTGGAGCGCAGCCGATCAGCAGAGCGCCGATGCGCTCGCGAAAGCGGGCGCGATGACGGTCGGCGTCGATACCGCGCACTACGCGGCCAACCTTGCCGCGAAAAAGGAAACCTGTCATCAGCTGGTGGGCGATGCCGAGGCGCTCAGCCATCAGCTCGAACGGCAGTCGCAGTCGAGCCGCTACTTCGCGCCGATCGTCGCGGGTACGGGGCAGGGCGCGACGCTCGCGATGCACGTGCTCGAGCAGGCGCCGTCCAATACGATCGCGGGCGCGGTGTCGGTCGACGCCGATCACACGCTGGACGCGCGCTTCGAACCGTGTCCGCCCGACCCGACCGTGATTCGCGACAAGGTGCCGGGCTTCGTCGAAAAGGCGAGCACGGGCAATGCCGATCGCGCGCGTCTCGTTGCATTGCTGACGCCGCATCTGCAGCCGGTCTCGATCAGCGCCGACGACGTGTCCGACCTGCCGCTGATCGAATTGCCGGCCGCGCATCCGAACGGCTTGATGGCGATCGTGATTTCCGGCGATGGCGGCTGGCGCGATCTCGACAAGACGATCGCGCAGGCACTGCAGAAAGATGGCGTGTCGGTGGTCGGCTGGGACAGCCTGCGTTATTTCTGGAGCGAGAAGCCGCCCGCGCAAACGAGCCGCGATCTCGCGCGGGTGATGCAAACCTATGGCGAGCGCTGGCACGCGCAGCATATCGCGCTGATCGGCTATTCGTTCGGCGCCGACGTGCTGCCGTTCGCGTATAACCGCCTGCCGCAGGCGCAGCGCGATAAGGTGTCGCTGATTTCGCTGCTCGGCTTCGCGCCCGACGCCGATTTCCAGATCCGCGTCGGCGGCTGGCTCGGCATGCCCGCGAGCGACAAGGCGCTGAATGTGCGCCCCGAGTTGGCGCATGTGCCGCCGTCGATCGTTCAATGCTTCTATGGCGAGAGCGAGACCGACACGCTGTGTCCGGCGCTCGACAAGACCGGCGTCGACGTCATCCGCACGACCGGCGATCATCACTTTGGCCGCGATTACAACGCGCTCGAGCAACGCATTCTCGCGGCATTCAAAAAGCAGAGCGGCGTGCGCGATTGATGTCGGTGTTGGCCGTCTCAGCGGGGCGCGCTTGCCGGTGCGCCCCGTTTTTCTTGGTGCGCCAGGCATGGCGCGTAGCGCCGTGACTGGCGCTGTCCGACCCGCTGTGGTGGCGAGCCGGATGACTTGGGGGTGAAAGTCCTCTGCACACCCGGCAAGGGGAAGTGCTAGCTGAACGGCAAGGGTGTCCGTCGTAAGGCGGAATCTGAAGGAAGCCGCAGGCAAAATGCTGGCCTGACGAACAGGAAGCGGATATCAGGCGGTGTGGCGGGGTGAGCAGTCCAAGATCTGTAAAGCCCAATACTTGCACGGAACGCCACGACGTAGATCCGACAGGCATAAGCAGGAAGGTCGCGCGCATTACCCTGGGAGCCCCGTCAGTCTGCCTTGTGCTACTGGCATCGCAAGGTGCCGGGATGGGCTGGCGGGAGTCAGCAGAGGCCATAGTAGCGGCTCGGAACCGGAGCAGTGAAGGGCCGAACCTGACGAGAGTGGATAGTCACGCGTGCTCTCTGAGCGTTTGGGCACAAGTCTCGGCACAGCCGGGAGCCTGCGATCAAACTTGACGGCCGGAAGCCTGAGAGAGGTTGGGGTGTCCATTGAACGACAGGCGACACGACGAACGAAACGAAGCTCGCTGGAGCAATCCAGTCGTCAGGAAACGCCGGATACGTGATCCGTACGTCCGGTGTTGTGGGAGGACGGCGGGGGCAACCCCGCCTCCTACCCGATTGTGGCACTGGCGCACTGCGCGGAGATGCGCGGAGATTGACAAAGCTTGCCGAGTCGACGAAGATCGCCGACATGAACTGCCTCGACATCCGTATTGCGCTGATTATTAGCATCATTCATCGAATGGTGGGTTAGCGCGCGTCGACTTGCAGTCACACATAACCCGCCAAACGAGGCGGGTTTTTTTATGTCCGCTTTCAGGTTCATTCTCTGCCTGCCTCCTGGCGAACATGCCGCGATTGCTATCGTTCGATGTCGATCGCCGTTGATGCGTTGTTGCATCGAATGTTGCCACCCAGGAGCTTGCCGTGCTGTTAAACGAACTCGAACAGGCCGCCGCAGCGGCCGGGCGCGTCGCGCCGTCCCACGACTACCTGAAAAAGACCCTGACCGCGCGCGTCTACGACGTGGCGCGCGAGACCGAACTCGAACGCGCGCCGAACCTGTCGGCGCGGCTGTGCAACCCGGTCTATCTGAAGCGCGAGGACAACCAGCCGGTGTTCTCGTTCAAGCTGCGCGGCGCATACAACAAGATGGCGCATATTCCGGCCGAGGCGCTCAGTCGCGGCGTGATCACCGCGTCGGCGGGCAATCATGCGCAGGGCGTGGCGTTATCGGCGGCACGCATGGGCGTGAAGGCGATCATCGTCGTGCCGGTGACGACGCCGCAGCTCAAGGTCGACGCGATCCGCACGCATGGCGGGCCGACCGTCGAGATCGTGCAGTTCGGTGAGTCGTATAGCGACGCCTATGGTCACGCGGTCAAGCTGCAGGAAGAGCGCGGCCTGACCTTCGTGCATCCGTTCGACGATCCGTACGTGATCGCCGGCCAGGGCACCGTCGCGATGGAAATCCTCAGCCAGCACCAAGGGCCGATTCACGCGATCTTCGTGCCGATCGGGGGCGGCGGTCTCGCGGCCGGTGTCGCCGCATACGTGAAATCGGTGCGCCCCGAGATCAAGGTGATCGGCGTGCAGACCGATGATTCGTGCGCGATGGCCGCGTCGTTGCAGGCGGGCGAGCGCGTGACGCTGAACGAAGTGGGCCTGTTCTCCGACGGCACCGCGGTGAAGCTCGTCGGCGAAGAGACCTTCCGTTTGTGCCGCGAATATCTCGACGAAGTACTGCTCGTGAACACCGATGCGCTGTGCGCCGCGATCAAGGACGTGTTCCAGGACACGCGCAGCGTGCTCGAACCGGCGGGCTCGCTCGCGGTGGCCGGCGCCAAGCAGTATGCCGAACGGGAAGGCATCGAGAACCAGACGCTGATCGCGATCACGTCGGGCGCGAACATGAACTTCGACCGCATGCGCTTCGTCGCCGAACGCGCGGAAGTGGGCGAAGCGCGCGAAGCGGTCTTCGCGGTGACGATCCCCGAAGAGCGCGGCAGCTTCAGGCGCTTCTGCGAGCTGCTCGGCACGCGCAGCGTCACCGAGTTCAACTACCGGATCGCCGACGCGAACTCGGCGCATATTTTCGTCGGCGTGCAGATCCGCAATCGCAGCGAATCGGCGCAGATCGCCGGCGCCTTCGAAGCGCACGGTTTTGCCACCGTCGACCTGACCTTCGACGAACTGTCGAAGCAGCACATCCGCTACATGGTCGGCGGCCGCTCGCCGCTCGCGCGCGACGAACGACTGTTTCGCTTCGAGTTTCCGGAACGTCCGGGCGCGCTGATGAAATTCCTGTCGTCGATGGCGCCGAACTGGAACATCAGCCTGTTCCACTACCGCAACCAGGGCGCGGACTACAGCTCGATTCTGGTCGGCATTCAGGTGCCCGGAAGCGACCACGCGGCGTTCGAGCGCTTCATCGAAACGCTCGGCTATCCGTGCTGGGAAGAGACGAAAAATCCGGTCTACCGACTATTTCTTGGCGAGTTGAAGCTCGTTTAGCGGATCGGGGTTTACCTCAGGGCACGCCATGCCGTAGCACGAGCCGCGGGTCGTCCAAGTCGCCGGAAAACCCCGCCAGTCTTGCGTTTGCGGCCGAAACAGCCGCGCGGCGCTGGCTCCCGCCTTACACCTTCTATCGCGCAACGCGATACGGCCTATCCGCTATATCGCATTGCGGGATAGGCGTCGCGATCGTCACACTGAGCGCAAATTTCATCACCGCATTCAGGAGACTACATGCGCACCCAAGTCGGCATCATCGGTGCAGGGCCCGCTGGCCTGCTTCTTTCCCATCTGCTTCATTTGCGCGGTATCGACTCGGTCGTGCTCGAAACGCGCACGCGCGATCAGATCGAATCGACGATTCGCGCCGGCGTGCTCGAGCAGGGCACGATGGATCTGCTGACGCAAACCGGTCTCGGCGAACGCATGAAAGCCGAAGGCGCGCTGCATCACGGTTTCGAACTCGCGTTCGAAGGCAAGCGTCGCCGCATCGATCTGACCGGCCTCACCGGTCATGCGATCACGGTTTATGCCCAGCACGAAGTGATCAAGGATCTAGTCGCGGCGCGCGTCGCCGCGGGCGCCGAACTGCGTTTCGGCGTATCGGAGACGTCGGTGCACGGCATCGATACCGAGAAGCCGTCGATCCGCTATCGCCACGAAGGCGCGGAGCACGAACTGCAATGCGACTTCGTGATCGGCTGCGACGGCTCGCAAGGCGTGTCGCGCCAGGCGATCCCGCAGACGCTGCGCAAGGATTTCGAGCGCGTCTATCCGTTTGGCTGGTTCGGCATTCTGTGCGAAGGCCCGCCGTCGTCGGACGAGCTGATCTACGCGCGCCACGAGCGCGGCTTCGCGCTGATCAGCACGCGCTCGCCGAACGTGCAGCGCATGTATTTCCAGTGCGATCCGAAGGACTCGGTCGACAACTGGTCCGACGATCGCATCTGGGCCGAGCTGCATGCGCGCGCTGATTCGGACGAAGGCCACAGAATCATCGACGGCAAGATCTTTCAGAAGAACATCGTCGGCATGCGCAGCTTCGTGTCGACGACGATGCAGTACGGGCGCCTCTTCCTCGCTGGCGACGCCGCGCATATCGTGCCGCCGACTGGCGCGAAGGGCATGAACCTCGCGGTCGCCGACGTGAACGTGCTCAGCAAGGCGCTCGACGCGTTCTACAAGGAAAACCGCGTCGATCTGCTCGACCGTTACAGCGAAACCGCGCTCAAACGCATCTGGCGCGCCGAGCACTTCTCGTACTGGATGACCAGCATGCTGCATCGTATCGAAGGCGCTTCGGCGTTCGAGCAGCAACTGCAGGTCGCCGAGCTCGAGTACGTGACGACGTCGCGCACGGCCGCGACAGTACTGGCGGAGAACTACGTCGGCGTCGCCGGCGCGCAGATGCAGGCGCAGCTGTAAGCGCTACTGCAAGCACCGCGCGATCATCGGGATCGCTAATTGATCGACAGATCCCGATGCGCGGCCGCCTGAAACTCCTTGGGCGTGACGCCGGTCTGCTTGCGGAAATAGCGGCTGAAATAGGCCGCATCTTCGAAACCGAGCGCATGCGCGATCTGTTTGATGCTCGAACCCGAGTAGACCAGATCGCGCTGCGCCTCGCGTATCAACTGATCGTTGACGAGCGACAGCGGCGAATGGCCAAGCTCCTCACGACAGATGCGCCCCAGTTGCGCCGCGGTCACCCCCAATTTTTCCGCGTAAAAATCGATTGGCAGATGCTCGCGCACATGGGTGGCGATCAGTTCGCGTAGCCGTTTGATCTGCGCGGCGCGCCGGTCATTGACGGTCGCGCCCGCGCTCGAGGCGGCATCGGTCAGCCGGGCGACCTGCACAAAAAGTGCAATCATCAGCGACATGCCCGCGGCGATATGGCCGCGCGCGCTGCCGCGAAATTCCTGCTCCAGCAAACCGAACAAGGGCATCAACGTGCGCTCGCCGACCGCGGGCCGCACGGGAATCAGCGCGGGCCGTTGCAGCACCGGCACGAGGCCCGGCGACACCGCTTTCGAAATCGACTCCAGCGCGCGCTGCGCGGCGGTAATCACGAGCCCGTCGATCTCCGGCGAAAACACGAAACCGTGCACCGTTTGCGCTGGAATCAGGATCAGGCATGGCGCGTCGATCGTGAGCTTTTCGCTTTCGATCAGAACGTGGCCCGAACCGCTGCGGATATAGAGAATCTGCAGCAATGCATCGTGCCGGTGCGCGGCGATATGCCAGTCGTTCGGACGACTGCGCTCGACGATCCATTCGAAATTGAACGCGTCGTACCACGGCGGCCGCGCGGACTCTCCGTACAGATCGTAGTTAGGGATATTCCTCATGCGGTTTTGTCTCCAATGTTCGAATTGTCCTGCGATGCGCTGCCTTTGTCCAATTTCGTCCGGAACCGCGTGGCTATACTTTTTTCCATCGGAGACGCGGTCGAATGACGCAGTTTGGTGAAGCCGGCCAACCTAAGCTCGCCGCGATCGTGAACATGGAGATCGGGAGGACTAAGCAAATGAATCAACGGAAAGATCGGCGCGACACACCCGCCAACGCGCGACACTGGCTCGGGCTCGAAGGTAGCGTCTGCGTCGTGAGCGGCGCGGCGGGCGGCATCGGCAGCGCGATTGCTCAGGTGTTGGGCGACGCTGGCGCACGCGTGGCGCTGCTCGATCGCGATGAGCAGAAGTGCCGTGACGTCGCGCAAGCGCTGAGCGCGAGCGGTGTCGAAGCGCTGGCGCTCGCCTGCGATATCGGCGACATCGATAGCGTGCGCGGCGCGGTGTCGGAGGTCGAAGCGCGCCTCGGCGTCGCCGATGTGCTCGTGAACAACGCGGGCCTGTTGCGGCCGGGGGGCATCGAAGAGATTGGACTCGATGCATGGAATGCGATGCTGCGCGTGAATCTGACCGGCTACATGCTGTGCTCGCAGCAATTCGGTCAACGCATGCTGAAGCGCGGCGCTGGCGCAATCGTGCATGTCGCGTCGGTGGCCGCGCATCATCCGCAGACCTATAGCGGCGCTTACAGCGCGGGCAAGGCCGGTGTCACGATGCTGTCGAAGCAGATCGCGGCGGAGTGGGGACCACGCGGTATTCGCAGCAATACCGTGTGCCCGGGCATGATCCGCACGCCGCTGTCGGCGGCGTTCTACGAGCACGGCGATATCGAACGCCGGCGCAGCGCGATGACCGCGAGCCGCCGGATCGGCGAGCCGAACGATATCGCCGATGTCGTCGCGTTTCTCGCGAGCGAACGCGCGGCCTATGTGAACGGCGCCGAAGTCGTCGTCGATGGCGGCTTCGAAAGCATGCTGATGGACCTCGTGCCGCGTCCCGGCTTCGAAGCCAACCAGGCCGCGCAAGCCACCCAGGCCGACCGCCAGGTCCGAGCGTAAGGAGACCATCATGACCAACGCAACATGCGGCGCAACACTCACGTGCGACGTACTCGTGATCGGTTCGGGTGCGGGAGGGCTGTCGACCGCGATCACCGCGCGCAAACACGGTCTCGATGTCGTCGTGATCGAGAAGGAGCCGTTCTTCGGCGGCACGACCGCGTTTTCAGGCGGTGTGCTGTGGATTCCGGGCAACCGTCACGCAAACAGCAACGGCGTCAGCGATACGCGCGAAGCGGCGCTGACCTATATGCGCAGCGAAACCGGCGCGTGCTTCGATGCCGCCGCCGTCGATGCGTTTCTCGACACGGGCCCTGAGATGCTCGACTTCTTCGAGCGCGAAACCACCGTCAAATTCGTGCCGACGCTGTATCCCGACTATCACCCGAACGTGGGCGGTGGTGTCGACATTGGCCGCTCGGTCGTCGCCGCGCCGTTCGATGCGCGCGCGCTGGGCCAGGACATCTCGCGATTGCGCCCGCCGCTGAAGACGATCACGTTCATCGGCATGATGTTCAATTCGTCGAACGCGGACCTGAAGCACTTCTTCAATGCGACGCGTTCGCTCACCTCCGCGCTGTACGTCGCGAAGCGCCTCGCGAGCCATCTGAAGGATCTTGCGCTGTACCGGCGCGGCGTGCAGATCACGAGCGGTAACGCGCTCGCCGCGCGGCTCGCGAAGTCCGCGCTCGATCTCGGCATTCCGATCCATACGAACACGGCCGCTCGCGAGCTGACCGTGGCGAACGGCAGCGTGACCGGCGCGCTCGTCGCCGGACCGCAAGGCGAGATGCGCATCGTCGCGCGACGCGGCGTGGTGCTCGCGTGCGGCGGCTTCTCGCGTGACGTCGCACGGATCGCCCGCGCGTATCCGCATCTGCGGCGCGGCGGCGAACACCTGTCGCCGGTGCCGCGCGGCAATACGGGCGACGGCGTCGGCATGGCCGAACGTCTCGGTGCGCGGGTGGCGATCCGTTTTCCGCAGCCCGCCGCATGGATGCCGGTGTCGCGCGTGCCGATGAGCGACGGCAGCGTCGGCGTGTTTCCGCATCTGGTGGATCGCTACAAGCCTGGCGTGATCGGCGTGACGCGCGCGGGCAAGCGCTTCACCAACGAAGCGAATTCGTATCACGACGTGGGTGCCGCGATGATCGAGGCCTGCGCGAACGAACGCGAAACCGCGATGTGGCTGATCTGCGATCACGCGACGATCCGCAAATACGGGCTCGGTTATGCGAAGCCGGCGCCCGTGCCGCTCGGCCCGCTGCTGCGCAACGGCTATCTGAGCAAGGGCCGCACGCTCGCGGAACTCGCGCGCAACGCGGGTCTCGACGGCACGGCGCTCGAGGCGACCGTGAAGCGCTACAACGCCGACGCGGTGCGTGGCGAAGATCGCGAATTCGGCCGCGGTACGACGTCGTTCAATCGCTATCTGGGGGACCCGGAGCACCAGCCGAACCCGTGCGTCGCGCCGATCGGCGACGGTCCGTACTACGCGCTGAAGGTCGTGATGGGCGATCTCGGCACCTTCGACGGCATCTCGACGAACGTCACCGGCGAAGTGCTCGACGTGAAAGGCGCACCGATCGCCGGCCTGTACGCGGTCGGCAACGATCGCGCGAGTGTGATGGGCGGCAACTATCCGGGCGCGGGTATCACGCTCGGGCCGATCATGACGTTCGGCTATATCACTGGCCGTCATCTCGCGGGCGTGAGCGTGAAAAGCGCAAACAGCGCGAAGAGCGCAAGCAACGCGGACACCCGCGCAGCCGAAACCGTATTGAGGACCGGCACATGAGCCATGGCAAACCTTTCGTCGATCATCGCATCTACACGATCCGTCCGCGCGGCATGGCGGAGTTCATCGACGTTTTCGACCGGCTCGCGATGCCGATTCAGCTCAAGTATCTGGGCGCGCCAGTCGGCTTTTACATGAGCGATATCGGCGCGCTGAACCAGGTCGTGCATCTGTGGGGCTACGAGAGCATCGGCGACTACGACCAGCGCCGCACCGCGCGCGATGCCGATCCGCAGTGGCCCGCGTATCTGCAGGCGTCCGCGCATCTGATCGTCGCGCAGGAGAGCCGCATCATCAGGCGAGTCGACTTCAGGACGCTGACGATGCTGCGCTAGCCGCTCGTTCGAGGAGACAGGCATGAACGAACGGACTGCGCGACGCTCGCAAGCACGGTCGCGACCACCGTCGCGGCGACCGGGTGTTGAACGGCAATTCGAACAATAAGAAAAACACCTCTTCATCTCAAGGAGACATCGCAATGAACCAGCTGAAAGGAGCACGCACATGAGCCGCTCCGAACGCAGTGTAGACGTGCAGGCCTTTATCGACGAACAGCGCTTCTCGCCGTTTCAATGGACGATTCTGGTGCTGTGCTTTCTGGTCGTCGCCGCCGACGGTTTCGACACCGCCGCGGTCGGCTTCATCGCGCCGTCGCTCGTGCAGCAGTGGGGCATCGCGCGCGGCGCGCTCGGCCCGGTGATGAGCGCGGCGCTGGTGGGACTCGGCATCGGCGCGCTCGCGGCCGGCCCCTGCGCGGACCGCATCGGACGCAAGACGGTGCTAGTGCTGTCGGTGTTCTTCTTCGGGCTGTGGAGTCTCGCGGCGGCCCGCGCGAGCTCGATCGAATCGCTGACCTTGCTGCGCTTTTTCACCGGCCTCGGTCTCGGCGCGGCGATGCCCAACGCGGTCACGCTGATGGCCGAGTACGCACCCGCGCGGATTCGCGCGGTCGCCGTCAATGCGATGTTCTGCGGCTTTTCAGGCGGTCTCGCGATCGGCGGTCTCGCATCCGCATGGCTGATTCCGCATTTAGGCTGGCCGAGCGTGCTGGTCGCCGGCGGCGCCGGTCCGCTCGTGCTGAGCGTGATGCTGATACTGTTTCTGCCGGAATCGGCGCAATTTCTCGCGCTGCGTAAGCGCGCCGATCAACGGATCGCGCGCATCCTGCAACGCATCGCGCCCCACGACCGTTTCGACGGATGCCGTTTTTTCGCGGTCGACGTGTGCCGCAATACCGGCGACGCGCGTTCGCAATGGGCGCTCACGATCATCCTGTCGGCGCGCTACCGCTTCGGCACGCTGATGCTGTGGCTCGCCTATTTCATGGGGCTACTGATTTACTATCTGCTGACCAACTGGCTGCCGACGCTGTTCAAGGACACCGGCTTCTCCGGTGAAAAGGCCGCGTTGATGACGTCGCTGTTTCCGCTCGGGGGCATCCTCGGCAATCTGTGCGTCGGCTGGGTGATGGATCGCTTCGCCGGGCATCGCGTGATCGCGTTCACCTATGTCCTCGTCGGCGCGCTCGTGTTGCTGGTCGGGCGGGGCGTCGGCCATCAGGTCTGGCTCGGGACGCTGATCTTCCTGACCGGCACGGTCGCGACCAGCGCGGTCACGTCGATGTCGGCGCTCGCGGCAAGCTTCTACCCGACCCGGGCGCGCGCGACGGGCGTGGCGTGGATGCTGGGAATCGGCCGCGTCGGCGGCGTGGCGGGCGCGCTAATCGGCGCGGCGTTGATGGGGCTCGGCTGGCACTTCGGCGCCGTGTTCAGCCTGCTCGCGGTGCCGGCCGTGATCGCGGCGGGCGGGGTGGTATTGATGATGCGGCGCGAGCCGCTCGATCACGCATCGGTCGATGAAAACGTCGGCGCCATAGCGATCGAATGAGCGCGGCGTCGGGCGTGCCGCTACGCTCGAACAACGCGCGATCGCTCAGGACGCGCGCAGCAACGCCATTTCGTTGTGCAGCAGCGCGAGCAATTCGTCGTCGGTTGGCCGCGTGCCCCAGTGGCGCGCGCCGGCCACCGACGCGATTGCCATCCACGAATGCGGTGGAAACCATTCGCGCACCAGCGTGCCGTCCTGGCGCAGGCACAGCTGGCCGGTCAGCTCGCTGTATTCGGCGCAAATGTGCGCGCCGTCGACCTGCGCGGTTACTCGTCTCGGATCCTTGCGTAGCACGTCGTCGCTCCTGTCAAAGGGGTGGCGCGAATGCAAGCGCGACACGGTGGCGCGATGGACGCCACCTGCCGTCTATCAATGGTCATGCCCGCGATCGTCATGACCCCGACCGTGCGAGCCGTTGTCGCGCCAGTCGCCGTGCGGGCCGCGTGCATCGCGCCATTCGTCGTGATGACGTTGCCACTCGCGCCGCTCCCACTGGCGACGCCCCCAATAGCGATGACCATCGTAGTAGCGTTCGCCGTACCAGCCCGGAGCGACTATGACCGCGGGAGGCGGCGCAGGCGCATAGACGGGCGCGGGCTGCACATAGACGGGCGGCGGAGCCTCGACCACGGCGGGCACGACCGCGATGCCCGGCACGCCGATATTCACACCGACATCGACGTGCGCGAAAGCGGCCGTCGATGCGCCGATCGCGAGACCCGCGACGACGGTCAACGGAACCCAGCGGTTGCGTGAAAGACTCATGATTGTTCTCTGTTGTGTGGATGTCTGTGATGAAGTGGCGAGCCGGACGCGCACCTACTGCGCGTGATGGCCCGATCAATAACGTTCGTAGTAGTGGTCATGATGCGGATGATCGTCAGGGACGACGATGCAGCCACTCAACGCGCCACCGAGCGTGGCGGCAAGAATGACCAATGCGAGGATTTTTTTCATGATGTTGCTCCCTGAAATCTGTGATGCGAGTGCCTGTCGTGCGAAGCGTTTGATCTGATCCGCTTTCGTTTGAACCGAACTCTACTGAGCGGCGCGATTACCGGTGTGTTTGTGTGTAACAGGACGTGTCGATCCGAGCTCGCGCCGAAACGTCGATGCGAGTGCGATGAACGAGGAGGGAAGGCGCCGCGGGTTACGGGTCGAAATGCCGGGCGACTGTCAAGCGCGCGGGCAAACCCTTGAAGGGTCTATGAAAAAAAACGCCTTCAAAGGCAGACGAAGCATGGATTCGAAGCGAAGCTTCGGCGCCTCGATTGCTGAAAAAAGAAGCGCATCGATTTTCGGCATATGTATGCAGCGCAGATACATTCGGTTGCAGACTGGCTAAGAAGTTCGATAGTGCGCTCGGGCGAGCGTGATGGAAAGACGCTACACCTGTAGCGTCATCAGCTTGTCTTAAGCTTCGGTGGGATAGGTAAAAACGCATCGCGCGCGCAACCTACTGCGCGGCCGCGGGCTCCGGGGCGGTCGCTTCGCGATAGCCGAGCCGCGTCGAAATCGCGAGACCGGCCTCTTTGAGCAACGCGACGTAATGCTGCTTCGTGTCGGCACCGCAGCGCATCGTCGGAAACGAAATCGACAGACCGGCGATCACACGGCCGAAGCGGTCGAACACGGGCACCGCGATGCATTGCAGGCCTTCTTCCTGCTCCTCGTTGTCCTCGCCGTAGCCCTGCTCGCGTACGCGCGGCAGGATGCTCAACACCGCTTCGGCGCAGGTCAGGGTCTTTTGCGTCGACTTGCGAAATTCGATGTGCGAGAGCACGTCACGCGCGTCGGCCGGGTCCATCCATGCGAGCAGCACCTTGCCGATCGCCGTGCTATGCAGCGGATTGCGCCGGCCGATCCGGGACTGCATGCGCAGCCCGTAGTCGGCGTCGATCTTGTGGATGTAGATGATCGCGTCGTCGTCGAACGCGCCCAGGTGTACCGCTTCGCGCGTCATCTGGCCGATGCGGCGCATCTCGATGTCGGCCTCGCGCACCAGATCGACGCTTTCGAGCGCTTTCGCGCCGAGCTCGAACAGACGGATC
The DNA here is from genome assembly GCF_050436525.1 of Paraburkholderia sp. 35.1. Classification (NCBI taxonomy): domain Bacteria; kingdom Pseudomonadati; phylum Pseudomonadota; class Betaproteobacteria; order Burkholderiales; family Burkholderiaceae; genus Paraburkholderia; species Paraburkholderia sp. 35.1. The sequence goes on along the minus strand of NZ_JBNDMJ010000003.1, from coordinate 94,109 downwards.
GTCAGCCGATAGCGTTCGGTTTCGACTTCCTGGGTCACATAGCCGAGCGCCTTCAGTGTTTGAATCACACGATGCACGGTCGTCTTCGACATGCCGAGCCGTTGCGACAGCTCGCTGATGCCGATCTGTCCGGTGTCGCCGATCGCGCCGAGAATCGCGAACACGCGCCCGATCGACGACGCCGATTCGCCGCGCTCACCGCTGTGCGCATCGAGCGACGCTGCGCCGGCGGGTTCCTTGCGGGCTTTGCCGCGGGTCTTATCGAGCGCCTTGTCGAGCGTCTTGTCGCGCGCAGTGTTCCTCGCAGTATTCCTGTGTGTTCCCGTTGCCGCCATGTCCGTCATTCCCTGTCTGTGCCAACTCGCCGCTGCCGCATCGAGCCGATGCTCACCGGCGCGAGAGCATAGCGCGTGGCGCGCACTTGTGGCGAGCTTGTGCCGTCCCTAACGCGCGAGCCAGCCGCCATCCACCGCCAGTGTATGCCCATGCACGTAGTCCGACGCCGACGAGGCGAGAAAAACCACTGGCCCCGCGAGATCGTCGGGCACGCCCCAGCGGCCGGCCGGAATGCGGCCGAGTATCTCCTCGTTGCGCTGCGCGTCGTCGCGCAACGCCGCGGTGTTCGCGGTCGCCATATAGCCGGGCGCGATCGCGTTCACGTTGATGCGTCGCGCGGCCCATTCGTTCGCGAGCAGTCGCGTCAGACCGAGCACGCCGCTTTTCGACGCGGTGTACGACGCGACGCGGATGCCGCCCTGGAACGACAGCATCGACGCGACGTTGATGATCTTGCCGCCGCTTTGCTGGCGCACGAACTGACGCGCCGCGGCCTGCGACAGGAAGAACAGGCTCTTGAGATTCACGTCCATGACCGCGTCCCAGTCGTCTTCGCCAAACTCGAGCGCGTCTTCGCGACGGATGATGCCTGCGTTATTGACGAGCACGTCGATGCGGCCGAACGCTTCGACCGCGGCGCGCACGATGTCGTCGACCGAAACGCTCGACGCGAGATCGGCGCGCACGTCGGCGAAGCGGCGCCCGAGCGTCTCGACGCGCGCGGCGGTCGCGCCCGCGTCCGCGCGACTGACACCGACGATGTCGCAACCGGCCGCGGCGAGCGCGACGGCCATGCCGGCGCCGAGGCCGGTGTTGCTGCCGGTCACGATGGCGACCTTGCCGGTCAGATCGAAAGTGTTCACTGTGTTCGGACTCATGTTCGCTCAGCGCAGCTCGCGGACCGCGAGATGGTCCATGTCGCCGAACACCTGGTTCTCGCCGACCATGCCCCAGATGAATGTGTACGCGCGCGTGCCGACGCCCGAATGGATCGACCAGCTCGGCGAGATCACCGCCTGCTCGTTGCGCACGACGATGTGCCGGGTTTCGTGCGGCTCACCCATCATGTGGAAAACGGCGGCGTCGTCGGCGACGTTGAAGTAGAAATACACTTCCATGCGGCGCTCGTGTGTGTGGCAGGGCATCGTGTTCCACAGGCTGCCCGGTTCGAGCTTCGTCATGCCCATCGACAGCTGGCAGGTCCGCAGCACGTCGGGCACGATGAACTTGTAGATGGTGCGGCGGTTGCTCGTGGCCGGATTGCCGTGGGTTTCGGGCGAGGCCTGGTCGAGCGAGATCGTGCGGGTCGGATAGCTGGTGTGCGCGGGCGCGCAGTTCAGATAGAACTTCGCCGGCCGGGTGGCGTCGGCGCTGCCGAACCCGACCGCTTGCGCGCCCTTGCCGATATAGATCGCCTCTTCGCGGCGCACCGTGTAGCGCGTGCCGTCGACGTCGACCCAGCCGTCGCCGCCGATGTTGATCGCGCCGAGTTCACGCCGCTCGAGCAGATAGTCGACGCCGATCGCCTTGCCGAGCGAGCCCGGCACTTCGACCGCGCGCTCGACCGGCCACACGCCACCGACGATGATCCGGTCGATATGGCTGTACGTGAGCTTCAACGCATCGCGCTCGAAGATCTGCTCCACCAGAAACTCGCGACGCAGCCCGGTGGTGTCGAGCGTCTTCGCGTATTCGCTGTTGATGGCCTGTCGCACGTCCATTGATCGTTCTCCTGTCGGTATACGGGGCGCGGCGCCGCCTTCCTCGTGCCCGAGACTGTAACGCAGAATCTTGATTTCGGAACGCTGGTCCGAAAATATTGTGACGGATGATCGCGGCTGGCAACGCATAGCGTGAACGACCGGGTAAACGATAGTCAGGTTTAAGAAATAAAACGGAACGGCGTTCCTTTCATGATGCTATATTGCGCCGGACAGGGAGAGCCCGGCGTAGAACGGGACACCAACGCGGGTCATTAGCCCGTCAACGGGACGTCACCGTCCATGGAGGAGGCATGAAGATCAAGAAGGCCATCGACCGCATTCCTGGCGGTCTGATGCTGGTGCCGCTGCTGCTCGGCGCCTGTGTGCATACGTTCGCGCCGGGCGCGGGCAAATACTTCGGCTCGTTCACCAACGGCCTGATTACCGGCACCGTGCCGATCCTCGCGGTATGGTTCTTCTGCATGGGCGCGACGATCGACCTGCGCGCGACCGGCACCGTGCTGCGCAAGTCGGGCACGCTGCTCGTCACCAAGATGCTGGTCGCGTGGATCGTCACGCTGATCGCGGCGCGCTTCATTCCGATCGATGGCATCAAGACCGGGCTGTTCGCGGGACTGTCGATGCTCGCGATCACCACCTCGATGGACATGACCAACGGCGGGCTGTACGCGGCCGTGATGCAACAGTACGGCACGAAGGAAGAGGCGGGCGCGTTCGTGCTGATGTCGGTCGAATCGGGGCCGCTGATCAGCATGATCATTCTGGGTGCGACGGGGGTCGCGTTCTTCGAGCCGCGTCTGTTCGTCGGCGCGGTGCTGCCGTTTCTGATCGGGTTTGCGCTCGGCAACTTCGATAGCGAGCTGCGCGAGCTGTTCGGCCGTTGCGTGCATCCGCTGATTCCGTTTTTCGGCTTTGCGCTCGGCAACGGCATCGATCTGAACGTGATCGTCACGAGCGGCCTGCCGGGCATCGTGCTGGGGCTTGGCGTGATCGTCGTGACCGGCGTGCCGCTGATTCTCGCCGATCGCTGGATTGCCGGCGGCAATGGCGCGGCGGGGCTGGCGGCGTCGTCGACGGCAGGGGCCGCGGTCGCGAATCCGGCGATCATCGCCGACATGATTCCGAGCTTCAAACCGCTAGTGCCGGCCGCGACCGCGATGGTCGCCACCGCTTGCCTCGTGACCGCGATTCTGGTGCCGATCCTCACGGCGCTGTGGGTGCGCCGGCATCGTGCGCGCGACGCGCTGCGCGAGGAGTTCGCCACCGCGACGCAGGCGGCGCCGCTCAACGAGCAGCGCGATGCGCCGGTTTGAATGAGTCGGTAGCAGGAAGCCGGCGCGCCGCTCAGCGCGCCAGCTTCGCTTCGAGCATCGCTTTCACCGCCGGCCATTCGTCGTCGATGATGCTAAAGCGCACCGAGTTGCGCTTGCGCCCATCGGGCATGATCCGCTCGTGCCGCACGATGCCTTCCTGTTGCGCGCCGATGCGCAGGATCGCCGCGCGCGATTTGTCGTTGAGCTCGTCGGTCGTGAACTGCACGCGCACGCAGCGCATCACGTCGAACGCGTGGCACAGCAGCAGATATTTCGCCTCGGTGTTCACGACCGAGCGCTGCGCCGAGGCGGCGAGCCACGTATGGCCGATTTCGAGCTTGCGGTTCGCGCGATCGATCTTCCAGAACCGCGTGCTGCCGACGATCCGGCCAGCACGGTCATTCTCGTCATCCTCGTCGCGCCGCACGATCACGAACGGCATCACCTTGCCGGCCGCACGGCCGGCGAGCGCGGTGGCGATATAGGCGTCGATCGTCGCCGGGCCCGGCACGACGGTCAGCTTCATGTCCCACAGTTGCCCGTCGGCGGCGGCGTCGACGAGGGCCTGCGCGTGCTCCTCGCGCAGCGGCCGCAGCTCGACGAACGAGCCGCTCAGCGTGGGCTGCATCGATTCGGCGGAAATATCGTTCATGGCAATAAAAAAGGTCCGCGAGCGGAAGACTCGTGGACCTGGCAGATCGGTTGAGCCGCGCTCGGGAACGATGCGAGCGGCAAAACCGCGGCGCCGTTCCCGAAGCGCGTGATTGGCGTGATTAAACCCGTGATTAAACCCGTGATTAAACCGACATCACCGTGACCGCCTTGGTCACGAGGTAGGCTTCCATCGCCTCCGGGCCGCCTTCCGAGCCGTAGCCGGAATCCTTGACGCCGCCGAACGGCATTTCCGGCGTCGGCGTGGCAGGCTGGTTGATCCACAGCATGCCGACTTCCATGCGCTGCGACAGCAGATGCACGTTGGCGAACGACTTCGTATATGCGTAGCCGGCGAGGCCGAACGGCAGGCGGTTCGCTTCGGCGATCGCTTCTTCGAGCTTGTCGAAGCCGCGGATCGCGGCGACCGGGCCGAACGGCTCGTTGTTGAACACGTCGGCGTCGAGCGGCACGTCGGTCAGCACGGTGGCCGCGAAGAAGTTGCCTTCGGTACCGACGCGCTCGCCGCCCGTCGCGACCTTCGCGCCGGTCTTGCGGGCGTCGTCGACGACCTTGGCCATCGCCGTCAGACGGCGCGAGTTGGCGAGCGGCCCTAGCGTCGTGCCTTCGGCGAGACCGTCGCCGAGCTTCAGGCTTTCAGCGTGCTTGACGAGCGCCGCGGCGAACTCTTCGCGGATGCTGTTGTGCACGAGAAAACGCGTCGGCGAGATGCAGACCTGGCCCGCGTTGCGGAACTTCGCGGCGCCGGCCGCCTTGACGGCGAGCGCGACGTCGGCGTCTTCTGCGACGATCACCGGCGCGTGGCCGCCGAGCTCCATCGTCGCGCGCTTCATGTGCGAGCCGGCCAGCGCCGCAAGCTGCTTGCCGACCGGCGTCGAGCCCGTGAACGTAACCTTGCGGATCACCGGATGCGGGATCAGGTAGCTCGAGATTTCAGCCGGATCGCCGAACACGAGGCCGACCGTGCCGGCCGGCACGCCGGCCTCGACGAAGGCTTGCAGCAGCGCCGCCGGCGACGCCGGGGTTTCTTCCGGCGCCTTGACGAGGAACGAGCAGCCGCAGGCGAGCGCCGCCGACAGCTTGCGCACGACCTGGTTGACCGGGAAGTTCCACGGCGTGAACGCCGCGACCGGGCCGATCGGCTCCTTCAGCACCTGCGACTGCGCGGCAAGGTTGCGCGACGGCACGATGCGGCCATACACGCGGCGGCCTTCGTCCGCGAACCATTCGATGATGTCCGCGGCCGCCAGCACTTCGCCGCGCGCCTCGGCGAACGGCTTGCCCTGTTCCTGCGTCATCAGGCGGCCGATGTCCGCGGCGCGCTCACGCACGAGGGCGGCGGCACGGCGCATGACGGTTGCGCGCTCGTTGGCCGGCACCTTGCGCCAGGCTTCGAAGCCGCGCTGCGCGGCTTCGAGCGCGCGGTCCAGATCGGCGATGCCGGCATGCGCGACCTTGCCGATGGCCTGGCCGGTCGCGGGGTTGATCACGTCGAGGGTCTTGCCGCTGGCGGCGTCGCACCATTCGCCGTTGATCAAAAGACGGGTATCGGTATAGCTCGAGATGGCCATGCTGGGTTCCTGTGAGTGGGAAAACAACTGGCCGCGCGGACGTGCGGCACGAGGCGACATTCCTGCGCGGCCATGAATGAATTGCGGATACCATTTATCTTATCTGATTGCGGGCAATCGCACCGGCGCGGCCCGCAGGCGCCCGGTCGCGGCATGCGGCTTGCTGAGGTTTGGCACCGGAGCGATTTTGCGGGTCGTGCCGGGGCGCCGCGTCGGCGCTGCACGAAACGCTTGCAGGACGCAGCGCTTCATCCATTCAACCGCTACTACAGCGCATCACGAGGACATCGCCATGCCAACCGGAACAGTGAAATGGTTCAACGACGCAAAGGGCTTCGGCTTCATCACTCCCGATGACGGCGGCGAAGATCTGTTCGCCCATTTTTCGGAGATTCGATCCGAAGGTTTCAAGTCGTTGCAGGAAAACCAGAAAGTCAGTTTCGAAATCAAGCAGGGGCCGAAAGGCAAACAGGCTGCCGACATCAAGCCCGTGTGACGCCGGCCGGGCGGCTCGTCCGCATGCGAGGCAACCATGGATAAGGACGCCGCCTACGCGGAGATCGAGCGCAATGGCGGCGCCGCCTATGCGAAAAACTTCGCCGCGCGCTATCCCGACGAACCGCTGACGCCGTTCTGTCATCGCTATCTGTTCGAGCAGGCGGAGCGCGACGACGCGGCGCATGAGGCGGCCGCCGCCACGCGCGACGACGAGCGCGGTTTCGCGCTGAGGTCGCTCGCGCGCATGGAGGCGTCGTCGCATATCGCGCAGGCGGCGGCGAGCGCGTCGCGCGACGCTGCGGCCGCCGCCCACACGTCGGCGCGCGCGGCGCGGCGCTCGGCCTTCTGGACCATGATCGCCGCGCTCGCGTCGGCGCTCGGCGTAGTGGTAAACGCGGCCCTCAATCTCGGCTGGCTCGAATGGGCGAGGCATCTCGCGCGATGAGCGACGCGTCGGGCCGAGCGTTCGCGCCCGTGAAGGTGGCGTGAATCGGCGGCGCCGGCGGGGCTCGCCCGCACGCCACGCGAGAACCTATCCATTTACCACGCCGATACGACATCGATGCGACACGATTGCACGAGCGCGTCGATTACACAAATCGCCCCATCGGAGCATGCCGCGCGCGGTCTGAACGCAGTATTATTCTTCAGGTTTCCTTCAGCTTTGCTCCGTACTATTTGCGCCACTGCCCGTGGCCTTTCCGGACCGCGGCCGCCGCTACGTGCAGGTCGAGCACAGGCTTTCGCGACCTGCATTCGGGCAATGGAACAGTATAGATTCCCGACTGAAAACCGAAAGCGCCTATAAAGGCTTGCTGGAGCATCCATGAAAACTCTGTTCTTGCAGGCGCCGTCGTACGACGGCTTCGATGGTGGTGCGGGTTCGCGCTATCAGGCCAAGCGTGAAGTTCGCTCGTTCTGGTATCCGACGTGGCTCGCCCAACCCGCGGCACTGGTTCCCGACAGCCGCGTGCTCGACGCCACGGCAGACGGCCTGTCCGTCGACGCCGCCCTCGACATCGCCTCGCAATACGAGCTGGTGGTGATCCACACCAGCACGCCATCCTTCCCGACCGACGCGTTGTTCGCCCAGGACCTCAGGAAGCGCAAGCCGTCGCTGCTGATCGGCATGGTCGGCGCGAAGGTCGCGGTCGATCCGCACAATTCGCTGACCGCGACCGAGGCCATCGACTTCGTGTGTCGCGAGGAATTCGATTTCACCTGCAAGGAAATCGCCGAAGGCAAGCCGTTCGCGCAGATCCTGGGCTTGAGCTATCGCACCCCCGACGGCTCGATCGAGCACAACGAAGCGCGCCCGATCCTCGAGAACATGGACGAGCTGCCGTTCGTCGCGCCGATCTACAAGCGCGATCTGACCATCAAGAATTACTTCAACGGCTACCTGAAGCATCCGTACGTGTCGCTCTACACTGGCCGCGGCTGCCGCTCGAAGTGCACGTTCTGCCTGTGGCCGCAAACGGTCGGCGGCCATCGCTATCGGGTGCGTTCGGTCGAGAACGTGCTCGAGGAAGTCAAGTGGATTCGCGACAACATGCCCGAAGTCAAGGAGATCATGTTCGACGACGACACGTTCACCGACTTCAAACCGCGCGCCGAAGAAATCGCGCGAGGCATGGGCAAGCTGGGCGTCACATGGTCGTGCAACGCGAAGGCGAACGTGCCTTACTCGACGCTGAAGATCATGAGGGAAAACGGCTTGCGCCTGCTGCTGGTCGGCTACGAATCCGGCGACGACCAGATCCTGCTGAACGTCAAGAAGGGCTTGCGTACCGACATCGCGCGGCGCTTCGCCCAGGACTGCCGCACGCTGGGCATCAAGGTGCACGGCACCTTCATTCTCGGCTTGCCGGGCGAGACGCCGGAAACGATCCAGAAGACCATCGAGTACGCGAAAGAGATCAATCCGCTGACGATCCAGGTGTCGCTCGCCGCGCCGTACCCGGGCACTACGCTCTATAACCAGGCGGTCGAGAACGGCTGGCTCGCGGAGAACAAGGTGATCAATCTCGTCAGCAAGGAAGGCGTGCAGCTGGCGGCGATCGGCTACCCGCATCTGTCGCGAGACGAGATGTACCACCAGCTCGAAAACTTCTATAAACGCTTTTATTTCCGGCCGTCGAAGATCTGGGAGATCCTGCGCGAAATGCTGACGAGCTGGGACATGATGAAACGGCGCCTGCGCGAAGGCGTCGAATTTTTCCGCTTCCTGCGCGCGCACGAGGCGTGAGCGCCGCACACCTCGCCGCCGTCACGCTCGCGTACGCGTGCGCGGCGGCGACCGTTGTCGGCATCGGCTACACCGTGCTCGCGAGCGCGCTGATCGGGCGCTTCTTCGCGAGGGATGTAGCCGAACCCTCCAGCTTTCCACCCATTACGGTGATCAAACCGTTGCATGGCAACGAGTGGGCGTTGCTCGACAATCTGTCGAGCTTCTGCGCGCAAAATTATCCCGGGCCCGTGCAATTCCTGTTCGGCGCGCATGACTGCGCCGACCCCGCGCTGCAAACCGTCAACGAACTGCGGCGTCTCCATCCTCAGGCGGACATCACCGTCGTCGCCGATGCGCGTCTGTACGGCCCGAACCGCAAGATCAGCAATATCCTCAACATGGTGCCGCAGGCGCGCCACGACGTGCTCGTGTTCGCCGACAGCGACGTGTGCGTCGGCCCGGACTATCTGCGCAACGTGATCGGCGAATTGCAGCAGCCGGGCGTCGGGCTCGTCACCTGCGCATATCGCGGCCAGCCCGATCCGGGTTTCTGGCCGCGGCTGTCGGCGATCGCAACCAACTACCAGTTCCTGCCGGGCGTCGTCACTGGACTCGCGCTCGGGCTCGCGCGGCCGTGCTTCGGCCAGACCATCGCGATGCGGCGCGACACCTACGAGCGGATCGGCGGTTTCAAGCCGTTCGTGCAGCATCTGGCCGAGGACTACGAGATCGGCGCGGCGGTGCGCGCGGCGGGCGAGCAGGTCACGATTCCGCCGTTCGCGATCGCGCATGCGTGTGTCGAAGCGAGCGCCGCACAACTCGTGACGCACGAACTGCGCTGGAGCCGCACGATCCGCCGCATCGATCCGCTCGGACACTTCGGCACGGCGCTCGTGCATCCGTTGCCGTTCGCGCTGCTCGCGCTCGCGTGCTCGGGCGGCGCGCCGTGGGCGTGGCTGCTCGCGGCAGTGACGGTGGTCGCGCGTCTCGCGTTGAAGTGGCGCGCGGATCGGGCGTTGCGTCAACGCTGCCGCGATCTGTGGCTTCTGCCGTTATGGGATATCGTATCGTTTGCGATTTTCGTCGCGAGCTTCCGCTCGTCGCGGGTGATCTGGCGGGGCTTCAGCTTCAAGGTCGACGGCGACGGGCTGCTGTCGGCGGCGCAGGACGAATGACGAACGAACGGCAGATTGGGCTGGCAATGAACGAAGAAGTTTCGAGCGGGCGAAACGGGAGCGCCCTGGAGACGCATGGCAGCGCCCCGGCGACACGCGGCGTGCGGCGCATCACGTATACCGAGGTCGTGTGCGAGGTGCCCGCATGATGAAGCATCTGGGCCGCGCGGCTGCGCTCGCGGGTTTGCTGATCTCTTTGTGGCTCGTCTGGCGCGAAGATCCGCGCGCGGTGTTCAGCGCGTTGCGCGCGGCCGGCGCGGGCCTCGTGGTGGCCGCGCTCGCGCATGTGCTGCCAATGATCGCCAACGCGTGCGACTGGCGCTCGCTGATTCGCGGCGCGAACCGCCCCAGCTTCGGCAGGATGCTGCATCTGGTGTGGGTGCGCGAATCGGTCAACTGCATGCTGCCGGTCGCGCGGATCGGCGGCGAACTCGTGTCATTCCGTATGTTCAAGCGCTGGGGCGTCAGGCCCTCGACAGCGGTGGCCAGCACCATCGTCGACATGCAGCTGACCGTAATCAGCCAGCTGATGTTCACGATGGTCGGGATTGGTTTTCTGTTCGCCAATGCGCAATCGGGCGCGCTGCGGCTCGCCGGGCAGCTCGCGTGGGGCGTGGTCGCGTTGACGCCGGTGCTGTTGCTGTTCGGGCTCGTCCAGCATGCCAATCCGTTCGAGCGCATCACGCGCGTGGCGAACCGCGTGACGAGCGGCAAGCTAACCGCGCTGGTCGGCCAGTCCGCCCAGATCGATCAGTCGATCAAGGTGATCTGGCGCCGCCGCGCGGTCGTGCTGCGCTATCTGTTCTTCTGGCAGCCGCTGCAATGCGTGCTCACCTCGCTCGAAATCTGGCTCGCGCTGTATTTCCTCGGCGCGCGCGTGACGCTCGTCGAGGCGATCGTGATCGAATCGCTGATCCAGGCGGTCAGCAGCGCCGCGTTCTTCGTGCCGGGCGGTCTCGGCGTGCAGGAGGGCGCTTTCATACTGATTGGCGGCGCACTGGGGCTCGACCCCGCCACCTGTCTCGCGCTCGCGGCCGCGCGGCGAATTCGCGATCTGCTGATATTCGTGCCGGGCCTGATCGCGTGGCAGCTGTTCGAGGCGTCCGGCAGCGCGCGGCCGCATGCCGCACCGCACGGCGTGCGCGCCGAACTGGCCAAGCAGCGTTCGGGCGTCGCTGACGCGAACCGGGGCGGTGAGCGGCGCTGAGCGATTGGCGCGCCTTCAGCGCGTCGCGCGATAGGCCGGAAACGACACCCGCACCGCAAGCCCCTGGTCCCCGATCCCGGCGCCTAGCTGCAGACTCGCACCGAAATGTTCGGCGATCCGCGCAACGATCGACAAACCGAGCCCGCTGCCGGTCGCCTGATTGCCGGTCGCGCGGAAAAAGCGGTTCGTGAGCCGCGCGAGATCGTCCGGCGCGACGCCGGGGCCGTCGTCGCGCACGATCAGTTGCACCTGCTCGTCGGCATGGCGCACCGCCACTTCCACAGTGCCGCCCGAGCGTCCGTACTTGATCGCGTTATCGAGCAGATTGTCGAGCAGGATGCCGATCAGCACGGGCTCCGCGTCGATCTCGGCGAGCATGTCGCCGACCAGCATCACATTGATGTGCTTCTGTTGTGCATTGCGCCTGTTCGCGAGCAGCGTATCTTTCGCGATCGCCGCCGGCCTCAGCGGCTCGGTGGGCAGCTTCTCCTGCACGTCGAGCCGCGCGAGCAGCAGCAGTTGCTCGGCGAGCCGCGCGCTGCGATCGACGCCTTGCACGACGCGCTCCATCGCGAGCCGCTGCAGCGCGATGTCGGGCTCGGCGAGCGCGACCTGCGCCTGTACCTTGATCGCTGCGAGCGGCGTCTTCAGTTCGTGCGCGGCATCGGCGGTGAAGGCGCGCTCTAGCTCGCGCGCATGGTGCAGACGCGCCAGCATCTGGTTGATCGCGTCGACGAGCGGGCGCACCTCGAGCGGCGTGCGGCCGATGCCGACCGGTTCCATGCGGTTGATGTCGCGCGAACGGATCGCGGCCGACAACACCTTCAGCGGCGCGAGACTCCAGCCGATGCTGAGCCACACGAGCACCGCGAGCACTGGCAGCGCGATCAGCGTGGGCCGCGCGATGCGGCTCGCGACACCGCTCACCAGGTCGCTGCGGGTGTTGGCCAGTTCGAACACACGCACGCAGTGACCGAGCGCCGTTTCGCGCAACGTGAACGAGTGATAGAGCTGACCGCCCAGCGTGACGTCCTGCGCGCCGCTCGCGGGCGGCAACGGCAAATCCCACGCGGCGAGCGCATGCAGTTGCGGGCTGCCCGCCAGAACGGCGCCGTTGGCCGCGCGCACCTGGAAGAGGGCGTCGCGCGGCAGCGTGTCGTCGTCGTCGAGATCGCTCGCGCCGGGCTCACCGCCTCTCTCTTCTTCACGCACGTCGATGCGCGCATTGGCGAGAGTCATCAGATTGGTCGAATCGAGCAGCGCGAGCATCTGCGCGAGTTCGGCGAGACGCGCTCGTTCCCACGCGGCGACTTCGTGGATGGCTTGCCGGTAGCTCGACACGAGCGCGCAGCCCCATACGATCGCGATGCTTGCGAGCACGAGCAGCACGAGGCGCCGCCGAATCGACGGACCGATCATTCTTTCTCCATCACATAGCCGATGTTGCGCACGGTCTTGATCAGGCTTGCGCCGAGCTTCTTGCGCAGGTTCGACACGTGCACCTCGATCGCATTGCTTTCGATTTCTTCCTGCCAGCCGTACAGGCTTTCTTCGAGCCGCGAGCGCGACTGAGGAATGCCGAGATTGGTCAGCAGTTGCAGCAGGATCGCCCATTCGCGCGACGTGAGCGGCACGCGCGCCTCGTCGATCTGCACCGTTTGCGCGGCCGGATTCACTGTCAGATTCTGGTAACGAATCAGATCGATACTGCGACCTTGTGCGCGGCGCAACAGCGCGCGGCACCGCGCCACCAGTTCGGTGAGATCGAACGGCTTGCCGAGATAGTCGTCGGCGCCCGCTTCGAGTCCGCCGACGCGATCGACGACCGTGCCTTTTGCGGTCAACACCAGCACCGGCACGTCATTGCCGGCGTCGCGCACGCGTTTGAGCAGTTCCGTGCCGCTCACGCGCGGCAGGCCGAGGTCGAGTACCACCAAGGCATATTGAGTCGTGTCGAGCGCGAGGCCGGCCTTGTGGCCGTCGCGTGCCCAGTCGACTGTGAAGCCGGCCTGACGAAGGCCCGCCTCGACACCGCAGCCGATGAGTTCGTCGTCTTCTACGAGGAGTAAGCGCATGAGGCCAATATTCCATTGTGGGGCGTTATTGCATAACGTCGAGCATTTAGATGCAAGCGGCATTGATGCACATAGACGAACAATCTGCCGCGTTCCGAAGTGTAACCACGCCGTTCGTTAGCCGCTTCATGCCATGCGCGTGGTTAAGGTTTCCTTCAGCTTGAATCGATACCATCGACGCGCTATAAAATGGTCGTCGCAGATCGTAATGCATGTGCGAGACGACGTTGTCGTCAGGCCATCGCAACCTGATCGTAAGGACTTCGATGGAGCGACGCGCGAGGCATTCTGTATGCTGGTCGAGGGCGTCAACGGACGATCTCGACGAGTCCCGCCCATTGCCAGCATCCGGTCAGGCCGCAAGGCCGCGCACGAGGCACGTTATGAAGCGAGTCACTATCGACATGCTACGAGCCCATCTGCTAGTGGCGTCTCTGACGGCCGCGGGCACCGAAGCGCTGCTGTGCATGGCGTTGCCGGTACTGCCGGTCTCTGACGCTTTTTTCGCTTCGGCATCGTTCAGGCTGTTCGCGCTCGCGCTGATCATCGGCGGCGTGGTGATCGCGCGCGAATTTGCCGAGGTCGCCTTCGAAGTCGCGGTGCGGCGCGACTGCGCGACTCGCGCTGCTCGCGGCGCATGGCCCGCCGTGATCGCAGCGAATTGTCCGCGCCGGTGGCTCGTCGTGCTTCATCTGCGACTTACGGGGCAACCTTTCGTGCTGGCCGAGCACTGACGGACACGGACGGCACACAATGGCGGCGCACGCGTTGATTGCATGTCAATGGCTTCTGTTAGCCGCCTGCGTTAGCGCTTCGATCTACACGGCAGCCGCCGCGCTCGCCATGCCGTTTTTCACCGCCCGACATAAATCGAACCATCATGGGGGCAGGGCCGTCAATCGCGCGCTCAGCCGTTCGCTGATGGATTCGCTCGATTGTCCAACCGGGCCGTTCGCGCAGGTCGGTGTCAGCGTGCTGAAGCCGCTGTGCGGCGCCGAGCCGCGTCTCTACGAAAATCTGCGAACCTTCTGCGAGCAGCGACATCAGCATTTTCAGCTGGTGTTGGGCGTGTCGTCGCCGCACGATCCCGCCATCGCGGTGGTGCGCCGATTGCAGGCCGCCTATCCGCAGTGCGACATCGAGCTTGCAATCGACACACGCGTACACGGCAGCAATCTGAAAGTCAGCAACCTGATCAACATGGCGGCAGGCGCGCGCCATGACGTGATCGTGATCGCCGACAGCGACATCGCGGTCGACCCGGACTATCTCGACAGCGTCGCCGCGCCGCTCGCGGACCCGAACGTCGGCGTGGTCACGTGCCTGTACGTCGCGCGCGGCGTCGGCGGCTTCTGGCCGCGTGTCGGTGCGCTGTTCATCAACGAGTGGTTCGCGCCCTCGGTGCGGGTCGCCCATGCGATGGGCTCGCGCCGCTTCGGCTTCGGCGCGACGCTCGCGTTGCGGCGCGCGACGCTGGAGCGCATCGGCGGCTTCGAAGCGCTGAAAAACTGCCTCGCCGACGACTACTGGCTCGCCGAGCACGTGCGCGCGCTCGGTCTGCAAACGGTGCTGTCGCGCGTGATGGTCGCGACCGACGTGATCGAGCCGACCTTCGCGGCGCTGTGGCAGCGCGAAACGCGCTGGCTGCGCACGATCCGCTCGGTCAATCCGCTGGGCTTCGTGTCGCTGCTGATCACGTTCCCCACGCCGTGGCTGTTGACGAGCGCGGGGCAGACCGTGTCGCTCGCGACGTGTGCTCACGCGCCTTTCGCGGCGGTGGTCGCGAGCGCGTCGGCCACTGCGGTCTGCGTTGGCGCGCGCCTGCTGCTGCACCTGCGCGCGGCACGCCGCGCGCGCACGTTCTGGCGCGATCTGCCGCTGGTGCCGTTGCGCGATACGCTGCTCGCGCTCCAGTGGCTCGTCAGCGCGTTCGGTTCGCACGTGGTGTGGCGCGGCGAGCGCATGCAGCTCGGCACGCCGTCCGCCGAGCGCAGCGGCCGGCTGGACAGCCTCACGTGATGGACAGCGCAAAACCCACCCAGCCGCGCGGACTGATCACCACCGCCGACGATTTCGGTCTGCATCAGCGCGTCAATATCGCGGTCGAGCGTGCGCATCGCAACGGTGTGCTGCGCGCCGCGAGTCTGATGGTCGGCGCGCCGGCCGCCAAAGACGCGGTCGCGCGCGCGCGTATGCTGCCGGAACTGCGCGTGGGCCTGCATCTGGTGCTGGCCGACGGCGCCGCGCTGGCGCCGCGCGAGGAGGTCGCCGCGCTGCTCGACGAGAACGGCCGCTTCGGCAGCAACATGGTGCGTGACGGCGTGCGCTTCTTTTTTCTGCCGCACGTGCGCCGGCAGCTCGCGCACGAAATTCGCGCGCAATTCGAAGCCTTCGCCGCGACCGGCCTTACGCTCGACCACGTGAACACACACAAGCATTTTCATCTGCATCCGACCGTGCTCGGCCTGATCCTCGACATCGGCCGCGACTACGGCATGAGGGCGATGCGTTTGCCGTTCGAAGCGAACGCGCCGCTGTGGCTGCGGCCGTGGATCGCGCACGTGAAGACGCGGCTCGAGCGCGCGGGGATCGCGCACAACGACTACGTGGTCGGCATCGCGGCGAGCGGGCGCATGGATGAGGCGGCCTGGCTCGCCGCGCTCGCGAATCTGCCGCATGGTGTCGGCGAAATCTACTGTCATCCGGCGCTGGCCGGCGACGCGCTGAGCGACGGCATGCACGACTACCGGCATGCCGACGAGTTGCAGGCGCTGCTGTCGCCACGGGTGGCCGCCGCGATCCGCGCGCTTGGGGGGCGGCTCGGCGGGTTCGCGGATGTGCTTGCGTAGCGCCATGCTTCGCGAAATGCGGAAAACTTTGGCCACGCTCACACCGGCTGCTTTTTCATCAACAGCTTCAGCAACGCCGGCAGCAGCAACAGCACGAGCGGCAACTGCACGATAAGACAGGCTTAACGTCGAATCGCGCGAGCCGGGCCGTGCGAAAGCGACGCGTCGTCCGTACCCCGTAAGGGTTGGTTAAGCTGCGACGGCCGATAATGCGGCGGCCAAAACCGCACCAAGGAGAGGAGAGGCCATGCGCCTGCTACTGGTCGAAGACGACGACATGATCGCGGAATCGGTGTTGGGCGCGATGCGCCGCGCCGGCTACGCGATCGACTGGGCCGAGGACGGCCGCGCGGCGGAACTGTCGCTCGATAACGGCGTGTACGACCTCGTGCTGCTCGACCTCGGCCTGCCGAAAATAGACGGCATCGACGTGCTGAACGCGTATCGCCGCAACGGCGGCGCGGCGCCCGTGATCATCCTGACCGCGCGCGACGCGGTCGACGAGCGCATCCGCGGTCTCGACGCCGGCGCCGACGACTACCTGATCAAGCCGTTCGATCTCGACGAACTGGCCGCGCGCATTCGCGCGCTGCTGCGCCGGCGCACCGGCCAGAAGCAGCCGGTCTACAGTCACGGCGACCTGACGCTCGACCCCGCCGCGCATGAAGTCACCAAGGACGGCGTGCCGCTGCCGCTGGTGCCGCGCGAATTCGCGTTGCTGCAGGCGCTGATCGAGGAGCCGACCCGCGTGTTCACGAAGGCCGAGCTCGAAGAAAAGCTGTACGGCTGGGGCGAGGAAGTCGGCAGCAATACGATCGAAGTGCATGTGCACAGTCTGCGGCGCAAGATCGGCGCGGACCAGATCGTGACCGTGCGCGGGGTCGGCTACCGCCTGAAGAGGTGCGGATGACGTCGATTCGCCGCTGGCTGCTCGGCTGGCTGATCTTCGGCATGGCGGCGGCGTCGATGATCGCGGCTTTCGCGATCTTCCATACCGCGCGGCGCGAGGCGAGCGAGCTGTTCGACTACGAACTGCGCACCGTCGCGCTGTCGCTGCCGTCGGCGCTGAGCGGCGCGGGCAGCCGCGAGCGGCGGGAACCCGACCTCGGCGATCTCGCCGACGACCGCATCGTCATCGAGATCTGGGACCGCAGCGGTACGCTCGTCTATCGCTCCGCGCAGGCGCCGGTGTTCGAGCGTCTGCCGCCGGGCTTTCACACAGTGCCGCGCGGCGAATACCACTGGCGCATCTTCGGCGTCGCGCAGACAGACCGCTACGTGCAGGTCGCGCAACCGGTCTCGGTGCGCGAAGAACTCGCGTTGCAGCTCGCGCTGCACACGCTGTGGCCGCTCGGCGTGCTGCTGCCGGTGACGATCGCGCTGGTGCTGCTGGTGGTCGCGCGCGGGCTCGCGCCGATCGGCGGGCTGTCGCGCGCGCTCGCGACGCGTTCGATCGATTCGCTCGAACCGCTGCGGCTCGACGGCAACCTGCCGGTCGAAATCCGGCCGCTCGTCGAAGCGCTGAACGATCTGCTGCAACGGTTGCATACGGCGTCGCAGGCGCAGCGCACGTTCATCGCCGATGCCGCGCACGAGCTGCGCTCGCCGCTCGCGGCGCTGAAGCTGCAACTGCAGGCGGCGTCGCGCGATGGATCGCTGAGGGGCGAGGGGCAGACGCTCGAGCGCGTCGAACATCGGGTGAACCGGATCATCCACCTCGTGCAGCAACTGCTGACGCTCGCACGCGAAGACGCGCAGCCGGTCACGTCGACGGTGCCGGTCAGCCTGCGCCGCATCGGCGAGCAGGCAGTCAGCGATTGTTCCGTGCTCGCGGAGTTGCGCGAGATCGATCTCGGCCTCGAATGCGAACACGCGCGCGCGCCGAACGACGCCTATACCGTGCTCGCGGAGCCGCACAGTATCAGCGTGTTGTTAGGGAACCTGATCAATAACGCAATCCGTCATACGCCGGCGGGCGGCCGTGTCGACGTGGTGCTGCGACGCACGGGCGAGCGCGTGGGCTTCGAGGTCGTCGACAGCGGCTCGGGAATGCCCGAGGCGGAACTCGAACGCGTGTTCGACCCTTTCTATCGCGGCGACGAGTCGAAGGGCGAGGGCAGCGGGCTCGGTCTCGCGATCGTCGCGCGGATCGCCGAGCGGCATCAGCTCGGCCTGTCGCTGAGCAACAATGTCGGGGCGCCCGGTTTGCGGGTGTCCGTCACGGGGCTGCGCGCGCCCGCCGCCCACGCGCCCGTCACGGCCGCGAATTGACGATCGTCATTGCGGCTCGGGTTGTCACAAGCACGTAGGCGCACGCTGCTACAATCTCATTTTTACGGATCGACAGATTGGTTGTGCACTATGGGTTTCGAACAACTCGCTGAACTGAAGAAGCAACTGGCCGCGGCGCGTGCCGCCGCAGAGTCCGCCGGCAAGCCCGATCGCAAATCGGCCACGCGCCCCGCTTCGAAGTCCGCCGGCAAGCCCGCTTCAAATTCAGCGGCACATCCTGGTTCACATGCCGACCGTGGTGCCAATCCGGGCACGAAGCCCGGTGGCCGGCCCGGCGCGAAGCCGGCCGCAAAGGCCGGCGCTCGCCCGGACGGCAAGCCAGGTACGCGAGCCGGCGGCCCGCAGCCGGCGCGCCACACCGCGCCCGCCAAGCCGGCGGTGGACGCCAAGCCGGTGGACCCGGTGGTGCGCTCGATCGGTCGTCTGCAAAAACGTTTCCCGGTCGCTTTCCCGAAGAATCCGGCCCCGAAGCTGCCGCTGAAGATCGGCATTTTCGAAGACCTCGTCGTGCATGCGAAGGAACTGTCGATGAGCGAAGCCGAGCTGCGCGACGCGATCAAGACGTGGTGCCGCGGCGGGCGCTACTGGAAGAGCCTCGTCGAAGGCGCGGCGCGCGTCGACCTGGCGGGCGTCGAAGCCGGCAAGGTCACGGCGCAGGAAGCGGCGGGTGCTCAGCGCCTGCTCGCGCATCGCGCGGCGAAGGGCGCGCAGAAGGCCGCCACCGCGACGGCAAGCGCGCATGCGCCGACCGATGCAGGTACGCCGGCCGAGGGCGCGGCCGCTGAAGCGTCACATGCCGAAGCAGCGGTAGCGGCAGTTGCGGAACAAGCGGCCCGCCAAGCGGATGTCGCTGCTGCGTCGCCGGAAGCCGTAGCGGCGGATGCCGCCGGGAGCGCGGACACCCAGGCGCAGACCAGCGCGCAATACGAACCGCAAGCCACGGCTCCCGCCTCGCCCCCCTCCCAAGCCTAACCTTGGCACAGCCCGTCATGGCCTCGATCACGAGGCCATGACGGGCGGCGCAGCCGTCAACCGGCTGCGCACGAATCCCACATGCTCGCGCAGCACGTAAAACGCATCCGCATACGCGAGCGGCATGCGCAGGTGGCTCAGCGCCGCCTCGATCTCGTCCAGTTGCCCCAGTAGCTGCGTGCGCTCCTCGTCGGTTGCGCCGGCGAGCGCGTGCCGTTCGATCGCGATCAGGGAACCGTAATAACGATAGATGCGCGAGCGCACCCGCCACCGGTACAGCGCCGGGATCACGCGCATGGCGGGCAACAGCAGCACGGCGACCGGCAATAGCAGGAAGAGCGTACGATCGCCGATGCTTGCGAGCCAGAAAGGCAGCGTCCGATACAAAAAGCCCTTGCCGGTCCGGTAATAGCGCTGCGCGTCTTCGCTGATCGGATATTCGTGCTCGACCGGGTTCGGGAACTGGCCGGCGTGCTGCAACAGGCCCGCGGCGCCGTGCACTTCCTGCGCCGCCTCGATCAATAGATCCGAAATCGCCGGATGCAGCGTGCTGCGCGCGACGAGTTCGACCGTCGGACTAATCAGGTGAACGGTCTCGGGCGGAATGCGCCGCTTCAGATCGAGCACGCCGGGCGGCAAGTCGATCTGGTCGAGAAACGGAAAGACGCGTGTATAGGCGCTCGCTTCGTCGAAATTCATCACCGAGATGCCGGGTACGCGCAATAGCCGCAGCATCAGGTCGCGCGTGGCCGAATCTCCGCTCAGAATCGCCGCGTCGACCTCGCCGGCAACCAGCTGCGTGGCGGCCTGCAGGCCGTCGCTCGGCACTAGTGTCGTGGCGCCGCCGGGCTCGATGCCGTTCGCCGCGAGCAGTTGGAGCGCGAGCAGCCGCGTGCCGCTGCCTTCGCGGCCGACCGCGATCCGCTTGCCTTCGAGCTGCGCCAGTTGCGTGAGCGCCGCGCCGCGATAGAACACGACGATCGGCACATAGCACACGCTGCCGAGCGACACCAGCGACGAAGTATCGAGCCCTTCGGCCACCCCACCCTGCACGAGAGCGATATCGACGTGCTGCTTCGGATCCAGCAGCCGCTGCAGGTTCTGCACGGAACCTTCGGATTCGAGCACGTTCAGGCGGATGCCGTTGCGCGCGAGGATCTTGCGGTACTGGTTCGCGGTGACGACGAACGAGCTGTCGCGCGGGCCGGCGCTGATCGTGATCGTGCGCGGCGGCGCCGGATTGGCGATCCAGACGATCAGCACGATCGCGAACGCGATCAGCAGCGCCGTGACGAAGTAGGGCAGCAGGTGCTCGCGCCATTCGGCGCGCGTAGGTTCGGCGGGAAAGTGCGGAGGCCGCGGACGCTGCGCTTTCATGAAGACTCCGTGCGGGAAGCCAGGTGAAGGCATTGTCGCCTGTGCGGGGCGGCTTTGCCGTCGACGGTTCGCTCTATTGACCGGGCGCGCGGCGCCGCGGCGCCGCGTCGCCGTGCTCACGCACGCGGCGCTCAAACGCGCTTGAACAACTGCCGCGCGAGCGAGCACATCAGCAGCGTCGCCGGCGATTCGTCCTGCAGGCGCCGGCTCATGATGATCGGCGACGCGGCGCTTGCCGACGGAATCGGCCGGTACGCGACGCCATGCGCGCGCAAGCCCTCGACGCTCTCCGGCACGAGACACACGCCGACCTGCGCGGCGACCAGCCCTAGCGCGGTCTGCAACTCCCGCACTTCATGGATCGCTTTCGGCTCCAGCGCCTGATCGTGCATTGCCGAGATCTGCTGGTCAGCATAGCTCGGCCGCGGCGTGCTCGGATAGACGATCAGGGTTTCCTCGGCGAGCGCGGCAAGCGTCAGCGGCTTCTTTTGCCGCGCGAGTGGATGATCCTGCGGCAACGCGGCGATCATCCGTTCCTCGACCAGCACTTCGCGCGCGAGTTGCGCATCGTCGAAGCGCAGCCGGCCGAAGCCGACGTCGATGCGGCCACCTTTGAGCGCGGCCAACTGCTCGATCGTGAACATCTCGATCAGCGACAGCTCGATGTGCGGCGCGGCCTCGCGAAACGAGCGGATCACCGCGGGCAGCGCGCCATACAGCGTCGACGGCACGAAACCGATCACGATGCGTTCCGCGAGTTGCGCGAGCCGGCGCGTGAGCGGCGCGAGCTCGTCGGCTTCATCGACCAGACGTTTCGCCTGCGTGTAGAAAATGCGGCCGGCTTCGGTGAGCCGCAACGGCCGCGAGCCGCGCTCGAACAGCGGCAGGCCGACACTTTCCTCGATCTGCTGGATCTGCCGCGACAGCGGCGGCTGTGTCATATGCAGACGATTGGCCGCCCGCGTGATGTTCATCTCCTCGGCGACCGCGATGAAGTAGCGAAGTTGGCGAAATTCCATGCATGCCTCTGAGATGTGATGCGTCGGCGATTGGTGTTGCGTTGGTCTGCTGCGCCTTGGGCGCTGCCGGTTGCGGTACGGTGCTGCCGCCGCGGCGCTGCGCGAGGGCAACGAATGATAGCAACAGCGCCGCTCAATACCGGCCAGATGACGCACGAGCGCGTTTTCCGCGCGCGGCAGCGCATTCAGCTCGCGCATGCTGTTGCCGTCGTTCGTCACCAACGGGTGGCAGCTGTTTGCGGGATCGGGCGTGCGCGCGTTCGTCGGACGCTTATGGCCGATGCTGGCGGGCATCGTACTCGGCACGCTGGTTGCGGTAGTTCGGTCAGCGCGTGCGCGGTTCTTTATCTGTCTGCTCGGCCCCGGCGTTCAATCGATGGCGCGCGCATCTGTTTAAAAGACGTTGGGAGCAGCGGATCGCGGAGGAGGGAGATCGTGTGGCAAATTATTCTCGATACGCTCGGCGCGCTCGCGGTGCTCGCGAGCGTGGCCGCGCACATCGCGCTGCTGCTCGGCAGCGAACAAAAGTGCGATGAATAAAAGCGCTTTGAGTGTGTAGCGCCTGATCGCGCCGCGGCGCAAGCCAAACAGCATCAATCGTCGTAAGCCACGCGTAAACGTGGCCATCGAGGTCTGATGCGAATCGATTGTTCGTCGGAAGCGGCGTATCAATTCGTCTCGAGCCGCTTTATCCGGCCTCGCGGCATGCCTAAATTAACGACCAGTGACAGCGCCACTGCATTTCCGGCTTTTATTGGCGTGGACCCCGCGGCTCCTCGCGAGGCATGCCGGCGCGAACCATTGAAAGGACACGATGATGAGCAAGCTCACTGGCAAGGTAGCGGTTGTAACGGGTGCATCGAAAGGCATCGGAGCGGCGATTGCGAAGGCATTGGCGGCGCAAGGCGCGTCGGTCGTGGTGAACTATGCGTCGAGCCGCGCGGGCGCCGACAAGGTGGTCGCCGATATCACGGCGGCGGGCGGCAAGGCGGTCGCGGTTGGCGGTGACGTGTCGAAGGCCGCGGACGCGAACGGCATTATCGATACGGCGATCGAAACGTACGGGCGGCTCGACGTTCTCGTCAACAACTCGGGTGTCTATGAATTCGCGGCGCTCGAAGAGATCACCGAAGCGCACTTCCATAAGCACTTCGATGTCAACGTGCTTGGGCTGCTGCTCGTGTCGCAGGCGGCGGCCAGGCATCTGGGCGAAGGCGGCAGCATCGTCAACGTGAGCTCGGTCGTGACCCGCATCACGCCGGCGACCACCGCGGTCTACACGGCGACCAAGGGCGCGGTCGATGCGATCACCGGCGTGCTCGCGAAGGAACTCGGACCGCGCAAGATCCGCGTGAATTCGGTGAATCCGGGCATGGTCGAGACCGAGGGCACCCACAGCGCCGGCGTGATCGGCTCGGACTTCGAAACGTGGGCGATCAGCACGACGCCGCTCGGCCGTATCGGCCAACCCGACGATATCGCGGATGTCGTCGCGTTCCTCGCGTCGGATGACGCGCGCTGGTTGACGGGCGAGAGCCTGATCGCGAGCGGCGGGTCGCGTTAAGTCTGAAGGGGTTGCCAACGCTGGTGGCAACCCGCGGAACGATTCGGGGGCGATCGCGGGCGGCGGGGCCGGCAGCATGAAGGCCACGCCGCTCCTTGCAGCGACGGCGCGCGAGCTACGCGCGTTGAACATCGCCCCCCGAGACCTCTGTTTCGGCTCCCGGCAACTCCACCGCAAAAAACGCGTCGAGCAGATTCGAACCCGGCCGCTCGGCGAGCCGCGTCAGCGATTCGATCATCTGCACGCGGCAATCGAGCAGCGGCACCATCCGGATCCGCCGCGACTCGTTGAACTCTGCGCGCGCAATGACGCCGACGCCGATTCCCTGCGCGACCGCTTCCTCCAGCGCCTCGCGGCCATCCACGTACATGACCGGCTCGACTTGCAACGACTCGCGCACGAGCTCGATTTCGAGCAGTTGTTGGGTGACCGATTGCGGCTCGCGGAAGATCATCGGCTGATCGACGAGCTCCGCGTAACTCAGCCGGCGCTTCTTCGCGGCCGGGTAGCTCGCCGGCACCATCGCGACCAGCGGATCGCGCCGCAACACGCGCGACTGCAAGCGGCTATGCACCTGCGGCGCGGCCGTGATCGCCGCGTCGACCGCGCTCGACAGCACGCGCTGCATGCACTCTGCCGCATTGGCGATCGACAGCGTGACGACGATGCCCGGGTGCCGCTGGCGAAACGCGCCGATCAGCGCGACGGCGAGATCGGGCGCATCGGCCGCGAGCGATAGCGAACCCGACTCCAGCCCGCCCGCTGATTCGAGCAGTTGGCGCGCGTCCCGCTCGCAACTGAGCATATGCCGTGTCACGCTGAACAGGCGCAGCCCGAGTTCGGTCGTCTCCACGCCGCGCGGCCCGCGCTCGAACAGCTTGACGCCGTAATCCTGTTCGAGCCGCCGCACGTGATCCGACACCGCCGGCTGCGTCAGCGACAACGCCTGCGCCGCTTTCGAAAAGCCGCCATGTTCCGCGACCGCATGGAACGCCCGCAATTGCGCGTATTGCACGTGTGCCTCGCCAGCAAATAAGTTTTTGCGATACCGTCATCGATTATATCGATTTTACCGATGGACAACGCTTCTGTATCGTGTGAGCTATCGACATAGCGATATCGGAGTGGCGGACATGGAAAGCGCGATCGGCGGTTCGGCGGCGACATTGGCCGTGGCAGCCGCGGCAACATCGACCCGTTGCACCACACCCTGCGCCGCGCCGGCTGGCGGCGAGCCTTATCTGCTGACGCCGGGCCCGCTGACCACGGCACTATCGACGAAACAGGCGATGCTGCGCGACTGGGGCTCGTGGGACGGCGACTTCCGCGCGATGACCGCCGAGTTGCGCGCGAGCCTGCTGGCGATCGCCGGCGACACCGCGGGCGACTACGACTGCGTGCCGCTGCAGGGCAGCGGCAGCTACTGCGTCGAAGCGATGCTCGGCAGCCTGATTCCGCGCGACGGCCACGCGCTCGTGCTCGCGAACGGCGCGTACGGCAAGCGCGCGGCGATCACGCTTGGCTATCTCGGCCGCGCCTGCACACTGCTCGACAAGGGCGACTACCTGCCGCCGCGCGGCCTCGAAGTCGAGCGCATGCTTGCCGCCGATCCATCGATCACGCACGTGGTCGCGATCCATTGCGAAACGAGCTCGGGCATCCTCAATCCGCTCGATGAGATTGCAGCTGCGGTCGCGAGGCACGGCCGCAAACTGCTGATCGATTCGATGAGCGCCTTCGGCGCGGTGCCGCTCGACGTGCGGCAGATCGCGTGCGAGGCGTTCGTGTCGTCGGCGAACAAGTGCATCGAGGGCGTGCCGGGTTTCGGCTTCGTGATCGCGCGCAAGAGCGCCCTGCGCGAGGCGAAAGGCCGCAGCCATTCGCTCGCGCTCGATCTCTACGATCAATGGGAGGTGATGAATCGCACGGGCCAGTGGCGCTTCACGCCGCCCACGCATACGGTGGCCGCGTTCCTCGAGGCGCTGCGTCTCTACCAGCTCGAAGGCGGGCAGCCCGCGCGGCTCGCGCGCTACGCCAACAATCGCGACGTGCTGGTGGCCGGTATGCACGAGCTTGGCTTCGAGCCGCTGCTCAACGGGCGCTGGCGCTCGCCGATCATCGTGACGTTTTTTTCGCCGGCGCATCCGTCGTTCGAGTTCGCGCGCTTCTATGAACTGATGAAGGAGCAGGGCTTCATCATCTATCCGGGCAAGCTGACGGTGGTCGACAGTTTCCGCATCGGCTGCATCGGTCAGGTCGACGAGCAGGTGATGCGACGCGTGGTCGATGCCTGCGCGCAAGCGCTGCGCACGATGGGCGTCACGCACGCGGGGCCGCCGCCCGCCGCGCTCGACGAACGCAAGGCGCTCGCGCAGGCGGCCTGAGCCGCGACAGCAAACCCGCGACGGCAAACCCAATACATTCGGATTCCTGGGGAGTCAAGCAGATGAAACACGTGAAGGCAGTGATTTTCGATTGGGCCGGCACGGTGGTCGACTACGGTTCACGCGCGCCGATGGGGGCCTTCGTCGAGACCTTCGAGCAGTTCGGCGTGCCGATCACGATCGACGAAGCGCGCGGCCCGATGGGCATGGCCAAGCGGCCGCATATCGCGGCGCTGATGGCGCTGCCGCGCGTGGCGCAGGCTTGGGCCGAGCGCCACGGCCATACGCCGACCGACGCCGATATCGACGCCGTGTACGAGGTGTTCGTGCCGAAGAACATCGCGGTCGCGGCGAGCTACAGCGCGGTGATCCCGGGCGTCGCCGAAGTCGCGAGCGCCTTGCGTCAGAACGATATCCGCATCGGCACGACGACCGGCTATACCCGCGAGATCATCGACGAAATCGTACCGGGCGCGGCCGCGCAGGGCTTTGCGCCGGACAGCATCGTGTGCACCGGCGATACGCCGGAAGGGCGGCCGTCACCGTACATGATCTACCGGACGCTGCCGCTGCTCGGCGTGTGGCGCACGAAAGAGGCGATCAAGGTCGACGACACCGAGGTCGGCATCGAAGAAGGCATCAACGCCGGCACGTGGGCGGTCGGTGTCGCGGTGAGCGGCAACGCGTTCGGCATGAGCGAGGCGGAGGTGAAGGCGTTGCCGGCCGACGAATTCGCCGCGCGCCGCAACGCCGCGATGGCCAGGCTGAAGGCGGCGGGCGCGCATTACGTGATCGATAGCGTCGCGGATCTGATGCCGGTCGTGTACGACATCGACGCGCGGCTCGCGCGCGGCGAGCGGCCTTGAAGCGTCACTTGAAGAAACCGACCGCGAGATCGATGAACTCGCGCACCTTGCGCGGCACGAACTCGCGGCTCGGATACACCAGCGACACGGCCACGTCGCCATTGAGCACCGCATAGCCGTCGAGCACGCGCACCAGCGTGCCGGCGCGCAACTCGTCCTCGACCATTTCGAGCGGCAGCAGCGCGATGCCCATCGCGCCCAGCGCGGCCTGCTTCTGCATGATCATGCTGTTGACCGTGAACGATGCATCGATGGCGATGCTCTCGCCGCTGTCGTCGCCGTCCTCGCTCGCGCTTTCGGCATCGCCGTCACCCTTGCGGAAGATCCACATCGGGCCGGTCGTGTCGAACGGCGCGGCAATCAGCCGATGCCCGTCCAGTTCGGCCGGCGTTTGCGGATGACCGGCCTGCGCGAGATACGCGCCCGCTGCCACCGGCACCGCGTGCGAGTTGATCAGACGCCGCGCCACCAGCGACTCCGAGCGGATCATATGCTCGGTCACGATGCCGACATCGAAGCCGCCTTCGAGCAGATCGACCCGTTTTTCCGTCAGCGTGACGCGCAGGTTGACTTGCGGAAAGCGCGCCTGATATTCGGCGAACAGCGGCGTTAGCCGAAACAGCGAAAAACTGCCGAGCGCGACGATGCGCAGGTCGCCCGCCACGTCGCGCGAGGCCGTGGTCGCGCGCGACTCCACTTCCTCCAGTTCGGCGAGCAGCACGCGGCAACCGTCCGCGTATTGCGCGCCGGCCTCGGTCAGCACGACCTTGCGCGTGGTGCGCTGAAACAGGCGAATGCCGAGATGCTGTTCGAGGCTCGACACATGACGCGTGACGACCGACGTCGACACGTTCAGTTGCCCGGCGGCCTGCGCGAAGCTGCCGACATCGGCCACCTTGACAAAGGCCTGCATGGCCTGAAAAAGATTGATCATTCGAGTCCAAAAAACGTCTTTGTTGTAGCGGACGGCGTGGCGCATGCGCGCGGCGGTGCCGCTGACGCAATCGAACGCGAGCGCGAGATCGTCGTCGCGGCGCAGGCCGTAGCGCATCGCGTTCGCGCTCGGGCAGCGCGCCGAGACAGAACGCGTGACTGACCACCACTTGTCCCTGCATGCCGTGCGCGGCGACGCGATCGAGCAGCCCCGATTGCGGAAACGCGACGATCGACACCTCGGCGCGCTTGCCGTCGGCGAGCCGCACGTGGGTGACCAGCGAGGCGTTCGTCGTGGGGCGCGGGGCGGTCGTGGTCATGGGCGGCGGGCAAGGGGAATGAACGGGATGAACGGCCGGTGCGTTGATGCAACCCGCGATGCTACGCTTAGACGATAATAAATCCGCCCCCGTTACGGCAAATACAGCGTGAATTAATCCGGAAATTCGGCGCGGCGAGATTGCGGCGCGAGGCCGCGCCGACCGGCAAAATCCAAGGCCGGACGGCGGTTCACGGTATACTCCCGCGTAACTTGCCTGATCGCCATGCTTGCCCGATACTCAGCTGTTACCCCCAAAATCTCCCCGTACGTCGAGTTTAACGCTACTGCTTATGAGTACAATCCTTGAAAGTCTTCCGATCGGCCAGAAGGTCGGTATCGCGTTTTCCGGCGGCCTCGACACTAGCGCCGCGCTGCACTGGATGCGCAAGAAGGGCGCCGTGCCGTACGCCTACACGGCCAACCTCGGTCAGCCCGACGAAGACGATTACGATTCGATCCCGCGTCGCGCCACGCAATATGGCGCCGAAGGCGCGCGCCTGATCGACTGCCGCGCGCAGCTGGTCGCGGAAGGTATCGCGGCGCTGCAGTGCGGCGCGTTTCATATCTCGACGGCGGGCGTCACCTACTTCAACACGACGCCGATCGGCCGCGCCGTGACCGGCACGATGCTGGTCGCCGCGATGAAGGACGACGGCGTCAACATCTGGGGCGACGGCAGCACGTACAAGGGTAACGACATCGAGCGTTTCTACCGCTACGGTCTGCTCGTGAACCCGGACCTGAAGATCTACAAGCCGTGGCTCGACCAGCTGTTCATCGACGAACTGGGCGGTCGTTCTGAAATGTCGGAATTCATGCGCCAGTCGGGCTTCGACTACAAGATGTCGGCCGAAAAGGCGTATTCGACCGACTCGAACCTGCTCGGCGCGACGCACGAAGCGAAGGACCTCGAAAGCCTCGAGTCCGGCATCAAGATCGTGAACCCGATCATGGGCGTCGCGTTCTGGCGCGACGACGTGCAGATCGCGAAAGAAGAAGTGACGGTCCGCTTCGAGGAAGGCCAGCCGGTCGCGCTGAACGGCCAGACGTTCCCGAACGCGGTCGAGCTGCTGCTCGAAGCGAACCGGATCGGCGGCCGTCACGGTCTCGGCATGAGCGATCAGATCGAGAACCGCATCATCGAGGCGAAGAGCCGCGGCATCTATGAAGCCCCGGGCCTCGCGCTGCTCAACATCGCATACGAGCGTCTGGTCACCGGCATCCACAACGAAGACACGATCGAGCAGTTCCGCGAGAACGGCCGCCGCCTCGGCCGTCTGCTGTACCAGGGCCGCTGGTTCGATCCGCAGGCGATCATGCTGCGCGAAACCGCGCAGCGCTGGGTCGCGCGCGCGATCACCGGCGAAGTGAGCGTCGAGCTGCGCCGCGGCAACGACTACTCGATCCTCAGCACGAAGTCGCCGAACCTCACGTATCAGCCCGAGCGTCTGTCGATGGAAAAGGTCGCATCGACGTTCTCGCCGCGCGACCGCATCGGCCAGCTGACGATGCGCAACCTCGACATCACCGACACGCGCGACAAGCTGCGCATCTACTCGCAGGTGGGCCTGCTGTCGTCGAACGAGACGTCGGCGCTGCCGCAGGTGAAGGGCGACAAGGAGTAAAGCGGCGCGTCTGATTACCTGAACGTCGCATCGATCGATGGGCCGGCTCGCGAGAGCCGGCCCATTTTCTTTGGGGCTCCCGGATGCGCTCCGGCGCCTGGGCGCGATCCCACATTCTGTGCTCAAGTTTCGCTTGCCTATGCCGTTGACATAAGCTAAGCCCATTCTGGAACCCTTCCGTGCAACTCGCTTACAGTAACGACCGTCTCGCCAGCCGGATGCCAGTCGACTCGACCGCCGCCAGCGAACCCGAGGTCGAGTCTTCGGTCATCGAGTGGCTGTTGCACGACGACCAGGTGATGCGCGAGTGCTTCACGCATGCGGCGGAGATTCTGAAGAGCGTGACCGGCGCGGCAATTACCGCGATCGTGCTGCTCGACGAGGAGCATCAGCACTATCGCGCCGAGGTCGGCATGGCGATGCCGCTCGTCACGCGTGCGCGCTCGCTCGCCGACTACGCGGTGCGCGATGCCGACCTGTTCGTGATCGAGGATGCGCACAACGACAGCCGCTTCGGCGAATGCATGCTCGTCAAGCGTCATCCGTTCGTGCGCTTTTACGCGGCGATCGCATTGCGCGCGCCGAACGGCGAGATCGTCGGCGCGCTGTGCGCGATGGACCCGGCGCCGGGCCGGCTCGACGCGGGCCGGCGCGGCGTGTTTTACCACCTGCGCGCGATGATCGAAAACGATCTGAAGATGCGCACGGCCACCGCGATCGATCCGCTCACCCAGTTGTACAACCGGCGCTTCCTGCTCGAAACCATCGCGCGCCGCTGGAAGGAGGCGCGCGACGGCGACGTGATGGGCTCGGTGGTCGTCGACGTCGACTGGTTCAAGCAGTACAACGACACCTACGGTCATCAGGCCGGCGATCACTGTCTGAGTCTGGTCGCCTCCGTGATGCAGGCCGCCGCCGACAGCGAGCGCATCGTGGTCGGGCGCATGGGCGGCGAGGAGTTCGGAATGCTGGTGCTCGAAGCGCAACCATCGATGCTCGAAGACACGCTCGAAACGCTGCGCCAGCGCGTGGCGGACCTCGCGATCGAGCATCGCGCGTCGCCGCTTGGGGTGGTGACGGTCAGCATTGGCGCGTCGCTCACGCGTATCAGCGACCTGTCGCGCCCCGCGCATCGCGACGGTTTCGCGAGCGCTGACCGTGCGTTGTATCGCTCGAAGCATCAAGGACGAAATCGCGTGACGATGGCGTAGCGGGCGTTGGCGATTGCGTCGGTACGGCTCTACCGTCAGTCATGGCGCATTGCTTATAGGACCATCGTCCCATTTTCACCCGTTGCCAGCGTGGCAATATGGATGCGCGTAGTGAACGTCGACGCAGTCGCCGGGTGCGGCAGCAGGGTGTTTTACGATGCGCATCATTCAAACGTTGCTGTACATCGCGGCGTTCTGCTCAGGCATGATCGTCGGCCCCGCGGCGTGCGTCGCCGCCCAAAGTGCCGCCGCGCAGCCGGCCGCCTCGTCGGCCCTCCCGGCATCCCCAACCGCCGCGGCGTCGGCTCCCGCGGCGCGCCGGATCGATCTCGGCAATCAACCGTTCACGGGCGATTTCGACGCCATGCTCGACCGGCGTCTGATCCGCGTGCTGGTTCCCTACAGTCGAACGCTCTATCTGAATGAGCAAGGTCACGAACGTGGGCTGACCGCCGGTCTCATGCGGGACTTCGAGCGTTATGTGAACAAGAAGTACCGGGCGACGCTCGGCAATCGTCCGCTCACCCTGGTCATCATTCCGACGACTCGCGACCAGTTGCTCCCGGGGCTGATAGCGGGCCGGGGCGACATCGCCGCGGGCAATCTGACGGTCACGGAGGTCCGCCTGAAGCAGGTCGACTTCGTGGCGCCGCGTGACCGGACAGCAGTACGCGAAGTGGTCGTGACCGGGCCGAAGTCGCCGGCCCTCGCGAAGCTCGACGATCTCAGCGGTAAGACGGTCCATGTGCGGCCCAGCAGCAGCTATTACGAGAGCCTGAACGCGTTGAACGCGCGTTTTGGCAAGGAAGGCAAAGCTCCGGTGAAACTCGTGCCGCTGCCCGACGCGCTCGAGGACGAGGATGCAATGGAGATGCTCAATGTCGGGCTGCTCCAGATCCTCGTCGTGGACGACTGGAAGGCAAAGGTATGGGCGCCGGTACTGGCTGGAATCGTCGTGCATAACGACATTTCGGTGCGCGACGCAGGCTACATCGGCTGGGCGGTGCGCTTCAAGAGCCCCAAACTGCAGGACGCGATCAACGACTTCTACCTGAATTACGTGAAGAAGCAGAGTGTCGCGGAAGTCCGCCTGCAGCAGGAAATGAAGCGCATCAAGCAGATCTCCAACAATACGGAGTCAGCGGAGCTGAAGCGGTTCGGGGAGACGGTCGGTCTTTTCGAAAAATACGGTGCGCAGTACCGCTTCGATCCGCTTTTGCTGGCGGCTCAAGGCTATCAGGAATCCCAGCTGAACCAGAGCGCCCGCAGTCACGTTGGCGCAATCGGGATCATGCAGTTGATGCCAGCCACGGGGAAGGAACTTGCGGTTGGCGACATCAGGGTGGCGGAGTCCAACATACATGCGGGAGCGAAATATCTCGATGTGCTGATGGCCCGTTACTTTCCCGATGCTCACTTCTCGGAACGGGACCGCTCGCTGTTCGCATTCGCAAGCTACAACGCAGGACCCGCAAAGATCGCCAGAATGCGCAAGGAAGCGGCGGCGCGCGGTCTCGATCCTAACAAGTGGTTCAACAATGTCGAAATCGTAGTCGCCGAGAAAATCGGCATCGAACCAACGACGTACGTGCGCAATGTCTTTAAATATTACGTTGCGTACCGGCTCGTCCGGGAGGCCGAGGCTGCACGCGCTCGCGCTATCGGGCAGATGCGCAAGCAGGGCGGAGCGTGAGGGAAGCGGGCATCTGAAAGCGCTGTCGCAGCGCGGTGGGACTGGCCAAGCTTCCCTTCAACATTCCCGTGGAGATCGAGGCTCGCTCACGCCTCGCTCGATGCAAGCGCTCGAGCGTTCGCGACGGCCGGCGGCGCATACGTCGCCGAGAGCAGCTATTTCCAGGAGGACTGGCAAGCGGCGTATTGGGGGGCAACTATGCACGTTTGCTGTCGATCAAGCAGCGTTACGACCCGCACGGAGTTTTCTTCGTTCGCCACGGTGTCGGCTCCGAAGACTGGAGCGACGACGGCTTCACCCGCATGGCCGATTCCGACTAGCCGGCCGGCTGTTTCGCCCGAATCCTGATGCTCGTTATGTAAGGGTATGACCGTGTATTGACTCCACAGAGAGGTCAATGCACGCTAGCGATGCATCGGTATCCGAAGCATCTCGTTCTGGCGAACCAGATGGAGCGGGGTCGGCAACAAGTTGGGTACCGCTGCCAATACAACGTCGTATAAATGACGGAGACAGAACAGATGACAACACCGAAAAAAATCCCGGCGGCCATGCGCAATCCATGGAGGCTCGGTACCGCGTTGACCGTGATGGCGTCCGCAATCGTGCTGGCGGGCTGTGGCAGCGGCAACGACGGGCTGCAACCGCCGCCGAGCAACGTGCTGCCTGGCTTCATCAAAAGCGCGGTGACGACGAAATCTTATGACGGCAACAGCGACGATCTGCTGACCGCGGGCCTCGGCAAGACCGGCCTCGCATCGGCGACGGCGCCGGCCATCGCGAATGCGGCGCAACCTACGGCCGCCGAATTGCGGCGTCTCGCGATCTGGTCGAACTATCGGGCGCTCGTCGACATGACGGCGAACGGCGGCTATGGACGCTTCTGGGGCCCCAACGTCGACCTGAACGGCAACGACACGCTCGGCGAAGGCAAGATCGCGGGCAAGGAATACCTCGCCTATGCCGATGACGGCAGCGGCGCGCAGAACGTTAGCCTGCTCGTGCAGATTCCCACGAGCTTCAATCCGGACCAACCGTGCATCGTCACCGCGACGTCGTCCGGTTCGCGCGGCGTGTACGGCGCGATTTCGGCGGCCGGCGAGTGGGGCCTGAAGCGCGGCTGCGCGGTGGCCTACACCGACAAGGGCGGCGGCAACGGCGCGCACGAGCTGTCGACGAATCGCGTGACGCTGATCGACGGCACGTTGCAGGATGCGACCGCCGCGGGCACGGCGAGCCTCTTCACAGCGAAGCTCGGCAGCAGCACGCTGGCGGCGTTCAACGCGCAGTTCCCGAACCGCTACGCGTTCAAGCATGCGCACTCGCAACAGAACCCCGAGCAGGACTGGGGCAAGAACACGTTGGAGGCGATCCAGTTTGCGTATTGGGCGCTCAACGATTCGTACGGCGCGTTGAATGGCTCGACGCGCACGGTGCGCTATGCGAGCGGCAGCATCACGACGATCGCCGCGTCGGTCAGCAACGGCGGCGGCGCGTCGCTCGCGGCGGCCGAGCAGGACACGTCGGGCCTCATCACGGCAGTGGTGGTCGGCGAGCCGCAGATCAATCTGCGGCTTGCGCCGCAGGTATCGGTCGCGCAGGGCGGCGTGCCGGTCGGCGCGTTCGGCAAACCGCTCGCCGATTACATGACGCTCGCGAACCTGCTGCAGCCGTGCGCCGCGCTCGCGCCCGCCGCGACCGGCGCGCCGTATCTGAGCGCGCTGCCGAGCGCGACCACCACCGCGCTGCGCACCGCGCGTTGCGCGTCGCTCGCGGCGGCCGGCGTGATCGCGGGAACGGATACGGTGACGCAGGCCACCAACGCGCTCGCGCTGCTGCATCAGAACGGCTATCAGACCGACTCGGACCTGCTGCAAGCGCCGATGTGGGACTCGCAGGCGGTGCCGGCCGTCGCCGTGACCTATGCGAATGCGTATGCGCGCGCAAGTGTCGCCGACAACCTGTGCGACTTCAGCTTCGGCACCACCAGCGCGACTGGCGCAGCCGGCGTGACGCCGGCGGTGTCGCCGATGCTGACGGTGTTCGGCAACGGCAACGGCGTGCCGCCGACCAATGGCATCAACCTCGTCTACAACGCGGGCGCCTCCGGCGCGCTCGATCATCGGCTCGCGACCGCCGATGCGAGCTACGCGGGCGCCGCATGCCTGCGCGCGCGGTGGACAAGCGGTTCGTTGAATGCAAGCGTCGATGAAATTCGCGTGAACGCGAATCTGCATGGCAAGCCGACCATCATCGTGCAAGGACGCGCGGATGCGCTGGTGCCGATCAATCACGCGTCGCGGCCGTATCTCGGATTGAACCAGGTGGTCGAGGGCAGCGCGAGCAAGCTGGCGCTGTACGAAGTCACGAACGGTCAGCACTTTGATGCGTTCCTCGGCGTCGCCGGTTTCGATACGCGTTTCGTGCCGTTGCATTACTACAAT
Organism: Paraburkholderia sp. 35.1; assembly: GCF_050436525.1. Lineage (NCBI taxonomy): Bacteria > Pseudomonadati > Pseudomonadota > Betaproteobacteria > Burkholderiales > Burkholderiaceae > Paraburkholderia > Paraburkholderia sp. 35.1. The sequence goes on along the minus strand of NZ_JBNDMJ010000003.1, from coordinate 59,757 downwards.
CTTCAGGCGCTCAACCTGATGTGGGCTCATCTGAAGAACGGCACGCCGTTGCCGCCGTCGCAGGTGATCCACACGATACCGCGCGGCGGCGTGCCCGGAGCCGCACCGGCGCTGACCACGGCCAACCTGCCGGCGATCGCGGCGAGCCCGGGTGTCAATGCGATTTCCGCAACGAATGGCGCCGTGAACGTGCCGAATTGAGCGGCGCGTGCTGAAGCAATGCGCGCACACAGGTATCCGCCTGGGTGCGCGTTGCGGTGCATCTGGACGCCGCACGAGCGGTGCTGAGCTTCGCGCCGCGCAACACGCTTTAGCCGCCGATCAGCTTCAACCCGACCGGCAGCGATTCGCCGAACACGCGACCTTCGTCGGCGTTATCGAGCGCGACGACTTCGCTGACCATCGTGACCCAGGCGCGCGGCGCGCTCGCCGCTTCGAGGCGTCGCACGACGCTCGCGCGCAGCGCGTCGGGCAGATCGCGTGAGCGGTCGCCGGTCATGCGGGCGATCTGGACGGCCGCGAACGCGGCGGGGTCGACCTTCTTCCAGTCGAGCGCGAGGATCGCATCGAGCCATTGCGCGGCGACCTCGGGCGGCACGACGCTATGCGCGCTGCCGTAAAACGGCTGGCGCGCGCCGATCCGTCCGACCGCCCACCAGCTTTGATGGTTTTCCGCGGGTTTTTTCAGGCGCGCGAGCACCGCCTCGCCGAGTTCGATCTTGCGTTCGGCCGGAATCCGTTCGAGCGATGCGGACAGGCGCACCATATCGGCGAAGCCGGTCTTCGCGACATCGAACGGCAGCTTGTGACGCGATTGCGCGGCCTTCTGCAGATAGTCCATCGCGTCGAGCACGCGCAACTGAGCATCTTCGCCGAGGCCACCGGCCGCGCGGCGCCACAGCGTCCACCATTCCGACCATACCTGGCTGTCGCTCACGTACTGGATGCCATCGTCGAACAGCGTCCACAGTTGCTCGACGCGCCATTCGTCGAGCGGATAACCGAAGCCGGGCCGTACGCAATAGCCGGCCAGATTCAGCCACAGCCGTTCGTGATCGGCCGAGCGGCGGCGGCGGCGCGCGCGCTCCCACAGCGCGCCGAACAGCTCGCGCAGCAACGCGCTGTTCCAGCTGTCGCGCGGGCCGAGCAGATGTTCGAGCTGCGCGCGCAGTCGTTTGATCTCCTTCGGGTCGACGTTTTGCGCGCGGGCGCCGAAGCAACGGTCGATCAGTTCGATCGCGCGATCGAGCGCCGGGTGGCGTTGCGGTGCGCCCTCGGCGGATAGATCCACTTGCGCGTCGGCGTGGCGCAGCTGGAATTCGAGCAGCCAGCGTTGCGACGGCTCGTCGAGCTCGATGCAATGGACGTCGAGCGTGCCGACCTCGGTCAGCGACGTCGCGATGCGCACGGCGGTTTCGCGAGCGCGATGGCCGTCGCGTGGCTGGACGATCGTCGCGATCGGCGGCAGACGCACGAAGTCGCCGCCCGCGAGGTCGACCAGTTCGCCGGGCTGATACGCGGTGTCCGCGCTCGACGACACCAGGTGAAAGCGCACCGGATGCCCGAGCCGCAGCGCGAACGTGCGCTCCGCGATCAGAATCTCGTGACCTTCCTCGGTGCCGCGCGGCAGCAGGCAGATGCCGCGTTGCGCCGGCGCCGCGTCCGGCTCGGCGTTGTCTTTGCCGGCCGGCGTTTCGTCGAGCACCAGAAAATAGCTGCGCGGCGAACCGCCGCCGATTTTCGGCGCGAAGCCCGCGCGCGCGAGCGTATAGGCGACCGCGCCGCGCGCGACCGCGACGTCGGGGTCGTCGTTGCGCAGCACGTTGAGCGGCGCGCCGCGCCACCCGCCGAGCGTGTCGGCCAGACGCCGCGACAGCGCGTCGGCGCGGAACACGCCGCCGTTGAGCAGCAGCGTGTCGGGAACGGGCAGGGCGGCTGTGCCGGATGCGTCCGGCGTGCTGGAATCCGCCCCCAGGGCCTTGCGCGACTGCGCGGCGAAACGTTCGAGAAATGCCGCGATATGCCGCGTGACCGCCGCATCGGTCGCGTACGGCAGGCCGAATTCGACGATCGCGCCGCGCGGCCGGCCCGGACGCTCATCGGCGGCCACCCGCGGCAAGAAACCATCGACGATGATCTTCTCGACCTCGTCGCGCGTGACCTGCGTCGTGCGCGCGCCGCCGATCAGCTTCGAGCCCGCGCCGAGCAAGGTGACCGGCGCCGACTCGGGCGCCTGCGCGCCGAGCAATTGCTCCTTCGCGACGCGGCATCGCTCGACCAGCTGCGACAGGCTCGCCGCCGATAGCCGTTGCGGCGCCTGCGCACCGCCGCCGGCATCACCCAACAGCCGCGCCTCGACCAGATGCGCGAGCGCGAGGTCCATGTTGTCGCCGCCGAGCATCAGATGATTGCCGACACCGACGCGCGTCAGGCGCGGCTCGCCGTCGTCGGACAGGCCGACTTCGATCAGCGTCAGATCGGTGGTGCCGCCGCCGATGTCGCAGATCAGCACGAGCCGGGTGTCCGCCAACTCGTCGGCAAGCGTGTCGCGATGCCGGAACAGCCAGTCGTAGAACGCGGCCTGCGGCTCTTCGAGCAGCCGCAGCGACGGCAGCCCCGCGAGCCGCGCCGCTTCGACGGTCAACGCGCGCGCGCCTTCGTCGAACGAAGCGGGCACCGTCAGCACGACGTCCTGCTGTTCGAGCGGCGCCTTCGGAAAGTGCTGGTTCCATGCGGCTCGCACGTGCGCGAGGTAGCTCGCGCTCGCCTCGAGCGGCGAAATCTTGCGGACGTCGTCGGGCGCGCCCCACGGCAGGATCGGCGCGACGCGATCGACCGACGCGTGCGACAGCCAGCTTTTCGCGCTGGCGACGAGCCGCCCCGGCACCTGCGCGCCGAGCAGCCGCGCGAGCCGGCCGACCACGACCGGCTGCGCGGCGTCCCCGCCTCGACTCGCCGCCGCGCTCGCGGCGGACCACGGCAACTGCAGATCGGCCGCGCTCAGTTCGCCATCGGCCGCCTGATAGCGCACCGACGGCAACAGCGGCCGAGCGGCGACTTCGCCGGGGCTCACGAGTTGCTCGATCTCGAACACACGAATCTGCTGCGATCCGGCTTGCGCGTACGCGAGCACCGTGTTGCTGGTGCCCAGATCGATGCCGACGCTGTACCGCTTCATGTCAATCACGCATTCGCGTTGCCGCGCACGTCGAATTCGACTTTCCAGCGCTCGTCGGAGCCGCGCGGGATCGCTTCGAGTTCGAGCGTGCCCGCTTCGGTCACACGCGCGTGCAGCTTCACCGGCACGACTTCGCCGGCGGTGCGGCCGGCCGCCGGCAGCGTCGCCTCGATTTCCTCGAGTTCCTGCAACTCCTCGGGGCCCCAGTAATCGAGCAGCGTGCCGACCTGATCCTGACGACGCACCGACGAGCCGAAGAAGCGGAAATGCACGGGCTCGCCGACGACCAGCCCGAACTCCTGCGCGGGCAGCTCGGCGTCGGTGCCTTCTTCCATGCCGAACGGCGCGACGCACAGCGCCTGCACCGGCGGCTCGAGCCCGGGCACGGCCGGCATCGCCGATTCGATCGCGATGTAGTACGCGCGCGCGGTGCCGCCGCGAATCCGCACGCCGCGGCCGCGCCGCACGTAGCCGTAGTAGGCCGCGCCGCGCGCGACCGCCAGATCGAGGTCCGCGCCTTCGAGCAGACGGGCCGGCGCCGCGCCTTCGGTCGCGAGCCAGCCGTTCAGCGTGCCCATGATCCGTTCGACCAGCAGCGTCGACTTGAACACGCCGCCGTTGAACAGCATCGCGGTCGGATGCAGGAAGCTCGCGTTGGGCGCGACATGTTCGCGCAGCCCTTCGAGTTCCGCCAGCGCGCCGACCTGACGCCCGAGGAACGCCGCCAGATGCCGCGTGATGCCCGCGTCCTGCGCATACGGCAGGCCGAGCTGCGTCAGACCGACCCGCGCGCGGCTCACCGGACGCGCGGCGCTGTCGACCTGCGGGAAGAAGCCGTCGAGGATCGTCTGTGTCAGTTCGGCGCGCGTCAGCTCGGTGCGGATCGAGCCGCCGATCAGCTTCGAGCCGCGGCTTGGCACGACGAGCGGCACGGTGTCGGTGGCGGGGTCGCTGAGCAGCGTTTCCTTCGCCGCGCGGCACGCGTAGGTGAGCGCGCGCAGTTGCCACGCGTCGGCCTGGGTGCCCTGCGCGGCGAGCTTGCGCGCGACCACGTGCGCGAGCGCGAGGTCCATGTTGTCGCCGCCGAGCAGGATGTGATCGCCGACCGCGACGCGATGCAGTTCGAGATTGCCGTCGCGCTCGATCACCGCGATCAGCGACAGGTCGGTCGTGCCGCCGCCGACGTCGACGACGAGGATGATGTCGCCGATCTTGACCTGCTTGCGCCACTGCCCGCCGCTCTTCTGGATCCAGCTATAGAGCGCCGCCTGCGGCTCTTCGAGCAGCGTCATGCGTGTGAAGCCGGCGGCCTCGGCGGCCTCCGCCGTCAGCTCGCGCGCCGCGGGGTCGAACGACGCGGGGATCGTCACGGTGACGTCCTGCTCGCCGAACGGCGCGTCCGGATGCGCGTGGTCCCACGCCTCGCGCAGGTGCGTCAGGTAGCGCACCGAGCTTTCCAGCGGCGACACGCGCGCGACTTCGGGCGGCGCGTCGTTCGGCAGAATGCCCGCGCGCCGGTCGACGCCCGGATGGCACAGCCAGCTTTTCGCGCTCGACACGAGCCGGATCGGCGTGCCGGCGCCGCGGCTGCGCGCGAATTCGCCGACCGCGAATTCGCGCTGGCCGGTCCACGGCAGGTAGAGGTCGCCGGAGGCCAGTTCGTCGGGATGCGGCAGGTACAGGAACGAGGGCAGCAGCGGCAGATTATCGATTGCGCCGGGGCCCGTGAGCTGGGCGATCGACAGCACGTCCTGGGTGGTTTTCTCGCCGTCGCTCGCGTGCGTGTCCACGTAGGACAACGCGCAGTGGGTGGTGCCGAGATCGATGCCGATCGAATAGCGTGCGTCGCTCATAGCTCCACCTCCGCCGGTGCGATGACTTTTGCGTTATGACCGTCCGCCAGCTTCGGCAGACGCACATCCTCGACGCGCCAGCCGCGATGGCTGATGCTGCCGTTGAACGGCGCACTGCCGACCACGTTGCCGGTCAAACGGACCGAGCTCGCGTCGAAGCCTGCGGGCAGCGTCACGCGGCTGCCTTCGGCTTCGTCGCGCACCGGGCGGATCGTGAAGTGCTCGCGCAGCGTCGCGCGGCAGCCTTCGTGCACGAGGCGCGCGGCCGCGCCGATGTCGGCGTCGCTATAGGCCTTGATGTCTTCCTCGACGAAATCGATGAAGCGCGCGTCGCGTTGCAGCAGGCCGAGCAGTTGCAGCGCGGCGTCGGGGGAGGCCTCCTTCAGCACCGGCGCGGGTTGCGGCTTCGGTTGCGGGGCGGCGGCGGGGGCCGGGGTTGGCGTGGCGGCGGGGGCGGCTGCCGGGGCCGCGCCGATCTTTTCGCCGTTGCGCAGGCGCAAGACGTCGGCGGCGAAGTCGCCATTGCCGAGAATGCTGAAAAACGTCCCGACGGCCAGCGAAATGCGGCCGAGGAAGGATGGATTCGAATCGCTCATAAAGGCTCCTGATCTGCTCTGTTGGGGACGAGCGGTCCTCGCCGCGCCGCGTGCGCCGGGCAGCGAAGCTGACGGGCCGGGCGGGGCTGTGATGTTGCGGGTCGGCGCGCGGCCCGGGGCGACGATGCAACCGCCGGGCCCGAAAACGGCTTGGGGACGCTTCGCGACCGGGTCGGCCGCGCGTGCGGCGCGCGCAAAACCCGTATTTTGCCTTGCGGCGCGCCCGACGCGGGCAAAGCCGGCAATTCTAGCGGGCAATGGGGTGGGATTGGCGGGGAGTTGGGGGAAGCGGGCGATGCAGGAAGGCGCTTTGGCAGCGCGCCTATCAGCGACGTTACGACTTCTTCGGATCCTTCGACACCCGCTTTGCCGATGGTGCGGGCGCGGGCCTGACCGGCCCGGCGACGTGCATGACGGCGCGGCGCGCTTGTCCGTGCGCGGCCGTCGCGGGTGCAGACCTGACCGGTCTGGTGGCGTGCCTGTCGGCTCGCGGCGGCTGTCCGTGCGCGGCCATCGCCGGCGCGGGGCCGCCCGGGTGCCCGAGCGGCGGATGCGCGCCGCCCGGATGCTCGCCGCCGCCCGGATGCTCCGGCAGATGACCGTCATGGCTCGCCATCACACGATGCAGTTCCTCACGGCGATGGAAAACCTCGGCGCGATGATCGCCATGAGCATAGAACTGGCGATGCCGGACGCCGTCCCGGCCGACGACCCAGATATACGTATCGCCGCCGACGAGCACCACATCGCGATCGACCACATTGGCGACGTACACATCGGTCGGCAACGGCTGATACGCGGTCACGCTCACTTCGTTGACCCGGTTCGGGGCGCTGACGAGCCGGCCTTGCCCACTGGTCACGCAGCCCGCGAGAAAGGTAGCGCACGCAGCCGACGCCAACAGCGCGTTGGTGATGGTTTTCAAGTTCATTCCCCGGTTTGTATTGGTTATTTGTCGAGCGACGCCCGTTTAACGGTCGGCGTTTTGCATTCTTGAGATATGAATCGACGACCTCGGAAACGAGCGGGTAAACGCGCAGGCGCAAACGCGTGCCCGGCGCGCATCGCCTGATGAATTGATCCAACCGGGAAATAGAAAGAAATAACGCAAAAATTCCGGCGCGTTTCACCCACCCGATCCGCGCCTAATTGCCGCCCGCATTGCCGTCTTCAGACTTCGCGTCGTCCCAGTTCATCCGGTGTCGATTAACGGTCTCGGTATGCCGCGCGTCGTCCTCGGTGTGGAGGTAAAGACTGGTCGTATTCAGCGAAACGTGGCCGAGGTTGTCGCGGATCGTGCGCAGATCGACGCCGCCGTCCGCCTGATGCGAACCGGCCGTATGCCGCAGCCAGTGCGCCGACGCGCGCTCGAGCTCGTCGGCGCGATCGGCGAATTCGGGACCGCGCGCACGCAGCCACATGGCCGCGCCCGCGAAGATGCTCTTGATCGCGTCGTGAATCGCCGAGCGCGACAGGCAGCGGTTGCGGCCCTTGAACGGCAGCACGAGCGGCGTTTCCTCGGCGCGGGTCGGCAGCGCGGCGAGGCCATTGAGCGTGCGGTAGCCGCGCAGCTCCTGAACCAGTTCGGCCGACACCGGCACGATCCGCTCCTTGTCGCCCTTGCCGAGCGTCTCGAGCCACCACTGGTCCTGACCATCGGCGCCGAGCCTTCTGAAGAACTGGCCCATCTGCCCGCCGGCCACCTCGGAAATGCGCATGCCCTGCAAATAGAACAGCGTGGTCAGCCAGCGGCAACGCGCGTAGTACGCGCGTTGCGCATCGGTATCTTGCGGCAGCTGCTCGACGAACAGCTTCACTTCGTCCCACAGCGAGGTCGACAGATAGCGCGTCACGCGCGGCGCCGAGCGCTTCGCGCGTTGTCGCAGGAGCGCCATCGGATTGCCGCGCAGATAGCCGGCATTGACGAGCCACGTGAACATCGCGTTCAGGATGATCAGCGCCTGGCGCTGGCTGGCCGGCGACAGCGGCCCGTTGAACGGCCGCCAGCGTGCGTCGCCGCGCGCGTACTTGCCGCCGTTCGCCGACACCCAGCGCGCGGCCGGCTGCGGATCGGCGATGAACGCCTTGAACAGCAGCAGATCCTCGTGCGTCAGCGACGACAGCGGCTTGCCGAGCTGCACGACGGCCCACAGCAGCAGCCGCTCCGCTTCCTTGCGGTAGTTGTCGAAGGTGGTCTTGGTGTCCGCGTAATTGGACAGCCAGGCGCGGACGGCGTCGAGGTCGTTGCGCGCCGATAGCTGCGAGTTTTCCGCCGCGCCGCGATTGGTGCCGTCGCGGCCATCGAGCAGTTCCGGCACGACGAGCGATTCGACGGGCTGGACGGTGGCGAGCTCAGCGTTCGGGGCAGCTTTCGGCACGGCTTTGGACACGGTTCGGGACACTCCTCGGGCGCACGCCGGTTGGCGTCATTCTGCTCCGCTCAGGTGCTGTCAGAAGCGCTTGCCTGAAAAGAAAGCAGTGCCCACTCTGTTGTGGACGAAACGCGAAACCCTATCACACAGTCGGCTGCGCCTGGCGCAAAACAGCCGGGTGCGCTCAAGCTTCGACGCGGTGACGATCGATCGGCATATAGTGATGCAGGGCGGCGCTCGTTTTCCGCCCGCTATAGTCGCCGTCTATTAGTGGCATTGCCGTATTCGAATTCTATTGAACTTGGTCCTCGCCTATATTCGAATAGGAGTGGAGCGCCGACCGGAGTCAGCCGTTACGGACATCGGCTGCGTTGCCCTCGACCCTGGATTTCATGAGTGCACTGCCGAGCCATTCGGCTGACTGTCGGGTTTTCGGGTCGTCAAATTGCCACGCAAGCCTGACACGATGACAAACGCATAACAAGTACCTTGCATGGGATTGGAGAAAGTACCCAGGCACCGACTCCGATCGACAACGGAGACATCCTCCAAAGGAGAGAACGCATGTCAAACGAAGCAAAGTGCCCGTTCATCCATACCGCCGGCGGCGGGACGACCAATCGGGACTGGTGGCCGAAGCAATTGCGCCTCGACCTGCTCAACCAGCATTCGAACCGCTCCAATCCGCTAGACAAAGACTTCAACTATGCCGAGGCATTCAAGAGCCTCGACTACGCCGCGGTCAAGAAAGACCTCGCCGCGCTGATGACCGATTCGCAGCCCTGGTGGCCCGCGGATTTCGGCCACTACGGTCCGCTGTTTATCCGTATGGCGTGGCATGCCGCCGGCACGTACCGCATCGGCGACGGCCGCGGCGGCGCAGGGCGCGGCCAGCAGCGTTTCGCGCCGCTCAATAGCTGGCCGGACAACGTGAGCCTCGACAAGGCTCGCCGGCTGCTATGGCCGATCAAGCAGAAATACGGCCAGAAAATTTCGTGGGCCGACCTGCTGATCCTGACCGGCAACGTCGCGCTCGAAACGATGGGCTTCAAGACTTTTGGTTTCGGCGGCGGCCGCGCGGACACATGGGAACCGGATCAGGACGTCTACTGGGGCAATGAAAAAACCTGGCTCGGCGGCGACGTGCGCTACGGCAAGGGAGCGGCCGGCAGGGAAGACGACGAAGGCGTGCTGGTCGCCGACGAGGAGCTGCACGGCACCGAAAAGAGCCGTACCGATCCGCCCGGCCGCAACCTCGAAAACCCGCTCGGCGCGGTGCAGATGGGCCTGATCTACGTGAATCCGGAAGGCCCGGACGGCAATCCCGATCCGCTCGCCGCGGCTGTCGACATCCGCGAAACGTTCGGCCGCATGGCGATGAACGACGAGGAAACGGTCGCGCTGATCGCCGGCGGCCACACGTTCGGCAAGACGCACGGCGCGGCGCCGGCCGATAACGTCGGTCCGGAACCGGAAAGTGCCGGTCTCGAGGCCCAGGGGCTCGGCTGGCGCAACAGCTTCGGCACCGGCAGGGGCGGCGACACGATCACGAGCGGTATCGAAGTCACGTGGACCGCGACGCCGACGCAGTGGGACATGAGCTACTTCCAGAGCCTGTTCGGCCACGAGTGGGAGCTGACGAAGAGCCCGGCGGGTGCGAACCAGTGGGTCGCGAAGGACGCGCAGGCCACGTATCCGCACGCGCACGACCCGTCGAAGAAAGTGCTGCCGACGATGCTGACGACCGACCTGTCGCTCCGCCTCGACCCGATCTACGAAAAGATCTCGCGGCGCTTCATGGCCAACCCCGACGAGTTCGCCGACGCGTTCGCGCGCGCGTGGTTCAAGCTGACGCACCGCGACATGGGTCCGCGCGCCCGCTATCTTGGCCCGGAAGTGCCGTCTGAGCAACTGCTGTGGCAGGACCCGATTCCGGCCGTCGATCACCCGCTCGTCGACGACAAGGACGTCGCGGCGCTGAAGCAGAAGGTCCTCGCGTCGGGGCTGTCGGTGTCGCAGCTGGTCACGACCGCGTGGGCCTCGGCCTCGACGTTCCGCGGCTCGGACAAGCGCGGCGGCGCCAACGGCGCGCGCATCCGGCTCGCACCGCAGAAGGACTGGGCCGTCAACCAGCCCGCTGAGCTCGCGAAGGTGCTGAAGGTGCTCGAAGGCATCCAGAGCGAGTTCAACGGTGCGCAGTCCGGCGGCAAGAAGATTTCGCTTGCCGACCTGATCGTGCTGGCGGGTGGCGCCGGTATCGAGCAGGCCGCGAAGAACGCCGGGCAGCAGGTGACGGTGCCGTTCTCGCCGGGTCGCATGGATGCGTCGCAGGAGCAGACCGACGTCCAGGCGATCGCGGTGCTGGAGCCGGTCCACGACGGCTTCCGCAACTATCTGGGCGGCAAGTTCCCGGTGGCGGCGGAGAAGCTGCTGATCGACAAGGCGCAACTGCTGACGTTGACCGCGCCCGAGATGACGGTGCTGATCGGCGGCCTGCGCGTGCTGAAGGTGGGCGCTGGCAGCGAAGGTGTGCTGACGAGCAAGCCGGAAACGCTGTCCAACGACTTCTTCCGTAACCTGCTCGACATGGGTACGGAATGGACGCCGGTGTCGGAGGCCGCGGAAACGTTCGAAGGTGCCGACACGAAGAGCGGCGAGGTCAAGTGGACCGGTACGCGCGTCGATCTGGTGTTCGGCTCGAACTCGGTGCTGCGCGCCTTGGGCGAGGTCTACGCGAGCGAGGACGGCAAGGAGAAGTTCGTGCGCGACTTCGTTGCCGCGTGGGTCAAGGTGATGAATCTGGATCGTTTCGATCTGGCTTGATCCAGCCAGTGCTGGCGAGTGGTTCTTTGCCACGTCGACGCAGTTTTTGACGGTGGATTTGCGAAGTCATCGAGCGCGCTTGCCGGGATGCCGGCAAGCGCGCTTTTTCTTCGCCTCGTCACTGCTTCTGCGCCGGCGGATACTCTTCGATCATCGGCTTGACACCGGTGAGCGCGCTGAACGCAAGCGTGTCCTGCGAATCGGCCGAGGTGCCGGAGGGCCAGCCTTGCACCGAGTTGCGTCACATGTTGAACTCGCCGAGAAGCTGCAGGCACTGGGCGGCGCGAAGCTGATACTGGCCACGGTGACGAGCGGCAAGGCGATGACCGCGACGCTCGGCGGTCTCGGCCTGAACGGCAAGCTCGTGATGGTCGGCGTTTCCGAAGAGCCGATCGAAGAGCCGATCGTGCATGGCGATGACATCCGATGTAATTGGCGAGCCGCGCGGCTGCCTCTACTCTTCGACTACCGCGCCGTCGCTCCGATGGCGCAAAGTCAAGGAGATACCATGTCCAGCTATCCCGTTCACACGATCGAGTCCGCTCCCGAGCAATCGAAACCCGTGCTCCGCAAACTGCAACAGGCGTTCGGCCTGATTCCGAACATCGCGGCCAAGATGGCGGCTTCACCGGTGCTGATCAACGGCTTCATCGGCCTGTTCGAGCGCGTGCATGCGAGCAGTCTGACCGAACCGGAGATCCAGACGCTGCTGCTCACCAACGCCGTGACGAACGCGAGCGAATGGGCGGTTGCGTTTCATACCGCGCTCGGCTTGAACGCGGGCCTGCGTCGCGCCGATGTCGAGGCGATCCGCCACGGCGGCGTGCCCGACGACACGAGGCTCGCGGCGCTGTCGACGCTCGCGCGCACGCTGATCGAAAAACGCGGCCGCCTCGACGATGAGGACCGGCAACGCTTCCTCGCGGCAGGTTTCAGCGCGGAGCAGATTCTCGAGGTGGTTGCGGCGGTCGCCGCGTCGACGATCACGAACTACACCGGCAGCGTGACCGAGCCGCCGCTCGAAGCGCAGTTCGCCGAATTCGCGTGGCACGCGCCCGCGCGCTGAAGCGATCCCGTTCAGGCATCAACAGGAGGGCAACACCATGAACGTCACGAGTCACGATCCGAAAGTGCAGCCGGGCGATCTCGGCGGTCTGTTGCGCTATTGGCGTGACGTGCGTGGCGTGAGTCAGCTCGATCTGTCGCTCGAGGCCGGCATCTCGCAGCGGCAGATCAGCTTCATCGAAAGCGGGCGCAGCGTGCCGGGCCGCGACACGCTGCTGACGCTCGCGCAGACCCTCGACGTGCCGCTGCGCGAGCGCAACGCGCTGCTGCTTGCCGCGGGTTATGCACCGATTTATTCGGAAGCACCGTGGAATGCGCAGGAAATGCACGGCGTGGTGCGCGCGCTCGAACGGGTCGTGCGTCAGCATGAGCCGTTTCCGGCGCTCGTGATGGACCGCGACTGGGACGTGCTGATGACCAACGACGCGGCCCCGCGCTTCTTCAACTGCTTCATCGACATGACCGCGCGCGAAGGCCCGCGCAACATGCTGCATCTGATCTTCGATCCACATGGCATGCGTCCGTTCGTCGCCGATTGGCAGGAGGTCGCGCGAAGTCTGCTGCAACGCGTGTATCGCGAGTCGGTCGGTCATGTAATCGGCGCCAACACGAAGCGTCTACTCGATGAACTGCTTGCGTATCCCGACGTGCCGCGCGACTGGAAGACGCATCATGGCTCGTCCATGACACCCGCGACGCTGCCGATGGTTCCGCTCGGCTTCATCAGCGAGGGCGTGGTGCTGCGCTATTTCTCGATGGTCACGACCGTGGGCACACCGCAAAACGTGGCCGCGCAGGAATTGCGCATCGAATGCATGTTCCCCGCCGACGACGCGACCGAAGCACGTCATCAGCAGCTGCTCGCGGCGCATGCGTCCCCGCAACCTCCAATATCGGCAAACCGTATGCCGTGATATAGCGATGTCTTCGATTTTTTTGGGCGATCATCCGAGCCGATCAGGTCGAGCAATCCGACGCCACTCTGGTTCCGCCGCGCGCCCAGCTCGCGCGCGGCCATCATCTCCGACTTCGGCGACGTGACCGAGGTGCTCGCGCGTGCAGCTTCTTCGCGGCCGATGTGCAGGCAGGCGCGGGCCCCTTTCCAAGCCTCTATCTGCAAGAACTCGAGAAAATGGCCGACATCGACGCGTCGGCGTTGTTTTCGTAGTGCTTGACCCAGATCAAGCCGCCCGCCACGCCGGGGCTCATGATGCAAGCGCGTGACGCATTACGTTCCCGCCGGCGCTAGCCGACGCATGACACGACCAGGTTCAGGCGCGAACACGTTTGCCGCCACGCATCGTGTTTCATTCCGGCCATAGGAGAAGTCCGTCATGAAAGCACTCGTTTATCACGGTCCCGGCGAAAAGTCGCTCGACGAACGGCCGATACCCGAACTCACGGCGCCCACCGATGCAATCGTCAAAGTCGCCCGCACGACGATCTGCGGCACCGATCTGCACATTCTCAAAGGCGACGTGCCGACCTGCGAGCCGGGCCGCATTCTCGGCCACGAAGGCGTCGGTGTCGTGCATCAGGTCGGCGAGGCGGTGAGCGGGCTCGCGGCCGGCGATCACGTGCTGATCTCGTGCATCACCTCGTGCGGCCGCTGCGACTACTGCCGGCGCGGCATGTATTCGCATTGCACGACGGGCGGCTGGATTCTCGGTAACCGGATCGACGGCACGCAGGCCGAATATGTGCGCATTCCGCATGCGCAGAGCAGTCTGTACCGCATTCCGGCTGGCCTCGACGAAGAGGCGCTCGTGATGCTGTCCGACATTCTGCCGACCGGCTTCGAGTGCGGCGTGCTCAACGGCAAGGTTCAGCCGGGCTGCACCGTGGCGATCGTCGGCGCCGGGCCGATCGGTCTCGCTGCGCTGTTGACCGCGCAGTTCTACTCGCCGGCGCAGATCATCATGATCGATCCCGACGCGAACCGGCTCGAGGTCGCGCAACGCTTCGGCGCGACCGCTTGCATCGACAACGCGCGTGCCGATGCGGTCGCGCAAGTGCTGAAGCTGACCGAATCGGTAGGCGCCGACTGCGTGATCGAGGCGGTCGGCATTGCGCCGACGTTCGAGCTTTGCCAGCAGCTGGTCGCACCGGGTGGAACGATCGCGAACATCGGCGTGCACGGCGTCAAGTGTGATCTGCATCTGGAAAAACTGTGGGATCGCAACATCGCGATCACGACGCGTCTCGTCGATACCGTCAGTACACCGATGCTGATGAAGACAGTCAAGGCGGGGCGGATCGATCCCACGCGTCTGATCACGCATCGCTTCCGGCTCGACGATATTCTTTCGGCTTACGAAACGTTCTCCCGCGCGTCGAGCACGCGCGCGCTGAAGGTGTTGATCGAAGCGTCATAGACGGTCCCGATTTGATGCTGGACGTTTCGTCAGCGTGAAGGGGTTTGCAACTGATCGTTGGAGCGCCAGGTGCCAATTGCAGAGAGCGCAGCCCGTCAAAACACCGCGCCGCCTACGACTACGGTCGCCGCAAGCGGGCGCGTGAGCACCGTGCGCGGCGCGGTCGTCGATGTCCAGTTCGACACGCACGAACTGCCGCCAGTCGATACCGCGCTGTGGATCACGCGGCCGGACGGGACCTCGATCCTCGCGGAAGCGCAGGCGCACACCAGCGAGCGCACGGTGCGCGCGCTGGCGTTGCAGGCCACCGCGGGCCTCGCGCGCGGCGCCGTCGTGCGGGTCGGCGCGGGCCCCATCGAGGTGCCGGTCGGCGACGCGGTGCTCGGCAGACTGCTCGACGTCGCCGGTGTGATGCGCGACGGCGGCGAGCCCGCGCCCGAGACCGTGGAACGCAGGCCGATCCATCGCGCCCCGCCGCCGCTCGCGGCGCAGCGCGGCGCCACGCGGCTGTTCGAGACCGGCATCAAGATCGTCGACCTGCTGACGCCGCTCGCGCATGGCGGCAAGGCCGCGATGTTCGGCGGCGCGGGCGTCGGCAAGACGGTGCTCGTGATGGAGCTGATTCACGCGATGGCCGCGCGCTATGGCGGCATGTCGGTGTTCGCCGGCGTCGGCGAGCGTTCCCGCGAGGGGCACGAAATGCTGTCGGACATGCGCGGCTCGGGCGTGTTGCCGCGCGCCGTGCTCGTCTACGGACAGATGAACGAACCGCCTGGCGCGCGCTGGCGGGTGCCGCTCACCGCGCTGACGATCGCCGAGTACTTCCGCGACGAGCGCGGCCAGAACGTGCTGCTGCTGATGGACAACGTGTTTCGCTTCGTGCAGGCGGGGGCGGAAGTGTCGGGGCTGCTCGGGCGAATGCCGTCGCGGGTCGGCTATCAGCCGACGCTCGCGAGCGAGGTAGCAGCGTTGCAGGAGCGGATCGTGTCGGTGGGCAACGCTGCGGTCACGGCGATCGAGGCCGTCTACGTACCCGCCGACGACTTCACCGACCCCGCCGTGACGACGATCGCCTCGCACGTCGACAGCATGATCGTGCTGTCGCGCGCGCTCGCCGCCGAGGGCATGTATCCGGCGATCGATCCGCTCGCGTCGTCGTCGATCCTGCTCGATCCGCTCGTCGTCGGCGCGGAGCACGCGGCGCTCGCCAACGAGGTGCGACGCCTACTCGAACATCAGCGTGAGCTGCAGGACGTGATCGCGTTGCTCGGTATCGAGGAACTCGGCATCGACGACCGGCGCGCCGTGCAGCGCGCGCGCCGTCTGCAGCGCTTTCTGACGCAGCCGTTCGCGGTCACCGAGGCGTTCTCCGGACAGCCCGGCAGAACGGTCGCGCTCGCCGAGACGATCGTCGGCTGCAAGGCGATTCTCGCCGGGGAGTGCGACGACTGGCAGGAGCGATCGCTGTACATGGTCGGCGCGCTGGACGAGGCGCGCGACAACGAAGCCCGCGGCAGGTCGGCGGCCGCGAGCGCCGTCGCGGCGTGACGAGGAGTCTGCGATGCCGCGGCATGGCCTGTCTCTGACGATCGCGACACCGGCGCGCCTCATGGTCGACGGCTTGCCGGTCGTGTCGTTGCGCGCCGAGGATGAAAGCGGTGCTTTTGGCGTGCGCGTGGGGCATGCGGACATGGTCACGCTGTTGAGCGCATCGGTGGTGCGCTGGCGCACGGCGGATGGCGGCGAGCATTACTGTGCCGTCGATGGTGGCGTGCTGATCGTGTCGCACGGCACGGCCGTCTCGCTTGCGTGCCGCGAAGCGGTGCAGGGCGACTCGCTTGAAGCGCTCGAAGCGGACGTGCGCCGCGCGCGTGCCGCGCAGCTCGACGCGATGCGGCGCGCGCGCGTGGAGCAGACGCGTCTGCACGCGCAGGCCGTGCGCCAGATGCTGCGCTATCTGCGCCCGCAAGCCACACGTGGAGAACCGGGATGACGATGCGGCCTGCTGCCGGCAAGGCAAACGGGAAAACGGATGGCAAACGCGACGAACCAGGCGAACCCGCTGATCGCGTCGCGCAAGCCGCGCAGCGCGCGGCGAGCCGCGAGCGGACCGGGCGCGCGAATCCGGAGCCGTCGCTGGGCGCGCGACTCGGCCAGATCGGCATTCTCGGCTGGACGATCGTGCTGCCGATCCTGCTTTGCCTCGCGCTCGGGCGCTGGCTCGACCGCATCGCCGGTACGCGGGTGTTTTTTGCGGCGCCGCTTCTGATGATCGGCGCGGGCATCGGCCTATGGTCCGCATGGCGCTGGATGCATCGACAGCAAAGGAGAGATCGTGATTGACGCCACCACGTTTCATTTCACCGACACGTTCGCGCTTGCCGCCACGGGAATGGCGGTCGGCTTGCTGAGCGGTGCGCTGCACTTCGCGACGCTGCGCTGGAACGTCGCGTACTTCGCACGAGGGCGCGTGCTGCGCGCCTTCGCGCTGCAACTGGCGCGGCTCGCGCTGACGGCCGCTTTATTCGTCCTGCTGGCGAAAGCGGGCGCGTTCGCGTTGCTCGGCGGCATCGGCGGTTTCCTGTGGGCGCGCGGTGTGGCGCTCGGCATGCGGCGAGCGACGTCGTGATTCATTCGCCGCTCGTCACCGAGCCGCTCGTACGCCTCGGTCCGCTCGTGATCACCACGCCCGTGGTCGTCACGTGGGTGATCATGGCGGTCATGACGGTCGTCTCGCTGTGGCTCACGCGCAAGCTGTCCATCCTGCCGTCGCGCACGCAGACCGCGCTCGAACTGCTGGTCGGCACGCTCGACGCGCAAATCCGCGACACGATGCAGACCGAGCCCGCGCCGTATCGCGCGCTGATCGGCACGTTGTTCCTGTTCGTGCTGATCGCGAACTGGTCGTCGCTGATTCCGGGCGTCGAGCCGCCCACCGCGCACCTGGAAACGGATGCCGCGCTCGCGCTCGTCGTGCTCGCCGCGACGCTCGTGTGCGGCGTGCGCTCGCGCGGCTGGCGCGGCTATCTCGCGACGTTCGCCGAACCGGCCTGGGTGATGATTCCGCTGAACGTCGTCGAGCAGATCACGCGCACGTTTTCGCTGGTGGTGCGCCTGTTCGGCAACGTGATGAGCGGCGTCTTCGTGGTAGGCATCGTGCTGTCGCTGGCCGGGCTGCTCGTGCCGATTCCGTTGATGGCGCTCGATCTGCTGACCGGCGCGGTGCAGGCCTACATTTTCGCGGTGCTCGCGATGGTATTCATCGGCGCCGCCGTCGGCGAGTCGCGCGCCGCCGTTCACGACAATCAGAAAGGACCGGCATGAACCTCATCGAAATCGTCAGCATCGCCGCCGCCGCGCTCGCTGTGGCGTTCGGCGCGATCGGGCCCGCGCTCGCCGAGGGCCGCGCGGTCGCCGCCGCGATGGACGCGATCGCGCGGCAGCCCGATGCGGCGGGCACGCTGTCGCGCACGCTGTTCGTCGGGCTCGCGATGATCGAGACGATGGCGATCTATTGCCTCGTGGTCGCGCTGCTGTTGCTGTTCGCCAACCCGTTCGTCAAGTAGGGCGCGCGATGAAAATCGACTGGTCGACGCTCGCGCTGCAGACGCTCAACGCGCTGATTCTGGTCTGGCTGCTCGCGCGCTTTCTGTTCCGTCCGGTCGCGAAGATCATCGCGGAGCGACAGGCGAGCGCGAATGCGCTGACGGGCGACGCGAACGCCGCGAAGCTCGCGGCGCAGGCCGAACGCGAGGCGCTGCGGGCCGAACGAGAGCAACTCGCCGCGCAGCGCGCGCAGGCGTTCGCGACGATCGAGGCCGACGCGCGCACACAGCACGCGGCGCTGCTCGACGCCGCGCGCGACGAGGCCGAGCGGCTGCGCGCCCAGGCGGCCGCGGACCGGCAGCGCGAGCGCGCGGGCGAGGCCGAAGCCGCGTCGGCGGCGGCCGCGCAGCTCGCCGTCGACATCGCGGGCAAGCTGCTCGACCGGTTGCTCGACCGGTCGCCCGAGGACCTGCGCGTCGCCGGGTTCATCGACGGACTCGCGGACGGCGTGCGCCGGCTGTCGCCCGGCGCGCGCGCCGCGCTTGCCGGGGATGTGCCGCTGCATGTTAGCGCGCCGCGCGCGTTGACGCCGGACGAGCGCGCCGCGTGCGAAACGGCGCTCGCGGCCGCCTTCGCACAGCGCCTCGAATTCGATACCGACATCGACCGCACGCTGCTTGCGGGGCTCGAACTGTCGGGCGCGCACGCCGTGGTGCGCAATAGCTGGCGCGATCAGCTCGACCAGATTCACGGTGAACTGCTTCGCGACGATGGCCACGCGCGCTGACACCGCCGACGCGTGGCTCGCGCGCAAACGCGCCGCGCTCGCGCGCGTCGCGCTCGAACCGCGGGCGGCGAGCATCGGCCGCGTCGAACAGATCGCCGATGGCATCGCGTTCGTGTCGGGTCTGCCCGACGCCGCGCTCGACGAGGTCGTCGAACTCGAATGCGGCGTGCGCGGCTTCATTCATTCGCTCGACGTGGCGAGCGCGAGCGTCGTGCTGCTCGATAGCGGCGACGCGGTGCGGGCCGGCATGCGCGTCGTGGGGACCGGCAGCGTGCTCGACGTGCCGGTCGGCGACGCGCTGCTCGGCCGCGTCGTCGATCCGCTCGGTCGGCCGCTCGATGACGGCGAGGCACTCGGTGCCGTCACGCGTTTGCCTGTCGAGCGCGCGGCGCCCGCGATCATCGAGCGGGACTTCGTCAGCGAGCCGCTGCAGACGGGCGTGCTCGTCGTCGACGCGCTGTTCGCGATCGGGCGAGGGCAGCGCGAACTGATCATCGGCGATCGCGCGACGGGCAAGACCTCGCTCGCCGTCGAGGCGATCGTCAATCAGAAGCACAGCGACGTGATCTGCGTGTATGTCGCCGTCGGGCAGCGCGCGACGGCGGTACAGCGGGTGATCGACGCCGTGCGCGAGCATGGCGCGTTCGAGCGCTGCATCTTCGTTGTCGCCTCGGCGGCCGCGCCGCCCGGACTGCAATGGATCGCGCCGTTCGCGGGTGTGTCGATCGCCGAGTTCTTTCGCGATCGCGGCCAGCACGCGTTGATCGTGATCGACGACCTGACCAAGCACGCGGCGACGCATCGCGAACTCGCGCTGCTCACGCGCGAGCCGCCCGGACGCGAAGCGTATCCCGGCGATATCTTCTATCTGCACGCGAGACTGCTCGAGCGCGCGGCGAAACTGTCGCCCGCGCTCGGCGGCGGTTCGCTGACCGCGCTGCCGATCGCCGAGACCGACGCCGGCAATCTGTCGGCCTACATTCCGACCAACCTGATCTCGATCACGGACGGACAGATCGTGCTCGACGCCGCGCTGTTCGCCGCGAACCAGCGGCCCGCCGTGGATGTCGGCCTGAGCGTGAGCCGGGTCGGCGGCAAGGCGCAGCATGCGGCGCTGCGCGACGTCGCGGGCCGCTTGCGGCTCGACTACGCGCAGTTTCTCGAACTGGAGATGTTCAGCCGCTTCGGCGGTCTCGCGGACGCACGCGTCAACGCGCAGATCGAGCGGGGCAAGCGGATTCGCGCGCTGCTCACGCAGCCGCGTTTCAACGCGTTGCGCGTCGCCGATCAGATCGCGCTGCTCGCGGCGCTCGCCGCCGGCGTGTTCGACGGCGTTGCGCCGGAGGTGACGACGTGGGTGCGCGACAAGCTCAGCTCGGCGGACGACGCGCACACCGACGCGGCCCCCGCGGCGTGGCTGCGCAAGCCGCTCGACGACACGCTGCGCGACAGTCTGAGCGGGCGCATTCGCGCGCTCGTCGAACGGGCGACGCACGAACGCGCGGCCGCGACGCAAGCGGCAGGGAACCCCGATGACCAGCAAGCTCGGTGAGAACGAAAGCCGTACCGCTTAGGCGAGGCAGATCGAAACGGTGATCGGCATCATGCTGGGACGTGTGCGTGCCACAAGTGGTATCCGTCCCGGGGACGTGGCAAAGCCAAGGGGCATGGGATGGCGCCCCGTTGCACGATCGAGCGCGAACTGCGCGCCTGAATGAGCACGGCCAGACGACAAAACCCGCCGCGCATGCCGGATTCGCGACGGGCTTGGTGAAGCGCCGAATGCGCGCAATCAGTCACTCCGCAAAGCGCGTCACCACCGCGGCGCCGACCGTTTCCATTTTGACGAGCCCGGGTTTCGCGCCGACTGGCAGCACGGTGCGGCCCAACGACTCGTTGATGATCTCCGCCGCCGACAGATAGAACGCCAGCAGCGCGGTCAGCAGTCCGCCATAGCCTCCCGCGTGCCGCAGTGTGGCCGAACCGAGCCATTCGCCGGCCGCGAGCAGAAAGAAGGTTGCCCACAGCGCGACGAACACGCACTGCAGCGCGCGCGATGAGCGGAACGTCGCGATCCACATATAGAACGTGAAGACGCCCCACAACAGCAGATACCAGCCGACGAACGCGGCCGGCACCTGCTCGTGCAGGAACAACGCAAACAGCCCGAACGACCACCAGAACGCGCCATAGCTCAGAAACGCGGTGGCGCCGAACGTGTTGCCGCGCGGAATCTCCATCAGTCCGGCAACGATCTGCATGCTGCCGCCGAACGCGAACGCGACGGCGAGCACGAGACCGAGCGAGCCGCCGCTGAACCAGCCTGCGTTGATCATGCTGAGCAGCCACGTGGTCATCGCGAAAGCCGCAAGGCCGAGCGATGCGGGGTTGGGTGCGGTGGGTTTCATCGTGAAGTCTCCTGAATCGATCCGGGGGGGCTTACTCGTGGTGGCCGAACTGCCGCAGCACGGCGGGGTTCTCGACGGTGGACATGTCCTGCGCGAGCGTTTCTCCCTTCGCGACCGAACGCAGCAGACGCCGCACGACCTTGCCGGAGCGCGTCTTCGGCATGCTGTCGCCGAAGCGGATTTCCTTCGGCTTGGCGATCGGCCCGATTTCCTTGCCGACCCACGCGCGCAGCTGATCGGCGAGCCGCCTTGCTTCCGTGCCTTGCGGGCGTGGGCCCTTGAGCACGACGAACGCGACGATGGCTTCGCCGATGGTCTCGTCGGGCCTGCCGACGACCGCGGCCTCCGCCACCAGCGGATGCGCGGCGAGCGCCGATTCGATTTCCATCGTGCCCATGCGGTGGCCGGACACGTTCAGCACGTCGTCGATGCGGCCGGTGATCGTGAAGTAGCCGGTTTGCGCATCGCGGATCGCGCCGTCGCCGGCCAGATAGAGCTTGCCGCCCAGGTCCGCGGGGTAGTAGCCGCTGCGGAACCGCTGCGGATTGCCCCAGATCGTGCGCAGCATCGACGGCCACGGCTGCTTGATGACCAGCAGACCTGCCTGGCCGTGCGGCAACTCGCAACCGGTTTCGTCGACGATCGCCGCCTCGATGCCAGGCAGCGGCAACGTGCACGATCCCGCGACGAGCGGTGTTGCGCCCGGCAGCGGCGTGATCATGTGGCCGCCCGTTTCGGTTTGCCAGAAGGTGTCGAGCACCGGACAGCGCCCGCCGCCCACTTCGCGCGCAAACCACTCCCACGCGCTCGGATTGATCGGCTCGCCGACGGTGCCGAGCAAACGCAACGAGTCGAGGTCGAAGCGGCGCGGATGCACGCCGCTGTCCGTCTCGGCGGCCTTGATCAGCGAGCGGATCGCGGTGGGCGCCGTATAGAAGATGCTGACCTTGTGCCGCGCGATCATCTCCCAGAACCGTCCCGCGTCCGGCCACGTCGGCACGCCCTCGAAAATCACCTGGGTCGCGCCGACCGCGGTCGGGCCATAGCAGATGTAGCTGTGCCCCGTGATCCAGCCGATGTCGGCCGTGCACCAGTACACGTCGTCCGCGCGGAGGTCGAAGGTCCACTTCATCGTGACGGCGGCCCACAGCAGATAGCCCGCCGTACTGTGCTGCACGCCCTTCGGCGTGCCGGTCGAACCGGACGTGTACAGCACGAACAGCGGATGCTCGGCACCGACCCATTCGGGCTCGCAGGTGTCGGGTTGGGCCGCTTCGAGTTCGTGCAGCCAGCAGTCGCGCGGTTCGTCCCACAGGATCGAGCCGCCCGTGCGCCGATAGACGATCACGGTATGGATGCCGTCGGTGCCTGCCATCTTCAGCGCTTCGTCGACAACGGATTTCAACGGCAGGTTCTTGCCGCCGCGCATCTGCTCGTCGGCGGTAATGACGGCGACGGCGCCGACATCGACCATCCGTTCATGCAGCGACTTCGCCGAGAAGCCGCCGAACACGACCGAATGCAGCGCGCCGATGCGCGCGCAGGCCTGCATCGCGACGACGCCTTCGATCGACATCGGCAGATAGATCATCACGCGGTCCCCACACGCGATGCCGCGCGCGCGCAGCGCGTTCGCGAGGCGGCACACGCGCGCATGCAGTTGCCGGTAGGTGATGGTCGTCACGCTGCCGTCGTCGGCCTCGAAAATGATCGCGGTCTTGTTGGCATTGCCGTCGTGCAGATGACGATCGAGGCAGTTGTACGACGCGTTCAACAGACCGTCGTCGAACCATTTGAAGAACGGTGCGTTCGATTCGTCGAGTACCTTGGTGAAGGGCCGGTGCCAGCTCAGATGCTCGCGCGCGAGCCGCGCCCAGAAGCCGGTCCGGTCGCTGCGCGCTTCGTTGACGAGCGCTTCGTAGGCGGCCATGCCGTCGATGGCCGTGTCCGTCAGAAGCGGCGGGGCCGCCGTTTCCGGCGCTTGATGGTTGATGGCGACAGTGGACATAGTCTCCTCGCTGGCTTGAATGAGTGATATGGGAAGGGCACACCGCGACTGCCGATATCCAACCATCGGCGGCGCGGCTGCGCGCATGACTCGAACAGTGTTCTGGATGTCGCGACCAGTGTGTGGCGGGAAGCAAGGGGCACGATTGACCCAGATCAAGCGCGGGTGCGGCGCGTGGTCGCGCCGTAGGCCTCTATACTGTGCGTCGTCAAACACGAGGCCCGCCGACGGCGCCTTGCCCGCCGGCTCTCGACATCGGCAGCGCTCGAACCCGCACATCCATGGAAACTGATTTGTCGTCGCCGCGCCGCTCACGGCTCACGCGCGTGAGCGAGGTTTTCATCGTCTTTCTGAAACTCGGGCTGACCAGTTTCGGCGGTCCGATCGCTCACATCGGCTACTTCCGGCGCGAGTTCGTCGAGCGGCGCCGCTGGCTCGACGATGAAGCCTTCACCGACCTGATCGGCCTGTGCCAATTTCTGCCGGGACCCGCGAGCAGCCAGGCGGGGTTTTCGATCGGGCTGCTGCGGGCCGGGTGGGGTGGGGGGCTAGCGGCCTGGTGCGGCTTCACGCTGCCGTCGGTACTCGTGATGCTGGCCTTTGCCGCGATCGCGCCGGACCTGGGCGGCGCGCTCGGCACGGGCGTGATTCACGGCCTGAAGCTCGTCGCGGTGGCCGTCGTCGCGCAGGCCGTCTGGGACATGGCGCGGCGTCTGTGTCCGGATCGCCGCCGCGCGGCGATCGCGCTCGCATCGCTCGGATTGCTCAGCGTGCCTGGCACCGTCTACGCCCAACTGATCGTGATCGGCGCCGGCGCCGTGCTCGGTGTCGCGCTGTACCGGACCACGGCGGTGCAAGCGCCACGCGCCATTCCTCGGCGGGCCGGCGATTTTCAGGTGTCGCGCACGGCAGGCATCGTCGCGCTAGTGGTCTTCTGCGCATTGCTGTTCGCGTTGCCGCTATGGGCGGCAAGCGGGACCTCGCAAGGCATCCGCGTGTTCGATGCGTTCTATCGCTCCGGCGCGCTCGTGTTCGGAGGCGGCCACGTGGTGCTGCCGTTGTTGCAGCGGGCAACCGTCGCGACCGGATGGGTCGCGCCCAACGACTTCCTGGCCGGCTATGGCGCGGCCCAGGCCGTACCCGGACCGCTGTTCACGTTCGCGGCGTTTCTCGGCTGGATGATGGCGCTGCCACCCAGACACTGGAGCGGCGCACTGCTGGCGACGGTGGGCATCTTTCTGCCGGGTCTGCTGCTCGTTCTCGCCGCATTGCCGTGGTGGCAGGCGCTGCGCGCGCGTGCGGCGATGGCGGCGGCGCTTGCCGGCGTCAATGCCGCGGTGGTCGGCCTGCTGGCCGCCGCGCTTTATTCGCCGGTGTGGACGAGCGCGGTCCTGTCGGCGACGGATTTCGCCGTGGCGTGCATCGGCTTTTTGCTGTTGCTGCGCTGGAAGGTGCCCCCGCTTGCGGTCGTCGTGCTGTGTGTGGCGGCCGGCGTCGCGCAAACGGTGCTGCACCCGCTCTGACAGGCTGATCGCGCACGCCTTGCACCAGCACTGATCTGCATCAAGGCTGACAGCCGCGGGTCGGTTAGCCTGCAACGATGATCGCGCGGCCTCGGTGCGTTTGCGGCACCACGACGATATCGCGCGAAACCCGACAGGCCGGAAGCCATTCGCGCGATGACGGACCACATGATCGACCACGGCCTCGGCGGCTACGGATTGGGCGGTGCGAGCGCGCACGACGGTCCGCGCGCCGTGCGGGCATGGCGCCACCTGCGCTGGGGGCTGTGCGCGCTGAGCTTTTGCGCGATCCCCGCGTTCTACGTCGAACTGACGGTGCCCACGCCGCTGGCGCTGAGCCTGTCGCGGACACTATACGTCGGCATGTTCGCCGGCTTCGCGTTGTCGTTCACCTGGCTTGCCCATCTGAGCAGACGGCCGAAGACGCTGCTCGCGAACAACTGGCTCGACCTGCTCATCGCGTTGGGCGCGGCGCTCAGCACCGGTTTCGGAACGCCGCCGTGGCAGCCCGTCGAATGGCTGCTGCGGCTGTCGTTCATGGGTGTCGTCGCGTTGCGCATCGTGCTGTCGCTGCGCGAATTCGTCACGCCGAACCGGTTGATGTGGCTGCTGCTCGCCGGCGCGCTCGTGCTCGCGATGGCCGGCGCCGGATTTTACTGGCTCGAACCACACGTGCACTCGTACTCCGAAGGGCTGTGGCTTGCGTTCGAAAGCAGCGCGACGGTGGGCTATGGCGACATCGCGCCGACGACGCCCGCATCGCGTGTGTTCGCGGCATTTGTCGTGCTGCTCGGCTACGGCATGTTGTCGCTGGTCTTCGCGAGCATCGCCGCGGCGTTCATCGGCAAGGAAGAGAGGGCGTTGCGACGCGAGATGCATCGGGATATCAAGCATCTGAACGATGAAATCGTGCGCCTGCACGCTGAACTGAAGGCGTTGCGGCAGACGATCGACGCCGCCGCGCGACGCAGCGACGCCGCTGCGGGCTCCGTGACGCGCACGGGCGAATAACCATTCGCGCTGACAGCGCCGCGGCAAACGGGGCCACCGCGGACCGTGCGCGACTCCGCCTTGACGCACGTCAAATCCGCCGTGGATTGCGTGATTAAGCTGGAGACGTCGCGGCGGGTCCGCTACCTCGCCTCCGCCGATGCGGCACT
This sequence comes from Paraburkholderia sp. 35.1, assembly GCF_050436525.1. Classification (NCBI taxonomy): domain Bacteria; kingdom Pseudomonadati; phylum Pseudomonadota; class Betaproteobacteria; order Burkholderiales; family Burkholderiaceae; genus Paraburkholderia; species Paraburkholderia sp. 35.1. The sequence continues at coordinate 34,063 of NZ_JBNDMJ010000003.1, read as the reverse complement.
TCATGCCCGTGGGGGGCGTCACCATGCACATTTCCTTTCCGTCCTGCATGCCCGAATACTGCGCCCGCGATCTGGTGCTGGCGTTTGCGGCGCTCGTCGACGATCGGCCCGTGCAGTGCGCGATCACGGCCGAGGCGCTCGAAGACCATTTCGGCGCGCGCTCGCTGCGGGAAGACGATCTGCTCCAGGCGTTCCTCGCGCACCGTTCCCAGATCGAACAGGCCGCCCGGCGTCTGCTCGACGAGCTCGGCGCCAGGCCCGTGCTGCTGCATAGCGGGTTTTTCAGGTTTTGCGCGTGACGGGTCGGGCGGGCACGCTTGACGTGGATCAACGACGCGTCGTCGCGGCGGGTGATCCGCCGCGAGTGCTACGCCGGCACCTTCAGCCGCTCGTTCGCGCTCGGCGGCGAGGTCGACGAGGCGAACGCGAAGCCGAGTACAGGGATGGCGTGCTGTCGCTCAGCTTGCCGAAAAAGGCGTCGGGCGATCGCAAGCGGCTGACCATCGACTGACACGCGAGGATGGCGCGCTGTCACGGGCGCGCCTTTTTGTTGCGGCGAAGGTCCGGCTGAAGCGCGCGCCAGTCTGCAGGAAAGCGCTCGCGCACCTTCGCACCCGAATGGGTGCTCGCGACATTTGACGTACCCAGCCCGCTAGCGGCAGCGGAGCGTACCAGGATCTGCTGAACAACTTCTTCAGGGTATGCCAAGCGCCGCACTAGCGCCACATTCAGTCTTACGATTGTGCAGCCGTGCATGCCACGCTGTCGCTTCTCGTATTCCGCTAAGATCGTGCCGGAACTCACCGCCCTAAAAGACTGCGGCGCCACCTAGGCCCAATCTCAAGCTCAAACACGCGATGGACCGTATCGACGCCATGAAGGTATTCGTCGCCACGCTCGACGAGGGCAGTCTGGCGGGCGCAGGCCGTCGGCTGGGCCGCTCGCCCGCGGCTGTGAGCCGGGCCATCGCGTTTCTGGAGACGCACACGGGCACGCCGCTGCTACACCGCACCACGCGCACGATCCGGCTCAGCGAGGCGGGCGAGCGCTATGCGCTGGCGTGCCGGCGCATCCTCGCGGATCTGGAGGAGGCGGACCTGCTCGCAGCCGACGAGCGCTCCGCGCCGCGCGGACTGCTAGGCGTGACGGCGGCGGTGGCGGTGGGCGAGGAGGTGCTGCGCCCGATTGTCGATTCGTTTCTCGATCGCCATCCCCAGGCGTCGATCCGCCTGCACCTGCTCGACCGGCCCGTGAGCCTCGTCGACGAGGGCATCGACGTGGCGTTGCGCATCGCTCATCTACAGGACTCCACGCTCGTCGCCATTCCGGTGGGCGAGGTGAGGCGGGTGGTGGTCGCTTCGCCCGACTATCTCGCCACGCACCCGGCCATCGATGTCCCCGCCGATCTGGCCAGCCATCCGATCATCTCGATGACGCATTTCGGGCTCGATTCGTGGAGCTTTCCGGCGGCCCGTCTAACGGCGCTGCCGCAGGTCGTCCGGTTCACGCCGCGCTTCATCGTCAACACGATTCGCGCTGCGCTGTCTTCGGCCGTGGCCGGGCATGGCGTCACGCGGCTTTTCTCCTATCACGTGGCCGAGCAGGTCAAGGCCGGCGCGCTGAAAATCGTGCTGCGCGACAGCGAGCATGCGCCGTTGCCCGTCAACCTGGTGACGCCGCACGGGCGCCTTGCGGTGCCGAAGGTGCGCGGTTTCGTCGATTTCGCCACGCCGCTGCTGCGCGAGTATTTCGAGCGGGCTCAGCAAATCACCGACGCCGATCGACGCTGATTCGATCGCCGCGCGGAAGAATGACTTACGCAGTGCGGTGATTCTCCCGCGATACGAGTCGTTCTAGACTGGCTCCCATATTCATCGGGTGCTTAACAGCACCGGTCCATGGGAGTCGTCATGCAGCAAGCCATCTCGAATCCGGCCGCTCCGGCCGGCTACAACGTCTGGCGGGGCACGCTCGCCGGGGCCAGCGCGAGCCTGATCGGCATCGGTCTCGCGCGCTTTGCCTATACGCCGCTTTTGCCGGCTATCATCGGCGCGCACTGGTTTCCCGCCTCGAGCGCGGCCTATCTCGGCGCGGCGAACCTCGGCGGCTATCTGGCCGGCGCACTGCTGGCGGGCGCAATGGTACGCGTGGCGAAACCCGCCACCGTGCTGCGCGCGATGATGCTGCTCGCGACCATCGCCTTCGTGGCCTGCGCGGTGCCCGTGTCGTTCCTGTGGTTTTTCATCTGGCGCCTGGCCTCGGGGGTCTCGGGCGGCGCGTTGATGGTGCTCGCCGCACCCACGATCCTCGCGCACGTGCCGGCGGCGCGCCGGGGCTTCGCGAGCGGTGGCATCTTCACGGGGATCGGGCTCGGCATCGCGGCCTCGGGCACGATCGTGCCGATTCTGTTGCGTCAGGGGCTCACGTGGACCTGGCTCGGGCTCGCGGCCGTTTCGCTCGCGCTGACCGCCGTCGCGTGGAACGGCTGGCCCGAGCACACCGCACCCGCGCACGCCGCTGCGCGTTCGCGCTTCGAAACAGCGCCGGCCTATCCTCGTGCCGGCCTGCGCGCGCTCTATGCCGAGTATGGTCTGAACGCGGTGGGGCTCGTGCCGCACATGCTGTTCCTCGTCGATTTCGTCGCGCGCGGGCTTGGCCGCGGCGTCGATGCGGGCGCCGAATTCTGGGTGCTGTACGGCCTCGGCGCGATCGTCGGGCCGCTCGCGGCGGGGCATCTCGCCGATCGCGCGGGTTTCGGCCGCGCGCTGCGCGTCGCGTATCTGGTGCAGGCCGTTGCGGTCGCGATTCCCGCCGCGGGCTTGTTCGGGTCGGCGGGGCTGATGGTCTCCGCCTTTGTCGTGGGCGCATTCACGCCGGGTATCGTGCCGCTGGCGCTCGGCCGCGTGAACGAGTTGCTCGCGCACCATCCGTCCGCCGTCAAGGGCGCATGGAGCCGCGCAACGACGAGCTTCGCCGTGATGCAGGCGCTGGCGGCCTACGGTCTTTCGTTCGTGTTCTCTTCAAGCGGCGGCAATTATCTGGTGCTCTACGCGATTGGCGCGGTGGCGCTTCTGCTCGCACTCGCCGTCGATCTGTTTTCCGCACGGAGCGTGAAATGAATGCCACGGTTTCCTCTTCACCGGCGGCGCTCGTGCCGACGCACCTGCAGCGCGACGCGCGGCCACGCGGCTACGCCGAGCGCAACCTCCAGTACTGGCGGCGCAATCTGGTCGTCTGCGTGATCGGCTCGTTCACGACGCTCGTGAGCCTCAGCATGCTGCTGCCGTTCCTGCCGCTTTACGTGCGGCAACTCGGCGTCAGCTCGCCGTCCGCGGTGATCCAGTGGTCGGGCATCGCCTTCGGCGCGACCTTCCTCGGCACCGCTCTTACCGCGCCACTGTGGGGGCGTCTGGCCGACCGTTTCGGCCGCAAACCCATGCTTGTTCGCGCGGCGATCGGTATGGCCCTGGTGATGTCGTTGATCGGCGTGGCGCACAATGTCTACGAACTGGTCGCGCTGCGTCTGATCGCAGGTCTGGTGGGCGGCTATGCATCGGCTTCCCACGGTGATGGTGGGCACCCAGGCGCCGCGCGAGCGCGCGGGTTGGGCGCTCGGCATACTTTCGACGGGCGCGCTCGCGGGCAATCTGGTCGGGCCGCTCGTCGGCGGCGTGCTGCCAGACTGGATCGGCATTCGCGGCACGTTCTTCGCGGGCGGCGCGATGATCGCGGCGGCGGCGCTGCTCACCATCTTCGTGGTGAAGGAAGAGTTTCACCCGGATAGCGACGCGAAAGCTCATGCGCGCGGCAGCGCCGACGCGCCCGCCCGACGCACCAATTACGCGGTGGTGGCCGCGTTCCTCGTGACCGCGATGATGGTGCTGCTCGCCAACATGTCGATCGAGCCGATCATCACCGTGTATGTCGGCGGCCTTGGCGTGAATGCCACGCATCTTGCGCGCGTGGCCGGCGTGGTTATGGCATGCTCGGCGCTCGGAAGCATGCTGACGGCCGCGCGCCTCGGCGCGCTGGCCGACCGGTTCGGGAGCTGGCGCGTGATCGTTGTCTGCCTCGTGCTCACGGGGCTGGCGATGGTGCCGCAAGCCTTCGTCACGCACTGGTGGCAGCTCGCGGCTTTGCGCGTGCTGATGGGGATGACGCTCGCGGGCCTGTTGCCCTCGATCGGCAAGCTGGCGCGGCAATCGGTGGATGAAAGCAGGACCGGCCGCATGCTTGGTTATCTGCAATCGGCGCAATTCAGCGGCCAGGTGGTGGGACCGGTGATCGGCGGCGTGATCGGCGTTCATCTCGGGCTGCACGCGGTGTTCTTCGTGACCGGCGCGCTGCTGATCGCTTGCGGCGGCCTCGCGGGCTGGGCGCACCGCCGCGCTGGGGCCTGACATGCTGGCAAGCTGGCAGGCACATAGAATCGTTTAACGCATCCGGTGGGAAGGGAACATGAGCACACAAGCGGATAATCGCGCGTTACTGCGCACGCTCGGCATCGACAAGCCGATCATTCAGGCGCCCATGGCCGGCGTCACCACGCCGGCGCTGGCCGCCGCGGTGTCGAACGCGGGCGGCCTCGGCTCGCTCGGCGTTGCCGCGATGAACGCGGAGAACGCGCGCCGCGCGATCCATCAGACTCGCGAGCTAACGACGAAGCCTTTCAACATCAACGTGTTCTGCCATCGCCCGGCGACACCCGATGCGGCCGTCGAGCGTGCATGGCTCGACTGGCTCGAACCGGTGTTCCGGCAATACGGCGCGACGCCGCCGCAAGCGCTCTGCGAGATCTACACGAGCTTCGTCGTCGACACCGCGATGCAGGCGATGCTGCTCGCGGAGAAGCCGGCCGTCGTGAGCTTCCATTTCGGCTTGCCGCCCGATGCGGTGATCGCGCAACTGAAGCACGCGGGCATCCGTTTGCTGGCGAGCGCGACGAATCTCGACGAAGCGGCGGCGGCCGTCGAGGCGGGTGTCGATGCGATCGTCGCGCAGGGCATCGAAGCGGGCGGTCATCGCGGCGTGTTCGACACGACCGGGCGCGACGAACGCCTCGGCACGTTCGCGCTGACGCGCCTGCTCGCGAGCGAGTTCGACCTGCCCGTGATCGCGGCGGGCGGCATCATGGACGGCGCCGGCATCGCGGCCGCGCTCGCGCTGGGCGCGCAGGCTGCGCAATTGGGCACGGCGTTCGTCGCGTGCCCGGAAACCTCGATCGACGACGGCTATCGCCGCGCGCTGCTCAGCGATGCGGCGCGCTCGACGACGTTCACGTCGGCCATTTCGGGGCGGCTCGCGCGCAGCATCGTCAATCGCTTCACCGCGCTCGGCGAGGACCCGCAAGCCCCGCGCACGCCGTCCTATCCGATCACCTATGACGCGGGCAAGGCGCTCAATGCAGCCGCCAAGGCCAAGGGTGAATTCGGCTACGACGCGCAATGGGCGGGCCAGGCCGCGCCCCTTGCGCGTTCGTTGCCTGCCGGCGAACTGATGGCGCGACTGGAACGCGAAACGCGAGAAAGTATCGAGCGGCTGCAATCGGTGTGGAACTAGCAGTCCAGCTTCAATACCATCGCACAGATGGAACACATCGGCACGCGTGGGGCATGCGCGGGCCGATGTCCGATTAGCTTCCAGCCTCAGTTCCGCACCCATGCATTCGGTCCAGCGCGGCCGCGATCGACGGGTTCTCAAGCCAACAAAACAAAGGCGGACAGGCATGCAACGCAAATTCGACGATCTCCTGCTGGGCAGCATCGAGCTCTTCTGTCTCGCGGCGGAGCTGGGTAGCTTCACGCTGGCGGCCAACGCCGCGAGTGTCACACCGGCGGCGGTGAGCCGCTCGGTGGCGCGGCTCGAGGAACGGCTCGGCGTGCGCCTGTTCGTGCGCACTACGCGCCAGATCCGTCTGACCGACGCGGGGCGGCGCTACTTCGAGCAGTGCCGGCAAGCGCTGTCGCAACTGATGGATGCCGAGCGCGAAGTAACGGGCGAGCAGACCACGCCGGCCGGCGTGCTGCGGATCAGCATGCCGACGCCGTATGGGCACTATCGCGTGTTGCCGCTGCTGCCGGCGTTTCGCGAGCGCTATCCGCAAGTCCGGGTCGAGACGCATCTGAGCAACCGCAACATCGATTTCGCGGACGAAGGTTTCGATCTCGCGATACGCGGACGCGCGCCGGCCGATTCAAACCTCGTCGCGCGCAAGCTCGAAGACGCGGAAATGGTCGTGGTGGCGACGCCCGCCTATCTGAAGCGCGCGGGCATGCCGAAAACCGTCGAGGACCTGCGGGCGCACGAGTGCATCCAGTTCGAACTGCCGAGCAGCGGGCGTCATCTCGCCTGGACCTTCGAGGGTTCGCCTGAAGATGGCGACGTGCTGACGACTGGAAGCTATGGAACGTCGGGCGATGCGCTCGCCGGCGTGACGCTCGCGCGTGCCGGCGCGGGCCTGTTTCAGACGTATCGCTTCGTCGTGGAGGACGACCTGCGCGGAGGTCGGCTCGTGGAGGTGTTGCGCGAAGCGGGCGGACGCACGCGGCCATTCATCCTGCTTTATCCGCACGCGCGCTACCTGACCTCGCGCGTGCGAGCTTTCGTCGAATTTCTCGTCGAGCAGTTGGCCAAACCCGCGACGCCCGCCCCGAGCACGCGCGCGCATTGAGCGGCGCGCGCCGCTTCATCGCATGGCCCGCTCAGTGGCCGGCGCTCTGGCCGCCGTCCACATGCAGGATCTCGCCGGTCACGAACGGCGCCGAGTCGAGATAGAGGATCGCATTCACGATGTCACTCATCTCGCCCATATGACCCACTGGATGCAATGCGCCAAGCGCCGCATGCGTTTCGGGCGCGTGCATCGGTGACTTGATGATGCCGGGCGAAACTGCGTTGGCGCGAATTCCGCGCTTCGCATACTCGATCGCGAGCGAGCGGGTCGCGGCGGCGAGGCCCCCCTTGGTCAGCGAGGTCAGCACGGACGGCACGCCGTCAATCGCGTGATCCACGAGGCTCGTCGTGATGCTGACCACGTGCCCGCGCCCATGCTTCTCCATCTCGGCGATCGCGAGCTGCGTGATGTGGAAGAAGCCCGCGAGATTGATGCCGGTGATCGTCGCGTAATCTTCCGCCGTGTATTGGGTGAACGGCTTGGCCACGAAAATGCCCGCATTGTTGACGAGCGTGTCGACACGACCGAAGCGCGCCACGGCCGTCTCTATCACCCGTCGAGCCGTGTCCGGATCGGCGATGTCACCGGCCACGGTGACGAGGTTGGGATCGTCAGACGGCTTGATGCCGCGCGATGTCGCGACCACGTTATGGCCGAGCTTGCGAAATGCCTTGACGGTTTCGGCGCCGATGCCTTGCGATGCACCGGTGACCACGATGACTTTGGGAGACTGACTCATAGTGAACCTCGAAGTAGGTTGGATCAGCAATCTGTGATCGGACTGATGGCTCCGATCGCTACTAATTTATGAGGTCGTGCTCCGCTTTTGCACACAAGGCGCGGACAAACAGTTGTGAGCCGCAGGAACAAGCGGTGAGTGATGGCGCGTAGCGGCAGTGGTCCTGTTGGTGTCGGCCGGTCTGTCGCGCGCATCCGCGTTCACGATGCCTGCGTTCGCGGGTCGTGATCGAATTCGAGTCTGATGCCGCCCGGCTCGTACACCATCGTGTGGCGTTTGGGCCCGCCGCCGAGGTCTTCGGGCGCGAATTCGACTTTGACGCCCGGCCAGGCGGACACGCGCGCGAAGATGTCCTGCAGTGCTGCCTCGCTGCCCACGCGCAGCGCAAGATGATGCAGTCCGACATGGACCTTGCGATCGAATTCGACGAGGCGGCTTGAATCGGTGACCTGCCAGAGCGTCACCACCACGTGTCCGTCCGACACGAACGCAGCCGGATAGGCAGGCCTCTCTCCCACCTGCTGCCAGCCCAGACACTTCACGAAGAAGTCGCGCGTGAGGTTCAGATCGCGGACGGTGAGTCCGACGTGATCGAGACCCAGCGTAAGCGGTTTGTCAGTCATCCTTCTGTCACTCCTGAAGTGAGAGCGGGCAGCGCCCGAATCCGCGCCGGAAAGATTTTCGCCCCAGGGAATCGCGACAATAGTCGCCGGCAGTTCAATTCAGTTTTTACACCATGTAGCGCATACGGCGAGGAAATCCGCTTGCATCAATCTGCATAGTCAAATATATTAAAGTCAGATATAGCGGAGGCGACCGATGGATGATTCGATCAACGAAGACTTTGAGCGCACGCAGAAGCTGGTGTCCGTGCTGGGTCAGGCGCGTCAGCTGATTGCAAGCGAACTCGAGGCGGGGCTCGCGGATGCAGGACTGAATCTGCAGGAGCGCGGCGTTCTGCTTACGCTGGCGCGCGGGAGAGTGAAAACACCGGCCGCACTGTCGAAATTGGCGGGCGTCCACCCGGCCCGGATGACCCGAGTGCTGGACAAGCTCGAAAACAGCGGACTGATCGAGCGCGCTCGCAACGGCAGGGATCGTCGTCTAGTGGATGTGTCGTTGACGCAGGAAGGGCAGACCGTCGCCGCCCGGAACACACGGGTTATCCAGGGAGCATGGAGCGAGCGGCTTTCGCATTTCTCGAAGTCCGATTTCGACGCGTTGAGCCTCCTGCTTTCAAGACTGCTCGACCGCTGAGGCGGCATTTTTTTAACCATTTATCTGACATTGCAGATAATCGCCCGCGACTGACGGGCGCTTCGAACCGAGACGAGGACGTGACATGAATCCATCGGCCAACCCGGGCGCGCCGGCCCAACTGACTGGCGCAAAATTTGCACTCGGCACGTTTGCGGTGGCGCTCGCCACCTTCATGAATGTGCTGGATTCGTCGATCGCCAACGTCGCGATTCCTACGCTGTCCGGCAACCTCGGTGTGTCGATCGACGAAGGCACATGGGTCATCACGCTGTTTGCCGCGGCCAACGCGGTGTCGATTCCGTTGACAGGGTGGCTCACGCAGCGCATCGGCCAGGTCAAGCTGTTCGTCTGGGCGATCCTGCTGTTCGTGCTGTCATCGGCGGCGTGCGGGCTCGCTCCGAACCTGATGGTGCTGCTCGCCGCCCGCGTCGTGCAGGGCGCGGTGGCGGGGCCGCTGGTGCCGCTTTCTCAGGCATTGCTGCTCGGCTCGTTTCCGAAGGAAAAAAGCTCGAACGCGCTCGCGCTGTGGGCCATGACGGCGACGGTCGGACCGATCGCGGGCCCGGCGCTCGGCGGCTGGATCACCGACAGCTACAGCTGGTCGTGGATTTTCTACATCAACGTGCCGGTCGGCCTGTTTGCCGCCGGCGCGATCTGGGCGATCTACCGCGACCGCGAGACGCCGGCCCGCAAACTTCCGATCGACAAGGTCGGACTGATCTCGCTGATCGCATGGGTCGCGCCGCTGCAGATCATGCTCGACAAGGGCCGCGACCTCGACTGGTTCAGCTCGCCGGTGATCTGGGTGCTGACGATCGTCGCCGTGGTCAGCTTCCTGTTCTTCCTGATCTGGGAATTGACCGAGGAGAAACCGATCGTCAACCTGCGGCTTTTCGCCAGACGTAACTTCCTCGGCGGCACGATTGCGATTTCGGTCGCCTACGCGATCTTCTTCGCCAACCTCGTGATCCTGCCGCAGTGGATTCAGGGCTTCCTCGGCTACCGAGCGGTGGACGCGGGGCTCGTGACCGCGCCGCTCGGCATTTTTGCCGTGATCCTCGCCCCGGTAATGGGCAAGATCATGCCTCGTTCGGACATGCGAGTGCTTGCCACGCTTGCGTTCGTCGGATTCGCCGGCGTGTTCTTCATGCGCTCGAACTACACGACCGGCGTCGACGCCTGGACGCTCGTGCTGCCCACCTTGCTGCAGGGCATTCCGACCGCGCTGTTCTTCACGCCGCTCACCGCGATCATCCTGTCGGGTCTGAAGCCGGAGGAGATTCCAGCGGCAGCGGGTCTGTCCAACTTCGTGCGCATTTTTGCGGGAGCGGTGGGCACGTCACTGATGAGCACCGCGTGGAACGACCGCACGATTCTGCACCATGCGCGACTTGCCGAACAATCGAGCGTGGACGATCCTGGCTTTACCGGCGCGATCGCGCACCTGCAGGCGGCGCTGGACGCGGGCGTTCCCAAGGCCACGGCCTTTTACGAAGCCTCGCTGAACGCGCAGGCGACGATGCTCGGCCTGAACGACATCTTCTGGATTTCGGCGGTGATCTTTGTCGTCATCATCCCGCTGATCTGGGTGACGAAGCCGGCCAAGGGTGGTGCCGCGGGCGCGGCAGCCGCCGGCGGACATTGAATCCAATTTGGCAACCCGGTTCGGACGGAAAATGAAACAGACCATCCTCTCCTTGACATTATCTGATAATGCAGATATTGTTCAAATCAACGAGGAGGACACCGCCATGGACCATTACACGACGAAGAACTTCATGCTTACGAACAGTATCGGCTTCAGGCTCGTCAAGGCCCGTAACGTCGTCGTCTCGGAAATGGACGCGGCGCTCAAGGACCTCGAAATCAACGGCCAGCAGATGGGCATCCTGCTTTCGCTGAAGCAGGGTGTGGCAACCACGCCTTTCGAGCTGTCGAAGCTGCTCGGAATCGACACCGGCCTGATGACGCGGATGCTGGACAAGCTGGAATCGAAGGGGCTGCTGGTACGATCGCGCGACCCGCAAGATCGCCGCGTGGTCAATCTGACCTTGACCGCGGAGGGGCAGAAAGTCGCCGCACGGATTCCGGAAGTCGCGCCGCATGTGTTGAACGCCCGCTTGCGCAAATTCACGAAGGCCGAGTTTGCCGAGCTGGACCGCCTGCTTCGCAAGTTCACAGGCGATTGAACGGCGCGGCCGTGTGCCGCGCTTTTTTTCACCATTAATCTGATTTGTCAGAAAATGAAAACGCAGACTTCTAGAGCAAACACCGTCGCCCGTTCGCTGAAGCTCGGTGTTTCGGTGATCTCCTTCGCGGTGCTGGCGGCATGTGCAAACTATGCGGGCATCCACAGCGACAAGCAGATCGATCAACCACGGCAGCTGGAAACGTCCCAGAGCCTCCCGCAAGAGCAGGGGCACTGGCCATCCGCCGACTGGGTCGACCAGTTCGGCGACGCGCAACTGAAAGCATTGATCGCCGAGGCACTGCAAGGTAGCCCGACGCTCGGCCAGGCGCGCGCGCGAGTCGAGCAGGCGCAAGCCTATAGCGAAACGGCGAAGGCGAACACGCTGCCGCGCGTCGATGCGTCGTACACGCTGACGCGCCAGCAGTACAGCAGCACCGCGTTGATTCCGCCGCCGTACGCTGGCTCATGGCAGACCGAGAACAAGGGGCTGCTGAGCGCTTCTTACGATCTCGACCTGTGGGGCAAGAACCGCGAGGCGCTGCGCGCGGCTGTCTCGGAGGCGTCCGCGAGCGAGGCCGACGTGGAAGTCGTCAGGCTCACGCTCGACACCTCGATCGCCCGCACTTACAACGAGCTGGCGCGGCTCTACGCATTGCGCGACATCGCGCAGCAGGAAGTCGCGCGGCGCGAGCAGATCGACCGCATCACCGCGAGCCGCATCGCAAACGGCCTCGATACCGAAGTGGAGCGCAAGACGGCCGAGGCGAATCTGTTCACGAGCCGTGCGCGCGTCAGCGCGCTCGACGGCAGCATCCTGACCACCCGGTATCAACTGGCGGCGCTGCTTGGCAAGGGTCCCGACCGTGGACTCGCGATCACGCGGCCGACGCTCGGCGTCGGCGACGACGTGCGTCTGCCGGACAACCTGCCGGCCGATCTGCTGGGCCGCCGGCCCGACATCGTCGCGGCGCGCTGGCGCGTCGATGCGATCACGCACGAGGTGAAGGAAGCGAAGGCCGAGTTCTATCCCGACATCAACCTGAGCGCCGCGATCGGTTTCGACGCGTTCGGCTTCGGCCGCCTTTTGAGCGCCGCGAGTCGCACGGCCTCGGTGGGCTCGGCGATCCATCTGCCGATCTTCGATGGGGGTGAGTTGCGCGCGCAGTTGAAGGGCCGCTACGCCGAGTTCGACTATGCGGTGGCGACCTACAACCAGACGCTGATCGGCGCGCTGAGCGGCGTGGCCACGCAGATCGCGCAGATCCGCTCGAGCGACGCGCAGCTCGGCGATGCGCAGGCCGCGCAGCAGGCCGCGAGCGATGCCGATCGACTGGCGACCACGCAATACAAGGCCGGCCTCACCAACCAGCTGACCGTACTCAATGCCGACGTCACCGCGCTGAACGCCGACGAGGCGATCGCCAATCTGAAGATGAACCGCCGCGACCAGCAGATCGAGCTCGCGTCGGCGTTAGGCGGCGGCTACGTCGATACGTCGGCCAGCACCGACCATCACGCGGACGTCGCCGCCGTCCCGACCCGACAAGCCAATGCCGCGGTTGCCGCACGTTGAACGGCAGGTCGGAAAACCCATCAGGAGAACTGCAATGAGCGATTCGATCACGACCGACCGCGAACTGGCGGATCGGGAAGACGAACAGAAGACCGGCGGGCAAGCGCCTGCCGCGCCCCAAGACGACAACAAGGCCACGCCGCCGGCACGCCGCAAACGCTTGATCGCGCTGCTCGGCGCTGCGGTCGTGCTCGCGGGCGCGGCCTACGGCGGGTACTACCTGACCGAGGGCCGATATCACGAAGTGACCGACGACGCGTACGTCAGCGGCAATCTCGTGCAACTGACGCCGCAGGTCACCGGCACCGTGATCGCCGTCAACACCGACGACACGCAGATCGTGAAGCAGGGCGACCCTGTCGTCACGCTCGATCCGGCCGATGCAAAACTGGCGCTTGCCGATGCCGAAGCGCAACTCGGCCAGACCGTGCGACGCGTGAGCGGCCTGTATGTCAACAACGACTTCTACGCCGCGAACGTCGCTCAGCGCGAAGCCGATCTGGGCCGCGCCCGCGACGACCTGCACCGCCGCGCGGCCGTCGCGGACACGGGCGCCGTGTCCGCCGAGGACATCGCACACGCCCGCGACGCGGTCAGCGTCGCACAGGCCGCGCTCGAAGCCGCGCGCCAGCAGGGTGAAGCCAACCATGCGCTGACCGATCGCACCACGGTCGAGCAGCATCCGGACGTGCAGGCCGCCGCCGCGAAAGTGCGGACCGCGTGGCTCGCCTATGCGCGCGATACCTTGCCGGCGCCGGTGACCGGCTACGTCGCGCAGCGCCGGGTGCAGGTCGGCCAGCGGGTCGCGCCCGGCACGCCGCTGATGGCGATCGTGCCGCTCGACGGCGTATGGGTCGACGCGAACTTCAAGGAAGTGCAGCTCAAGCACATGCGGATTGGCCAGCCGGTCACGCTGACATCGGACGTCTACGGTAGAGGCGTGCGATATCACGGGCGTATCGAGGGCTTTTCGGCCGGCACCGGCAGCGCGTTCGCGACGCTGCCGGCGCAGAACGCCACCGGCAACTGGATCAAGATCGTACAGCGGCTGCCGGTTCGCATCGCTCTCGACCCGGCCGAGCTGGCCGCGCATCCGCTGCGTATCGGCCTGTCGATGGCGGTCGACGCCGACACGCGCGACGAATCCGGTTCGCAGTTGGGCGCGGCGCAGAACACGCGCTATCGCACCGATGTTTTCGCGCACTACGATGCGCAGGCCGACGCCGAGATCGACAAGATCATCAAGCAAAACGAAATGGTCTCGCGCGCGATGGCCGCGCAACCGCAATCGCAACCCCAATCGCAATCGCAACGCGTGGCGTCGCACGAGCACAAGGCAAATGCGGGTTGAAGCGCGTCAAGCGCAGCCTGTCGCGACACAGCGTGAAGCGGCAGGTCACCGAGGCGGGGCTCAACGGCCGAGCGCCGCCTCGTCCTCGGCCAAGGCCGTCGGTACGGCCTCGCGCAGGAAATCCACAAAAGTTCTGATTTTGGCGTCCAGATACTGGCGCGACGCGTGGACCGTGAAGGCCGTCAGTTTCTGCAGCCGATACTGCGGCAGCACGCGCACCAGTGCGCTGGTGTCGAGCAAGCGCAGAGCGCTCGGCATCGGCAGCGCACCGATACCCACCCCTTCGCGCAGCGCGACATCGAGCGCGTCAGGAAGGTTGATTTCGACCGCCGCCTTCGGAAGCTCGACCGTTTCACAGCCGTTGGGTCCGTCCAGATGCGAGCGATCGCGCGGGAAAATCGACATGACGAGTTGTAGGCACGTGTGACCCCGAATGTCCTGTACCGTGCGTGACGTACCGCGCGCGTGCAGATAAGCTGCCGTGAAGCTTCCTTCTTCGGCGATGCGGAGGAATATCCGCATCATGTTGAGCTTGTCCATTACAAATGCACGCGAATCTGATCCGTAAATGCCCGTATCAGTTCTTCATTGCGCGACAGGAAAATCCATTGGCCGACTCGCTTCGGAACCAGCAGTCCCGCTTCGACGAGCACGGCGATATGCATTGATACCGTCGACTGGGCCAGACCGCTGCGCGCCTGGATGGCGTGCACGGGTACGCCGCGGACATGGTTGACATAGGCGTTCGGAAAGGTCTCGGCGGGGGCTCTCAACCACGCGAGGATGTCACGCCGCAGCGGATTCGCGAGCGCTTTGTGAATCAGGTTCGTGTCGATCATCAATTGTTCCGTGCGCGCTTGGCGCTTCCTGCCGGCGGCATCAACAACGCCGTGGCGATCGTTCCCGCGGCATGTTCGCCGAGGTCTTCCCGCACCAGCGACAGGGCGAGATGCATGCCCGCACTCGCGCCACCCGACGAGTACAGGTTGCCATCCTTCAGGCAGCCAGGATTCGACATCACATGGACCAGCGGATATTCGGCCGCGAGGCGATCAGCGTCGCGCCAATGCGTGGTCAGCCAGCGGCGATCGGCGAGACCGGCTCTTGCAAGCAGAAACGCGCCGTTCGAAATGCAGGCGAGCCTGTGGGTCCTTGGCGCCGCATCGCTCAACCAGTCCACGAGTTCGCGATGCTCACGGACAGAACTGACCACCGGGGAGCCGGGCACCACGACGATATCGAATGGCGGGCGCGGATCGAACAGGCACTCGGTCGTACCCACGGCCGTCCCGTTCGACGAAACCACCGGCCCCGGCGACGGCCCGATCAGATGCGATTCATAGAGGACGCCGCCATACAGGCGGTTTGCCTGATGAAACACATCCATCGGACCGCTGACCTCGAGCAGTTGAAATCCCGCATAGAGCATCATCGCGACACGCATGCACACTCAGCCGGTGAACGCTCGCGACACGAGCGCAGATTGTCTCGCCACATGCGCCGCATACGATCCCGGCGCAGTCGATGCGCAAGCATCAGGTCCCGCGTACAGCAACGTCGTGCCGGCAGGCAGAATCTCGCGTAGCAGCGGTTCGACGAAACTCCATGCGCCCTGGTTGCGTGCTTGCTCCTGGCACCAGGCCACGCTCTTCAGGTTCGGGTAGCGGGCGAGCTCGGCGGCCAGTTGTTGCGCCGGAAACGCATAGAGCTGCTCGACGCGGATGATCGGGGTGTCGGTCATACCGGCGCTGCGGCGATGCTCGAGCAATTCGAAGTAGACCTTGCCGCTCGTCACGATCACACGCTCCACATCAGTCGCGCGCGACGCGTCGATCTGGGTGTCCGGCAGAACCTCCCGGAATTCGCCGTGACTCAACTCGTCGAACGTGCTGGTCGCTTCCGGGTGGCGCAGCAGCGACTTGGGCGTCATCACGACGAGCGGGCGCCGTTCAGAGGCGCGGGCCTGCATCAGCAGCAAATGGAACAGTTGCGCGGGCGTGGTCGGTTCCGCAACCCGCATATTGTTTTGGGCACTCAATTGCAGGTAGCGCTCGAGCCTCGCCGACGCGTGCTCGGGGCCCTGGCCTTCCTGCCCGTGAGGCAGGAATAGCGTCAGGCCGCTGTGTTGTCCCCACTTGGCCGCGCCCGCCGCGATGAACTGGTCGATCACGACCTGCGCGCCATTGGCGAAATCACCGAATTGCGCTTCCCAGATCACCAGCGCATTGCGATTCACCGTCGAATAGCCATACTCGAATGCCAGCACGGCGGCCTCGGAGAGAATCGAGTTCGTCACGGTGAACCGGCCTTGGGTTGCGCCGATATGATCGAGTGGAACATAGACCCCATCGGGACGATTTATCCGTGTCTGATCGTGCAGAACTGCGTGCCGGTGATTGAACGTCCCGCGTGCGCTGTCCTGCCCGCTCAGTCGGATACTGATCCCGGCCACGAGCAACGATGCGAATGCCAGATGTTCGCCCATGCCCCAGTCGAGCTGGCGTTTTCCGGATGCCATCTCCTGACGCCCGTTCATCATCTTCCTGACGAGCGGATGCAGCGTCAGGTCCGCGGGGACGGTCGAGATCCGCTGCGCGAGGCCGCGCAGATCGTCGGCCGACGGGACGAGGTGGCGAGCCGGGCCTGTTTGCGCGGCTGAGCGCGAGCGCCTGCCGGCTTCCTCGTGCAGCGGCGAAGCATAGGAACCCACGGTTTCATGCGCGCGCTCGAGAAGTTCACGACGCGTGCTGACGTAGCGTTGCGCCTCGTCGGTTGTCAGCACGCCTTGCTGGATCAGCCGGTTCGCGTAGCGTGTCCTCACGCCTGGATGACTCGCGATCGAGCGATACATCAGCGGTTGAGTGATGGCGGGCGTGTCCTGTTCCTGATGCCCGTACTTGTGAAAGCAAACGAGATCGATGACGACGCTGCGTTTGAACGTGCTGCGATAGTCGAGGGCGAGCCGCGCCCCCATCGCGACCGCTTCGGGGTCGTCGCCATTGACGTGCAGGATCGGCGCCTCGATCATCTTCGCGACGTCCGTCGTATAGAACGACGAACGCGTGTCGCGCGGATCGGAAGTCGTGAAACCGATCTGGTTGTTGACGAGCAGCTTCTTCGACGCGCCATACCGGACCAGTTCGTCGAGCAGCACGATCAACGACTCGCCGCCTTCGAGCGAGAAGCGCGTTTGTCCGACATAGCGCGCGTGCAGGTGTTTTTCGAGCCCCTCGGCTGCGCTCAAACGCTCCAGCAGCCGCAGTTTCTCAGCGACATGCAGCGACGGCGTGGCGCGCGTGGATTCGAGCCGTATCTGCCACCAGCGCCGCTGCTGCGCGTCGGCGAGGTGCATGAACTCGGCGCCGAGTGTGCCGGTGTACGTTTGCGCGAGCGCGGCAACGATATCCTTCAGCTTCGCGTCGTCCTCGAAGAGAAACGTGTCGGCGGTGCTGAACGTGGTCGACATATCGGCGGCCGACAGGCCGTAGTAGGCCGGCGTCAATTCGGCGTAGGAGCGTGGCGGCGTCCACGCCAGCGGGTCGAGATCGGCCACGCGCGCGCCGATCATCCGGAACGCGGCGATCAGCGTTTGCACCGCTACCTGCTTTCTCGCGAGGCCCAGAGCGTCGGCGGCCTCCTTATTGGCCTGCTTATCGGGCTCGCTACCGGCTTCGTTGCTGGCCGCGACGACGGCACGCGGCGGTCGCTTCGCCAGTTCGACGAAGCTGGAGATCACCGGTGCGTGCGGCTGGTCGTCACGATCGCTGCCATCGATGGCGGGCGTGTCGCGCAACGCGTCGAACCACGCCCGCCACTCCGCTGTAACCGCATTCGGGTCAGCCAGGTAAAGCTCATATTGCTCTTCGACGTAGGGGGCGTTGCCCCCGAAGAGGAAAGAGCTCTGACGTTCCTTGAACATGATGAATCTGCCCTTGGTCGCTGTGCGGCCGTGAGGCGGCCACAACACATGGAGTGACGACTATCGCTGCTTGTAGTCGCCCACCGAACAGCCAGGCATCGACGCGCGTCACAAGCGCCGTCCTTGGCGGGAGACCTCCCGGCACGCCCGGGCGATATGCCCTGGCCGCGGTCGTGTAGACAGTCTAGTTAATCGATGCTGTGGCGGAAATGCGAGGATGGTTAGTTCTTCTGCCAACTAGTCGAAGTTTTGGGCCACGCCCGCGGTCCTGGCTTACCTCGTGTCGGGCATCGTTGTGGCGAGAGATTTGTTCCGCCCAGACACAATAGTTTTTCCAGCCGCTGACGGCATCAGCGGCCGATGATGCGGTAAGCTGCGCCACGGCATCGCAAACATAGTTCCCACCATGAAGGTCACGGCATGAAAGTCGCCATTGTTGTATTCGATGGTGTGCAGGCGCTGGATGTAGCGGGCCCACTCGATGTGTTTGCCGAGGCGAATACGTTTCTTCCCGAGCATCAGCGCTACGAGGTCACGCTGGTCGGACGCGAAGCGGGCACCGTGACCTGTTCGAATGGCATGCAACTGGCTGTTTCGTTTGGCTATGCCGACCGTGACATTCAATGGGACCTGCTGCTTGTCGCGGGCGGACCTCAGTTGCCCGATGCGCAGCCGTCGAATGAATTCCTGACGTGGTTGCAGAATCAGGCGCGCAGCGCGAGCCGCTTCGGCTCCGTATGCAATGGTGCATTCGTGCTCGCGCATGCGGGGCTGCTCGATGGCAAGGAGGTCACGACGCACTGGTCGGACGCGAATCGGCTGTCCAATGAATTTCCGCAAGCTAACGTGCAGCCGGATAGGATCTTCGTTCGCGACGGACGGCTTTTCACGTCAGCCGGCGTGACCGCGGGCATCGATCTGTGTCTGGCGCTCGTCGCCGAGGACTGGGGGCACGAACTCGCGGTGCGGGTCGCGAAGCGTCTGGTCGTGTATATCCAGCGCGAAGGCGGGCAGTCGCAGTACAGCCCCTATATCGGCGCGGGCAAGGACGAAGATCCGATCCTCCACAAGGTCTATCGATATGTGAGCGAGCATATTACCGAGACGCTGTCGATCGAGGAGCTTGCGAGCGCGGCCTCGGTGAGCCGCCGCACGTTGTCGCGGGTATTCGCGAAGCACGCGAAGATGACGCCCTCGGTATTCGTCGAGCAGGTGCGCGTCGATACGGCGAGAAAACTGCTCGAGGATACCGATGCTCCGCTGAAGACGGTCGCGTTCAATTGTGGCTTTCACAACGCCACGCACATGCGCACGACATTCTCGCGGCGGCTCAACGTCACGCCGAAGCAATATCGGATGCGATTCCGAGGGGAGGCGAGTGCGCAACAGTGAATTCACCGCGGAGCTGGCGGACGTGTCGTCGTTGACGAACGACGATTCGGCGCAATTCCTTCCCGACATTATTCAGCCCGGCTTGTCGATCCTCTTCTGCGGCATCAACCCGGGATTACGCGCGGCGTCGACAGGGCACCACTTTGAAGGCAGGGGCAACCGGTTCTGGAGAGTTCTCCATCTCGCCGATTTCACGGACGAGGTGTTTCGCCCCGAGAACGACCGGCAGCTGTTGAATTGTGGATATGGTCTGACCACGGCGGTCTTACGTCCCACGGCTCGTGCGGACCAACTGTCGAAGGCGGAGATTCAAGCCGCCGCGGCGCAGTTCGAACTGAAGATTCGACACTACGCGCCGCGCTTCATCGCGTTTCTTGGCAAGGTGGCGCTCGCCGAAATGTCCGGCCAGCGTGATATCAAATGGGGCTTGCAAGCCCGCGATTTCGCCGGTGCGCGCGCATGGGTCCTGCCAAACCCAAGCGGCCTGAACCGAACGTTCAGCCTCGATGCACTCGTGAGCGCCTATCGTGAGCTCCGGTTTGCGGCGGAGCCGGCGCTTCCCGACTAGACGGCGGTTGTCGCCATACGCGCGCGTTGCCGCCGTTGCAGCGCGCTAAGCCTCGTCTCACGCTTTTGCCCGAGCCCATGCGGGTCGGCCCGTGACGAACCACGATGGTTCGTCACGATGCACGCTTTTCCGCCCATGCCGCGCGCGCGGCGCACAGCCGGTCGACTCAGCACGGCCTGGCCAATTTTCCGTACTGGATGGCCCAAAACCCGCCTAGCCGAAGCTTTAAGAAATCGCCCTGATCTCTGACAATTAAGCAATCGGTGAACAGCAACGAAGAGCGGTGAGCCGACAGCTGACTATCCACGTCGGGCAGTAGAGCTAACTAAACCAGAGCGGGTGAAACCTATGACGACTGAACCGGAAGCGCCGAGTATCCCGCGATCGCTGGAACGCAATCCTGTACGCGTGGTAGCGGCGCCGCCCCGGACGGCTCCTGCGCAGGTGACTTTTACGGCGCGTATTGCGCTCGGGCTCGTCGGCATGCTGTTCGCATCGTTGCTGGCGATCCTGAACGAGCAGGTCACCGCGGCCGCGATGGCCGATCTCCAGGGCGCGTTCCTGATCGGACATGACGACGGCACCTGGCTCACTTCGCTGTTCGAAGCAGCGAACGTCGCGACGATGGTGTTTGCGCCGTGGTTCGGCATCACGTTCACGCTGAAGCGGTTCACGATCGGCGCCGTACTCGCGACGATGTTCTTCGGCTTGCTGTGCCCGTTCGCCCCGAACCTGCCGACGCTGTACGTGTTGCGCATCCTGCAGGGAATCGCGGGCGGAAGTCTTCCGCCGATGCTGATCATCGTGGCGCTGCGCTATCTGCCGCCCAATCTCAAGCTGTATGGCCTCGCCGGCTATGCGCTGACAGCGACCTTCGGGCCGGCCCTCGGCACGCCGCTCGCCGCGTTGTGGACGGAGTTCGTCAACTGGCGCATGGCGTTCTGGCAGATCGTTCCGCTCGGCGTGCTGTGCTGCATCGCGATTCAGCGGGGGCTTCCCGCGGACCCGATGAAGCTCGAGCGGTTTCGCTCGTTCGACTGGCTCGGCTTCGTGACCGGATTTCCCGCCATCGCGATGCTGGTGATCGGTCTTTTGCAGGGCGATCGTCTCGACTGGTTCGATTCGGGGTTCATTCGCGTGATGTTCGGCGCGGGGGCGCCGCTGCTCGTTGCATTTCTCGTCAACGAATGGTGTCAGCCGGTGCCGTTTTTCAAGCTTCAACTGCTTGCGCGCAGGAATTTCACGCATGGACTATCGACCTTGCTCGGCACCGTGATCCTGCTGGTGGGCATGGCGGCAATACCGGCCCAGTATCTCGCGATAGTCCATACGTACCGCCCGCTGCAGACCGCGCCGCTGTCGTTGTTTCTGGCCGTGCCGCTGTTGATCACGCTGCCGCTGACGGCCGCTTTGCTGAACACGCGCCGCGCCGATCACCGCTGGGTAATCGCTACGGGTCTCGCGCTGATGTTCGTGACCTGCGCGATGGGAAGCTTCATCACGACCGAGTGGATTCGCGACAATTTCTACCTGCTGCAATCGTTGCAGATCGTCGCGCAGCCGATGGTGATCATGTCGATCCTGATGGGCGTAACGACGGGGCTGCCGCCCACCGAGGGTCCGTTTGCTTCGGCGATGTTCAATTCCCTGAAGACGTTTTCCGCGGCGGTGGCGAGCGGGCTCATCGAAAGTGTGGGGACCGCGCGCGAGCATTTCCATTCGAGCATGCTGGTCGACCAGTTGGGCAACCGCCCACTGATGGCGAACCAGGGCGTCGGCGCGGACTACGGTCTGGGTCAGCTCGCGCACCGGATCCACGAACAGGCGGTCGTTCTGACTTCCGCCGATCTGTACCGCGTGATGGCGTGTGTCGCCGTTGCGCTTCTTCTGCTGGTTCCGGTGCTGCCGGTGCGTATCTATCCGCCGTGGAGCACGACGCCGCCTGCTTCGCATTGAGGAACGATTCCCATGTCATCGACTATGCCATCCCCATTGAAGACCTTTCGTGCTGCCGCGGTCATCGGCGTCGTCGGCCTCGCCGCATGGGGCTGTACGAGGCTGCTCGCGAGCCCGAATACCGAGTCCACCAACGACGCCTACGTCACCGCAGACTTCACGCTCGTCGCGCCGCGCGTCCCGGGCCAGATCACGGACGTACTGGTCAACGACAACGAGGACGTGAAAGCGGGCCAACTGCTCGTGCGCATCGATGACCGCGACTTTCGCGCGGCGTTGATGAGCGCCGAGGCGGAAGTGGTCGCGGCGAAGGCGTCGGTGGCGAACTTCGATGCGGAGATTACGCGGCAGCCGTCACTGGTCGAGCAGGCGCGCGCGACGCTGCGCGCCGACGACGCATCGACCGGTTTTGCGCGGGCCAACGCGTCGCGCTACCAGAATCTGTCCGACGCCGGCGCGGGGACGGCGCAGGAACAACAACGCGCTTCGAGCACGCTCGCTCAGCAGCTTGCGCAGCAGTCGCACGACCAGGCGGCTTTGCTGGCCACCGAGCAGAATCTGGACGTGCTGCGCACGCAGCGCGACAAGGCCGCGGGCGCGCTGGAACACGCCGAGGCGGTGCTCGAGCAGGCGAAGCTCAA
This sequence comes from Paraburkholderia sp. 35.1, assembly GCF_050436525.1. NCBI lineage: Bacteria > Pseudomonadati > Pseudomonadota > Betaproteobacteria > Burkholderiales > Burkholderiaceae > Paraburkholderia > Paraburkholderia sp. 35.1. Next base: position 11,800 of record NZ_JBNDMJ010000003.1, on the reverse strand, counting down.
CCTCTCGTACACGGAGATCCGCGCGCCCGTCGACGGCAAAGTCGGCCGCCGTTCGGCGCGGGTCGGCGCATTCGTGACGCCCGGCGCGCCGGTCCTGGCGATCGTGCCGCTGTCGGACGCGTACGTGGTCGCCAACTTCCAGGAGAGCCAGATCAGCAATATGCGACCGGGCGAAAGCGTACGCGTGACGGTGGATAGCCTGGCCGGCGTAGTGATCCGCGGCCGTGTCGATAGCCTCGCGCCGGCGACCGGCGTCAGCTTTGCGCCGATCGCGCCCGACAACGCCACCGGCAACTTCACGAAGGTCGTGCAGCGGGTGCCCGTCAAGATCACGATCGATCGCGGCCAGGCGAGTGCATCGGCATTGAGTGTGGGCCTCTCGGTCGAAGCGGACGTCGTGGTGGGTCACAGTGGCGAAGCGACGGCCGAGGGAGCGGAAAAAGAATGAACACGAGCCAATACTCTGCGCGCGCGATCGTCGCGGCGCTTCTGACCTGTGTCGCGCTGACGGCGTGCACGGTGGGTCCGGATTTCGTACGTCCAGAGACGGCCACGCCGCAGGTCTTCGAGCGCACGCAAACCGCGCAGTCGCCGAGCCGGGCGATGGAAGCCCAGTTCGGTCCGGATTGGTGGACGCTGTTCAACGATCCGGTACTGAACCAGTTGGAAAAGCAGCTGGCCGACGCCAACCTCGACGTGGCCGCGGCCTCCTCGCGTTTGCTGCAAAGCCGGGCCGAGCGGCGCGTTGCCGGCGCCGCCGAATACCCGACGCTCGACGGCGCCGCCTCGTACAACCGCGAACGCGGCAGCGAAAACGGCATCCTGTCGCTGCTCGGCGTCACGCCGACGCACAGTCAGCCGCAATCGGCTTCCGGCAGCGCGCCGCTCGGCGTGGCCCCGTTGCCGGGCTCGGCGGGCTCGCCCGCCTATAACCTGTATCAGGCCGGGTTCGATGCGTCGTGGGAGATCGATCTGTGGGGGCACGTGCGACGCAGCGTCGAAGCGGCGAGCGCGCTGTCCCAGGCGTCATACGAGGACCGCAACGCGGTGCTGTTGAGAGCGCGCGCGGAACTGGCGCGCGACTATATCGAGCTGCGCGACACGCAGGATCTGCTGCAGATCGCGAGACAGAACCTCGACATCGCCAACGATGTGCTGAAGCTCACGCGGGTTCGCGCGCATGAAGGCGTCACGACCGATCTCGACGTGTCGAACGCTGCCGCGCAGGTGGAAAACATCGAAAGCCTGATTCCGACGCTGGAGTCGCACTGCGAGACCACCATCAACGCGATCGGGCTGCTGCTCGGGCAGGAACCCGGTGCGCTGCGGCAGACGCTTGCCGAACCGCGCGAGGTGCCGGTGCTGCCCGCGCAGGTGCCGATCGGCTTTCCGTCCGAGCTCGTGCAGCGCCGGCCCGATATCCGCAAGGCGGAGGCGGACCTGCATGCTGCAACCGCGACCGTCGGCGTCGCGAAGGCCGATTTCTATCCACGCATCACGCTGAACGGCAGCGCGGGGTTTCAGAGTCTTCAATTGTCGAATCTCGCCAGCTGGGCGTCCGGGCAGTTCGTCGTTGGGCCTTCGATTTCGTTGCCGATATTCGAGGGAGGCCGTCTGAAGGGCACGCTTGAACTGCGTGAAGCACAACAACAGGAAGCCGCAATCGTCTACCGGCAGACGGTGCTACGCGCGTGGCGGGAAGTCGACGATTCGCTCGTCACCTACGACGCCGAACAACGCCGCCGCGATCGGCTCGCCACGGCCGTCAGCATGAACGAGCGCGCGCTAGCCGTTGCGCGGGAACGCTACAAGGCGGGCGCGCTCGACTATCTCGACGTGCTGAACGTGCAGCGGCAATTGCTCGAAGCGCAGAGCAATCTGCAGAAGAGCAAAGCCACCGCCGCGACCAATCTGATCACGCTCTGTAAAGCGCTCGGAGGGGGATGGGAGTCGACCTACGGCGGATAACGGGCAACGGGCCGCTCGCCGTTCAAAACTGGAACCCGGATCGCGGCATGTCGCTGCGAATACCGGAGCGAACGAACAACAAGGAGCTGCATGCGCGACTCAACCCACTTAGCCGATAGTGCCGCCACGCCCGCATTCGCATCGCGCGGCAAGATCGTCATGATGGCGATCATCGCCGGCGCGGTGATCACCAACATTTACTGCACGCAGCCGATCCTGCCGCTGATCGCCGCGGGTCTGCGCGTCGACGTGACGACCGTCGATCTCGTCGCCGCCGCGGCACTGCTCGGTTTTTCGAGCGGGCTCGCGTTGCTGTTGCCGCTCGGCGACCGGTTCGATCGCCGCAAGCTCGTGCTGATCCAGATCGCGCTCGCCTGCGTGTTCGGCGTCGCCGCGGCCGTCGCGCCCGGCATCTGGGCGCTCGTCGCGGCGTCGTTCGGCCTCGGCATCGTGAGCTGCGTTCCGCAGCAGCTGGTGCCGTTCGCCGCCGTGATGTCGTTGCCAAGCGAGCGCGGGCGTAACGTCGGCACCGTCGTGAGCGGGATCATGGTCGGCATCCTGAGCGGCCGTACCATCGCCGGCGTGATCGGTACGGCGTATGGATGGCGCGCGGTGTACGTCGCCGAAGCGGCCTTCATGGTGCCGGTCTGGATCGCGGCCGCGGCCCTGCTGCCGCGCGGCGTGCCGTCGACGAATCTCTCCTATGGGCGCCTGCTCGCTTCGCTGTGGCCGCTCGCGAGGGACAATCGGCCGATCCGGGAATCGATGCTGATCCAGGCCTTGCTGTGGGCCTGCTTCAATGCGTTCTGGGTCAATCTCGCCGCGCTTCTCGCGAGCGGACCGTGGCATCTCGGCAGTGCATGGGCAGGCGGCTTCGGCGTGATCGGCGCGGCCGGCGCGTTCGCCGCTTCACTCGGCGGCAATGCGACCGATCGCATCGGATTCCGCAAGGTGATCGGCGCTAGTATCGGCATCGTCACGCTCGCGTATCTGCTGCTGTCGGGCGCGGCGAACTCGCTGACGCTGTTGATCGTGGGCGTGATCGTGCTCGATATCGGCGTGCAGTCCGGTCTCGTATCGAACCAGACCCGCGCGTTCGCGGTCGATCCGAAAGCGCAGGGCCGCATCAATAGTCTTTATATGACGGCCACCTTTTTCGGCGGTGCGCTCGGTGCGACGGTCAGCGGCTGGTTGATGACACGCTATTGCTGGACGGGCATCGTCGCGTTCGGTATCGCGCTCGGCATTCTCGCCGCCGCGATTCACTGGATCGGCACGCCTCGCGGCACGGTGGTCGAGGTTCAGGCGAGCCGGGATTGATCGCGAGCCACCGCCTGGTTCGAACGTTGCTGACTGGGGAGGTGAAACATGAAGTTCTCGATGAAAACTGAAATCCGTGCAGATGATGTGACCAAGCTCGAGCATGCGATGAAGTCGGTCGATCCCGACGCGAAAGTCGAGGTCGACGTTGGAACGCAAAGCGTGAGCGTCGACTCGTGGCTGATGCCCGAGGAGTTTCTCGTCGCGTTCTACGACGACAACTACGAAGTGGCCGTCGAGGAGTGGTGACTCCAACGACGCCCGCTCGCGAATCGCGGCGGGCGGATCGCTGACGCCAGGCATGGGCCGCGGCGCGATTGCCGCCGCCATCCGAAGCCGCTTCGTCGTAACCGAGCGCCGCGCCGACGAATCGCTCGCTGAACTGGAACAGAAACTCAGGGCGTTCATCGAATTCGCCGGACCGGCGTTCCTCGAAGTCATGATCGACCAGAACGCCGATGTGTTTCCCATGGTCGGGCCGGGACAAAGCTATGCGGAGATGATCACCGGGCCTTTCATCCCGTCTCGCGATCAGCGGGAGGCTGGCGGCAAGCACGTTTGGAGGCGTTTCGAGGCCCGCGCCGCCAAGCGGGAAGGGCGTGCGTCACGCCTGGCGCGCGTCGATCAGGCGGGCAGGAATTCGGCGATGACGACGATCACGACAGCGGCGTCGGCGGGACCCTGGCTATGCGAGAACGCTGAACGCGCATGTCCCGCTTTGTCGCCGAGCACGGCAGCGAACAGATCCGAAGCGCCGTCGACCACGGCGGGCTGCCCGTAGAATCCATCGGCGGAACTGACGTGCCCCTCGACGCGAACGATGTGATGCAGGCGCTCGAAACCGCCGAGATGACGCGAGATCTGCGCGAGTACGTTGAGCGCGGCGAGTTGGGCAGCCTTGCGGCCCTCTTCGAGCGTCAGGTTCTCGCCGACACGCCCGGAATAGACCATTTTGCCGTCGGACAGCGGCACCTGTCCCGAGATGAAAAGCAGGTTTCCGGCTTCGCTGACAGCCGTATAGCTGCCCAGCGGCTGCGGAGGCGAGGGCAGTTCGAGACCGAGTTCTGCGAGTTTCTGTTGGACGGACATGGTGGGCTCCTTGAGTGTGGCGTCGAGCGCGCGAATCAGATCATGCGCGCAATGTGCGGACACCCGCACTGACGATCAATCGCGTCATGGGTGCGGGTGTGGATCGGCTTGCCGGGCGAGTGCGGGTGACGCCAGACCATTTACTGGCCTGCGCTCTGGCCGCCGTCCACATGCAGGATCTCGCCGGTCACGAACGGTGCGGAGTCGAGATAGAGGATCGCATTGACGATGTCGCTCATGTCGCCCATGCGCCCGACCGGGTGCATCCCGGCGAGCGTCGCGTGTGATTCGGCGGGATGCATCGGCGACTTGATGATGCCGGGCGACACCGCGTTGGCGCGGATACCGGCGCGCGCATATTCGATGGCGAGCGAACGCGTCGCGGCATTCAGGCCGCCCTTCGTCAACGACGCGAGCACCGACGGAACCTTGCTGTTCGCCTTTTCGGCGAGCGTCGTGGTAATGCTGACCACGTGACCGCTGCCGTGCTTCTGCATCGCGTCGATCGCGTACTGGGTAATGTAAAAGAAGCCGTTCAGGTTGACGTTCAGGATCGCCGCGTAGTCTTCGGCGGTGTACTGCGTGAACGGCTTCGCGATGAAGATTCCCGCGTTGTTGACGAGCGTATCGACACGTCCGAAGTGCTCGATGGCAGCGTCGACGACACGGCGGGCGCTAGCGGCGTCGCCGATGTCGCCGGCCACGGCGACATAGTCGGCCTCGACGGCCGGTGCGATGGAACGAGCCGTGGCGACGACACGATGCCCCTGCGCGCGGAAGGCTTTGACGGTTTCAGCGCCGATGCCTTGCGATGCGCCGGTGACGATGACGACTTTGGAAGTGCTCATGGTTTGTCTCACAGTGTGATTGATCCGGCCTGCTGGCCGTTCGAATCGATGGACCCGATGGAGGGCACTGTAGGCGCATCCGCCGCGAATTCGAACACACACCGTGGACAAAGAGTCTTGCGCCACGAGAACAAATCTCGTGGAACCGTGCGGCTAGAGCCAGCGCCAGATGCCCGCGGGCCAACCGGAGAGCGGGATATGCGCCCAGGTCGCGACGAGCCAGAAAACGACGCCGCCCACCAGCGCGTGCATGCCGAACCCGCCCAGCCGCGCGCGGTTGGAGGCGATCGCCGCGAACGGCAGATAGCTCGTCTTCGATTCCCATGCGGGCCACAGATCGGGTTGCAGCCGCCGTTTCTTGCGGTCCTGTAGCGCGGCACCGACCAGCGCGAGGATGATTATCGCCCCGGCAAGCACGATGTTCCGGGTGACCGGGAACACGGCGATATGGCACAGTCCCCAAAGCGCGAACGACCACATCATCGGGTGACGGGTCACTGCGTACACGCCGCGCGCCGCGTCGGGAAACGCGGTGGGCCGGCCGCCGGTGGGCAACGCCGGGTTGCGGATCAGGGAGCCCATCAGAAGGATCGACGCGATCAGCATGAGCACGGTCACAACTGCCCACAGCGCATTGCCTGCCGGCCATAGCGGCGCGGAGACGGGCGTCCTGTCGTAAGCCACGACCATCCAGCCGAACGTCAGTATCGCAATCAGCGAATAGACGCCCATGGCACCCCGTTCGCCGATTGCCCGGACCATACCCGCCCGCAGCGGATGGGACAGGAGAAAGTGGCTGGCGACAAAAGCGAATGCCGCCACGACGAGTGTGTCGATGCTTTCCATGGGCCCGGCTCCTCAAGTCAGATGATCGGTCGACCGCGTGCATTGCGAGAATACTACTTCGCGCGCCACAACGAATGCAGCGATCGCTTCGCGAGTTTCGATTGCCGCGCGCCGCAAAACCTTGATTGGCAGTGTCGTCGTCGCAATGGCCGGGACACTCGCCATCGCATCGACTGCGCAAGCGGGGCAATGGGCCGCCAACCATCCCCGGCGCGTCGAAGTGAACAACCGTCTTGCAACCAGAACAATCGCATCCGTCGAGAGGTTCAGGATGGGCAAATGTCGAGAGGCGAGGCTCGTAGTCTGCATAGCGTCAACGCACCCGAGTATTAGGGACGCCAAACGATTGCGACTGAATCAATGCTCCGGGAACGCAGCTGGTGCTATCTCGAGCGCGGTCGAGCCGCTTGCACAGGGCCGTTCGCGTCTCGTCGACAAGACGCCGGCCAATTTCCTGCATGCCGGGCTGATTCCGCTGATCCGCGTTATGAAGCAGCCGATCGAGAAGCACCGCCGTGAGCGTTGCCTCGTCGGCGAAGGTCCAGTCCGACTTGCCGAACCGCAGATTGGTCATTATGAGACTGCCGGTTTCGTACCGTTTGGCGATGTGTGAAGTGCGGAAGCTCTCTAGCCGCTGTTGCGGCGGATGGCGGGCGCGCGTGGTGCGGTCTTCCGCAAGCGGCGAAGAGCGGCCCCTTGGCGGCGGAGTTAAGGTCTGCGTTGAAATTTGACTCGCACAACAACTCGTCGCAAGGCGTAGCGGCGGGTAGAGCCGTTAGGCGGCAACGGACCTAGTGGTCTGCGTCAAACGGATTGCATCTTATTCAGCTTGGTGCGGGCACGCGTGACTTTCGCCAGAATGTCGGAAGCTTTAGCGGTCCAGATGAAGGGTTTTGGATCACCATTGTGCTTTTCAATGTACTGCTCGATCGTGCTGACCAACTCGGGTACCGAGCGAAAGGCTGACCGCCGTAGCTGGTTCTCGGACAGATCACGAAAGAAGCGTTCGACCATATTGAGCCAGGAAGCGCTGGTGGGCGTGAAATGCATGTGAAATCGTGGGTGCTTGGCCAGCCACGCCTTCACCTCGGGATGCTTATGAGTGGCGTAGTTGTCGGCAATCAAATGTAGTTCCTTACCCTTGGGGGTGCTGCGATCGATCTTGCGCAGGAAGCCCAGCCATTCTTGATGACGATGCTTCGTCTGGCACTGGCCAATGATGCTGCCATCGAGCGTGTTCATCGCGGCGAACAACGTCGTCACACCATTGCGCTTGTAATCGTGCGTCATCGTCTGACCTCGACCTCGCTTCATCGGCAAGCCAGGCTGGGTCCGGTCCAGAGCCTGAATCTGGGACTTCTCGTCACAACTGAACACCAGTGCGTGCTCAGGTGGATCGAGATAAAGGCCGACGATGTCCTCCAGCTTCTCGGCAAAGTGCTTGTCGTTCGAGACTTTGAAGGTTTCTATCCGATGCGGCTTGAGTCCATGCGCCTGCCAGATGCGCCTCACGCTCGCCTCGCTGACGCCGGCCACTGCCGCCATGCTGCGCGTACTCCAATGCGTCGCGTTATCGGGACGCTGCTGCATGGTCATCGCCACGATGGCCTTGACCTTGCGCGCAGAGATCTTCGGCTTGCGCCCGGGTCGCGTCTCGTCCCGCTCGATCCCCGCCACACCGTCCGCGATGAAGCGCGCTCGCCAGCGCGCCACCGTGCCTCGCCAGATACCCAACTGCACACCGATCTCTTTGTCTGTGTGGCCCAGTGCCGCGAGCAATATCATCTTGGCACGCTCGGCCAGTCGTACCGGAACCCTCCGCCCAGCCGCCCACGTTTCCAATTGTTTGCGCTGGCCTTCGCTCAGCTCAACTTTTGCCGCGATTCTCATGGGTTCTCCCTCATCACCTGGAAGGAGACTCGCAAATCGCGATTAAGTTGCATTATTTACGACGCACTACACTAGAAGGCATTGTCGACCGGTTCTGGTGCGCCGCCGTTGGCGACAGAGCGGTATCCTGCCTCGACGACAGCGATCGCATGCTCGGCCTCCCGCAACCCTGCAACGGGAGGACAACCATTCGCCAGATCGGCCCAGCTGCGCTTTAAGAACACCGAATAAAACTCGTCCGTGTTGTACTCCACCTTCGTGGCGCGCCCTTGCTGTTGGCCCCGCGCTTTGATGTAAAGCTGGTCGGCATAACCCCGGACGTAGGAGGAGGTATGCGAGATGGAAAACGCGAAGTCTCGCTGATCCTCCGCTGTTGATGGATACAGGTAACCCGTTTCAACCACGCCGATTGTCAGCGGCGGCGTCAATTTCACGCGAATCGGGCGGTTTGAAACTCACGGTGGTGAACGGCGTCAAGCGGCGGGTTCGGGGTCGCTCTGGTCTTTCATGCGATAGCTCTTGCCTTCGATGACGACGGTCTCGGCATGATGCAAGACGCGATCGAGCAGCGCGGAGGTCAAGGTGCTGTCGTGGTTGAGGATGTCGGGCCAGTGCTTGAAGGCGCGATTGGAGGTGATGATGGTGGCGCCGTGTTCGTAGCGTTGACTGACGATCTGAAACAGGATGTCGGCGCCTTGCTGGTCGATGGGCAAATATCCGAGTTCGTCGATAATCAACAGGCGCGGCTTGGCGTAGCGGCGCAATTCACGCCTGAGCCCGCCATGGGCACAGGCGGCATTCACCGAATTGATGATGTCCACGGCCGTGGCAAATAGCACCGAGTAGCCGCGCAGGCAGGCGGTATGGCCCAGCGCAATGCTCAAGTGGCTTTTGCCCAGCCCGACGCCGCCGAGGAAGATCACGTTGGCGTGCTCCTCGATGAAGTTCAGGCGAAACAGATTCTGGACCTGCAGACGATTGATCTTGGTGGGCCAGTTCCACTCGAATTGGTCCAATGTCTTGAGTACCGGGAATCGCGCGAGCGCGACGCGTCGGGCGACGCTGCGATCTTCACGCCGATGCGCCTCGCCTTCGACCAGGCGGGCCAGATACCCGACATGCGACCAGTGCTGGGCGGCTGCCTCGCTGGCCAAAGCCTCGTAGTGTTGCAGCGTGTAGGCCAGATGCAGCTGCATAAGCTGCGTGCGCAGCGTCGCCGCAGAATCGGCGCCTGACTGTGGCGCGCTGGATTCAGCTTTTGTCTTTGTCGTCATCCTGGTCATCGTTGGCCTCCGGCACGCGGTAGCACGAGAGATCCGGCTGCGCGAGTTCGAACTCCAGCCAATCCTGATGGCGGATCAGATGCAGTGCTCCGGCCTCGGGCCGCTGCCGCGCTCTGGCCTCGAGCATGTTGGCGATGTACTCGCAACTGAAGGCCTGGAACGCGAGCCCGTCCTGCAGGGCGCGCGCAACGGCCTCGATGCCGTAGATTTCGCTCAACGCGACGATCTTGCGCACATGCTGGCGCGCATTGATGCGCCGTTGCTCGAGGCCTTCGCAATAGGCCTGGGCGTGCGGGCCCAGGCTCAGGAAGCGCAGCATCAGCCGCTGTTCGCGCGCATGGCGACGCTGCGCGAGCAGGGCCTTCGGATGCTCGGGATCCTCGATATCGAGGTGACGCTCGTAGCTGCGCACATGGCGGGCAATCAACTGGTTCTCGTAGTAGATGCAAATCCGATCGGGATAGGCCTTGAGCGTGACGCGCGTATTGGCGTAGCGCGCCGGCACCGAGTAGTGGTTGGTGTCCAGCGCTACGCGAAACTGGCTGCTCGTGCGCACCGTGAGGATGCGCGCGACGTCGTAGGGCGAAGCATTGAGCGGCTTCAGATGCGCGCGCTCGGTCTCGAACAGATCGACGGGGCGTTGGTGCGTCTCGCCGTGGATGCGCACGTTGCCAATGGTATCGAGCCAGAGTCGGGCCGCGGGGTTGATGGCGCTGAACTCGGCGAGCTCGAGCCCGTTCAAGAGATTCTTCTTGACGTAGCCCACGCCGTTCTCGACGCGGCCCTTCTCGTTGCCTTTGCCGACGTTGCAGGCGACGATCTCGAACCCCCAGTGGCGCGCTGCATCGAGGTAGCGCGGATTGAATACCGGCGCCTGGCCGATCAGCCGCTGCAGCACCGCGGACTTCAGATTGTCCACCATAATCTTGGCCGGACAACCCCCGAAGGCGGCAAAGGCATGTTCGTGGCAGGCGAGGAAGTGCTCCATCGTCTGTGAGACGGTGAACTCCAGATACATCAGCCGGCTGTAGCACAGCACCATGACGAAGAACGAGAGCCGCCGCCGCGTCGAGCCCACGGCGATCGAACCGTATTCGCCCCAGTCGACCTGGGCACACTCGCCCGGGGCGAACGCGAGCTTCAGGAATGCCTCGCGCCGCGGCGGGCGGATCTTGCTCACGTAGTCGCGCACGATCGTATAGCCGCCGTCGAAGCCCGCTTCACGCAAGCGCTGGAAGATCTGCTGCGCGCTGTACGGGTGCGCATCGAGCCAGCGCACCACCTGCGCCTTGAACGGATCGAGCCGGCTGGTGCGTGGCGGCTGCGCGCGATGTGCGTACCGCGCGGCCTTCAACCACTTGGACACCGTTTGCGGATGCAGGCCGAGCGCGCGCGCCGTCTGCGTGATCGTCAGGTGCTGCCGATCATGGCAGTCGCGAATCTTGCAGTACGTTTCATAATCAAGCACGACGCTTCCCCAGCGCCGCGTGCAACCGCTCAAGCTGCGTCGTCACGTCCGCGTGAGGCAGCGGCGGCGCCGGCACCGGCGCATCCAGCGCCAGCACCTGATAGATCGGCCCTTGCCAGGCGATCAGGCCGACGCGAATCAGGTCGCTGCGGGCCATCTCCAGACGCGCCGGCGCCATCGACAGGCGCCGTGCGAGCGTCGCGTCGGCGTAGTAGCTCAGGCCCTGCGCATCGGCGACGGTGACCAGAAACAGGTACAGCGCAGCCGCACAGGCGTCACAGCGCTCGATGTAGCGCTCGCGCACCAGCCGGTGATCGACCCAACTGAAGTGCGCCGGAATCTGCCGGATCCGCTCAGGGCAAATCACACGCTTGCTCGGCATGCTCCCCCCTCCCATGCAAGATGTCCTGCCCCAGTTGTAGCAACCGCCGGCTGCTGCGCACGATGTCTTCTTGTAACGGGCTGTCGGTCAAATGGGCGATCAGCCCAATCAGGACGGCCGGTTGCGCCGATAAGACTTCTTGTAACGCAGCGCCTCCCGAATCGGCCCCCGAGCCTTGTGGGGCAAGGGTTTGCGCGCGGCAGTTCTCTTGTAACGCATCCCCAGACTTCTCGGACTTCTGCTGCGTTCGGCGCCCGTAGCCCGGATGCTCGGCGCGCCAATGCCGCACCCGCGCGACGTGCTCCGCACCGTGGAAATAGTCCTGGTTCTCGGGTTTGGCCAGCCATTGCCGCTGGCTGACGGCTTTGCTCGCCCGGCGACACGCGGGTTCGCTGCAGTACCGTTGGTGCCGCGCATTGCGGGGATCGGGACGAAACCAGGCCCCGCAATGCCGGCACTTTCGCTGTCCGACGCGCTTCATGACCGACCCTCCTTGGGGGCAGATCATGCGCGCGCCTACGCCCGAGCCTCGCCGTCAGGTTCGGCACGAACAAAAAACAACAGCCGAAGAAGAAGCGAAAAGCGAAGAACAGCCAGGCCTTTATGAAACAAAAGCCGGAAGAAAACGCACCCGGAAGAAAAACCACCACGAAGAAGATGACGTTCGCACCGTCAGATCTCGACGACTTTCAAGTTGCCGATGACA